>NZ_JBHFFO010000001.1:7570000-9656141 GCF_045222935.1 Streptomyces sp. Ac-502
TCGCAGAGACAACCAGGAGGTTGGCTTAGAAGCAGCCACCCTTGAAAGAGTGCGTAATAGCTCACTGGTCAAGTGATTCCGCGCCGACAATGTAGCGGGGCTCAAGCACACCGCCGAAGTCGTGTCATTGCAGTAGATACCCCTAACGGGGACTGTGATGGGTAGGGGAGCGTCGTGTGCCGGGTGAAGCAGCACCGGAAGGTAGTTGTGGACGGTTCACGAGTGAGAATGCAGGCATGAGTAGCGATACACACGTGGGAAACGTGTGCGCCGATTGACTAAGGGTTCCTGGGTCAAGCTGATCTGCCCAGGGTAAGTCGGGACCTAAGGCGAGGCCGACAGGCGTAGTCGATGGACAACCGGTTGATATTCCGGTACCCGCTTTGAAGCGCCAAACATCGAATCCATTAATGCTAAGGCCGTGAAGCCGCCCTGGAGTCTTCGGACAAAGGGGAGTGGTGGAGCCGCTGATCCAAGGTGGTAGTAGGTGAGTGATGGGGTGACGCAGGAAGGTAGTCCAGCCCGGGCGGTGGTTGTCCCGGGGTAAGGGTGTAGCCCGTGCGGTAGGCAAATCCGTCGCACGTTAAGGGTGAGACCTGATGCCGAGCCGATTGTGGTGAAGTGGATGATCCTATGCTGTCGAGAAAAGCCTCTAGCGAGTTTCATGGCGGCCCGTACCCTAAACCGACTCAGGTGGTCAGGTAGAGAATACCGAGGCGTTCGGGTGAACTATGGTTAAGGAACTCGGCAAAATGCCCCCGTAACTTCGGGAGAAGGGGGGCCATTGCTGGTGATGAGTTTTGCACTCTGAGCTGGTGGTGGCCGCAGAGACCAGCGAGAAGCGACTGTTTACTAAAAACACAGGTCCGTGCGAAGCCGTAAGGCGATGTATACGGACTGACGCCTGCCCGGTGCTGGAACGTTAAGGGGACCGGTTAGCTCCATTTCGGTGGGGCGAGGCTGAGAACTTAAGCGCCAGTAAACGGCGGTGGTAACTATAACCATCCTAAGGTAGCGAAATTCCTTGTCGGGTAAGTTCCGACCTGCACGAATGGCGTAACGACTTCTCGACTGTCTCAACCATAGGCCCGGTGAAATTGCACTACGAGTAAAGATGCTCGTTTCGCGCAGCAGGACGGAAAGACCCCGGGACCTTTACTATAGCTTGATATTGGTGTTCGGTTCGGCTTGTGTAGGATAGGTGGGAGACTGTGAACTCGTCACGCCAGTGGCGGGGGAGTCGTTGTTGAAATACCACTCTGGTCGTGCTGGATGTCTAACCTGGGTCCGTGATCCGGATCAGGGACAGTGTCTGGTGGGTAGTTTAACTGGGGCGGTTGCCTCCTAAAGAGTAACGGAGGCGCCCAAAGGTTCCCTCAGCCTGGTTGGCAATCAGGTGTTGAGTGTAAGTGCACAAGGGAGCTTGACTGTGAGACTGACGGGTCGAGCAGGTACGAAAGTAGGGACTAGTGATCCGGCGGTGGCTTGTGGAAGCGCCGTCGCTCAACGGATAAAAGGTACCCCGGGGATAACAGGCTGATCTTCCCCAAGAGTCCATATCGACGGGATGGTTTGGCACCTCGATGTCGGCTCGTCGCATCCTGGGGCTGGAGTCGGTCCCAAGGGTTGGGCTGTTCGCCCATTAAAGCGGTACGCGAGCTGGGTTTAGAACGTCGTGAGACAGTTCGGTCCCTATCCGCTGTGCGCGTAGGAGTCTTGAGAAGGGCTGTCCCTAGTACGAGAGGACCGGGACGGACGAACCTCTGGTGTGCCAGTTGTCCTGCCAAGGGCATGGCTGGTTGGCTACGTTCGGAAAGGATAACCGCTGAAAGCATCTAAGCGGGAAGCCTGCTTCGAGATGAGGGCTCCCACCCCCTGGAGGGGTTAAGGCTCCCAGTAGACGACTGGGTTGATAGGCCAGATATGGAAGCCCGGTAACGGGTGGAGTTGACTGGTACTAATAGGCCGAGGGCTTGTCCTCAGTTGCTCGCGTCCACTGTGTTAGTTCTGAAGTAACGAACTCGCCTTGCCGGCTGGAGTTCAACTTTATAGTGTTTCGGTGGTCATAGCGTTAGGGAAACGCCCGGTTACATTTCGAACCCGGAAGCTAAGCCTTTCAGCGCCGATGGTACTGCAGGGGGGACCCTGTGGGAGAGTAGGACGCCGCCGAACAGTTTTTCAGCTCCGGTCCCTGAACCTTATGGTTCAGGGACCGGAGCTTTTTGTTCTTCCGGTGCAGTGCGGCGCGTTACTTCATGTTCACTTCAAGTGGTCAGGCTCCGTGGCATGGGGACAGTCGAAACGCTCAGGTCGGCCGGTGTCCGCGCGGGCGACGAGGTGGTGGTGCCGGCGTACGGCAGCCCTGAAGTCACCGAGGCCGTCGTGGAGCTGGGCGCGCTGCCGGTCTTCGCCGACGTGGACGCGGACAGTTTCTGCCTCGACCCGGCCGCGGTGGCCGACGCCGTCACCCCGCGCACGGCTGCCGTCGTCGCCGTACACCGCTTCGGCCGGCCCGCGGACATGGGCTGGATACGCGAGACCGGGCGGCGGCACGGGCTGCTGGTCGTCGCCGCCGACGAGCCCGGTGCCGGACGGGCGGACCAGGGCGACGTACAGCGCCGACAGGACCGTGCGGCTTACCTGAACGGACGGTTGACCGGCGTCCTGACGCCGCCGGCCGTCGCGGGCCACACCTACGAGCAGTACGTCGTGCGGGTGCCCGGCAACGGGCGGCCGGACCGGGACGCCTTCGCGCGGGCCCTGCGTTCCCGGGGCGTCGCCTGCCGCGTCCCCGTACAGGCGCCGGTGTACCGCTTGCCGGGGCTGCGGCGGGACGTCTTCCTGCCACAGACGGAGCGGGCCGTGGACGAGACGCTCACCCTGCCGGTGCGCCCCGAACTGTCGCGACGCGAATTGCAGAAGATGGCCGGCGCGTGCAACGCGCTCGGTGGACTGCTGCGGCCGATGCTGCAACCAGCGTTCTGAAAAATCCCTTTTGCGGGGGAGTGGTGTGCGGTCCGCGGGCACTCTTCCGGGTGAGCGTTCCTTGATTCGGTTTATCGGACGAGTTCGGGTAGAGTTTTCCTCGTTGCCGCGCCCCAATAGCTCAGTCGGCAGAGCGTCTCCATGGTAAGGAGAAGGTCTACGGTTCGATTCCGTATTGGGGCTCCAGAGGGAAAGGCCCCCGCCGTACGGCGGGGGCCTTTTCGTATCCGGAAAGGGAGGGCCCGAAGGCTCCCCGCCCGGCGGGCCCCGGGGGTCACGCGTCGAGCGGGACCTCGGGGACACGCATGGCGAGGATGGCCATGTCGTCGGACGCCGGTTCGGCGGCGAAGCGCTCCACAGCGCGCAGGATGCGCGCGGCCACGGCGCCGGCGGTCAGACCTGTACAGGTCGTCAGCACGTCGGTGAGACCGTCGTCACCCAGCATCCGGGTGCCCTCGCGGCGCTCGGTGACGCCGTCGGTGACACACAGCAGGACGTCGCCCGGATCGAGCGTGACGGTCTGCTCGTACAGCTCCAGGTCGTCCATGACGCCCAGCAGGGGCTGCGGATCGGCGGCCGGCTCGACCGTGCCGTCCTGGCGCAGGCGCAGCGGCAGCGGATGACCCGCGCAGACGACCTTCAGGACGGCGCTGCCGTCGCGCTGCGGCCACAGCTCGCCGTACAGGAGCGTCAGGAAGCGGCTGCGGGCCCCCTCGTCGAGGATCGCGGCGTTCAGGCGCTCCAGGACGGCGGGGCCGCCGAAGCCCTCCCGGGCGAGCAGGCGCAGGGCGTGCCGGGCCAGGCCGGTGACGGCGGCGGCCTCCGGGCCCGTACCGCAGACGTCGCCGATGGCGAAGCCGTACGCGCCGTCGCGGATGGGGAAGAGGTCGTAGAAGTCGCCGCCGACCTCGTTGCCCTCGCCGGCCGCGCGGTAGATGACCTCGACCTCGACGCCCGGGACCTCGGGCAGCTCCGGGGGCAGCAGGCTGCGCTGGAGGGACTGGCTGATGGCCGTGCGCTCCGAGTACAGGCGCGCGTTGTCCAGGGCGAGTGCGGCCCGCCGGGAGAGGTCCTCGGCGAGTTCCAGGATCTCCTGGCGGAAGTGTTCCTCGCTGGGCTTGCCGAGGGTGAGCATGCCGATGACGCGGTTGCGGGCGACCAGGGGCAGGACGACGGTCTCGCCGCCCACCGCGGAGGCGGTGGCGAGGGTGGCGCCGGGGCCCTTGGAGGGGCGGGCCGAGTTGCCGAGGCCCAGGCTGCGCAGGGAGGTGCGCAGGGCCGCGTCGTGAGCGGCGTCGGTCGGCGCGTTCCAGAGGCGGGCGCCGGGGGTGGGCACCGGCTCCGGCGGGTCGACCTTCATCAGGAGCGACTTGAGGCCGTCGATGCGGTCCTCGTCCTCGTGCAGCACGTAGGACAGCTCCGGCTCGGACGCCTGGTCGGCGACGGTGTAGACGGCGCACCAGGTGGCGAGGGTGGGGACGGTCATCTGGGCCATCAGGGCCAGCGTCTGGTCCCGGTCGAGGGTGCCGGCGAGCAGGTCGGAGGCCTCGACGAGGAAGGAGAGGGAGCCGCGGCGCAGCCGTTCCAGTTCGGTCAGGCGGGCCCGTTCGACGGCCAGTGCGATGCGGTCGGCGGCGAACTGGAGGCGCAGGGCCTCCTCGTTCGTGTACCGGCCGGGGGCCTCGGCGGCGACGCCCAGGGAGCCGGTGAGGCGGCCCTCGACCTTCAGGGGGACCGTGACGACCGAGCGCATGCCGGTGCCGGAGAGCAGCGGTACGGCGCCCGGTACGGCGGTCAGGTCCTCGTGGACGGCCGGCATCCGGGCGGAGCCGTACCGTCCGGAGCCCGCCTCGACCGGGACGCGGGCGAAGCGCTGGCGGGCGGAGGGCAGGCCGGTGGAGGCCCGTACCTCCAGTTCGGTCTCGTCGTCGGTGGCCAGCAGGAGGTACGCGGCGTCGCCGTCGAGCATGTCGCGGGCGCGTTCGACCGTGCGCTGGAGCAGGCCGTCCAGGTCGTCGGGGGCCGGCGAGCCGATGAAGACCTCGAACGGGTCGGCGGGGCCGCGGCCCTCGGGCGGCTGGGCCGCCTGGTCGGGGGCGGGTGTGCGCAGCGGGCTCTGCAGGACGGCGCGCTCGTGGTCGCGCACCAGGAGGCAGACCGTGTACGGCTCGCCGTCGGCGTCGCGGACGCGCAGGTGGGAGGCGTACACCGGGACGACCCGGCCGTCCGCGCCCCGTATGCCGTACGAGCCCTCCCAGCGGGAGAGCAGCAGCGCCTCGGCGATGCCGGTGCCCGTGCCGGGGGTGTGCGGCCAGGCGGCGAAGTCGGTGAGGGGTTTGCCGACGACCTGCTCGGGGTCGTAGGCGAAGAGGTCCCGCGCGTCCTCGTTCCAGAAGCTGATGCAGCCGCCGCGGTCGATCTGGACGACGGCGACGCGGACCCGGCTGTCGGCGACCGGCAGGGCGTCCACGGGCAGGGCGGGGCCCGCCGAGCGGGTGCCGGCCGGGCGTTCGGGCAGGTCGAGCTGGAACCAGACGTGCTTCTGGGAGGCGGTGTACTCCACGCCCCAGCGGCTGGCCAGCGCGCCGCACAGCAGCAGTCCGCGGCCGCCCTCGCGATCCGGATGGGCGAACGCGCGCCCGGCGTTCTGGAGCGGGATCTCCCGCTCCGGATAGCGGTCCGCGACCTCGATGCGCACGCCGCCGTCCGTGCGCAGGCACAGTACGTCGGCGGCGGTGCCCGCGTGGACGACGGCGTTGGTGACCAGTTCGCTGGTCAGGACGACGGCGTCGTCGACGATGTCGCCGTAGCCCCAGCCCTGGAGGGTGTCGCGCACGAAGGCGCGGGCGGTGGCGACCGAGCGGCCGACCGGCTCGAACGTGGCAGCGGCCCGCGCGGTGATCACTGGTCTCCTCATGCGTGTGTCGGTGATCTGCTCTCCCACCATGGCGGCGCCCCTCCGAAAGCCTGGTGTGCTCCCCACTGCCCGTGCTGGACGGCCGGGGCGGGTGGACAGCCGGATGCCAGGTTACTTACCTTCGCCGCGCGTGCGGATGCCGGTCACGTCTGTTTGCGCCCCGATCGTGCTTCGGGACGGTATGCGATGCTGCCGAACTGTTATGGCCTGGTTGGGCCATGGTGAAACACTGGGCAAGCTCAAAGAGAAGGCCCGGGTAGAACGGTCGACCCTGCGGGAGGGACACGGTGGAGTCTGGCGCAGCGGCGCGGGGCACGAGCACGCGCGCGAAAGGCGGACGTTCCCGGAGCAACGGGACGACTGAGGTGGATACGGCTGCGCTGAACCGGCTGCTGGCTGCTCTCGTCTCGATGCGGGACGGGAATTTCCGTAAGCGGCTGACGGTCTCCGGTGACGGAGTGCTGTCGGAGATCGCCGCTGTCTACAACGAGGTGGCGGACCGCAATCTGCACCTGACGGGAGAGCTGGCGCGGGTGCGCCGGGTCGTCGGCCGTGAGGGAAAACTCACGGAACGGCTGGAGGCCGGCGCCTGCGAAGGCTCCTGGGCCGCGGCCGTCGACGCCTCGAACGCCCTCGTCGACGATCTCGTACGGCCGGTGTCCGAGGTGGGCCGGGTGCTCTCCGCGGTGTCCGAGGGCGACCTGGAACAGCGGATGGACCTGCGCTCGCGCGGTACGGACGGGACCTCGGCGCATCCGCTGCGCGGGGAGTTCCTGAAGGTCGGCCGTACGGTCAACGGTCTGGTGGACCAGTTGTCGGCCTTCACCGACGAGGTGACGCGGGTCGCCAGCGAGGTCGGTACGGAGGGCAAGCTCGGCGGGCAGGCGCGGGTGCGCGGCATGTCCGGGTCCTGGAAGGACCTGACCGAGTCCGTCAACACGATGGCGTCCCGGCTGACGGCGCAGGTGCGGGACATCGCGCTGGTCACCACGGCCGTCGCCAAGGGTGATCTGTCACGCAAGGTGACCGTGCACGTCGCCGGCGAGATGCTGGAGCTGAAGAACACCGTCAACACGATGGTGGACCAGCTCTCCTCCTTCGCCTCCGAGGTCACCCGGGTGGCGCGCGAGGTCGGTACGGAGGGCGAGCTGGGCGGCCAGGCGCAGGTGCCGGGTGTCGCGGGGGTCTGGAAGGACCTCACGGACTCCGTCAACCTGATGGCCGGCAACCTCACCGCCCAGGTGCGCGGGATCGCCCAGGTGACCACGGCGGTCGCCAACGGCGACCTGTCGCAGAAGGTCACGGTCAGCGCGCGCGGCGAGGTCGCGCAGCTGGCCGACACGATCAACACGATGACCGAGACGCTGCGCACGTTCGCGGACGAGGTCACCCGGGTCGCCAACGAGGTCGGGGCCGAGGGCCAGCTGGGCGGACAGGCGCAGGTGCCGGGCGCCGCGGGGACGTGGAAGGACCTCACCGATTCGGTGAACAACGCCTTCCGCAACCTGACGGGGCAGGTCCGGGACATCGCGCAGGTGACGACGGCGGTGGCCAACGGTGATCTGTCGCAGAAGGTCACGGTCGACGTCGCGGGCGAGATGCTCGAACTGAAGAACACCGTGAACACGATGGTGGACCAGCTGTCCTCGTTCGGTGCCGAGGTGACGCGCGTCGCGCGGGAGATCGGCGTCGAGGGCGAGCTGGGCGGCCAGGCCGCCGTGCCGGGCGCCGCGGGCACCTGGAAGGACCTCACGGACTCCGTGAACACGGCCTTCCGCAACCTCACCGGTCAGGTGCGCAACATCGCGCAGGTGACGACGGCGGTGGCCAACGGTGATCTGTCGCAGAAGGTCACCGTCGACGTGTCCGGCGAGATGCTCCAGCTGAAGAACACCGTGAACACGATGGTGGACCAGCTGTCCTCGTTCGCCGACCAGGTCACCCGGATGGCCCGGGACGTGGGCACGGAGGGCCGCCTCGGCGGTCAGGCCCGGGTGGACGGCGTCAGCGGTACGTGGAAGGAACTGACCGACTCCGTCAACTTCATGGCGGGCAACCTGACGTCCCAGGTGCGGCAGATCGCGCAGGTGACGACGGCGGTGGCGCGCGGCGACCTGTCGCAGAAGATCGACGTGGACGCCCGGGGCGAGATCCTGGAGCTGAAGAACACCATCAACACGATGGTCGACCAGCTCTCGGCCTTCGCGGAACAGGTCACCAGAGTGGCCCGCGAGGTCGGCACGGACGGCAGGCTCGGCGGTCAGGCGCAGGTGCCGGGCGTCGCGGGCGTCTGGCGCGATCTGACCGACTCGGTGAACGGCATGGCCGGCAACCTGACCGCCCAGGTGCGCAACATCGCGCAGGTCGCGACGGCGGTGGCCCGCGGCGACCTGTCGCAGAAGATCGACGTGGACGCCCGGGGCGAGATCCTGGAGCTGAAGAACACCCTGAACACGATGGTCGACCAGCTGTCGTCGTTCGCCGACCAGGTGACGCGCGTCGCCCGCGAGGTGGGCACCGAGGGCATCCTGGGCGGCCAGGCCGAGGTGCAGGGCGTCAGCGGTACGTGGAAGGACCTCACCCAGTCCGTCAACTTCATGGCGAACAACCTGACGTCCCAGGTGCGCAGCATCGGCGAGGTGACCACCGCGGTCGCGCGCGGCGACCTGTCGAAGAAGATCACCGTCGACGCCAAGGGCGAGATCCTCGAACTGGTCACGACCGTGAACACGATGGTCGACCAGCTGTCGCTCTTCGCCGAGCAGGTGCTGCGCGTCGCCCGTGAGGTGGGTACGGAAGGCCAGCTGGGCGGCCAGGCGCGGGTCCCCGGGGTCACCGGCATCTGGAAGGACCTGAGCGACAACGTCAACCTGATGGCCAACAACCTGACCATCCAGGTGCGCAACATCTCCCAGGTCTCGGCGGCGGTCGCCAACGGCGACCTGACCAAGAAGGTCACGGTCGAGGCCCGCGGCGAGGTCGCGCAGCTCGCCGACACGGTGAACACGATGGTCACCACGCTGTCGTCGTTCGCCGACGAGGTCACCAGGGTGGCCCGTGAGGTGGGCACCGACGGCATCCTGGGCGGCCAGGCCCGCGTACCCGGTGTCGCCGGTACGTGGAAGGACCTGACCGAGTCGGTGAACTCGATGGCCAACAACCTGACCGGCCAGGTGCGCAACATCGCGATGGTCACCACGGCCATCGCCAAGGGCGACCTGACCAAGAAGATCGACATCGACGCGCGGGGCGAGATCCTGGCCCTGAAGACGACCATCAACACGATGGTCGACCAGCTCTCCTCCTTCGCCGAGCAGGTCACCCGGGTGGCCCGCGAGGTGGGTACGGACGGCCAGCTGGGCGGCCAGGCCCAGGTGCGCGGCGTGGCCGGCACCTGGAAGGACCTGACGGAGTCGGTGAACGAGATGGCGGGCAACCTGACCCGTCAGGTGCGGGCGATCGCCGCCGTCGCCGCCGCGGTGACCCTGGGCGACCACAACGTCCGCATCGACGTGGACGCGGCGGGCGAGATCCTGGAGCTCCAGGACAACGTCAACACGATGATCTCCACGCTCCGCGAGACCACCCTGGCCAACGAGGAGCAGGACTGGCTCAAGGGCAACCTGGCCCGGATCTCCGGCCTGATGCAGGGCCGCCGCGACCTCAAGGACGTGGCGACGCTGATCATGAGCGAGCTGTCCCCGGCGGTCTCGGCGCAGCACGGCGCGTTCTTCCTCGCCGCGCAGCCCGGCGACAGCAACGAGATCGGCGCGGACGGCGGTGAGCCGGGCGCCTACGAGCTGCGGCTGATGGGCTCGTACGGCTACTCGATGGGCACCATGCCGACGACGTTCCGGCCGGGGAGACCCTGATCGGCACGGCGGCGGCGGAGAAGCGCACGATCCTGGTGGAGAACGTGCCCTCCGGCTATCTGAAGATCGCCTCCGGGCTGGGCGAGGCGCCTCCGGCCAATGTGATCGTGCTGCCGGTGCTCTTCGAGGACAAGGTGCTCGGCGTGATCGAGCTGGCCTCCTTCCAGCCGTTCACCCAGATCCAGAAGGACTTCCTCAGCCAGATCGCGGAGATGATCGCGACCAGCGTCAACACCATCTCCGTCAACACCAAGACCGAGGTGCTGCTCAAGCAGTCGCAGGAGCTGACCGAACAACTCAAGGAGCGTTCGGGCGAGTTGGAGAGCCGCCAGAAGGCGCTGGAGCTGTCCAACTCCGAACTGGAGGAGAAGGCCGAGCAACTGCGCGCGCAGAACCGCGACATCGAGGTGAAGAACACCGAGATCGAGGAGGCGCGGCAGGTCCTGGAGGAGCGCGCCGAGCAGCTCGCCGTCTCGATGCGCTACAAGTCGGAATTCCTGGCGAACATGTCGCACGAGCTGCGGACGCCGCTGAACTCGCTGCTGATTCTCGCCAAACTGCTCGCCGACAACGCGGAGGGGAATCTCTCCCCGAAGCAGGTCGAATTCTCCGAGACCATCCACGGCGCCGGTTCCGACCTGCTCCAGCTCATCAACGACATCCTGGACCTGTCGAAGGTCGAGGCGGGCAAGATGGACGTCAGTCCGACCCGGATCGCGCTGGTCCAGCTCGTCGACTACGTGGAGGCCACGTTCCGGCCGCTGACCGCGGAGAAGGGACTCGACTTCTCCGTACGGGTCTCCCCGGAGCTGCCCGCCACGCTGCACACCGACGAGCAGCGGCTGCTCCAGGTCCTGCGCAACCTGCTGGCCAACGCGGTGAAGTTCACCGACAGCGGCGCCGTCGAGCTGGTCATCCGGCCGGCCGGCGACGACGTGCCGACGGACATCCGTGAGCATCTGCTGGAGCACGGCGCGCTGCGCGAGCCGGACGCCGACATGATCGCGTTCTCGGTGACGGACACCGGTATCGGCATCGCGTCCAGCAAGATGCGGGTGATCTTCGAGGCGTTCAAGCAGGCGGACGGCACCACCAGCCGCAAGTACGGCGGTACGGGCCTGGGCCTGTCCATCAGCCGGGAGATCGCGCGGCTGCTCGGCGGCGAGATCCACGCCGCCAGTGAGCCGGGCCGCGGCTCGACCTTCACGCTTTACCTGCCGTACAACCCGGGCGGGCTGCCGCCGCAGGGCTACCCGCAGTTGGTCGCGGGCGGCCTCGCGATGGACGCCGAGGCGCGGGACGCGGAGCTCGGGCGGCAGGCCGCGGAGGAGGCCGCACAGACCGGTGTCGCGCCGTCCCGGGGCAGCGGCCCGGGGCTCGCCCGGCGCCGCCGCCGCCCGGCCGCCGTCGAGGCGCCGCGGCCGGAGCTGCCGGCCGCGCCCGTACCGGCGGCGCCGCGGCCCGCGGAGGAGCCCGCGCAGGCGTCCGTCGAGGAGCCCTGGATCGGCAACGGCCAGGACCTGGTGTCGGGCGGGTTCGACGGCGGCTTCCACGGCGAGAAGGTGCTGATCGTCGACGACGACATCCGTAACGTCTTCGCGCTGACCAGCGTGCTGGAGCAGAACGGGCTGTCGGTGCTGTACGCGGAGAACGGCCGGGAGGGCATCGAGGTCCTGGAGCAGCACGACGACGTGGTGCTCGTCCTGATGGACATCATGATGCCGGAGATGGACGGCTACGCGACCACGGCCGCGATCCGGCGGATGCCGCAGTTCGCCGGGCTGCCGATCATCGCGCTGACCGCGAAGGCGATGAAGGGCGACCGGGAGAAGAGCATCGAGGCCGGGGCGTCCGACTACGTGACCAAGCCGGTGGACACCGACCACCTGCTGACGGTGATGGAGCAATGGATGCGCACGCGGTGACACGTTCGTCAAATGAGGCTCGTAAGGTTCCCCGCATGTTGACTCAGTGTGGCCGGCCACGTGTGGGAGAGCGGTATTCGGGGAACCTTCTGGTCTCTCACTGCGTTTGTGCTACGTGCACAGTGACATCGCGGTGACAGGGTGTGGCGACAGGCGGGGTGCGGCTACGATGACCGGCACAAGGACGGGCGGCATGACAGAGCCGTCCCCTGGGGCGGCGTCCGGTTCATTGCCGGGGCGAGGAGGACGGGCCATGGTGCAGAAGGCCAAGATCCTCCTGGTCGATGACCGGCCGGAGAATCTGCTGGCGCTGGAGGCGATCCTCTCCGCGCTCGATCAGACACTGGTGCGGGCATCGTCCGGGGAGGAAGCGCTCAAGGCACTGCTCACCGACGATTTCGCGGTGATCCTGCTCGACGTGCAGATGCCGGGGATGGACGGGTTCGAGACGGCCGCGCACATCAAGCGGCGCGAACGGACGCGGGACATCCCGATCATCTTCCTGACCGCCATCAACCACGGCCCGCACCACACCTTCCGTGGTTACGCGGCGGGTGCGGTCGACTACATCTCCAAGCCGTTCGACCCGTGGGTGCTGCGCGCCAAGGTCTCGGTCTTCGTCGAGCTGTACATGAAGAACTGTCAACTGCGGGAGCAGGCGACGCTGCTGCGGCTCCAGCTGGAGAGCGGCCGTGCCGCGGCGGACGAGGCCAGGGAGCCCGCCGGGCTGCTCGCCGAGCTGTCCGCCCGGCTCGCGGCCGTGGAGGAGCAGGCCGAGGCGCTGTCCAAGCAGCTGGACGAGTCGGCGGACGCGGCGGCCATCGCGACCGCGGCCCATCTGGAGCGCAAGCTCACCGGACTGCGGCGGGCGCTGGACGCCCTGGAGCCCGGCACGGGCAACGGCGCGTCCTGACGCGCGCCTTGCCACGGCGCCGTCAGGCGTTCCAGCGGCCCGCTGGGCGGCCTGCGGGCCATGGCGGCGGGTCCCCGGCCCCGGCGTGCCCCTGACGGGCCATCACCAGCCGTGTGCGGTGCCGGTGTCGTGAGCCGTCGGCGTGAAGTGTCCGGCGCGGAGCGCGACACGAATGGGTGAAGGGCCGAGCGCTCGTGTCACTGTGGCCGTCGCCTGTAATCTCGTCACCATGGCCTCACGTACGTCCGGCAAGGGTTCCCAGAGCACGGCGGGCCCCTCGAAGCAGCGCGCCGGACAGCCCGGAGGCGCCGCCAAGAAGGCCGCCGCGAAGAAAGCGCCGGCGAAGAAGGCGCCGGTTCCGGCCAAGAGGGCGCCCGCCAAGAAGACCGCGCCGGCCAAGCGCGCGCCGGCGAAGAGGGCGGCCGCCAGGAAGGCGCCGCCGAGACCCGCGCCGTCGCCCACCGGCGGCGTCTACCGCCTGGTGCGGGCCTGCTGGCTCGGGCTGGCGCACGGCGTCGGCGCGATGTTCCGCGGCTTCGGGCGCGGCGCGAAGAACCTCGACCCGGCGCACCGCAAGGACGGGCTCTCGCTGCTGCTCCTCGGCCTCGCCCTGGTCATCGCGGCGGGCACCTGGTCCAGCCTCAGCGGCCCGGTCGGCGACCTCGTCCGGCTGCTGATCACCGGCGCCTTCGGCCGCCTGGACCTGGTCGTGCCGATCCTCCTCGGCGGCATCGCGCTGCGGCTGATCCGGCACCCGGAGCAGCCCGAGGCCAACGGGCGGATCGTGATCGGGCTGTCCGCCCTGGTCATCGGCATCCTGGGGCAGGTCGCGATGGCCTGCGGGTCGCCGGGCCGGGGGACGGCATAGCGGCCGTGCAGGACGCCGGGGGCTATGTCGGCTGGGCCGCGTCCAAGCCGCTGATCTTCACCGTCGGGCAGACCCTGGCGGTGGCGCTGCTGGTGCTGCTCACCGTCTTCGGTCTGCTCGTCGTCACCGCCACACCCGTCAACGCCATCCCGCAGCGGCTGCGGCTGCTCGGTGCCCGGCTGGGCCTGGTCGAGGTGTACGAGCCCGAGCCGGTGGCCGCGGAGCCCGAGGAGTACGCCGAGGACTGGCGCGACCGGTCGGGGCGGGGCGCGCGGCGCGCCGCCGGGCCGGTCCCCGCGGACGATCCGGACGCCATAGAGGAGGCGGCGCTGGCGAAGCGCCGTCGCGGGCGCCGTACACCCTTGCAGCCCGTCGACCGTCCCATGGACGCGGTCGACGTGGCCGCGGCGGCCGCCGCCTCGCTGGACGGGGCCGTCCTGCACGGCGTCCAGCCCTCGCCCCTGGTCGCCGACCTCAGCAGCAGCATCTCCGGCGAGCGCCGGGACGGTGAGCACCACGAGGACGAGCGGCCCACGGCCGGCAAGAAGCAGGACAGCGGCGCGGTGCCGCCCGCCCGCGGCCCGGGCCAGGGCGGTGGGGACAAGCCCTCGGGCCCGGTGCCGGACTTCACGAAGTCCGCGCCGGAACCGTCCGGCGAGCTGCCCTCGCGGGCCGAGCAGCTGCTGCTGTCCAACGACATCACCTACTCGCTGCCGTCGCTGGACCTGCTCACCCGCGGCGGTCCCGGCAAGACCCGCAGCGCGGCCAACGACGCCGTCGTGGAGTCGCTGACCACCGTCTTCCAGGAGTTCAAGGTCGACGCGGCGGTCACCGGCTTCACCCGTGGCCCGACGGTCACCCGCTACGAGGTCGAACTGGGCCCCGCGGTGAAGGTCGAGAAGATCACCGCGCTGGCCAAGAACATCGCGTACGCGGTCGCCAGTCCGGACGTCCGGATCATCAGCCCGATCCCCGGCAAGTCCGCGGTCGGCATCGAGATCCCGAACAGCGACCGGGAGATGGTCAACCTCGGCGACGTGCTGCGCTCGGCGGAGTCGGCGGGCGAGGACCACCCGCTGCTGGTCGGCCTCGGCAAGGACGTCGAGGGCGGGTACGTCTCGGCCAACCTGGCGCGGATGCCGCACATCCTGGTGGCCGGCGCGACCGGCTCCGGCAAGTCGTCCTGCATCAACTGCCTCATCACCTCGGTGATGGCGCGCGCCACCCCCGACGAGGTGCGGATGGTGCTGGTCGACCCCAAGCGCGTCGAGCTGACCGCGTACGAGGGCATCCCGCACCTGATCACCCCGATCATCACCAACCCCAAGAAGGCCGCCGAGGCCCTGCAGTGGGTGGTGCGCGAGATGGACCTGCGCTACGACGACCTGGCGGCCTACGGCTACCGGCACATCGACGACTTCAACGCGGCCGTGCGCAGCGGCAAGGCGGAGCCGCCGGAGGGCAGCGAGCGCGACCTGTCGCCGTACCCGTACCTGCTGGTGATCGTGGACGAGCTGGCGGACCTGATGATGGTCGCGCCGCGCGACGTGGAGGACTCCATCGTCCGCATCACCCAGCTCGCGCGCGCCGCCGGCATCCACCTGGTGCTGGCCACCCAGCGGCCCTCGGTGGACGTGGTGACCGGTCTGATCAAGGCGAACGTGCCGTCCCGGCTGGCGTTCGCGACCTCCTCGCTCGCCGACAGCCGGGTCATCCTGGACCAGCCGGGCGCGGAGAAGCTCATCGGCAAGGGCGACAGCCTGTTCCTGCCGATGGGCGCGAACAAACCGGTGCGCATGCAGGGCGCGTTCGTGCAGGAGGACGAGGTCCAGCTGGTCGTCCAGCACTGCAAGGACCAGATGGCGCCGGTCTTCCGGGAGGACGTCACGGTCGGCACGGCCAAGAAGAAGGAGATCGACGAGGACATCGGCGACGACCTGGACCTGCTGTGCCAGGCCGCTGAGCTGGTGGTCTCCACCCAGTTCGGGTCCACGTCCATGCTCCAGCGGAAGCTGCGGGTGGGCTTCGCCAAGGCCGGGCGGCTGATGGACCTGATGGAGTCGCGCAACATCGTCGGGCCGAGCGAGGGGTCGAAGGCGCGCGACGTCATGGTCAAGCCGGACGAGTTGGAGGGCGTACTGGCGGTCATCCGGGGGAGACGCCTTCGTAGCGGCCGCTGTTCTCCGGGAGCCGTCGTCCGGGTGTGTCACCCGGCGCGGGGCGACGGCGGCGGAAGTCCAGGAGCCGCGTCCCAAGTTCACTCGTACGGGCGGTCCGGAGCGGCTGTCGGAGATCGAAAGCAACCGTTTCCTCCGTCGCTACGTCAAGTTGAGGGAGGTGGTGGGAGGATGATGCAGCCTCGGCAACCGGACCGGGCGTCCGGCGGCCTCCCCGGCCTTCTGATGGCGTACAAAGTCCGCTCTTCCGCTTGCCCGACCCTTTCGGTACACCCCTAGACTGAACCTCCAGCAGGTGGCTCACGCTCGAAAGGCGCCCACGTGTCCATCGGCAACTCCCCCGAAGACGACCGGCCCTCCATCGGCCACGCCATCCAGCAGGCCCGTATCGCGGCGGGGCTGACCGTCGACGAGGTCAGTACCACCACCCGGGTGCGCGTGCCCATCGTGCAGGGCATCGAGCAGGACGACTTCTCAGGCTGCGGCGGCGACGTCTACGCGCGAGGGCACCTGCGCACGCTCGCGCGCGCCGTCGGACTCGATCCGGAACCGCTGATCGCGCAGTTCGACGGGGACCGCGGCGGCCGCCCCGAGCCGACCCCCGCGGCGCCCCTCTTCGAGGCCGAGCGCATCCGGCCCGAGCGGGGCCGCCCGAACTGGACGGCGGCGATGGTCGCGGCCATCGTCGTGGTCGTGGGCTTCGTGGGCTTCACCCTCTTCAGCGGCGGCGGCAAGGGGAGCGCGGTCGCCGACGGGGAGAACACCGTGGCGCCGGTGCAGCCGACCAAGCCCGCCGCCGGCAAGTCCGGCAAGACCGCCAGGCCCAGCACCGTCCCCGGCCCCGGGCCCTCGGAGAGCGCCATCGCGGGCGTGCCGAAGGACAAGGTCACCATCAAGATCACCGCGAAGGACGGGCAGAGCTGGATCTCGGCCAAGGACGCCAACGGCCGGCTGCTGGAGGACGGCCTGCTCAAGAAGGGCGAGTCCAAGACCTTCACCGACAAGAAGCGGATCGACCTGGTCGTCGGCAACGCCGGGGTCGTGCAGCTGTTCGTCAACGGCAAGGAGGTCGAGAAGGTCGGCGACAAGGGAGCGGTCGAGCGGCTGAGCTACTCGGCGGGCCCGCAGGCGGGCTGACCAGGCCGGGACCGGGCCCGAGGCGGGCCGGGGCCGGGGTGCCGGCCGGACCCGGCAACCCTGGCAGCGATGGAGGTTGCCGGGACAAAGTACGCTGACTCCATGCCCGAACGCCGTACCGTCGCCCTTGTCACTCTTGGCTGCGCCCGTAACGAGGTGGACTCGGAGGAGCTCGCAGGCCGCCTGGCAGCGGACGGCTGGGACCTCGTCGAGGACGCCGCCGATGCCGATGTCGCCGTCGTCAACACCTGCGGTTTCGTCGAGGCCGCCAAGAAGGACTCCGTCGATGCCCTGCTGGAGGCCAACGACCTGAAGGACCACGGCCGCACCCAGGCGGTGGTGGCCGTCGGCTGCATGGCCGAGCGGTACGGCAAGGAGCTGGCCGACGCCCTCCCGGAGGCCGACGGCGTCCTCGGCTTCGACGACTACAGCGACATCTCCGGCCGGCTGCAGACGATCCTGAGCGGCGGCAACGTCGAGGCGCACGCTCCGCGCGACCGCCGCAAGCTGCTGCCGATCAGCCCCGCCGAGCGCCAGGACGCCGCAGGCGTCGCCCTGCCCGGCCACGGCGCCGCGGAACCGGCTCCGGCCCCCGCGGACCTGCCGGAGGGCGTGGCGCCCGCCTCAGGGCCCCGTGCGCCGCTCCGGCGACGGCTGGGCACCAGCCCGGTCGCCTCCGTGAAGCTGGCCTCCGGCTGCGACCGCCGCTGCTCCTTCTGCGCCATCCCGTCCTTCCGCGGCTCCTTCATCTCGCGCCGTCCCTCCGACGTGCTCGGCGAGACCCGCTGGCTGGCGGAGCAGGGCGTGAAGGAGATCATGCTGGTCTCCGAGAACAACACCTCCTACGGCAAGGACCTGGGCGACATCCGCCTGCTGGAGACGCTGCTGCCGGAGCTGGCCGCCGTCGACGGCCTGGAGCGCGTCCGGGTCAGCTACCTCCAGCCCGCCGAGATGCGCCCCGGCCTGATCGACGTGCTGACGGGGACCGACAAGGTCGCCCCGTACTTCGACCTGTCCTTCCAGCACTCGGCGCCGGGCGTGCTGCGCGCCATGCGGCGCTTCGGCGACACCGACCGCTTCCTGGGCCTGCTGGAGCAGATCCGCGGGAAGGCGCCGCAGGCCGGTGCCCGCTCGAACTTCATCGTCGGCTTCCCCGGCGAGACCGAGGACGACGTCGCCGAGCTGGAGCGCTTCCTGACCGGGGCCCGGCTGGACGCGATCGGCGTGTTCGGCTACTCCGACGAGGACGGCACGGAGGCCGCCACGTACGAGAAGAAGGTCGACCCGGACGAGGTCGCCGAGCGTCTCGCGCACATCTCCCGGCTGGCCGAGGAGCTGACCGCGCAGCGCGCCGAGGAGCGGCTGGGGGAGACCCTCAGGGTCCTGGTGGACAGCGTCGACGAGGAGGACGGGGTCGTGGGGCGCGCGGCGCACCAGGCCCCCGAGACCGACGGCGTCACCTTGCTGCGCACCTCACTCGATCTCGCGCCGGGTCGTATGGTCGAAGCAAAGGTCGTGTCCAGCGAGGGCGTCGACCTGGTGGCCGAGGTGCTGTCGGTGGACGGCGCGCCGTGTACTGAGGAGGCGGGCAGATGACCGGAGTCCCGGCTTCCGCGGCCGGTGGGCACCACCGCCCGGCGCCGGCCGTCCGGACGGCCGGACTGTGGAACATCGCCAACGTCCTGACCATGGTGCGGCTGCTGCTCGTACCGGCCTTCGTGATGCTGCTGATGCACGGCGACGGTTACGACCCGGCCTGGCGCTCGTTCGCCTGGGCGGCGTTCGCCATCGCCATGATCACCGACCTGTTCGACGGCCACCTGGCACGCCAGTACGACCTGGTGACGGACTTCGGGAAGATCGCCGACCCGATCGCGGACAAAGCGATCATGGGTGCGGCGCTGATCTGCCTGTCCGTCCTGGACGACCTTCCCTGGTGGGTGACCGGCGTCATCCTCTTCCGGGAACTGGGCATCACCCTGATGCGGTTCTGGGTGATCAAGCACGGGGTGATCCCCGCCAGCCGCGGCGGAAAACTGAAGACCCTCGCCCAGGGCACCGCGGTCGGCATGTACGTGCTCATGCTGACCGGGCCGCTGGCGTCGTTCCGGTGGTGGGTGATGGCGGTCGCCGTGGCGCTGACCGTCGTGACCGGCCTGGACTACGTACGGCAGGCGGTCGCCCTGCGGCGCGCCGGGCTGGCCGAGGCACGGGCCGTACAGGCCGAGGAACGGGCCAGGGCGGCCGCGGAGGCGCACGGTGACGGCCCTGCCGGGAGCGCGGGGGCCGCGGGCCGGTCCGGGGCCGTGGCGGACGACGGGAACTCCGTACGGTGAATCCGGAGCCGACCGCCCGGGCGACCTTCCGAAGTGGCAGCGGAAATGCGCGCTGATACGGGCCGGAAGGCGGGCGGAGAAGCGGGTGGCGAGTCCGCCGGCGCTCTGGACGCCCCTGAGGCCGCTGACGCCCCTGACGCTGTTGACACCCCCGAGGCCGTGCGTGCCTCGGCGGGCGAGGGTGACGGGGAGCCGACCGCCGAGGCGGCGTCCGCGGCGGCCCAGGTGCTCGACATCCTCGCCGCGCGCGGGCAGAGCCTGGCCGTCGCCGAGTCGCTCACGGGCGGGCTGGTGGCCGGAGCGCTCACCGGGGTACCCGGAGCCTCCCGGGTCTTCCGGGGCTCCGTGACGGCGTACGCGACCGAGCTCAAACGGGACATTCTCCAGGTCGACGGGCCGCTGCTCGACGCGCGCGGAGCCGTGGACGCGGAGGTTGCCCGCCAGATGGCCCGTGGTGTAAGGCGTGTGCTGAGCGCGCACTGGGGTATCGCCACTACAGGGGTCGCCGGTCCGGACCCCCAGGACGGACAGCCCGTGGGCACCGTCTTCGTCGCGGCCGACGGCCCCGGCGGAGCGGGCGGTGTGCTGCGCCTCACGCTGGACGGCGACCGCCGGCGGATTCGCCGGGACACGGTGGCGGGGGCGCTCCGGCTGCTGGTGAGCCAACTGACAGAGAACGCGGCCGCACAGGATACGGAACAACGGGGGAAATTTGATGTTTGCAGCCCTGAGTGAACACGAACTCGCGCCCCGCACGGCCGCGGCCCGAGGCGGTACGGTGGGGCGAGAAGGATCCGGATCCGAGGTCCGAGGAGGGAGCCAGCGATGATTCTGCTTCGTCGCCTGCTGGGTGACGTGCTGCGCCGACAGCGTCAGCGCCAGGGCCGCACCCTGCGCGAGGTCTCCTCCTCCGCCCGGGTGTCGCTCGGCTACTTGTCCGAGGTCGAACGGGGACAGAAGGAAGCCTCTTCCGAACTGCTCTCGGCGATCTGCGACGCGCTGGACGTGCGCATGTCCGAGCTCATGCGGGAGGTCAGCGACGAGCTGGCGCTCGCCGAGCTGGCGCGCTCCGCCGCCGCGAGCGACCCGGTGCCCGCACCGGTCCGCCCCAAGCTGAACGCGGTGTCCGTGACCTCGCTGGCCGGGGTGCCGGAGGACCGCGTGACGATCAAGGCTCCCGCGGAGGCCGTGGACGTCGTGGCGGCCTGAGGCCATGGGCTCCGGGCCCTTCCGCGTCCGTCTTCCCGAGTGCTCCTCCCGAGTGTTCTGAGTGCGCCGAGCACCTGTGAGTGCGTTACCGCGAGCTTCCTGCGCGCCGGTGAGTGCCTTACGCGCCCTGTCGACTTTCCTGAACTTCCCTGAACCCCGTCCGGCGCCGCCGGGCGGGGTTCGCGGCGTTCTG
Organism: Streptomyces sp. Ac-502; assembly: GCF_045222935.1. Classification (NCBI taxonomy): domain Bacteria; kingdom Bacillati; phylum Actinomycetota; class Actinomycetes; order Kitasatosporales; family Streptomycetaceae; genus Streptomyces; species Streptomyces sp. Ac-502. The sequence goes on from NZ_JBHFFO010000001.1 coordinate 7,590,533, forward strand.
GGGCCGTGTGGCCCGAGTGTCCGGGGCGACGGACGGGGCGGTGAGGACCTTCGTCCTGAAGGTGAGGTGTCCGCGCATTACCGCAGCACATCTGGGTACCCGATCCGTACAGACAGGACCAATCGTTTGTACGACGGGCGAACGTATTCATTCGCCCTGAAAAGGAGTAAATGGATGTCTGTCGTCAAGAGCACGCTGTCCGACGACGCGCGCAAGGTGGTCGGGGAAGCACTGCAGGGAGCCCTCGTCGACCTGGTGGATCTCTCGCTCGTGGCGAAGCAGGTCCACTGGAACATCATCGGCCCGCGTTTCAGGTCCGTACATCTCCAGCTCGACGATGTCGTGGACACGGCCCGCGCCTACGCCGACACGGTGGCCGAGCGCGCCTCGGCGATCGGTGTCTCGCCGGACGGCCGAGCCGAGACGGTCTCGAAGACCAGCGGCATCGACACGGTGCAGGACAACTGGATCAAGGACGCCGAGGTCGTCCGGGTCGTGACCGACGCGCTCGGCGCCGTCATCGCCCGGATGCGTGAGCGCATCCGTGTCACGGACGAGCCCGACCCGGTCTCGCAGGACATCCTCATCGGCCTGACCGCCGACCTGGAGAAGCACCACTGGATGTTCCAAGCCGAGTCCGCGTGACCGGTCGTGGCCCTTCCTGGCCGACCGGTCCGTATGCAGCGTGACCAGCCTCTTCAGCGCCCCTCTGATGTCGTCAGGGGGCGCTTGGCCGTTTCGGGGGGAGCCGGGCAGGTTGCTCGGCCGTCACGGGCGGGGCCGGGCCAGGCGCTCGGCCGTTACGGGCGGAGCCGGAGGCGTTGCCCTTCGGGGGTGACGACGAGGCCGTGGCGGGCGATCTCCGGTGCGCCGGCACGGACCCACCGCCGGTGGGCCGCCTCGATCTCGTCCCAGAGCCGGCGCGGCCCGTGCTGCCGCACGCGGTAGGTGGCGGTCTGCCGGCCGTCGTAATCCACCGAGGCCAAGGACGTAGCGGCGTCGTCGGCCAGCCAGAGGCGGGTGTGCGCCTCACCGCTGTCGGAGGCCCAGGAGTGCCACACGTCGGGCACACGCAGCCCGATCGCGAACTGCGCGTCGAGGCTGTCGCCGGCCACCGACCAGGGGAGAGGGCCGTACTGCTCAGGCTGGGGCGCTGCCCCGCGCGCAGGAGGTCGCGATCGAGGTCGGCGGACGCCCGCTGGCCGCGCATCACCATGTAGGAGCCGTAACCGGCGAACTGCCCGGCGGCCGTGCCGTCCGGGCGCCGGGTGAGGACGAGCGTGCCGTACGTGATCCAGCTGGTGCTCCACGGCACGACGAGGCGTGCGCCGGGCAGCGTCTGCGCGAGCCAGGCGGCGGGGACGGACCGTACGGAGCAGGTGCAGATGATCCGGTCGTACGGGGCGGCGGGGGCGTGACCGTGAGCCCCGTCACCGGTGATCACCGTCGGGGCGTGGCCGACGGCTTTCAGGTTGGCGCGGGCCGTCTCGGCGAGCAGCGGGTCGATCTCGACGCTCACCACACGGTCGGCCCCGAGCCGGTGGGCGAGGAGGGCCGCGTGGAAGCCGGTGCCGGTGCCGATCTCCAGTACGCGCTGCCCGTCGCCGAGCGCGGCGTCCGCGAGCATGCGCAGCACCGTGCCGGGCGCCGAAGCGGACGAGGTGGGCTCCTGGAAACCGTCGGCGTCCTCGGTGATCCGCGTGACGATCGGCACGTCGCGGTACGCCGCCTCGGCCCAGCGGACCGGATCCGTGGCGCGGTCGCAGGACACGTAACCGCCGGCACCGTCACGGAGCCAGATCAGGCCCGGCAGAAACCGGTCCCGCGGCTCGGCCCGCACAGCGTCGGCCCACACAGCAGGAACGGGGCGACCGAGCGAGGCGGCCACTTGGGTCAGGAGGGTGGTTGTGGGGCTGGAGGCGGGGGAGGTGGGGGTCACTTCTGGTCCGGCTCGGGCTGTGGCTCAGGTGGCGGAATCGGCCGACCTGGCTGTTGCCCGTCATCCCCGATCGGGCTCCTGTGCTTGATGTCCACGACGCGCTCCCGTCGACCATGGTCCGAGACGCCGACGGTAGCGGAGCGTGATGGGGCCTTGCGAGGGCGCACGACCAGCGCACCGGACGCGTGTGATCGCGCTCGGAAGCACCCGACGCGCGCTGCTGTTCTTGTCAGAACACTGCCGGGGGCGGCCGACCGAGGTGACTGTGCGGGTGGCGTGTCTGTGAATCGGGAAGGTGTGGGCGGACGATCATGTCGGGGAAACGAACCCCGGATCAGCAACGTATGGAGGAGTGTCCGCTATGTCGAAACCCCCGCTGCCGCAAGAGGCGGTTGCCATGCTGGAGAAGGCCAACCCGGCCGTCATCACGACCCTGCGGTCGGACGGTCAGCCGGTCTCCACGGCGACCTGGTACCTCTGGGACGACGGCCGGGTGCTCGTCAACATGGACGAGGGCCGCAAGCGCCTGCAGCACCTGCGCAACGACCCCCGGGTGACGATCACCATCCTCGACGAGTCGAGCTGGTACACCCACATCAGCATCATCGGCCGCGTCACCGAGTTCCGTGAGGACAAGGACCTGGCCGACATCGACCGGCTGGCCCGTCACTACCTCGACGATTCCTACCCGCAGCGCGACCGCGCCCGGGTCAGCGCCTGGATCGAGATCGACCGCTGGCACGGCTGGGGCACGCTCAAGGACAGCAGCCAGGCCGGCTGACGTTCCATGGCACGGACCTCCCCCGGGATGCGGGGGAGGTCTTGTGCTGAAGCTGTGCGATTCTGCGTCCGGCCTGCGGCCGGCACTTCGCTGTCGTCGGCGGCCACTGCTTGCTCTTCGTATGCCGATACGGCTCACGAGGTACAACGGTGGCCGCATCCGCCTGCACACCAACCCTGGCCGGCAAGGTCGCAATCCACGGCTGGACCGCTAGGCGGCGAGTTCGTACGCCTCCAGGCGTTTGATCATTCGGCGGACCACCAGCAGGGGAATCACGCCGAAGACGCCGAACGACATGTCGATCAGCTGCCAGTAGAACGGAATTCCGCGGATCGAGCCGCAGATGAGGGCCAGTGGAATGATTCCCGCGCAGGCGATCATGCCGAAGTCGATGACCCAGATGTTGCGGACCGGATCGCGGAACGGGCCGTAGAACGCCACCGCGATGACCAGGTGGGCGAACGCCAGCCAGTCCGTTCCGTACAGCATGAACGGATACTTCGCGTCGGTCGCCTCCAACCCCTCCCGGGCCCTGCCGATCCACTCCACCAGTCCCGGGAAATGCCCGGCGAGTGATGACGCGTCCGACCGCAGCAGTTCGTCGGCCCACCGGATTTCCGTGGTGAGCGGAAAAGCCGTCAGACCGCTCAGCACGAGACCGATGATGAAGACGACAAGCCAGATACGAATACGGCGCCGAAGCGCCTTACGCCCCTCCATGATCGGGAGCGTACGCCTGCCTTCACCGGCCTTTCGGGCCGGGGTCGGTGTGCGAAATGCGGGAGGTACGGGAAGGCGGTTCAGAGCGGGATTCCGGTGTCGATCAGGGAGCGGGCACCCTGGCTGAGGAGTTCGGTGGCGGCGTGCGCGCCGAGTGCCGCCGGGTCGTGCGGGGCGTCGCTGCACAGATGGACCTGCGCGAAGGCGGCGCCGTCCGGGGAGAAGACCATGCCGCGCAGCGAGAGCGGCCGCCCGGGCCGGTGACGCAGTAGCCCGCGATGGGGCTGTTGCAGTGCCCGCGCAAGCCCTGGAGCATGACGCGTTCGGCAGTCGCCTCGGTGAGGGTGGGCTCGTGGTTGAGCTGCGCCAGCAGCGCGGCTACGGCGCTGTCGTCGCGGCGGCACTCCAGGGACAGGACACCGGCGCCGACGGCCGGCAGCAGTTCCTCGACCTCGAAGACCTGCCGCGCCCGGTGGCTCAGGCCGAGCCGCGCCAGTCCGGCACTCGCCAGGATCAAGGCGTCGAGGGTGGGGGTTGGGTGGGGTTGGTGGGAGCCGTGGGGCGAGTGGGTTGATCGGGTTGGGAGGAGTCGGTGAGGGCGGTGGGGGTGTGGTGCTTGCCGTCCAGGAGGTCGAGGCGGGTGCCCACCGCGCCGCGTACGGGGATGATCCGCAGGTCGGAGCGGGTGCGCAGGAGCTGGGCCCGGCGGCGTACGGAGGCGGTGCCGACCCGGGCGCCGGGCGGGAGGTCGTCGAGATGACGCACCGCCGAGTGGTCGGGGACGACCAGGACGTCCCGGGCGTCGGCGCGCTCCAGGTGGGCGGCGACGACCAGGCCCGCGCGGAGCGGCACATCACCGGGCACGTCCTTGAGGCAGTGCAGCGCGAGATCGATGTCGCCGCTCTGCAACCGCGCGTCGAGCGCCTTCACGAACAGGCCCTTACCGCCGATGCCGGACAGTTCGCCCTGCCAGAGATCGGCCTCGGTCCGCACCGGGACGGCCACGGTCCGCAGCCGCGGGTCGAGCTGGTGGAGCAGCTGGGTGACCTGGGCGGTCTGGGCGAGGGCCATGGGGCTCGTACGGGTTCCGATGCGCAGCTCGCGGGCGGGGAAATCGGTGCTCACGGGCGGCCTCCGTTCGGTGGATCTCGGGCGGTGCCCGCCGTCGGCGGTGATCATTCAGTGCAGCGTAGGAGACACCGGGCGACGGGCCGGGGAGGTACGGGTTCGGGCTGGTGTACGGGGCGGAAGGCGGCGGACGCGCCGGGGTGCGCGTCCGTCGGGCCGGGAGCCGGCCTGCGGGCGTCTGGATGCGGGCCGGGTGGTGGCGCGCGAAAATACCGGGAAGACAGAGATCCGTGAGAACGGGGCATGGACGAGCGGGCCCCGTCGAAATGTTCGCGCCGGTTGTGCCCCGGTGCGCCCTCCCGCTGGGCGGCTGCGTCCGTCTAGCGTCGGACGGAGGAGGCAGCCATGGCTAGGCACGACTTCTTCGCCCGGTTCGGCATATCTCCGGCCCGGCTGGCGGCCAGGGTTGCCGCCGCGGGTCTGTGGTGGTGGGCCGTACTGCGGCTGACGCTGTGGCCGGGCACACAAGGGATCGTCGAGGGAGCGGTGGCGGCCGGAGGGTGGGGGCTGAGCCTGTTGCCGGTGCACTGCGTGCCGTGGGCGGATCGGATGCGGGGGAGGGGCGGGGGCGGGAGCAAAGGCGGGAACAGGGGCAGGAGGCCGGGTGGGCGGGGCCGGGGGCGGGGTGGAGGTCCCGGCGGCTGGTGGTAGGGGAGAAGGGGGGATGGGGGAGAGGGAAGGTCACCTGATTGGCCGAAGGGGCGGGAGGGCGGGGTAGCCGGGGCGGCGCGGTACAGCCGGGTGGTGGCGCGGTGACGATTGCTTCGATGACGTGACGGAGCGGGGCGTTGCGGTGACGGCGCTACGGGGTGACGAGGGCGGCGGCGCGTAGGGGAAATGGCGCGAGGTGACGTGGCGTCAGGCGCCGTGTTCCGGGGCGGCCTTGTCGCCCTCCGACGCCGCCCCGTCCTCCTCCGGCTGGCAGGTGGGGCACCAGTAGGTGACGCGTTCCTGGGTGGGCGGGCCCTGTTCGCCCGTACGGATCGGTGTACCGCAGCGGAAGCAGGGGCGGCCCGCGCGGCCGTAGACCCACTGGCGGCGGTCCGGGCGGGCGCTCGGCGTCGTGACGCGGGCGAGGCGGTCCTTGTTGGCTTCCAGGAGCTTCTTGGCGAGGGTCGTCGCGCGTTCCGGTGTCGGCAGACGGCCGACCGGGAGCCAGGGGAGGCGCGCAGCAGGAAGCACAGTTCGCACTTGAAGACGTTGCCGATGCCGGCCAGGTTGCGCTGGTCGAGCAGGGCCTCGCCGAGGGGGCGGGCGGGGTCGGCGAGCAGGCGGCGCAGGGCCTCGGCCGGATCCCAGTCGGGGCCGAGCAGGTCGGGGCCCAGGTGGCCCACGGCGTCGTCCTCGTCGGCGGTGCGCAGGAGTTCGAGGACGGGGAGGCGGTAGCCGACGGCGGTGCGGTCGGCGGTGGCGAGGACCGCGCGGATCTGGTGGGCGGGGCCGCCCCGCCAGCGCTCGGCGGGTGCGTAGATCTTCCAGGCGCCGTCCATGCGCAGATGGGAGTGGAGGGTCAGTCCGCCTTCGACGCGGGTGAGGAGGTGCTTGCCGCGCGGGACCACCTCCAGGACCGTACGGCCGGACAGGTCGGTGGTGGCGAGCTTCGGCACGCGCAGGTCGGATCGGGTCAGCGGCTTGCCGGCCAGCGCTTCGTGCAGACGGCGGGCGGTACGCCAAACGGTGTCGCCTTCGGGCATGGGGACATTGTGCCGGGTGGGGGTGGGTGGCGGGCTGCGGGTGGAGGCCGGAAGAAGAAGCTGGATGTGGGAGCTGGGGGCTGATGCGGGGGCTGGGTGCGGGAGCCGGGGCGTGGGGAGCCGGGTACCGGATGTGGGGCCGTGGGTTCGGCTGGTCCGGGCGGCCGGGCGAGCCATGGATCGCGTACGGATGCGGTGTGCGGACGCCTTCCACGTACGTACGTTGTGTGCGGTGGCGACGCGCGGACGCGACGTACGGACATGGCGCCCCGGCACGGCGTACGGAAGCGGTCTGCGGCTGGCCGCGTCATGACGGTCATGGCCGGAGGCGGAAGCCGCGTGGTGTGGGGTGGAAACCGGCGGCCTCCAGGGCCGGGGCGAGCGGGGCGGTCAGGGCGGCGACGCCGTTGACGCGCTCCACGGTGATCGTGCCGAGGGCGCCCGCGCGGGCCGCGTCGGTGAGCGCTTCGAGGGCGAGCCGCAGGCGGGTGCCGGCGGGGGAGCCGCTGTCGGGTGCGGTGCCGTCGGTGGCGCGCGTCCAGGCCAGCAGGGTCTTGCCGCCGCGTTCCATGTAGAGCGTCAGTTCGCCGTCGACGAGGACGACCAGGGAGCCCGCCTTGCGGCCCGGTTTGTGCGTCGAGCCGTCGGGCGGCTCGGGCCAGGACAGGGCGGCTCCGTACGCGTTCGCCGGGTCGGCGGCGGCCAGTACCAGGGTCCGCTGCGGTCCGGCGGAGCGGCGGCCCCCGGGCCGTCCTGGGCGTACTCGTCGGCGACCCGCTCGCGGCCGGTGTTGACGGCACGGAGCCGGTCGACCGCACCGTCCATCGCGAACTGCGCCGCTCCCAGCCCTTCGACCACATAGCCGCGCCGGGCCTGTCCGGTCTCCTCGAAGACGGCCAGGACGCGGTAGGCGGCGGAGAAGCCGCCCTCGACGCCTTCGGCGGCCACGGCGCCACGGGTGACGACGCCGTGGCGGTCCAGGAGGGCGCGCGCCAGGGCGTGGGCGCGGTGGGTGGGGTCCGGTTCGGGGGCGGGGAGCAGCGACCAGCGGCCGGCGACGGTCGGCGGGCCGGAGCGGGAGGCGGTGGGGCGGCCCGTACGGCCGGTGGCGGCGGTGAGTGTGCCGTACCGGCCGCGAGGGACCGCGCGCTTGGCGCGGTGGGCGGTGGAGCCGGACGTGCGGCCCGAGCCGAGGAGGGACCGGAGCGGGGCGAGGGTGTCGTTGGTGAGGCGGCCGGACCAGGCCAGGTCCCACAGGGCGTCGGCGAGTTGGGGGTCGGTCGCCTCGGGGTGGGTGGTGGCGCGGACCTGGTCGGCGAGCTGGCGGAAGAAGAGGCCGTAGCCGGGGGCGAGAGCCTGGAGGACGGACTCGTGCAGCGGGGACAGCTCCAGCGGGTGCGGTGGCGGCAGGAGCAGCGGGGCGGTGTCGGCGAGGTAGAGGGACACCCAGCCGTCCTTGCCGGGCAGCGCTCCCGCGCCGGCCCACAGCACTTCGCCGGTGGAGGTCAGCTCGTCCAGCAGCGCCGGGGCGTAGTCGCCGACCCGGGACGGCAGGACCAGCTTCTCCAGGGCGGAGGCGGGCACGGACGCGCCTTGCAGCTGCTCGACGGCGCGAACCAGGCCGTCGATGCCGCGCAGACCGTACGAGCCGCCGCGCCGCGCCCCCGCACCGTGGTGTGCCGGGGGAGCAGGGGCCCCACCTGCTGCCACTGCGGGAGGAAGGACGCGAGGGCGGCGGGCGGTACGGGCTCCAGCTCGTGCCGGAGCGCGGCCAGGGAGCGGCGGCGCAGGCGGCGCAGCACCTGGGCGTCGCACCATTCCTGGCCGATGCCGGAGGGGTGGAATTCACCCTGGACGACGCGGCCGGCCGCGGCCAAGCGCTGTAGGGCGCCGTCGGTGACGGCCGTGCCGAGGCCGAAGCGGGTGGCGGCCTGCTCGGAGGTGAACGGGCCGTGCGTACGGGCATAGCGGGACAGGAGGTCGCCGAGCGGGTCCTTGACGGGCTCGGTGAACGACTCGGGGACGCCCACGGGCAGGGCCGTGCCCAGGGCGTCGCGCAGCCGGCCCGCGTCCTCGATCGCGGCCCAGTGGTCCCGGCCGGCGATCCGGACCGTGATGGCCCGGCGGGCGGACGCCAGCTCCCGGACCCATCCGGACTCGGCGCCGCGCTCGGCCAGCTCCTCGTCGGTGAGCGGGCCGAGCATCCGCAGCAGGTCGGCGACGCCTTCCGCGTCCTTGACCCGGCGGTCCTCGGTGCGCCACTGAAGTTCGCTCTCCAGCTCGGCCAGGACGTCGGCGTCGAGCAGTTCGCGCAGTTCGGCCTGGCCGAGCAGTTCGGCCAGCAGTCGGGAGTCCAGGGAGAGGGCGGCGGCCCGGCGCTCGGCGAGGGGGAGTCGCCCTCGTACAGGAACTGGGCCACATACCCGAACAGCAGGGAGCGGGCGAAGGGGGAGGGCTCGGGCGTGGTGACCTCGACGAGACGGACGCGGCGGGCCTCGATGTCGCCCATCAGCTCGGTCAGGCCGGGTACGTCGAAGACGTCCTGGAGGCATTCGCGGACGGCTTCCAGCACGATCGGGAACGACCCGAACTCGCCCGCCACCTGGAGGAGCTGGGACGCGCGCTGCCGCTGCTGCCACAGGGGGTGCGCTTGCCGGGGCTGCGGCGGGGCAGCAGCAGGGCGCGGGCCGCGCACTCGCGGAACCGGGAGGCGAACAGGGCCGAGCCGCCCACCTGGTCCGTGACCACCTGGTCGACCTCGCCCTTGTCGAAGACGACGTCGGCGGCGCCCACGGGGGACTGCTCGGGGTCGTACTCCATGCCGCGGGCCGCCGGGTCGAAGTCGCCGGTGTCGCTGTCGAGCAGGTCCAGGCCCATCAGGTCGGCGTCCGGCAGGCGCAGCACGATGCCGTCGTCGGCATGCATGACCTGTGCGTCCATGCCGTAGCGCTCGGCGAGGCGGGCGCCGAGGGCGAGCGCCCAGGGGGCGTGCACCTGCGCGCCGAACGGGGAGTGCACCACCACCCGCCAGTCGCCCAGCTCGTCGCGGAAGCGCTCGACGACGATCGTGCGGTCGTCCGGCACATGGCCGCAGGACTGCTTCTGCTCGGCGAGGTACGCGAGGACGTTGCCCGTCGCCCAGTCGTCCAGGCCGGCGGCGGCCAGCCGCTCGCGGGCGGCCTCCGGAGCGAGCGCGCCGATCTCACGGAGGAACGCGCCGAGCGCGCGGCCCAGTTCGAGGGGGCGGCCGAGCTGGTCACCCTTCCAGAAGGGCAGCCTGCCGGGCACGCCCGGGGCCGGGGAGACCAGCACCCGGTCACGGGTGATGTCCTCGATGCGCCAGGACGTCGTACCGAGGGTGAAGACATCGCCGACGCGGGACTCATAGACCATCTCCTCGTCCAGTTCGCCCACCCGTCGCCCACCACCCCGACCGGAGGCGCCGCGCGTCGCGGTGTCCGACGGGCCGCCGCCCTTCGCCGGTTCGGAGCCGGCCAGGAAGACGCCGAAGAGGCCCCGGTCGGGAATGGTGCCGCCGGAGGTGACGGCCAGCCGCTGCGCCCCCGGGCGCCCGGTGACCGTCTGCGCCACCCGGTCCCACACGACGCGCGGCCGCAGCTCGGCGAAGGCGTCGGACGGATAGCGGCCCGCGAGCATGTCCAGCACGCCGTTGAACGCCGACTCGGGCAGCGCCGCGAAGGAGGCGGACCGGCGGACCAGGGCCAGCAGTTCGGTCACGTCCCACGTATCCATCGAGGCCATCGCGACCAGCTGCTGGGCCAGCACGTCGAGCGGGTTGGCGGGGACGCGCAACGACTCGATGGACCCGGCGCGCATCCGCTCCGTGACCACCGCGGCCTGCACGAGGTCGCCGCGGTACTTGGGGAAGACCACGCCCCGGGACACCGCGCCGACCTGATGACCGGCGCGGCCGACCCGCTGGAGTCCGGAGGCCACCGACGGCGGTGACTCGACCTGTACCACCAGGTCGACCGCGCCCATGTCGATCCCCAGCTCCAGACTGGACGTGGCGACCACGGCCGGCAGCCGGCCCGCCTTCAGGTCCTCCTCCACCTGGGCGCGCTGCTCCTTGGACACCGAGCCGTGGTGGGCGCGGGCCAGCAGCGCGGGCGCCCCCTTGGCGGCACCGGCCTCCGCCATCAGCTCGGCGGGGGAGTGGTTCTCGGGCAGCGCCTCGCCGGTGGCGCGTTCGTACGCGATCTCGTTGAGCCGGTTGCACAGGCGCTCGGCGAGGCGCCGGGAGTTGGCGAAGACGATCGTCGAGCGGTGCGCCTGCACCAGATCGGCGATCTTCTCCTCGACATGCGGCCAGATGGAGGGCTTCTCGCCGGTGTCGCCCTCCTGGACGGGGAGCCGCCCAGCTCGCCCAGGTCCTCGACGGGGACGACCACCGACAGGTCGAACTCCTTGCCGGACGGCGGCTGGACGATCTCCACCCGGCGCTGCGGCGACAGATAGCGGGCGACCTCCTCCACCGGGCGCACGGTCGCCGACAGGCCGATGCGCCGGGCCGGACGCTCCAGCAGATGGTCGAGCCGCTCCAGGGAGAGCGCGAGGTGGGCGCCGCGCTTCGTGCCCGCGACGGCGTGCACCTCGTCCACGATGACCGTCTCGACGCCTTCCAGAGCCTCCCGGGCCGAGGAGGTCAGCATCAGGAAGAGCGACTCGGGGGTGGTGATGAGGATGTCCGGCGGCCGGTTGGCGATCGCCCGGCGCTCGGCGGCCGGGGTGTCACCGGAGCGGATGCCCACCCGGATGTCGGGCTCCGGCAGCCCGAGACGCACGGACTCCTGGCGGATGCCGGTCAGCGGGCTGCGCAGGTTGCGCTCGACGTCGACCGCCAGGGCCTTCAGCGGGGAGACGTACAGCACGCGGCAGCGCTTCTTCGGCTCGGCGGGCACCGGGACGCTCGCGAGCCGGTCGAGCGAGGCGAGGAAGGCGGCCAGCGTCTTGCCGGAGCCGGTCGGCGCGACCACCAATACGTCCGATCCCTCGCCGATGGCCCGCCAGGCACCCTCCTGCGCGGCGGTGGGCGCGCGGAACGCCCCCGTGAACCAGTCGCGGGTCGCGGGGGAGAACGAGTCGAGCGCTGCCTTGGCCATGTCCCCCATCGTGCAACGGACCACTGACAATCGCCGGTGACCCGCCGTTCACCTGCGCTGATGCGGGTGAGCGGCGGCGGTCGGCGCCGTCCACGTGCCGGACGGACAGCCCCCGGCAGGCCGGGCCGCAGCACAATTGAGCCATGACGGGGCACGGGGCGGCGGACATGCGGGGCGCGGAAGGCGGGCCGGGCCCGGAAGCGTGTACGGGCGGGCCTCCGGCCGCGGCGCCCGCCGGCCGCAAGGGCGGCGAGTGGGCCCGGCACTGGCAGTACGCCGAACTCCCCGGCCTGGACCTGCTGCGCGCCCGCTATGTACGGCACTCCTTCCCCCGCCACTCCCACGACGGTTACGTCCTGGGCGCCGTCACCGGCGGCGTCGAGCGGGTCGGACTGCCGGGCGGCGTCACGGACGCCGGGCACGGCGGCATCATCATGATCAACCCTGAGGTGCCGCACACCGCGCAGGCCGGTGCGCCGGAGGGCTGGTCGTACTCCACGCTCTACCCCTCCGAACAGCTCGTCGCCGGCATCGCGGCCGAGACGACCGGCCTGACCGGCACCGCCGCGTTCACCGAGACCCTCGTCGACGACACCCTCGCCGTCCACCTCGTCAACGCCGTGCACCGCGCGGCCGAGGAAGGCAACGCGCTGGCCGCCGACAGCCTGCTGCGCATCGTGGTGGCCCGGCTGCTGCGGCGCCACGGCGGTCCGCTGCCGACCCGTATGCCCGCCACAGCGGGAACCCGTACCGCCCAGCGCGCCAGAGCGCTCCTGGAAGCGCGGCTGACCGCGCCACCGACCCTGGAGCACCTGGCCCGGGAACTGGGCACCAGCCCGTTCGCCCTGCTGCGCGCCTTCAAGAACACGTACGGGATGCCCCCGCACACCTGGCTCACGAACGCCCGCATACGCCGGGCGCGCCGGCTCCTGGAAGCCGGCACGGCACCGGCGGACGCCGCCGTCGCCGTCGGGTTCACCGACCAGCCGCATCTGAACCGGCACTTCACCCGGATCGTGGGTGTGCCGCCGGGCGCGTACCGGCGTGAGCGGGCGGGCGGCGCAAGAACGTACAAGACCGCGGGGGAGGGCGCTTCCTAGGGTCCGGAGCGTGGCACAGGAAACGCAGCGAGAATACGACCGGCAGTCGCAACAGTCCCAAGGGACAGACGAGTTGCGACAGGACGGGAAGCCCCAGCAGACACTCCAAGCGCACCAGACAATCCAATCTCATCAGCAACACCAGCCGGAACAGACACATCAGCCACGGCCGGCCAAGCCTCCTTCCGCGGTCGTCAGGGACGCGCTCGGCGTCGGCGTCGCCGTCGGGCTGTCCGGCTTCGCCTTCGGGGTGACCGCGGTGGGCTCGGGCCTGTCGTTGTTGCAGACCTGTGCGCTGAGTTTGCTGGTCTTCACCGGCGCCTCGCAGTTCGCGCTGGTCGGCGCGCTGGCCGCGGGCGGCAATCCGTTCACCGCCGCGGCCGGGGCGTTCTTCCTGGGTACTCGTAACGCGTTCTACGGACTGCGGCTGTCCGGCCTCCTCGGGCTCCGGGCCGCGGTCAAGCCGTTCGCCGCCCACTGGGTCATCGACGAGACCTCGGCCGTCACCCTGGTCCAGCCCGACCGGCGCAGCGCACGCCTCGGGTTCGCGGTCACCGGGCTGACCCTGTACCTCCTGTGGAACCTCACCACGTTCGCCGGGGCCAAGGGCGCCGGGGCCCTGGGCGACCGAGCGGCCTGGGGCCTGGACGCGGCCGGACCCGCGGTCTTCGTGGCGCTGCTGGCTCCCCTGCTCACCTCTGCGGTGGAACGTTTTGCCGCGGGGCTCGCGGTCGTACTGCTCCTGATGTCGCTGCCGTTGCTGCCGGCGGGTGTGCCGGTCCTGGTCGCGGCGCTCGCCGCACCGGCGGTCCTGTATGCGGAGGGGCGCCGGGCCCGTACGCGTACCGCTGACCGGCCCGAAACCGGCGTGGATACGCACGTACGGGGGAACAGCGCGGGAGAGGTGGACGCACGATGAGTGTCTGGATCGCGATCGGCGTCACCGCCGTGGGCTGCTACCTGGTGAAGTACCTCGGCCTCCTGGTACCGGCGGGTGCCCTGGAGCGGCCGCTCGTCAAGCGCCTCGCCGCCCTGGTGCCGGTGGCGCTGCTCGCCGCGCTCACCGCCCAGGAGACCTTCAGTGACGGGCAGCAGCTGCTGTTCGACGCCAAGCTGGCGGGCGTCGGTGCCGCGGTGGTCGCGCTGCTGCTCCGCGCGCCGTTCCTGCTGGTCGTGGCGGTCGCGGTGGCGGTGACGGCGGGGATACGGGCGCTGGGCGGGTGAGGGCACCGGGCGGGTGCGGGAGGCGAGGACGGGAAGCGGTCACCCCCGTACGACCCTCGCCTCCGCGACCCCCAGCCGCCGCGCGTCCCGTTCGGGGCGCAGGAAGAGCATCACGGCCACTCCGGCCAGCACCGTCAGGCCCGCCATCGTCCCGTACGCGCCGAGGTACCCGTCCGCGACGGTCTCCCCGGCGTCCACCAGTCGGCCCGTCACCGCGGGAGCCAGTACGCCGGCCAGAGCGAAGACGCAGGTCAACGAACCGAGCGTAACGCCGCGCCGGTTCGCGGGAGAGATCCGGGAGACCGAGGTCTGCGCCACGGTCATGATGATGTCCGAGACGGCCATCGGGCCGAGCAGCAGGACGGCTTTCAGCCACAGCACGTCCGTCGCGGCGAAGGCCAGGGTCGCCGCGCCCGAGAGGAGCAGCACCAGCCCGTTCTTCACGCCGGAGGGGAGGGGGCACGGGGGCGCAGACCGGCCGCCGCGCGCCTGCCCGCGCGCTGTACGAGCAGGCCGTGGGTCAGCATCGCGGTGCCCTTGGCCAGCGCGGCCAGCATGATCAACAGGCTCGCCTGGCGCAGCCCCAGCCCGCCGACCTCCTGGAAGTAGTCCACGGCCCAGGTGAGCGAGGCCGACACCGTCCAGAAGGCGGCGAACGCGCCGAGCGCCGCGGACAGCCAGGTCCTGGAGAACAGCAGCTTCCGGTACGGGACGGAGCCGCCGCCGAGGGAGGTGTCACCGGCGGGACGCTTTCCCACCGGGGCGCCGTCGGTGGACCGCCGTCCCACCGGGGCGCTGTCGGCGGATCGCTGCCCCACCGGGGCATCGCTGACGCGCCGCCGTCCCACCGGAGGCGCCAGGGGCCCTTCCTCGCCGTACCGGAGCCACACCGCCGCCCACACCAGGCCGACGAGGCCCACCACGCCGAACGTCCAGCGCCAGCCCCACGCGGCGGTGACCGCGCCGAGCACCGGCGCCGCGACGGCGACGCCCACCGCCGCGCCGACCAGGAAGATCGCGGTCGGCAGTGTACGGTCGCGCTCCTCGAACCAGCCGTGCAGGTGGTGCACCGCCACCGGGGTCGCCGGTCCCTCCGCCGCGCCCAGCAGCACCCGGGTGGCGACCAGGACGCCGAACCCGGCCACGCCGAGCAGCATCGGCAACTGGGCGGCGGACCAGAGCAGCGCCATACCGAGCAGCAGGACCGGGGTGCGCACCGTACGGGTGAGGAAGGAGCCGCCGAGCGCCGCCAGGCTGAAGAGCGCGAAGAACGCGGCGGACGCGGAGCCGAACTGTTCGCGGGTCAGGTGCAGTTCGGTCATCACCGGGTTGGCGACCAGGCCCATCACCATCTTGTCGGCGAAGTTGACGAGCATGAAGGCGACCAGCAGCCAGGTGGCGCGCCAGGCCCGCCGGTGCTCGGAAGCGGTCATTCCAGAGAGCTCGCCGGGGTACGCCCCGGGCCCGGTCGCACGGGTCACCGAACGGCCCCCCTGTCCCGATCCGCGTCTCCGGCCCCGGCTTGAGGCGAGCCGGATTCCGGTCGTACCAGCCCTGCCCTGGCGTACGCGCCCGTGTGCCCAGGGGCCGCACCGGAGATGGCCGTGAGGGCGGGCCCGGGGGCTCCGGCCCCCGTCCTGGTGCTCTCCCCGTGCGGACTGTGCGGGCTGTGCGGACTGTGCTGCGTCAAACCATCCGTCATGCCGGGCAGCTCCTCATGCGCGCCGGGCACCTGGGCTGGTCAGGCACCCGCTGTCGGTCCTCGGGTCGGTCCTCGGGTCGGTCCTCCGGTCGGCCCTCCGGTCGGTCTTCCCGTCGGTTCTCCGGCCTGCCCCGTCGGCGCGAGTCCGGTGCCCCCGAGGGCCCGACGGCACCCGCCGGTGTCACACCCGTACCCGCTACCGGGCGGCGAGGCGCCCGTACGCGCGCAACGTCAGCAGCGCCTTGACCGTCACCATCGGGCGGCCCTCCAGGGCCGTTCCGGGGGCCCACACGCGCCGGCTCACGGGCCAGCCGCCGTCCTCCCGCTGGAGGGCGGCGAGGTGGTCCAGCGCCCGGTCCGTCTCCGCGTCCGTGAACCAGCGGCGGGCGAGGGAGCCCGGCGTGGCCGCGTAGTCGTACGCGAAATGGTGCTCACCGGGCGCGTAACCGTCGGGTACGGGGGCGTCCGCCGTGCGGTCCGGGTCCAGGAGGACCAGCCGCTGCTCGCGCACCATGACGCCCAGGCGCTGTGCGGCCGCCTCGGCGCGCGGCCGGTCGGGGACGCCCTCCAGGAAGGCGAGCGCCGCCTGGACCTCGTACGGATGGGTCCGCTCCAGGGACTCCACCGCCTGCCAGCAGAAGTCCGTGGCCCGGAAGAGCCAGGCGTGCCACACCGCGTTGTGGTGCAGCAGGCCCACGACGGGACCGGTGGTCAGGAGGGCGCTCGGCGGGTCGTCGGGCACCGGGAGCCACGGCGCGGCCGGATAGTCGCGCAACTCGGGACGCACGGCGGGCAGCGCGCCCTCCAGGGTGGACACCCCGGTCAGATAGCGGCAGATCCGCTCGGCCCGCCGGCCACCGCAGCGCCCGATGAGGTCGAGGACGTACAGGGCGTGCGCGGTGTGCAGCGGCTGGCTGACCGGGCCGCGCAGGTCGGGTTCCAGGGCGTGGCCGTAACCGCCGTCGGGGTTCTCGTAGGCGGTGAGCGCGGCGTCGACACCGTCCGCGCTGCCTTCCAGGAAGTGGTACGCGAAACGGCGCTGTTCGAGCACCCGGGCAGTGAGCCAGATGAAACGCTCGGCACGTGCCAGTGAGGTCGGCTGTGGTGCTCCGTTTTCCGCCATGGACCGACGGTAGGGCCGCGCGCGCCGCCCGGCACCGGCGTGGACGTGGCTGCACTCTCAGGGGCGGGGTACCGGACGTGCGCGGTTGACGGTCGCCTGGCAGCGGACGGGCCCCGGCCTCGACAGCGGCGGTCCGCAGACCCGGCAGCGGACGGTCTGTAGTCCTGGCACCGGGCGGTCCGCATTCCTGGCACGCCGGCCGGCCCAACTGGTGGGGGCGCCGGTTTGTGTCCGTCCTCGGAGCGCCCGCGTGCACGCCGTTGCTGCGCCCTTCCACCCTTCGGCCTCTCCGCCAGGCCGGCCTGGGCTTTACTCTGCGTACATTCACGTCCTTCACGTCGGCGCGGGAGGCCGCGCCGGCAGGGTGGCGCGGCCCTGCCGGGAGTGCGAGGTATGGGAAACGTGCAGGTCAAGGCGAGTGCGGAGTGGGTTTCATGCGGTTGACGGTCTTCTGGGAGCGGATGGCGGATCACTTCGGTGAGGCGTACGCCGACTCGTTCGCGCGCGATCATGTGATGTCCGGGCTCGGCGGGCGGACCGTGCACCAGGCGCTGGCGGACGGGTGGGAGGCCAAGGACGTGTGGCGGGTGGTCTGCGCGACGATGGACGTGCCGTACGACAAGCGCTGACGGGAGCGACGGCTCCGGGGAGGGCCCGGGAGCAGGGTCCGGGAGCGCCGGCCCCGTGGACGGCGGCTCAGGCGACGGCGGAGGGCCGCACGGAGGTATCGGACGGAGGTATCGGCCGGGGGCGGGCGGCGGTGCCGAGCGGGGCAGGGCGGGAGTTGTCGGACCTGTGAGCGACACTGGGCCCGTGCCAGCGACCGAGAATCCCACCCGTCACGACGACCCGCGCCCCGGAGGTGCCGCCCAGCGGATGCCACGGTGGCTGCCCCGCGCCATGGTGCTGGCGCTCGCCCTCGTGGCCTGCTTCCAGCTCGCCAGCTGGGCGTTCCACCAGCTCATCTCGCTGCTGCTGAACGTCCTGATCGCCTTCTTCCTCGCCCTGGCCGTCGAGCCGGCCGTGGACTGGATGGCGGCCCGCGGGATGCGGCGTGGAGCCGCCACCGGACTGGTCTTCCTCGGCATACTCGTCGGGACCGCGGGCTTCTTCGCGCTGCTCGGCTCGATGCTCGCGGGCCAGATCGCCACCATGGTCCAGGAGTTCCCGCAGTACCTGGACTCGGTGATCAGCTGGATCAACACCACCTTCCACACCCACCTCTCGCGGGTCGAGGTGCAGAACAATCTGCTGAAGTCCGACTGGCTGCAGAAGTACGTTCAGGACAGCGCCAACAACGTGCTCGCCGTCTCCGCGACCGTCCTGGGCAGCCTGTTCAACCTCCTGACCGTGGCCCTGTTCTCCTTCTACTTCGCCGCCGACGGCCCCGGCTGCGCCGCGCCCTGTGCTCGGTCCTGCCGCCGTCCCGGCAGGCCGAGGTGCTGCGCGCCTGGGAGATCGCGGTCGCCAAGACCGGCGGGTACCTGTACTCCCGCGGCCTGATGGCACTGATCTCCGGCATCGCGCACTACGTCCTGCTGGAGATCCTGGGCGTCCCGTACGCACCGGCGCTCGGCATGTGGGTCGGGCTCGTCTCCCAGTTCATCCCGACCATCGGCACGTACCTCGCCGGCGCGCTGCCGATCCTGATCGCCTTCACCGTCAATCCCTGGTACGCCCTGTGGGTCTTCGGGTTCGTCGTGGTGTACCAGCAGTTCGAGAACTACCTGCTCCAGCCGCGCATCACGGCCAAGACCGTGGACATCCACCCGGCCGTCGCCTTCGGGTCGGTGATCGCCGGTACGGCGCTGATGGGTGCGGTCGGCGCGCTGATCGCCATCCCGGCGACCGCGACGCTGCAGGCGTTCCTGGGGGCGTACGTGAAGCGGTACGAGGTCACGGACGAGGTACGGGTACGGGGCGGCAACCGGCGTCGGCGCGCGACCTCGGCCCTGCGGCGGCTGCGCCGGTCCTTGCACGACGAGCCGCCGGCCGCGCCGCTGGAGGGCCGGGGGACCGGTGGGGACGGGGACGAGGGCGATCGGGACGGGCGAGGCGGAAGTGGTGGGAGCGACGGGAGCGGGCCCGGCGCGGGGGGCAAGGAGAGCTGAGGGGCCGGGCGGCCGGGCCGGGCCCCGCCTTCCCGCCGTACATGACCGTTCACCCGGTCACGCTCGAGACGACCGGGGCGACGGGCCCCGCGTGGTGCGCTTGACACCAAAATCGAACATCTATTCTCATGAGACGTCCGACCCGTGTTTCCGCCCGGAGTTCCCGGGAGTTATCCACAGGCCGGAGCCGGGTCCGGGCGCGTTGTCAGTGGCAGGGGTTAGCGTCATGGATGTGAAGCGATCGACTCAAGCAAACCGGGTGGAAGCCATGGCAGGCACGGACCGCGAGAAGGCGTTGGACGCCGCGCTCGCACAGATTGAACGGCAATTCGGCAAGGGCGCCGTGATGCGGATGGGCGAGCGCCCGAACGAGCCCATCGAGGTCATCCCCACCGGGTCGACCGCACTCGATGTCGCGCTCGGCGTCGGCGGCATCCCGCGCGGCCGTGTGGTGGAGGTCTACGGCCCGGAGTCCTCCGGCAAGACGACCCTGACCCTGCACGCGGTGGCGAACGCGCAGAAGGCCGGCGGCTCCGTCGCCTTCATCGACGCCGAGCACGCGCTCGACCCCGAGTACGCCAAGAAGCTGGGCGTGGACACGGACGCGCTGATCCTGTCCCAGCCGGACAACGGCGAGCAGGCCCTGGAGATCACGGACATGCTGATCCGCTCCGGCGCGCTCGACCTCATCGTGATCGACTCGGTCGCCGCGCTGGTGCCCCGGGCCGAGATCGAGGGTGAGATGGGCGACTCCCACGTGGGTCTCCAGGCCCGGCTGATGAGCCAGGCGCTGCGGAAGATCACCAGTGCGCTCAACCAGTCCAAGACCACCGCGATCTTCATCAACCAGCTCCGCGAGAAGATCGGCGTGATGTTCGGCTCGCCGGAGACCACGACCGGTGGCCGCGCCCTGAAGTTCTACGCCTCGGTGCGCATCGACATCCGCCGTATCGAGACCCTCAAGGACGGCACCGACGCGGTCGGCAACCGCACCCGCTGCAAGGTCGTCAAGAACAAGGTCGCCCCGCCCTTCAAGCAGGCCGAGTTCGACATCCTGTACGGCCAGGGCATCAGCCGTGAGGGCGGCCTGATCGACATGGGTGTGGAGCACGGCTTCATCCGCAAGTCCGGCGCCTGGTACACCTACGAGGGCGACCAGCTCGGCCAGGGCAAGGAGAACGCCCGCAACTTCCTCAAGGACAACCCCGACCTCGCCAACGAGGTGGAGAAGAAGATCAAGGAGAAGCTGGGCATCGGCGTCAAGCCGGCGGACCTGGCGGAGCCGGGTGCGGACGCGGCGGGTGCGGCGGGTGCGGCGGGTGCGGCGGGTGCGCCGGCCGACGCGGAGGCCCCGGCCAAGTCCGTACCGGCACCGGCCGCCAAGGGCGTCAAGGGCACCAAGGCCGCCGCGGCCAAGAGCTAGTCCATCGTGACGCGGCGAACGGAATGGCCCGACGACCATGGCCACGGCCCCGGTGCGGGAGTCGGTCACGACGGGGGGCGTGACGACGACGGCCGGGGCGGGAGCGGCAGCGCCGCGGGCGGCGCCGAGAACCGTAGGAAACGCAAGGACGGCGGTGGTTCCTCCTCGTCGAGGGCCGAGGCGGGACCGCCGCGTACGCCCGAGGAGCAGGCGCGGGCCATCTGCCTGCGCCTGCTCACCGGGTCGGCGCGGACGCGCAAGCAGCTCGGGGACGCCCTGCGCGAGCGGGGCATCCCCGAGGACGCCGCACAGGAGGTGCTGTCCCGCTTCGAGGAGGTGGGGCTGATCGACGACGCGAAGTTCGCCGATGCCTGGGTGGAGTCCCGGCATCACAGCCGGGGGCTGGCCCGCCGGGCGCTCGCCCGCGAGCTGCGCACCAAGGGCGTCGACCCCTCGACGGTCGACGAAGCCCTCGGGCAGCTGGACTCCGAGCAGGAGGAGCGCACGGCCCGCGAGCTGGTCGACCGCAAGCTGCGGACGACCCGGGGCCTGGACCGGGAGAAGCGGATACGGCGCCTCGCGGGAATGCTGGCCCGCAAGGGGTATCCGGAGGGCCTCGCCCTGCGGGTGGTCCGGCAGGCCTTGGAGGAGGAGGGGAGGACCCGGAGCTGATGGAGTACCACTTGCCGGAGGCGTGATCCGGAGGCGTGATCGCGGCGGGGTGTGAGCCGATGGGGGCGGGGCCCGGCGGAGGTGTGGGCCGGAAGGGGCACGTGCCGATGGGTACGCGAGCCGTGGCCTGCGACGGTCGGTACGGCCTGTGACGTGCGGTCCGGTACACGACGTGCCGTCCGGCTCGTGACGGACAGGTTGGCCGGTGACGGACCGGTTCCCGCAGCCGTGTCCGTTCTCGTCGGTGGCCGGAGCTGCACCGACCGGCTTCCGGGGAAAGCCCCCTCCGACGAGGAGGCTGGCTGCAATGTGCTGTGCGTGCCGTGGGCGGCAGAGTGCGGTGCATGATCTTCACTCGAAAATGCCGTGGACGGTCCGCCGCGCCCGGCATCCTCGTCCTGGGGTGCGCCGCGGCCGTACTGGCTACCGGAGCAGTGGCGACGACCACGGCGGCAGCGACACCCAAGAGCCCGGGTGCGGGCTCTGGCACAGGCACGACGGCCGCGACCAGAACCTCACCCACGGCCGGACCCGACGCCGCCGAGCAGCGCTCGGTGCCCGGTTCGGTGGTCTCCGTCACCTTCGTCGCCGACCTGGACGCGAAGGAGGTCGCGGCCCGTCTGGAGAAGGCCGGTATCGAGGCGGCCCAGGTCCGTTACGGCGTACGCGCCCACCGCGTCGTCTACCGCACCCGCGGCCTCCGGGGCGAGCCCACCACGGCCAGCCAGCTGGTCGCCGTACCCAAGAACGGCAAGCGGGTCCTCCAGACCGTGTCCTGGCTGCACGGGACGACCGTGTACCGAGGCGACGTGGCCTCGGTGAACGAGCAGTCCACCGACCGGGCGGCGGCCCTGCTCTTCGCCTCGACCGGCCGGGCCGTCTCCGCGCCGGACTACCTGGGCCTGGGCGAGGGCCCCGGCATCCACCCGTACGACCATCCGCGGGCGACCGTCACCGCCTCGGTCGACGGATTGCGCGCGGCCCGTGTGTTCGCCCGGCGGGAGCAGCGCATCCTCGACAGGAACGTGCTGGTCAGCGGCTTCTCCCAGGGTGGGCCCGCCACCATGATGGTCGGCCGGGCCCTCCAGCGAGGCGCCGACCCGTACTTCCGGCCGGGAGCGCTCGCCCCGATCGCCGGGCCCTTCGACCTGAGCGGTTTCGAGGCCGCGGCGGCCGACGACAAGATCGTCCGGTCGTCGCTCTACCTGGCCTACTTCGCGACCGCGTGGGACCGGATGTACGGGCTGTACGACACACCGGGGCAGGCATTCCGCGCGCCGTACGACCAGACGGTGGAGTCCCTGTTCGACGGCGATCACAAGACGTCGGAGATCGCGGCCGCGCTGCCGGCGACCTCGGAGGAACTGTTCACGCCGGAGTTCCTCGACACGATGCGCAGCCCGCGGGGGAAGCTGCGGCAACAGCTGAAGGCGCTGGACACCACCTGCGACTGGCGCCCGGAGGTGCCGGTGCACCTCTACCACGCCAAGGGTGACAAGGACGTGGCGTTCGAGAACGCGCGCCACTGCGAGCGGCAACTCACCGCCAACGGGGCCGCCCACCGGCTCACGGACATCGGGGACGTGGACCACAACGGGACGGTGCGCAAGGCCCTGCCGCTCGTGGTCCGGCAGTTCGACGCCGCACGCTGAGACGCCATCACCTGAGGCGCCACCATTTGAGACGCCGCACACCGAGACGCCGCACACCGAGACGCCGCACCGAGACGCCGCACCGAGACGCCGCACCGAGCCGGCGGCGGGCCCGCTTCGGGCGGACCCGCCGTCACCTCAGTCGTGGACGCGGGCGCGGACCGGCAGTCCTGCCGCCCGCCATGCCTGGAAGCCGCCCACCAGGTCGGTCGCCCGGTACAGGCCCAGTTGCCGCAGGGAGACGGCCGCGAGGCTCGACGCGTAGCCCTCGTTGCAGACGACGATCACCGGCAGGTCGTGGCCGGTGGCTTCCGGGGCGCGGTGGGCGCCGGTGGGGTCCAGACGCCACTCCAGTTCGTTGCGTTCGACGATCAGCGCACCCGGGATGGTGCCGTCACGTTCGCGCAGCGCCGCGTAACGGATGTCGACCAGCAGACCGCCGTCCCGCTGGACCGTGGCGGCCTGCTCGGGGGACACCCGGTCCAGTCCGGCCCGTGCCGCCTCCAGTAGCGCGTCGACGGCGCTCACCGCCAGTCCTCGGGCAGCTCGACCTCTTCGAGGCGCAGGACGGGACCGGTGCGGCTGTAGCGGCGCATCAGCGGCAGCGGCGGGTAGTAGGCGTGCACCGAGACGGCGTGCGCGTCCTCGGAGGGGTTGAGCACCTGGTGGACGTGGTGGGGGCCGAAGGCGCGGCCGCGGCCGTCGGCCAGCTTCCGCTGCCGGTCCACGCCGTCCGCCAGTTCCAGTGTCTTCCAGCCCTCGGTGGGCAGTTGGGCGGCGAGCGACTGCTCGGTCAGCTCGCCCGCGGCGGCGGCGAACGCGCCGTGCGAGCCGCCGTGGTCGTGCCAGCCGGTGCCCGTACCGGGCGGCCAGCCGATCAGCCACGCCTCGCTGCCGCCGGGACCGTCAAGCCGGATCCAGGTCCGGCCTTCGGGGTCGAGGGGCAGTGAAGCGATGAGTGAGGTGTCGGCGGCGGTACGGCGGGCGAAGTCGAGGAGTTCGGCGGCGGTGGGGCCGCCGGTGGCGTCCGGACGCGGGCGCGCGGGAGTACGTACGTCGGGCACAGGAACCGTCCTGAGTGATCGCGAAGAGGCGCGCGGGCAGGCGGGAGACGCGGCGGCGCGCGGGGGAGGGATACGGATCAGCAGGACGGACGACACACGCAGCCCGCGTAGCGGACCAGGTCCAGATGGACCCTCCGCCAGAAGCGCGAACCGTTCTCCGTCACGTTCCGGAGTCAAGCACGGGGTTTCCCGCAGGGTCAACCGCCGACGGTGGCGCGGAGGCGTGCGCAGGGGCGCTCGCCGACCGGCGCCACGGCGCGCGCGGGAGCGCTCACCGACCGGTTCCGCCCCCCGACCGGACCTCCGCCTCCGTCACGTCCCGGGCCGTGCCCCTGTCGGCCTGCGGGGACGCCGCTCCCTCGGCAGGCTCCGGCCCGTCGTCCGGCCGTGCCGGGTGCGCGAACGGCCCCTCCGAACTCGCGCCGACCCCGCTCCCGGTCCCGACCCCGCTCCCGGTCCCGAGCCCGAGCCCAGGACCGACCCCGCTCCCGGTCCCGACCCCGAGCCCAGATTCGATCCCGGCCCCGC
This sequence comes from Streptomyces sp. Ac-502, assembly GCF_045222935.1. NCBI lineage: Bacteria > Bacillati > Actinomycetota > Actinomycetes > Kitasatosporales > Streptomycetaceae > Streptomyces > Streptomyces sp. Ac-502. Next base: position 7,614,517 of record NZ_JBHFFO010000001.1, read on the forward strand.
TCCCGGTCTCAGCCCTGGCCCGCTCCACACCGTCGAACGCCGCAGCGCCCTCCGAGCGCCCCGCAGGTCCCACCGACCCCGCAGGTCCCACCGACCCCGCAGCCCTCGAACCGTCCCGCACACCGTCCCCCACGCCGCCCCCGGGGTCACCCTTCGACCCGTCCCCCGGGCCGCCACTCCCCGCGTCCCCGCCCCCACCCCGTACCGCCTCCGCGCACGCGTACAGTTCCGCCGGCCGGACGCCTCCCATGGCCGTGACCAGGTGCCCGTCCGGCCGTACGACCAGGACGGTGTGGGCCACCGCGCCCGGGTAGGACTCGGCGACCAGTACCTCGGCGGGCATCGGCAGGGCGTCCACCGTCTTCGAGAGGCGCGGCATCAGGCCGGCCGACTTCCAGTGCCGCCGGTCCCACACACCTGTACCGGGCGCCACCAGCACCACCAGCAGCCCCCGCCCCAACCGGGTACGGAGCGGTACATGGGAGCCGTCCGAGGCCGTCACGGGGACGTCCGCGACCGGCGCGCCGACCTGCGTGCCCACCGTCATCGCGTACGACGGATCGACGGCCGGGGCGAGCGGAGAGCGGGCGTACGCGGGGGCGCGCCGAGCGGCCCGCGCCCCAAGTGCCCGTCGGTGAGCATCGCCGTGTGCCCGCGGGCGGCCCCGGGCAGGACGGCCCGCCACCGGCCGCCCCGCTCGCCGTCGCGCAGCAGCGGCAGGGCCCGGTCGGCGGCGCGCAGCCGGGCCGTCACGGCGCCCCTGCGCTCGGCCTGGTAGCTGTCCAGCAGGGCCTCCGAAGCGCCCTGGTGCCAGGCCAGGGCCAGCTTCCACGCGAGGTTCTCGGCGTCCCGCAGGCCCTCGTCCAGGCCCTGGGTGCCGAGCGCGCCGAGCAGGTGGGCGGCGTCACCGGCGAGGAAGGCGCGGCCGCGCCGCCAGCGCCGGGCCAGCCGGTGGTGCACCGTGTGCACACCGGTGTCGAGGAGTTCGTACGGCGGTACGGCGGGGACGTGCGGACCACGCCGGCCCCCACCCTTCCCACCGGAACCGGAACCGGAACCGCTCGCCGGCCCGTCACCCGCCCCGGCCCAGGTCCCAGCCCCCGCCCAGCCCCCCGCCTCAGCCGCCCACACCGTCAGCGAATCGCGGATCCGGGCCACCAGCGCGTCCGGCGTCACCAGGTCGCGGCCGGGCGGCAGCAGCCAGTCCAGCCGCCACACCCCGCCGGGCAACGGCCGGGCGGTCACCTCGCCACCGGACCCGCCGCCGCCCTGCCGTGCGGGCGAGCGGTGCAGCAACGCCTCGCCCGGCCAGGGGAGTTCCGTACGCAGCGCCGCCACCGCGTGCCGCTCGACCGCCGTACGCCCCGGGAAGCGGACCTCCAGCAGCTTGCGGACCGTCGAGCGCGGGCCGTCGCAGCCGACCAGGTAACTGGCACGCCACCACGCGCCGTTGGCGCCGCGGGTGTGGGCGCTGACCCCGTATTCGTCCTGCCGCAGTTCGTCGAGCCGGCTGCCGGCGACGATCCGGACGCCGGGCTGCGCCGCGAGCGCGGTGCGCAGCGCCCGGGTCAGCGCGTGCTGCGGCACGTGTACGGGAGAAACAGGGGAAGCGGGAGAAGCGGAAGAGCCGAGAGAAGCGGAAGAGCCGAGAGAAGCGGCAGAAACGAGAGCGCCGGGAGAACCCGGAGATCCGGAAGAAACGGCGGAACCAGGCAACAGCTCCTCCGGACCGAACTCCACCCGCTCCAGCAGCCGCCTCCGCCGCACCGAGCGCCAGGCCGTCCAGCGGGTGCCCGCCGAGGCCAGGGCCGGGCCGCAACCCAGCCGCTCCAGGAACGCGGTGGTGTCCGGCCGCAGGACGACGGTGCGGGCGGGCCGCGGATCGATCGCACCGGGGGCTTCGTCCAGTACCACGCACGGGACGTCGAGGCGGGCGAGGGAGAGGGCGAGCGCGAGGCCGACGGGGCCGGCCCCGACGACGATCACCGGGTCCACGGCGTGGCTCCCCCGGTCCGCGGGTTCTTACGGGACGTACAGGAGCTGGCAGTTGGAGCCCGGTGCGCGATCACACAGCGTATGCAACCCATTGCGGGCGCCCGCGTCAAGTGACGGGGGCAGCGGCGCACGCGGCACTGCCCCCGCCTACGGTGTCACACCGTCAGGGCGTGAAGCCGCCCCCGCCGCCCAGGCCCGGGGGGCGCCGGGTGTCGATCGGCCCGCCGGGTGTGCCGTCGGTGCCCTCCAGCGCGTCCGACGCGGTGATCGGCTCGGCCGCCCCGGCCACTACGATGCCGGTCTTGGCCCGGCGGCCGCGCCGCTCGATCCAGTTGGCCAGCGCGGACAGCGCCAGACACATCGTCACGTAGATCGCACCGGCCACGATGATCATCGGCACGTACGGGTTCTCGTCGTTGACGACGATGGTGCTGGCCATCTGCTGGATCGTGTACAGCAGCTCCTCGAAGGTGATCACGTAACCGAGCGAGGTGTCCTTGAGGGTCACCACCAGCTGGCTGATGATCGTCGGGAGCATCGTCCGGACGGCCTGCGGCATCAGCACCGTCGTCATGACCTGCGTCTTGCTCATGCCGAGCGCGTACGCCGCCTCGCGCTGGCCCCGGGGCACCGCGTTGATGCCGGCGCGCAGCACCTCCGCCTGCACCGAGCCGTTGTAGACGGTCAGGCCGACGACCAGGGCCCAGAACTGCGGGCTGTCGCCGGTCAGGCCCAGCTCCTCCTTGTAGGAGAGCAGGATCACCCACAGGGCGTAGATCGTGATCAGCAGCGGGACGGCCCGGAACAGCTCGATGAACCCGGTCGCCAGCCAGCGCACCGGCCGGTGGTCGGAGAGCCGGGCGACGGCGAGCAGCACGCCGAGCGCGAGGGAGAGCACCGCGGCGACCGCGAAGACCTGGAGGGTCGTCAGGACACCGTTGCGGATGTTGGCCCGCACGCCGGCGTTGTTGAAGATGTTCCACATCTCCGGCTCGAACTGGCCCTTGGCGGCCAGCCGCAGCACGGCGAAGACGAGCAGGCCGAGCACGGCGAGCGCGCCGGCGACGGTGTAGACGCGGTTGCGGAGCTTGGCCTTGGGCCCCGGGGCGTCGTAGAGGACGCTGGTCATCGGGCCACCTCCAGGCGGCGTTCGAGCAGCCGGAAGATGCCGCTGATGGCGAACGTGATGATCAAGTAGGCGAGGGCGATCCAGAGGAAGATCCAGCCGATCGGCCGGCCCTGGTCGTTCAGGAGCTTGGAGACGTTGAACAGCTCCGCGTTGCTGAAGGCGCCCGCGATGGCCGAGTTCTTGGTGAGCGCGATCAGGATGCTGCTCAGCGGCGGGATCACGGTGCGGGTGGCCTGCGGCAGGATGATGATGCGCAGCGTCTGTACGAAGGTCATCCCGATGCTGCGGGCGGCCTCCGCCTGGCCCAGCGGCACGGTGTTGATGCCCGAGCGGACGGCCTCGCAGATGAACGAGGACGTGTAGAAGCCCAGGGCCAGCGTCGCGAGCACGAACGGGCTGATGCCCGGGAAGAAGATCTGCGGGACGACGAAGAAGGCGATCAGGAACAGCAGGGTGAGCGGGGTGTTGCGCAGCAGCGTCACCCAGGCCGTCCCGAAGGCGCGCAGCGGGGGCACCGGCGAGACCCGGAAACCGGCTATGAGGAGGCCCAGCAGGATGGCGAGCGCCCCGCCGGCCGCGGTGAGCGACACGGTTCCGAGGAACCCGGTGCGGAACTCGGGAAGATAGTCGAGGAGTACGTTCATGGGTTCTCCGCGGTAGCGGTCAGGTCAGCGGCGGACGGGTGGACGGCCCGGTGCGGGGCGTGCGGGATGCGCGGGGCGTGCGGGCTGTGCGCGGGGTGCGGGAGCGCGATCCGGCGTACGGGTGCTCGCGTGCGCGGCGTACCGGTGTTCGGCCGGGAGCGCGGGCGCGGCCCGCGACGGCGTGCGCACGGGCGTCCCGGCGCGTGGATCCTCAGGCACCCACGCCCCGTACGCCCGCCGAAGCGGCGTACGGGGCGTGCGGCGACGGCCAGCGGGTGCGCGACCCGGGTCAGTCGCGCGGCAGCGGCGTCTCCGGCGTGACGAAGCTGGTCCCGGACTTGCCGAGGGTGCCTTCGTACGCCTTCTTGTAGTCGCCGTTCTTGATGTGCTTCTCCAGCGCGTCGGTGATCGCGTCCCGCAGCGCCTTGTCACCCTTCGTCAGGCCGACGCCGTACGGCTCCTTGGTGAACGGCTTGCCGACGACCCGCAGTTTCTTGGGCCGCTCGGCCGCGTACCCCTTGAGGATCGCGTCGTCCGTGGTGACCGCGTCCACCTGGCCGTCGAGCAGCTGCTTGACGCACAGCGAGTACTTGGCCAGCTCGGTGGTCTGCGCGCCGTACTTCGGCTTCTTGATCTCCTGGAGCGGGGTGGAGCCGACGATCGAGCAGACCTTCTTGCCCTTGACGGTGTCCGGGCCGGTGATGGACTTGTCGTCCCTGCGCACCAGGAGGTCCGCGCCCGCGGTGTAGTACGGGCCCGCGAAGTCGATCTGCTTCTTGCGCTCCTCGTTGATCGTGTACGTGCCGACGTAGTAGTCGACCTGCCCCTTGGAGATCGCGGTCTCCCGGACGTTGGAGTCGACCGTCTTGAACTCGATCTGCTTCTCGGAGAAGCCCAGTTCGGCGGCGATCATCTTGGCGATCTCGATGTCGAAGCCGGACCGCTTGCCGGTGGTGTCCTGGAAGCCGAGGTAGGGCTGGTCGGCCTTGGCGCCGATGGTGATCTTCCCGGCCTGCTTGGCCTTCTTCCAGGCCGGCGAGTTCACGTTCGCCTTGGCGTTGACCGCGTACGTACCGCTGAAGACGTCCCCGCCGGACGCCTTGTCGCCGGCCGTGCCCGACTCGCCGCCGCAGGCGGTCGCGGTCGCCGTCAGCGCGAGCACCACCGCACCCGCCGCGGCCGTCTTACGAATCCTCATGGTGAACATCCTTTGATTCAGCGGAAGGTGGCAATCATGATGACCGGCCGCGGGGTCAGTGGTGGAGGATCTTCGAAAGGAAGTCCTTGGCCCGGTCGCTGCGCGGGTTGTTGAAGAACTGGTTCGGCTCGGCCTCTTCGACGATGCGGCCGTCCGCCATGAAGACGACGCGGTTGGCCGCCGAGCGGGCGAAGCCCATCTCGTGCGTGACCACGACCATCGTCATGCCGTCCCGGGCGAGCTGCTGCATGACCTCCAGCACCTCGTTGATCATCTCCGGGTCGAGTGCGGAGGTCGGCTCGTCGAAAAGCATGACCTTGGGGTCCATCGCCAGGGCCCGGGCGATGGCCACCCGCTGCTGCTGTCCGCCGGACAGCTGGGCGGGGTACTTGTCCGCCTGGGTGCCGACCCCCACCCGGTCCAGCAGGGCCCGGGCCTTCTCCTCGGCCGCCTTCTTGTCCGTGCGGCGGACCTTGGTCTGGCCCAGCATCACGTTCTCCAGCACCGTCTTGTGCGCGAAGAGGTTGAAGGACTGGAAGACCATGCCCACGTCGGCCCGGAGCCGGGCCAGCTCGCGCCCCTCCTGCGGCAACGGCTTGCCGTCGATCGTGATGGCGCCGGAGTCCACGGTCTCCAGCCGGTTGATCGTGCGGCACAACGTCGATTTGCCGGACCCCGAGGGCCCGATCACCACGACCACCTCACCGCGCCGGATGGTCAGGTCGATGTCCTGGAGTACGTGCAGCGCGCCGAAGTGCTTGTTCACGTTGTCCAGCACGACCAGCGGGTCGCCCGCCGGCGCGGGCCCCTTGTCGCTCTTGGTCACCGATACTTCGCTCATCGGCGTACAGCTCCGTCCTCCTCGGTTGGGGAGGACCCTAGTAACGCACTGCGACCAGCGTCATTACATCTGAGCGGGATTTGAGCATAACGATACGGCCGCGAAGGGACACACGGCGTGCACGGGGCGCACGGGCCGGGCGCCCCGGTGTACCGGCTGCATAACGGAACCGTCCCTTCGGGAATACCCCCTTGACGTGCGTGCCGTCCATCGTCGTAGATGCCTTTTGGCCGTCCCGTGGACAGCCCGCGACCCGTACGCGCCCGCGTACGGATGTACACCTATGCACCCGCGCGTCCAGGTATGCGCGGCCGGGCACACATCGTGAGGAGGGGGCCGGTGCGGCTGCTGCTCGTGGAGGACGACGACCATGTCGCGGCCGCCCTGTCCGCCGTGCTGTCCCGGCACGGCTTCGACGTCACCCACGCCCGCAACGGCGAGGAGGCGCTGCAGGCCCTGTTGCCCGGCGACCGGGAGCCCTTCGGGGTGGTCCTGCTCGACCTCGGCCTGCCCGACCAGGACGGTTTCGAGGTCTGCGGCCGGATCCGGCGGATGTGCGGCAGCCCGGTGATCATGGTGACCGCGCGGGCGGACGTACGGTCGCGGATCCACGGCCTGAACCTCGGCGCCGACGACTACGTGGTCAAGCCCTACGACACCGGCGAACTGCTCGCCCGTATCCACGCCGTCAGCCGCCGCCGCGCCGCCGCGCCCGCCGCCGCCGGGGAGCCGTCCGCCCAGGAGGGCGCCCCGCCCGGTGGCCTGCGGCTCGGCACCGTCACCATCGAGCTGTCCACCCGGCAGGTGTCCGTGAACGGCACCGCCGTACCCCTGACCCGCAAGGAGTTCGACCTGCTCGCCCTGCTCGCGCAGCGGCCAGGTGTCGTCTTCCGGCGTGAGCAGATCATCAGCGAGGTGTGGCGCACCAGCTGGGAGGGGACCGGCCGGACCCTGGAAGTGCACGTCGCGTCACTGCGCGCCAAGCTGCGGATGCCCGCGCTGATCGAGACGGTGCGCGGCGTCGGCTACCGGCTCGTGACGCCGCCCGCCGCCGTGTCGCCCGCCGGCCCGGCCTCCTGACGGCCGGCGGCCCGCACCGTGCGCACCCGACTCCTCCCGCTCCTGATCGTCCTGCTGGCCGGGGTGCTGCTCGCGCTCGGCTTCCCGCTCGCCGGCATCACCGCGGGCGTCGAACAGCAGCGGGTGGTCGTCGACCGGATCGACGACGCGGCGCGCTTCGCCTCCCTCGCCCAGTACGTCACCACCCGCCCGGGCGCCGGCAAGACCCCCGACGAGGACGAACGGCAGTCCACGCTGAGCGCCGAACTCAAGCGCTACCACGAGCTGTACGGCATCCGCGCCGGCGTGTTCTTCCGCGACGGGACGCCCATGGCGGCGGCCCCCGCCGGCTGGGGCGTACCGGAGGAAGGGGAGGGCGCGCGGGCCTTCAGCGAGGCACTGGCGGGCCGCCGCAGCCACGACCCCCACCAGATCTGGCCCTGGGACGACGGCGGCCGGATCCCCGTCGCCTCACCCGTCGTCCGGGACGGCGACGTGGTGGCCGTCGTCGTCACCGACTCGCCCACCGGGCGGATGCGCTCCCGCATCCTGCACGGATGGCTGCTGATCGGGGCGGGGGAGTGCGCGGCCATGCTCGTCGCGGTGGGCGCCGCCTTCCGGCTCACCGGCTGGGTGCTGCGCCCGGTGCGCGTCCTGGACGCCGCGAGCCACGACATCGCCACCGGCCGGATGAAGTCCCGGGTCGCCGCCGCTTCCGGGCCACCGGAACTCCGCCGCCTGGCCCGTTCGTTCAACGAGATGGCCGACAACGTCGAGGAGGTGCTGGAACAGCAGCGTGCCTTTGTCGCCGACGCCTCCCACCAGCTGCGCAACCCGCTCTCCGCACTGCTGCTGCGCATCGAACTGCTCGCCCTGGAGCTGCCCGACGGCAACGAGGAGATCGCCTCCGTCCGTACGGAGGGCAAGCGCCTGGCCCGGGTGCTGGACGACCTCCTGGACCTGGCGCTGGCCGAGCACGCCGCCGCCGACCTCCAGCTCACCGATGTCGCCGCGCTGGCCGCCGAGCGGGTCGACTCCTGGAGTCCGCTGGCCGACGAGAAGGGGTGCTGCTGTCCTACGAGGGCCAGCGGGCCGTGACGGGCTGGGCGGACCCGGTCGCCCTGTCCAGCGGCCTGGACGCGCTGGTCGACAACGCCCTGAAGTTCACGCCTGCCGGGGAACGGGTCACCGTCGGTGTGGCGCCGGACGGCGAGTGCGTACGGATCACCGTCTGCGACCACGGCCCCGGCCTCACCGAGGAGGAGCTGGCCCGGATCGGCGACCGTTTCTGGCGCAGCGGCCGCCACCAGAACGTCTCCGGCTCCGGGCTGGGTCTGTCGATCACCCGCGCGCTGCTCACCGCGGGCGGCGCCACGCTCTCCTTCGCGCCGCACCGGCCGCACGGGCTGCGGGTGACCGTGGTGGTGCCGCGGAGTGGGCCGTGAACGCCGGTACTGGATCCGGCTCCGGTCCTGGCTCTGGCACCGGCCCTGGCTCTGGCACCGGCCCTGGCCCCGGCTCCGGTCTGGGCCTCGGCCCGCATCCTGGCCCCGGCCCTTGGCCCTGGCTCCGGTCCTGGCCCCGTCTCCCGGCCCCGTCCCCGGACGGCCCTGCCAGGACCGTGAAGGTGTGTTACCGTTGACGGTGTTGCAGTTGTGGTACCCATGAACTTTGTGCGCGCCCGGAGGCTGGAAGCTCCGGGCGTTCATTGTTTTCCGGACCTTTCTCCGGTGTGGGGCGATCATCTCGGCGACAGGGAGGCCGCGCAGTGCGGTCTCCGGTTTGCCCCTAGAAGGAGAAAAACATGGCCACCGGCACCGTGAAGTGGTTCAACGCGGAAAAGGGCTTCGGCTTCATCGAGCAGGACGGCGGCGGCCCCGACGTCTTCGCCCACTACTCGAACATTCAGGCCCAGGGCTTCCGTGAGCTCCTGGAGGGCCAGAAGGTCAGCTTCGACGTGACCCAGGGCCCGAAGGGCCCGCAGGCGGAGAACATCGTCCCCGCCTGACGGTCCGCACGTCCGCGGACGGGGCCCGCACCGGCCGGTGCGGGCCCCGTCCGTATCCGTACGGCCCGCCGCCGTACGCCCCCCTCGCGCGGCTCGCCGACCGCGCCGACCGTCTTCGTGCGAGCACACCGCCGCCGCACGACCCGCATGCGTACGCCCCGTACCCGTGCGGCCCGAGACCGCACGGCACCGTGCCGTACGCGCTCGGCCTCCCCGCCACAGAAGGGCTTTCAGTGACCCGAGCGACCGCACCGCGACAGAGCGCCGCATCCAAGCCGTCCCCGCGGACGGCCCCCCAGCCGCCCGTCGTCTCCTTCGACGAGCTGCCGCTGGCACCGGCCCTTCTCTCCGCGCTGCGCGCGCAGGGCGTCACCGAGCCGTTCCCCATCCAGGCCGCGACGCTGCCCGCCACCCTCGCGGGCCGGGACGTCCTCGGCCGCGGCCGGACCGGCTCCGGCAAGACCCTGGCCTTCGGGCTGGCGATGCTCAGCCGTACGGCCGGACGCCGCGCCGAGAGCAAGAGCCCGCTGGCGATGGTGCTCGTGCCCACCCGTGAGCTGGCCACCCAGGTCACCCAGGCGCTCGCCCCCTACGCCACCGCGGTCGGCCTGCGCACGACCACGGTCGTCGGCGGCACCTCGATCAACCGCCAGGTCGACGCCCTGCGCAGGGGCGCCGAGATCCTGGTCGCCACCCCGGGCCGGCTCGCCGACCTGCTGGACCGCCGCGCCTGCAAGCTCGACCAGGTCACCATCACCGTCCTCGACGAGGCCGACCAGATGACCGACATGGGCTTCCTGCCGCAGGTCACCCGCCTGATGGAGAAGGTGGACCCGGACGGCCAGCGGATGCTGTTCTCCGCGACGCTGGACCGCAACGTCGACAAGCTCGTGCGCCGGTTCCTGACCGACCCGGTCACCCACTCCGTGGACCCGTCGGCCGCGACGGTCACCACCATGGAGCACCACGTCCTGTACGTGGACGACACCGACAAGCGGGCCACCACCACCGAGATCGCCGCCCGCGACGGCCGCGTGATCATGTTCGTGGACACCAAGCGCGGCGCCGACCGGCTCACCAAGCACCTGCTGTCGCAGGGCGTACGGGCCGCGGCCCTGCACGGCGGCAAGTCCCAGCCGCAGCGCACCCGCACCCTGGAGCAGTTCCGCACCGGCCAGGCCACCGCGCTGATCGCCACCAACGTCGCCGCCCGCGGCATCCACATCGACGGCCTCGACCTCGTGGTCAACGTCGACCCGCCGACCGAGGCCAAGGACTACCTGCACCGCGGCGGCCGCACCGCGCGGGCCGGCGAGTCCGGCACCGTCGTCACCCTGGTCACGCCCGGCCAGCGCCGGGACATGTCCCGGCTGATGTCCCAAGCGAAGATCTCCCCCGGTACGGCCCGGGTCCGGCCCGGCGACGGTGAACTGATACGGATCACGGGCGCGCAGGCGCCGTCCGGCCAGCCGGTCGTGATCGCCGTCCCCGTCCAGCAGGAGCGGCCCAAGCCCGCGGGCTCCGGCGGTCGGCGGCGTCCGCGCCGCGGCGGCTCCGGTGGCGGCTCGGCAGGCGCCGGCACCGGCGCGTCGGGCGGCGGCCGTCCGTCCCGGCGCCCCTCCCGCGCCCCCAAGGGGCCGCGCACCCCGCGGGCGCCCAAGGCGTGACGCGTGCCGGGGCGTGTGCGGAGTTCCGCGCACGCCCCGGCGCCTTCGGGCCTTCGGAAGCCGCCCCTCCCTGGAAGCGGCCCGTCACGGCTTCTCCGACAAGTAGTACCGCCGCGCACCCTCGTGCAGCGGCAGCGGATCGGTGAACACCGCGGTCCGCAGATCCACCTTCTGCGCGGCGTGCACCTCGGTACCGATCCGGTCCCGGCTCCGTATGACGGTCCGGGTGATCGCTTCCGTCAGCACCGGGTCCTGCCCCTCGGTGGTCACCAGGAGATTCGCGACCGCGATCGTCCTGACCGCCTGCCCCTTCTGGACCAGCGGATAGGCGTCGGCCGGCATCACGGCCGCCCGGTAGTACCGGCTCCGCTCGCCCTGCCGGTGCAGCGCCGGAATCAGGTCCCCGAGCTGGACGAGCCGTATCGGCGTCCGCCGGGCCACCTGCTGCACGGCCGAGGTCGGCAGCCCGCCCGACCAGAAGAAGGCGTCCAGCTTCCCCTCCTCCAGCAGCTTCGGCATCCGGTCGATGCCCACCCGTACCGCCTCGATGTCCTGGTCGAAGTCCAGCCCCGCCGCCGCGACCAGCCGCCGCGTGGTCAGCTGGACGCCGGAGCCGTCCGCCCCCACGCCGACGCGCAGCTTCCCGAGGTCCCTGGCCGAACCGACCGGTGAGCCGGCGGGGACGATCAGCTGTAGGTAGTCGTCGTACAGCCGCGCGCAGGCCCGCAGCCCGGCCGCCTGCCGCGGATGCAGACGCTGCCGCTCGGCCACCGCGTCCGCCGTCGCGATCGCGAACTGCGCCTTCCCGCTCGCCAGGTGCTCCAGGTTGTCCAGCGACCCCGCGCTGTTCATCAGCCGTGCGTCCACCCGCGGCAGGTCCCGGCGCAGATCCTGCTTGAGAAGCTCCCCGTAACGCGCGTACACCCCGGAGCGCACGCCGGTGGACAGCGTGAACTGCCCGCCGGGCGCGGGCGGCCTGGACAACGCGGACGGCAGCCACCACAGCAGGCCGAGGACGACCAGCACCGCGGCGACCGCGAGAAGCGCCCGGCGGCCGCCGGAGCGGGGAAGTGCGGAAACCATGGGCGGGATCCTGCCAGCCCGCCACCGGGAAAGGGAGGGGCGAGGCGGCGGCGGGAGCACGTACCCTGGTCGATTGAGATGAGTGCGAAGACATACGAGGTGCGCACCTACGGGTGCCAGATGAACGTCCACGACTCCGAGCGGCTGTCGGGCCTGCTGGAGGACGCCGGATACGTCCCCGCGCCGCAGGGCGCCGACGGGGCCGATGTCGTCGTCTTCAACACCTGTGCGGTGCGGGAGAACGCCGACAACCGGCTCTACGGCAACCTCGGCCAGCTCGCGCCCAAGAAGGCCGCGCGGCCCGGGATGCAGATCGCCGTCGGCGGCTGCCTGGCCCAGAAGGACCGCGACACCATCGTCAAGAAGGCCCCCTGGGTCGACGTGGTCTTCGGGACGCACAACATCGGCAAGCTGCCGGTGCTCCTGGAGCGGGCCCGTGTCCAGGAGGAGGCCCAGGTCGAGATCGCGGAGTCGCTGGAGGCGTTCCCCTCCACGCTGCCCACCCGCCGCGAGAGCGCGTACGCGGCCTGGGTCTCGATCTCCGTGGGCTGCAACAACACCTGCACCTTCTGCATCGTCCCGGCCCTGCGCGGCAAGGAGAAGGACCGCCGCCCCGGCGACATCCTCGCCGAGATCGAGGCGCTGGTCGGCGAGGGCGTCTCCGAGATCACCCTGCTCGGCCAGAACGTCAACGCGTACGGCTCGGACATCGGCGACCGTGAGGCGTTCAGCAAGCTGCTGCGCGCCTGCGGGAAGATCGAGGGCCTGGAGCGGGTGCGCTTCACCTCGCCGCACCCCCGCGACTTCACCGACGACGTCATCACCGCCATGGCCGAGACGCCGAACGTGATGCCGCAGCTGCACATGCCGCTGCAGTCCGGCTCGGACACGGTCCTCAAGGCGATGCGCCGCTCGTACCGCCAGGAGCGCTTCCTCGGCATCATCGAGAAGGTGCGCGCCGCGATGCCGGACGCCGCCATCTCCACGGACATCATCGTCGGCTTCCCGGGCGAGACCGAGGAGGACTTCGAGCAGACCCTGCACACGGTCCGCGAGTCCCGCTTCGCGCAGGCCTTCACCTTCCAGTACTCCAAGCGCCCCGGGACCCCGGCCGCCACGATGGACGGCCAGATCCCCAAGGAGGTCGTCCAGGCGCGCTACGAGCGGCTGGTGGCCCTCCAGGAGGAGATCTCCTGGGAGGAGAACAAAAAGCAGGTCGGCCGCGTCCTGGAAGTCATGGTCGCCGAAGGCGAGGGGCGCAAGGACGATGCCACACGCCGCCTGTCCGGCCGCGCGCCCGACAACCGCCTGGTGCACTTCACCCGCCCCGAGGAGCCGGTCCGCCCCGGCGACATGGTGACCGTCGAGATCACCTACGCCGCGCCGCACCACCTGCTCGCCGAGGGCCCGTCCCAGGCCGTCCGCCGTACGCGCGCGGGCGACGCCTGGGAGAAGCGCAACGCCGCCCCGGCCGACAAGCCGGCCGGTGTCATGCTCGGCCTGCCGACGATCGGCGCCCCGGCGCCCGCCCCGGCCCCGGCCGCGGGCTGCGGGTGCGACTGACGGCCTGAGGGCGGCGCGGCCGCCCCGTACGACCGGCGCCGGAAGCGTCGCGGACCCGCGCCCGGGACCGCGGGCCCGGCGCCGCGGCCTTGCTAGGGTTCCAGCCATGCTTGTCGCCGCCGCCGTCTGCCCGTGTCCGCCGGTGCTCGTCCCGGAGGTCGCCTCCGGAGCCGCACCCGAGCTGGACGGCCTGCGGGCCGCCGCCCTCGACGCGATCGGCGTGCTCGCGGCGGCCCGGCCGGACCGGCTGGTCGTCGTCGGCCCCGCCGAAGAGGCCGGCCGGGGGTGGCACGACCAGGGTGCGACGGGATCGTTCCGCGGTTTCGGCGTGGATCTGGACGTGCGCCTGGGCGCCGCCGCGACCACCCCGGAACGGCCGCTTCCGCCATCGCTGTCGGTCGGCGCCTGGCTGCTGGCCCGTACGGACTGGGCCGACGCGCCGGTGGCAGGGCTGGGCGTCGGCGAACCGCTGGCCACCGACCGCTGCGTCCAGGCCGGCCGGGACGTCGCGGCATCGGCGGAGCGGGTCGCTCTGCTGGTCATGGGCGACGGCAGCGCGTGCCGCACGGTGAAGGCGCCGGGCTACTACGACGAACGGGCCGAGGACTTCGACGCCGCCGTGGCGCGCGCCCTGGGAGCCGCCGACATCGAGGCGCTGACCGGGCTGGACGCGGAGCCGGCGGAGGAGCTGAAGGCCTCGGGCCGGTCCTGCTGGCAGGTCCTGGCGGGCGCCGCACAGGACGCGGGCCTGCACGGCGAGCTGCTGCGCGAGGAGGCGCCGTACGGGGTGGGGTATTTCGTGGCGGCTTGGTCGTGAGGGCATGGGGCCTGTGGGAGCGGCCTGAGACGTGCGGAAACGGTCTGAGGCGTACGGGAGGCGGCGAGCGCCGGGTTCCGAGCTAGTACGGGAGCGGCGTTCGCCGGGGGCCTGAGCTGTACGGAAGCCGCGCTCGCCGGGGCCCTCCGGGACCGCGCGCGACGGCCGCGGAGCGGGTCGCTCCGCGGCCGTGGTGCCGTCCGTCCGGGCCGCCCCGCCGCGGGCCCTGCGGGAAGGTCAGGAGGCCGGCCCCTCCGGGCCGGAGCCGACGGAACCCTGGCCCCCGGAGCGGCGGGACTCCTCGGACAGCCGGCCGAGGGCCTCCTTCGCCTTGCCGGCGCCGGTGCCGATCTGGCTGCTGTACTTGCCCTTGGTCCTCTCGTCGACCGCCCGCGCGGCCTTGTCGAGCCCCTGCTCGATCTTGTCCCCGTGCTGCTGCGCGAGGTCACCGGCCTTGCTCTTCAGAGGACCGATCTTGGCCTTGAGGTCGTCCAGCAGGCCCATGGCACCTTCCTTCACTTTCCTTCGTACGGTGTGCGTCCTACGTGCGGGCGCCTTCCCCGGCTTCGCGGTCCGCAGCCTCCCCGGCCGACTGCTGCTTGGGAATCTCGACCCCCTCGCCGGCCTCCTCCGCGGACGGCGTCCCGTCCGCCGCTGCCACCCCGCCCTGTTCCGCTGTCGCGGCGGCATCGGCGGACCGCTCGGTGGCGGGCTCCCCGCCCTCCGGAGCCGACGGCTCCGCCGTCAGCGTGGCGGCGGCGGCTTCCTCCGTCGATGCCTCTGCTGCCTTGCGACGAAACCGTGAAAACACGCCCATAACTACTCTCCATAGCCTACTCGTGTGGGCGAAATCCCGGGGCGCCCGGAGCGTCCCATTGCGCCGCCCGCGGGCCCCGGTCCGTGAACCGGCGGCCGGAACCTCGCAACAGGCAACGAACACGGAGGCGAGCCGTCACGTCGCTCGTTCGAGATGCGGCCCGCAGGTTTGCGAGACTGGGCCGGTGAACACCGCAGTTCCCGCACCCCGGGTCATCGCCGTCGTCGGTCCCACCGCGGCCGGAAAGTCCGATCTGGGCGTTGCGCTCGCCCGCCATCTCGGTGGCGAAGTCGTCAACGCCGACTCCATGCAGCTCTACCGGGGAATGGACATCGGCACCGCCAAGCTGACGGTTCCCGAACGCCAGGGCGTCCCGCACCACCTCCTGGACCTCTGGGACGTCACCCGGGCCGCGAACGTCGCCGAGTACCAGCGGCTGGCCCGCGCCGAGATCGACCGGCTGCTCGCCGAGGGCCGCACCCCCGTCCTCGTCGGCGGCTCCGGCCTCTACGTACGCGGCGCCATCGACGCCCTCGACTTCCCCGGTACGGACCCGGACGTACGGGCCCGGCTGGAGGCCGAGCTCGCCGAGCAGGGCAGCGGAGCTCTGCACGCCCGGCTCGCCGCCGCCGACCCGGAGGCCGCCCGCGCCATCCTGGCGAGCAACGGGCGCCGCATCGTACGCGCCCTGGAGGTCATCGAGATCACCGGCCGCCCCTTCACCGCCAACCTCCCCGGGCACGAGGCGGTCTACGACACCGTGCAGATCGGCGTCGACGTGGCACGCCCCGAACTGGACGACCGCATCGCCCGCAGGGTGGACCGGATGTGGGAGGAAGGTCTCGTCGACGAGGTGCGGCGGCTGGAGGGCGAAGGGCTGCGCGAGGGCCGTACCGCCTCCCGCGCCCTGGGCTACCAGCAGGTGCTCGCCCAGCTCGCGGGGGAGTGCACGGAGGAGCAGGCGCGGGCCGAGACGGTCCGCGCCACCAAGCGCTTCGCACGCCGCCAGGACTCCTGGTTCCGCCGGGACCCCCGGGTCCACTGGCTCAGCGGCGCCGCCGCGGACCGCACGGAACTCCCGGGGCGGGCGCTGGCGTTGGTCGAACGACCGGTCACAGCCTGATCACGTCCTGGCATCGGGACGCTCCGCCCGTCATCCGGGCCGCCGGGAGCGTGTCATCATCGACCTTCGATCGAGGCGTGCAGTCGGAGTGGGGAGGGCGCGTGGCGATGGAGGCCGGCCCTCGCAACAGACCGCAGCAACCGGACGGGCCGAGAGACGGACAGCGGGACGCGACCGAGTCGCTGACCCAGGACGGGCCCGGAGCCGTGGGTCCGGACAGGGCTGCCCTGGACCACGCGGCGGCGGTCGGGCCCGACGGCCCGGACGCTCTGGGAGAACCGGTTCGCCCGGCGCCCCTGGGCACCGGGGACGGCCCCGCGGAGGCGGCCGAGGGCGGTGAGTCCTTCCGGGAACTGCGCCCGCCGCGCCGGCTGCGCATCTGGCAGCTCGCGCCGATCGTGGGCCTGGCCATCCTCGGCTCGCTGATGTTCGCCTTCCCGCTGGCCTTCGAGTTCGGCGGTGACGGCGGCGCGGTGATCTCCATGCTCGGCCTGCTGCTCTTCGGCTGTGCCGCGGGCTGGGGCATGATGGCCGCCCGCCGGGTCGGCCACACCTGGCCCGGCCTGCCCGCCCGCGGCTCCGGCCGCCGCCCGGACTGGCGCGTCGTCCTGGCGTACGCCGCGGTCGTGGCCGTGCTGGCGCTGCTCGCCGTGTGGCGCGTCGCCCGGTTGCACTGACCGCCGGACGCGCCGGGGCCCGGGTCGGCACTGACCGCCGGACGTGCCGGGGCCGGGGTCGGCACTGGTCGCAGACCGCGCGGGGCCGGGGTCGGCACTGACCGCCGTCCGTGCCGGGGGCCGGGGCGGGGCCTGGGCCGGGGCCGAAACAGGCGCTGACCGGGGCGGGACACGCACTGTCACTGCCGCGCCGTACGATGCAGACATGACCAACGCACAGGGGACCGCAGAGGCCACGGAGGCCGCCGTGAGCGCCGCCACGACCGCCGCGGGCGGCCCCGGCCGGGGCATCGCCTTCCTCAAGGGGCACGGCACGGAGAACGACTTCGTGATCGTCCCCGACCCGGACGGCGTCCTGGAGCTGTCCGCCGCCGCCGTCGCCCGGATATGCGACCGCCGGGCCGGTATCGGCGGCGACGGCCTGCTGCGTGTGGTGCGCTCCGCCGCCGACCCCGCGGCCCGCGCCATGGCCGGCGAGGCCGAATGGTTCATGGACTACCGCAACGGCGACGGTTCCGTCGCCGAGATGTGCGGCAACGGCGTCCGCGTCTTCGCCCGCTACCTCCAGCACGCCGGCCTGGCCGGCGAGGGCGAGCTGGCCATCGCCACCCGCGCCGGTGTCCGTACGGCACGCCTGGCCGCGTCCGGCGAGGTCACGGTCTCCATGGGCCGCGCCGAGCTGCTCCCGGACGGCGTGACGGTCACCGTGGGTGACCGCAGCTGGCCCGCCCGCAACGTGAACATGGGCAATCCGCACGCCGTCGCCTTCGTCGAGGACCTCGGCCACGCCGGTGAGCTGCGCGAGGTCCCGCCGTTCGGCCCAGCCGCCGTCTACCCCGACGGCGTGAACATCGAGTTCGTCGCCGACCGCGGCCCGCGCCATGTCGCGATGCGGGTCCACGAGCGCGGCTCCGGCGAGACCCGCTCCTGCGGTACGGGCGCCTGCGCCGTCGCCGTCGCCACCGCCCGCCGGGACGGCACCGACCCGGCGGCCACCGGCAGCCCCGTCACGTACACGGTCGACGTGCTGGGCGGCAGCCTGACGATCACCGAGCTGCCGGACGGCACGGTCGAGATGACCGGCCCCGCGGTCATCGTCGGCCAGGGCACGCTGGACCCCGCCTGGCTGGTCACGGCCCTGGGCTGAGGCTTGGAGCCAGTGTCCTGACCCCGGGCGCCCAGCCGGGGCCATGACACAGGCTCTTACCTCGAATGGGTGATCCGTTTCACGCTGGGCGAGAGCGGGACAGCGCTGCGTGATGGGCTCGGTAGCATCAAGCACCGGCCCGGGCGACTGACTGCGGGAGCCCCACCGCCGGTCGACGCCGCCGGAGGTGCCCATGAGCGCAGAGGCCACGAACCCTGGTAACCCCGTCGCGCCTGCCCAGGCCGGTCCGTCCGACCTGGGGGAAGCCGCCCAGCGCAGACGCGGCCGCCCCCGTCTGGAACTGCGCGGGCTGCGCCGCATCGGCCGGGCCGCACTGCTCGGGCCGGCCCCCGCGACGGCCTGCCGGACGCCCTGGAGCACGTCGCGAAGGTGCACCGTGCCCACCACCCGGACGCCGACCTGGACACCCTCAGCCGGGCCTACGCGCTCGCTGAGTCCTCGCACCGCGGACAGATGCGCAAGAGCGGTGAGCCGTACATCACCCATCCGCTCGCGGTGACCCTGATCCTGGCCGAACTGGGCGCCGAGACCACGACCTTGACCGCCTCCTCCTCCACGACACCGTCGAGGACACGGAAGTGACGCTCGATCAGGTGAGCCGGGAGTTCGGCAAGGAGGTCTGCTACCTGGTCGACGGCGTGACCAAGCTGGAGAAGGTCGACTACGGCGCCGCCGCCGAGCCCGAGACGTTCCGCAAGATGCTGGTCGCCACCGGCAACGACGTCCGCGTGATGTCCATCAAGCTGGCCGACCGGCTGCACAACATGCGCACCCTCGGCGTGATGCGCCCCGAGAAGCAGGCCAGGATCGCCAAGGTGACGCGGGACGTGCTGATCCCGCTCGCCGAACGGCTGGGCGTGCAGGCGCTCAAGAGCGAGCTGGAGGACCTGGTCTTCGCGATCCTGCACCCGGAGGAGTACGCCACCACCCGCGCGCTCGTCCTCGGCCACGCCGGCCGACCGGGCCCGCTCGACTCCATCGCGGAGCGGGTGCGCGCCGTCCTGGACGAGGCCGACATCGACGCCGAAGTCCTCATCCGCCCGCGGCACTTCGTCTCCGTGCACCGGGTGCGCCTGGCGCGCGGCGCGGTCACCGGCGCGGACCTCGGCCGGCTGCTCGTGCTCGTGGCCGAGGACGCCGACTGCTACGCGGTCCTCGGCGAGCTGCACACCTGCTTCACCCCGGTGGTATCGGAGTTCAAGGACTTCATCGCCGCGCCGAAGTTCAACCTCTACCAGTCGCTGCACACCGCCGTATCGGACGAGGACGGCGCCATTGCGGAAACGCTCATCCGGACCCATCGGATGCACCGGGTCGCGGAGGCCGGGGTGATCGCGCTGGGCAACCCGTACGCCCCCGCGGACGGCTCCGACCCGTCCGGGGCGGTGGCGGGCGGCGCGGTGGGGGTGCCGGCGGTCGAGGACGGCGAGCGCGTCGACCCCACCCAGCCCGGCTGGCTGTGCCGCCTCCTGGAGTGGCAGCGCGCCACCCCCGACCCGGACACGTTCTGGACCTCGTTGCGCGACGACCTCGCCCAGGACCGGGAGATCACGGTCTTCTGCGCGGAGGGCGGCTTCGACGACGGGAGCGGCACGGTCGCGACGGACCCCGTCGGTACGGGCACGGCGTGCACCGGCACCGTCGGCCTGCCCGCAGGCGCGAGCTGTGTGGACGCCGCGTACGCGCTGTATGGCGAGGGGGCCCACCACTGCATCG
The DNA here is from genome assembly GCF_045222935.1 of Streptomyces sp. Ac-502. NCBI lineage: Bacteria > Bacillati > Actinomycetota > Actinomycetes > Kitasatosporales > Streptomycetaceae > Streptomyces > Streptomyces sp. Ac-502. The sequence goes on from NZ_JBHFFO010000001.1 coordinate 7,634,022, forward strand.
GCGCGCGCGTCAACGGACGCCTGGCGACGCTCTCCACGATCCTGTGCGACGGCGACAGCGTGCACCTGCTCATGGCCCCCGACTCCGCCGCCGGTCCCTCCCCGGACTGGCTCGACCACACCCGTACCCCGGCGGCCCGGCTCGCCATCTCGCGCTGGCTGGCCGCTCACCCCGGCGCGGAGGCGGGGGCGGGGGAGGGCCCGGTGGGGGCGGGCGCGCCGAGCGGAACCGGCGAGACGCGGGGTGCCGGGGCCGCCGCGGCGTCCGGGCGTCACGGCGGTGACACCGCCGCCCTGTCCACCGATCTGCCCGGCGCGACCGTACGGCTCGCGGGCTGCTGCACCCCCGTACCGCCGGACCACGTCACCGGCTTCGCCGTCCGCGGCGGCATCGTCACCGTGCACCGTGCGCTGTGTCCCGTGGTGGCCCGGATGGCCGCGTCCGGCCGGCAGCCGGTCGGCGCACGCTGGCGCGGCGCGGGAAACCGCGTACAAGGCTGCCGGGTCACCCTCCTCGCGGAGGCGTTCACCAGGCCGCACCTGCTCGCCGACCTCACTGAGGCGATCGCGGCCGAAGGCGCCGCCGTGGTCGCCGCGGCCGTCGAACCGCCCCGTGAGCAGCGCGTGCGGCACACCTACACCCTCCACCTCCCGGACGCGGCCAAACTGCCGTCCCTGATGCGGGCGATGCGGCAGGTGCCGGGCGTCTTCGACGTGCTGCGGGCGGGGCGGGCGCAGTCGGTGGTGGCGCGCTCTTGAGGAGCGCCCGGCGCTTGCGCCCAGCGCCCGTGCTCGGCCCCCGGCGCGTGCGCGGGGTCGTGGCGGAGGCGTGCGCCGGAGCGCGTCCGGGCGCACGGGAGCCGGGGGCGCGAGGGCCGGTACTCCGCGCGGTGCGACCTCCCCGAGACCGGGTGCCCACACCCGCCCCTCCAGCCTCGACGGGCGCACGGAGCCCCCCGTTCGGGTGCCGTACTGTCGCGTCGGCCACGGGCGGGCGCACCGCGCTGATAGCGGTTTGTCATGCCGCTTTCCTCGTCCCACCCCGCTCCCGGCCCCGCTCCCGGCCCCGGTTCCGCCCCCGGGCGGGGCCCCGAAGGCGCCACACCCGGCCCGCGTCCGCGCCGCCGCCCCGGTGCCGCCGTCCGCCGCCGCAGCGCCCTCGGCCTGCTCGCTGCCGCCGCACTGGTCGCCGCCGGTCTGCCGGACGCCACACCGCTCGGTGTCGGCGACCGGCTCTATCCGCACCTCGGCAACCCGGGCTACGACGTCCGGTCGTACGACATCGCCCTGACGTACTCCGGCCGCAACGACCGGCCACTGGACGCCGTCACGAAGATCACCGCACGGGCCACCGCCCGCCTCAAGCGCATCAACCTCGACTTCGCGCACGGCACCGTCCGGTCCGTCGAGGTCGACGGCCGGCCCGCGCCCCACGTCAGCCGCGGCGAGGACCTGATCGTCACGCCGCACCGCACCGTGCGCGCCGGAACCCCGGTACGGATCGTCGTCCGGCACACCAGCGACCCGCGTCCCCCCAAGGGCGGCAAGGACAAGGAGGTCGGCTGGCTGCGCACGAAGGACGGGCTGGTGATGGCCAACCAGGTCGACGCCGCGCACCGTGTCTTCCCGGGCAACGACCACCCCTCGGACAAGGCCCTCTACACCTTCCGCGTCACCGCACCCGAGAATCTGACGGTCGTCGCCAACGGAACACGCGTGGCACGCTACCCGGGCGCTCCGCCGAGGCCGGGGAAGAGCGCGACCCGTACGGGACCGGACGTACGGCAGGAGCGGGCGGCCCCCGCCATGACCACCTGGGTCTACCGTTCCGCCCACCCCATGGCCACCGAAGTGGCGCAGGTGTCCATCGGGCGCTCCGCCGTCGTCCGGCGTACCGGGCCACGCGGCCTGCCGCTCCGTGACGTCGTACCGGCCGCCGACCGCAAGCGTCTGGAACCCTGGCTGGCCAAGACGCCCGGCCAGCTCGCCTGGATGGAGAGCAAGGTCGGCCACTACCCCTTCGAGACGTACGGCGTGCTGCTCGCCCAGGCCGAGACCGGTTTCGAGCTGGAGACCCAGACGCTGTCCCTCTTCGAGGAGCGGCTGTTCACCACGGGGCAGTACCCCCGCTGGTACGTCGAAGCGATCATGGTCCACGAGCTGGCGCACCAGTGGTTCGGCGACAGCGTCACCCCGCGCACCTGGTCGGACGCCTGGCTCAACGAGTCGCACGCCACCTGGTACGAGGAGCTGTACGCGCACGAGCACTCCAAGATGTCCATGGACGAGCGGACCCGGCGTGCCTACAGCGTCTCGGACCGGATGCGCGCCGAAGGCGGCCCGCCCGGGGCACCGAAGGCCCCGGCACCCGGCAACAAGACCGGCATCTTCCGCCCGGTCATGTACGACGGCAGCGCCCTCGTGCTGTACGCGCTGCGCGCCAAGATCGGACACGCCGCCTTCGACCGGCTGGAGCGCGCCTGGGTGACCCGGCACCGCGACGGCGTCGCGGGCACCGCCGACTTCGTCGCGCTGGCCTCCCGCATCTCGGGCCAGGACCTCGGCGGCTTCTTCCGCGGCTGGCTGTACGACGCGAAGACGCCGCCGATGCCGGGCCACCCGGACTGGAAGAGCCACCACCGCACCCCGCAGCCCCCGGCACGGAAGCCGGGGGCGAAGCCGGCGGGGCAGTCGGCCGGGAAACCCGCTGGGAAGCCCGCCGGGAAGCCGGTGGGCGGGCCGGGCGCGAGGCCGCGCGGGTGAGCCCGTCGCCTGGCCAGGGGAGACCCGGCCAGGGGCGGCCCGGTCCGGGGCGGCCCGGTCCGTCCCCACACGCCCCTCACAACCCTCCCGCCTCCCGCACGGAAAATCCGTGTGACGGTGACCATCAGTCGTGCGACCATCGTCTGGCCGATGACGGGGCCGGCACCGGGAATCTCCCGGGCGGCCCGGACGTTGTCACGATCGAGAGTCCCGGGGCCGCAGGGCCCCGTACGGGACGTCCCAACGACGCGAAGGATCAAATGACCTCCTCTTCTTCCCTTCCACAGGACCGACAGCGCCTCCCCGAGAGCCGCCGGGCCGACGCCCTGATGGAAGAGGACGTCGCCTGGAGTTACGAGATCGACGGGGAGCGTGACGGCGCACAGTACGACCGCACCGAGCGGGCCGCCCTGCGCCGCGTGGCCGGGCTTTCCACCGAGCTCGAAGACGTCACCGAGGTCGAGTACCGCCAGCTGCGCCTGGAGCGTGTGGTGCTGGTCGGCGTCTGGACCACGGGCACGGTGCAGGACGCGGACAACTCGCTCGCCGAGCTGGCCGCGCTGGCAGAGACCGCCGGCGCGCTGGTGCTCGACGGCGTGGTCCAGCGCCGCGACAAGCCCGACCCCGCCACGTACATCGGCTCCGGCAAGGCCCTGGAGCTGCGCGACATCGTCCTGGAGTCCGGCGCCGACACGGTGGTCTGCGACGGTGAGCTGAGCCCCGGCCAGCTGATCCACCTGGAGGACGTCGTCAAGGTCAAGGTCGTCGACCGTACGGCCCTGATCCTCGACATCTTCGCCCAGCACGCCAAGTCCCGTGAGGGCAAGGCGCAGGTCTCGCTGGCCCAGATGCAGTACATGCTGCCCAGGCTGCGCGGCTGGGGCCAGTCGCTGTCCCGGCAGATGGGTGGCGGTGGCTCCGGCTCCGCGGGCGGCGGTATGGCCACGCGTGGTCCCGGTGAGACCAAGATCGAGACGGACCGCCGGCGGATCCGCGAGAAGATGGCGAAGATGCGCCGGGAGATCGCGGAGATGAAGACCGGCCGCGACATCAAGCGGCAGGAACGCCGTCGTCACAAGGTCCCCTCGGTGGCCATCGCCGGTTACACCAACGCGGGCAAGTCCTCCCTGCTCAACCGCCTGACCGGGGCCGGCGTCCTGGTGGAGAACGCGCTGTTCGCCACTCTGGACCCGACCGTGCGCCGGGCCGAGACGCCCAGCGGGCGGCTCTACACCCTCGCCGACACCGTCGGTTTCGTCCGCCACCTGCCGCACCACCTCGTCGAGGCGTTCCGTTCCACGATGGAGGAGGTCGGTGACTCCGACCTCATCCTGCACGTGGTCGACGGCTCGCACCCGGTCCCGGAGGAGCAGCTGGCCGCCGTGCGCGAGGTGATCCGTGACGTGGGCGCCACCCACGTACCGGAGATCGTCGTCGTCAACAAGGCGGACGCCGCGGACCCGCTGGTCCTCCAGCGGCTGCTGCGCAACGAGAAGCACGCGCTGCTGGTGTCGGCCCGCACGGGCCAGGGCATCGACGAGCTGCTCGCGCTGATCGACGAGGAGCTGCCGCGGCCGCAGGTCGAGATCGAGGCCCTGGTGCCGTACACGCAGGGTGCCCTGGTCTCCCGGGCGCACGCCGAGGGCGAGGTGATCTCCGAGGAGCATGTCGCGGAGGGCACCGTCCTCAAGGCGCGGGTGCACGAGGAGCTGGCCGCCGAGTTCCGGCCGTACGTCCCCGCCGCGTGACGCGGCAGCCGTAGGAACCGCACCGCACGCAGTACGGCGAAGGCCCGCCCCCGATCCAGGGGGCGGGCCTTCGCCGTACTCTGCTGCGGGACTGCCCGCAGGGGCGCTCGCGGACAAGGCCGTCGCGCGGTTCGCGGGAGGCTCGCGGCGGCCACGTACCCGTACCGGTGGTGACCGGCTGAAACCAGTCACCACGGTCGTACGGATGCGTGACCCCACTCGCTCACCCGGCGCGTGCCGGGTGCCCGCCGATCGGGCCGTCTACTTCGACGCGAACTTCTTGCTCATCGCGTTGTACAGGCTCTTGGCCTCCGGGCCGAGGTGCGGGCCCGCCAGCCAGCCGGCCGGACGCGGGCCGATCGAGGTGTTGGACACCAGCGCCGGCTTGCCGTCCGAGCCCTTGGCGAACCAGGGGCCACCGGAGGAACCGGCGGTCATCAGGCAGCCGATGCGGTACATGGTCGGCTTCTTGGCGTCCAGCGACAGCCGGCCCGGCTTGTCGGTGCACTGCTGAAGGGTCGCACCGTCGAACGGCGCCTCGGCCGGGTAGCCCTGGGCGGTGATGCTGTTGATGTCCGGGACCGCCGAGGCGTTGAAGTCGACCGAGTAGGCGCCGCCGGCGACCTCTTCGAGGGACTTGCTGCCCGCGCCCTTCTCCGGCGTGACGTGCATGATCGCGAAGTCGTACGGCGCCATCGGCACGCTGTTGCCCTGCGGGCCGCCCTGGCCGATCCACTGGCTGGAGGTCGACGCGCCGTCGGCCCACCACACGCCCTTGGGGAACATCTGCTCACGCGAGGCGGTCTCCAGCTGGGCCGCGGTCTTGCCGGTGTCGTTGAACGACGGGGCGAAGATCATGTTGCGGTACCAGCCACCGGTCTTGCCGGCGTGCACGCAGTGGCCCGCGGTCCACACCAGGTTCGACTTGCCCGGGTGCGCCGGGTCCTTGACCACCGCGCCGGAGCAGACCGCGTGGCCCTCGGGCGTGTCGAAGAAGATCTTGCCGAGGCCGGGCGCGTTCTGGCCGAACGGCGGCTTGACGGCCTTGGCCTGGACCGGCCGCGGGTCCGGGTCGGTCCGCCCCTGGTCGCCCGAGATGTCCTTGGGCGTGGGCTCCTTCGGCGGCTTGGCCTTGCTCGCCCGGTCCGGGTCCCACAGCCCCTTGATGATCGGGTTGATGAACTCACTGGCCTCGCGGAGCCACTTGTCCTTGTCCCAGTTCTTCCACTCGCCGTTCTTCCACTTGTCCAGGTCGACGCCGTGTTCCTTGAGCTTGTCCTGGATGTCCTCGGGGATCGTGAAGCCACCCCCGCCCGCACCGCCCTGTTCCGCGGACTGGCTGGGCTTGCCGTCCGCCTGGTTGCCCTCGGGCCCGCAGCCGGTGGCGGTCAGCGCCACCACGGCGGTGAGGGCGGCCGCGGCCAGGACCGGCCGACGTATGGATCGCATGGGTGAACTCCCCCTGGTTTGTTCAGGCTTGCCGTGGGCGCGTGTCCGGCCCCGGGCGGCCGTGCCGCGCCGTGGGTGATCGTGCCGGTCTTGCCCCGGACGTGCCCGCATCTGCTGTTTTGTCATGCACCGGAAAGCCGGGCGCAGGTCCCCACTATGCCGGTGCCGTTGGGGACGGCGGTGAGCGGGTCCCCGGTTCCGGTCCGGTGGGGATCATTCCGCGGAGGCGGTACGGGGGGGTGGGGCGAGGGCGGTGTCGGGGTGGTGCGGGGAGGGTTCCGGGGGAGCGCGGGGACGGTATCGGGGTGGTGCGGGAGTGCGCGCGGGGCGCTATACGGGGCGGGGCGCGCGGGTGGTGCGCCGGTGGGCGCCCCGTCGACCCGGCGCCCGGACACGGCAAGGATCTTGCGGGAGGCCGTGTTCTCCCGCGGGCACCGTCGTTGATACGTACGGGGGACGGCTGAGCCGTGTCCGGCGGCAGGAAAAGCGGTCCGTCCACCGACCAGGCCCGGCGACCTGCCGGCAGCGGATCAGGCCCGGAGCGCGACGGAAGCGACCCGGGGGGACGCGGCCGGCGCGCGGCGGGCCCGCCCGCAGTGCACCCGCAGTGCGTTCGGAGCACATCCGGAGCGCATTCGCGAGCGCATCCGGAGTGCCCCGCACGGCATCCGCCGGTGCATCCGCAGTTCAACAGAAGAGTCCAGCAGCAGGAGGACCGAACCGCCGTGGCCTTGACCCAGCCTCTGCCGATGGCACCCCCTCCCGCCCACGAGGGCATCCTGCGGCGGCAGTCGCTCCGCGAGTCCGCCGCCCGTACGTACGCTCGCTCGCTCCCCATCGTCCCGGTGCGTGCCCGCGGGCTGACCATCGAGGGCGCCGACGGCCGCCGCTACCTGGACTGTCTCTCCGGGGCGGGCACCCTGGCGCTCGGCCACAACCACCCCGTCGTCCTGGAAGCGATCCGCTCCGTCCTGGACTCCGGCGCCCCGCTGCACGTCCTCGACCTGGCCACCCCGGTCAAGGACGCCTTCGTCACCGAACTCTTCGCCACCCTGCCGCCCGAGTTGGCCGACCACGGCCGCATCCAGTTCTGCGGGCCGGCCGGCACGGACGCCGTCGAGGCCGCCTTCAAGCTCGTACGGACCGCGACCGGCCGGGACGGACTCGCGGCCTTCACCGGCGCGTACCACGGCATGACGGCGGGGGCGCTCGCGGCGTCAGGGGGCGCGCGCGACACCTCCGTGACCCGTCTCCCGTATCCGTACGCCTACCGCTGCCCCTTCGGCACCGGCGGCGAACAGGGCGCCGAACTGGCGGCGCGCTGGACCGCGAACGTCCTCGACGACGACAAGAGCGGCGTCGCCAGACCGGCCGGAATGATCCTCGAACCGGTCCAGGGCGAGGGCGGCGTCATCCCCGCCCCCGACAGCTGGCTGCGCCGGATGCGCGAGATCACGGCCGCGCGCGGCATCCCCCTCATCGTGGACGAGGTGCAGACCGGCGTCGGCCGCACCGGCGCGTTCTGGGCCGTCGGACACAGCGGAGTGGTGCCCGACGTCCTCGTCCTCTCCAAAGCGATCGGCGGCAGCCTGCCGCTCGCGGTCATCGTCTACCGCGAGGAACTGGACACCTGGCGGCCCGGCGCGCACGCGGGCACCTTCCGCGGCAACCAACTCGCGATGGCGGCCGGCGCGGCCACTCTCGCGTACGTCCGGGAGAACGACCTGGCGCGGCGCGCGGGTGAACTGGGCGCCCGGATGACGTCCCGGCTGGAAGCGCTGGCCGCCGAGCACGGCTGCATCGGTGACGTACGCGGCCGGGGCCTGATGCTCGGCCTGGAACTGGTCGACCCGGACGCCGACCCGGACCCGTCGGGGGCCCGCCCGGCCGCTCCCGCACTGGCCGCGGCCGTCCAGCGGGAGTGCCTCGACCGAGGCCTGATCATCGAACTGGGCGGCCGCCACGGGTCGGTGGTCCGGCTGCTGCCCCCGCTCACCATCACCGACGAGCAGGCGGACGCGGTCCTCGACCGCCTCGCCGACGCGCTGGCGGCGTCCGCAACAGCCGGAGCGTCCTCCGGGGGGACAGCGTGAGCGGGGGGAGTGGGGCGCGCGGGGGAGTGAGGGGAGCGGGGGTTCGCTTCGCTCCGGGCGCGCGGAAGCACGGCGCCGGGCGCCCGGTTGCGCGCCGGCGCCCGGTTGCGCACCGGCGCGCCGCCGCGGACCGGCGCTCCGGTCCGTCCGCCTCCAACGCGCCGCGCCTCTTCGTACTCGCACCGGTCCTCGTGATCGTGATCGTGGTGGCGTGCGCGCTCGCGATCGGGTGCGTGGGGCTTCGGCGGCAGGCGGGCCCAAAGGCCCTGACCAGCCCGGACGCGGGAGCCCCTACGGGCGCACCGCTCCTCGTGCGCGCACGGTCGCTCCCCGGCGCGCGCCCGCCCCCTGCTCAACGTCCTCTCATCGCTCCACCACCGTCCAGACCGCGTCGACCGCGCCGACCCTGCGAGGCACACCCCGATGAACGAACGCCCCGGCCCCGACGGGACTCCGGCCGACGAGCGACGTCTGCCCCGTGAACCCCTGGCCCGGCTGCGGGAACCCGCCGTGCCGCGGCAGAACCGGCGCGCCGGCGCCCACGACAGCGGCGAGAACGGCGAGCACGGCGGCCACACCGGCTGTGCCGTACGGCTCGGACATCACGAGCGGCACGGCCTTGAGGACTGCCACGGACTCGGCGCCACCCGGGTCGTCACGGTGTACGGGGACGACGAGACCGACGCCGAGATCGACGACGAGATCGACGCCGAGCCCCCGGCCGGGGGCGCCCATGAGAACGCCGCCGGTCAGAGCCCCGCGCCCGAGGGCACCGACCCGATGCGTGCCCCCGTGCAGGACCGGCTGGAGCATGAGGACCGGCTGGAACATCAGGACCCGGCCGTCGCCGCCGACGCCGCCGGGGCCGAGAGCCTGCTCCGCTGCTGGATCCGTGAGAGCGGTACGCCCCGCCCGACCGGCAACCGGCTGCGCCTCCTCTCGACGCCAGCGCGGCAACTCTGCACGTACCCGTCCTGTACTGGTCGGAGACCGGCTGGCACCGTCTCGGCGCACCCACCTTGGAAGGCACACCCGCCGACGCCGCACCCCTGGACGCCGTGACCCTCGCCGCCCTGCTGCGCCGCGAGGCCGTACGCGGCGGCGCGGGCGACAGCACCGACAGCGCCCCCGGCAGCACGGACAGCGTCAGCAGCGCTCCCGCCAGCACGGACAGCGTCAGCAGCGCTCCCGCCAGCACGGACAGCGTCAGCAGCGCTCCCGCCAGCACGGACAGCGTCAGCAGCGCTCCCGTCAGTACGGACACCGTCACCCGCCCCCTGACCAGTACGGACGACACCGGCACGGCCTCGCTGCCCACCCCGCTGCCCGCCCCGCAGCGGACCTCCCCCACCGAACCAGCCCCCGCCGAACCGCCCCCGGTCACCCCTGCGGAACGCCGGACAGCGAGAGCGCCGACCTCGTCGGCCGCGTCGCCGACTCCGTACGGCACACCGCGGTGTTCCTAGCCGACCGGCGCGCCGCCCCGGCCGACGACCTCGACACCTCCCGCTTCCTCGCCGCCGAGCAGGCCCTGCTCCTCGGCCACCCCATGCACCCGACCCCCAAGAGCCGGGAGGGCCTGACCGACGCGGAGACTCGCGCCTACTCCCCGGAACTGCGCGGCGCGTTCCGCCTGCACTGGACGGCAGTCCACCAGGACGTGTTCGCCGCCGCCTCGGCCTGGACCGAGCGCGGCCGGACCGTCCCCGCCGAACAGTTGGCCGCCCGGCTCGCCGAAGGAGCACCCCAGGCGCCCGCAGGCACCCTGCCGCTGCCGATGCACCCGTGGCAGGCCCACCAACTCGGCCACCGCCCGGACATCGCCGGAATGTACGAGGCAGGCCACCTCCACGACCTGGGCCCCGGCGGCCCCGCCTGGCACCCCACCTCCTCCGTACGCACCGTCTTCCGGCCCGGCTGCGACGCCATGCTCAAGCTCTCCCTGGGCGTACGCATCACCAACTCCCGCCGCGACAACCTCCGCAAGGAACTGGAACGCGGCGTCGAGGTGCACCGGCTGCTGCGCACCGGCCTGGCCGCACAGTGGCGGGCGGCCTTTCCCGGCTCCCCGGGCTTCGACATCGTCCGCGACCCGGCCTGGTTCGGCGTCACCGGAGCCGGCGGCGAGCCGGTGCACGGTCTGGACGTGGTCGTCCGGCACAACCCCTTCGACGCCACCGACGACGCCGTCTGCATCGCCGCCCTCACCTCCCCCGCCCCTGGCCCGGCCGCACCGGCCTGCGTTCCCGTCTGGCCGACGTCATCGGCGGGCTCACCGCCCGCACCGGGCGGCCCGCGGGCGCCGTCGCCACCGAGTGGTTCCTGCGCTACCTCGAAGCGGTGGTACGGCCCGTCCTCTGGCTCGACGGCACCGCGGGCGTCGCGCTCGAAGCACACCAGCAGAACACCCTGGTCCTGCTGGACCGGGACGGCTGGCCCGCCGGCGGCCGCTACCGGGACAACCAGGGCTACTACTTCCGCGAGTCGCGCCGTACGGAGCTGGAACGGCGGCTGCCCGGCATCGGCTCCACCAGCGACACCTTCGTCACCGACGAGGTCACCGACGAACGCTTCGCCTACTACCTCGGCATCAACAACGTCCTCGGCCTCATCGGCGCTTTCGGCTCCCAGCGCCTGGCCGCCGAGAAGGTGCTCCTCGCGGCCTTCCGGCGGTTCCTCACCGACGCCGCCACCGGGCCGGCGGAACACCGTTCGCCGCTGCCCGGCCGGCTCCTGGAAGCCCGCACCCTGCGCTGCAAGGCCAACCTGCTGACCCGGCTGCGCGGCCTCGACGAACTCGTCGGCCCCGTCGACACCCAGTCCGTCTACGTCACCATCCCCAACCCCCTGCGCCCCTGACCCCCGTCCGGCCCCGGCCCCGTCCCGCTTCCACCACCTGTCCCAGCTCCCGTCCTGACCGAACCCCGGGCCCGCCTTCAGCCCCTGCTCCACCCGTCCCCGGCCCGGCGCACGACAGCACCGGGCCCTCCACCCTCCCCATCCCTCCGTCCCGCCCACTCCCCGACTCCCCGACCGCCCACCCCGTGACCTCGTGAGGAGGCCCGGAAAGGAGAGAGCGCCACCGTGCCCCCCACCGAATCCGGCATCGATCCAGGATCCGAAAAGGCCTTCGACCACCCCCTCGAAACCTCTCCGGACGACGCGCTCGACGACACCCTCGACCTGCACCTGCCGCCCGACATCACGGCGCTCTTCAGCGAAGCGCCCCTCTTCGCCTCCACCGGCCCGGCCGACAGCCCGGGCCGCGGAGTCCTGCTCGACCACGTCGCCGACTGGGGGCCGGCGGCCACTGCCGCCGGGCCGTTCCAACTCGTGCCGGTACGCCTCGAACGCGACCTGCCGCTGATCTCCGCCTGGATGAACGACCCGGCCGTCGCGGCGTTCTGGGAACTGGCCGGGCCCCAGGCGACCACCGCCGCCCACCTGCGCGCCCAGCTCGACGGTGACGGACGCAGCGTGCCCTGCCTCGGCGTACTGAGCGGTGTCCCCATGAGCTACTGGGAGGTCTACCGCGCCGACCTGGACCCGATCGCCCGCTACTACCCGGCCCGTCCGCACGACACGGGGCTGCACCTGCTGATCGGGGGCGTCGCCGACCGGGGCCGCGGCATCGGGACCACGCTGCTGCGGGCCGCCGCCGATCTCGTACTGGACCACCGCCCGCGGTGCGGCCGGGTCATCGCCGAGCCCGACCTGCGCAACGTCCCGTCCGTCGCCGCCTTCCTCGGCGCCGGATTCCGCTACGGCGACGAGATCGACCTGCCCGACAAACGCGCGGCCCTCATGGTCCGCGACCGTGTCCACCGCCACCTCCTATGACCGTCCCCGCCCCGCGCGCCCGCCGCCGACGTTCCCCCGCCGGCGGTTCCCGCCTGCCCACGTGCCGTCTCACGGTCTCCAGCCGTCTGCCCTCCAACCCACCACCCCCGCCCCTCGTCCTCCCCGTCCCCTCCGCCCGCACCCTTCGCACTGCCCGCGTCTCCACACCTGACCCCATTTCTCCGCGCACTGTCCGTGTCGCTCAGGTCTCGTCCCCAGGAGTCCCGCCTTGCGTCCTTCTTCCGAACCCCTCCATAGCCCCGCTTCCGGTGCCGGTGACTCCGGCGGCGACAGCCCGGGCCCCCGCCACCGCGGCGCCGACAGCCCCGAGGTCACCGCTCCCGGCAGCAGCCACCACAGCCGCCCCGGCGTAGGCGACCCCGACTCTGACTCCCTCCCGGACCCCGACTTCACCCCCGATCCCGAGGTCACCCCCGACCCCGATTCCGCCCTCGCCTCCGTCTCCGCCTCCGATCCCCTTTCCGCACCCGCCTCCGGCCCCGCACCCGCCTCCGGCCCCGCACCCGCCTCCGGCCCCGCACCCGCCTCCGCACCCGCCTCCGGCCCCGCGGACGCCGCCGACCCCACGGCCGTCGTCCCCACCGCCACCGGCCACGCCTTCCCCACCCCCGGAGCTTCCACCCCGTCCGAAGCCCCAGGGGACGAACCGCCCGGCGACGAGGCGGACAGCCACCGTGCATGGCAGAGAGCCGCTCGCCGGCTGCTCGCCAAGATCCTGGCGGAGTTCGCCTACGAGGAGGTCATCGCCCCGGAACCCGACCCGAGCGCCGCCTCCGCCCCCGGCCCGCGCGGCGGACACGGCGCCCCCGGCGGCACCTCCAACAGCACCCCCGGCAGCACCACGGGCAGTCCCCCCGGCCGTACCGCCGACAGCACCCCGCATCGCGCCCCGCACGCCGGCGCCACTCCCGAGCCCACCACCGACGGTTCCCGCCCCTACCGGCTGCGGCTGAGTGCTGACGTCACCTACCGCTTCCGGGCCCGGCGCGGCGCGTACGGGCACTGGCGTATCGACCCCGACTCCATCACCCCCACAGGCGACCCCCTTCACTTCCTCTTCCACGCCCACGACAACGTCCTGGGCCTGTCCGGTGACACGACCGGCCACCTCATCCGCGAGCTGACCGCCACACTCGCCGCCGACACGCGCCTGGACGCCACGGCCCTCAGCGCGGCGGAGCTCGCCGACCTCGACTACGCCGCCCTGGAAGGCCACCAGATCGGCCACCCCTGGCTCGTCGCCAACAAGGGGCGGCTGGGCTTCTCGGCGACCGACGCCGCCGTGTGGTCACCCGAGGCCCGCACCCCGCAGCGGCTGCCCTGGATCGCCGCACACCGCCGGCTGGCCGTCTACCGGGGTGTGCCGGCCCTGGCCACCCCTGATCGTCTTTACGCCGATGAACTCACCCCCGCCGTCCGTGACGCCTTCGCCCGCACCCTCTCCTCGCAGGGCCTCGACCCCGCCGACTACCTCTACCTCCCCGTCCACCCCTGGCAGTGGGACGAGACCGTCGCGCCCCTCTTCGCCCCCCAACTCGCCGACAAATCCATCGTCCCACTCACCACTGACAACGACCTGCGACTGCCCCAGCAGTCCATCCGCACCTTCCTCAACACCAGCCGCCCCAGCGCCCGTACGGTCAAGCTCCCGCTCTCCGTCCTCAACACTCTGGTCTGGCGCGGCCTGCCGACCGAACGCACCATCGCCGCCCCCGCCGTCACCGCCTGGGTCCACGGCCTGCGCGACGCCGACCCGTACCTGCGCGACGAGACCCGGGTGATCCTGCTCGGCGAGACCGCGTCCGTCACCGTCGAACACCCCCTGTACGACCGGCTGCCCGGCGTCCCGTACCAGTACAAGGAACTGCTGGGCTGCATCTGGCGGGAGCCGATCAGCCGCTGTCTGGACCCGGGGGAGCGGGCCCGGACCCTGGCCGCGCTATTGCAGACCGACCCGCACGGGCGGGCTTTAACCGCCGAGCTGGTGCACCGTTCCGGCCTGGCGCCCCGCGTCTGGCTGCGCCACCTCTTCGCCGCCCTGCTGCCGCCCCTGCTGCACTTCCTCTACCAGTACGGCACGGTCTTCTCCCCGCACGGCGAGAACGCCATCGTCGTCTTCGACCAGCAGGACGTCCCCACCCGCCTCGCGGTCAAGGACTTCGTCGACGACGTCAACACCAGCGCCGAGCCGCTGCCGGAGCACGCCACGATGCCCGCCGACGTCCGCGCGGTGCTGCTCACCGAACCGCCGGACTTCCTCACCCAGTTCATCCATTCCGGACTCTTCGTCGGGGTCTTCCGCTACCTCGCCCCGCTCTGCGAGGAGCAACTCGCGGTCCCGGAAGCCGAGTTCTGGTCCCTCGTACGGGCGGAGATCCTGCGCCACCAGGGGCGCTTCCCGCACCTGAAGAAACGCCACGAGACCTTCGACCTGCTCACGCCCCGCATCGCCCGGCTCTGCCTGAACCGCAACCGGCTCCACCTCGACGGATACCGCGACCGTGCCCAGCGCCCGCACGCCGCCGTCCACGGCACCGTGCCGAACCCCTCCACCACCCGTGACCGAGCAGACTGTCAGTGGGCCCGCGTAGGGTGGCAACGCTATGACGAAGCCCTCCCTCCCCGATCTGCTGCACGCCGCCGTCACCGCTGTCGGCGGCACCGAGCGCCCCGGCCAGGTCGCCATGGCCGAAGCCGTCGCCGAAGCGGTCGAAGACAGCTCCCACCTGCTCGTACAGGCCGGCACCGGCACCGGGAAGTCGCTCGGCTACCTGGTGCCGGCGCTGGCCCACGGCGACCGTGTGGTGGTGGCCACAGCCACCCTCGCGCTCCAGCGCCAGCTGGTCGAGCGCGACCTGCCGCGCACGGTCGAGGCCCTGCACCCGCAGCTGCGCCGCCGTCCGCAGTTCGCCATGCTCAAGGGCCGCTCCAACTATGTCTGCCTGCACCGTCTGCACGAGGGCGTCCCGCAGGAGGAGGAAGAGGGTCTTTTCGACCCCTTCGAGCACGCGACGCCCACCAGCAAGCTGGGCAAGGACCTGCTGCGGCTGCGCGACTGGGCGGACGAGACCGAGACCGGCGACCGCGACGATCTCACCCCCGGCGTCTCCGACCGCGCCTGGGGGCAGGTGTCGGTCTCCTCCCGGGAGTGCCTGGGCGCCTCGAAGTGCGCGTACGGCGCGGAGTGCTTCGCCGAGGCGGCCCGCGAGCGCGCCAAGCTCGCCGACGTGATCGTCACCAACCACGCCCTGCTGGCCATCGACGCCATCGAAGGCGCCCCGGTGCTGCCCCAGCACGACGTACTGATCGTCGACGAGGCACACGAACTGGTCTCCCGGGTCACCGGCGTGGCCACCGGGGAGCTCACTCCCGGCCAGGTCAACCGGGCCGTCAAGCGCGCGGCGAAGCTGGTCAACGAGAAGGCCGCCGACCAGCTCCAGACCGCCTCGGAGACGTTCGAGCGCCTGATGGAGCTGGCCCTGCCCGGCCGCCTGGAGGAGATCCCCGAGGATCTCGGGTACTGCCTGATGGCGCTGCGGGACGCGGCCCGTACGGTGATCTCGGCCCTGGGCTCGACCCGCGACAAGTCCGTCCAGGACGAGGACGCCGTGCGCAAGCAGGCCCTCGCCTCCGTCGAGAACGTCCACGCGGTCGCCGAGCGGATCGCCAACGGTTCCGAGTACGACGTCGTCTGGTGCGAGCGCCACGACCGCTTCGGCGCCTCGCTGCGCGTCGCGCCCCTGTCGGTCTCCGGCCTGCTGCGTGAGAAGCTCTTCGCCGACCGCTCCGTCGTGCTCACGTCAGCCACCCTCAAGCTCGGCGGGGACTTCAACGGCGTCGGCGCCTCCCTGGGCCTGGCCCCGGAGGGCACGGAGGGTGAGGACGTCCCCCGGTGGAAGGGCCTGGACGTCGGCTCGCCGTTCGACTACGGCAAGCAGGGCATCCTGTACGTCGCCAAGCACCTGGCCCAGCCGGGCCGCGAGGGCAGCCGTACGGACATGCTCGACGAGCTGGCCGAACTGATCGAGGCCGCCGGCGGCCGGACGCTCGGCCTGTTCTCCTCCATGCGCGCCGCCCAGGCCGCCGCCGTGAACCTTCGCGGACGGCTCGACATGCCGATCCTCCTCCAGGGCGAGGAGACCTTGGGCGAACTGATCCGCAACTTCGCCGCGGACGCCCGTACGTGTTTGTTCGGCACGCTCTCCCTGTGGCAGGGCGTCGACGTGCCGGGCCCGAACTGCCAGCTGGTCGTCATGGACCGGGTGCCGTTCCCGCGCCCCGACGATCCCCTGATGAGCGCCCGGCAGAAGGCCGTGGAGGAGGCCGGCGGCAACGGCTTCATGGCGGTCGCGGCGACCCACGCCGCCCTGCTCATGGCCCAGGGAGCAGGCCGTCTCGTACGCGCCACGGGCGACCGCGGCGTCGTCGCCGTACTGGACCCGCGCGTCGAGCGCGCCCGCTACGGCTCGTTCCTGCGCCGGTCCATGCCCGAGTTCTGGTACACCACCGACCGCAACCAGGTCCGCCGCTCCCTGGCCGCCATCGACGAGGCAGCCAAGGCCGCGGAAGAGGCGTAGGCGGCCTTACGGCCCTCAAACGGAACCTCGCACTCCACCCGGCTCGCCCGGGGGCGCAGCAGCATCCCAGGCGCCTCCGGCAGCCGTCTCCGCCCCCCGGAGCCGCTCCTCACCGGACCTGTGCCGGGGAGGTATCGGCCACTCCGCGTTCGGCCAGCCACCGCGCCAGCTCGTACGGACGGAGCAGTGGGCGTTCACCGCCCCAGGGGTGCCATTCCAGCCCTCCGCCGAGGTGGTGGGTCAGCTCGCCGAGGATCTTGCCCATCTCCCCGCGGACGGTGAAGCGCACGTCGCCGGTGCACATGCAAACAAAGGCGGAGTTCGTCGGGACGACTTCCAGCAAACCGGCCAGCTCGGCGATGTCGGCCGCCTCACCCACCAGCACATCCCGCTGCTCGGGAACCGGCCGCGTCGAGCACACCTCGACGGTACGGGCAGCCGCCCACACCGCATCGATCTCCCGCAGCCACACCCAGCCCACCCGACTCCCCCTCCGCCCCCACAGCCCAGCCAACCTCAAGCGCCTACCGCTGAACCGAGAGAGTGACCCGCCAGTAGATAAACACCAACAAACCCGCTACCCGCCCCCACCCGCAACACCCTCCCCCACCCCGCGGTAACCCCCACCATCAATTGAGCACCCCCCACGAAGCCCCACCCCTTCCGCGAAGGCGGCGCCGGTTCAGGCGCAAAGGCAAGCCCCGGGACCGGCGCAGTGGTCCCGGGGCTCGGTCGAGGGAGGGGTTAGACCCGCCGCAGCACCGCCACCACCTTGCCGAGGATCGTGGCTTCGTCGCCGGGGATGGGCTGGTACGCGGCGTTGTGCGGGAGCAGCCAGACGTGGCCGTCCTCGCGCTTGAAGCGTTTGACCGTGGCCTCGCCGTCCAGCATGGCGGCGACGATGTCGCCGTTCTCCGCCACGGGCTGGCGACGCACCGTGACCCAGTCGCCGTCGCAGATCGCTGCCTCGATCATCGAGTCACCGACGACCTTCAGGACGAACAGCTCGCCGTCGCCGACCAGCTGCCGGGGCAGCGGGAAGACGTCCTCGACCGACTCCTCGGCGAGGATGGGACCGCCCGCGGCGATCCGGCCGACGAGCGGGACGTAGGACGCGGCGGGCTTGCCGGCCGTGTCGGTGGGCGCGCTGCTCGGCTGGTCGGAGCCGCGGACCTCGTACGCCCGGGGGCGGTGCGGGTCGCGGCGCAGGAAACCCTTGCGCTCCAGAGCCATGAGCTGGTGGGCGACGGACGAGGTGCTGGACAGCCCGACCGCCTGGCCGATCTCGCGCATGGACGGCGGGTAGCCGCGGCGCTGGACGGAATCCCGGATGACCTCGATGACCCTGCGCTGCCGGTCGGTGAGTCCCGAACTGTCGGCGCGGATGCCTGGAGGGCGGCCGGGCAGTGAGCGGGCTGGCTTCTGCCCCTCGGAATTCATGGCGTCGTCCATCGGCGGTTTCCGGGTCGGATCGAATCGGCTCTGGGAGTGGCTCTGGGCGGTGATGGTGGCGCTGTCTGCGGTGGTGGTCACGTCGGCCCCTCTCGGAATGTGCTCCCTAGTTAGCCAACGGTAGTTGCTTTCGAAAGGTTGCGCCAAACACACGTTCGAGTGAAAATTTCCGGATTAGCTGACCTGATCACGGGCTTAGGTGTATAGCCGAAAGGCAATTCGGGTCATTGCGGTACTCTTCGCCCCGGGCTGACGGCCGGGAGGGCGAGCCGTCCCGCCGGGCGCGCTCCGGGCGCCACGACGTGCCGATTCTGTCATCCCCGCCCCGCCGGGCCCGCCCCAGGGTCCTGTCCCGTACCCTCGTCGACGGCCCTGCCAGTGGCCCCCGACGGCCCGCCCCGCCACGACACGCTGGGGACGCGGATGACCTCCCGACACCACATGTAGTGCTTTGATGACTACAGCCACCTAGAAGTTGTGGTGGTGGTGTCTTCCGGGGCTCCGGGGATCGCCTATGCTTGGGGTCGCTCCGAGGGGCCCGTGAGGGCGGCCCGGAGGTCATCAGCCGTACGCCGGGACCATGGGCGTACGACCGTAATTTTCGAGGGTGAGGAGGGTGAATTCATGCATTGCCCCTTCTGCAGGCACCCCGACAGCCGGGTGGTCGACAGCCGCACCACCGACGACGGCACTTCGATCCGCCGGCGCCGCCAGTGCCCGGACTGCTCCCGCCGCTTCACGACCATCGAGACGGCGTCCCTGATGGTGATCAAGCGGAGCGGGGTCACCGAGCCTTTCAGCCGCAACAAGGTGATCGCCGGCGTGCGCAAGGCGTGCCAGGGCCGGCCGGTCACCGAGGACGCCCTCGCCAAGCTGGGGCAGCGGGTCGAGGAGGCCGTGCGCGCCACCGGCAGCGCCGAGCTGTCCACCCACGACGTCGGGCTGGCCATACTGGGCCCGCTGCAGGAACTCGACCTCGTCGCGTTCCTGCGCTTCGCGAGCGTCTACCGGGCCTTCGACTCGTTGGAAGACTTCGAGGCGGCCATCGCCGAGCTGCGGGAGCAGAGCGAGCAGGGTCCGCCCGCGCGGGAGTGCGGGTGCGAAGGGGGCGCCGGACAGCCGGCGGTCCCGGTGCCCGCCACCGCCGCCGACTGAGATCGGCACATCACAGACCTGACCAGGGCAAATGCAGGCGCCCTGGTGCCAGACAGACACACACCGTGCCACGGAACAAGTGCGCACATATGGGCGTTTGCCCGTACAGGGAGGCGGAATGACAGAGACGACGAGCGGCCCGGCACGAGGCTCCCGCGCCAAGGGCAGCAAGGCGAGCAAGGGTCTGCGCATCGAGCGCATCCACACCACTCCCGGCGTGCATCCGTACGACGAGGTGGCGTGGGAGCGCCGTGACGTCGTCATGACCAACTGGCGCGACGGCTCGATCAACTTCGAGCAGCGTGGCGTCGAGTTCCCCGAGTTCTGGTCGGTGAACGCGGTCAACATCGTCACGAGCAAGTACTTCCGCGGCGCGGTGGGCTCCGACACCCGGGAATCGAGCCTCAAGCAGCTCATCGACCGGGTCGTCAAGACGTACACGAAGGCCGGCGAGGAGAACGGATACTTCGCCTCCCCGGCGGACGCCGAGATCTTCGAGCACGAGCTGGCGTACGCCCTGCTCCACCAGGTCTTCAGCTTCAACTCCCCGGTGTGGTTCAACGTCGGCACGAAGCAGCCGCAGCAGGTCAGCGCGTGTTTCATCCTCTCCGTCGACGACTCCATGGACTCGATCCTGGACTGGTACAAGGAAGAGGGGATGATCTTCAAGGGCGGCTCCGGTGCCGGCCTGAACCTCTCCCGCATCCGTTCCTCCAAGGAGCTGCTGTCCTCCGGCGGCAACGCCTCGGGTCCGGTCTCCTTCATGCGCGGCGCCGACGCGTCCGCCGGAACGATCAAGTCGGGCGGCGCCACCCGCCGCGCGGCCAAGATGGTCGTCCTGGACGTGGACCACCCGGACGTCGAGGCCTTCATCGACACCAAGGTGAAGGAGGAGGAGAAGGTCCGCGCCCTGCGCGACGCGGGCTTCGACATGGACCTGGGCGGCGACGACATCACGTCCGTCCAGTACCAGAACGCCAACAACTCGGTCCGCGTGAACGACGAGTTCATGAAGGCCGTCGAGACCGGCTCGAAGTTCGGCCTGCGCGGCCGGATGAACGGCGAGGTCATCGAGGAGATCGACGCCAAGGGCCTGTTCCGCAAGATGGCGGAGGCCGCCTGGGCGTGCGCCGACCCCGGCATCCAGTACGACGACACGATCAACCACTGGCACACCTCGCCGGAGTCGGGCCGGATCACCGCCTCGAACCCGTGCAGCGAGTACATGCACCTGGACAACTCCTCGTGCAACCTGGCCTCGCTGAACCTGATGAAGTTCCTGCGCGACGACGACAAGGGCAACCAGTCGTTCGACGCCGAGCGCTTCGCGAAGGTCGTCGAGCTGGTCATCACCGCGATGGACATCTCCATCTGCTTCGCGGACTTCCCCACCGAGAAGATCGGTGAGACCACCCGCGCCTTCCGCCAGCTGGGCATCGGCTACGCCAACCTCGGCGCCTTGCTGATGGCCACCGGTCACGCGTACGACTCGGACGGCGGCCGCGCCCTGGCCGGTGCCATCACCTCCCTGATGACCGGCACCTCCTACAAGCGCTCCGCCGAGCTGGCCGCGGTCGTCGGCCCGTACGACGGTTACGCCCGCAACGCCGACGCCCACAAGCGCGTCATGAAGCAGCACTCGGACGCCAACGGCACCGCCAAGCGCATGGACGACCTGGACACCCCGGTCTGGGCCGCGGCCACCGAGGCCTGGCAGGACGTCATCCGCCTCGGCGACAAGAACGGCTTCCGCAACGCGCAGGCCTCCGTGCTGGCCCCCACCGGCACCATCGGCCTGATGATGGACTGCGACACCACGGGCGTCGAGCCGGACCTGGCCCTGGTCAAGTTCAAGAAGCTGGTCGGCGGCGGCTCCATGCAGATCGTGAACAACACGGTCCCCAAGGCGCTCAAGCGGCTCGGCTACCAGCCGGAGCAGGTCGAGGCGATCGTCGCCCACATCGCCGACAACGGCAATGTGATCGACGCCCCCGGCCTGGACCCCGCGCACTACGAGGTCTTCGACTGCGCCATGGGCGAGCGCTCCATCTCGGCCATGGGTCACGTACGGATGATGGCGGCGGCCCAGCCGTTCCTGTCCGGCGCGATCTCCAAGACCGTCAACCTCCCCGAGTCGGCCACCGTCGAAGAGGTCGAGGAGGTCTACTTCGAGGGCTGGAAGCTCGGCCTGAAGGCCCTGGCGATCTACCGCGACAACTGCAAGGTCGGCCAGCCGCTCTCCGCCAAGAAGAAGGAGGAGAAGAAGGCCGAGGAGAAGCCGGCCGAGAAGGTCGTCGAGTACCGTCCGGTCCGCAAGCGTCTGCCCAAGGGCCGTCCCGGGATCACCACCTCCTTCACGGTCGGCGGTGCCGAGGGCTACATGACCGCCAACTCCTACCCGGACGACGGTCTGGGCGAGGTCTTCCTGAAGATGTCCAAGCAGGGCTCGACCCTCGCGGGCATGATGGACGCCTTCTCCATCGCCGTCTCGGTGGGCCTCCAGTACGGCGTGCCGCTGGAGACGTACGTCTCGAAGTTCACCAACATGCGCTTTGAGCCGGCCGGCATGACGGACGACCCGGACGTGCGGATGGCGCAGTCGATCGTCGACTACATCTTCCGCCGCCTGGCGCTGGACTTCCTGCCCTTCGAGACCCGCTCCGCGCTCGGCATCCACTCCGTCGAGGAGCGTCAGCGCCACCTGGAGACCGGTTCGTACGAGCCGGTCGACGAGGAGGAGCTGGACGTCGAGAGCCTGGCCCAGTCGGCGCCGCGCCGTCCGGAGTCGGCCGCGTCCTCGACGGCCGAGGTCGTCGAGGAGACCGCTGCCCCGGCCCCCAAGCAGGCGCACACCAACGCGGAACTGGTGGAAATGCAGCTCGGCATCAACGCCGACGCTCCGCTGTGCTTCTCCTGCGGCACGAAGATGCAGCGCGCGGGCAGCTGCTACCTGTGCGAGGGCTGCGGCTCGACCAGCGGGTGCAGCTGACACCGGCACCCTCGGGTGACTGATTGACGCAGGGTGGGGAACCGGAATTCCGGTTCCCCACCCTGCGTCTTCGTGCCCGGACTTCGTGCCCGGACCGCGCGGGTCGCCCGGTCTGCGCGGGGCCGCTCGCAGGGTTCCGTGGAATGCCGGTGGCCGTCCGGCGTCCGACGGCGTTTTCACCGACACCTCGGCGGGTGCGGTTTTTCAGGCACTCATGACATTCAGGCACCCATGACCGTGACGAACGTTTCCGGGTCGGTGTCGAAGCCCCGTACGGAAGAATGGAACCGCCACTGGTCCGACTCGTTCCGTTCGAATTCCGCTATCACCGCCGCGGTGGCTCCGGCGACCACCGAGAAGTCGCCCGCCGCCAGTTCGTCGTATCCCTCGTTGACGCGGAAGGCGGTATTGGCTATTTCCCCGAACGTCTTGCGTCCGCCACGCTGCTGAATGGCCACGCCGACGACCACGCGCGCGTAGGTGCCCGCCAGCCGGTTCAGCTCCAGCACCAGAGCCTCGTCGGTGCCGAAGCCCAGGCCGGTGCGGCTGTCACGGCTGAGGACGATGGTGCCGTCGGGCGAGCGGCTGTCGAAGTGCACGAGGTAGTCGGGTGCCCCGTGCGGGGCGTCCTTGGTGTAGGTCGCGGCGATGAGGTCCAGGTCGTGGGCCGGAGTGCCCGCGGGGCTGGGGTCCCACTTGAGGGTCACTTCGACTTTGCCGATCCCTTTGTTGAGGCTGCTCACAGAGATCCCTTCCGGTGTTGCAACTCCCGGGCTGTGCAAGGCGTTCCACCAATGGTGTCACGCTCCGCAAGCCCTGCCCCGGCGGTCGGGGCGACGCCGTCCGGTCGGCAGGACTGGTACGCGTACTGCTACTCCGACGTGTTGGGTAGGACTGAAGTTCCATCAGTGACCCGTACGGAGTACGCGCGTCGGGGCGGGCGACGGTTGAAGCCCTGGTCAGGGCCGTTGTGTGGCCGCGCCGCGATACGGCCGTCGTAGGCGGCGAGTTGACGCCGGGCGGGGAACGGTAGGACGCGGGCCGCGGGCCGCGTCCTGTGAGCGCGAAGGGTCGGTCAGGCGGCCATGTCGCCCCAAAGTCGCACCAAGTGGCTGTCCAGCGCGTCGAGCGCCGCCTCCGGGGCGAGGTGGCCGACCAGGACGTGGGTGGTCAGGCCGTCGGTCAGGGCGAGCAGGGTGCGCGCCTCGCGCTCCGCGTCGGGTGTCGCGGTGGCCTCGGCGATGAGGCGCGTGAACAGGCTGTGCAGGCCGGTGTAGTTGCCGCGCAGGATCTCGGCGAGCGCGGGGCTGACCGCGGCCTGGGCGACGAAGGCGAGCCAGACTCGCGCCTCGGCCCGGTGCTCGGGGCGCAGCAGGGAGATCTCGGTGGTCGCGTGTCCGAGCGCGGTACGGGCCGACTGTGCGGGGGACTCGGCGAGCCGTGCCGCCACCCGGGCGGAGATCCGCCCTCCGATGTGGCCGAGCGCGAAGACCAGCATCTCCTCCTTGGTGCGGAAGCAGCGCTGGACCGCGCCCATGGACACGTCGGCGCACGCCGCCACGTCTCTGAGGGTGACGCCCTCCAGGCCGTGTTCATCGGCGAGGCGGCAGACGGCCTCGGCGATCTGCCGGCGGCGGCTCTCGTGGTCCACCTGCTTGGGCATGGGGCGCTCCCGTAATCCGATGCGTGTGTATCGATGACAAGGGTACGATGTGATGCACTTGCATCGGAACGTGTGTGCGGCGGCCTGCCCGTCGCGGACACCCAAGGACGAGGGAGCGCGAAGTGGGGAAGCACCAGGCTCTGTGGGAGCTGCCGGCCGGATCCCAGGCGGCCGCCGTACGAAGCGGCGAGGTCACCGCCGTCGAGGTGGTCGAACGCCACCTGGAACGGATCGCCGAGGTCAACCCGGCCGTCAACGCCGTCACGCAGCTCCTCGCCGACCGGGCACGCGCGGACGCGGCCGCGGTGGACCGGCGGCGCGCCGCGGGGAGGATCCGGGGCCGCTCGCCGGGGTGCCTTTCACGGTCAAGGAGACCACCGGCATCGAAGGGGTGCCGACCACGTACGGCGCGGAGCGCTTCCGCCACCACGTCGCGCACTCCGACGCGCCCCCGGTGGCGCGGCTGCGCGCCGCGGGCGCCGTACCGATCGGGCACAGCAACATGCCCACGCTCATTCTCGCGGGCGTCCACACGCGCAGTGAGCTGTACGGGGACACCGCCAACCCCTGGGCGTCCGGTGTCACGCCGGGTGGGACCAGCGGAGGCGACGCCGCCGCCGTGGCCAGCGGCATGGCCGCGATCGGGCTGGGCAACGACTCCGGCGGATCGGTGCGGATGCCGGCGTCCTTCTGCGGTGTGGCGGGCCTGAAGCCCACGTACGGGCGTTTTCCCGCCGACCACCGTATGGGCGCGGAGGATCCGGCGTTCGCCACACAGACGCTGGTGGTCGACGGGCCGCTGGCCCGTACGGTCGGCGACCTGCGCCTGGCTTACGAAGCGCTCGCCGGCACCGATCCGTGGGACCCGAGGGCCGTGGCGGTGCCCCTGTACGGTGCGGAGCTCCCGCGGCCGATGAAGATCGCGATGGTCACCGACCCGGGTGGCGCGGGGGTGCACCCCTCGGTCCGCAAGGCGGTCGAGAACGCTGCTGACGCGCTGCGCGACGCCGGGTACGAGGTGTGCGAGGTCCCGGACGTACCGCGTCTGGATGAAGCCCTGGAGGTGTACGGCCGTATGACATTGGCCGAATTCGCCCCTACCTGGCCCGTGGTGCGGAACCTTCTGGGCAAGGAAGGGCATCGGTACATCGAGATGTCGATGGAGGCACGGGACGCCGTGCCGACGGACGTGCCGGAATACCTCCGCCTGACCGGCGTGCGGCTCGGCATCCAGCGGGCGTGGGCCGAATTCCTGGACACCTATCCACTGGTGCTGGGGCCGGTCTTCACCGAGCCGCCCTTCGAGCCGGGGCTGGAGGTGCGCGACCAGGAGGGGCACGCGCGTGTCCAACGGGCGATGCGCCTGTGCACGGCCACGAGCTTCGTGGGTGTACCGGCGGTGGCCGTGCCGACCGGGGTGGTCGCGGGGCTCCCGTACGGCGTGCAGCTCATCGGCCGCGCCTACCGGGAGGACCTGTGCCTGGAGGCGGCCGAGGCCGTTGAGCGGAGGCTCGGAGTGATCACTCCCATCGACCCGCGTCCGTAGGGGAGTTCGGGGTGAGGGGTGCGTGACGCGCGGTGATGCCGGGCCCCGCTGGGCCGTACGATGGCGCGGTGCTGGTCAAGTGGATTAGATGCACGGTCATGGACCGCCGGGGGTTCGAGAGAGGGCAGCGCAAATGGGCGGGGCTGCTCGGTGAGCCGGGCTTCCGTGGGCAGGGCGGCGGGTGGAGCCGGACCCGGCCGTCGGTCGCGCATCTGGTCGCCTTCTGGGAGAGCAGGGCGTTCTACGACTCCTTCATGGCGCGCTCGCACGATCGGCTGGCGGCGTCCCAGGTGGGCACCTTCAAGGACGCCCGGGTTCGTCTGTTCGAGTACGAACTCGACGTGAAGGTGGGCTTCCGGCCCGTGTTCGCCGACGCCGACGTACTGCGGATGGCGCACTGCCAGGTGCGTGCCGACCGGGTCGAGCACTTCATGCTGATGCAGGAGAAGGTGTGGAATCCGGCCATGGCGGGCTCCCCGGGGATGCTGCGCGGATTGCTGGGGCGCGCGCCGGGGAGGAGTTCCTGATCCTGTCGATGTGGGAGTCGGCGGCCGAGCGGGGGAAGTACCGGCCGGAGCGGGTGGAGCGGCTCGGCCTCCGCGCGCAGACGGAGGCCGATGTGCGTGCCGTGACGGGCGATGTGGCCGATCTCGAACCGGCGTGGACGGTGTGAGCGGCGCTGCTGCCGCCGGAGGTGTGCGCGCCCTGGTTCCGGGGGTGCATGCACCCCCCGCTTCCGAGTGCGCGCACCGTATCCCTGTTTCCGGTGGTGCGCGCATCCCTCCGGCCGGTGGTGCGCGCGTCCCTGCTTCCGGAGGTACGGGTGCCTCTGCTCGCGGCGAGGCGAGCACCGGCGCGCGCCTCGCCGCGGCGGCCGGTTCCCGGGCTGCGCGGGCGCTCGGCTCACGGCTGTGTGGTCGCGTCCCTCTCCTCCGATGTGCTCGCGCCGCTGTCTGACGCGCCGCGCGCCGCGTCCCTCGGCGGGGTGAAAATTCCGGCTTGCGCGGCTGCCACGGCCGCTGCGGCAGCCTGGTCGGCCGTGTGCTCGTCGACCGGTTCGCGGGTGATGAAGAGGCGGAAGAAGAGCGGTGCGCACGCGGCGCGCGAAAGCGCTCCGGCGTCGATGTCTTCCTCTCGGGCGGCCGGCAGTTCGCCGCGTGCGACCGCGCGTCGCACCAAGGGCTCGCAGCGCTTGAAGCGCTCCCCGTAGTAGGCGCTCAGCGCGTCGGCGGCCCGCTGCGACTGGAAAGCGGCCGCGATGATCGCGGAGCCGGACACCGACGTGGACGGGTCGGTGAACGACTCCACCACCTCGCGGGCGAGCGCCCGCAGATCGCCTTCCAGCGACCCGGTGTCTGGTGGCGTCCAACTGTCTTCACCGGCCAGGTCGAGCGCGTCGGCCAGCAGCCCTTCGAGGCTGCCCCAGCGGCGGTAGAGCGTCGTCTTGTGCACCCCCGAATGCTCCGCGACGTACTCGACGGTGAGGCCGGGGTAGCCGTGTTCGACCAGTCCGGCCAGCACGGCGTCGCGGACGGCGGCGCGGGTGCGGGCGGTGCGCCCGCCCGGGCGACGGGTGCCGGGGCTGGGGGCGGGAGGCTCCGGAACTTCGGGCAACTGCAACTCCTGTTGTGTTAGTGAGGCGGCTGTGTCATCATCGACGTAATGCTACAAGCGTAGCGTTTGAGTTCGCGGTGCGGTGCGCGCCGACGAGTCAGGGGCCCGCATGACCACGCAGATCTCGCTTCACGAGGTGACCAAGTCCTACGGCGACCGGCTTCTGCTGGACGGTGTCTCCCTCTCGGTGCGCCCCGGCGACCGGGTCGGCATCGTGGGGGAGAACGGCGCGGGCAAGTCGACCCTGCTGCGGATCGTGGCGGGTCTCGAACGACCGGACGACGGTCGCGTCGTCCTGACCGCCGACGGCGGCACGGGGTACCTCGGTCAGGTCCCCGACCTGCCGTCCGACTGCACGGTCGGTCAGGCGGTGGACGCGGCCTTGGCGGAGTTCCGTGACATGGAAAGCCGACTGCGCGCGCTGGAGGCGTGCCTGGGTGCCGGGAGACCGGAGGACATGGAGGAGTACGGCCGACTGCTGGGAATCTTCGAACTGCGCGGTGGTTACGAGGCCGACGCGCGTGTCGACAAGGCGCTCCACGGCCTCGGGGTGGGGCACCTGGGGCGGGACCGGCCGTTCGGCAGCCTCTCCGGCGGCGAGCAGGCCAGACTGGGCATCGCCTGTCTGATCGCCGCGTCTCCCGAGGTGATGCTGCTCGACGAGCCGACCAACCACCTCGACGCGGAGGCGCTGGACTGGCTGGAGGGCGCGCTGACGGCCCACCGTGGCACGGTCCTCGCGGTCTCGCACGACCGTCTCTTCCTGCAACGCGTGGCGGGCACGATCGTCGAGGTCGACGCGGATCGCCGGACCGTCGTCCGGTACGGCGGCGGGTACGGCACCTTCACCGCCGCCAAGGCCGCGGCCCGCCGCCGCTGGGAGCAGGAGTACGAGCAGTGGTGCGCCGAGACGGCGCGGCTGACGGAGTTCGCGGCGGGCACCGCGCGCGACGTCGCCCAGGGGCGGGTGATCAAGGACAACAACAAGATGGCGTACGACCGAGCCGGCGGACGGGTCCAGGCATCGGTGGCCGGACGGGTGCGTAACGCCCAGGAGCGGCTCCGCCGGCTGCACGCGGCTCCGGTGCCCAAGCCGCCCGAGCCCCTCCGTTTCCGTGCCGGCCCGGCGACCGGGGAGACGGAGGGCGCACTGGTGGAGCTGGACGGCGTACGGGTGGGGGACAGGCTGACGGTGGACGCGCTGACCGTCGCCGCAGGGGAGCGGCTGCTCGTCCACGGAGCCAACGGCGCGGGGAAGAGCACACTGCTACGGGTGCTCGCGGGGGTGCGGCAGCCGGATGCGGGCACCGTCGTGCGACGGGGGCGTATCGGCTATCTGGCGCAGGAAATACCGGTCTCCCGGCCGCGGGAGCGGTTGCTGTCGGCCTTCGGCCGCGGCCTGTCCGGTGATCCGGAAGAGCTGGCCGAACTTCTGCTGTCGTTCGGCCTGTTCCGGGAGGGCGATCTGCAGGTGCCGGTGGGGTCCCTCTCGGCAGGACAGCGGCGTCGGCTGGCCCTGGCGCGCCTGCTGGCCCGCCCCGCCGATCTCCTGCTCCTGGACGAGCCGACCAACCATCTGGCACTCGGCCTGGTGGAGGAACTGGACGCGGCGCTCGCCGCCTGGCCAGGTGCGCTGGTCGTCGTCTCGCACGACCGGCTGCTCGGCCGCCGATTCGGCGGCCGCCGGTGTGAGATACGGGCCGGGAGGGCGGTGTGCACCGATCGGTGACCGAAGGGCGACCAGGGGGAACGGACGGTGACGGTGTGCCTGCCCCGGCGGCAACGGGGTACCGGGCATGAGGCATGTACAGAGCAACCGTTTTAGGGTGGCGGCATGGCACGGCCCCGACGCATCGTCCTCATCCGCCACGGAGAATCGGAGGGGAACACCGACGACACGGTCTACGAACGGGAGCCCGACCACGCGCTGAGCCTGACGAAGGACGGGCTGCGGCAGGCCGAGGAGGCCGGCGGCTCGCTGCGTGCGATGTTCGGCGACGAGGGGATCTCCGCGTACGTGTCGCCGTACCGCCGTACGCACCAGACCTTTCAGGCGCTCGGTCTCGACATGGACCGGGTCCGGGTCCGGGAGGAGCCGCGGCTGCGCGAGCAGGACTGGGGGAACTGGCAGGACCGCGAGGACGTACGCCTGCAGAAGGTCTACCGCGACGCCTACGGTCACTTCTTCTACCGCTTCGCACAGGGGAGTCCGGCGCCGATGTGTACGACCGTGTGGGCGCGTTCCTGGAGAGCCTGTGGCGCAGCTTCGAGCAACCGGACCACCCGCCCAACGTCCTGATCGTCACCCACGGGCTGACCATGCGGCTCTTCTGCATGCGGTGGTTCCACTGGTCCGTGGCGGAGTTCGAGTGCCTGTCCAACCCGGGCAACGCGGAATGGCGCTCACTGCTCCTCGGCCCGCACGGCCGGTACACGCTGGACCGGCCGTTCGAACGCTGGTGTGAACCGGAGTCGTACGGCATCACCGGTTAGAGTGCACACCGATGAGCGCCGACCACCGTGACGCAGACCGCTTCGAGCGGGCCCTCGACAGCCTGCGCGGACTTTCCCTGGGCGATGCCCTCGGCTCCCAGTTCTTCGTTCCCGCCAACTACCCCAACCTCAAACGCCGTGAGCTGCCGCCGTCGCCGTGGCAGTGGACCGACGACACGGAGATGGCCTGTTCGGTCGTCGCCGTGCTCGCGGACCACGGCCGCATCGACCAGGACGCCCTCGCCCGGTCCTTCGCCGACCACCACGACTTCGACCGCGGCTACGGCCCGGCCGTGAACCGCATGCTCCGGCTGGTCCGGGAAGGCGGCGACTGGCGCGAGCTGGCCTCGGCGCTCTTCAACGGCCAGGGCTCCTGGGGCAACGGCGCGGCCATGCGCATCGCCCCACTCGGCGCCTGGTACGCGGACGACCCCGAGCAGGCGACGCACCAGGCCGAGATCTCCGCGTACACCACTCACCAGCACCGGGAGGCGGTGGTCGGTGCGATGGCGGTGGCCGCCGCGGCCGCGCTGGCCGCCGCCCCCGGCGGCACCCCGGCCCCCGAGGCGCTCCTGGACGACGTCCTGGCGCTGATCCCGCGCAGCGCCGTACAGGCCGGTCTGCGGCGAGCCCGGGACATGCTCGACTACGGCAACGCCGGCACGGTCGCCGCGGTGCTGGGCTGTGGGCGTCGGACCAGCGCCCACGACACTGTTCCGTTCACGCTGTGGGCCGCCGCGCGTCACCTCGGTGACTTCGAGCAGGCGCTCTGGGCCACCGCGCAGGCGGGCGGAGACGTGGACACGACCTGCGCCATTGTGGGCGGGATCGTCGCGGCCGGCGGTGCCGCCCCGCCCCAGGACTGGACGGACCGCACGGAACCGCTCCCGAGCTGGATCCCGAAGCTTTCGGGCTGATCCGTGGCTGCCCGGCGGTGCCGTGGCGGGAGGAGGCCCGGGCGTCGGCTGGGCCGTGGCTCTCCGGCTGGGCCCGGCGCAGGGGACCAGGGCCAAGCCGCGGCCGGAGATCAAGGATGCCCGTCGGGCGCGTAGTTGATCTACCCTCGCCGGGAGGGGGCGCCTGTGCGCCTGAGGCGCCGCCTCCCGGAAGCGCCTGATCGCAAAGCCGCTGATCAGCCCCTGCGTCCCCGTTCCGCTAGGGGTGCCAAGGATGATCGGCAATGGCAGCGGGACGGTCAGGCGGCACCCGGTGCGCACGGCCGCCACGATTAGGCGTACGCTTGCTGGCGCCATGCCGTACGAGCCCCCAACCCACACCGTCGAGCGATCGCTTCGCGCCACCACGGGCGCCAAGATCATCGCTGGGGTGGACGAAGTCGGACGCGGCGCCTGGGCCGGCCCGGTCAGCGTCTGCGCAGCCGTCACCGGACTGCGCCGCCCACCGGACGGACTCACCGATTCCAAGCTGCTGACACCCAAGCGACGCAATGAACTCGCGGAAGTGCTCGACGGCTGGGTCACGGCGCACGCCCTGGGGCACGCCTCCCCGGAGGAGATCGACGAGCTGGGCATGACCGCGGCACTCCGGCTCGCGGCCGTACGCGCCCTGGAGGCGCTGCCGGTCCGTCCGGACGCGGTCATCCTCGACGGCAAGCACGACTACCTCGGCGGTCCCTGGAAGGTCCGGACGGTCATCAAGGGTGACCAGTCCTGTATCGCGGTGGCTGCGGCCTCCGTGCTGGCCAAGGTCCGTCGCGACACGATGATGGGTGAACTGGTGGGCGTACACGCCGACTTCGCCTTCGCGGACAACGCCGGCTACCCGTCGCCGGCGCACCGTACGGCGCTGGAGGAGTACGGCCCCACGGCCCACCACCGGGTGTCGTGGTCCTACATGGACGCCCTGCCCCGCTGGCGTCACCTGAAGAAGGTGCGCAGCACCCCCGAAGCAGCCGCTCTGGAGGCCGGTGGCCAACTCGGCTTCGACTTCTGAGCGGTGCGGGCATCAATTCGGTACCCGATGACGTGTTCCGCACCTACGTTTGATAGACATCCTTTTATGCCTCTCATCCCCGAGGAGCCTCAGATTCACGAGAGTGTCCCGGGTCCCCGCGCAACTCCGGCCGCCGGCCGCACCGCGTCGACCCCCGTCCTGTTCCTGGTCCCGGCCCCCGCCCCGCGCCTCCGCGCGGTGCCCCCGCGGCCAGCGCCCGCCCCGGCAAGCCCGGACCCGCCACGCCGTCCCGCGGGCCGGCCGGCGCTCCCCCGGCGCAGCGCCCGGGCCCCCAGCAGCCCACTGCGACCGCCGGTGCCGCCGGCGCCGCTTCCGGAGCGCAGATCCAGTTGATCCCGGCCCCGCAGAACGGCGCGCTCGACGCCGCCGAAGAGGCCGTCGATCTGCTGCTGGACTCCGGACGCGCGCCGAGCGACATCCTGGTGCTCACCACCGGTGAGATGCACCCGTGGGCCGCGCACGAACTGTCCTTCGGCGAAGCGGCCTACTGGGCGCAGCAGGATGCCGCGGACGACGTGTTCTACGCGGACGCCACCGCCGAGCGTGCGACCGGGCGGCCCGTCGTGGTCGTCGCGGTCAACGGTGGCGCCGAGCAGACCGTCGCCCAGGCTCTGCCCGCCGCCATGGCCCGGGCCGGTGCGCTCCTGGTCGTCTGCGGCGATCCGGAGCGGATCAACGCCCTCCTGGGCGTGAACGCCTGACCGGCGCAAGCAGGGGTAGCCCGGCGGCCACGGGCCGGCCGGGCATCTCGTGCCGGGGCGCGCGGACCGTCAGCGGGCCGCGGCGCGCCGTCGCGCCTCCAGTGCGCCGGCCGTGCCGCGCCGTGGTGTGCGCCGTCCGTCGTTGTGTGGCGGTTCCGAAGGGAGCCGCGGTTCTGCGGCGTACGGCTGCGGGCCTGTCACGTGCGTCCGTTCCGCGGAACGGGACCGCTCCACCGGAGCGCCTAGTTCCGGTGAACCGGGCGACGGCGAACCGGGCGATGGTGGTCCGGTCCGCCGTGTTCCGCCGGTGCGCCAGGGCGCTTCCGGCAGCGCGGCGCTCCCGGCGTGCTCCGAATCATCCGGCGGGACCTGTCCCGATGCCGTTCGCCGCTCGGCCGGACCGTGCGATTCGGGTACGGGGTACTGCTGTTGCCCCGTACCGCGAAGGTGGGCGGGGTGAGTGACGGAGCGCGGCCGCCGGCCGCCGCGCCCTTCGCCCAGTACTTGCCAGCCACCGCGGGTCAGTGTGATGTACGCGCCGCAGCGAAGACCGTGCAAAGTGCACGCATCGCGCAGTCCCCACATCCAGGCACCGTCCGCCTCCGTCCAACGCGGGTCGCCCTCCCGGCAGTAGAGCAAGACGGCCGTCCGGACCGGTGCCCGTAAGCGCAGGTCGTGCGGGACCACCCGGCGCAGCTGGGTCAGGAGCGCGTTGCGGAACTCCCAGCCGTCCGGGGCCGTGGCGCGCTGAACGAACGACGCGCTGGCGACGACACGTTCCTCGGGCCCGAGCACCGCCACGACGGCCGTCGAGAGGACCGGCAGATGCCGGTCGTGCAGTCCGGTGACGACCTCACGCGGATTGCGCAGCAGGGGGATACCGGCCGACGCCCACTCGGACGGCTCCAGCATGCGGCTCAGCCGGGCGGCGGAATCGGCGGACGTGGGCAGGGAAACATCCGGGGGCTGGGCGAAGCCGAAGGTCACGGTCCTCCCTTCGTCTGCGCGTCCGCACACCGGGCGGCGGCGGGCCGTGCGGGCACGGCTCCGGACCGCCGTACCGGGCCGCGGACGGCGGGTACGGGGAAGCAGGTCCAATTCTTACGTTCGTACAGACATGCGGCAATGAACTCGTCGCGCCCAGGGACGGAATCGGGCGCCGCGTCTGCTCCTTTCATGCCCGCCGCACGGGCCTCTGACGCCCGATCACCCCCTTCACCTCACCCCTGTACGGCAAGGACCAGCGGAAACACTCCGGCGGCTCCCGCCTGACGCAGCAGCCGGGCGGCCACGGCCAAGGTCCAGCCGGTGTCCGCGTAGTCGTCCACCAACAACACCGGACCGCCCGCCGACGCCAGGGCCTGCGCCAACTCCGGCGGGACACTCAACGAACCGTGCAGCGCGCGCAGCCGCTGCGCGCTGTTGCTGCGCGGAATCCGGGTGTCCGGTCCGTGCTCCCCGTACGCCACCGTCCCCAGGAACGGCATCCGTCCGACGGCGGCGATGCGCTCTCCCAGGGAACGGACCAGCTGCGGCCTGGTACGGGAGTCGAGCGTCACGACCCCCACCGGACGCGCCGGGGCGTCCGGGGCACCCGAGGCCCAGCCTCCGGGGCCCTTCGCCCAGTCGGCGAGCACCGTCACCACCGCGGACGCGACATCGTCCGGAATCGGCCCGTCGGGAGCCTGCGCCGTGAGCATCGGACGCAGCCGGTTGCCCCACCCGATGTCGGAGAGCCGGCCCAGCGCACGCCCGGTGGCACCCTGCTCACCTGCCGGAATACGTCCCTTGAGATCGACACCGACGGCAGGCAGCCCGGTCGGCCACATCCGCCGCGGCTCGACCTCCACGCCCGGACGCCCCAGCTCGCCGCGTGCCGCGTCCAGCGAGGCGGCGGACACCTCCGCGGTGAAACGTGCTCCCGCGCAGTTGTCGCAGCGGCCGCACGGCACCGCGGCCTCGTCGTCCAGCTGCCGCCGCAGGAACTCCATCCGGCAGCCGGTGGTCGTGGCGTAGTCCCGCATGGCCTGCTGCTCGGTTTCACGCTGCCGCGCCACCCAGGCGTACCGCTCGGCGTCGTACGTCCACGGGCGGCCGGTCGCGGTCCAGCCGCCCTTGACCCGGTGGACCGCCCCGTCCACGTCGAGCACCTTCAGCATGGTCTCCAGGCGCGAGCGGCGCAGTTCCACCAGCGGCTCCAGGGCCGGCAGCGACAGCGGGCGGTCCGACCCCGCCAGGACGTCCAGTGTCCGGCGCACCTGCTCCTCGGGAGGGAACGCCAGCGAGGCGAAATACTTCCAGATCGCCTCGTCCTCGCGGCCGGGCAGCAGCAGCACCTCGGCGTGCTCGACACCGCGCCCGGCACGCCCGACCTGCTGGTAGTAGGCGATGGGGGAGGACGGCGAACCGAGGTGCACCACGAAGCCGAGGTCGGGCTTGTCGAAGCCCATGCCCAGCGCGGAGGTGGCGACCAGGGCCTTGACGCGGTTGCCGAGCAGGTCGTCCTCGGCCTGCTGGCGGTCCGCGTTCTCGGTCTTGCCCGTGTACGAGGCGACCGTGTGGCCGCACTGCCGCAGGAAGGCGGTGACCTCCTCGGCCGCGGCGACCGTGAGCGTGTAGATGATCCCCGAGCCCGGCAGCTCGTGCAGGTGATCGGCCAGCCAGGCCAGCCGGTGCGCGGCGTCCGGCATCGGAAGCACGCCCAGGCTCAGGCTCTCCCGGTCCAGCGGCCCCCGCAGGACGAGCGCCTCGGCGGCCCCCTCGCCCGTGCCCAGCTGCTCGGCCACGTCGGCGGTGACCCGTGCGTTGGCCGTCGCCGTGGTGGCGAGCACGGGCACACCGGGCGGGAGGTCGGCGAGCATCGTGCGCAGCCGCCGGTAGTCGGGCCGGAAATCATGGCCCCAGTCGGAGATGCAGTGCGCCTCGTCGACCACCAGCAGGCCGGTGGCGGCGGCCAGCTTGGGAAGCACCTGGTCACGGAAGTCGGGGTTGTTCAGACGCTCCGGCGACACGAGCAGGACATCGACCTCGCCCGCCGCCACCTCGGCCTGGATCGTGTCCCAGTCCTCGGTGTTGGACGAGTTGATCGTGCGCGCGCGGATCCCGGCCCGGGCCGCCGCCTCGACCTGGTTGCGCATCAGCGCGAGCAGCGGCGAGACGATCACCGTCGGGCCGCTGCCGCGCTCGCGCAGCAGCGCGGTCGCGACGAAGTAGACCGCCGACTTGCCCCAGCCCGTCCGCTGCACCACGAGCGCGCGGCGGTGCTCGGCGACCAGCGCCTCGATCGCCCGCCACTGGTCCTCGCGCAGCCGGGCCGTACCGCCGGGGTCCCCGACGAGGCGGGAGAGGACGGCATCGGCCGAGGCACGCAGGTCTTCGTTGCTCATGACTCCATGCAACCCGATGCCACTGACAACGCGCGAACCGCCGCCCAAGGCTGTGGACAACTTCCGTCACCCGCGAGTTATCCACAGGGGTCGCGGCGGGGCGGCGGATCGCGGGATCTTCGAGCCATGAACCAGCACAGCGAATCATCCAGCCAGTCCGAGCAGCCCGAGCAGTTTGAGGGGCCCGGTCAGTCCGAGCAGCCCGGTCAGCACGATCGGCCCGGTCAGCTTGCGAAGCCCGAGCGGCCCGGCCGTTCCGGCCGGCCCCGCCCGTCCGTACCGACACGCCCGCCCACCTCGGCCGCCTCGTCCCGGCCGGCCTCGTCCTCCCACCCGGCCCTGACCGCTGCCACGACCGCCGGCACGGCCAAGGGCACCGAGGACGACGAGACCGCGGAGGCCAGGGTCACCCTGCGCGGACCGGCCGAGCTGGCCGACGCGCTGCCGTACCTCCTAGGCTTCTTCCCGGACGACAGCATCGTCCTCGTCGGCCTGCACGGCGAGCGGGGGCGGTTCGGCAGCCGGGCCCGCCTCGGCATCCCGACCGACCGGTCCCAGTGGGGGTACGTGTCCGAGCAGCTCGCGGGCTCGCTCGTGTCGCTCGGCGAGGAGCGCCGCTCCCGTCCCGAAGGAATCATCGTCTACCTCTGTCAGGAACCGGCGCGGGGAGAGAGCGGCTGGGACGTGAAGGAGCGTCTCCGCCCGCTCGCGCAGCTGCTGCGCGTCGCCTGCGGGGCGCTGGACGTCCCGGTGCTCGACGCGCTGTGCATCTCCGACGGCCGTTTCTGGTCCTACTGCTGCCCCGACTTCCGCTGCTGTCCCGCCGTAGGTACGCCCCTGACCCCGCCGGGTACGTCGGTGATGGCCGCCGCCGCTGCCTATGCGGGCATCCAAGTGCGCGGGTCACTGCGCGAGTTGGAGTCCCGACTGGCCGCCTGGACGGGGCCCCGCGCGGCGGGGCAGACCAGCGCACTGGACGCCGAAGCCCAGGCGCTCGTCCCGCGCATGATCGAAGAGGGCGCGGCGGCGCCCGTACGGGAGGAGACCCTGGCGCGGGCGAGCGACCTGGTCCGCCGGTTCCGCGAGGATCCGCCCACGGGCAGCCGCCGAGCCAGGGATGCCTGCGACGACGCACTCCTGACGGACACCGAAGCCGCCCGTGTCATCCTCGGGCTCCAGGACCGCGTCGCCCGCGACCGTGCGGCCGAGTGGATGGAGGGGCCCGACGCCGAGCCCTCGCTGCGCCTGTGGCAGGCGCTCTCCCGCCGCTGCGTCGGCGGCTACGCCGAGTATGCCGTGGCACCGCTGTCCCTGGCGGGCTGGGTCGCCTGGGCGACGGGGGACCAGCCGTCCGCCCGCGTCGCACTGGGACGTGCGCTCACGCTGGATCCCGAGTACCTCTTCGCGCAGCTGCTGCACCGCGGCATCAATCAAGGGCTGGACCCGGAGACACTGCGCCGCTGCCTGCGGGAAGAGCGGGATGAGCGGGACGAACGAGCTGATGGCGCGTCGGCGAGCGGTGTCGTACTGGCGTCCGGGCGTGACTCCGTACCGGTGCTCGTGGACGGCCCCGCGGCTGCGCCCGACCTCGCCCCGGAAGCGGCCCGGCCGGGCGGGACCGGCCGCGGTGACGGCGCGGAGCGGCCCGCCGTGCCGGACGGCCCCGGCAGGGCGGGGCGCCCCGGTGGCAGTGGACGTTGCGGCGGTTCCGACCGCCCTGGCGGCCCGCGCGGCAGCACTCGCCCCGCCGCCCGTACGAGCACCGGCCGGGGTGGGCGCCGCTCCGTCCGCAACGGTGACCGGAGCCGGCCGTGAGCCCGCCGGTGCGGGAGCGCCGGCGTGACCTGGGCGCCGGCCCCGGCGTTCACCTCTGTGGCGCAGTCCGTTTGGAGCCCAGACCCCAGCAGGGAGCGCAGAGAGTGTCAGGCATGGTCCCCACCACTCAGCCGGCCCGCCGGGCACCCGGAGATCACCGTTCCGGGGTGCCCCGGCCACCGGAACCGCAGTCTGTCCACCGGACCTTGATCTGCGTGGCTCTGCCGGCGCTCGCCATCTCCTCCGAACAGGGCCAGCTCACCGGCCGGGGGACGGACGGCTTCTACCGTGCCGGGCGGCGCGTCCTGTCCCGCTGCCAGCTGAGCGCGGGCGGCGCCGAACCCGTCATCGTGCAGGGCAGGCTGATCGCGTCGGACCGCGCGCGGTTCGTCGGGACGGTCCGTACGGCCGTCGACCGCGGCCCGGACCCCGAGATGCGCGTGGAACGGCTGCGGTCCGCCGACGGGGTCGAACGCATCACGTTCCACAGCAGCGCGCCGCGCCGGGTGCGGCTGCCGGTGGAGCTGCGGCTGGGCACGGATCTCGCCGATCTCGGCGCGATCGCCGTCGGTGTCGCCGGGCCCGAACTGCCCGCCAGCGTGCACGGGTCGGGGTTGCGCTGGTCCGCCGCCGGGGCCCAGGCCGTGATCGCCGCGACCCCGGCCCCCACGGACGTCATGGCCTCGGCCGGACTGCTGTGCTGGGAGCTGGACCTGCCACCCGGCGGCCACCACACCATCGAGGTGCGGGTCCGGCTGGAGCACGCGACGTCGGG
The DNA here is from genome assembly GCF_045222935.1 of Streptomyces sp. Ac-502. Taxonomy (NCBI): domain Bacteria; kingdom Bacillati; phylum Actinomycetota; class Actinomycetes; order Kitasatosporales; family Streptomycetaceae; genus Streptomyces; species Streptomyces sp. Ac-502. Next base: position 7,672,075 of record NZ_JBHFFO010000001.1, read on the forward strand.
AGCCTTCGCCGGCCGGCCGGGCCCGCCGCTCCCGGCCACACGCGGCAGCGAGCAACCGCCTCGCCCGTGGTCGGCGGCCCGGCTCCAGTGCGACGACCCCCGGGCCGACGCGCTGCTGGCGGCCGGGCTCGACGATCTCCACGGCCTGTTGATGCGTGGTCCGGGCGCCCCGACGGACACGTACATCGCGGGCGGGGTCCCCTGGCGCTGCGGCCTCTCGCCGGCCGAGGCCCTCTGGGCGGCGCGCATGTTGCTCCCCCTGGGCACCCGGCTCGCGGCCAACACCCTGCGCACCCTCGCGCACGTCCAACTGACCGGAACAGGGGCGGATTCCGGCCGAATTCCGGGCGCGCTGCGGGACGCGGGACCGTACGCCCCACCCAGCTGTACGGGCGTCGAGGCGACGCTGCTCTTCCCTGCCGTCCTCGCCGAAGCCCGCCGCTGGGGCCTGCCCGACCGCGAGACGGAGCAGCTGCTCCCGGCGGCGGAGGGCTGCCTGAGATGGCTGCGTACGGCGGTGAGCGACGGGAACGTACCCGGCGACGGAGCCCTGAGCGGAGGCAGCGGCTACGTCCCCGATCCGGCGCCCGGAGGGCCGTACCGCTGCGCGACCCAGGCACACGCGCACCGCGCCGCGCTGCTCGGCGCCGACCTCCTCGACGGCTGCGGCAGACCGGGAGCGCCCGCGCTGCGGGAGTGGGCGGCCGGCCTGCGGACCCGGTTCCGTGAGGAGTTCTGGGTGGAGAGCCGCAGTGGTGGCAGCCCGGCCGTACTGCGCACGCCGGGCGGCCGGCTGCTGCCGCACTTCGGTTCCGCGGCCGTCCACCTCCTGGACACCGGACTCCTCGGCGGCGGGCGCACCGCCGTCGGCCTGCTCGACGCGGCACGCACGGAGCGCCTCGCCCGTCTCCTGGGAAGCCCGGCCATGGACTCCGGCTGGGGCCTGCGGGGACTCGGGGCCGAGGAGAGCGGCTACAACCCCTTCGGTCACCGCAGCGGCGCCGTCCGGGTCCACGAGACGGCGGTGGCCGTCGCGGGCCTGGCCGCCACGGGCCATGAGAAGGAGGCCGCCTCCCTGGTCCGCGGGCTCCTCGACGCGGCACAGAGCTTCGCCTACCGGCTGCCGGAGATGTACGCGGGCGAGCAGCGCACCCGTGACGGCGCCCCCGTGCCGCACCCCGCGGCCTGTCGGCCGGCCGCCGTGGCCGCGGCGGGCGCGGTGCACGCCTTGACCGCTCTGGCCGGGGTGCGCCCCGACGTCCCGGCGGGGACCGTGGCGGTCCGCCCGGTCGGCAGCGCGCCGCTCGGAGCCATGCAGTTCACCGGGCTCAGCGTCGCCGGGCAGCCGTTCGCCGTACGGATCAGCAGACTCGGCCTCGGTCTGGTCGAGGAGGCCGCGAATGGCTTGCAACTGGGGGCGTGAGATGCGGCAGGGCCTGATTATCGTCAGGCGGACGACTATGATCGCGCCATGCCTCCCTACGACCCGTCGGCCTTCCCCCCGTTCGCCGTTACCGTCGACCTGGTCGTGCTCACCGTACGCAGGCACGCGCTGTGCGCGCTGGCCGTGCGGCGTGGCGAGCCGCCGTTCCAGGGGCGCTGGGCCCTGCCGGGCGGGTTCGTGCGGAGCGACGAGGACCTGGAGGCCGCCGCGGCCCGGGAGCTGGCCGAGGAGACCGGGCTGCACGCCCACTGCCCGGCGGGCCCGCCGCCGCCCTACGGCGCGCATCTGGAACAGCTCGCCACGTACGGCGACCCCAAGCGCGACCCCCGTATGCGGGTGGTCAGCGTCGCCCACCTGGTGCTCGCACCCGACCTGCCGGCTCCGACGGCGGGCGGTGACGCCCACAGTGCGCGCTGGGCCCCGGTGGACACGCTGCTCGACCGGGACGGTGGCCTGGGCCGCGAGGGCGAGCAGTCCGCGCCGCTGGCTTTCGATCATGCCCGGATCCTCGCGGACGGGGTGGAACGGGCCCGCTCGAAGATCGAGTACTCCTCGCTCGCCACCGCGTTCTGCCCCCAGGAGTTCACCGTCGGGGAGCTGCGCAGGGTGTACGAGGCGGTGTGGGGCGTAGTCCTGGACCCCCGGAACTTCCACCGCAAGGTCACCGGCACACCGGGCTTTCTCGTGCCCACCGGTGGGACGACGACTCGTCAGGGAGGCCGTCCCGCCCAGCTGTTCAGAGCCGGCGGTGCGACTCTGCTCAATCCGCCGATGCTGCGTCCGGAGGTCTGAGCGGCGGGCCGTACCGGTGCCGGGCCGTACCGGTGCCGGGCCGTACCGGTGCCGGGCTGCACCCGTGCCGGGCCGTGCCCGTGCCGGGCTGCACCCGTGCCGGGGCGCGCCGGTGTGGGGCCTGTGTCCGCGAGGGCGTGGTCGCGCAGGGTCCGCAGCGGGTGGGGCGCTGTAGCAGTGGGGCGGGGGACGGCTGTTCGGCGGTGGGGAGAGCGGGCGGCCCTGTCGTGCGGCGGTCTGGTCGGCGGAGCGTGACACGCGTGGACGTCAACTGGGGTGCATTACCGACAAAACGGACAGGCGGGGTTACCGTGACCGGGTGAGTCCCCACCTCCTCCTCCCCACCGCTTCCGTGAGGTCCCGCACCCCGTGGGGGCGCGATGATCCAGGCCATCGGGCTGACCGGCGGCTCCCGCGAGGGGCGGCGCCCCGCCGTCGACGACCTCAGCTTCGAGGCCCCCGCCAGCCGGATCACCGTCCTGCTCGGCGACGAGGGGGCCGGGAAGACCACCGCACTGCGGCTGATGCTCCAGCTGGAGAGCGGCCGCGGCGTCGCGCTCTTCCGCGGCCGTCCGCTGCACCGTGTGCCCAACCCGGCTCGCGAGATCGGCGTGGTCTTCGGCGATGTCCCCGGTCACCCCGGCCGTACGGCGCGAGGGCACCTGCGGATGCTCAGCGCCGCCGCTGGGGTCCCGGCTTCCCGGGCCGACGACGTCCTGGATGTCGTCGGCCTCAGCGGCCTGGCCGACGAGAAACTCGGAGCCTTCTCGCGGGGCATGGACCGCAGGCTCGGCCTGGCCGCCGCTCTCCTCGGTGACCCGCACACCCTCCTCCTCGACGAGCCCTCCCGGGACGTGTCCCCGCGTGAGGCGGCGTGGCTGCACGGCCTGCTGCAGGGCTATGCGGCGCAGGGCGGTGCCGTACTGGTCACCTCCAGCGACGCACGGGCGGCCGCCCGGCTCGGCCACCGGGTGGTCACCATCGAGGACGGCAGGCTGGTCGCGGACCAGACTGCCACCGACTTCGCCCGGACCCGGCTGCGCCCGCGCGTCGTCGTCCGCTCCCCGCACGCCGACCGGCTCGCGGCACTGCTCGTCGACGAGGCGCAGCGCGCCCGCCCGGGGACGGACCCGCAGGCGCGTCGCGCGGTCGAAGTCGTACGGGAGAGCGGGAGTCGTATCGCCGTCTACGGAAGCAGTTGCGCCGTCGTGGGTGACACGGCGTTCCGGCACGGCATCCTCGTGCACCGGCTCGCCGACGAGGTGGGGGACATCGGCCCCGTCGCCCCGCTGGATCGTGCCGACGGCCGCGCCCGGAACCGCGCCGTACCGGCGGCCGCGCATCCCGTCGCAGAGGATGCGGTCGCGCGGAACCCGGTAGCGCAAGACTCGGCCGCGCAGCATCCTGCCGCACAGTCTCAGGCCGCCCCTGCCCCTGCCCCTCCCGCTGCTGCGGCCCCGGAGGGCACAGCTCTCGACGTCCCCGAGGCGCACGAGGCCGCTGGGTCTGCGGAGGCTACCGCGGCTTTCAGGGCTCCCGCCGACCCCGCAGCTCCCGGGCGCCCCGAGATGCACGCGGCATCGGCCACATCAACCGTCGCTGCCGCTGTAGCTCCCCCTGCCCCTGCCCCCGCCTCGGCCTCCGCCCCCACCCCTCCGCCCGGCCCGGACGACGCGACGTCCTCCGCGTACGTACTCCCGTCGCCCGCCCCCACCCCGGCCGACCCGCGACTCGCTCCCGCCGTGTCCGTCCCGGCGGGCCCGGACCTGGTGTCCGCCCCGTCCGCCCTGCCTCATCCGAGCGCCTCGCCCCTCCCCGCCTCACCAGCACCCCGCCCCACCTCCACCTTCAAACCCCACAGGCCCCTCAAACCCCTCCGCACCTCCCTCCGCCCAGGCTCTTCCGGTCCCGCCCCGGCATCACCGGAAGACGCGGCCAGGAAGCTCGTCAGCCTGCGGCTGTCCGGCCGTGGCCCGGAATGGCCGCTGCGTTACGAACTCCGCCGCGCCACGACCGACCCCGCCGGTCCGGTCGTGATCGTGCTGGCGCTGGCGGTGGCATTGGTCTTCGCGCTGGTGCTGGCCCGTGCCGGGGACAATTCCCGGGTGCATGTGCTCACCGGTTGGCCGCGTCAACTTCCGTTCCCTCCGGTGGCGCTCGCGGCCGGGCTGATCGGGGCGCTCTCCTTCGGTCAGGAGTTCCGCTACCCGGCGCTCGCTCCCGAACAGGGCACGGTACCCCGCCGCCTCGGTCTGCTCGTGGCCAAGCTGCTGGTCAGCGGCGGCGCGGCGGTGCTGCTCGCGATCGGTACGCTGCTGCTCGACGGTGTGGCGGTACACGGCCTGTTCGGTTCCGCGGGCCTGCCGCCCGGGGGCGACCTGAAGGTGCTGGCCGTCAGTTGGGCGGCTCTCCTGGCCGGTTGCGCGTGGGTGGGTGTGCTGGCGGCCGGTGTCTTCCGGTCCACCGCGACGGGGTTGGCCGTGGTCCTGGCCGTGCCGGTGACCGTTCTCCCGCTCGTGCAGCACGCGTTGGCCGCTCCGGCAGCCCGAACCCTGGTGGGATTCCCCGCGCGGTTGCGCTCGGCGGCTCTGGTGCAGTGGCCGTCCGGGTTCGATCAGGCTGTCGAGGCGGCGCTGCGGCTGGCGGCCCAACCGGTGGGCGGCGCAATGGCGTTGTCGCTCACCACGCTGGTCCTCGCCTATGCCCTGACCGCCCTGCGGAGGAGGGCCCGCTGACCCTCATGGGCCGCTTTCGTGCCCCGTCGGCGCGGCGATGGCCGAGCCCTCCCGTGGGGAGCACCTTTCTTTCCGATAAAGCGTCAATTGGGGAATGATGGGCGATCACCCTTTCGTGTGCTTTTCACCAAAGACCTCAAGGGGTCCGGGGGCGTCGCCGACAAATGATGCGTGAGTACCCTTGCGCACACCATGATGACCGCGGCTCGCCCCGCCGACACCGGCCTCGCCGGTCCGGGCGAGCTTGACCGCTACTCCTACGCCGCCGCGGGCGCGCCCGGCGCCGGCGGTGTCGCCCACGCTCCGGGCGCCGAGCGGGCCGACCGCGTGCCGCCCGTCTGGGACGGGCCCGAGGCGGACATGGCCCGGGCCGGCCGCCGTGCGGCGGGCAACCGCGGACGCGGGCTGCACGGCCAACTCGTCCAGCAGCTCGGCCAGATGATCGTCTCCGGCGATCTCGGGGCGGACCGTCCGCTCGTCCCCGAGGAGATCGGCCAGCGCTTCGAGGTCTCCCGCACCGTGGTCCGTGAGTCGCTGCGCGTCCTGGAGGCCAAGGGCCTGGTCAGCGCCCGCCCGAACGTGGGCACCCGGGTGCGTCCGGTCAGCGACTGGAATCTGCTCGACCCCGACATCATCGAGTGGCGGGCGTACGGCCCGCAGCGTGACGACCAGCGTCGTGAACTGTCCGAGCTGCGCTGGACCATCGAACCCCTCGCCGCCCGGCTCGCCGCCGGCCACGGCCGCGACGACATCCAGCAGCGTCTCGCCGACATGGTCGAGATCATGGGCCACGCCGCCGCCCAGGGCGACGCGCTGACCTTCGGCCGCGCCGACGCCGAGTTCCACACCCTGCTGCTCCAGCTCGCCGGCAACCGGATGCTGGAGCACCTCTCCGGCATCGTCTCCTCCGCCCTGCACGTCTCGGGCGGCCCGTCCGGCGGCTGCGAGCGGCCCGCCGAGAAGACCGTGGGCCAGCACATGCGGATCGTCGACGCGATCGGCGCCGGCGACGCGGCGGGCGCCGAGTCCGCGATGCGCGCCCTGCTGACCGCCCACGGCGAGGCCGGCGGCCAGGCCGGCGGTGCCGGGGATCACACCGTGCCGCCGCCCCGCGAGCACTGAGGAGCCGGCGCCGCCGAAGATCCCCGTCCACCCGGAGGCCCGTACCGGCCGGGAAGGCCCGGCCGAGAGCGCGTACCCGTACGGGAACGGGAGGCGCGTCCATACGGGACGGAGGCCCGTCCGTACGGCACGGACCGGCTGAGAATGTGCGGGCCACCCGGGGCGCGAGGCGCAGACGCCAGGCGCGCACAGTGCAGGGGGGCGCACAGGGCGTGCGGCCGCCGGCGGAGCGCACGGACGTGGGCACGGAGCCCGCGACGGTGCGCCGCCGCGAGCGAGCGGCGAGCGCGGATCGATGTACGTCAGGCCGCCGGGCCCGGGAGCGTGATCCGGGCCCGGCGTTTGCTTGGGAGGATTGCGCACCGTAGAGGGGGAATGTCTCGTTATGCGGTGTGACTCGGGCCACGCAGATTGGGCGTAACGCTCGCCGGGGAGGCGCGATGACTTAAGAGGTGATAGCCGAGGAGGGAATGCGAGCGGCGTTTTCGGCGCTGTTCAACTCCCCGGCTTCCCCTGCGCCGTCGGTCCATCCCCGCCGACGGTCGTCGGCTCCGATCCACCGTGGACGGGGTCGGAAGCCGTTTCCATCGTTCCGAGAGGTTGTTCGTGTCGGCCAGCACATCCCGTACGCTCCCGCCGGAGATCGCCGAGTCCGAGTCAGTGATGGCGCTCATCGAGCGGGGAAAGGCTGATGGGCAGATCGCCGGCGATGACGTGCGTCGGGCCTTCGAGGCTGACCAGATTCCGCCAACCCAGTGGAAGAACGTTCTGCGCAGCCTCAACCAGATCCTCGACGAGGAGGGTGTGACGCTGATGGTCAGTGCCGCAGAGGCGCCCAAGCGCACCCGCAAGAGCGTCGCAGCGAAGAGTCCGGCGAAGCGCACCGCCACCAAGACCGTCGCGGCCAAGACGGCCACGGCGAAGAAGGCCACCACCGCGGCCGCCCCGATGGGTGACGTGTCGTACGGCGGGGCCGAGGGCGGGCCCGAGAAGAAGGCGGTGGCCAAGAAGGCCGCCGCCAAGAAGACGGTCGCGAAGAAGACCGCCGCCAAGAAGACCGCCGCCAAGAAGGACGTCGACGAGCTCCTCGAAGACGAGCCGATCGAGGAGGCGGCGCCCGCCGGCAAGGGCGGCGAGGCCGCGGCCGAGGTGCCCGAGGGCGCCGAGAACGCCGGGTTCGTCCTGTCCGACGACGACGAGGACGACGCCCCCGCGCAGCAGGTCGCCGCGGCCGGCGCCACCGCCGACCCGGTCAAGGACTACCTCAAGCAGATCGGCAAGGTCCCGCTGCTCAACGCCGAGCAGGAGGTCGAGCTCGCCAAGCGCATCGAGGCGGGCCTGTTCGCCGAGGACAAGCTGGCCAACTCCGACAAGCTGGCGCCGAAGCTCAAGCGCGAGCTGGAGATCATCGCCGAGGACGGCCGCCGCGCCAAGAACCACCTGCTGGAGGCCAACCTCCGTCTGGTGGTCTCGCTGGCCAAGCGCTACACCGGCCGCGGCATGCTCTTCCTGGACCTGATCCAGGAGGGCAACCTGGGTCTGATCCGTGCGGTCGAGAAGTTCGACTACACGAAGGGCTACAAGTTCTCCACGTACGCGACGTGGTGGATCCGCCAGGCGATCACCCGCGCGATGGCCGACCAGGCCCGGACGATCCGTATCCCCGTCCACATGGTCGAGGTCATCAACAAGCTGGCCCGTGTGCAGCGCCAGATGCTCCAGGACCTGGGCCGCGAGCCCACCCCGGAGGAGCTGGCCAAGGAACTGGACATGACCCCCGAGAAGGTCATCGAGGTCCAGAAGTACGGCCGTGAGCCGATCTCGCTGCACACCCCGCTGGGCGAGGACGGCGACAGCGAGTTCGGTGACCTGATCGAGGACTCCGAGGCGGTCGTGCCGGCCGACGCGGTCAGCTTCACGCTGCTGCAGGAGCAGCTGCACTCGGTCCTGGACACGCTCAGTGAGCGTGAGGCGGGCGTGGTCTCCATGCGCTTCGGCCTCACCGACGGCCAGCCGAAGACGCTGGACGAGATCGGCAAGGTCTACGGCGTCACGCGTGAGCGGATCCGTCAGATCGAGTCCAAGACGATGTCGAAGCTGCGTCACCCGTCGCGCTCGCAGGTTCTCCGCGACTACCTGGACTGATCCGGAAGCGGCCGTTCCGGACGGCCGTACGAGTGCATTGCGGGCCCGGTCCCCCTCGGTGGGGGCCGGGCCCGCGGTGTGTCCGGGTGCGTGATGCGCCCAACTGTCTCACCCTGGGTGTGCGAACACTTCCGCACAGTCAGGAGCGTGTATGCGTGCCTACCTCCGGGCCGCCCTCGGGGCCCTCGTCCTGATTCTCGCCGTACCGGTCACCGCGCAGGCGGACGCGGCGGTGGTGGGGGGCCGGCAGGTGAAGGTCTCCGACAACCCGTGGATGGTCGCCGTCGCTTCCCGCTCGCGGTTCGGCTCCGACCGCTCGGGGCAGTTCTGCGGCGGTGTGCTGGTCGGCCGCGCGACGGTGGTCACGGCGGCGCACTGCCTGAGCCGCGCGGTGCTGGGTGTGGAGTGGCAGCAGGTCAAGGACCTGCGGATCATCGTGGGGCGCGAGGACATGCGGGGCAGGGGCGGGCAGGAACTGGTGCCGCGGCGGGTCTGGGTGAATCCGTCGTACGACAGCTACAGCAATGCCGGCGACATCGCGGTCCTCACGCTCGGCAAGCAGATGCCGAAGGGCCGGGCGCTCCCGATGGCCAAGGCCGGTGACGCCGCGTACAAGGCGGGTACGAAGGCGAACGTGTACGGCTGGGGCGACACCACCGGCAACGGCTCGTACGCGTCCACGCTCCGCTCGGCGCAGGTCCAGATGTTTTCGAACGCGGCATGCAGCAGGGCGTATCCGGGCAATGCGGACGGTAGGTATCTGTCCGGTTCCATGCTGTGCGCGGGAGTACCGAACGGCGGCCGGGACGCCTGTCAGGGCGACAGTGGCGGGCCGCTGGTCGCCCGCGGGCGTCTGGTGGGGCTGGTGTCCTGGGGGACGGGCTGCGGCAAGGTGGGCAAGCCGGGCGTCTACACGCGCATCTCGGCGATGATCAAGCATGTGACCGCACACGGGGCCGGCTGAGGGCCGCGGAGCGGGCGCTCCGACCCGAGGGGCGGAGCGTGGGACGGCAGGGCCTGAGGGCGCCGCGAGGGGCGCGTGAGGGTGCAACCGTCACGGCGGTGCCAGAGGCGCCGGTCGACGGTGGCGGAAGTGTGGGAGCGGACGAGTGCGGGCGGCCCCCCGGTGGTGCCGGGGGACCGCCCGCCGCACGGCCCTAGGCCGCTACTCGCTCGTCGTCGGATGCGATGTGTCAGCGCTCCTCATCGGAAGCAGACGCGGGAGGGGCGGTCAGCCGCTCCGTCTCGTCCTGTATTTCCGCGGCGATCTTCTTGAGTTCTGGCTCGAACTTGCGGCCGTGGTGGGCGCAGAAGAGCAGTTCGCCGCCGGACATCAGAACGACGCGCAGGTATGCCTGGGCGCCGCAGCGGTCGCAGCGGTCAGCGGCCGTCAGCGGGCTCGCGGGGGTCAGAACAGTAGTCACGTCGCCTCTTCTCTAGCTCGACGAGCTGTCGTACCAGGGTCAACATCCAACCAGGCCGAAAACGTTCCCGCTCGTGCCTATTCCCTGAAAATTTTTTTCCAAGGGGGCCGGGTGTTGCCGGGTGGCGGCGAATGAGCCGTATTGCGTGGTGGTCTGATTCACGTTGGTTGCTGGGCTTTTGTCCTCCCGGCTGGCTTGCCGGTTGTTCAGGAGGACGTGCCCGGAGCCTAAATGGTTCATGCCTCGAAGGGAACGTGATGTGCGCGGCACTGCGCTCTCACTCCAACGAGGGATCGAACACCTGAACGAAAGTCTACTACCATGGACACCGTCACGGGTGGCGTCACATCGGCTCTACCGGGCCTCGGTACGCTCTCACCGGCGACACCGCCACGACCGGGTCCGCGGAATGCGGGCCACCAGTAATTCAGCGAGGAGCGAACCGCGTGACCGCCGAGATGTCCGTGCCGTCCACCGCCGTGCTGACCGGGGCTGACCGGGACGGGTCCAACTACACCGCGCGGCATCTGCTCGTCCTGGAGGGACTGGAGGCCGTCCGCAAGCGTCCTGGCATGTACATCGGCTCGACGGACAGCCGCGGCCTGATGCACTGCCTCTGGGAGATCATCGACAACTCCGTCGACGAGGCGCTGGGCGGCTACTGCGATCGTATCGACGTCGTCCTCCACGACGACGGCTCGGTGGAGGTCCGGGACAACGGCCGCGGCATCCCGGTCGACGTGGAGCCCAAGACCGGCCTGAGCGGCGTCGAGGTCGTGATGACCAAGCTGCACGCCGGCGGCAAGTTCGGCGGCGGCTCGTACGCGGCCTCCGGCGGTCTGCACGGCGTCGGTGCCTCGGTGGTCAACGCGCTCTCCGCCCGGCTGGACATCGAGGTGGACCGCAACAGCAAGACCCACTCGATCAGCTTCCGCCGCGGCGTGCCCGGCATCTTCACCGAGTCCGGCCCCGACGCACCCTTCGATCCGGCCAACGGACTGCTCAAGGGCAAGCGCATCCCCAAGACCCGGACCGGCACGCGGGTGCGGTACTGGGCCGACCGGCAGATCTTCCTCAAGGACGCCAAGCTCTCCCTGGAGACGCTGCACGCGCGGGCGCGCCAGACGGCCTTCCTGGTGCCCGGCCTGACCCTCGTCGTACGGGACGAGCGCGGCGTCGAGAGCGAGGGCCCGACGGAGGAAACCTTCCGGTACGACGGCGGTATCAGCGAGTTCTGCGAGTACCTGGCGCAGGACAAGGCCGTCTGTGACGTGTTGCGGCTGACCGGGCAGGGCACCTTCAAGGAGACCGTGCCGGTCCTGGACGACCGTGGCCACATGACCCCCACCGAGGTGACCCGGGAGCTGGGCGTCGACATCGCGCTGCGCTGGGGCACCGGCTACGACGCCACCGTCCGGTCCTTCGTCAACATCATCGCCACCCCCAAGGGCGGCACGCACGTGTCCGGATTCGAGCGGTCCGTAGCCAAGACCGTCAACGAGGTGCTGCGGTCGGCCAAGCTCCTGCGCGTCGCCGAGGACGACGTCGTCAAGGACGACGCCATGGAGGGGCTCACCGCGGTCGTCACCGTACGGCTCGCGGAGCCGCAGTTCGAGGGGCAGACCAAGGAGGTGCTGGGCACCTCGGCCGCCTCCCGGATCGTCGCGCAGGTCGTCGCCAAGGAGCTCAAGGCGTTCCTGACCTCCACGAAGCGGGACGCCAAGCAGCAGGCCCGAGCCGTCCTCGACAAGATCGTCGCGGCGGCCCGCACCCGCATCGCGGCCCGGCAGCACAAGGAGGCCCAGCGCCGTAAGACGGCTCTGGAGTCCTCCTCGCTGCCCGCCAAGCTGGCCGACTGCCGCAGCGACGACGTCGAGCGCAGCGAGCTGTTCATCGTCGAGGGCGACTCGGCGCTGGGCACCGCCAAGCTGGCGCGCAACTCCGAGTTCCAGGCGCTGCTGCCGATCCGCGGCAAGATCCTCAATGTCCAGAAGTCGTCGGTCTCGGACATGCTCAAGAACGCCGAGTGCGGCGCGATCATCCAGGTCATAGGAGCGGGTTCCGGCCGCACCTTCGACATCGACGCGGCCCGTTACGGCAAGGTCATCTTCCTCGCGGACGCCGATGTCGACGGCGCGCACATCCGGTGCCTGCTACTGACGCTCTTCCAGCGCTACATGCGTCCGATGGTCGAGCAGGGGCGGGTCTTCTCGGCCGTGCCGCCGCTGCACCGGGTCGAGCTGACCCAGCCCAAGAAGGGCCAGGACAAGTACATCTACACGTACTCGGACAACGAGCTGCGCCAGACCCTGCTGGAACTGCAGCGCAAGAACATCCGTTACAAGGACAGCATCCAGCGCTACAAGGGTCTGGGCGAGATGGACGCCGACCAGCTCGCGGAGACCACCATGGACCCCCGCCACCGCACCCTGCGCCGGATCAACATCAGCGACCTGGAGGCCGCCGAGAAGGCCTTCGACCTGCTCATGGGCAATGAGGTCGCCCCGCGCCGGGAGTTCATCACCAGCTCCGCCTCCACGCTGGACCTCTCGCGCATCGACACGTGACGGGCCGCCGCGGGGGCGCGTGAAGCGTCTGCGCGCGCCGGTACGGGCGTCTGTCCACCCACGGGTGGACAGGCGCCCGCCGCGTTTTCCACCCGGAGCCCACCCGCACGCCGATCCGGCCGGCGGGGCCCGCTCCGTAGCGTCGGGACGGTTGTTGTTCCCCTGCCACGGAGGCCCAGGCCATGAGTGACTTGCTCAACGTTCTCGTCATCGTCGCGGTCATCGCGTTCGTCGTCGTACGGCAGTTCAAGCCGCAGCGGCTGACGTCGGAGGGCAGGCGCTGGTGGCTGCTGCCCGCCGTCCTCGCTTTCCTGGCGGTCCGCGAACCCGGCCTGATCGACCACGCGCACCCCGACGGATCGGTCGCCCTGCTGGCCGTCGGCGTGCTCCTCGGCCTGCTCACCGGTGCCGCCTGGGCCTGGACCCTGCGGATCTGGACGGACGCGGACGGGCAGGTCTGGTCCGCCGGGCGCGCGGTCACCGCCGTGGCCTGGCTCCTCGGAGTGGGACTGCGTTTCGGCCTGTACGGGATCGCGGTGCTGGTGGGGGTCCACCTGGGCACCCAGGCCACGATGCTGAGCGTGGCGGCCACGCTGCTCGCCCGTACGGGCACCCTGACCTGGCGCGCCCAGCAGCTCCGGCCGACGTACCGTGTTGCTGCCGGTGGCTGAGACCACGGTCCCGCGTCCCGGCCGTACGGGCCGGCGGCCCGGCCCCGGGAGCACCGTGCCGGAAGGATCGTTTGTGCCGCTGAGTTTCTGGACGAGCTGGCCCTCGCGGGAAGCGCTCTCCCGCGATGCTTCGAGCAGGACACGGGTGTGGATCGGCAGGGCCATCCGCACCGTGATCATGGCCGGTCTACTGTGGAGCGCGCTGGCGGATCAGGCGTTCCGGGACACGGGAGCGGTGCTGGGGCCGGCCGCGGTCGCACTCTGCGGCCTGCTCCTGTGGGGGTTCTTCCGTACGACGCTTGAGCACCGGCTGTGGCCGGCGCTCGGCCTGCTGGCCCTTCTGGAGGCAGGCGCGTTCTGGTTCCACACGGAAGGCGCGAGAGTGCCCGCCGCCGTGGTGTGGGGCGCGTGCGCCGTCCTCTCGATGGCGCGGCTTCCGCTGGCAGCGGCCGTGCCGTGCATGGTGGTGTCCCTGACCGCGTACGCCACGCGCAGCCCGGACAGCTGGCTGTCGATCACGGCGACCGTCATCGGGCTCGGGCTGGCCGGATATGTCGCACGGCTGGACTCCGAGGCACGGGGCAACGCGCAGCGGCTGCTGGCCCAGGAGCGGGCCGCCCGTAAGGCCGAGGCCGAGACGGCCGCGCTGGCCGAGCGCGGCCGCATCGCCCGTGAAGTCCACGACGTGCTCGCGCACAGTCTGAGCGCGCAACTTGTGCACTTGGAGGCTGCGCGGCAGCTGATCCAGCGCAGCGGTGACCTGGAGGCGGGCCGGCAGCAGATCCTGGAGCGGGTCGTGGCGGCGCGCGGCATGGCCAGAGAGGGGCTGGACGGCACGCGTCAGGCACTGTCGGCGCTGCGCGGCGAGATGGCGCCGGTGGAGGACTTCCTGCGTCATCTGACAGTCGCTGAGAACGCCCGCCTGGAGGTGACGGGGGAGCGGCACGAGCTGTCGCCCGAAGTCGGCCTCGCGCTGCGCAGGGTGGCCCAGGAGGCGCTCACGAACGTACGGAAGCACGCGCCGGGTGCGCGGGTGACCGTACGGCTCGCCTATGCGGAAGCCGAAGTGGAGCTGGAGGTACGCGATTCCGGCGCGCGCAGGAGGCCCCGCGGAGCCGGGCCGGGGATCCTCGACGATCTCGGCTCGTCCGGTTCCGGGTACGGTCTGCTGGGGATGCGGGAGCGCGCCGAACTCCTCGGTGGAACGCTGGATTCCGGTCCCGCCGAGGAGGGTTTCGTGGTGCGGTTGAGGGTGCCGGTATGACGGCGCGCGTCGTGGTCGCCGACGATCAGACGGTGGTGCGTGAGGGCATCGTGATGCTGCTGGGGCTGCTGCCGGGCATCGAGGTCGTGGGCTCGGCCGGGGACGGTGAGGAGGCGGTACGGCTCACCGCCGAACTGGCTCCGGACGTCGTCCTGATGGACCTCCGGATGCCCCGCTGCGACGGTGTCGAGGCCACCCGGAGGATCCGGACGGAACACCCGGGCACCGAGGTCGTCGTCCTGACGACCTACGCGGACGACGACCACCTCTTCCCCGCGCTGGAGGCCGGTGCTCGGGGCTACCTGACGAAGGACGCGGACGGCGACGAGATCGTCCGGGCCGTCGAGGACGTGCTGTCGGGCGCGGCCGGGCTGTCGCCGAAGGTGCAGCGGCGGCTGCTGGAGCGGTTCGCGGAGCCCGTACGGACGGCCGCCCCCACAGCGCCGGCCGAGCCCCCGGACGGGCTGACCGCGCGCGAGGTGGAGGTGCTGAGGCTGGTCGCCGAGGGACTGTCCAACCCGGAGATCGCCCGGTCGCTGCACGTTTCGAACGCGACCGTGAAGACCCACATCAACAATCTCTTCGCCAAGGCCGGGCTGCGGGACCGGGCCCAGGCGATCCACTACGCCTACCGGCACGGTCTCGCACAACCGCCCGGCTCGTCCATCACCTGATGGGGTGAAGAGCCCGCGAGAACGGCGCCCGGCCGTCAGACCCAGACGTAACGGTGTTCGGGGCGGCCGGTCTCCCCGTACCGGAGACTGAGGCGGACCCGTCCGGCCCGTTCGAGAAGTTTGAGGTAGCGCTGCGCGGTCTGCCGGCTCAAGCCCGCCTGCCGGGCGACCTCCTGGGCGGACAGCGGCGCGTCCGCCGAGCGCAGAACGGACCGCACCCGGTCGGCGGTGGCCGTCGAATGCCCCTTGGGCAGCTCCGCGGGGCCTGCGTTGACGGCACCCAGCGCCCCGAAGAGCCGGTCGACTTCGGACTGTTCGGCCTGGCCACCGCCCTCGAAGGTGCGATGCAGGGCCGCGTAACCCTCCAGCTTGGAACGGAGCCCGGCGAACGTGAACGGCTTGACCAGGTACTGCAGCGCCCCGTGACGCATCGCCGCCTGGACGGTCGCGATGTCACGCGCCGCGGTCACCATGATCACGTCGGTCTGCGGGCCGCGCTGCCGCAGTCGCGCGACGAGCTGGAGGCCGGTCTCGTCGGGCAGGTAGTGGTCCAGCAGGACGAGATCGACGGAGGCGGTCTCCAGGGCGTCCAGGGCCTCGGCGGCGGAATGGGCGAGGCGGCTGACGCGGAAACCCGGGATCTTCGCGACATACGCGGCATTGATCTCGGCGACCCGTATGTCGTCGTCCACGACCAGTACGTCGATCATCGCGCGCCTCTTGAGCCGTCACCACGGCCGTCGCGCCTACGTCCCCCGGGGCGCGTGCGCCCGCGTCGGCGCCACCGTCCAGGACCTCCTCCGAGAGCGCGTCGGACAGCGCATCAGGGAGCGTGACGGTGAACTCCGCGCCCCCTTCGGGGCTCTCGGTCACCTCGGCGGTGCCCCCGTACCGTTCGGCCAGGCGGCGTACGAGCGCGAGGCCGATCCCGCGCTGCCCGTGAGCAGGGGTTCCTTGGTCGTCCAGCCCTCGGTGAAGATCTCCGCGCGCCGAGCCTCCGGCACTCCGGGACCGTTGTCACGGACCCGGACGACCGCGGTGCGGCCCTCGGCGCGCATCTCGACCTCCACGCGCGCCTGGGGGCTGCCGGCCGTGGCGTCCAGCGCGTTGTCGACCAGGTTGCCCAGGACGGTGACCAGGCTGTGCGGATCCACCACCCGGTCCGGCAGGCGGCTGCCGGGCGCGATGCTCAACGAGACGCCGCGCTCGGTGGCGACCGTCGCCTTGCCGACCAGCAAGGACGCCAGCAACGGATCGTGCACCCGCTCGGTGACCTGCTCGGCCGTCGCCCGGTGCACGCCCACCGCCTGGGTCACGAACTCCACGGCCTCCTCGTGCAGCCCCAGTTCCAGCAGGCCCAGCAGGGTGTGGAGGCGGTTGGCGTGCTCGTGGTCCTGGGCGCGCAGCGCGTCGATGAGCCCACGGGTGCCGTCCAGCTCACGGCCCAGCCGCTCCAGCTCGGTACGGTCGCGCAACGTCACCACGGCCCCTCCGTCGTCGGTCGGCATCCGGTTGGCCACCAGGACGCGCTGCCCGCTGACGGTGAGCAGGTCGGCGCCGCTGACCCGGCCGGAGAGCACTTCCGCGGTACGGCCGGGCGGCAGCGCCTCCGCCAAGGGGCGGCCGGTGTCCTCGGTACGCAGGTCCAGCAGGCGCTGCGCCTCGTCGTTCAACAGACGGATACGGCCGTGCGCGTCGAGCGCGACAAAGCCCTCCCGGATGCCGTGCAGCATCGCCTCGCGCTCGGTGAGCAGCGCGGAGATGTCGGAAAAGGCCAGGTCATGCGTACGGCGCTGGAGACGTCGGGCGACCAGATAGGCGGCCAGCGCCCCGACGGCGAGCGCCCCGCCCGCGTAGGCGAGCAGCTGGGGCACGGTGCCGAGCAGCCGCTGCTGCACGCTCTCGTACGCGATGCCGACCGAGACGGCGCCGACGATCTTCCCCTCTTCGTCCCGCAGTGGCACCTTCCCGCGCGCGGAGCGGCCCAGAGTGCCCTCGTCGATCTGCATGACCTCGTGGCCCGCCAGGACGCCACGGGGGTCGGTGGAGACGTGCCGCCCGATCTCGTCCGGATCGGTGTGCGACCAGCGCACTCCGCGCGTATCCATGATCACGACGTACTCCGCTCCGGTGGCACGGCGGATCCGTTCCGCCTCGTTCTGGACGGGGCCGCCGCGGCCGGGGCGGGAGCTTTCCAGTGCGTCGTCGAGACGCGACTCGGCGGCGGTGGTCTGGGCGATGGCCAAGGCGCGGCGCATCGCCTGGTCGTCGAGCTGGGCGCTGAGCGGGGCGAGGAAGAGGCCGGTGGCGAGCGCCGTGACGCCGGCGGCGATGGCCAGCTGCATCAGCAGCACCTGCGCGAAGACGCGGCGCGGCCAGCCCACGCGGAGACGCAGCGCCGACAGCACGGCACGCAGCCCGCTGTCGGCGGGCCGGTTCGTACGCGGCTGCGCGCTGCTCTCGGCCTTTTCGCTCATACGAACGAACAGTAAGCGGGGTGAGGTGTGGCTCGGTAGTCGCGGAGATCGTGGGCGGGGCGGCCGAGGCGCCTGTGGACAAGTGGCGAGGGAGTTGTCCACAGGGCTTTCGCAAGCTTCCCCGGCGTGGTTAACCTCGCAGAGTCACAGAGAGTTACCGACCGCTATCGATGAAGGGACCGGGCGGTCGGCGAGGGTTCCACAGGTTCGGATCAAGGGGGCGTCATGGGAGCGAAGGCGGCGGGTGCGGCTGGAAGGTGCCGCGGAGGGAGCAGGAGATGCGACGAAGGCGGAGAGTACGGAGCACATGGGGGCCGCGGAGGTCGCAGAGAGTGCGGCCAAACGCTTGGATCAGCTGAGCGGGCGTACGGAGAGTACGGTCATCCGGGCGGGCGTACCGAGCGGAGAACCACAGCTGACCGGTGCCGGGGTGCCGTCGGCACGCTGCTGGACGGTGACCAGCCAGGACCGGCCGTCGCTGTGCGCGACGGTGACGACCCAGGTGAGGGCGGGCTCCGTGTGGCGGGCGGCCGCCGGGGGCATCGGGGCCGCCTCAACGGTGTCCTTGCGGCGAAGCCCTTCCGTCGCCTCGTCCGCGTGATCACCGTCGCGGTCAGGAGACGGTACGGATTCGCTGTGCACGACGTCGACCGCGTCTGCCCGGTCCTCGCCGGTCAGCTCGCGAACGGCGAGGTCGGCGGCCTGCGCCGGGCGCTCCCAGGTCGAGCGGCCACGGCAGTGGTCCAGCAGGACCCGACCGTCCCGAGCCGACGCCACGGCCTCCTTGACCAGCGGAGCGGAAGCCCTCCCGTAGGCGTAGCCGTACGGGAGGACGAAGAGGGTGGGGGAGAAGCGGTGGCCGCCGATGTGGGTGACCTCCCACGCCTCGGCGCCGCTGTCGGCGAGTTCGGAAGCCAGCGGACGTCCGAGGACGGCGCAGCAGCGGTCCCGCTTGCCGTTGGTGCAGACGAAGACCAGCGGCTCACCGGCATACGGATCCCAGAGCCCACCGTGCTCGCCCGCACCCAACCGGGCGAAGTCGAGGAGCAGCAGGGTTTCCGGGTCGGCGACGGAGGTGGTCCGGATCCAGGAGCGGCTGGGTGCGGTGTGGGCGAGGAAAGCCCTGCGGACGGGGGCGCCGTGACAGTCCGCGTGCCGGCCCGGCCGGCGGATGAGGGCCACACGTACGCCAGTGTTGTCCGCCGCCGCTTCCAGGGCCCGGCCGATGTGAGGGTCGAGGTGGCTCTCGGTCAGCGCTTCGGTCCCCCAGGGCCCGGTCTGCTCGACGAGCAGCCAGGTCCGGGCGGTGGCCGAAGTGCCCGCGACAGGCTCGGCGGCATCGCGGGAAGCGGTTGCACACGTGCTCACATAGGTAACCCTAACCTGCCGCGGAGCGACGGGAATCCCGAACCGAAACCGCATGCATCGGGAACCGAAGACGCGCGGATCTGGAGACGTACAGGGAGCCGAACGGGGTGGGCGCCGAACCGAATTGAGCATCGGGTTGCCCCGCCGATGGGGCGTTTGCGGTTGTCGCTTGGGGAGGGCGTTCCCGGGACGTGCGTCGCCACCCCGGTTTCGGCGGGCAACCGGCAGGCCAGCGCCTTGACCTCGACGGCTTGCAGCGGTGTGGACGAGGCGGGACGGCCTCAGCGCCTGCGGTCTTTGAGCCCGGGGAAGCCCTCCTGGACGAACCGGCCTCGCCGGCGGCGCGCGGTGTCCAGGCGCAGACCCGTCTCCTGGGCGATGCGCGCGTTGGAGCGTCCGCGAGCGGCGTGGAGCACCACCTGGGTGCCCGCATTCGCACCCGCAGTCGGTGCTCGGTCTCGTGGCCGTAAGCCGTCTTCTTCAACTGCGCGCGTTCGGCGGCGCTCAGGGCTATCGGACAGGCAGTGCGGACAAGCAGTGCGGACGGGCATGGCGGGCGAACCGATCGGCCGAAGTGGATCACTGGCACGCCACAGTCTGTCCCGCCCGCGGGGGCGGAGCCCAGATGTCATGGCTGGGCTCGGCATCCCGTGTCATGAGCACCGGGTGGGGGCAGACGGCCCTGACCGCAGTTGCGTGAAGGCCGGAGCGGCGACTGTCCGGGCCGTTGGCGCTCTGGGGATGCGGCCGCCCCCGTGTACGACCAATGCTCCTGCTTCAGGGCCGGTAGACGCACTCCGCCAGCGTCGCATGCTTCTTCCAGCCCAACGTCTCGTACAGCGCGCGCCCGGCGTCGGTCGCGCCGAGAACGCCGAGGACCGCGCCCTCCTCCAGAGCGCGGTCGGCAAGCGTACGCATCACGAAGTTGCCCAGCCCACGCCGCCGATGGGCCTCCTCGGTCACCACCCGGTCCACGACCACAGCTTCCCCGAGGGATGCCATCTGCCCCTGGGCCGCCTGCTCGCCCGCCGCATTCAGCACCCGAGCGTAGGTGACGGCTCCAATGGTCTCCACGGTCACGGTGTACCCCTCGGGCGCGACCGGGGCCGTGGCCATCAGGTCAACGGCCATCAGATGGCCGCTCTCCTCCCAGGCCCACCCCTGGGGCAGCCAGGACTCGATCTCCTCCGGCTCCGCGGGCACCTTCATCCAAGTCCGCGGCACGGACACCGAAGCCGCGGCGCTGCGGATCAACAACTCCTCGGCCTCGGGCAGGACATGGCGTCCCACTTCGTCGGCGTTGCCCACCTCGACATAGAACCCCCAGGGCTTCTCGACAGGCGGGGGCGTCCGCCGGGACACGGCCCAGCCCGCCACCCAAGTCCTGACTATGTCCGCAACCATCAAGCCCTCCCGAGGGTGTGGCCGCACAACGGCCAGGTAATAGACAGCAGAAGGGATCACACATTACGTCGCCGTGCAGTCCGGGGTATCTGTTTTGCCGGGGTGTGCAGCTCCTGAAGGGCAGTCGTGAAAGATCACAAACAGCAGAACCGCCACCAGCCAGTAGCCATGACGAGGACACTGCCGCTCTGTCCCCTGTAGCCCGAAGGCACCCTGAACTGTGCCTCCGGGCCGTGTTGGTGTGCCGCTACCGGGGGTGACGGTTCTGGGTGGGTCACGGTAGGGGCTGTGGTGGGCGTAGGCCTGTGTAGTGGCCGGTGGGGCGCAGGCGCATGGGGCGTTCGTCGTACTCCTCCAGCGCGTGGGCGATCCAGCCGGCGGTTCGGGCCACCGCGAAGACGGTTTCGCCGGCCTCGGGGATCATGCCGGACGAGACGGTCAGTACGCCCAGGGCGAGGTCGACGTTGGCGTGCAGCGTGGTGTGGCGGGCGGTCGTGGCGGCCACTTCGCGTGCGGCTCGCAGTGCCGGGCCGGCCTGGGGTACGTCCTCCAGGAGACGGAACAGCGTGCGGGCGCGCGGGTCTTCGCCCTGGTAGATGCGGTGGCCGAGGCCGGGTACCCGGCGTCCGGCGCGCAGGTGGTCCGCCACCACGGCCGCCGCGCTGCCCCGCTCCAGTACCTCTTGGAGCATGCGGTGGGTGAGGCTGCTCGCGGCGCCGTGCAGTGGGCCGTCCAGGGCGCCGAAACCGGCCGATACGACGGTGTACGGGTGGGCTCGCGCGGAGGCGGCCACCCGGGCGGCCAGGGTGGAGGCGGCCAGGTCGTGGTCGATGAGGAGGACGAGTGCCGCGGCCAGCACTCGTAGTGACGCCTCGTCAGGGTGTTGTGCGGTGAGGCGTGACCACAGGCGGCGGACGATCGGGGAGGAGGCGCGGTCCGTACCGCTCTCCAGGCGGGGCAGGGCGTCGACGAGTACGGGGATGAGGGCGCGCGCCGTGCCCAGGACGGCGTCCTCGGACAGGTCGAAACGCAACGGGTCGGCGGAGGCCGCCGCCACCACGGCGACGCGCAGCCGGTCCATCGGGCCGCTGTGCGTGGGCAGTGCGTCGACGGCCCGTCGGGCGGCCGCGAGGGCTTCCTCCGGGGCGGTGAAGTGGGTCCCGGGGCGCAGTACGCCGGTCCAGAGCCACTCGGCGACCTCTTCGTAGCCGTAGTGGTCGGCCAACTCGGTCGTGTCCACGCCGCGGAAGTAGCAGCGGTCCGCGTCGATGAGGGTGATGCCGGTACGGAGGGCCAGATCGCCGCTGCCCGCAGGCGGCTCGCGGCGGGCGCCGCGTCGGGCGAGGGCGTCCACTTCCCCGGCGTCGAAGGTGCTGCCCCGGCCGCCGGGGGCCGCCGGCTGGTCAGCTGGCCGCGGCTGACGTAGGCGTAGATCGTCTCCGGCTTCACTCCGAGCCGGTCGGCCGCTTCCCTGGTGGTCAGCCGCCGCTCGCCGCCGACCCTCTCTGGGCTGCTGATGCCTGCTTCAGTGCCGATGTCTCCTTCACTGCTGACGCCCGCTTCGCTGCTGGTGCCTCCACCGCCGCTGACATTACG
The DNA here is from genome assembly GCF_045222935.1 of Streptomyces sp. Ac-502. Taxonomy (NCBI): domain Bacteria; kingdom Bacillati; phylum Actinomycetota; class Actinomycetes; order Kitasatosporales; family Streptomycetaceae; genus Streptomyces; species Streptomyces sp. Ac-502. The sequence continues at coordinate 7,693,758 of NZ_JBHFFO010000001.1, forward strand.
TCCGTCGGCATCGCCGTGTTCTCCTCCGGTGCCGCCAGTGCCACCGGTGCCGCTGTCGGTGCCGCTGTCGGCGCCACCGATGCCTTCGCCGGAGCCGCCGCCGTCGACGCCGGTACCTCCGCCGAGACTTCCGCAGTCCTCGCCGCCCTTGCCGTCGTCGGCGCCTCCGAGATCGCGACCGCCGGCCTTCCGGCCGCCGACCTTCCGGCCGTCGGCCTCTCCGGGGCCGTCATCCCCGCACCTGTCACTGCCGGCCCCGCCGCCCCCGCCCCCCACAGCGCCCCCGCCAACATCCGCTTTGTGATCCGCCATGCCGTCCACCCTATCGATTGACCCGTACTTATATTGATTCAATCAATATTGACACCGATGCAGTCCAGAATAGACAGTCAGATCAACGGGGAACGCCCAGGAAAGACAGGGAGGACTGTCATGTCGATTGCCGAGGCCGGTGCGACGTTCGACGCGCCCCGTGGGCTTGCGGGAGTGATCGTCACCGAGACCGAGCTGGGGGACGTGCGGGGCGGGGAGGGCTTCTACCACTACCGGCAGTACTCCGCCGTGGAGCTTGCGCAGAGTCGTTCCTTCGAGGACGTCTGGCATCTGATGTTCCGTGGGTACCTGCCGGACGCGGAGCAGCGCGCGGCCTTCGAGGCGGAGACCGTGGCGCTGCGTCATCTGCCCGACGCCGTACGGGACGCACTGCCCGGTATCGCCCGTGCGAGTGCCCGCAGCGGTCCGCTCGCCGGCCTGCGTACCGCGCTCTCCCTGTTCGGGGCGGCAGCGGACTTCCAGCCTCTCTACGACATCGACGCCCGTCAGCGTGGCGTTGACGCGCTCGCCGCATGCGCCGCGGTCCCCACCGTGCTCACCGCGCTGCACCGCATCGGACGCGGCCTGGAGCCGGTCGAGCCGCGGGACGACCTCCCGTACGCCGCCAACTACCTGTACATGCTCACCGGCGAGGAGCCCGGCCCCGCGCGCACCAGTGCCATCGAGCGGTACCTGATCTCCACCGTCGACCACGGCTTCAACGCGTCGACGTTCACCGCCCGCGTCATCGCCTCCACGGGCGCCGACCTCGCGGCCTGCCTGGCGGGCGCGGTCGGCGCGCTCTCCAGGCCGCTGCACGGCGGCGCGCCCAGCCGGGCGCTGGATGCTCTCGACGCCATCGGCAGCCCGGACCGTATCGACGCCTGGATCCGCGAACGGGTCCGTTCGGGGAGCGGATCATGGGTTTCGGGCACCCGGTCTACCGCACCGAGGACCCGCGTTCGCGGATGCTGCGCGATGTCGCCCGGGGGTTCGGCGGGCCGCTCGTGGACTTCGCGGTGCAGGTGGAGGAGCGGGTCGAGGCGCTGCTCGCCGAACTCAAGCCCGGCCGGGAACTGCACACCAACGTCGAGTTCTACGCGGGTGTGGTGATGGAGCTGTGCGGCCTGCCGCGTGAGATGTTCACTCCCACCTTCTGCGCGGCCCGGGTGATCGGGTGGAGCGCCAATATCCTGGAGCAGGCGGACGACTCGAAGATCATCCGTCCGGCGGCCCGCTATGTCGGCCCGCCCCCGCCGCAGCCGGTACCCGCCGCGCTGAACTGACGGCGTGCCGGACCGACGGCGCGCCGCCGACACCGATGTTCGACGATGGAGGCGCCCCCTTGGCCCCGCAGGCCCCGCGACAGATTCCGGTCATCGTGCTCGCCGGATTCCTCGGTTCCGGCAAGACGACCCTGCTCAACCATCTGCTGGGCCGCAGCGGCGGCAGCCGCGTCGGAGCGGTGGTCAACGACTTCGGCAGTATCGAGATCGACGCCATGACGGTGGCCGGGCAGGTCGACTCGATGGTTTCGCTGGGCAACGGCTGTCTGTGCTGCGCCGTCGACACCAGCGAGCTGGACGAGTACCTGGAGCGCCTGGCCCGGCCGTCGGCCCGTATCGATGTCATCGTCATCGAGGCGAGCGGTCTGGCCGAGCCGCAGGAACTCATCCGCATGATCCTGGCCAGCGAGAACGACCGGATCGTCTACGGCGGGCTGGCCGAGGTCGTCGACGCGGCGGAGTTCGGGGCCACCCGGGCCCGGCATCCGGAGATCGACCGGCATGTGGCCATCGCCGATCTGGTGGTGCTGAACAAGGCCGACCGGATCGGTGAGGCGGAGCAGCGGTCACTGCTGGAGACCCTCGCCGAGCTGAGCCCGGGGACGCCGGTCGTGCCCGCCGCGTACGGGCGGATCGACCCGGAGCTGTTCTTCGACCGCAAGCCGCGCGACGCGGACGACGAGGCGGTCCGTCAGCTGTCCTTCGAGGACCTGTTCCGTGAGGAAGCGGAGGCCGAGGCGGAGGCGCAGGCGGAGCCCGGAGCGGGCGGAGGAGCAGCCGGGGAACCTGCGTGCGGCGAGCACGGGCCGGGGTGCCACGGCCACGGTCACCGGCAGCATCTCCACGCCGCCTACGAGAGCGTCGCGTTCGAGTCGGACGAGCCGATGAACCCGCGCCGGCTCATGGCCTTCCTGGACAGCAGGCCCGCCGGTCTCTACCGGATCAAGGGGTTCGTCCACTTCGACGTGCCGGAGAACCGCCAGAAGTTCGCCGTGCACGCGGTCGGCGACTTTCTGCGCTTCTATCCTTCGCCGTGGCAGCCGGACGAGGAGCGCCGCACCCAGCTCGTTTTGATCGGCAGCGGGATCGATACGGCGGCGGTACGCAAGGAGCTGACCGGCTGCCGGGAGACGGGCCCGGAGCGCGCCGACGTCAACAGCATGTGGGGCGTACTCCGGTACGTACCGTCCAATGGAGAGCCCGGTGCGTCCGGTGAATTCGGCGAGCCCGACGACTTCGCCGGTCCGCAGGAGTCGGAGCCGCAGGAGCGGGATCAGGAGGAGCCGGATCAGCAGGATCCGGAGCAGCCGGGGAGCCCGACGACCGGTAGCCGCAGCCCACGCCCCCGTCCGGAAACCGGGCCCCCGTAAACAGCACGACAGGCCCGACGACCCGACGACCCGGCGGGTGCGACGGGTGCGCCGAGTACGGCGACGCCCCCGACCCGGCCCCAGCCGTCCCGGAGGCGTCGCCACCCGTATCACCGTCCCGGGCGCAGCACCGCGCCCGCGCCCGCTACACCGGTCCGGCCAGCGCGCTGACCGGCTTCGTCAGCGGGACGCCGGAGCCGTCCCGGCGCGGGTCCGGCTCCGGCAGGTCGACCGGGACGCCCTTGGCGTTCGCCGCCCGCACCGGCGCGGCGCCGGCCCAGGCCAGCGAGAGGCAGTCCTCGCCCTTCAGGAACCGCTGGCAGCGCACGCCACCGGTCGCCCGGCCCTTGCGCGGATACTGGTCGAAGGGGGTGAGCTTGGCCGTGGAGACCGAGTCGTCGAGCGTGCCGTGCGAGCCGGAGACGGTGAAGACCATGGCGTCGGCGGCCGGGTCGACGGCCGAGAAGAAGATGACCTTCGCGTCCGGACCCAGTTTGATGCCCGTCATGCCGCCCGCGGGCCGGCCCTGCGGCCGAACCTGGCCGGCCGGATAGCGCAGCAGCTGTGCCTCGTCGGTGATGAAGACCAGGTCCTCCTCGCCCGTACGCAGCTCCGCGGCGCCCACGATGCGGTCGCCGTCCTTGAGGGTGATGACCTCCAACTCCTCCTTGTGGGAGGGATAGTCCGGCACCACGCGCTTGACGATGCCCGCTTCCGTGCCGAGGGCCAGCCCCGGTGAGGATTCGTCGAGCGTCATCAGGCAGATCAGCGTCTCGCCGTCCTGGAGGCTGAGGAACTCGGAGACCGGCGCGCCGCCCGACAGGGTCGGCGCCGCGACGGTGTCCGGGAGCTGTGGCAGATCGACCACCTGGAGCCGCAGCAGCCGGCCGGTGGACGTCACCGCGCCCACCTCGCCGCGCGTGGTGGCCGGCACCGCCGAGACGATCACGTCGTGCTTGACGCGCTTGGCCTCCGCGTCGAAATTGACCTCGCCGTTGGCCGTACGGGCCAGCAGGCCGGTGGAGGACAGCAGCACCCGGCACGGGTCGTCGGCGACCTCCAGCGGCACCGCGGCCACCGGGGCGCCCGCCGACTCCAGCAGGACCGTGCGCCGGTCCGTGCCGTACTTCTTGGCCACCGCGGCCAGCTCGCCGGAGACCAGCTTGCGCAGCTCGGCGTCCGATTCGAGGATCTTGGTCAGCTCCTCGATCTCCGCCTTGAGCTTGTCGCGCTCCGACTCCAGCTCGATGCGGTCGAACTTGGTCAGGCGGCGCAGCGGGGTGTCGAGGATGTACTGCGTCTGGATGTCGCTCAGCGCGAAGCGGTCCATCAGCCGCTCCTTGGCCTGGGCGCTGTTGTCGCTGGAGCGGATGAGGCGGATCACCTCGTCGATGTCGATCAGGGCCGTCAGCAGGCCCTCGACCAGGTGGAGGCGGTCGCGCTTCTTGGTGCGGCGGAATTCGCTGCGCCGGCGCACCACGTCGAAGCGGTGGTCGACGTAGACCTCCAGCAGCTCCTTGAGGCCCAGCGTCAGCGGCTGGCCGTCCACCAGCGCGACGTTGTTGATGCCGAAGGACTCCTCCATGGCCGTGAGCTTGTACAGCTGCTCCAGGACGGCTTCCGGGTTGAAGCCGTTCTTGATCTCGATGACCAGGCGCAGGCCGTGCTCGCGGTCGGTGAGGTCCTTGACGTCCGCGATGCCCTGGAGCTTCTTCGCCCCCACCAGGTCCTTGATCTTGGAGATGACCTTCTCGGGGCCGACCGCGAACGGCAGTTCGGTGACGACCAGGCCCTTGCGGCGGGCGGTGACGTTCTCCACCGCGACGGTGGCACGGATCTTGAAGGTGCCGCGCCCGGACTCGTACGCGTCGCGGATGCCGCCCAGACCCACGATCCGGCCGCCGGTCGGCAGGTCGGGGCCCGGCACGTAGCGCATCAGCGTGTCGAGGTCCGCGTTCGGGTGCTTGATCAGGTGGCGGGCGGCGGCGATGACCTCGCCGAGGTTGTGCGGCGGCATGTTCGTCGCCATGCCGACCGCGATGCCGGACGCGCCGTTGACGAGGAGGTTCGGGTAGGCGGCCGGCAGGGCGACCGGCTCCTGCTCCTGGCCGTCGTAGTTCGGTGCGAAGTCGACGGTGTCCTCGTCGATGGACTCCGTCATCAGAGAGGTCGCCGAGGCCATCTTGCACTCGGTGTACCGCATGGCGGCGGGCGGGTCGTCGTTTCCGAGCGAGCCGAAGTTGCCGTGGCCGTCCACCAGGGGCAGCCGCATGGAGAAGGACTGCGCCATTCGCACCAGGGCGTCGTAGATGGAGGCGTCGCCGTGCGGGTGGAGCTTACCCATCACCTCGCCGACGACACGGGCGCACTTGACGTAACTGCGCTCGGGGCGCAGCCCCATCTCGTTCATCTGGTAGAGGATGCGGCGGTGTACGGGCTTGAGGCCGTCGCGGGCGTCCGGGAGGGCGCGGGAGTAGATGACCGAGTACGCGTACTCAAGGAAGGAGCCCTGCATCTCGTCGACGACGTCGATGTCGAGGATCCTCTCCTCGAAGTCGTCCGGCGGCGGGGTCTTCGTGCTACGGCGGGCCATCGCGGCTGCGGCTCCTTCGCTTGCGTCCTGCTGCTTGCCGATGCTGGATCAACGTTCGGGTCTTTCGCGGACCATTGTGGCCCGCCCCACTGACAACGCCGACCGCGACCCTCCCCAGGGCCCCGGACGAGGTCACCGCGAAGTCCGCTCGTACGAGGCAGCCCGGCCGGGAACTTCGCCATAGCTCGGCACGCTTGCATACAGTGACAGAACTTCCTCGCAAGCGGATCGAAGGGACGTACATGCCCATGGGTCACACGGCCACAGAACAAGCCGGCTCCGGCGGCCTGACAGCGACCGAGCACCGGCTGGCCAACGGCCTGCGTGTGGTGCTCTCCGAAGATCACCTGACCCCGGTCGCCGCGGTCTGCCTCTGGTACGACGTCGGCTCGCGCCACGAGGTCAAGGGGCGTACGGGCCTGGCCCACCTCTTCGAGCACCTCATGTTCCAGGGCTCCGCCCAGGTCTCGGGCAACGGCCACTTCGAACTGGTCCAGGGCGCCGGCGGCTCCCTGAACGGCACCACCAGCTTCGAGCGCACCAACTACTTCGAGACCATGCCCGCCCACCAGCTGGAGCTCGCGCTCTGGCTGGAGGCCGACCGCATGGGCTCCCTGCTCACGGCGCTCGACGAGGAGTCCCTGGACAACCAGCGCGACGTCGTCAAGAACGAGCGCCGCCAGCGCTACGACAACGTCCCCTACGGCACGGCCTTCGAGAAGCTGACGGCCATGGCCTATCCGGAGGGACACCCGTACCACCACACGCCCATCGGTTCGATGGCCGACCTGGACGCCGCCTCCCTGGAGGACGCGCGGGCCTTCTTCCGTACGTACTACGCGCCCAACAATGCGGTGCTGTCGATCGTCGGCGACATCGACACCGAGCAGACCCTCGCCTGGGTGGAGAAGTACTTCGGCACCATCCCCGGCCACGAGGGCAAGCAGCCGCCGCGCGACGGCTCCCTCCCGGAGGTCATCGGCAAGGAGCTGCGCGAGGTCGTCGAGGAGGACGTCCCCTCCCGCGCCCTGATGGCCGCCTACCGCCTCCCGCACGACGGCACCCGTGAGGCCGACGCGGCCGACCTGGCGCTGACCGTGCTCGGCGGCGGCGAGTCCTCGCGGCTGTACAACCGGCTGGTGCGCCGTGACCGTACGGCCGTGGCGGCGGGCTTCGGCCTGCTCCGGCTGGCCGGTGCCCCCTCGCTGGGCTGGCTGGACGTGAAGACCTCCGGCGGCGTCGAGGTCTCCGGCATCGAGCGCGCCGTCGACGAGGAGCTGGCCCGCTTCGCCGAGGAGGGGCCCACCCCGAGGAGATGGAGCGCGCGCAGGCCCAGCTGGAGCGCGAGTGGCTGGACCGGCTCGCCACGGCTGCCGGGCGCGCCGACGAACTGTGCCGGTTCACGGTCCTGTTCGGCGACCCGCAGCTCGCCCTGACGGCCGTGCGGCGCGTCCTGGACATCACCCCGCAGGAGGTGCAGGAGGTCGCCAAGGCCCGGCTGCGCCCCGACAACCGCGCGGTCCTCGTGTACGAGCCGACCGAGCCGACCGCCGCCGAGGACAACGACGAGGAGGCGGCCCAGTGAGTGACGCCGTCAGCAGCACGATGACCTTCCACCCGCAGCCGGCCGGCGGCGACCCCAAGCCGTGGGCCTTCCCGGCCCCCGAGCGCGGCCAGCTCCCCAACGGCCTCACGGTCCTGCGCAGCCACCGCCCCGGCCAGCAGGTCGTCGCCGTCGAGGTCGACATCGTCGCGCCCCTGGAGGCCGAGCCGGCGGGCCTGGACGGCGTCGCCACGATCATGGCGCGCGCCCTGTCCGAGGGCACCGACAAGCACGACGCCGAGGAGTTCGCCGCCGAGCTGGAGCGCTGCGGCGCCACTCTGGACGCGCACGCCGACCACCCCGGCGTCCGGGTGTCCCTGGAGGTCCCGGCCTCCCGGCTGGACCAGGCGCTCGGTCTGCTCGCCGACGCCCTGCGCGCCCCCGCGTTCCCGGACGGCGAGGTCGAGCGCCTGGTGGCCAACCGCCTCGACGAGATCCCGCACGAGCTGGCCAACCCTGCCCGGCGCGCCGCGATGGCCCTGTCCAAGGAGCTGTTCCCGGCCGACTCCCGGATGTCGCGGCCGCGCCAGGGCACCGAGGAGACCGTCACCCGTATCGACGCGGCGGCCGTACGTGCCTTCTACGAGGCCCATGTGCGCCCCGCCACGGCCACCGCCGTCGTCGTCGGCGACTTCTCCGGCGTCGATCTGGACGCGGCTCTCGCGGAGACCCTCGGCGCCTGGACGGGTTCGCCCGCCGAACCGGTGAAGGCCAGCCCGATCACCGCCGACGACACCGGCCGCGTCGTGATCGTCGACCGCCCCGGCGCCGTCCAGACCCAGCTGCTGATCGGCCGGATCGGCGCCGACCGGCACGACCGCGTCTGGCCCGCGCAGGTGCTCGGCACGTACTGCCTGGGCGGCACCCTCACCTCCCGCCTGGACCGGGTGCTGCGCGAGGAGAAGGGCTACACCTACGGGGTGCGCTCCTTCGGGCAGGTGCTGCGCTCCTCGGCCGACGGCGACGGCGCCGCGATGCTCGCCATCAGCGGTTCGGTGGACACCGCCTCCACCGGCCCGGCGCTGGAGGACCTCTGGAAGGTGCTGCGCACCCTCGCGGCGGAGGGCCTGACGGACGCCGAGCGCGACGTGGCCGTACAGAACCTCGTCGGGGTCGCGCCGCTGAAGTACGAGACCGCGGCGGCCGTCGCGGGCACCCTCGCCGACCAGGTTGAGCAGCAGCTTCCGGACGACTACCAGGCCCGGCTGTACGAGCGGCTCGCGAAGACCGGCACGGTCGAGGCGACCGCCGCGGCCGTCAACGCCTTCCCGGTCGACCGGCTGGTGACGGTGCTGGTGGGCGACGCCGCCGCGATCGAGGAGCCCGTCAAGGCGCTCGGTATCGGGGAGGTGACGGTCGTCAAGGGCTGAGGCGCGACGCGCCGGCACGGGACGGACAGCCGGTGACCGGTGGTGGCCGATCGCTGCCGGTGGTGGCCGACGGCTGCCGCGATGACTGACGGCCGTGACCCGGATGAGTGACGGGCGGTCACATAAGGGATCCAGTGGTGCGCAGGCGCCACTGGATCTTCTTTATGCCCTAATTGTTGGGGGTGGTTGCACGGTGCCCGTGTGGCGTACGGCACAAAACCGGGGTTCTGTTTGCCGATTGAAAGTTGCCCCGTTTAGCGTCGATCCGGCTGTCCGCAGGATCACCGCCGCAACCGCGGCACGGACAGGCATCGCCGAGTCCCCGTACGGCGCGAGCCAGGGGAGCCGGGGACCCATGTCCCTTGGGGTGAATCGGACGCCTTCCCGGAGGCGCCCGTAGGAGACCTTCCTGCTCCGAACCCGTCAGCTAACCCGGTAGGCGAGAGGGAAGGAAAGGACACAGCCAGCCCATGGCGTTCACCCGTGCCACCGGGAAGCACCGTGGTCCGAGCCGCAGCGCGCGGACGACCCGAAACCTCGCCGGCATAGCCACGCTCGCCGCCTCCGGCGTCATCGCCTCCGTCGCCTCCCCGGCCCTGGCGGCCGGCAACCCGGACGACGCGAGCAGCCACGACACCGGCCTCCACCACGCCGTCGTCCTCGGCGACGAGCTCGCCGAGCAGATCGAGGCGCAGGCCGACGCACAGCAGGAGGCCGCCGAGGCCGCCGCCGCGCAGGCCAAGGCCGAGGCCGAGGCGCGCAAGCAGGCCGAGGAGGCCAAGCGCCAGGCCGAGGCCGAGGCGAAGAAGGAGCGGGAAGCCAAGGAGCGCGCCGCCCGTGAGGCCGAGCGCAAGCGCCTGCTCACGTACGTCTCGCCGGTCGACGGCTCCTACGTCTCCACCAGCTACAAGGCCTCCAGCGGCCTGTGGTCCTCGGGCAGCCACACCGGCATCGACTTCCACGCCGCCTACGGGACCACCGTGCACGCCGTCGGCTCCGGCACCGTCGTCGAGACCGGCTGGGGCGGCGCGTACGGGAACAACGTCGTCATCAAGATGAACGACGGCACCTACACCCAGTACGGCCACCTGTCGTCCATCAGCGTCTCGGTCGGCCAGACGGTCACCCCGGGCCAGCAGATCGCCCTGTCCGGCAACACCGGCAACACCACCGGGCCGCACCTGCACTTCGAGGCCCGCACCTCCGCGGAGTACGGCTCGGACATCGACCCGGTCGCCTACCTGCGCTCGCACGGCGTCAACGTCTGACGCACACCCGTCACGCTGGCTCACTCCCGCCGCACCCGTCCCCCGTACGATGCCCCGGCCCCTGCGGCCGGGGCATCTGCGTTTCCGCCTGGGCAGCACCTGGCCAAAAAATATCCATGAATGCGCAGCGGCCGTCGGAGATCTGCTTTCTGTCGCCTAGAGTCACGTCGAAAGCCGCCGACCGGTGGCATTTCCCGGGAGTTTCCAGTGAATTACGGCGGAGGCGCAGACGGTGCGAGGTCCTCTTTCCGCGCATGTGGTGTGCACGGCGATCCGCGACGACATCGTGTCCGGCGTTCTTCCGCCGGGCAGCCGCCTGATCGAGGAAATGCTGGCCGGCCGCTACGGGGTCTCGCGCGTTCCCGTGCGTGAGGCGTTGCGTACGTTGCAGTCGGAGGGCTTCGTCGTCATCCGGCACCACGCGGGTGCCTGCGTGGCCGAGCCGACCGAGCGCGAGGCGGTCGACGCCCTGGACATCCGGGCGCTGCTGGAGCCGCTCGGCGCCGCGCGCGCCGCCGCCCGCCGCACCGCGGCCCACATCAAGGTGCTGCGCGGCGTCGTACGGCTGGGCCGTGAGCGCGCCCTGCACGGCCACCACGCCGAGCTGCGCCAACTCGACGGCTGGTTCCACGAGACGCTCGCCCAGGCGTCCGGCAGTACCGGCCTGGCGACGCTGCTCACCCAGCTGCGGCGCAAGATCGACTGGATGTACGTGGTCGAGCTTCCGGCCCGCGACGAGCGCTCCTGGGAGGAGCACGGGGCGGTGCTGGACGCGGTGAGCCGCGGGGACGCCGAGCGGGCCCGCGCCCTGATGGCGGCGCACGTCGAGCGCTCGCGCCCGGCGTACCGGCTGCGCCCGGTGGTCCCCGGGCCGGCGGTGAGGGATGCGAAACAGGCCGTGAACACGGCGCGCGAACGGAATTAACAAGCGGGCCGTATACAGGCGGTAGGTGATTTCTCGCTTTGCCGGGGGGCGGGTGGGAGTTCCGCGGCGGCGGGGCGGACTGCGGGAAAGCGCGGGCTCATTCTAGCGAAGGGGTCGCAGAGAGCGCAGGAGAACTGCGAGTGAGGCGTAGGGGGAATTCCTCGACGTGCCCCGAGTGGTGGCGTGCGGGTTTTCCGGGGTGCCGCTTATCGGCCGTGGCGTATGGAAGCGCACGGAAAACGGCTCCGCCCCGGCGCCGGTGGCCCGGCTACCGCGGCGGAGCCGCGAACGCTGTGACCCGCGAAGCGGTTCAGACGGTCTCCGGGAGCTCCTCGAGGCCCTCGGCGACCAGCTTGGCGAGGCGGTCGAGCGCGGCGTCGGCGCCCTCGGCGTCGGAGGCCAGCACGATCTCCTCGCCACCCTGGGCGCCCAAGCCCAGCACGGCCAGCATGGAGGCCGCGTTGACCGGGTTGCCGTCGGCCTTCGCGATCGTCACGGGAACCCCGGCGGCGGTGGCCGCACGGACGAAGATCGAGGCGGGGCGGGCGTGCAGACCCTCGGCCCAACCGACATTGACGCGGCGCTCAGCCATGGTGTTGCCCTTCAAGTCGTAACGGTTGTCTAGACCAGTGTCTCATGGCGCCGGGAGTGCTCCGGCAGTCCGCGACGGCGCTCGGGGCAGCGCTTTCCGCAGGCCGGGGGCACGTTACCGGCGGCTCTCCGGCGTACGCCCGGACCGTCCGCCATCCGGGACCCGCCACTCGGGACCACCGGGCCTGCCACCCGGGACCGCCGTCCCGACCGGCCGTCCGGGACCACCGGGCCTGCCACTCGGGATCTCCGCCCCGACCGGCCGCCCGGGACCCCGGACCCACCGTCCGGACCCGCCGCCGACCCGTCATCGACCCGCCACCCGGGACCGACCGTCCCGCCCCACCCTGCACGGGCCCGCACGGGCCCGCACACCGAGCCGGTTGTCAGTGGCCGGCCGTACGCTGTCCCTCATGCAGAGCCCGTCGGACAGCGTCTACCCGGCCCACTGGGAGGCCGATGTCGTGCTGCGCGACGGCGGCACCGCGCGCATCCGTCCCATCGCCCCCGACGACGCGCAGCGCCTGGTCTCGTTCTACGAACAGGTGTCGGACGAGTCGAAGTACTACCGCTTCTTCGCGCCCTACCCGCGCCTGTCCGACCGCGACGTGCACCGCTTCACCCACCACGACTACGTCGACCGGGTGGGCCTGGCCGCCACCGTGGGCGGCGAGTTCATCGCCACGGTCCGCTACGACCGCATCGACGACCGCGGCCGCCCCGCCAAGGAGCCGGGCGCCGACCAGGCCGAGGTCGCCTTCCTCGTGCAGGACGCCCACCAGGGCCGCGGGGTGGCCTCCGCCCTCCTGGAGCACATCGCCGCGGTCGCCCGGGAGCGCGGCATCCGCCGGTTCGCGGCCGAGGTGCTGCCCGCCAACACCAAGATGATCAAGGTCTTCACGGACGTCGGGTACACCCAGCAGCGCACCTTCGAAGACGGCGTGGTGCGCCTGGAGTTCGACCTGGAGCCCACCGAGCAGTCCATGGCCGTCATGCGCGGCCGCGAGCAGCGTGCCGAGGCCCGCTCCGTGCAGCGCCTGCTGGCGCCCGGCTCGGTCGCCGTCATCGGCACCGGCCGGACCCCCGGCGGCGTCGGCCGCTCCGTCCTGCGCAACCTCCTCGACTCCGGCTACCCGGGCCGGGTGTACGCGGTCAACCACGCCTTCCCCGAGGGCGGCGCCCGCCTCGACCCCGAGGGCGTGCCCGGTCACCGCTCGGTGCCGGAGATCCCCGAGCCCGTGGACCTCGCGGTGCTCGCCGTCCCCGCCGCCCAGGTCCCCGAGGTGGTCCGCGACTGCGGCGAGCACGGCGTACGCGGCCTGGTGATCCTCTCCTCCGGGTACGCCGAGTCCGGCCCCGAGGGGCGCGAGCGGCAGCGCGCCCTGCTGCGCCAGGCCCGCTCGTACGGCATGCGGCTCATCGGGCCGAACGCCTTCGGCCTGATCAACACCGCGCCGGACGTCCGGCTGAACGCCTCGCTCGCCCCCCAGATGCCCGGCGCCGGGCGCATCGGCCTGTTCACGCAGTCCGGGGCGATCGGCATCGCCCTGCTCAGCGGACTGCACCGGCGTGGCCCCGGCGACGGCTCGATCGCCGGCATCTCCACCTTCCTGTCGGCCGGCAACCGCGCCGACCTCTCCGGCAACGACCTGCTCCAGTACTGGTACGACGACCCCGCCACCGACGTCGCGATCCTCTACCTGGAGTCCATCGGCGACCCGCGCAAGTTCATGCGCCTCGCCCGCCGTACGGCCGCCGTCAAGCCCGTCGTCGTCGCCAAGGGCGCCCGGCACACCGGCACCGCGCCGCTCGGCCACACCGTCCCCACGGTCCGCATCCCCGACAGCACGGTCTCCGCCCTGATGCGCCAGGCCGGCGTGATCCGGGTCGACACGGTCACCGAGCTGATCGACGCCGGACTGCTGCTCGCCTCGCAGCCGCTGCCGGACGGCCCGCGCGTCGCCATCCTGGGCAACAGCGAGTCCCTCGCCCTGCTGACGTACGACGCCTGCCTCACCGAAGGGCTGCGTCCGCTGCGTCCGCACGTCCTCGCCGCCGCGGCCACCCCGGAGGACTTCCGTACGGCGCTGTCCGCGGCCCTGGCCAACGGGCTCTGCGACGCCGTCGTCGTCACGGCCATTCCCTGGGTGGGGGAGGAGGGCGTGGCCTCCCCGGGCGAGGGCGCCGACCTCGCCGCGGCGCTGCGCGAGGCGGCCTCGTCCGCCGCTCCCGCCAAGCCGGTCACCGTCGTCCACCTGGCCATGGATGCCCTCGCCGACGCGCTGGCGGCTCCACCGCCGTCCGGCGAGGCACTGACGCCGCCCCAGGACGTCCCGTCGCCCTCCCACAACGCCTCGCCGCGTCCCGACGGCGTCCCGGCCCACCCAGGAGCCCCTGGAACCTTCGGCGACGCCACCGCGGCCCCGCAGCGCCCCGCCACACCCCCACCCGCCCCAGCCACCGACAGCGCGCCCACCGCCTCCCCGTCCACCGCCTCCCCAGCCCCCGCCACCCCGCCCGCCCCCCTCATACCGGCCTTCCCCGCCGCCGAGCGCGCCGTCCGGTCGCTCGCCCAGGCGGTGCGGTACGCGAAATGGCGCCGGGACGCCGCCGACCCGGGCCGGGTGCCCGAGTTCGAGGACATCGAGGAGGCCGCCGCCGGCGCCGACATCGACCGGCTGCTCGACGAGCTGGCCCGGCACGCCGACATCACCCGCTCCGTCCCGCTGCCGGCCGAGGACGCCCACGCCCTGCTGGCCCGGTACGGCATCCCCGTACGCCCCGCCCACCCGGCCCCCGACCCGGACACCGCCGTACGGGCCGCCGCCCGCCTGGGCTACCCGGTCGCCCTGAAGACCACCGCACCGCACCTGCGGCACCGCCCCGACCTCGGCGGCGTCCGCCTCGACCTGACCGGCGAGGCGGAGCTGCGCCGCGCCTACGCCGAGCTGACCGACTTCCTCGGCAAGCCGGAGGAGCTGCGGCCGGTCGTCCAGCCGATGGTGCCGCGCGGCGTCGACACGGTCGTCCGCGCCGCCATCGACCCGGCCGCCGGCGCCGTCCTCTCCTTCGGCCTGGCCGGCGCCCCCTCGCAGCTGCTGGGCGACACGGCGCACCGCCTCGTCCCCGCGACCGACCGCGACGTCGCCGAACAGATACGGTCCATCCGCACGGCTCCGCTGCTGTTCGGGTGGCGCGGCAGCCAGCCGGTGGACACCGCCGCCCTGGAGGACCTGCTGCTGCGGGTCTCCCGGCTGGTCGACGACCACCCCGAGGTCGTCGGCGTCGACCTGGAGCCGGTCGTCGTCGCGCCGCACGGCGTGGCCGTGCTGGACGCCACGGTCCGCCTGGCCCGTCCGCCGGCCACCACCGACCTGGGCCCCCGCCGGATGCCCGCCTACTGAGAGCCGGTACCGGGACCCCTGCCGGGGGACCCGGGCCCGGACGTGGCCTCTCGGACCCGCCCCGGCCGGTACGCCCCGTAAGATGGCCGCATGGCTAAGACCGGTACGACGACCCAAGGGCTGCGCGCGGCGATCGAGCGCAGCGGCTATTACCCGGCCCTGGTGGCCGAGGCGGTGCAGGCCGCGGTCGGCGGCGAGCCGGTGGTGTCGTACTTGGTCCACCAGGAGACGACCTTCGACGCCAACGAGGTCCGCCGCCATGTCACGGTCCTGGTCCTGACGGGCACCCGCTTCATCGTCAGCCACACCGACGAGCAGTCCGCCGACGACACCTCCCCGTCGCCGTACGCGACGACCTCCACCGAGTCCGTGAAGCTCGGCCGGATCTCGTCCGTCGTCCTCAGCCGGGTGGTCGCCAACCCCGAGTCCTACACCCCGGGCCAACTGCCCCGCGAGGTCGTCCTGACCATCGGCTGGGGCGCCGTCGCCCGTCTGGACCTGGAGCCCGCCACCTGCGGCGACCCGAACTGCGAGGCCGATCACGGCTACACCGGCTCCTCGACGGCCGACGACCTGTCGCTGCGGGTCAGCGAGGCCGGCGACGGCCCGGACACGGTGCGGCAGACCCTCGCCTTCGCCCAGGCGCTGTCCGAAGCCACCGCGGCGACCACCCGCTGATGGCGTACGCCGCCCCCGCCTGGCCGGAACCGGAACCCCTCGACCTGGCCGGTGCCCCGGTGCCCCTTTACGGCACCGGCTCGCTCGCCGACCTGCTGCCCACCGTCACCGCGGGCCAGGGCCTGACCCTGCCCGGCGCCGGGCAGGCGGGCGCTCCGGGCATGCCGCTGGACCCCGCCGACCGTGTCTGTGTCTTCCTCATCGACGGTCTCGGCTGGGAGCTGCTGCGCGCCCACCCGGACGAGGCGCCGTTCCTGACGTCCCTCCTGGACAGCTCGTTCAACCGCACCGGCCGTCCGATCACCGCGGGCTTCCCGGCCACCACCGCCGCCTCGCTGGCCTCCGTCGGCACCGGGCTGCCGCCGGGCGAGCACGGCCTGGCCGGCTACACCTGCCTGAACCCGGACACCGGCGAACTGATGAACCAGCTGCGCTGGTACCCGTGGACCGACCCGTACGCCTGGCAGCCGTACCCGACCGTCTTCCGGCAGGCGCACGCCGCCGGCATCCACACCTGCCAGGTCTCCGCGCCGACCTTCGAACGCACCCCGCTCACCGAGATCGCGCTCAGCGGCGGCACGTTCCACGGCCGGCTCTCCGGCGAGGAGCGCATGGACCTGGCGGCCGAGCAGCTCGCCGGCGGCGACCGCTCGCTGGTCTACACCTACTACGCCGAGGTGGACGGCGCCGGGCACCGCTACGGCGTCGACTCCGACGCCTGGCGCGGCCAGCTGATGTACGTCGACCGCCTCGCCCAGCGCCTCGCCGAGCAACTGCCGCCGCGCAGCGCCCTGTACGTCACCGCCGACCACGGCATGATCGACATCCCGTTCGGCCCGGACCACCGCATCGACTTCGACGAGGACTGGGAGCTGCGCGCCGGAGTGCGGCTGCTGGGCGGCGAGGGGCGCGCGCGGCATCTGTACGCGCACCCCGGCGCGGCCGGTGACGTGCTCGCGGTATGGCGCGAGGTGGTCGGGGAACATATGTGGGTGGCGAGCCGTGACGAGGCCGTCGCCGCCGGGTGGTTCGGCCCCCGGGTCGACGACCGGGTCCGGGCCCGCATCGGTGACGTCGTCGTCGCCGCGCACGCCGACATGGTGATCGTGGCGAGCGAGACGGAGCCGCGCGAGTCCGCGATGGTCGGGATGCACGGTTCGATGACGCCGGCCGAACAGCTCGTACCGCTCCTCGAAGTCCGCACCTGAGCCCCGCACCCGAGCCCCGTAGCCGGGCCGAGCGCCTGAGCCCGGCCGCCCCGCACGCCCTGCCCTGCCCGCCCGCCGCCCGGTGAGCCCACCCCCACGTGCGCTCCCGACCGTCCCCCACTCGATACGAGCCCGAAAGGCCCGCGTTCTCCCATGCCCGAGCTGGTGTTCTTCTCCGGAACGATGGACTGCGGAAAGAGCACCCTCGCTCTGCAGATCGAGCACAACCGCTCGGCCCGCGGCCTGCAAGGAATGATCTACACACGCGACGACCGGGCGGGCCGCGGCAAGCTCTCCTCCCGCCTCGGGCTGGTCACCGAGGCCGTCGAGGCGACGGACGAGATGGACTTCTACGCCCACATCGTCGCCGCCCTGAGCTCCGGCGGCCGGGTGGACTACGTCATCGCCGACGAGGCGCAGTTCCTCGCCCCGGACCAGATCGACCAGCTCGCGCGCGTCGTCGACGACCTGGAGCTGGACGTCTTCGCCTTCGGCATCAGCACCGACTTCCGCAGCAAGCTCTTCCCCGGCTCGCAGCGCCTGGTCGAACTGGCCGACCGGATAGAGGTCCTCCAGGTCGAGGCGCTGTGCTGGTGCGGCGCCCGCGCCACGCACAACGCCCGCACCCTCGACGGCCAGATGGTCGTCGAGGGCGCGCAGGTCGTCATCGGCGACGTCCACAGCGCTCCGGCCGAGGTCGGCTACGAGGTGCTCTGCCGCCGCCATCACCGGCGCCGCCAGACCTCGGCCGCCGCCCACGCGGCGGCGCTGTCCCCGGACGTCCTGCCGGTGTACAGCGTCGAGTAGTCCTGGCCGGCGGAACCGGAGGGCGCGCGGCGTCGGTACGGCGCCGCGCTCAGCCCCGCGCGCCCCGGCCGCGCACCCCCGGCCCGGCCACGCCCTCCTCGTCCGCGCCGCCTCCTAGGCCGCGCCCCCGGACGAGCCCCCTCCGGCCGTCCGCTCAGCCCGGCTGCTGGAGCACCGCGAACACGGCCCCCTCGGGGTCGGCGACCGTCGCCACGCGCCCGTACGCGGTGTCGCGGGCCGCCCGGACCTCCTGGCCGCCCAGTTCCGCCACCCGCCGGACCGCGGCGTCGGTGTCCGAGACGGCGAAGTACGTCACCCAGTGCGGCCCCAGCTCCCTCGGCAGCGCGTCACCGACGCCGTGGACGCCTGCCACCGGCCGCCCCTTCAGATGCAGCGTCAGGTAGCCGGGGATCGTGCCCTCGGGCCGGGTCTCGTGCCCGAACACCGCTTCGTAGAAGGCGGTCACCCCCGTCTCCCGGGTCACCAGCTCGTTCCACACCGGTGCCCCGGGCACGCCGACCAGCGCCGCGCCCACCATCTCCTTGCCCTGCCACAGCCCGAAGACCGAACCCTGCGGGTCCGAGGCGATCGCCATCCGCCCCGCCTCGTCGTCCGCGTCCAGCGGCCCGACGGCGACCGTGCCGCCGCAGCCGCGGATCTGCTCGGCCGCCGCGTCCGCGTCGTCACTCGCCAGGTAGGTCGTCCAGGCGACCCGCAGCTGGCGGTCGGGCGCCAGTTCCCCGATACCGGCCACCTCCCGCCCGTGGAGATACGCCCGGACGTACGGACCGAAGTGCTGCGGTCCCGGTTTGAACTCCCAGCCGAACAGCGCGCTGTAGAACTGCTCCGTCGTGGCCAGGTCGTGCACCATGAGACTCACCCAGCAAGGCGCGCCGGGCGTCCGCCGAGTCGTTGCCTCGGTCGTCATCGTCACTCTCTCCTCGGACCATCGGGGTGGTGGCCGTGCGGGGACCGGGCGCGAGTGCGCCGTCCCGTGCAGATGCTCGCACCCCTCATCCGCTGTGCGCCCCGGCCGCGCCGTCTTCGGCGCGTTCCCATGGGAGAATGCCCGATTTGATGTTTCGCACCCGTTTCGGCGGCGTTGCCGTTCGGGGACGTGCGAGGTGAGCCGTCGGCGAAGCCCTGTAAACCCCGGGGGAAGCCTGTAAACCCCCGTAAGCCCCCGGAGAAGTTCCGTAAGCCCCGGAGCAGATCCGCAGCAGCAGGGGCATCTTCAGTGCCGGGCCTCTCCTGCGCGAGGATGAGCCCCATGAATGCCCTCATCACCGCCGCCGAACTGGCGGACGCACTGGCCTCCGGGGCCCCGCCGGTCCTCCTCGACGTCCGCTACCGGCTCGGCGGCCCGCCCGGCCGCCCCGAGTACGAGGCGGGGCACGTGCCCGGTGCCGTCTACGTGGACATGGACGGCGAACTCGCGGGCCCCGCGGGACCGGCCGGCCGCCATCCCCTCCCGGACCTCGACGCCTTCGCCGAAACGATGCGCAGGGCCGGGGTCTCGGCGGGCCGCCCGGTCGTGGTCTACGACGGCGGGCAGGGCTGGTCCGCGGCCCGTACGTGGTGGATGCTGCGCTACACCGGCCACTCCTCGGTGCGGGTTCTGGACGGCGGCCTGGCCGCCTGGACCGCGTCCGGGGAGCCCTGAGCACCGAGGTGCCGGCCCCGGAGCCCGGCGACTTCACCGCGGCGCCCGGCGCGCTGCCCCTGCTGACGGCGGACGAGGCGGCGGCACTGGCCCGGCGGGGCGTCCTGCTGGACGCGCGGGCCGGGGAGCGCTACCGCGGCGAGGTGGAGCCCATCGACCGCATCGCCGGGCACATCCCGGGCGCGCTGTCCGCGCCGACGACGGAAAACCTCGCCGCCGACGGCACGTTCCTGCCGCCCGCCGAGCTGGCCGCGCGCTTCACGGCCCTCGGGGCCACCGCGGACGCCGAGGTCGGTGTCTACTGCGGTTCGGGCGTCTCCGCCGCTCAGGAGGTGCTGGCCCTCGCGGTCGCCGGCGTCCCGGCGGCGCTGTACGTGGGCTCCTGGAGCGAGTGGTCGGGTGACCCGACGCGGCCGGTGGCCATCGGCGCCGAGGCGGGCTGACCTCGGAAGCAGGCTGTGACAACGGAGGCGGGCTGACACCCGGCCGGGATTGTTCGTACGTCCGTTCGTGACGACGGGCGGGCGTACGGAGGGGTGCACGACGGCGCCCTGATCGGCAGGCCGCCGTCCGTACCTCCCCGCTACTCCGCTACTCCGGTTTCTTGCGCCGCGTCCCGAAGACGATCTCGTCCCAGCTCGGTACGGCGGCACGCCGCCCGGGCCGTACCCCGTCGGCCTCGGCCTGGCGGTCGGTCGTGCCCGTGAGGCGGTCCCGGTGACCGGCCACCGCCCGTGGCATGAGCACGTCGGCGTAGGCCGAGCCCGCGCCCGCGCTCGCCGCCGGAGCGGCCGGCTCCTCCAGCTCCTCGTCCTCGACGGAGTCCTCCTGAGCCGGTGCCTTCACCGGCTCGGGGACGACCATGTCGCCACGGAAGCTCGGCACCGCCTCCAGAAGGCTGGTGAGGGAGTCGCGCTCCCGCTCGCCGGAACCGTCCTCGGCCCGCGCCGGCTCGTCGTCCTCGCCCGCACGGTCCCGGTCCCGGTCGCGGTCCCGATCCCGGTCCTGGGACGTCTGGCGGTCCAGGGCGCGGTCCAGCGGCCGGTCGCGCGGCAGCCGCGCGATCCGCGGCACGAAGGGGAAGCTGGGCTCCGGGGTGTCGTCGGTCTCGCCGATCAGCGCCCGCGCCTCGTCGTCGACGGCCTGGACCAGCCGCCGCGGCGGGTCGTAGGTCCAGCTCGCCGAGTGCGGCTCGGCCGCGACGCGGTAGACCAGCAGGACTTCCCAGGTGCCGTCGTCGCGCCGCCAGGAGTCCCACTGGACGGAGTCCTTGTCGGCGCCGCGCAGCAGCAGCCGCTCCGCGACGGCCTCGCCGAGCTGCGGGCCGGTGTTCTCCCCGGGGCGGCGTACGGGTGTCTTACGGGCCCGCTCGGCCATGAACGCGCGCTCGGCGAGCACCGGGCCCTCGAAGCGGCGCACCCGGTCGACCGGGATGCCGGCGAGCTGGGCGACCTCTTCGGCGGAGGCACCTGCTCTTATACGCGCCTGGATGTCCCGCGGGCGCAGGTGGCTCTCGACCTCGATCTCGATCTGGCCGAGCCGCGCGCGGTCGTTGCGGACCGCGGCGCGCAGCCGCTCGTCGATCGGAAGCGTGTACTCGGTGCTGTCCGCAGCTTTGAGCACCAGCCGTGTGCCGTCGTTGGAGACGGCCACGACACGCAGTTCGGGCATGGGGACCTCCCGGGTGGTGCCTGCCGACGTCACGTGCGTCGCTGCTTCCGCTAGTCGAGTGTGGCCTGCCCGGGTGCAGCCTGCCACAACATTGCCGAGTTACCCGGCGTGTCGAGGCTTGGCCCAGAAACGCCGTTATGACACGGTTACCTGTTCGCAACGCTCAGTGACCATGTCTAGTTCCTGCTCCCAGTCACCCGTGCCCGGTGGCGGCACCCGGGGGTGAGTGCCACCTTCCGGCCCCCTCCCGTGTATCCGGGCAGCCGGACGGGATTCCGGGGCCAGGGCTCGC
Source organism: Streptomyces sp. Ac-502 (assembly GCF_045222935.1). Classification (NCBI taxonomy): domain Bacteria; kingdom Bacillati; phylum Actinomycetota; class Actinomycetes; order Kitasatosporales; family Streptomycetaceae; genus Streptomyces; species Streptomyces sp. Ac-502. The sequence continues at coordinate 7,714,799 of NZ_JBHFFO010000001.1, forward strand.
CACAGTACTCCATTCGGGCCACTGAGGTGGACCGCCGCGCCGCCGAAGTTCACCTGCGCCAAGGGAGTTGGTCGCCTTGTCGATCTCTCTACACGGTGTGACGGGTGGCGAGGTTCACAGAATCCGCAGAATCGGAACTACCGGCTTCGCCCATAGGTCACTTGTCCGTGCAAGATGGATCGAAGGGGCGATCAAAGGCTGGAGATGGACAACAAAAGCGATACCGACACGAAAAACAAGGAGAAACGGCTCGACCTGAGCGTTCCTCAGGTCGCCGGCAGTGCCCTGGCGGCCGCCGTCGCCGCCTTTCTCGCCGGGAAGCTCGGCGTGTACGGGACCATCATCGGCGCGGGCGTGGTGAGCGTCGTGGCCACGACCGGCAGCTCGGTCTTCCAGCACCTCTTCCGACGGACCGGCGAGCAGCTCAAGGAAGCCGCCACCGTCGGCACCCGGCCGAAGCCGCGCCGGTCCTCGGTCTCGCGCAGAACGCCGGGAGCCGGGTCCGGCACGGGCATGGTGCTGCCCACCTTCGACCGGCAGGGCGCGGAGGACGAGATCACGTCCGTCGCGGCCAAGGACGAGGGCCGGGCCGCTGACACCGACCGTACGCAACTGTTGCCGCAGGCCGGGGACCCGGACGCCGACCCTACGCGGCTGCTGCCGCAGGCCGGTCCGGCGCGGACCTCCGGGGCGGACACCGGAGCCGCGGACAAGACGCAGCTGGTGCCGCGCCTCGACGACCGGACCATGGCGCTGGGGCAGGCGCGGCCCGGTCACCCGCCGGCCGGCGCCACCGCGGTGCCGCAGCGGGCCGACGAGGTCAGCACCGCCACGTACGGCACCCGGCTGCGCGGCTGGAAGCGGCCGGCGCTGGCCGCGCTGGCGGTCTTCGTGCTGTCGATGGGCGCCGTCACCTGCGTCGAGCTGGTCGCCGGCAAGGACGCGTCGGGCGACCCGGGGACCTCGGTGAGCAACTTCTTCGGCGGCAACGCGCGCAAGTCCGAGCCGAAGGCCCCGCCCGCCACGGACGCGCCGTCCCCCGGGACCTCGCGCGGTGACGGCACGACGGGCGGCACCGGCGGCACGCCGTCGCCCGACCGCAGCGGCTCCACCGGCACCGGTAACGGTGACGGCACCGGCAGTACGGGCAAGCCGTCCACGCCGACGCCGAGCCCGGACGCGAGCCGGAGCGGCAAGCCGACGGCGCCGCCGAGCCCGCAACCGTCGAAGTCCGGCGGCGGTACCGGGAACGACACCGGCAAGGGCGGTGACGACTCCAAGGGCGATTCCGGCGACCGGAACAAGCAGGAGCCCGGCGGACAGCAGGCACCCGACCCGAAATCCTCGTGAACGCGGGACGGAAATCCGCACCCGGGCGGGACGTAATGCCGTCCCGCCCGGGGACCGAATCCCCTTAACCGGCGCGGAATTTCCGTCCTCGACGGGGACCGAATGCCTTTCGGCGGGAGAACGGACGGGGCCGCCCCGCGCGGCTGGCGGCCGAACCGGCCCGGACCCGGCAGCACGCCGGGTCCGGGCCGGTGTGCTGCCGGGCTCCCGGGCCTGCCGAAGCGTTCATCCTTGCGGGACGTTGGGCCGAATGAGCGTTTCAGCCGTCCGGGCGGTCCGGCCGGCCCGGGCTTGGCCTCACTCGCCCAGCACGCGCCGCAGGTAGGCGTTGGTGAACAGGCGCCGCGGGTCCAGCCGGTCGCGCAGCGCGGTGAACTCGCCGAATTGCGGGTAGACACCGGAGAGGTACGCGGCGTCGCGGCTGTGCAGCTTCCCCAGTGCGGCCGGCCGCCGTGCGCCGTCATGATCCGTTCGGCCTCGGTGAAGTACTCCCGGTAGGGCGTCCCCCGGTACATGTGCACGGCGAGGTAGGCGGTGTCCCGCCCGGAGGCGGTGGACAGCGGGATGTCGTCGGCCGGCGCGGTCCGCACCTCCACCGGGAAGCTCACCCGGAAGTCCGAGCGCTCCACCAGCGACCGCAGCTCGCGCAGCGCCTCCACGGCGGCCGCCCGCGGCAGCGCGTACTCCATCTCCACGAAGCGCACCCGGCGCGGGCTGGTGAAGACCTTGTACGGGATGTCGGTGTACGTACGGGCCGACAGCGCGCGGCTGGAGAGCCGGGCGATCCCCGGGACGGTGGCGGGCACCGCCCGGCCGACGGCGCACGCGGCGCGGAAGACCCCGTTGGAGAGCAGTTCGTCGTCGATCCAGCCGCTGACCCGGCCGAGCGGTGCGGCGGGGCCCTGGCTGCGGTTGTTGCGTTTGGTGCTGCAGTTGCCGGTGTGCGGGAACCAGTAGAACTCGAAGTGCTCGTTCTCGGCCACGAGCTGGTCGAACTCGGCCGTCACCCGGTCGAAGGGCATCGGCTCCTCCCGGGCCGACAGCCAGAACTGCGGTTCCACGGCGAAGGTGACGGAGCTGATCACGCCCAGTGCGCCCAGGCCCACCCGGGCCGCCGCGAAGACCTCCGGATTCTCGGCGGCGGAGCACGTGAGCACCGAGCCGTCGGCGGTGACCAGTTCGAGCGCGGTGATCTGGGCGGCCAGGGACGCCGAGTCGCGGCCGGTGCCGTGGGTGCCGGTGCTCGCCGCGCCGGAGACCGTCTGCTCCATGATGTCGCCCATGTTGGCCAGCGACAGGCCGTGCGCGGCGAGGGCGCGGTTGAGCTGCTGAAGGGTGGTGCCGGCCGCCACGGTCACGGTGCCGGCGGCGCGGTCCACCTCCCGTATGCCGGTCAGCCGCTCGGGACGTATGAGCAGCCCGTCGGTGGCGGCGACCGCGGTGAAGGAGTGGCCGGTGCCGGCCGCCTTGACCGTGAGCCCGTCGGCGGCCGCCGCGCGGACCGCCGCGGCCAGTTCGCCGGTGGAGGCCGGCGAGACGCTCCGGGCCGGCCGCACGGCGACGGTCCCCGCCCAGTTACGCCAGGCGGGCCGGGGCCTGGCCCCCCGTATCGCCCGGACCGTGCGGGCCGCTCCCGTCCGTACGGCTGTCCTGTTCCTGCCGGTCGTCCTCCGTGCCTCGGCCATCTGTGCCCGTCCCCTCCCGCTGCGGCGCCGGCCGCAGCCGGCGGTATCCGAGGAACGCCACCGCCGCCGCGAGCGCCCCCGCCACGGCCGGCACCAGGTAGCCGCGGCCGGCTCCGGCCGCGTCCACCACCCATCCGGCGGCCGACGAGCCGAGCGCCACTCCGACCGCGAGCCCGGTGCTGGTCCAGGTCATGCCCTCGGTCAGGTTCGCGCGCGGTACGTGCTGCTCGACGAGGGCCATGGTGGTCACCATCGTCGGCGCGATGGACAGGCCCGCGAAGAAGAGCGCCACGGCCAGCAACGGAAGGTTCCCGACCAGTTGGAGCGGGATCATACTCACGGCCATCGCACACACGCCCACCAGCCACCGGCGGGCGGCCGGACCCTTGAAATGGATCATCCCGAAGACCACGCCGGCGGCGCACGACCCGAGCGCGTAGGACGCCAGCACCAGGCTGGCGGCGCCCTGGTGGCCCTGCTCCTCGGCGAACGCCAGCGTCACCACGTCGGTCGCCCCGAAGATCGCGCCGGTCGCCACGAACGTGACCACCAGCACCTGGAGGCCGCGCGAGCGCAACGCCGAACCCTGGGCGTGGTGTGCACGCGGATGCGGCGCGGGCTCGGTCGCCCGCTGCGCCGTCAGCCAGAAGACCCCCGCCACCAGGAAGACCGTCGCCAGCAGCGGGCCCGCCTCGGGGAACCAGGAGGTGCACAGACCGATGGAGAGGATCGGTCCGACGATGAAGCACGCCTCGTCGACGATCGACTCCCAGGAGTAGGCGGCGTGCAGCAGGCGCGGGGAGCTGTGGTGGACGGCCGCCCAGCGGGCCCGGACCATCGAGCCGACGCTCGGCACGCAGCCCGCGCAGGCCGTGAAGACGAACAGCGTCCAGTCCGGCCAGCCCTGCTGCGCGCTCAGCAGCAGGCCCGCGATCGCCGCCGCCGAGACCAGGGTCACCGGGCGCAGCACCCGGCGCTGGCCGTGCCGGTCCACCAGCCGGGAGATCTGCGGGCTGAGCACCGCCGAGGCCAGCGCGACGGTCGCCGCCAGGGCGCCGGCGAGGCCGTACCTGCCGGTGATCAGGGAGACCATGGTGACGATGCCGATGCTGGTCATCGACAGCGTCATCCGGCCCAGGAAGCCGGCGGCCGTGAACGATCTGGTGCCGGGCGTGTCGAAGAGCGCGCGGTACGGGCTAGGCATGGGGAGCTCCGCCGGTGAAGAGCCGACGCCCGGGGGCCGGAAATCGGTAAGGCATGACTGAGGCCGAGACAGCTTACGCGCGCGGTCCTGGTGGCCGCCTCCGGTTTTCCGCCTGTCAGTGGCTGGTGGCAGGATCGAAGACATGCCCGAACAGTGCGATCCGCCCCTTCCTTCCGCCGCGGGGAGCCCCGCTCCCTACGACGCCCTGTTGCTGCTGTCCTTCGGTGGCCCCGAAGGCCCGGACGACGTCGTCCCCTTCCTGGAGAACGTCACCCGTGGCCGCGGCATCCCCCGCGAGCGCCTGAAGGAGGTCGGGCAGCACTACTTCCTGTTCGGCGGCGTCAGCCTGATCAACGCGCAGAACCGTGAGCTGCTGGACGCCCTGCGCGAGGACTTCGCCGGACACGGCCTGGACCTGCCGGTCTACTGGGGCAACCGCAACTGGGCGCCGTACCTGACCGACACCCTGCGCCAGATGGTCCGCGACGGCCACCGCCGTATCGCCGTCCTGGCCACCAGCGCCTACGCCTCGTACTCCGGCTGCCGGCAGTACCGCGAGAACCTGGCCGACGCGCTGGCCACCCTCCGGGCCGACGGCCTGGAGGTGCCGCGGGTGGACAAGCTCCGGCACTACTTCAACCATCCCGGCTTCGTCCGCCCGATGGTCGACGGCGTGCTCGCCTCCCTCGCCGAGCTGCCCGCCGATGTCCGCGACGGCGCCCACATCGCGTTCACCACCCACTCCATCCCGACCGCGGCGGCCGACACCTCCGGCCGCCCGGAGGACCACACCGGCAACGGCGAGGGCGGCGCGTACGTCGCCCAGCACCTGGACGTGGCCCGGGTGATCGCCGACGCGGTCCGCGAGGAGACCGGCGTCGACCACCCGTGGCGGCTGGTCTACCAGTCCCGCAGCGGCGCCCCGCACATTCCCTGGCTGGAGCCGGACATCTGCGACCACCTCGAAGAGGTGCACGGCGCGGGCGTCCCCGCGGTCGTCATGGCGCCCATCGGCTTCGTCTCGGACCACATGGAGGTCAAGTACGACCTCGACACCGAAGCCACCGCCAAGGCCGCCGAGCTGGGCCTGCCCGTCGCCCGTTCCGCCACCGTCGGCGCGGACCCGCGCTTCGCCGCGGCCGTCCGCGACCTCGTCCTGGAGCGCGCCGCAGCCGAGCAGGGCCGCGCGCCGGCCCGCTGCGCCCTCGGCGAGCTGGGGCCGAGCCACGACCTGTGCCCGGTCGGCTGCTGCCCGGCCCGCACCCCGCGCCTCGCCGCCGCGGGCGCGGACTGGACGGGCCCGGTGGTGGAGGCCCAGGGGTAGGTCCAGGGGTAGGCCCAAGGGGCGGCCCCGGAGCCGTACCGAGACGACAGACGGCGGCGCCGCGCCGCCCCGCGGGGCGGTCACGAGCGGCCGCCCGGACGAGCAAGGAGCACCGTGTCCGATCCGCTGCAGGACGAACTTCTCGACCTCGCCCTGGAGGCCGCCCGCCGCGCCGGTGAGCTGCTGCGCGACGGCCGCCCCGCCGACCTCGGCGTGGCCGCCACGAAGACCAGCCCCATCGACGTCGTCACCGAGATGGACATCGCCAGCGAAAAGCTGATCACCGGCTTCCTCGCCGAGCGGCGTCCCGACGACGGCTTCCTGGGGGAGGAGGACGCCAGCGTCGCGGGCAGCAGCGGGGTGCGCTGGGTCATCGACCCGGTCGACGGCACGGTCAACTACCTGTACGGACTGCCCTCCTGGTCCGTGTCGATCGCCGCTGAGCGGGACGGCGAGGCCGTCGTCGGTGTCGTCGCGGCGCCGATGCGCGGCGAGACGTACCACGCCGTCCTGGGCGGCGGCGCGTTCCGCGACGGGGAGCCGGTGCACTGCCGCCCCGCGCCGCCGTTGTCCCAGGCCCTGATCGGTACGGGCTTCGCCTACATCGGCGAGCGCCGGGCCGCCCAGGCCGAGGTGCTGCGCACGCTGCTGCCGCAGGTCCGCGACATCCGGCGCGGCGGTTCGGCCGCGATCGACCTGTGCGACGTGGCCTGCGGCCGGCTCGACGGCTACTACGAGCGCGGGCTGAACCCGTGGGACATGGCCGCCGGCGCCCTGATCGCCCGCGAGTCCGGCGCGCTGACCGGCGGCCGCCCCGGCGAGCCCGCCTCGAACGACCTGACCGTGGCCGCCTCGCCGGAGATGTTCAGGATCCTCCAGCCCCTGCTGGACGAGCTGGGCGCCTGGCACGACTGAGCGCCGGAACCGGACCGGGCCGGGCGCCCGCCGGGAACGTGACAGCGCCCCGGACCCTTCGCGGGCCCGGGGCGCTGTCGTCGTTGGCGGCCGGGAGGTGGTCAGGCGCTGGCTGCCGTGACCTGCACGCCGTGCTCGGCGGCAAGGCGCTGCAGATCCTCCAGCTCGGCCTGCTCCACCTCGACGAGGAAGTCGTCGCCCGACTCGCGGGCCCGGTCCAGGTCGGCCTCGGTGGTCCGTATGCGCTGCAGAATGCCTGCGGTGAACGCGTCCATGGTGCGCCCCCTCGTCGTGGGTCGGTGGCACGGGGGTGTGCCGACGGGCGGGGCGATCACGGCGTGGTCCCTGCGAATGGATCAGAGCGCGGCATGGCGCCGTACAGGGCGTGATCGCGGGTGTGCAGACGTCCTCCCCATGGGCAACCTCACGGAAACCTCAAGCGGCACGGGAATTCGAAAACGACCCGGAAGGCGCGGGTCCGGGACTCGCGGCACCTCGGCCCGGGCCCTTGCGGCCTGCCCGCCCGGCCCTTGCGGCCCGCCCGACCAGCCCTTGCGGCCCGCTCGCCCGTGGCCCCGGCCCGCCCGCCCGGCACCGCGCAGAACGGGCCGCGAGCCCTCACCCACCCCTCTTACTGCCGGTTTACAGCTGTTCGGGGCAGGATGGAGGGGCTCCGAGTTTGCCGTGCCCCGGAACATCCAGGGCCGTGAGGAAGGATTTGCGACGTGCGTGTTCTCGTCGTCGAGGACGAGCAGCTGCTCGCCGATGCGGTGGCCACCGGACTGCGCCGGGAGGCCATGGCCGTCGACGTGGTGTACGACGGCGCGGCCGCCCTGGAACGCATCGAGATCAACGATTACGACGTGGTGGTCCTGGACCGGGACCTCCCGCTGGTGCACGGCGACGACGTCTGCCGCAAGATCGTCGAGCTGGGGATGCCCACCCGTGTCCTGATGCTCACCGCCTCCGGCGACGTCAGCGACCGTGTCGAGGGCCTGGAGATCGGCGCCGACGACTACCTCCCCAAGCCCTTCGCCTTCACCGAGCTGACCGCCCGGGTGCGGGCCCTGGGACGCCGTACGACGGTCGCCCTGCCGCCCGTCCTGGAGCGGGCCGGCATCAAGCTGGACCCGAACCGCCGCGAAGTCTTCCGCGACGGCAAGGAGGTCCAGCTCGCGCCGAAGGAGTTCGCGGTGCTGGAGGTCCTGATGCGCAGCGAGGGCACGGTCGTCTCGGCCGAGCAGCTGCTGGAGAAGGCGTGGGACGAGAACACCGACCCCTTCACCAACGTCGTACGGGTGACGGTCATGACCCTGCGCCGCAAACTGGGCGAGCCCGCGGTGATCGTCACGGTGCCCGGGTCGGGCTACCGGATCTGATCGACGATGCCCGCTTCCTCCAAGGCGTCCGCCCCGCCCCCCGCCACACCGCCCATGCCCACCTGGGACCCGAAGCCGGTCAACGTCCGGCCCTTCCCCTGGCTGCGCCCGACCATCCGGATACGGCTCACCCTGCTGTACGGCGGCATGTTCCTGATGGCGGGCATCGTGCTGCTCACGATCATCTACATGCTGGCCGCCAACGCGCTCCAGGAAGGCAGCGAGCTGCCCGTCAAGATCCTCCGGGGCAACTTCGCCGCCACCAGCAACGTCTGCGACCTGCCCAGCCAGACCTCCGGGGAGATCTTCACCCAGGCGATCCAGAACTGCCTCCAGCATCAGCGCGCGCAGGCCCTGAACACCCTGCTCAACCGTTCCCTGCTGGCGTTGCTGGGTCTGACCGTCGTCGCGTTCGCCTTCGGGTACGCGATGGCGGGGCGGGTGCTGTCGCCGCTGGGGCGGATCACCCGGACCGCGCAGCGGGTGGCGGGCTCGGACCTGCACCGCCGCATCGAGCTGGGCGGTCCGGACGACGAGCTCAAGGAGCTGGCCGACACCTTCGACGAGATGCTGGACCGGCTGGACCGGGCCTTCGAGTCGCAGCGCCGTTTCGTGGCCAACGCCTCGCACGAGCTGCGCACGCCGCTGGCGATCAACCGGACGCTGCTGGAGGTCCAGCTCGCCGACCCCGACGCCTCGCCGGAGCTGGCGCAGCTGGGCAAGACGCTGCTGGCGACCAACGAGCGCAGTGAGCAGCTGGTCGAGGGCCTGCTGCTGCTGGCGCGCAGCGAGAACAAGATCGTGGACAAGAAGCCGGTGGACCTGGCCGAGGTGGCCTCGCAGGCCCTCGACCAGACCCGCGCCGAGGCACAGGCCAAGGGCGTGGAGATCCGCGGCGTGCGCCAGCAGGCGTTCGTCCAGGGCAACGGCGTCCTGCTGGAGCGCATCGCGCTCAACCTCGTACAGAACGCGGTGCGCTACAACGTCCCCCAAGAGGGGCAGCGCGAAGCGCTTCCGGTGGAGGGTGGCGGCGGGCGACGGGCGGGCTGGGTGGAAGTGACGACCGAGCCGCAGCAGGGCTGCGCGGTGCTGGTCGTCTCCAACACCGGCCCCGCCGTCCCGGCCTACGAGGTGGAGAACCTCTTCGAGCCGTTCCGCCGCCTGCGCACGGAACGCACCGGCAGCGACAAGGGCGTCGGCCTCGGCCTGTCCATCGTGCGGTCCGTGGTGCGCGCGCACGACGGCAGCATCACGGCCACGCCGCGCGAGGGCGGCGGACTGGAGATGCGCGTCGTCCTGCCGCTGTGAGAGCCGCAGACGGGCGGCGAGCCGCGGGTGAGGGGTGCGGTCCCCGCCCGCGGCTCCCGGCGCGTCCTGCTGTCCTTTTGACCCGGGACCCCACCTCTTGGCACTCTTGGTCGCCCTCCGCACGCCGGTCGCCCCGGCTTGACGTGACGGCGGGCGGCCATGGATCCTTCGCCGAGTTCGCTTTGCGCTGAATTCCTACGGTCCGCCCGACGGCTCGTCCGTGTGTGATCCCTCACAGGCGCGAGATTCGCGCCACCCACTCTCCGTGATCGGAACGGTTGGCGGAAGGCCGGGAAAATCCGGGTTTCCAGGGGCCTTGATCACGGGAAGTACACGTGATGGCGTGCGCGAGGTGCGACATTCGGACCGTGTACGGTCCTGATCGCCATCCAAACCGATCACCTCTTCAGGGGTGCGGTTGGGTGTCGATTGAGTAACAGACCTTGATGTGAGGCAAAATCTCCGCCTCAGGTCGGGCACAAGTCCGGCCTCTCACGCGTTACGTGCGCTGGAGACACCGCAGACACCCAGAGGGGAGAGCGACATGGCTACGGATTACGACACCCCACGCAAGACAGATGACGACCTCAACGAGGACAGCATCGAAGAACTGAAGTCGCGGCGGAACGACAAGTCCGCCTCGGCCGTCGACGTCGACGAGTTCGAGCAGGCCGAGGGCCTGGAACTGCCCGGCGCCGACCTTTCCAACGAAGAACTCGCCGTCCGGGTGCTGCCCAAGCAGCAGGACGAGTTCACGTGCATGAGCTGCTTCCTGGTCCACCACCGCAGCCAGCTGGCCGCCGAGGACAAGAACGGCCAGCCGATCTGCCGCGACTGCGCGGCCTGAGGACCGGTCGACGCCGTGGCAGGCGTGAACCCGTTCCGTAAGGGACGCAAGGGCGAGAAAGGCCCGGCGGCCGGCGCACGATCACGCGACGAAAACGCGCCCGTGCCCGCCGACCCGACCGCCCTGCCCGCGGAGCGGACGACCGACGCACCGGAGGAGCGAGGCCGTGCGGCCTCGCTCGTGGCGGCCGTGGGCCGCGGCACCAGGAAAGGCGGCGCGGGCGCCCGCAAGGGCCTGACGACGGTCGCCGAGCGCATCATCGACAACGTCCCGCGGATCCCGGTCCGCGACCTGGCGACGCTGCGCCGGCAGTTCCCCGGTCTGACCCCGAGGAACTGGCCGACAAGCTGGTCGCCGGTGCCACGCGGGGCACCGCCACCGTCGGTGCGGGGGTGGGCGCGGCGGCGATGCTGCCGGTACCGCCCGCCATGCCGGCCGAGCTGGCCGCCGAGATCGTCGGGGTGGCCTCCGTGGAGATCAAACTCATCGCCGAGCTCCACGAGGTCTACGGCCTGCGCCCGCCGGGCACGCTCCGGCAGCGCGCCACCGCCTACCTGACGTCCTGGACCGGGGAACGCGGCATCGACGTCACCAAGCCCACGACCGTCAACGCGGCGCTGGGCGGCCAGATGAAGCGCGAGCTGCGCCAGCAGATCATGAAGCGCACCCTGCGCAACCTGCCGAACCTGACGCCGTTCATGGTCGGCGCCGCGGTCGGCGCGGTGATGAACCGCCGGGACACCGCAAAGCTCGCGGACAAGATCCGCAAGGACCTGCGCGCCAGACAGGTGCCGTGGGACGCCCTGCCGCACGCCGAGGCGATGCCGCCGGAAAACGGCCGCTGAGAACCCGGCCGGAGGCCGGACGGGCCGCTCCGGAAACCGCGGGACGCCGTCCCGCGCCCCCAGGAAGGCCCCTGTGCCGCCCGACGGCGCCCTGCCCGGCCCGGCGAGCCCTTCGGGGTCGGTTCAGGTCCGTACGGCCGCCAGCGCGGCCACCAGGCGCTCCGGCTCACGGGTCGAGAGGTACGCGTACGGAGTCGGGTCCGCCGGGTCCGTGATCTCCACCCGCACAGCGGTGCGGACATAGCTGCGCAGCAGCATGAAGGCGCGGGTGTCGGCCTTGTGCGTACGCCACGCCACCGCCTCCTCGGGGTCCAGCGCCCGGGCCTCGCCCAGCGCCGCCACCGGGATCCGGGCGTCGCCCGCGATCAGCGAGTCACCCACGACGCGGATCCGTACCGAGCCGTACGAGCTGACCGCCACCGCGGACAGCGCCGCGCCGCCGATCAGCCCGCCGAGCATCGGCAGCGTGCCCAGCGGGAGCAGCATCAGGGCGCAGGCCACGCCGATCAGGCCGGCGATCACCCACCAGGAGCGGGGCGCGGTGAGGCGTTCTTCGTACGACTGCATGGCTCCAGCTTGGCACGGCGGCACGGGCCGGTTACGCGCGCGGGTAGGGTCTGCACTCGTGAGTGGAACCGACAAGGCCCCGACGCGGCTGACGCCACCGGCCGACGCCGTCGCCCCGGTACGGCACCCCGACGCCCCCGCGCCCGGAGAACTCCTCGGCGCGCACTACGACCACTGCTTCGGCTGCGGCGCGGCGCAGGCCCACGGCCTGCAACTGCAGGCCCGCGCCGAGGACGGCGTGCGGGTGACCGCCGAGTTCACGGTCAAGGAGGCCCACCAGGGCGCTCCCGGCCTCGCGCACGGCGGGGTGCTGGCCACCGCCCTGGACGAGACGCTGGGTTCGCTGAACTGGCTGCTCCGGGTGATCGCGGTGACCGGCCGGCTGGAGACCGACTTCCTGCGGCCCGTACCGGTCGGCACGGTGCTGCACCTGGACGCGGAGATAACCGCCGTCCACGGCCGGAAGATCTACTCGACGGCGGTGGGCCGGATCGGCGGACCCGCAGGCCCGGTCGCGGTGCGCGCCGACGCCGTCTTCGTCGAGGTCAAGGTCGACCACTTCATCGACAACGGAAGGCCGGCCGAGATCCAGGCCGCGATGGCCGATCCGGATCAGGTCAGACGAGCTCGTGCTTTTGAGGTGAACCCGTGAGTCAGGTACGCAATCCGGTGGATGTGCTGATCCGGCGTCTGGACCCGGAGGTGCCGATTCCCGCCTACGGTCATCCCGGTGACGCGGGCGCCGACCTGGTGACCACCGAGGCGGCGGAACTCGCGCCGGGGGAGCGGACGGTGCTCCCCACCGGAGTGTCCCTCGCCCTGCCCGACGGGTACGCGGCGTTCGTGCACCCCCGCTCGGGCCTGGCCGCCCGGTGCGGAGTGGCGCTGGTGAATGCCCCCGGGACGGTGGATGCCGGGTACCGTGGGGAAATCAAGGTGATCGTGGTCAATCTGGACCCGCGCGAGAGTGTGCGGTTCGAGAGGTTCGACCGGATCGCCCAACTGGTCGTCCAGCAGGTCGAGAAGGTGCGCTTCCACGAGGTGGCGGAACTTCCCGGCTCGGCGCGGGCCGAGGGGGATTCGGTTCCACCGGCGGTCATGCGGCGGTGGACGGCTCCACGGGTGGGAATGGATACGCATCGGTCGGTGCCGACCGGGAAGGACAGTGACGTGTTCGGTCGTCGCAAGAAGAACGAGGCTCCCGCAGAGTCGGCCCCAGCAGCGGAAGCCGCCGACGAGACGGCCTCGGACGAGACCTTTGCGGACGAGGGTGCCGGGTCCGGCGAGGAGCGGCGGGTGAACCTGCCCCCGGCCCCCGTCCCGACGGCCCCTGGGACCTCTCCGAGGTCACGGACGCCGCCGAGGGCCGGGTGGACCTGGGCGGCATGTTCGTGCCCGGCGTCGAGGGCATGGAGCTGCGGGTGGAGGTCGCGGGCGACGCGATCGTCGCGGCGACCGTGGTCCTCCAGGACAGCGCCGTGCAGCTCCAGGCGTTCGCCGCGCCCAAGAAGGAGGGCATCTGGGGCGAGGTCCGCGAGGAGATCGGCGTCGGGATCACCCAGCAGGGCGGCGTCATCGACGAGGTCGAGGGCCCGCTGGGCTGGGAACTGCGCGCGCAGGTCCCCGTACAGCTCCCGGACGGCACCAACGGCGTCCAGGTCGTGCGCTTCGTCGGCGTCGACGGCCCGCGCTGGTTCCTGCGCGGCGTCATCTCCGGCCAGGGCGCGGTCCAGCCCGAGGCGGCCGGCATCCTGGAGCACATCTTCAAGGACACCGTGGTCGTCCGCGGCGAGGCCCCCATGGCCCCCCGCGACCCGATCGTCCTCAAGCTCCCCGACGATGCCCAGATGGTCCCCGACGGCGTCCAGCAGGAGCCCGCGGAAACCTCCCGCTTCGGCGGCGGCGTCGAACGCCTGGAACGCGGCCCGGAAATCACCGAGATCCGCTGAAGCGCGGCGCTCCCCGAGGGCGCCGTAGCGGCCGGAACACCGCGCCCGATGGGCCGCATCCCCGTGCGAGGGGGTGCGGCCCATCACCGTTTTCGCAGGTCAGGTCGGTAAGCGTATGAGAATCGTCAACGGTGCGCTAATGGCCGTAAGGGAGGCGTCAACGGCGGTCGGAAAAGGTCATGTTGGAGGTTTGCTCTAGGTGTCCGTTCAACCGAACCCACTAGGAGCACCCGATGGCCGACGTGGCCTTCGTCGTCACCATGCTCGCGGTCTTCGCGCTGGTGGCCCTCGTCGCCAAGGGGTGACGAGGCTGTGACCGTCGAGAACGTCGTCGGGCTGATCGTCGCGATCGCCCTGCTCGGCTACCTGGTCCTCGCCCTCGTCTTCCCGGAGAGGTTCTGAGCGTCCCGATGAGCCCCATCCTGGCCGGCGTGCTCCAGCTCACCGCGCTCGTCGCGGCGCTCGCCCTGGCGTACCGTCCCCTCGGCGACCACATGGCCGCCATGTACAGCTCGCGCAAGCACCTGCGCGTCGAGAAGGTGATCTACCGCTGCATCGGTGCCGACCCGGACGCGCAGATGCGCTGGCCCGCTTACCTGCGCGGGGTCCTCGCCTTCTCGCTCGCCGGTGTGCTCTTCCTCTACCTGCTGCAGCGTCTGCAGGGCGGTCTGCCGCTGTCGCTCGGCTTCGCGTCGATCAGCCCGGACCAGGCGTTCAACACGGCGGCGTCGTTCGTCGCGAACACCAACTGGCAGTCGTACAGCGGTGAGCAGGCGATGGGCCACGTCGTGCAGACGGCCGGCCTGGCGGTGCAGAACTTCGTCTCGGCCGCGACCGGCATGGCCGTCGCGATCGCCCTCGTCCGCGGTTTCGCCCGCACCCGTACCGGCGACCTGGGCAACTTCTGGGCCGACCTGGTGCGCGGCACCGTGCGCGTCCTGATACCGATCGCCGTCCTCGGCGCGCTCGTCCTCGTCGCGTGCGGCGCGATCCAGAACTTCTCCGGTATCCACGGGGTCGGGCAGTTCCTGGGCGGCACCCAGCAGACCAACGGCGGCGCGGTCGCCTCCCAGGAGGTCATCAAGGAGCTGGGCACCAACGGCGGCGGCTACTTCAACGCCAACTCGGCCCACCCCTTCGAGAACCCGAACGGCTTCACCAACCTCTTCGAGGTCTTCCTCATCCTGGTCATCCCGCTCGCGCTGACCCGTACCTTCGGCCGGCTCGTCGGCAACGTACGGCAGGGTTACGCGATCCTGGCCACGATGGGCGTCATCTGGCTCGGCTTCACCGCCCTGATGATGTGGACCGAGTTCGCGCACGGCGGCCCGGCGCTCCAGGCGGCCGGCGCGGCGATGGAGGGCAAGGAGAACCGCTTCGGCATCGGCGGCTCGTCGATCTTCTCGGTCGCCACCACCCTCACCTCGACCGGCGCCGTGGACGGCTTCCACGACTCCTTCACGGCCTTCGGCGGCGGCATCCAGCTGCTGGGCATGATGCTCGGCGAGATCGCGCCCGGCGGCGTCGGCTCCGGTCTGTACGGCATGCTCGTGATGGCCGTGATCGCGGTGTTCCTCGCGGGGCTGATGGTGGGCCGGACGCCCGAGTACCTCGGCAAGAAGCTCGGCACCCGCGAGATCAAGCTCGCGGCCTGCTACATCCTCGTCACCCCGACCCTGGTGCTCGGCTTCACCGCCGCCTCGATGGTGCTGCCCGACGCGCTGGGCTCGATGCTCAACACCAAGGCGCTGGGCGCCGGTCCGCACGGCTTCTCCGAGGTGCTGTACGCGTTCACCTCCGGCGCCAACAACAACGGCTCGGCCTTCGGCGGCCTGAACGCCAACACCCCCTGGTACAACACCACGATCGGACTGGCGATGCTGCTGGGCCGCTTCCTGCCGATGGTGTTCGTCCTCGCCCTGGCCGGCTCGCTCGCCGAGCAGCAGCCGGTCCCGGAGACGGCGGGCACGCTCCGTACCGAGAAGCCGCTCTTCGCGGGGCTGCTGGTCGGCACGATCCTCATCATCACCGGCCTGACGTACTTCCCGGCGCTGGCCCTCGGCCCGATCGCGGAGGGGTTGTCATGACCACCGACGTAAACGACGTGCAGCAGGAGGAGCGCCGCTCCGTGTCCACCACGACCCCGACCCGCGCGCCCCACCAGGACGTACCCGGCGGGCACCCGCCGGACGGCGGCCGCGTCGGCGGCGGCCTGTTCGACCCCAAGCAGCTGGTCAAGTCGCTGCCGGACGCGCTGCGCAAGCTGGACCCCCGGGTGATGGTCAAGTCACCCGTGATGTTCGTGGTCGAGGTCGGATCGGTCCTGACCACCTGCTTCGCCCTCGCGTCCCCTTCGGACTGGTTCGGCTGGGCCATCGCCGTCTGGCTCTGGCTCACCGTGATCTTCGCCAACCTGGCGGAGGCGGTCGCCGAAGGCCGCGGCAAGGCCCAGGCGGACACGCTGCGCAAGGCCAAGACCGACACCGTGGCCCGGCGGCTGAACGGCTCGGACGAGGAGCGGGTGCCCGGCACGGAGCTGCGCATCGGCGACCTCGTCGTCTGCGAGGCCGGCGACATCATCCCCGGTGACGGCGATGTCGTCGAGGGCGTCGCGTCGGTCGACGAGTCCGCCATCACGGGCGAGTCGGCCCCGGTCATCCGCGAGTCCGGCGGCGACCGGTCCGCGGTGACCGGCGGTACGAAGGTGCTCTCCGACCGCATCGTCATCAAGATCACGACGAAGCCCGGTGAGACCTTCATCGACCGGATGATCAACCTGGTCGAGGGCGCCGCCCGACAGAAGACGCCGAACGAGATCGCGCTGAACATCCTGCTCGCCTCGCTCACCGTCGTCTTCCTGCTGGCCGTGGTCACCCTCCAGCCGTTCGCGATCTACGCGGGCGCCGAGCAGCCCATGATCGTCCTGCTGGCGCTGCTGGTCTGCCTGATCCCGACGACGATCGGCGCGCTGCTGTCGGCCATCGGCATCGCGGGCATGGACCGGCTGGTCCAGCGCAACGTGCTGGCGATGTCCGGGCGCGCCGTCGAGGCCGCCGGCGACGTCTCCACGCTGCTGCTCGACAAGACCGGCACCATCACCCTCGGCAACCGCCAGGCCGCCGAGTTCGTCCCCGTCAAGGGCGTGACCGAGGCCGAGGTGGCGGACGCCGCCCAGCTGTCCTCGCTCGCCGACGAGACCCCCGAAGGCCGCTCCATCGTCGTCCTGGCCAAGGAGAAGTACGGCCTGCGCGAACGCCACCAGGGCGAACTGGCCGACGCCGAGTGGGTGCCCTTCACCGCCCAGACCCGCATGTCGGGCGTGGACGTGACCGAGCACGGCGCCGTACGCAAGGTCCGCAAGGGCGCGACCGGTTCGGTCATCGCGTGGGTACGGGAGCAGGGCGGCACCGTCCCCGACGACGCCGACCGGCTGGCCAACGGCATCTCCGAGGCGGGCGGCACGCCGCTGCTCGTCGCCCTGGAGGACGAGCGGGGCGCCCGGGTGCTCGGCGTCATCCACCTCAAGGACGTCGTCAAGGACGGCATGCGCGAACGCTTCGTCGAGCTGCGCAAGATGGGCATCAAGACCGTCATGATCACGGGCGACAACCCGCTGACGGCCAAGGCCATCGCCGACGAGGCGGGCGTGGACGACTTCCTCGCGGAAGCCACCCCCGAGGACAAGATGGCGCTGATCAAGCGCGAACAGGCGGGCGGCAAACTCGTCGCCATGACCGGTGACGGCACCAACGACGCGCCGGCCCTCGCCCAGGCGGACGTCGGCGTGGCCATGAACACCGGCACCTCGGCCGCCAAAGAGGCCGGGAACATGGTGGACCTGGACTCCAACCCGACCAAGCTCATCGAGATCGTCGAGATCGGCAAGCAGCTGCTGATCACCCGGGGCGCGCTGACCACCTTCTCGATCGCCAACGACGTCGCGAAGTACTTCGCGATCATCCCGGCGATGTTCGCGGTGGCCTACCCGGGCCTGGACACCCTCAACATCATGCGGCTGCACAGCTCGCAGACCGCGATCCTGTCCGCGATCATCTTCAACGCGCTGATCATCGTCGCGCTCGTACCGCTCGCCCTCAAGGGCGTGCGCTACCGCCCGGTGAGCGCCGACCGGATGCTCCGCCGCAACCTCGGCATCTACGGACTCGGCGGCCTGATCGCCCCCTTCATCGGCATCAAACTCATCGACCTGCTCATCTCTGCGATCCCCGGGATCGGGTGACTTCCTCATGAACAACTCGGTACGCAACACCGCCCGCCTCCTCGGCGCCGGCCTGCGCGCCCTGCTCGTCCTGACCGTGGTCTGCGGCGTGCTCTACCCCCTGGTGGTCACCGGCGTCGCCCAGGCCGCCTTCCACGACAAGGCCAACGGCTCCGAGGTACGGCAGGACGGCAAGGTCGTCGGCTCCGAACTCCTCGGCCAGCGCTACGACAAGGGCACGGACGCCAAGGGCAACCCGATCCCCGACCTGCGCTACTTCCAGCCCCGCCCGTCCGCCGGCCTGGGCAGCAACAAGACCAACGGCGTCAACCCCCAGTACGACCTCCAGGTCTCCGGCGCCACCAACCAGGGCGCCACCAACACCGACCTGATCGCCGCGGTCAAGGAACGCAAGAAGTGGGTCGCCGAGACGTACGGCGTCCCCGAGTCCGAGGTCCCGGCCGACGCCGTCACCTCCTCCGGCTCCGGCCTCGACCCGGACATCTCCCCGGCGTACGCGGAACTCCAGGTCACCCGGGTGGCGAAGGAGAACCACTTGGACCGCGCGAAGGTCGAACGCCTGGTGAAGGACGCGACGGAGGGGCGGGTGCTGGGGTTCATGGGGGAGCCTCGGGTGAATGTGCTGCGGTTGAACATGGGGGTGAAGGAGCTTCTCGGCACGTCCTGACCTCGCCAGTGCCTCCGATCTCTCCGGCCGGCCCCTGAATCCCTCACTCAGGGGCCGGTCTCCGGTTTTTCCTGTACGGCTGTACGGCTGTACGGGTTCGGGAACGGTTGGTGAAGGAGCCTGGATGCGCGTACCGGAAGACCTGAGCCCGTCCGAGCGTCGGCTGTGGGCAGCCTTCAACGAGGGGAGCCGACTCGACCCTGTCGGAAGGCCGAGACGTACGCACCGACGTTCAGCAGGCGACCGGGTGGGGGCCTGAACGCCGTATCCGGGCCGCGGCACTCACCGCACTGCTTCGCGGCGTGCGCGAGACGCCCGGAGGAGCGACCGCCTTGCGCCTGAACGGGGCACGGATCACGGGAGCCCTCTGCTTACGGCACCTTCGGGCCGAATGCGCGCTACTCCTTGAGAACTGCTCCTTCGACGAGCCCGTGGACGTGGCCCATGCCGAGGTGGCCCACCTGTCGTTCCGAGGCTCACGGGTCCCCGGAGTGGACGCCTACGGTCTGACGACCGGGGGCGACCTGGTGCTCAGCCACGTCACCGCGGGCAGACTCGACCTCTTCGGCGCACGTGTGGAGGGGCGGCTGTGGTTGGTCGGCGCCCGGCTCACTTGCGCAGACGGGTACGCCCTCGACGCCCCGGACATGGCGGTGTCGGGGGGTCTGTACTGCGGTGGTGGATTCACGGCGCACGGCGGCGTGAACCTGTACGGCGCGACGATCGGAGCGGGTGTCGAGCTGATGGGCGGGAGGCTCGTCAACCGACGTGGCGCCGCGCTCAGGGCGCCACCCCTGAGGGTGGCAGGAGACGTCACCTGCGGCGACGGATTCAGCGCGGTCGGCGGCGTGGAGCTGTCGGGATGTCGTGTCGAGGGCCGGCTCTCCTTCCGGGGAGCCGACCTGGGCGGCGCCGAACCCGTGGCGCTCCGCTGCGCGAACGCCGATGTGCGCGAGTCCTTCCTCGACCGGCTCAGGTCCGCACCCGAAGCTGTCTCCCTGTCCGGGGCCACGGTCGAGGTGATCCACGACGATGCCGGCTTCCGGCCGGAACAACTCGACCTGGACCGTGCCCGGTACGTCGCGCTCACCCCCTACCGGCCTGCCCGGGAACGCATCGCGTGGATCCGGCACGGCCGAACCGGTTACCAGCCATGGTGTTACGAGCAACTGGCGGCCTACTACCGGCGCATCGGGCACGACGAGGACGCCCGCACCGTACTGCTGGCGAAACAGCGGCACCGGCGGGACACGCTGCGCCTGCCGGCGAAACTGTGGGGGCGACTGCAGGACGCCACTGTCGGTTACGGATACCGACCGCTACGCGCCCTCGGGTGGCTCGGGAGCGGAATCGCGGCTACGGCCGTCTTCTTCACGCTCAATCCACCGAAGCGCACCACCCAAGAGGGTGCTCCGCACTTCTCGGCACCGGCCTACGCGGCGGATGTGTTCCTGCCGGTGCTCGACCTGGGGCAGCAACGAGCGTTCACCCCTCAGGGGGCGGGACAGTGGGTGGCCTGGGCGGCTGTGCTGGCAGGGTGGATCCTGGCCACGACAGTGATCGCGGGCATCACCAGGAACGTGGCCCGCGCTTGATGAGCGATTCTCTTGTCGGCTGTCGGCAAGACCCCGGATCAGCACACGGACGGTGGACCGGCCGGACCCGTTACCAGTCGTCCCCCGTTTCCGAGAACCGCCTACCAGACATCCCCGCTCCGCCAGTCGCAAGCCAGCTGCCCTGTGAGATCCAGCGGGACACCGGTCTGGAGGACGTGGATGGCGCCGTCCTCCTCCTTCGTGGGGCGCAGGCCGGAGGGGGAGAGGACGGCGGACGGGCCCTGCCAGAGGCGCCAGCCGCGGGCCGCGTAGAAGTCGGCGGCGCCCTCGGAGGCGCTGAGGGCGCCGAGATCGTAGGCGGTGCGTACGACCCGTTCCAGGGCTGTCATCATGGCGGCGCCATGGCCCCGGCCGCGCCGGTCCGCGCGGACGCCTACGCCCTCGACGTAGCCGCAGCGCAGGGGACGGCCGGCGTGCAGCATCTGGCGTTGTACGACGGAGGCGTGGCCGATCAGCTCGGTCCCCTCCCACACCAGGGCGTGTACGCCGCCCAACGCGTGGTCCCAGTCCTCCTCGGTCATGTCGCCCTCGAAGGCGTCGTCGAGGAGTGCCCTGGCCGCGGCGCGGGTACGGGCGTCGAGTTCCGCGGTGTGGGCGAGGTGGGTGCGTGCGTCGGTCATGGCTGCCATGATCGTGGAGCTGGCGGGGGAGAGCCAGCCAGGGTCGGAAGGGCGACGGCCGCGCGGGCCGGGGTGCGTTGTCATGTACTGAGTCACCGTGATGGGATGGCACCGTGAGCGCGCCCGCAGCCCCGCCGTACCCTCCCGGTCGGCCGCACGTCCAGCCCAGTGGCCCGCCGCCGTACCTGGGTACGGACTGGGAACCGAAGCGCACGCGCTCGCGGCGCACGCTGATGGTGTGTCACATCGGGATGCTGATCCACTTTCCGGTGCATGTGGCGATGCTCCTCGCCGTGTTCGCCTTGTTGCTCGCGCTCGGCCTGGTGGGGGAGTTCGTCTTCGCGGTGCTCTTCTTCCTGGAGAAGCCGGCGCTCAAGCTGGCGGACCGCGCGTTGAGTTACATCCCCGTCCGGCCGACGTGGTGGGCGACGTGGAGGGAAGTACGCCATGAGGGCGAGCCCGGCTTCGCCCGGACCCGCATCGAGGAGGTGCTGAACGGGCGGAAGCCCAAGGTCACCGCTGCCCTGCTCCGGGCTCATCTCTACCGGGGCATCGGACCGTGTGCCGCTCTGGAGATCGCCGCGTCGCTCGGCTGGCAACTGGACGGCAAGGTTCCGGCCCGCCCGAAGGTCGAACTGAATCTGTGCCGGATCCCGTCGCAGGGCGTCCCGTCGGCCGCCAAGGCCGCCGGCCCCGGCGCCTGACAGGCGCGCGGAACGGCGGAGATGCTGAGCGCCTCGCCGTCTGAGGCCAAGCGCCCCACGCCGCAGTGCCTAATCGCCGCCCCCGCTCGTACGCCGTGACGCCTCCACGATCCGCTGCAACGCCGCTGCGTGCGTCTCCAGCGCAGCCCGCCCGCCGTCGCTGAGCTGCACCCACGTGCGGGGGCGCTTGCCGACGTACCCCTTGCGCACTTCGACGTACCCGTGCGACTCCAGCGTGCAGATCTGCTTGGACAGGGCGGAGGGGAGAGTCCCGCCGACTCCCTGACCCACCCGAACTCGGCCCACTGTGCGCCCGCCAGCAGGGAGACGATCGTCAGCCGGGTGGGGTCGAGGAGTACGGGGTCGAAGTCAGCGTGTGCCATGGACGGTGCTTCTTCCCGGGTGGCGGCCGTCGCGGGTGGCGGCCGAGAGCAGTGCCTGGCGGCAGCGCGGTCCGAACACGGCCAGTGCGGCGCCGCCTGCCACGCCCGCCGCGGTCCGCCAGTACGGCACGCCGAGGTGCCAGTCCGGTTGCGGCAGCTGGAAAGCGACGCCGACCAGGAGTACGGCGAGCAGGGTGAGCAGCGCGTAGCGGCGGAAGGGGCCGGAGATTTCCTGTCGGCGGGCGCGGACGGGCCGGCCCAGCAGGGCCGAGCCGCGGCGGGTGTTGAGCAGCGCGACGTAGCCGACGGCGAGTGCGCCGAAGGCGACCGAGGGCCGGCCGCCCGCTGCCTCGCCGAAGAAGTCGGGTGCCGCGAAGAGCGCGGCGAAGACGATGCCGGACAGTACGTACACCCATCGGGCGTGGTCGGCCGAGCTGCGGGACTGGTCCCGGCGCCGGCCCATGTCGTTCAGGGCGCGGGCCGCTTCGTCCGCCGAGGGACGGGGGCTCTCGGGGTCGGGAGGCGGTGGCGCTGAGGGTATGGGTACCTCCTGTGGAGTGCGCTAGGTGCTCCAGCAGAACTTGTTTCCCGAGGGCGGGTTAGTCAATGAGGTCGGGGGCGGGTTCGTTGCCGGTCTGTCGTCGTCCGCTGTTGGCCCGGCGGATGTCCCCGCCCTCGTATCAGAGTCGCGTCAAGACCTGCCCCCCACCCGTCACCTGCGGCTTTTGTGTGGGTGTGGGGTCGGTAGGGTCGGCTCAGGTTCAGCCCGGTGGGGGCGGCCTTCACGTAAGACAATGGGGCCATGGCACGCGGCAAGCTACGGATCTATCTCGGCGCTGCACCGGGCGTCGGCAAGACGTACTCGATGCTGTCCGAGGCGCACCGGAGGGTGGAGCGCGGTACGGACGTCGTGGTGGCGTTCGTCGAGCACCACGGCCGGCCCCGCACGGAGGTCATGCTGCACGGTCTGGAGCAGACCGGGCGTGCGGAGCTGGAGTACCGGGGCTCGGCCTTCACCGAGATGGACGTGGACGCGGTGCTGCGCCGCGCGCCCGCGGTGGCCCTCGTCGACGAGCTGGCGCACACGAACGTGCCGGGCTCCCGCAACACCAAGCGCTGGCAGGACGTCGAGGAGCTGCTGGAGGCCGGGATCGACGTGATCTCGACGGTCAACATCCAGCACCTCGAATCGCTCGGTGACGTCGTCGAGTCGATAACGGGGGTGCGGCAGCGCGAGACCGTGCCGGACGAGATCGTCCGCCGGGCCGACCAGATCGAGCTGGTCGACATGTCGCCCGAGGCGATCCGGCGCCGGATGGCGCACGGCAACATCTACAAGCCGGACAAGGTGGACGCCGCCCTCTCGAACTACTTCCGGCCGGGCAATCTGACCGCTCTCCGGGAGCTCGCGTTGTTGTGGGTCGCCGACCGGGTGGACGAATACCTCCAGCAGTACCGCTCCGAGCACAGTGTTTCGAAGATCTGGGCGGGGCGTGAGCGCATCGTCGTCGGGCTCACCGGCGGCCCCGAGGGGCGTACGCTCATCCGTCGCGCCTCCCGGATGGCGGCCAAGGGCTCGGGCAGCGAGGTCCTCGCCGTCTACATCGCGCGCAGCGACGGGCTGACCTCCGCCTCGCCCAAGGAACTCGCCGTGCAGCGGACCCTGGTCGAGGATCTCGGCGGCACGTTCCACCACGTCATCGGCGACGACATACCGAACGCGCTGCTGGAGTTCGCCCGCGGGGTCAACGCCACCCAGATCGTGCTGGGCTCCAGCCGCCGCAAGACCTGGCAGTACATCTTCGGGCCGGGCGTGGGCGCCACGGTCGCCCGGGACTCCGGGTCCGACCTCGACGTCCATATCGTCACGCACGACGAGGTCGCCAAGGGGCGCGGCCTGCCGGTGGCGCGCGGCGCCCGGCTCGGGCGGACCCGGATCATCGCCGGGTGGCTGGTCGGCGCCGTCGCGCCCGTACTGCTGTCGCTGCTGCTCACCGCCATCGACAACGGCCCCGGCCTGGCCAACGACGTCCTGCTCTTCCTCTTCCTGACCGTCGCCGCCGCGCTGCTCGGCGGGCTGATGCCGGCGCTCGCCGCGGCCGCGGTCGGGTCCGTGCTGCTGAACTTCTACTTCACGCCGCCCACCCACTCGATCACCATCGCCGACCCCAAGAACATCGTCGCCATCCTGATCTTCTTCGCGGTCGGTGTCTCGGTGGCCTCCGTCGTCGACCTGGCCGCCCGCCGCACCCACCAGGCGGCGCGGCTGCGTGCCGAGTCGGAGATCCTCTCCTTCCTGGCGGGCAGCGTGCTGCGCGGCGAGACGACGCTGGACGCGCTGCTGGAACGGGTACGGGAGACGTTCGGCATGGAATCGGTCGCGCTGCTGGAACGGGCCGGCGACGTCGAGCCGTGGACCTGCGCGGGCCGCGTCGGCGGCGCCGCGGAGGGCGACCCGCAGGCCAGGCCGTTGATGCGGCCCGAGGACGCGGACGTGGACATGCCGGTCGGCGACCACATGGCGCTGGCCCTGACCGGCCGGGTGCTGCCCGCCGAGGACCGCCGGGTGCTCGCCGCCTTCGCCGCGCAGGCCGCCGTCGTACTGGACCGCCAGCGCCTGGTCGGCGAGGCGGAGCGGGCCCGTGAGCTGGCCGAGGGCAACCGCATCCGTACGGCGCTGCTGGCCGCAGTCAGCCACGACCTGCGGACGCCGCTGGCGAGCATCAAGGCGTCGGTCACCTCGCTGCGCTCCGACGACGTCGCCTGGTCCGAGGAGGACGAGGCGGAGCTGCTGGAGGGCATCGAGGCGGGCGCCGACCGGCTGGACCACCTGGTCGGCAACCTGCTGGACATGTCCCGCCTGCAGACCGGTACGGTCACCCCGCTGATCCGCGAGATCGACCTGGACGAGGTGGTGCCGATGGCGCTCGGGGGCGTCCCCGAAGGCAGCGTCACCCTGGACATTCCCGAGGAGCTGCCGATCGTCGCCGTGGACCCGGGGCTGCTGGAGCGTTCCGTCGCCAACCTGGTCGAGAACGGCGTCAAGTACAGCCCGGAGGGTGAGCGCGTCCTGGTCTCCGCGAGCGCCCTCGGTGACCGCGTGGAGCTGCGGATCGCCGACCGCGGCCCGGGCGTGCCGGACAGCGCCAAGAACCGTATCTTCGAGCCCTTCCAGCGGTACGGCGACGCCCCGCGCGGCGCGGGCGTGGGGCTGGGCCTCGCCGTCGCCCGGGGCTTCGCCGAGGCGATGGGCGGCACCCTCGCCGCCGAGGACACCCCCGGCGGCGGCATGACCATGGTCCTCACGCTGTGTGCCGCCCCCGGCGGACCGCCGGTACAGCCCGACCTCCCGGCCCAGGCGACGACGTGAACGGGCGTCCCGCCGCCACCGGGGCGGCACCGCGCGTGCCGTCCCCCGGCCCACTGGAGCCGCCATCCAGCCGACACCCCGCGGGCACGGCCCGGCGGGTTTCCCCACCACGAGGAGAACGACAGTGAACCGGGTGCTTGTGGTCGATGACGAGCCGCAGATCGTACGGGCCCTCGTGATCAACCTGAAGGCGCGCAAGTACGAGGTCGACGCCGCCCCCGACGGGGCCACCGCCCTCAAGCTGGCCGCCGCCCGCCACCCCGACGTGATCGTCCTGGACCTCGGGCTGCCCGACATGGACGGCGTGGAGGTGATCAAGGGGCTGCGCGGCTGGACCCGGGTGCCGATCCTGGTGCTCTCCGCCCGGCAGACCTCCGACGAGAAGGTCGAGGCGCTGGACGCCGGGGCGGACGACTACGTCACCAAGCCGTTCGGGATGGACGAGCTGCTGGCCAGACTGCGGGCCGCGGTGCGCCGGGCCGAGCCGACCGGACCCGCCGAGGACGAGGTGGTCGTGGAGACCGAGGGCTTCACCGTCGACCTGGCCGCGAAGAAGGTCAACCGGGACGGCCGGGACGTGCGCCTTACGCCGACCGAGTGGCATCTGCTGGAAGTCCTGGTCCGCAATACGGGCCGTCTCGTCAGCCAGAAGCAGCTCCTCCAGGAGGTCTGGGGGCCCTCGTACGGCACCGAGACCAACTACCTGCGGGTCTACATGGCACAGCTGCGCCGCAAACTGGAGAGCGATCCCTCGCACCCCCGGCACTTCGTCACCGAGCCCGGCATGGGCTACCGCTTCGAGCAGTGACCGCGAGCCCGGGAGGCCGGGCGGTGCGGCGTCGTCCGGGGCCGTGATCCAGGGCCCCGCGCACCGGTACGCTGGCCTCATGAGCGCTGGGACCCGATCCGAGAAGCCGGCAGGTCGTTTCCGCCGGATGCTCGACAGGCTGTCCTCCTCCGAGGAGGAGCTGGAGTCCGCCGAGCTGCAGCAGGACGCGCAGAACACCGGCTGTACCCGCATCTGCGACTGCGACGACCGGCAGATAGTCAAGGTCACCGGCACCCTGCGGCATGTGACGCTGCGGCCGCGCGCCGGTGTGCCCGCCCTGGAGGCGGAGCTGTTCGACGGCTCCGCCGCACTGGACGTGGTGTGGCTCGGCCGGCGTGCCATCACCGGCATAGAGCCGGGCCGCAAGCTCATCGCCTCCGGCCGGATCTCCATGAGCCACGGCCGCCGGGTGCTGTTCAATCCGAAATACGAACTCCGACCACTCGGACAGGAGTAGCCGGTGACGTCTGACGACCGACCGAACCGAACCACCGGACCGGCCGGCGAGCCGCCCAGGAGCAGGACGCCGCCGCGGACGGGAGAGCCGTCACCGAGGCCGCCCTGTTCGAGGCTTTCGGCGGCGTGCGCGGCATGGTCGAGACCGTGCTGCCCGGCCTGCTGTTCGTCACGATCTACACGGTCAACAAGGACCTGCACGTCTCGGCGATCGCCGCACTGGCGGTCTCGCTGGTGCTGGCCGTCGCCCGCCTGGTGCGCAAGGACACCGTCAAGCACGCCTTCAGCGGCGTCTTCGGGGTGGCCTTCGGCGTGGTCTTCGCGATGATGACCGGCAACGCCAAGGACTTCTACCTGCCCGGCATGCTCTACACGCTGGGCCTGGGCGTCGCCTACATCGTCACCACGCTGGCCGGAGCGCCGCTGATCGGCCTGATCCTGGGGCCGGTCTTCAAGGAGAACCTCTCCTGGCGCACCCGCAACCCGGGCCGCAAGAAGGCGTACGCCAAGGCCAGCTACGCCTGGGGCGCGATCCTGCTGGCCAAGTGCGCGGTCCTCTTCCCGCTGTACTGGTGGGCGGACACCACGCACCTGGGCTGGGTGCTGATCGGGCTGAAGATCCCGCCGTTCCTGCTGGCGGTCTGGCTGACCTGGCTGTTCCTGGCGAAGGCACCGGCGCCCATCGACGTCTTCGCGGAGACGGAGGCCAAGGAGAAGGCCGAGGAGGAGGCGAAGGCGCGGCGCGAGCGCGAGGTGCGGGAGAGCGGCATCCTGGACGGGGTGGCCACGGACCTCGCCGCGGACATCACGCCGCAGGCGCTGGCCGCCGAGCAGCAGGGCCGGGCGCCGCAGCACCGCGGCTGACGCCCGAGGCGCCGCCGCTGACGCGGGGCCGTGGGCGGCACAGGCCGTACGCGACAGGCCGAGCGCGACAGGCCGAGCGCGACAGCCCGTACGCACGGCGAAGGGCCGGGGACCTTGAGGTTCCCGGCCCTTCGCCGTCGCGTCCCGCGGACCGCCCGCCGTCACGCCTCGCGGCGTACCGACAGCAGGTCCTCCAGCTGTTCCTCGCGCGACTGGGCCGCGACGAACAGCAGCTCGTCACCCGCCTCCAGCGCGTCCTCCTTGTTGGGGGTGAGCACCCGGTTGCCACGGATGATCGTGACCAGCGAGGTGTCCTCCGGCCACTCGACGTCCCCGACCCGGGTGCCGGCCAGCGCCGCCTCCGGGGGCAGCGTCAGCTCGACGAGGTTGGCGTCGCCGTGGCTGAAGCGCAGCAGCCGTACGAGATCGCCGACGCTCACCGCCTCCTCGACCAGCGCCGACATCAGACGCGGGGTGGAGACGGCGACGTCCACGCCCCACGCCTCGTTGAACAGCCACTCGTTCTTGGGGTTGTTGACGCGGGCCACCACCCGCGGCACGCCGTACTCGGTCTTGGCGAGCAGCGAGACGACGAGGTTGACCTTGTCGTCGCCGGTCGCCGCGATGACGACGTTGCAGCGCTGGAGCGCGGCCTCGTCCAGCGAGGTGATCTCGCAGGCGTCGGCCAGCAGCCACTCCGCCAGCGGCACCCGCTCGACCGAGATCGCCGTCGGCGCCTTGTCGATGAGCAGGATCTCGTGCCCGTTCTCCAGCAGCTCGCCCGCGATGGACCGGCCCACCGCGCCCGCGCCCGCGATAGCGACCCTCATGCGTGCGCCTCCTCGGGTCCTTCGGCGAACACCGCTTCCACCTTCTCGACCTCGTCGGTGCGCATCATCACGTGCACCAGGTCGCCTTCCTGCAGCACGGTCTGCGACGTCGGCAGCATGGCCTCACCCAGCCGGGTGAGGAAGGCGACGCGGACGCCGGTCTCCTCCTGGAGCTGACTGATCTTGCGGCCCACCCAGGCCGCCGAGGTGTGCACCTCGGCGAGCTGGACGCCGCCGCTCGGGTCGCGCCACAGCGGCTCGGCCCCGGAGGGCAGCAGCCGGCGCAGCATCTGGTCGGCGGTCCAGCGCACGGTGGCGACCGTCGGGATGCCCAGGCGCTGGTAGACCTCGGCGCGGCGCGGGTCGTAGATCCGGGCCGCGACGTTCTCCACGCCGAACATCTCGCGGGCCACCCGGGCCGCGATGATGTTGGAGTTGTCGCCGCTGCTGACGGCGGCGAAGGCGCCCGCCTCCTCGATCCCGGCCTCGCGCAGGGTGTCCTGGTCGAAGCCGACCCCGGTGACCCGGCGGCCGCCGAAGCCGGAGCCCAGACGGCGGAAGGCGGTCGGGTCCTGGTCGACCACCGCGATCGTATGACCCTGGCTCTCCAGGGTCTGTGCGAGCGCGGAACCCACCCGCCCGCACCCCATGATGACGATGTGCATCGGCCCCTACCTCGCACCTTTCCCTGTGCTGTGACGCCGGCTGCTTCGACCTGGCGTGTTCGGCGACCACGCTACCTGGCGTGGGGACCGCTGCATCCACGCAGTTCGCCCGCACGGCCCTCTCGGGCGTTAAGAACGCGACAAGAGAACATAAGGGGCGAGTAAGTTTCCTTGCGGTACGGCCGGGAATCTGGTCGCCGATCATGGGTGGGGTGAACGTGGCGGGCGCGCCCGGCCTGTCCCGGACCGGCCCTCTTCGCCCCGGTCCGGGCTCCGCGGCCGGCCGCGGTCACGTGCGCCGGGCCCGCTCCGTGAGGCACGCTGAGCGGCGTGTCCACCGTGCCTCAGCAGCCCCAACAGGGCGCACTCGCCCCGCATATGGTCGTCTGCGGCGACGACGCCCTCGCGCGCCGCCTCGCCGCCGAACTCAAGGACGTCTACCGGGAGCGGGTGACGCTCGTCGTCCCCTCCGCCAGAGAACCGCACCGGCCCCGCATCCCGCCGCCCGCCGGAGCCCTGGGGCGGGCCCAGGCCCTGCTGGGGCGGGTCTCGGCCGCCATGGCGCGTACGCAGACCGGCTCGCCCGACGCTCCCGGAGGCGAGGCCGGGGGTACTGGGGGCGGGGTGGGCGCCGAGGAACCGCCCGACGAGCCCATACGGATCCTGGAAGCGGCGGAGGCCGACGACGACACCCTGGCCGAGGCCGGGATCGGCGCGGCCGGAGCGCTCGCGCTGGTGTACGACGATGACGAGACCAACATCCATGCCGCGCTGCGCGCCCGGCGGCTCAACCCGCGACTGCGGCTGGTGATCCGCCTCTACAACCGCAAACTCGGCCAGTACCTGGAACAGCTGCTGGACCAGGCGGCGGCCGTCGGCGCCCTGGACACCGAGGGGGCCGACGTGTCCACCACGGTCCTGTCCGACGCCGACACCGTGGCCCCCGCGCTGGCGGCCACCGCCGTCGCGGGCACCAGCAAGGTCATCGAGGCCGACGGCCTGCTGCTGCGCGCCGTGGAACGCGGCCCCGCCCGGCAGGGCCCGGCCGCGGCCTCCGGACTGTGCCCGCTCGCCGTCCTGACGGCGACGGCGGACGTGGCCGCCGACCCGTCGGACCCCTCGGTTCCTTCGGGCTCGTCGGGCGGGAACGATCCGTCCGCCGACGACGGCCCCGAGCTGCTGCCCGACGACCTCACCGCGGCGGCCGCCGCCGGGCGTGGCACCGTCGTCCTGGAAACCGTTACCTACCAGGGCCGCCAGTCGCGCCCTGGCAGCCGGAACGGTCGGGGACGCACACAGCGGCATGACGGCGCGGCCACGCGGTGGGGACCGGGCAGCCTGCGTGGCCGGGGCGTACCGCTGGGCTCCTTCTTCTCCCGCAGGCTGCGCTGGTCGCTGGCCGGCGTCGTCGGCGCCGTCCTCGCGCTGGCCGTCGCCTCCTCCCTGACCACCGGCGACTCCCCGCTGCACGCCACCTACCTCTCCCTCCTCGACCTCTTCGCCATCAACGAACCTGCCATCGGTGAGCCGGTCTCCCGCAAGGTGCTGCAACTCCTGTCCGGCCTCACCGGTTTGCTGCTGCTGCCCGTCCTGGTGGCCGCCGCGCTGGAAGGCCTCGGCACCTTCCGCAACGCCACCGCGCTGCGCCGCCCGCCGCGCGGGCTGTCCGGGCACGTGGTGCTGCTGGGGCTCGGAAAGGTCGGTACGCGGGTACTGACCCAGCTGCATGAGCTGGGCACCCCCGTGGTGTGTGTGGAGGCGGACCCCGAAGCGCGCGGCATCGCGCTGGCGCGCCGGCTGCGGGTGCCGACGGTGGTGGGGGACGTCACGCACGAAGGCGTACTGGAAGCCGCGAAGATCCAGCGCGCGCACGCCCTGCTTGCGCTGACCAGCGACGACACCACCAATCTGGAAGCAGCCCTCTACGCCCGCTCCGTCAAGCCGCAGCTGCGCGTGACGCTGCGCCTGTTCGACGACCGCTTCGCCACCGCGGTCTACCGCACGCTGCGCGCCGCCCACCCCCGGGCGCGTACCCGCAGCCGCAGCGTCAGCTTCCTGGCCGCGCCCGCCTTCGCCGGCGCGATGATGGGCCGCCAGATCATCGGCGCCATCCCCGTCGAGCGGCGGGTCCTGCTCGTCGCCCGGGTCGAGGCGCGCGGCCACGCCGCCCTGGAGGGCCGCACGATCGCCGACGTGTTCCGGCCCGGCCTGCTGCGCGTCCTGGCCGTGGACACCTCCGCCCCGGACGACCCGTCGGACCCGGCGCCCGGTGCCGCCCAGGAGACGCCGGAGCGCGGCCGGGCCCGGCTCGTACGGGAGCTGGGGGACGGCTACGCGCTGCGGCCGCAGGACCGCGTCCTGCTCGTCGCCACCCGCCAGGGACTGGGCGAGCTGATCTCCCGGCATCCGCGCGAGGCGGAGGCGGTACGGCAGGAGGCGTAAGGGGCTGCCTCCGGGCCCCTGGGGCTCACCAGGCCGGACGCCCGCGCTCCGTCCGGCAGGATGGAGGGTGCTCCGAAGACCGGGGCGGTGCACGGCGCGGCGGCAAGGAGTGCGGACGGTGAAGGACGGCGGGATGTCCCCGGAATACCTGGAGGGCTACACCACCCTCCTCGCCGAGGTGTCCGACACCGGGCGGCTGCCCCGGCGCGCGGAGCTGGACGCGCTGCGGGAACTGGGGGAGCGGGCCGCCGAGTCGGGACACGGCCTGCGCGAACTGGTCGGGCTCTTCCTGGGGGAGACACGGCGGGTCTGGGGCACGCTGCCCGGGGTGGCGCGGGCGGCCGGCGCGGCGGAGCGGGCCCACACCGGCGACGCCGTGCTGGGCGCGGTGGACGCCGCCATCGCCGCGTTCGGGGAAGGCCACGAGCGTGCGCAGCGGCTCGCCGTACGTCAGGAGGAGGCCGCGCGGCGCGAGTTCGTCGACGACCTGCTGTACGGGCGCAGCGACCTGGGACGGCTGGCCGAGCGCGCCGAACGGTTCGGGCTGCGGCTGGCCCACGAGCACGCCGTCGCCGTGGCCGAGGGCGACGAGCCCTTCGACGACATCCACCCGGTCGCCCGCCGGGTCGAACGCGAACTGCTCGGGCGGTTCGGCGACCGCGACGTCCTGATCACCACCAAGGAGGGCCGGCTGATCTGCGTCGGCGCGAGCCGCGAGCGTACGGTGCTGGACGCCTTCGCCACGTACGCGCGCTGGCCCGACGTGGGCCGGCCCGGCGCGCGGCGGGTCGCCATCGGCCGGGTGCACTCCGGCGCGGGCGGGGTGGTGCACTCGTACGAGGAGGCGCTGGGCGCGCTGGAGCTGGCCGAGCAGCTGGAGCTGGACGAACCGGTGCTGCGCGCCGCCGACCTGCTGGTCTTCCCCGTCCTGCTGCGCGACCGCGCCGCCATGGCCGACCTCGTCCACACGGTCCTCGGGCCGCTGACGCAGTCGCGCGGCGGCGCCGGCCCGCTGCTGGAGACGATCGGGGCGCTCGCGGCGTCCGGGTACGTCAACGCCGAGGCCGCCCGCCGGCTGAAGGTGAGCGTGCGCACCCTGTCGTACCGCCTGGCCCGGATCAAGTTCCTGACCGGTTACGACCCGGCCGACGGCCTCCAGCGCTTCACCCTGGAGACGGCGGCGATGGGCGCGCGGCTGCTGGGCTGGCCGGACAAGCCGCTGTAGGACGCGAAAAGGGGAAAACCGGCCGGTACCTTTACCGGCCGGCCACCCCCGGCGGCAAGACCGTGCCCCGTTAACAGGTCATCAGGAACGCATAAAGATTGCCGGGATCCGGCAATGTGCGAACCCCCGCGGCCCTGCCACGATCAAGGAACCGGCAGGAACACACACGAACGGGGGACGGACGGCCATGGGTGACTTCGCAGCGTTCACACGAGCCGCACTCGCCTTCCCGGCCGTGTTCTTCACCTTCGCGCTGCTGGTCGTGGCCGCCTACTGGCTGCTGGTGCTGCTCGGCGGGGCAGGCGTCGACATCCTCGACGGGGGTGAGGGTGTCGACGGCGGCTCCGCCGGTTCCGCCGGGCTGCCCGTGACGGTCACCCTCTCGCTCGGCGTGCTGATCGCCTGGGCCGTGTCCCTGACCGGTGCCGCGCTGACCGAGAGCCTGCCGCTGCGCGCCGCCGCACTGGCGCTCGCGCTGCTCGCGGCCTGGGCCGGCACCCGCGTCGCGGTGCGCCTGGCCCGCCGCCTGCTGCCTCCTGAACGGGTGGCCTCGCGCGAGGACTTCGTGGGCCGGGTGTGCGTCGTCCGCACCGGCCGGGTCTCGTCCGACTTCGGCCAGGCCGAGGTGCGCGCCGACGACGGATCGACGGCCGTGGTCCAGGTCCGTACGGAGGAGACCGGCCTCACCGCCGGCAGCAGCGCGCTGATCTTCGACTACGACGCCGACGGCGAGTTCTTCCGGGTCGCGCCCTTCGACGCCGCCCTGGACCCCTACGGACCGGCCGTCTGACGACAGACCGGCCACCGACGGGGCCGATCCACCACCGACCGGGCCCGACCGGCCGCCGACTGGTTCCGACCGACCACCGGCCGGGCCCGACCGACCACCGACCGGAGCGCACCGCGGCCCCGAAGCCGCTCTCCGCGCCCGTCGACTGCCCGACACACCGCAGGGACTGATGTACCGATGGATGCCATCACTGTAGGAATCGGCGTGACCGTCGCCGTGGCCGTACTGATCGTGCTCGTCACGGTCCTCGCCCTGACCCGCCTCTACCGCAAGGTCCACCAGGGCCAGGCCCTGATCGTCTCCAAGTACCGCAAGGTCGACGTGACCTTCACCGGCTCGGTGGTGCTGCCGGTGCTGCACAAGGCCGAGGTGATGGACATCTCGGTGAAGACCATCGAGATCGGGCGCACCGGCCACGAGGGCCTGATCTGCAAGGACAACATCCGCGCCGACATCCGCATCGCCTTCTTCGTACGGGTCAACAAGACCCGCGAGGACGTGGTCAAGGTCGCCCAGGCCATCGGCACCGAGCGCGCCAGCGACGTCGGCACGCTCCAGGAGCTGTTCAACGCCAAGTTCTCCGAGGCCCTCAAGACCGTCGGCAAGCAGCTCGACTTCCAGGACCTCTACACCATGCGCGACGAGTTCCGGGACCGCATCATCGCCGTCATCGGCACCGACCTCAACGGCTACAGCCTGGAGGACGCGGCGATCGACTACCTGGAGCAGACCCCGCTGGACCAGCTCGACTCCGCCAACATCCTCGACGCGCAGGGCATCCGCAAGATCACCGAGCTGACCGCGATCGAGCACGTCCGCACCAACGAGTACCGGCGCCACGAGGAGAAGGAGATCACCCGGCAGAACGTCGACGCCCGGGAGGCCGTCCTGGAGCTGGAGCGCCGGCAGGCCGACGCGGAGATCCGCCAGCAGCGCGAGATCGCGACCGTACGCGCCAAGGAGGAGGCCGAGACGGCCCGCGTGCAGGCCGAGGAGCGGCTGCGCTCGCACTCCGCGCACCTGAAGACCGAGGAGGCGCTCGGCATCCAGAACGAGAACCGCGAGCGCGAGGTCGCGGTGGCGCAGAAGAACCGCGAACGCGTCATCGCCATCGAGAACGAGCGCATCGAGAAGGACCGCCTCCTGGAGGTCATCGCCCGCGAGCGGGAGACCCAGCTGACCCGGATCGCCGCCGACAAGGAGGTCGAGGCCGAGAAGCGGGAGATCGCGGACGTCGTACGGGAGCGGATCGCGGTCGAGAAGACCGTCGCCGCCCAGGAGGAGGAGATCAAGAAGCTCCGTACGGTCGAGGAGGCCGAGCGCGAGCGCCAGTCGCTCGTCATCCGCGCCGAGGCCGAGGCCCAGCAGCGGCTGGTCAAGGACATCAAGGCGGCCGAGGCCGCCGAGCAGTCCGCCGCCCACCGCGCCGCCGAGGCGCTGACGCTGGCCGAGGGCCGGCGCAAGGCCGCCGACCTGGACGCTCAGGCCAAGATCCGGCTCGCCGAGGGCACCCAGGCCGAGGCGGCGGCCGCCGGACTGGCCGAGGTCAAGGTACGGGAGATGAACGCGGCCGCCGTCGAGAAGGCCGGCCGGGCCGAGGCGGAGGCGGCCGAGGCGCTGCTCAAGGCCGAGGCGGCCGGGCTCACCGAGAAGGCCGCGGCGATGGCGGCGCTGGACGCGGCGAGCCGGGAGCACGAGGAGTACCGGCTGCGGATCGCGGCCGACAAGGAGGTCCGCCTCGCGGGTCTGGACGCCCAGCGGCAGATCGCCGAGGTGCAGGCGAAGGTGCTGGCCACCGGCCTGGAGAATGCGAAGATCGACATCGTCGGCGGGGACAGCGTCTTCTTCGACCGGCTGGCCGGCTCGATCGGCGCCGCCAAGGGCCTGGACGCGCTGGTCGAGCGCTCCGAGACGGTCCGCACGGCCGCCGGCCCGTGGCTGGACAAGAACGGGTCCACCTTCACCAAGGACCTGACCACCATGCTCGGCGGACTCGGCGCGGCCGGGCTGCGCGACCTGACCCTGGCGGGGGCCCTGACCAAGCTCATCGACCGGGGCGGCCCGCAGTCCGGACAGCTCCAGAGCCTGCTGGACGCCGCACACGCCAACGGCCTGGCGGACACCCGGATCGCCGAGGCGGTCGCGGCGCCGTCGCCGGCCAACGGTGCGGCGGTGGCGGCGAAGTAGCCGCCGCCCGGGCGGGGCGGGCCGTGGGGGAGTGCTTCCGGGGGATGCACTGCCTCGCGGTCCGGCCGCTGCGGAGGACTCGGTTGGGTACAGGGGGCGGCCCCATCCGCGGCCCTCGACTGCGTACGGGACGGACCTTCGTACGTGGCCGTCGACTGCGTACGGGACGGGTCTCCGTACGCGGCCGTCGACTGCGTACGGGACGGGCCTCCGTACGCGGCCATCGACTGCGCACGTGGCGGACCCCGTACGCAGCCCTCGACGAAAACGTGACAGCTGGTGGTCGGCAAGCGCGCGCAGACGGGCGCGAGGCCGTGCGGGCCAAGGAGACGGCCCGCGTGCAGGACAGGAGACGCATCTCGTGCAGGACGACCTCGTGACGACGGAGACAGGCACTCGCGACGGACAGGACCGACAGAGTCCCGGCCCCGAGGACGCGTCGCCCCAGGCCACCGCTCCGGGCACGGACCTCGCCCCCGGAGCCGACCCGGCCCCCGGCGCGGACCTCGCCGACGGTACCGACCTCGCCGACGGCACGTACGAGCTGCTGCGCGACCGCCTCGCGGGCGCCGCCGCCGACCTCGCCGACCGGGCCCGTACCCTCAACGCCCGCCGCGTCGAGACCTTCGGCGGCACCGAACTCGCCCTCCTCGGCACCGACGGCCTGCGCACCGCCGACGCCTGCGTGATCCGGGACGTCGCGCAGGTCGGCGGCCTGCTGCTGACCGGCCGCAACGGCCGTCCCGAGCCCGGCGCGCCCGCGACCACCGTCGCGGACGTCTTCGCCCTGCACCGCCTGCACACCACCGGCGACGCCGTACGCCTCGAACCGGCGGAACCCGGCGCCGTGCCCGGCCTCCTCGACGATCCGCGCTTCCAGCGGGACTTCGAGGAGCTGTACCGCTACTACCGCCAGGCCCGGCTGCTGCGGCTGTACCGCACCGGCGCCCTGCTGCTCGCCGTCTTCCGTACCGGCGAACGGCTCGACGACATCCGCGTACTCCGCTGGAAGATCACCGCGTCCGGGGAAGCGGCGGAGCACGGCACACCCGTCTACCTGGACGCCAAGGGCGAACGCGACCACACCGCCCCGCCCTCCCACGACTTCACGTGGACCCCCGCCACCCGCGAGGACCACGTGACCGGCCGCTATCCGCAACTGTCCGTCCAGGGTGAGGTCTTCCTCTCGACCGCCGGCGGCTCGCTCACCCTCAAGACCGAGCCGGACACGGAGACGGACGACGGTCTGTACTCCGAGCCGGTGGACGAGCCCCTGCAGTCCCTCGCCGACGCCGAGGTCGCGCACGCCCGGGTCGGGCCGCTGGTCCTGCTGCGCGTCCGCCCGTACAAGGAGACCGCCGACCGGTACCTGGTCTTCAACACCCGCACCCATGACGTGCGCCGGATCGACGCGATCGGGCAGGCCTGCCGCGCGCTGCCCGAGGACCAGGGCATCGTCTTCCCCGGCGGCCACTACCTCACCACCGGCACCACCAGAACCTTCGACACCGACACCACCGGCCTCGCCTTCGACCGCGAACACCGCTCCCCGAACGGCGAGGACGTCCTCTACGCGTTCCACGACCGCGCCGAAGGCCGCACCCTGCTCCTCCCGTACAACATCGTCCGGGAAGAGGCCGCCGCTCCACTGACCGCGTACGGCCACGCGCTCCTCGACGACGGCACCCTGGCCGTACTGCGCGGCTCCCGCGAGCCCGGCAGCGTCCACCCCGTCCAGATCTGGCGCACCCCTTCACCTCCGACGCGCACGCCGCGGCACAGCCGCCCGGCGACGGCGGCCCGCTGGCCCGGATCGGCAACGCCGAACTGGTACGCGGCGTGTCCGACGCGCTCTCGGTCGCCCGGATGGCCACCGACATGGCCCCGGCGGGCCCGGTGTTCGAGGCCATCGCCGCCGCGGCCGCCCGGGTCGCGGACCGCCACCACTGGCTGGACGAGACCGGGCTCGGCGCGCTCGGCGAACCCCTGGCAGCCGTACGGGCCGCCGCCCTCCAGGTCGTCGAGGAGTTCGCGCGCGTCACCGAACTGCGCCGCCAGGCCGCCGCCGCACTGGAGGACGCCGCGGAGCGCACCACCGCCCTGGTACGGCGGATCCGCGGCGAGCAGCCCGCGACCGCCGAAGCCTGGGTCCGCAACCTCACCGCACTCCGCCACGCCCAGGGCCGCCTGGAGACCTTGCGCGAGACCCGCCACATCGACCTGGACCGCCTCGCGGAACTCTCCGCGGGCGTCACCGACGGCCTGGCCACCGCCGGACGCCGGGCCATCGCCTTCCTCAGCGGCGCGGACGCCTTCACCGCCACCCACCGCGCCGTCGAGGCCCTGACCGAGGAAGCCGCCGCGGTGGCCACCGCGGCCGAAGCCGACCCGCTCGCCGCGCGCATCGACGAACAGGCCGAAGGACTCCGCGTCGTCACCGAGGTCGTCGGCACCCTCGACCTCGCGGACACGACCGTACGGACCGCCGTCCTGACCCGCGCCGGCGAGGTGCTCGGCGCCGTCAACCGCGCCCGCGCCACCCTGGACGCCCGGCGCCGCGACCTGCTCGAAGCCGAGGGACGCGAGGAGTTCGCGGCCCGGTTCGCGCTGCTCGGACAGGCCGTCTCGGGCGCACTGGCCGCGGCCGGCACCCCCGAGGAGTGCGACGACGAACTCGGCCGCCTCCTCCTGCAACTGGAGAACCTCGAAGCGCGCTTCGGGATGTCCGACGCCCACCTGGAGCGGATCGCCGCCCAGCGCGAGGAGATCCACGAAGCCTTCTCCGCACGCAAACAGGCCCAGCTCGACGCACGCGCCCGGCACACCGACCGGCTCGCCGGCTCCGCCGGACGTGTCCTCGCCACCGTCGTCCGCCGGGCCGCCGCCCTCACCACCTCCGACGAGATCAACGCCTTCTTCGCCGCCGACCCGCTCGTCACGAAGATCCACACCACCACCGGCGAACTGCGCGACCTCGGCGACGGCGTCCGCGCCGACGAACTCGACGGGCGCCTGCGCGCCGCCCGCCAGGAGGCGGCCCGCGCCCTGCGCGACCGCACCGACCTCTACGACACCACCGGCACCATCCGGCTCGGCCGCCACCGCTTCGCCGTCACCACCCAGCCCGTCGACCTCACCCTGGTCCCGCACGGCGACCACCTCGCGTACGCCGTCACCGGCACCGACTACCGCGCGCCCGTCCACGATGCGGGGCTGCTGGCCCACCGCGCCTTCTGGGACCAGCCGCTGGTCTCCGAATCACCGGAGGTCTACCGGGCGGAGCACTTGGCGGGGCTGATCCTGGCAGGCACGGAGGAAGGCGCGGGCATACGGGATGCCGACGCGCCGCTTCCGGACCTCGCCGCGCTCCGGGAGGCAGCCGCCACCGACACGCTCCTCCCGCTCGTCCGTCAGGTGGCCGAGACCCGCTACGACGAGGGGTACGACCGGGGCGTCCACGACCACGACGCCGCCGCGATCCTCGCCGTACTCCTACGCCTGCACACCGCAGCCGGCCCGCTCCGCTACCCGCCGCACCTGCGCGCGGCCGCCCAGCTCTTCTGGGCGTACGGCACCGACGACCGCGCACGCGCGCTGTGGGTCACCCGCGCCTGCTCCCTCGCGCGCGCCCGGTCGGTGTTCGGCACGCCGCCGGGGTGGAGCGCGCTCTCCGCCGAGCTGGGCGGGGCGGCGTACGGATTCCTGCGGGAGGCGGGCGTGGAACTCGTCGGAATGACGGCCGACCCGTCGGCACCCCTGGGCGATTACCTGATGGCCGAGCTGGCCGAACCGTCCGGGCTGACCGGACCGGCCGCCGCCGATGGCCCCCGCTTCACCACCAGCACCGCCGCCCGCGACCTGCTGGCCGGTTTCCAGGACGCCCTCGGCGGCCCCGACGCGCCCGCCGTCAAGGAACTCGCCGAGGACCTGCGCGCCCTCGACGGCGACCTGGCCGCCCGCCACCAGCTCGTCACCGGCTGGCTCGGCGCGTACGCCGAGGCGCGCGGCACCGCCGTGGACGCGCTGCCCGAAGCCGTCGCGATCGAGGTCTGCGGCCCGGCCCTGGGGCGCCGGGAGCTGGCCGCGCCCACCGGCGACGAGGTACGCGGCCTGCTCGGCAGCCACCCGCGCATCGCCGCCGGCGGCACCCTCCCCGTACGGCTGGACGACATGCTCGCCCGGACCGAAACGTTCCGCCGCACCCGCGTACCGGCGCACCGCGCCTACACCCGGCGCCGCACCGAACTCCTCGCCGCCGAACGCGACCGGCTGCGCCTGGACGCGTACCGCCCCCAGGTCATGTCCGGCTTCGTCCGCAACCGCCTCATCGACGAGGTCTACCTGCCGCTGATCGGCGACAACTTCGCCAAGCAGCTGGGGACGAGCACCGGACCGGGCGCCGCAGGAGAGCAGCGCCGCACCGACAGCCAGGGTCTGCTCCTGCTGCTGTCGCCGCCGGGGTACGGCAAGACGACGCTCATGGAGTACGTGGCGGCCCGCCTCGGCCTCCTCCTGGTGAAGGTGGACGGCCCGGCCCTCGGGCACCGCACCACCTCCCTCGACCCCGCTGCGGCCCCCGACGCCGCCGCCCGCCGCGAGGTCGAGAAGATCTCCTTCGCGCTGGAGGCGGGCAGCAACGTCCTGCTCTACCTCGACGACATCCAGCACACCTCGCCGGAACTGCTCCAGAAGTTCATCCCGCTGTGCGACGCCCAGCGCCGGATGGACGGGGTCCGGGACGGCGAAGCCCGTACGTACGACCTGCGCGGCAAGCGCTTCGCGGTGTGCATGGCGGGCAACCCGTACACCGAGTCGGGTCAGCGCTTCCGGCTGCCGGACATGCTCGCCAACCGTGCCGACGTCTGGAACCTCGGCGACGTCCTCAGCGGCAGGGAAGCGCTCTTCGCCCACTCCCACATCGAGAACGCGCTGCCGGCCAACCCGGTCCTCGCCCCGCTCGCCGCCCGCGACCGCGCCGACCTCGGGCTGCTGGTCCGGATGGCGGAGGGCGACGACTCCGTACGCGCCGACCGGCTCGCCCACCCCTACGGCACGGCCGAACTGCGGGAGATCGTCTCCGTACTGCGCGGCCTGCTCCGGGTCCGCGAGGTGGCGCTGACCGTCAACCGCGCCTACATCACCTCCGCCGCACAGGCGGACGCCACCCGTACCGAGCCGCCGTTCCTCCTCCAGGGGTCGTACCGCAACACCGGCAAGATGGCGGCGCGCCTCGTCCCCGTCATGAACGACGCGGAGCTGGTGTCGCTCATCGACGATCACTACCGGGGCGAGGCGCAGACCCTCACCACCGGCGCCGAGGCCAACCTCCTGAAGCTGGCCGAGCTGCGCGGCCGTCTCACCCCCGAGCAGGCGCGGCGGTGGGCCGAGGTGAAAGAGATGTGGAGATCCCGGGAGGGCTGAGTGGGTCGGGAAGGCCCGGGGGCCGTGTCACAGACCCGGCCCCTGATCCTTCCCGGCCGTTAAGAAAGCGTAGAGATCCGAGGCGCCGGACGGCGGCCTTCACGAAGTCATGGAAAAGCCGTGGCGTTAAGAAGCCGTAGAGAAGAAGAAGGGAGCGGGGAGCGCCGGTCCGCGTTGTGCAGGGACGATGAATGCGCTGGTGGCCGCCGGGGCCGCGGAATACGGTCCCGGCATACGGACCCATCGCCGCCGTCCGCACGGGTGGCGGGTGGGCGACCACCTTGACGAAGGCTTAGCATCCTCTGCGTGTCCAAACTGACCGACGTGCCCAAACGGATCCTTATCGGGCGCGCACTGCGCAGCGACAAGCTCGGAGAAACCCTTCTCCCCAAGCGCATCGCGCTCCCCGTGTTCGCCTCCGACCCGCTCTCGTCCGTGGCCTACGCCCCGGGCGAGGTGCTGCTCGTCCTGTCCGTCGCGGGTGTGTCGGCGTACCACTTCAGCCCCTGGATCGCGGTCGCGGTCGTGGTGCTGATGTTCACGGTCGTGGCGTCCTACCGGCAGAATGTGCACGCCTACCCGAGCGGTGGCGGCGATTACGAGGTCGCCAACACCAACCTCGGACCCAAGGCCGGGCTCACCGTCGCCAGTGCCCTGCTGGTCGATTACGTGCTGACCGTCGCCGTCTCCATCTCCTCCGGCGTGGAAAACCTCGGCTCGGCGATCCCCTTCGTCACCGAACACAAAACGCTCTGCGCCATCGTCATGATCGCGCTGCTGACGGTGATGAACCTGCGCGGCGTCAAGGAGTCCGGCAAACTCTTCGCGATTCCTACGTACATCTTCGTGGCCGGCGTCTTCATCATGATCATTTGGGGCGTGGTGCGCGGCGCGATCATGGGCGACACCATGAAGGCGCCCACCGCCGACTTCACCATCCACGCCGAACAGGGCGGCCTGGCCGGCTTCGCCCTCGTCTTCCTCCTGCTGCGCGCCTTCTCCTCCGGCTGCGCCGCGCTCACCGGCGTCGAGGCGATCTCCAACGGCGTCCCCGCCTTCCGCAAGCCCAAGTCGAAGAACGCCGCCACCACCCTGGCCCTCATGGGCGGCCTGGCCGTCACCATGTTCTGCGGCATCATCGGCCTGGCCATGGCCACCGACGTGAAGATGGCGGAGACCCCGGCCAAGGACCTGCTGCACAACGGCGTCCCGGTCGGCTCCGGCTACACCCAGAACCCGGTCATCTCACAGGTCGCCGCCGCGGTCTTCGGCGACGGCACGTTCTTCTTCGTCGTGCTCGCCGCCGCCACCGCCCTGGTCCTCTTCCTCGCCGCGAACACCGCGTACAACGGCTTCCCGCTGCTCGGCTCGATCCTCGCCCAGGACCGCTACCTGCCGCGCCAGCTGCACACCCGCGG
The DNA here is from genome assembly GCF_045222935.1 of Streptomyces sp. Ac-502. Lineage (NCBI taxonomy): Bacteria > Bacillati > Actinomycetota > Actinomycetes > Kitasatosporales > Streptomycetaceae > Streptomyces > Streptomyces sp. Ac-502. Next base: position 7,756,899 of record NZ_JBHFFO010000001.1, read on the forward strand.
CGACCGGCTGGCCTTCTCCAACGGCATCGTGCTGCTCGCCGGCGCGGCCATCGTCCTCGTCTACCTCTACGGCGCGGACTCCACCCGCCTGATCCAGCTCTACATCGTCGGCGTCTTCGTCTCCTTCACGCTCAGCCAGGTCGGCATGGTCCGCCACTGGAACCGCCACCTGCGGACCGAGAAGGATCAGGCCAAGCGCCGCCGGATGCACCGCTCCCGGGCGATCAACGCCTTCGGCGCCACCCTCACCGGCCTGGTGCTCGTCGTCGTCCTGCTGACGAAGTTCAGCCACGGCGCCTGGGTCGCGGTCCTCGGCATGGTCATCTTCTACGTCACCATGACCGCCATCCGCCGCCACTACGACCGGGTCGCCGAGGAGATCGCCGCCGAGGACGCCCCCGGCGACGAGGCCGTACGGCCCTCCCGTGTGCACTCCGTCGTCCTCGTCTCCAAGGTCCACAAGCCCACCCTGCGCGCCCTGAGCTACGCCAAGCTGATGCGCTCGGGCACCCTGGAGGCGGTCAGCGTCGACGTCGACCCCGCCGAGACCAAGGCCCTGAAGACGGAGTGGGAACGCCGCAACATCGACGTCCCCCTCAAGGTCCTCGCCTCCCCCTACCGCGAGATCACCCGCCCGATCATCGACTACGTCAAGTCCCTGCGCCGGGAGAGCCCGCGCGACGCCGTCTCCGTCTACATCCCGGAGTACGTCGTCGGTCACTGGTACGAACACCTCCTCCACAACCAGAGCGCCCTGCGCCTCAAGGGCCGCCTGCTCTTCACACCCGGCGTCATGGTCACCTCCGTCCCCTGGCAGCTCGACTCCTCCGAAGCCGCCAAGCGCCGCGCCCGCAAGCGCGCCGAATGGAACGCGCCGGGGGCGGTACGCCGGGGCCCGGTCGCCCAGCCGAAGAAGGAGAAGGCGGCTACGCGCAAGTAGGGCCGATGCCCGCTGCCTGCCTCCCGGGCCCGGACCTGCCACCTGGCGGGTTCGGGCCCTCGCGCTGCCGCTCACCGCACCCCGCCCCCTCCCTCTCTTCCCCCCTCCTCCCGGTTCGGACTCCGCCCGCCCGACCCGTAGACTTGCAGGTCGGCATCAGTCCCTCCGCCCTCTTCTTCCGTCCCACCCCAGGAGCCCTCCCACCATGCAGACCGAACCCAAGAAGTCGCTGGTAGGCGAGGAGTACGAGGTCGAGGTCGGCCCCGTCGCGCACGGCGGCCACTGCATCGCCCGTACGGACGAGGGCCAGGTCCTCTTCGTACGGCACGCCCTCCCCGGCGAACGCGTCATCGCCCGCGTCACCGACGGCGAAGAAGGCGCCCGCTTCCTCCGCACCGACGCCGTGGAGATCCTCACCCCCTCCAAGGACCGCGTCGAGGCCCCCTGCCCCTTCTCCGGCCCCGGCAAGTGCGGCGGCTGCGACTGGCAGCACGCCGCCCCCGGCGCCCAGCGCCGCCTGAAGGCCGAGGTCATCACCGAGCAGCTGTCCCGCCTGGCCGGCCTCACCCCCGAGGAGGCCCGCTGGGACGGCACCGTCGAACCGGCCCCCGGCGACAAGGTCCCCAAGGGCGAGGTCCCGGCCTGGCGCACCCGCGTCCAGTACGCCATCGACCCCGAAGGCCGGGTGGGCCTGCGCAAGCACCGCTCCCACGACATCCAGCCCGTCGACCACTGCCTGATCGCGGCGCCGGGCGTCTCCGAACTCGGCGTCGAGAAGCGTGACTGGCCCCAGATCGCCACCGTCGAGGCCATCGCCGCCACCGGCTCCAACGACCGCCAGGTCGTCCTGACCCCCGCCCCGGCGGCCGCCTCCCCATCGTCGAACTCGACAAGCCCGTCTCGGTCCTCCGCGTCCACGAGAAGGACGGCGGCATCCACCGCGTCCACGGCCGCCCCTTCGTCCGCGAACGCGCCGCCGACCGCACCTGGCGCGTCGGCAACAGCGGCTTCTGGCAGGTCCACCCCAAGGCCGCCGACCTCCTGGTCGAAGCCGTCATGCAGGGCCTGATGCCGAAGAAGGGCGACATGGCCCTCGACCTCTACTGCGGCGTCGGCCTCTTCGCCGGCGCCCTCGCCGACCGCGTGGGCGAAAAGGGCGCCGTCCTCGGCATCGAATCCAGCAAGCGCGCGGTCGAAGACGCCCGCCACAACCTCCAGGACCTCGACCGCGTCCGCATCGAGCACGGCAAGGTCGAGCAGATCCTCCCGCGCACGGGAATCTCGGACGTGGACCTGATCGTCCTGGACCCGCCGCGGGCGGGAGCAGGACGGGGCACGGTCGCTCATCTCGCTTCGCTGGGCGCGCGACGCATCGCTTACGTGGCATGCGACCCGGCGGCGCTGGCGCGCGATCTGAAGTACTTCGCGGGGAGGGGTACGTGCCGCGGAGGATGCGGGCGTTTGATCTGTTTCCGGTTACGCATCATGTGGAGTGCGTGATGATTCTGGAGAGGGCTGGCAAGGGGGCCTGAACTGCGGTTTTGTGCGTGCGGACTGTGTGCCGTGTGGGCGTTACGGGCGATATCTTGACGCCGAAATGACGTGCGTGGCGCTCATTTGACGCTCGTCCTGATGGGGCGTCAGGTGCTGTCCGTCGCTGGTCAGGCGGCCTGCTGGTTGCGCGGCGACGACAGACTGCCGGAATTCCATGCTCACCACCGAGTCACCTACCTCCGCCGAGAGGAAAGCCGCCTACGTATTGCGCGAGTGATCACCTACAGAGCGCCTCGGTCTGACCCGTAGTCCAGACGTCCTCGCCGGTCGCGTCGGAGGTATTGAGGTGGGGCCGTGGTGTCGATACCGCACAACACCGCGGCCCCTCAGGCCGTTGTGGTCGAGAGTCGTTACGGAGTGCTGGGCCGGTCCCGGCGGGTCGGACGGCATCCGCAACGCTGAGGCCAGCGGATCGATGCGCGCCGCGTACGCCTCGGTCCACCGCAACCATTCCAGCTCCTCCGCCGACGGAGTCCCGCCGTCGGCCCGGGCGCGTACCGCGCTGCAGAACGCCCGGGGCGGCGGCGCGGCTTCCCGTCCCCCGTTGCTGCGGCCGGCGCTGCCGCCGGTGGTGGGCCACCGGGAACAGCACCCCCACACCCCCCACACGCACACCGGGCCGGGGGACGCCGGGCCCGTCGGATACAGCCTGCCGCTCTCGCCCACGGGCGCGTCGTCGATGCTCACCCCGCCGCCGTGGCACTTCTCCGGCGAGGTCGTCATGGTCGAGTACCGGGTCGACCCGGACGCCGCCCGCCGGTTCCTGCCGCCGGGCCTGACGCCGGGTGCCGACCCGGGCGCCGCGGCGGCGGTGTTCGCCACCTGGCAGTGGTGCTCGGCGGACGGTGCCGAGCTGGCCGACCCCGGGCGCTGCCAGTTCGGGGGTTCCTGATCCTGCGGAGCTGCGAGTTCGAGGGCCGTCCCATGGCCCGCTGCCCGTACGCCTGGGTCGACCAGGCCGTGCCCATGATGCGCGGCTGGGTCCAGGGAATGCCCAAGCAGTTCGGCACGATTCACCAGAGCCGTCCGGCGACGGTCGGTAGGGCGGGCTCCCGGCTGGAGCCCGGCGGCCGGTTCGACGGCGTGCTCTCCGTCCATGGGCGGCGAGCCGTGGAGGCATCGGTGACCCTGGAGCGCTCGGGCGACCGGGCCCCGGCGCTGCACGACGTCCCCCTCGCGCACACCCTGACCTTCCCCGAGTGGGTCCCGTCGGCCGACGGCCCGCGCGCCCGGCTGGTCGCCTCGGAGGTCAGTGACGTCGAGTTTTCCCGGATCTGGTCCGGATCCGGGAATCTCTCCTTCCTCGATGGTGGTCTTGGGATGATTTCGCTTCACTCGTACCGTTGGAGGTAGGAGATGGACATGTGTTCGCTTATGGAGAGACTCTCCACGGCGGACGCCTGCTTACCGACTACGCCGGCCACTAAGCACCGGACCGAACCAGCCATGACCACGTGGGCACACTTTGCTGAGGATTCACTTCACTGTTGAGGACATCACCAACACACGGATGCTGGCGACCCTCGGCCCGATGGCCGAGGCCGCGTTCGCGCTGTATCTCTTCGGACGCAACGGCGACATCGCCTTCCACCAGTGGCGCCGCAGCGTCCGCGCCGGGCTGGGCAAGGAAGCGGCCCGCTACACCGCCCTGTCCCAGCAGTTCAGAACGCTGTACGAACTGCCCGTGGCGTTCGCCGACGCCTTCACGCAGGGCATCGACCCCGCACACGACGCGTCCGCCGACGTCCGCCGCAGCACCGAACTGCTCGCCGACCTGTGCCAGGTGGCCGTCCTGCCGCACTGGCCGATGATCCGCAGCAACCTCGACGGCGCCCGGGAGGCATGGGGCCGGGTCGCCATCGCGCACGGCGTGGAGCGGCTGCTCAGCTCCATCCACCCCAAGGTCCGCTGGCGCTCCCCGGTCCTGGAGATCCGGCACGGCCACAAGCGGGACATCCACCTGGACGGACGCGGACTGCTGCTGTGCCCGTCCTTCTTCCTGTCCGAGCAGTCCTGCGCGTTCCTGGACGCGGTGGGGGAGAACGGCGTGCCCGCCCTCGTCTTCCCGGTGAAGGCCGCCGCCAAGGGCGACTTCTGGGGCCCCGCCGAGCACGACGAGCAGGCGCTGGGCGCCCTGGTCGGACACACCAGGGCGGCGGCGCTGGAAGCGCTCGCCGAGGGGTGCTCCACGGGGGAACTCGCCGACCGGTTGGGCATATCGCTGGCCGGCGCGAGCAAGCACGCGGCCGTGCTGCGCCGTTCCGGTCTGGTCACCACCTCGCGGAACCGCAACACGGCGCTGCACGCGCTGACCCCCTCGGCAAGGCACTGCTGCGCAGTCGCGAGCCCTTCGTCGCCCCGGCCCCGCGGGCCTTAACCAATGGCGTGCCCCAGCAGCGCGTACGCCCCCTGCGGCTCGGCGGCGTCGGGGCCGGCGTCGCCCGCCAGGCGGTGTGACGAGACCACCGACCGACCACCGACGCCGCGGACCGGAAGCCGAGGAAGGCGTTCCGGCGCAAGGCATCCCGGTGAAGGAGACCGCCCGCCGCCCGTGACGCCGAGACCGGCACGGGCCGCCCCGACGGACACCCCCCGACGGACGAGCGAGAAGGAGAACACTGTGGGCACGAACCCGTTCGACGACCCGGACGGCACTTACCTGGTGCTGGTCAACGACGAGCACCAGCACTCGCTGTGGCCGGCGTTCGCCGACGTACCGCAGGGCTGGACGACCGCCCTGACCGAAAGCGACCGCCGGACCGCCCTGGACTACGTCACCGCGCACTGGACCGACATGCGTCCGCGCAGCCTCGCGACGGCGATGGGCGACGCTTAAGGGGAACTCCGGCGGGCCTCCCCGGAGGCCCGCCGGAGCCCGACCCGCCCCGCACCACCGAGAAGGCATCCCGTGATCCCGGTACGGCACAATATCCGCTTGTGACTATTCGCTTACTGATCGCCGACGACCAGGAAATGGTCCGCCGCGGAATGCGCCGCATCGTGGATAGCCAGCTGGACATGGAAGTGGTCGGCGAGGCGACCAACGGCGTGGACGCGGTCGAACTGGCCCGCTCCCTGCAACCGGACGTGGCGCTCGTGGACATCCGCATGCCGCGCATGGACGGCCTGGAAGTCACCCGGCTGCTGGCCGACCCTGCCGCCGCGCACCCCGTCCGTGTCGTCGTCGTGACCACCTTCGACCTGGACGAATACGTCTATCCCGCGCTGCGTTTCGGCGCCTCCGGATTCCTGCTCAAACGCTCCGGCCCGACGCTGCTGGTGGAGGCCGTCCGCGCCGCCATGGCCGGGGACAGCCTGATCAGCCCGTCCATCACCGTGCGGCTGCTTCAGCACGTCACCGGCTCCGGCCCCAAGCGCCGCCCGCGCGAGAGCGTCCTCACCGAACGCGAGGCGGAGATCGCCGGAAAGGTGGCCGAGGGCAAGACCAACGCCGATATCGCCGGCGAACTGTTCATCTCGGCCGGCACGGTCAAGACGCACATCGCGAGCATTCAGCGGAAACTCCAGGTGCGCAATCGCGTCGGAGTGGCCGTCCGCGCCTGGGAGATGGGGTACGCCACCGGGCGGACACCTGGCTGAATCGCGGTGAATATCTGCCGTTCGGCAGATGCCCGGAATTCCCGTCCGTGCCCGGCACTCCGCCCCTGAGGAAAATGCGTAGCCTCGGCCCATGGACAACCAGGAACACCCCGATTCCGGCGCGACCGGCCGGCGCCGGCGCCGCTGGATCGCGGTGGCCGTGGCGCTGGTCCTCGCGCCCGCCGTCGCCGCGCCCCCTCCGCCTGGACGGTCGCGGTCATGGCCGCGCTCGCGCTGGCCGTCGCGATGCTGGCCTGGCCCGCCGGCCGCCTGGACCGGGCGGCGGGCGGCATCGCGGTCCTCTCCTCCGTGGCGGACGCCGCCTACTTCGGGCCGCCCGGACTCGTCCTCCTGTGGTTCCCCGTCGAAGCCGCCGCGCTGCTCGTCCTCCTGTACCGCGTGGTCCGCCACGTCCCGCCGCCCCGTGCGGCCGTGGCCGGCGCGCTGACCGGCGCCGCCCTCCTCGCCCTGCCGCTGCGCTTCACCCTCCACGCGCCCCAGACGGGCCTGAAGGAATCGGTGTTCGTCGCCGCGCTGGCCCTCTTCCCGGCCGCCGCCGCCACCGGCGTCGGCCTGTACCTGCGGTCCCTGGACAACCGCCGGGCCCGCGCGGTCGCCCTGGCCCGCCGCGAACAGCGCCTCGAAGTGGCCCGCGACCTGCACGACTTCGTCGCCCACGAGGTGACCGGCATCGTCCTGGAGGCCCAGGCCGGACAACTGGAGGCGGACGGGTCCGGGCCGGAGGAACACCGCGCCCTCCTCGTCCGCATCGAACAGGCCGGACTGCGGGCGCTGGACTCCATGGACCAGACCGTGCAGGCCCTGCGCGAAGCGGACGGCCGCAAGTGGGGCGAGCCCCCGCCGACCCGCCTCTACGGCCTGGCTGACCTCCCCGAACTCGTCGGCCGCTTCTCCTCCATGGCCGCTTCCGAGGTGGACCTCTCCCTGGAGGACGACATCGCCGGCACCCTCGCCCGCGAGGCCGAGGACACCGCCTACCGCGTGGTGCTGGAGGCCCTGACCAACATCCGGCGGCACGCCCCGCAGGCCGCCCGGGTCGAGGTCTTCGCCGGCCGGACCGCCGACCGCGCCGTCGAGATAGCCGTCGCCGACGACGCCGGGCCGAGCGCCCCCGCCCCCACCCGCCACGGCGGCGGCACCGGCCTGGCCGGCCTCGCCGAACGCGTCAGCGCCCTCGGCGGCACCATGGAGGCCGGCCCGCACGAGAAGGGCTGGCGGGTGCGCTGCGTCCTGCCGGCACTGGCGATGCGCTGAGGGGCGGGGGAGGGGTGAGGTTCCGGGGGCGGCGGGCCGGGGCCGCTGTGATGACCGATCGGCCCGCCGGACGAACGCCCCCTCCGGCAACCGGTCCGCACCCGCCCCTCTCCCTCCCGGATATCTGCCGTTCGGCAGATGTGCCCGGTCCCCCCTCCGGCGATCCTCATGACGTGCGCCAGTCCGAATCTCTGGACGCAGATCCGGAGCACCGGACACCAGCTCGTCACTATGGAGGAATCCCGATGTTCTCAGGCATCACCTCGAAGCGGTCCGCACCCCTCGTCGCGGTCACGGCGCTCGCCGCCACCGTCGGCCTGACGGGCTGCTCCGTGGACGCGTCGAAGGTCAAGCCGGACGCCAAGGTCTTCCAGTACAAGGGCGAGACACTGAAGCTGACGACGCACGAGGTCGCCACCAAGGTGGTCGCCAGCGACCGCAAGGACATCAAGGTCACCCGCTGGTTCGACTCGGCGGCCGGTACCGAGCACCTGAAGTGGGAGCTCAAGGGCGACACCCTGGACATCGACGCCGGCTGCAGCGGCATAGCGGTCTGCGACGCCAAGTTCCAGGTGGACGTGCCCAAGGACCTGACCGTCATCAAGGACGGCGAGAAGGCCGACCTGAAGGGCAAGAGCTGATCATGCTCGACCTCGTCAACGTCACCAAGGTCTACAAGGGCGGCAAGCGTGCCGTCGACGACATGACCATGAGCCTCCAGCCGGGGATGCTGGGTCTGCTCGGCCCCAACGGCGCCGGCAAGTCGTCCCTGATGCGGATCACCGCCACGGTCACCCGCCCCACCTCCGGCACCGTCCTCTTCCACGGCGAGGACGCGGTGGCCAAGCCCAACGTGCTGCGCCGCAAGCTCGGCTACCTGCCGCAGGACTTCGGCGTCTACCCGAACCTGACCTCCCGCGAGTTCCTGATGTACCTCGCGGCGGCCAAGGGCGTGTCCGCCAGGTCGGCCAAGGCCCGGATCGACGAACTGCTGGAGCTGGTCAACCTCACCGAGGCGGTCAAGCGCCCGCTGGGCAAGTACTCCGGCGGCATGCTGCGCCGGGTGGGCATCGCCCAGGTGCTGCTCGCCGACCCCGAGGTGATCATCGTCGACGAGCCCACGGCGGGCCTGGACCCCGAGGAACGCGTCCGCTTCCGCAACCTGCTCAGCGACCTGGCCGCGGACAAGGTCGTGATGCTCTCCACCCACATCGTCTCCGACGTCGAGTCGGTGGCCTCCGACATCGCGGTGGTCGCCAACGGACGCCTGCAGCGCCGCGGCACCCCCGAGGAACTGCTGCGCTCGGTGGAGGGACACGTCTGGGAGGCGCTGGTCGACCCCGCGTCCGTACCGGCGGTGCAGACCCAGTACATCGTCAGCCGCATGGTGCGCACCACCGAGGGCGTCCGCATCCGCCTGCTGTCCCCCGAGGCCCCCTACGACGGCGCGGTGCGGCTGACCCCCGACCTGGAGGACGCCTACCTCGCCATCATCCGCGGCGCGTCCGGCGGCGAGTCCGCGCAGCGCTTCGGCACCGGCCCGATCCGCACCGGGGCGGTGTGACCCCGATGCTCCGCACCATCACCGGTCCCGCGGTGGCCGACTTCCGCGACCGCGTCCGGCGGCCCGCGTACGTCGTCATCCTGGCCGCCGCGGTGGCCCTCGGCTACGTCGCGGTGCCCGACTCGGACGCCAAGTGGATGATCATGCAGGTCGGCGATCACCGCGGCGTCTACCACAGCGCGTACGTCGGCATGGTGACCGCTCTGGCCAGCGGCCTGTGGATCATGCTCGGCGGGTTCTACATCGTCCGCAACTCCGTCGAACGCGACCGCAGCACCCGCGTCGGCCAGCTCGTGGCCGCCACCTCGCTGCGCACCACCGCGTACATGGCGGGCAAGTTCCTCAGCAACCTCATGCTGCTGTCGTCCATGCTCGGCGTGCTCGCGATCACCGCGCTCGTCATGCAGTTGGCCCGCGGTGAGTCCTACGACGTCGACCTCTACGCCCTCTGGCAGCCGTTCTTCCTGGTGGCGCTGCCGCTCGCGGCCCTCACCGCGGCGTGCGCGCTGCTCTTCGAGACCCTGCCGGTCCTGCGCACCGGCTTCGGCAACATCGTCTGGTTCTGCGTCTGGCTCGTCATCGCGACGGTCGGCCAGGGCCCGGGCCAGCTGCTCGGCGGCACCGGCGTCTACGAAGTCGCCCGGTCCATGTACGACGACATGGTCGCCCAGAGGATCGACATGACGGGCTCGTTCAGCCTCGGCCTGACCTACCTGGACAAGCCGCTCGGCACGTTCACCTGGGACGGCTTCACGCCCACCGCGACCTACCTCCTGGGCCGCATCGCCCTTCTCCTCCTCGCCGTGGCCGTCGCCGTCCTGCCCGCCCTGTGGTTCGGCCGCTTCGACCCGGCCCGCACCTGGCAGCGCCGCGAGCGCACACCGCAGCCGGAGAGCGCGGCCGGCGCGTTCCAGCCCGTCTTCATCGACGAGGTCGCGGGACAGTCCCCGGCGTCCACCCGCCCCGCGGCCATCCTGCGCACCCGCCCCGAACCCGGCGGCGTGACCGCGCGCATCTGGGCCGGCGAGATCCGCATCCTGCTCAAGGGCGTGCCCTGGTGGTGGTGGCTGGGTGCCGCGTTCCTGGTCCTGCTGGGCATCACCGCCCCGCTGCACGGCACCTCCCGCGTCATGCTGCCGCTGGCCTGGATCTGGCCCATCATCATCTGGTCCCGCCTGGGCACCCAGCGCCACGAGTACGCCGTCGAGACCGTCCTCGGCGCCTATCCCGCGGTGCGCCGCCGGATGCTCGCCGAGTGGGGGCGGGACTGACCATCACCGCCCTGGCCGGCATCGGCCCGCTCATCCGCATGATCATCGAGTCCGAGACGACGGGCATCGCCTCCTGGGTCGGCGGGGTGCTGTTCATCCCGTCCCTGGCCCTGGCCCTCGGCACCCTCAGCCGCACGCACCGGCTCTTCCAGGCGGTCTACCTCCCGCTCTGGTACACGGTCGCCAACGGCCTGCCGATCTTCGACTACATGGGCGCCCTGCGCGACAGCAGCGAACTGGCCGCCGCCCAGCCGCCGGTGACCATGACGGTGGCCGCGGTCCTGCTCGCCATCGTCTTCGCGACCGGCACCCTTCGGCGCTACAGCCGGGACTGACACCCACGCTCGACACTTCGTCACGGGGGAGGGGAGAAAACGGTGAAGGAGCCGGAGAACGTGCACGCCTTACAGGACCCGACCAACCTGGAGAACGTGCGCCACCTGCGCGACGCGAACGACGTACACCGCGCGAACGGCATGTGGAACGCCGGAGAGGCGGACGACGAACCGCCACACGCACACGACGCACCGGCCGCCCGGGAAGCGGGGGAGGGGATCAGCCTGAGGAAGGCACCCGCCCCGGGAAGAGCGACCGGACTCCGGTCCGTGAGCGAGGCCGGCCGGCCGCCCGGCCGCGAGGAAGGCCGCGAGGGCCTCGACGACACGAGCGACCTCACGCGCCCGTCCACCCCGGCCGGTCCGCTCGACCCGACCGGGCCATTCGACCCCACCGGGCCGTTCGACCTGCTCACGGACGACTGCGAGCGGCGCCGCGACGCGTCCGCCCGCAGAGCCGCCCGCCGGATAGCGGAACTGGAAGCCGAATTGGCCGTACTCCGCAGCGCCAACGAGATCCTCGTCTCGGTGACCACGTACTTCGCGAAGAACGGCCCCGGCCCGGCGCACCGGCCCGCCGACGAACACTGACTGACACTCCGCCCGCGACACAGAACGGCGACAGGGCGGCGAACGGGGGCATCACCTGACCCAGCGAGGCTGAACGACCGAGAGGACTGGCACATGCGGTGGCGATTCCGGAACGGAGTCAGGAGCGTGCTGACCGTGATCACGCTGGTGGCGGTGGCCGGGGCCTGTGCCCCCGCCTCCCCGCGCTGCGGACCGAAGGAGCGGCACCCGCCGCCACCGCCCCCCAGTGGACGACCACCTGGGGAGCGGCCGTGCAGCAGGCGGCCAGTGGTCCGGCCGACATCGACCGCAACTGGTCCGAGGAGGGGTTCGCCGACCAGACGCTGCGGCAGGTCCTCCGGGTCAGTGTCGGCGGCACCAAGCTCCGCCTGCGCCTGTCCAACGCCTACGGGACCAAGCCCCTGCACATCGCAGGCGCCACCCTCGCCCGCTCCGACGGCGGCCCGAAGGCCAGGCCCGGCACCATCGAGGAACTCACCTTCCGCGGCGCACGCGCCACCACCATCCCGGTCGGCCGCGACCTCCTCACCGACGCCCTCCCGTTCCCCACCTCGGCCCTGGAAAAGCTGACCGTCTCCCTCCGCCTCGACCGCCCCACCGGCCCCGCCACCGTCCACCGCTTCACCACGGCCACGTCCTACCGCGCCCCCGGCGACCACCTGCGCACCGTCTTCACCGACGCCTTCGACCGGAACACGTCCTACGCCTGGTACTACCTCACCGCGGCCGAGGTCACCGGCCGCCCCCGCACCCCCACCGACCAGCGCGCCGCCCTCCTCGCCGACTCCGCCGAGGCGCCCCCCGCGCCCTTCGCCCGCCCCGTCCCCTCGTCCTTCCTCGTCTTCGGCGACTCCCTGATCGACGGCGTCGGCACCACCCCCGGCACCGACAACCGCTTCTCCGACAAGCTGGCCGAACGCCTCCTCGCCGCCCGCCGCCCCCAAGGCGCCGTCAACGCGGGCCTGGCCGGCGACAGCCTCCTCCGCGATTCCCCCTGCTACGGCGAAAAGGCCCTCACCCGCTTCGAGAAAACCCTCCGCGAACACCCCGACCTCGGCACCGTCTTCATCCACATCGGCGCCAACGACCTGGCCAAAACCGGCCCCGGCAACCCCTGCATGAAGCCCCACCCCCGGTGACCGCCCGCCGGCTCATCGACGCCCACCGCACCCTCATCCGCCAGGCCCACGCCCACGGCCTCAAGGCCGTCGGCCTGACGATCCTCCCCGTCCGCGGCGCCGTCTTCCCCTTCACCGACGCCGTCGGCGACAAGGTCCGCCAAGAACTCAACACCTGGATCCGCACCAGCGGCGCCTACGACACCGTCCTGGACGCCGCCCACATCCTCACCGACCCCACCACCGGCCGCACCGCCCCCGGCTACGTCTCCGAAGACGGCCTCCACCCCAGTGATGCCGGCTACGCAGCCCTCGCCTCAGCAGTAAACCTGAACGACCTGTACCCCCCCGCCCCAAGCCCGCCCCCGTCCCCTCCCTCCCCGCGCCCCGAAGCACCCCCGTTCCTCCCCACCGCTCACGACACCCCCGTCCCCCCCGGGCCGCTCGTCCGGCCCCTCCCGGGCCCCAGCGCCCGGGCCCCTGAACCGCCCCGGCCAGGTGCCCCCCGTCCCTGGCCGGGGCTCCCGGAGGCGTTTCCGCCCCCACCCCGAACCGCCCCGACCGGGTGCCCCCCGTCCCCGGTCGGGGCTCCTGCCCGCCCCTCACCCGCTGCGGGCCTCTCGGACCGCCCCGGCCAGGTGCTCACCCGCCCTGGCCGGCTTGGGGTTCTTGACCCCGGGGGTCATCAGCCCGGTGCTCCGAAGCGGCATCGACATGACATGAAGGTGGGTGTGCCCCCCGATCCCATAGCTGCCCGCCTCGGGCCGGAAGCGTTCGAACCACCGACCAGAATCAAACTCCTGTGTGAAATCCTGTCGTTATTTGGTGAGAGCCGCTGTTCGGTGAGGAAGGCGTGGGCGGCGGTGGCCAGGGTGACGTGGTGATGCCGGCCCGGCCAGGAGCGTCCTTCGAAGTGGTCGAGTCCCAGGCCGTGTCTGAGTTCGCGGTAGTCGTGCTCGACGCGCCGGCGCAGCTTCGCCCGGCGCACCAGGTCCTAGAACCTGTCTCTACCAGGAGCTTCATCGGTTCACAGATCTGTCCGACACGCGGCTGACGCGGTCAGACGGGAGAAGGCTCGCTGTGCGGCCTCCGGGGGAGGGTGCCGGGCTGCGGCATGCGCTGGGCGCGGCCCGTAAATCCGCTGTGTGAAAAGTGGGCTGGGTGGCTCCCGCCTGGGGACGGTGGACGACGCGACCGGTCGCCGGCCGCAGGTGCAGGTGATTTCGCCGCCGGTCTCGCCATGGCGGCGTCATCCGTACTGTCCGCCATTCCGAGCAGCGGTCTTTCCGGTGGTCAGCAGATCACTGTGTCGGGGCGGGCTACACGCCCCGCACCCGGGTCGGTATCGCCGGGTGAGGTGAGCGGCGCGACCGACAAGGTAGGAATTTCCTCTGTTCTGGCCAGTAACGTCAGAGTGCCTCCGTCGAATGTTTCTCCGGCCGTAGAACGAGCAGAAGCAACGCGGTGGCTCCCGCCGTGAACAGGCCTGGCGCGAGAACGCGCCGGAACATGTCGTTGTGGGTGGCCATGTACTGCTCGGAAGCACCCGCACGCAAGCGCGCGACCATCGGATAGTCCATGAGCTGCAAGGTCCGTACGAAACCGGTGGTACAGACGACCGCCAGCGTGTGGACGATGACCACGGCCGACGTGAGGCGTCGGCCGCGAACGTCCTGGCTCCTGCGATGGGAGTGGGAGTGGCGTGGTGGGTGGATGACGAGGGCGGGCCGAATGGCGGACGCGGTCTCCACCGGCTCCGTCGCGCCCGGCATCGCGATCCTGGCGGTCCTGATGGCTCTGCTCACCGAACCGTGGCCGCGACGATCCTCCCGTACGACCGTTCCGGCGCCCGGCGGCGCTCCGGCGGAAGGAGAGACGGCGGCTGTGGCCTTTGACGCCTCGATCCCGTGGTCAAGCTGGTGTCGGCGGTGGATCCGCGGATTCGCCGCCGGCACCAGTTGTCGGCAGAGGCAAGCTCACGCCGTATTGATGTCGCGCTGTGTCAGGAACCGCTTGCCATGGCCGCTCGGACCAAGCCTGTGCCCGCGTGTATCTCCAGGCGGGTCAGTCCCTGCCGCTCCGATTCCGGAGCGCTCCAGGACATGGTGGCGAACGGACCGGCGCCGGTCTCGGTCGTGGTCACCGGCCCTCGAAAGCGTTGGTCGAGTTGTTCCACGAAAGCGGTCAGCGCCGCCGTCGGGGAATCCGTGTCCCAAGCAGTCGGGCCTGAGTGTCCCCCCAGCACAAGTGTGCTGTGTTCATCGGCCGACAGAGTGTCGACAACGAAGTCGCCCGCGAGGGGACGCCATTGTTCCACCAGTTCTGACACTGCGGACCGGGCGGCCGTCTCATCGAGCCCTTCGATTTCGGCAGTGAACGATACCTGGAGTGACGTCAAATCCTGTACCAGACCGGACATCTCCGCCAGTTCTCCAGCGGTGAAGGGCGGAACGGAGTCTTGGTCATCCGTGTCGAGGTCGAGGTCTTCGTCGTCCTCGTCCGCCTCTTCCGGCCCACCCGCCGGCGGATCCATGGGGTCCGCGCCGATCTGGGCGTACAGCGCGTAGGTTCCGCACGCGGTACGGCCGTTCTGCCACTCTCGTTCATTCGCCGAAACATCGCCGGAGGTGCCAGTGGCATCGTCGACGGTGAATTTCTCGTCGTCCAGTCCCAAGCGCCGGACCAGTGGCCGAACCGTCGTGGTGAGCCGTGTGTCCGGGCGTTCGGTCTCCACGCAGGGGAGGACCAGCAGCAGTTCCACGAGGTAGCCCCGTCGAAGGCCGTCCGGGTCGGCCTCTTCGAATTGGACAGCCCGTGGGTCGAGTTCCTCGATGAGCGGAAGGGAGATGCGCATCGCGGCAGATGCGGACTCGGCCCCTGCTGTGTTCAAGCAGATTCGGACGACAACGTCCGTCGGCTCGAATTGCATCAGTGGGTCACATATCCTTCCTTTGAGATGTTGGCGTGTGAGTAATCTTTGCCCTGGTTCTTACTTCCGGCGAAGATCTCGAACTTCTTCCCCTTGGGTATTTGCACGTCCCATTCGTCTTTTCCGTCGGTCGCGCGCTTCCAGATGTTACCGTAGGCGTCCTTGTACCCGCCGCCGCGAACCTGCGGCGCCTTCGGGTTCCAGTCCTTGCGCGGCACAAAAGGTACCGGTCCACTCGTCGGCAGGTTCTTGGACTGCGCGGTCTTGAGGAATTGCTTGTTCCCGTATCGCTTGGCAGCGTCACCGGACAGCTTGTTCATCTTGGTGAGAGCGGCGTGCCACTGCGTGGGTGACAGATGACTGATGCTCTTGGTCGCATTGGCGACCCAGTCGAGATCGGTCGCGTGTTTGGCGAGGTGCTCGAACTTCTCGATGTACTTGGCGAACTTCGCCGGCTTGGCCAGCATGTCCCCGGCCAGCGGAATAAAGGAGGCCAGCGAGAGGCTGGCGCCCGTCCAATCTCCCTGGAAGAGGCTGATGATCCCGGAAGCGCCGTCGCTGATCGGAGTCGGATCAAAAATACCGGCGACGTCGAGGACCAATGCGGCCTTGTCCGCGTCGGAAAGACCGCCTTCGTCACCAAGTTCTTCGCTCGGGCCGTCGTAGTCCTCGCTGCTGCCGTCGCCGATTTCGACGTCCTGGTTGTTCTTCGCCTCTTCGGCCAGCTTCGCGATGACATCCTGGACGGCTGAGATCGCCGCCGTGGCGGCCTCTGCGGCATCCTTGCCCGCTGCTATGGCCGAAGCGGCGGCGCGGTCCGCCTGCTGGTAGGCGAAGTCGGCAGAGGCAGCCGCACGGTCGGCGGACGCGGCGGCCTGCCGAGCGGAGGACGTGGCAGCGGCGGCGGCACTGTTCGCCGTCGCCGCGGCTTGCTTGGCCTGCCGGGCGGACTCCGCGGCCTGCGCGGCTGACCGGTCGGCCTCCCGCGCCGAGTCCTTCGCCTGGTCGGCGTAGCCCTTGGCGGCGTCGGACGACTCCTTGGCCTGCCGGGCGTACTCGTTCGCCTCGTCCGATGCCCTGCGGGCCCGGGCTTCGGCTGCGGCCGCCTGCGCGGCGTTGTCCTTCGCTGTCGCTGCCGTGCGCTGGGCGTCCGAGACGAGCCGGTTGACCTCCGCGACATGGACGGCAGTGTCGAAGTCCCGTTTGGCGGCCCTGTACTGCGTCACGCTTACGAACTTGCGCAGCATGGCAGGCGGCCCGGCCAGGGCGGCCTCCGC
This sequence comes from Streptomyces sp. Ac-502, assembly GCF_045222935.1. NCBI lineage: Bacteria > Bacillati > Actinomycetota > Actinomycetes > Kitasatosporales > Streptomycetaceae > Streptomyces > Streptomyces sp. Ac-502. Next base: position 7,773,353 of record NZ_JBHFFO010000001.1, read on the forward strand.
CGCGGCTTTCACGGTGGCGCCTCCCTTGCTCATGATCCGGACGGTCTCGGCGCGGTCGTCTTCCTCACGTGCCGCGTACTGCCCTTCTCGCAGAAAGGCCCGCAACGGCTCGGTGGTTCCCGCGTCGATGGCGGCGCTGCCCTGCTTCTTGACGGCCGGGCCGCCGGCATTCATCAGCCGCAGCACTTCGGCACGGTAGTCGTCTGCCTGAGCAGTGTGCTGGCCTGTCTGGAGGAACTTCTCGATGTCGGCGGCAGAGCCGTTCAGTGCTTCCAGGGCGCCCTTCTTCACACCTGGGTTCCCGGAGTCGGCGAGATGGTTCACGCGAGCGCGGTCGTCCTGCTCGGATGCCGTCCGACGCGCCTCACGCAGCCATGCCAGTACGTCCGCGTCGGTTCCTGACAATGCCGCCGCGGACGCGCGCTGGGTCCACGGTCCTCCGGTGGTCAGCAGGCGCATGGCCGCCCGTCGACCCTTGCCGGCTGCGACGGCGGGTTCGGTGCCCGCGGCGTCGGCCTCGGTGAGGAGCTGCTGGGTCTCCTTGTCGCGGCGGGTCGATTCCGCCTGGTCCCACTCCAGGTCGGCGCGTTGCTCGCGCTCTTTGTCCTTGAGTTCTTCGGCCGCCTGGACAGCCCGGTCCTTGTCGGCGGCCAGCTCGGCCGCCTCCGCCTTGCGGGCTGTCTGCTCGACGTCGCGGGCCTGCTGGGCTGCCTTGGCCGCGTCATTGGCGGCGCTGACCGCGGCAGCGGCGTGCTTCTTCGCCTTGTCCGCCCACTGGCTGGCTTCACCGGCATGCTTGGCGGCGTCCTCGGCCGCCGCGGCGGCTTCGTCCGCATTCTTGGCGGCGGCGTTCGCGGCGGTGTTCGCTTCCTTTGCGGCGGCCGCGGCCGTATTGGCCAGCGCTTCCGCAGCGTTGGCCGCCCGGGTGGCGGTGGCTGCCGCTCGACGTGCCTTCGCCGCGGCTGCCGACGCCCGTCGAGCTTCTGCTCCGGCGGTGGCCGAATACGAGCCTGCCTGGGCGGCCGCCGTCGCGGCGGCAGCGGCGTGGGCACCGGCGCGGGCCGCGGCCTGAGCCGAGTCGACCGCGTCGAAGATGGCGTTGAGCGCGTTGAGCGCGGCGCCGGCGGCGTTGCGCGCGTCGGCCGCGGCGTTCCGCGCTTGCTGAGCCGCCTTGCGAGCGGTTGCGGCCTGGTTCGCGTCCTGGGCCGCGGCGCTGGCGGACTGGTACGCCTGTGAGGCGGCCCGGCCTGCGGCAGCCGCGGCGGAGGCGGCGGCGGAGGCGGCGTTGGCAGCCGCCCGGGCAGCCGAGGTAGCCGTGTTCGCCGCCTCGACAGCGGTACGTGACGCCTCCGCCGCGGAGTCCGCGGCATCCGCTGCCCGGCCTGCGGCGTCGGCTGCCTTCTGCGCGTTGTCCTTGGCGGCCGCCGTGGCCTCGGCGGCCCGCCGGGCCGCCTCCTTGGCCTCCTTTGCGGCGGTCTCGGCGCGGGTCGCGGCCTCCTTGGCCGCGTCGGTCTCGCGCTTCGCCCGCTTGCCGGCTTCCGTGGCGGCTTCGGCGAGCTGGGTGACGGTCAGGGTTTCCTGGTCGCGGGCGCGTGCTGCCTGCTGCCCGTTGTCCAGGAATTCCTTGACGTCTTCGGCCGAGCCGCTCAGTGCGTCCTGGGCGGCCTTCTTCACCTGCGGGCCGCCCTCGCGCATGACCTTCAGCGCCCGGACCCGGTCGTCCTCCTGCTGGGCCTTTGCCCGGCCGGAAGCCAGGAAGTCCGCCAGCGCGTCGGCGGAGCCGTTGTCAAGTGCCTTTTGTCCGGCTTCCTGGACCGCACGGTCACCGTTGTGCATCGCCTGGAGCACGGCTGCCCGCTGGTCATCGGCGAAGGGTGACCGGAACCCCGATTCGAGGAACCTGCGTATGTCGTCCGCGGTTCCGTCCAGGGCCTTCTGCGCAGCCTCCCGCACCCCTTGCCGCTGGTGTTCAGCATGCGTATCACGGTGAGGCGGTCGTCTTCTTCGGCGGCTATGCGTCGGCCTTCGGCAAGGAACTTCTTGATGTCCTCGTCCGAGCCGACCAAGGCCCTCTGCGCGGCCTCCTTGACCCCCGGCCGCCGTCCCGCCAGGCCTCCAGTACCTGTGCCCGCTGGCTCAGCGGTTGTGTCTGGGCACCGGGCTCCGCAGTCGCCGCAAGGGCGGCCGGAGTGCCTAACACCCCTGCGCACAGGGTCACGACCGCAGTCGCGACGACCACAGCCCTCTTGCCCGCCGCATAGAGCGGCGACGTTCTGTGTCGGTACATGCTTCCTCAAGGTCTCTCGGCCCGTTCGGGCCCGTCGGTGTGTCACCTGACGGCGTGGCAGAGCAGGCTCGCACGCCGCGCGACATCCGGGGAATCATCGCCGAACAATTCGGCCATGCGCGGCGATGCATCACGAGTAGGTATCGAAACGGCGGAGCAGGCACGGAGGTTACTAGCCGAACATGGCAATAGATGTGTGCATTTCGGGCGCAGTTGTTCGCATCTTTGGCATGTGTGCTTCAAGCTGCATTTTGCGGCCCACGAGAGGTTCGCCGTCAGGTGATACCAATATGCGAACTGGCCCGGAATACCCGTGAGTTCGCCTGTCGCCGTACTGTCGGCAAGGCGGCCGTACCCGGAGGTACCGACGAAGGCCTGTCCCCGCACGCGTGTCACGCGTGCGGCCTTTTCATTGCGAAGAACCACGAGGGTGAGGAACCGTGAAGGCGACTTCTCGACTGCTGGCTGCCGGAGCTGCGGCTGCTGCCGCAGTGCTTCTGGCGGGAACGGGAGCAACGGCTGCGGGGCAGCCGGATCAGGCGGCCTCTTCGGAGCCGTCGGGGGTGGAGGATTTCAACTACCCGCAGGCCGACAAGATCTTCAAGGAGACCGGCCTGCTCCTCAAGCGGGGTGACGGGCACATCGTGCTCGCGGACTGTGACAGTGCCCCGGGGCTGGTCGAGGTTTTCGCGCGCGACAAGGGCAAGTTCTGCTTCCGTGTGACCGGCAAGCAGGGTTATCTGAGCATGGAACTCGACCGCGTGTACGCCATCAGGGGAAACGACTTCGCACTTCGCGCCAACATGAAGGTGAAGGAGCGCAGCGTGTCCTTCGACGTGGCGAAGAACACCTGGACGGCAGTGGGAGAGACCGCGGATCCCAACAACCGGGATCACACGCTGCTGGAACTCATCACCACCAAGTGACCCGACCCTCGTCATGTGGCATCAGTGCCACCGCTGCACCGGAACGCGGCGCGCCCAGGCGGCCCCGTCCGACGCTGCAGCTCTCGCTGCAGCGGGAATTACCGAAGGAGACAACGTGTTCGGCAAGATCCCGCGTGCGACGCGGCTTACCGGCATACTCGCCGGCGGAATCACCGCAGGCCTGCTGACTGCCATGCCCGCACACGCGGTGGTCGGCACCGCGGCGAAAGACGGCGAGTACGCCTTCACCGCTCAGATCAACATCGCCGGTGCGCGCGGCTGCTCCGGCGTGCTGGTGGACCCGCAGTGGATACTGACCGCCAGCAGGTGCTTCGCGGACAACCCCGACCAGGACTTCAAGATCGCGGCAGGGGCCCCGAAGAAGAAGACGACCGCCGTCATCGGTCGCACGGACATGACCAGCGACAAGGGTCAGACCGCGGACGTCGTGGAACTCGTGCCCCGCGAGGAACGCGATCTGGTGATGGCCAGGCTCGCCAAACCCGTCGCGGGAATCGCTCCGGCGACCGTGGCGGCCACCGTGCCGGGCCCTGGCGACCAGGTGCAGGTCGCCGGCTACGGACGGACCAAGGAGGAGTGGGCTCCCGACCGCCTGCACTCCGCCGCCTTCACCGTGAACGCGACGGACGCCGCGTCGCTGAAGATCAGTGGTGCCTCCGGTGCCGCCCTGTGCCCCGGTGACACGGGCGCCCCTGTCGTGCGGACCGGCGCGAAGGGGGTGGAACTGGTCGGCATCAGCAGCACCTCCCGGCAGGCCGGCTGCTTCGGTATCGACCCGAGCGAGACGCGTACGGAGGCCACGGCTACTCGCGTGGACGACCTGGCGGCGTGGGTCCAGGCGATTCGCTACCGTACGGTCTTCCCCAGCGCGCCGTGGGGCAAGGCCACGCACGTCGCGTCGGGGTACTTCACCGGTGGTTCGGCGGGCGGCACCCGGCACATGGACATGATCGTGCGCTGGAACGACGCCGAGGTGACCCTGTACCAGGGCGCGGAGGACAAGGACGCCAAGGCCCCCTTCGTCGCCGAGTACCAGCTCGCGGCGCCCAACACCCCGACGAAGAAGAGCACCTGGGACTACGCGCGGGGGATCACCGGAGCGAGCTTCGGCAACGGCTCGGACGGCCTGGTGGTGCGCTGGAGCGACGGTGAGCTGACGCAGTACACCCACGTGGACAAGAAGGGTTTCCACGGGGAGAAGCAGCTCGCCCCGGCCGGCAACACGACGTGGGGCCACGCCGCGCAGATCACCGCGGGCCGCTACTCGGCCAACGCGCAGCGCGACGACCTGGTGGTCGTCTGGGACGACGGCCACGTCACGCTACACCCCGACCTGGACACCAACGGCGTCAAGACGAGCGCGCTGCGGACGCTGGTCAACAAGAACACCACGTGGCCGCACGCCACGCAGGTCACCTCGGGCGAGTTCACCGGCAAGAAGACCGCGGATCTGCTGGTGCGCTGGTCCGACGGTGAGGCCACCATCTATCCGGGCATCGACACCGCCGGCCTGCACGGCGAGACGCAGATCCGCCCGCAGGGTTCCGCCTGGACCAACGCGACCGTGGTCGGCGCGGGTGCCTTTGTCGCCAACGACCGGCCCAACGACGTCATGGTGCGCTGGGCCAACGGCTCGCTGAGCATGTACCCGGGCGTCGACGCCGCGGGCCTGCACGACGAGGTCAAGATCGTCGGCTGATCGGTCTCCTGACTGGACCTGGACGGGCCGCCGCGGAGCAGCCTTTCCGGCCCTGGGCGGGGCCCCGCCCGGTGCAGCACCGGGCGGGGCCCCGCCGCTCTTACGGCAATGTTTGCACCGCCGGACGGCGAAGGTGTCGGAGGGGCTTTCGGGTCCACCCGTTCAGGGGGAGGGAAAGCGGAGCTCGGCTGAACCGAATCCCGCAGCTTCACCGACTGCGGGTGTTGTGAGGGTTTACGGGGTGCCGCTGACTGCGGGGAAGTGGGCTCGGTGGCCAAGCCGAGTGGTGAGATGTGCTGGGGAACGTGGGCCTTGCCGCCGTACTTGCCGAAGTGATCCTCTGCCCCCATGAAAGGGATGCGCGCAGAGGCAGTTATCCGCTTCCATGGTGTGAGCAGGTGGTGTAGACGGCGCGAGGCTCGACTGCTGCTTGCCGTGGGCCAACACCGCTTCACCGGCCTGTGCAGAAAGCATTCGTTTTCCCTTTAGTGGCGGTCGCCCGGCATTGTCATGGCCGTGTTGTGCGGAGTGTCGTATACCTCTTGCGGGCGTGGTGTGTTGCTTGGGCGCGCGTGGATTCCCGTCGCGAGGGAACGCGATATCGCCCCCCATTCGTGATGTCAGGAAAAGGAAAAATGGACAGCATACGTGTTCGCAGGGCGTTGATGACGGCAGTGACCGCGGTGGCGGTGTCCGGTGGTGCGGTGGCTACGGCCGTACCGGCTCAGGCCGTTGGCGGTGCGCCCGCGGAGGGTGGCTCACCGGCGTCCGTCGTGCAGCCGGGCGCCGGTGTCGGTGCCTCCGCGCCGTGGGGCAAGGCCACGCACATCGCCACGGGGTACTTCACCGGTGGTTCCGCGGGCGGCGCCCGGCACATGGACATGATCGTGCGGTGGAGCGATGCCGAGGTGACCCTCTACGAGGGTGCGGACGGCAAGGACCCCAAGCGGCCCTTCTCCGCCGAACACCAGCTGGCGGCGCCCAACTCCGCTGCCAAGAAGAGTGCGTGGAACTTCGCGGAGGGGATCACGGGAGCCAGTTTCGGCAACGGCTCGGACGGGCTCGTGGTGCGCTGGAGCGACGGGGAGCTGACCCAGTACACCCACGTCGACAAGAACGGCTTCCACGGCGAGAAGCAGCTCGCCCCGGCCAACGACAAGGCGTGGGGCCACGCCGCGCAGATCACCGCCGGCCGCTTCACGGCCAACGCGCAGCGCGACGACCTAGTGGTCGTCTGGGACGACGGCCAGGTCACGCTCCACCCCGACCTGGACACCAACGGCGTCAAGCCGGCCGCCGAGAAGACGCTGGTGCCGGCGAACGCCACGTGGCAGCACGCCGCGCAGGTCACCGCGGGCGAGTTCACCGGCAAGAAGACCGCGGACCTGCTGGTGCGGTGGGCGGACGGTGAGGCCGCCATCTACCCGGGCGTGGACACCGAGGGCCTGCACGGTGAGACGCAGATCCGGCAGGGGAAGTCCGAGTGGCTCCACGCCACGGTGGTCGGCGCGGGTGCCTTCGTCGCCAACGAGCGGCCCAACGACGTCCTGGTGCGCTGGGCCGACGGCACGCTGAGCATGTACCCGGGCGTTGACGCCAAGGGTCTGCACGACGAGGTCGTGATCGACGGCTGAGTCGCGTCGGTGATCGGGCCCGGTCGGCCCGCCCGCGGCAGTACGGCGGGCGGGCCGACCGGGCCTCCGCCTCAGGCCGTCATCGCGAGTGAGGCGTGCGCATAGGGTTGTCGACATGTCACTGAGCCACCTCACCCTCTCGTCCGGCCGTTCGATCCAGCTCGACGAGCTGCGTATGTCTTCGACCTACGGAGGAATGCTGGAGGGTTACCCGTGCAAGCTCGTCAACGACATGAAGGTCAGCGGCCTCAAGCAGCAGGCTGAGCGTGCGTTTCCCGCCGCACCGGTCCACCTGGTTCCCCCTTCCGCGAGTACCCGGACGACCGGGCCGCCGGCGCCTTCGGGCCCGTCGAGGTGCTGCCTGCCGTGGCTTGCGTCGGTGCCTTCCGCTCGACAGCGGTCGCCCCTGAGCTCGACCAGGTGCTGCACCGTTCCGCCCTCATCGTGATCTGGTTCCAGACCGGCTTGGACGTCCCGTCGGGCGAGGACGCAGACCTCGCGCTTCGCAGCACTGACTGGGAAGGGCTGGCGCAGGACCACGAGCTCTAGCGACGGGTGCCGATCACAGCCACCCGTTGATGGCCGGGAAGCCACCCGTTGATGGCCGGGACGGTGCAGCGCACCCCGGCGGCGCAGGTGGGCGCGCGGCGGACCGTGGAGCCGGCGCGCCACCTCGGGCCGGGGGCCGCGGTTGTTGCCGCGTTCCTTGCGCCACCAGTCCTCCTTCGCGTCCGCGGTCACGAACAGGACGTCGCACCGGCGCCGGGACGCCTCGCGCGGCAGCTGTTCCCATACGAAGAAGTCGCCGACCGCGCCGTAACCGTCCTTCTTCGCGTCCATGTACCCGGGCGGTACGCGCTCTCCGACCCGCCGGCGCCCCAGCGCGAGCAGTCCGGCGGTCTCCGCGGAGATCTTCGTTGTCCGCGCCGTCCGCCGTGTCGCTCACCATTGCCGTCCCTGTCAACTGCGCCTGGTGCCGCGCGCCTTGGCGGGGCGGGCGAGGGTGGGGTGGTGGTGGCAGGCAGGTGTGGTGACGGGGGCGTGCGGTCGTGCGTGGGGAGCATGGCCTCTGAGGTCATGGCCGGTCCGCAGGGGCCTCGGTAGGGTCGGCCGCATGGGAGTTGAGCAACCTCCGCGGGTCGGTGTGCTGTTGCGCGAGTGGCGGCTGCGACGGAAGCTCAGTCAGCTGGAGCTGGCTCTGCGCGCGGACACCTCGTCGCGGCATCTGTCCTGTGTGGAGACCGGGCGCGCCCGGCCCAGCCAGAAGATGGTGCTGCGCCTGGCCCGCCATCTGGACGTACCGCTGCGCGAACGCAACAGCCTGCTGATGGCCGCGGGCTACGCGCCCGTCTACCGCGAACGTCCGCTGGAGGGCGAGGACATGCGCGCGGTGCGTGCGGCGGTGGACATGCTGCTGGAGGGGCATGAGCCGTACCCGGCAGTCGTCGTCGACCGGCTGTGGAACGTGGTGCGCGCCAACCGCGCGATGGGCGTCCTGCTCGACGTGGCCCCGCCGGAACTGCTGGCGCCCACGCCGAACGCGATGCGGCTGGCCCTGCATCCAGAGAGCCTCCCGGCATACGCGATCGACTACGGGGAGGTGCGCGCGTACCTGCTCGGCGGGCTGGCGCAGCAGGCGCACACCACCGGGGATCCCGCACTGAGGGCCCTGTACGAGGAGGTCCGCGCCTACGAGGTGCCCGCGCACGAGACCCCGGCCCCGCCGCAGGAGCGCGGACCGCGCGAAGCGGTGGTGCCGATGCGGTTCCGGACTCCGTACGGGGAACTGGCGATGTTCAGCAGCATCGCCACCTTCGGCGCACCGGCCGACGTCACGCTCTCGGAGCTGGCGATCGAGCTGTTCTTTCCGATGGATGAGCGGACGGAGCGGGTGTTGCGGGGGCGTGGGGGGCGTGCTGGTGGGTCGGGGGTATCCGGTGTGCCGGGTGCTTCGGGTGCGCTCGGTGGGGCCGGTGGGACTGGGGAACTCCTGGTGGATGCGGTGGATGCGGTGGATGCGGTGGATGCGGCAGGTGCGGCGGGCGCGGTGGAAGGGGCTGGACGATGATGGACGTACCCGCGGCGTTCTCGCGCGACCACGGCCTTGCGGCGGATCCCCGGTCGCTCGCCGGACTGTTGCGAGGCGAAACCTTCCGCCACCGTGGTGCGCAGCGGGTACGCCCCGGAGGACCGCCGGCGCTTGGCCGAGCTGAAGACCACGTACGACCCGGGCAACATCTTTCGACTCAACTACAGCTTTCCCCCTTCGGGGCAGGGGGCCTGACGTGCACACAGGGTGAGGGGAGTGGGGCGGGCGCGCAGGGTGTGGGAGGCGTGGCGCTCCGGTGCGGGCCGTAGACCGATGCGGGAAAGGTGCCGGTTTTGTCAGCGTTTCTGACCGTTTGCCCGCGACTCTCCCTTTATGGTGTTGTCGCTGGTCAGTGGTGTGCCTCGGGGCGGCGGCCCGATGAGACGGCCGTACGGTGCCCGGTCTGCTCCACTCGTGCCGGTGCGGCTGCTCCCGGTTCCGTCAGCGAAGCACCGTTATGAGGAATTAGTTATCTTAATTCTGATTCGCCCGTATGCCGCAGTCACCCGCTGTGAGGCGCGTTCGTTGACGACGTATGACTGACACGATCGTTTCCCCCACGCGCCAGCTCGGCTCCTGGCAGCTCAGCTCGACCGTGCCCCGCAGCGCGCCCGACGTCCGTCCCGACGTCCATCTGCTGCGCCCCGGGCAGCGCGTGCGGCTGGAGTACACCGGTGACCTGCTGGAACAGCTGCTGGCAGCCCTCGACGGCATCAAGGACGGCCGGTAACGGCTCCACCGGCGCCCGCCGCCCCTGCCGGGCGGCGCGTCGGCCGGCCCCTTCCCCACCGGCCACCACCGATTCCTGTGAGAGCTGTTGTGAACGACACCCCGCGGGCCCCCGTGCCTCCCGGTACCGGCCGGCACCGGCTGCCGCGCCAGAGCACGGAGCCCGGCGCCTTTCCCGGCGGCACCCCGTACCCGTACCCGCACTACCCGCACGACGGGTACCTGGGCCGGGAGATGGCCGCCGACGGGTGGGACGCCGCCGTCGTGGAGGAGCTGGGCCACGAGCTGGCGGAGCTGTGGGACACCGCCGAACAGCCCCCTGCGGCAGGCGGCCCGGCGGCCGCGTTCCCGGTGGGCGAGTCCGTTTTCCCGGCCGGTGAGTCCGTGTTCCCCGCCGGTGACCCGGTGTTCCTGGCCGGCGAGTCCGTGTTTCCGGCCGCCGAGGCCGTCTTCCCCCCGAAGCCTTTTCCCCGCACCCCGATGGGCTCTACCGCCACCCCGGGGCCGTCTTTCCCACCGACGACATCGCGTACCCGTCGGACGACGGTGTCGCCCATCACCCCGGTCACTCGGACCACTTGGGATACGCGGACCACTTTGGCCACTCGGACCACTTGGACTACTCGGATCGTCCGGATCGTTTGGACGACGGTGTCGCTCACCACCTTGACGACATCGTGTACCACCCCGGAAAGGCTGTTTTCCACGTCTCCGGGGCCGGATTCCACGCCGCCGGGACCGGTTTCCCCGCGGACGAGGCCGCGTTCTTCCCGGCGGACTCGGCCGGATGCGCCGCACCGGACTCCGACGCCGACGCGGACGGTGAAGCGGCGCCCGTCGGCTGGTCCTGGAGGCGCCTGCTGAGCGCGTCGTCCGTGCTGATGACGGCGGTGATCGCGATCGCCGTCGCCGCGCTGGGCGCGGTGGCCTCCTACCCGTCGCTGCGCGCGATCGCGGACGGCGTCGCCCCGTCGGACATCGCGGGGCTGTGGCCACTGCTGATCTACGGACCGTGGGTCGTGGCCACCCTGTCCATCCTGCGCGCCCGCGCCTACCGGCGCCGTACGCTGCACTCCTGGGCCGTCGTGATCTTCTTTGCCGCCGTGGCCACGCTGCTCTGCATCGCCCAGGTGCACCCTTCCCCGGCGGGCATCGCCGTGGCGGGCCTCCCGCCGTTGACCGTCCTGCTCTGCTTCCACCAGTTCGTACGCCAGCTCGACCTCGCCACCGCACCGACGCCCGCCGCCCGGCACGCACAGAGCAACCGGGGCCAGCACCGCCATCGTTCAGCGGGGTGATGCGGGGAGGGGAAGGCGCGGAACGAAGGAGTCCGAGGAGGAGGCGGAACCAAGGAAGCCGAGTGAAGGAGGCCGGGCGCACGAGGCTGGGAACATGCGGCCGGGGGCGGCGGGGACCCACCGCTCGGCGTCAGGCCGTCGCCGTGTCCACGAGGTCGGTGACGAACTTGCGTACCCGGCCGCGGAGCACCGGTGTGACGCCGTGGATGACCTGCGCGCCGTACGCGACGGCCACCCCCGGCCCGGCGTCGGTCAGCCACCGGCTCTTGCGCGGCGCGCTCAGCCACTGCGGTGTGTCCTCGTGGACGGCGGGGCCGTGCGGCAGGCTGCGGCTGAGCGGTGTACCCGGTTCGTACCCGTCGGCCGCGTCCAGCAGCGTGTCGGTCCAGGGAGCGGAGTCCGACGTCGTCTCGATGTAGAACCGGCCGCCTTCCGCCGCGTCCGCGATCGTCACGCCGATCCGGCCGATGCGCCGGGGCGGCGTCCGCGGGCTGCTGATCCCGTCGAGGTGGGTGGGCACGCTCTCACCCACGGCGAGTTCGGTGTAACCCCAGTGCCCTGATCCGGCGATGGACGGCATACTGCGCCGGATCGCGGGCAGCGCCCGCTGGGTGGCGTCGGCCAGGACCTCCTGGGCGGTGGCCGGGGCCTTGAGGACCTCGGCCTGGTGGCGGGGCTGCCAGCCGGCCGCCTCGCTGTCCATGATCTTGACCAGCCGGGAGATCTCCTCCGCGGTGAGGAACTCCTCGACCGTCTGCAGCATGAGCGTCTCGCTGATGTGGATCACTTCGCTCTCCTCGTCGGAGTCCGGGGTACCGGTTCTGTACTCCACGGTGCCGTCGGGGCGAGGGGGCGGGCAGGCGCAGACGGGGGCGCACGCGTGCGCAGCGGCTCGTACGTGTGTGCGCCCTGGGGGCGACTGCCCCGCGCTGTCACTTCCCGGTGAGCGAGGCGCCCTTCTCCATGTTCAGCGGCCGGGCGGCCGTCTCGGCGAGGCCCAGGACCGTCGCGACGTTGGACTCGCTCAGCGGGATGCGCAGCAGCCCGACGGCCTCGGACTCGGTGAGGGAGGAGATCGTCGGGCTCGACGCCGAGTTCGCGGCGGCGGGCTGCGGGGCGAGGGCGGCCGCGCCGGCCGCGGCGAGCGCTGTGACGACTGCGGAACGGATACGCATCAGGGTGAGAGCTTCCATGGGAGTCGGGGGATAGGTGGTGCGGGACGGTGGCGCTACGCGGGAAAGCGCGCATCCAGTCAAGGCGGGCTCGGACGGTTACGAAGCGCCGTGGTCCGCGCGACCACCCCTACGGGTGCCCGGGATCACCCGTGCGGCAGACGGAACGGCAGGGGTGTTCGACGCGGCGCGGTGGCCGGCCGGTCCGACTAGGGCGGACGATCATGGGTACCCAGCGCGCCGGGCCACCGGTGACCGCGGCGGACCCGACCCGCACGGAAGAGTGAGCCGGGAGGCGGCGTTGGCGGAGGCGAGGGGCACGGCCGGGTGGCGGTGGGTGTGGTGGGAAGTGGCCGCGGTCGGCCGCACGGTGCGGGGCGCGGTGCGGGGGTCCGGGCCGGAGCGGGACACCGTCGTCCAGTCGCTGAAAGCGGCCGGCGCCGCGGTCACGGCCTGGGCGCTGACCGGCTGGTGGCTGAACGCGCCGCTGGCCCTGATGGCCCCCTGGACCGCGCTGGCGCTGGTCGACGCCACCGTCTACCGCTCGCTGCGGTCCGGACTCCAGCAGCTCGTGGTGATCGTGCTCGGCGCCCTGCTGGCCTCCGCGGCGATGGCCGTCACCGACGGCAGCACGCTGGGCGCCATGCTCATCGTGCTGCCGGTGATGACGCTGATCGGCACCCACCGCAGACTGGGCGCCCAGGGCATCTACGGCGCGACCACCGCCCTGTTCGTCATCACCTACGGCGCCTACTCGCTGACCGAGGTCGGGCACCGGCTCATGGAGACCGCGATCGGGGCGGTCATCGGCATCACCGTCAACGCGCTGATCCTCCCGCCGGTGCACCTGCGCAATGTGCACGACCAGCTGCGGCGCCTGCCCCGGGAGAGCGCCGAATTGCTGCGCATCATGGCCGAGGGCCTGCGCGACGAGGAGCGGAGCGCCACGGACGCGGCGGGCTGGCACGACCGCGCGCGCCGCCTCGGCCAGGTGCTGCGGGCGCTGGCCAGCGCCCGCGAGTGGAACACCGAGAGCTCCCGTTTCAACCCCGGCTTCCGGCTGCGCCGTACCGGACCGCCCCCGCCGCCGCCCGAGAAGGCCGACGCGGTGTGGGAGCGGGCCGTCGCCCACCTCTCGGCGATCACCCGCACGCTGGCCGGCACGGCGGGGGACAAGGCCCGGCTGACCGCGCCCGGCGCGGCGTTCCTGCGGCGCTACGCCGATCTCGCGGACGAGGCCGCGACGCTGTGCCAGGCCGAGGAGGATTTGATCGCGGACGGCGACCGGGCGGCGGCGGGGGAGCGCTACCGCCGGGCTCGTGCGCGGGCGCAGGAGCTGTACGACGGGCTCGCGGACGACTTCCGCGAGCAGCGCGACCCGCCGGCCGCCGCGGCGAGCGGCGAACTGCTCGTGGAGATGAAGCAGCTGCTGCACGAGCTGACCCTTCTCGCGGATCCGGACGTGCCCGCGGACCCACGGAAGCCGGACGGCCGGCGGAAAGCGCGGGGGCAGGTGAAGCCGGGGCGGGAGGGGAAGCAGGGACAAGAGGTGAAGCCGGGACAAGAGGTGAAGCCGGGAGGTGCGCGGGGCCGGGGCCGTACCGCTGTCGATGTCGATGGCCGACCCTCGGACCCCACCTGACCCGACGCCTCCCCCATGCGCGTACCAGCAGGCCAAGGCGTTTCCCCGGAGGCACCGGGGGCACTCGTGAGCCACACGGCACCCCGCCCCCGGACGGGTGAGACAGGTGAAGGGAAGGACCGCGACGTGAAACGCCCCCGGCCCGCGGAGACCTGTCGGCGGCGGTCGTCTCCGCGCTGGAGCAGCCGCCGGGCACCGTGCGCCTGCCGGACAGCCATATGGCGGCGGCGTCGGACCCGTACGGCGACGACCTGCAACTCGCCCTCGCCCTCTGCTACGAGCTGCACTACCGCGGCTTCGACGCCGTACCCGACACCTGGGAGTGGGATCCGGAACTGCTGCGTTTCCGGGCCGCACTGGAGCACGCCTTCCTCGGCGCGCTGCGCGCCGACGTCCCCGCGCGTGACGACGTGGACGCGCTGCTCGACGGCCTGCTGGTGGAGCCGGCGGACAGCGACGGCGTCTCGCACTTCCTGCGCGACAAGGGCGAGCACCGGCACCTGCGGGAGTACGCGGCCCAGCGGTCCCTCTACCACCTCAAGGAGGCCGACCCCCACCTGTGGGTCGTGCCGCGCCTGTGGGGCCAGGCCAAGGCCGGGATGATGGCGGTGGAGTACGACGAGTTCGGGGCGGGCCGCGCCGAACGGGTGCACTCGCGGCTCTTCGCCGAGCTGATGGACGACCTCGGCCTGGACAGCACGTACGGCCGCTACCTGGGCGCCTGCTCCCGGCAGATGCTCGCCGTCAACAACCTGATGTCGCTCTTCGGGCTGCACCGCGTGCACCGAGGCGCCCTGATAGGCCACTTCGCCTGGGTCGAGATCACCTCGTCGCCCGGGTCCCGCCGCCTCGCGCAGGCGCTGGAGCGGCTGGAGGCCGGGCCGGCGGCCGTGCACTTCTACGCCGAGCACGTCGAGGCGGACGCCGTGCACGAACAGGTGGTGCGCCACCAGGTCGTGAAGGGACTGCTGCGGGAGGAGCCCGCGCTCGCCCCGGACGTCGCGTTCGGCATCGGCGCCACCGAACTGTTGGAGGACCGGCTGGGCGAGCATCTGCTCAGCGCCTGGCAGGCGGGCGAGTCCTCACTGTTCGCCGCGATCTGACGCGCCGCCGGCCGTCCGCGCGGCCGGGGGCCGCTTGCGGCTGCGGTGACTGGTGTCGCACCACGGGAAGGTACGGCTGCGGCGGCACATGCACAGCGCCACGAACGGGCGGTCCGAACGGACCACGGTCCCGTCGTCCGCCTCCACTTCCACCGGGCCTTCGATGAGCACCGGGCCACCGGGGTCCTGGACGACCCGGCGCGCCTCCTTGCGCGCCGGCTCCGTCCGCTCCGGTACGGATTCGCGCATGAGCTCACTCGGTTCGCTGCGCACGGACCACCACCAGCTCTTCCTTGTCCTGGCCAGGGGCGATCAGCCCCTGGGCCTCCAGCCACGGGGCGCGCTGCCGCATCACCGGCCCGAACGGGATGAACCTCCGGTCGGTGACCGAGGTCTCCAGCCCGGCGTCCGTCAGCAGGTCCACGGTCCGGTCGGGGTCGCAGAGCTGGGAGTGGACGAGCAGCAGCACACCGCCCGGGGCGAGCAGCACGGGCACCTGCGCGCACAGCCGGTCCAGTACGGCCCGGCCGTCCGGCCCGGCGTCCCACGCCCGCGCCCGGCCGCCGCGCGGCAGTACGGGTGCCGGGCAGGGAACGTACGGCGGGTTCGCCATGACCAGGTCGAAGCGGCGCCCGGCCACGGGGCGCAGCAGATCGCCGCGGTGTGCGCGCACCCGGCTCGCGTGCCCGGCGAACCAGGCGTTCAACCGGGTGGTGAGCACGGCGGCGAACGCCGCGTCCGTCGCGGTGACTCGCCCGGCGCCGTGCCGGGCCGCGGCGACCGCCAGGGCACCGCTGCCCGCGCCCACGTCCAGCACCTCGGCGCCCGGCCGCAGCGTCTCGCGCCGGAGGGCCGCGGCCAGCATTCCGGTGTCTTCCTGGGGCGCGTACACGCCAGGGGGTTTGATGAAGAACACGGGTCACGAGTACCCCGGAAGCAACGTTCATCTCACGACGGACGAAAGACGCGGTGCCAGGACGCCGAGCGGCCCGACGGCTGTCACCGCACGGCGGTGAGCGTGGTCACCAGCACGTCGCGGTACGCGGGCCGTGACCGGTCCATCGGCCGGATCGGGGAGACGCAGTGCAGCGAGTCCCGGTCGTCCGACAGGAGCAGGCTGCCCGGCCGGTACAGGGTGGTGGACAGCAGTTCCCGCCCGTCGTGGGTGTAGACGCTGCTCTGGCCGCCGGTGGCGTTGTCACGGTCGACGAGCAGGGACGACACCAGGGTGACGCCGTCCTTGTGGCGGCCCTCCGGGGTGGGGTCGCCCGCGTCGTCGGCCGTCGCCACGACCCGGAAGGGGTGCACCTTGACGATCCACCGCCCGGCGTCGTCCAGGGCGGCCGCCGCCTGACCCAGCAGGGTGAACAGCGGCCGCAGCAGCGGGTCGGCGACGAACGCGTCGGTCAGCGGTTCGAAGTGCCGGTCCACCGTCTCGTACAGCGGATTGGTGTCCTTCGGCTGCACGAACGGCGTGTGCGACAGCTGGACGATCTCGCCGGTGGCCGGGGTGAGGGAGAACTGGCCGTACCGGCGCAGTCTGCGGGTGCCCTGCTCGGCCGCGTACCGGTCCTCGCCCAGGTCGTCCCAGTGCGCGGCGAAGCGCGCCCACGCCGTGTCGTCCGCGCCCAGCTGCGCCCGGACCGAGGCCGGGGACATCAGACAGACGGCGGAGTGGGTCAGGCACGAGCGCGCGGCCTCGACCGGGGAGTCGGCCCCGGCCGTGCCGCCGGTGCCGGAGGGTGCCGAGCGGTCCTCGATGTGCTCCACGTCGGTTGTCCGCCTTCCTGCCGGGCGTGCGCCGCAGCGCCTGCGTGGTCCCATCGTGTGGCGGCCGGCCGCTGATCGCATCTTGCGCGCACCCGGCGCCCGGTACGGGGGCGCCGCGGTGGATCATGGGGCGGGTACTGCCCGCTCGGCGGCCTGTTCATGCCGGATGACTCAATGTCGTCGTATGGCGTCATCTTTCTTTGACACCTCTTTTCGGGGCTTCCTACGGTGATCGCACCGCCTCCGCCAGAGAACGTCCAGAGAAGAGGAACCCATGCGCGTCCTGTGCACCGCGACCGGCTCTCCGTCGCACGGCAGAGCCCTGCTGCCACTGGCCCGCGCGCTGGCCGGGGCCGGCCACGACGTCACGGTGGCCACGACGCCCGAAGTGGCCCCCGTCTTCGCCGCCGATCCCGTGACGGTGGAAACCTGCCTGCCCCGGATCGACTTCGGGTCCGGCTGGCAGGACGACGCCGAGGAGTCGGCGGAAGCGGACGGCGTCTCCGAGGAGGACCGGCACCTGCGCATCCTGCTCGACCGGCTCGTCGGCGACATGGCCGTCGAGAGCCACGACGCACTGGCCGGGCTGGCCCGTACCGTACGCCCGGACGTCATCATCCGGGACGGCATGGACTTCGGCGCGTGCCTGCTCGCCGAGCGGCTCGGCATCCCGCAGCTGCCCATCCCCGCGGGGACGGTCAACATCCTTGACCCGGAAAGCCTGCTGCCGGGTCTCAACGAGCTGCGCGAGCGGCTGGAGCTGCCCGTGCAGGAGGAGGCCGGATCGCTCTACCCGCACGGCCGCTTCGACTACCTGCCCGCCGCGTTCTCCTTCGCCCACTTCCCCTCGACGGTCCTGGCCTACCGCCAGACCACCGTCGTGGACCGCACCGCCGGACTGCCCGGCTGGGTGACCGAACTGCCCACCGACCGGCCCCTGGTGTTCGCCGCGGTGGGCACCGCACTGCCGATGTTCCGCGAGGTGCTGCCCGAGGGCACCCCGCTGCCGGTGGGGATGACCGACCCGGCCGAGCAGTTGGGCACCATCATCGCGGGCCTGTCCCGGCTGGACTGCACGGCCGTGGTGGCGACCGGCGGCATCAGCCCGGCCGGCGGCGTCGAGCCCGCGCCGCACGTCCACCTGACGGACCGTCTCGCGCAGCCGCTGCTGCTGGAGTGCGCCGACCTGTTCGTCACCCACGGCGGTTACAACAGCGTCAGGGAAGCGGTGCGCACGGGCACGCCCATGGCGGTGCTGCCGAACTTCGGCGACCAGCTGCCCAACGCCCAGCGGGTGCAGGAACTGGGGCTCGGCCGGCACCTGACCGACACCGCGCCGGAGGCCGTGGCCGCCGTGTGCCGGGACATCCTGGACGACCGCGGCATCGCCGCCAGGATCCGGCAGGCGCAGCTCGCCAGCCTGGCGCTGCCGGACGTCGGGCAGGTCGTGGACGATCTGGAGAAGCTCATCGCCTGAGGAGGCGGCGCGGGTCGCCTGAGGCTGTACCGGCCTCCTGAGGCGGCACAGGCATCCTGAGGCTGTACCGGCTGGGAGTGCGGCGGGCCCGTCGTGGGACGGGGGCGCCGCACTCCCGCGTGGTGTTTTCGGGGGCTTTCGCGGAGGCGAGGGCGGGGTCCTTCAGGACCGTACGGCCCCCGCCGCCGCGCGGGCCGTCGGCACGACCACCGGCGAACCGTCGGACGGAGCGGCGAGGATCTCCGCGTCGACGCCGTACAGCTCCTTCACCAGCGGCGCGTCGATGATCTCGCGCGGCGGGCCCGCGGCGACCACCCGGCCCGCCCGCATGGCGACGACCGTGTCGGCGTAGCGGGCCGCCGCCGCGAGGTCGTGGACGACCATGACGATGGTCCGCCCGGCCGCCGCGACCTCGCGGACCAGGTCCAGCACCTCCACGGCGTGGCCGATGTCGAGGGCGCTGGTCGGTTCGTCGAGCAGTACGACGGGGGTCTCCTGGGCGAGGGCCATGGCCAGCCAGCAGCGCTGACGCTGGCCGCCGGAGAGCTGGTCGAGGCGGCGGTCGGCCAGGCCGGTGGTGCCGGTCGCCTCCAGGGCGCGGGTCACGGCCCGTTCGTCCTCGCGGGACCACTGGCGGAACAGGCCCTGGTGCGGGTGGCGTCCGTACCGTACGAGGCCCGCCACGGTGACCGCCTCGGGTGCCTGCGGGGACTGGGGGAGCAGGGCGATGCGGTGGGCCGCCTCCCGCTGCTTGAGCCGCCACACGTCGGCGTCGCCGGCGAACACCTGGCCGGAGGCGGGCTCGTGCAGGCGCGCCATGCAGCGCAGCAGGGTGGACTTGCCGCAGCCGTTGGGGCCGACCACCGCCACCACCTGGCCCGACTCCACCGTCAGATCGACCCGGTCGACGACCGGGTGCCCGGCGTATCCGGCGGTGAGCTGCTCGACGCGGAGTTCCACTGTGGCCGGCCTTTCCCCGGGGCGAGAGGTCACACCTCTTGCCTATTTGTCATAAGGTAAGGCTAACCTTAACGCTAAGTGGCGCACGAACGGCTGCCGCGGCCGCCGTACGCACGCCTTGTCACGTCATGTCCCATTGAACCCGGAGTCCCCGATGACCGTGTCCCGCCGCTCACTTCTCACCGCCCGACGCCGTACCGCCTCGGCCGTCGCCGCCCTCGGTGCCGCGGCGCTGTTGCTGACCGGCTGCGGCTCGGACTCCGGCGCGGACGCCATGGACAAGGGCGGCAAGGACGCGGCGGCGTCCGGCGGCACCCGTACGGTCAAGGACGCCACCGGCAAGGTCGTCGAGGTGCCCGCGAACCCGAAGCGGATCGTCACGCTGACCCAGGAGGACCTGGACGCGGTCCTCGCGCTGAAGATCAAGCCGGTGGGCATCACCAACGGGCAGGGCCTGGACGAGCCGCCCGCCTACCTGAAGGACAAGGTCGCGGGCATCGACATCGTCGGCGGCCTGCTCAAGCCCGTCATGGACAAGGTCGTCGCGGCCAAGCCCGACCTGATCCTCGCCGGTGACATGCAGGACGAGCAGGTCCTCAAGCAGTTGCGCGAGATCACCCCCGCCACTCTGGTGACGATGGCGCCCACCGACGACTGGAAGATGTCCTTCCGCGGCATCGGCAACGCCGTCAACAAGCTGAACGACGCCAACAAGGTCATCGCCGACCACGAGGCCGCCGCCAAGCAGGCGGGCGAGAAGCTGGGCGCGAACAAGGGCGCCGCCGTCTCCATCGTGCGCTGGAACCCGGACGGGCCGAGCTGGATGGAGAAGAAGCAGTTCGCCAGCGGCGTCGCCCTGGAGATGGGTCTGCAGCGGCCCGCCAACCAGAACAAGGACGGCAACGCGCACGCCCCGTCGCTCAGCCTGGAGAAGATCGACGAGATCGACGGCGACTGGCTGTTCCTGTCCACCCTGACCTCCGACGGCGAGAAGGCCCTCAAGGACGTGCAGACCAAGCCCGCCTACAAGGAGCTGGGCGCGGTGAAGAAGGGCCACGTGGTGACGGTCAACGGCTCCGTCTGGTCCACCCGCGGCGGCCCGCTGGCCAGTGACGTCGTCATGAACGACATCAGCAAGGCGCTGTCCAAGTCCTGAGCCGGAGCGGCCGGGAGGCCACTGCGGTGCCGGTGGCACCCCTCGGGGCGCCACCGGCACTCCGTCATGCCCCGGCCGCGCCGCCGTTCCTGGCGTACGCGAAGTCCGCCGCCGTCCAGGCCAGGCCCACCGCTCCGTCGAGCATGGCCCGCATGGCCCGCGGTGCCACCGCCGCCTCCGCGAACTCCGGCTCGTGCGGCCCGCAGGCGCCCCCGCTGATGTCCAGCACGGGGTGGATGGCGGGCACCACATGGGACACATTGCCCATGTCCGTACAGGCGAAGGGCCCGCGCTCGACCGGCTCGGGACGGCCCAGGGCGCGCGCGTTGGCGCCCCACAGGGCGATCAGCCCGGGGTCACCGCGGAAGTCCAGGTAGTCGGGCTCCGGGCGCTCCAGGGTCACCTCGCAGCCGGTCGCCAGCGCCCCGGCCCGGAAGCACGCCTCGACGCGCTCCCGCAGCTCGCGCAGGTCCTCGGCGGCCTCGGCGCGGATCTCGTACTCGGCCGTCGCGCGGTCGGGTATCGCGTTCGGCGCGGAGCCGGCCGAGGTCGTGACGCCGTGCACCCGCCACTGCGGCGGCAGTTGCTGGCGCAGCAGGCCCAGGGCGACCTGGGCCACGGTCAGCGCGTCGGCCGCGTTGCGGCCCTCGTGCGGGTTCAGACTGGGATGGGCGGTGCGGCCGGCGTACGTGACGGACAGCGTGCCCAGCGCGAAGGACCGGAAGTCGGACATCTCGAACGGGCACGGGTGCACCATCATCGCCGCGTCCACCCCGTCGAACGCGCCCGCCTCCAGCAGCAGCGCCTTGCCCGCGCCGCGCTCCTCGGCCGGCGTGCCCACGACCCGGACCGTCAGGCCCAGTTCCGCCGTGTAGGGAGCCAGGCCCAGCGCCGCGCCGACACCGGCCGCGGCGATCAGGTTGTGGCCGCAGGCGTGGCCGAGGTCCGGCAGGGCGTCGTACTCGCAGGCGATGGCCACCGTGACCGGGCCGGTCCCGGTGGTGGCCGTGAACGCGGTGTCCAGGCCGTGGGCGGGCGCGGTCACCTCGAAGCCGTGCTCGCGCAGCAGTCCGGCGCACCAGGAGGCTGCCTCGTGCTCGGTAAAGGCTGTCTCGGGACGGCCGTGGATACGGCGGCTCAGGTCGGTCAGGACGGTGTCTTTACCTTTGATGTGCCGGCGCACGGCGTCCTTGACGGCGGTGAGCGCGGCGGGGCCGGGGATGGGGGCGGGGGCGGGGGCGGACGTCATCGTCTCCTCTTCGGGCTCGGTGACCGGTGCCGGTGGCGGTCGGCGGCACCGCAGAAGAGTAAAAATAACTTAGGCTTCCCTAAGTTTGTGTGCGGGCTGCCGGCCGGTCCGCGAAGCTCGGTTCCTCCCTGGGAGTTGTCACACACATGCATCAGCGTCCGGTCGACCAGGCAGTCCCCGCGGCACTTTCGCGCCCCAGCGCTCCCGCGCCGGGAACACCACGCCCCGCCGGACCCGCGGAATTCCCTCTGCTCAGCGCGCAGGCCGGCATTCATTACGCGGGTCAAATCAATCCCAAGAGCCCGGCACTCAACACGGCGGACGTCGTCGAGATCCAGGGCACCCTGGACGAGACGCTGTTCGAACGCGCCCTGCTGCGCACGGTCACCGAGGCCGAGACGCTCGGCGTGTGTGTGAGCGAGACGGACGGCGAGCCGAGGCAGCGCGTCCTTCCGCCGGACCCGGAACGGCTGCTGCACCGCATCGACCTGCGCGACGCCGGCCGGCCCGCCGAAGAAGCGGCCCGCGACTGGATGCACACCGACCTCACCCGCGCCGCCGACCTCGGTGAGGCCGGACAGCTCACCACCCAGGCCCTCTTCCGTGTCGCCGACGACCGCTACTGGTGGTACCAGCGGGTGCACCACATCGCCGTCGACGCCTACGCCCTGCAACTCGTCGGCAGCCGCGTCGCCGAGCTCTACACCGCCCTCGCCACCGGGCAGGAGCCCGCGGCCACCCGGTTCGCGCCGCTGCGCGACCTGGTCGAGGAGGAGACGCGGTACCTGGAGAGCGAGCAGTACACCGCCGACCGGGAATTCTGGACCGCGCGGATGGCGGGACGGCCGGAACCGGTGACTCCGGCGAGCGGGGCGGGGGCCGGGAGGGCCGGGGCGCTGGTACCACCGATGCGCCACGTTCCACGGCGGCCGGTACGGCCCTCTCCGCCGCGACGCTCGCCGACGCCATCGCCGCCGGTGACGTCCTCCGCACCCGTACCGACCTGCCCGCCGCCACCCTGGACCGGCTCACCCGCGCCGCCGAAGCCGTCAAGGCGACCTGGGCGGAACTGGTCATCGCCGCCACCGCCGGCCACCTGCACCGCCTCACCGGCACCGAGGACGTCGTACTCGGCCTGCCGCTGACCAACCGCCGCGGCCCCGCCGCGCTGCGCACCCCGGCCATGACCGTCAACGTCCTGCCCCTGCGCATCGCCGTGCACCCCCAGGACACCGGCGCGGCACTGCTGCGCCGCATCGTCCTCGAAATGCGCGCGGTACGCCGCCACCAGCGCTACCCGCAGGCCGACATCCGCCGCGACCTCGCGCTCTCCTCGGCCGCCGCGCCGCTGACCGGGCCCATGGTCAACATCAAGCCGTTCGACGGCGGCCTCGACTTCGCAGGCCTGCCCGGCACGGTCCACAACCTCGCCGCCGGCCCCGTCGAGGACCTCGCCGTGACCGCCTCGCCCGACGCGGACGGCGGGCTGCGCATCAGCCTCGACGCGCACACCGCACGGTACGCGGCGGACGAACTCGACCGGCATCGAGAATCGTTCCTGCGCTACCTCGACGGGCTCGCCGACCTCCTGCTGACCGACCCGCACCGCCCCGTCGGCACCATCGACCTGCTGGACGCCGACGCCGTACGCCGGGCCACCACCGGCCGCGACGAACCGGCCGCCGACCGCACCCTGCCCGCGTACTTCGCCGCCCAGGCCGCCCGCACCCCGCACGCCGTGGCCGTCCGCACCGGCGACACCGCGCTCACCTTCGCCGAACTGGACGCCGCCGCCAACCGCCTGGCCCACCTGCTGGCCGGCCGCGGCGCGGGCCCGGAACGCCCCGTCGCCCTCGCCCTGCCGCGCGGCACCGGCATGATGACGTCGCTGCTCGCCGTCCTGAAGGCGGGCGGCGTCTGCCAGCCCCTCGACCTCGGGCACCCCGCCGCCCGGACCCTGGCCGTCCTCGAAGACGCCCGCCCGGTGTGCGTCGTCGGCACGACCGCGACGCTGGCCGCACTCCCGGCGCACGGGCTGCCCGTCCTCGCGCTGGACGACACCGCCACCGCCGACGCGCTCGCCGCGCAGCCCGACAGCGCACCCGCCGTACCGATCGCGCCCGGCCACGCCGCCTACGTCATCCACACCTCCGGCTCCACCGGGCGCCCCAAGGGCGTCGTCGTCAGCCACGCCTCGCTCGCCAACCTGTACGCCGGGCACGGCAGCGACCACGTCGCCCCCGCCGTCGCCCGCACCGGCCGGGAACGGCTGCGCGTCGCGCACAGCGCCTCGTTCGCCTTCGACGCGTCCTGGGACCCGGTGCTGTGGATGGTCCACGGCCACGAACTGCACCTCCTCGACGACACCGCCTACCGCGACCCCGCCGCCCTCGCCCGGTACGTGGACGAGCACCGCGTCGACTACCTCGACGTCACCCCGTCCTACGCCGAAGCCCTCCTCGCCGAGGGGCTGCTGGACGACGGGAAGCACCGCCCGGCCGTGATCGTCGTCGGCGGCGAGGCCGTACCCGTACCGCTGTGGGAACGGCTGACCACGACCGGCGGGCTGCACGCGGTCAATCTGTACGGGCCGACGGAGACGACCGTCGACGCGTACTACTGGACGGCGCCTGCGGCGTCTTCGGCGTCCGCGCCGTCCGCGCCGTCCGCGGCGCCCACGGCACCCGCGGCGGGTGGCCGTACGGTGGGCACCGCGGCCCCCGAAGGGCGGCCGGTGCGCGGCTCCCGGGCCTACGTCCTCGACGCCTGTCTCCGCCCCACGCCGGACGGCGCGACCGGCGAACTGTACGTGGCGGGCGCCTGCCTGGCCCGCGGCTACCTCGGACGCCCCGACCTGAGCGCCGAACGCTTCGTCGCCGACCCGTACGGCGCCCTGCACGGCACGCCCGGCAGCCGGATGTACCGCACCGGGGACCTCGTACGGCGCCGGCCGGACGGCACGGTCGAGTTCCTGGGGCGCAGCGACGACCAGGTCAAGATCCGCGGCTTCCGCATCGAACTCGGCGAGATCCAGACCACCCTCGCCCAGCACCCGGCCGTCGCCCAGGCCGCGGTGATCGCCCGCGACACACCGCAGGGCAAGCGCTTGCAGGCGTACGCGGTACTGAGGGCGGACGGCGGGGAAGCTGTACAGGACGCTCCCCCCGGGCCCCCCGCCCCCACCCCCGCAGCCCTCCGCGCCCACCTCGCCGCCGCTCTCCCCGCACACATGGTCCCGGCCACCGTGACGCTGCTCGCCGAACTGCCGCGCACCGCCAACGACAAGCTGGACCACCGCGCCCTGCCGGACCCCGAGCCGGGCGTCCCCGGCTCCGGCGACGGCGGAGCCGACGGCGGCGGCGCGGGCACGGGCCGCACCGGAACCGGCTCCGGCACCGGGCCCGGCGGTACGGACACCACCACCGTCACCGACAGCCCGCACACCGACATCATCCGCGGTCTGCTGGCCGACCTCCTCTCACTGGACACCAGCCCCCGGCGCACGCCGGGTTCTTCGACCTGGGCGGTCACTCGCTGCTGGCCGCCCGCCTGGCCGCGCGTATGCGGGAGATCTTCCAGGCGCCCGTGAGCACCGCGGACGTCTTCCGCAACCCCACCCCGGCCGCACTCGCCGCACTCGTCCACTCCGCCGCACCGGCGGGCGGCGACAGCGACGGCGAACCGCCCACCGTCCTGCCCGCGTCTCCCATTCCCCGCACCGGACACCTCCCCTCTCGCCCGCCCAGCAGCGCCTCTGGTTCCTCCACCGGCTCGAAGGCCCCAGCCCCACCTACAACATCCCGCTCGTGCTGCGCATCGACGGACCGGTCGACCGTGGCGCGCTCCAGCGCGCCCTGCGCGACCTGACCGCTCGCCACGAGACGCTCAGAACGGTGTATCCGACCACTGACAACGGCGGGGAGGAGCAGCCCTACCAGCGCATTCTTCCCGCCGAGCACCCGTTGGCGCAGCCGGAGGTGCACCTCGCCGAGCCCGGCGCCGACGACCTCACCGAGGCCGTACGCCACTGCTTCGACCTGGCCACCGAACCCCCGCTCCGCGCCACGCTGTTCAGCGACGGCCCCGACCGCCACACCCTGCTCCTGCTGCTGCACCACATAGCCGGTGACGGTGCCTCCACCACGCCCCTCGCCCGCGACCTCGCCACCGCCTACACCGCCAGACACGCGGGCAGGGACCCGGAGTTCGCGCCGCTGCCCTTCCAGTACGCCGACCACGCCGCCCGGCAGCAGCAGCTCCTCGGCACACCCGCCGAACCCACCCCGCTCGCCGCCGCCCAGCTCGCGCACTGGAAGCAGGCCCTCGCCGGGCTGCCCGACCAGCTCGACCTGCCCACCGACCGGCCGCGTCCGGCCGTCGCCTCGCACGCGGGCGACACCGTCCCCTTCACCCTCGACACCGCCGCCCACGCCGCCCTCCAGCGCCTCGCCCGTACCACCGGCACCAGCGTCTTCATGACCGTGCAGGCGGGCCTCGCCGCCCTCCTGACCCGGCACGGCTGCGGCACCGACATCCCCCTCGGCACGCCCGTCGCCGGCCGCGCCGACGACGCCACCGCCGCCCTCGTCGGCTTCTTCACCAACACCGTCGTGCTGCGCACCGACACCTCCGGCGACCCCGCCTTCCGCACACTCCTGGAGCGGGTACGGGCCGCCACCCTCGCCGCGTACGAGCACGACACGCTGCCCTTCGACCACCTCGTCGAGGAGCTGAACCCGCGGCGCTCGCTCGCCCGGCACCCCCTGTTCCAGACGATGCTCGCCTGGCAGTCCGTACCGGACGCCGCGTTCGCGCTGGGCCCGCAGGCCACCGCACGGCTGACCGCCGTGCCGTCCGGCACGGCCAAGTTCGACCTCACCCTCAACGCGGGCGAGCAGCCCGGCGGCGGCATCGGCGGCTTCTTCGAGTTCCGTACCGACCTCTTCGACCGCGCGACCGTACAGGGCCTCGCCGACCGGCTGGCCCGGCTGCTCACCGCGGCCGCCGACGCACCGGACACCCCCTCGGCCTGCTGCCGCTGCTCGGCGACGAGGAACGCCACCGCGCCCTCGTCGCGTGGAACACCCCCGCCGAACCCCTCGCCACCCGCCCCGCGACCACGCTCCCCGAGGTCTACGAGGCCGCCGCCCGCAGCCACCCCGGCCGTACCGCCGTCAGCTGCGACGGGCAGTCCCTCACCTACGCCGGACTCTCCGCCCGTGCCCACCGCCTGGCCCGGCTGCTCGCCGCCCGCGGCATCGGCCCCGGCTCCATCGTCGCCCTCGCCCTGCCGCGCTCCGTCGACCTGGTCACCGGCCTGCTCGCGGTCTCCCTCGCCGGAGCCGCCTACCTGCCGCTCGACCCGGACTACCCGGCGGACCGCCTCGCCTACATGCTCGGCGACGCCGCCCCGGCCGCCCTGATCACCGACACGGCGACCGCGCCCCGCCTCCCGGCCCACACCCTGCCGCTGATCACCGTGGACGGCGGCGCGGCCGACGCGTACGACGCGGCGCCGCTCAGCCAGGCCGACCGCACCCGGCCGCTCCGCCCCGACGACGCCGCGTACGTCATCTACACCTCGGGCTCCACCGGCCGCCCCAAGGGCGTCGTCGTCACCCACCACAACGTGACCCGCCTGTTCACCGCCACCGACCACTGGTTCGGCTTCGGCCCCGACGACGTCTGGACGCTCTTCCACTCCTACGCCTTCGACTTCTCCGTCTGGGAACTGTGGGGCGCGCTGCTGTACGGCGGCAAGGTCGTCGTCGTACCGCACCTGACCAGCCGCGATCCGCACGCCTTCCGGCAGCTGCTGGCCACCGAGCAGGTCACCGTCCTCAACCAGACCCCGTCCGCCTTCTACCAGCTCGCCGCCGCCGACCGCGAGAGCGACGGCTCCGAACTGGCCCTGCGGTACGTGGTGTTCGGCGGTGAGGCGCTGGAGCTCGCGCGGCTCGACGACTGGTACGAGCGGCACGCCGACGACGCGCCGGTCCTGGTCAACATGTACGGCATCACCGAGACCACCGTGCACGTCTCGTACTTCCCCCTCGACCGCGCCACCGCCGCCGGCGCCACCTCCAGCACCATCGGCGTCAACATCCCCGACCTGCGCGTCTACGTCCTCGACGACCGCCTCCAGCCCGTACCGCCCGGCGTCACCGGTGAGATGTACGTCGCGGGCGAGGGCCTGGCCCGCGGCTACCTGGGACGCGAGGACCTGACCGCCACCCGCTTCGTCGCCGACCCGTACGCCCACCTCTTCGGCGAGCAGGGCAGCCGCATGTACCGCTCCGGCGACCTCGCCCGGCGCCGTACCGACGGCGCCCTGGAGTACTTCGGCCGCGCCGACCAGCAGGTCAAACTGCGCGGCTTCCGTATCGAGCTGGGCGAGATCGAAGCGGTGCTCGCCGCGCACCCCGCCGTCGCGGACACGGCCGTCGTCGTACGGGAGGACGTCCCCGGCGACAAGCGGCTCGTCGGCTATGCCGTTCCCGCCGCCGGGCAGACCCCCGACCCCGCCGCCCTGCGCGACCACACCGCCGCCGAACTGCCCGCCCACATGGTCCCGTCCGCCGTCGTCCTCCTCGACCGGCTGCCGCTGACCAACAACGGCAAGCTCGACCGCGCAGCATTCCCCGCCCCCGAGCGCCCGGTCGCCACCAGCCGAGCGCCCCGCACCCCCGCGAGGAACTGCTCTGCTCGGTCTTCGCCGAGGTGCTGGGCCTGGACCGGGTCGGCGTCGAGGACAACTTCTTCGACCTCGGCGGGCACTCGCTGCTCGCGGTCCGGCTGGCCGGCCGCGTCAAGGCCGTACTCGGTACCGAGGTGTCCATCGGTACGGTCTTCCAGTCACCGACCGTCGCGGCGCTCGACGCCGCCCTGGACGCCGTACGCCACGACGACCCGCTCGACGTGCTGCTGCCGCTGCGCCCCGCCGCCCCGAGTGCGGAGGGCGGCCGCGCCCCGTCCACTGCGTCCACCCGGCCGGCGGCCTGAGCTGGTGCTACGCCGGACTCATCCGCCATCTGCCCGCCGACGTACCGATCTACGGACTCCAGGCCCAGGGCGTCGGCGCCGCCACCGCGGACCAGCCGCTGCCCGCCACCCTGGAGGAACTGGCCGCCCACTACGCCGCACGCGTCCGCGAGGTGCAGCCCGAAGGCCCGTACCGGCTGCTCGGCTGGTCCACCGGCGGCATCATCGCGCACGCCATGGCCACCCACCTCCAGGACGAGGGCCACGAGGTCGAACTCCTCGCCATCCTCGACGCCTACCCGGCCGAGGGCTTCCGCGACCTGCCCGTACCCGACGAGGCCGAAGCGCTCGAATCGCTGCTCACCATGGGTGGCTATGGGCCCGACAGCCTGGAGGGCAAGCCGCTGACCACCGCCAACGTGGTGGAGGTCCTGCAACGCGAGGGCAGCCCGCTGTCCACCCTCTCCACGGACACCATCAAGGCGCTCGGCGCCATCTACCTCAACACCAACGACCTCGTACGGGCCTACGACCACCGCGTCTTCCGAGGCGACGTGCTCTTCTTCCGGGCCGTGGTGGACACCATCGACGACACCCTCACCCCCGACACCTGGACGCCCTACGTCACCGGCCGCATCGACAACACGAACGTCGAGTGCTCCCACAAGGACATGACCCTGCCCGAGCCCATCGCGCACATCGCGCGCGTGGTGGCCGCCCGCCTCACCGAACTGGAGGCGTGACCCGATGACCACCGCACCCGCCGCCGCACCGCCCCGGCTGAACCCGAGGACCGCCGTCGTCCTCGTCTACACGGCCGCCATGTGCATGAACGGCCTCGACTCGACCATCGTCAACCCCGCCCTCTTCACCATCGCGGGCGACTTCGGCCAGCCCGTCTCCGCGGCCAACACCGTCGAGACGGCCTTCCTCGTCGCCCTCGCGCTGGCCCTGCCGGTCGCCGGCTGGCTCGGTGACCGCTACGGCACCAAACGCGTCTTCCTCGGCGCGCTCGCCGTCTTCACCGCCGCCTCGGCCGCCTGCGGCCTGGCGCCGAACCTGCCCGCGCTGGTCGTCGCGCGGGCGGTGCAGGGCCTGGCGGGCGGCCTGCTGACCCCGGTCGGCATGACCCTGCTGTTCCGCGCCTTCCCGCCGCACGAACGGGCCAAGCTGTCCAAGGTCCTCATCGTGCCGACGGCCCTGATGCCCGCGCTCGGCCCGCCGCTGGGCGGCTTCCTCACCCAGCACCTGTCCTGGCACTGGCTGTTCTTCGTGAACGTGCCGATCGGCGCCGCCGCCGTCCTGCTCGGCGTCCTCGGGCTGCGCGAGCACGTCGAGGGCGTACCGGGACCGTTCGACCGGGCCGGGTTCTGGCTCGCCACCCCCGGCCTCGGACTGCTCACCTACGCGCTGGGGTTCGGGCCCTCGCACGGCTGGACGGAACCCGCCGTGGCGGCCGCCGCCGTACTCGGCGTGGTGCTGACGGTGGCCGCCGTCGTCCACCAGCTCCGTACACCGGAGCCACTGCTGAAACTCCGGCTGCTGGCCGGCCGGGCATACGGCACGGCCTCCGCGCTCGCCGTGCTCACCGCCGCCGGCCTGATGGGCGTCCTGTTCGTCTTCCCGCTGCTCTACCAGGCGGCCCTGGGCGCCTCCGCCCTGGACGCGGGCCTGAGCGTCTTCCCCGAGGCAATCGGCCTGATGCTCGCCTCCCAGGTCGTCGACCGGCTGCTGCCGCGCATCGGCCCGCGCCGCCTCGCGGTACCCGCCCTGCTGCTCGCCGCGGTGGTCTTCGCAGCCCTCGCCGCGCCGGGCGCGGCGGACAACGCCTGGCTGGTACGGGGCCTGATGTTCGCCATCGGCCTGGTGCTCGGCACGGCCGTCCTCACCGTCCAGCTCGCCGGCTTCGAGGACGTCGCACCGCCCGACATGGGCCGCGCGATGGGCCTCTTCCAGATCGTGCGCACCCTGGGCGGCGCCCTCGGCATCGCCGTCTGCGCGGGCGTGATCGGCGGCCACGGCACGGCCAGCACCGGCCCGGGCCCGTACCGGGTCGCGGTATGGGTGACGGCCGCGCTGGTCGCCGTGGGCGCACTCATCGCCGTACGACTGCCGAAGAACCCGCCGCAACCGCCGCCCTTCGACGACGACCTCGACGAGGAAACGGGGGAGGGGGCTCAGGCTTCGGGGGCGGGCTGAGCCGCGCCGCACAAGACACGACTGCGCCCCGGACCCGCACTGGTCCGGGGCGCAGCGCGTCGGCCGGGGCTCAGCTGCCGGACAGCAGCGCCCCCAGCCCCGTAGCCAGCCCCCACGCCAGCACGCGTAATCGTGCCCGCCGTTGAACTCCTCGTACGACACGTCGTAGCCGCGCGCCCGCAGGACGTCGCGCAGGCGGCGGTTCTCCGCGAGGAGCATCCACTCCTGGAGGCCGACCTCCAGTCGCAGTCGTACCGGGCGGCGTTCGGCGGTGGCGTACTGGCCCGTTAGCCATTCGGTGCCGCGCTCGTCGTCCGGCCACCAGAAGGAGCCGGACTGGGAGAGCGCCAGGCCGAACCGGTCCGGCCGGCGGAAGGCGGCGAATGCCGCGGTCAGGCCGCCGGCGCTCTGGCCCGCGACGACCGTGCGCTCCGGGCGCGGGTCGGTCCCGTACGCGGTGTCCGCCCACGGCAGCAGCGTGTCCGCCAGCCAGTCGACGAACTCCCCGCTACAGCTGAGGTCCTCCATCCGCCGCCCCATGGTGTCCACGAGCAGGGCGACCGTGGGCGGCACGGAGGCGTCGGCGTGCAGGTTGTCGAGCAGGTCGCCGGCGCCGAGGACCGGGCCCCACATCTCGCCGTCCAGCAGGACCGCGACCGCGTACGGGCCGCCGTCGGCGCGGTGGCCGGGCGGCAGGTGCACCGTGACGTTGCGGCCGTCCACTTCGGTCTGTACGGACGTGCCGCGTGCCGCGCCTGGCCTGCGGCCGGTGCACGGCTGGGCCGGAGCGCCGGGCAGTTCCAGGACGGAGGCGGGGTTGCGGCCGTCCCGCGACGGGAGGACGGGCGCGGTGTTCAAGGGGTCGGGTACGGCGTTGTCCAGGACCTTCAGCCACGCTTTGCGGTCCGTACGCAGCAGGTCTTCGCGCGGGCCGGTGCCGGGGTGGAACTGGTACGAGGCGCGGTGGTCGGAGCGCAGCCGGTGGCTGAGCGCCCAGACCGCGGTGCCCTCGACGCGCGTCATCAGGTTCGGCGTCAGGTCGCCCGCGTGCCGGTCCCGGTCGGTGACGGTGTGCAGGAGCGCCAGTACGTCCGTGGCCGGGGCCGCCGGGTCGTCCCGCCACAGGAACGTGACGAGGACGTGCCCGGGGTCGCCGTCCGGGTCGGGTTCCACGAGCGGCGTCCCGGCCGCCGCGGCGCGGCGCCAGAACTCCTCCTCGGCGCCGGGCCGCCCGGCCCGCACGTCGGCGGCGAGTTCTTGCAGCAGCGGGCTGCGGACAGCAGCGGTCACTTGCTTACCCCTTTCAGGAGCGTCGTCAGCGCGGAGTGTTCGTCGTGT
This sequence comes from Streptomyces sp. Ac-502, assembly GCF_045222935.1. Classification (NCBI taxonomy): domain Bacteria; kingdom Bacillati; phylum Actinomycetota; class Actinomycetes; order Kitasatosporales; family Streptomycetaceae; genus Streptomyces; species Streptomyces sp. Ac-502. The sequence goes on from NZ_JBHFFO010000001.1 coordinate 7,805,083, forward strand.
CCGTCGTGTGCGTCAGACACGGGTCGCCGCCGAACGGCCCAGCAGCACCCACAGCAGGAAGGGCCCGCCCAGCACGGTCGTCACGACGCCCACCGGCACCTCCGTCCCCGCGAAAACGATTCGCCCGATCGTGTCGGCCGCCACCACCAGAAGCGCACCCGTCAGCATCGTGCCGACCAGCGGCACCCGCAGCGGACCCGCCAGCCGAGACGCGATGACCGGCGACGCCAGCGCCACGAACCCGACCGGCCCGCAGATCCCGACGGCCAGCCCCGCCAGCGCCACCGCCAGCAGCAAACACACCGCGCGGGTACGGCCGGGAGCGGCGCCCAGCGAGGAGGCCGTGGCGTCGTCGAAGCGCAGTACGCCCAGGTGGCGGGCGGCCGCGAGGCTCAGTGGGACGAGGACGGCCAGGCCGATGAGGACGGGTACGGCGACGGCGTAGCTGCGTCCGTTGAGGCTGCCCGAGGTCCACACGTACAGCGAACTCGCCGAGCTGAGCGAGCGCCGGGACAAGACAACCTGGGTGGCGGCGGACGCCAGCGCGGACATCGCCAGGCCCACGACCAGCACCCGGTAGCCGCGCTGCCCGAGGCCTCCGGAGACGACCGTCACCACGACCGCCGCGACCAGCGCGCCCAGCGGGCCCGCCCACCAGGCGCCGAACGTGCCGGTCGCGCTGAGGGTGACGGACAGCAGGACGGCGGCGGTCGCGCCGTCGTTGACGCCGAGCAGTTCGGGGGTGGCGAGCCGGTTGCGGGCCAGCGTCTGGGTGAGGCAGCCGGCCAGCCCCAGCGCGGCGCCCGCCGCCAGCCCGGCCACGATGCGGCCGAGCCGGAACTTCTGCACCAGCAGGACGTCGAACCGGTCGCCCTGGCCGAAGATCGCCTGGAAGGTGCGGGTCACGCCCATGTCGCTCTGCCCGGCGTACGCGGACAGCACCACCGCCAGCAGGAGCAGCACGGCCAGCAGCAGCCCCGCGAACGTGGCGCGCCGGGCGACGAGGAAGGAGAGCGGGCCGCGCCGCAGCACGAACGTGTCGGCGGGACGCACCCGGCCGGGCTTCGCGGTACGGCGCTTCGGGGGACGGCGCGTCAGGCGCTCCCGCAGCGCGGGCAGTACGCCGCGCACCGCCTTGCCCGAAGCGCGCTCCTCGGTCGCCGGTTCGGTCATGCCCATCGCGGTGAGCTGCCGGGACCGGACGATGCCGATGAGGACGGGCGCGCCGATCAGCGCCACGATCACGGAGACCGGCGCCTCGAACGGGCGGGAGACCACCCGGGCCGCCACGTCCGCCAGGATCAGTACGGCGGCGCCGATCAGCCCGGCCAGCAGCAGCCGGGCGGCGAGCCGGGTCCCGGCGACCGCCCGGGCCAGGAAGCCCGCCAGCAGGCCGAGGAAGGAGATGGGGCCGGCCAGCGCCACCGCGGCCGCGGTCAGCAGCGTCACCCCGACGGCCACCACGGTACGGATGACCGGCGGCCGGTGGCCGAGGCTGCGGGCCAGGTCGTCGCCGAGCGCCAGCGCGGACAGCGGCCGGGCGACCAGCAGCGCCACCAGGAACCCGACGACGAGGACGGGCGCGAGGCGGCCGAGTTCGCCGAAGCCCTCGACCCCGGCGAGAGAACCGAGCACCCAGAACCGGAACCGGTCGTAGGTCTCCGCCGAGTTCACCACGATCACGCTGGTCAGCCCGCCGAAGGTGGCACCCAGCGCGGATCCGGCCAGCACCAGCCGCATCGGCGAACCGCCGCCCCGGCGCCCCGCGATGAGCAGCACCAGACCGCTGGCCACGACCGCGCCGGCGAACGCGCACACGAGATAGGCGTAGCCGCTGTCCAGGCCCAGCAGCGCGATGCCCGCCACGACACCGAACGAGGCCCCGGCGTTGACGCCGAGCAGGCCGGTCTCGGCGAGCGGGTTGCGGGTGACGGCCTGGAGCAGGCACCCGGCGACGCCGAGCGCGCCGCCGACGAGCAGGGCGGTGAGCGTACGGGGCAGCCGCAGGTCACCGACGACGAGAGCCAGCCGCGGGTCGCTGCGCGCGCCGCCGCGGTCGAGCAGGTAGTTCAGGACGCCGCTCGCGCCGACCTCGCCGGCGCCGACGCACAGGGACACGGCGGCCAGGACGAGGACCGCGGCGGTGAAGCCGGCCACGGCGAGCGCGACGGTACGGCGTGTGGTGCCCGCGGGACGCTCCCCGCCGGGACGCTCGTCGTCGGAGCGCTCTTCACCGGAGCGTTCGCCGTCGGGGTCCGTCGAGGGCGGCCCGGAGGCAAAGCGCGGGTCATCCGCAGGGGGCGGGCATCCTTTTCCGCCACCGTGCCCGGCAACGCGACTCCCGAAGCGCCGTGTTCGGAGGGCGGGGCGGCTATACCCGTACGCTGCTTTTGCATAAGGTGAGGCTAGCCTAACCATTTGTGCAGTGTGCGGGCGGAATGGCGGAGTGGCTGGGCGCCTGTCCTATATTAGGTTAGGCTTGCCTAACAAATGGGGAGGTTGCTCATGCCTGAGCACATACCGGGCCGCGCCGAATTCACCGGGCGCATCGCGCTGGTGACCGGCGCCGGGCAGGGCATCGGCGCCGCGGTCGCCGCCGCCCTGGCGCGACAGGGCGCCCACGTCGTGGCCACCGACCGCACCGCACCCGCGGCCCCGCCGACCGAGGACGGCGCCACGGGAACGGTCACCACCGAAGCCATGGACGTCACCGACCGCACCGCCGTCGACGCCACCGTCGCCCGCGTCGAGCGCGAACTCGGCCCGATCGCCGTCCTGGTGAACGTGGCCGGCATCCTGCGCCCCGGCGCCGCCGCCGAGCTGTCCGACGCGGACTGGGCCGACACCTTCGCCGTGAACACCACCGGCGTCTTCCACACGTCCCGCGCCGTCGCCCCGCACATGGTCGAACGGGGCTCCGGGAGCATCGTCACCGTCGGCTCCAACGCCGCCGGCGTGCCCCGAACCGGAATGGCCGCGTACGCCGCCTCCAAGGCCGCGGCGGCCATGTACACCAAATGTCTGGGGCTCGAACTCGCCCGCAGCGGCGTGCGCTGCAACATCGTCGCGCCCGGCTCCACCGACACCGCCATGCAACGCGCGCTGTGGACCGACGACGACGCACCCCGCCGCGTCATCGCCGGCGACCCGCAGACGTACCGCACCGGCATCCCCTCGGCCGGATCGCCGATCCGTCCGACATCGCCGACGCGGTCGTCTTCCTCGCCTCCGACCGCGCCCGGCACATCACCATGCAGGAGCTGTACGTCGACGGCGGCGCCACCCTGCGGTGACCCGCGCCGCGCCCCGCCGCCCACCGGCCGCCCGGGACGCATGCACCACCGCACCCCCGCTCACCGCACGCCCCTCCGCACCACCACCCGTATCAGCCATCCCCCGGAACCTCGCAGCCTTCCGAGAATTGGAGCTCCCGTGCCGACGGCACCCGAAGTCGCCACGCACGTCCCCCTCGCCGAGCCGGCCCACCCCGCCGTCGGAGCCGCTACCTCGCTCCTGGGCGCCTACACCCCCGGCGCCCGCTTCCTCGGCACGCCCACGCGCACCCTCCTCGCGCAGGGCACCTACAGCGAAGTCCCGCACGACGAACGCCCCCTGCCCCAGCGGGTCGCCGCCACCCTCGGCGCCGCACAAGCGGCGGGACACGACGCCCCCATGGTCATCGGCGCCGTGCCCTTCGACCAGACGGCGCCCTCCGCGCTCACCGTGCCCGCCACCGTCCGGACCGCCCCGCCGCTCACCGCCGACCCGCTGATCGCGCTGCCCGCCGACCCGCCCGCCGCGGCCCGCTGGGACATCAGACCCGTACCGGCCCCCGAGGTGTACGGCGCCGGCGTGGCCGCCGCGGTCGAGCGCATGTGGCGCGGCGAGTTCAGCAAGGTCGTCCTCGCCCGCACCCTCGAACTGACCACCCCGGACGCGCTCGACATCCCCGCGCTGCTCCAGCGCCTGGCCCGCCGCGACCCCTCCGGCTACACCTTCGCGCTGCCCACCGGACCCCGGCGCACCCTCCTCGGCGCCAGCCCCGAACTGCTGGTCACCCGGCACGGCCGGCGGGTCGTCGCCAACCCGCTGGCCGGGTCGATCCCGCGCAGCGACGACCTCGCCGAGGACGTCCGCCGGGCCGCCGCCCTGCTGGAGTCCGCCAAGGACCTGCACGAGCACGCCGTCGTCGTGGACGCCGTCCACCGGGCCCTCGCCCCGTACTGCACCGACCTCGACGTCCCCGTCCGGCCCACCCTGCTGCGCACCGCCGCCATGTGGCACCTGTCCACCACCGTCACCGCCACCCTCGCCTCGCCGGACACCTCCGCCCTGGAGCTGGCCTGCGCCCTGCACCCCACCCCGGCGGTCTGCGGCACCCCCACCGACACCGCCCGGCAGGTGATCACCGACACCGAACCGTTCGACCGCGGCTTCTTCACCGGTATGGTCGGCTGGGGCGACGCGTCCGGCGACGGCGAGTGGGTGGTGACCATCCGCTGCGCCGAGGCCGAGGAGCGCGCCCTGCGCCTGTACGCCGGAGCCGGCATCGTCGCCGCCTCCGACCCCGGCGCCGAGACCGCCGAGACCGGCGCCAAGTTCCGTACCTTCCTGAGCGCCGTCGGAGCCGAACTGTGACCGATCCCTACGCCTACGCCGACTCCCACGCGCCCACCTGGCCCGCGGAGTTCGCCGAGCGCTACCGTGAAGCGGGCTGGTGGCGCGGCGAGACCTTCGGGCAGATGCTGCGCGACCGGGCTGCCGCCCACCCGGACCGGATCGCCGTCGTCGACCCGGCCGGCGAGGGCCGCCGCTGGACGTACGCGGAACTGGACCGCCGCGCCACCCGGCTCGCCGCCGGACTCCACGCCCGCGGCATCGTCCGCGGCGACCGGGTCGTCGTGCAGCTGCCGAACGTCGCCGAGTTCTTCGAGGTGATCTTCGCGCTCTTCCGTCTCGGCGCCCTCCCGGTCTTCGCGCTGCCCGCGCACCGCGAGACCGAGATCCGCTACTTCTGCGAGTTCACCGGCGCCGCCGCCTACGTCATCGCCGCCGAACACGGCGGCTACGACTACCGCGCCCTGGCCGCGACCGTACGCGACGAGGTCCCGGGCCTGCGCCACGTCTTCGTCACCGGCGGCGACCCGGGCCCCTTCGAGGCGCTCGCGGACGTACCGGCCGACCCGCCCGCGGACACCGCGCCCTGGGACGAGCCCGCACCGGACGACCTCGCCTTCCTCCAGCTCTCCGGCGGCAGCACCGGCGTCCCCAAGCTCATCCCGCGCACCCACGACGACTACATCTACTCGCTGTGGGGCTCCAACGAGCTGTGCGGCGTCGACGAGCACAGCGTCTACCTGTGCGCGCTGCCCGCCGCCCACAACTTCCCGCTCTCCTCACCCGGCTCGCTCGGCGCCCTGTACGCGGGCGCCCGCGTGGTGCTGTGCCCGCAGCCCAACCCCGACGTGGCGTTCCCGCTCATCGAGCGCGAACGGGTGACCCTCACCGGCCTCGTCCCGCCGCTCGCCCTCGTCTGGACGGAGGCGGCGCCCGCCACCTCGTACGACCTGAGCAGCCTCGACGTCCTGCTGGTCGGCGGCGCCAAGTTCAGCGAGGAGGCCGCCCGGCGCGTACGGCCCGCCCTCGGCTGCACCCTCCAACAGGTCTTCGGCATGGCCGAGGGGCTGGTGAACTACACCCGGCTGGACGACCCCGAGGAAATCATCGTCACCACCCAGGGCCGGCCCATCTCCCCGGACGACGAGATCCGCGTCGTCGACGACCAGGACAACGACCTGCCCGTGGGGGAGACCGGCCATCTGCTCACCCGCGGCCCGTACACCATCCGCGGCTACTGGAAGGCGCCCGAGCACAACGCCCGCTCCTTCACCGCGGACGGCTTCTACCGCACCGGCGACGTCGTCCGGCTCACCCCCACCGGCCACCTCGTCGTCGAGGGCCGCGCCAAGGACCAGATCAACCGCGGCGGCGAGAAGATCGCCGCCGAGGAGGTCGAGAACCACCTGCTCGCGCACCCCTCGGTGCACGACGCCAACGTGGTCGCCGAACCCGACCCGTACCTGGGCGAACGCACCCTCGCCTACGTGATCCTGCGCTCCGGCGCCGAAGCGCCGTCCTCCGTCGCCGTCAAGAAGTTCGTCCGGGCCCGCGGCCTCGCCGCCTACAAGGTGCCCGACCGCGTGGTGTTCGTGGACGCCTTCCCGCAGACCGGCGTCGGCAAGATCTCCAAGAAGGACCTCAGGTCCGCCGCCACCGGCGACGCCGGTCCCGCCTGACCACCCGAACCCTCCCCGCCCCGTCCTGAAGGGACCGCACCGCACCATGGCCCTGCCCGCCATCGCCCCCTACCCCATGCCGTCCGCCGGCGACCTGCCCGCGAACCGCGTGGACTGGAAGGCCGACCCGTCGCGCGCCGTCCTGCTCGTCCACGACCTGCAGAACTACTTCCTGTCGGCCTTCGACACCCAGGCGTCCCCCGCCACCGACCTGCTGCGCAACGTGGCGGCGCTGAAGAAGGAGGCCGCCCGGCTCGGCATCCCGGTCCTCTACACCGCGCAGCCCGGCGGCCAGACCCCTGAGGAACGCGGCCTCCAGCAGGACTTCTGGGGCCCCGGCCTGCCCGCCGACGAGCACGCGGCGGCCATCGCCGACGCGGTCGCCCCCGGCCCGGACGACACCGTGCTGACCAAGTGGAAGTACAGCGGCTTCGTCCGCACCGACCTCGAAGAGCGGCTGCGCGACCTCGGTCGCGACCAGCTCGTCATCACCGGCGTCTACGCCCACATCGGCGTCCTGATGACCGCCTGCGACGCGTGGATGCGCGACCTCCAGGCGTTCCTCGTCGCCGACGCGGTGGCCGACTTCTCCGCGGACGACCACGCGATGGCATTGCGCTGGGCGGCCGCCAAGTGTGCCGTGGTCACCACCACCGCCACCGTCTTCGAAGGAAGTGACCCTGATGGCACTGACACTGGAGCAGCTGCGCAAGGACGTCGCCGACGTCCTCGGCGAGGAGCCCGCCGACATCCCCGACGACGAGAACCTCGTCGACTACGGCCTCGACTCGGTCCGCCTGATGGCCCTGGCCGGCCGCTGGAACCGCGACCACGGAATCGAGGTCGCCGTCGCCGACCTGTCGGAGGAGCCCGCCCTGGAGAAGTGGGCGGTGCTGCTCGGCGCCACCGGCTGAGCCCTTCCGTACGGCAACGAGGCTCCGTACGGATGGCAGTGAGGCTCCGTACAGACGGCGGCGGGGCGGTACGCGGAACACTCCGCGCACCGCCCCGCCGCCGTAGGCCGCGTGGCGCCTTCAGACGCCCGGCGGCACCCGCGACGGGCGGCCGCTGCCGCGCGTCATCGCGTACCCGCCGATCCCGGCGAGCGCCGCCAGCACACCGCCCACCGCCGTCCACACCCACCGGTCGGACCACCGGCCCGAGGACCAGCCGCCCTCCGGCTCGGACGCCGCGACGGACCGCTTGCCCGCCGCCGAAGCCGACGCCGACGGCTCCGGGGAAGCGCTCTCCCCGTCCCTCGGGCCCGCGGCGGCGGCCCCCGGCACGAGCGGGGCGGCCAGCTTGCCGTCCACCGCGTACGCGCCGCCCGTCCCGGCCACCGTCGGCTCGAACTCCGCGTGCACCGGCAGACCCAGATCGTCCTGCGGCAGATCGGTGACCGTCAGGCGCACGAAGTACGTGCCCGGCAGCGGATCGTTGGACGACTGCTCGGCCCAGGAACGGACCGTCCGCAGCGTGCAGGACAGCTCCACCGAAGCCGCGTCCGCTGCCGCAGCCCTGGTCTGCGCGCCGTACGTGCACGCCTGCCGCCGCCGCAGCCCGTCGTACACGTCGAGCTGCCAGGTCGCCGCGCCGTGCCGGGCCGCCTTCGGCAGCGTCACCTTCGCCTTCATCGTGGCGCGCTGCCCGGCGTCCACCGGCACCGCCCAGTACAGGTAGTCACCGGTCGACGCCCCGGCCGTCGCCCGCTGCCCCGGCTGGACCGGCGTCGCGGTACGGAACGACGTCCCCGCCTCCGTCGGTCCCGCGGCGCCGCCGCTCGCGGACGGCGACGGGCTGTCCGCCACCGCCCCGCCCGCCGTACCGAACAGCGCGGCACCCGCCAGCAGCGCGGCGGTCACAAACGTACGCGTACGCATCAGTTGGTCCTCCAGACGGCGACACGCCAGCGCGACAGCCAGCCCCACAGCAGACCGGCCACCAGGCCGACGAGCACCAGCGCGCCCAGGAACCACCAGCCGCGGCCCAGACCGAAGGACGCCACGTCCGAGGCGTCCGACGGGCCGTCCACGACGTCGATGGCCAGCTCCACCGGCAGCCCCGGCTCGGTCTTGACCCCGGCCGGCGCCGCGAAGGAGTTGCTCAGCTGGAGGCAGACCGTCTCCGGCGCGTCCTTCGCCGCACCGTCGGCGTTCTCCAGCGGCGCCTTCGGATAACGCAGCCCGGACGAGATGACGTCGGTACGCCCGTCGCCCGCCTCCGAGCCGCGCACGATCTCCCGGCCGTGCACGGTCGAGGCGCGCAGCAGCACGCCGTAATCGTTGTTGACGGCACGGTCGGCGCCGATGCTCGCCGACGCGCGCAGCTCCTGGCCGGGCCGTACGTCCACCCGGTACCAGCGGTGCTCGGCGAACTTCTCCCGGTCGGTGTACAGGCCCGGCTCAAGCACCGGCGCCTTGGCACACTGGTCCGCGCCCCGCGTCGCCACCGGCGTCACCACCGGATCGGCCGCCCGGTCCACCAACTGGTGCACCCGGTCCCGCAGTTCGCTGGTGTGCTGCACGGAGGTGTACGTACCGCCGGTCGCCTCCGCGATGCAGCTGAGCTGCTTACGGGTCTTGGCGTCCGGCAGCAGCCCCAGCGTGTCCACGGTCAGGTGGATGCCCTTCGCGGCGATCTCCCGCGCCACCTCGCACGGGTCGAGCGGGGCGCAGGTGTCCTCGCCGTCGGTGATCAGCACGATCCGGCGGGTCGCGTCACCGCCCTTGAGGTCGTCGGCCGCGCCCAGCAGGGCCGGGCCGATCGGCGTCCAGCCGGTGGGGGCGAGCGTCGCCACCGCGGTCTTCGCCTCGGTCCGGTCGAGCGGTCCGACCGGGTAGAGCTGCTTGGTGTCCTTGCAGCCGGTCTGCCGGTCCGGGCCCGGATAGTTCGCGCCGAGGGTACGGATGCCGAGCTGGACCTCGCCCGGCACCGCGTCCAGCACGTCGTTGAACGCCTGCTTCGCCGCCGACATCCGGCTCTGCCCGTCGATGTCCCGCGCCCGCATCGAGCCGCTGACGTCCAGCACCAGCTCGACCTTGGGGAGGGCTTCTTCGCGTCCGGTTCGCCGGCGGCTGCGGCGGAGGTGGGCAGCAGCCCCACGGCCAGGGTGGCGAGCAGGCCGCACACCCCGGCCGCCAGCCGTTTTCTTGTGATCATCGCCGGATCGTATTGATGATCAGGGCCGGTGACCAAAACGGGCGGACGCCGCTGACGGCTGATCAGCGGCCGGGGTGTGCGCCGGAAACGCTAACGCCAGGTCACGACCAGCCTGGCCGTGGACGGGGCGAAAGTCTTGTACGCGTCCGAGCTCTTCTCGTTCGTCGCCTTCAGCCCCAGGGTCATGCTCGGCCACCTGTTCTGCTGGGCCGCCCGGGCGCTCGCTGTGACGTCGAACGACAGGGGGCGGTTCTGGCAGGGCCGCTGGTGGGGCGAGACCCAGCCCAATTGCTTGTACCACCGCGGCTGCCTGTTCCACGTCGTGCTCGCGTAGACCCGGCCGGTGTCCCAGATCTCGACGTTGTAGGGGGCGCACGACTGGGACGTGGTGTTCCTGATGTGGAGTTCTGCCTTCCGGATCGCTCCGGCCCGGTGCAGGTCCTGGGCGCCCACCGTGATGAACGAGCGCCACACGCCGTTCAGCCCATGATTGTTCGCGAGGGCTCTCTTGCCGACGCGCGCGACGTCGTCCGTCCGGTTCCAGTAGGCCCTGTCCGGATTGCCGCTGTTGACGCTCGTCCACAGGCCCACGCGGCCCCTGGGCGCGCCGGGCCCGGGCAGGCGCTTCTCGGCGACGGTCGCGCCGGCCTGTCCGGCCTGCGTGCCGGGGGTCGCGGCGAAGGCCGCCGGGGCGGCGAGGCCGCCGGCCAGACCGCAGGCCAGCAGGGCGTACGACGACCGGGATCGCCTGCGGCCGGTGAGTGAACGGGGTGTGGGCATGTGTGCCTCCAGTGCGGGGAATGGCTGAACGATTTCCAGCTTTTCCCCGCCGTCCGCATACCGCGCCCCCACCGCGTCCGACCGTGAGAGCGACAGCCGCAGGTTCACTCGCCCGACGGAAGACGGTGGACGGAGGGTGACGGCGGCCGACCCCCCGCCCGCCTCCGCGCCACCGCCGTGGACTCAGCGCTTGGACCAGGTGACGGCCAGCTTGGACGTGCTCGGGGCGAACTTCTTCCACGCGTACGTGTCGTTCTCGTTCGCGGCCCGCAGCCCCAGGGTCATGTCCGGCCACTTGTTGGCCTTCGCCGCCCGGGCATTGTCCGTGACGTTGAACGCCAGCACACCGGCCGGGCACTCCTTGGCACTGTGGCCCTTGGCGTCGGTGACGGTGTCCAGCAGCTTGTACCACTTGGGCTGCGCGTTCCACGTCGTGTTCTTGGAGGCCCGGCCGGTGTCCCACAGCTGGACCGGCCGCTTGGCGCACGACCAGGAGTAGCTGTTCACGATCTCGAACACGGCGCTCTTGATCGTCCCGGTCCGCTGGAGATCCTTGGTGCCCATGGTGATGAACGAGCGCCAGGTCCCGTCCGTCTCGTTCTCATGGCCGACGCGCGCCACGTCACCGGTCTTCGCCCAGTAGGACGCCTTGGGGTACTTCTTGTTGACGCTGGTCCACAGGCCCACCGGGCCCCTGGGAGCGCGCGCCGCGGGCAGGCTCTGCTCGGTGGTGTAGGTGCCGGACGGGTTGGCGTACACGCGCACGGTGTCGGTGCGCTGCGACTGCACCTCCACCCGCCGGCCGGACGAAGCGGCCTGTTCGGAGGCCTGCTGGAACTCGGCCTGCCGGGCCGCGGACTGCCGGGACTTCGTGTCGTGAGCGTCGGAACCCGCCGCCCAGGCGGTGGGGACGGCCAGTCCGCCGGCGATGCCGCAGACCAGTACGGAATACCACGGGCCGGACGGTCTCCAGCCGGTGAGGGAACGGGATGTGGGCATGGCGCACCTCTCATTGCCGGGAGCGGCGAACGTACAAGGGCCCGCCACCACCGCCCGCACGCCGCGCCGCCCCTGCGTCCGACCGGGGGCGCCGGCAGCCCCGTAACTCACTCGTTCGACGGCATGAGGTGGATGGAGGGTGACGGCAGTCGGGTGGTGTCGGGAACCCTCGGGCGCAGGCCCGCAGCAACGTCGCCGCACGGCGTACCGCGCCTTGCGCCACCGTCCCCGCGCGGGGACGTGTCGGTACGGCGTCCCGCGTCAACCTCCCGGTGTGGCGCCCCGCGCCCCCTGTCCCCGGCCCGCCGGCGCGACCCGCTCCCGCGCCGCCGCGGCGATGTTGCGGGCCATCCCGCCGAACACCACCGCATGGAACGGCACGACACTCCACCAGTACGCATGGCCCGCCAGCCCGTGCGGATGGAACACCGCCCGCTGGAGGTAGACCGTACGGCCCGCCGCGTCCCGCCCGACCCGCAGCTCCAGCCACGCGAGCCCCGGCAGCCGCATCTCCGCGCGCAGCCGCAGCAGCCGCCCCCGCTCGATCTCCTCGACCCGCCAGAAGTCCAGCGAGTCACCGGCCCGCAGCCGCTGCGCGTCCCGCCGGCCCCGGCGCAGCCCGACGCCGCCCGCCAGCCGGTCCAGCCACCCCCGCAGCGCCCACGCGAGCGGGAAGGAGTACCAGCCGTTCTCCCCGCCGATGCCCTCGATGACGTCCCACAGCGCTTCGGGCGAGGCGTCCACCCGGCGAGCCCTGCGGTCCGTGTAGAGGCTGCCGCCCGCCCAGTCCGGGTCGGTCGGCAGCGGGTCGCTGGGGGCTCCGGGCACCGAGGCCGACGACCAGCGGGTGGCGACCCGTGCTTCCCGTACCCGCCGCAGCGCCAGCTCCACCGCGTGGTCGAAGCCGGTCAGCCCGCCGGGCGGGTCCGGCACGTACCGCGCGATGTCGTGCTCCTGGGCCACGGCCTCGTGCCGCAGCGACTCCGCCAGCGGACGCGCGATACCGGCCGGTACGGGCGTCACCAGCCCCACCCAGTGACTGGAGAGCCCCGGCGTCAGCACCGGGACGGGCACGATCAGACGGCGGGGGAGCGCCGCGACCCGCGCGTAGCGCTGCATCATCCGCCGGTACGTCAGTACGTCGGGGCCGCCGACGTCGAAGCCACGGTTCACCGACTCCGGCAGGGCGGCGCAGCCCACCAGGTAGTGCAGCACGTCCCGTACCGCCAGCGGCTGGATGCGGGTACGCACCCAGCTCGGCGTCACCATGACCGGCAGCCGCTCGGTCAGGTACCGCAGCATCTCGAAGGACGCCGAGCCCGACCCCATGATCACCGCGGCCCGCAGTACCGCGGTCGGCACACCGGACGCCAGCAGGATGCGCCCCACCTCGTCCCGCGACCGCAGGTGCGGCGAGAGCCGGTGCGGGTCGACACCCTTCGGCACCGGGCCGCCCAGATAGACGATCCGCCGCACGCCCGCCTTCCGCGCGCATTCGGCGAACGTACGGGCCGCCCGGCGGTCGGTGTCCTCGAAGTCTTTACCCGACCCCAGCGCGTGCACCAGGTAATAGGCGACACCGACACCCTCCAGCGCCGCCGTGAGCGACTCCGCGTCCGTGACGTCGCCCCGTACCGTCTCCACCTGCCCCGACCAGGGGTGATCCCGCAGCTTTCCCGGCGTACGCGCCAGACACCGCACCGGATACCCCGCGGCCAGCAGCTCCGGCACCAGCCGCCCGCCGATGTACCCGCTCGCCCCGGTCACCAGACACCGTTCCACGCCGCGCCTCCCGTAGCCGCCCGGTCCCGTACTACCCCGCACGGAACGTGCCCGCGAACGGAGCGCGGCAGTGGCGGGGGTGCCTTCGGGTTCTCCGGCCCGTCGTGTAGTGTTCTCCGAGTTGCCACGGAGCCGACAGGCGCCGCGACAGCCTTCACGCCACACCGGCAAGCACCATGACCACCGCACGGCTCCTCAACGGGAAGAATTTCGGCATGCCGAAATTCGGAACAGTGACTCGATTATGAGTCGCCGGGGAAAACCGCTAAAGTGGTGAGCACGCCGGAAGGCGCGAAACAAAACCCGCTCCAACAGGGGCCGGAAACGGAAAGCGGAAACGCCGAACGGATCTGGTAAGGTTGGAACCGCGAAGAAGCCGAAAGGCCGAAACGCACCGGCGAAAATCAGGACCGCGAGGATCTGATAGAGTCGGAAACGCAAGACCGAAGGGAAGCGCCCGGAGGGCCTGGTGAAACAGGCACAAAGGAAGCGTCCGTTCCTTGAGAACTCAACAGCGTGCCAAAAGTCAACGCCAGATATGTTGATACCCCGTCCACCGGCAGCAGCCGGAGGATGAGGTTCCTTTGAAAAAGCCCACCAGCACCCACGCGGTGCGGGTGGCACACACAGCGAGGACGCTGTGAACGGGAAGCCTATTCCGCTTCCTGTTCCGCTCTCGTGTGTGTTACCGGGATAACCCGGTAAACATTCACGGAGAGTTTGATCCTGGCTCAGGACGAACGCTGGCGGCGTGCTTAACACATGCAAGTCGAACGATGAACCTCCTTCGGGAGGGGATTAGTGGCGAACGGGTGAGTAACACGTGGGCAATCTGCCCTGCACTCTGGGACAAGCCCTGGAAACGGGGTCTAATACCGGATATGACACACGACCGCATGGTCTGTGTGTGGAAAGCTCCGGCGGTGCAGGATGAGCCCGCGGCCTATCAGCTTGTTGGTGGGGTAATGGCCTACCAAGGCGACGACGGGTAGCCGGCCTGAGAGGGCGACCGGCCACACTGGGACTGAGACACGGCCCAGACTCCTACGGGAGGCGGCAGTGGGGAATATTGCACAATGGGCGAAAGCCTGATGCAGCGACGCCGCGTGAGGGATGACGGCCTTCGGGTTGTAAACCTCTTTCAGCAGGGAAGAAGCGCAAGTGACGGTACCTGCAGAAGAAGCGCCGGCTAACTACGTGCCAGCAGCCGCGGTAATACGTAGGGCGCAAGCGTTGTCCGGAATTATTGGGCGTAAAGAGCTCGTAGGCGGCTTGTCACGTCGGATGTGAAAGCCCGGGGCTTAACCCCGGGTCTGCATTCGATACGGGCAGGCTAGAGTTCGGTAGGGGAGATCGGAATTCCTGGTGTAGCGGTGAAATGCGCAGATATCAGGAGGAACACCGGTGGCGAAGGCGGATCTCTGGGCCGATACTGACGCTGAGGAGCGAAAGCGTGGGGAGCGAACAGGATTAGATACCCTGGTAGTCCACGCCGTAAACGTTGGGAACTAGGTGTGGGCGACATTCCACGTCGTCCGTGCCGCAGCTAACGCATTAAGTTCCCCGCCTGGGGAGTACGGCCGCAAGGCTAAAACTCAAAGGAATTGACGGGGGCCCGCACAAGCAGCGGAGCATGTGGCTTAATTCGACGCAACGCGAAGAACCTTACCAAGGCTTGACATACACCGGAAACGTCTGGAGACAGGCGCCCCCTTGTGGTCGGTGTACAGGTGGTGCATGGCTGTCGTCAGCTCGTGTCGTGAGATGTTGGGTTAAGTCCCGCAACGAGCGCAACCCTTGTTCTGTGTTGCCAGCATGCCCTTCGGGGTGATGGGGACTCACAGGAGACTGCCGGGGTCAACTCGGAGGAAGGTGGGGACGACGTCAAGTCATCATGCCCCTTATGTCTTGGGCTGCACACGTGCTACAATGGTCGGTACAATGAGCTGCGATACCGCGAGGTGGAGCGAATCTCAAAAAGCCGATCTCAGTTCGGATTGGGGTCTGCAACTCGACCCCATGAAGTTGGAGTTGCTAGTAATCGCAGATCAGCATTGCTGCGGTGAATACGTTCCCGGGCCTTGTACACACCGCCCGTCACGTCACGAAAGTCGGTAACACCCGAAGCCGGTGGCCCAACCCCTTGTGGGAGGGAATCGTCGAAGGTGGGACTGGCGATTGGGACGAAGTCGTAACAAGGTAGCCGTACCGGAAGGTGCGGCTGGATCACCTCCTTTCTAAGGAGCACTTCTTACCGAGTTCGCTCGGTCAGGGGCCAGTACATCGGCGAATGTCCGGTGCTGGTTGCTCATGGGTGGAACGTTGACTACTCGGCACACTTGGCTCACTGGTCACTAGTACTGCTTCGGCGTGGAACGTGTCAGGGGGGCGAGGGTGTCGGGCACGCTGTTGGGTGTCTGAGGGCATGGACGGAGACGTCTGTACCTTCAACGCCGGCCCCGGTAAAGGCCTGCTTCGGCGGGTTGTGACGGGTGGCTGGTCGTTGCTTGAGAACTGCACAGTGGACGCGAGCATCTGTGGCCAAGTTTTTAAGGGCGCACGGTGGATGCCTTGGCACCAGGAACCGATGAAGGACGTGGGAGGCCACGATAGGCCCCGGGGAGCTGTCAACCAAGCTTTGATCCGGGGGTGTCCGAATGGGGAAACCCGGCAGTCGTCATGGGCTGTCACCCGCTGCTGAACACATAGGCAGTGTGGAGGGAACGCGGGGAAGTGAAACATCTCAGTACCCGCAGGAAGAGAAAACAACCGTGATTCCGGGAGTAGTGGCGAGCGAAACCGGATGAGGCCAAACCAGTCACGTGTGATACCCGGCAGGGGTTGCGTGGTTGGGGTTGTGGGAGTTCTCTTGACCGGTCTGCCGGCCGGTCGGCGAGTCAGAAACCGTTGGTGTAGGCGAAGGACATGCGAAAGGTCCGGCGTAGAGGGTAAGACCCCCGTAGCTGAAACATCAACGGCTCGTTTGAGAACCACCCAAGTAGCACGGGGCCCGTGAAATCCCGTGTGAATCTGGCGGGACCACCCGCTAAGCCTAAATATTCCCTGGTGACCGATAGCGGATAGTACCGTGAGGGAATGGTGAAAAGTACCGCGGGAGCGGAGTGAAATAGTACCTGAAACCGTGTGCCTACAAGCCGTGGGAGCGTCGCTATGCAGCTTGCTGCATAGTCGTGACTGCGTGCCTTTTGAAGAATGAGCCTGCGAGTTTGCGGTATGTTGCGAGGTTAACCCGTGTGGGGAAGCCGTAGCGAAAGCGAGTCCGAAGAGGGCGTTGAGTAGCGTGCCCAAGACCCGAAGCGGAGTGATCTAGCCATGGGCAGGTTGAAGCGGAGGTAAGACTTCGTGGAGGACCGAACCCACCAGGGTTGAAAACCTGGGGGATGACCTGTGGTTAGGGGTGAAAGGCCAATCAAACTCCGTGATAGCTGGTTCTCCCCGAAATGCATTTAGGTGCAGCGTCGTGTGTTTCTTGCCGGAGGTAGAGCACTGGATAGGCGATGGGCCCTACCGGGTTACTGACCTTAGCCAAACTCCGAATGCCGGTAAGTGAGAGCGCGGCAGTGAGACTGTGGGGGATAAGCTCCATGGTCGAGAGGGAAACAGCCCAGAGCATCGACTAAGGCCCCTAAGCGTGTGCTAAGTGGGAAAGGATGTGGAGTCGCAGAGACAACCAGGAGGTTGGCTTAGAAGCAGCCACCCTTGAAAGAGTGCGTAATAGCTCACTGGTCAAGTGATTCCGCGCCGACAATGTAGCGGGGCTCAAGCACACCGCCGAAGTCGTGTCATTGCAGTATGTACCCCCAACGGGGACTGTGATGGGTAGGGGAGCGTCGTGTGCCGGGTGAAGCAGCACCGGAAGGTAGTTGTGGACGGTTCACGAGTGAGAATGCAGGCATGAGTAGCGATACACACGTGGGAAACGTGTGCGCCGATTGACTAAGGGTTCCTGGGTCAAGCTGATCTGCCCAGGGTAAGTCGGGACCTAAGGCGAGGCCGACAGGCGTAGTCGATGGACAACCGGTTGATATTCCGGTACCCGCTTTGAAGCGCCAAACATCGAATCCATTAATGCTAAGGCCGTGAAGCCGCCCTGGAGTCTTCGGACAAAGGGGAGTGGTGGAGCCGCTGATCCAAGGTGGTAGTAGGTGAGTGATGGGGTGACGCAGGAAGGTAGTCCAGCCCGGGCGGTGGTTGTCCCGGGGTAAGGGTGTAGCCCGTGCGGTAGGCAAATCCGTCGCACGTTAAGGGTGAGACCTGATGCCGAGCCGATTGTGGTGAAGTGGATGATCCTATGCTGTCGAGAAAAGCCTCTAGCGAGTTTCATGGCGGCCCGTACCCTAAACCGACTCAGGTGGTCAGGTAGAGAATACCGAGGCGTTCGGGTGAACTATGGTTAAGGAACTCGGCAAAATGCCCCCGTAACTTCGGGAGAAGGGGGGCCATTGCTGGTGATGAGTTTTGCACTCTGAGCTGGTGGTGGCCGCAGAGACCAGCGAGAAGCGACTGTTTACTAAAAACACAGGTCCGTGCGAAGCCGTAAGGCGATGTATACGGACTGACGCCTGCCCGGTGCTGGAACGTTAAGGGGACCGGTTAGCTCCATTTCGGTGGGGCGAGGCTGAGAACTTAAGCGCCAGTAAACGGCGGTGGTAACTATAACCATCCTAAGGTAGCGAAATTCCTTGTCGGGTAAGTTCCGACCTGCACGAATGGCGTAACGACTTCTCGACTGTCTCAACCATAGGCCCGGTGAAATTGCACTACGAGTAAAGATGCTCGTTTCGCGCAGCAGGACGGAAAGACCCCGGGACCTTTACTATAGCTTGATATTGGTGTTCGGTTCGGCTTGTGTAGGATAGGTGGGAGACTGTGAACTCGTCACGCCAGTGGCAGGGGAGTCGTTGTTGAAATACCACTCTGGTCGTGCTGGATGTCTAACCTGGGTCCGTGATCCGGATCAGGGACAGTGTCTGGTGGGTAGTTTAACTGGGGCGGTTGCCTCCTAAAGAGTAACGGAGGCGCCCAAAGGTTCCCTCAGCCTGGTTGGCAATCAGGTGTTGAGTGTAAGTGCACAAGGGAGCTTGACTGTGAGACTGACGGGTCGAGCAGGTACGAAAGTAGGGACTAGTGATCCGGCGGTGGCTTGTGGAAGCGCCGTCGCTCAACGGATAAAAGGTACCCCGGGGATAACAGGCTGATCTTCCCCAAGAGTCCATATCGACGGGATGGTTTGGCACCTCGATGTCGGCTCGTCGCATCCTGGGGCTGGAGTCGGTCCCAAGGGTTGGGCTGTTCGCCCATTAAAGCGGTACGCGAGCTGGGTTTAGAACGTCGTGAGACAGTTCGGTCCCTATCCGCTGTGCGCGTAGGAGTCTTGAGAAGGGCTGTCCCTAGTACGAGAGGACCGGGACGGACGAACCTCTGGTGTGCCAGTTGTCCTGCCAAGGGCATGGCTGGTTGGCTACGTTCGGAAAGGATAACCGCTGAAAGCATCTAAGCGGGAAGCCTGCTTCGAGATGAGGGCTCCCACCCCCTGGAGGGGTTAAGGCTCCCAGTAGACGACTGGGTTGATAGGCCAGATATGGAAGCCCGGTAACGGGTGGAGTTGACTGGTACTAATAGGCCGAGGGCTTGTCCTCAGTTGCTCGCGTCCACTGTGTTAGTTCTGAAGTAACGAACTCGCCTTGCCGGCTGGAGTTGTTATCTTCATAGTGTTTCGGTGGTCATAGCGTTAGGGAAACGCCCGGTTACATTTCGAACCCGGAAGCTAAGCCTTTCAGCGCCGATGGTACTGCAGGGGGACCCTGTGGGAGAGTAGGACGCCGCCGAACTCCTTTTGATAGTGGGAAGCCCCGCACCGTATGGTGCGGGGCTTTCTGCGTTGTGCGCCCAGGCCCCGGCCGGCGCAGGCCCCGGCCGGCGCAGGGCGCTCCGCGCCGTACACGACCACGACCAAGGCCCTGCCGGCTCGCCCGGCAGGGCCTTTTGTCTGTGCGGACACCGGCCGGGGCCGGCGCGGACTCCGTACGGAGCCCGCCCTCATGCGGGCACGAGCATCGCGTCCGGGGCCGGGCCGGCGGAGATCCGTTCGCGGAGGAGGAGACCCCGCTCGGGGGAGTAGTCCAGCCGGGCCAGGACGACGGGCGTCGCGACGCCCGGCAGGGTGTAGGTGAAGAAGTTGTTCATCTGCGTCTTCACGGCATGGTCGTCGCCCGACGTGAGGCTTTCTCCGCCGACCCAGTTCGTCATGAACAGTGAGGCGACGGCCGCCAACTCCACCCCGGGGAGCAGTTCGCCCCCCTGCTGGGCCCGGAGGAGGGGCCGGGTCACCGTGGCCTTCCACGAGGCCCAGGGCGAGGCCCACGTCCGCGTGGGCTCGTCCAGCGCGGCGAGCTGGAGGGCTGCCTTCACCTGCGGGTCCGCCTGTACGCGGTGGGTGAGCAGCAGGCCCAGGTCGATCCATTCCTGGAGGGCGGGCGCACCGGAATTCTGCTCGACCCCTTCGGTCAGGTCGACCGCGAGGATTCCCTCGGCCAGCCCTGCTTTGGAGGAGAAATGGTGATACAGCGCGCCGGCCGTCGAATGCGCGCGTGCTGCGATCTCGGTGACGGAAGCCCGGTTGTACCCTCTTTCGTTGAAAACCTGGCTGGCGGCCGTCAACAACCGTGCTCGCGTCTTCACTGCGCGTTCCTGCATCTGTGCCTTCTACTTCTCGGGCTCCTTTGGCGGAGCAGCCTGCCTTTTGTGGGGCTTCGCCGAGCCGGTGTACGCGCCGGTAACGGCACTCGGAGCCTTTTGACAGGCGCAGGAGACGAGAGGCGAGGGGCGCGATACGGCGGGCGGAGACTTGGCCGAGTCGGGACGACTTGAGCGGCGGCAACCGGGCGGAGAACGCCGACGAGCCACCAAAAATGATCTTGGTGGCGTTCTGTTCTGCGACGGTCATGTCGTCCCTCGACGGGGAGTAATTTGCCGTGTTTGCTGCTTAATTCTCCATGCGATCCCCTCGAACGCCGGGCGTCCGTGAAGCCGTCGCCGCTTACTGTTCTGCCGTACTTCTTCGCGAGCGGTCCGGGTTACCGGTGAGTGCGCACCCACCGGGCCGGTCCGCGGCTCATGGGCGGAGCCGTCGTGGACCAGTACGCTGATCGGCCGTGGCGGGCCCCGTCCCGAGCGGGACCGCCTGCCGTGAGCCGTCCTGGGAACGGATGACCGCGGTGGACGGACCCTGCGCGTCTTCGGCGCCGAGGTGTGCCGACTCCACGCGTTCCTCCTTCCGCACACAAACCGGACGGCCTGTTTCCTGCCCGTCTCTCATCCTGAGATCCGGTCGTTGAGTAATCAAGGGCCACGCCTGGCTGGGAGTTTCCGACCGGTCGCGTGCCGTTCCACAGGAAGACTCGATCGCACATGCTCTCCACCTACCGGCCGTCCAAGGCGCAACTGGAGGCGTTCCGGCTGCTCTGCCGCGCCAAGCGGAGCGTCCTGAAGCCCGAGGACGTCGGCCTGCCGAAGCGCGTCGCGCAGCGCGGTCCCATCGTCCCCGGGCTGACCCAGCCGGAGGTGGACACCCTGATGAACCGCGGCTTCAACACGTACGCCCGGTACGAGCAGGGCCGGCGGGTCCCCTCTCCGGCCTATCTTCTCGAACTGGCCGTGGCGCTGCGCTTCAAGGAGAGCGAATACCGGCAGGCTCACATGGATCTGTACGGAACGACGCCCGCGCCGCTGGATCCCGAGGCCGGACTCGATGTGACGCCGGACTACAAGATAAAGATCGAGGGCCAGCAGGCCATCTCCTACCTGAACGACCACCGGTGGAACCTGCGGTACCACAATGAGGCATTCCGGCAGATGATGCCCTCCGGCAAGGTTCCGTCGAACATGGCCGAATGGTTCCTCTTCAGCGAGGAGGCCCGGAGTGTCCTGGCCGGGTATTTCGAATTCTGGGCGCCCAAGCTGGTCCCGCAGTTCCGCGCCTCCGTCTCGGCCTCTCCCCATGACCCGCATCTGCTGCGGCTGCGCGACCGGCTGCTGCGGGACGAGCGGCTGTCCGTCATCTACAACCAGGGTGACAACGCCTACATTCATCCGGACGGTGACCGGCGGCCGATGAATCACGGTACGCGGGGATTCGGCTGGGCCGTGATGCTGTCCGCCCGCCCCGAAGCCTCGCCGCTCTTCCGCGAGATGACCATAAATTTCTATCCGGATCCGGCTGTGGCGGTACACACGGCACATGCCGAGAAGAATGCCGGGAGAATGGGCGTATGACCGTCCGCAACGCCTCCTTCGAGCCGACCGCCGCAGCCGGCGTCGCGGAGCGGCACGACGTGCCGGAACACCGACTCGGCGGCCACCACGTCCCGAGGCAGGTTTCCTCATGCTGAGCGATTTACGTCCCGCGGGCCCGGCACGGTGCCGCCGTCAACTGATGATCATGCGTCCGGTCCGCGGTCGTGCGCGAACCGGTGCCACCCCCTACGCGCATTTCCAGGAGACACCCAGTGGCGTACGTCAACCGACCCGGCATAGCCGAGGCCCCCCATGTCATCCGTAACGAGCCGATCGTGGAGGACATCGCCGCCTGGGCCAAGTGGGACGAGGCCGACGGCCCGCAGATCCGGGCGAAGAAGTACCGGGTGGCGAAGGCGGCGGCCGCGCGTATCGCCGACCGGACCGGTGTCTGCTACCGGCGCTTCACCGAGCCGCTGGCCGATGTCTCCCGCACCGTTTCGATGCGTGAGCGCAACGACATCGCCGTGGCCGCGGTCCGGGACCTCGCCGTCACCGCCGCCCGCCGGGCCCTCAGGGCCGCGGGCATCGCCCCCGCCGACGTCACCGGCATCATCTCGTTCAACGCCACTGGGGACCGTACCCCCGGCCCGGACGCCGCGGTCGTGTCCGCCCTCGGGCTCGCCCCGAACATCGTCCGCATCCCGATGACGCAGCTCGCCTGCGCCGGCGGTGCACATGCCCTCGGTCTCGCCGCCCACGTCATCCGGCCGGGCGACCGGTTCCTCGTCGTCGGCGCGGAGAAACTCAGTACCTCGTACCAGCGCAGCGACAACAGCAACATCGAGCACACGGCGTACAAGCTGCTCTTCGGGGACGCCGGGGCCGCCGCTGTCGTGAGCCACGAGAAGCTCGCCGACCCGGGCATGGTCATCGAGGAGACCTGGCAGCACCTGGTGCCGGACTCGCTCTCCGCCTACGCCACCCGGCACGAGCCCGACGGCCTGCACTTCGACAGCACCAAGGAGGCCCTCGACGCGGTCTCCGCCGTCCTGCCGCACCTGCCGTGGCCCGGCACGGAGGCGGAGTTCGCCGTACTGCACCCCGGCTCCCGGAAGATCCTCGAACTCGTCGAGGAGCAGGGCGGCGTCTCGCGCGAGGCGGCTCGCCACTCGCACGAGACCCTGGCCAACGGCGGCAACACCGGCGGCCCGACCGTCCTGCGCATCCTGGACCGCCTCCACGACGACCCGCCGGCCCCCGGGGCCCGGGGGCTGATGCTCGGGTTCGGCCCCGGCTTCTGTGCCGCCGCCTCGCGGACCCGCTGGGTGGGCTGACATCCCGGCACGGTGGGGACGCTCGCGAGGGCCGTCCTGCGCGGCCCTCGGACGCGCCCCGCAGGCCCCTCAGGCTCGCGCCGCCCCTCCCCGTGCTCCCGCCCCCACTCCCGGGCCAGTCGCGCGAAGGCGCCGGACGCGGCGCTGCGGTAGGCCGTCTCCCGGTACAGGAGCGTTACCGTGCGGGCGGGGAGCGCGGGGGAGAGGGCGACGGGGTGGAGGCCGGGCTGTTCGCGGGTGATGGCGTCGGGCAGCACGGTGGCCAGGGGCGTGCGCCGGATGAGTTCGGTGAGGGCGGTGATGGAGTTGGCTTCCACCGCGATGTCCGGCCGCACCCCGTGCTCGCCGAAGTGCGTGTCGATGTGCAGGCGGGTGGCGAAGTCCGCGCTGAGCAACCCCAGGCGGTGGTCGCGCAGGGAGCGGATCGGCAGCGGTGCCGTCCGGCCGGCGTACGGGTGGGTGGGGCCGACGACCAGGCTGAGGGACTCGGTGAACAGCTCGGTGCCGGTGATCCCCGGCAGGTGCGGCCCGCTGAACGCGATGCCGAGGTCCAGCTCGTCCGCCAGCAGCGCGGACTCCATCAGCTCCTGCGGCATCTCGCGCAGGGTCAGCGAGATGCCCGGGTGCCGGGTGTGGAATTCCCCGGCCAGCGGGCCGACGAGGTACGCGGTGAACGTCGGCGTCGTGGCCAGGCGCAGCGTCCCGCGCGACAGGTCCCGTACGTCCAGTACGGCACGCTCGGCCGCCTCCAGGTCCCGCAGCGCGCTGCGGGCGTAGTGCGCGTACGCCGCGCCGGCGTCGGTCAGCCGCACGGTGCGGCCCGTACGGTCCAGCAGTTGCACCTTCAGCGTCCGCTCCAGCTGCCTGACCTGCTGGGAGAGCGTGGGCTGTGAGACGTGCAGGGCTTCGGCGGCGCGGGTGAAGTTGGCGTGCTCGGCCACCGCGAGCAGATAGCGGAGGTGGCGCAGTTCCAGGGCCATGACGGCCACTGTAAGCGGTGCTGCGCAGCAGCTATAGGCAGCGCTGATGGCTGCCATGAGTTGTACGTCTTGGACGCTATAGCGGCAGGTCACGCATGGTGGAGACATCGGCTTCCCGGCCGGTTCCCCTCAGCAAGGAGTGGCTGTGCACCCCGACCTCACCGACGGCGTCCGGCGGTTCCGGCGCGACGTCCACCCCGCCAGAGCGGCGCTCTTCGAGCGGCTCGCCGGCAGCCACCGGCCGGGCGCGCTGTTCATCGGCTGCTCCGACGCCAGGGTGGTGCCGGAACTGCTCACCCAGTCCGGGCCCGGCGAACTGTTCGTGATCCGTACGGCCGGGAACCTCGTGCCGGTGTACGGGCCGGCACCCGACGCGGTGTCGTCCAGCATCGAGTACGCGCTCGCGGTGCTCGGCGTCCGCGACGTGATCGTGTGCGGGCACTCCGGGTGCGGCGCGATGACGGCCCTGGCCACCGGCGAGGACCTCACCGAGCTGCCCGCCCTCGACGGCTGGCTGCACACGGCCGGACCCGCCGGCCCCCGTACCTCCGCGAGCGACGCGGGGACCGAGGCGGCCGTCACGGCGCTGGTCCACGACAACGTCACCGCCCAGCTCGCCCACCTGGCCACCCATCCGTCCGTGGCCCGCGCCCTCGCGCGGGACACGGTGTCGCTGCACGGCTGGACCCTCGACATCCGCACCGGAGCCGTCGACGTCCTCGACCCGCGCAGCGGAACGTTCACCCCGCTCTCCTGAACCCCCTGCCGGGCGCGGCCCGGACGGGCCCCGCCCCTCGCCCCCGAAAGGACGCTTCCATGCCCCACGCCCAGCTCGACCCGCAGGCCCGCCAGGACCTGGCGCTCGCCGTCGTCGAGGCCAAGATCCGCAAGGACCTCACCTGGCAGGAACTGGCCGACGCCACCGGCCTGTCCGTCGCGTTCGTCACCGCCGCGCTCCTCGGCCAGCACGCCCTGCCTGCCGACGCGGCCCGGGCCGTGGCCGAGCGCCTGGACCTGGACGAGGCGGCGGAGCGGCTGCTGCGGACGGTCCCGCTGCGCGGCAGCATTCCGGACGGCATCCCCACCGACCCCACCCTCTACCGCTTCCACGAGATGCTCCAGGTCTACGGCACCACCCTGAAGGCCCTGATCCACGAGAAGTTCGGCGACGGCATCATCAGCGCCGTCAACTTCCGCCTGGACATCCAGAAGGTCGACGACCCGGAGGGCGGCTCCCGCGCGGTGATCACCCTGGACGGGAAGTACCTCCCGGCCACGCCGTTCTGATCCCGTCGCCGGTCTCCCGGCAGGCCCGGCCCAGTGCGCCGGACGGGTACGGGGTTTCCCTGCTCTCGTCCCGGAGCCTGCCGTGGAAGTCCGTCAGTACGGCGGCGAGCGGCGCGTGACGGGCGATGACCGCCCTGACGCCCTGGGGGCCGGCCGGTGGGCCGGCCCCTCGGCGCACGCGCGGACGAGTGCCTCGCGTTCGGTGCGCCCGTGGCCGTACAGCGCGGTGATCAGCCATAGGACCAGGTGGGTGACCGTGTAGCAGCGGTCGTAGGTCCGGTGCTGCTCGAAGAAGCCGGTCTCGGACGGTGACAGGTCGAACCGGGAGGAGAGCGCGAGCCCGAAGTCGGCGAAGTACAGGCGCCGGCCGTCGGTCAGGATGTTCTGGAAGTGGGCGTCGAAGTGGAGCAGCCCGCGCGCGTTCATGAAGGACGTGCCGGCCTTCAACTCCCGCTCCACCAGGGCGCAGGCCCGGTCGGCGGCCGCGTCGCCCGCCTGCACCTGCTCGGTGAGCCAGTCGTGCAGCGTCCGGGGAGGTACTCCATGAACAGCGCGATGCTCGCGGAGGACCGCTGAAGGCCTGCGATACGGCGACGTATCCCTGGCCCGCCTCCCCAGTACGCCACGGCGCTTTCCACGTCGGCGAGTTCGTCGGCGAGGGCCGGTGGGGTGTCCGGCAGTACGCGCCAGTGGTACAGCACGGGAAAACCCTCGTACTGCCCCGCGAGCACCCAGTTGGTCGTCATGGTGTGCGCGGCGAGTTCCCGCCACGCCCCGAAACCGGGCGAGCCGATGCCGTACTGGCAGAAGGCGGGCAGCCCGAACAGGTCGGCAGTGGACCGCTGGTGCTCCGGCAGGCGCTCGACGTCGGTGAGCGGCACCCGCTTCACGAAGACCGGCGTACCGTCGACCCGCAGCAGCGCCGACTTCCCGCCGATGCCGGTGCCCAAGGGCGTACCGGATTCGAGGAGTTCGCGCAGCTGGTGATCGCTGCGCAGGGCGAGGGACGTGGCGACGGAGCTGTAGGCGGTCAAGCGCGCCGTACGCGAGGCCCCTGGCTGCCCGGCCGCTGTTCGCATCGGAATTCCGACCTCGTCCCCGCCCTGAGCGGCCGCCCACCGCGGCCGCCCTCCCCGCAGCCTAGGCGAATTCCGGGACGACGCGGCCACGGGAACCCGCGGAGCCCCGCCGGTCGGCCGTGCGCTCAGGATCGCACGGCCGACCGGCGGGGCGGGGCGCCGGGCGCAGGCGTTCTGTGCGCCGTCGTGCCGCGCCCCGGCGGATCAGGCCTCGCGCGGCGTCAGCTCGCCCATGGGGCCCCAGCCGTCGGCGTCGATCTCGCTGCTGATGATCTGCGGGGTGGTGGCGATGGCGCCGGCCATCGCCTCCAGGCCCGCCTTGAAGTGCGCGGAGTGCACGTGCTTGTCGCCCGCCTCCCGGTCGGCGAAGCCCTCGACCAGGACGAACTGGCGCGGGTCGTCGACGCTGGTCGACCACTCGAAGAACAGGTTGCCGGGCTCCTGCCGGGTGGCCTGCGTGAAGTCGTCCACCAGCGACAGCCACGAGTCCTGGTACTCGGGCCGGACGGTGAACTTGACGACGATGAAGATCATGCTGGCTCCTGCGCTGGTACGGACCGGCTGCGGCTGCGCGGCCGGGCGGGCTGCCGCCCGCGTCGTCCCCCATGGTGGGCGCCCCCGGCCGCTCGCCGAAGAAGGATCGCCGCGCATTCCGGCCCTCCCGGAAAATCCGCTGCCCCGGGGCCGCGGCCGGCGCGCGGGGAAAATCCGGTGCGCTCCGGCGGACGGGCGTGCTGGGATGGTCCGCCGGCGGAACCGACAGGGAGGCATCACCAGTATGGCGCGGACCAGTGACATCGCCCGGGGCGCCGACGGTACGGCGTCGGCACGGCGCACCGTACCGCGCCTGGAGCTGCCCCCGCCCACCGGCCGGCACGCCGTGGGCGTGCGCACCTCCCACCTCGTCGACGACGGGCGTGCGGACCCGTTCCGGCCCGGCCGGTCCCGCGAGCTGATGGCGCAGCTGTGGTACCCGGCCCGGGCGGAGGCCGGTCAGCGACCGGGACGGTATGTCTCCGAGGCGATGTCGCCCCTGCTGGTCGACGCGTGGGAGGAGGAACCCGGCTGCTCCGGATTGCCGCGCGCCACGGCGGCCGGGGTCCTCGTGCACGGCATCGCGGACGCGCCGCCCGCTCCGGAGGCGCGCGGCTGCCCGCTGGTCCTGCTCTCGCCCGGCCATGGCCAGTACCGCGCGGACCTGACCGCACTCGGGGAGGACCTCGCGAGCCGTGGGTTCCTGGTGGCCGCCCTGGACCATCCGGCGGACGCGATCGGCGTGGAGTTCCCGGACGGCCGGATCGTGCCGTACCGGGAACCGGACGGCCTGGCGGACGGCGACACCGGTGACCTCTCCGGCCGCTACCTGGACGTACGCGCCGCCGACCTCGGCTTCGCCCGCGCCCGGCTGAGCGCCCCCGGATTCTGGTGGCACGCCCTGCTCGACCCGTCGCGGACCGGCGTCGTGGGCCACTCGCTGGGCGGCGCGGCGGCGGCCGAGGCCATGCGGCTCGACCCCGGGTTCACGGCCGGGGTGAACCTCGACGGCATCCCGTACGGCGATGTCCTCCGTACCGGCCTGGAACGGCCGTTCCTGCTGTGCCAGTTCACACCGGACGACCCGGAGTTTTCGGAGGAGACCCAGGCGCTCGGCCGCCTGTGGAACGTGCTGCGCGGGCCGCGGCACCACCTGCTGGTCGACGGCGCTGGGCACGGTTCGGCCACCGACCTCGACGCCCTGGCCGGCCCCCTCGGCTACCGGGAGTTCACCGACGCGGAGGAGTACACCTTCGCGCTCGGTTCGCTGCCCGGCGGCCGGGGGACCGCGATCACCCGGGCGTGTGTGGGCGGGTTCTTCGAAGAGCGACTGCTGGGCGCGCAGGGCTTCTTGGAGGCGCTTCCGCCCGAGGTCACGGTGGTGGGCTGAGCGGACGGCAGCGCTGGTCGGGCCGTCACCCGATACGGACATGCAGGGGCCTGCCGTACTGCATGCTCACGTACGCCGAGCCTCGACGAGGCGGTCGCCTGACAACCGGCAACAGTTCGCCTGGGCCAATGCGGCCTCGCTGTCCGGTCTCGGCCTCTGCCCCTCGGCCGGGGTCACGGCTGCTGCGGTGACGGCTCGGGCAGGCCCGGACCGTCGCAGTGCACGTCCCCGGCCGGGACGGTGCCACCGACGAGATACGCGGCCACCGTGGAGTCCACGCAGGAGTTGCCGCGGCTGGCGAAGACGCCGTGCGAGTAGTCGTGGTGCAGGGTGACCAGCCGGGACCCGGGCAGCGTGCGGCCGAGGGCCCGCGCACCGGCGACCGGCGTCACGGGGTCGTGCGCGGAGGCCACCAGCAGCGCCGGGGGCGCTGCGGGGCTGCCGAGCCGGGTGCGCTCGGTGGGGCGGGTGTGCCAGTACGCGCAGCTGGCCGCCTCCAGACCGGTCAGTACGGGCTGGGGGCCCAGGCGCCGCAGCCCACGGATGTCGGCGAGCACCCGGCCCGGTGTGGGCGCCGGGCCGTCGGCGCACTTCACGGCCCGGTTGGCGGCCTGGTACGTACGTGACTCGGGCCCGTCGAAGGGCTCGGCGGGGCGGAGCCGGTCGACCCCACCCGCGTCCAGGTAGGCGCGGAGCCCGTCGCCCAGAGCGGTCCAGCGTTCGGTGCGGCCCAGGGCGCGGTAGACGGCACGGTCGAAGGCCGCCGCTCCGAAGCCGGCCACCGGGCGGGCGGTCAGGCCCTCGCGTGTGCGCAGGTAGGCGGCGCGGACCTCGCGCGGGGTGGTGCCGAGCCCGAAACGGGAGTCGTGCCGCGCCAGCCAGCCGAACAGCACGTCGCGCTGGCGCAGCATCGCGCGGGCCTGCCGTACGTCGAAGGCGTGCCAGCCCTCCGGTCCGACCACGCTGTCCAGTACCAACTTGTCGACGCGGTACGGGAATTGTGCGGCGTACGCGGCGCCGAGGTAGGTGCCGTACGAGACGCCGAGGTAGCTGATGCGCGGCTCCCCGAGTGCGGCCCGGACGGCGTCCATGTCGCGTGCGGTCTCGACGGTGGAGAGATGGGGGAGGGCGCGGCCCGTGCCTGCGGCGCAGTCGGCGGCCAGCCGTCGCTGGGCGTCGAGATAGGCGCGTTCGCCGGGACGGTCGTGCGGTACGGGGTCGAGCGGCGCGGAGCCGGCGGCCGGGCTGTCGAAGAGCCCGCCCATCGGCCCGCAGTCGGCGGGGGCGCTGTGGCCGGTGCCGCGCGGGTCGAAACCGATGACGTCGTAGGCCCGGCGGACCGACTCCGGGAGTTTGGCGCGCTTGGTGACGGCATACGGGAGCCCGGAGCCGCCCGGGCCGCCGGGGTTGACCAGCAGGACGCCGCGCCGTTCGGCGGGGGTGCCCGAGGCCCGGACGCGGGAGACGGCGATTCGTATGCGCTCGCCGTCCGGGCGGGCGTGGTCCAGCGGCACGCTCACCGTGCCGCACTCGACGCGGTCCGGCGCGGGCGGCGCGGGGACCGAGGCCGGACAGGCGCCGAAGTGCGGGGACGGCCCGGCGGTGTCGCCGGGCGGGGCGGCGGCGAGCGGTTCGGCGGCCGTGGCGGTGGTGAGCGGTACGGCGCAGGTCAGGAGCGCGCAGAGCAGGGCGGTGCGTCGCAGGGCAGGGGGCATGGGGCTCGCATTTCGTGAGGGCGGGGCCGTGCGGTGGCGGGGGTGGGGACGGCGTGAGGGCGGGTGTGCGGGAGGCGGGCGGCCGGGGCGCGGCCGGATAGCCGGCCGGCCCATGAGGTGACAATGAAAATCATTACGGTTAGCATCGCGTTCGGTCAACACCGCACCGCGGCACCGGGGGCCTCCCACGGCGTGCCCGGACGCGAAACCGCCTGCGCAGAAGGAGAGTTGTGGCGCATCTGCTGATGGTCGAGAGCTGGGTCGGGTCGATGGGCAGGCTGCTGCCCCGTGCCCTCCGCGAGGCCGGACACGACTTCACCTTCCTCACCCGTGACCTGCACCACTACCTGCGGGCCGCCCCCGAGGGCACCGCCCACCCGCTGCTGGCGGCCCGCAACGTGATCACCGCCGACACCAACGACACCGACGCCCTGCTGCCGTACGCCGAACGCCTGCACGCGGCGATGGGCTTCGACGGCGTCCTCAGCTCGTGCGACTACTACCTGCCCACCGTGGCGCGCATCGCCGCGCACCTCGGGCTGCCGGGTCCCGCGCCGGAGGCCGTGGAGGCCGCCTGCCGCAAGGACGCCACCCGGCGCGCCCTGGAGGCGGCCGGAGTCCCGGGCCCCCGCTTCGCCGTCTGCTCCGATTGGGCGCGGACCGCCGAGGCGGCGCGCGAGATCGGCTTCCCGCTCGTGCTCAAGCCGGTGGACCTGTGCGCCGGGATGTACGTACGGCGGGTGGACGACGAGGCGGAGCTGGCCCGCGCGCACCGCGCGCTCGCCGGGTTCCCGGTCAACGCGCGGGGACAGCTCCGGGCCCCGGTGGTGCTGCTGGAGGAACTGCTCGACGGGCCGGAGGTCAGCGTCGAGACCGTGTCGCACGACGGCGCCGTGCACGTGGTCGGGGTGACCGACAAGAGCGTGGGCGGCGCCCCGGCGTTCGTCGAGACGGGGCACATGTTCCCCGCCGCACTGAGCGCCGCCGACGCCGGAGCGGCGGCGGACACCGCGTGCGCCGCGCTCAAGGCGTTGGGGCTCGACCAGGTCGTCGCGCACACCGAGATCAAGCTCACCGCGGACGGGCCGCGCGTCGTCGAGGTCAATCCGAGGCCCGCGGGCAACCGCATCACCGAGCTGGTCCGGCACGTCACCGGCATCGATCTGGCCGCCGCCTTCGTCGAGGTGGCGCTCGGCCGTGCACCGGACCTCGCACCGCGCGAGACCGGGCTGCGCAGCGCCGCCATCGGCTTCCTCGTGCCCGAGCGCACCGGAGTGCTGGAGGAGATCTCCGGCGCCGACGGGCTCGACGCGCTGCCCGGTGTGCTGGAGGTCCAGTTGGCCGCGGCCGGCAAGACCGTCAAGGACACCGCCAGCAACAACGGATACCTGGGACATGTCATGGCCGGTGACGGCGGAGGGGCGGGCGCCCGCGCCCGCGTCGAGGAACTGCTGTCCGGACTCTGTCCGCGGGTGGTGGAGGAACGATGAGTCCGCTGGGACAGGGGACGGCGACCGACCACGCCGTGCGGACCGGGGCGGCCGACCGTGCCGTACGGCCCGCGGCGGCCGGTCTCCCCGACCTCGTACGCCGCGTACGCGCCGGTGAACTGGGGCCCGACCCCCGTACACAGAAGATCGCGGTGGCCTTCACCACCAGCCAGGCCGTACGCCACGAAGGGCGTAGCGGCGGATACCGCAACGAAGTGCTCAGCCTGCGCCTCGGCAGCGCGGTGGGATCCTGCGCCGTGGAACCCGGCGCACTGCCCGCCGCCGCGATCGACGACTGTGTGGGCGCCGACGTCGCGACGCTGCTCGACCACCCGCTGGCGCCGGTACGGATCGCCGCGCTCGACGCGTACCTGATGCACGCCCTGCCGCACACGGCCGCGAACGGCGCCCAGCCGTGGGAGCTGCCCGCCGGGGACTCGCTCGCCAAGTCCCGGGCCCGTGCCCGTGGCGTCGCCGGGCTGCTGGCCGTCGCGCCCGGCCGTACCGTCCTGGTCGTCGGCGTCGTCAACTCGCTGCTGGAGGCGCTGCGCGCCCGCGGCCTGGTCTGCGTACCGTGCGACCTCAAGGGCGGCCGGACCGAGTGGGGCGAGCCGGTCCGTACCGACGCGCTCGCCGAACTGGACGGCTGCGACGCGGTCCTGGCGTCCGGCATGACGCTGGGCAACGGCACCTTCGAACCGCTGCGCGCCCACTGCGAGCGGCACGGGAAGCCGCTGGTGATGTTCGCCCAGACCGGCAGCGCCGTGCTGCCGCGCCTGCTGGGCGCCGGAGTGAGCGCCGTGTGCGCCGAGCCGTACCCGTTCTTCTGGCTCGACGGCGGACCCGGCGTCGTCCACCGCTACACCGGCGACGACGAGTACGCGCTGCTGGGCCGGGGAGGCGACCGATGACCGCCGCAGTACTGGGCGCACCCGCCGCCAACCGGGAACTCCTCGCCCTCGTCGGCCGTACACCGCTGGCCCGGATCACCGGCGACCTGCCCTGCCCGCACCCGGGCTTCTGGGCCAAGCTGGAAGGGCTCGGCGCGGGCGGCATGAAGGCGCGCGCCGCCGTGTCCATGCTGCTCGGCGCCCGTGAGCGAGGCGACCTGCGGCCCGGCGCGCCGGTCGTGGAGTCCACCTCCGGCACCCTCGGCGTCGGCCTGGCCTTCGCCGGGCAGGCGCTCGGCCACGACGTGATCCTGGTCTGCGACAGCGAACTGGAACCGTCCATGCGCCGGCTGCTGCGGGCCTACGGCGCCCGGCTGGAGATCGTCGACCGGCCCGCCCCGGAAGGCGGCTGGCAGGCCGCCCGGCTCGCCCGGCTGCGCGAACTGCGCGCCGTGCTCCCGCACGCGTACTGGCCCGACCAGTACAACAACCCGGACAACGCGGCCGGTTACGCCTCGCTCGCCGCCGAGATCGCCGCCGGCCTGGACCACCTCGACATCCTGGTGTGCAGCGTCGGCACCGGCGGCCACAGCGCCGGGATCGTCGGACCGCTGCGCCGCCACTGGCCCGCGCTGCGCCTCGTCGGCGTGGACGCCACCGGCTCCACCATCTTCGGACAGCCCGCCCGGCCCCGCCTGATGCGCGGCCTCGGCAGCAGCATCCACCCGCGCAACGTCGCCTACGGGGCCTTCGACGAGGTGCACTGGGTGGGGCCCGCCGAAGCCGCCGACGCCTGCCGGCGGCTGGCCCGGGGCAGCTTCGTCAGCGGCGGCTGGAGCACCGGCGCCGTCGCCCTGGTCTCGGCCTGGGCGGCCCGCGTACATCCCGGCGCGGTCGTCGCCACCGTCTTCCCCGACGGCCTGCACCGCTACCTCGGCACCGTCTACGACGAGGACTTCGCCGCCGCACACGGCCTGGACCGGCAGCCCGTCGCCACCCGCCCGGTGGAGATACCGCATCCCACGGCGGCCGAGGCCACCGGCTGGGCGCGCTGCACCACCGTCGTGGACCCGAAGGCCGCGGCGGTCGCGGCGGCTCCGGTGGCCGGGGACGCCCCTGCGGTACCGGTGGTCGCTCAGGCCGGGCGGGAGGGCGCCGTATGAACGTCACCCTGCGCGTCGTACGCCTCCGGCTCGCCGAGCCCCTGCGCATCTCCCGCTCCGTGATGACCGAACGGAACGCCGTCCGGATCACCCTGGAACACCACGGGCTGCGCGGCCACGGCGAGGCCGTCACCAGCGTCTACTACGGTCTCGACACCGACACGCTGCGCCGTCTGCTGGCCGCGGCCGGCGCGGAACTCGGCCGCTTCGCCGGCCCGGAGAGCGCTCTCGACGCCCTGCGGGACGGCGAGCTGCCCGCGCCCGGCACGCCGCCCGCCGTCACCGCCGCCGTCGAATCGGCGCTGCTCGACCTGGTGGGCAAGCGGGCCGGGCAGCCGGTCCACCAACTGCTCGGCACCCTGGAACGGCCGGTCGCCGCCACCGCCCGCACCATCGGCATCGTGTCCGCCGAGCGGGCCCGGACGCAGGCCCGCTGCCTCGCGGAGAGCGGCTTCACCGTCCTCAAGATCAAGGCCGGTACGGCGGACCCCGAGGACGACCTCGCCCGCGTACGCGCCGTACGGGACGCCGCCCCTTCGACGGCGCTGCTGCTCGATCCCAACGGCGCCTGGACACCGGAGCAGGCCCGGCACCTGCTGCCGCGCTTCGCCGCACTGGGCGTCGAGGCCGTCGAACAGCCGACGGCGCCCGGCGACCCCGAAGCACTGGCCCGGCTCGCCGAACGCGCCCCGCTGCCCGTCATCGCCGACGAGGACGCCGTCGGCCTCGCGGACGTGGACCGGCTCGCCGGGCGGGTGCAGGGCGTCAACGTCAAGCTCGCCAAGTGCGGTGGCGTGCACGCGGCACTGCGCATCGAGGAGCTGATCGCGGGCAGCGGCACCCGGCTCATGCTCGGCTGTCTGACCGCCGGCACCCTCGGCATCGCCCCCGCCGTCCACCTCGCCGACCGCGCCCGCTGGGTCGACCTCGACGGGCACCTGCTGCTGGCACACGACCCGTGGACCGGCATCGGCGGCACCGACGGGACCGTACGCGCCGGGACGGGGGCCGGGCTGGGGGTACGGCCGGTGTCCCCGCGCGCGGAGGTGGCCGTACCCGCCCCGCCCCTTGCACAGCCCGCACCACAGAAGGAAAGGCACCACCGTGAAGACGTGGAGTGAGATGCGGGCCTTCCCGCTCGCCATCCGGCTCCTGCTGGTCAACCAGCTCGGCGTGAACATCGGCTTCTACCTGCTCATCCCGTACCTCGCCACACACCTCGGCCAGGACCTCGGGATGTCGGCCGCGGTCGTCGGCATCGTGCTGGGCGTACGCAACCTCAGCCAGCAGGGCCTGTTCATCCTCGGCGGCTCGGCCGCCGACCGGCTCGGCGCCCGCGGCGTGATCATCGCCGGCTGCGCGCTGCGTACCGTCGGCTTCGCCCTGTTCGCGCTGGGCGACGGTCTGCCTGTCCTGCTGGCCGCCTCCATACTCAGCGGGCTCGCCGGGGCCCTGTTCAACCCGGCCGTGCGCGCCTACCTGGCGGCGGAGGCGGGGGACCGCAAGGCCGAGGCATTCGCCCTGTTCAACATCTTCGCGACGACCGGCGCCCTGGTCGGGCCGCTGATCGGCAGCGCCCTGCTGCTGGTCGACTTCCGGGCCTCCGCCCTCACCGCCGCCGCGATCTTCGCCCTGCTCACCGTCGCGCAGGCCGCCGTGCTGCCCGCCCGCGAGGTGCCCGCCTCGAAGGGCAGCGTGCTCGGTGACTGGCGGGAAGTCCTCGCCAACCGGGCGTTCCTGGCCTTCTCCCTTGCCATGGTCGGCATGTTCACCATGGAGAACCAGCTCTACCTGCTGCTCCCGGACGGCGCCCGCAGGGCCACCGGCTGGGACGGCGCGGCCGGCATCGTCTTCCTCGTCGGCACACTGGCCAACCTCACCCTTCAGATGCGCATCACCCGTTCCCTCAAGGAGCGCGGCAGCCGGGCACGTTGGGTCGCCGTCGGACTGGCGCTGATGGGCGTGGCGTTCGTGCCGCCGATGGGGGTCGCCGGGACGTCCGGGACGGGCACCGGTGGTGTGGGCGGGGCCGCGCTCGCTCTCGTCCCCGTACTGGCCGGGACACTGCTCCTGTATGTCGGCGTCATGATCGCCCAGCCGTTCGTCATGGAGCTGATACCGGAGTTCGGCCGCGCCGAGCTGACCGGTACCTACTTCGGGATCTTCTACGTCGTCTCCGGCATCGCCGCCGCCGTCGGCAACACCGTCGTCGGCTGGGCCATGGACGCGGGCGGGCACGGCGGCGCCGCCTGGCTGCCCTGGGCGTGCTGCCTCGCCTTCGGCCTCCTGTCGGCGGCGGGCGTCGGCTGGCTGCACCGGCTGCGGGCCCTGCCCGTACGGGCCGTGGCGGTGACGGCATGAGCGAGGACACCACCGCCCTCCCGGGCGCGCGGCGTCGTCGCACCGCCCTCCCGGCAGCGCAGCGCAACCTGCTGACCGACAACCCCGCACTGTACGAGGCCCGCTTCCCCGACCCGGAGCGGCTCGCCGCGCGCTGGGCCGAGGACGTGCTGCGCACCCACGGCGCCGGGCCGCGCGTCCTCGACATCGGCTGCGGCACCGGACGGGACGCCGCCCACCTGCACACCATGGGCCGTACGGTCGTCGGCGCCGACCTCTCGGACACGATGCTGACGTACGCCCGTACCCACCACCCCGGACCCCGCTACAAGCGCTCCGACCTGCGCCGATTCCACCTCACGGACCTCGGCCGACGGCCGTTCGACGCCGTGGTCTGCCTGGACAGCGCGCTGCTGTACTGCCACACCAACGACGAACTCGACGGCTTCCTGGCCTCCTGCCGCCGCGCCCTGACACCGGGCGGGCTGCTGGTCGCCGAGATGCGCAACGGCGCGTTCTTCCTCGGCCGTACGGAGCTGCTGGACGCACCGGCCATCCGTGGTTTCGAGTGGGAAGGCACCGTATACCGGTCCGTCACGACGCTCACCGTCGACCGGGCGGCCCAACTCCTGCGCCGACGGCGGGCCTGGACCACAGAGGACGGCACACCACCCGTCGAACAGCACTCTGCCTGGCGGCTGCTCTTCCCCCAGGAACTGCGATATGCGCTGGCCGCGCACGGCTTCACCGTGCTGGAGCTGCACGACGGGCCCGGCCCGCGTACGGAACCGCCCTGGCAGCCCGGGGCGGCCCCGTCCCCGGGCGGCTCTGCCGACGGAGACCGGCTGCACCTCGTGGCCCGCCTGGGCGACGGCTGAACGTTCCGCCGCCCCTGTCTGCCTTCTCTTCCCACCCACTCCTCACGAGGCGATCCACCATGACCGAACTCCCTCCCTCCGACCGGGAACCCGCCGAGCCGTCCGGCCTGCGGCGGCGCGGCTTCCTCGCCGCGACCGCGGGCGCCACGGCCACCGCCGGACTCGTCCTGGCCGGCTGCGGTACCGGATCCGGCTCGCCGGGCACCGGCGGCGGCACACCCCGGCGCGGCGGCCGGCTGCGCGCCGCCTTCGCCGGCGGCGGCGCCTCCGAAACTCTCGACCCGCACCTGGGCAACCTCTTCGCCGACGCCGCCCGCGCCAAGGCCCTCTACGACAAGCTGGCCGACTGCGGAACCGACATGTCCGCGCGCCCCCGCCTGGCCGCCAAGTGGGAGCCCAACGACACCCTCGACCGCTGGCGGGTCACGCTGCGCAAGGCCGCCTTCCACAACGGCAAGCCGGTCACCGCCGAGGACGTCCTCTACAGCTTCCGCCGCATAGCCGACCCCAAGAAGGCGTACCGCGCCAAGGCGTCCCTGGAGCCCATCGACCTGGCCGCCAGCCGTGCGACGTCCCCGGACACCGTCGAGTTCCGCCTCAAGCGCCCCACCGCCGAATTCCCCAATGTGCTCGCCGCGTTCGGCGCGTACATCGTCCCGGACGGCACGACCGCCGCCGACTTCGCCCGGCCGGTCGGCTCCGGCCCCTTTCGCTTCGTCTCCTTCACCCCCGGCCGCTCCTGCGTCGTCAAGCGCAACGACGCCTACTGGGACGGCGCGCCGCACCTGGACGAGCTGGAGTTCGTCGTCGCCAACGAGGAGTCCGCGCGGATCAATGCCCTGCTCGGCGGCCAGGTCGAGTACGCGCACGAACTCAACCCCACCACCGCGCGCGCCCACGAGGGCAAGGGCCAGATCGAGATCGTACGGCTGCGCAACAGCGCCATGCAGTCCTTCGCGATGAAGACCGACCGGGCCCCCTTCGACGACAAGCGGGTCCGCGAGGCGTTCTTCCTCATCGCCGACCGCGAGGAACTCGTCGACGGCGCGCTCTCCGGCGCCGGAGAGATCGGCAACGACCTGTTCGGGAAGGGGTACGAGTACTACGCCGCCGACCTGCCGCAGCGCCACCAGGACCTCGACCGGGCCCGCCACCTCCTCAAGCAGGCCGGCGCCGAGGACCTGCGCGTCACCCTCGACACCTCGCCCGTCGCCGCCGGGTTCACCGAGGCGGCCGGCATCTTCCGCGACCAGGCCGCCAAGGCGGGCGTGACCGTGCGGGTGAAGTCCGGCAGCAAGGACAGCTACTGGAGCGACATCCTCGACTCCGGCACCCTGTGCTGCTACCGCTCCGGCGCCATGCCCATCGAATCGCACTTCTCCCAGCGGCTGCTGAGCGATTCGACCACCAACGCCACCAAGTGGCGGCACAAGGACTTCGACGCCCTGTACCAGCAGGCGCAGTCCACCAAGGACAAGCAGGAACGGGCGGCGGTGTACGGACGGATGCAGCGCCGCCTGCACGCCGAGGGCGGCTTCCTGGTGTGGGGCTTCGCGGACTGGATCGTCGGCACCTCCCGCCGCGTGCACGGCGTGTCGCACGACGCGCCCGCCAACACCCTGGACTGGGCCCGCTTCGACACGGTGTGGCTGGCGTGAGGGGGGCCGGTTTGGTGCGGTGGTGGGGTGGGGGTGATGGGGATGATGGGGATGATGGGGGTGTCGGGCGTGGTGGGCGTGTTGGGGGTGTCGGACTTGCCGGGCGGGCCGGGCGTCCTGGCCGTCCCGAGCGCCCCGGGCGTCCTGGCCGTCCTGGCCGTCCTGGCAGTCCCGGACGTCCCGGCCGTGTCGTACGCCCCGTACGTCTCGTAGGCCTCGGGCCCGTCGTACCGGCCGTGCTGCGATCCTGGCTCGCGCGCCGGCTGCTGCTCGGTGTCGCGCAGACCGCCGCCGTCGTGCTGCTGGTCTTCGTGCTCACCGAGGCGCTGCCCGGGGACGCCGCCGTCGCCCTGGCGGGCGACCAGCCCGACCCGGCCCGCATCGCGGCCATCCGTACGGAGATGGGCCTGGACCGCCCGGCCGCCGAACGGCTCGCCGACTGGGTCCTCGGACTGCTCCACGGCGACCTCGGGACCTCGCTGGCCTCCGGCCGGCCCGTCGCGGCGTACCTCGCCGACGGCTTCGGGCCCACCCTGCTGCTCGCCGCCATCACCGTGACGCTGCTGGTACCGGCCGGGGTCGGGCTCGGCGTCCTGGCCGCACGCCGCGAGGGCTCCCTCACGGACCGGCTCGTCAGCTCCACGACCCTGGCGATCTACGCCGTACCGGAGTTCGCCCTCGGCGTGCTGCTGGTCACCCTCTTCGCGCTCCGGCTGGACTGGCTGCCGCCGACCGCCGTCGGCTCCGGCGGCGACCTGCTCGCCCAGCCGGCCGTCCTGGTCCTGCCCGTCCTCGTGCTGCTCTCCCGCCCCGTGTGCTCGATCAGCCGCCTGGTACGGGCCGGAATGATCGACGCGCTGCGCTCCCCGTACGCCCGGCAGGCGGCCCGCTACGGGCTGTCCGCGGCGCGCGTTCGGTACGCGCACGCCCTGCCGAACGCCCTCGCGCCCGCCGCCCAGCAACTCGCCCGTACCGTCGACTGGCTGCTGTGCGGAGTGATCGTCGTCGAGGTGCTGTTCGTCATCCCGGGCCTGGGCACCGTCCTGATGAACGCGGTCGCCGAACGCGACGTCCCCGTGGTCCAGGGCCTGGCCGTGGTCTTCGGCCTCGTCGCGGTCGTCCTCAACCTCGGCGCGGACCTGGTCGCCCGCCGACTCGCGCCCCGGGCGGGGGCGGCGGCGTGATGCGGAAGTTCACGGGGCCGGCTGTGCGGGGGCCTGGCCGAATGCGCAGGCGCAACGGCACGACGGTACGGAGGCCTGGCCTGATGCGAAAGTCCAACGGTTCGGCTGTGCGGCGGACCGGTCTGCTGCGGAAGCCGGACGGCACGATGGTGCGGCGGACCGGCCTGCTTCGGAAGTCCAACGGCGCGACGGTGCGGCGGCCCGGCCTGGCCGGACTGCTGATCGCCGGTGTCCTCTCCTCCTCGCCCTTCTCGGACCGCTGCTGGCCGGCGACCCCGGCCCGCGGTCGGCCTCCTTCACGCTCGGCGGCGGCCACTGGCTCGGCACCGACTTCGTCGGCCGCGACGTGGGACGGCAGATCCTGCTCGGCGGGCAGTCGGTGGTGCTCGTCGCGCTGGCCGCCACCGCACTCGCCTACGCGGTCGCCGTCCCGCTGGGGCTGGCCGCCGCCCTCACCCACCGCTCCTGGCTCGAAGAACTGCTGATGCGCCCGCTGGACGTGCTGCTCGCGGTGCCGTCACTGCTGCTGATCCTGCTGGTCGCCGCCGTCTTCTCGCCCGGCGCCGCGGGGCTCGCCCTCCTGGTGGCCCTCGTCAACATCCCGGACGCGGCCAGAATCGTCCGCGCCGCCGCCTCGGAAGCGGCCGCGCGCCCGGCCGTCGAAGCGCTGCGCATGCAGGGCGAGACCTGGTGGCGTACGGCGGTCGGCTACGTCGGCCGGTCGGCACTGCGCACCTTCGCCGCCGACGCGGGCGTTCGCCTGACCGGCGTGCTCTACCTCGTCGCCACCGCCGCCTTCCTGGGCGTGGGCGTGGAACCGGACGCGGCGGACTGGGCGGTCATGGTCGACCGCAACCGCACCGGACTCTTCGTACAGCCGTGGGCCGTGGTGGTGCCGGCGCTGTTGATCGTCGCGCTGTCGATGGGCGGGAACTTGGTCGTTGACGCGGTGCTGGGCGGGGAGGGGCGGGGCGCGGGGGCGGGTGTATCTGATGCGCCCGATACAACTGATGCGTCTGAAGTTGTCCTCAAGCCCGCCGCGCCCGACCTGCCTGCTGTGACTGGCGCGACCAATGCCCCCAAATTGGCCAATGCCCCCAATGCGGCCAATACCCCCAATACAGCCGATGCCCCCAATACGGCCGATGCGTCCAATAGGGCCGATGCGGCTGATGTTCTCGATACGAAGGAGGGGAGCCGGTGAGCGCGGCAGCGGATGTCGTCGCCCAGGTCGAGGATCTACGGGTGGAGGTCGGCGGCCGGGCCGTCGTCGACGGAGTGAGCCTGCGGGTCCGCGCGGGCACGGTGACCGCCCTGGTCGGCGCCTCCGGCAGCGGCAAGACCACGACCGGCCTGGCCCTGCTCGGCGCCTACCCGCCGGGCGCCCGGGTCTCCGGGACCGTGACGGTCACGGACCACCTGGTCGGCCACGTACCGCAGCACCCGGCAGCGGTCCTCAACCCCGCCCGCCGAGCCGGCGCCCTGCTGGCCGACATCGCCCGTACCCAGGTACGCCACCTGCCGC
This sequence comes from Streptomyces sp. Ac-502, assembly GCF_045222935.1. Lineage (NCBI taxonomy): Bacteria > Bacillati > Actinomycetota > Actinomycetes > Kitasatosporales > Streptomycetaceae > Streptomyces > Streptomyces sp. Ac-502. The sequence continues at coordinate 7,845,805 of NZ_JBHFFO010000001.1, forward strand.
GTCGCGAACGCGCCCGGGCTGCCGAAACCCGTATCAACGAGGCACTCTCCCGCGCCCAACTCACCGACCCCTCCGAACTGCTACGCCGCTACCCGCACCAGCTGTCCGGCGGCCAGCAGCAGCGTGTCGTGCTGGCCCAGGCCCTGTTGCTGGGCGCCCGCGTCGTGGTCGCCGACGAACCGACCACCGGGCAGGACGCCCTCACCAAGCGTCGCATCGTCGCGGAGCTGGTGTCGGTCGTCCGGCAGGGCATCGGCGTCCTGCTGCTGAGCCACGACCTGGACGTGGTGCGCGAACTGGCCGACGAGGTCGTGGTCCTGAAGGACGGGCGGGTGGTCGAGTCGGGTCCTGTGGAGCAGATGACGACGGGGGCCCGGCACGCGTGGACGCGTCAGTTGTTCGGGGCGGTGGAGGAGGACGGCTCCATGCCGGGAGAGAAGGCCGACGCCGACTCTGACACGGCCCCGGGGGTGAGGAGTGATGACGATGACGATGCCGGCACTGAGCCGGCCACGGAGGTGAAGGGCGATGTCGATACAGAGGCGGCCCCGGATGTAGAGGGCAATACCGTCCTCGAAGTACGGCACCTGACCGCCCACCACCGCGGCGGCGGCGCCCGTCGCACCGTTGACGTGCTGCGCGATGCCTCCCTGCGTGTCCGGCCCGGCGAACGAGTGGCGGTCGTCGGCCGTTCCGGCAGCGGAAAGACCACGCTCGGCCGGTGCCTGGCCGGACTGCACCGTACGTACGGCGGCGAGGTCCACCTCGACGGCGTACCGCTGCCCCGCAGCCTGCGCGACCGTACGCCCCGACAACTGGCCGCAGTGCAATACGTGTTCCAGGACGCGCAGTCCTCCTTCGACGAACACCGCACACTGCTGGCACAGGTAGCGCGCACGGCGGTGCGCCTGCGCGGTGCCACGCCCGCGGACGCCGCTCGGGAGGCGGAGGCGCTGCTCGCCGAGGTCGGGCTCCGCGAGCAGCACTTCCACAACCGCCCGGGCCGGCTCTCCGGAGGCGAACTCCAGCGCGCGGCACTCGCCCGCGCCCTGCTCGCCCACCCCCGCGTCCTGGTCTGCGACGAGATCACCTCGGGCCTGGACACGGTGACCCGGCGTACCGTCCTCGCCGTCCTCGACCGGCTGCTGCGCGACCAGCCGGACCTGGCACTGGTGTGGATCACCCACGACCTGGACACGGCCGCCCGAGCCGACCGCATCCTGGTGCTGGACGCTGGCGACGTGGTCGAACAGGGCCCCACCGCCCGCGTCCTCACGGCCCCCGGGCACCCCTTCACAGCGGCCCTCGTCGAGGCCTCGGGGGAGAAACGCGAGGCCAGCCGGGGACCGCGTACGGCATCACGGGCTTGAGGGAGGCCACGGACGGTCGGGCGCGATCAGCGGAAAGAGCCATTTGCGGTCAGCGGGAGGCCAAGGAAGACCAACGGAGACCCACGGAGATCGTGGCCCCCGTGGCCTCCCGTGGCCCCCCGCGGGAGGCCGCAGGCGCCCCTGGCACATCCAGTCGCCCCCTTCCCCCGGTCTCTCTCCCCGCCCCCTCTTCGCTATGCCGGTGCGTCCGTGGCCGGTTTGCGGGCCATGAGGAAGGCCTGAGCCGTCCGTTCGGCGAACCTGCCCTCGTAGGGCTCGCGCACCAGACGGGCGCGTACGGGCAGGCCCGCCCGGTCCAGCAGGTCGGCCATCCGGTCCGGCTGCCGCCGGTGGAAGTCGAGCGAGATCTGCCGGCCGAAGGCCTCCTCCAGGCGCAGCGGTTCGTCTCCCACCTGGAAGGCGGCCAGCAGATGGCCGCCGGGCGCCAGCACCCGGTGGAACTCGGCGAACGCCTTCGGCAGCAGTTCCAGCGGGACATGAATGGTCGAGTACCAGGCGACGACACCGCTGAGGCTGTTGTCGGGAAGGTCGAGGGCCAGCATGGAGCCCTCGGCGAAGCGCAGGTCCGGGTGCTGACGGCGGGCCACCGCGAGCATGCCCGGCGACAGGTCGATGCCCGAGGCGGACAGGCCCAGGCCGGCCAGGTGCGCGGTCACCCGGCCGGTGCCACATCCCACGTCGGCCACGGGCCCACCGCCGGAGGCCTGCACCGTCTCGGCGAAGCTCGCAAGCATCGCCCGGTCCAGCGGCTTCGCTTCCAGATCGCCGTGCTCGAAGGCGAGGTACTCGTCGGCTATGGAGTCGTAGGACTGCCGTGTGTCCTGGAGGAAGTCTGGTTCGGTCATGGAGGAGGACCCTACTGCCCACGGTACGGCCACCACCCTGCGGCCTGACTTTCGTCTGCTGGGAGCCCCCCGCCCTTGTGGCGGGCAACCCGATCGCCCTGGTCAGGCGTCCCGATCACCCCTGGTCAGGCGTCCCGATCACCCTGGCGGGGCGTCCCGGCCACCCTGGCGGGGCGTCCCGATCACCCTGGCGGGGCGTCCCGGCCACCCTGGTAAGGAGGCTCGGCAATCTTGGTCAGGCGGCCCGGTCACCCTGGCTGGGAAGCCCGTCTGCCCTGGTATGGAGGCTCGGCCACCCTGGTGGAACAGCCCCGCGCAGGCGTGGTGGGTGGTTCCGGCAATCCTGGCAGGGCAGCCCGGCAGACGTGGCGGGTGGGCCCGGTAACCCTGATCGGAGCACTCCGGCCGCCCTGGCCGATGCCCACCCCTTCTGGACTGGTCGATAACTCACCCCTCCGGGCCGGTAGCCCGCCTCTCCGGGCCGACAGCCCGTCCTTCCTGGCCGGCGACTCAACCCTCCCCATGGGCGATCCAACCTTCCTGACGGGCGCCTCAACCTTCCTGATGGGCTGCGCGAGCGGCGTCGATGAACTCCTCCAGTGCCTTCCAGAAGGGTGAGAAGGCGGTGCCGAACTCCTGCTGGGCCTCGGTGTCCCCCTCCATGGCGTCTTTGACGCAGCGGTAGAACGTGCCGGTCGTCCGCTGGAGGGCGAGCGCGGCGGCCGCCGCCTCGGGCGGGCCCTCCAGTTCGACGACGCGGGCACAGCGGCGGATTTTCGCGTACTCGGCGATCTCCCGGTCGTGCAGCTCCTTGAGCACCTGAGCCGTGCCGCGGTCGCCGACACCGGCGCTGTCGCGAAGGACGGCCAGGATCTCCCAGTAGAGCTCGCCGAGGCGGTGCGTCTGCTCGATCAGGTCGAGATACGCGGTCCGCCGGCTCTCGCGCAGCCGCTCGGTGCGCTGCGCGCGAGCGGCGATCTCCGCCTGGATGCGCGCGGCACGCGTGCTGCCCCGGCCGGCCACCCAGCTCGCGAGTACGGCAGTGCCGCCCGTCACCGCTGCGATGGCCAGAGTCCACACTGTGCTGTCACCCACGCGGCGTCACCCTACCGAGCCGCCGCAGCAAACCCCGCCCCGGAAGACCCCGTACTGCCACCGCCACTGCCAAGAGGCGGCAGCCTCACCGGCCGCTCACTCCATCGCGGGTCACTCGCAGGCGATCGCCGTCAGCATGTCCGTACGGGCCGCACGGCGGGCCGGCCACATCGCGGCCAGGACGGCCGCCACGGCTATCCCGGCCAGCGCAAGGGCGATGATGCCGGCGGGTATCGAGAAGTCCCACAGCCGTTGCCCGAACATGGCGTGCTGCATGACGGCGCCTGCCGGTATTCCTACGACGACTCCGAGCAGTGCGCCGAAGAGTGAGACCACGATGCTCTCGACCCGGATGGTCCGGCGGACCAGCAGACGCGAGGCGCCCACCGCGCGAAGCACTCCTATCTCCCGGGTGCGCTCCATGACCGAAAGCACCAGCGTGTTCACCACGCCGGTCACGGCGATCAGGATGGCGACCCCGAACATCGCGTACATCAGGGTGAAGGCCAGCGACTGCTGGTCGACGCCCTGCCGCACAAGCGTCTCGCGGTCGCCGACGAGCACGTCCGGCCGGTCCCGGAAGGCTGCCGTGATGCTCGCCCGTGCCTTGTCCGGGTCGGGCCCGGAGGCGTACAGCGTGGTGATCTGCCGGCGCAGCGACTCGGGAACATCGGCGACGTTCAGGAAGATGCTGGCCTGCAGCTCCGTCGCGTCATAGATGCCCACCACGGCCCGGGTGACCGAGGTCTTGGCGTCCAGGCGCAGGGTGACCTCGTCGTTCAGGCCCAGGCCCAGCATGTCGGCCTGGTTCCGCGATATGACCACGCCCCGCGTCAGGTCGGCGCTGCCCGCCGTGATGTCCGGGGTCAGGACGCCCTGGAGACCGGCCGGTTCGATGGCGGAGATCCGCCGTTCGGTCTTGCCGCCCGGGTAGGTCAGCCCGGCCAGGACGTCCCGGCTGCCCGCTACCTGAGAGACACCCGGCAGCGCGCCGACCCGGGCGGCTTCGGCCGGGGTGAGGGAGGACTGGCCGCCGGCGGCGGACTGCAGGACCGTCGTCGTCGTGGGGACGTTGGCCCGGATCGTCGAAGCGATCAGTGCGGAGAACGACGCGCTGAGGGTCGCGAACGAACAGACCAGGGCGAGCCCGACGGTGATGGCGGTGGCTGTGCCCGCGGTGCGGCGCGGGTCGCCGGCCGCGTTGCGCAGCCCGAGCCGGACCGCCGGCCAGGAGCGGGCGCCGAGCAGCCGTGCGGCGGGGCGCAGGACCACCTCGGCGAGAAAGGGCGCCAGCAGCAGCATGCCGGTCACGCCGAGGAGGGCTCCCACCAGACCGATGATGCGCGCGGCATCGGACGAACTCGGATCCGCCGTGGCGACGACCATGGCCACTCCGGCGGTCACAAGGCCGGCCCCCAGCAGTATCCGCAGCCGTCCGGCCTTCCGCGGCACGATCGCGTCGGTGCGCAGCGCGGCGACCGGCGGAACGGCCGCGGCCCGCCGCGCCGAGCTGTACGCGGCCAGTACGGTCACCAGCAGGGCGACCCCGTATCCGAGGAGAACGGCCGCCGGGCTGACGGTGAAGTCGACGTCGTCGCCCGGACGCATCACCGAGATCATCGACGGGCCCAGCGCCACACCGGCCGCCGTGCCGACCGTGCCGCCCGCCAGTCCGAGCACGGTGGCCTCGGCGATGACGGCGGACCGCACCTGGCGTCTGCGCGCGCCGACAGCCCTGAGCAGTGCGAACTGTCGGGTGCGCCGGCTCACGAGCAAGGTGAAGGTGTTGGCGATGACGAACCCGCCGACCAGCAGAGCGACCGCGGCGAAGGGCAGCATCGTCATGCGCAGTTCCTGCGCCTCGGCGTCAGACTGCCGCACCGCGGCCTCCGCCAGGGCCCTGCCCGTCTCGACGTGGTAGCCGGTAGGGGTGGTCTTGTGCACTGCTGCCTTGACGGCGTCGGCGCTCGCTCCGGCGGCCGTTGTCAGTTCGATGCGGTGGAAGCGCTTGCCGAGCAGCTGCTCGGCGGTTCTGGTGTCGTAGGCGGCGACCGGTACCGCGTCGGACGCCTCGTCGGAATCCTGTGTGGTCTCCGGGCCCAGTCGGTTGTAGGTGTAGAGCGCGGTCACCCTGGCAGTGTCCGTACGCCCGTTGGCCAGCAGGATGCGGATGGTGTCGCCCACCGTGAGGCCGGCCTTGTCGGCGTCGGGCTTGTTGAGCGCTACCTGGCCCGGACCGGCGGGGGCCCTCCCCGACTCCACCGTGAAGCGTCTGCCGTCGCTCCAGTTCGTGCCGGCCCGGTCCAGCACGGTGGTGGTCCGGACGAACTTGTCGTCGCGGCCCACCAGTCCGGCCCGGCCGACGATCACTCCCTCCGCACGTGCGACACCGGGCGTCGCGGCCAGCCGGTCACGGTCCGCGGCGGTGAGCACCGCTTCCTTGCCGGGGCTCTGCACCGAGACACCGACGTCCTTCCGGGTTTCCTTGCCCGCGAGGGTGGCGGCGATGGAGTCGCTCACCACCCAGCTTCCGACCGTCGCGGTCACACCGAGCGCGATGGCGATGAGCGTCAACACCGCGCGGCCCTTGTGGCCGAGCAGGTCGCGCCACATGGTCGTCAACATCAGGCGGCAGTCCTTTCGAAGGATTTCAGGCGCTCCAACACGCCGTCCGCGGTCGGCGCGGTGACCTCGTCGACGAGGCGACCGTCCTTGAGGAACAGCACCCGGTCTGCGAAGGCGGCCGCGCTCGGCTCATGGGTGACCATCGCCACCGTCTGGCCGAGGTCGTCCACACTGCGGCGCAGGAAACCGAGTAGTTCGTCGGAGGCGGTGGAGTCCAGCGCGCCGGTCGGCTCGTCGGCGAAGACCACATCGGGCCGGGTGACCAGCGCGCGGGCGCAAGCCACCCGCTGCTGCTGGCCGCCGGAGAGCTGGCTGGGTCGGTGGTGGAGGCGGTTCCGCAGGTCCAGGGCGGCTATGACCTTGTCCACCGTCGCGCGGTCGGGCTCGCGGCCGGCGAGGTCGAACGGCAGCGTGATGTTCTCCAAGGCGGTCAGCGTGGGCAGCAGGTTGAACGCCTGGAAGACGAAGCCGACCCGATCGCGGCGGAGACTGGTCAGGGCGTCGTCGCGCAGTCCGGTCACCTCGGTGTCACCGATCCACACCGTGCCCTCGTCAGCCTGGTCCAGGCCCGCGACGCAGTGCATCAGCGTCGACTTGCCGGAGCCGGACGGCCCCATGATCGCGGTGAACTCCGCACGCCGGAACTCCACATCGACTCCGGCGAGCGCGACCACGCGGGCATCGGCCGGTCCGTATCGCTTGGCCAGTCCGATGGCCCGGACGGCAGCTGTTGTCTGTGTCATGCAACGCATGGTCCGGTCTCGGAACTCGTCGGCACGTCACCGAAAAGACCAAGAAAACCCCCTACTTAAGCTGAGGCGGGGCTCAACCTTGGTGGGGCAGGAAGCAGTCGGGCGGCAGAAGTCGGGCCCGCCGCGAGGAACTAGGCTCGGGTCGTGGCCCGACGCATGGAGACAGCGCTCCGTCAGCGCATGCGCGACGCAGTGGACCGGTGGGGACGGAAAGTACTGGCGCTCGTGGTCGCCGTGGGCGCCTTCATACCGATCGACGGGCCCCCGATCGCGTACCTGCGGACCGAGTTGGGTATGGCACGGTCGGCGGAACTGGCGTTGTCCGCCGTCGTAGCGGTGGTTTCCGCCGCCACCGTCCTGCTGCTGCCGCGCCGGCGCTGGCCGGTGATCAGCTTCGGACTGGCGGGCTGGATCCTGCTGTCGGTCTGGATGCCGCTGGGCGTCGGCTCCTACGTCGTCGCCCGCAGTGCCCGCCGCCCACCGCACCTCGTCTGGTATGTCCTTGGGGCGAGCGCGGCCGTCGTCCTCCCGATGACCACCGGTGCCGCCGCGGGCATGCCCGGCCTCGGCCGGGAGGACCTGTTCTCCTCGCTCGGCAGCGTCGTCCTGTTCGTCTGGCTCCCTGTGGTGCTGGGACTGTGGAGCAGGGCACGCCACGACGTGATCGAAGGGCTCCAGGAGCGCGCCGCCCAAGCGGAGAGGGAACAGGCGGTGCGCGCCGAACAGGCTCGCGTCCAAGAACGTGCCCGAATCGCCCGCGACATGCACGATGTCGTAGCCCACCGGGTGTCCCTCATGGTGCTGCACGCCGGCGCGTTGGAAGTCAACGCGAAGGACACCGACACGGCGTCCGCAGCGGAACTGATCCGTACCACCGGCAGGGAAGCGCTCGGCCAGCTCAGGGACGTCATCGGCGTCCTCAAGAGCGCCGACGACCGGGACGGTGCCGCCCTCGGGCCGCAGCCGACGCTGGTCGACCTCGACCAGCTGCTCGACCAGTCGCGGGCCGCCGGCATCACCGTACGCCGCCAGGACGCGGGCACGCCGAAACAGCTGCCCACCCTCCTGGAACAGGCCGCCTACCGCGTCGTGCAGGAGGCCCTCACCAACGTCCACAAACACGCCGGCTCGGCCCGCACCGAAGTCGCTCTGCACTACCACGACGCGGACCTGGAGATCACCGTGAGCAACTCGGCCCCGGCCGGCCCCACCGAGGCCCTGCCGGGCAGCGGTCTGGGACTCGTCGGACTGCGCGAACGCGTGGAACTGCTCGACGGCGTCTTCACCGCCGAACCCCGCCACGACGGCGGGTTCACCGTCTCCGCCCGTCTCCCCTCTCCGCACCCGCTCTGGAGGACCACGCGTGATCCGCGTCCTGGTAGTTGACGACGAAGCACTGGTCAGGATCGGACTGCGCATGATCCTGCAACCGGCCGACGACATCGAGGTGGTCGGTGAGGCGGGCGACGGCAGGGAAGCGATCACCGCGGTCGCCGCGCACCGCCCGGACGTCGTCCTGATGGACGTCCGGATGCCCGGCATGGACGGTCTGACCGCCCTGCGCGAGCTGCGCCGTTCACCGGGCGGCCCGAGGGTGATCATGCTGACCACCTTCGACCTCGACGACTACGTGCACACCGCCCTGCGCAACGGAGCCTCCGGATTCCTTTTGAAGGACACCTCCCCGCGCGACCTCGCCAACGCCGTTCGCACGGTCGCCGAGGGCAGCGCCATGCTCACGCCGAAAGTCACCCAGCGCCTGATCGACACCTTCGCCGGCCTGGAACCGGAAGGCGCCGCCGAGGCACGGCAGCGCCTTTCGGTACTGACCGAACGTGAGGACGAGGTGGTGCGGGCAGTGGCCCGCGGCCTGTCGAACGCCGAGGTCGGGCGCGCTCTGATCATGAGCGAAGGCACGGTCAAGGCACACGTCAGCCGCGCGCTGGCCAAACTGAACCTGTCCAACCGGGTGCAGATGGCCTTGCTCGTCCGCGACGCCGGCAAGAAGTAGCGCACACCGGTGCGGCCGTGATGCACAGCGGGCGCCCGGTTCTGGCCGGTCGGGCCGGGGACCCCCCACCAAAGTCAGGGGTGATCGACAACCTTCGTACGTAGTGCACGCCCCTCCGCGACTTCTACGGTCGAGAGGTCCGGAAAGCACACCGTCACCCGCTCACCGCACAGCCATGGCCGCCCACCGACCGCCAGACCGGCCCATGGTCGCCCCCGACCGGCTGTCCGTTCTGTCGACCGCCCGACCGCCCGACCGCCCGACCGCCCGACCGCCCGACCGCCCGCGACCGCCCGCGACCGACCACCTCGGAGCCGGAGCCGGATCCCGAGCCGCAGCCGCGACGAAGAAGCGAGCCGGAGTGTCGTCGCTGACGTCGGGCTTCGGTTGTGCCCGGGCGTCACTTCGATGGCGTAAAGGGGTGGAGAACTTGGGGCTGACGTCCTGCCGTCGTCGGATGGCGGCCGAGGGAGGGTTGTCGTCGGCCGCGGGGCGGCGACGGAGCGGTCTTGTTCCGGGGTTTTTCGCCGTGTTACCGCTGTGTGCGGTTGCGGGCATTAGAGTAGAGCTGTGTTCGGTACCGTGCAGAAGTCTTCCGCCGCCTTCGACGTGGTCTGTATGACCGCGTCGCTCGGTGGCGTGAGCGCGTATCGCGAGATTCTGGCGGCGCTGCCCGAGAGCTTCCCCGCCGCGGTGGTGCTGGTGCAGCACCGGCCGGTGCGGGAGCGGGACGGCCTGGTGGTAGTGCTGCGCTACCGGTCCACGCTACCGGTGCGGTTGCTGGAGGACGGGGACCAGCTGGCCGCGGGCGTCGTGCATGTCGTGCCGGCGGGCCGGTGGGCGGCCTTCACGTCTGAGGGCAAGGTGACACTGCACGACGTGGACGGTCCCCGTGCGGCGGATCCGATGTTCGCCTCGGCCGCGGCCGCCTTCGGCCCGCGGGTGCTGGCGGCCGTACTCACCGGGCGCCTGAACGACGGGGCCCTGGGGGTACGCCACGTCCGCGGCGCGGGGGCCGGGTGCTCGCCCAGGACAGCACCACGTCGGAAGCCTTCGGTATGCCGAGCGCCGCGATGGCCACCGGCTGCATAGACTTCGTGCTGCCCCTGCCGGTGCTGGCTCACGCAGTGGTCAGCCTGGTGATGGTGCCGGGTGCCGCGGGCCTGATGCGGGTGTCGCTGCCGCCCTGGGCGGCAGTGATCCCACCGGCGGTCGCGACCTGACCGCGGGGACGAAAGGCAGGCAGACGGTGACAAGCGGCGCATCCGATGCGTACGACAGCAGCGGCAACCGAGTGCTCGCCGCGCTGCCGGAGGCCGAACGACGGCGATTGCAAGCCCACCTTGAACCGGTCGAGCTGAGTACCGGAGACCTGCTGTACCGGCCGGGGGCCGGATCGAGACCGTGCTGTTCCCCTTGAGGGGCGTCTGCTCCATCCTGGCTGAGCTGGACGGCCCGGCCGTCGAGGTGGCGACCGTCGGCGACGAGGGCATGGTCGGGCTCCCGGTGTTCCTGGGCCTCGGCAGCCCGACCGAACGGGCCGTGTGCCAGGTGGCAGGGTTCGGGCTGCGGATGGACGCCGACCAGTTCCGGCACGAGATCGCCGTACTGGACGGGCAGCTGCAACAGGTGCTGCAGCGTTTCACTCAGTCCATGTTCACCCAGCTGGCGCGTAACGCGGGCTGCAACCGCAGCCACCGCACCCGCCAGCGGTGCGCCCGCTGGCTGCTCATGACGGCCGACCGGATGCACAGCGACGAGTTCGACCTGACGCAGAAGTTCCTCGCCCAGATGCTCGCGGTCCGCAGATCCTCGGTCAGCGAGGTCGCGGGCGCCTTGGCCGAGGACGGCTGCATCAGTTACAGCCGTGGCACCATCACCATCCTGAACCGGGCCGGTCTCGAAGCGAACGCCTGTAGCTGCTACCGCGTCATCCGCGACACCATCGACGCCGCTTTCCCGCCGGCCGCGAAAGAGTCGTGACACGGCCGGCAGGTCACGAGTTGTCTTCGGAACAGACCACGAACGCATCCGACCCCACCTGGCTGAAGGCGCCGATCGTGCCCGGCATCCCGGAACACTCCGCAGTCGCGGACACGCCGCCCTGGGCGACCTTCACCACCGTGTAGTCCGCGCCCGCTTCCGTGCAGCTCGGCTTCTCCGGCTGGGGCTTTTCCGTGGTGCCCGTGTTCTTGAAGAGCAGTCGCCCTGCCGCAGGCCGGCCGCGTCACCTGTCTTGTCACCGCGGAGGAACCACGCCAGGGCCAACAGCCCGGCGAGCACCACGAACATGCCCATGAAGAGCAGACGGCCGAGCCTGTGGTGGACATCGGCGACCAGGCCGGCTGGAACGCGCGAAGAGGGCATTTCGGACGCGTCGAGGTGTCTTTCGGTGACAGTGGGAGAGCTGCGCCGCGGTACGGGACCGCCCGCCCGGCCGTACCCTGAAGGGAAGGTGATCATGGCGGCGCAACAGCCCATGGAAGCCCGGTTTTCGGACGGTACCGGCGAACCCGGCGTTGCTCGGACGGATGCGGAAGCCCCGACCCTGCTCTCGCCTCGCCACCACCCTGGAGGCCCCGCGCCTCCAGTCCCGCCGCATGGACATGTAAGTCCCGCCTCCGGCTTCGCCGCACGGACAGGTAGGCCCCAGCCCCCGGTGCCGTAACTGCCGCCGACCTGGCGCAGTTGTCACGGATTGCCGACTTCGGGTCCATAGCCGGTGCGGCGCTCGGTCAACTCACCCGTACGAGTCGGGAGAGGCCGGACAGGAAGGCGCTGTCGCGCACGCTTTCGTGGGCGGGGCGTAGGAACTCCGAGGCAGCTCGTAGCCCATACCCGGAAGACCGGGCGGCCCCGGCCGGGCGACGGCTCCGCCGTCCCTGATCTCTGCATTCGAGGCGGAACGGCGGCAGGGGAGCGGCGAAAAGGAAGAAGCGAAAGGCGAGGTTCACCGTGGTGCGGGAGTCGCTTCCCGTACCGCCGTGAGGCCGTGTGAAAGGGCCTGATGAGAGGCCGTTCCGGTGGTGTGCGCGGCCCGTAAACGGGGCGTGCTGGGGGAGTTCGGGCGACTGCGGCCGGGAGGAGGCCGCAAAGCCTTCCTATGTTTTACTTCGCGTTCCGTGGGCCGACTGCCGCCCACTTGGCTCCCGGAAGGACACCGTGGCGATGCCTCGTGCCCGTAAAGCTCTGCTCACCGGTCTCATCGGCGCGTTCTCCGTGTCGGCTGCGATAGCCGGCCTCACGGTCGCGCAGGCCGCACCGCAATCCGCTGGTTCGCCGGCCGTGGCCTCGGCGGCCGACGCCGAGATGCCGCCCGCCGTCGAGGACTTCGCCTACCCCGACGCCGACCGGATCTTCCAGGAGCGGGAGATCACGCTGAAGCGGGGGACGGTCACATCACGCTGGTCGACTGCGCCGGCCCTCGCGACGTCCTGGTCAAGTCGCGGACCGGCTCCGGCGAGTTCTGTTTCGCGATCAGTGGCAACAAGGGGTATCTGGCCCTGGAGCTGCCGAAGGCCTACGGCATGTGGGCCGAGACCCGCCCGGTGCAGGCCAAGATCACCTCCAATGGCAAGGAAACCGTCGTCAACGCGGCCAAGGACGACTACACGCCCTTCGGCGAGGCCGGAAACACCGGTGCGAACAGCATGCTCGTCGAACTCCGCGTCACCAGCTGACCGCATTCCCGATGTCTTCCCGCCGGCCCTGACAGGGCCCGGTGGCGGATAACGGCCCGCCCCACGCGGACGGCTGGGGCCTGCCTGGACGCCGAGAGGCGCGGAGCGGGCCGGCCGAACCGGGCGAGTGCCACGGAACGTTGCCGGAATTTATTGCCGGCCCGCTCCGGGACTTGCCCAAGTACTTCTCGCTCTTCGAGTGGCGGCCCCGCAGGGCGCCGCGCCTGCCTGTAATTGAGGCGGTTGAAAGACCGGCCGACAGATCGCCGTAGAAGCCGCGACTGTCCGTCGGAGAACCATCCGGCGCCCTGTCCCGGAAGGACCGACCGGGTGTTTTCACGCAGTGCCGTACAGCTTCCCCACCCTCGGTCCATAACCGGACGGTGCGCCGTGTCGCGCGCGAAAACGGGGGTGGTCGCGTACGTCGCTACGTACCATCTAACATTCAGGAAAAGGGAAAATGGAAAACATGCGTTCCCGCCGGGCGTGGCTGACCGCGGTGGCTGCCGCCGCGGTCGCGAGTGGCGCGTTGGCCACCGCCGCCCCCGCGTTCGCCGTGTCCGGAAGCCCGGTCACGAACGGCTCCTACACGTTCGCCGCGAAGCTGGACATCGGTGACGGGCAGCGTAGTTGCTCGGGTGCGCTGGTGGACCGGCAGTGGGTGCTCACCGCTGCCCGTTGCTTCTCCGAGGACCCGAACGACACGCGGGTGGCCGAGGGTGCGCCGAAGTGGAAGACCACGGTGACCGTCGGCCGTACGGATGTGAGTGCCTCGGGCGGTGCGGTCACCGAGGCCAGTGAGCTGGTGCCGTACGCGGGCCGGGACCTGGTGATGGCGAGGCTGGCCAAGCCGGTCAGCGGTGTCGCTCCGGTGACGGTCGGCTCGGTCGGGCCCCGGCAGGGCGAGGAGCTGAAGGTTCTCGGCTTCGGCCGGACGAAGACGGAGTGGGTGCCGAACCAGCGGCACGCGGGTTCGTTCACGGTCGGTACGGTCCAGGACGGGAAGCTCGGCATCACCGGCAAGGACGCGGCGGTGTGCAAGGGTGACACCGGTGGTCCGGAGCTGCGCGAGGCGGGCGGCCGGGTGGAGCTGGTCGGCGTCAACAGCGTCTCCTGGCAGGGCGGGTGCCTGGGTACCAAGCCGGCCGAGACCCGTACGGACGCGGTCGGTACCCGTGTGGACGACATCGGTACCTGGGTGCAGAAGGTCCGCTACCGGCCCGTCTTCGCCTCCGCGCCGTGGAACAAGGCCACCCATATCGCCACCGGCTACTTCACCGGCGGTTCGGCGGGCGGCACCCGGCACATGGACATGATCGTGCGCTGGAACGACGCCGAGGTGACCCTCTACGAGGGCGCGGAGGACAAGGACGCAAGGCCCCTTCGTCGCCGAATACCAGCTCGCCGCGCCCAACACCCCGACGAGGAAGAGCACCTGGGACTTCGCGCGGGGGACCACCGGGGCCGGCTTCGGCAACGGCTCGGACGGGCTGGTGGTGCGCTGGAGCGACGGGGAGGTGACCCAGTACACCCACGTGGACAAGAAGGGTTTCCACGGGGAGAAGCAGCTCGCCCCGGCCGGCAACACGACGTGGGGCCACGCCGCGCAGATCACCGCGGGCCGCTACTCGGCCAACGCGCAGCGCGACGACCTGGTGGTCGTCTGGGACGACGGCCACGTCACGCTCCACCCCGATCTGGACACCAACGGCGTCAAGACGAGCGCGCTGCGGACGCTGGTCAACAAGAACACCACGTGGCCGCACGCCACGCAGGTCACCTCGGGCGAGTTCACCGGCAAGAAGACCGCGGACCTGCTGGTGCGCTGGTCCGACGGTGAGGCCACCCTCTACCCGGGCATCGACACCGCCGGCCTGCACGGCGAGACGCAGATCCGCCCGCAGGGTTCCGCCTGGACCGGCGCGACCGTGATCGGCGCGGGTGCCTTCGTGGCCAACGACCGGCCCAACGACGTCCTCGTGCGCTGGGCCAACGGCACGCTGAGCATGTACCCGGGCTTCGACGCCAAGGGCCTGCACGACGAGGTCAAGATCGTCGGCTGAGCCGAGCTGAGCTAAGCCGAGCCGAGCTGAATTGAGCTGAGCCGGTGACCGTGTCCGGCCGGTCCGTCCGCAGAACAGTGGACGGACCGGCCGGACCTGCTGCCTTCCGGCGGGGCGCTGTCCGGTACGGAACCGGTCGGGACGCCCCGCCTGCCGCTCGCGGCACACGGACCGGTGCCACTGGGCGCCGGCCCGCTCTCGCTTCGTACGCCGAGGACACGTGCACCTGTGAAATCGTTTCTCCCGCTGCCTGCTCTGTCCACTCCGGTCGCGCGCCGGGTACGGCAAGGTCTGTGCGTGTGCGCGCTGGCCGCCAGCCTGACGGCCGCGGTCGCCGTCAGCCCGCTGCCGCTCGGCGGCCCCGCCCGGGCCGGTGCCGACGAGGCCGGGCCCGGGCCGGGCAGCCCGCAGTCCCGGCACCGCGGCGATCCCGCGCTCGACCTGCCCAACCTCTTGAAGGAGGGCAACAACCCGCAGGGTCCGACCGGTGACGGCGAAGGGTCGGCCGACGCCGTCGGTATTCCTGCTACGGCGTTGGCTGCGTATCGCGAGGCGGAGGGGGTGGTGCGGGGGAGTCAGCCGTCGTGTCGTCTGCCGTGGCAGTTGGTGGCGGGGATCGGGCGGGTGGAGTCGGTGCATGCGTCTTGTTATGGGTTGCGTGGTGACGGTTCGACGGCGCGGCCGATTCGGGGGCCGCGGCTGGACGGGGTGGAGTTCGCGTTGGTCCGGGACACCGATGGGGGGGCGGTGGGACGGGGATGCGGTGTTCGACCGTGCGGTGGGGCCGATGCAGTTCATTCCGTCGACGTGGGGGAGCTGGGGCGCGGACGGTAATGGTGACGGGGTCAAGGATCCGAACAGCATCTTCGATGCCGCGTTGGGTACGGCCCGTTATCTGTGTGCGGGGGACCGTGATCTGAGCCGGGCTGCTGATCTCGACCGGGCGATTTTGAGTTACAACAATTCCCGTGCGTATATGAATGCCGTACGCAAGTGGATGGACACCTATCGCGGGTCGGAGGTCGCGGAGACGCCGGACGACGCTCCCGCCACACCGCACCGGCCCGACCCGGCGGAGAGGACGTCCGAGGCACGTCCGGATTTCCAGCAGGGGAGTGGGCAGGGGCAGGGGCAGGAGCCGGGCTTGAAGCCGGGGCCGGAGCAGGGGCGTAAGAGCGGAGCCGGGAACGTCGGCGGCGTGCGGCGTCCTGTCGTACCGCCTACGCCGCAGCGTCCGGCGGACAAGCCTGCCCCTGAGCCCACCGAGCCGCCGAAGCCGGTCGTGGACCATCACACCGTGACCCGGCTGGAGACCCTGGGCAGCCGCGAGCTGGAGGCCGAAGTGGGGCAGCGCTTCGCCAGGCGACCGCAGGTGAGAGCGGTCGATGCTCATGGGCACGCCGTCCCCGGTGCTCGGATCACCTTCCGTATCGATGGCACGGGAGGTACGGAAGGTACGGGCGGCACCGGCAGCACCGGTAGTACGGGAAGCACCGGCGCCGTCGGCAGCGCCGGTGCCCCCGCCAGCCCCGAAGGCATACGTTTCGTCGCCACTCCCGCCACCACCGTCACCGTGACCTCCGACCCCCACGGAACGGCCGCCGCCCCCGCCCTCCAGGCCGGCGACCGCCCCGGTCGCTTCACCGTCGTCGCGACGGCTCCGGGCGTACGCGGACCGGCCGCGATCTTCACCGCTACGGTTCGCCCCGCTGCGGAACCCGCGGCCGATCGGCTGGAGTTGTGGGATCAGGAGACGGCGGACTTGCCCGAGTTGTTGCGGGCCGAGACGGGGAGCAGCTTCCCCGGCCTCCCGTCGCTTCGGGCCACGCACGGCGTCCGGCCCGCCTCCGGCGTGCGGATCATCGCCACCGTCCGCACCGCGGATCGCGAGGAGGACGTCGTGGACGGCACGGCCGGGCCGTATTTCGCGGGCGCGCACGGCGAAGCGGTCCGTACGCTTGTCCTGCCGCCCGCCGGTGCGGACGGCCGTGTCACGCTGCCGACGCTCTTCACCGGCCGGCATCCCGGCACCTACACCCTTCGTCTGACCACTCCGTCCGGGACCACGCTGGACCTCGCCCTGACGGTCACACCGCCCGCGAGCGGGCCCCGCACGTCCTGATTTCCCTTTCGTTCCCCTTCCCTTTCGTCCCACGTGGCCGGGCGCTGCCCCGGCCGCGTCTTCCCCAACGGAAAAACTTCATGAGACGAATACCTCGCCTGCGCACCGCCGCCATCGGAGTCTGCGCGTCGGTCGCCCTCGCCGTCCCGGCGGCCACCACCGCCTTCGCCGTTCCGCTTCCGAGCGGCCGGGCGGCGACGCCGCGCACGTCCGGGGACGTACCTGCCGATCAGCTGAGCGCGGCACGGGAGGCGCAGCGGTACTGGACGCCGGAGCGTATCCGCAGTGCCGTACCGGTGGAGACGGCCGAGTCCGGGGCCAAGAGCGAGGGCGGTCAGCCCGCGCCCGGCGTGCGGCGCAAGCGGTCGGCGGAGCCGACCCACCAGGTGGCCGAGGGCATCGCCACCGTCGGGGTGTTCCTGCTGCGCGGCAGCGACGGGGCTGCCTCCCCAACCAGTTCTGCACGGCCAGCACCGTCGCCTCCGGCTCCAAGAGCCTCGTGGTCACGGCCGCGCACTGCCTCAAGGGCAACACCTCGCTACGCAACGCCGCCTTCGTACCCGGCTATCGTGCCGGGGGCACCAAGGCGGGCCAGGCCGGTGAGACGCCGTACGGGATCTTCCCCGTTCAGGACGGCAAGGTCTGGATCGACCACCGCTACCAGCAGAGCCCCGCCGACGACGACGTGGACTTCGCCTTCCTGCGGGTGGGGGCCAATACGCAGGGGCAGCTGCTGGAGGACGCCGCGGGCCCCGGCAACACCCTGACCTCCGTCGATTCCGCGCACCTGGCCCGCGAGAGCGTCACCGCCGTCGGCTACCCGGGAGGCCAGAAGACGCCGCTGTCGTGCACCAACGACACCCGGGTGTTCCAGGGCCGTTTCATGGAGATCCAGTGTGACGGCTACCGCTCCGGTGTGAGTGGCGGTCCGTTCATCGAGGACTTCGACGGGCAGCGCGGCAACCTGGTCGGTGTCATCGGCGGTTACAAGACCGGCGGGCAGTACGACAACATCTCGTACACCTCGCAGTTCGACGACGACGCGGCCTGGCTGTACCGGCAGGCCGCCGCCGACCTTCCCCTGGACGGGAAATACACCATGGGCGGGGCCGGCACCTGGCAGCACGCACGCGCGATGACCGCCGGCAGTTTTCACAGTGCCTCGGTGCGGCGGGGTACCAGTGATCTGATCGTGCGCTGGTCGGACGGGGAAGTCTCGCTCTACCCGGGCAATGGCGCCTACGGTTTCGGCAAGGACGTGCAGCTGGCCAAGGACCCGGAGTGGAACAAGGCGGCGGCCATGACGGCGGGTGACTTCACCGGGGACGGCACCAGCGATCTTCTGGTGCGCTGGACGAACGGCAAGGTAACCCTCTACAAGGACGTCAACGAGACCAACAAGCTCAAGAACGCCATTCAGCTCAAGGCGCCGAACGGTACCTGGACGCAGGCGGTGGGAATGGCCGCCGGCCGTTTCGGCGGCGGTAACACGCGCAGCGATGACGTCGTGGTGCAGTGGGCCAACGGCCGCGTCACTCTCTTCACCAACGTGGACGCGAACGGCTTCCACACCGAGACCCGGCTGATCGCCCCCAACGGCACCTGGACGTACGCCCGTGACCTGGCGGCCGGTGACTTCCGCCCGGCCACCGGCGACCAGGACCTCTTCGTGCGCTGGTCCGACGGTGAGGTCACCGCCTACGAGAACATCGGCGCCCACCAGCTCAAGACCGAGCACCAGCTGCGCCCGGCGAAGTCGGACTGGGGCAACGCCGGCCTCGCGACGGTCGGTGCCTTCGGCGGCGATGCCGCCCGTAGCGACGATGTGGTCGTCCTGTGGCCGAACGGCCGCCTCACCCTCAACAGCGACACCACCAGCGCCTCCCTCAACCGCGAGCGGACCCTCGTCTCCGCGTCGTAGCTCCTGACCCCGCCCGCGCCTCCGTGTCCTCCGTGTCCTCCGTGCCCCGCCGAAGCTTGCTCGGCCTCGGCGGGGCGCGGGGCGCGGGGCGCGGGACGTGGTGCCGCGCCGGACCGTGATGCCTCCGGGCGTCCCGAGGAGGGCGGGGTGCCACCCGCAGTCATCAGGGCGCTGCAGCCTGTCGTACACTGTTGCGATTTGTGGGCGATATGGCGTCTTGACGCGGATAAACCCTCATCTTTTGCCTAGTGGTCGTCTTTTCGGAGAGATGGTTTCTGTGACCGAAATCTCAGTCGTCGTAATCGTCTACAACGATGCGGAGCGGTTGCCTGCTGCGGTGGGGTCGGTGCTGGAGCAGTCGTTCGGTGATGTCGAGGTGGTGATTGTCGATGATTGCAGTTCGGATGGTTCTTTTGCGGTGGCGCAGGGGCTGGCGGGGCGGTGGCCGGGGCGGGTGCGGGCGTTTCGGCTGGAGGAGAACAGTGGGGCGGGGGGTGAGCCGCGTAACCGGGGGATTCGGGAGGCGGTGGGGCGTTATGTGATGTTCCTGGACAGTGATGATGTGCTGGAGCGTCATGCGTGCCGGAATCTGGTGGAGGCGGCGCGGGAGACCGGGGCGGATCTGGTGTCGGGTCTGTGTGTGCGGCTGCACAAGGACGGGCCGGTCGAGAAGCGTGATGAGTGGTATGCGTGGCTGTACGGGCAGACGCGGACGATTGATTCGGTCCAGGAGCTGCCGGATCTGTTCGTGTGGGACACGTTGTCGACGAACAAGTGTTATCGGCGGGAGTTTCTGCTGGAGCATGATCTGCGGTTTCCCAAGGGGATGTTCTATGAGGATCTGCAGTTCATCGCCGAGGCGTATCTGGCGGCGTCGCGGATCACGCTGATTCCGAACCAGGTGTATTTCTGGCATGTGCATCAGGCGGCGGCGGTCAAGTCGGTGACCAACCGGCGTCATGAGATGACCAATTATGAGCACCGGCTGGAGGTGCACCGGCGGATCGATGCGATGCTGGCCGAGCGGGGGCTGGCGGAGCTGCGGCGGGCGAAGGATGTGAAGTTCCTCAAGCACGATCTGGTGCTGCATCTGCGGGATCTGCCGTTCCGTGATGAGGAGTACCGGGCTAAGTTCGCGCGTTTGTCGGCGGGGTATCTGGCGACGCTGGATCCGCAGGCCTACGGGCGGGCGCAGCCGCTGCAGGCGGTCTGCGGGTATCTGCTGGGGCGCGGGGACTGGGCGCATCTGCTGCCGGCGGTGGATGCGCTGCTGAATCCGGGCAAGGTGGCGGTGCCGCTGGTCGAGCGAGACGGGCGGGTGTTCTGGTGCGCGGAGCATTTGGAGGATCCGCTGGGCCGGCAGGTGCTGGATGTGACGGATCTGGGGTATCACACGCGGCCGCTGGAGAAGATGTTCCTGCGCAATGAGCTGACCGTCTTCGAGGCGGCCGGGTGCGGCGGGGTGCGGCTGGCCGGGCGGATCACCAATGCGCTGGGCCGGATCGGCGAGGGGGCCGGGCTGCGGGCGGAGCTGGAGTTCACCGCGCGGCGCCGGGGGCTGCAGGCGTTCACCTTTCCCGTGCAGGCGGTGCGCCATGCGGGGGAGGTCATCGAGTGGGAGGCGGTGGCCGATGTCAGCGGGCGGCTGCGGCCGCTGGGCATCATCGATGCGGTGTGGGATGTGCGGCTGGTCCTCGAGGCGGACGGGGTGCGTACCACCACGCGGCTGAGTGTGGCGGACACCCGGCTGCCGGGGCGGGCGCTGCCGGTGCGGCCGCGGCTGACGCGGATGGTCGCCGACCATGTGCGCCCGCACGTGTCGGCCAGGGGGCATCTGGCGTTCGAGCTGGTGGGCGAGGATGCGGGCCGGGAGCGGGCCCGGGAGCTGATCGGCAAGTCGGTCGCGGGCCGGCCGGGGGCGCTGGCGAAGTCCGGCTACCGCCGGGCGCGGGCGCTGCGCCGGACGCTGACGTCGGGGGAGACCCGGCTGCGGGCCTATCGGGAGGTGTTTTCGCGGCTGCCGGTCAAAAAGCGCACGGTGGTCTTCGAAAGTCATCTGGGGCGTCAGTACAGTGACAGTCCGCGGGCGCTGTATGAGGAGATGCGCCGCCAGGGCCTGGAGTTCGAGGCGTACTGGTCCTACAGCGGGGATCCGGGGGCGTTTCCGGCCGAGGCGACGCTGGTGCGGCGCTGGTCGCTGCCGTATCTCAAGGCGCTGGCGCAGGCGGAGTTCTGGGTGGACAACCAGTCTTTCCCGCTGAAGCTGGACAAGCGCCCGGAGACCACCTATCTGCAGACCTGGCACGGGTCGGCGCTGAAGAAGATGGGCTTCGACCAGCCGGCGCAGAAGATGCTGACGCGGGCGCAGCAGGCCGAGCAGCAGCGGGCGCTGGACCGCTTCGACCGGTTCCTGGTGCGCTCGGAGCATGATGTGCGCACGCTGGCCAGGGCGTTTCGGCTGCCGGAGCGGGCCCTGCTGCGGGTGGGCTATCCGCGCAACGACGCGCTGGTGCAGGCCCGCAAGGCCGAGGAGGCCGGCGGGGCGCGGGTGCGCGGCCCGCTCGCCGCCGAGCTGGGCATCGCCGCGGACAAGCAGATCATCTTGTATGCGCCGACGTTCCGCACCAGCGGGGGCGCTCGCACCGCTTCGAGCTGCCCTTCGATGTGGAGCGGTTCGCCGAGCGGTTCGCCGACCGCTATGTGCTGCTGGTGCGCTCGCACTACCTCAACCATGTGACGCTGCCGCCGACGGTGGCGGGCTCGGTCATCGATGTCTCGGCGCACCATGACGTGGCGCCGTTCTTGGAGCTGGCCGATGTGCTGGTGACCGACTACTCGTCGGTGATGTTCGACTATGCGCTGCTGGACCGGCCGATGGTGTTCTTCACCTACGACTACCAGGCGTATGTGCACGAGCAGCGCGGCACCTACTTCGATCTGCGCGAGCATGCGCCGGGGCCGCTGGTGGAGAGCGAAGAGGCGTTCTTCGCGGCGCTTGAGGACCTGGGCACGGGCGGCCCGGAGTTCGCCGCGGCCCGCAAGCGCTTTGTCGCCCACTTCGGCGAGTACGAGCACGGCAACGCCGCCCGCACCCTCGTCGAGCAGTTCTTCTCCCACTGGAGCCGTTGATGACCGCCACCCCCACACCCGCAGACACCCACCCGGCCCCCGACACCGCCAGCACCTCCCAGGCCGATCCGGTGCGCGATGTCTTCTTCGTCTCCAACAGCGTCAACGAGCTGGGCGGCATCACCAGCTGGTCGCACCAGATGGCCGGGCTGTTCGCGGCCCGCGGCCACCGGGTGCACCTGATCGGCATCACCCCGCCGCCGCCCGGCCGCGCCCGCACCCTGGCCGACGACCTGCCGTATGCCACCACCACCCTGTATGACGAGCACCCGCCGCAGGTCCGCCCGGTGCGCACGCTCAAAGACCGGGCGAACTGGGCCGAGCACCGGCGCCGGGCGGCCCGCGAGGCCGGCATGCGCGCCCAGGCCGCCAAACTCACCCAGCTGTTCACCGCCGCCCGCCCGGGCGCGGTCATCATCGTCACCCAAATCTGGGCCATGGAATGGGTGGCGCTGGCCGGCACCGGCGGGCACACCGTGATCGGCATGAGCCACGAGTCCTTCGAGACCTGCCGCAAATCCTCCCGCTTCCAGCGCGTGAAGACCTACTACCGGGACGTCGACCGGATGCTGGCGCTGACCCGCGAGGACGCCGACGCCTGGATCCGCCAGCGCATGGACAACGTCGGCTTCATGCCCAACCCCTGCCCTTCTACCCCGAGGTGCCCTCACCGCGCACCCACAAGGTGGTCGCCAGCATCGGGCGCCTGCACGAGGAAAAGGGCGTCGACCTGCTGCTGGAGGCCTGGGCCCAGCTCGCCGCCCGCCACCCGCACTGGACCCTGCGCCTGTACGGCGCCGGCGAGGAGGAAGAAGCACTGCGCAAGCAGAGCGCCCAGCTGGGCATCGCCGACAGCGTCACCTTCATGGGCCGCACCCACGACGTGCCCGGCGCGCTGCGCCAGGCCTCGGTGTTCGTGCTCAGCTCCCGCGGCGAGGGCTTCCCGCTGGCGCCGATGGAGGCGATGGCCACCGCCGTGCCGTGCGTGGCCTTCGACGTCGCCCCCGGCGTCCGCGAAATCATCCGCCACGGCGAGGACGGCCTGCTCGCCCCGCCCGGCAACACCAGCGAACTCGCCCGCCACCTGGAGGCCCTCATCAGCGACCAGACCCTGCGCGACCGCATGGGCGAGACCGCCCGCACCAACATCCAGCGCTACGCCACCGACACAATCGTCCAGCGCTGGGAGAACCTCTTCACCTTCCTCCAACGATGACCACCGCTCCGGCGACGGAGCCTCCGCAGCAGATCGTTCGGCCGTTCACCTTCGTAGGTCCGGCCGTTCGACCGCTCGGTGGCTCAGTCGCCGGGCAGCAGCCGAGTCTCGGCGGCCGGGAGGCCTTTGGCCCACCAGTGGTCGTAACGGCGGTAGGGCGCGGGGTCCCGGTCGGCCAGGAAGGCCGTGAGCGACCGGGCCTCCGCGGCCAGTTCCTCCCAGACCTCGTCCGGGAGGGGGTGGAAGGCGGTGGCCTCGATGCCGCCGTCAGCGGGACGCCACACGCCGGCGACATAGCCGTCCACCAGCAGCGTGGGCAGTACGTCACCGTTCATGCGGATCACCAGCTTGCGGTACGCGGGCGGAATGACGCGGCCGCGGTCGGCGTAGGCGAGCAGGATGCTGTCCCACATCGCCATCAGCCTGGGCGGGGCCGGGGTGTCCTCGGCGGGCCTGGGTGCGTCGGGGACGTCGTACAGCACCGTGCCGTCCGGGCCTGCCAGTTGTACGAGGCTGTCGGCGAGCGC
The DNA here is from genome assembly GCF_045222935.1 of Streptomyces sp. Ac-502. NCBI lineage: Bacteria > Bacillati > Actinomycetota > Actinomycetes > Kitasatosporales > Streptomycetaceae > Streptomyces > Streptomyces sp. Ac-502. Next base: position 7,869,182 of record NZ_JBHFFO010000001.1, read on the forward strand.
CTGCAACGCGGCTCTGACACGGTCCCGCCGTATCAGCGAGAACTGGGCCACGTCCGCCACCGATGCCGGGCCGAATCCCGCGAGGTAGCGGCGCACCAGCACCTGTAGGCCCGCCGCGGCCGCTTCGGGGTCGGTCAGCGCCGGCCGCCCGCTTGCCGCGACGTAGGCCTGGCGGGTGGTGAACAGCCACGGCGCTTCCGCGGGCGCGTGCCAGAGGGGGACGTACTGGCGCAGCATCCGCCAGGCCGACTGCTCCAGCGGTGCGCCGAGCCGCTCTTCGAGATGGCCTTGCAGGGCGGCGGCGGTGCGAGGCCGGTCGGCGTACGCGAGCAGCTCCGGGACTAGGGTGTCGGCATCGGCCGCCGTCAGCCCGGACGCCCGGAAACGAGCGTCGCCGAGCCTGGAGCCGCGCAGCGTCGGCTCCATGGCTTCGCGGAAGGCCCGGTAGTCCTCGGCGTGGACCAGGTGCAAGGTGACCCTCATGAGCGTGGCCTTGACCGCTTCATGACCGGACACGGCAGCGTCGAGGTCGCCCGGGGTGAAGCCGGCGAGGCGGTTCCACAGGGCGATGTACGGCGAGGCAGGCTGCTGCGCCTGGAGGGCGACCAACCGCCGCAGCGCGTAGGTGACGTCGGCCGGTTCGCGGCCGAGCAGCAACTGCCGTGCGAGCGTGGCGCGGTTGAGGGACCGCGCAGTGATCACCATGCGGTGCTTCTCCCGCCTCGCCCGGTCATCCCGGGGGCGGCCGGAACCACCTCGCGACGATCGACGTCCGCCGCACCGGGGCGGCGGGTCAGTCCCACCACAGCTCCCAGTGGCCGGCGCCCGTCAGGTGTTCGGCATACGCGTCGAGGGACGGGTGGGGGCCCTGCCGGAGGAGGTCGGGGCAGACGGCGAAGTGCTCCGCGGCGACGAGCAGGGCGTCCTCCTTGTCCGTCGGCGGCGCGGCGACGCTGAGGTGCAGGGTCGCGAAGCCGACCGCCACGACCCGGGCGCCGAAACGCCGTTCCCAGTCCCGTACGACCGCGGAGTACTTGGCGGTGTCGTTGTCGTAGTTCATCGGGCCGCTCCAGCCGACGGCTGTCAGGGCGTCGGCTCCGCTGTCCGCCGCGACGAGGCCCAGGCGTATGTGCGGCTTGCGCGCGGCGAACAACTGGGCGAAGTCGGCGGCCGCCGCGTCCGGGTCCGCTGCCGGCTCCCGGCCGGGCGCGCGCCCCGGCCACGACAGCCCGAACGGGGCGGTGGCGGCCGGGGCGCCGTCCGGCGACTGCGGGGCCGCATCTTCGCCGTCCTGAGTGTGGCTGTCGTGAGTGTGGCTGTCCTGGGCGTGCTTTTCCCACCACGCCGCGAGGAGTTCCGCGGGGGAGTGGTCCTCGGGCGAGGACATGTCCTGGGGATACAGCTCGCCCGAGGCCCAGGGCCGGAACTCGTCGTCGCCCGGACCGAGCCGGTCGAGCAGCAGCGGCCACCACCCGGTCGCGGCGTGCTCGGCGCGCAGCCGTGCCCAGAGGCCGGCGGAGGCGGCGTCGTCGCTCAGCCACAGGGGCGCCACGTCACTGTCGCCCTCGTCGGCTGTGATCATCCGGCCGGGCGGGAGGAGGGTGCCGAGGGGCGGGCTGGGCGGTTCCTTGTTCATGCCCGAATGGTAGAGGCGGGGTCTGACAACGCCCCGGCAGCAGCGTTCCTCCCCGGTGCGGCCTCACCGCACCAGAGCCGCAGCGAGGTCCCGCGGCCGCGCGGCGAACGGACTGTGGCTGCCCGGGAGGGTGCGTACGGTGAACGGGTGGGCGGGCACGGCCCGGTCGGCCTCCTTGATCATCAGATCCTGCACGGCGGGAGGCAGCGCGTGATCGTCCGCGCAGCGCAGGAAGGTGCGCGGAATCCGGCCCCACCGCGACGGGGTGACGGTGACCGGGGAATCCACGATCGCCAGTGGCAGATCGGTGCTCAGCAGGGACCGCCAGCGGTCGAAGCGGTCCGGAGGCGTGTCCTGGTAGTGGGTCTGCCGCAGCATCTCGACGTACGCGGGGTCCGGTGAGAGCGGGTTGATCCGTATCGCCCCCAGGGCTTGCGGATCACCGAGGGGGAGGCCCTGCCCCAGGGCGTCGGCGTTCTCGGGTGCGTCGATGTAGTCGGAGAACCGCGGGCGTCCACCGGGGACGAAGGCGGACAGGTAGACGATCCGGTCGACGAGTTCCGGCGCCCGCTCGGCGGCCAGTGACGCCGGGCCGCCGCCCGCGCTGTGGGCGACGAGCACGACGTTCCGGTGGTGCCGGACCTGACGCAGCGTGGCCAGCACGGCGTCGGCGCAGTCGTCCATCGTCACGTCGGCGGCCTGCGACTTCTCGGTCAGCAGACCCGGCTGGCCGGGCCGCAGGTAGCCGGTGGGCAGCGGCGCCTCGCAGCCGTGCCCGGGCAGGTCGACGGCCACACTCGCGGCACCGAGCCCGGTGAGGGCCCGCTGGGTCGGCGCCCAGTGCGCGGAGCTGTGCCAGGCGCCGTGCACGAGGACGAAGACGGTGCCGGTGTCAGTCGGGGAATCGCCGGTACGGGCCGGTGAGTCGCCCGTACGGCGGGACGGAGAAACGTTGTTCATACCGCCATTCCAGTCGACCACCGCAGCGTCATCCAGCGGAAGATCTGAGAAGGTGAGCAGCGATACCTCTGAGATATCGCCGGAAGGCTGAGAGGGCCGAGTGGGCTGAGAGGGCTGGAAGGGCTGAGGGGCCGGGAAGTCGGAGAGCCGGAGGAGGGGCGTCATGGAAGCACGGCATCTGCGGTACGCGCTCGCGCTCGCCGAGCACGCGCACTTCGGCCGGGCGGCCGATGCGCTGGGGATCGCGCAGCCTCCGCTGTCCAAGCAGATCGCCGACCTGGAACGCGAGGTGGGCGCCCGGCTGTTCGACCGCACGCGCCGCGGAGTGTTCCCGACGGCTGCGGGCGCGGCGTTCCTCGCCCGGGCACGCCGGGCGCTCGGTGAGATGACGGCGGCCGCGTCCGACGCGGGCCGGGCCGCGCGGGGCGAGACGGGCCGCCTGCGTCTGGGGTTCATCGCCTCGGCGCTGCTCGAACCCCTCCCGGTCGTCCTCGGCCGGTTCGGCCGCGAGCGCCCCGATGTGCGGCTGGAGCTGCACGAGATGGCGACCAGCCGCAGCACCACCGCCCTCGTGGCAGGGGAGCTGGACGTGGCGGTCACGCTCGGACACCCGCGGGGCGCCGGGGCCGGGCACCTCGTGTCCGTACCGATCGGCCACGACCACCTGGTCGCCGTCGTGAGCACCGCGCACCCGTATGCGGGGCGCCCGTCGGTGAGCGTGGACCAACTGCGGCACCAGCGGCTGATCGTGGCCTCCGGCGAGGACGAGCCGGCCATCTCCGCCGGGCTGCGCGCCCTGTTGGGCGAGGAGGCCGCGGCACTGTGCGGCGCGACCGTCGCGCGGGACGTCCACACGATCATCGGCCTCGCCGCCTCCGGGGTGGGCGTCGGCCTGGGGCCGTCCCGGATGGCGGCGGCCCCGCGCCCAGGGACGTGGCTGTGCGAGGTGACACCCCGTACGCCGCTGCCGGACCTCGTCCTGTCCTTCGCGGCCTCGGCACAGTCCCCGGTACTGCACGCCTTCCTCGACGTCATCCGGCGCGGCTGCCCCGATGCCGGCGCCGCACTCGACCACCGTCCCGGCCGTCGCCCGGACCCGCCTCGCATCTGACGCGCACACGCAGGCGCGCGGTGGCCGTTCCGCCCCAGTAGTGCTTTGTTAGGTTCTGCTGGCCGGCAGGAGGCGGCCGCAGGTGGTGCAGATGCCGGTCCAGCACCTGAGCAGGTCCTGAAGGGCGTCGAGGACCTGGTAGAGGGTCAGGCCGGCGTTGGGCCTTTGGGTCAAGACGCCGCAGGGTGAGGAAGGCCTGGGCGGCGGTGACGAGGGTGACGTGGTGGTGCCAGCCGCGCCAGGTGCGGCCTTCGAAGTGGTCCAGGCCCAGGCCGTGTTTGAGCTCGCGGTAGTCGTGCTCGATGCGCCAGCGCATCTTCGCCCACCGCACCAGGCCGGCGATCGGGGTGGTGGCAGGCAGGTTGGTCATCCAGTAGCTGGTCGGCTCGCCGGTTTCTTCGGCTTGTTCGACCAGCAGTGTCTTCCATGGCAGCACACCGTTCCAGCGGCTGCGTCCGCCGGCGTGTTCCTGGGCGGTGCGGGAGGCTTCCTTGCCCGACGGCCGCACCTGGAGCACGGCGAAGCGCGAGGTCATCGTGCCCTTGCTGCCCTGTCTCCAGGTGACCTCCTCGAAGGTGACGGCATCATCAACCAGGTCTGGCAACGGGCGGGCCGCCTCGCGGTAGCGGGGCAGCGTCGGCGGGCCGAGCCCGCCGTAAGCGGGCTGATACGGCTCGGCTGTGGCCGGCCGTGCGATTTCCCTGGCGTCGACGGCCAGCACGTAGGACCAGCCGCGTGCTTCCAGAGCGAGCCTGAAGGAGACACTGCGGCCGTAGCCGGTGTCGGCCACAATGACCGGCACCGCCATGCCCTGCCCGGCCAGCCGGTCCAGCAACCCCAGAGCCAGGTGCTTTTTGGACACCTGTCCGACCTCGTCGGGCGGCCCGCTCGCGCTACGAGTGGCTGACCGTGGAGAGCGTCTACACCACGTCGGCGTGGGCCTCGATCCTCGTCAGCGCGGGCGTCGCCGAATGGTTCATCGTCCAGCGTGCGGTGGTCTCGCGCCGGTAGGTGTCCGGGCCGGTGGGTCTCGGCCCATGCCACGAACTGCCACTCACCGGCCGGCGACTTCTCAGCCGGAGAAGTTGAACGCAGTGCCCAGCCCCCGCTGATCCGCCCACGCGCGGATCCACGCCAGGATCGGGACGTCCCATTGGTAGGGCGCGGCCAGTTCGAACACGATTGTCTCCGTGTGGGAGCTGCGGGCCGGCACCTTGCCTGTCATCACATCTGCCAGTTCCAGCGCGCCCACGGGGGCCGGCGGAGGAGTGTCGCCGATGAAGCCACTGGCGAAGCCGAAGGCCACCAGTTCAGGGCGCCGTGCCGTGGGTACGGCCAAGCGGGCGCCGCGTGCGAGCAGGTTGCCGCCGGCGCCGGTCATGCTGATCACCAGCGCGCCCGGACGTACGCACCCGGGGTCGGGCACCGCCGTCTCGCCAGGGGTGTAACGGCCCGCCGCGGTGATGACGTCGGCTCCGGTCACCGCCTCCTCGATGGTGGCCGCGACCGATACGCGTATCGCGTCGCCGAGTTGGGAGCGCAGGTCCGCGCCGAACGCCGTCCGGCTCTCGTGCGACGGGCTCCACAGCTTCAGGTGTGTCAGGCCCGGCATCACACGACGGATGGTGCGTACGTGGCTTCGGGCCTGCGCCCCGCTGCCCAGTACCGTCAGTGTGGTGGCGTCGGCGGGAGCGAGATGGCGTACACCGACAGCGGCGGGGACCGAGGTACGCAGCACGTTGAAGTCATCCAGCGCGATCATGCTGTCGACGGCGCCGGTGGTGCCGTCCAGCTGGATACCGAGCCATGCGTTGGGGCGTTCCCCTTGCACCCTGTTGGGAAAGAGCCGCAGGGTGGCGGGGCCGCTCGCCAGTGAGACGAACTGCGCGGCCAACTCGTCGCCGTTGGCGAGGTCCAGGCCCGCGAAGATGGTCTGCGCCCGATCGCCGGAAGCGCACTGGGCGGCCGATTTCCCGACGGCATCGATGGCGCCGTCGAGCTCGTCGTCGTCGGCGGCGAGTTGGCTCAGGTCGGAGCGGCTCAGCAGTAGCGGCATGGAAGTACCTTTCTCAGCCGGAAGGGCGCGCGGGCGGCCCTGTGTCGTCCTGCGGTGTTTTTGATGTGGGTGTACGGAGGCGGGCGCGTATGCATGCGGTACGCCCTGCCGTCGTCATCCAGAAGCGGGCGCGGCGTCCGCATCGGATGCGGCGGGCGCCCCCACCAGCAGGTCTGTGCAGGTGCGCAGCCACGCGGAGATGACGGGTTCGTCTGCCCCCGCCGCGTCTCGCAGAAGGTTCTCGAACCTCTCCACCGTCGCCGATGCCAGGGCGAGCCGGCCGCGGCCGCTGTCGGTCAGCGTCGTGCCCCGGGTCCGCAACTGCGGCGTACGGTCGGCGCGCTCGATGTAACCGGCCTTGGCGAGGGCGTCGAGGATCTTGAGCATGGTGGGCGCGGCGACTGCTGAGCGGCGGGCGAGTTCGGAGTTGGAGATGCCCGGGTGGTCTTCCAGGAGGGCGAGCACCAGGTACTGCGGTGTCGTCAGGCCGGCCTGGGTGAGGGCGGCGTCCATCCGGGACCGCAGGGTCTGCTGCAACTTCTTGAGCGCGAAGCCCAGGGACTTTTCCGGGTCTGCGTGGGAGGGCATACCCGTCAGCGTACCAACTTGGATTCGCCTGCTAACTCGGATTAGGGTGCTAATCAGGTGAGGGTGAGCAGCCCTCGCACCCCAGGACGAAGCGCCAGGAGGACCACCATGACCAGTCCCGCGACCACCATCTCCGTCACCACGGGCACGCCCCGGATCACCCTGGTCAACGTCTTCACCGTCGACCCCGAGCGCCAGACCGCCCTGGTGGAGGCCCTCGACGAGGCCACGCGGTCGATCTTCGCGAAGGTTCCCGGCTTCATCTCGGCCAACCTGCACGTCGGTCTGGACGGCACGCGCGTCGTCAACTACGCCCAGTGGGCCGACGAAGCCGGCTACGCCGCGGCTCTCCGGGACCCGGAGGTCCGCGAGCATGTGCGGCACGCCGCGGGCATCGCGCAGGCGTTCGACCAGACCCTGGCGCAGGTCCGGTCCGTGCACCACGCCGGCACGGCCGGTTCCTGAGTTCCCTCCGGGCCCCCGGCCGACCCGCGCAGTTCCCCGACGACAAGGACGTCTCATGGGCACCGTCACCGAAAGCATCGAGGCCGTCTGCTCCGACAGGCCCTCCCGCACGATCGAGCGCGATGAGCATCTGCTGCTCTCGCCGCCGCACCCCAGCCGCTTTCCGATAAAGCTCTGGCGGGACCACGAGCCCCTCGGCGTGGTCCACTTCCCGGTGGAGTACGAGGCCGTGCCGTTCGCCCCGCCGCGCGGCATTTACGAGAGTACGCAGGTCCGCGTCGAGTGGCAGACGATGGACAATCGGCAGCCCTTCTACCACCGCAACTGCGACGTCGACGAAATCTCGTACCAGATCGCGGGCGAACGCACGCTGATGACCGAACTGGGAGTCGTCGAGCACCGGCCGGGAGAGTTCTCCCGGCTGCCCCGCGGCGTCGCCCACGACAACTACGGGCGCCGGGAGAGCCACCTGCTGTTCTACACACCCGCTCCCGTCCGGGAGGTACGTGCCGGTACCCGGCAGTCCGAAGCGGTGTTCCCGCCCTTTCCCGGCTGGGAGGCAGGAGAAGTCAACGAGGCAGTCACCCAGTGCATGGGGACTCCCGGACATGACGTCACCGTCGCCCCCGTCGACGAACTGCTTTTGCTGCGGCAGGTGCACACGGACGAAGAGCGCCTCCAGGTCCTCACCGGCGCGCAGGAGTCCGGGACGACCTGGCTGTACCACGGCGCCGGATTCCGCCTGGGCACCGTGCGGCTGCTGCCCGGGGGCAGGCGGACGTACCGCCGCACGCTGGACGCCGACGAGATCCAGTACCAGATCAGCGGCCGCCGAACCCTGGTCAGCCAGCGCGGCATCGTCGAACTCGGACCGGGGGACTGCGTGCGGATCCCGCTCGGTGTCGCCCACACCGGCGTGTGCGACGAGGAAAGCCGGCACATCGCCCTTTTCTCCGACCGCGAACTCCCGCAGGTCGCCAAGACGACCCGAACCGCCGAGCCGTACACCCCGGAACGTCTGGCCGCACTTCAGCCCTGAGAGGTCTTTGTTTTCCGGCCCCGCCGTTTGAACACCCCACCGGCGCGTCAGCGCGCCGCTGTTCAGCGTTGCTGTCCGTCAGGCGCCGGCCCGACGCGGTGCGGATCCCTCCGGGGAAATGAGCGGCGCGGTGCCCCTCGTGCGCGGTACGGTGCGCCGATGTCAGCGATCAAGAAGTTTCAAGTCACCTTCGACTGTGCCGAGCCCGAGCGCCTCGCCCGCTTCTGGTGCGAGGTGCTGGGGTATGTCGTACCGCCGCCACCGGAAGGGTTCACCACCTGGGACGAATTCAACCGTACGCTGCCGCCCGAGGAGCGGGACGCGTGGTTCGCCTGTAGTGATCCCTCGGGTGTGGGTCCGCGCTTGTACTTTCAGCGTGTTCCCGAAGGCAAGAGGGCCAAGAACCGGGTGCATCTCGACGTCCGGGTCGGCACCGGGCTGGTGGGGGACGAGCGCCTCGCCACGCTGGAGGCCGAGTGCGCGCGCCTGGTCGCGCTCGGTGTGACCCACGTGCGAACGCTGTACGCCGATGAGGAGAACGAGTCGTGCATCCCGATGCTGGACATCGAGGGCAACGAGTTCTGTGTCGACTGAAGGCTCGCCGACCTCACACCCCCAGCTTCCGCGCCAGCGCCCCGCGCCCGAGGAACAGGGCAAGGCCTGTGGCCAGGGCGGCCAGGGCCAGTACGAGGAAGTACGCCGGGGACGGTGATCCGCCGCCGGCCACCTTCAGGGCGTTGCCGCCCAGGCCGCCGCCGAGCGCCCCGGCCAGCCAGAACAGGCCCACCATCTGGCTGACGAACGTCGCCGGGGCCACGGCGGTCGCGGCGCTCATACCGACCGGGGCGAAGGCCACTTCGCCTGCCGCGAGCAGCAGGAAGGCCAGCAGCAGCCACACGGCCGGAACCCGGCCGCCCGCTGCCGACGCGGCCTGCCACGCGGCGAGCGCCATCACCGTGAAGGCCGCGCCCACGCACACCATGCCGATGGCGAACTTCGCGGCGGTGGTGATCCGGTCGCCCGCCCGCTTCCACAGCGCGGCGAACAGCGGCGCGGTGAGCAGGACGAACAGCGGCAGCGCGGACTGGAACCAGCTCGCCGGCACGGTGAACCCGAGCACCGTACGGTCCGTCGAGTCCCGGGCGAAGACCGAGAAGACCGACCCGCCCTGTAGTGACATCGCCCAGAACACGGCCGAGGCCAGGAACAGCCAGACGTACGTCTTCACCCGGACCCGCTCCGCCCGGGTCAGCCGGGGGTCGCGGAGCAGGCGCCAGAAGAACAGCACGGGGACGAGTACGGTCAGCAGGCCCGTCAGGGCCATGACGTGGGCGATCCGGAACGTGCCCAGCGCCGCGTCCGTGCCGTACCCGATCACGAGGGCGGCGACCGCCAGCCCGGTGCCCCACAGCACCCGGGTGCGCTGTGCCGGGGTCGCGGCGCGTTCGGGGGCGTGGCCGACGGTGCCGAAGTGGCGGGTGCCGCGTACGTACTGCAGCAGGCCCAGCGCCATGCCGAACGCGGCGAGGCCGAACCCGAGGTGCCAGTCGACGGTCTCGCCCACGGCACCCACCACGAGGGGCGCCACCAGCGAGCTGATCTGGACGCTCATGTAGAAGAGGGCGAACCCGGCGTCCCGGCCGGCCCGGTCCTCGGGCGCGTAGAACGCGCTCAGCAGGCCGGCCATGTTCGGCTTGAGCAGTCCGGTCCCGGCGGCTATCAGCAGGAGCCCGGGGTAGAAGAGCGGATGGCCCGGCACGGCCAGCGACACATGGCCCAGGCCGATCAGGACACCGCCGTACAGGACGGCACGGCGGGCGCCCAGCAGCCGGTCGCCGATCCAGCCGCCCGGCACCGACGCGACGAAGACCGCGGCCAGGTACAGGCCGTAGAGCGCGGCGGCGTCGGCACTGCCCATGCCGAGGCCGCCGCCGGAGGCCGGGGCCGTGGCGTACAGGACGAGGATCGCCGACATCCCGTAGAAGCTGAAGCGCTCCCAGACGTCGGTGGCGAAGAGGGTGAAGAACCAGCGGGGACGGCCCAGCGGGCCGCGGTCCCCGGCTCTGGGCGGGCGGGCCGGTCCGGCGGCCCGCGGGCGTATCGGCGCGGTCATGGCTCCTCCATCACGACGCTCGGGGGAGGTGAGACTCGCTCCGGTGCGTCAAAGGCGGGTCGAGGACGGGTGGAGGCCCCGGCGCGTCGGAGGCGGTCGAGGACGGGCGGAGGTTCCGGCGCTCCGACCGCGTCGGAGGACGCGCGGGTTCGCGTACGCCGTGGGTTCGAGCCGCTGTCGAGCGCGGTCGCCGACGCTGGGCGGCGTCCGAGAACGCCGACCGAGGACGGAGGCCCGCCAGATGCCGCAGTCCCTCCCATTCCGTGTGATGTTGCGTATGGAGATCCACCCCGGCCACGGGGACGAGTTCGAGCGGGTGTGGCAGGAGATCGGGCGGCGCATCGCCGCCCAGCCGGGCAACCTGTGCCAGTCCCTGGCCCGCTCGGCCGACGAGGACGACGTCTACTACGTCGTCACCGACTGGGTCGACGCCCCGAGCTTCCACCGCTTCGAGCACAGCGAGGAGCACGTGGACAACCGCCGGCGGCTCGCCCCCTTCCGCAGCGGTGGCGAGATGCGGCTCAGTCAGACGCTGTGCCTGTTGCCGGGGAGTCCGCGCGGTAGTGGGCGGCGGGCGGGCCGTGGCTCCCGCCAGGCATCCGCCGTCACCGGCACACCCTTCGTCAGCCTCGAACAGGGCCCATGGACCGGGCCCATGAACAGGGCCCATGGACCGGACCCGTGAACCGGAGAGGAGCACCGTCGTGTTGCACCAGGAGCTGAAGGAACGGGCGGAACCCGAGTGGAAGGAGATCGTCGAGCATCCGTTCTGGGCGGGCGTGCGGGACGGCTCGCTGCCCGCCGGCGCACTGACGTACTTCGTCGAGCAGTGCGCGGGCCATGTCCTGCCCGCCTACGCACGGGCCCAGGCCCGCACCGCCGCCGCCACCCGCTGGGACCGGCACGTGGTCCTGCTGGCGCAGGCCGCGGCGGGCACGGTCCGGGCGCGGGACCGGCTGCTGGCGGCCCACAACGGACTGGACGCCGGGCTGGGCGTCCCCCGCGCCGACCCCGAGGCGCCCGCCGGGGCCATCACCCACGCGCACACCACGTTCCTGCACGCGGCGACGGCGACGACGGTGGCCGCCGGTATGGGCGCGCTGCTGCCGCTGACCTGGTTCCGGCAGCGCATCGGTGACGACCTGCGCCGGCGCCGGGTGCCCGGCTCGCGCCACAGCGCCTGGATCGACATCTTCCAGCCCGGCCCCGAGTACGCGGAGGCCGTCTCCGAGCTGGAGGACGCGTACGACGAACTGGGCGGCCTGATGGCCACGCCCGGCCGGACGGAACTCGTCGAGTACTTCACGCTGGGACTGCGTTACACCGCGTCCGTCACCAAGGCCGCCTGGGCGGAGGCCGGACAGCCCGCGGCCCGCTGAGCACCGGCGCCGGGCACCGTCCGAAGCGCCACGGGCCCGGCCCCGCACAGGGGCCGGGCCCGTAGCCCGTTCGGAGGGTTTCACCAGTCGATGACCGTGTCCCGGCGCAGGAAGACCCCGCTGGGGCCGTCGTCCGCGAGCGTCGCGGCGTCCGCGATGTGGCGGGCCGCCTCTTCGGGGGTCTGCTCCGCCTGCGGCTGCATACGGGTACGGACCAGACCGGGGTTGATGGCGTTCACCAGGACCCCCGTCCCCTTGACCTCCTCCGCCAGCATCGTGGTGAGCGCGTTGAGGGCCACCTTCGACGCCGTGTAGCCGGGGCACTGGGGGGACGGGCCGTACGCGAACGACGCGGCGCCGCTGGAGATGTTGACCACCCGCCCCCAGCCCCGTTCCACCATGCCGGGCAGGAACGCCTGGGTCACTCGCCAGGCACCCAGCAGGTTGACCTCCAGGCTGTGGCGTACGCCTTCCAGGTCGGCGGCGGAGGGGGCGGTGCCCCAGTCCGACAGGACGCCCGCGTTGTTGACCAGGATGTCGACCGGCTGCCCGGTGGCGGCCGCGCGGACCGCGTCGGGGTCGGTGACGTCGAGCGTGAGCGCCGCCGTGTCGCCGGCGGCCCCGGCGGCGGCCCGCCCGGCCGCCGCCCCGTCCCGCGCGGCGAACAGCACCCGGTGCCCGCGGCGCGCCAGTTCCGTGGCCACCGCCAGACCGAGGCCGCGGTTGGCCCCGGTCACCAGGGCGGTACGCGCCGGTCCCGTCACGTCCGTACCTCCTCGATGTAGGAGGTGCCGTGCGAGCCGTCCGCCCGGCTCCACTCCTCGCGCAGCCGCAGCCGGCCGTCCGCGAGCCGCTCGGGGTGGCTGACGCACTGCCCGGAGACCACCTCCCCGTCGGTGAGGACCTGGCAGTACGCGGCGGTGATGACCCCGTCGGAGCCGCACCGGCCGACCAGCCGGCCGTGGCGTACCCGGCCGCCGGAGAACTCCGCCCAGACCAGGTCCCGGTGCTGGTGGTAGTCGCCGGCCGGGACCTGTGCGGCACCGGGGCCCGAGGCGGTCTCCGCGGCCGTGGACCGGAAGGTCAGCCCGTCGTAGAGCGAGGGTGCCGGGGCGGCGGGCGGGCGGGCGGCGTGGGTCATCGGGAAGCTCCTGTCAGGGTGTAGCCGGACCGGAAGAAGCCGTCCGGGTCCAGTCGCTGCTTGAGCCTGCGCAGCCGGGCGAAGTTCTCCGGGCCGTAGGTCTGCTCGCCCCGGTCGGCCGTGAGGCTGTCCCGGTCCGCGTAGTTGAGGTAGCCGGCTCCCCACGTGCTGTACGGCTCGGCGAGCCGGGACACGGACTTGGCCCACTCCCGCTGCTGGGCGTCGGCCGCCGACAGCCCGGCGTCCCAGATGGCCATGCCGGTGATGTTGAACCGGGCGGTGCGGAAGGGCACCACGCCCGGCACCCGGGCCCGGTCGCGCACGGCGCCGTGGATCGGTTCGATCAGGATGGTGTCGTTGTACGGGTCGGTGATCCGCGCGGCGCGGAATCTCTCCGCCAGGGCCTCGGTCAGCTCGTCGGGCAGGCCGTCGACACAGCGCGCGCTCCAGTAGTGCCGCAGTCCGAACGGCAGCCGTCCCAGGCACTGCTGCATGGAGACGTACGACCGCTCGCCCACGGCCCAGGTCAGCGGGGTGAGCGTGGCGCGCAGCGCCTTGTCGAGCACCGCCGGGTACTCCGGGTCGTCCCCCGAGTAGCACACGCTGATGACGGCCGCGGGCTCCTGCATCGGCCCGTACCGTTCGAGCAGCAGGGTGCAGATCAGCTCGTCGGGGGCGTCCTGCATCAGGTCGCGGAAGAACCGGACGGCGGCCGCCGGGTCGTCGGCCGGGTAGGCGACGTAACCGCCGTAGACGCGCGGCACGTCGTGCAGTTGGAACGTGAACTCGGTGACGGCGCCGAAGTGGTGGCCCGCCCCGCGCAGTGCCCAGTCGGTCTCGGGGTGGGTCTGCGGGGAGACCGTGAGCGTCTCGCCGGACGCGGTGACCAGTTCGTAGCTCAGTACGTTGTCGCAGCTCAGGCCCGCGCGGCCCATCAGGTGCCCGATGCCGCCGCCGAGGGTGAGCCCGCCGACGCCGGTGTCGTCGAACGTGCCGCCCGTGGTGGCGAGTTGATACGTGCCGGCCGCCAGGTCGACGTCGGCCCAGGTCGCCCCGCCGCCGACGCGGGCCGTCCGGGCGCCGGGATCGACCCGTACTCCGTTCAGCAGCCGCAGGTCGATCACCACCCCCGCGTCGACGGACCCGGCTCCCGCGACGTTGTGCCCACCGCCCCGGATCACCGACGGCAGGCCCGTCTCCTGCGCGGCCAGGACCGCGGCCCGCACCTCGGCGGTGTCCCTGGGCAGGCAGACGGCGGCCGGGCGGTGGTCGTGTGCTCCGTTGAACAGCAGCCGCACCCGGTCGTAGGCGGGGTGCCCGGGGGTGAGCACCCTCCCCGGGCAGGCTGCCTCCAGCGTGCTGCGCACGTCGGCGCTCATGACGTCTCCCTCCGTGTGATGGTGGTGATCGGGGCGCGGCCGGTCCGGGACGTACCGGAGGAGAGGCCGGCCAGCAGGCCGCTCGCCGCCTCCCGGGAAGCGGCGAGCGCGAGCTTCGCCGAGCCGCCGCTGCCGCCGGTGAAGGTGAACAGCCGCCCCGGGGCGCCGAGTACGGGCTCCAGGGTGAGCCGTCCGGCCGGCCCGTAGGCGTCCACGGCGGCCACGGGGCGCATCAGCCGCCCCAGGGACAGGCCGGGCAGCCGTCGTGCGGCCGCGGCCCGGACGGCGCGCTCCTCGTGGTCGAGGAAGCGCGCCGCGCCCGGCTCCGCCCCCCAGCGCTCGGTGGGCAGGCCCAGCAGCATCCGGCCGGGACCGGCGGGCCGCCCGTACAGGCCGCTGGTCTCGTCGACGAAGGCCGGTGGCAGCAGCCCGCCGGCCCGGTAGACGGCGCACTGGACGACCTTCGTCCGTACGGTGTCGCCGGCGGTGACGCCGAGGGACCGCAGCAGCCGGCCCGTCCAGGCGCCGGTGGCCGCCACCAGGACGTCGGCCGTGCCCTCCTGGGTGGCGGTCCGGTACGTGACGCCGCCCTCCGGGCCGTCGAAGGCCACGGCGCGCAGCCGGCCGGACGGCACCTCCGCACCCCGGGCGACGAGGTCGATGACCGCCGCACGGCGCAGACCGTCGGGGGACAGGTGGCCGGCGTGCGGCTCCAGTACCCCGGCCGCTCCCTCCGGCAGGCCCTGCACGCCGAACTCGTCGGCCAGCCGCCGCCGGTCGCACCGCTCGGCCGTCGGCGGCAGGGCGTCCGGCACGGCGTCGTGCCCGTCCCCGTCAGCAGGGGCCAGGACGTACAGGGACGTACCGGGGCGGTAGGCGGACCACTTGCGCAGGGTGCGGCTGGCCCGCAGCTCCGCGAGGCTTGAGGCGGCCAGCCGCGCCACCTCCGGATCGCGCTCGAAGGCGCGCACCAGGCCGCCCGACGCGGCAGTGGCGTCCGGCCGGGGCGCGCCGGTCAGCAGCGTCACCCGGACCCCGTGCTCCGCGGCGAGCCGCCAGGCCAGCAGCGCGCCCGCCACCCCCGCCCCCACGACACAGATCCTCATCCGGCCCGCGCTCCTTCCGGGACCGGGGCGCCCGCCGTGCCGGTGAGCGCGCCGCGCAGTTCCGGGTCGCCGCCGGGGCGCAGCAGGCACCGGGCGGCGTACGCGGCGTCGAAGTGCTCCGGTGTCAGGGCCCGCGCGGCCCGGTCCCGCTCGGTGGTGTGCTCCGGGCCCTCGCCCGCCGGGGCCGCGAGGTCCCAGCTCGCGGTCAGGGCGCGGTAGCGCTCCGGGGTGAAGTCGGTGGAGTAGGGAGCGGGCCGGTCCCAGCACAGGAAGGCGCGCAGCACCTCGGGATCCTCGTGGTCCAGCAGGTCGTGGGCCCAGACGGCGTGGCCCCTGCTGGTGGAGAACTTGGCGCCCGACAGGTGGTAGAACTCGTTGACCACCAGGCCGCCCAGGACGTCCGGCGGCAGCCCGAACGCCAGGAACAGCGCGGGGAACTGCACCAGGTAGTAGAACGTGTTGTCCCGGCCCAGGAAGGCCCACAGCGCGTCGACGCCGCGCCAGGCGCGCACGTGCCCGTCGATCCCGGCCGCGCCGGGCTCCAGCCGCTGCCCGATGGTGTACAGGTAGCCCAGCGCCATCTCGGACCACACGTCGACACGGTGCTCCGGTGTGGTGACGGACTCGATGCCCCAGTCGGTCGGGTAACTGAGCGGGATGTCGGGCAGTTCCGGCAGGCCGAACAATTGCCGCAGCAGCAGCCGGGCGCTGGGCGGGGCGTCGGCGGCCGCCCAGACGCGGCTCAGGCCCTCCCGGTAGCGCTCCAGCGGGAGGACGGGGCCGCGTACGGTGCGCCGGGCGGTGAGCGGGGAGCCGCAGCGGGTGCACCGCGCGTCCACCAGGTTCCCGGCCGTGGTGAACCAGCCGCAGCCCTCGCAGGTACCGCCGCACGAGCCCGTCCCGCAGCGGGGGCAGTCCCCGGACACGTACGCGTGATGGGGGACGCCCGGGCAGGACGGGCAGGCGGGGGTCTCCCACTCCCGTACGGGCAGCGTCCCGGAGGTGACCAGTTCGTCGAGGAATCCGGCCACCGCGGTGCGGTAACCGACGTCGCTGAGCGGGTCGGTGAACACGTCGTGGCGCACGCCCGCCCGGTCGAACACCGCGCGGATCCGCGCGGCGTGCCCGTCGCGCTCCTCGCGCACCTTGGTGCCGCGCTGCCGCGCCCTGGCGGGGACGTAGTTCTGGTGGTCGTCCAGGCCGCACACCGTCAGCACCCGCTCGCCGCGCAGCCGGGCCGCGCGGGCGGCGACGTCGGCGGCGATGTACGGGCCGGCCAGGTGCCCCACGTGCAGCGGGCCGTTGGGGGTGGGCGGCGGGGAGAGCAGTACGGTCGTGCCCCGGCCGTCCGGTGCCGTCGCCGTGCTCATCCGGCCTCACCGGAGCCCGCCGCCGACGGCAGCCAGTAGACGCTGAGGATGCGCACCGGCTCCCCGGCCGCCTTGATGACGTGCCGCTCCCCGGGGGACAGCAGGACGGCCGTACCCGGTCCGGCCGTGACCTCCGTACCGTCCACGGTGAACACGGCGGTGCCGCCGACCACGACGGCGAGTTCGACCTCGGGGTGCTCGTCCGGCGCGCTTTCGGAATGTGCCGGAATGCGGCACCACATGGCGTCGAACGGCAGCGGCTGTTTCTTCGGGTGCTCCTCCCAGCGTCCGATGCCGATCCCGTATTCCTGACTCAGCTGCGATTCATCCAGGGTGAACGTCTGCACGGCCAGCTCCCAGCCGGTAGTCCTTCCGCGCGGCGCGCGGCCGACGGGGAGAACATCCAGGACACCGCTCAAGGAGTGGTCGAACGGGGTTGGGCGGCCCGTTCCGTACGTGCCACCATGAGGCCATGACCACCGAATTACAGGTGGGGCAGCGCCCCACCCGGTATGCGCCGCGCTCCGTGCGCACGCTGGAACACGGGACGGCGAACGGCTGGACGGTCAAGCGGTACGCCGTCTCGGCGCTGCGGGAACTGCCACCCGCGGAGGTGCACGCCTTCGCCTGGGACGCGGTGCGCCAGAGCCTCCCTGAGCCGTACGCCGAGGGCCTCTGCCACGCGTTCAGCGTGGTGCACGAGGACGCGGACGGCGTCTACGTCGTCGTCGGCTGGTGGAGCGCCAACCGGCTGATCCTGCACACCCGCACCTGGCTCGCCGACTGGGCGGACCTGAAGCGGCTGACCGAGGCCCCGGGCCACGCCACCGCCTGCGTGTGGGAGCTGGCGGCGATCGGCTGTGAGCGGGACGCCTGGGTCGAGCACGTGCTGCGGCGCGACCCGCCGGACATCGGCCGCTACCTGGCGGCCGGTGTCCACGGGGAGTACTGAAGCCCTCCGGAACTGCGTACGGCGGGGTGCCCCGTGGCGCCGCCGACGCCACGGGGCACCCCGGGGAACCGCCCGCCGCCCCGCGGGACGGGCCGTTCACGGATCTGACGCGGAGCCCTGATGCGGGCCCCGGGCAGGCATCCGCCTACTGCGGAGCCTTCTGGTAGGCGCCGATGTGCGGGACGGCCGGCACGGGATTGCCGTAGAAGTCCTTCCCGCCGTCACCGGTGACGCGGTTGCCCGCCTTCAGGGCCGGTGAACCGGTCCTGAGCCGGTAGCCGTTGGCGTCGGACACGGAGGTCGCCGTGCCGGGCGCCGTCAGCAGCGGGTCGCCGGCGAGGTTGTGCTCGCCGTTCGGCGGGAGTGCCGTGACCCGGTCGAAGAGGTTGTACCGGTAGGTGCCGTAGCGGTCGTTCACGGTCGAGCTGTCCTTCGCGCCCACGAACACGTTGTTCTGCAGGGTGAAGTCGTTCGGCCGGGCGACTTCCACGAGGCTGCCCGCGTTCGGCGCGTAGAAGGTGTTCTGGTAGATCTGCAGATTGGACACGCCCGTGCAGAAGGAATTGAGCAGGCCGAGTCCCTGGGCGCCGGCGGCGTCGTTCTGGCTTATGTTGTACCGGACGACTCCGTCCTTGGCGATTTCCCCGTCGTCCTGGCAGAAGTAGAGGAAACCACCGCCGTTGTCCTGCGAGTAGTTGTACTGGTAGGTGGTGCCGATATTTCCTCCTTCCACGGCGAAGGCCATGCCCGGGCCTTTCCCGTGCCGCACGGTGTTGTGTTCGATGACGGTACGGTTCGAATTCCAGGCGTAGGCACCGATGTTGTAATCGGTGGAGCGTATGTTGAAACCGTCGACCGTGTTCTCGGTCACCCGGGCCCGGTTCCCGTTGAACAGGAGGATGCCGTCACCGCCGACGTCCTTCACGGTGTTGCGGCTGATGACGATGCCCTCGTTGGGGACGAACTCGGTACCGGGGCCCTTGGGGTTCTCCGGGCGCTTCTGCCAGTCGGAGGTGATGCCGATGCCGGTCCGGTCCACGTGGTCGACCGTGGTGTCGGTCACCGCGATCCCGGAGAAGCCGGTCGGTACCGAGGAGCCGGCCGCCTCGAAGAGGATGCCGCCGCTGGGGTGGGGATAGCGGTGGTCGGCGCCGTTGACGTCGCGGACGGTGACGTTGTCGATCACGTAGTGGTGACCGATGCCGTAGTCCCGCAGCAGCACCCGGATGCCCGCGCGCTGGGCCGGTGACGCGCCGGTGTTGGTGACGGTGATCTTCCGTACCTGGTAGTACTCGACGTTCTCCAGCAGGACGGCGGCGGACGCCCCGCCCCCGTCGACGACGGGGGCGACGCCCCTGCCGTAGGGCTCCACGGACACCGGTGCCTGTGCGGTGCCCGACCCCTTGGGGGCGAGGGTGCCCTGGCAGGTCGTCCCGGCGCGCAGCCGGAGCGAGTCACCCGGCGCGAACGTCACCTTGTCGGCCCGGGCCAGGGACCGCCAAGGTGTGCTCTCCGTGGTGCCGTTGGCGTTGTCGTCACCGCTGGCGCAGTCGACGAAATATGTGGTGCCGGCCTTGGTGTGGGTCGTGGCGCCGGCTGTGGCGCCGGACGGTGCCGCGGCGGCCGGCCCTGGCGCGGGACCCAGGGCCAGCGCGCCGGCCAGTGCGGTCGCGACCGGCCCGATGGCGAACCATTTACGCACATCTCCTCCATTCCGCCCACGCGGACGGCCGTCGTCGGCATGGGTGTGCGCCGCATCGTGGTCGGGTCCGCATGAGCGGGACTAGAGAAGGCCTGGACTCCTCTTGTGGATTTTCGAATTGATGTGGTAGCAGGGTACTTACGTTCGGTGACGGGTGTCACCGTCGGCACACCGTCGGCCCGCGGCGGCCGGGCGCCGCGGGCGGGACGTCACCACATCCCCATCCGCCGCGCGATCTCCCGGCCGGCCCAGCTGTCGTCGTCCTCCAGCAGCTGGCGGTTCAGCTCCGGACAGGCGTCGAACGCCTCCAGCGCCTCCCGCGTGGGCAGCGCCGCACGCACCAGGGCGTCCGCGGCCC
Organism: Streptomyces sp. Ac-502; assembly: GCF_045222935.1. Lineage (NCBI taxonomy): Bacteria > Bacillati > Actinomycetota > Actinomycetes > Kitasatosporales > Streptomycetaceae > Streptomyces > Streptomyces sp. Ac-502. Next base: position 7,888,537 of record NZ_JBHFFO010000001.1, read on the forward strand.
GCTTGCGCGTCCGCCACGCCGACAGCGGCTCGTCCATGGGCAGGATCCGCGCGGGCACCTGCTGGCCCAGCAGCAGGTAGTCGATGCCGAACAGCCCGAAGAAGGACGGCGTCACCCGGTTCAGCATGTCCTGCACGAAGGCGTTGCGGCGGGTCAGCGGCGCCCCGCCCGCGTAGACGTCGAGCAGCGGCTGGAAACCGGACACATCGGCGGAGGCGCGGCACTCCTGCCAGAACTTCGTGTCCAGCCGGGTGTTGAACCGGTAGTGCAGGCCCAGCAGCCACCGGATCGCGTCCCACTGCTGCCCCAGCGCGGCGTTGACGGTCTCCCGCACCTGCGGGCCCTCCCAGGACGCCGGCAGACACGAGACCAGCGTCTGCACCTCGACCCCGATCATCAACAGCCCGGTCGACTCCAGCGGTTCCACGAAACCGTACGAATTGCCGATGGCCATCACGTTGCCGCGCCAGGCCTTCGCGTGGCGCCCGCTGCGGAACCGTACGAAGTGCGGGTCGGAGATGCCGGGGAAGCGGGCCGCGAGTTCCCCGGCGGCCTCGTCGTCGGAGATCGCCGCCGAGGAGAACACATAGCCGCGGTGGTCGCTGTCCCGCGTGGGGATGCGCCAGCACCAGCCGGCGTTCATCGTGGTGGCCTGGGTGTAGGGCCGGATCTTCCCGCCGTGGGGGACGTTGCCGGTGACGGCCGAGTCGGTGAACAGGGTGCTGGAGAAAGGGACGTACGGCGTCTTGAAGGCCCGGCCGAGCAACTGCGAACGGAAACCGGTGCAGTCCACGTACAGGTCGAACGTCAGGTCGCGCCCGTCGGCGGTCCGCAGCTTCTCGACCCACTCGGGGCCGCTGAGTTCCACGTCGGCCACCGTCGCCTCGACGTGGTGGACGCCGCGGCGCTCGGCGAGTTCCGTCAGGTACGACACGAGCAGGGCGTTGTCGAGGTGGTAGGCGAACGGCAGGTACTTCATCAGCGACAGCGGCGCATCGCCCTGGCGGTACACCGCCGCCTTGTCGGCCGTCATCAGCGCGGAGCCCAGCGTGGAGCCGTTGATGCCGCCGGACGTCCGGAGCGCGCCCTGTAGGCCCACCGAGTCGCTGGACCAGTCGAACGGCCCCATGAAGCCGTCCGGATGCGGCCCCCAGTCGAACCTGATGCCCAGCTTCCAGGTGGGGCGCACGCGGCGGTACAGCTCCTCGGCGTCGATCCCGAGGTAGTGGTGGAGGAAGAGCGTCATGTACGTCACGGTGGCCTCGCCGACCCCGATGATCGGGATGTGCCGCGACTCCACGAGCGTCACGTCCAGCCACGGCCGCTTGGCCTTCAGCGCGAGCGCCGCGAGGTACCCCGCCGTCCCGCCGCCGATGACGCCCACCCGGCGGATCGCCCGGGGCGTGGACGCGTCGGGCCGCTCCATGTCCCCGCCCGAGGCCGCCAGCGACCGCAGCAGTGCCAGCGGCTCCGCACCGCCCCCGGCCCCCGGCAGCCAGCTGCGCACCGCGTCCGCCTCGTCGCGGGGCAGGGTGCCCAGCACCTGCTCCAGCGCGTTCCCCGGCCGCGCGGCCAGCCCGCTGTTCAGTACCTTGTGGTCCATCCGTACCTCTTCTCGGTTCACCGGATTCCCGACATGTCGTACCGGACCCACCGTGTGCCACGGCGCTAGAGCGGGCCTTGAGGGGGAAGTGCCGCGTCCTGACGCGTCAGGCATCGTTGCCCGAGCCGGTCCGCCGCGCCAGACCCCGCACCGGGCGTCGCGACGCCGCGGAATCCGGAGCGCCCTAGCCGCTCTCAAGCCTCCCTGTTCACCCTGTCGGGCAGACCACACGTGCACGCTCGAAGGGGAGGACACGATGACGGCGCACACACCACCGGCGAACGGTGCCGAGCTGGCCCGGGCGGTGGCCCGGGACGGGGTGGAGTTCCTGCTGGTCATGTTCGTCAACCTGCGCGGGAAGACCTGCGCCAAGCTGGCGCCCGCGCACACCCTCGACCGATTGCTCGGCGAGGGGCTGGGCTTCGCCGGGAACGCCGCCGACGGCCTGGGACAGAGCTCGGCCGATCCGGACGTCGTGGCGATTCCCGACCCCACCTCCTACGTCCGGGTGCCGATCCAGGAGAACCTCGGCATCCTCCAGTGCGACCTGTACGTACGGGGCGAGCCCTGGCCGTACGCGCCCCGCGGCATCCTGCGCAGGCAGCTCGCCCAGCTCGCCGAACAGCGGCTCGAACTGAAGGCGGGCGCCGAGCCCGAGTACTTCCTGGTGCGCCGTACCGAGGACGGCGGCATCCGGGTGGCGGACGAGCTGGACGACACCGCCGGGCCCTGCTACGACGCGCACGCGGCCAGCCGGTCGCTGGACCACCTGACCACGATCAGCCGCGCCGTCGACGCCATGGGCTGGGAGAACTACTCCAACGACCACGAGGACGCCAACGGCCAGTTCGAGCACAACTTCGGCTACGCGGAGGCGCTGCGCACCGCCGACCGCGTCGTGGTCTTCCGCCACCTGGTCCGGCTCGCCGCGCACCGGGCCGGGCTGGTCGCCACCTTCATGCCCAAGCCGTTCGGCGGCCTCACCGGCAGTGGACTGCACCTGCACCTGTCGCTGTGGCAGGACGGCCGCAACGTCTTCGAGGGCCCGGACGACCCGCACGGCCTGGGCCTGTCGCGGCGGGCGTACGGATTCATCGCCGGCGTGCTCGACCACGCGCCCGGGCTGATGGCGCTGACCTGCCCGACGGTCAACTCCTACAAGCGGCTCGGGGCGGGCGCCGCGACGCTGTCCGGGTCCAGCTGGGCGCCGGGGTACGCCAGTTACGGGGGCAACAACCGCACGCACCTGGTCCGGGTGCCGGACTCGGACCGGATCGAGGTGCGCTGCGTGGACTCCGCCGCCAACCCCTACCTGGCGCTCGCCGGGCTCGCGGCCGCCGGCGCGGACGGCATGGCGCGCGGCGCCGACCCCGGCGGTCCGCTCGACGCGGACCTGGAGGCGACGGGGACGGGCACCCGGCGGCTGCGTCCGCTGCCGCCCACCCTGCTGCACGCGGCGGAGGCCCTGGCCGAGGACGACGTGCTGCGTGACGGCCTGGGCAAGACTCCGGACGGCTTCTACGCCGACTACTACGCGGACCAGAAGCGCGCCGAGTTCGACACCTACCACCGTCAGGTGTCGGAGTGGGAGCTGCGCACCTACCTCCAGGTCTGAGCGGGGCACCTACCTCCAGGTCTGAGCGGGGACAACGACCGTCGGGCCGGCCGGAGACTCTCCGGCCGGCCCGACGGCGTTCCGCGGTCGTTACAGGTCGAGCGTGATGCCGTAGTGCCGCAGCCAGAAGTCGAACCCGAGGGCCATCTCCAGGTTGGACCGGCTGTGCCACTCGTGGGCGGTGGGGGACTGGTCCGCCACCGCCTTGCGTGCCGCCTCGACGTCCAGCAGCGGCAGCACGGGCGAGTTGGAGTCGGCCAGGACCGCGGCCATCGCGTCGTGCAGCGCGCGTGTGTACGCAGGGTCCTGGGTCACCGGGTACGGGCTCTTCGGGCGCTCCAGCACCGACTTCGGCACCAGGCCCCCGCCGGCGGCGGCGCGCAGCAGGCTCTTCTCCCGGCCGTCGAAGGTCTTGAACGACCAGGGCGTGTTGTAGACGTACTCCACGAGCCGGTGGTCGCAGAACGGCACCCGGGTCTCCAGGCTGGAGGCCATGGCCAGCCGGTCACCGCGGTCCAGCAGCATCGGCAGCCAGCGGTTGAGGTGGGAGAAGCACAGCTCCCGCATCCGGTGCTCGTGCGGGTCCTCGTCCTCCTGGTGCGGGGTCAGGGCACGCGTCTGCGCGAAGGCGTCCGCGTAGTAGCCGGGCATGTCCAGCTTGTCCAGCAGCCCGCGGCCGAACAGACCGCGCCCCAGGCCGCCGCCGCGGCTGCCTTCCTGGCGCTTCTCCGCCTCGATCCACGGGAAGTTGTCGGCCGCCACCAGCTCGCTGTCGTGCAGCCACTTGAAGCCGCCGAAGATCTCGTCGGCGGTCTCGCCGGTCAGGGCCACCGTCGAGTGCTCGCGGGTGGCGCGCAGCATCAGGTACAGCGAGGTGTCCATGTCGCCGAGCATCGTCGGCATGTCTTGCGCCAGCACCGCCGCCTCGCGGGCCCGGGTGCTGATGAGGTCGGCGGTGCCGAGCACGATGTCGGTGTGGTCGGCGCCGACGTGCCGGGCCAGTTCGGCGGCGTACGGGGCGTCCGGGGTGTCGCGCTGGTCGTCCGGGCGGAAGTTCTCGCTGTATCCGACGAAGGTGGCGGTGATGGTGCGCACCGCCTCGTCGCCCGCCTCCTCACGGGCCTTGGCGGCCAGGGAGGTGACCACGCTGGAGTCGATGCCGCCGGACAGCGTGGTGCACAGCGGGACGTCGGCCACCAGCTCGCGGGTGACGATCTCCTCCAGCAGGGAGCGGATGTGCCCCACCGTCGCGTCGAGGCCGTCCGTGTGCGGGCGGGCCTCCAGGGCCCAGTAGCGGCGCTCGCGGACGCCGGAGCGGCTCACCGTCATGGTGTGGCCCGGCAGCAGTTCCCGCATGTCGCGGAAGACGGCCTGGCCCGGGGTCTTGGCGGTGGAGAACAGCTCCTGCAGCTCCGGTACGCCGACCACCGGCTCGATGTCGGGGTGCGCCAGCAGGGCCTTGGGCTCCGAGCCGAAGAGCACGCCGTCCGGCCGGACGCTGTAGAACAGCGGCTTGATGCCCAGCCGGTCGCGGACCAGCAGCAGTTCCTCGGTACGCAGGTCCCACACCCCGAAGGCGAACATGCCCTCCAGGCGCTCCGCGCAGTCCGCGCCCCACTCCAGGTACGAGCGCAGCACCACCTCGGTGTCGGACCGGGTGCGGAAGCGGTGGCCACGCGACTCCAGCTCCGAGCGGAGCTGCTTGAAGTTGTAGACCTCACCGCTGTACGTGAGGACGGCGAGGGTCCGGCCGTCCTCCTCGGCGGCCATCGGCTGGATGCCGCCGGCCAGGTCGATGATCGAGTTGCGGGTGTGGCCCAGCCCCGCGTGCGGGCCGACCCACACACCGCGGGCGTCGGGGCCCCGGAGGCCGAGGGTGTTGTTCATGGCCTCGACTGTCGCCTTCTCGCGGCGGAGATCACGGGCGTAGTCCACCCAACCGGTAATGCCGCACATGTGGAGCTCTCCTCACTGTCGACTGTGTCGTCGGTCGGATCTCGGGATGTCGCCGGCCGTCGGTGCGCTGCCGGTGCGACGGGTCAGAACGGCCAGGCCTCCTGCCGCCAGGCCGCGTCCACGTGGGCCCACTCGAAGTAGGCGGCGTGCCGTGCGGAGGTGACGAGTTCGCGGCGGCCGGCCGGCGCGCTGTCCGCGGCGATCTCCTCCACGGCGCCCAGGAACACGTCCACCAGCCCGCGGTAGGTGTCGCCGGGGTGCCACTCCTCGATCACCGTGGCGTAGCGGGAGCCCGGTGCGCACCGGGTCAGCAGTTCGTCGGTGACGAGCAGGAACAGCCAGGCGGCGGGCAGGACGGCGCCGGCCCCCGCTGGCAGGGAACGGGCCGGGGCGGCGCCCAGGAAGGAGGTGTAGCCGAGTGTGGTGGGCAGCGGCGCGGGGGTGCCGTCCGCGAGTGGCAGCCGGAGGTCCTCGCCCCACCGCCGTACCCGCTCCCGACGCCGTTCGGCGTCCTCGGCGGTGCCGGTGCCCATCCGGCTGAACAGCAGGGCGTGGGGGTGATCGGCGGCCACCGCGGCACAGCGGGCGTGCGCGGCGGCGTAGGCGGGCAGGACGTGCCAGTGGTCCTGCTGGAGGAAGTGCGCCAGTGCGGCTTCCGGCAGGGTTCCGTCGGCCAGGCCCCGGTAGAAGGGGTGGTCGGTCAGGCGCCGGGCGGTGTCGCGTACGACCCGGGCGAGTTCGGTCCGCACCGGCGGGTGCCGGTCGGTGGTGTCGCGCTCCATGCGGACGAGCGTGGGGGTGGGGGCTCGAAGATGGATCGGAGACGGCTCGCAGGGTGACCGGCCTCCGTGTGCCGCCGCGCCGCGCGCGAAGGACGGCGCCGCCCCCGGCGGACCGGGGTCGGCGCCGTGGCCGGCCGGGAGACCGCGTACGGCCGATCGGGAGACCGCGTACGGCCGATCGGGACACCGCGAACGGCCGACCGGGACACCGCGAACGGCCGACCGGTACTCAGCGAACGGCCGACCGGTACTCAGCGAACGGCCGTTCCGTCCGCCGCGAGCGGCCTTCCCGTTCCGCGTGACCGGCCGGCCGACGTCAGTCCTGGCAGGCGGCCCGGGACAGCACGTCGGTCAGCACTTCCTGCGGATCGCCTGTCACCCGCTCGGCGCGCCAGGAGACGAAGGCGTCCGGGCGGACCAGGACGGCGCCGCCCGGCCCCACCCCGTACGCCTCGGCCCAGTCGCGGTCGACCGGCCGCAGCTCCGCCCGGTCGCCGACGGACCAGGTGCGCAGCGGGACGCCGAGCTTCCTGGCGACCGGTTCGGCGGCCCGGGTCCAGGCCTCGCCCCCGGGGCCGGTGAGCAGCACGTACGAGTCCCAGAACAGGTCGATCGTGGAGATCTCCTCAGTGCCGCGCCGCAGCCGCACGTGCGGGGCCCGGGTGCCGGGTTCGCCGGTGAGCCGGAGTTCGGGGCTGAGGACCCGGGCGTCCGGGTCGGCGGCCAGGACGGAGGCGGAGCGGTAGCGGTAGCCCAGGGTGATGATCACGTCGTCCACGAAGCCGGTCCGGTCCGCCTCGGTGGCGTACCCGTGCCGGATCCGGTTGCGCACCAGCGCCTGTTCGGACATCGCGGTGCCCAGCGGGCGCCGCTCGGCGTCGTAGGTGTCCAGCAGCGCGTCGGTGCCCCAGCCCTTGAGCATCGCGGCCAGCTTCCAGGCCAGGTTGTGGGCGTCGTGGATGCCGGTGTTGGCGCCGAACCCGCCGGCCGGCGGGTGGACGTGCGCGGCGTCGCCCGCCAGGAAGACCCGGCCCGCCCGGAACGTCTCCGAGACGAGCTGCGCCCCGCGCCAGGGCACCTTGTCCATGATCTCCACATCGATGTCCCGGCCCGCCGCCTGCCGTACGATCTCCACGCACCGCTCGTCGGTGAAGTCGTCCGGCGACTCGCCCTTCTCGGGGAAGTACAGCGGCGCGGCCAGCCACGGGTCGCAGCCGTGCAGCCGGGACAGGCCCATCAGCCCGCCGCCCGCCGAGGCGTAGCACAGGATGAACTTGCGGTCCTTGAGCAGGCGTTCCAGTTCCGGGGCGCGGAAGTAGACACTGAGCGCGTTGAACACGGTGCCGCGCCCCTCGCGCCGCACTCCGAGCGCCTCCCGGGTACGGCTGCTCGCGCCGTCCGCCCCCACCAGGTAGTCCGCCCGTACGGTGAACTCCTCGCCGGTCGCGTTCTCGCCGACGACGGCGGTCACCCCCTCGGCGTCCTGCTCGAAGGAGATCAGCCTGCAGCCGAAGCGCACGTCGGCGCCGTGCTCCCGGGCCTTGGCGACCAGCACCTTCTCGTAGCGGTCCTGGCCGCAGCCCATCACCCGCTCGGGGCTGACCGTGGGGCCGTCCAGGGACGGCACCTCCAGCACCTCCGCGTCGTCGATCTCCGCGAAGGTGCGCACCTTGATGATGCCGCCCTCGAAGTACGGGTGGGAGTCGCCCATCTCCAGGGCCCGGATGTCCGGCCCCAGCCCGGCCGCCCGGAACAGTTCCATGGTGCGTGCCTGCAAGCCCGGGGCGCGGGGCAGCGTGGAGGTGTCGTCGCGCTTCTCCAGCACCATCGTCCGCAGCCCGTGCCGGCCGCAGAACAGCGCGGTGGCGAGCCCGACCGGGCCCCCACCGACGATGAGCACCGGGATTCTCAGGTCAGACATGCATGTCCCCTCTGCGTGGACTGGGCCGGACCCGGACCGCTACCAGGCCCTGCCGACAACCGGGAACCCGCCGGCCGTCCGGCCGCTGGGCGCCCTTCGAGGAGTACTGGCGCGCCCTCGAGCAGTGCTGGAGGACGGCCCTCCGTACGCCCGGCGGATTCTCAAGGGGTGCTCGACCCGCGGCTGCGAGGGTCCCGCCGACCGTGTGGCACCAGGCCACGGTCGGTGCCGGAAGGAGCCTCGCGCATGACGCACACCCTGCCCGATGTCACCACCCCCGCCGGAATCATCCGGTTGGGCAACATGTTCTGCGACGCCAAGGCGCTGCTGACCGCCGTCGAGCTGCGGCTGTTCAGCACGCTCCACGAGAAGGGACCCTCGACGCACGAGGAGATCCGTACCGCGCTCGGCCTGCACGGCCGGGGGCTGTCCGACTTCCTCGACCTGCTGACCGCGCTGGGCGTGCTGGAGCGCGCCGACGGCCGGTACCGCAACGCGCCGGGCTCGGACGCCTTCCTCGTCCAGGGCGCGCCGGGGTACGTCGGCGGGTTCCTGGAGCGCTCCAACCGCAACCTCTACCCGGCCTGGGGCCGGCTCGCGGAAGGGCTGCGCACCGGGAAGCAGCAGTCCGGCAGCGACTTCGGGCAGGTGACCCGGAACCCCGCCGTGCTGCGGCAGTTCGTCGGCATGATGGACGGGCTGACCAACGTGGTGGGGCCGGAGCTGGCGCAGAAGTACGACTGGTCCGGCCACGGTTCGGTGCTGGACGTGGGCGGCGCCCGCGGCAACCTGTGCTCCCTGATCGTCCAGGCGCACCCGCACCTGACCGGGCACGTCTTCGACCTGCCCGCGATGGCGCCGCTGTTCGACGAGAAGGTGGCCGAGCGCGGCCTGACCGGCCGGGTCGCGTTCACCGGCGGCAGTTTCTTCGAGGACCCGCTGCCGCACGCGGACGTCGTCCTGCTGGGCCACGTCCTGCACGACTGGGACCGCGAGCAGCGGGCCTTCCTGGTCGGCAAGGCGTACGAGGCGGTCAACCCGGGCGGCACCCTGCTGATCTACGACCGGATGCTGGAGGACGAGCCGGCCCACATCGAGAACCTCGTCATCAGCCTGGACATGCTGCTGGTCACCGACGGCGGCGAGGAGTACCAGGCCTCCGAGATCACGGCGGCCGCCGAGCAGGCCGGGTTCGTGAGCACCGAGGTCACCCCGCTGAGCGACTACGACACCCTGGTGATCTGCCGCAAGGGTGCCTGAGCGCGCCGGAGCCGCCGCCCGGCCGCCGCGGGGCGGCGGCTCCGGCGCCCGGCTCCCGCTGGACGCGGGCGGTGGCCCGGCCCCCGCGCTCCGCCCGCTCTCGACCGCCGCCCGATCCGCGCTGCGGACCCTGGGCCGTACCGACGACGGCCCGTCGGAAACCTGCGCACCCGTGGCCGGGAGGAGAATGATGAGCGAGCAGCGCCAGCAGCCCGTCGCAGTGCCGGGGGACCGGTCCGGCGCCCGGCTGCCCCATCACACGGTGGCCGGCATCGGGGCCGGCCCGGCCAACCTGAGTCTCGCCGCGCTCGGCGAGCGGGAGGTCCCCGGCGGGGTCCGGCTCTACGAACGGCGGTCCTCGGCGGCCTGGCACCCCGGCCAGCTCAGCGAGGGCACCCGCCTGCAGACCTCCTGGCTCAAGGACCTGGTGACCCTGGTCGACCCGACCAACCGGCTGTCGTTCCTGAACTACCTGGTGGCCGGCGGGCGCATGTACTCCTTCATCAACGCCCAGTACGAGGAGATCCCGCGGCTGGAGTTCGCCCGTTACCTCGCCTGGGCGGCCGGTGAACTGGGCACGGTCCGGTACGGCAGCCCCGTCGAGCGCATCGGCCACACCGGGGCCGGGGCCGCCGGGCGGTTCGTGCTGCACGGCCCGGACGGTCCGGTGGCCACCGCGGACCACGTCGTCCTCGGCCTGGGCACCCGCCCGCGCGTCCCGGCCTGCTTCGACGGCGTCGCCGCCGACGGGCTCGTCCTGGCCGAGCGGCTGCACGCCCGGCTGCGCGGCGCCGCCGTACTGCCGTACCAGCCGGCCGTGGTCGTCGGCGGCGGGCAGACCGGTGCCGAGTCCGTGCTGGAACTGATCCAGCACGGCTTCCGGGACATCCGGTGGATCGGCCGGCGCAACTGGTTCGCGCCGATGGACGACTCGCCCTCGGCCAACGACTTCTTCCGGCCCACCTACCTGCGGTTCTTCCACGGCCTGCCCGCGGAGGTACGGCGGCGGTACGTGGCCGAGCAGCAGCTCACCAGCGACGGCATCTCCCTGAGCACGATCCAGCAGATCTACCAGCTCAACTACGAGACGTACCTGCGCGAGGGGCGCTACCCGGTCATGCTGCTGCCCGGGCGCGACGTGGTGCGGGCCTGCGAGCGTGACGGCCAGCTCGTCCTGTGGTGCGAACGGGACTGGGGCGGCCGGGAACGGCACGCGGCGCCCCTGGTGGTGCTCGCCACCGGCCGGGAGGCTGCGGACCTGCCGCTCGCCCCGGAACTGCTCGCGCTGGCGGAGCTGGACGAGGAGGGCCAGCCGGTGCTGGAGGCCGACTACTCGGTGCGGTGGAAGTACGCCGAGCACAACCGGCTCTACGTGCAGAACCGCAGCCGGACCGGGCACGGGATAGCCGACCCCAACCTGAGCCTGCTGGCGGTGCGGGCCGCCACGATCCTCAACTCCGTGCTGGACCGGGAGGTGTACGTGATCCGGGACGAGCACGTCAGCACGGCCTGGCTCTGAGCGGGCGGGCCCGGCTTCGAATGAACGGTCTCACGGACCCGGCTCCGAACGGTCTTACGGACCTGTCCCGCGGCCCCCGCGCCCAACTCTCTTGACAATCTAGCTACTCGGCTGCCAAGCTAAATCGGCCGGGGCGCCCGCGAGTCCCTGAACCGGGCTTCGTGGTACGCCGCATGACGAGGCGTCACGCCCGGTGGGCGGCCGCACGCGCCCGGCTCCCGCCGTGCAGCCACGGCACCGCACCACATCGGCACGACCGTATTCAGGCAGAGAGGCGAACGATGGATCTGGGCTTGCAGGACAAGCGGGTTCTGGTGACCGGCGCGACGCGCGGCATCGGCAGGGCCGCCGCGAAGGCCTTCGCCGCCGAGGGCGCCCGGGTGATCGTCACCTACCACACCGGCGAGTCCGCCGCGAAGGCCGTGGTGGAGGAGCTGGGCGGCGCCGAGCGTGCCCACGCCGTCCGCCTGGACCTCGGCGACCCGGAGTCCGTGACCGCCGGCGTCCGGGCCGCCGAGGACCGCTGGGGCGGGATCGACGTGGTCGTCGCCAACGCCCAGACATGGGTGTGGGTCGACCCCGACCAGCAGCCGCCGCTGGAGGACCTGCCGACCGACGAGTGGTTCGGCAAGATGCGCGCCAACGTCGAGGGGCACATCCTCACCGTCCGGCAGGCCCTGCGCGGCATGCGCGAGCGTGGCTGGGGGCGGGTCGTGCTGCTCTCCTCGGTCACCGCGACCGCGGGCATGCCGGGATCCGAGATCTACAGCGCCGCCAAGTCGGCGCTGCACGGCTTCGCCCGCGGCCTGATGTGGAACCACGACGGCATCCTCGTCAACGTGGTGGCCCCCGGCGGCACGATCACCGAACAGCTCGCCGGCGTGGACCCGGCGGTCATCGAGAAGAGCGCCGGGGAGACCCCCAGCGGGCGGCTGACCACCGCGGAGGAGGTCGCGCGCCTCATCGTCTTCCTGGGTTCGGACGGCAACGGCAACGTCAACGGCGAGGTCGTCCACACCGCCGGCGGGCGCTGACCCGCGCCGCCCGCGCCGTCGGCCCACCAGGCTGCCCCGGACTTCCCCGGCCGGGGCAGCCGGGCGAGCCGACGGCACGGGCGGCGCGGCCGGGGCGGCGGCCTGCGGGCCGCGCCTCCCGCACGCGAGGGTCCGGGGCGGTGGCCTGCGGGCCAGGTCTCCCGCAACGCGAGGGCCCGGGGCCGGGCGACCGGCCCCGGGCCCCCGGCCGTTCACCCGCCGACGTCCACTTTCTTGATCGACCAGCGCGCGATGCGCAGCGACATCTCCACGCCCTCGGTCGCGTACTCCACCATGGCCTTCTGATAAGCCGCCACCGCGTCCGCGAGGCCGCGCTCGCCCCGGTCCACCGCGGTCAGCGCCTCGGTCAGCGCCGCGGCGTCCCGTACCGCGGTGTTGGCGCCGACCCCGCCCGAAGGCGGCATCGTGTGCACCGCGTCCCCCAGCGGGACGACCGGGCCGGTCTCCCAGGGCAGCACGGGCGTGTGCGCCCGCAGGGCCACGCCGAAGGTGAGCTCGGGCCGGGCGTGCTGGAAGACGCCGCGCAGCCCCGGGTGCCAGGCCGCGGTCCGGGCGGCCGCGAAACGGCACAGGCCGGGCCCGTCCAGGGCGAAGAACTCCGCGTCCGGCATCCCCAGGTCCGCCCGGTGCACGTTCAGCACCGCCATGTAGTAGTCCCCGGTCTCCGGCAGCGTCAGCCCCGGGCACAGCCGGGCCGCCGTCCCGCGCACCCCGTCCCGGAACGACATCGGCATCAGCCCGAGATGGCTGCCGTCCGTGCCGATCACATAGCTGAAACGGTCCCGCAGCGGCTCCGGCAGCCCCGCGCGCACCGCGTCCGCGCGCGTGATGCGCGAGAACACCGTCCGTACGCCCAGGTCGGCGGGCCGGCGGCCGGGCAGGAACTGCTCCCGTACCTGCGAGTTGGCCCCGTCCGCCGCTACCAGGACGTCCCCCTCGGCGCTGCTGCCGTCGGCGAAGTACGCCCGCACCCCGCCGCCCGGCAGCCGTTCGCAGCGCGTGAAGGTCCTGCCGTACCGGACCACCGGCTCCAGCCCGGCCAGCAGGATCCGGCGCAGCACGTCCCGGTCCACCGCGTCGATCTTGTCCGGCCGCTCGCCCCGCGGATCGTCGAAGCCGGGCGTCCACTGAGGGGTGAGGTGTTCGTCGTACGCGTCGAGGCCGCTCTCGCCGCGCCGGTGCGCGGTGGCCACGAGCAGTTCGCACAACGGCGGCGGCAGGCAGGCGCGCAGCGACGCCTCGCCCTCCGGGCTGATCCGCAGCCGGTACCCCTGGCGCCGTTCGTCCGGGCCGCCGTCCCGTTCGAAGACCGTGACGTCCACCCCGGCGCCGCGCAGGCCCTGCGCGAGGCACAGACCGCCGACGCCCCCTCCGACCACCAGGACCCGCATTCCGTTCCGGCCCATCGGCACGCTCCTCTCGCACGGTGTGTCGGCCCACTGTGCGGACGGCGGCTCGGAAATCCCTGGAAAGTCCGTCCACCGGAACTGGACGCGCCTTCGAGACGGCGCCTGCAAGGTGGCCGCACGCCCGGGTCCCACCGGACCCGGCCGGGCCCGCGGCCGGTGCGCCGGGGCCCGCGGTCTCGGCGGGCGGCGGACTGCGCCGACACCCCGCCCCGCCCGGCACACCGTGCCCCACCGCACACACAAGGAGCTGATCAGGTATGGAATTCGGGTTGGGCCTGCCGACGACGGTCCCGGACAAGGACGGCCCCGCGCTGGCCGCCTGGGCCCGCCGGGCCGAGGACGCCGGATTCGCCAGTCTCGGCGTGATCGACCGGCTCGTCTACGACAACTACGAACCGCTCACGGCCCTGGCCGCCGCCGCCGCGGTGACCGAACGCGTACGCCTGACGACCGGCATCCTCATCGCCCCCTACCGCACCCAGACGGCGCTGCTGGCCAAACAGGCGGCCACCGTCTCGGCGCTGTCCGGCGGCCGGCTGGTGCTGGGCGTCGCCGCGGGCGGCCGCGAGGACGACTTCCAGGCCGTGGACGCCACCTACCACGACCGCGGACGCCGGCTGGACGCCCAGCTCGCCGAACTGCGCGACATCTGGCAGGGCAAGGGCGAGGTGTCCGGCATCGGCCCCGAACTGGGCTCCTGGCAGCCGCAGTTGCTGGTCGGCGGCCACTCGCCGGCGGCGATGCGGCGGGCCGCCCGCCTCGGCGACGGCTGGTTCTGCGGCGGCAGCTCCGCGTCGGCGTACGGCGACCTGGTCGCACGGGCCCGCGAGGCGTGGAAGGAGGAGGGCCGCGCCGGCCGGCCGCGGCTGGTGTCGCTCGCCTACGCCGCGCTCGGCCCCGGCGCGCGCGAGCTGGCCCAGGCGTACCTCGGCGACTACTACGCCTTCGCGGGCCCCTTCGCCCAGCGCATCGCCTCCATGGCCGTCACCGACCGGCAGGAACTGGCGGACCTCGCCCAGAGCTACGCGGACCTCGGCTGCGACGAACTGATCCTGATGCCGTGCTCCGCCGACCCGCGGCACCTGGAGTCCCTGGCGGAAGCCGTGCTCTGAGCCGAGGGCCGCCCACCGTCGAACCGGACGCCGACTCTGTCGGGGATCTTCAGGATCCCCGGCGGGGCAGCATGATCAACGGGCAGGCTCGGCTCTGTTCAGGGACCGATGCGGTTGTCGAGGTGCCCGTTGTCGCTCCACGCCCGTTCTGGTGAGCAAGGCCCTTCTCCGACCGTGCGGATGGCGCGGGCGAGCAACCCGGGCGGTACGACGGCGATGTGGGTGAGAGACCACCTGGGCGGGCTGTGGCGTGACGAGGACTTCGCCGACTGGTAACCGCGTGATGGCCGTCCAAGGCTCTCCGAGGACGGCCGAGCCGACCGTCTACCCGACCTCGCGCTCGCGCGCCTGAAGGTGGCCGGTCTCGTCCGCGAGCGCACCACCCAGCGCACGGACTCCACCCACGTCCTGGCCGCAGTGCGCGACCAGACCCGGCTGGAACTGATCACCGAGGCCGTCCGCGCCGCGAACCCCACCCACCCCAAGACCAGGATCCTCGCCACCGGAGGGGACGCCGTCCGGCTGATCGAGCACCTCGGGCAGCACGGGCCGGAACGCCTGTCCGGTCCCGCGAGGACGGGACCGGCCCGGGCCTGACCGATCAACGTTTGCGTCGGCGGCTCAGCAGGACGGCGGCGTATCGAGGCGGAAGCCAGGGTCCGGCGAGGCCGTCTCGTCTTGCCTCCTGCATCGGGTGTAGCCTCCGCGGGCTGTTGTTCTGCTCGGTACGGGACGGATGGCAGGCCCGGAGGGGGAGCATGGCCGACTTGTGGGAGCTGGAGTGTTATCTGGCCACGGGTGAGCAGCGCCGGCAGACGTTCGCCGATCTGGTCTCGCGTATCCGGGCGCCCGCGCCGGAGACCGTGGCGGATCTGGGGTGCGGCCCCGGGGATTGCACGGTCTACCTGCGGGAGTGCTGGCCTTTCGCGCGGATCACCGGGGTGGACCAGTCGCCGCGGATGCTGGCGGCCGCGGGCCGCCACGCCGTTCCCGGAAAGCTGGGCTTCCAGCTCGCGGACGTGTGCGACTGGCGGCCGGCGGAGCCGCTGGATGTGCTGGTCTCCAGCGCCGCCCTGCAGTGCGTCGCGCGGCACACCGAGCTCTTCGAACGGTATCTGGGCCTGCTGAAGCCCGCGGGCTGGTTCGCGTTCCAGGTCCCGGCGGATTCCGGAGTGCCGCGGCAGTCGCTGCTGAGCGAGTTGTGCGCGGCGCCGCGGTGGCGCGAGCGGATCGGCCCGCTGGTGTATCCGACGAAATGGGTCGCGGACCCGGAAGAGTACCGGCGCGTCCTGCTGGGCCTGGGCTGCCGGGTGACGGTGTGGGAGACCGTCTACCGGCACGTCCTGCCGGGCGCCGATGCCGTGCTCCGGTGGATGCGGGGCATCGGCCTGCCGCGGGAACTGGCCCGTCTGCCGGCCGGTGAGCTGCGCGAGTTCCTGGCCCAGTACGCGGGGCTGCTGCGCCAGGCGTATCCCCGGCAAGAGTTCGGGACCGTCCTGCCGTACCGGTCCCTGTTCGTCGTCGCGCAGAAACCCGGCTGACCGCGCGCCCGCCGGTGCGTTCCGGGCCCGTACCGCGGACCGCGGCCGCGTGCGGACCGAGTCAGCCGGGGGCGGCCGGGCCGCCTGCCAGGTCCCAGGCCAGCAGGCCGGCGCCGATCCGGCCGGCGGCCTCGCCCAGCTCGGCCCGCACGAGCCGGGGCAGGACCTGGAAAGCCATCCGTCGTTCGAGCTGCCGGCGCAGGGGGACCAGGAGCTGGTCGCCCGCCTGGCTCAGCCCGCCCCCCAGGATGAGCACGCCCGGATCGAAGAGCGTGATGCCGGCCACCAGGGCCTGGGCCAGCGCCTCGATGGCCTCCCCCACACCCGGGCGGCGACCTGGTCGCCGGCCGCCGCCCGGCGGGCCACCTCCGCCGTGTCCACCCCCGATGCCGGGCCGCCCGCCGCCGGGCCGCACTGCTGGAGGTAGCGCTGCGCGATCGCGGTGCCGCCGGCGAACGTGTCCAGGCAGCCCCGCTGACCACACGTGCACACATCACCGCCGGGTCGCAGCACCACATGCCCGATCTCCGCGGAGCGCCAGTGACTGCCCGGCAGCGGACGGCCGTGCCACAGCACCGCTCCACCGACGCCCGTGCCCAGCGGGACGAAGAAGACGACGTCCTCGCCCCGGCCCGCCCCGCGACGGGCCTCGGCCAGACCGCCGGCCCGCACATCGTGGCCCAGCGCCACCGGCAGCCCCAGACGATCGGCGGCCAGCCGGCGCAACGGCACGTCCTGCCAGCCGATGTGCGGCGCGAACTCCACCGTCCCGCGCTCCTCGTCGACCAGCCCGCACGCGGCGATACCCGCCGCCCGGACCGTCACCCCCATGGCCCCGGCCTCGCCCACCGCGTATGCGGCCTGCTCCAGCACCGTGGCCAGCACGGCCGCGCCCCCGCGCTCCGGCCCCGTGGCACACCGCCCCTCGGCCACGACCGTGCCGTCCCGCGCCAGCAAAGCCGTCTTCACCGTGGTGCCACCGATATCCAGCCCGAGCACCACCTCACTGCCCCTCACCACTTGACGCCACCTCCATCAGCACTTGCCCGCAGCGCGTCCACCGCACCGTCCGTCTCCCGCTCGCGCCAACGGATGACTCCCCACCGCTGGGACTGTCCCCAGCCCCAGCTCACCCTAAAGAGCAAACTCAGCCGTCGTCGGCGTGTTCGGCCTGGGCCTTGGCCTGCTGGAGACGGTAGGACTCGGTGCCGGTCTCGGTGATGTCGCCGCCGAAGGTAAGCCGGTCCACGATGGCCGCGCTCGTAGTCGAAGGACCGCGGCGACTTCGGGAAACTCCAGGATTCCCGACAGAGCCGGCGTCCGTCGAACCGGTGGGCGGCCCTCGTCGTGTGCGGCGCCGGTGGAGTCTCGGGCCCGGGGGCTTCTCAGTGGCTCCCCGCCGCGCGGACCGGCAGCATGAGTGACAGTTCCGCCGCGACCTGCGCCGGCGTCGGGCGGGCGAGCATGTCGGCGCTCATGCGGCGCGCGGCGGCCTGTGCCGTGTCGTCGTCCAGCAGTTCGTACGCCTCCGAGCGAAGACGTTCGGTGGTGGCCTCGTCACGGGTGAGCGCCCGGCCCGCCCCTACGGTCACCACCCGCCCGGCGTGGCCCTTGTGGTCCGGCAGTTGCGGGACCAGCAGCAGCGGCACGCCCGCCCGCAACGAGGTGAGCACCGTGCCGGCCCCGCCGTGGGCCACCACCAGGTCGGCCGAGGGCACCAGCGCGTGCAGGGGGACGTCCGTCACCACGCGTACCCCCGCCGACCCGTCGAGCAGTTCCGGGCCGAGCAGGTCCCGCTGCCGGGCCGACACCGCGAGCACCACCTCGACACCAGGGCCCGCCAGCGCCGCGGCTGCCTGGCCGCCGAGGAAGAGCCGGCCGTCGAGACGGGCTATGGTGTGCCCCCAGGTCACCAGGGCCCGGCGTACTCCCGGTGGGGTGTCCGGCAGCGGCGGCCGGGGGATCTCGCCACACCCGTTGTACGGCACGTACCGCACCGGCATCCGCCGGTACGCGACGGGGAGTTGGAGGGCGTCCGGGCACGGGTCGACGGTCAGTGTGCCGAGCGCGTCGAAGCCCTCGATGCCGTACCGCTCCAGGAACGGCGCCACGGCCTGCGGCAGCAGCGCGCGGGCGCGCGCCAGCAGGTCCGTGCCGTACAGCACCCGGACCGCGGGCACCCCGGCCGCCGCGGCGGCGACCGGGCCGGCCAGCGCGGTCGGCTCGTACACCACCAGGTCCGCGCGCCAGTCGCGGGCCAGTTCCACCAGGCCGTCGGTCATCGACGCGGCGAGTGCCGCGACCATCCGCAGGGCGCGCGGAGCGTTGTTGCCCGGCAGGGGCTCTCCGCCGGAGGGCGGAGCCGACGGGCCGACGGCCGCGGACGGCAAGACGTAGCCGCGCACCAGGCCGGCCGCGTCGGTGTCCGTACCGACCACCGCGCCCGGCAGCCCGGTGCGGTCCGTCTCCGGCTTCAGCGCGGGCGGCCCGGCGACCAGCACCTCGTGCCCGGCGGCCCGGAAGGCCGAGGCCAGCGGCACGAGGGCGTACAGGTGCGAGGGCCAGGCCCAGGACGTGAACAGTACGCGCATGACTCGTCTTTGTCCCTTCGTGACGACATGGCCCCGCTCAGGCAGGGGAGAGGGCCGGAAACGGCCCGCCGCGTACGGCCCGGCGGCCTCCACCGGGGGAGACACCGGGCCGTACGCGGTGGGCCGGCTACGCGGAATGGTCGACGATGACGGAGGCGTCCTTGGCGCCGTCGCCCGCGGCGACCACGGACGCGAACCGCTCCCGCACGGTGTCCAGCACCGGCAGCCCGAGCCCGCTCTCGCGGGCGGCCCGGATGGCGATGCCGATGTCCTTCTCCATCAGGTCGGCGCGGAAGAACGCCGGCTCGTACGAGCCGCGCAGCATCAGGTCCGCGCGGAACCGCATGACCAGGGAACTGAACCCGGACTCCGCGATGGTGGAGAGGACCCGCTCCCGGTCCAGACCGGCCGCGACCCCGTAGGAGACCGCCTCGGCCATCGACGCGACCTGGGCGCCGAGCAGCAGATTGAGCACGATCTTGAGACTGGTCGCGGTGCCCGGCGCGCCGAGGTGCACCACCTGGGAGCCGAGCGCGTCCAGCACCGGCCGGACCTCGGCCAGGTCCGCCTCCGCCCCGGACACGAAGACCCGCAGCTCACCCCGGCGGGCCTGCGGCGGATTGCCCACCACGCACGCCTCGACGCGCCGCAGGCCCCGGTCCGCCAGCCGCCCGGCCGCCTCCCGGGCGAAGCCGGGCGAGACGGTCGAGGTGTCGACGACGAGCGCCCCCGGCTCCAGGACCGGTACCACCTGGCCGAACAGCACCTCCTCGACGGCCTGTTCGTCGCTCAGGCTCAGCACGACGACCCGGTGCCCCGCGGCGGCGGCCCCGGGGAGCCGGCGCCCCGCGCCCCGGCCCGCAGCAGCGGTTCGGCCTTGCCGGCCGTCCGGTTGTGGACGGTCAGCCCGTACCCGCTCTCCAGCAGCCGGTGCGCCATCCCGCCGCCCATGGCTCCGAGGCCGATGAACGCCAGTTGCCGGTGGTCCATGTGCACTCCTCTCCTTCGACACGGCGGCGCGCGCGTACCTCAGTACGCGGCGTCGACCTCGTACACGGCGAACGGGGCGGCGGTCCTGGTGTCGCGGAACGGGCGCAGCGGCGCGGTGTCCTGGCGGTGGTCCGCGCCCTTCTCCCACTCCAGGAAGGCGGCCAGGGACTCCCAGCGGCTCATCACCGCGAGCGCGGTGGGGTCCGCGGGGCTGCGCAGCAGCTCGTTGCCGAGCAGCCCCGGCACCTTCGCCATCCGCTCGCTGACCTGGTGGTAGGCGGCCCGGACCGCGTCGAGCTGCGCCTCGTCGTACGCGGCCTGGTAGACGATGACCCGCGCCTCACCGGGCACGGCCCGCCACCGCACTGCCCTCGATGTGCTCCACCATCTCCATGGGGTGGAAGGAGCCGCTGCGCCGGAACGGGTGGAGCTTGGCCCGGTGCTCCAGGTGCGCTGGGCTGTCCTCGAACTCCCGGAACCGCGCCTCGTCCAGCCAGTCGCTGACGATGTAGTACGTGCCCTCCTCGGCGGTGGCCCGGGCGAGCGACTGGCCGAGGCTGGCCGGATGCCCGGTCACCGCGTCGCTGCCCTCGCGCCACACCCGCTCGAAGTCGTCCTCGCGGCCCGGCTCGATCTCCATCCGGAGCATCACACGGAAGGTCATCAGGAGATCCCCCGTCGACGCCGATGACGTTGCCGGTCACGTAGCGGGACAGGTCGCTGGCGAGCCAGAGCACCGCGCCCGCGACCTCCTCGGGCTTGCCGAGCCGGCCCAGGGCGGTCTTCCCGCCGTAGCGCTGGGTCATCAGGGTGCGCTGTTCCTCGGGCAGCGCGTGGAAGTTCTCGGTCTCGATGACCCCGCAGGCGACCACGTTGAACCGGATGCCTTTGGGCCCGAACTCCCGGGCCAGCGAGCGGTTCAGGCCCACGACGGCGGCCTTGGTGGCGGTGTAGTGGGCGCGCAGCGGTACGCCCGCGTCCACGGCCCGGGAGCCGATGCTGACGACGGAGGAGCCCTCGCCGAGCAGCGGCAGCGCGTGCTGGACGACGAGGTGGGTGCCGGTGATGTTGGTGCGGAGGATGCGTTCCCACTCCTCCAGCGGCAGGTCGGCGTAGGGGACGTGGCTGATGGCGCCGGCGTTGTTGACGAGCAGGTCGAGCCTGCCGTACCGCTCCCCGGCCTGCCGCAGCAGCTCGGCCACGTCGGACGGCCGGGTCAGGTCGGCCCGTACGACGTGGTGGTCACCGCCGATCGTCTTCAGTTCGGCCTCCAGGGAGCCGACGAAGTCGCTGTCGGAGCGGTAGCAGGTGAGGACGTCGGCACCGGCCCGGGCCAGGGCGAGGACGATGCCCCGGCCGATGCCCCGGGTGCCGCCGGTGACCAGCGCTTTCTTTCCGCGCAGTGCGAGTTCCATGATTCCTCCGTAGGGGACGGGGCGAAGCGGAGAGGGTGAAGGGGTGGGGGACGGGGGTCAGAGGAGCACGCCCAGGCCGGCGCAGTTCGCCAGGAGGGCGGCGACGGCCAGCAGGCTGCGCCGGCGGTTCCAGGCGCCCCAACCAGGGCGCGGGTCGGCGAAGTCGGCCGGCAAGCGGTCCGGGTCCAGGGTGCGCATCCACCGGTTGACCGGGGCGTTGCGCGTGACCGAGATGACGACTGTCGCCACGGCCAGCACGGCGGCCACCGCGAACGCCGCCCGCGCGGCGGGCTCCGGCGCCAGGAACGCCAGCGCCGTGTCGCAGCCGACCGTGCCGACCAGACAGAGCGGCATCGCCGGGTCGTAACGGGTGCCGAAGAACGCGTGGGCGTGCACGTACCGGTCGACGGGCAGGGAGGCCAGATAGGGGAAGCCGCCGAGCTGGGTGCCGAACAGCACACCGGCAGCCAGCCCGTTGAACAGCAGTGACAGCGGAGCGAACAGGGTCAGCACGCGGGGCCCCTCAGCGGACGAGGGCGCGCGCGGCGGCCTCGACCTTCTCCTTGATCAGGGCCATCTGCACCGTGGTGTTGCGGTTGAGGCGTTCGGTCATCTGCTCGTCGGTGACCGGGGCCGCGTCCTTCATGTGGAAGTCCTGCACCCAGCGCATCCGTACGCCGCCGGGCTCCTGGACGTACTCCCAGTAGATCTTCATGTACGCGAACGGGCCGGTCTCCACCCGCTCGGCCCGCACGGTCCGGCTCGCGGCGTCCGCCGTCCGCCGGGACACCCAGCTCCAGACCTGGCCGTTCTCGTCCGGGTGCATCGTCAGGCGGAACAGCACGGTGTCACCGTCCCGCTCCAGCACCTCGGCGGCGGCGTACTCGCTGAACAGGCCGGGCCACTGTGGCACGTCGTTGGTCATCCGCCACACCAGGTCCATCGGGGCGTCGATGACGATCTCGTTGTCGGTGTGTCCGCTCATGGTGCGTGCTCCTCATGTCGTCGTGCTGGTCAGCGGCCCAGTACCAGGGCCGAGGTGAACCCCCGTGACCGCGCGCCAGGACCAGCGCCCGCCGCAGCGGCGCTTCCCGTGGCGCTCCGGTCACCAGGTCTATCTCCAGTCCCGGGGCGGGGCGCCGGGTGCCGACGGTGGGCGGGACGACCCCGTCGCGCAGCGCCAGCAGAGCCGTCGCCACGTCGAGCGGCGCGCCACCGCCGTAGAGCCGGCCGGTGAGCGTCTTCGGCGCCGTGACCGGTATCGCCGACGGTCCGAAGACGGCGGCGACGGCCTCGGCCTCGGCACGGTCGTCGGCGGGCACCCCGGCCGCGTCGGCGAACACCACGTCGATGTCGCGCGGGGTGAGCCGGGCGGCGCGCAGGGCCTGTTCGACGACCCGGCGCAGCGCGCGGGGGCGCTCCGAGCCGGGCGGCGGGTCGAATCCGGCGGCGTGGCCGAGCACCCGCCCGTACCCCGTCCCGGCCCCGCGCGCCTCGGCGGCCTCGGCGCTCTCCAGGACGAGGACGGCGCCGCCCTCGCCGGGCACGTAGCCGCACGCCCCGGCGTCGAACGGCAGGTAGGCCCGCTCCGGATCGGTGGCCGTGGACAGCTTCCCGGTGGACAGCTGCGCGGTCAGGCCGTACGGGCACAGCGAGGCGTCCGTGCCGCCGGTGAGCACCAGCCGTGCGCCCCGGCCGGTCAGCCGCCGGGCCTGGGCGATGGCGTCGAGGCCGCCGGCCTGTTCGCAGGCGAGGACACCGCAGGGGCCGCGCATCCCGTGGCGTATGGAGAGCTGGCCGGTGGTGGCCGCGTAGAACCAGGCGATCGACTGGTAGGCGCCGACCCAGGACGGGTCGTGCCGGTACAGCGCCGTCATCTCCCGCTGGCCGAACTCCGTGCCGCCCGAGGACGAGGAGGTCACCACGGCCATCTCGTACTCGGGCAGCGCGGCCGGGTCGACGCCCGCGTCCCCGAGCGCTTCCTCGGCGGCGGCGAGCGCCAGATGCGTCCAGTGGTCGGTCTGGGAGATCAGCCGGCCGGGCCGTACGGCGGTCCGCGCGTCGAAGCCCGGTACCTGGCCGGACAGGGGTACGGGGTAACCGGACACGTCGAAGCGGGTGGTCCGGCCGATCGCCGAACGGCCGGCCAGGGTCGCCGCCCAGTGGTCCTCGACGCCGAGGCCCGTCGGGGCGGCGACGCCGATACCGGTGAACACCGGGGCCCGGGCGGGCCGGGTGAGGGTCATGTGTCGGTCCTTCCGGCCGCGGCGGCCGCGGTGCCCGGACGCGCCAGCAGCATCGCGGTCTGGAAACCGCCGAAGCCGCTGCCGACGCTCAGCACCACGTCCATCGCGTGCTTGCGCGCGGTGAGCGGCACGTAGTCCAGGTCGCACTCCGGGTCCGCGTGGTGCAGGTTGGCCGTCGGCGGCACGACCTGCCGTTCGAGGGCGAGCGCGCAGGCGGCCACCTCGATCGAACCGATCGCGCCCAGCGAATGGCCCACCATGGACTTGATGGAGCTCACCGGGATGTCGTGGGCGTGCGCCCCCAGGCTGCGCTTGAACGCCGCCGTCTCGTGCCGGTCGTTCTGCTTGGTGCCCGACCCGTGCGCGTTGACGTAGTCCACGGCGCCGGGGTCGAGCCGGGCCTGGTCCAGGGCGACCGTGACGGCCTCCGCCATCTCCCGCCCGTCGGGCTTGAGCCCGGTCATGTGATAGGCGTTGCTGCGGCTCGCGAAGCCGGCGATCTCCCCGTAGATCCGGGCGCCCCGCCGCTCGGCGGCCGTCCGCTCCTCCAGCACCAGTACGGCCGCCCCCTCGGCGAGCACGAAGCCGTCCCGGTCCCGGTCGAAGGGGCGGGAGGCGTGCTCGGGGTCGGCGTTGTTCGGTGACGTCGCCTTGATCGCGTCGAAGCATGCCGAGGTGATGGGGGACAGCGGGGCGTCGGTGGCGCCGGCCACCGCCACGTCCGCGCTGCCCTCCTCGATCAGCTGGACCGCGTGTGCCACGGAGTCCAGGCCGGAGGTGCAGCCGGTCGAGACCAGGGCGACCGGCCCCTCGGCGCCGACCTCCCAGGCGACCTCGGCGGCCAGGGTGCTGGGCACCATGTAGCCGTAGAGGTGCGGTACGCCGTACTCGTGGTCGACCAGCCACTTGCGGCCGCGGTCGCTGAGCACGACGTACTCCTCCTCCAGCCCCATGGTGCAGCCCACCGCGCTGCCGATGCTCACCGCGAGCCGCTCGGGCGGCAGCGCCGCGAAGTCCAGTCCGCTGTCCTGGACCGCCTCGCGGGCGGAGACCACGGCGAACTGGGCGGCGCGGTCCATCCGGCGTATCTGGCGCGGTTCCAGGCCCGCGGCGGCCGGGTCGAAGTCGACCTCGGCGGCGACCTGCGAGCGGAAAGTGGCCGGGTCGAACAGGGTGATGCGGCGGGTGGCGGTGCGCCCTTCGGACAGCAGGTCCCAGAACGCCTCCCGGCCCACCCCGCCCGGCACCACGGCGCCGATACCGGTGATGACGGCCCGTCGTCTCACGACGCCCCGCTCACGTCCGGGTTGGCCTCCCCGGGGCGCTGGGCCTCCTCGGTGTCCACGTGCCCGAGCTCCGGCCGCGGCGCCAGCGGCGACAGGTGGAAGGCGCACCGCGCGGCGCTCTGGCCGGTGTTGACCAGCCGGTGCCGTACCCCGATGGGCACCAGCAGCGAGTCGCCGGCGGTGAGCCCGATCGGTTCACCGTCCAGCGTCATCGTCAGGTCGCCCTCGACGACGTGCAGGAACTCCTCGGAGTACGGGTGGTAGTGCTCGGTGACGAAGTCACCGGGTTCCAGGGTCAGCACGCCGCCGAAGCCCGAGGTGCAGCCGACGGTGCGGGGGCTGAGGGTGACGCGGAGGTCGCCGCCGCGCTTGGTGTTGGGCGCGACCTCGCCCGCTGGGACCTTGACGGTCCGGGTGATGGCGGTGGTCATGGGTGTTTCCTCCCGGCGGGGACGGTGGGGCGGGTCCGGTGGCGTCCGGGGGTCGTCACCTGACCCGCCCCTCGTCCTTCGTCCAGATGTAGAAGGGGTCGGCCATCGCGTCCTTGGGCTCCTTCCAGCCCGGGTCGTAGGGCTCGACGCACTCGGCCAGCCGCGTGTTGACGTCCTCGTAGAGCGGGTGGCTGCGGGCCCGGTACAGGTTGGGCGTGATGTCCTGGTCGGCCTCGACGAGGTGGAAGTAGAGCCCGTGGAACCGGAAGAGGGTGCGACGCGAGACGCCGACCAGGTGCGGCAGGTCGGTGGCGTCGGACTCGCCGAAGATCCGGGCGATGTCCTCGGTCTTGTCGGGCTTGAGGCGGGCGACGATCAGGGTGCGGTGCACGGCGTACCTCCCGGAATGTGCCACGGACAGCATCGGTCGGGACCGTCGCACCGGCGTCTGGAGGTCCGCTCGAAAACGCGTCCAGCCCGTCCGCCGCTGCTGTACGGCCCCTTGAGCTGCCCGCGAGCCGGCTCGGCTGCACTGGGGGCCCGTCCGCAGCCACCAGGAGCCGTCCCATGCCGTTCGCAGCGATCACGTACGACGTCGAGCCCGGTCACGAGAAGGAACTGGCCGAGATCTTCGGGAACTTCCAGCGGGTGCGCGGCAGCAGCGTCACCGACGCGCGGGGCCGCGCGGCCGGCACCATCCTGGCCACCGCCGTCTTCCTGCGCGACGACACCCTGGTCCGGGTCATCGAGTACACCGGCGACCTGGACGCCGTCGCCCGGCACATGGCGGGCCAGCCCGGGGTGCGCGAGGTGGAGCGCAAGCTCAAGCCGTACCTGAGCCGCCCCCGGGACACCGACACGACGGAGGGGTTCGTGGCCACGTTCCGGCGCAGCCTCCTGACCACCGTCGCCGAGATCTCCGTACGCGACCGGGAGGAGCCCGGGCAGGAGGCACCGCGAACGTGAGCCCCGCGGTCTGCCGCGCGCTCACGCCTCCGGCCCTCCCGCACCTGGCGTGCGGGAGGGCCGGAGGCGTTGCCGTGCCGGGGCTCCGGCCGCGGTGACGGCCGTAGCAGAAGTCAGACGGTGTTGCCCGTCGAGGTGACCGCGGCGGCCGTCACCACCAGGGCGAGGACGGCGAGCGCCGTACGCAGCAGGTGCCAGCGGCGCCACAGGGGCCGCGGGTCCTGCCAGTCCGGGGGCAGCGCGGCGGGGTCGGTGACGGCCTTCACCCGCCGGTTGATCGGCACGTTGCACAGGTGCGACACGGCCGACACCCCCACCAGCAGCACGGTGGCGAGCACGAACAGCAGCCGCGCCGTACCGTTCGCCAGGGCCGCGAGGACCCCGTCGGCCAGCGCGCTGCCGAGCACGATGGCGGGCATGGTGGGGTCCCAGTTCCGTCCCAGCAGTTGGTGCGCGCACACGTATGTGCCCGTGTCCATGGCGAAGAGTGCGGGCAGCACGCTCAACGCCACGGCGAACAGCACCCCCGCGGTGATGCCGCTGCCCAGCAGCGCCGCGACTCCGAGCGCACCGGTCATGACGCCCGGGTGGCGGTGGGGTGGGTGTCGACGGTGAGCTGCGCGATCGAGCGCATCGTCGCGTCGCGGAAGTAGGCGGCGAAGTCCGGTGCGGAACGGGTGTCCCGGCGCTCGGCCAGGTACGGGGCGAGCTTCTCCTCCAGGACGTGCACGCCCTTCTGCGCGGCCATGTGGCGGCCGACGGCGGCGAAGTCCCCCTCGTAGTGGATGACCCGCACCAGCACGTCGTCCTTGAGGAACACGGCCGTACCCAGCAGCCGGCCCGCCTGCTCGCCGGACTCCCCGGCGAACTCCGGCCGGTCGACCCGCTGGAAGCCCGCGAAGATCTCCGCGATCTCCTCCTCGTGGCCCGGTATGACGCGATAGGTGATGGCGGCGTAAGGCATCAGATTCCTCCGTCTACGTCGAGAGTGACACCGGTGACGTACGCGGCCGCGTCACCGGCGAGAAACAGGACCGCGCCGGCCACGTCCTCGGGACGGCCCAGCCTGCCGAGCGCCGTCATCGCGGCGATCCGCTCGGCGACCGGGGGCGGCGGGCCGGTGCCGGGACCGGCCGCGGTCACGCCGGGGGCCACGGTGTTGACCCGGATGCCCCGGCCGCCCAGCTCCTTGGCGAGCGCCCGGGTGAAACCGACCAGGGCCGCCTTGGAGGCGCTGTAGTGCACGCCCAGGGGCCGCCCGCGCAGCCCCGCCGAGGCGCCGATGCTGACGACCGAGGCGCCCTCCGCGAGCTGCCCCGCCAGCGCGTGGGTGACCTGGTAGACGGAGGTGGCGTTGTGGTTCAGCACCCGGTGCCACTCCGCCTCGGTGAGGTCCTCGAACTTCGCGTGGCCGTCCACCCCGACGTTGTTGACCAGCACGTCCACGCCGCCGAGGTGTTCACCCACCGCGTCCGCCACCGTGCGGGCACCGGCCGCCTGCGTGACGTCCGCGCGCACCAGGACCGGCGGTGTGCCCGCCAGGGCGGTCAGTTCCTCGGCGACCTGCCGGGGCGCCTCGCCGCCGCTGCGGTGCACGACGGCGAGGCGGGCGCCGGCCCGGGCGAAGGCCAGCGCGACGGCCCGGCCGATGCCGCGGGTGCCGCCGGTGACCACCACCCGGCGGCCGTCGAAGCCGGCTCCCGGGGCGGGCGGGCCGGGGGAGCGGGGGCCGGGGAGGTCACCGGGCCGCCCCGGCGCGCGGCGCTTCCTTGACGAGGTCCAGCAGCAGGCGCGGCGTCACGGCCTCGGCCACCGCGTCGTCGTTCAGCGCGATGCCGTGGCGGCGCTCGATGACGCCCGTGACCTGGAGCAGGGCCAGGGAGTCGTAGCCGAACTCCAGGAACGGTGTGTCGAGGGCGTCGTCACCGTCGAGGCTCATGCCCTCCTCCGGTGCCCCGACGCACTCCAGCAGCAGTTCGTTGAGTTCGGCCAGCGAGATGTCGCTCATCGTCCGTGTTCCTTTCTCGGGTAGCGGTCAGGGCCCGGTCCCGGATGGCGGGCAGGGCCCGGTGCGCGGTGACGCGAAGAGCGGGCGGGGGCGGAGCCCCGGGCACGGGCCGGGCGTCAGCCGGCCCGCACCAGGTGCCCGAGCGGCAGGGAGCCGTCCAGGCCGAGCAGGGGCGAGGAGTCGAGCACCGCCTGCTGGAGGTCCTCGATGCCCGGCGACGGGTCGAGGCCGAGGTGCTGGCCCAGCGCGGCACGCAACTGCCGGTAGGTGTTGAGGGCGTCACCGCGGCGCCCCGCCCGGTACAGCGCCACCATGAGCTGTCCGTGGACGCCCTCGTGCAGGGGGTGGCGGGCGGCGAGCCCGGACAGTTCACCGATGACCTCATGGTGGCGGCCCAGCCTCAGGTCCGCCTCGATCCGCGCGTGAAGGACGCTCATCCGCGACTCCTCCAGGCGCGTCACCTCCACCTCCAGCAGGGGGCCGCACTGCACGTCGACCAGGGCCCGGCCGTGCCACAGCGCCAGCGCCCGGCCCAGGCAGCTCGCCGCGCCGCCCCAGTCCCCCTGTTCCAGCGCCCGGTGGCCGGCCGTGGCCAGCGCCTCGTACTCCTGGACGTCGACCAGCCCGCCCATGGTGTCGAGGAGGTAACCGCCGGGTTCGGTCACCAGGACACTCTTCGCGCCGTTCGGAAACCCCGCGCGGTCCTCGCCGAGAGCGGCGGAGATGAGGGTGCGCAGTTGGAGGATGTAGGTCTGCAGGGTGGTCTGCACGCTGCGCGGCGGCGACTTCCCCAGACCTCCTCCACCAGTGAGGAGGTCGAGACCAGTTGGTCGGCTTGCAGGGCGAGCAGGGCGAGCACCTTGCGGGGCTTGACGGCGGTGGGTGTCACCGACGCTCCCGACTGAACCGCTCTGAACGGCCCCAGTACGCTGATGTCCATCCGCGGATCCCCTATCTGTATACGAACCTTTCAGGCGGTACGGGGCACGGGCATGACCGTGTGCAGCGCTTCTCCCACGGCCCGCGGCGCCTCCCGGCCGCGGACGAAGAAGTGGCCGCCGGACACGGTCCGCAGGCGGAACCGCTCGGTCGTGCAGTGCCGCCAGGCACCGACCTGCGCGACGTCGACCAGCGGGTCCTCCGTCCCCGCGAACGCCCACAACGGGCAGGGCACGGTGGCCGGCGCCGTCTCGCGCAGACCGGCGGCCAGCCGCAGGTCGGCCCGGAGGGTGCGGAGCGTCGCACGCAGCCACCCGCCCCGGGCGAGCATCGCCTCGGGCACGCTCGCGCCGTCGACCAGCAGACCCACCAGTTCCGCGTCGGTGAGGCCGGACCCCGCCGCGCCCGTCAGCAGCCGGGAGGGCGACCGCGGGGCCGGACACGCGCCGACCGCCAGCAACTCCGGCCCCCGGTGCCCGGACTCGATCAGGTGGTGGGCGAACCGGTAGGCCACCAGGGCCCCCAGGCTGTGCCCGTAGAAGGCGTACGGCGCGTCCAGCAGCGGCCCCAGCTCCTGGGTGAGCGCCTCGACCAGCGTCGCCGCCTCGGTGACCGGGGCCTCGCCCCGCAGCGACTCCCGGCCGGGCAGCCGGACCGGCAGGACCGTCACGCCCGGGCCGACCCGCCGCTGCCATCCGGCGAAGGACATGGCCCCCGCGCCGGCGTGGTGGAAGCACAGCAGTCTGCGGGCCGAGCCGTCGGCGGGCCATCGCGCAGCGAGAAAACGACGCACCGTATCTCCTTTCCGTACGATGTCGGCAGGCGAGACGGAACGAGCGTCACCGCATCTGCTGGAACGGCGCTCAACAAGCGGTGGAACCGCGGTCGGGAAGCGGCAGCGGCCCGGTCGACGCGGCGTCGAAGGGCGACCGCCCACCGGGCCCCGGCCGGCCGCCGAACCCGGGGTCGTGCACGGCCGCGCTCACCGTGAACCGGCCGGCCACCCGCCAACTGCCGAAGTCCCACTCCGCGCCGACGCCGGGCGAGCCGTCCGGCCGCAGCAGCCGGATCCGTCCGCCCCGGGCACCGAACCCGAACTCGGTGAACCGGAAGCGCAGCCCCTGGCCGATCGCCTTGCTGTAGGCCTCCTTCAGCGTCCACAGCCGCACCAGTTCGCCGTTGCGCCGGTCCTCCGCGACACGGCGCAGCGCCTCCAGTTCGTACGGGGTGCACACCTGGCGCTCGGTGCCCAGGCCGAGCATCCGGCGCTCGGCGTGTTCCACGTCCACCCCGATGCGGCTGTGCCGGGTCAGCCCCACCACGAGGAGTTCCTCGGTGTGGCTCAGGCTCACGTCGAGCTGGTCGATGCCGCGCAGGTACGGGCGTCCGCCGGGCTTGTACGCCAGGTCCAGCTCCTCGGGGGCGGCGCCGAGGACCGCGCCGGCCGCCGTCTTCAGCAGCAGTCTGGACGCCACGAACCGGCGCCGGACCTGGGGTCTGGTCAGGTGGCGGAGCCGCGCGTGGTCCTGGCCGAGCGCCGCCGCGAGCCGGGGGTCACCGAGGTCGGCGGGGAGCCAGTCGGCGACGGCTCCGTAGACCACCGAGGCGCCGGTGGAGCGGAGCTCCCGGCGCACCGGCTGCCAGGAGGCGTCGGTGGCGGGGAGCGGCCCTTCCAGGGGGCGTACGGGGCGCGGCGGAGGGGTACGGGGCGGGCGGGGCATCGCCGTCTCCTCGTCATCGTCCGAGCGGGGTCGTCGTCCGGGCGGGGCACCGTCCGAGCGGGGTCATCGTCCGATCGGGGTCGCGTACAGGTCGAAGCT
The DNA here is from genome assembly GCF_045222935.1 of Streptomyces sp. Ac-502. Classification (NCBI taxonomy): domain Bacteria; kingdom Bacillati; phylum Actinomycetota; class Actinomycetes; order Kitasatosporales; family Streptomycetaceae; genus Streptomyces; species Streptomyces sp. Ac-502. The sequence goes on from NZ_JBHFFO010000001.1 coordinate 7,919,002, forward strand.
GCGGGCGTCGTCGAAACGGTTCAGCAGTTCGGTGAGCAGCGGTTCCGCGGCCGACGCGGGAGGCCGGGGCGCCGCCGGGTCGAGCCTGCGCAGGACCCGCGCCAGCGCCATGACCGCCCAGGCCGGTCCGGCCGGCAGACCGTCGTCCGTGCCGGTGCGGTACCGCCACACGCCCAGGCAGGCGGCGCCCGCGGCGATCAGCGCGTACCGGTCCACCAGCCCGTACACCCGGGTCCGCGCGGGGCCGCCGGACCGGCCGGGCAGAGCGCAGTCGCGCCGGAGCCGGTCCAGCTCACGGCCGAGCGCGGTGGCGTACCCGGCGAGCGCCCGGTCCAGCTCGCCGCCGCCCGCCGCGCGGGCCCGCTCGACGGTCTCCTCCAGACCGCCCACCAGGGAGTCGCCTTCCGCGGGCAGGACGAACTCCCGCGGTCGCAGCGCGGGCAGCCCCGGCTCGTGGCACTGGAACAGCGCCGCACCGGCCGCCCCTTCGGGGGCGGCCGCAGCCCGGGCAGCCGCGACAACAGATCCGCGACGGCCGCCCGGCTCGCCGCGCTGCCCGCGGGGCCGAGACCGATCATCGGCAGGTCCCGCAGCGCCTTCTGGAAGGCCGCGTACGCGCCCTGCCGCGCGTACGACTCCGCTCCGAGCACCGCCGACAGGTCGTATGCGGTCTCGGTCAGGAACATGGGCAGGAGGTACTTCACCACCGCGCTCAGGGTGGCGCTCTCGCGCGGCAGCAGATGCGCCGCCCGGGTGGCCACCAGCGCGAGCGCGTCACACAGCAGCAGGTCGCTGAACGCGTCCTGGAGCGCCTGACGGGTGCGGGGCGCGCGCACCGACGCCCGGCCGCGCGCGCGAGCGAAGGCGACCGCCGTGCGCAGTGTGGTGTCCGCGCACCCCAACGCCATCGAGGGGCCGGTGCTGCGGATGACGGGGAAGGCGCGGGCGGCCAGTTCCGCCCCGGTACCGGTACCGGTACCGGTACCGGGGCCGAGCTGCCGGTCCGCCGTCACGGGGTACCGGGTGAACTCCAGGCCGTGCACGAGGCAGCCGCGGACGCCGGTGGTGGACCGCCGGGGCAGCAGCCGGAATCCGGGCGCGTCCGCCTGCGGCGCGTCGATCAGGAAGGCGCGGTGACCGCTCCCGCCGGGCTCGTCCACGCGCGCGAACAGCAGCAGGGACGCCGCTCGGGCAGCGTTGTTGAGTGCTTCCTTGCGGCCGTCGAGCAGGTACCCGGCACCGTCCGGGGAAGCGGTGAAACCGTTGTGCAGGAAGGCGTTGCCCTCGGCCGGCTGCGGATAGGCGCAGGCCATCCGGCCGCCGGAGAGCAGCAGGTCAGCGGTGCGGTGGCGTTGCCGCGCCGAGCCCCCGGCCCACACGGCCGCCGCGGCCAGGTACGGACCCGTCCCGCAGGCCAGCCCCAGCGCCGCGTCCCGCCGGAACACCGCCCGCAGCACCCGCGCCAGTACGTCGAGCCGCCCCAGTCGGCCGCCCAGTTCCTCCGGCACGATCTCGGCCTGCAACCGGAAGCCGTCCAGCAGCGCCTCGGCCGCCGGCAGCAGCCGCCGCCCGGCGTCCGCCCGCACGAACTGCGCGGCGCCCAGCGGGTTGCCCGGGTCGTCCGGGTCCCCGAAGCCGCGCTCCAGCCGGGCGACGCGCTCCCGCACGGCGGCCTCGGCGGCCCGGGCCGCCCCGGCCCCTCCGCCGGGCCCGGCCCGGCGGCGCTCGTGGCCACGGTCATCGTCTCCGCCTCCCCCTCGCTGTCCGCCGCTTCCGTCACCCGGCTGCCGCCCCCACGCGGTGCCCGCGGCCTCGCGCTGCGGTCAAGGGCCGCTCAAGTCGGCCGTGCTGGACTTACCGGCGCGCACCGGCCGTGCCGGGTCCTCGCGCCCGTACGGCCAGGTGGCGCCGTAACAATCCTGGGGCGGTACGCCCGGCAGCCACAGCCAGCCGTACATGACGAGGGCGCGGGCCACCGGCCGCAGCAGGCTGCGCAGCACGCCGGCCGGTCGCGGTCCGGCGGAACGGTCGGTACGTGGCATGGTGTCGGTCCCTTCGGCTACGGCTCGGGCGCGGCAGCCTGGCAAGCGGTGCTCGACCGGACCTCGAAGAACCCTCGCGGCGGGGCCCGGCGGCACCCGCGTGTGAGCTGCCGCGCCGCCGGTGCCGTCCGGCCCCGCACCTGCCCGTTCCGGATGCCGGAGGCGAGTCCTCCGGTCCTTGGCGATCACCGGGTTCCGAGAGGGAGATGCGCAGTGATGTGGAACGTCCCAGGCGGGGAGGGACGCGAGCCGTCTCCCGCCGTCTTAGGCGGGGAGCGGGGCCGGCAGGTCGCCTCCGTCGTGCGGTGCGTACTCGGCGACGAGCGCGGCGCGGAGGAGTTCGAGGGCGAACTCGCCCGCCAGGTACGGGCCTGGAACCTCGCGAAGGGCCTGGCGAACCAGGTGGTCCTGCGGTCCCTGGACCGCCCGGGCGCCTACGTCCACCTGGCCTTCTGGCAGTCGCCCGAGCACCTTTTCGGCGCGGTCCACTCGGACGCGGCCTGCGCACGGCTGGACCGGCTCGGCGAGCTGGCGGCCGTCGAACCCGGGCAGGCGGTGGCGGTCGGACTCCTGGGCGACGGCCCCGCCGTGGCCGGAGCCGCACACGCGCTGCTGGTCAGGATGAAGCTGTCCGGACCGGCGGCCGCCTTCGAAGCGCAATTCGGCGCCCTGGCGGGCCAGTTCCTGAACGACCCCGGGTGCGGAGGCTGCCTGCTGCTGCGGTACACCGTCGAACCGCGTGCCTACCTCGGCCTCATCTGGTGGGACAGCGCCGCGTCGTGCGACGCCGCGACGCGTGGTGACCGCTTCCACGTAGGCGAGCGGCACCTGCGCCACCTGACATCCGGACTCGCCTTCGAGCGGGTACGGACCGTCGGCGGACGGAGCTGACCCCGTGGACCGGCTCAAGCGTTCCGCAGGCGGAGTTCCACCGGCGTTCGAGCTGATCGGCACAGACTGGCGCCATGCCGGATCACGCCCTCTTCACCGTGCTCCGCGGTCACCCGGACGACGCCGAACTCGCCGCCCTGACCGCCGTGCTGACGACGTTGCTGAGCGCCGCGGCGCCGCCCTCCCCAGCGGCGCCCGGCCGCCCGGGGACCACCGGTGCTCCGCGCCGCGCCTCCTGGGGCAGCACGCCCTCCCGGCGCCGCTCCGCGGTGTCCTGGTCCGCGCCATGAGCCGTCGTCGTGCCACCGCCGGCCGGCGCGGACCGCTGTGCGCCGCGGCCCGGGCGTGCGCGCCGCCGGACCGCCGGCCCGCGTTCGAGAACAGCACCGAGGCATTTCTCGCGAGGGGGACGCATTGACCGCGCACCGCACCTTCACCGACGTCATGCTGGCCCGGTCCGAAACGGACCCGGACCGGGAAGCCCTGCTCCTGCTGCCGGACGGCGCGCAGTGGCCGCAGCCGGAGACGGTCACCTACCGGAGCCTGGACACCTCGGCGCGCCGGCTCGCCGGCTGGCTGCAGAGCCACGGCGCCGCGGGCGAACGGGTGCTGCTCCTGCACCGCTCCCGCCACCGGTTCGCCGTCAGTTTCCTGGCCTGCCTGTACGCGGGCGCCGTCGCCGTACCGGCCCCGCCGGGCGGCGGACGGGCCCACCACACGGAGCGCATCGCCGGGATCGTCCGCGACACCGCGCCGTGCGTGGCGCTCACCGACGCCGCGCTCGCCCCCGAGATGTCGCGGATGCTGGCGGAGTGCGGACACGGCGGCACGCTCTGTCTGCCCGCCGACGTGGTGCCCGCCGCCGACCCCTGGCGGCCCCCGGCGCTGACTCCCGACACGGTCGCCTACCTCCAGTACACCTCGGGCTCCACCGGCCGCCCGCGCGGGGTGGTCGTCACCCACGCCAACCTGCTGGCCAACCAGCGGGCGATGCACGAGGCACTGGGGACCGAACCGGGCACCAGGCTGGGCGGCTGGCTCCCGCTCCACCACGACCTGGGCCTGGTCGGCCAGTTGCTGCACCCGCTGTGGCTGGGCAGCACCTCGGTGATGCTGCCCGCCGAGACGTTCGTCCGCCACCCGGTGCGCTGGCTGCAGGCCGTCGACCGGTACGGGATCACCGTCAGCGGCGCCCCCGACTTCGCGTACGGGCTGTGCGTGAGCCGGGTCACCGACGAGCAGGTGGCCGAACTCGACCTGAGCCGCTGGCGGACCGCCGTCTCCGGCGGCGAGCCCGTACGGCCCGCGACGCTGCGGGACTTCACCGAGCGCTTCGCCCCCGCCGGATTCCGCCCCGAGGCCTTCTCGGCGTGCTACGGACTGGCCGAGGCCACCCTGCTGGTCACCGGCGGCCGGGACAAGGACCCGGACGACGGGTGCGCGGTGGACGCCGAAGCCCTGGAGCGCAACCTGTGGCGCGCCCCCGTACCGGGCCGGCCGACGCGCCGCCTGGCGTCCTGCGGGACCGCCGCCGGCTGCGACGTCCGCATCGTCGCCCCGGACACCCGGTCCGTACTGCCGGAAGGCCGGATCGGCGAGATCTGGGTGCGCGGCGGGGGCGTGGCGCGCGGCTACTGGCGCGACCCCGGCCAGACCACCCGCACCTTCCAGGCCGTCACGGCGGACGGCGAGGGCGGCTACCTGCGCACCGGGGACCTCGGGGCGCTGCGCGACGGCCGGCTCTTCGTCACCGGGCGGCTCAAGGACGTCATCGTCGTGGCCGGACGCAACCTCTACCCGCAGGACGTCGAGCGCACGGTGCAGCGCGTCAGCGCGCTGTTCGGGCCCGGCACGGCGTTCGGCGTACCGGGGGAGCGGGAGCGGGTCGTGGTCGTCCAGGAGCTGCGCACCCGCACCGGCTTCGACGTGAACCTCGAATCCCTCGCCACCCAGGTCGAGCGCTGCCTCACCGAGGAGTTCGACGTCCGGGTCGGCGGGGTGCTGCTGGTCCGCCCGGGCACGGTGCGCCGCACCACCAGCGGCAAGGTGGAGCGCTCGGCGATGCGCGACCTGTTCCTGCGCGGCCGGATCCGCCCGTTGCACCAGCGGCTCGACGGCGACCTCAGCACCGGATCCGCCGCCCTGGCCGGGTGAGACCCGCGGGGGCGGGAAGCGAAGGGGGATTACGTGGAGGCACCACCGCGCGGCGGGCCGTACGAGCCGGACCCGCTGCACTGGCTCATCCGGCGCATCTCCGGCTACGCGTCCCGGGAGATCGGCCCCCAGACGCCCCTCGCGGAGTGCGGACTGGACTCGGTGGCGATGCTGGTCCTGTTCGGCGAGATCGAGGAGGGCTTCGGCCCGTTGCTCGACCCCGAGGACTTCTGGGTCTACCCCTCCGTGGGCGCCCTGGCGCACCAGCTCACCGCGCGCCGGGTCCGCCGGGACGCGGGCCACCGGATCCGCCCGGCGTTCGTGCTCGGCGGGCCGGGCGGTCCGCACCCCGCCGTGGCGGCCGGCCTCCTGCGCGGATCCGCCGCGTACCGCGCCTGCCTGGACCGGGCGGACGAGGCGCTGCGGCCGCACGTCGGCTGCTCGGTCGCCGCTCTGGTCCGGGACGGCGGTCCGGGCCCGCAGCGTGCCGTGCTGTCGCCACCGGTGGCGTTCGCCGTCGGCTACGCCCTGGCCCGGACGCTGCTGGACGCCGGGGTGCGGCCGGTCGCGGTGGTCGGCCACGGAGTGGGGGAGCTGGCGGCGGCCGTGATCGCCGGGGCCCTGCCGCTGGCCGAGGCGGCGGCGCTGGCCGCACTGTCCGGCGGGTGTGTCCAGCGGCTGCCGGGCGGGGGCGGCATGCTGGCCGTCTGCGCGGGCCCGGACGAGGCCCTGGCGGCCGCCGCGGAGCCCGGGGTGCACGTCGGAGCGGTCAACGCGGCCCGGGCCACCGTGCTCTCCGGCCGGCTCGACGCCCTGGCCCGGGCGCGCGACGCCCTCTCGGCGGAGGGCGTCGCCAGCCGGCTGCTGCCCACCGGGCATGCCTACCATTCGCCGCTGATGGCACCGGCGGTCCCGCGGCTGCGCGCACGGGCGGCCGGGATCGTCTCGGAGCGGCCCCGGACGGGCTACTACTCGACGGTGTACGGCTGCCGGTGGGCGGAGCCGCTGGGTGCCGACTACTGGGCCGCTCAGCTCACCTCGCCCGTACGGTTCGCCGAGGCCGTACGGCGGATGCTGTGCCAGGAGGCGCCGACCCACGTGGTGGAGATCGCGCCGAGGGCCGTCCTCACCCCGTACGTGCGCCGGATCGGCGGGGCGGCGGGGCCGAGCTGCTTCCCGGTGTGCGACGGGCCGGGGAGCGGTGTGGCGGACCTGGCGGGAGTGCTCTCCGCGCTGGACGTCCGGCCGCTCGCCGAGGGAGCGGCCAGGTGGTGACCGCCCGGTCCCGGCACCGCCGCCGTCACGGTATCCAGCCCGCCTCCTCGGCGGCGCGGATGGCGTCGATCCGGTTGCGGGCGTTGAGCTTCGTGACGATCGCGGTGAGGTAGTTGCTGACGGTCCCCCTGGTCAGGAAGAGGGAACGCGCGATGTCGGCCGCGTCGGCGCCGCGGGCCGCGAGCCGGAGCACCTCGGTCTCCCGCGGCGACAGCGGTGAGTCCCGCGCCTCCCAGGCGGACAGGGCCAGTTGGGGGTCGACGACGCGCTCGCCCGCCGCCACCGACCGGACGGACCTGGCGAGGTCGCTGGGGGAGCGTCCTTCAGCAGGAAGCCGGCGACGTGCGCGCTGAGCGCCCGGCGGACCGTGCCGGGGCGGCCGAGGCTGGTGAGGATGAGCGCCCGGCAGCTCGGCAGCCGCTGGTGCAGTTCCGCCGCGGCGGTGATGCCGTCGGCACCCGGCAGGTCGATGTCGATGACGGCCACGTCGGGGCGGGTGCGCAGCGCGGTCTCCACGATGGTGTCGCCGCGGTCCAGAGAGGCGACCACTTCGAGGTCCGGTTCCAGCTCCAGCAGGGCTACGAGAGCCCCTCTGATCATGTGCACGTCCTCGGCAAGCAGGATCCTCACCGACAGCATGGGTGTCCCCCGATCGAACGTGCGGTTCTTCCGGCCGTGCGGTGAAGATTATCTATGCTCCGGGCATATCGCGCCGGGTCGGACCGGACTATGTGCTTCCAGGTGGAAACGCCCGTCGCGGCGTACCCCCGAGGTGACACGTCCCCCGATGGCGGCGAGCCGGGTGCCCAGGTTGTTCAGGCCGCTGCCGTCGGAGCCGGCGGGCCGGCCCTTGTCCACCACCCCGTCGTTGACGAGCGTGAGCCAGACGGTGTCGTCCTTGCGGACCGCCGTGACGCTGCACGACTGGGCCTTGCTGTGCCGGAGGATGTTGGTGACCCCCTCGCGCAGGGTGGTCGCCAGCGCCGTGTCCACGGCCGGGTGGAGCCGGCCGCAGGAGAGGTCGAGGGTGACCCGGATGTCCGCCGCGGCCAGTACCGTCGCGGCCGACTCGGCCTCGTCCGCCAGGGACATCTCGCGGTAACTCCGCGCCACCAGCCGGGCGTCCGCGAGGGCCTGCCGGGACACTCCGAGGACGGTGGTCACCTCTTCCTGGGCGCGGGCCGGGTTGGTCACCACCAGACGGTGGATGAGCTCGCACTTGAGCGTGATCGCGGACAGGCTGTAGCCCAGCAGGTCGTGCACGTCCCGGGAGAAGCGCATACGTTCCTGCGCGACGGCCATGCGGGCCAGCGCCGTACGCGCCGAGTGGACCTCGTACACGAGGTCGGTCAGCCGGGTCAGCCCGTACAGCACGAGTCCGGTGAGCAGCGTGGTGAGCGGGGTGTACAGCTCGGCGACGGCCGGCACCCCGAGGGCGAACGCCCAGCCGTCGACCACCGCGGTCACCAGGGCGAACAGGAACCAGGACAGCGGCGCGGGCAGCATGAGCAGCAGCGAGGCGCCGAGAATGCCGCTCATACCGGCCCACGTGATGCCCAGACACAGGAACGGGAGGAATGTCAGGACGGACTGGGCGGTGAGGGTCAGGGTTTTCAGCGGCAACGGCCAGTGGCGGGCCCGTGGCGTACTGTGCAGCAATTGCAAGAAGAAGAGTACGAATGCCGAACCGCAACACATTAGCAGAAGGTTTAGGGGCGGATCATCCCGGAGAACATCGAGGAGAGGGACGGCTGTATAGCCGCACAGCACAATGACGGTAATGATTCTGGCCACGTGGAGGGCTGGAATCTCACCCCCGGGACGACGCGGAACGGCTGGTCGTCCACCCCCTGTCCTAACGAGGCACGGTGTCTGCTTCCGCTGGTCCCCGTATCGAGGGGGCGGCTCCGGCAGCCGTTCGCCGAAAAGGGTCAACCATGCGGTGCCTCCTCGTAAGTTGGCGCGGCGGGACGCGAAGTCCCGCGCATACGTTACCCGGATGGTGAGAACTTGACCGAAAGAATGGGCAGTAATGGCGCTTTGGTTGTGCAAAGTCGGTCAGCCGGATAAAAGGCGGGGATCCCAGAGGTCATCCGTGAGCCGCCGTCCGTTCACCGGGGCGTGGCCGTGCCCCGCTCCGTAGGCGCGGTACGGCCGGCGGGTCCGGCCCGGAGCGGCGGGTGCCTGCCGCCGTCATCGGCGGAGTGTGAAAATCTCATGTCCGGGTTCGTGCCTCGGTCACTGGGCGCCCCGTGACCTTGATGCCACTCTGATCGACAGGCACCGGGTGTCACGCCCCGGGGCCCGGACCGTGCGAGGTGAACCTGGAGGGGAGAGCGCGCAATGGACATCACGTTACTGGGCCCGCTGACCGCACACGAGGACGGCGTCCCGGTGGTACCCAGCGCGGCCAAGCCCCGGCAGATCCTGGCCATGCTGGCGCTGCAGGCCGACCATGTCGTCACGGTACCGGCCCTGATGGCGGAGATCTGGGGCGAGCGCATACCGCGCAGTGCCTCCACCACGCTGCAGACGTACATCCTCCAGCTCCGCCGCAAGATCGGCGCAGCGCTCGCCGGAAACCCCGCCGTCGACGCCAAGGACGTGCTCGTCACCCGGTTCGGCGGCTATCTGCTGCGAGTGCGTCCCGGGCGGATCGACGTCCAGGAGTTCGAGCAACTGGTCGCCGGCGGACGGGCGGCCTGCCACGCCGCGGACCACCGCACCGCCTCCCGGCTGCTCTCCCGGGCCCTTGCCCTGTGGCAGGGGCCCGCGCTGGTCGACGTACGGGCCGGCAGCGTCCTGGAACTGGAGGCCCTGCGCCTGGAGGAGAGCCGGATGGCCGCCCTGGAATGCCGCATCGGCGCGGACCTGCACCTCGGACGCCACGCCGAACTCGTCCCCGAACTCCTCGTGCTGACGGCGCGTCACCCCATGCACGAGCGGTTCTGCGCCCAGCTCATGCTGGCCCTGCACCGTTCGAGCGGTTCGTGGCGCGCCCTGGAGGCGTACCAACGGCTGCGCGGCACCCTGGTCACGGAGCTGGGCCTGGAGCCCTCCCCGTTCCTCCAGCAACTCCACCAGGCGGTGCTCTCCGGCGGCACGGTGCCGGACCTGGCGGCCGCGGGCGCGGACTGAGGGCCCGTGCCACGCCCCCGGCCGGGCGCCCACCGCCTGGCCGGGGCACGGCACAGGCGTCGACCGGCGGGCGAGGAACCTTCCAGCCCGTCTTCAGCACCCTTTGAGGCACCGCTCCTACGGTCGCGCAATGACGACCTTCGACGAACTCCTCGCCGCCGCGCCCCGGCCCGACCTGCGCCGGTCCACCGAGGAACTGCGCCGCCTGAAGACGGAGGTGCGCCGGGGGCCCGACCCCGGCGCCACCGAGCGCCAGCACGCCAAGGGCAAACTCACCGTGCGGGAGCGGCTGGACCTGCTCTTCGACCCGGAGTCGTTCACGGAGACCGAGCCGCTGCGGCGGCACCGCAGCACCGGCTTCGGCATGGCGGACCGCAGGCCGCACGGGGACGGCGTGGTGACCGGCTGGGGCCGGGTGCACGGCCGGACCGTCTTCGCCTACGCGCACGACTTCCGTGTTTTCGGGGGCGCGCTGGGCGAGGCGCACGCCGCGAAGATCCACAAGATCATGGACCTCGCGCTGTCCGCCGGGGCCCCGCTCGTCGGCCTCAACGACGGGGCCGGGGCCCGTATCCAGGAAGGCGTCACCGCCCTGGCCGGCTACGGGGGCATCTTCCGGCGCAACGCCCGTGCCTCCGGCGTCATCCCGCAGATCAGTGTGGTGCTCGGCCCGTGCGCGGGCGGCGCGGCCTACAGCCCCGCGCTGACCGACTTCGTGTTCATGGTCCGCGGCACGTCCCAGATGTTCCTCACCGGGCCGGACGTGGTCAAGGCGGTGACCGGTGAGGAGATCAGCCAGGACGGGCTGGGCGGCGCCGGGGTGCACGCGGGCGTCTCCGGGGTCGCCGGCTTCGCCTACGACGACGAGGCGGACTGCATCGAGGACGTCCGCTACCTGCTGTCGCTGCTGCCCGCGAACAATCGCGAACTGCCGCCGGAGGTCCCGGTCACCGACCCGCCCGAGCGCCGCACCGACGCGCTGACCGCCCTCGTCCCGGCCGACCCGGCCCGGTCCTACGACATGCGCGCGGTCGTCGAGGAGATCGTCGACGACGGCGAGTTCTTCGAGGTGCACGAGGGCTGGGCACGCAACGTGGTCTGCGCGCTCGCGAAGCTGGACGGCCGGACCGTGGGCTTCGTCGCCAACCAGCCCGCCGTGCTGGCGGGGGTGCTGGACATCGAAGCGTCCGAGAAGGCGGCCCGCTTCGTCTCCACCTGCGACGCGTTCAACATCCCCCTGGTGACCCTGGTGGACGTCCCCGGCTTCCTGCCCGGCCTCGACCAGGAGCACGGCGGTGTCATCCGGCACGGCGCGAAGCTGCTGTACGCGTACTGCAACGCGACCGTCCCGCGGGTCTCCGTCGTCCTGCGCAAGGCGTACGGCGGCGCGTACATCGTGATGGACTCCCGCTCCATCGGTGCCGACCTGTCCTTCGCCTGGCCGACGAACGAGATCGCGGTGATGGGCGCGGAGGGCGCGGCGAACGTCATCTTCCGCCGCGAGATCGCGGCCGCCGCCGACCCGGACGCGACCCGGGCCCGCCTGGTCGGGGAGTACCGGGCGGAACTGATGCACCCCTACTACGCGGCGGAGCGGGGCCTGGTCGACGATGTCATCGACCCCGGCGAGACCCGCCGGGTGCTGGTGGAGGCGCTGGCCGCGCTGCGCGGGAAGCACGCCGACCTCCCGGAGCGCAAGCACGGCAACGTACCGCTGTGAGGCGGCCGGGACCCGGGGCCCGGCACCGTCCGCCGTACCCGGCCGGGGGCCCGGGGAGGACCCCGGGCCGCCCGGCCGCCTACGCCGCCGTACGTCAGACCGGCACGGCCTCCAGCGCGTAGTACAGGAACGGGCACTTCAGCGGTGTGAGCCCGGCCAGCTTCAGCCCGGCGCTCGCGAAGAGCTCCTCGAACTCCCTGCGGGTGCGCTCGCGCCCGGTGGTGACCGTCATCATCTCGATGTCCATCAGCGCGGCACCCAGCGCGTCGCCCGGGTCCTCGTCGTGCCGGCCCTCGGCGAGCACCGAGGAGAAGACGATGATCCGGCCGCCCGGCGCCAGGCCCTCCCGGCAGTTGCCGAGGATGCGGCGGCAGGAGGCGTCGTCCCAGTCGTGCAGGATGTTCTTGAGCAGGTACGCGTCCGCCCTGGCCGGCACCGAGTCGAAGAACGACCCGGAGACGACGTCGCAACGGTCCTCCAGCGCCGCTTCCTTGAGCACGCGGGGCGCGTCGAGGACCCCGTCGGGGGTGTCGAACACGGTGCCGCGCACCTCCGGGTTGGCGCGCAGGACACCGGCGAGGTGGGTGCCGTTCCCGCCGCCGACGTCCGTCACCCGGCGGAAGCGCGTGAAATCGACCCCCTCGACGATGGCGGGCACCTGCACCGCGCTGCCGGCGGCCATCGCGGCGTGGAAGACCTCCGCGTGCTCGGGCGCCCGGACCATGTGCTCGAAGAGGCCGTGCCCGTGGACCAGGTCGAAGGCGGGCCTGCCGGTCCGTACGCACTGTTCGAGCGCGCCCCACGCCTGCCAGACCTCGGGCGCGCCGTGCATGGCGTCCAGCGGGCCGCCGTGCAGCGGCGAGTCGCTGCGGTACATGCCGCCGAGCGGGGTCAGCGCGAAGCGGCCCTGCCCGTCCTGGGACAGCAGCCCGGCCGGGACGGCGGCCCGCAGCAGCCGGTGCAGGAAGTCGGGGTCGGCGCCCGTGTGCGCGGTCAGCTCGGCGGCGGTCTTCGCGGAGTCGCCGAGCGCGTCGGGGATGCCGAGCCGGGAGACGGCCCCGCCGATCTGGAAGAGGGCGAAACCGAACATGACGGGCAGGTACTCGGCCGAGGTCGGCTGGTCCGAGAGGGAACGGCTCATACGTACGTCTCCTTGAGGTGTCGGTGCGGTGGTCCGGGGCGCCGGAAGGAGGGCGCGGGGGTGCGGTCCGGGTCAGGGTCTGCGGCAGACGGCGAGCGTGTCGAAGTCGGCGAGCGGCCGGTGCTCCGGTGCGGTGAAGCCCGCGGCGCGGGCCTGCTCGGTCAGTTCGGCGAGGGTGTACTCCCCGCCGCCCTCGGTCAGCAGCAGCATGTTGAGCGAGGCGACCAGGTTCTCGGTGTCGTCCGGCCGCTCGCCGAGCATCCGGTCGTAGACCACCAGCGCGCCGCCCGGGCGGATCGCCTCGTACGCCGCCTCCAGCAGTCGCTGCCGCTGGGCCGCGTCCCAGTCGTGCAGGACATGGCCGTAGATCAGCACGTCCGCCGGGGGCAGCGGGTCACGGAAGAAGTCGCCGCCGTGGAAGACGGTCCGCCCCGTGAGGCCGGTCTCGGCCATGTACGCGTCGAAGAACGGCTCCAGTTGCGGCAGGTCGAAGAGGTGCCCCCGCAGGTCCGGGCGGGCGGTCAGCACCTGGCCGAGCAGATGCCCGCGGCAGCCGCCCACGTCGAGCACCGAACCGAACTCCACGCCGTCCAGCGCGGCGAGCACCGGTTCGCCCAGCCCGGCGGTGACACCGTCCATCATGCGGACGAAGTGGCCGGTGGCGACCGGGTCCCGCAGCATGCCCAGATAGTCGCCCTCGGCCTGCGGCCGGCCCGTGCGCAGCGCTTCCGCGAGCTTGCCGTAGACGGGGTAGAGGTTGAGGTCGGCGCCGTGCAGGAAGCCGCCGACCGCTTCCGGGCGGCCGGTGACGAGATGGCGGGCGGCGGCGTCGGAATTGCGGTAGCGCCCGTCGGCGTCCCGCCGCAGCAGGCCCAGGGCGGCGAGCAGCGCGAGGAAGCCGGCCAGACCCCGCCCGTGCAGACCGAGCCGTAAGCGCAGCTCGCCGACCGTGGCCGGCCCGTCGTCCAGGACGGTGAACAGATCCAGCCGTACGGCGGTGAGCAGCGCCTTCGCGTCGCAGAACCGATTGCCGAGACGCAGGATGCCCGCCGCCGTACCGAGGTCCGAAGCGCTGCCCGTCATGACCGGTACTCCCTTTCGCCGCCCTGTCCCTGGACCTGTCCGCAACGGAATCTCGCACCGCCGGATGGAGAACCGCTCGATCCGCGGTCGTCCCGTGCCGGGCCCCGGCCGGCCCGGCTCCACCGGACGTCGAGCCCGGCACCAGTGCGCTTTCCAAGACTGCGCACGACAGCCCCCGCAGCCGAGAGAGGTGTCAGGTGAGCTCCAAGTGCCCGGTCAGCTACCCCTTCCCGTGGGCCCCCGCGCCTGATGTCCCGGCGGACTGGCGCTCCGTGCGGGAGGGCCCGCTGCTGGATATCACGCTGCCCAGCGGTGACCCCGCGGTCCTGGTCACCCGTTACAAGGACGTCCGCAGGCTGTACGCCGACGAACGGCTCAGCCGCAACTGGGCCCGCCACCCGGTCTCCCGGATCTCCGCCAGCAACGACCTCTTCGCCGACCCCGAGATCGACAACGACCCGCCGCGCTACCTCGTCGAGCGCGGCATCGTCATGCGCGCCTTCAGCCACCGCCGGCTGGAGGCGCTGCGCCCCGTGGTCCGGCAGATCACCGGTGACCTGCTGGACGCCATGGAGGCGGACGGGAGCAACGAGGCCGAACTCATGGAGGCGTTCGCCTTCCCGCTGCCCATCCTCGTCATCTGCCACATGCTGGGCGTGCCGCCGCAGGACCGGGACAAGTTCCGCACCCTGATCGACGGTTACCTGTCCGTGAGCAAACTGTCGGACGAGGAGGTCGAGCGCTGCCGCGTGCAGTACTGGGACTACCTCTCCGAGCTGATCGCCGCCAAGCGGGCCGACCCCGGTGACGACCTGATCAGCGACCTGATCAAGGTCAACGCCGAGGACCCGGACAAGCTCACCGACCACCAGCTCCAGCACTGGGTCAAGACCCTGCTCATCGCCGGATACGTCACCACGGCCTCCCAGATCGGCACCGGCATGGCCGTCCTGCTGCACCGGCCCGCGGCCGCCGCCGAGCTGAAGGCCGACCTCTCGCTCGTCCCCTCGGCCGTCGAGGAGCTGCTGCGCTACCAGATCATGGGCACCTCACTCGGCTCGCTGCGCTACGCCCTGGAGGACATCACCCTCCAGGACGGCACGGTGGTCCCCGAGGGCAGCACCGTCCTGCTCTCCGTCGAGAGCAACATGGACGAGGAGGTCTTCACCGACCCCACCACCCTCGACATCCGGCGCGAGGACAACCACCACCTGACCTTCGGCGCCGGCATCCACTTCTGCGCCGGCGCGGCTCTGGCCCGTATGGAACTCCAGGAGGCCACCGCGGGCCTGCTGCGCCGCTTCCCGCGCCTGGCCCTCGCGGTGCCGGGGGAGGACCTGGTCCGCCCCGTGGGCGGGTTCCTCGCCGGGTACGCCGCGATCCCCGTGAAGTGGTGAGGCCGGCATGCCCGGCACCGGCACTCCGGACGGCCCCGAGATCCGGCTGACCGTCGTCGCGGACAACGAGACCTGTGTGACCAGCAATCTGTGCGTCAACCGGCTCCCGGAGGTCTTCGGCCAGGACGAGGACGGCTGTGTCGTCGTCCTCGATCCGCACCCGTCCGCCGAGCTGGCCCGCGAACTCCTCCGCGCCAGGAGGAGCTGCCCGACGCGTTCCATCCGGGTGGAGGGCCTGGCAGAGGACTGATCCGCGACGCACGGCCGGCCCCGGCTCCGCTCGCGCCGTCGCCACCCCCACGGGGGCGGCGACGGTACGAACGGAGCCGGGGCCGGCGTATGTGCGCGGGGCGTCCGTACGGGCTGGAGCTCCGGTACGGGGCACGGAGCCGGGCGTGTCGTCCGCCACCGGCAGCCCGTGCCGCGCGCTGGTGGCTCAGTCCCCCTCGGCCAGGCGTGCCGCGTGGTCCCGTTGCTGGCGGGTGGCGAAGCGGAGGAAGGCGACCATCTCGCTCAGGGTGTCCGGGCCGAGTCCGCGCAGGTACTCCGCTCCTTCGCGCGCGATGGGCGTGAAGATGTCGGCGACCATCGCGTAACCCTTCTCGGTGGGCGTCACGATGACCCGGCGGCGGTCGGCCGTGTCCCGGGTGCGGGTGGCGTAGCCGGACCGTTCGAGGCGGTCGATGGCGGTGGTGACGCCGCCGGTGGTCAGGCCGGCGGCGGTGGCGAGTTCGCTGGGGCTCATGGGGGTGGGCCCGAAGAGCAGGTCGAGGCAGCGCAGGTCGGTCCGGTTGAGCCCGAGCCGGTCGGCGACCTGCTGGTCGAGGGTGTCGGCCGAACGCTGGAACTCCTGCATGACCAGGCCGAACTCCTCTATGAGCCGTTCCCGCCCGTCGTCGGCGGGGGCCCGCTCGGGCCGATGCTCCGGAACCTTCTCCACTGTCACGTCCGATCCTCTCCCCGGGTCTCTTGACATTCTAGCGATCCGCTCCGTAGAGTTCTAAGTGGCTAGAGAATCTAGCTACTAGAACTCCGACTTACACGATTTTTGCCCAGACGGACGTCTGGTGCGGTGAAAGGAGCTCCGATGGACACCACCCCCACCGGCCGGCTCGTCTTCGTCCCTCAGGTCCAGCACCTCATGCTGGACGTCGCCGACGTCTCGGCCGGTGCCACCCCGCAGCTGTGCAGCACCGAGTTCGGCGGCCGGGACTCGCTGGTCGAGGACGACGGCAAGGGCACGATCACGATCCGCCGGCGCGGCCCCGTCCACCCCTTCGACCTGGCCCGGCGCACGGCACACGTGACCCTGAGCCCGCTCGTCGCCTGGCACATCGAGGTCCAGGGCCCGGCCGCGCACATCGAGGCCGACCTGACCGGCCTGCCGCTGCTCTCGCTGACCGTCACCGGCGGGCTCACCCAGGCGCGCTTCGTCCTGCCGCACACCGAACGCACCGTGGCCGTGCACTTCGGCAGCGGTGTCCGCAAGACGACGATCGTGCGCCCGCCCTCCGTGCGCGCCACCCTGCGGGGCGACACCGGCTTCACCGGCCTCTCGCTGGACGGCGAATGGGCCGGCACCCGCACCGAGGCCGACTGGCGCAGCGCGGAGCCGGTCGCGTCGACGCCCGGCTGCTACGACATCACGCTCGACTCCGGCGCCAACCGGCTCACCATCGCCTGAACCGACGGTCCCGGAGCACGGGCCGCACCCGGCCCGCCCGGCCCCGTACACCCGCGACACCCGCTCCCGTTCGAGCCACGGTCGAGAGCCCGTGGCAACGATCGACCGGCGGGAACCCCCGCACCGCCCATCCCCACGAGCACCGCGAGGAGCCGTCATGGATCTGAAGCTGCAGGGCAAGCGGGCCGTCGTCACGGGTGCCGGACGCGGCATCGGCCTGGCCGTCGCCCGGGCACTCACCGCAGAAGGAGCGCACGTCATGGGAGGCACGCGCAGCGAGAGCGCCGCCCTGCGCGACGTCACCCCGCACACCATGGAGGTGGACCTCGCCACCCCGGACGGACCGGCCCGCCTGGTCAGCCACGCCGTCGACACCTTCGGCGGCCTGGACATCCTGGTCAACAACGTCGGCGGCCGCACCACACCCGCCACCGGCTTCCTGGACCTGGCCGACGAGGACTGGCGGGCCAGCTTCGACCTCAACCTCCTGAGCACCGTACGGGCCGTGCGGACGGCCCTGCCCGCCCTGCTGGAGAGCCGGGGCGCCATCGTCAACATCGGCTCGGTCAACGCACAACTGCCGCTGCCGTCCCTCACCGAGTACGGCGCGATGAAGGCCGCCCTGGCCAACCTGGCCAAGGCGCTCTCCGAGGAGTTCGGCCCGCGGGGGTACGCGTGAACACCGTCTCGCCGGGACCGGTCCTCACCGATGCGTGGACCAACCCGCACCGCCTGGAACGTCCGGCCCCCGGCACCGAGGAGCGGCTGGCCGCGGTCCCCGGCCGGATGCGCCTGACCACGGGGGCCTTCATCGACCCGGAGGAGGTCGCCGCGATGGTCGTCCTCCTGGCCTCCCGACGCCTCCCGGGCGCCACGGGCGGCGACTGGCTCATCGACGCCGGGATGCTCAAGTCCCTCTAAAAACACAGGGTTACGGACGTGACCGGCCGTCCATCGGGCATGCGTTGCGCGGGGGCCTCCAGACACCAGGCCGCCGCAACCGATCCGTACTCCGCCCGCACAGCACAGCACCCGCCAGGGAGAACTGCCCCGTACCCCTTCCCTTACCACCCGCGGTACCGCAGAGACCAGAAACGCCCACGCAATACACCCGCAAGACACCTGAGGGGAACAACCCGACATGACCGACTCACCGTTCCACGTCCTCATCATCGGTGGCGGCACCGGTGGCATGGCCCTGGCACACGGCCTCAAGCGGGCCGGAATCAGCTTCGCGGTCTACGAGCGCGAGGAGACCCGCAGCTCCGGCCTGCACGGATACCGCGTGGGCATCAACCCCGACGGCAGCCGGGCGCTGAAGTACCTGCTGCCGCCCACACTGTTCGACACCTTCCTCGCCACCTGCGCCCGGGCGCCGAAGTACTTCAGCTTCCTCAAGGAGGACCTCACCCCCAGCGTCACCCTGGACATCGTCGAGAGCGACGACCCCGTCAACAACGAGCGGTCCGTGAGCCGGATGACCCTCCGGCAGGTGCTGCTGACCGGTATCGAGGACGACGTCTACTTCGGCAAGACCTTCACGCACTACGAGAAGGAGTCCGACGGCCGCGTCACCGCGTACTTCGACGACGGCACCAACGCCACCGGCGACCTGCTCGTCGCCGCCGACGGCGCCAACTCCCGCGTGCGCCAGCAGTACCTGCCGCACTCCCGGGTGCAGGACGCCAACATCATCTCCATCACCGCCAAGGTCCCGCTCACCCCGGAGACCAGGGCGCTGCTGCCCTACAAGGTCCACCAGGGCATCGGCCTGGTCGTCGCCCCCAAGGGATACAGCTGCATCCTGCACACGATGGAGTTCGGCTGGGACCAGGAGGGCCGGGTCAAGTCCGGCATCGGCGGCAACGACGCGGCGCTCATCGACCAGTGGCCCGGGCTGCTCTTCGACAACACCCGCGACTACATCAACTGGGGCTTCTGGGCCTCCACCGACAAGTTCCCGCAAGGCGTCCTGAAGAAGTCGCCGGAGGAGCTCATCAAGCTCGTCCTGGACATGACGTCCGACTGGAGCCCCAACCTGCGCAAGCTCTTCAGCATGGGCGACCCGCAGACCACCTTCCCGATCAACATCCGCACCTCGGTGCCGATCCCGCGGTGGAGCGCCAGCAACGTCACCCTCATCGGCGACGCGATCCACACCATGACCCCCGGCCAGGGCGTCGGCGCCAACACCTCCCTGCGGGACGCGGCCCGGCTGTGCAAGCTGCTGATCGAGTACGTCCGCGGTGACATCCCGCTCCTGAAGGCCGTCGACTCCTACGAGGCCAAGATGGTCCAGTACGGCTTCGAGGCGGTCAAGGAGTCCCTGAAGCAGACCGGCGGCGACCAGCCCATCCACAAGCCGGTCATCGGCCGGGCCACCCTCGCCTCCATGCGCGGCTACTTCTGGGTCGCCCGCCACGTCCCGGCCGTCCAGCGCAAGATGGCGGAGGACCTCTACCTGGACCGCGGCGGCAACCGCGAGGACTACGGCGAGCTGGTGCCGCCGAGCGGCAACTGACCCACTCCGTGGCCACGCCGCCGCCCATCGGAACGGCGTACCACGGCAGTCCCCGCGACGGGCGGGCGCGATGACCACCGCGCCCGCCCGTCGCGCGATCCGATCCGAAGGGACCGGACACTCCTGAAGACAGCGTGAGACAGCGTGGCCGCGCCGCGTCCGGTCTTGTCAGGCTGCCCTGCCGGACCGGTGGTCCCCGTGGTGGCTCACAGCCAGTCCCGCCGTTTGAAGATGACGTACAAACCGGTGCACACGAACGCCATCAGGACGATGGCGAACGGGTAGCCGAACGCCCAGTGCAATTCCGGCATGTGGTCGAAGTTCATGCCGTAGATGGTGCCGACCAGCGTGGGGGCGAACAGGATGGCCGCCCACGACGAGATTTTTGATCTCCTCGTTCTGCTCGAAGCCGGCCTCCGCGAGAGCGCGCATCTCGGCGTTCTGCTGCTGGTTCACGAGGGTGGCGTTGACGGTGAGGATGTCCTGGAGTGCCTGGCGGAAGCCGTCGACGCGTTCGGTGGTGTGGGTGGCGTGGTCGGCGACGTCGCGCAGGTAACGGCGGAGTTCCTCGTCGATGCCGTATTTCTCGAAGCCCGCGGTCAGGCTTTCCAGCATGCTGTTCAAGGGGCGGGTCGCGCGCTGGAATTCCACGACCTCGCGGGACAGTTCGTAGATACGCCGGGAAACGCGCGGGTCGCCGCCGAAGACCTCGGTCTCGATCTCGTCGATGTCGTTCTGGACACCGGCGACCACCGGAGCGTAATCGTCCACGACGGCGTCGAGGATCGCGTACAGGACCGCCTCGGGGCCGCGGTCGAGCAGTTCCGGGGCGGCTTCCATGCGGCGGCGTACGGCGGGCAGGTCGGGGGCGCCGCCGTGCCGGACGGTGATCACGAAATCGGGGCCGACGAAGACGTGCAGTTCGCCGAAGTCGACCTCCTCGGGATCGTCCAGGTAGCGCGCGGCCCGCAGGACGACGAAGAGGGTCTCGCCGTAACGCTCCAGTTTCGGCCGCTGATGGGCCTCCAGCGCGTCCTCCACGGCCAGCGGGTGAAGGTCGAATTCCGATGCCAGGGTGACCAATTCGGAGGACGACGGCCGGTGCAGACCGATCCAGGCCATGGACCCGGCGGTGGTGCGCAGGTGCCGGAAGGTGTCGGCGAGGGTTTCGTGGGTACTGAGGCGATGTCCGTCGCGGTAAAGAGTGGCATTGATGACACTGCCGGCGGACGGAGCGCCGGCGTCCGGCGCCGACGGCTCGTCCGTGCGGTCGGCGGACGCCGCCGCGGCGGCCGGCCGCTTCTTCGCCGGCTTGCGGAGCCCGCGCAGGCCGCGCAGCCCGCGGCCGGGAGGATCGACGCTCATGACGGAACCGACCTACGTGACGGAGGGAGTGAACAGGAACAAGGGATCTGGTCGCAGGATATATGCCCGGGGTGTCGGCGCTGATCAGTGGCCATGGTGCAGGATGGAGGAGCCGTGTGACGCCATCCGAGTGTCGCACCCGAAGACGTATAAGTGTTTATCCCTACAATTGCGCGATGCAGATAGCGAAGTTGTCCAGCCCCTCCGGGAGAGGTGATTCGGTGAACGGGCCCGACGCCACCGACGAACAGTGGGAAGGGCTCGCCGAGGTCGTTCCCCTTCGCAGCGGCAGTGAATGGCCCTCGTGGCCCGATCACCGTGCCCTGCCCGACGAGGAACCGGGCGAGGAGATGCGGCGGTTCGTCGTCATCCGGGTCCAGACCTTCGCCGACGCGCGCGAGGTCGCCGAGTACCTGATGGCGCAGATCCCCGTCCTGCTCGACCTCAGCAGCGCCGACGCCGACGTGGCCAAACGCATCCTGGACTTCTCCAGCGGCGTCGTCTTCGGACTCGCCAGCGGGATGCACCGGGTCGACACCAACGTCTTCCTGCTCACGCCGGTCGGCACCGAGGTCGCGGAGCCGCCGGCGGGTCTCGTACCCCGATCGTAGGAAGGCGTTGCAGCCGTAACGGTTTTGCTTTCGCCGGTTGCCTAGCGTCCTCGTATGGACACAGAAAGTGTGCGCCCGGCGGTCACCGAATTACGTCTGTCCGCCTTCAAGACGCACCGCGGCGCGACCTTCCCGCTGGGCCCGTTGACCCTCCTGACCGGCGCGAGCGGCAGCGGGAAGTCCAGCGTGCTGCAGGCGTACGAGATCCTCGCGCGGCTCGGCAGCGGAGCCCGGCTCGCGCGGGCCGTGGCGGCGGCGCCGGGAGGCGCGGCCGGGTGCGTACCGGTCTGGGCGCGACCCGACGGGCAGGGCAGACGCGGGTTCCGCATCGGCTGCACGGTCGACGGACCGGTGGGCCCGGTCCGGCTCGATGTCGCCGTACAGGCCGAGCCGGAACTGCGCATCGTCGGCGAGCGGCTGACGGGCGGTGGCGAGACCCTTCTGTCGACGGCCCTGACGGATCCTGCCCGGCGCGCGGTCCAGGCTGCCTGGTACACGGCCGGAGCGACACCCGTGACGCGCGCGCCGCTGCCCGACGACCGTCTGGGTACAGCGCTGCTGCCGTTACGGGTCGCGGGCAAGACGGCGGGGCAGCGGCTCGTGCTCGCGGCGGCGGAGCAGGTGGTGGTGGCGCTGCGGTCGGTGTTCGCGTGCGATCCGCGGCCGGAGGTGATGCGCGGGGCAGGCCCTGTGGGCGGGTGCGGCGCGGGTGCGACGGCGAGTACGGAGGCGAGCGGCCCGGGTCCGAGGGGCGCGACCAGGTGCAGCTCCGGGGGCGGACTCGGGAACGGGAGCGCGGCCGGCGCCGTGCCCGGAGCCCGCGCGGCCGGGGCACGTGGCACCGGCCGGGCAGGACGGGAAAACGCCGCGGGTGCTCCCGGTCTGCGTGGCGTGACTCCTGGTCCGGTCGAGTCCGCTGGGTCCGGGTCCGAGTGGGGGCCCGGACCGGGGCCCGGACCGGGCGGGCCCGGCAGTTCCGCCGACCCGAGCGGCACCACTGTCCCCCGTAGCACCACCGGGCCCCATGGCACCACCGGTCCCCATGGCACCACCGGTTCCAGTAGTGCCTCCCGCGCTGCTTCCCGCGCCGCCTCCTGCGCCGACGCGCGTACGGAGGCCGACCCGTCGGAAGGCTTCGTGGTCGGATCCGGCGGTGAGGGGGCGGCGGACGACGGCGGCATGTTCGGCGGAAGCTGGGGATGGTCCGCCGGGGACGGGCGGCTGCGTACCGCCTGCGACAACCTCCCCGCCGTACTGGGACGGACGAGCCGGGAGTGCGCGCGGCGGCACGCGGTGCTGGTCGAGGCGGTGCGCGCCGGCTGTGTCGGGCCGGTCGCGGGCCTGCGGGCCGAACCGGTGGAGCGCGGCGGCACGGTCGGCATACGGGCGCTGGTCGAGCGCGACGGGCTGCCGGCGACGCCGCTGGAGCAGCTCGGGGACGGTGAGCTGCGTTACGTCGCGCTCGCGTTGGTGCTCCTGACGGGCCCGGAGGTGCTGGCCATGGACCCGGCGGGCGAGGTGCTCTCCGCTCGCCAGGTGCTGGGGCTGATGGCGGACGGGCTGGACCGCAGCCTCGACGACCGGCAGGTGCGGGCGCTGCTGGAACTCGCCGTACGGATGGTCGGGCGCGGGCACGTCCGGCTGCTCGGTACGGTGCGGGACGCGTCGGCCGCCGAAGGGCTGCCCGGGGTGCGGGTGCTACACCTAGGGGCATGAGTGAAGATCTCCATGCATTGCAGAAGCGGCTCGCCGAGTTCGCGGCGGCCCGCGACTGGCAGCAGTACCACACCCCCAAGAACCTGGCCGCGGCGCTCAGCGTCGAGGCCGCCGAACTCGTCGAGATCTTTCAGTGGTTGACACCGGAGGAGTCGGCGCGGGTCATGAGTGACGCGACGGCCGCCGGACGGGTCGAGGACGAGGTCGCCGACGTGCTGGCGTACCTCCTGCAGTTCTGCGACGCCCTGGGGATCGATGTGCTGCAGGCGCTGGCCGCGAAGATCGAACGTAATGAGACACGATTTCCCGTGAAGGGGGCCGAACGAGCCAATCGTCACTCTATGGAGTGAAGGATCTTTCCACATCGTCTTGGTTGTCCACAGATTTGCGAATTCCTCTGGCCTTTTCGGCCTTTCAAGTTCACGCTGGGTAGTGGCAGGTAGGTGCGGCGAAGCTGACAGTGGTCTGAGGGAGGGGGTCGCGGATGGACGCGGTGCGCATCATCGCGGCCAGTCGGCGCGGTCTGGCGCAGGCGCAGACGGTCCAGGAGATCGTCGTCGAGGCGTGGCAGGCACAGGCTCTGGCCGAGGCGGTGGGCAGTCATCTCGCGATATCCGGGCCGCACGAAGTGCGGTCCCGGGCGCGGGGATTGGGCGACGCGGGAGGGAGGACGAGCGCGGTACTGCTGATCCCCGCGCCGAGGATCGGTGGACCAAGGGCAGCCCAGCTCTCCGAGGTACGGGACACCCTGGCGGCCCTGAAGGGGCTGAACTGGCTGCTCGGCGAGGTGTGCGAGGCGTTGGTGGGCGTGGTCTGCGCGGCGGACGAGGAGGGGATGTACTGGACCTGCGTGGAGGCGATGGACGTCGCCGACGAGTCGCGCGACCGGGTCACCGGCATACTGAAACACCTCGCCGTACGCTCCCCCGACACCTCCTGACGGGCGCACGCTCCGGCGCGAGCTACTCCGGGGGGCGGCGTGAGCTGTTCAGGGGCCTGCCGGCCTGCGGGCTGGTACCTGGTGTCCTGATCGCGTGGTTGTCTCGTGCCGGGTGGGAGTGACGGTTCGCGAGCCTGCGTCTGGTGAGCGCTTGGGTCTGTTGTCAGGTTGGTGCGCGTGCGGATCGTTCCGTGACGTCCGGGCGAGTGCTGCGCACACACCGGGGTGCCCGCAGGCCCGCGCCGCGAGGCCGACCGCCTTGGCCTTCTACAGCTGGTCTCCCTTGGCGGCTTCTTCCGGAGGATGCGTCCCGCCGCCGTCCTTGCTGTCCTGTTCGCAGGTTCGCGGGTCGTAGGACTGGTCATTGGGCAGCAACAGCACTCCGGCGACCTGCTCAGGGTGTTCGACGGCGAGCCATTCGTCCCCCGTGAGGGCGCCGTCCGGCTCGGGCCGCGCCCCGGACGAATAGATCGTCTGGCACAGCAAGGCCACCCGCTTCTTGTCGACCGCGCAGGCATCCACCGCGGAGCCGGTTGTCTTGTGGGTGCCGTCGAAGCGGTAGGTGAAGTGCACCTGGTCACCTTTGGAGGGCTCCTGCGGGTGGGGCTCCGGGCGCCAGCCGACGACCTCGGCGGTGACGCCGATGTGCTGCCCGCCCGTGTCCTCGACCTGCACTTTCACCCTGGCCTCACCGCGCTTCGCCGCCGTGTCGGTGCAGCCCCAGGGGGAAGAGCAGCCGGACAGGGCGAGCACCAGCAGAAGTAACGGGGCGCCGGCACGTACCCGTGCAGGAAACACTGAGATGACCTCCGGTCGGGGGGACGGTGTGCGGGCGGGGTCGGGTTCGGTGGGACAGCGCGTACGGGGTCCGGTCGGGGCGTGGTGGTGGTTGGCTTCGGTGGGGGTGCGCCGTGGTTATTGAGTGCGCTGGTCCATGAGCGTGGCCAAGCCGTCCAGGATGCGCTGTAGGCCGAACTCCCACGCCTGGTCTTGTCCGTCGGATTGGGCCGCTGAGGTGAGGGCCGCGGTAAGTGCGGGGAATTGGCCGCCGCGTGTCTTCATCAGGTCACCGAGGATGGCCCCGAGCTGAGCCTCGGGGTTGCCTGCGGAGCCGGCTGCGCGGGCTTGCTGGGTGATGCCGCGTACGTGACCGACCAGCAGGACGGCCGCGTCCATCCGCTCGGCGCCGCTCAGCCCCGTACCGTCCAGCGCGCAGACGGCGCGCTCCATCCAGGACAGCTCTCCGGGTCCCATGACCCGCGGTCCGATGGTGGCTTCCAGTGCCCAGGGGTGTTGGTGGAAGACGGTGAGCAGTTGGCGGGCCCAGTCCTCCAGTTGTTCTCGCCAGCCGCCACGCGCCGTTCCGGCCGTCGGGCAGGGGCCGATCGCGGCCTCGACCATCAGCGCGACCAGTTCGGCCTTGCCCGGTACGTACCGGTACAGCGCCATCTTGGTGACGCCGAGTTGGGCGGCGACCCGCTGCATGGAGACATCGGACAACCCGTCCGCGTCGGCGATCTGGATGCCGGCCTGCGCGATGCGGTCCAGGTCGAGTGTCGGCCTGGGGCCCCGCGCGGGCCTGGGGCGCGGCCCCCACAGCAGCCGCACTGTCCCGGCGTGCTCGTCGCCCATGTCCCGCTCCCGCCCTCGGCACTGTCCAGTCAACTGTGTCTATGGTACACAGTACGCATCAGTGTCCACCGGACACAGTTATGGGAAGAGGGCTACGTGAACAGGAACGTCCTTATTTCCGGCGCGAGCGTCGCCGGTCCGGCGCTGGCCTACTGGCTGGGGCGCCACGGCTTCCACCCCACCGTCGTCGAACTGGCCCCGGCGCTGCGCGAGGGCGGTCAGGCCGTCGACTTCCGCGGCGAGACGCACCGGACCGTGCTGGACCGCATGGGCCTGCTCCCTGAACTGCGCCGCATCCAGACCGGCGGCAGCCCGATGCGTTTCGTCGACGATGACGGCCGTACGCTGCTGCGACTGCCGGCGGAGTTCGCCGGCGGTGAGATGGAGGTGCTCCGCGGCGACCTGTCCCGCGTGCTGTACGAGCACAGCGCCCCGTACACCGAGTACCTTTTCGGCGACTCGATCACCGGCCTCGACGAGACCTCCTCCGGTGTGCGGGTCGACTTCCGGAGCGGCGCCTCACGCGACTTCGGCCTCGTAATCGGAGCGGACGGGCTGCACTCCCATGTCCGCCGTCTGGCCTTCGGCCCGGAAGAGCGCTACGTCAACCACCTCGGCTACTACTTCGCCACCTGGCAACTGCCCAACAACAGTCACCGGGGGCTGGAAAAGGGCTCGGTCGGCTACAACGTTCCGGGACGGCTCGCCTCCATCGGTGTCGACCACCGGGACTCGGCGCGGGCGGGGGCGTTCTTTGTCTTCGCCTCGCCCGCGTTGTCGTACGACCGGCATGACCTTGGACAGCAGAGAGAGTTGATCAGCAACGCCTTCTCCGGTCTCGGCTGGGAAGTGCCCCGCCTGCTCGCCTCCCTCCACCAGGCACCCGACCTGTACTTCGATTCGATCAGCCGGGCGGACGTGGACACCTGGTCCACGGGTCGCGTATGCCTCGTCGGCGACGCCGCCTGCGGAGCCACCATCGGCGGTATGGGCACGGGCACCGCGATGGTCGCCGCATATGTGCTGGCCGGTGAACTCGCGCGAGCGCAGGGCGAGTACCGGACGGCCTTCACCCGGTACGAGAAACGGCTCCGGCAGTACGCCAGGGGCTGCCAGGCGGGCGGCGGCCGTACCGGGAAATTCCTCGCCCCCGGCACCGCCACCGGCATACGTTTCCGCAACGCCCTGCTGACCCGCCCCCTGTTCCTGAAGGGAATGCTCAAGCTGGGCGAGAAAGTCAGCAGCACCGTGGCTCTGCCGGAGTATCCCGCGGTTTCCAGCCGGGTCGGTCGGTGACCGGCCGGGTCAGCGCATGTCCACGGCCACGGAATTGTGGGTGGAGACGGGGGCGTACCGGGAGTCGCCTTCGAAAGTGGTGTCGTAACCGCCGGTCAGCAGTTTGACGGCGGACGCGAGGAGCGAGGGGAGGCGGGATTTCTTGCACTGGGCGTAGCCGTCGGTGTCCGTGGTGGCCTCGCAGAGGAGGGCTTTCTCCCCGGCCACGGTGAACGTGACCGGCAGGCCCGCCACCGGTGTGCCGTCGGCTTCGCTGATCCTCGCCCGCAGGCCGCTGATCTGGCGGGCCAGTACGTCGAACGAGGCGTAGAAGGCCTGTGCGTTGAGGCGCTCGGGGGAGCGGGCCGGTCGTCGTGGTCGAGTGCGGACGCCGCGGTGACGGTGAGGGCGCTGGCCAGGGTCAGCACCGTGGTGGAGATCGCGGCTGTGCGGGAGGTGGGACAGGGCACGTCATACCTCTTTCAGTAAGTCCTATCTCCGACTTACTGATCAACGTTCCGCGACAGGGGAGGGGTGCGGGCGTACGAGTTGTTGAGCCGAAAGGGTGAGGCGGGGGAATGCGGGAAGCAGGGCGGGGAACCCGGGTGGCATCGACCTCGGTGGTGGCGTCGCACCACCTTGTTATCGCACGATCGGATTTTCATTTTGTGTGGGTCGTGGGCTGTGGGGCGGGGAATGGGCTATTCCCGGCGCGGAATGGTTGAAGGGCGACGGTGAATAGCCGGCGGTGGTGGGTCGGCTGTCCGTCAGGTCGTCGGGGCCGGCCCCCAGGGAGCCTCCAGGGCCGCACGGAGGGCCTTGACCGTGTCGTGGCCGATGCGCGCGGCGAGTTGGCGTTCCAGGTCCTGCAAGAGGCGTTCGGCCTGGTGGTGTGCGCGCTCGCCTGCCGGAGTGCGGCGGATCAGCCGCTGCCGGGCGGAGGCGGGGTCCGCCACCTGCTCCAGTAGTCCGGCCGCCACCAGGCCGTGTACGGCTTGGTGTGCGGTCTGCCGGGTCACGCCCATGCGCCGGGCGAGTGCGGCGACCGTGGTGCCCTCCGCGTCCAGCACCGCGAAGAGCTGGACCTGGGTCGAGGTGACTGGAGGGCCGCCGGCCGCGTTCATGGCGGCCAGGAGTGCTTCCTCGAACCAGCGCCGGGCGTCGCCGAGAAGTTGAGGGAGGTTGCGGCGGGGGAGGGCGGAGGTGGAGGCGTGGACGGAGTCGCAGGCGTGGGCATGGCGGGCCTTGGGGGTGCGGAAGGCGGGACGGGCGGGGTTGCTTCCTGGACGGTTGAAGTGTCAGGGTACCTGACACGTTGAACGTCAGGCAGCCTGACGTCGGGTGTCCGTCCCAGGAGGGTCCATGACCATCGAGTTCGCCACGCGTTACCGCCGGACCTCACGCATCCCGGCGGAACCGGGCCGGCCGTACTTCATCGAGAAGGGCGAGGGGGACCGCGCCCACCTGTTCGGCGACCTGATCACCGTCTACGCCGGGGGCGAGCAGACCGGGAACGCCTTCAACTTCTTCACCGTCGAGGGCCCCAAGGGCGACCTCATCCCGGCCCATCTGCACACCGACACGTACGAGGTCTTCTACGTCACCCAGGGCGCCGTCCGGCTGTTCGTCGAGGACACCGAGGGTGTCCAGCAGGAGAAGCTGCTGACCCCCGGCGACTTCGGCTTCGTCCCCATGAACTGCCCGCACGCCTACCGCATGGAACGGCACCACAGCCAGGTCGTGGGCGTCGCCGCGGGCCCCGGCGGAACGTTCGAGCGGTTCTTCGAGAACCTCGGCGTCCCCACCGAGCAGCTCGGCCTGCCGCGTGAACCGGTGGTCCCGGAGGGCAGCACGTTCGAGACGGTTCCGGGGCAGTACGACGTGCGCTTCCTGCCGGGGCACGAGTGGCGTACGCGCTGAGGCGTACGGGGCGGCCGCGAACGTACGCGTCCCGAGTGGGGGAATGACGGGCGCCGCCGGGCCGCCCGGACGGCGGGGGTGCGGGCGCGGTGCGAAACTGCGGTAGGAGGTGATCACGATGGCGGGCGAAGCCTTTGCGGACGCCTACCCGGGCGCCGAGGGCTACGGGATGCTCGAAGCGTTGCTGGAGCAGGCCCAGCGCGCGGCCCCCACCGACATGCCCGACCTGGTGAACCGGCATGCCACGGCCCTCGGCCTGCGGCACGTCGGCCTCTACCTGGTCGACATCCAGCAGCGGCAGCTGTGCCCGCTGGGCGCGGGGCAGCGTGCGCTCTCCGTCGACTCCTCCCTCGCCGGATGGACGTACCGCACGCTGGCCATGCGGGTGGAGGACGCCGACGATCCGGAGGGCGGCATCCGGGTCTGGCTGCCGCTGGTCGACGGGGTGGAGCGGCTGGGCGTACTGGAAGTACGCACCGACCTGCTGGACGGCGAGCGGATGCGCCGCTGCCGCGCGCTGGCCGCCCTGCTGGCCCCCATCATCACCTCGAAACGGGCCTGCAGCGACACGTTCGTACGCCAGGCGCGTACGCAGCCGATGCAGCTGCCCGCGGAAATGGTGCGCGCCTTCCTGCCGCCGCGCACGATCGGCAACGAGCAGGCGGTGTCCACGGCGGTGCTGGAACCCGCCTACGAGCTGGGCGGCGACGCGTTCGACCACTCCATGACGCAGGAGACGCTGCACGCCGCCATCATCGACTCGATGGGCCACGACCTGGCCGCCGGTCTGGCCACCTCCGTGGCCCTGGCCGGCTGCCGCAGCGGCCGCCGGGCCGGCGCG
Organism: Streptomyces sp. Ac-502; assembly: GCF_045222935.1. NCBI lineage: Bacteria > Bacillati > Actinomycetota > Actinomycetes > Kitasatosporales > Streptomycetaceae > Streptomyces > Streptomyces sp. Ac-502. The sequence continues at coordinate 7,948,348 of NZ_JBHFFO010000001.1, forward strand.
GACCTGCGGGAGACGGTGGACACCGTCGACCAGGCGCTCTGCCAGTGGCTGCCCGACCGGTTCGCCACCGGCGTCTTCCTCCAGCTGGACCTCGCCGACGGCCGGCTGCGCTGGGTCAACGCCGGCCACCCGCCGCCGCTGCTCATCCGCCGGCACGCCGTCCTCGACCGGGCGCTGGAGCGGCCCGGCCAGCTGCCGCTGGGGCTCCCCGCCGCGCTGACTCCGGAACCGCGTACCGTCCACATCGCGGACCTGGAGCCGGGCGACCGGGTGCTGCTCTACACGGACGGTGTGACCGAGGCGCGGGACTCCAACGGCACGCTGTTCGGGCTGGAACGGTTCACCGACACGATCATCCGGGCCACGGCCGGTGGCGAGCTGGCCTTCGAGACGCTGCGCCGCCTGATCCACTTCATCGTCGACGACCAGGGCAACGAGCTGCGGGACGACGCCACGATGCTGCTCGTGGAGTGGTGCCCGGGGCCGTGGGGGCCGGGCGGGGTCGCGCCGACGGGGTGAGGCCGGGCGTTTTCCGCTCGGGCCCCGCCCAAGCCCCCTGCTCCCGCACCACCGCCAAGCCCCCACTCACGCACCCCGCTCCCGCATCCTGCTCACGCCACCTGCGGCATGACCTCCGAGGCGATCAGTTCCATCTGGTCGAGGTCGTTCAGGTCGAGCATCTGGAGATAGACGCGCTGCGAGCCGACGGCCGCGAAACGGCCGAGGCGCTCGACGACCTCGGCGGGGGAGCCCGCCAGACCGTTGGCCTTCAACTCGTCGACCTCACGGCCGATGGCGTCGGCGCGGCGCTTGACCTCCGCGTCGTTCCGGCCGACGCAGGCGACCAGGGCATTGGAGTACACGAGTTCGTCGGCGTCCCGGCCGCGCTGCTCGGCTGCCGCCCGTACCCGCTTGAACTGCTGCTCGGTGTCGTCCACCGAGGCGAAGGGGATGTTGAACTCGTCCGCGTACTCGGCGGCGAGCGCGGGGGTGCGCTTGGCGCCGTGCCCGCCGATGAGGACCGGCACCTTCGGCTGCGCCGGCTTGGGCAGCGCGGGCGAGTCCGCCAGCTGGTAGAACTTCCCGTCGAAGGTGAAGCGTTCGCCGACGGGCGTCCTCCACAGCCCGGTGATGATCGCCAGCTGCTCCTCCAGCCGGCCGAACTTCGCCTTCGGGAAGGGGGTGCCGTACGCCTTGTGCTCGTCCTCGTACCAGCCGGAGCCCAGGCCGAAGTCGATCCGGCCGCCCGACATCTGGTCGACCTGGGCGACCTGGATGGCGAGCACGCCGGGAAGCCGGAAGGTCCCCGCGGTCATCAGGGTGCCGAGCCGGATGCTCCTGGTCTCCCGGGCCAGGCCGGCCAGGGTGATCCAGGCGTCCGTCGGGCCCGGCAGCCCGTCGGTGCTGCCCATGTGGAGGTAGTGGTCGGAACGGAAGAAGGCGCCGTAGTTCAGGTCCTCGGCGGCCCGCGCGACGCGGAGAAGGGTGTCGTAGGTGGCCCCCTGCTGGGGCTCGGTGAAGATCCGGAGTTCCATGCCGCCCATCTTGCCCTGCGGGTGCCGGGAGCCGGGAACAGGCACGGCAGGGTACAGGAGCGGCCGGTGTGACGAGGGGGCGCGGCAGCCGCCGCCCCTGCGTCCATCTCCGTTCCCACCTGCAAAAATCGGTTCGTCAAACGGGTCGGTACCGGGCGATACTCGTACGCGTGTTCCTGACGATGACCACCCCCGGAAGCGCTGAGCGCCCCGCGACCGACCTCGGATTCCTGCTGCACAAGCACCCCGGGAAGGCGCAGGCGTTCTCGACGGCGCACGGCACGGCCCATGTGTTCTACCCCGAAGCGGACGACAGCAGGTGCACGGCCGCGCTGCTGCTGGAGGTGGACCCGGTCGCGCTGGTACGGCGCGCCCGGGGCAAGGGCCGGGGCGGCGCCCCCGACTCGGCGCTCGCGCAGTACGTCAACGACCGCCCTTACGCGGCGTCCTCGCTGCTGGCCGTGGCCCTGAGCACGGTCTTCGCGAGCGCGATGAAGGGGCAGTGCAAGGCACGCCCCGAGCTGCCCGCGCGGCCGCTGCCGCTGCACGTGGCGCTGCCCGCCGTGCCCGCGCGCGGCGGCGCCGACCTGGTGCGCCGGCTGTTCGAGCCGCTGGGGTGGACGGTACGGGCCGAGCCGGTGCCGCTGGACGAGACGTTCCCGGAGTGGGGCGACTCGCGGTACGTACGCCTCGGCCTGGAGGGCGAGCGTACGGTCGCCGACGCGCTGCGGCACCTGTACGTGCTGCTGCCGGTGCTGGACGACGCCAAGCACTACTGGGTCTCGCCCGACGAGGTCGACAAGCTGCTGCGGGCCGGTGAGGGCTGGCTGGAGGACCACCCCGAGCAGAAGCTGATCGCCGACCGCTACCTGGCCCGCCGCCGGACGCTGACGCGCGACGCGCTGGAGCGGCTGGAGCTGGCCCGGCTCGCCGAGGCGGACGACACCGCGGCCGAGGAGATCGACAACGCGGTGGAGGAGTCGGCCGACACCGAGGAGCGGCCGGTGCCGCTCGCCGTGCGGCGCCGGGAGGCGACCCTCGGCGTGCTGCGGGAGGCGAAGGCGGCGCGGGTCCTGGACCTCGGCTGCGGGCCGGGGCAGTTGCTGGGTGAGCTGCTCAAGGAGGGGCAGTTCACCGACATCGTCGGCATGGACGTGTCGATGCGCGCGCTCCAGGAGGCGCGGCGCCGGCTGCGGCTGGACCGGATGCCCGAGCGGCAGTCCGAGCGGCTGCGGCTGGTGCAGGGGTCGCTGGCGTACACCGATGCCCGCCTGAAGGGGTACGACGCCGCCGTGCTGAGCGAGGTCGTCGAGCACGTGGACCCGCCGCGGCTGTCCGCGCTGGAGTACGCGGTGTTCGGCGCGGCCCGGCCGCGCACGGTCGTGGTGACCACACCGAACGTCGAGTACAACGTGCGCTGGGAGTCGCTGCCCGCCGGGCACGTACGGCACGGCGACCACCGCTTCGAGTGGACGCGCGCTGAGTTCCGGGCGTGGGCCGGGGAGGTCGCGGGGCGGCACGGGTACGAGGTGGAGTTCCGGCCGGTGGGCCCGGACGACCCCGAGGTCGGACCGCCCACCCAGCTCGCGTACTTCCGCCAGGCGGAGCCGGCCTCGGCCCGTACATCGGCCGCGCCCGCCACTTCCGCCCCTGCCGATCCCCCCGCGAAGGAGGCCCAGACATGACCGGTGCCACTCCCGTCCCCACCCCCGCCCGCCGCCCCCTGGGCGTCCCCGACCTGTGTCTGGTGGTGCTCGTCGGCGCCACCGGCTCCGGCAAGTCCACCTTCGCCGCACGGCACTTCAAGCCCACCGAGGTGCTCTCCTCGGACTTCTGCCGCGGGCTGGTCAGCGACGACGAGAACGACCAGAGCGCGAGCGGTGACGCCTTCGAGGTCCTGCACTACATCGCGGCCAAGCGCCTCGCGGCCGGCCGGCGGACCGTCGTGGACGCCACGAACGTGCAGCCGGAGGCGCGCGCCCAGCTGGTGAAGCTGGCCCGGGAGCACGACGTGCTGCCGGTGGCCGTCGTCCTCGACCTGCCCGAGGAGGTCTGTGCCGAGCGCAACGCGGCACGCGCCGACCGGGCCGGGACGCCGCGCCGCGTCATCCAGCGGCACCAGCGCGAACTCCGCCGCTCGCTGCGGCACTTGGAGCGCGAGGGCTTCCGTAAGGTGCATGTGCTCAAGGGGGTGGAGCAGGTCGAGGCGGCGGAGATCGTCACCGAGCGGCGCTTCAACGACCTGCGGCACCTGACCGGCCCGTTCGACATCGTCGGTGACATCCACGGCTGCCGCTCCGAGCTGGAGACGCTGCTCGCACGGCTCGGGTACGAGGTCGAGCACGACGCGCTCGGCCGCGCCGTGGACGCCCGGCACCCGCAGGGCCGTACCGCGGTCTTCGTCGGCGACCTGGTGGACCGCGGCCCGGACAGCCCCGGTGTGCTGCGCCTGGTGATGGGCATGACCGCCGCCGGGCACGCCCTGTGCGTACCGGGCAACCACGAGAACAAGCTCGGCCGCTACCTCAAGGGCCGCAAGGTGCAGCACAGTCACGGGCTCGCCGAGACCGTCGCGCAGCTGGAGGGGAGGACGAGGCGTTCCGCGGCGAGGTCGCCGCGTTCATCGAGGGCCTGGTCAGCCACTACGTGCTCGACGGCGGGGCGCTGGTGGTCTGCCACGCCGGGCTGCCGGAGAAGTACCACGGCCGTACGTCCGGCCGGGTGCGGTCCTTCGCGCTGTACGGCGACACGACCGGCGAGACGGACGAGTTCGGGCTGCCGGTGCGCTACCCGTGGGCCGAGGAGTACCGGGGCCGTGCCGCCGTGGTCTACGGGCACACCCCTGCGCCGCGTGCGAGCTGGCTGAACAACACCATCTGCCTGGACACCGGCTGTGTCTTCGGCGGCCGGATGACGGCGCTGCGCTGGCCGGAGCGGGAACTGGTCGACGTACCGGCCGAGCAGGTCTGGTACGAGCCGGCCAAGCCGCTGGCCACTGAGGCGCCGGGCGGCGCTGACGGGCGTCCGCTGGACCTCGGGGACGTCGCCGGGCGTCGGGTCGTGGAGACCCGCCACATGGGCCGGGTCGCGGTCAAGGAGGAGAACGCGGCGGCGGCGCTGGAGGTGATGAGCCGGTTCGCGGTCGACCCGCGCCTGCTGCCCTACCTGCCGCCGACGATGGCGCCCTGCGCGACATCCAAGAAGGACGGTTATCTGGAGCACCCGGCCGAGGCCTTCGCGTCGTACCGGGCGGACGGCGTACGGGAGGTCGTGTGCGAGGAGAAGCACATGGGCTCGCGGGCCGTGGTCCTGGTGTGCCGGGACGAGGCCGCGGCGCGGGAACGGTTCGGCGCGGCGGCGGGCGTGAGCGGCGCGGTCTGCACGCGGACCGGGCGGCCGTTCTTCGACGACCCGGCCGTCACCGAACAGGTGCTGAAGTCCGTACGGGAAGCCGTGGAGAGCGCGGGCCTGTGGGAGGAACTGGCGGACCCCGCCGCGGCCGGGTCCGGGCACTGGCTGCTGCTGGACGCCGAGTTGCTGCCGTGGTCGCTGAAGGCGTCCGGGCTGCTGCGCGGTCAGTACGCGGCGGTCGGCGCGGCGTCCGGCGCCGCGTTCCCCGGGGCGCTGGACGCGCTGGAGGCGGCCGCCGCGCGGGGCGTGGAGGTGCCGGACCTGCTGGCACGGCAGCGCGAACGGGCGGTGGACGCGGCCGCGTTCACCGAGGCATACCGGCGCTACTGCTGGCCCGTCGACGGCCTGGACGGCGTACGGCTGGCACCGTTCCAGATCCTGGCCGCGCCGGGCCGCAGCCTGGCCGCCGTACCGCACGTCGAGCAGCTGGCGTGGCTGGACCGGCTCGTCGAGCACGACGGAACGGGACTGTTGCGTCGTACCGGCCGTCTGGTCGTCGACACGGAGGACGAGGCGTCGGTCGCGGCGGGAGTCCGGTGGTGGCTCGACCTGACCGCCGCGGGCGGTGAGGGCATGGTGGTCAAGCCGCTGGGCGCGCTGGTGCGCAAGGGCGACGGGCGGCTGGTGCAGCCGGGCGTCAAGTGCCGCGGCCGGGAGTACCTGCGGATCATCTACGGACCGGAGTACACCCGCCCGGAGAACCTGGACCGGCTGCGCGTACGCCACCTGGGCCACAAACGCTCCCTCGCGCTGCGCGAGTACGCCCTCGGCCTGGAGGCGCTGGACCGCCTGGCCGACGGCGAGCCGCTGTGGCGGGTGCACGAGGCGGTCTTCGCGGTCCTGGCGCTGGAGTCGGAGCCGGTGGATCCGCGGCTGTAGCCGGTACCGGTTCGCTCCTTGCAATCAGAGCCGGTACCGGTTCGCTCCTTGTGGCCAGAGGGGGTTGACCACGTGATCGGCCATGCGGCCGGTCACGTGGCTGTCATGGGCCCGAGGCGGATCCGGCTGCCCGGACCTGGTCCCGGACCGGTGCGGGCGCCACCTCGCCGAGTCGGCCGTGCGTCGTGTGGCCGCCCTCCGCGGTGAGCGCTCTCCCCGGAGCGCCGTGCGCAGTCGGAGAGTGACGGTCCGGTGTGTGGCGCGTCAAGTGGCGGTCACGGTTCGCAAGGGGTGGCGGGCCATGATCTTATCCGGGCCGGGCGAGGTACAGGTGTTCGGGGAGGTCAAATCCCCTGTGCGGGAAGGCAGTTGAGGATGAGAAAGCGTTGACGGGGCCCGATCACGACCCTAACCTTCTGTAACTCAACCGAGCGCAGCTCGATCAATGTGCGCAAGAACCCCGCCTGTAACGAAAGAGATCAGAGACGAGCCCATTTCTCCGCCAGGCTGAGGAACCGGGCCGGGGCCCTGGGGCGACCAGGTGCACAGAGGCGGAGCGTCCGCCGTGCCGACGGGCGCCGGGGCCGGGGTGAGCGAGACCAGCGGGGGAGGAGGCGGATGAGTCTCTTCGAGGACGGCAGGCCCTTCTTGACGGCGTTGCCGGCGCAGGACCGGCGGGCGCTGCTCGCGCTCGGCCGGGGCCGTAGCTACGCGCCGGGCGAGGTCGTCCTCAGGGAGAACGACACCACCACCTTCGTGGTGGCGATCGTCAACGGCTGGGCCAGCGTCTCCCTGGAGACGGAGCGCGGCGTACGGCTCATCCTCGCGCTGCGCGGCAGCGGCGAGGTCGTCGGCGATCAGGCCGCCGTCGACCACCGCCCGCGCAGCGCCACCGTCACCGCGCTCGGCCCGGTGGACGGGATCGTCGTCCCCGGCGACCGGTTCCGCGGCTATCTGGCGGCGCGGCCCGTGGCGACCGTACTGATCATGCGGCAGTTCAGTTCCCGGCTGCGCAGCTCGGACGGCGAGCGGCGGTCCCTGGCCTCGGAGAAGGTGCTGCAACGGCTCGCCGCGCGGCTGACGGAACTGGCCGAGCGCACCGGAACCCCCGGGTCGGGCGGCGTGGACGTCGACCTGCCGCTGCCGCAGCACGACCTGGCGGCGGCCGTCGGTTCCACCCGCGAAGCGGTGGCCAAGGCACTGCGCCTGCTGCGTGAGCAGGGCGTCGTGGAGACCGGCCCCCGGCGGCTGGCCGTGCTCGACCTCGCGCTGCTGCGGCTGCTCGCCGAGGGGCGCGCGGTCGGCGGTCGCACGCCGTCGGGCCCCGTCCCCATACGTCCCGAGCAATCCCCGCCGGCTGTGTAAACGGCTACAGCCCCGCCTTACCGCCCCGGCCATGCTGCTTCATGTCGGCACGAACCAGGAGGTCCAGTGAGCACGGAAGCCTTGCACCGACTCGTCGTCAACGGAGACGTCTGCGGATCCGGACTGCTCGGCTGGCGGGCGAAGCTGCGGATGCGCGAGGCGATGTACGAGGTCTTCGAGGCCGGGTTCACCGCCGCCGGGGTCACCGAGGGGGCCTGCCACATCGAGGACCGCGGCGACGGCGTACTGGTCGCGCTCGCCCCCGACGTACCGGCCGCGCACCTGGTGGGGCCCTGGCTCGAAGGCGTCTACCAGAAGCTGCGCCAGGTCAACGAGGGGCGGCTGGAGCCGCTGCGGATGCGCGTGGCCATGCACGCGGGCCCGGTCGCCCAGGACGCCAAGGGGCTGGCCGGGCGGGCCGTGGACCTCGCCTGCCGGCTGTGCGACAGCGAGACCGCCCGCGACGTCATGCGGCTGGCCGAACGGTCGCCGCTGCTGTTCGTCGTGTCCGACTCGCTCTACCACGACGTCGTGGCGGAAGGCGGCACCTGTATCGAGCCCGAGCACTACCGCCGGGCGCGGGTGTCGGAGAAGGAGACGGACGTCGAGGCGTGGTTCCACGTTCCCCGGCTGCCGTTCCCGCCCCTTCCGGCGCAGACGTCGCACGAGGCACCGCCGTCACCGGCGGTGCCGGCGGTGCCGGCGGTGCCGGCGCGGGACCGGCCGCGCGCGACGGGGGTGCGCGCGGTCCAGGACCCGCCGCCGGAGCAGGGCGGCGGGGCGGGGCATGGGGGTACGGCCCCGCCGCCCGCTTCCGGCCCGGCGGGGGAGGGGGCAGCCGCCGGTACGGCCCCGGCACCCGCCCCGTACGCGCACAAGTACAACTTCGAGTACGTGGGCGGCGACCAGCAGACCTTCCGGAACAACACCATCCGGCCCAACGGGGACTTCGTCGGCATCAACAAGGCCCCCGCCCAGGCCCCGGCCCGTACGCCCGCCCCCGAACCGCCCGCCGCCGACGCCCCGCGCACCGGATCCGCACCGGAAGGCGGCGACAGGTGACCGATGTGGACGAGGGGGCCCCGCCCGCCGGCGAGCAGCCCCCGCCGCAGCCCGACGGCAGGCCGGGCGGCCGGGACGACGACGCGCGGACGGCCAGGGACGGCAAGGCGCCCGACGGCGACGGGCCGTCCGGGCAGCCCGAGGAGAAGCTGCGCCTGGACGCCCCCAAGGGCAGCCCGCTGGGCGGCGCGGGCGAGGCGGGCGGTGCCCGTACCGCCCGTGAGGCCCGCACCAGCCTGCACATCGAGGGCGACAGCCAGGTCTTTGACGGCAACACCTTCTACCAGACGCACGTCCGGATCGGCACCGACGACGCGTTCGTCGACGGGCCGGTGCCGGCCGAGGAACTGGAGCGCCTGGAGCGGGTCTACCGCACGCCCCCGGGTACGACGCGATGGAGACCCGGCTGCTGCGCACCCACCTGCTGGCGCTCTGCGGGGAGCCCGGCACCGGCCGTACCTCCACGGGGCTCGCCCTCCTCCGGGACGTCGCCACCGGGGTGTCCCGCCTGGACCCCGCCACCGCGCTCGACAGCGTCGGCCGGGAGAAGTTCGAGACCGGCCGCGGTTACCTGCTCGAACTGCCCGCCGAGGACGCCGGTGTGGTTCCGGCCGCCTCCGGGGGCAGCGGCCGGGACGGCGCCGACGGGCCGGGGAACGGCGCCGGACCGCGGCTTTCCGACCTGCACCTGGACCGGCTCAGCGCGCTGCTCGGCGAGCGCGGGGCGTACGGCGTCCTGGTCGTGGGCGCCGGTGACTTCGCCGACCGCCTGGTGCGCGGCCGCTACGGCGCGCAGTGCACGCCCCCGCCCGCCGACGACGTACTGAAGCAGCACGTGAAGGACCAGCTCTCCGACGTCGATCCGGGGCTGTGCCGCCTGGCCCTGGACGTCGCCGAGCGCCCCGACGTCAAACAGGCACTGGGCCTGGACGCCCTGCGGCCGGGCGAGGCGGCGCGGTTCGCCGGCCACCTCGCGGCGCACGCCAGGGGCGAGGCCGACGACGCCCAACTGCTCGCCCAGTGCGCCACGTTCGCCCCGCGCCAGGCGCGGGAATGGCTCGCCGGGGCCGACCGCCCCGGCAAGCTGCCCGAGGCACTGCCCGCCCTGCGCGCCGCGGCCCTGCGGCTCTCGCTCGCGGCCTTCAACGGCTCCGCCGAGAGCCTGGTGACCGAAGCGGCCGAACTGCTCGCCTGGGAGCTGGCCGTCACCCTCGACCCCCAGTACGCGCCGGGCCGCCCGCTGTTCACCGCGAAGACCGAGGCCCGGCTGGCCGCCGCGCGCGCCGTACCCGAGCAGGCCGTCGAGGACCTGGGCGACGCCACCATTCCCGTACGGGCGATGCGCTTCCAGGGGCGCAAGCTGGCCGTCGCCGTCCTGTACGAGGCGTGGGACGGCTACCACAACGTCCGCGGCCCGCTGACCCGCTGGCTGCGGTCCCTCTGCGACGACCAGCGCCCCCAGGTGTGGGTGCGCGCGGCCGTCGCCGCGGGCATCCTGTGCGCCCGGGACTACCTGTACGGCTTCTCCGAGGTGCTGCTGCCGCTCGCCCGCGCCGACAGCCCGGTGCAGCAGATGGCCGCGGCCACCGCACTGGCCGAGACGGCCCGCGACCCGCAGGTGCGGCCCGCCGTACGCGGCCTGCTGCGCGTATGGGCGCGCGGTGACGACCGGTCCGCCCGCGAGACCGCGGCGTTCGCGCACGGCTACGGCATGGCGGCGGGCTCGGTCGCCGAGTCCCTGGACGAACTGGCCCGCATCGGCTGCCGGGAGGACGGCGGCAAGCCGGCCGACGCCGCCTCGTACAGCGTGGCGCGGCTGCTGGCCGGGCCCGAGCCGGACGTGGTGCTGCGGCGGCTGGCCCGCTGGCTCGGCGACCCGCGCCAGAACCGGCAGAACCTCGCGCTGATGGTGGTGCTGCGCGCGCTGTCCACCCGGACCTCCCACCTGTGGGGGCTCCAGGGCGACAGCCCCGTACAGGAGGCGTACGGCTCCTGGCCGCTGGCGGCGGCCCTGGTCGCGGCCCACCCCGGCCGGGCGCCGTGGCTGGCGGACCTGGTGCACGACACGCTGAACACGGCACGGGCGGGTGCCGCGGCGCAGGAGGAGATGGGCGGCTGGATGCGGCGGGCGGCCAAGGACCCGCGGCAACTCGACGTGCTGTGCGGGTTCCTGCCGCGGCTGGTGGAGGGGCGGCGCGACCGGGACCGGTTGCTGCTGCTGGTCGCCCGGCTGGAGCGGGACGGTGACGAACCGCTCGCCCCCGGGCGGCCGCGCGGATGCGGGCGGTGCTGGAAGGAGAGGGACGACGATGACGCAAGACGGCCGGAACGGCGCGCAGCACGGCCACGGGCAGGGCCCGGGCCCCGACGCGCCCGGGGGACACGGCCAGGGGCCCGGAGGGGCGGTGCCGGGGCCACTGGTGCAGGAGTACGAGTCGTCCGGCCGGTTTCGGCGGCCCAGTGTGCAGGTGGCCGCGGTGCTCATGTACGAGAACGGCGGCCACAGCGTGGTGTGGCCGGACCACCGCGAGGACGTCAACCGGCCGCTGTTCCGCGGGGCGTTCAAGGTGATGGAGGTGCGGGTCGGCCGGCATCTGACCGAGTTCCGCACCGAACTCCCCGCGGCCGGTGACGCGGAGTCCTTCCGCGCGGAGGTGCAGGTGCGCTGGCGCGTCGTGGACGCGTACGCGGCGGTCCGCGCCAATGTCTGGGACCTCGCCCAGTACCTCTCGCCGGTCCTCCTCCGGGGGCTGCGCGGAGTGACCAGGCGCTACCGCATCAGCGAGGCGGAACGGGCCGACCGGGCGGTGGAGAACGAACTGGCGGACCTCCGCCTGGGTCACGAACTCGGCCTGGAGACCGAGGTGTTCGTGCGGATCGACCTGAGTGAACGCGGGATCAGCGCGGAGCGGCAGCGCACCGAGATCGACCACGAGGGCGACCTCGCGCGACGGCAGCACGTGGAGGCACTGAGGAAGGAACGGCAGGAACAGGAATTGATCCGGATGAGGGCCACCGAGCTGCAGGACATGCTCAGCGGTGGCGACGAGGGACAGCTCGCGTACTTCATGGCACGCGACGCCGCGCACGCGTGGGACATCCAGCAGGCGTTCCGCCGGGAGCGCCGGGAGGAGCGGGCCCTGTCGATCGAGACGGTGTTCCGCTTCGTCGACGGCGGCCTGATCGAGCGCCACGACCTCAACGACCAGACCCTGGCCGCCATCGACCTCCTGCGGTCGACGACGCGCGGTGTGGTGGGGCGGGCGGCCGACACCTTCCTGGAGCAGCCGCCGCGGCGGCGTGCGCTGGAGAGCGGCGAGGCCCGCGGAGAGCCTCGCGGCGAACAGGAACGGGTCCGCGGACGGCAGCGGATGGACTGGGCGCACGAGCCCGATCCGGAGGCCGAGCCGGACTTCGCAGCGGACTCGGGACGGGACTCCGGTCGGGACGTAGGACGGGACTTGGGCCGGGGTTCCGCGCTGGATGACGCATCGGAGCGCGACCGTATTTCCGGACCCGGCCGGGAGACGGCGTACGACGATCACGAGCCGGGGCGGCGCGGCCGTCCGGACGGGGACGGGTACGCCGACGACCGGTACGCCGGCCGCCGCGACGAGCCGCACGACGACGAGCTGTACGAGAAGGACGACCGCGGCCGCGTCTACGAGCCCGACCGCGTCCAGTCGGCCGCCGAGCGCGACGACTACCGCACCGGCCGGCCCGGGGACTTCCCCGACGACCGGTACGGAGAGCGGTACGACGACCGGTACGACGACCACCGGGACGCGCGCCGGGACGACCGGTACGACGACCACCGCGACGACCGGGAACGCCCAGCGCCGCGCCGCGGCCGCGGCGAAGGCCTGGATTGGGGAAAGTGATGGCCACCAGCGCTCCGCCCGCACCCGTACCCCCACCGACGCCCGCCCGTGGCACCGGCCCCTGCCCCTGCCCCCGGACCTGCCCCTGCCCCCGCACCACCCCAGCCACCGACCCGGCTTCCGGCACCAGCACCGGCAGCGACTTCGTCGCCGAACGCCTGCTCAAGGTCGTGCGCGAAGAGATCAACCGGGCCGACACCAAGGCGTCCGTCATGATGACCGGCGCGACCGCGGCACTGGTCCTGCTCTTCGGCCGCGACGGGCAGCTCCCGGCGCTGCCCGCCGCCCGCGCCGCCCTGCTGCTCGCCGGAGCCGCGCTGTGGGCGCTGGGCATAGCCATGTTCGTGGTGGCGGTGCTGCCCCGCACCCGCACCGCGGCGGACGGGCATCTGACCTTCTTCCCGCAGCTGACCGGCGGTGCCACCGCCGAGGCCTTGCTGCCCCGGGTGGCCCTCGCGGGCCGGGACCCCGGGCAGTGGGCCGTCGAGCAGGCCTGCGCGCTCGGCCGCATCCTCGGCGCCAAGTACCGCTGGCTGCGCTGGGGTGTCGGCTGCCTGGCGGCCGGCGGCTGCTGCGCCCTGACCGGAGGGCTGTGGTGAACGTGCCGCACCGGACCGTACCGGCGGCCGCGCGGACACGGCGCGGCGCGCGCCGCGCCATCGTCGCCGCCCTCACCGCGCTCTGCGCGACCGTGCCGCTCGGGCCGCCGCCCGCGTGGGCCGCGCCCACCGCACCGTCCGTGGGCCCCATGCCCGTCGACTTCTCCGTCGTCGTGGACGCCTCGGCGAGCATCGGCGAGGAGGCGCTGGCCCGCGAGGCCGAAGCGGCCGCGCTGATCGGCCAGGGCGAGATCTCCGACCGGTCCCGGGCGAGCGTCATCGGCTTCGGCAGCGCGGAGAAGGAAGGGCAGCAGCCCGTACGGGAAGTGTGCCCGCCCACCGTCGTCGACGCCGCCGGACGGCAGCGCATCAGCGACTGCGCCCGCCGGCTCACCGACCGCGAGGGCGCCGGCCTCGGGCCCGGGACGGACTTCCCGGCCGCCCTCACCCAGGCCCTGACCCGGCTGAAGGAGACCAGCCAGGAGGGCACGCCCAAGGTCGTCTTCCTGCTCACCGACGGCAGGCTGAACGTCGAGGACAGTCCCGCCTACGGGGCCGACCCCGCCGCCCGGAAGCAGGAGGGCGAGAAGCGGCTGCGCGAGGTCCTCGACCGGGCGCGCCGCGAGCAGGTGCAGATCTGGCCGCTGGGCTTCGGCAAGGGCATCGACGAGAAGGCCCTCCAGCAGATGGCCGACGGCGGCTACCGCAACGGCTGCGCCGACGTGCCCGGTTCCCGCCCGCGGCCGGAGGTCGTCGACGGCGCCGCGGACGTGGACAAGGCGCTCCAGGGCGCGTTCGCCGCCGCCCGCTGCGCCCGCGTGGAGGAGGGCACCAGCAGCAAGCCGCCGGGCGAGCTGGCGGTGGACATCCCGCCCATCGCGACCGACGGATCGATCACCGTCACCAAGCGCGACCCGCGGGTGACGGCCACCTACTACGACCCCAAAGGCCGCAAGGTGCCCCTCCAGGGGAGTCCGACGGTTCCCGCTTCGAAGTCAGCGGCCAGGACGGGCCGGTCGAGGCGCTGCGGGTCAAGGACCCGCTGCCGGGCACCTGGCGCGTCCGGCTGTCAGCGCCGCCGGGCCACCGGGACCAGCCCGCCACCGTACGGGCCATCTGGCAGGGCGTGCTGCGCTCGTCGGTCACCCTGGAGCCGTCGGCGCCGAGACCCGGCGAGGACGTCGTCGTACGGATGCGCCTGCAGACCCGGCGCGGCGTGGTGATCACCGATCCGGGGCAGCTGGCCGGGGTACGGGCCGCCGCCCAGCTGTCCGGTGACGGCTTCGAGCCGGTGGACGTCCCGCTGCGCGACGACGGCGAGGGTCCGGACGACCGGGCGGGCGACGTCCTGTACGGGGCGTCGGTGAAGGTGCCGGAGTCGGCCACCGGCGCGCTGCGGCTGACCGGCGCGATCGCGGCGCCCGGCGTCGTCGGGGACCGGCGGCCCTACGACACCCGGGTGTCCTCGGGCGCCGCGCTCGTGACGGCCGGTGTGACGCTGGAGGGCCACGGCGTGCACCCGGGCGGTTCGGTCGCCGGCAAGCTGGTCGCGCGGAACAACGACAGCCGTCCGCACACCCTGCGCCTCGGTCTGGCCGACCAGTCCACGGCGGCGGCGCTGCGCATCAGCCCGGCCACCGTCAGCGTCGCGCCCGGCGCGCAGGAGCCGGTGCCGTTCACCGTGTCCTTCGGCGCGGGCGCGCCCGCGGGGGACGCCGGCGGCCGGATCACCGTCACCGACCGGACCGACGGCGGCCGCGAGGTCGGCGCCGCCTTCCTGACCGTCACCGTCACCCCGGCGCCCACCTGGTGGGACCGGTGGTGGTGGGCGGTCATCGGGGGCGCCGGGCTGCTGCTCGCCCTCGCCGCCGTCGTCGCGATCCGTGTCTGGTACGGCGGTGTCCGTGGCTCGTTGCAGGGCCTGGTCCTCGAACTGTGCCGCGGAGGAGCGGCGCTGGACGAACTGGAGGTGCGGACTCCCCGTACGAAGAAGTTCTGGTTCGCGGTGGAGGACCCTTCCTCGGACCGCCCCGGCCTCCAGCTCCGCAACAAGCGCGCGGCGCGGGTGTACCGGCTCCGGCGCAAGGGCGACGGGCTGCGGCTGCGCGGGCCCGGCGGAAAGGAGCAGACCGTGTCGCGCGGCGCACCCGCCCGGCTCGAACACGACCTGGAGCTGGCCGTTCGCGGCGGAAGCCGGGCGGACCGGGACTCCGCGGGCCGGACGCGTACGGGCCCGGGCCGCCGTCCGGGCACGGCGGCCGGCTCCCGCGGCACGGCCGGTCTGTTCGGCGGGCGCGTCGGCCGGGGCGGCGCCGCGGCATCCGGCGGAGTGAACGGGCGGGGCCGGCGCGGCGCCCCGGCCAACGGCACCGGCAGACCGGCCGGGACGAGCGGTCCGGGCGGTCCGGGCGGCTCGGGCGGTTCAGGTGGTTCAGGCGGGGCGAGCGGATCGTCCGGATATGACTCCGCGTTCTGAGGCGCCCGCGCCACGGCGCCGAGGCCCGGGCGGCCGGCCGCCCGGACCACCGGCGGCACCACATCTCGCAGCACAGGCCGCCCACGACGGGCGGACGAGGGGAGCGACGACATGAAGATCTACCAGCCCATGCTGTTCGTGGGGCTGGGCGGCACCGGCGCCCGCATCGGCGCCGAACTGGAGCGGAACCTGCGCCGCGAACTGTGCGGCCCGGACGGTACCGACCTGGTCGGCCGCGGCAAGCAACGGGTCCCCTTCCAGCTGCCGGACTGCCTGCAGTTCGTCTACGCGGACTTCAGCGAGGCCGAACTGGACCGCCTGCCGCACCTGAGCGCCCGCGGCCCGGAGTCGGCGGCGTTCGCCCGTACCTCCCGGGCCGTGCACAACCTGCTGCCCACCTACGACAACTCACCCGAGATGACCCGGATGCTGCGCATCGCGCAGCACGAGGAGACCGTGGGCTGGCTGCCGCCACGGGTCGACGAGCCCCGGGTCTCCCCGCTGCACACCGGCGCGGGCCAGCTGCCCACCGTCGGCCGGGCCGCGCTGTTCGCCACCCTGCGCAACGGCCCCGATCAGGTGCTCGGCCCGCTGCGCGCGGCGATCGACGCGCTCAGCAAGTCGGCGGGCGACCTCCAGGAGCTGGGCGGCGGTCAGATCCGCGGCTACGACGTGTTCGTGGCGTTCTCCGTCGCGGGCGGCACCGGCGCCGGCATCTTCTACGACTTCCTGCACCTGCTCGGGCACGCCTTCCACTCGGTGAACCTGCCCGGCGCGAAGATCTACCCGCTGGTCGTGATGCCGTCCGCGTTCCCGCCGGAGGCCGGCGGCGGCCGGGAGGCCGAACTCAACGCGGCGCGCGCCCTGGTGGACCTCTCGCACCTGGTCGACGACCAGAACGCGGCGGACGCCACCGCCGACCTCGGCGACGTGGAGCAGCGCGGCTCGCTGAGCGTGAAGTACCCCGACATGGTGCCGGTCAGCCTGCGCACCTCCACCGTCCAGACGGCGTTCCTCTTCAGCCGTACCGCCGGTATGCGCTCCGACGACCTGCGCCGCTCCATCACCGCCATGGTGACCTCGCTGATCGGCACCGACCTGGGCGAGGAGAACGGCCGCGGACGCGCCGACGACGCCTACCAGTCCTTCGCCGCCAGCTTCGTCAACCGCGGGGCCAGCCGGTCGGCGGCCGCCGCCACCGGTATCGGCCTCCAGGGCATGTCCACCAGCCTCGCGGCCTCCATGACCGTCCCCGTCGACGAACTCGCCGAGATCGTCGCCGCCCGGATGCTGGCCTGCGCCGTCCGCGGTCTGCTGGAGCGCGCCCGCCAGGGCGGCGAGGACCACCGCGCCCTCGTCGTCGAGGCGTTCAAGGAGTCCGGCATCGAGGACGTGTGGATCCGGGAGCCGCGGCCGGTGCGGGCGCCCGAGCAGGTGCCCAAGGGCGTGCGGGCGATCAGCCAGGAGCTGAACGACCGGCGCGCCAACATGGAGCACCAGCTGCGCGCGCTCGACAAGGACCTCGCCCGCCGCACGGTGGAGAGCGCGGAGCGCTTCAACCCGCACCGCGGATTGCTCCACCTGCTCAAGGAGCACGACCCGTTCCGGCTGGAGCGGGTGTTCACCGGCAACCCCGGCGACCGCGACCGGGTGGCCCGGGAGGGCTTCTCGGGGATGCTCGACAACCGGCGCAACCGTCCCGAGCGCCCCGAAGGAGTGGGCACCGACGCGCCGCAGGTGCCGCGCATCGGCCGCCGGATGGGCGGCGTGGTGCCCGCGCGCTGGGGCGACCCCGAGGTGGAGAACGCCATCCAGGAGCAGGACGCCTGGTACCGCTGGGCGACCAACCGGACGTGGCACGAGCGGTGGAAGGCGCAGGAGTCCCGCTGGCGGCCGATCGCCGACCGGACCATGAAGGAACTCGCCGCGCTGGTACGGGCCTTCCGCGACCACGAGGAGGGGAGAACGGCCTGTTCCGCGAGCGGCGCCGGGAGCTGTACCGCGAGGACCGTACGGGCGTGTCGTACCTCCTGCCGCCGCAGAACTCCCTTGACGCGTTCTACGACGACGTCCTGACCCGCCTCCTCCAGCGCGAGGGCCTCCCGGACAGCCAGGACGAGGCCACCCTGCTCGTCCGCATCGTCGAACCGCGGCACTGGGAACGCGCCCTGGAAGCCGTCCAGCGCTCGCCGCGCGCCGTCGTCAAGGAGGTCAAGCAGGTCCTGGAGGGCCGGATCAAGAAGCTGTTCGGCGAGGCCGGCGTGCACCACGAGCGGCCGCTGCTGCCGTCCCTCGGCGACCTCCTCGCGGCGGCCTCCGGGGACGAGGAGGCCGCCGACGCGGTCGACGAGAAGTGGCTGGAGCAGTTCCGCTCCCAGCTGGCCGGGCTGCTGCCGGCCGGGTTCACCCCGGACGGCACCGGCAAGCTCAAGACCCTCATCGTCCGCCCGCAGACCAAGGCCAAGGGCAGCGTGGACCGCTTCCTGGAGCAGTCGCTGCTGCTGCCGCGCGACGAGAACCGGCTGCCGCCCGAATTCCGCGCCGTGGTCACCGAGTCGATCACCGTCGTGCTGTTCCGCAGCGAGATGAGCCTGACCGACATCTCCGAGGTACGGCAGGTGCTGCGGCTGTGGGGCCGGGCCAGGGACCGCGAGGGCCGCGAGGACCACCTCCAGTGGCGGCAGCGCACCGGCTACCGCGACTCCTGGCTCGCCAGCACGGAGAGCGACCGGCAGCGGGTGCTGCAACGCATGCTGAGCGCCATGTGGAACGGGCGCGTCGAGGTGACCGGCGACCCGCTCTCCCCGGAGTCCGTCTGCTTCCGGCTGCGCGGCGGCGACTCGGCCACCATGACCCTCGCCCTCCAGCCGTACGACCGGGACGTCTCCAGCTGGTCCGACCTGCTGCGGGCGTACGAGCGGTGGGCGCTGCTGGACGCCGGATCGGCGGTCAAGGACTTCTGCTCGGTGCTGATGGAGTCCCTGCCGGAAGGGCTGAGCACCACACCGCGGGAGCCGGACCGGCTGTTCTGGACTTTCCTGCGCCGGGTGGCCCCGGCGGAGGCGGCCCGGCTGCGGCAGCGCGCCCACGACCTGAGCGAGGACGAGCAGGACTGGATCGAGCCGCTGCTCCACTTCTGGACCACGACCCTGGACGGCGCCCTGGACCTGCGCTTCCCCAGGAGCCTGCGGGCCAACCGGCCCTCGCTGCGCGCCCTGGCCCAGGCGCAGGACCAGCTGCGGGAGTCCGGCACCGCCGCGTCGCGCCTGCACCAGGCCAACGGCCGCGATCCGGCCGGCGACACGCGTACGCGGCGGACCCGGCCGTACGAACCGGACCCGCACGAGCCGCCGCCCCGTCGGGCGGAGGACCAGCACGAGCCGCATGCGAAGGATCCGCACGGGTCGCAGTCGCACGACCCGCACGACCCGCACGACCCGCGTACGAAGGATCTGCGCGAGCCGCGGTCGAAGGACCCGCACGGGCCGCAACCGAAGCCCGGCGGCGCGTACCGCCCGGAGGACGCGGCCGGGCACGACCTGTGGGCCGACCCGTGGGACGACGAGCCGAGGGAGGAGGACCTGCTGTGAGCGCCCGCACCGCCACCCCGGTCGTCACCCTCGACCTGCGGGGCGACCACGCCGGCCTGGACGGTGCGGACGGCCTGCACCGCGCCGTCCGCACCGCGCTGGGCGGCGGTGCCCCCGCCCAGGAGGCCGAACGCTTCCTGCTCGTGGACACCGCCACCGGACTCGCCCGCCACCAGCGCGTCTACGAACAGGTCCTCGCCTACGGCACCGGCCACGCGCTGTGCGTCGCGGTCGGCGCCCCGCCCGCGGAACCGGGTGACGGCGTCGCGGTGCCACCCGCGCCGACGCCCTGGGCCCTGGACCGGCCCTCCCCGCTGCGCCCGCCCGCCGTCGGCGTGCTGTGGATCCTCGACCCGCACTGCGGCACGGCGGCCGCCCCCGCCCCGGACGAGGACGAGGGCGCCCTGCGCCCGCTCCTCGAACTCCTCGCCGCCCCCGCGGTGTTCGACGCCGTCCTGAACGCGGTCTCGGGCCTGCCCGACGGCGTGGCCGTACCCGCCCTGCGCGTCCTGGAGCACGACCTTTCGCACACGGCCCGCGACCGGGTCTGGCGGCAGGCGCTGGCCGGCCTGGTCGGGCAGGACGACCCCGGCGGCCGGATCGCGGTCACCGAGGCGGGCGGGGTGCCCGCCGTCCTGGCGCCGCTGGTCGGCGCCGCGACGACCGAGCCCGTGCGCGGCAAGGACTGGCGGCGGCCGGGCGGCGAGGCCGACGAGCGCCACCGGTCCTGCGAGTCGGCGCTGCTGAGGGCCGAGGACGCGTACGGGCGGCAGCGCGGCGCGGGCGGCCTGCTGCGCGGCGCGGCCGGGGACGCGGACCTCGCCGAGAGCCTCGACGCGGCCGCCGCGGAACTGACCGCGTACCGCGAGACCGTCGCCGAGACCCTCCGCGACGGGGACGGCGTCGGCCTCCCCCGGAACAGCGCCGACGGCTGTACGAGCGCGGCATCGACCTGCCCCGCGTACCGGAGGCCGACCGCGAACGGATCGGCCCGGGCCTGCGCGACTTCACGCAGGACCTGCTGGCGCAGCGGCTGCCGCTGCGCTCGACGGCGGCCCGGCTCGGCGCGGTGGCCGACCTGGCCACCCCCACCGGCAGCGCGGCCCGCCTCGGCCGGCTCGACGAGCTGTGCCCGCCGGACCTGCCGGGACGGATGGCCGGGCCCCGGCCGTTCGAGGTGCGCGGCGCGGCCGTCACGGAACTGGCGGGCGCCTGCGCCGTCGCCGCCGCGGCCGGTCTGTGGCCGGGCCCCGGCTGGGCGTCGGGGCCGCTGGCTGCGCTGGCCGCCGCCGGGCTGACCACGCTCGCCCTGGCCCGCCGCCCCGGGCGTACCGGGGACGGGCACCTCGACGGCGGCGGACAGTCGGGCGCCTTGGCGCAGGCGGGCGCCGGGATGCTCGGCGCGGCCGCCGGGATCACCCTGGGCCAGGTGCTCGCGGTGCCCGCGTGGCTCGGGCTGAGCACCCTGCTGGTGGCGCTGATCGTGCTGCCGCTGCTGGCGGTGCGCCGCTGGACCGAGGCATTGGACGCGTGGTGGGCGGCGGGCGGCGGCTCCGAGGGGCGGGACGTCCTGGACTCCCTCGACGGGCTGCTGGCCGACGCCGTCACCCACGACTGGCTGCTCGCGGACGCCCGCCTGTACTGCGCCGACGGCGCGCGGGCGGTGGCCGGGATGATCCGCCGCGCGGCCGCCGCGGCGGAGGGCCGGGACCCCGTACGCGTGCCGGACCGCGACGGCGGCCCGGCGGCCCGGACACGGGACGCGAGCCCGCCGGCCGACGACCTGCTGGACGACGACTGGTTCGGCACGCCGTACGAGCGGAGCGCCACGGCGCCGGCCCCGTACGACTCCTTCGAGAGCGCCGGCCCCCGGTACGACGACTCCACGGCCCAGGGGTGGGACGACTGGGACGACTGGGACGGGGAACCGGAGCCCGGCGGCGGCCCGGCCACCGGCCGTGACACCTCCTGGCGCGACCCGCTCGCCGACACGGTGCCGCCGCCCCGGCCGCCGGAGAGCGACGCCGTGGCCGCTCCCGCCGCCCCGGCCGCACCGCCGTCCGGCGACGTCCCCGTGCCCTGGCTGGAACGTGAAGCGGGCGACGGCGGACCCGAACTGGTCGCCACCCTCGTCGGCGACCTCGCCGACGGCATCGCCGGTCTCCTGGACCCGTACTGGGGCGCCATCGAGCGGGACCCCGGCGCGGCCGCCGCCCTGCCCCTCGACCGGGAGGTGCGGGCACTGATCGACGACGAGACCGCGCGGCTGGCCCGGGACGGCGTCGCCGCCGCCCCGGCGTTCGCCCGGGACCCCGCGTCCCGGCCGGACCCGGCCGTCCTGCTCGGCCTGGCACCCGACCGGGTCACCCGGATACTCCACGAACACGGCGACGGCACCGGCACGGTGCCGCTCTGCGCGGCCGAGCACCGCCGGCTGCTCTCCCGCGACCGGTACGCGGGCCGCGGGGTGTGCTTCGCCCCCGAGGTGACCCGGCAGACCGAGGAACCCACGGGCGCCGACGACATGGTGTGGACCCCGGCCGGCCGGTACGCGGGCGTCTTCCGGCTGCTGCCGCTGCGTACCGGCTCGGTGCGCACGGTCCGGCTGCGCGGCGGCGACACCACCGGGCCGGACCTGCCCGCGAACGCGAACGCGAACGAATGAGGGGACGTCATGGACGAGTGGACGGACCGGCAGGACGCGGTGCGGACCTCTGGCCACGGGCCGGACGACGGCACCGCGCCCGCGGACGAGGTGCCCGGGCCGGCCGCCGCACGGAGCGGCCGCCGTCCGGCCCGTGACCGCGCGGAACTGGCCTTCTTCACGGACGAGGGGGTGCCCGCCCGGCTGCTGGCGGCCTACTGGGGCGACCTGCCGCCCGGACAGCAGCGGCACGGGCTGCGCACCAGGCCGATGACGCTGGGCGAGGACTGGCGGGTGATGCAGTACCGCCTCGCGCACACCGTGCGCGGCGACCACCGGGCCCGCGACCGGCTGGAGGCGGAGGTGGGCGTCGGCCTCGCCGTGCGCCGGGCGTTCGGCGACGCCCCGTACCATCAGCTGTTCGCCCGGCTCGGCGGCTACCACCTGGACGTACGGGAGCCGTTCGTCTTCTACGAACCCGCGCGCGGCCGCCCCCTGGCGGTGCTCGCGGGCCGGGCCACGGTCAAGGAGCAGGAGCGCATCCGCAGCGAACTGGTGCTGGCCGTACGGCTGTTGGAAGCCGTGGGCGTCGTGCACCGCGGGCTGACCCCGCACTCCGTACGGTGGGACGGCCGCCATGTCCGGCTGCCCGAGCCCTGTCTGGCCACCCGCGCCGGGCACCCCCGCGAGGCGCTGGGCGAGGCCCCCTGGGCCTCACCGGAGCAGCGCGCCGGGCACGGCACGGCGGACCCGCGTGACGACCTGTGGAGCGTGGCCCAGATGATGTATCACCTGGTCACCGGCCGCGAAGGGGAGCCGGACGGAGCGCCGCGCGACCTGGCGCGGCTGCCCTCGCTCGGCGTGCTGGCCGGCGCCTTCGCGCCCCGGGCCAGGGAGCGCGGTCACCCCGTGGAGGTGCTGCGGATGCTCAACCGGCAGGACCCGCTCCAGGGCCGCCCGCTGCCGGCCGACCCCCTGGAGCCGGGCCGCCGCGTCTTCGACGAGGAACTGGCGCGCAAGAGAGCGGAGCTGGGGTTGGGCGGCGACCGCGAGACGGAGCCGGAGACAGGCGGCCGGGGCCCGGGCCGCGGGCTTCGCGCCCTGTTCGGCACCGGCCGTACGGGCACGGGAGGGCGCCGGTGAGCACGCGATCCCCGCAGTCCGACGCCCGGGAAGTGGTGTGCCCGTACTGCCTCGACCGGATTCCCTTCAGGCCGGACCAGCTGTACGAACGCAACGAGCACACCCACTTTGAGTTCACCCCCGTCGTCCTCCCGAGGAAGGACGACAACAAGCTGCGCTACGAGGACATCCTGCGCGAGGCGTTCCAGAAGTGCGACAACTCGGCGGACCTGCGCGAGCACTACCTTCCCGCCCCCTACCTCACCAACGGCGAGCCCCTGACCGTGGCCCTGGTCGGCAGCTCCCGCGCCGGCAAGACACACCTGCTCGCCTCGATGATCGGCGAGGTGGAGCGCGGCGCGCTGGACGCCCACGGCCTCAAGGTCACCCCGCTGCACACCGAGTCGCACCGCGCCTACCTCAACGAACGGGTCCTCAAGCTGCGGGCCGGCGAGACGCTGGCGCACACCGAGCAGACGGACTTCGCGGAGTTCGCCGACGGGCTGCTGGTCAGCGGAGGCGGCGCGGCCCGGCCCCGGCCGGTGGTCTTCTTCGACCTGTCGGGCGAGGACCTGGAACGCACCGGCCGGGTGACCCGGTTCCTCGCCGCCGTCAACGCGTTCCTCTTCGTCGTCGACCCGCTGCGCGCGCTGCCGCTGCCGTACCTGGACGCGGTGCGCGAACGCACCAAACAGCGCACCGACGACCTCGGCGACCGCTCGTTCGGCACTGTACTGGACCGGGTGCCGCGCGACGGCCGGCCGTACGTGAACGCGGCGGCCGCGGTCGTCGTGGGCAAGAGCGACCTGATCCGCTTCGAGCCGGCCGTGGCGCGCTGGCTGACCGCGCCCGAGAGCGCCCGGCCGACGGCCCGGGCCCTGCGCGAGGAGAGCCGCGACGTGTACGCCTTCCTGCGCCACCACGGCGGGCCCGCCTGGCTCAAGCCGTTCGGCGACTGCGCGCGGTGCACCCTGCACTTCGCGTCGGCCACCGGCGGCCAGGAGGACGCGGGCGGCTTCCCCCAGGGCGTACGGCCGAGGCGGGTGCTCTCCCCACTGTTGTCGATCTTCGCGATGTGCGGGCTCCTGCCGGGAGCCGATTCCCAGGAGGTGGGACTGTGAGCGGGACCGACGCACCGGTGCACCAGATCGTCTTCCGCTGGGACGCGGACCTCGCCGTCGGCGGCGCGGGCGTCGGCCCGGTCGCCTGGTCGGGCAACCGGGACGGGCTGGAGCCCATCTACCGCAAGGTCGCCACGCTGCTGAGCGTGCCCGGCGACGAGGCCCGCGAGAGCCTGGCCCGGGTGGAGCTGCGGGGCGAGCGGGGGGCCGAGAGTTCGGTCCTGCTGATCCGTCGCGTCCCCGGCCAGGACCGGGGCGGCCGCCCCAGCACCTGCTCCCACGCGCTGCTGGGCAGCCCGTCCGTGCTGACGCCCGGCCGCTGCCTGGGCCTGCACGCCTGGCGCTGGGAGGGCAGCGGCATCGACCTGCTGGAGGTCGAGGGGCGGTCCCTGGAGTGCGTACCGGCCCAGGCGCTGCGGGCGGCCACCGACCGGGCGGCGCCGGAACTCACCGAGCGGGCCGGGCTGTTCGACGCCGAACTGACGGCGGTGCTCGCCGCGCGCCTGCGCGAACCGCGGCAGCGGCTCTCCGTGCGGGACCGCACCGGCGGCGACGGGCCGGTCCACGTCCTGTGGGCGCTGCGGAACCTGGCCGGCCGGGCGCTGCCGGGCTGGTCCTTCGCCACCCACGACACCCGGGACGGCGGGCCGTTCCGCTACGTCTTCGTCCCGCGCTGGCCCGTGTCGGCCACGCGGGACCAGCAGTTGACCCGGCTGGACCCCGCCCGCCCGAGCCGCGGCGACAGCCGGGACGGCCGGGACAGCCGCGCGCCGGACCACGGCGATCCGGCCGGGGAGGCCGCCGCCCGGCTGGCCGAGCACTACCTGGAGATCCGCCACGATTCCGGTGCGCTGCGTGAGACGCGCCGCGCACTGGCCGAGCGGCGCGTCTTCGAGGAGGAACGCCTCGACGAACGGGTGCGCCTGGTGCACGAGGCGTTGAAGTGGCTCAGCCACGCCGGGGACCACCGCCGCTCCCGAACGGGCCGGCCGGCCGAGTCCCGTGAGCCGTCGCAGGGGACGCTGTACGACCGGGCCCGGGAGGAGCGGGCCCGGGAGGAGCGGTACGACAGCGCGGGGTACGGCGGCCAGAGGTACGACACGGTGTTCGACAACTTGCGGCAGGACCAGGATCAGGGGGCAGGCAGTCCTACGACCCGCCCGCCTCACAGGCCGTCCGGGCCGGCGCGGGACTCGCCCGCGGCGTGAGCGCCCAGATGCTCGACGGCGTGCTGCGCCGCGACGGCACGGAGGCCGGGGAATACCTGGCCAACAGCTCGGACCGGGTGCTCCTGGAGGTCCTGGGCGGCGGCCTCCCCGCCCAGCAGGCCGACCGCGTGGCCCGGGTGCTGATCCTCCGGGCTCCGCACCGCTCCGCCGCCGACGCCCAGGGGGTCTGCGAACGGCTGCTCCACGCCCGTCTGTTCCTCGGCCCGTACGGAGAGCGCCGTGCCGAGTACCCGGTCACCGGGCCGGACGGCCAGGGAGGGTGCACACCGCCGTGCGCCTGTACGACGGGCTGGTGCGTCCGTACGGCGACCAGGGCCAGGCCCCTGGCCTGCTGCGGCAGGTTCTGCCGGACCTGTGGCACGGTGACCACGGGCTGGGCCGCGAGATGCTGGCGCACCTCCTCGACGACGGCCGGCCCACCGGTTTCGGGGAGCAGGGCTGGCGGGCGCTGTTCGAGGCCGCGACACACACCGGCACGACGATGCCGGCGGCCGCGCCGGTGCGGGAAG
The DNA here is from genome assembly GCF_045222935.1 of Streptomyces sp. Ac-502. NCBI lineage: Bacteria > Bacillati > Actinomycetota > Actinomycetes > Kitasatosporales > Streptomycetaceae > Streptomyces > Streptomyces sp. Ac-502. Next base: position 7,973,771 of record NZ_JBHFFO010000001.1, read on the forward strand.
AGCCGGGGCGAGGCGCCCGCAGGTTCGCCGCCCGCCGGAGCGCCGGACGCGGCCTCCGGTCCCGCGTGCCGCGCTTCCGCGGCGGCCGCGCGCCGGACGGCGACCCGGACCCGGACCCGGACCCGGACCGGGACCGGGACGAGGCTCCGGCCGGCCAGATATGGGTCGGCGCGCTCCTCATGGTGGTGGCCGTCGCCGTGATCATGATCGCCGTCCTCGCCGTGACGGGTTCCTAGGAGGCCTGCCTGCCCGCCCGGTGCCGCCCGCGTCGCGGCCGTACGGCGGAAGCGAAACCCGTGTCGCGGCAGTTCCGTGACCCTCCGCCGCGGGCCGTCAGCGGCGAAGATGGGGGCATGGCATTCCATGTCGACTCCGAGGCCGGGCGGCTGCGCCGCGTCATCCTGCACCGCCCCGATCTGGAGCTGAAGCGACTCACCCCGACCAACAAGGACGCCCTGCTCTTCGACGACGTGCTGTGGGTGCGCCGGGCGCGCGCCGAGCACGACGCCTTCGCGGACATCCTCCGGGACCGGGGGTCGAGGTGCACCTGTTCGCGGATCTGCTGGCCGAGACCCTTCAGGTTCCCGAGGCCCGGACGCTCGTCCTGGACCGGGTCTTCCACGAGAAGGAGTACGGGCCGCTGGCCACCGACCACCTGCGGGCCGTCTTCGACGCGCTGCCCGTCCCCGAACTGGTGGAGGCGCTGGTCGGCGGGATGACCAAGCGGGAGTACCTGGCGGCGCACCCGGAGCCCACCTCGGTCCGCTTTCACGTGATGGACCTCGACGACTTCGTGCTGCGCCCGCTGCCCAACCACCTGTTCACCCGCGACACCTCGGCATGGGTGTACGACGGGGTGTCCATCAACGCCATGCGCTGGCCGGCCCGGCAGCGCGAGACCGTGCACTACGAGGCGATCTACCGGCACCACAAGCTGTTCCGCGGCGGCGGCTTCAACGTCTGGTCGGAGGGGCAGGCGGCCTACCCGTCGACCATCGAGGGCGGTGACGTGCTGGTGCTCGGCAACGGCGCCGTGCTGATCGGGATGAGCGAGCGGACCACCCCGCAGGCGGTCGAGATGCTGGCGCGCGGCCTGTTCGCGGCGGGGTCGGCCCGGACGATCGTGGCGCTGGACATGCCCAAGCGGCGGGCGTTCATGCACCTGGACACGGTCATGACGATGGTGGACGGCGGAACGTTCACGCAGTACGCGGGGCTGGGGATGCTGCGCTCGTACACGATCGAACCGGGCGCCGGCGACCAGGACCTGAAGGTCACCGACCATCCGCCGGAGCACATGCACCGCGCCATGGCGGCGGCGCTGGGCCTGGACGACATCCGGGTGCTGACCGCGACGCAGGACGTGCACGCGGCCGAGCGTGAGCAGTGGGACGACGGGTGCAACGTGCTCGCCGTCGAGCCGGGCGTGGTGGTGGCGTACGAGCGCAACGTGACCACCAACACCTTCCTGCGCAAGCGCGGCATCGAGGTCATTACCATTCCGGGAAGCGAGCTGGGGCGCGGCCGGGGCGGCCCGCGCTGCATGAGCTGCCCGGTGGAGCGTGATCCGGTGTAGGGGAGGAACCGTCCGCGGCGGGGAAGAGTAGGGGAGGGGTGCGGCGCCGTACGGGGCCGGGACCGACAGCCGTCCTGAATAGAGATACGGACTGTCGTATACACTTCCAGTGTCCCGATCGCCGCGACCTAGGAGCCCACCCCATGGCGACAGACCTCAAGGGCCGCCACTTCCTCAAGGAGCTGGACTTCGGCGCCGAGGAGTTCCACGGCCTCGTCGACCTGGCGGCCGAGCTGAAGGCCGCCAAGCGCGCGGGCGAGGAGGTCGCGCGCCTGCGGGGCCGCAACATCGCCCTGATCTTCGAGAAGACCTCCACCCGCACCCGCTGCGCCTTCGAGGTCGCCGCCGCGGACCAGGGCGCCTCGACCACCTACCTGGACCCCGCCGGGTCGCAGATCGGGCACAAGGAGTCGGTGAAGGACACCGCCCGGGTGCTCGGCCGGATGTTCGACGCCATCGAGTACCGGGGCAGCTCGCAGTCCATCGTCGAGGAGCTGGCCGCGTACGCCGGCGTCCCGGTCTTCAACGGCCTGACCGACGAGTGGCACCCCACCCAGATGCTCGCCGACGTGCTGACGATCAAGGAACACGCGCCCGGCCGCCCGCTGTCGGAGATCACCCTCGCCTACCTCGGCGACGCCCGCTACAACATGGGCAACTCCTACCTGATCACCGGCGCGCTGCTCGGCATGGACGTACGCATCGTCGCGCCCGAGGGCCTGTGGCCGGACGAGGAGGTCGTCAGCCGGGCCAAGGAGCTGGCCGCGCACAGCGGCGCCCGTGTCACCGTCACCGCGGACGTGGCCGAGGGGGTGCGCGGCGCGGACTTCGTGGCGACCGACGTATGGGTCTCGATGGGCGAGCCCAAGGAGGTCTGGGACGAGCGGATCGCGCTGCTCGGCGGCTACGCCGTCACGATGGACGTGCTGCGCGCCACCGGCAACCCGGACGTGAGGTTCCTGCACTGCCTGCCCGCCTTCCACGACCTGGGTACCGCCGTGGGCCAAGAGATCTTCGAGCGGCACGGACTGACCTCCCTGGAGGTCACCGACGAGGTCTTCGAGTCGGCGCACTCGGTCGTCTTCGACGAGGCGGAGAACCGGCTGCACACGATCAAGGCGGTCCTGGTCGCCACCATGGCCTGAGGGCCGCCGGCACAGCCGCGCGGCCCGGCGCCGCGCGGCTTCGTGCGCCCGTAATGCATGGCTATACGACCCCATGGGCGATCATGCAGGTATACGGGCTACCATCGAACGGACCCACGGGTACGGGCCCACCGGCCCCGACCCCGCTCCGCGCGCGGCCCACCCCGCCGCGCGCCGCACCAGGCACCACGCACCACGCTCCACCAGAGATGAGAACCACCCCCATGCCTCCGTCAGGTCCGTCCGGACTGCGCATCAAGTCCCCCGACGTCCTCGTCGCCGAATCCGGCGCGGATCTCGAAGGCCACGGCCTCAAGCGCACCATGGGGCTCTTCCAGCTCGTGTGCTTCGGCATCGGCGCCATCGTCGGCACCGGCATCTTCGTCGGCCTGTCCGACACCGTCGCCCGGTCCGGCCCCGCCGTCCTCGTCTCCTTCGTGCTGGCCGCCGTCACCTGCGTCTTCACCGCCTTCTCCTTCGCGGAGCTGGGCGGCGCGATCCCGGTGTCCGGCAGCTCCTACTCCTACGCGTACGCCACGCTCGGCGAGCGCACCGCGTTCCTCGTCGGCTGGTGCCTGCTGCTGGAGTACGGCGTCTCCGTCTCGGCCGTCGCCGTCGGCTGGGGGCAGTACCTGAACGAGCTGCTGAACAGCCTGGTCGGCTGGCAGCTGCCCGCCGCCCTGTCCAGCCCGCCCGGCGACGGCGGCATCGTCAACGTCCCGGCCGTCGTGGTGATGCTGCTGGCCGCGGTGCTGCTGGTGCGCGGCATCCGGGAGAGCGCCCGCGCGACCGCCGCGATGGCCGTGCTCAAGCTGGGCATCCTGGTCCTGTTCTGCGTCATCGCCTTCACCGCCTTCCAGGACGGCAACCTCACGCCGTTCGCCCCGGAGGGCGTCGCCGGCATCACCTCCGGTGCCTCGGTCGCCTTCTTCTCCTACATCGGCTTCGACGCGATCACCACGGCGGGCGAAGAGGTGAAGAACCCGCGCCGGAACATCCCCACCGCGATCATGATCTGCATCGGTCTGGTCACCGTGCTGTACTGCGTGGTCGCGCTCTCCGCCATCGGCGCGCTCTCCGCCGACGAGGTCGGCGACAAGCCCGCGGCCCTGTCGCTCGTCGTCAACCAGGTCACCGGCTCCGCCGTCGGCGGCGGCGTGATCGCCTTCGGCGCGGTCGTCGCCATCGCCTCCGTCGTCCTGGCCGTCATGTACGGCCAGACCCGCATCCTGATGTCGATGTCCCGCGACGGGCTCGTGCCCCGGGTCTTCGAACGGATCTCGCCGAAGACCTCCACGCCGGTGGCGGGCACCTGGATCGTCGCCGTGCTCTTCGCGATCCCGGCCGCGGTGGTCCCGCTGGACGTCGTCATGAATCTGACGACCATCGGCACGCTCGCCGTGATGGCCGTGGTCAACGTCAGCGTCATGGTCCTGCGCCGCACCCGCCCCGGCCTGCCGCGCCGCTTCCGGGTGCCGCTCTTCCCGGTCAGCCCGGTGCTCGGCATCGCCTTCTGCGGCTATCTGATCTACGGGACGGGGTCGGCGACCTGGCTCCAGTTCGCCGGGTTCCTGGTGGCCGGCGCGCTCGTCTACGCGCTGTACGGGCGGCGGCACTCCCGGCTGGGCCGCAGCGGTGCCGGGTCCGCGGGCGCCGGTTCCGAAGGCGCGTAGGCGGGCCGCCGCGGTCAGGCGGCCGGGTGGAGGGCGTGGCCGCGGCGGGAGCCGGTGCGGCGGACGTCCCGGGCGGCCAGGGCGATCATGACGGCGGGGATGAGGATGTCGTTGGCCAGGATGCCGCCCGTGTTCCCGGCGGCGTGGTCGCCGTTGGCGAACCACTGGTAGACGTGGCCGATCGCGGCGCCCCACAGGAACGCGGCGGCCGCCAGCCCGCTCGTGAGGCGCTCCCGGGGTGACGCGGAGGCGCTGCGGAAGCCCAGTACGGCGAGGGCGAGGTTGGCGAAGGCGATCTCGAACTGGAACGGCGAGTGGGCGAAGCCGATGGTGTCGGCCATGCCTTCGGGGAACGCCAGGAACGCGAGCGTGATCCACAGGCTGCCGATGCCGAGGGCGCCGACGGACCACCAGCGCTGCCAGATCTCCGCCGCCGGCCGGCCCGGGCTGCGGCGGTGGCTCAGCAGTGCGCCGAGGGCGGGCACCAGCATGAAGAGCAGGGGAAACGTGGTCTGAACGGCGTACGGGAGAGTGTCCATGGCTTGAGTGTTGCATGGTTAATATTAACGGCGCAAGAGTCCGGTAGGCTGGCCGCATGGACGAAGGACTGGCAGAGCTCCTGTATCGCGTGGTCATGCTGATGGGCGAGGCGGCCCGGCGCCGCTCCGGCCCGGACCAGCGCCTCACCCCCAGTCAACTGCGGCTGCTGGGCACCCTCGAAGAGATCCAGCCCGCCACCCAGCACCAGCTCGCCGAGGCCCTGACCCTGTCCGATCCCGCCGTCAGCCGCGCTCTGCGCCCGCTGGAGGCGGAGGGGTACGTGACGATCAGCGTCGACCCCGCCCACAAGCGCCGGCGCCTGGTCGCCCTCACCCCGACCGGCCAGGCCACCTTCCTGGCCGAGGGCAAGCCCCTGGAGGAGGAATTCCGCACCGCCCTCCTGGAGGCCGGCTTCCCCTACGACCGCTACCTCGCGGACACCCACCGGCTCGCCGCGCTGCTGACATCCGCGGAGCCGCGCCGCGGAGCCACGGCCCGGCAGCCGAACGGCACACCGGGAACGGAATGAGCGGGGGCGCCGTGAGCGGGAAAGAAACGGCTTCCCGTCAGGAAGTCGGGAAGTGAAGGAAGCCGGGAAGTGAAGGAAGGAACGTCAGTGGAACCGGAATCTTCGGCGCGGCGTGGACTCACGGCCCTGAGTGAGGTGGCGTGCCGCTATCAGGCGGACGAGATGCGCCCGGAGGATCTGCCGATGGTCGCTGCCGAGGCGCTCGCAGCCGGACTGGACGCCCCGGCACTGTGCGAGCTGGCCGGCCGGCCGCGCAGCGCGGATGTCCGCGATATCCGCGACACGTTCGAGCAAGCACTTGCCGAGTCCGGGATCGAACTGCCGAGCCGGGACCTGGCGCGGCGCCACGCTCTGCGCCGGATGGCGGCGAAACTCGTCGACGGCGAAATAGCTCCCGCTGACCTGGCGAGGGACGCATGGTGGGAGACGGAGGCCGGGACCGCGGCGGAGCGGTCGTTCGTGGCGCTGATCCCGCAATGCGAGTGCTGTATCGAGTACACGCTGGGGCTCAACGAGCAGAAGTGGGCGGACCAGCTGCGGAACGCCGCCCTCGCCCTCACGTCGTCTCCGCCGGTCGGCCCCGGCTGCTGACTCCGGCCGGCGCGCTCGTCCTCGGATGACGCGCCCCCGGCCGCGGGGTCGGCCGCAGCCGCCGACACCCCGGCCGGTTATCGCGCACTCGTGACGACAGTCACACAACGGTGATAACTTCGAAGCGCGATTGCGTGTCTGCACCAGCCGTCCGGCTGAAGGGGGCAGTTGCCCGATGAGCCCGTTCACAGGTTCCGCCCGTACCACCGACGCATGGCAGCACATCCGCGTGACCAGGGAAGACGGCATCGTCACCGTCACCCTCGCGCGTCCGGACAAGCTCAACGCGCTCACGTTCGAGGCATACGCCGACCTGCGGGACCTGCTCGCCGAGCTGTCCAGGGCACGGTCGGCGCGCGCCCTCGTCCTCGGCGGTGAAGGCCGCGGCTTCTGCTCCGGCGGCGACGTCGAGGAGATCATCGGCGCCACGCTCGCCATGGACACCGCGCAGCTGCTCGACTTCAACCGGATGACCGGCCAGGTCGTACGGGCCGTGCGGGAGTGCCCGTTCCCTGTGATCGCCGCGGTGCACGGCGTCGCGGCCGGGGCCGGCGCCGTGCTCGCCCTGGCCGCCGACTTCCGCGTTGCCGACCCCTCGGCCCGCTTCGCCTTCCTCTTCACCAAGGTCGGCCTCTCCGGCGGCGACATGGGCGCCGCCTACCTGCTGCCCCGGGTGGTCGGCCTCGGACACGCGACCCGGCTGCTGATGCTCGGCGAACCGGTACGCGCCACCGAGGCCGAACGCATCGGCCTGCTCAGCGAACTGGCCGAGGAGGGCCGCGCGGACGCCGCGTCCCACATCCTCGCCCGGCGGCTCGCCGAAGGGCCCGCCCTCGCCTACGCCCAGACCAAGGCCCTGCTCACCGCCGAACTGGACATGCCGCTGGGCGCCGCCGTCGAGATGGACGCCGCCACCCAGGCGCTGCTGATGAACAGCGCCGACTACGCCGAGTTCCACGCCGCCTTCACCGAGAAGCGGCCCCCGAAATGGCAGGGGAAATAAGGGTGGGCGCCCGCAAGGTGGCCGTCATCGGGGGCGGCCCGGGCGGCCTCTACGCCGCCGTCCTCCTCAAGCGCCTGGACCCGGAGCGCGACATCACCGTCTGGGAGCGCAACGCTCCCGACGACACCTTCGGCTTCGGCGTCGTGCTGTCCGACGAGACCCTGGGCGGCATCGAGCACGCCGACCCGCAGGTGTACCGCGCGCTCCAACGCGAGTTCGTGCGCTGGGACGACATCGACATCGTGCACCGCGGGCACACCCTGACCTCCGGCGGGCACGGCTTCGCCGCCCTCGGCCGCCGTAGGCTGCTGCGCATCCTCCACGAGCGCTGCCGCTCCTCGGCGTACGGCTGAACTTCCGTACCCAGGCCCCGCCCGCCGCCGAACTCGCCACCACACACGACCTGGTGATCGCAGCCGACGGCGTGCACAGCCTCACCCGCGCCGCGCACGCCGACGTCTTCCGGCCCAGCGTCACCACCCACCGCTGCCGCTACATCTGGCTCGCCGCGGACTTCGCGTTCGACGCGTTCCGCTTCGAGATCGCCGAGACCGGGCACGGCGTCGTCCAGCTGCACGGTTACCCCTACGCCCGCCCCGAGCCCGGGACGGAGCACCCGGACGGTGCCGGCACGGTCATCGTCGAGATGCGCGAGGAGGTCTGGCGCCGGGGCGGCCTGGACCGGTGCGACGAGCGGGAGTCCGCCGAGTGGTGCGCCAAGGTCTTCGCCGACGCGCTGAGCGGCCGCCCGCTGCGCTCCAACAACTCCGCCTGGACCGCGTTCCGCACCGTCGTCAACGACCGCTGGTCGCACGGCAACACGGTCCTGCTCGGCGACGCCGCGCACACCGCCCACTTCTCCATCGGCTCCGGCACCAAACTGGCCGTCGAGGACGCCCTCGCGCTGGCCGCGTGCCTGGAGGAGCACCCCGGTCTCCCCGACGCGCTGGCCGCGTACGAGACCGAGCGGCAACCGGTCGTCGCCTCCACCCAGCGGGCCGCCCGCGCCAGCCTCGCCTGGTTCGAGGAGCTGGCGGAGTACACCGGCCAGCCGCCCCGCCGGTTCGCCTTCAACCTGCTCACCCGCAGCCGCCGCGTCACCCACGACAACCTGCGGCTGCGCGACCCGGAGTTCGTCGCGGCGGTCGAGGAGGAGGCCGGCGTCCCCGCCGGCACTCCGCCCATGTTCACGCCGCTGCGGCTCGGCGGACTGACCCTGCGCAACCGCGTCGTGGTCTCCCCGATGGACATGTACTCCGCCGACGGCGACGGCACACCGGGCGACTTCCACCTCGTCCACCTCGGCGCCCGCGCCCTCGGCGGCGCCGGACTGGTGATGACCGAGATGGTCTGCGTCAGCCCCGAGGGCCGCATCACCCCCGGCTGTACGGGCCTGTACGCACCGGAACACGAGACGGCCTGGCGCCGGGTCACCGACTTCGTGCACGCGCGGTCACCGGGCACCGCCATCGGCGTCCAGCTCGGCCACTCCGGCCGCAAGGGCTCCACCCGCCTCATGTGGGACGGCATCGACCAGCCGCTGCCCGAAGGCAACTGGCCGCTCGTGGCGCCCTCCGCGCTGCCGTACCGCCCCGGCGTCAACCAGATACCGCACGCCCTCACCGAACCAGAACTCGCCGCCGTGCGTGACCAGTTCGTGCGATCCGCCCGATCGGCGGCCCGCGCCGGCTTCGACCTCCTCGAACTGCACTGCGCCCACGGCTACCTCCTCTCCGGCTTCCTGTCCCCGCTCACCAACCGGCGCACCGACGCGTACGGCGGCGACCTCGCCGCCCGGCTGCGCTTCCCGCTGGAGGTCTTCGACGCGGTACGCGCCGCCTGGCCCGCCGACCGGCCCATGACCGTACGGATCTCCGCCACCGACTGGGCCGAGGGCGGCACCACCGCCGAGGACTCGGTGGAGATCGCCCGCGCCTTCGCCGCCCACGGCGCCGCCGCCATCGACGTCTCGACCGGCCAGGTCGTCCCCGACGAGCGGCCCGAGTACGGCCGTTCGTACCAGACCCCGTTCGCCGACCGCATCCGCAACCGCCTGGGCGTCCCGGTGATCGCGGTGGGCGCCGTCTCCTCCTGGGACGACGTCAACTCCCTGCTCCTGGCGGGCCGCGCCGACCTGTGCGCCCTGGCCCGCCCCCACCTGTACGACCCGCACTGGACCCTGCACGCGGCCGCCGAGCAGGACTACTCGGGCCCCGGCGCCCCCTGGCCCCTCCCGTACCGCGCGGGCAGCCGTACCCCGCCCACCGGCCGCACGGACGCGCCGAAGCCGCGGCTTAGGTTGGGGTGACGAGGCTGAAGCCGGGATGGCGAGGCTGAGACTGGGACGACGAGGCTGAGACTGGGACGACGAGGCGACGGGGTCAGACGGTCAGGACGAGCTTGCCCTGGAGGTGACCGCCGTCGAGCAGCCGGTGCGCGTCGGCGACACGCTCGAACGGGAACGTCTCCTGCACATGGACCCGGAGCCTGCCCTGTTCGACGAGTGCGACGAGGCCGCGCAGGGCGACCGGATCGGGGTCGACCGCGATCCCGCTGAAGCGCATCCCGGCCGCCTCGGACGCGGCGATGAGCCGCGCGTTCTGCTCGGCGACCGCCGTCACCAGGCGGCCGCCCGGGCGGAGCACCCCGAGCGACCGCTCGGCGGTGTCGCCGCCGAGCGTGTCGAGCACGACGTCGATGTCGCTCACCGCCTCGGTGAAGTCGACCGCCGTGTAGTCGACCACCTCGTCGGCGCCGAGGCCCTCGACGAACGTCCGCTTGCTCCCGGCGGCGGTCGCGATCACGTGCGCGCCGAGCGCCTTCGCGATCTGCACCGCGACATGGCCGACCCCGCCGCCACCGCCGTGCACCAGGACACGGTCGCCCTCACCCACCCCGCCGAAGTCCACGAGGCCCTGCCACGCCGTCAGCCCGACGACCGGCAGCGCCGACGCCTCGACGTGCGAGAGCGCGGCCGGCTTGCGTGCCAGGTGCAGCGCCGGTGCCGACACGGCCTCGGCGTACGCGTTCGCCGCCCGCGGGAACAGCGGCATCCCGAACACCTCGTCCCCGGGCCTGAACCGCCATGTCCGCGCCTCCTCGACCACACCGCTGATGTCCCAGCCGAGGGTGAACGGCGGCCGGCCCACCAGCGGGAACTCGCCGGCCCGCAGCCGCGCTTCCAGCGGATTCAGTCCGATCGCCTTGACGCGCACGAGGACCTCGGTCGGAAGGGGCCGGGGCTCGGGTGCGTCCACGACAGTGAGCACCTCGGGACCGCCGAGCGTCTGCTGGGTGATGACTCGCATGACTCTCCTGACTCGGAAAGGGGGAGAAACCAGGCTAGGTATCCGACAGGAACCAGCAGGTACCTTTGGCGCCATGAGCGGTTTCGGCCCCGGTGGTCCCTTCCTCGCCGACTGCCCGGCGCGTATGGCGGTCGAGCTGATCGCCGACAAATGGACGGTGGTCGTGCTCTACGGCCTCAGCAGGGGCCCGGTGCGCCATGGCGAACTGATCGACCTGATCGGTGGCATCTCCCGCAAGATGCTCACCCAGACGCTCCGCCGCCTGGAGGCACACGGCCTCGTCCGCCGCCACGCCTACGCCGAGGCACCGCCCCGCGTCGAGTACGAACTCACCCCGCTCGGGGAGACACTGATCGAACCGATCCACATGCTGACCGAGTGGGCCATGGCGAACGGCGAAGCGGTGCTCGACGCGCTCGACGCCGAATGAGGTCCGCGCACCGTCCGATACCCGAAGGTGACGCATTCTCCCGGCAGCTCGTCATTCTTCTGCTGCGCGCGGAGCATTTCGCAATCAGGCCCTGTTCGCCTTCCGTGCGCATTTCCTGTTCCCGGGCCATTTCGGCAGAGGCGGCGAGCCGTCATGTCCTTACGCCACCCCTGCTTGTCGCGCCTGACGCACACGGTGCGTGTCCTGAGGTTCAGCGCAGCGTCCGGTCCGCGGTGCGGGCCGTGAAGACGGGGTGGCCGTTCTGCTGGATGGTGATGTCGAGAAGGTGGCGGTCCTGCGTGGCGTGTCCCGGGGCCACCTCGACCCAGCACGGGGCGTCCAGTTCGCCGTAGCGGTGGAAGGCGCACTCCATGTCGGCGGGCAGGGAGAAGCCGGGGCCGGCGGCGGCGTGCGCGGCCTGTCGGGCGGCCTCCACCATCAGCATGCCGGGGGCGTGGTCCACGGGGTGGTCGAAGAGCACCGGGTGCGCGGTGTTCACCCGTAGCTGCCAGCGGTTGGCGTGGCCGGTGGGGGAGAGGACCACGTCGTCGGTGCGGTCGCGGGCGACCAGTCGGGGGCGACCGGCTCGGCCAGGTCCAGTGTGCGGGCGTTGGCCCGCTGGACGTCGCTGTACTCGCCGCGCAACCGGCGGTAGACGGCGGGGGTCTGGCAGGCGAAGTGCAGTTCGGCGGTGGCCAGTTCGGCGCCGTCGCGCAGGACGTGGTACCGCAGTCGCGCGCCTGCCAGCCTCCTGCCGCGGTGCAGCAGGTCGTGGTCGGTGATGTGCAGTTCTATCTCGGCGGGTGCGCCGGTGACGCGCAGTGCCTCGGGGCGGAGGGAGTAGCGCAGGGCCTGCCAGATGATCGGGTGGTCGAGGGGTACGTCGTGCGCCACGTGCGCCAGCAGGATGCTGGCCTGCCGCATCGTCTCCACGAGCAGCATGGGGTCGTGCAGACCATCGACCGGGCCGTAGAAACTGTGCGCCCGCGGCCACTGGGCGCTCACCGCCCAGGCGCCGCTCCCCGCGCGGCGCCAGTCGGTCAGGAACACCTCGGACACGGCGGTCCGGTGCACGTACTGCCGGGGCACGGTGGTCGTCAGCGGCGGCAGGTCCGAGAGGCTGCGGTGCTCCCGTCCGGCGCACGGACGGTGGTCTGCTGCGGTGGACGGCGCGGTGAGCGTGGCGCTGGCCATGCGGGTTCCCTCCCTGGTAGCGGCTCACTCCGCTCGGACGGGGTGGGCCTCGGTGGCGGACCGACGCGGCCCAAGATACAAACCGGATGGTTTGTTTTCTAGTGCTTCCACCGGCTTTCTTGCCGGGGAGCACAGGGGGTGGTGGCCGGTGCGGAGGGGAGCGCCGACGGCCGGAGCGGCAGCCGGTGCGGGCTGGAGCGGCCGCCGGGAGTGGGGGTGCGGCTTGCCGGGCCGTCAGGCCGCGGTCTGTACCGAGCGGCCGTGCGGGTCGAGATGACTCAGCGCGCCCGGCGAGGCCAGGCCGGGGAGGATGTGCTTCCAGAGTGCCGTGACGCGTTCGGGCAGGTCGAGACGGTTGGACGCGGCGTGCGAGAACAGCTGCACCCCCATGTACGCGGAGACGAAGAACTCCGCGGCCCGCTCCGGCGCGATCGCCGGGAGCAGTTCGCCCTTCTCCTTGGCGTCGGCGAACATCGTCGTGACGATGTCGATCCAGGCCTGGTAGGGGACCAGCGGCTCGTCGGTGAACGTGGTCTCGACGGCGATCCGGGTGCCGGCCTGGAGCAGCGGATCGTCCCGCAGCCCTATCGCCACCTGGTGCGTGAAGTCGATGGCGTCCTGCAGCCGGGAGTCGGTGACCTGAGGGATGAAGGGGTCGGTCTGTTCCGCGATGACGGCGCGGGCGAGGGCGTCCTTGGAGGCGAAGTGGAAGTACAGGGCGCCTTTCGTCACGCCGGCCCGCTGGATGATCTCCGCCATCGTGGCCGCTTCGTACCCGCGCGTGCCGATGACCTGCGCCGCCGCTTCGAGGACGGCACGTCGCGTGCGCACTGCGCGTTCCTGCTTGACCACCGATCGTCCTCCGTATGCTTTTCGCGTGCTCTTCGAGGGGGTGTCGTGCTTGGGGGCAACCTTATGAGTCCGGTCCGTCAGTGTATTTTCGGCACGTTAAAAAAGCCAACCATGCGGTATTGAAACGGGCGGGTCGGCGGTTACCTCGCCAGAGCCCGCCGGAAGCCGCCCATCTCACAGGAGTCCGCCGTGACCGCGTCGAACGCCGTACCCGAACCACCCGCCCCTTCCGTACCCCCGGCCCCGCCCGCCCGCTTAGCCCCGTCCGCCTCCTCGGACCCGGAAGTCCCCGCCACCCACCAGGAGATCCGGCTCGCCGCCCGCCTCCGAGGGGCCCTCGGGCCGGAGCACTTCACGCTCGCCGAGGCGCCGGTGCCCACCGCGGGCCCGGGCCGGCTGCTCGTACGCAACCGGATCATGGCGGTGACGGCGGCCATGAGCACGATGATGACCGACGCCGATCTGCCGATGCCGTCCTTCGCGCCGGGGCAGGCGCTGTGGGGAACGGCGCTGGGCGAGGTCGTACGGGCCTCCGGCGGCGGGTTCGCACCCGGCGACCTGGTGGTGCACCCGTACGGCTGGCGGGAGTTCGCGGCGGTGGAGGAGGGCCGGGCCCGGCGCGTCGAGCCGGGCGAGCTGCCCGATCCCGCCGCGCACCTGTCACAGGGCGCGACCGCCTGGGCCGCGTTGACCCGTGCCGCGCAGACCGGCCCCGGGGACACCGTGTTCGTGACGGGGGCGGCGGGCGGCGTCGGGAGCATGGCGGGGCTGCTGGCCAAGCGGCTGGGCGCGGTCCGCGTCATCGGGAGCACGGGGTCCGCGCACAAGGTCCCGTACCTGAGGGAGACGCTCGGCTACGACGACGTGGTGCTCCGCGGCGCGGGACCGGTCGAGGAGCAGCTGCGCCGGGCGGCGCCGGACGGCATCGACGTCCTGCTGGATCTCGTCGGCGGTGAACAGCTGCGCGCGGCGCTCGCCGTGGCCCGTACGGGCGCGCGGTTCGCGCTGGTGGGCGCGCTCTCCGGGCAGTTGGGCGGCGGCGCGGGCATGGCGGCGCCGGTCGAGGTGGACTCCGTGCTCATGGTGACGCGCCGGGTCGCGATGCGGGGCTTCTCGATGGTCGACCACCCCGATGCGGTCCAGGAGTGGACGGCGGAGTTCGGGCGCGGACTGCGGGACGGCTCCCTGGTCTTCGCCCACACCCGGGTGCGGGGTCTCGACCAGGCACCGCGAGCCCTGTGCGAACTGACGCGGGGCCGCCATACGGGCGCGGTGCTGGTCGAGGTGTGAACGGGCCGGTGCCGGCCGGGTGGTGAGCCGCCGCGGGGTGGTCAGTGGGCCGGTTCCGGTACGGGCCCGGCCGCCGTGTCCGCCCCGCTGGGCAGTAACGGTGCCCACAGGTCCGTGACGACGTCCCTCTCCCACCAGGTACGGTCTTCCTGACCCAGGTGCAGCAGGCCGACGACGAGTGCGGTGAGCAGCCGTGCGGAGCGCCGCGGGTCGTCGCCGGGGGCAGCTTCCCGGCTGCCTGGTCGGCCGTGATCTTCTCCAGAAAGAGGGCGAACCATCGCTGTTGGAGTGCCGGTTCGGCGATGCCCGGCGCGGTTTCCGGGCGCAGCTGGAGTCCGGCCCGTACGACGACGTCGGTGTCCACCCGGCCGAGCAGCCCGATGGCGAAGTCCCGTACGGCGGCGGGGGCCGGGTGCGGGGCGCGGGCCAGTTCGTCCTCCAGGATCCGCAGCGCGCCGAGGGCCTCGTCCCGTACCGCGAAGGTGAGGTCTTCCTTGGACGCGAAGTGGAAGTAGAGAGCTCCTTTGCTCAGCCGGGCGCGTCGGCTGATGTCGACCATGCCCGAGGCGGGCACGCCCTTCTCGGTGAAGGCCTCGGCGGCCGATCGGAGGAGAGCCTGGCGGCTTTGTATCGCTCGATGCTGCGTCGGCACAGTGTCCGTCCTGTCTCTAGTCCGGCTGTGAGCGCACGGCATTCTACATACTAAACCAACCATGCGGTTCGGAAACTGCCCTAGGGAGTGACTGCTGTTATTGCAGTGATCTTCTGATGCTGGTGGTGTGTACGTGTTTGCTGTCTGCGTCACTACCCCTCAGTTCCGGTGTCCCCGCGGCGCCATGGGATGGTGGCTCTGCGTGCAGGAAGCGACGCAGGGTGCATTGACAAACAGCGCAGACGGTTTTTAAATCTGGCGGAGGCGAGGCAGGGGAGGGGCTCAACCGGAGCACGTCCGCTCCGGGGCGGGCACGCCACTCCTGGACACCGGTGTGCGCCGGCGCGTCCGCCGCTTGCCGGGTGGGCGCCGTCGGCACGTCTTCCCGCGTCCGGCGCCGTCGTCACGAAAGGCGACCGGACCCACAGATGCACAAAGCTCACAGGAAATCGGAAGGTGTCGAGCAATGCGTGATTCAGCGGGAGCCGTGCCACGTCCCCGGGGCGCCGCGCGGGCCGCGGTCGGCGAGACCATCAGGGCCGCCGTCTTCGATCTCGACGGAACCCTCGCCAACACCCTGCCGGCGATCAGCAGGCTGCTGGTCAAGGTCGCCTCCGAACAGGGCCGTTCGGTCACGCCCCGGCAGGCCGCCGCCGCGATCGGCAAGCCGCCGGGGCCGGCCTTCGGCAAGCTGCTCGGGATGCCGGAGGACCACGACGCGGTGGCGGCCGCCATCGGCCGCTACCGCGAGCTGTTCGCATGCGAAGTGCTGCGCGAGGGGCCGCGGTTACTCTTCCCCGGCGTGGCCGCCGGCCTGTCCGCGCTGCGCGCGCACGGCATCGAGCTGGCCGTGGCGACATCGAAGGGCACCCGCGGCGCCGAGGCCCTGCTGGACGTGCTGGGCATCCGGGACCTGCTGGGCCCCGTCATCAGCCAGGAGATGGTCCGGCGCGGCAAGCCGCACCCGGAAATGGTGCTGCGGGCCGCCGCCGACCTGGGGGTGGCGCCGTGGGAGAGCGCGTACGTGGGCGACACGGTCAGCGACATGCGGATGGCGGTGACGGCCCGTATGGAACCAGTCGCGGTCACCTACGGGGTGGGCAGGTTCGGCGAGTTGGCCGCGGTGGCCGGTACCCGTATGTGCGGCTCCTTCAAGGAGGTCGTCTCCACCATCGCGGCCGCCCGGCCGCGTCCGATGGCCGCCACCGCTTCCCAGCAGCGGAGACGCTGACCGCGCGCGGGCGTCAGGCGGTGACCGCCGCCCGGCCCGGCCCGTCGAGCGCCGTCCGCACGAACCGGGCGCCCGCCGCCCGCAGCCGCGTGTGCAACTGGCCGAAGACGTCCGCCGCGTGGCCGCCCGGCCAGTCCTCGGGCAGGAGGGAGAGGGCAGGCCGGGGTCCGCGTACGGGAGGCGGCGCCAGGCGTCGAGCGCGTACAGGTAGTCGCGGTACGCCGCCTCGGGCCGGCCGGGGCGGCGGCCCGACCAGTGGCGCAGCACCGGCTCGTGGGCCGCCAGGAACGCACGGTGCCGTCCGGCCAGCGATTCCAGGTCCCACCAGCGCGCCACCGCGTCGGCGGTCGGCTCGAAGCCCGCGTGCGCGCCGGTGAACAGGTCGACGTACGGGGAGAGGCGCAGCCGGTCCAGGGTGTGCCGGGTCTCGTCGTACAGAGGGAGGGCGCGATCCACACCCCCGGCGCGGCCGTGCCGAATCCGAGCCTGGCCAGCCGCGAGCGCAGCAAGTGCCGCTTGTGCCGTTCCTGTTCGGGCACCGAGAAGACGGCCAGCACCCAGCCGTCCGACGGCGCGGGGGACGGCCGGCCGTAGATCCGCCGGTCACCGTCGTCCAGGAGCTGGTGCGCGGCGTCCGAGAGGCCGTACGCGGCGGCTCCCGACTCCGTACGGGCGGCGACAAGCAGCCCGCGGCGTTTGAGGCGGGAGACCGCCGAGCGCACCGACGGCGGGTCGACGCCGAGCACTCCGAGCAGCCTGATCAGCGCGGCGACCGGCACCGGGCCGGGTGGGCCGTCCGTGCGGTCCCCGCCGTCCGGGCCGTCCGCGCGGTCCGCGACGTCGAGGCCGCCCGGACCCTCCGGGCCGTCCGCCCACCCGCGCCCGTACGCACCGTAGAAGGTGACGATCAGGGACCCCGGCGTGCCCTGCGCGTACTGGTCGCTCACGTCATCGTTTCCCGCCTCGTCGTGTCCCGGTCCGCGGCCCCCGGACTCCCGCCTCCGCCCCCGCGCAACCGGAAGCGCTGGAGCTTGCCCGTCGGCGTCCGGGGCAGCGCGTCGTGGAAGACGATCTCACGCGGGCACTTGTACGGCGCTATCGCCTCCTTGGTGAACGCGCGCAGCGCCGCCACCGTCTCCGCCCCGCGCGGCACCCCCGTACGCAGCACGAGGTGGGCCACCACGATCTGGCCGCGCTCCGCGTCGGCCCGTCCGACGACCGCCGCCTCGGCGACGTCGGGATGGCGCAGCAGGGCGTCCTCGACCTCGGGTCCGGCGATGTTGTACCCGGCCGAGATGATCATGTCGTCCGCCCGTGCCACGTAGCTGAAGTAGCCGTCCGCGTCCCGGACGTAGGTGTCGCCGGTCAGGTTCCAGCCGTCGCGTACGTACTCCCGCTGCCGCGCGTCCGCCAGATAGCGGCAGCCCGTCGGGCCGCGCACCGCGAGCAGCCCCGGCGTCCCGTCCGGCACCGGCCGGCCGTCCGCGTCGACCACCCGCGCCTCGAACCCGGGCACCGGCACGCCCGTCGTCCCCGGCCTGGCCCGTTCGTCGGCGGCCGAGACGAAGATGTGCAGCAGTTCCGTCGCGCCGATGCCGTTGATGATGCGCAGACCGGTCGCCCGTTCCCACGCCCGCCAGGTCGCGGCGGGCAGGTTCTCGCCCGCCGACACACAGCGGCGCAGCGAGGAGAGGTCGTACCCGGGCAGCTTCGTGAGCATGACCCGGTAGGCGGTCGGCGCGGTGAACAGCACGGAGACGCGGTGCCGCGCGATGTCGCGCAGCAGTTGCTCCGGGCCGCCCCAGTCGGCCAGGTACGCCGACGCGCCGGCCCGCAGCGGGAAGATCACCAGCCCGCCGAGCCCGAAGGTGAAGCCGAGCGGCGGACTCCCTGCGAACACGTCGTCCGGGGCGGGCCGCAGCACCTGCGCGGAGAAGGTGTCGGCGATGGCCAGCACGTCGCGGTGGAAGTGCATGCAGCCCTTGGGCCGCCCGGTGGTGCCCGAGGTGAACGCGATCAGCGCGACGTCGTCGGCCGCGGTCGGCACCGCTTCGTACGGGCCCGGATGCCGCCCGGCGAGCCGCAGCAGGTCCCCGGGGCCGTCCCCGCCGTACGGGGTGATCCGCAGTCCCGGCACACCGGCCGCCGCCAGGTCCCCGACCACCCGTACGTCGCACAGCGCGTGCTGCACCCGGGCCAGGCCGCAGATCGTCGCCAGCTCGTGCGGGCGCTGGGCGGCCAGCACGGTCATGGCCACCGCGCCCGCCTTCATCACCGCCAGCCAGCAGGCGGCCAGCAGGGGCGTGGTGGGGCCGCGCAGCAGGACCCGGTGGCCGGGCAGCACACCGAGGTCGTCGGTGAGGGCGTGCGCGACGCGGTCCACCCGCTCGCGCAGTTCCCCGTACGTCCAGACCGTGCCGGACGCGTCCCGGAAGGCCGGGCGGCCGGTGCCCAGCCGCTCGATCGTGGCGTCGAGCAGTTCGGCGCCGCAGTTGAGCCGCCCGGGATACCCGAGGTCCGTGAGGCGCGGCCACTGGTCGGCCGGCGGTAGGTGGTCGCGGGTGAAGGTGTCGAGGTGTGCCGAAGGCGTCAGGTCCATGCCGGGATGCCCCCTTGCGGACGACGGCGGGGACGCTCGGAACCTTGCTGGGTCCTGTCGTCACCTTCCCGTCGTTCCGCCCGCACAGCAGGCGGGAATGCGACGACCAGGACCTAGGGCCTGCCCGGCACCCGGCCGTGACGTGCGGAGGAAACCGTCCGGGTACTGCCGTGCCGGCCCGCCGTCAGCGTAACGTGTCGGTGACGACAGTCAACAGAGCGCGATACGGTCCGGCGGCGCGGGCGGTACCGCACCGTTCACCGACGCCGCAGCACCCCTCAGCACGCCGCGCCACAGCACCCCTCAGCACTGCGCACCACACCGCCCCGAGCGACCCGCCCGGCCACACCCCGGGCCCGAGACGAGGGAGCCGCCCGTGACCGCATTCGCGCTGGAACCGGAGGACCGGAAGTGGTGCGCCGAGCTGCGCGCCCTCGCCGCCGAGCGGCTGCGCCCGCTGGCGGAACGCGGCGAGCCCGGCCGCGTCAACCGGCCCTTGGTGGCCGCCCTCGGCGAACTCGGCCTGCTGCGCCGTATGTTCCCCGCCGAAAGACCGGTACGCGCCCTCGACCTGTGCCTGCTGCGCGAGTCGCTGGCCCAGGAGTCGACCGAGGCCGAGACCGCGCTCGCACTCCAGGGCCTGGGCACGTACCCGGTCGTCCAGTCCGGAACGGCCGCCCAGCGGGACCGCTGGCTGCCCGAGGTGGTCGCGGGCCGCGCGGTGGCGTCCTTCGCGCTGAGCGAGCCGGCCGCGGGCTCCGACGCCGCCGCGCTTGCCCTGGCCGCCGAGCCGGACGGCCCGCCGAGCGCCGGCCGCTGGCGGCTCACCGGCGAGAAGTGCTGGATCTCCAACGCGCCCGAGGCCGACTTCGCGACCGTCTTCGCCCGCACCGGCGGCGGCGTGGGCTCCCGCGGCATCACCGCCTTCCTCGTCCCGGCCGGCCGCCCCGGCCTGTCCGGCACCGCGCTGGACATGCTCAGCCCGCACCCGATCGGCACCCTGGCCTTCGACGGCGTCCCGGTCACCCGCGACGACGTGGTGGGCGAGGTGGACCGCGGCTTCGGCGTCGCGATGCGCACCCTGAACCTCTTCCGCCCGAGCGTCGGCGCCTTCGCGGTGGGCATGGCCCAGGCCGCCCTGGACGCCGCCCTCGCCCATGCCGCGGAACGCACGGCGTTCGGCGGCCCGCTCAAGGACCTCCAGTCGGTCTCCCACCAGCTCGCCGAGACGGCCACCCGTATCGAGGCCGCCCGCCTCCTGGTCCACGCGGCCGCGTCCGCGTACGACAGCGGCGCCCCCGACATCGCCAAGCGCTCCGCGATGGCCAAACTCCTGGCCACCGAGACCGCCCAGCACGCCGTGGACACCGCCGTCCAGCTCCACGGCGCCCGCGCCCTGCGCCGCGGCCACCTCCTGGAACACCTCTACCGCGAGGTCCGGGCACCCCGCATCTACGAGGGGGCCACCGAGGTCCAGCGGTCGATCATCGCGCGGGAGCTGTTCCGGGAGGGGTGAACGCCGGCTCAACCGTCCTCCTGCGGTTCCTCTCTCAGCAGCGCCCAGGTGTGCGAGTCCAGGACGTCTTCGGGGCCGAGACGGGAGAACTCCGCGCCATCGCGCCCGAGAGCCACGACGAGGGGACGGAGCCCGGCGCGGGCGGACCGCCAGGCGATGACGAGCCTGCGCCGTCCGCGCACGTCGATCCGGCGGTCACCGACGAGAAGGTGACGGACCTCCCGCCCCAAGTGGATCTTCGCGCAGCCGATCCGGGGAGCAGCGCCGACGGAGTACGGCGGGTCACGACGATGGGCGAGGCTGAGCGCGCCTCCGCCCCCGCCCGCCCCTCCTCGCCCGAATCCGCCGCCCTCACCCGCATCGGCCTCGCCGACTACTTCGCGGGTGCGCTCCTCATGCCGTACACCGCCTTCCACACGGCCGCCGAGGAACTGCACTACGACATCGAACTTCTCCAGACCCGCTTCGGCGTCGGTTTCGAGACGGTCTGCCACCGGCTCAGCACCCTCCAGCGCACCGGCCGGCGCGGCGTCCCCTTCGCCTTCCTGCGGGTGGGCCGGGCCGGCAACATCTCCAAACGCCAGTCCGCCACCGACTTCCACTTCTCCCGCCTCGGTGGCACCTGCCCCCTGTGGACGGTCTACGAGGCGTTCGCCGCCCCGGCCGCGTCCTCATCCGGGTCGCCGAGATGCCGGACGGCAAACGCCACTTCTGGATCGCCCGCACGGTGACCCGCGGCGGCTTCGGCCACCACGCGCCCCGCGCCGACTTCGCCGTCGCCCTCGGCTGCGAACTCCGCCACGCCCACCGCCTCGTCTACGCCGCGGGCATCGCCCTGGACGATCCCCGCGCCGCCACCCCCATCGGCCTCGGCTGCCGCCTGTGCGAACGCCGCGACTGCGCCCAGCGCGCCCGCCCCCGGCGGGCGGCCGCCTCGCCGTGGACCCGGACCGGCGTACGCATGTGCCGTATCCGGTGGTCGGGGCCCGCCCCGGCGCGGCGGACGCTGTTGGTTAATTCGGGCTGTGTTGCTTCGCCCCGTCGACTGGTTCGGCGGGGCGAAGTGCTGCGAAGTGGCTGGTGCGGGTGCGGGCCCTGGGCGTTCCGGTGAGGTGGGCGTCGATGCGGGCGAGGTTGATTGCAGCGCCGGTGAGCTGGTGTTGGAGGCTGGTCTTGGCCAGGCCCCGGTAGCGGGATCTGCGCAGGTCACAGCGCAGGACTCCCTGGGAGATGGTGCCTTCGACTCCAGCGCGGATCTTGTACCTCTCCTTCCACTCATCGGTTTGCTGGAGGGCTCTAGCCTGTCGAAGGGCTTCGTACTCGGTTTCGGGCCGCAGCGTGAGCTCGCGATAGCGTCGGTTGGTGGAGCCGAGGCAATCAGCTCGCATGGTGCAGGTCCGGCAGTCGTGCAAGGGGAACTGCACGCGGATCACGGGGAGCCCAGCCTGGGAGCGAGCGTCCCGCCAGCTTGTGGCGGTCTTGCCGTTGGGGCAGGTCACCTGATGCTGATCCCAGTCGATGGCGAAGGCGTCCTGACCGTAGGTAGCTTCGCCCTGGGACTGGGCCGAGGTCACCGCCTTGAGGGGGCCGTGCAGCGCGACGCCGTGGTCCCGGTGTGCCGCGGCCAGCGCGAGAGCGTTGGCGTAACCGGCGTCCACCCAGTGTTCTGCGGGCAGCAGGCCGCGCGCGGCAAGGCCGTTGTGGACGACGGCGGCCATCCGGTCGTCGGATACCGCTCCGGCGGTGGTGACCACGTTCGTGATCAGGTGCACGGCGTCCGGCTCGCAGGTCTCGGTCAGGTGGACCTTGTAGCCGTCCCAACGGGTGTCGTTCTTCCGGCCGCAGCGCGCCTCGATGTCATAGGGGCCCACCAGGCGCAGAGCGCCTGGCGGGCGGTCTTTTGAGCCTCGGCGGGCCACCTCTCCCTCCACCAGGTGGAAGTGCTGGACCCAGATCTGCCGCAGGGCCTCCACCTCCGGCAGCACACGCAGCCAGTCGGCCCCGTCTGCACGGACCACGGCCTGCAGCAGGTGCATCCCGTCTGCCCCGATGCGCAGGCCGACCCCGGTTCTCTGGGATCGGGCCTGAGGGAAGCGTGATTCCTCCGCCCGAGTGGCGTAGTGGTGGAACCAGTCCGGCTCTGCCACCTCCACCAGCCACTCGGGGTCAGCCTCGGCCAGCGCGTTCAGTGCGGACCGCAGTGTCTCCGCGACGTGCTCCAGCCAGTTCAGCTCGCGGGCCGCACCATGCACGTGCGTGGAGTCGGTCCTGGCCCGGCCGCCGGGTTTGATCAGCCCGCGCCCTCGGGCCGCGTCCAAGATCCCGTCCAGGACCTGCCGCCCGGCCTCGGCGGCGATCAAACGGTCCCTGAACTCCGAGAGCACCGAGTGGTCGAACCCCGGGTCACCGAGTTCAAGCCCGAGTGCGTACTTGACGTCGATCCTCGCCCGCACCGCCTCCGCGGCCTGCCGGTCAGTCAGCCCCTCCACGAACTGCCACACCAGCACGAACGCGAGTCGGCCAGGTGACCAGGCAGGTTTGCCCCGCGCGGGAAACAGCCCCGCGAACTCCTCGTCACAAAACAGCGTTCCCAACTCGTCCCGAACCCGGATCGCCAGGCTCCCCTTCGGGAAGGCCGCCCGGGCCACCCGCACTGTCTCCGCCGGAACCTCCCGCGGCTTCCCCGCCCGCAACGACACCGCCGACCTCCACACGCACGACGTCGGCCCCCGAGAACAAGTCTCGGGGGCCGACAAGGTCACACGCAGTCAATTCGCCAACAGCGTCCGGCGCGGCGGGACGGGCCGGACCTCACTAGCGGTGCCGGAACTCCGCCGCACGCTTCTCCACGAACGCCGCCATGCCCTCCTTCTGGTCCGCGGTGGCGAACACCGCGTGGAACAGGCGGCGTTCGAAGCGCACACCCTCGGCGAGGGTGGTCTCGAAGGCGCGGTTGACGGCTTCCTTGGCCATCATCGCGACCGGGGCCGACATCGACGCGACCTGATCGGCGACGGTGCGGGCCTCGGTCAGCAGGTCGGCGGCCGGTATCACCCGGGAGACCAGTCCGGCGCGCTCGGCCTCCGTCGCGTCCATGGTGCGGCCGGTCAGGCACAGGTCCATCGCCTTGGCCTTGCCGACGGCGCGGGTGAGCCGCTGGGAGCCGCCGATGCCGGGGATGACGCCCAGCTTGATCTCGGGCTGCCCGAAGACGGCGGTGTCGGCGGCGAGCAGGATGTCGCAGAGCATCGCCAGTTCGCAGCCGCCGCCCAGCGCGTGGCCGGCCACCGCCGCGACGGTGGGCGTGCGCAGGGCGCCGAGGCGGTCCCAGGCGGTGAACCAGTCGCTGAGGTACATGTCCATGTACGACCGCGGGCGCATCTCCTTGATGTCGGCTCCGGCGGCGAAGGCCTTCGCCGAGCCGGTGATGATGATGCAGCCGATGTCCGGGTCGCGGTCCAGTTCCTCGGTGGCCGCCACGACCTCGGTCATCACCTGGAGGTTGAGGGCGTTGAGCGCCTTGGGGCGGTTGAGGGTGAGTGTGGCGGTACGGCCGGTGCGCTCGACGAGGATCGTCTCGTAGGGGTGGGTACGGTCGTCCACGGGCGTGGTGGTGTCGGTCATGCGGTCGTCGTTCCGTTCTGCTCGGGTGCCTGTGTGTCCGCGCCGCCGCCGGAGCGCTGCCGGATGGCGCGTACGATCCCGGAGAAGTCCTCCGCCGCGCCGTCCCCCTCGGCGAACGCCGTGTACAGCTCGGCGGCGCGCAGGCCGAGTTCCGCGTCCACGCCGGCGGCCCGGACCGCGTTGGCGGCCAGGCCCAGGTCCTTGGCCATCAGCGGTGCCGCGAAGCCGGGGCGGTAGTCGTGGTTGGCGGGGCTGCCCGGTACCGGGCCCGGCACCGGGCAGTTGACGCTCAGCGCCCAGCACTGGCCGCTGGCGGTGGACGCCACGTCGTACAGGGCCTGATGGGACAGGCCCAGGCTCTCGCCGAGGACGAAGGCCTCGCTGACGCCGATCATCGATATGCCGAGGATCATGTTGTTGCAGATCTTCGCCGCCTGCCCGGCGCCCGCCGCGCCGCAGTGCACCGCCTTCTTGCCCATCGCCGTGAGCAGCGGCTCGGCGCGCGCGAACTCCGCCGCGCCGCCGCCCGCCATGAACGTCAGCGTGCCGGCCTCGGCTCCGACCACACCGCCCGAGACCGGTGCGTCCAGCGCCTGGTGACCGGCGCGTCCGGCGGCCTCGTGGGCGGCGCGGGCGTCGGCCACGTCGATGGTCGAGCAGTCGATGAACAGGGTGCCGGGGCGGGCCGCCGCGAGCAGTCCGCCGTCCTGGTAGAGGGCCAGGACGTGCCGGCCGGCGGGCAGCATGGTGAGCACCACGTCCGCGTCCGTCACGGCGGCGGCCGCCGAGGCGGCGGGCTCGACACCGGCCTCGGCGGCCGCCGCCAGCGCTTCCGGTACGAGGTCGAAACCGGTCACCCGGTGACCGGCCTTGACCAGGTTGGCGGCCATCGGGCCGCCCATGTTGCCGAGTCCGACGAAGGCGACGGTGGCGGGCGTGCCGCCCTCCTGCCGGGTCTCCGTGCTCACCAGGGCACCTCCTGCGTACCGGCACCGTCGGCGAGCCCCAGTTCGCGGGCGCCGAGCGGGGCGAAGAACCGGGCCACGGCCTCGTCGGTGACCTCGGCGAGGGTGGCGGGGGACCAGCGCGGCGCGCGGTCCTTGTCGATCACCTGCGCGCGGATGCCCTCGACCAGGTCCGGCGAGGCCAGCGCCGCGCACGAGACGCGGTACTCCTGGTCCAGGACCCGCTCCAGCGGTCCCAGGCCGCGGGCCCGGCGCAGCGCGGCCAGGGTCACCTTCAGCGAGGTGGGGGACTTGGCGAGGATCGTCTCGGCGGCCTCCTTGGCCTCCGGGACGCCGCTGCCGAGCAGCCGGTCCACGATCTCCTCGACGGTGCCGGCCGCGTAGCAGGGGTCGATCCACTCGCGGTGGGCCGCCAGTTCGCCCTCGGGTGCCTCCTGCACGTACCGGGGCAGTACCTCGGGCACCGGGGCGACGGCGAGGTCCGCGAGCAGCCCGGCCACCCGCTCCGACGGGACGAAGTGGTCGGCGAGCCCGCACAGCAGCGCGTCCCCGGGCCCCACCGGCGCACCGGTCAGGGCCAGGTGCGTACCCAGCTCCCCGGGCGCCAGCGCCAGCAGGTACGTGCCGCCGACGTCCGGTACGAAGCCGATGCCGGTCTCGGGCATGGCGACCTTGGAGCGCTCGGTGACGATCCGTACGCTGCCGTGCGCCGAGACGCCGACGCCGCCGCCCATCACGATGCCGTCCATGACGGCGGCATACGGCTTGGGGAAGCGCGCGATACGGGCGTTGAGCCGGTACTCGTCGCGCCAGAACGCGGCGGACGCGGCACCGCCCCCGGACCGCGCGTCCGCGTGGATGGCGCGGATGTCGCCGCCCGCGCACAGCCCGCGCTCACCCGCACCCGTGATCACCACGGTCTCCACCGCGGGGTCGTGCTCCCACGCGTCCAGGGCCGCGTCGATCCGGCGCACCATGGCGTGGTCGAGGGCGTTGAGGGCCTTGGGCCGGTTGAGCGTGAGGTACGCCGCGCGGCCCTCGGTCCGCAGCAGTACGGAGTCGTCGGTCATCGGGCGGCCTCCGCCCCGGCGCGGGCGCCGCCGCCCTTCGCCCCGGTCAGCCCGCGGGCCACGATCAAACGCATGATCTCGTTCGTCCCTTCCAGGATCTGGTGCACCCGAAGATCGCGGACGATCTTCTCGATGCCGTACTCACTCAGGTAGCCATAGCCCCCGTGCAGTTGCAGCGCACGGTCGGCGACGGCGTAGCCCGTGTCGGTGGCGAACCGTTTGGCCATCGCGCACAGCTGCGGCGCCTGCGGGTCGGCGCGGTCCAGCGCCTCGGCCGCCTGCCGCACCAGCGCGCGGGCGGCGGCCAGCTCGGTCGCCATGTCGGCGAGCCGGAACTGCAACGCCTGCGCCTCCAGCAGCCGCCCCCGAACGCCTCCCGGTCCGCGAGGTACGCCTGCGCCGCGTGCAGCGCGCTCTGCCCGCCGCCGAGGGAGCAGGCGGCAATACCGAGCCTGCCGCCGTTGAGGCCGCTCATCGCGATGCGGAAGCCGTCGCCCTCCGCACCGAGCCGCCGGTCGGCGGGGACGCGCACCTCGTCCAGGATCACCTGGCGGGTGGGCTGCGCGTTCCAGCCCATCTTCTTCTCGTTGGCGCCGAACGACAGCCCCGGGTCGTCCCGTTCGACGAGGAACGCCGAGATGCCGCCGGGGCCGTCCTCGCCGGTGCGGGCCATCACCACGTACACCTGTGAGGTCCCGGCGCCGGAGATGAACTGCTTCACGCCGCTCAGCACGTAGTCGTCGCCGTCGCGCACCGCACGCGTGCGCAGCGCCGCCGCGTCGGACCCGGCGCCCGGCTCGGTCAGGCAGTAGCTGCCCAGGTCGGCCATCGAGCACAGGCCGGGCAGCCAGCGGGCGCGCTGCGCGGCGACACCGTACCGGTCGATCATCCAGGCGACCATGTTGTGGATGGAGAGATAGCCCGCGATGGACGGGCAGGCGGTGGCCAGCACTTCGAAGACCAGCACGCCGTCCGCGCGGCTCAGCGCGGAGCCGCCGCACTCCTCCCGTACGTAGATCCCGCCGAGCCCGAGCCCGGCTGCCTTGCGCAGTACGTCCACGGGGAAGTGCT
This sequence comes from Streptomyces sp. Ac-502, assembly GCF_045222935.1. NCBI lineage: Bacteria > Bacillati > Actinomycetota > Actinomycetes > Kitasatosporales > Streptomycetaceae > Streptomyces > Streptomyces sp. Ac-502. Next base: position 8,000,630 of record NZ_JBHFFO010000001.1, read on the forward strand.
TGTCCTGGTCCCAGGCCACGGCGTGCGGCGCGATGTGCTCCTGCGCGAAGTCCAGCGTCGTCTCGACGATGGCGAGCTGGTCGGCGGTGAGGGAGGTCAGCGAGGCCGCCGTGGCGGCGGTGGTCATGACGCTCATCGCGCTCAGCCCATCGTCGGGATGGTGAAGCTCGCGCCCTCCTTGACCCCGGAGGGCCAGCGCGAGGTGACGGTCTTGGTGCGGGTGTAGAAGCGGATCGCGTCCGGGCCGTGCTGGTTCAGGTCGCCGAAGCCGGACCGCTTCCAGGCGCCGAAGGTGTGGTACGCGACCGGCACCGGGATCGGCACGTTCACGCCGATCATGCCGGTGTCCACCCGGCGGCTGAAGTCCCGCGCGGTGTCACCGTCGCGGGTGAAGATGGCCACGCCGTTGCCGTACGGGTGCTCCGTGGGCAGCCGCAGCGCCTCCTCGTAGTCCGCCGCCCGTACCACCGACAGGACCGGGCCGAAGATCTCCTCCTGGTAGATCCGCATGTCCGGGGTGACCCGGTCGAAGAGCGAGGCGCCCGCGAAGAAGCCGTCCTCGTGGCCGGGCAGGGTGAAGCCGCGCCCGTCCACGACGAGTTCCGCGCCCTCGGTGACACCGAGGTCCACATAGGCGCGGACCCGGTCCAGCGCGTCGCGGCTGACCAGCGGCCCGAAGTCGGCGTGCGGGTCGTCGGAGCGGCCGATGCGCAGCGTGCCGACCCGCTCCTTGAGCCGTGCCACCAGCGCGTCGGCGGTCTCCTCGCCCACCGGTACGGCGACCGAGATCGCCATGCAGCGCTCGCCCGCCGACCCGTACCCGGCGCCGACCAGCGCGTCCACCACCTGGTCGAGGTCGGCGTCCGGCATCACGATCAGGTGGTTCTTGGCACCGCCGAAGCACTGGGCGCGCTTGCCGTGCGCGGCGGCCGTCGCGTAGATGTGCGCGGCGACCGGCGTGGACCCGACGAAGCCGAGCGCCTCGACGCGCGGGTCCTCCAGCAGCGTGTCCACCGACTCCTTGCCGCCGTGCACGACATTGAGGATGCCCGGCGGCAGGCCCGCCTCCAGGAACAGCTCGGCGAGCCGCAGCGGCACCGAAGGCGCCCGCTCGGACGGCTTGAGGATGAATGCGTTGCCGCAGGCGATGGCCGGCGCGGCCTTCCACAGCGGGATCATCGCGGGGAAGTTGAACGGGGTGATCCCGGCCACCACACCGATGGGACGGCGCAGCGAGTGCACATCGATGCCGGTCCCGGCGTTGTCGGTGAACTCGCCCTTGAGCAGGTGCGGGATGCCGGCCGCGAACTCCACCACCTCCAGGCCGCGCTGGAGGTCGCCGTGCGCGTCCGCGACCGTCTTGCCGTGTTCGCTCGACAGCAGCCGGGCCAGCGCGTCCCGCTCGCCCTCGACCAGACGCAGGAAGTTCAGCAGGACGCGGGCGCGCCGCTGCGGGTTCCACTCGCCCCACTCCGGCTGGGCCGCCGCGGCGTCGGCGATCGCGGCCGTCGTCCCGGCCCGGTCCGCGAGCGGGACCCGGGCCTGCACGGTGCCGGTGTTGGGGTCGTACACATCGCCGTGGGCACCCGATGTTCCCGGTACGTGCTCGCCGCCGATGAAGTGGGTCAGTTCTCGGACCATGGAAGGCCTGCTCTCGTCAGGTGAGATCCGGGGATGGCACGGCCGGGCACCCGGGCGGCGCGGATGGCGCGCGGACCGAGGGGCGGGGCCGTGGGACGCGAAAGGCGTGGAACCGTCAGCGCGTGGGCGGTGCCGCGGGCCGGGCCGGATCACCTGGGCTGTGGGTACGCACCGGTGCCATGCGTGTCTGCTCCATCCTCGTGGACAACACGGAACAACACCCGCGGCCGGTATCCTGGCTTCCGGATCACCGTGCGCCGCCCGCCTTCCCGACGCACCCGCGTCAGTGGCGTGTTGCCCGACGTCGCACTCCCCGGTCACAGTGGCGGGACCACGCCGGATTCGCACCGGCTTCCCTGCACCGCGGGCCTACGGCACGAACATATAGTTGGACGTCCTAGTAAGTCCAGGGGTGCCGGTGATCCGCCGGGTGCCCCGGACGGGGATGCGGCGTCCGCGTACGTCCGTCAGCCCTCCCGCACCGGATACGGTACGAACGTGCTGCTGTTCTCGTCGATGGCCAGCGGACGGCCGAGAGGCGGCACGGCGCGCTGCGGGCACTCCAGGCGTTCGCAGACCCGGCAGCCCATGCCGATGGGAGTGGCGGCGCCGGCGTTGTCCAGGTCGAGGCCGTCGGAGTAGACCAGCCGGGAGGCGTGCCGGATCTCGCAGCCGAGGCCGACGGCGAAGGTCTTGCCGGGATCGCCCCAGCCCCCGCGGTGCCGCGTGACGGTGCGGGCCGTCCACAGGTAGCGGCGGCCGTCCGGCATGGCGGCTATCTGTACGTGGATACGGCTGGGCGCGGTGAACGCCTCGTAGACGTTCCACAGCGGACAGGTGCCGCCCGCCCGGGAGAAGTGGAAGCCGGTGGCGGACTGCCGCTTGGACATGTTGCCGGCCCGGTCGACGCGGACGAAGGAGAACGGGACCCCGCGCCGGCGCGGCCGTTGCAGGGTGCTCAGCCGGTGGCACACCGTCTCGTACCCGAGGCCGAACCGGTCGGTCAGCCGCTCGATGTCGTACCGCAGCTCCTCGGCCGCGGCGTGGAACGGGCCGTACGGCAGCACCAGCGCCGCCGCGAAGTAGTTGGCGACCCCGATCCTCGCCAGCGACCAGGCCGTCGTGCCCTCCTCGAAGTCCTCGGAGGCGAGCCGCGACAGCTCCTCACCGGCCTCCAGCAGCGCCAGCTGGGTCGCCATGCGGAAGGCGCGCTGCCCGGGCCGCAGCCCCGCCGACAGGCGCAGCACCCGGGCGGACGGATCGTAGTGGTGCAGCGGCCCGTCGGGCGTGTCGACGAGCCGTACGCCGTGCCGCGCGGTGAGCCGGGTGGTCAGGGCGCGTCCCACCTCACCGGGGCGGATGCCCAGCTCGGCGGCGAGTTCCTCGGCGGCGGTGTCGGCCTCGTGCAGATAGTTCTGCCGCCGGTAGAAGAACTCGCGGATCTCCTCGTGCGGGGAGAGCGGCGCGGCCGGGTCGGCGCCGCCGCCGTCCCGGCCCTCCGTCACCTCCGCCAGCCGCTCGGTCAGCGCCAGGTTGCGCCGTCCGAGCCCGAGCAGCACCGACGCCACCGCGGGCTGCCGGGAGGCGAGTTCGGACAGGTCGGTGGGGGAGACCCGGCCGGCGGCCAGCTCGTCGGCGAGTGCCTCGCGCAGGTCGGCCAGCAGCCGGCTGGTGTTGCGTTCGGAGAAGAAGCCGGGGTCCACTCCGAAGGCCTCGGTCAGCCGCAGCAGGACGGGCACGGTCAGCGGCCGGGAGTCGTGCTCCATCTGATTCAGGTAGCTGGGCGAGATGGCCAGCAGGCGGGCCAGCGCCGCCTGGCTGAACCCGCGCTCCTCCCGCAGCCGGCGCAGCCGCGCCCCGGCGTAGATCTTGCTCATGGTGCCCCCTCCGTCGCTGCCGCCCGGCTCACCCTAGTCGCCGTACGGCTGCCACGGACCTTCGCAACCTTGGCAGAAGGGCGCCACAAGATGGGCAGAACTTGGCTGCGGGCCACCGTTGATGGCACGTAGTGCCACTGAAAGAGTCGGCAGTGCGGCCCCCGGCAGCATTGCTCACCCCGCCACCGGGATCTCCGGCGGGCCGCACCTCAGCAGTTCGTGGCGCTGCTACGGCACCCGGTGCACTCGGTGCCGAGAATTCGCACCCTTCACCAGCAGCCCGCCTCAGCAACCCACTCCAGCAGTCCACCACAGCACTCCACCACCCAGCACAGCGGTCCGAGCGAACAACCGGGAGATGGTCATGGCACAGGCAGGTACCGAGACGGCCGAGGAACTGGCCCGGCGGTGGGCGACCGATCCGCGGTGGCAGGGCACCACCCGTACCCACAGCGCCGCCGACGTGCTGCGGCTGTCCGGCAGCGTCCGCGAGGAACACACCCTGGCCCGGCGCGGCGCCGAGCGCCTGTGGCGGCAACTGCACGAGCAGGACTACCTCCACGCCCTCGGCGCCCTGACCGGCGGCCAGGCCGTGCAGCAGGTCAAGGCGGGACTCCAGGCGGTCTACCTCTCGGGCTGGCAGGTCGCCGCCGACGCCAACCAGGCCGGCCACACCTACCCCGACCAGAGCCTGTACCCGGCCAACTCGGTGCCGCAGGTGGTGCGCCGCGTCAACAACGCCCTGCTGCGCGCCGACCAGATCGCCACCGCCGAAGGCGCGGGCGACACCACCGACTGGCTGGTGCCGATCGTCGCCGACGCCGAGGCCGGGTTCGGCGGCCCGCTCAACGCCTTCGAGCTGACCAAGGCGATGATCGAGGCGGGCGCGGCCGGCATCCACTACGAGGACCAGCTCGCCTCCGAGAAGAAGTGCGGCCACCTCGGCGGCAAGGTCCTCGTGCCCACCTCCCAACACCTGCGTACCCTGGGCGCGGCCCGCCTCGCCGCCGACGTCGCCGATGTGCCGACGGTGATCGTCGCCCGTACCGACGCTCTCGCCGCCAACCTGCTGACCAGCGACGTCGACGAGACCGACGCCCGCTTCTGCACCGGCGAGCGCACCGCGGAGGGCTTCTACCGCGTCGAGAACGGCATGGCCCCCGCCATCGCCCGCGGCCTGGCGTACGCCCCGTACGCGGACCTGCTGTGGATGGAGACCGGCACGCCCGACCTGGCCCGGGCCCGCGAGTTCGCCGAGGCGGTCCACGCGCGGTACCCCGACCAGCTGCTGGCCTACAACTGCTCGCCGTCCTTCAACTGGAAGGCGGCCCTGGACGACGACCAGATCGCCAAGTTCCAGCGCGAGCTGGGCGCGATGGGCTACCGCTTCCAGTTCATCACCCTGGCCGGCTTCCACTCCCTCAACCACGGCATGTTCGACCTCGCGCGCGGCTACGCCGAACACGGCATGACCGCGTACGTCGACCTCCAGGAGCGCGAGTTCGCCGCCCAGCAGCACGGCTTCACCGCCGTCAAGCACCAGCGCGAGGTCGGCACCGGCTACTTCGACCTGGTCGCAAGCGCCGTCAACCCGGCCTCCGAGACGACCGCGCTGCGCGGCTCGACCGAAGAGGAGCAGTTCCACTAGGGACGGCCCCTGAAGACGGCCCCCGGAGACGGCTTCAAAGGCGGTCCCTGGAAACGGCCTCTCCCGCCGGGCGGGCCCCGCATCCGCCGCCCGCCCGGCCTCTTCGCCCGGAACTTCGCCCGGAACCAGGAGAATCACCATGAGTACACGTATCGCGCGGGCCGGCGTGGTCGGCGGCGGTCAGATGGGCGCCGGCATCGCCGAGGTGTGTGCGCGGGCCGGTGTGGACACGGTGCTGTGCGAGGTGGACGCCACCGCGGCCCGCCGGGCCCGCGACCGGGTCACCCGGTCCCTGGAGCGCGCCGTCGACCGCGGCAGGACCGACCGCCCCGCGGCCGAGGACGCCCTCGCCCGGATCACCTTCACCGGCGAACCGGCCGACCTGGCCGACCGGCAGCTCGTCGTCGAGGCCGTGGTGGAACACGCCGACACCAAGACGGAGGTCTTCGGCATCCTCGACAAGACCGTCGAGGACCCGTCGGCGGTCCTCGCCACCAACACCTCGTCGCTGCCCGTCATGCGCCTGGGCATGGCGACCGGCCGCGCCGACCGCGTCCTGGGCCTGCACTTCTTCAACCCGGTTCCGGTCATGCCGCTCGTCGAGATCGTCACCTCGCTGCACACCGCCCCCGACGCCGCCGCCACCGCGGAGCAGTTCGCCACCGCCGTCCTCGGCAAGACCGTGCTCCGCTCCCAGGACCGCGCGGGCTTCGTGGTCAACGCCCTGCTCGTGCCCTATCTGCTGGCCGCGGTCCGGATGGCGGAGTCCGGCTTCGCCACCGCCGCCGACGTGGACGCCGGCATGGAGCAGGGTTGCGCCCACCCCATGGGCCCCTTGCGACTCGCCGACCTCATCGGCCTCGACACCGTCGCGGCCATCGCGCGGTCCCTCTACGACGAGTTCAAGGAACCGCTGTACGCCCCGCCGCCGTTGCTCCAGCGCATGGTGGAGGCGGGGCTGCTGGGGCGCAAGACGGGGCGCGGGTTCCACACGTACGAGACCTGACGGGCACTGAGTACGCGTGCCCCCGGCCTCTGAGTACCCGCCCCGATACCGCGCCGTGCCATGACGGGCAAGCTGGTGATCATGAACGCACCAGCCCCTCCGTCCGCCCCCGCCGACCTGTCGCCGTCCGCGCCCGCTCCGTTCGCACCGTCCACGACCGCGCTGCGGGTGTTCGCCGCCCTCGGCATCCCGCTGCTCGGCGTCGCGTACGTGCTGTTCGCGATCGTGGTCCTCAACCAGGCGTACAGCGGTGACGGGGCGAGCGGGCCGCTGGTGGGCGTGGCCCAGACGGTCATGTGGCTGTCCCTCGTCTCCGGTCTGGTCGCGCTCGCCCTCCCGATGAGCTACCGGGCACGGCGTAGCACCGTGTGGGTGCAGTACGCCCTGCTCGCCGCCGGCCCGGTGCTGGCCGCCGTCGACTTCTCCTGACGGCTGTCCGGTCGACGGCTCTTCCGGCCCGCCTCGCGGGCCGGCCGGAAGAGGCCGGGGCAGGACCCGTCACTGCGGTACGAGCACCACCTTGAGCGCCGAGTACGGGGTCCCGGGCGCCGCGGCCAGCGCGGCGAACGCCGCCTCGTGCTCCTCCAGCGGGAAGCGGTGGGTCACCAGCCGCTCCAGCGGCAGCCACCGGGCCAGCTCGATCGCCTTCGGGAACACCTGGCTGTTGTAGTCACCGGCCCCGATGATCTGCAGCCCGCGCTGAAGGATCTCCAACGGCCGCACGGTGGCCGACGCCTTGCTGTGGTAGCCCATGATCACCACACGGCCGCGGACCGCGGCGTACCCCAGGCTCTGCTCCAGCAGACTGCCCACGGTGTCGACGACCACGTCACCGCGCCCGGCGAGGTCCGGGTCGTCCGGCGTGTGCACGGTCACCCGGCCGTCACCGTCCCGCGCGAACACCGTGCGGCACAGCTCCTGCCGGTACGGGTCCGGCTCGATCAGCAGGACCCGGGCACCGTAGTGCCGGGCCGCCATCGCGCAGACCACGCCCACCGGCCCGCCGCCGACGATCACCGCGGTCTCGCCGGCCTCCAGCCGGCCCGCCTCGATGTTGTTCAGCGCGCACGCCAGCGGCTCCACGACCACCGCGCGGTCGAAGTCCATGCCCTCGGGCAGGGTGTGGACGAACCGCTCGGGCAGTCGGATGAACTCGGCGAACGCGCCGTCCAGGTCGAGCCCGACCTCCGTACCGGCCTTGTTGGCACAGAAGTCCCAGTGCCCGCGCAGGCACGAGGGGCAACTGCCGCAGTAGAGCGTCGGGTTGATGATGACGCGGTCACCCGGCTTGTGCGCGGTCACCGCCGTTCCCACCGTGTCCACGGTACCGACCGCCTCGTGTCCCATCACCACACCCGGCTCGGCGGGGAACTTGCCCACCAGCACACTGCGGTCGGTGCCGCAGATGCCGGTCTGCACGACCCGCACCACCACGTCGGTGGGCACCGAGGCCTCCGGCTTCGGGTGGTCGACCAGCGACACCGTGCGCCGCTCGTTCAGGATCAGGGCCTTCATCGGGTTCCTCCTGCGCTGGTGGGGGCGGCGCCGGGGAGGTCCCACCGGATGGCGCCGAGCAGTTCCTTGTGCAACTGGGGGTGGCCGCCGCGATGCACGACTTCTGGTTCATCGGGTCCAGGTCGAGCAGCTGGGTGGTTCCCAGGTCCGCGCCGTACGCGTCGGTGATGGTGACCCCGGCGCGCTTGGCGAGGTAGGTCGCGGCGGCGATGTCGTACGGGAACAGGTGCAGGATCGAGCCGCGCCCGGCCGCCAGGAAGTCCGCCTCGGTCGCCGGGTGGTCGCGCAGGACGCGGTTGCCGATGTCCACGTACGCGTCGAGCTGGCCGGTGATGATGCGGGAGATCGAGAAGGTGGCACTGTTGAACACGAAGATGCCGCCGGTGTTGGCGGACCGGTCCACCAGATGCGCGTAGGCCGCCGTCATCAGGCGCATGGGATGGCCGTTGAACTCGATCGACCAGAACATCTTCGCCGGGTCGGTGGTCCGGCTCAGCCGGGGCAGCGCGTGCGGGAAGCCGCCGTGCGACAGCCCTTCGTCGTCGTCACCGTAGATCCACGCCCCCGTCTTGATCTCCAGCAGGTACGCCGCGGTGACGTCGTCCAGCGTCGGCGCGGGCCCCGCCAGCGGCGCCGCGGCGATCGAGACCATGCCCATCTCCAGTCCGGCCGAGGTCGGCCGGGTGCCGTCGATGGGGTCCACGACCAGCACGTACCGCGGGTCGGGGGCCAGCTCGACCAGCGAGCCGTCCTCGGTGTAGACCGCGAGCGGTACGTCCGCGTGCTCGCGCAGATACGCCAGCACGGCCCGCTCGGCCACCTCGTCCACGTCGAACTGCGCGTCGCCGCCGGGGGAGTCGCCGTGCACCTGCCGGGCCAGACCCCGGCCGGCGTAGGCCGTCAGCTCGGTCCTGACGTGCTGCCCCAGGCCCGTCAGCAGGTTCTTCAGCCGGGTCATGCGGCCAGCTCCGCGCGGAAGAGGTTCTCCAGGCGGTCGCAGAGCAGCTCGGCCTGGTCGAGGGTGAGGATCAGCGGCGGCCGGATCTTGAGCACGTTGCCGTAGCCGTACCGGGAGGTGCGCAGGATCAGTCCGTGCTGCCCGGCCGCGCTCGCCAGGTGGTTGGTCAGCTTGACGGCGGGCTTGCCGTCGGGGTGCGCGATCTCGAAACCGATCATGAGGCCGACGCCGCGCACGTCGGCGATGGCCGGGTAGCGGGTCTGCATGTCCGCGAGGCGGCCGAGGATGTAGTTGCCGGTGGCCCGGACGTTGGCCAGGAACTCCGGCTGCCGGACGATGTCCAGGGTGACGTTGGCCGCCGAGGCCGCCAGCAGGTTGGCGCCGTAGGTGAAGGAGTGGTGGTTGGCCGGCAGGCCCGCCAGCCGCTCGTTGGTCAGGATCGCCGCGACCTGCGCGCCCGAACCGCCGAGCCCCTTGGCGGTGGTGATGGCGTCCGGTTCCACGTCAAAGTGCTGTGCCGCGAACATCCGGCCCGTACGGCCGATGCCGGTCTGGATCTCGTCGAAGATCAGCACGATGTCGTGCTCGTCGCAGAAGGCCCGCAGCTTCTGGAAATAGCCGTCCGGCGGGACGATGTTGCCGCCGTTGCCGGAGATCGGCTCCACCATGATGGCGGCGACCTGCCCGGTACTGGCGTACTCCAGGAAGTCCTCGATGCGGTCCACGCACATCATCCCGCAACTGCCCTGCTTCTGACCGTAGAAGCAGCGGAAGCAGTACGGGTCCGGCACCTGGAGGGTGCGCGGGAAGAGCGAGGGGAACGGCTCCTTGCGGAAGGCGTTGCCCGACATCGAGGTCATCATCATGGTCTGCCCGAGGTGGCTGCGGAACAGGGAGATGACCTCCGAGCGTCCCGTGGCGTGCTGCGCCATCTTGATGGCGCCCTCGTTGGCGGTGGAACCGCCGGAGACCTTCGGGTGGACCTTGGTCAGGTTGTCGGGGGAGACCTCCACCAGCCGGCGCACCAGGCCGTTGATCGGGTCGCTCTGCACGGAGGAGGTCAGGTGGGTGAAGACGTCCAGCTGGTCCTTCATCGCCTGGATGACCGCCGGGTGGGAGTACCCGAGGCTGAGGTTGAAGGTGGCGGAGGCGCAGTCGAGGTATTCGTTGCCGTCCTCGTCGTAAAGGTAGACCCCTTCGCCGCGCACCATCTTCTGGGCGCTGACCGGGTAATAGAGCAGATCACGTACGTTGGTGGCGTCCATGAACAGTTCTCCTCGAAGAAGACATGCTGTTGCCAGACATGCGTGGGCACGCCGGTCCGGCCCCTGACGGGCGCCACCCGGGCGGGCCTGGAGGCCGGCCGGTGGCGGGAGGTGGCAGGGGTGGCGTGCGGTCCGGTGGTGGGCCCGGACGCCGCGGGGTGGTCGGTCCCCGGCCGGGCACTTCAACTTCTGACGCCATCGACACTAACAGTCAGGATGTTCGTTTTGCTTGATCGTCTGTGAATCGGCTGGAATGCATCAGATCGGCGTGCGGGCGGGGCCGGTGAAGAAGCGCTGATGGAGCACGTGAGCTGGGCGAACGGGGTGCCGCGGGGAGGGGGCGGAGTTCGGCCGGGCGGTGGCGGAGTTCCTTCGCCGGGGCCGCGGGAGACTTCGACAAGGCTCTAAGGGGCGACATACGGAGAGTTGGAGTGTTCGTTTCACGGCCTTACGCAAATTTCAAACACTGTTGATGAGAACTTGGGCGGCGGGTCTGTTCGGTGCGGTCGGGAGGGCGCGCGGCCGCGCGCCCGCGCGGGCGTGTGTGGTCGGGCCGGCCTGACCGGGCGCGGAGGCTGGGGCGGTCGCGGTCGCGGTCGCGGTCGCGGTCGCGGTCGCGTTCGCGGCGGCCGGGACGGGGCACGGGGGCCGGGGCGGGCGCGTCACACGACGAGGCGCCGGGGCGGGGTGTCAGGTCCCCCGCCCCGGCGCCGGTATGGAAGGGCGCGTCGGGCGTCCGCCCTCAGCGCAGTGCCGGGCGCAGCTCCGCGAGCGACGTGAACAGGTGGCCGCGCATGCCCAGGGCCTCGGCCGCCCGTACGTTGTCCGCCCGGTCGTCCACGAACAGGACGCGCTCGGGCGGCAGGCCGAACGCCGTACTGCACCACGTGTACGCGCCGGGCTCCGGCTTGGCGTGCCCGATGCGGCAGGAGAAGGCCAGGACCGAGAAGTGCTTCAGCCACTCCTGGCTTTCCTCGTAATGCGCCGCCAATTCCTCCGGAATGTTCGACAGCAGACCGATGGTGGTGCCGCTGTCCGCAAGTTCCGCGACGTATTCCACCATCTCGTCGTCGATCCGGCTCCAGCTCGCCACATCGGCGGCGATGAGTTCCGCGACGCGCTCCTCGTCGAAATGCGTTCCGAGCGCTTCGGCGACCGTCCGCCAATACCGCGCACCGTTCTGGTCACCCCGGTCATAAGGCTGCCGCAGACCCCAGTAGCTCTCCCAGAAGGCGGCGCCGGACCGTCCTGCCGTCTCTTCCAGCCGGGCGCAGGCGGCGGGGGACTGCTGCCGGGCGATCACGCCGAACATGTCGAAGAGTACCGCGGTCATGCCATCACCTCTCCGGAGGCCGGTCCGTACGCACACAGGGTGCGTGTGAGTACACACGCGGCATGGTCGGATGTCAACCGCCGATTCCCCGACGGGCCGGTAAGCCCAACGGGCGGAAGGGAACCAACTCGCAGCGGGCGTGTTGATGTGCTACATCAGCGGCATGAATGTCTCCGAACGCCACCGGTTCATCCTGGCCCTGCTGGCCGAGCGCAACCGGGCCTCCGTGGCCGAACTCGCCCGCTCCACCCAGACGTCGGAGATGACCATCCGCCGGGACCTGGAGCTCCTGGAGTCCCGGGGCGCGCTCCGCCGGGTGCACGGCGGCGCCGTGACCGCCCTGCTCAGCGGGGTGGAACCGCCGTACGCGGTACGGTCCATGGTCGGCAGCGAGACCAAGGCCAAGCTGGCGGACGTGGTCGTGCGGATGCTCAACGACGGGGAGACCGTCGCCCTGGACACCGGCACCACGGCGGTGGCCGTCGCCCACGCCATGGCGGGCCGCCGGCTGACCGTCACCCCGCTGTCCCTGCACGCGACCATGCCGCTCGCCGAGCACGAGGGCATCCGCCTGCTGCTCCCGGGCGGGCAGGTCAGGCCGGGGGAGCTGTCCTTCTACGGCGAGACGGCGCTGCGCACCTTCGAGGACCTGCGCTACGACACCTTCATCCTGGGCTGCTGCGGGGTGGACGCGGCCAGCGGCGCCACCGCCTACAGCCTGGACGACGTGCACGTGAAGCGGGTCGCGGCCCGGGCGGCGCGGCGCATCATCCTGGTGGCCACCGCGGAGAAGCTGGGGCGGGTGGCGCTCGGCAGGATCTGTTCGGTCGAACAGCTCGACGTGGTGGTGACCGACGCGCCCCAGGGTTCGACGGTGGTCGAGGAGATGCGCGCCGCCGGCGTGAACATCGTGCACGTGTGACGCCCTGCCGGGCCTTGTGCGGCGAACGCCGCTGCGATGGCGCGGAGTTGGGCGGTGCCCGGCGTCCAACTGCCACCTCCCGGTGCCGCCGCTCCCGGCCCGCCGCGGAACGCGCCGGAAGTTCCCGAAAGTCCTTACGCACACACGTGGTGTGCGTTATGGTCAGCCGTGATGAGTGAATCGACTGCCTCCACCACCGGGTCGCCGCTGTCGCGGCGCTTGCGTACGGCGCGCGCCTGCACCTTCGTGGCTTTCGCGCTCAACGGTTTCGTCATGGGGATGTGGATCGTGCACATCCCCGCGATCGAGCACCGGGTCGGCATCACCCATGCCGTCCTGGGCTGGCTGCTGCTCTTCCTGGGCGGCGGCGCCTTCGCGGGCATGCAGCTCTGCGGGGCGCTGGCCGACCGGTTCGGCAGCCGCGCCATCGTGCTGGCCGGCGGCGCCCTGTGCAGCGCCACGGTCGTCCTGCCCGGCCTGGCGGACTCGCCGTGGACCCTGGCGGCGGCCCTGCTGGCACTCGGGTTCGGCAACGGCTGCCTGGACGTCAGTATGAACACGCAGGCTGTTCAGGTGGAGCGCGGTTACGGCCGGCCCGTCATGTCGGCCTTTCACGCGGTGTTCTCGGTCGGCGGCGTCATCGCCGCCCTGATCGGCGCCCGCACCATCAGCTGGGACTGGCAGCCCTCCCTCACCCTCGCCGCCGTGGCGGTGGCCGGCGTACTGATCACGCTCGCGCTGGTGCCGGGCATGCTGCCCCCGGAGCACCCCGCACCCGCTCCGACCGGCCCGAAGACGGCGGACCCCGGCACGTCGAAGGCGTCGGCCCCGGCCGCCAGGCGCCGTACACCGTCGCAGGTCTGGGCACTGGGCGTGCTCGCCTTCATGCTCATGCTGTGCGAGGGCGTGGCGAACGACTGGAGTGTGCTGCATCTCAAGGACGTGCTCGACGCTCCCGCCGCGACCGCGGCCCTGGCGTACGGCGGCTTCTCCACCGCCATGACCGTGGGCCGGTTCGTCACCGACCGGGTGGTGGCCCGCTTCGGCCGGGTCTTCGTCGTACGGTACGGAGCCGGGCTCGCCGCCCTCGGCCTGGCCCTCGCCTCGCTCTCCCCCTGGGTGCCGATGGCCCTGCTCGGCTGGACCCTTTTCGGTATCGGCCTGTCCGGGTGCATTCCGCAGTTCTTCACCGCGGCGGGCAATGTCGACCCGGCCTCGTCCGGCGCGAATGTGTCCCGGGTGGCGGGCATGGGATATGTCGGAATGCTCGCGGGCCCCGCCATCATCGGACCGCTCACCCACCTGGTTCCCCTGAACCTGGCCTTTTTCCTGCCCGTCGCCTTCTGCGTGGCAGCGGTGTTCTCCGCCGGAATTCTCCGCCCGGCCCGCAGGACGACGACCGCTCCCGAACCGGAGCCGGCCGAGGCATGACCCGCACCCGTACGGTGGCCGGCGGCACCGGAAGCCTCGCCGACTACCTGGACAAGCAGCGCATCCACCCCCGCGCGCAGGCCGCCACCAGGGAAGAACTCCTCGAAGCCCTGGCCGGCGGCCTGCACACCGCGGGCGCCCTCGGTGACGTCCGCGCCTTCGTCCGCGCGGTACGCCTGCGCACGGCACAGGGCGCCAACGGCTTCCACGGCATCGCCCTGCTGGCCGCCCGGAGCCGGGCGGTCAGCGACCCGGCGGCCGCCTTCGCGCGCATACCGGCCGACCTCGGCTGGCGCGGGGCCGACGACCGCCCGGTGCGCGACGTGTTCCTCCTCGCGGCCCCCCGCAAGCTCCGGGACGTCCGCTGCGTACAGGCGTACTCCGTCCTCGCCCGCCACACCGCCCACCCGGGCTTCCGCAGCATGCTGGCGGCAGCCCGCACCACCGACGACCTGTACGACCTCTTCCGCCTCATCCGCTGAACTTCCTTGGCGGGGCGGCCCCGTACGCCCTACAACCACGCCGCTCGTCCGCCTCGCGCAGCGCCTCCATCCGGTCACGGGCCCGGGCCACCCCGTACGGCTGCGGCCCGCCCCGCGCGACCCGGCCCCATTTCGGCCGTTCACCCCCGTATGCCAGAGATCCAGTACTACGATGCCACCGGGGGATCTCGTGGGGGATCTCGCAGAAGTGAAAGCGCGGGGGAGCGGGGCCTCGTAGGGACCCGGATCCCCGGCCTGCGCCGCTCCGGAACCGGAACGTCACCACGCCGCCGCGTCCCTTCCGACGTCATCCTCCCGGCGCCCCTGGTCTTCCCGCTTTCCCCGCCCTCGTCTTCGTCCTCGCCATCCGCCGGGAGCGCAACGTGCCGTACACGGCCGAGATCAGCCGCAGCAATCCGACGAGCATCATCTTCCTCGTCGACCAGTCGACCTCGATGAGCGACCCCATCGGCGGGGAGGTCCCGCAGCAGAAGGCCGACGTGGTCGCCGACGCCATCAACCGGCTCCTCACCGAACTGTCGGTCAAGTGCGCCAAGGAAGAAGGCGTACGGGACTACTTCCACGTCGCCGTCATCGGCTACGGCGCCACCGTCGGCTCGGCGTTCGCCGGCTCGCTCGCGGGCCGGGACATCGTTCCCCTCAGCGAGGTGGCGGACAACCCGGCCCGGGTCGACGAGCGGAGCAAGCGGGTGCCCGACGGCGCCGGCGGCCTGGTGGAGACGACGGTCAACTTCCCGCTGTGGATGGACCCCGTCGCCAGCGGCGGCACGCCGATGAACCGGGCCCTGCGGTACGCCGAGAACCTCGTGGCCGGCTGGACCGAGCGCTACCCGGCCGGCTTCCCGCCGATCGTCATCAACCTCACGGACGGCGAGTCGACCGACGGTGAGCCCAGCGCGGCGGCCGAGGCCGTCACCGCGCACGCCACGGCCGACGGCGCCGCTCTGCTGTTCAACCTGCACGTCTCCGCCGCCGGGGGAACACCCACCGCCTTCCCCGACACGGCCGACGGCCTCCCCGACAGCTACGCCCGCACCCTCTTCGCCATGTCGAGCCCGCTGCCCGCCCACATGCGCGCGTACGCCGCCTCACAGGGCCGACGCGTCAGCGAGACCACCCGCGGCTTCGTCTACAACGCGGACATCACCTCGGTCGTCCAGTTCCTCGACATCGGCACCCGCGCCACCGAGCTGCGGTGACCGCTCCGCCTTCCTGCGTGTACGTCACGCATCTCGTGACTCCCAAATCCGGGAGCACGGAGGCGGAGTGCGAGGACGCGGTCACCGTGCTCCCGGGCTGCGCGCACGACGACATGCTGCGGGGGCCGCTCACCGCGGCCGTGTGCGACGGGGCGACGGAGAGCGCCCTGGCCAAGGACTGGGCGCGACTGCTGTCCCGGGCGGCGGCCGAGCAGGCCATGGAGTGTCCCGAACTGCTGGCGGGCGGCGGGGCGTTCGAGACGTTCGCGGCGTCGGCCGTGGCGCAATGGGAGCCTTGGCTCGCGACGTACACGCAGGCACGCGTCGCGGACGGGCGCCCGCTGAAGTGGTACGAGCACACCAAGCTCGCCGCCGGCGCGTACGCGACCTTGCTCACCGTACGCACCGACCCGGCCCCCGCCCCCGACCCGGCCGCATGCGAGCCGACGGTCTGGCGATGGCGGGCCGCCGCCCTGGGAGACAGCTGCCTGTTCCAGCTACGCGACGACCGGCTGCTCCGAGCGTTCCCCGTGGCGACACCCGAGGCGTTCGGCACCGCGCCCGACCTGTTCGGCAGCCGCAACCACGACACCGGACTGCTGGCCCGCCGCGCCCGGTTCGCCCGAGGGCGGTGCGAGCCCGGCGACCGGCTGTTCCTGATGACCGACGCGCTGGCCGCGTGGTTCCTGTCGGCCGCCGACCAGGACAGCGCCGTACGCGAACTCCTGGAATTCTCCGGCCCCGACGACCTGGACGCCTTCCGTACCTGGCTGGACGGCCTCAGGGAACGCCGGCAACTGCGCAACGACGACGTGGCCGTCGTACGGATCGATTTCGAAGGGAGGTGACAGTGGGCTCGCCCACCGGCCCGCAGCGGCAGTTCCCCAGCGGTGCCGCCTACGCGGAGGCCTTGCAGCACTCCCAGCTGTGCTTCCGGCACCCCGAACTCCAGGGCGCCCGAGCCGAACTGACCAGACTCGGCCTGCCCCGTGCCGTCTCCGGAGCCTTCGCGAGTGTCTTCTCACTGACGTCCGCCGCCTCGGGGCAGCGGTACGCCGTCAAGTGCTTCACCCGCCACGTCCCGGACCAGGAGCAGCGGTACGAGGCGATCAGCTCCCGGCTCGCGCTGCTGGACCCGGCCGGGCTCTCCCAGCCGTGGAAACTCGGCTTCGAGTACCTTCCCGACGCCGTCCGGGTCGGCAAGGACCTCTACCCCGTCCTGAAGATGGACTGGATCGAAGCCGTGACGCTGTCCGCGTGGCTCGACACCCACCACGCCGACCGGCCGGCCGTCGGCCGGCTGGCGGACCGGTTCGAGGCCCTGACCCGGGACCTGTCGGCGCACGGCATCGCCCACGGCGACCTCCAGCACGGCAACCTGCTGGTCGCGAGCGACGGCACCTTCCGCCTCGTCGACTACGACGGCATGTACGTCCCCGCCCTGGCCGGCCTGGGCGGCACCGAACGGGGCCACCGCAACTACCAGTCACCCCTGCGCGGGAACGACGACTATGGCGCGGAGCTGGACCGGTTCTCCGCCTGGGTCATCTTCCTGTCGCTCAAGGCGATCGCCGCCGACCCCGCCCTGTGGAGCCGGCTGCACGAGCCGAGCGGCGAGTTCCTGCTCCTCACCGAGGAGGACTTCAAGAGCCCGGCCGGCTCCACCGGCCTGCGGGCACTGCTCGCCCACGCGGACCGGGCGGTGAGTGACCTCGCGGAACAGGTGAGGTCGCTGGCCTTCCAGCCACTGGAACTGCTTCCCCCACTGGACCTGGCCGTACCGGGACCTCGGACTTCCGCCACGGCGGCCCCCATGCCGCAGCCCGCGGGCGCGACTGCTCCCGGCGGCCTGCCCGGCTGGATGTCCGGGCACCTGGCGGAGCATCCCGCGACCACACCGGCCACACCCGTCACGGCCTCGCCGGACGGCTTCCACACCCGGACGGCGCTCGACGTCGTCGTAGCCGTGCTGTGGCCCCTCGCCTTCATAGCGGCCCTCCTCCTACCTCTCACCAGAATCGCGGCGGCATTACCTGGCTCCCTCATCCCCCTGGCCCTCGCCGCCACAGCCACCGCATTCGCCCGGAGCCGCCGCACCGAGCGTGTCCGGTCACGGGCCACCCTGGACGCACTGACGCATCAGCTGGCCCAGGTTGAGGACCCGGCGAAAGCCACCGCGAAGCTGCACAAGGAACGTAAGAATTTCGAGGTGGCGGAAAAACACCGCCAGGCCGCTCACCCGCGCACCCAGGACGAGCTCACCGCCCAGTACCACGCCGCGCTCAAGGATGCCGAACAGCGCAGGACACGCAAGCTCCGCGACATCGCCAAGAAGATCGACGGCCTCTCGGAAGAACGCCGCAGGGCCCTGGCCAAGGCCCTCGCCGACAAGCAGTCCGCGTACGTCCGGCACCAGCTCGGCCGACGGTCGATCGCCCAGTCACCCCCGCACGGCATCGGACCGAAGCTCGTCGCCCGCCTCGCCGATGACCACGGCATCCGGACAGCAGCCGACTTCACCGGCTACCGCACCGTGCAGAACAGCTCGTACAACAGCACCGGAGCCGTACTCGTCCTGCCCGGCGGCCGCCGCGCCGACGTCCGCGGCATCGGCGAGGCCAAGGCCGCGGCTCTGGTCGCCTGGCGCCAAGAAGTGCTTGCTTCCGCTGTCGCCCGGCAACCGACCACCCTCAGCACGGCGGAGCAACAGCCGGTCGAACAGAACATCACCCACCGCCGGGCCCAGCTACTGACCTTATGGGTGTGATGTCGTTAGCGTGAGTCCGGTGGCGGCAAGGCATCCGTCGATGAGGTCGGGCCGGTATTGAATCTCCCGGAGCCTGCGTCGCAGCACCCGCATCAGGTGCTCGGGGTCGGTGAAGGCGGTGTTGCACTGACCCGAGCGCCGCACCAGAGACCAGATGCCCTCGACCGGGTTCAGGTCGGGTGAGTACGAGGGCAGCTGGAACGAGGTGATCCAGTCGTGGCCGTCGATGAAGGCCCGCAGGCGGGCGTCCAGATGCACATTCAAGTTGTCCCAGACAAGCACCAGCGGGGTCTCGAGCTGCAGGTGGGCGGCGGTCAGCAGGTCGCGGTAATCGGTCCAGGTGAAGCTGCGCCGGCCGCCGCGCTTGTGATCAGCATGCCGTTTGGTCCGGAAGATCAGACGCGAGCGTTCACCGGGTTTGTAGCAGGCCAGGGCGGCCACGGAGAATCGGCGCTGGGACCGTCCCCGCACCCGGACCACAGGCGTGTGCCCGCGCCGGGACCAGGTTTTGCGGGTCGGCGGCGTCATCGAGAAGCCGGCCTCGTCCTCAAAGACGATGAAGGCCCCGCGCGCCGCCGCGGCGTTTCCACCCGTGGCCACGTGTCCTTCACCCAGCCCGTCACCTTCGCCTCGTCACGCTCCAGGGCCCGCCTCGCGGGGGCCTGGTGGCTCCAGCCGTGCCGGTGGAGCATCTGCGCGATGGCCGAGAGCGTCATCGTCTTGTGAAACCGGCGTCCGATGAGCGTCTTGATGCGCTGCAGGGTCCAGGTCTGGTCCGGCCAGCCCTGCGCGACCGGCCCCTTGCCCAGTTCCTGTTCCAGCGCCCTGAACAGGGCCTCGCTCAGCCGGGGCCGCCCCGCAGACCCCCTGGACCTGAGAGGCTCTTCACCGCCGTCCCGCCAGGAGCGGCGCCACCGTTGCACCGACCGCACACTGATCCGCAGCTCCCGTGCCACCAGAGCGTTGCCCTGTCCGGCAGCGAACCTTCCGGCCGCCTCCATCCGGATACGCTCGCGAAATGCCCGGCGCTCGTCCGTCAGGCCACCACCTTGCGGATACCTCATGCCTTGCACATACCGCAATGAACAGCACTCGTCAGCCCCCGCGACACCGCTCCTACAAGGTCAGTAACGTCCCGGCACACCGCTGTCGAGTCCGAAACCGAAACCGCCCGCAAGCAGGCGAAGAAGCGCCTGGAGGAGGCACGAGAACACCTCGCCAGGCACAACACCGCCGCCGAAACCAGCGCCCGCCAAAAACGCCAGGAATTCAGCCGCCGCACCACCGAAATCCAGCAGAACAACACCCTGCACGCGACCCTGACCACCGACGTGGAGGCGGCCAGGGCCCGGCAGCGCGGACTGACTTATGCGCGTTACCTACGCTTCCTGTACAGCGGCCGGTGAGCTGAGTGATCTGCGCGCGAAGGCGCCCGTCCTCGTCATGTGCAGCCGCCCGGCGTGCATCAATCTTGACCAGCAGGTCACGTAGGACGCGGACCGTTCGCCGGCCCCGGGCCCTGATCGCCCGTATGACAAAGCACGGGTCCACGACGTAGAGATGCTCACTGCGCTGGGCCGGCCCGCGAAAGGGCCGCCCGCAAGAAACGTATGACCGCTCAGAGGGAAACGGCCGGCGGCCGCATCGACCTACGGTATGCCGGGCAGGGAAAGACCTTGTTGTGCGTGCACGGCCTGATGGTCAACGGACACCTGTGGGACCCACTGGTCCCGGGACTGCGCGACCAGTTCCACATCGTGCTGCCCGACCTGCCGTCAGGGGGCCACCACACGCCGCTCGAACCGGACGCGGACTGCTCCCTGGAGACGCACGCCGTGCGTGTCGTGGAGTTGGCCCGGCAGGTTCCCGGACCCATCGTCCTGGTGGGCAGCGACACGGGCGGCGCCATCTCCCAGATCGCGGTGACGCGTTCCCCGTAACGGTTCGACCAACTGGTACTTCCGCCTTCGGACGCCTTCGACAACTGCCCGCCGAAACTCCTTGTGCCGATGCGTGGCCTGCTCCGCATACCCGGAGCTGTGCGTGTCCTGGCACGGTCGCTGCGGGTGGGCCTTGTGCAGCGCGCGTTCGTGAAGCGGCAGTTATTTCCCCGTGCTGGTGGATCCGCGCGGGAGCCTGCAGACGGTGTACATGCAGGCGCAGGGCGCTCCGGGCGTCTGAGCCCGGACGTCCGGGCCGCCCGGACCCACGGTGACAAATAAGGGCGGGGATTACGTAATTCCTCACCGCTGACAACCACAGCGCGCCCTGGGGCTTGCCGCAAGCCCCAGGGCGCGCTTCACCATGGGCGACCGCATGCGCGGTGCTGCCCGAGGGGTCCGGTGTGCGGCTCGGGCAGCCGGAAGTCCCCGTGAGCCTCATCGCCGCCGTCGTCGTCGGAGCGCTCAGCGCCACGTGAGCCGTGTGGTTACTTTGTGTTATCCTTAGGTCTTTGAGCGGTTGTGGCGAGAGGGCTGTGGCGGTCGGTGATTCCGCCTGGTTTCCCTTGTGCGTCGGCTGCTCGTTTCCCCTGCCGGGCCTTCCCTCGGTACGTCCCGCACGCGGAAGGCTCTTCATGAACCACCCGGACCACCTCGGCACCTCGCACGGCGACCTCGCCCAGCCGGCGGCCCCCGTTGCCTCCTTCGCCGACCTGGCCTTGCCGGCCGAGGTGCAGCGAACGCTCGCCGAGCGCGGCCTGCGCGAGCCCTTCCCGATTCAGGCAGCCACGTTGCCCGACGCCCTCGCGGGACGCGACGTCCTGGCGCGCGGGCGCACCGGATCGGGCAAGACCCTCGCTTTCGGGCTGCCGCTGCTGGTGCGGACGGCCTGGCGGCGCGCGGAGCCGAAGCAGCCCCTCGCCCTGATCCTGGTGCCTACCCGGGAGCTGGCCCAACAGGTCACCGAAGCGCTCGCGCCGTATGCCGACGCGCTCCGGCTGCGGATGGTCACGGTCGTCGGTGGCATGTCGATCGGCCGGCAGGCCGCCGCGCTGCGCGACGGGGCCGAGGTCGTCGTCGCCACGCCCGGCCGCCTGCGTGACCTCATCGAGCGCGGGGCCTGCCGTCCGGGACGGGTACGGATCACCGTCCTCGACGAGGCTGACCAGATGTGTGACATGGGCTTCTTGCCGCAAGTCACCGAGGTGCTCGACCAGGTGCGCCCGGACGGCCAGCGGATGCTGTTCTCCGCCACGCTGGACCGCGACGTCGGCCAACTGGTCCGGCGTTACCTCCACGACCCCGCCGAGCACGCGGTCGACCCGTCCGCAGGCGCGGTCACGAGCATGGACCACCATGTGCTGGTCGTCCATGGCCCCGACCGGTACGCCGTCGTCACGGAGATCGCCGCCCGCGACGGCCGCGTGCTGCTGTTCCTGGACACCAAGCACGCGGTCGACCAGCTCACCCGGCACCTGCGGAGCAGCGGTGTGCCTGCCGCGGCCCTGCACAGCGGCAAGTCCCAGCCGCAGCGCACCCGGTCCCTCGCGCAGTTCAAGAGCGGCCGGATCACCGTCCTGGTGGCGACCGGTGTCGCGGCCCGTGGCCTGCACGTCGACGACCTCGATCTGGTGGTCAACGTCGATCCGCCCACCGACCCCAAGGACTACGTGCACCGCGCGGGCCGCACCGCGCGGGCCGGTGAGTCCGGCCGCGTCGTCACCCTGGTCCTTTCGGGTGGGCGCAGTGAGATGAGCCGCCTGATGGCCGAGGCCGGCATCAAGCCGACGATCACCAAGGTGCGCTCGGGCGAGGCGGAGCTGAGCCGGATCACCGGGGCCAAGGCCCCCTCCGGCATCCCGCTCGACGGTGGGCCCGCCGCACCCCGGGCCAAGAACACCAATGCCCCCTTCCGCGGCCTGGGCACCAGCAAGGACGCCTCCCGCGGCACCGGCGGCAAGTCCCGCAAGGCCGGCGAGGCCCGAAAGCTCGCCGAGGCCCGCAGGGCGGCCCGGGTCCGCCGCGGCAGCTGAGAGCCGGTCCTGCTGCCGGGGCGTACGTGCCTGCGGTGGTCCGCGCCGGTCGTGCGGTGTCGGCAGGCGACGGTATGACGGCCGGGGCGCCGGTGTCCGGCTTCTCGCCGCCGGCCGTATCGCGCGGGCTGCCGGCCGGCCCTTCGGCCTCGGCAGGCGGGAAAGAACCGGTACGGACCGTCCACGGGGAAGCGCCGCCATCGACGCGATCTTCGCGTAGACGCAGCGGGTCGGCAGAGCCTGTGGAGCGTGGCCCGTGTCCCGCCGCAGGCCCAAAGTCCCAGCGAAGCCCCAGAGAAGTCCCAGAGATGCCGCCGCACCCTTTGCTGACCTGTTAAGCAGCAGGACAGGCGGGGTGTGGCGGCACTCGTGCGTCAGATGTCCCGGAAAATCTCGATCTGCGCCCCGATCGAGTTCAGCCGCTCCGCCAGGTCCTCGTACCCCCGGTTGATGACATAGACGTTGCGCAGCACCGACGTGCCCTCGGCCGCCATCATGGCCAGCAGGATGACCACCGCGGGGCGCAGAGCCGGCGGGCACATCATTTCGGCGGAGCGCCAGCGGGTGGGGCCGTCGACCAGGACGCGGTGCGGGTCGAGGAGTTTGACCTGGGCGCCGAGGCGGTTGAGATCGGTGAGGTAGATGGCGCGGTTGTCGTAGACCCAGTCGTGGATCAGGGTCTGGCCCTGGGCGCTGGCGGCGATGGCCGCGAAGAACGGGACGTTGTCGATGTTCAGGCCGGGGAACGGCATGGGGTGGATCTTGTCCAGGGGGGCCTGGAGCTTGGAGGGGCGGACCGTCAGGTCGATGAGGCGGGTGCGGCCGTTGTCGGCGGCGTACTCCGCGCTGCGTTCGTGGTTGAGGCCCATCTCCTCCAGGACGGCGAGTTCGATCTCCAGGAACTCGACCGGGACGCGGCGGATCGTCAGTTCGGACTCGGTGACGACGGCGGCCGCCAGCAGGCTCATCGCCTCGACCGGGTCCTCGGACGGCGCGTAGTCCACGTCGCGGTCGATGTGCGCGACGCCGTGCACGGTCAGCGTGGTGGTGCCGACGCCCTCGACCCGTACGCCCAGCTCCTCCAGGAAGAAGCACAGGTCCTGGACCATGTAGTTGGAGGAGGCGTTGCGGATGACGGTGACGCCGTCGTGGCGGGCCGCGGCCAGCAGCGCGTTCTCGGTGACGGTGTCTCCGCGCTCGGTCAGCACGATCGCGCGCTTGGGGGAGACGGAGCGGTCCACGTCGGCGTGGTACGTGCCCTCGGTGGCGGTGATCTCCAGGCCGAAGTGGCGCAGCGCCGTCATGTGCGGCGTGATCGTCCGCGTGCCGAGGTCGCAGCCGCCCGCGTACGGGATCTTGAAGTTGTCCATGCGGTGCAGCAGCGGACCGAGGAACATGATGACGCTACGGGTGCGGCGCGCCGCCTCCGTGTCCATGGCGTCCAGGTCGAGTTCGGCCGGCGGCACGATCTCCAGGTCGTTGCCGTCGTTGATCCAGCGGGTGCGGACGCCGATGCTGCCCAGCACCTCCAGGATCCGGTAGACCTCCTCGATACGGGCCACCCTGCGCAGCGTGGTGCGGCCCGCGTTGAGGAGCGTGGCGCACAGCAGCGCCACGCACGCGTTCTTGCTCGTCTTGACGTCGATGCTTCCGGACAGGCGCCGGCCGCCGACGACGCGGAGGTGCATGGGTCCCGCGTACCCGAGCGAGACGATTTCACTGTCCAGGGCCTCGCCGATCCTCGCGATCATCTCAAGGCTGATGTTCTGGTTACCGCGTTCGATGCGGTTGACCGCGCTCTGGCTCGTGCCGAGCGCCTCCGCGAGCTGCGTCTGGGTCCAGCCCCGATGCTGCCGCGCGTCGCGGATGAGCCTGCCGATGCGTACGAGGTAGTCGTCTGCCATGAGCAAGACGGTATCTCAGATATGAGATCGGCGAGTAGTCGGGTGTCGGGTGAGGGCGAGTTTCGGCGGCGGACCGGTCCGGGGGTCGTGGTCGGCTGAACCGTGCTGGGGTTATGGTTGTTCTATTGGTATGCGAATAAAGGGGGCGCTCATGAATGCCGTGCACGTCGGGTCCGCCGTCGGACCGCCCGATGCCCGTCGCCCTTGGCGGGCGCTGATCGCCGTACTGCCGTTCCTCCTCGCCTTCGCGACCGTCGTCACGGTCTTCTGGGTGCTGCGTGACCGGATGCCTGACCCGCTGGCCGTGCACTTCACCGCCGGTGGCGCCAGCGATGGTTACGCCTCCGTGTCCGACTTCCTCACGATGTGGGCGGTCATGCCACTCGTCTTCGGGGCCGTCATCGGCGTACTGGTGCTCCGTAACGAAGCGGCGGGCGTCCTGCGCTGGGCGATCGGCGCCGGATACGGAATGGCGGGCCTGTTCGGCTGTCTGGGGGTATCGAGCCTGCTGGTGAACGCGGACGCCGGTGACGCGTCGGCGGTCCGGCTCCCGATGGAGCACCTGGGCATGGCCCTGGGGGTGGCGCTGCTCAGCGGCGGGGTGGGGTGGCTGTGCGCCGGACCCGACCGGGTGCGGGCGGACCGGGTGGCCGGGCCGTCGCGGAGCACACCGCCGCTCGCCCTCGCGGACGGCGAGCGGGCGAGCTGGTCGCGGACCGTCGGCTCGCCCGTCCTGCTCGTCCTCGGCCCCGGGCTGCTGGTCGCCGGTGTGTTCATCGGCGTCTCGGGGAGCTGGGCCGGGGCGGCCGTCTTCGCCGCCGTGTGTCTGCTCTGCGTCGCGTTCGCGGGTGTACGGGTCACCGTCGACCACCGTGGCCTGACCGTCGCCTCGCCCGTGGTGCCGCGTCCCCGCCTGCGCATCCCACTCGCCCGGGTGGCGGAAGCGGGTGTCCAGCGGGTCAGGCCGCTGGCCGACTTCGGCGGCTGGGGCTACCGGATACGATCCGGGCGCAGCGGCATCGTGCTGCGCGCCGGTGAGGCGCTGGCGCTGCGGCTGACGAACGGCCGTGTGTTCGTGGTGACCGTCGACGACGCGGCCACCGCGGCGGCGCTCCTGAACGCGCTCGCGGCCAAGGCTCCCACCGTCGGCCCCGGGCCCGGTTCCAGCTCCGGCCAAGGAGGCTGACGTGCTCTTCCGTGTCGACCACGGCTCCCCGGTCCCGCTCGGCGACCAGATCGCCGCTTCGGTCCGCGGCGCGCTCGCCGAAGGCTCCGTACGGTCCGGCGAACGGCTGCCGGCGGCCCGCGCGGTCGCCGAGTCCCTGGGCGTCAACGTCCATACGGTGCTGCGCGGTTACCAGCGGCTGAAGGACGAGGGCCTGATCGAGCTGCGCCGCGGCCGTGGCGCCGTGGTGACCGGCGATGCCTCCCCGGCGCGCGTACGTCTCACCGAACAGGTGGGCCAGCTGGTGGCCGAGGCCCGCACCCTCGGCCTCACGGACGACGAAGTCGTGACGTTGGTGCGGACGCGGTTGTCGATGGGGTAGGGGAGGGGGCGTGGACCGCTCCGTGGCGGTCGTGGGTGACGCAGTTCACTCCGGATGGCTGTCACGGATGCGAGGGTCGGAGCCGTCCCGTGTGTGAAGTGACGACACAACGGGAGGCACGCATGAGGGTTGTGGTGGCAGGAGCCGGCTACGCGGGGACGATCGCGGCGAACCGGCTGGCCAAGAAGGTGAAGTCGGCGGAGATCACGGTGATCAACCCCCGGCCGGACTTCGTCGAGCGGGTGCGGCTGCACGAGCAGGTCGCGGGGACCGGAGCCGCGGCGGTGCCGCTGGCGTCGATGCTGGGCGAAGGCATCACGACGCGGGTGGGCACCGTCGACAAGATCGGTGACGGCCAGGTCGTTCTCGGCGACGGGGCGAGCCTCGACTTCGACCACCTGTTCCTCGCGGTGGGCAGTACGGCCGTACCGCTGCCGGGTGCGGTCGCGGTGGGGACCTGGGAAGGGGCGCAGGAGGCGCGGGCCGCGCTGGCCGAGCTGCCCGATGGGGCGGCGGTCACCGTCGTCGGCGGCGGGCTGACGGGCATCGAGACGGCCTCCGAGATCGCCTTCGGGCGGCCCGGCCTCCGGGTGCGCCTCGTGGGGCAGACGATCGGCGAGAGTCTGTCGGCGGGAGCGCGGAAGCGGGTGCTCACGGGGCTGGAGCGCCTGCGGGTGGAGGTCGTGGAGGACGCGGTCGCGCGGATCGACCCCGGCGCCGGGGACGGGGGCGGCGACGTGGTGCACCTCCGGGCGGGCCGGCGGTTCGTCTCCGGCCTCACGCTGTGGGCGGTCATCGGGAGCGTGCCCGATCTGGCTGCCCGGAGCGGACTGGAGGTGGATGACGCCGGACGTGCGGTGGTCGACGGTTTTCTGCGCAGTGTCACCGATCCGCGGATCTTCGTCGTCGGTGACTGCGCGGCGGTCCCGGGTTCGCGGGCGGCCTGCGCGACGGCCATGCCGCAGGGTGCGCATGCGGCGGACACACTGGCACGGACGGTCCAGGGCCGCCGGCCCAAGCCGTACGCCATGGGATACACCGGGCAGGGTGTGAGCCTCGGCCGCCGCGACGGGCTGCTCCAGGTCGACCGCCGGGACGGTACGGCGCGGCGGCTCCACCTCGCCGGGCGCGCGGCGGCGGTGATCAAGGAACAGGTCTGCCGCTACGCGACGTTCGGCGCCCGCACCGCCGTCTACGCCTGGCTGCGCGCCTGAACCGGGCCGGGGGCCTGCATCTGGCCGGGGGCCGGTAGCACCCACTCCGGCGTCCACACCCCGCTCTCGGGGCGCCCGGGGTACGCGGCCGTGAGGTGCTCGCGCAGCGCGGCGAGGGCGGGGTGCGGGTTGTCGGCGCGCCAGATCAGTGAGTGCGGGTAGACCGGGGTCGGGTCGTGCAGGGGGATGCTGCGCAGGTCGTGGCCGGCCGGCCAGACCAGGGGAGTCTGCTCGCTGACGAAGGTCGCGAGGGTCGAGGAGGCCGCGATCGTGTCCAGGAGGTGCTCGATGCCGAAGTTGGGGCCGGTCGCTTCGACGGTGAGGCCGAAGGCGGCGGCGAGTTCGTCGTAGTACGCCGCCCACTCGGTGCCGGGCATGTTGCCGGGCATCCAGATCCGGCGCCCGGCGAGCTGGGCGGGCGCGACCGCGCGGGCGGTGGCGAACTCGTGCGCCGGTCCGGTGAACAGGTGCAGCGGTTCGTCGAAGACCGGCGTGGCCCGCACCTCGTCGGGCAGCCGCCGGCCCGGCATGGTCACGGCGCGGAAGGTCGCGTCGATGGTGCCGGACCGGACGGCGGCGATGGCCGTGTCGGAGTCGAACAGGGTCACCACGTCGAGCTCGGTCCCGGGGTGCGCACGGTGGAAGCCGCGCAGCAGCCCGGCGACCGAGACCCGGCGGCCGATCACGTCGACGCGCAGCGCCCGGCGCCCCGGCCGTACCGAAGCGGCGGCGCGTTCCTCGGCTTGGAGGAGGGCCCGGGCGTACGGCAGGAACGCCTGCCCGTCGATGGTGAGCCGGGCCCCCCGGGCCGTGCGGCTGAACAGCGGCACGGCGAGGTCCTTCTCCAGTACGGCGATGCGCTTGGAGACGGCCTGCGGGGTGATCGACAGGTCGGCGGCGGCTTCCTGGAACTGTCCCGCGTCCGCGGCGGCGACGAAGGTGCGTACGGCAGTGAGATCCACGCCGGACATCCTAGGCGGGCGGACGGACTGGGTGGACAACCGATCGTTGATCGTGGGTGGTCACTCGGTTGCTTGATCCGGGAACTCCGTGCTCGCTTGGATGTCTCCGGTCAACCTGCGGTTTGGCAGGCTCCCCTTCCGGAGGCGATGCACCCGTGCCGGATTCCTTCGTCCACCTGCACAATCACACCGAGTACTCGATGCTGGACGGCGCGCAGAAGCTGCGGCCGATGTTCGGCGAGGTGGCCCGGCAGGGCATGCCGGCGATCGCCATGAGCGACCACGGCAACATGTTCGGTGCCTATGAGTTCGCGCAGGTCGCCAAGGGTTTCGAGGGCATCAGGCCGATCATCGGCATCGAGGCGTACGTGGCGCCTTCGTCCCGGTTCGTACGTAAGCAGGAGTTCTGGGGGCCGGGCGGTCGTCGCGCGATGAACGCGGACGGCGAGGGGTCGAAGGACGTCTCCGGTGGCGGCCGGTTCACCCACCTGACCATGTGGGCGCGGAACAGCCAGGGCCTGCGCAACCTGTTCCGGCTCAGTACGCAGGCCAGTTACGAGGGCCAGTTCCCCGCCGGGAAGCCGCGCATGGACCGCGAGCTGATCGCCGGACGGCCGGAGGGCATCATCGCCACCACCGGCTGCCCCTCCGGCGAGATCCAGACCCGCCTGCGGCTGGGCCAGTACGCCGAGGCGAGGGCCGCTGCCGCCGCCTACCAGGACATCTTCGGCCGCGAGCACTACTTCCTGGAGCTGATGGACCACGGCCTGGACATCGAGCGGGAGGTCCGGGAGGACCTGCTGCGCCTGGCCAGGGACCTGGGCCTCCCCTGCTGGCCACCAACGACGCGCACTACGTCACCGAGGACCAGGCCGACGCCCACGACAGCCTGCTGTGCATCGGCGTCGGCAAGAACAAGGACGACCCGGGCCGCTTCCGCTTCAACGGCTCCGGCTACTACCTCAAGAGCGCCGCCGAGATGCGCGCCCTCTTCGCCGAACTGCCGGAAGCCTGCGACAACACCCTGCTGATCGCCGAGCGCGTCGAGTCCTACGACGAGGTCTTCGACCATGTCGACGAGATGCCGCGGTTCCCGGACGTGCCCGAGGGCGAGACGCAGGAGTCGTGGCTGCGCAAGGAAGTCCTCGCGGGGCTCGCGATGCGCTACGGGAGTCCGGTGCCGCCGCACATCCTGGAGCGCTTCGAGACCGAGATGGCGGTCATCGGCCCGATGGGCTTCAGCTCGTACTTCCTCGTCGTGGCGGACATCTGCCGCCACGCCCGGCAGAACAGGATTCCCCTCGGTCCCGGCCGCGGCTCGGCCACCGGTTCCCTCGTCGCCTATGCCACCCGTATCACCGAGCTGTGCCCCCTGGAGCACGGCCTGCTCTTCGAACGTTTCCTGAACCCCGAGCGCATCAACCCGCCGGACGTGGACCTCGACTTCGACGACCGGCAGCGCGACCGGATGGTGCGCTACGTCACCGAGAAGTACGGCGACGCGTACACCGCCATGGTGAACACGTTCGGCAGGATCAAGGCCAAGAACGCGATCAAGGACTCCTCGCGCATCCTCGGCTACCCCTACGCCCACGGCGAGCGGATCACCAAAGCGCTCCCGCCCGACCAGAACGGCAAGCCCGCCCCGCTGGCCGCCGTCTTCGACCCCGCCCACGAGCGGTACGCGGAGGCCGGCGAGATCCGGCAGATGTACGAGGGCGAGCAGGACGTGCGGCGGGTCGTCGACACCGCCCGCGGGGTGGAGGGCCTCACCCGCGGCACCGGTGTGCACGCCGCGGCGGTGATCCTGTCCAAGACGAGGCTCACCGACCGCATCCCGCTGCACATGCGGGCGTCGGACGGCGTGAAGATCACCGGATTCGACTATCCGTCCTGCGAGGCCATGGGCCTGGTCAAGATGGACTTCCTGGGCCTGCGGAACCTGGGCGTCATCGACCAGGCCATCGAGAACATCCGGGAGAACCGGGGCGTCAGCCTGGCCACCGTGGACCCTCTGGACGGCGACCCGGCCACCGTCGTGATCCCGCTGGACGACGCGAAGACGTACCGGCTGCTGGCCGAGGGCAACACGTTCGGCGTCTTCCAGCTCGACGGCGGCGGCATGCGCGTCCTGCTCAGGCAGATGGAACCCACCCGCTTCGAGGACATCGCCGCCGTCAACGCCCTCTACCGGCCCGGCCCCATGGCGGCCGACGCGCACACCCACTACGCGCACCGCAAGACCGGCCGCGAGGAGATCACCCCGATCCACCCCGAGCTGCGGGACGCCCTGGAGCCGATCCTCGGCACCACCTTCCACCTGCTCGTCTACCAGGAGCAGATCATGGCCATCGCCCGGGAACTGGCCGGCTACACCCTCGGCGGCGCCGACCTGCTGCGCCGTGCGATGGGCAAGAAGAAGCCGGAGGTGCTGGCCGCGGAGTGGGACAAGTTCCACGACGGCATGCGGAGCAACGGGTACAGCGAGGAAGCCGTCAAAGCCCTGTGGGACGTCATGCTGCCGTTCTCCGGCTACGCGTTCAACAAGTCCCACACCGCCGGGTACGGACTCGTCTCGTACTGGACCGCCTACCTCAAGGCCAACTACCCGGCCGAGTACATGGCCGCGCTGCTCACCTCGGTCGGTGACGACAAGGACAAGGCCGCGGTCTACCTCGCGGACGCCCGCAAGAACGGCGTCCGCGTGCTCCAGCCGGACGTGAACGAATCCGTCGCCGAGTTCACCGCCGTCGGCGACGACGTACGGTTCGGGCTGCGGTCCGTACGCAACGTCGGCGAGAACGTCATCGCGGCCGTCGTCGACGCGCGCCGCCGGGAAGGGAAGTTCACCTCCTTCGCCGACTTCCTCGGCAAGGCCGGCCTGCCCGCACTGAACAAGCGGGCCGTGGAGTCCCTGATCAAGGCCGGTGCCTTCGACTCCCTGGGGCATTCACGCAAGGGCCTCACCGCAGTCCACGAGGAGGCCGTCGACGCGGTCATCCCCGTCAAGAAGGCGGCGAGTTACGGGCAGGACGACCTCTTCGCCGGGCTGGGCGGGGACGGAGAGGGAAGTGACGGGCCGGGCTTCGGCCTCGACTTCCCGATCGACGACGCGGAGTGGCCCCGCAGGCAACTCCTGGCGACCGAACGCGACATGCTCGGCCTCTACGTCTCGGCCCACCCGCTGGACGGCGCCGAGCACATACTCGCCGGCGCCCGGGACTGCTCCGTCGCCGAACTGCTCGCCTCCGGCCGCGCCTCCGGAGAGGTGCGGCTGTCCGGACTGATCACCGGCATCCAGCTCAAGATGACCCGGCAGGGCAACGCCTGGGCCGTCGTGCAGCTCGCGGACCGTGACGCCGCCGTCGAAGTGCTCTTCTTCCCCGCCGCCTACCAGCTCGTACAGCACGCGCTGGCCGAGGACAACGTCGTCTCCGTCAAGGGCAGGGCCGAGGACCGGGACGGAACCGTGCAGGTCTTCGGCAAGGAACTCGCGGTTCTGGACGTGTCCGCCGCCGAGCACGGCGGCCGGCCGCCCGTGCGGCTCGCCCTGCCCGCCCACCGGATCACCGAGGCGTCCGTCCGGGAGCTGAAACGTATCCTCGCGGAGCACCCGGGTGACAGTCCGGTCCACCTCAGTGTCCGCGGCGCCCGCAGGACGACCGTGTACGCCTTGCGGGCCACGGTGGACGCCACCACCGTCGCGTCCGACGTGAAGGGCACGTTCGGGGCTGACGCGTGGGCGGGCTTCGCATGACGCGCCCCCCACGCGCACATGCCCCACGCGCCCCCGCCCCTCACCCCCGCAGGAACTCCGACACGGTCTCCGTCTGACCGAAGATCGCGTGCCCGACCCCGGGCAGCAGCCGCACCGTCGCGTCCGGAACGTTCTCCCTTACGCGACGGGCGGTCTCCGCCGAATCGAAGAAGGCGTCGTCGGTACCGGCGATCAGCAGCACGGGCATCCCCAGGCCGCGCAACTCGTCATCGGAGAACCGCGGCAGCTGCTCCCTGCGGGGCTTGAACTGGGTGAAGGTCAGCGCCACCTGGTCGAGGACCGGGCCCGCCTCGGGTGCGTCCAGTCCCGTGGCGCTGCGCACCGTCCGACGGATCCCCCAGCGCCCGAACGGCCGCAGCAGCAGGGACTTGAAGAGCAGCCCCATCCGCTGCTTGCCCAGGCCGCCGGGGCACAGCAGGACCAGGCGGGAGACCCGGT
Source organism: Streptomyces sp. Ac-502 (assembly GCF_045222935.1). Taxonomy (NCBI): domain Bacteria; kingdom Bacillati; phylum Actinomycetota; class Actinomycetes; order Kitasatosporales; family Streptomycetaceae; genus Streptomyces; species Streptomyces sp. Ac-502. The sequence continues at coordinate 8,032,511 of NZ_JBHFFO010000001.1, forward strand.
CCGGGCGGCGGGTGGCGTAGTCCAGGGCCAGCCAGCCGCCCAAGGAGGTGGCGACGAAGGAGGCGGCCGGGACGCCCAGCCCGTCCAGTACCTCGTCCAGCCACCGCGCGTACGCGTCGGAGGCCAGGGGCGGGCGGGACGGCGCGCTCAGGCCCGGTTCGCCGATGACGTCGACGGCGTACGTACGGAAGTGCCGTGACCAGGCGGCGGCATCGCCCTGCCACATGGTCGCGTTGGCGCCCGAGCCGTGCAGCAGGACCACCGGAGGAGCGTCCGGCGGGCCGGAGACGAGCACGAAGGTCTCGCCTTCGCGGGTCGGCACCCGTAGCCGCTCGGCGGGAACGGGCCAGTTGTCCAGCGCCTCCAGGTAGCGCCGCCGGAGCTCGCGCTCCCCGGCCGCCGACTTGTAGAGCGTGGCTGTGTGCGTGTCGGTGTCCGTGTTCGTGCTCATGAGTCGAGCACCCCCTCCATATAGTCGAACAGCCGGGCCGTGTCCGCCAGGCCGCCGAGAATGACGACCTTCATCCGGGCCCGCTCCGGGTCGTACACCGTCTCGATCCGCAGCGGCCGGTCGCCGTGCCCGCGATGGGCCGCCGCACTGGTCAAGAGGGTGGACAGCCGGTCGGCGGTCCGGCGGTCGACCGCGTCGATCTCCACGACGCTCGTCGCCTCGCTGTGCCGCCGCCCCCTGGCCGGCTCCTCGGGAGCCGCCGGGACCGGGCGGCCGGTGAAGGCCTCCAGGTCCTCGTGCGCGATGCGGTACTGCTTGCCGATGCGGACGGCGGCGAGCCGCCCGTCCCGTACGTAGTTGCGGACGGTGCGGACGTGCAGGCCCAGTTGCTCGGCCACTTGGTCGACGGAGTAGAAGCGGTCGTTCACGAAAGTACCTTAACCTTCCCTATGAAGGGGAGCAATAGGGAAGGTTGGGGAATGAACGGGTGGGAAGACGGAAGCGGGCGGGCGGTGTAGGCGACCTCTGTCGCGTTCACCGCCCGCCCGCCATCCGCCCGGCACATGGCCGGGTGTTCGCGCCGCTACCGCGCCGCGCTCCTGGTCCGGATCAGCAGCCACAGGAAGTACGGCGTGCCGATGACCGCCGTGAGCAGGCCCGCGCCGAGCTGGGCCGGGGCGATCACCGTCCGGCCCACCATGTCCGCCGTACCCACCAGCACCGCGCCCAACAGCACCGCCACCGGCACCACCCGCACGTGCCGGCGGCCCACCAGGGCGCGCGCGGCGTGCGGGGCGACCAGGCCGACGAAGGCGATGGTGCCGGTCACGGCGACGGCCGCCGCGCTCAGCAGGACGCCCAGCGCCAGGAAGCCGAGGCGCGCCCGGGGCACGCCGAGGCCCAGCAGCCGCGGGGTGTCCCCGTCGAGCGAGACGAGGTCGAGTTCGGTGCGCCGCGCGAGCGCCACGGTGACGCCCACCGCGAGGACGACGGCGAGCGGCAGCAGGTCGGGCAGCGTCCGTCCGTACGTCGAACCGGACAGCCAGGTCAGCGCCTTGGTGGCGTTGAACGGGTCGGTGAGGACGATGAGCAGGCTGATCAGGGCCGCGCTCGCGGTGGCGACGCCCATGCCGACCAGCACCAGCCGGTTCTGCCGGAAACCGCCGCGCGCCGACAGTCCGAAGACGAGCCCGGAGGCGAGGGCGGCGCCCGCGAAAGCGGCGGCGGCGAGGCCCGTCGGTCCGGCCTCGGGCAGGGTCGTCACCAGGACCACCGCGCCCAGCGCGGCGCCGCCGGAGACGCCCATGACGCCCGGTTCGGCCAGCGGATTGCGGGTCACCGCCTGGACCAGGGTGCCGGCCAGGGCGAGGGCGGCGCCCGCGAGGAGGGCGGCGAGCACCCGTGGCACCCGGGTGTCGAGGACGAAGGAGACGACCCGCCCGGCCCGGCCCTGCGTCCAGTTCAGGACGTCGCCGAGCAGCAGCTTGGAGTCGCCGAGCAGTACGGACGCGACGGTCACCGCGAGCAGCGCCGCCACCAGCGTCCCGGCCACCGTCAGGAAGACGGTCCGGCTGCGGATGCGCAGCCGGTCGGGCGGGGCGGCGGCGCCGGTGTCCCGGCCGCGGGTCGCCAGCACCACCAGGAAGACGGCGCCGACCAGGCTCGTGACCACGCCGGTCGGCACGGCCACCGCCACGTCGGACGGCACCAGCGCCCGCAGCGCGACGTCCGAGCCGAGGACCAGCACCGCACCGGTGAGCGCGGAGCGTGTCACGCTCGCGCGCGTCCGGGAGAAGCCGCGGTAGCGGCGGGCCAGCAGGCGGACGACGGCCGGGGCGCTCAGCCCGACGAAGCCGATCGGTCCGGCGAGGGTGACGGCCGTGGCGGACAGCAGCGCGGCCAGGACGACGGTGACGACCCGGGTGGCGCGTACGGAGACGCCCAGGCCCCGCGCGGCGTCGTCGCCGAGCGCCAGGGCGTCGACCCGGCGGGCGACGAGCAGCAGCCCGGCCAGTCCGGCGACGGCGAGCGGCAGCATCCACAGCACCCCGCCGAAACCGTTCTGCGCGATGCTGCCCTGGTTCCAGGCGTACAGCCCCTCCGTCTGCTCGGGGAACAGCAGCAGCAGTCCCTCCGTGACGGAGCTGAGGCCGAGGGTCAGCGCGCTGCCGGCCAGCACCAGCCGGACGGTACCGGCGCCCAGGCCGGACAGTCCGAGGACGACGGCCGCGGCCGCCAGGCCGCCGACGAAGGCGATGCCGGAGGAGGCGAGCAGCGGCAGGGAGACGCCGGTCGCGGCGACCAGGCCGAGCGAGAAGTAGGAACCGGCGTTGACCGCGAGGGTGTCCGGCGCGGCGAGCACATTGCGGCTGACGGCCTGGAGCGCGGCGCCCGCCATGCCGAGCACCGCGCCGACCAGGAGTCCGGCGGCCATCCGCGGCAGCCGGGAGGCGACGACGACGGAGGCGTCCGCCGCGTCGGCCTGGCCGGTGAGCGCCTTCCACACCTCGGCGGCGCCGACGCCGGCGGTGCCTTGGGCGATGTCGACGAGGGCGAGGGCGGCGATCAGCAGGACGAGCACGGCCGTCACCGCTGCCGCGCCGCCTTTCCGGGACGCCGCCGTGGCGGGGAGGGGAGCGGTGGTGGTGACGGCCATGATGTCTACGCGCGCCCCGCCGTCACTTCTTCAGCGCGGCGACGACGGAGTCCACGTACGACTCCATCGACGCGGTGCCGCCGAACATCCACACACCGTCGGGCAGCCGGTGCACCTTGCCCGCCTTCACGAACGGGAGTGACTTCCAGACCGCGTTGCCGGCGAGCGCGCCGGTGAACGGGTTGCTGGTCTTGTCGTCGTCGCTGCCGATGTACGCGAACTGCACGTCACCGAGCTTGGTCAGCCCCTCGACGTCGGTGGTGCCGAGCCCGTAGGCCGGGTCGCCCTTCATCGTCCAGGGTTCTTCAGCCCGAGCTTCTCGTTCACCGCGCCGACCAGCGAACCGCCGGTGTACGGCCGGATGGTGACCTGGCTGCCGTCCACGTAGCCGTCGGCGAAGGCGAACGCGGTGCCCTTGCGCCCGGCCTTCTCCAGTTCCTGCCGGCCCGCCGCGAGCTTCGCCTCGAAGCCCTTCTTCAGTTTGCCGGCCCGCTCCGTGGTGCCGGTGGCCCGGGCGATCAGGTCCAGGTCCTTCGTCATCTGCCCGATCGGGTCGGCGGCGTCGGCGGACTTCAGGTCCAGCACCGGGGCGATCTTCCGCAGCTGGGTGAGGGCGGCCTTGGGCAGGTCGCTGGTGGCGACGATGAGGTCGGGCGCGAGCGAGGCGACGGTGTCCATGCTCGGCTCGCCGCGGGTGCCGATGTCCTTCGGCTCGTTCTTCAGCGGCGCGGCCTTGTCCCAGGACTTGTATCCCTTGACGTCGGCGACGCCGACCGGGTCGACCCCCAGCGCGACCAGGTGTTCGACGACGTTCCACTCGGTGCCGACGACCTTCTTGGCGGGCCCGTCCAGCTCCACCTTCGTCCCGGACGCGCCGGTGAGGGTGATGTGCCCGGCGGACTTCTTCGCCTGGTCGGCGGCGGGCTCGGTGGTGCCGCACGCGCCCAGGGTGAGCGCGGCGGCGGTGGCCGCGGCGACGGTGAGGAGGAGTCGTCTCATGAGGGGGCACCGAGCCTTTCGCTGTGCGCGTGGTGCGCGTCGTGCTTGCTGTTCCGTGTCGTGTCGCCGGGCGGCGTCCGCCGGGTGTGGTGCCGGCCGACCGCGCGGGTGCGCAGCCGTCCGGTCGACGGGTCGGTGGAGACCTCGATCCGGATGCCGTAGGTCTCCGTCAGCCGCTGCGGGGTGAGGACGTCCTCGGGCGTTCCGTCGGCGGTCACCCGGCCGGAGCGGAGCAGTACGATCCGGTCGGCCACGGCGGCCGCCTGGTCCAGGTCGTGCAGCACCACGCCGACGGCGATCCCGTGGTCGTCCGCCAGGTCCCGTACCAGGTCCAGGAGTTCCACCTGGTACCGCAGGTCGAGGTAGGTCGTCGGCTCGTCCAGCAGGAGGACGCCGGTGTCCTGCGCGAGGCAGCCCGCGAGCCACACCCGTTGCAGCTGGCCGCCGGAGAGATGCTCGGCACCGCGCTCGGCCAGGTCGGCGACCCCGGTCAGGCGGAGCGCCCGCTCCACCGCCGCGGGTCCGTCCGGGTCGGACCGGCCCCAGCGCCCCCGGTACGGGTAGCGCCCGAACTCCACGACGTCCCGGACGGTCAGTCCGCTGGGTGTGGGCCGCCCTTGGGGGAGCAGCGCCACCTGTCGCGAGAACGCGCGGGGGAGAGGGCGAATCCGTCCGTCTCCTCGCCGAGGGTCAGGGCCGCGTTCCGCGCCCGCTGCAGCCGTGCCACGGTCCGCAGCAGCGTCGACTTCCCGCTGCCGTTGGGGCCGACCAGGACGGTCACCTGCCCGGGCGCGAGCCGCAGGGACGCGTCGTGCACGACGTCGACACCGTCGTACGCCACGGTGATGTCCGTGGCGGTCAGGGTGTGGCCGCGGGACTGCGCGGCCTGGGGGAGTTCTTCACCGGCCTTCACGCAGAGAAGGTTAGCCTAACCTAACTTTTGGCCGAATTCGGGTGGTTCGGGGGCGATGTCCGCCCGTCTTGAGCGGCCGGGCGCGCATGACCCCGCGGCGGGGATGTACTAGAGTTATCTCGACATCGAGATATCTGCCGGGAGGCGTACCGCTGCCGCGCTAGTAAGGCTTGCCTAACTTAGCCTTACCTTAGCTGATCGGCAAGGATCTGTGACGGCAGGATTGCGGTGGTACGCGCGAATCATGCATTGAAGGAGACTGTCGTGTCGGCGAACAGCTTCGACGCCCGCAGCACGCTGCGCGTGGGCGACGAGTCGTACGAGATCTTCAGGCTGGACAAGGTCGAGGGCTCCGCCCGCCTTCCCTACAGCCTGAAGGTGCTGCTGGAGAACCTGCTCCGCACCGAGGACGGCGCGAACATCACCGCCGACCACATCCGCGCGCTGGGCGGCTGGGACTCCCAGGCGCAGCCCAGCCAGGAGATCCAGTTCACGCCGGCCCGCGTGATCATGCAGGACTTCACCGGTGTGCCGTGCGTCGTGGACCTCGCCACCATGCGTGAGGCCGTCAAGGAGCTGGGCGGCGATCCGGCGAAGATCAACCCGCTGGCCCCGGCCGAGCTGGTCATCGACCACTCCGTCATCGCCGACAAGTTCGGCACCGCCAACGCCTTCCAGCAGAACGTGGAGCTGGAGTACGGCCGCAACAAGGAGCGCTACCAGTTCCTGCGCTGGGGCCAGACCGCCTTCGACGAGTTCAAGGTCGTCCCGCCCGGCACCGGCATCGTCCACCAGGTCAACATCGAGCACCTGGCCCGTACGGTCATGATCCGCAATGGTCAGGCCTACCCCGACACCCTCGTCGGCACCGACTCGCACACCACCATGGTCAACGGCCTGGGCGTGCTGGGCTGGGGCGTCGGCGGCATCGAGGCCGAGGCCGCGATGCTGGGCCAGCCGGTCTCCATGCTCATCCCGCGCGTCGTCGGCTTCAAGCTGACCGGTGAGCTCAAGCCCGGCACCACCGCCACCGACCTGGTGCTGACCATCACCGAGATGCTGCGCAAGCACGGCGTCGTCGGCAAGTTCGTCGAGTTCTACGGCGAGGGCGTCGCCGCCACCTCGCTGGCCAACCGCGCCACCATCGGCAACATGTCGCCGGAGTTCGGCTCCACCGCCGCGATCTTCCCGATCGACGACGAGACGCTGAACTACCTGAAGCTGACCGGCCGCTCCGAGCAGCAGGTCGCCCTGGTCGAGGCGTACGCCAAGGAGCAGGGCCTGTGGCTGGACCCGGCCGCCGAGCCGGACTTCTCCGAGAAGCTGGAGCTGGACCTGTCGACGGTCGTCCCGTCGATCGCCGGCCCCAAGCGCCCGCAGGACCGCATCATCCTGGCCCAGGCCGCCCAGCAGTTCGGCCAGGACGTGCGCAACTACGTCAGCGAGGCGGACCTCGACGAGGCGGGCAAGGAGTCCTTCCCGGCCTCCGACGCCCCGGCGGTCTCCAACGGCACGCCCAGCAAGCCGACCCAGGTCACGGCCGCCGACGGCTCGGTGTTCGAGATCGACCACGGCGCCGTCACCGTCGCCGCGATCACCTCCTGCACCAACACCTCGAACCCCTACGTCATGGTCGCCGCCGCGCTGGTGGCCAAGAAGGCGGTCGAGAAGGGCCTGTCCCGCAAGCCCTGGGTCAAGACCACCCTCGCCCCCGGCTCGAAGGTCGTCACCGACTACTTCGACAAGGCCAACCTGACGCCCTACCTGGACAAGATGGGCTTCAACCTGGTCGGCTACGGCTGCACCACCTGCATCGGCAACTCCGGTCCGCTGGACGAGGAGATCTCGAAGGCGATCAACGAGGCCGACCTCGCGGTCACCTCGGTGCTCTCCGGCAACCGCAACTTCGAGGGCCGGATCAACCCCGACGTCAAGATGAACTACCTGGCGTCCCCGCCGCTGGTCGTCGCGTACGCCATCGCCGGCTCCATGAAGGTGGACATCACCACCGAGGCGCTCGGCACCGACCAGGACGGCAACCCGGTCTACCTGAAGGACATCTGGCCCTCCGAGGCCGAGGTCAACGACGTCGTGGCCAACGCCATCGGCGAGGACATGTTCTCCAAGTCGTACAAGGACGTCTTCGCGGGCGACGCCCAGTGGCAGGCGCTGCCGATCCCCACCGGCAACACCTTCGAGTGGGACCCGCAGTCCACCTACGTCCGCAAGCCCCCGTACTTCGAGGGCATGACGATGGAGACCAGCCCGGTCTCCGACGTCCAGGGCGCCCGCGTGCTGGCCAAGCTGGGCGACTCGGTCACCACCGACCACATCTCCCCGGCCGGTGCGATCAAGGCCGACACCCCGGCCGGCCAGTACCTCACGGAGCACGGCGTCGAGCGCCGCGACTTCAACTCCTACGGCTCGCGCCGCGGTAACCACGAGGTCATGATCCGCGGCACGTTCGCCAACATCCGCCTGCGCAACCAGATCGCGCCGGGCACCGAGGGCGGCTTCACGCGTGACTTCACGCAGGAGGACGGCCCGGTCTCCTTCATCTACGACGCGTCGCAGAACTACCAGGCCGCCGGCATCCCGCTGGTCATCCTGGCCGGCAAGGAGTACGGCTCCGGCTCGTCCCGCGACTGGGCCGCCAAGGGCACCGCGCTGCTCGGCGTCAAGGCCGTCATCGCCGAGTCCTACGAGCGCATCCACCGCTCGAACCTGATCGGCATGGGCGTCCTCCCGCTCCAGTTCCCCGAGGGCGCCTCGGCGCAGTCGCTGGGCCTGACCGGCGAGGAGACCTTCGACATCACCGGCGTCACCGCGCTGAACGACGGTGGCATCCCGGAGACCGTCAAGGTCAAGGCGGCCCGCGGCGGAGCCGCTGACGGTGACAGTGTCGAGTTCGACGCCAAGGTGCGCATCGACACCCCCGGCGAGGCGGACTACTACCGCAACGGCGGCATCATGCAGTACGTGCTGCGCTCGCTGATCCGCAAGTAAGCCGCACGCCCGCCGCGTACGCGAGCGGGTGAAGCGACCAGGGCCGCATCCCGGACGGGGTGCGGCCCTGGTGCGTACGGGGGTGTCGCCGCCGGACACCGCGCCCGCCGGAAACAGCGGTGCGACGCGCCCCCGCGGGGACGCGTCGCACCATCACCTCACCGGCGGGCGGGCCGACAGGAGTCTCCCGGCTGCCGGTGTCCTTACGGGCTAGAACATCCAGCTGTAGATGTTGTAGCCGAAGCCGAGCTGCTTCCGCGGCGCGAAGGGGGCCGACGCGTTGCCGGTGCCCTTGTACAGCCACAGCTTGCCGTCGGAGCCACGGGCGATCAGGTCGGCGCGGCCGTCGATGTCCACGTCACCGGTGGTCACCAGGGTGTTGTACTCGTTCCAGCCCGCGCCGATCTTCACGCGCGGCGCGAAGGGCGCCTTGTAGTTGCCGGTGCCCTTGTAGAGCCACAGCACGCCGGAGCCGTCCCGGGCCACGATGTCGGCCTTGCCGTCGCCGGTCAGGTCGCCCTTGCCGGAGATCTGGGTATAGCCACCCCAGCCGGCGCCGATCTTGACGCGCGGGTCGACCTTGCCGTTGTCGTAGCCGAGGTAGAGCCACAGCACCCCCGAGCCGTCGCGGGCGAGGATGTCGTAGGCGGTGCCGCCGCCGAGGTTGCCGGGCGACAGGACCTTGTTGTAGATGTTCCAGCCGCTGCCGATGGTCCGGGCCTCGTCCTCGGTCTGGGCGTCGGAGAAGTACAGGTTTCCGGCGTAGTCCCAGGCCCAGGAGCCGTCGCCCATGCCGTCGTCGTTCTGGTCGACCAGGGCCGCGGCCTTGATCAGGTCCCAGTCGGCCCCGGCGAACAGGCGCTCGTCGAGACCGCCGGTGCCGTTCGGGGCGTAGTGGTACAGGAAGCCGGAAGAGCGCTCCACGCCGAAGAGGCCGAAGGCCGGCGCTTCCTGGGCCTTGACGCGGGCCGAGGCTCCGGCCTTCGGCGGCGTCTGCGCCAGCGAGTCGATGTCGAGCTTCTTGACCGGGGCGGGGACCGGCGCCGGGGCGTCCGCCACCGCGGCTGAGGCACTGGTGCCGACCAGGGCGGCGGCGACCGCCGCGACAGCCAGACGCGACAGGGCGCGCCCGCGCTTACGGCCGGGAAGTTTGGCCACGTAATTCTCCATTTGCCAGGTGATGAGGCGCGACGCACCTACATGAGGTGCGTCGCGGGATGCTCAGGATCTTTGCACAAGCTCTTCACATGTCAACTGGTTTGCGGATGGTCTGATTGATTGGCCGGTTAAGTCCGTTTGGTCGCTCCGATCAGCTCAACTTCCGCCAGTGTGGCGCGGCTTGAGGGGAGCAGGCGGTAATCGGTGTAGGTACCGGGTGTTCTGAGCGCGAATACCCGGGTTTGCCGGTCCGCGGTGAAGGACTCACCCGTCCGCCGGTCGACGGTCCGCCACTTCCCGTGCCGGTCCCGGCCCTCCAGCACCCAGGAGGCGGGCGCCTCCCCTTCGCCGCCGAGGTGAGGGTGTACGAGGTCACCCGCGCCGCCGACGGGAGGGACACCGGGACCGACGTGAAGGACGCCGTGGTCTCCGACGTGTCGTCCAGGAGCGGGCTGCTGCCCGGCACGGTCAGGTCGCCGTCCGGTACGGGCACCCGGTCGTCCCGCGTGATGGACGACGGTGCCGCGTTCTCGCCGGTGCCCCAGGAGGACGGGCGCGGGCCCATCGCGAATTCCAGGGTGCCGCCGCGGGCGAGCAGGGCGTGCGGCAGCGCGGTGGAATGCCACGGTTTTCCGTTGACCCGCAGCCCCTGTACGTAGACATTGCGGTCGCTGTTGCGCGGCGCTTCGACCACCAGGTCGCGGCCGTTCTCCAGATGGACGGTGGCTTTGGTGAAGAGCGGCGAGCCGACGGCGTATTCGGGTGAACCCATCACCAGCGGATAGAACCCGAGCGCGCTGAAGACGTACCACGCGGACATCTCGCCGTTGTCCTCGTCGCCCGGATATCCCTGGCCGATCTCGCTGCCCAGGTAGAGCCGGGAAAGGACCTCGCGGACCTTCTGCTGCGTCTTCCACGGTTGTCCGGCCGCGTCATAGGCGTACGCGATGTGGTGCGACGGCTGGTTGCTGTGCCCGTACATGCCCATCCGGGTGTCCCGGGCCTCGGTCATCTCGTGGATGACGTTGTTGTAGGAGCCGGCGAATTCCCTCGCCGCGGTCTCCGGGGTGGCGAAGTAGGTGTCCAGCTTCTTGGCCAGGCCCGCCCGGCCGCCGTACAGGTTGGCCAGGCCGCGGGTGTCCTGAGGCGCGGTGAAGGCGAAGGACCAGGCGTTGGTCTCGGTGTAGTCGTGGCCCCAGACGCGCGGGTCGAACCGGTCGGGGGCAGCCGCCAGTTCCCGGCGGCGTCCTTGCCCTGGAAGAAGCCGACCCTGCTGTCGAAGTGCTTGACGTAATTGCGGGCGCGGTTCAGGAAGTACGCGGACTCCTCCTTGTACCGCGGCTTCTTCGTCTTCTCGTACAGGGCCTGCCCCATGCGGGCGATGCCGTAGTCGTTGAGATAACCCTCCAGCGCCCAGGACATGCCTTCCTTGGTGCCCGTGCTCGTGTAGCCGCGGAAGGGCGAGGTGGCCATGCCCTTACGGCCGACACCGGGGCTGGGCGGGGCGACGGTGGCATTCTTGACCGCCGCCTCATAGGCAGCGGCGGCGTCGAACTTCACGCCTTTCGCGTACGCGTCGGCGAAGGCCACGTCCGAACTGGTGCCGGTCATCAGGTCCGCGTAACCGGGCGAGGACCAGCGGGAGATCCAGCCGCCGTCCTTGTACTGCTGGACGAACCCGTCGACCATTTTCCCCGCCTGCCGGGGCGTGAGGAGGGAATAGGCGGGCCACGTGGTGCGGTAGGTGTCCCAGAAACCGTTGTTGACGTACACCTCACCGTCGACGATCTTCGCCCCGGTGCGCGTCGGGGTGTCCGGGCCGGTCCGCGGGGAGAAGGGGCTCGCGTACCGGGTGCGCGCGCCCACCTGCTCGTACCCGGAGTTGGGGTAGAGGTAGAGCCGGTAGAGGTTGGAGTAGAGCGTGACGAGGCGGTCCCGGCTCGCGCCCTCCACCTCGACACGGCCGAGGATGCCGTCCCACCGGTCGCGGGCGCGGTCCCTGACCCGCTCGAAGGAGTCGCCCGCCGGAATCTCCCGCTCCAGGTTCGCGCGCGCCTGGTCGACGCCGATCAGGGAGGTCGCGATGCGCAGCGTGACCGTTCGGTCCGTGCCGGGTCGCAGCTTCAGGTAGCCCGTGACGTCCGGGCCACCGCCGCCGCTCAGCTTGCCGCCCGCGGTGACCGGCGCGTCGAGCACGCCGTACACGAACAGCCGGGTGGCGCCGGTGGACAGGTTGCTGCGGACGTCCGAGAAGCCGGTGACGACTCCGCGCGCGGCGTCGAGGAGAGCCCGCCGTTGTTGTTGACGTTGTCGAAGATCAGGTTCGCGTCGTCGCCGGGGAAGGTGAAGCGCATCAGCGCCGCGTGGTCCGTCGGGGCGATGTCCGCCGTGAGGCCGTTGTCGAAGGTGACGCCGTAGTGGTGCGGCTTCGCCGTCTCGTTGGCGTGGTGGAAGGGCAGGGCGCGGGCGGTGCGGCCGGCGTCCGGCGTGCCCGCGGCGGTGGACGGCATGATCTGGAACGTCTGCCGGTCGCCCATCCAGGGGCTCGGTTCGTGACTGGCGGCGAACGCCTGGAGGGTGGGCAGGTTGTCGACGTTGTTCTTCCGCGCGTACTCGTACAGCCAGTCGGTGGAGCCCGCGTTGGTCACCGGCGTCCAGAAGTTGAAGCCGTGCGGCACGGCGGTGGCGGGGAAGTTGTTGCCGCGCGAGAAGCTGCCGCTGGAGTTCGTGCCGCGGGTGGTCGCCACCTGGTCGGAGAGGTGGGCGGGCGGCTTCTGCCGGGCCTCGGGGCCGAGCGTGATGTCGTCCACCCAGCCTCGGAAGACCGGCGTGGCCTTCGGCGCGGCGGGCGCGTCGTACGCGACCAGGATGCGGTCGACGGTCTTGCCCGCCGCCACCTCGCCGATGCGCGACTGGCGGTGGTTCCACTGGTTGACGTACAGCGTCTTGGCGTCGGCCTGGCCGCGCGGGGTCAGCGGGGCGCCGTTCTGGTCGGTGGCGCGCAGCTCGCTGAGGTACGTGCCGTCGGTGAAGGCCAGGTCGAGTGCGACGTGGGTGGCGGGGTAGCCCAGGTCGGTGGCGGCCATCTCGGGGAAGACCTTGTACGAGAGGGACGTAGCGCGGGTGACGGGCACGTCGACGTCGAAGACCTTGTTGTACGAGTGGCCACGGCCGGCCGCGGTGTGCGTCCCCGCGTACCGCAGGGCCCGCAGCCCGCTGAAGCCCGCGTTCGTCCTGGCGGTGGGGGAGGCGGTGGGGCCCGAGTCGGGGTGGCTGCTCATGCCGGCGCCAGGGCCGCTCTCCGGGCTCACCCCGGAGGTCTTCGCGGCGCCGTCCGGCCCGGTCTCGACGGCGTCCCGCCAGTCCGGCGACGGATCACCGACCTCGAAGGAGGAACTGAACGTCCTCGGCTCCAGGGGCTTTTGGGACGGTGCCGCGACGGCGGGGAGGGGGCCGTCAGGACGAGCAGGGCCGCGGCCGCGAGTGCGACGGGGCGGGCCGTGCCGGGCAGGGGTCTGTGCCGGTGTCTGAGCCGCACGCGCGTACCTCTCGACGAAGACGACATTCCGACGATGGTGACATCGTTGTCAGCTGCATAATGCAGAATAAGTAAGGTGGGTGGGGCCATTGTTGTCAAGGATGCCCCTGTGTGCGGCGGCCGGAAGTCCGCGGCGGCGGCGGTGCATACCGGCGAGGTCTCAACTCGGGAAAGATGACGGCCTGAACTTGCTTACGATCTTGCCGAGTTGACGTGAAGTGGACTATACCTGTCGGCGTCCGAGCGTCTGTGCGAACGGCGTCCCGGACCCGGGTGGACCTGCGCGGCAGCACAAGAAATCGGCCCCGCACATCTCTGGCGCGCCCGGTGCACATCCCGTACAACTCAGCTTCATCTGACCTGCGGTGCCGGGGTGGCTCCGGTACACCGCCTGAGTCCTGAAGAAGGCGAGGACTTGCGCATGGGATTCACCTCAGATTTCAGCCGTCGCGACCTGATCAAGCGGGCCACGGCGCTCGGAATCGTCACCGTACCGGCCATGGGCGTGCTGTCGGCGTGCGCCGGCGGAGGCAGTGACGGCGCGGAGAAGGTCGAAAAGGGCCAGAAGTCCGCCAAGAATCCGTTGGCGGTCAATGACGGCGCCGCTCTCGACGTCGTCATCTTCGACGGCGGATTCGGCGACAAGTACGCCAAGGATGCCCAGGCGGAATACGTCGCCGCCTTCCCGAAGGCCAAGGGGAAGGTCAAGCTCGCCTCCACCCAGAAGATCCAGTCCACGCTCCAGCCGCGCTTCAACGGCGGCAACCCGCCGGACCTCGTGGACAACTCCGGTGCCGAACAGATGGACTTCGGCACCCTGGTCTCCAAGAACCAGCTGGCCGACCTCACCCCGCTGCTCGACGCGCCGTCGATCGACGACCCGGACAAGAAGGTGCGCGACACCCTGCGCCCCGGCGTGGTCGAGATGGGCCAGTTCGGCGGCAAGGAAACCTGGATCATGTACTACGCGTACACGGTCTACGGCGTCTGGTACTCCAAGACCAACCTCCAGAAGGTCGCCGACGCGGAATATCCGCAGACCTGGGAAGAGATGCTCGCCGTGTGCGAGAAGGCGAAGAGGAAGGGCGTCGCCGGCTGGACCTATCCCGGCAAGTACCCGTACTACCTGCCCTTCAGCCTCTACCCCTTCATCGCCAAGATCGGCGGCGAGGAGGTGCTCCGGAAGATCGACAACCTGGAGCCGAACGCCTGGAAGGACCCGGCCGTCAAGGCCGCCTTCGACGCGTACTACGAGCTGTACAAGAAGGGTTACGTCCTCAAGGGCTCGCCCGGCCTGGACCACCTCCAGTCGCAGAAGGCCTGGGCCGAGGGCAAGGCCCTGTTCATACCCAACGGGTCGTGGGTGGAGAACGAGTCGGCCAAACAGATCGAGAAGAACCCCGACTTCCAGCTCTCGGTCGGCGCGCCGTCCAGCCTCTCCGGCTCGGACAAGATGCCGTTCGGCACGATCTGGGCTTCCGGCGGCGAGCCGTACATCGTGCCCCGGCAGGCCGCGAACGTCCCCGGCGGCATGGAGATGCTGCGCATCATGCTCAGCAAGAAGTCCTCGCAGAACTTCATCAAGCAGGTCTCCTCGCTCACCTCGCTCAACGGCGGCACGGAGGGCCTGACGCTGCCCCCGGGCCTGGACTCGGCGCAGCAGGCGCTGCAGAAGGCCGGCCAGAACATCGTCAACCCGCGGATCCAGGACTGGTACGTGGCGTTGCAGAAGGAGAAGATCGGCGTCGGCGCGCTGGGCGAGATGATGGCGGGCCGGATGACTCCCGACGAAGCGATCAACAAGATCCAGAAGTACGCGGACGAGACGCGCGAGGACAGCAGCGTCAAGAAGTACAAGCGCTGACCGGTGCATCTCACGCGTCACCAGCGGTGGCCGTTACGGCAGTCGCGGGAAAGAACGGGATCGGTAGTCATGCAGCACGGTAAGTACCGCTTCATCGCAGGGTTCTTGGTCCTCCCGCTGGCGATATACGCGATCTTCGTGATATCGCCGTTCGTGCAGGCGATCTACTACTCCTTCACGGACTGGACCGGCCTGAGCTCGGACATGAAAATGGTCGGGTTCGACAACTACACGCGTCTCTTCAAGGACAGCGTCTTCTGGGCCTCGGTGGGAAACAGTGTGACGCTGTTGCTGCTGCTGCCGGTGGTGACGCTCTCGCTCGGGATCTTCTTCGCCTTCATGCTCAACGTCGGTGGCCGCCGCAGGAAGAAGGCGGTCATCGGCGGCGTACGCGGCTCCGGCACGTACAAGATTCTCTACTTCTTCCCGCAGGTGCTGTCGATCCCGATCGTCGCCCTGCTCTTCCAGTTCGCGTACAACCCGGAGAGCGGCGCGCTGAACGCCTTCTTCCAGGCGATCGGACTGGACAGCGTCCAGCCCGACTGGCTGGGCGATCCGCAGACCGCGCTCTGGTGCATCATGGGCGCGATGATCTGGGCCAACGTCGGCTTCTACGTCGTGCTCTTCTCGGCCGGCATGAGTTCCATACCGAAGGACTTCTACGAGGCCGCGCTGCTGGACGGCGCCAACCGGTTCAACACGTTCTTCAGAATCACCCTGCCACTGCTCTGGGACACGGTGCAGACCGGCTGGATCTACATGGGCATCCTCGCCCTGGACGTGTCGGCCTTCGCCTTCGTGCAGATCATGAGCGTCGGGCCGGGCGGCCCCGACTATTCCACCGAGGTCCTGCCGCTGTACGTCTATCAGAAGACCTTCCGCGACGGTCAGGCCGGTTACGCCACCTCGATCGGCGTCTCCCTGCTGATAGTGACCCTGATCTTCTCGGCCGTCGTCATGCGGCTGGGCCGGCGCGAGCGACTGGAGTTCTGATGAGCGTGCAGACCGAGCCTCCGGCCGCGACGGGCCGGGGCGGCGCGGGCGGCAAGGGCGGTACGGGCGGCCGGGGCGGCGGGAGCGGTGAAGGCCGGGTCCTGAACGTCTTCTCGCACGGTGTCCTGGTCGTCTGGGGCCTGCTGGTGACCATGCCGCTGCTGTGGGCGGTGGTCAGTTCCTTCAAGGACGACGGGGAGATCTTCGGCTCGCCCTGGGGCCTGCCGTCGGCGCTGCACTTCGACAACTGGGCGCGCGCCTGGGACAAGGCCAACATGGGCCAGTACTTCTTCAACTCGCTGATCGTGGTCGGCGGGTCGCTGATCGGGACCATGCTGCTGGGTTCGATGGCGGCGTACGTGCTGGCCCGGTTCGACTTCCCGGGCAACCGCTTCCTCTACTTCCTGTTCGTGGGCGGGATGGGCTTCCCGGTCATCCTCGCGCTGGTCCCGCTGTTCTTCGTCATGAAGAACATGGCCCTGCTGGACACCTACCACGGCCTGATCCTGGTCTACATCGCGTACTCGCTGCCGTTCACCGTCTTCTTCCTCAGCGGGTTCTTCAAGACGCTGCCGTCGTCGGTGGCGGAGGCCGCGCTGATCGACGGCGCGTCCCACACGCGGACGTTCTTCCAGGTCATGCTGCCGATGGCCAAGCCGGGCCTGATCAGCGTCGGCATCTTCAACTTCCTGGGGCAGTGGAACCAGTACCTGCTGCCGACGGTGCTGAACGTCGGCGACCCGGACAAGAAGGTGCTGACCCAGGGCCTGGTCGCGCTGGCGGTCAGCCAGGGGTACAAGGGCGACTGGTCCGGCCTGTTCGCGGGCCTGACCATCGCCATGCTGCCGGTGCTCGGCGCGTACATCATCTTCCAGCGGCAGGTGGTGGCGGGGCTGACGGCGGGCGCCCTGAAGTAGCTCCGGGAGCCGGTGCGCGCGCCGGTGCGAGCCGCGTACCGGCGCGCCGTCACCCGTACGGCGCGGCAGCCCCCGCCCCCGCCCTGACGCGGGCGCGGGGGCCGCCGCGGTGTCCGCCGGACGGCCGGGTTTTGGCCACAGGCCCGGTGCACCCGGTCGAGGACTTGACGGAACCGGACCCGGGCACGTCAGCTTAGATTCACATGTTGGAGACAAGCCGGGTCCCGTCGACGTGGCCCGGCCGGCGGCCGGTCGTCGTGCCGGGCGCTACAGGCGGGAGTGGATGAGTCGATGGAGACTCCGGGTTCGCAGTCCTCGCTGCACCGGGCCAATCTGGAGCGGGTCGTACGCGCGGTGCGCATGGCGGGTTCGCTCACCCAGGCGGAGATCGCCCGGAGCACGGGCCTGTCGGCGGCCACCGTCTCCAACATCGTTCGGGAACTGAAGGACGCCGGGACCGTCGAGGTCACCCCGACCTCGGCCGGCGGCCGCCGGGCCCGCAGCGTCTCGCTCTCCGGTGACGCCGGGATCGTCGTGGGCGTCGACTTCGGCCACTCGCACCTGCGGGTCGCGGTCGGCAACCTCGCCCACCAGGTGCTCGCCGAGGAGACCGAGCCGATCGACGTGGACGCCTCCGCCGCGGAGGGCTTCGACCGGGCCGAGCGGCTGGTCAACCGGCTGGTCGAGGCGACCGGTGTCGGCCCGGGCAAGGTCATCGGCGTCGGCCTCGGTGTCCCGGGCCCCATCGACGTGGAGTCCGGCACGCTCGGCTCGACCGCCATCCTGCCGGGCTGGAGCGGTACGAACCCGAGCGAGGAGCTGTCCGGCCGGCTGGGCGTCGGCGTGTACGTCGACAACGACGCCAACCTCGGCGCGCTCGGCGAACTGGTCTGGGGCAGCGGGCGCGGCGCCGCCGACCTGGCGTACATCAAGGTCGCCAGCGGCGTCGGCGCGGGCCTGGTCATCAGCGGCCAGATCTACCGGGGCCCTGGCGGCACCGCGGGCGAGATCGGGCACATCACGCTGGACGAGTCCGGGCCGGTCTGCCGCTGCGGCAACCGCGGCTGCCTGGAGACCTTCACCGCCGCCCGGTACGTCCTCCCACTGCTCCAGCCCAGCCACGGCCCCGACCTGACCATGGCGGAAGTGGTCCGGCTGGCCCGGGAGGGCGACCCGGGCTGCCGCCGGGTGATCGGGGACGTGGGGCGGCACATCGGCAGCGGGGTGGCCAATCTGTGCAACCTGCTCAACCCGAGCCGGGTGGTGCTCGGCGGCGACCTCGCGGAGGCCGGGGAGCTGGTGCTCGGGCCGATAAGGGAGTCGGTGTCGCGGTACGCGATCCCCAGCGCCGCGAGGCAGTTGGGGATCGTGCCGGGGACGCTCGGCGGCCGGGCCGAGGTGCTCGGCGCGCTGGCGCTGGTGCTGAGCGAGATGGGCGACTCGACGCTGCTGGACGGCACGCGGTCCGCCGAGGGGACGGCGCAGCCGAACGGGCGGCCGGCCCCCGGTGTGCCCGCCGTCGCCGGTGCGCGGCCCGCCGACGGCACCGGTACCTCTGCCATTGCCTGACGTATACGGGGCACGCTGCCGTATACGGGGCACGCTGAGTTCACACAGCTAACGCATGGCACCGTTGTCATCTCGTTAAGTATTTACTCCTTGACGGTCTGCGAGCGGCCGAGTTGACTTCCAGCCACCTCGGCCGCAACGACGCGGCCTCGTCAGGGAGGTTTCACCGTGAACTCGCACCTGCGTCGTGCTGCCGTGGCCGCGGCCGCCGTCTCGATGGCCGCCGGACTCGCCGCCTGCGGCTCCGCCAAGGAGGCCGGCGGCGACTCGGACGCCAAGAAGGACAAGAAGGGGCCGCTGACCATCGGCCTCCTGCTGCCCGAGAACCAGACCGCGCGCTACGAGCGGTTCGACAAGCCGCTGATCGAGAAGAAGATCCGCGAGCTGGCGGGCCAGGACACCGAGATCCTCTACGACAACGCCAAGCAGGACCCCGCCGTCCAGCAGCAGCAGGTCGACACGATGATCACCAAGAAGGTCGACGCGCTGATCCTGGACGCCGTGGACGCCAAGTCCATCGCCGCCTCGGTCAAGAAGGCGAACGACAAGGGCATACCCGTCGTCGCCTACGACCGGCTGGCCGAGGGCCCGATCAAGGCGTACACCTCCGTGGACAACGAGCGGGTCGGCCGGATCCAGGGCGAGTCGCTGCTCAAGGAGCTGGGCGACAAGGTCGGCCAGGGCGAGATCGTCATGATGAACGGGTCGGTCACCGACCCGAACGCCAAGATGTACAAGGACGGCGCGCACTCCGTACTCGACGGCAAGGTCAAGATCGGCAAGGAGTACGACACCAAGGAGTGGAAGCCGGAGAACGCCAACGAGAACATGAAGGGCGCCATCTCCTCGCTCGGCAAGGACAAGATCATCGGCGTCTACTCCGCCAACGACGGCATGGCGGGCGGCATCATCACCGCCCTCAAGAGCGCCGGGTTCACCAAGCTGCCGCCGGTCACCGGCCAGGACGCCGAGCTCTCCGCCGTCCAGCGCATCCTCGGCGACGAGCAGTTCATGAGCGTCTACAAGCCGTACAAGCCGGAGGCCGACGCCGCCGCCTCGATGGCCGTCGCGCTCGCCCAGGGCAAGAAGCTCGACTCGGTCGCCAAGACCACCGTCGACAGCGCCACCGAGAAGAAGGTGCCGTCCGTCATCGTGACGCCCTTCGCGCTGACCAAGGCCGACATCGCGAAGTACGTCGGCCAGGAAGGCTTCTTCACCAAGGCCGAGATCTGCACCGCCAAGTTCCAGTCCGCCTGCGCCCGGGCCGGCCTGAAGTAAGCCTGCCGTCCGCCCGGCCCCGCCGCCCGCAGACCGGGCGCCGGGGGCCGGACGGCGCATTCCCGCCGGCCAGGCGGCGAAGGAGATGATTCACGTGTCCGCTACGCCCGTGCTGGCGTTGCGCGGGATCTCCAAGCGGTTCGGTGCCGTACAGGCGCTCACCGATGTCGAACTGGAGATCCACCCCGGCGAGGTCGTCGCCCTGGTCGGCGACAACGGCGCCGGCAAGTCCACCCTCGTCAAGGCGATCGCCGGCGTCGGACCCGCCGACGACGGCGTGATCGAGTGGGAGGGCCGGCCGGTCACCGTCGACCGGCCGCACACCGCCCAGGAACTGGGCATCGCGACCGTCTACCAGGACCTCGCGCTCTGCGACAACCTCGACGTCGTCGGCAACCTCTTCCTCGGCCGCGAGATCGTGCGCGCCGGGGTGCTGGACGAGGTCGAGATGGAGCGCCGCGCCCGCGAGCTGCTCGCCACCCTCGCCATCCGCATCCCGAGCGTCCGCATCCCCATCGCCTCGCTCTCCGGCGGCCAGCGGCAGACCGTCGCCATCGCCCGCTCGCTGCTCGGCGAGCCCAAGGTCGTCATCCTCGACGAGCCCACCGCGGCGCTCGGCGTGGAGCAGACCGCGCAGGTCCTCGACCTCGTCGAGCGGCTGCGCGAGCGCGGTCTCGGCACCATCCTCATCAGCCACAGCATGGCCGACGTCAAGGCCGTCGCCGACCGGGTCGCGGTGCTGCGGCTGGGCCGCAACAACGGCACGTTCGACGTCCGCAGCACCAGTCAGGAAGAGATCATCTCCGCCATCACCGGCGCCACGGACAATGCCGTGACCCGGCGCAAGGCCCGCACCGCGGAGGCCAAGAAGTGACCACCAACCTCTCCAAGGCCGGCGACGAGCCGGTCGACGCGGCGCCCGCGGCCGAAGGCGCCGTCACCGCCGTGGACCCGCGGCTGCTCGTACGGCAGCAGGGCTTCAAGGGTTATTTGGACGAGTTCCGGCGCAAGACGCGCAGCGGCGAGCTGGGCTCGCTGCCGGTCGTCGTCGGCCTGATCGTCATCGGCATCGTCTTCCAGCTCCAGGACGCGGCCTTCCTCGGCGCCGAGAACCTCTCGAACCTGTTCGTGACGGCGGCCGGCACCGGGCTGATCGCGGTCGGCATCGTCTTCGTGCTGATCCTCGGCGAGATCGATCTGTCCGTCGGCTCGGTCAGCGGCCTGGCCGCCGCGGTCTTCGCCGTCCTCAACATCAACAACGGCGTGCCGGAAGGGCTCGCCCTCCTCCTCGCCGTCCTCACCGGCACCGTGGCCGGCGCCCTGCACGGCTTCTTCTTCGCCCGTATCGGCGTGCCCGCCTTCGTCGTCACCCTCGCCGGACTGCTGGGCTGGAACGGCCTGATGCTCCAGGTGCTCGGCTCCAACGGCACCATCAACCTGGACGACAGCGGCCTTGTCGCGAAGCTGACCAACTTCTACTTCACCGACGTGGCCGCCGCGTACGGCCTGGCGACGGTCGCCGTCCTCGCCTTCCTCGGCCTCTCCCTCCTGGAGTCGCGCCGCCGCGAGGCCGCGGGCGTTCCGAGCCGGCCGCTGAGCGAGACCGTGCTGCGTACGGTGGTCCTCGCCGTCCCCGCCTATCTGGTGGCGTGGCTGCTGAACCAGTACAAGGGCCTGCCCCTCGCGGTCGTCATCTTCCTCGGCGTCGTGGTCGCGCTCGACTTCGTGCTGCGGCGCACCCGGTACGGACGCCAGGTCTTCGCCCTCGGCGGCAGCGTCGAGGCGGCCCGCCGCGCGGGCATCAACGTGGCGTTCATCCGGATCTCGGTCTTCTCGCTGGCCGGCACGATGGCGGCGGTCGGCGGTATGTTCCTGGCCTCCCAGATCAACGCCGCGAACCAGTCCTCGGGCGCGGGCAGCCTGCTGATGAACGCGATCGCCGCCGCGGTCATCGGCGGTACGAGCCTGTTCGGCGGCCGCGGCAAGACCTGGTCCGCCCTCCTGGGCGTTCTGGTCATCCAGTCCATCGCCTCCGGCATGGCGCTGCTGGGCATCGCCTCGGCCGTTCAGTTCATGATCACCGGCGCCGTCCTGCTGGCGGCCGTCGTCATCGACTCGGTCTCCCGCAAGACGCAGAAGACCGCAGGCCGGGCTTAGCCGCGCCACGGGGAACCGGCGGGCCGGCACCCGAATCGGGGCCCGGTGGGCCGGTCCCCGTACAACGCAGAGAAGGGTGCAAGGGTTGCCTCGAAGAAGGAAATGGCGGCCCGTGCACCAGGAAAGTCCCGAAAATGTCGTCGCCTTAAAGCTTTTCGGTCACATCGGGGAGATCGGGGGCCGGTGCCCATAGAGTAGTCGGGCCGGGGCACGGACCGCAGGTCCGAGCCCCGACAGTGACATGACCGGATTCCCACGTCGCGACGGCGGGTGGAATCGCCACCTGTCAAGGGGGAACGAAGTTGAATCGCACGCGCCTGATACCCGCAGTGCTGGGGGCCGTAGTGGTGACTCTCGCGGTGAGTTCGTGCGGTATGACGACGAGCGAGGAAAGCAAGACCGAGAATCGGGACTTCGCGTATTCGGGCAAGAAGCTTTCGATCAGGGCCGCCAATTCATCGGTGCGGCTGAAAGCCGGTGACGGTGACGGGACGGTCCGCGTGCAGCGGACGCTGAAGGGCAAGGCCGGGGACGCCGACGCTTCCGAGTGGTCCCTGGAGGGCTCGACGCTGACCCTGCGGACGGACTGCCACGGCATCTCCCTGTCCTGCGAGGCGGCCTACACGGTGTCCGTGCCGAAGGGCGCGGCCGTCGAGGTCACCAGCACCGCCGGGCCGGTCAGCGCCACCGGCCTCGGGCAGTCGCTGGACCTGCACGTCAAGGACGCCTCGGCGGAGGTGGAGAAGATCTCCGGGAAGCTGGGGATGACCGTCTCCGGCGGCAATGCCACGGCGACGGACCTCACGTCCGGGGAGTTCTCCGCGACGACGACCAACGGGCGGGTGAAGGCCACGTTCGCGGCGGCACCGCGGACGGTCACCGCCTCGGCCGGCAACGGCAACGTGAACGTCACCCTTCCCAAGGGCGGCGAGACGTACCGGGTGACGGCGAAGGCGACCAACGGCCAGTCCCACTCGGCGGTGCCGGACACCAAGGGCAGTGACCGCAAGCTGGAGCTGAAGAGCCAGAACGGCAGTGTCCGGCTGGACCGGGCGGAGTAGGAGCCGGACCGGGCGCGGCCGGGACCAGGCCGCACAGAGGACGACGGAAAAGGGCGGGCCCCGCCGGCGCAGACAGCCGGCGGGGCCCGCCCTCGTGGGGCTCGCGGGTCAGCGGGGACCGGGAGCGTCCTCGGCGGGCAGCGCGGCGTCGGGCTCGGCGAAGCGGCGCAGCGTGGGGTTGAGCGTGACGGTGACCGCCAGGACGGCGATGCCGAGCGTGGACAGCAGGATCGCCCAGCGGGCGCCGGCGACCTCCATCAGGAAACCGCCGATCATCGGGCCGAGCGCCGCCGAGACGCCCGCGACCAGTCCGATGACGCCGCTCAGCCGGCCGCGCAGCCGGTCCGGGGTGGTCAGCAGCTGGTAGGTGCTGATCGCCGTGTTGGCGGTCGGCGCGAGGAAGGCGATGCCCGCCAGCACCACGCCCATGACCAGGCCGTTGCCGGTGGCCAGGGTGACCGGGGCCAGGGCCGCCATCACCCAGAACGTCAGGATCACCGACACCCGCGGCCCCCACCGCGCGTACAGGCGGGGCGCGACCAGCGCGCCGAGCAGGCCGCCCGCGCCGAACATGGCGGCCATCACGCCGATCTGCGCCGCGGGCACGCCGCTCTGCTGGGCCACCACGATGATGACCAGGTACAGGACCTGGAACAGGAAGTTCACCGCGATCGCGCACAGCGCGGTCACCCGGATCAGCCGGTGGCCCCACACCCACTTCAGGCCCTCCAGCGTCTCCCGCCGGAAGTTGGCGGGCGGCGCCCCTCCTCCGGCCGGGCCGGCTTCGGCAGCCGGACGAAGAGCAGCATGCAGAACGACACGACGTGGGTCACCGCGTCCGCCACGAACGGCAGGACCCGCTTCACCCCGAACAGCGCGCCGCTGAGTGAGGTGCCGATGAGGTTGCCGATCGAGTTGCGGGCGTGGTTCATCGAGACCGCGGTCGCCAGCTGGTCGGGTGGCACCACGTGCGGCAGCGACGCCTCTTCGGCGGGGTCGAACAGGGCGCTGCACACGCCGAGCACCGCGGCGACCGCGGCCATGTGCCAGACCGTCACCGTGTCGGTCCAGATCATCCAGACGAGCCAGACCAGCGCCACCGCACGGACGGCTTCGCAGGCCAGCATCACCGCCTTGCGGTTCCACCGGTCCACCAGCGTGCCGGCCGGCAGTCCGGCGGCCAGCTGGGCGGCGGCGTTGACGCCCTGCACCAGGCCCGCGGTGCCGGGGGACCCGGTCACCGCCAGCACCAGCAGGGGAAGGCCATGGTGGAGGCGTTGAAGCCGACCTCGGTCAGCGAGCGGCTGATCCACAGGATGTTGTAGTCGCGGTTGCGCCACAGGGGCTTGGACCGGCGGGGCGGCTCCTGCTTGTCCGGCAGGAGCCGCGGCGAGGGGGTCGTGGTCATGTCTAGCGGTCGCTCCGCTTCCGGGCCGTGACGGCCGCGCAGTGTCCGGCGACACCGCGCAGCGCGTCCTCGAAGGACTGGGCCAGCTTCCGGACCGTGCCCGGGTCGAAGACATTGGTGGAGAAGTGCCAGGTGAATTCCAGCCGTCCGTCGACGGCGCTGCCCACCACTTCCAGGAGGTGGGTGGCCTGCTCGGCCGGGCTCTGGTCCTGGCCGATCGCCCCGTGCTGGGTGTGGACGGGTCCGCGCGGCCCGCCCGCGGCGGCGGCCGCCGCTGACGTGCTCTCGTACTGGCCGAGGTAGTTGAAGACGGTCTCGGCCTCCTTGAGCGCGCCGAGCGCGGCGCCCGGCGTGCCCTGGGGGGCGAGGTGGCGCAGCGCGCCGTATGCCAGGCCGTTGTCCCGGACCGCGCGCAGGTCGCGGCGGACCGACTTCATCAGCCGTGGCCAGTCGGGCCCGTCGCCGGGTGTGGCGCGGTCCGCCGGGACGGTGAGGGCCACCGGGTGGACGCTGGTGAACCAGCCGACCGTACGGGAGAGGTCGACCCCGTCGAACACCTCCTCCCGGCCGTGGCTCTCCACGTCGATGACGACCTTCTCCTGGCCCGTCCACCCGGCCAGCGCCTGCGCGAGCGCGCCGAGCAGCACCTCGCCGATGCGGGTGCGGAACACGGTGGGGGCCGACCGCAGCAGCAGGGCGGTCTCCGCCTCGCCCACCGAGGTGGTGGCGGTCGCGGCGGTGTCGGCGGAGTTGGGTCCGGGGCCGTCGACGGGCAGCGGTTCGGCGGCGCGCAGCACCTCGCTCCAGTGCTCCGCCTCGTGGTCGAAGCCGCCGTCGGCGGTGTGCTCGTTCAGCCGCCGCGACCACTCCTGGAAGGACGTGGTGCGGGCGCCCAAGGTGATGGGCTCGCCTTGTACCGCCTGCCGGTAGCCGCGCTCCAGGTCGTCCAGCAGGATGCGCCAGGAGACCGCGTCGACGACGAGGTGGTGCACGGTGAGGAACAGCCGGCTGCGGGTGCCCGGCGCGCCGGTGAACAGGACGCCCTTGATCAGGGGGCCGTGTGCCAGGTCGAAGCTCTCCTGCACCTCGACCGCGACGCGTTCGAGGGCCTCCGGCTGATCGTCGGGGGCGACGCCGGACAGGTCCCGGCGGGCGAGGAGTTCGTGCTCCGGTACCGGCTCCGGGGGCGCGGTCTCCTGGTGCCAGCCCGCCGTGTCGCGGGTGTAGCGCATCCGCAGCGCGTCGTGGTGCTCGGGCAGCGCGGCGAGCGCGGCGGCCAGGGCCTGCTCGTCCACGTCCGCGACGAGCTCCAGCAGCGTCGACTGGTTGAAGTGGTGCGGGTGCACGCGGGTGTCGAAGAACCAGTGCTGGGAGGGGTGAGCGGCACCGGTCCGACGACCGGCCCCGCGTCGCCCGCCGGCTGCGCGCCGTCCTCGTCCAGGACCACCACGGTGGCCAGTTCGGCGACGGACTGGTGCAGGAAGAGATCCTTGGCGCTCATGCGCAGGCCGGCTTCCCGGGCCCGGGAGACGGCCTGGATGCTGAGGATGGAGTCGCCGCCGATGTCGAAGAACCGGTCGGTGGCGCCCACCCGCTCCAGGCCGAGCACGTCGGCCCAGATCCCGGCGAGCGTGCGCTCCACCTCGGTGGCGGGCTCCACGTAACGCTGCTCTCCGGCCGCCTGGAAGTCCGGGGCGGGCAGCGCTGTGCGGTCCACCTTGCCGTTGGGGCTCAGCGGCAGCGCGTCGAGCACCGTGTACGCGGCCGGGACCATGTAGGCGGGCAGGGCGGCGGCCAGGTGGGAGCGCAGCTCCGTCGCGTCCAGCGGCGCACCGTCGTCGTCCGTGCGGGGCACCGCGTACGCCACCAGGCGCTTGTGGCCGTTCTCCGAGGCGGTGGCGGTCACCGCGGCCTCCGCGACCCGCGGGTGGCTCAGCAGCGCGGCCTCGACCTCGGCGAGTTCGATGCGGAAGCCGCGGATCTTGACCAGGTTGTCGTCGCGGCGGACGAACTCCAGGGTGCCGTCCGGCCGTCGGCGCACCACGTCGCCGGTGCGGTAGAGCCGCTCGCCCGGGGCGCCGAACGGCGAGGCGACGAAGCGCTCCGCGGTCAGGTCGGGGCGGGCGAGGTAGCCCCGGCCCAGGCCGGTGCCGGCGATGTACAGCTCGCCGGGGCAGCCGAGGGGCACCGGCCGCAGCAGGCGGTCCAGCACGTGCAGCTGGACGCCCGCCATCGGTCCGCCGATGGGCAGGCTCTCGGCACCGCCGCGGTCGCTGCCCTGGAAGAGGGTGGCGACCAGGGTCGTCTCGCTGGGCCCGTAGATGTTGAAGAAGTCGCCGCGCGCGGACCACGCCTCGGCCAGTTCGACCGGGCAGGTGTCACCGGCGGCGCCCACCGCCCGCAGGCTGGGCAGGGCGGCCGGGTCGAGGGCGGACAGCAGCGCGGGCGGTGTCATCAGCACCGTGGCCTGCTGCCGCCGGATCTCGTCGGCCAGGTCGCCCGCCTCCTCCGACTGGGTCAGGCAGAGCGTGGCTCCGGACAGCAGGGTGACGAAGATGTCCGACACGCCGCCGTCGAAGCTGAACGACAGGTGCTGGAGCAGCCGGTCGCCGGGGCCCATCCGGAAGCGGTCGACGAAGTCGTCCACCAGGTGGCACAGCGACCGGTGGGCGATCATGACGCCCTTGGGGCGGCCGGTGGAGCCCGAGGTGTAGACGACGTACGCGAGGTCGTCCGGCCCGCCGGTGGCGGGCGGGGCGGTGACCGGGTGCCGGGAGATCTCCGGCAGGTCCCGGTCCAGGCAGACGATCTCGGCGCCGGTCGGCGGGAGCTGGCCGAGCAGCGCCTCCTGGGTCAGCAGGACGGGCGCGGCGGTCTGCTCGAACATCATCGTCAGCCGGTCGGCCGGGTAGTCCGGGTCCAGCGGTACGTACGCGCCGCCGGCCTTGACCGCGGCCAGCGCGGCCACGGCGATCTCCGGGGCGCGGCGGGCGCAGACCCCCACCAGGACGTCGGGGCCGACGCCCCGCTCGGCCAGGTGGTGCGCCAGCTGGTTGGCCCGGGCGTCGAGCTGCGCGTACGTCAGCACCTCGGCGCCGTCGATCACGGCGGGCGCGTCGGGGGTACGGCGCACCTGCGCGGCGAAGACCGCGTCGGCGCGCAGCAGGGGCGGCTGGGGGCGCGCGGTGTCGTTCCACCGCGCGAGCCGGTCCCGCTCGTCCGCGGGTAGCGAGCCGATGGCCGCCAGCGGCCGGGCCGGTGCCTCCGCCAGGGCCGCCATCAGCGCCTGGAGGTGGTCGGCCAGCCGCCGGGCGGTGCCGGCGTCGAAAAGGTCGGTGTTGTACTGGAGGCCGCCGGCGAGGC
The DNA here is from genome assembly GCF_045222935.1 of Streptomyces sp. Ac-502. Lineage (NCBI taxonomy): Bacteria > Bacillati > Actinomycetota > Actinomycetes > Kitasatosporales > Streptomycetaceae > Streptomyces > Streptomyces sp. Ac-502. The sequence continues at coordinate 8,059,842 of NZ_JBHFFO010000001.1, forward strand.
CGCCGTCCACCTCCTCGAACTGGAGCGTCAGGTCGTAGGCGGCACTGGTCGCGGGCAGCGCGAACTCCTCGATGCGCAGCCCGGACAGGGCCGGGGGCGCGGCCGGGGTGTTCTGGAGCACGACCATCGCCTGGAAGAGCGGCGAGCGGCTGGGGTCGCGTTCCGGGGCCAGTGCCTCCACGAGCCGTTCGAAGGGCACGTCCTGGTGGGCGAAGCCGTCCACGACGGTCGTGCGCACCCGGCCCAGGAAGTCGCTGAAGCTCTCGCGCTCGTCGATGCGGGAGCGCACCACCAGCGTGTTGACGAAGAAGCCGACCAGCGGCTCCAGTTCGACGCGGTCACGGCCGGAGGTCACGGTGCCCACGGCGATGTCTTCCTGGTCACTGAAGCGGGCGAGCAGCAGCTGGCAGGCGGCGACGAGCGCTATGAACAGGGTGGCGTCCTGGCCGGTCGCCAGCTCCTTGAACCGCTCGGTGACCCGCTCGGGGATGCGGAAGTCGAGGATCGCGCCGTTCGTGGTCCGTACGGCGGGCCTGCGGCGGTCGGTGGGCAGTTCCAGCGGCGGTACGTCCGCGAGCTGGTCCCGCCAGTAGGCGAGCTGCCGCTCGCTCTCCCCGGAGTCGTCCGAGGCGCGCTGCCAGGCCGCGAAGTCGGCGTACTGCACCGCGAGTTCGGGGAGCTCGGCACGCTCGCCGCGCAGTCGCGCCCGGTACATCGCCTCCAGGTCGCGGGTGATGACCGAAGCCGACCAGCCGTCGGTGACGATGTGGTGCAGGCACAGGGCCAGTACGTGGTCGTCCTCGCCCAGGCGTACCAGAGTGGCGCGCAGGAGTGGGCCGCGCCGCAGGTCGAAGGGGGCCGCCGTCTGCTCGCGCAGCAACTGGTCGAGGGCGGCGTCCCGCTCGTCCTGGGGGAGCGGGGCGAGGTCGGTCAGCGGCAGCGGCACCGGGGCGGCCGGGCGGATGACCTGGACGCCCTTGCCGTCGACGGTGTCGAAGACGGTCCGCAGCGACTCGTGCCGCTCGACGAGGTCGTCCAGTGCCCGGCGCAGCGCCTCGGTGTCCAGCGGCCCGCGCAGCCGCAGGCCGGTCGGGGAGAGGTACTCGGTCCCGCCGGGCTCGTAGGCGTCCATGAACCACAGACGCTGCTGGGCGAAGGAGAGCGGCAGCGCGCCGTCGCGGTCCGCCACCGGTATCCGGTCGGCGGTGTCAAAGACGGCGGTGTCGGAGACGGCGGCGGCCAGCCCGGCGACGGTGGGCGTGGTGAACATCGCCCGCGGCGAGAGGCCGGTGCCGAAGGCGGCGCGCAGCCGGGAGGTGATCTGGATGCTGAGGATCGAGTCGCCGCCGAGTTCGAAGAAGTTGTCGTGCACGCCGACCCGCTCCAGGCCGAGTGTGCTCGCCCAGATGGCGGCGATCCGCTCCTCCGTGGCGTCACGCGGTGCCACGTGCTCGGCGGACAGCTCCGCGTGGCCCTCGGGCGCGGGCAGCGCCTTGCGGTCCACCTTGCCGCTGGGGGTGTACGGCAGCGCCTCCAGGGTCGTGAACCGGGCCGGGACCATGTGGTCCGGCAGGTCCGCCAGGAGGGCTTCGCGCAGCGCGGCGCCGGTGACCTGGCCGGCTCCGGACGCCGGGACGACATGGCCGACCAGCAGGGTGCGGCCGTGGTCGCGGTGCACGGTCACGGCGGCGTCGCGTACGGCGGGCAGCGCCGACAGGGCCGCCTCGACCTCGCCCAGCTCCACCCGGAACCCGCGGATTTTGACCTGGTCGTCGGCCCGGCCCAGGAACTCCAGGTTGCCGTCCGCGCGGAAGCGCACCCGGTCACCGGTGCGGTACAGCCGGGCGCCGGGGGTGAACGGGTCGGCGACGAACCGCTGGGCGGTCAGCTCCGGCCTGCCCCGGTAGCCGCGGCTCACCCCGTCGCCGCCCACGAAGAGTTCGCCGCCGACCCCGACGGGCACCGGGTTGAGGTCGTCGTCCAGGACGTACACCCGGGTGTTGGCCAGCGGGCGGCCGACGGGGACGAACGCGCCGGCGCCGAGCACGTCGGGAGCGGGGGTCAGGACCGTGGCGTCGATGGTCACCTCGGTCGCGCCGTAGGCGTTGACGACCAGGGTGTCCGGGTGCAGGTGGTCCAGCAGCCGCAGGCAGTCGTCGGAGCGCCAGCCCTCGGAGCCGACGGACAGCAGCTTCAGCCGCGGCAGCCGGGTGCCGCGCAGGGCGACCTCGGAGACCAGCGCGTTGGCCAGGGTCGGCACCAGTTCGAGGGCGTCGCCGCCGGTGCGCTCGATGAGTTCGAGCAGCCGGGGCGGGTCGGTGACGACCTCGGCCGGGCAGATCGTCAGGGAGCCGCCGAAGGGCAGCGACCGCAGCATGTCGGCGAAGAACAGGTCGACGGACAGGCTGGTGACCGAGACGAAGTTCAGCCGCAGCTCGGAGAGCCGGTAGCGGTCCTCCCAGGCGTCGAGGATGTAGCAGAGCTGGCGGTGCTCGACCATGACGCCCTTGGGTCGGCCGGTGGAGCCGGAGGTGTAGATGACGTACGCCAGGTCGGCGGGGGCGGCCCCGGATTCGGGCGCGGCCGCCGGGTAGCTGCCGACGGGCGGCAGGTCCGTGTCCAGGCACACGGTGCGCGGGCCGCCCGTCCGCTCGCCCGCGCGCCAGTCGGCGGCGCGTGCGGACTGGGTGAGCAGGACCGGAAGGCCGGAGTCCTCGACCATGAGGGCGAGGCGGTCGGCCGGGTATTCGGGGTCCAGCGGCACGTAGGCGCCGCCCGCCTTGAGGATGCCGAGGACGCCGGTGGCCATGTCGGTGCCGCGGTCGACGTTCAGCCCGACCAGGACACCGGGCTTGACGCCCAGGGTGCGCAGGTGGTGGGCGAGGTGGTTGGCGCGCTCCTCCAGTTCGCGGAAGGTGAGGGTCACCTCCTGGTGGCGGACGGCCGGTGCGTCGGGTGTGCGCGCGGCCTGCTCGGCGAACAGTTCGTGCACGGGGCGGTCGGCGGGACGTTCCCGTACGGTGCCGGTGCCCGCGCGCAGCAGTTCCGCGCGCTGCTGTCCGGTCAGCCACGGCAGGCGGGACAGCGGCCGGTCCGGGTCGGCGGCCGTCTCGGTGAGCAGCACTTCCAGCTGCCCGGCCATCCGCGTGACGGTGGCGGCGTCGAAGAGCTGCGGATCGTAGGCCAGCTCGAAGCGGAGCCGGTCGTCGCGGTGGGCGCTGAGGCTGAGCGGGAAGGTGTTGGTGTCCAGGGCGTCGACGCCGCGGATGCGCAGGCCGTGCACGGCCGCGCCGCCGTCCTGGAGGGGGTAGTTCTCGAAGACGACGATGCTGTCGAAGAGGCTGGTGCCGGCCGGGACGTCACTCCAGGTCTGGAGCCGGTTCAGCCCCGCGTACTCGTAGGGCCGGGCCTCCAGCTGCTCGGCCTGGAGTTCTTGCAGCCACTGCGCGAGCGGCTGGTGCGGCGTCACACGGGCGCGGACCGGGACGGTGTTGATGAACAGGCCGACCATGGACTCCACACCGGGCAGTTCGGCGGGGCGGCCGGAGACCGTCGCGCCGAACACGACGTCCCGCGATCCGCTGTGGCGGGCCAGCAGCAGCGCCCACGCGCCCTGGATCAGGGTGTTCAGGGTCAGCCGGTGGTCTTTGGCCATCTGGGCCAGCTGGTCGGTCAGACCGGCGGACAGCGCGAAGTTCACGGGAGTGGAGGACTGGGCGCGGTGTGCCTCGGCCGGCTGCCGGTCGTAGGGCAGCGGGGTGGGCGCGTCGAACCCGGAGAGGGCGGCGCGCCAGTGTGCCTCGGCCGCGTCGGCGTCCTGCTCCGCCAGCCAGGCCACGTACTCGCCGAAGGGGCGGAGGGTTTCCGGCTGTACGGTCCGCCCGGAGGTCGCGGCTTTGTACTCCTCGCCGACGGCGGAGAAGACGGCGGCCGTGCTCCAGCCGTCCAGCAGCAGGTGGCTCGACGTCCACACCAGGCGGACGGTGTCGTCGGTGATGCGGATGACGGTCAGCCGCATGAGCGGGGGTACGGCGAGGTCGAGCCCCAGCGCGCTGTCGGCCGCCAGCAGCTCTTGCAGAAGGGCGTCCTGCTCGGCTTCCGTACGGTCCCGCCAGTCGTGGCTCTCGACCGGGACGCGCACCTCGCGGTGCACGACCTGCACGGGTTCGGAGAGCCCTTCCCAGACGATGGCCGTGCGCAGTGCGGGGGTGCGGTCCACCACCCGCTGCCAGGCGGCGGCCAGGGCGTCGGGGTCGCGCACGCCCTCCAGCAGCAGGGCGAGCTGGTTGAAGTACGACTGGGAGGCGGGGTCCATCAGCCGGTGGAAGAGCATTCCGTGCTGCATGGGGGTGAGCGGGTAGATGTCCTCGACGCCGCGCCCGTCGCCCGCCAGTGTGTCGACCTCGTCCTGGGTCAGGCGCGCGAGCGGGAAGTCGGACGGGGTGCAGCCGCCGGAGGCGGGCTCCAGGCAGTGGTCGACGAGCTGTTCCAGGGCGGTGACCAGGGCGTCCGCCAACTGCCGCACGGTCTGCTCCTCGTGCACGTCCGAGGAGTAGAACCAGGTGAGGCCGAGCGTGCCGTCCTCCACCACGCCGACCACGTCCAGCAGGTGGGGGCGCGGCTCGTCGGCGGCCGGGGTGTCGGCCAGGCCGTCCAGCCGGGCCCGGACCAGGCCGCCGTCCTCGGCGGCCGCGTCGAAGCGGCCGTGGTAGTTGAACGACACCTGCGGCGCGGGGTCCTGGAGCAGGGACCGGGCCGGGGCGCCGTCCGCGGAGAGCCGGCGCAGGGCGTCGTAGCCGAGGCCGTTGCCGGGCACCGCGCGCAGCTGTTCCTTGACCGAGGTGATCGTCTGGCGCCAGCCGTCGCCGTCACCGGTCCGTACGGCGACCGGGTACAGGGTGGTGAACCAGCCGACGGTACGGGACAGGTCGGTGCCCTCGATCAGTTCCTCGCGGCCGTGGCCTTCCATGGCGAGGACGATCCGCTCGCTGCCCGCCCAGCGGTTCAGCACCGTGCCGACGGCGCTCAGCAGCAGGTCGTTGACGCGCGTGCGGTAGACCGGGGGCACCCGGCGCAGCAGCGCGTCGGTGCGTTCGCGGTCCAGGGAGGCGCTGACGCTGCGTACCGAACCGGCGGTGTTGGCTCCGTCGTGGTCCACCGGGAGGCGTCCGTCGCCGTCCTGGAACACGTCGCGCCAGTGGCCGAGTTCGCCGTCGAGGTGCCCGGCGCGTACGTGGTCGTGCAGGAGGCGCGACCAGGTGCCGAAGGGGGTGCCGGCCGGTTCGAGGTCGATGGGCCGGCCCGCGCGGGCCTGCTCGTAGGCCCGTTCCAGGTCTTCCAGGAGGATCCGCCAGGACACGCCGTCCACCGCCATGTGGTGCGCGGACAGGAACAGGCGACGGCCTGCCGCGCTGCCCTCGCCGCCCTCGTCGAAGAGGAGCGCGCCGAACACCGGGCCGTTCTCCAGGCTCAGTCCGGCGCGCAGCGCGTCGGCGGCCTCCTGCCGGGCGGCTTCCCGGGGCGCGCCGGATGCCTGCGACAGGTGGACGCGGCGGAAGACCTCGGCGGTCTCCGTCGCGGCGCAGTCCTGTGTCCAGCGGTCGCCGTCGCGGGTGAACCGGGCCCGCAGCATGGGGTGGTGGGCCACCAGTGCCTCGACGGCGGTGCGCAGCGCGGCGGCGTCGGCGGCCGGGTCGAGGTCGACGTACAGGGACATGGTCAGGCGGTCCGGGCCGACGCGGTAGGTGTCGAAGAACCAGTCCTGGACGGGGGTCAGCGGCGCGGGCCCGGACAGGGCGGGCGCGGGCGCGGCGGGAGCGGTGTCGCCGTCGGCGGTGGCGATGTGCTGCGCCAGCCGGGCGACGGTCTGGTGCAGGAAGACGTCCTTCGAGGCGAGCCGCAGCCCGGCCCGGCGGGCCCGGGAGACGGTCTGGATGCTGAGGATCGAGTCGCCGCCGAGGTCGAAGAAGTTGTCGTGGATACCGACGCGTGCGACGCCCAGCAGGTCCGCCCAGATCCCGGCCAGGATCTCCTCGACGGCGTCGCGCGGCGCGGCGTACTCGGAGGCGTCCGCGGCCGAGGGGCGGGCAGCGCCTTGTGGTCGAGCTTTCCGTTGGGGGTCAGCGGCAGGGCGTCGAGGACGACGACGGCGGCCGGGACCATGTACTCGGGCAGCGAGACGGCGGTGTGCTCCCGGACGTCCTGCGGGCTCGGGGAGGTGCCGTCGGCGGCCACGACGTAGCCGATCAGCCGCGGGTGGCCCGCGGTGTCCTCGCGTACGGTGACGGCGGCCTGAGCCACCTGCGGGTGCCGGTGCAGGGCGGACTCGATCTCGCCGAGTTCGATGCGGTAGCCGCGGATCTTGACCTGGTCGTCGGTGCGGCCGAGGAATTCCAGCCGGCCGTCCGGCCGCCACCGGGCGAGGTCGCCGGTGCGGTACATGCGGGCGCCGGGCGGCCCGTACGGGTCGGCGACGAAGCGTTCGGCGGTCAGTCCGGGGCGTCGTACGTAGCCGCGGGCCAGTCCGGCCCCGGCCACGTACAGCTCGCCCGGTACGCCGGTCGGCACCGGCCGCAGGCTCGCGTCCAGGAGGTGGATCCGCGCGTTGGGGCGCGGGCGGCCGATCGGGACTGCGCCGGGGGCCAGGACGTCGCCCGGCTCGATGCGGTATTCCATGCAGCCGACGGTCGCCTCGGTCGGACCGTACTCGTTGACGACGGTGGTGCCCGGGTGCAGCTCGCGCCACCGGTCCAGGTTCTCGCCCAGGAGCTGTTCGCCGCCGATGACCAGTTCACCGGTGGGCTGGAGCGGCTGCGGGGTGGTCGCCAGCAGGGTGAGGTGGGACGGGGTGGCCTTGAGCAGCGAGCAGGACTCCGAGGCCGGGGGCGGCTCTTCGGTGTCCTCCAGGGTGCTGATGAGGACGCGGCCGCCGCTGATGAGTGGTGTGTAGAGGGCGGTGACGGTGAGGTCGAAGGTGACGGGGGAGTGCAGTACGGCGGTGCCGGAGGCGCCGGGGTAGGCGACGGCGGCCCAGGCGACGTAGTCGGCGAAGGAGCGGTGTTCGATGACGACGCCCTTGGGGCGGCCGGTGGAGCCGGAGGTGTAGATCACGTACGCCGGGTGTGCCGGGTCGAGCGGGGTGGTGCGCTCGTCGTCCCGCACCGGACCGCACGGCAGGTCCGCTCCCAGGCCCTGGGCGCCTGCGCCGTCCAGCAGCGTGCGCGCCGTGCCGGCGGGCAGCGCGGCGTACGCGGCGGAGTCCGCGAGCACCAGGCTGGGCGCGGCGTCCTCAAGGACGTACGCGATGCGCTCGGCCGGGTGCTGCGGGTCGACGGGCACATAGGCGGCGCCGGTCTTCAGGACGCCGAGCAGCGTGACGACGAGGTCGGTCCCCGGGGAGGCGGCGACGGCCACCAGCTGTTCGGGGCCGACGTCGCGGGCGATCAAAGCCCGGGCCACGCGGTTGGAGCGCTCGTCCAGCTCCCGGTAGGTGAGCATGTCCGCGCCGCTGACCAGGGCGGTCGCGCGCGGGGTGCGGGCGGCCTGGTCGTCCAGGAGCTGGACGACGGTGGCGGCGCCGACGCTGAAGTCGTCTCCGGCGGCGGCCCGCAGCAGTGCGGCGCGTTCCGCGTCGTCCAGCCACGGCAGGTCACGCACCGGCCGCCGCGGCGTCCGCGCCACACCGGCCAGCAGGGTCCGCAGGTGTCCGGCCATCCGGTCGATGCTCGCGGCGTCCCAGAGGTCGGTGGCGTACTCGATCGAGCAGGTCAGGGCGCCGTCCGCCGCCCGGCCGCCCCGCGCGTCCTGGAACTCGACGGTCAGGTCGAAGTTGGCGGAGGTACGGGGGACCTGGTAGGCCGCGACCTGGAGGCCGGGCAGCTCGGGCAGCCGCTCGGTGCCGCTCTGGAGCACCACCAGCGTCTGGAACAGCGGCGTACGGCTGGGGTCGCGCTCCGGGCGCAGTGCCTCCACCAGACGGTCGAAGGGCACCTCGTCGTTGGCGAACGCGTCCAGCACGGTGTCCTTGACCCCGGCCAGGAAGTCCGTGAACACGGCGTCGTCGTCCACGGTCGAGCGCAGCACCACCGTGTTCACGAAGAACCCGGCCATGCGCGTGAGTTCGGGCCGGTTGCGGCCGGAGGTGACGGTGCCCACGGCGACGTCCCGCTGTCCCGCGTACCGGGCGAACAGCACCTGGCAGGCGGCCACCAGCACGGTGTACAGGGTGGTGTCCTGGGCGCGCGCCAGCTCCCGCAGGCCCGCGGCGACGTCCGCCGGGAGGCTGAAGTCGTGCACGGCTCCGGCGCCCGAACGCACCGGGGGACGGGGGCGGTCGCCGGGCAGGTCGAGCGGGGTGAGGCCGGCGAGCTGCCCACGCCAGTAGCCCAGGTGCTCCGCCAGCCACTCGGGGGTCATCCGGTTGCGCTGCCAGGAAGCGAAGTCCGCGTATTGCAGGCCCGGTTCGGGTAGCGCGGCGGTGTTGCCGGAGCGGCGGGCCGCGTAGAGCGTCCCCAGCTCTTCGAGGAGGACGCCGGTGGACCAGCCGTCGGTGACGATGTGGTGGGCGCACAGCAGCAGCACGTGCTCGTCCGGTGCCACCCGTACCAGGGCGGGCCGGAACAGCGGCCCGGTCCGCAGATCGAAGGGCTGGTCGACCTGCGCGCGGGCGACGGCGTCCAGCAGCCCGGGGGCCGCGTCCGCGCCGGCCTGCTCGACCAGGTCGATCAGCGGGAGCGGCACGTCGTACGGCGCCCGGACCGTCTGCACGGGAGCGTCGTCCACCTGGTCGAAGGTGGTGCGCAGCGCCTCGTGGCGGGCCACCAGGTCGTTGAGCGCGCCGGTCAGGGCGGCGGTGTCGAGCGGGCCGGTCAGCCGCAGCCCGGCGGCGGAGTTGTACTCCGTGGAGCCCGGCTCCAGCTCGTCCAGCAGCCAGAGCCGGCGCTGGGCGGCGGAGAGGGGCAGCGGTGCGCCGTCCCGGGGACGGCCGGGATCTCCGCCGCCTTGCGGGCGCCGCCCGCGAGACGGCGGCGCAGCTGTTCCTGGAGGTGTGCGGGCAGGGCGGCTATGCGGTCGTTACGCGGGTCCGGGGCGTTCACTTGGTGTCTCTCCGTGGAAGTCGTAAGGCTCAGGGGCGGCGGTGTCGACGGGGCTCAGGAGGCCGGTGGCCCGTCGCTCTCGAAGTCCGCCAGGGCGGCCTGCTCCAGTTCGGCGAGGATGCGGTCCTCGACGACCAGGGCGAGCTGGGCCACGGTGGGTGCGGTCAGCACGTCGCGCGGGGACAGGTCGAGGCCGAACGCGACCTTCATCCGCAGCACCGTCTGGATGCTGAGGATGGAGTCGCCGCCCAGGTCGAAGAAGTTGTCGTGGACGCCGACGCGTTCGACGCCCAGCAGGTCCGCCCACAGGTCGGCGAGCGCCTCCTCGGTGGGCGTCCCCGGAGGGACGTGGTCCTCGGCGTCCTGCGCCGCCTGCGGTTCGGGGAGCGCCGCCCGGTCGAGCTTTCCGTTGGGGGTCAGCGGCAGCGCGTCGAGGACGACGACGGCGGCCGGGACCATGTAGCCGGGCAGCGAGACGGCGGTGTGCTCGCGCAGTTCCCGCGGGTCCGGCTGCCGGTCCTCGGCGGGCACGACGTAGCCGGTCAGGCGGCTGTGGCCGGAGCCGCCGTCGCCGCCGGTGGCGATCACCGCGGCCTCGGCGACCAGCGGATGGGACAGCAGGGCGGACTCGATCTCGCCGAGTTCGATGCGGTAGCCGCGGATCTTGACCTGGTCGTCGGTGCGGCCGAGGAATTCCAGCCGGCCGTCCGGCCGCCACCGGGCGAGGTCGCCGGTGCGGTACATCCGGGAGCCGGGCGGCCCGTACGGGTCGGCGACGAAGCGTTCGGCGGTCAGTCCGGGGCGTCGTACGTAGCCGCGGGCCAGTCCGGCCCCGGCCACGTACAGCTCGCCCCGTACTCCGGCGGGCACCGGCCGCAGGCCCGCGTCCAGGACGTGCAGGAGGGTGTTGTCGCGGGCCCGGCCGACCGGCACCGGACCGGGCTCGGCGTGCTCGCCGGGCTCGATGCGGTACTCCATGCAGCCGACGGTCGCCTCGGTCGGGCCGTACTCGTTGATCACGGTGACGTCCGGGTGCGTCCGGCGCCACTGTTCGAGTACTTCGCCGAGCAACTGCTCGCCTCCGACGACGAGTTGACCGGTGGTGAGCAGGTCGTCGGCGAGGGTGCCCAGCAGCGCCAGGTGCGAGGGCGTCACCTTCAGCAGGGAACAGTCGCGCGCCGCGCCGGACAGGGCGGCCGTGTCCTCCAGGGTGCTGATGAGGACGCGGCCGCCGCTGATGAGTGGTGTGTAGAGGGCGGTGACGGTGAGGTCGAAGGTGACGGGGGAGTGCAGTACGGCGGTGCCGGAGGCGCCGGGGTAGGCGACGGCGGCCCAGGCGACGTAGTCGGCGAAGGAGCGGTGTTCGATGACGACGCCCTTGGGGCGGCCGGTGGAGCCGGAGGTGTAGATCACGTACGCCGGGTGTGCCGGGTCGAGCGGGGTGGTGCGCTCGTCGTCCCGCACCGGACCGCAGGCCAGGCCCGCACCGGGCCCGTCCGTGCCCGCTCCGTCCAGAAGCAGCCGCCGGGCGGCCGGGACCACCGCCTGCGACGCGGAGTCGGCGAGTACCAGCGCGGGCGCCGCGTCGTCGAGGACGTGAGCGATGCGCTCCGCCGGGTGCGCCGGGTCGACCGGCACGTACGCGGCGCCTGCCTTGAGCACGCCCAGCAGCCCGGTCACCAGGTCCACCGACGGCTCGGCGGCCACCGCCACCAGGTCCTCGGGACCGATGCCGCGCGCGATCAGCTCGCGTGCCAGCCGGTTGGACCGCTCGTCCAGCTCCCGGTAGGTGACGCGCTGCGAGCCGTGGACGAGAGCGACGTCTTCGGGGGTACGGGCCACCTGCTCGCCCAGCATCCGCAGCACCGTGCCCGTACCGGCATCGCGCACCGGACCGGTACCGGCCTCCAGCAGGGCCTGCCGCTCGTCCGGCGTCAGCCACGGCAGCTCGCGCAGCGTCCGCCCCGGGTCCGCCACCGCCCCGGCCAGGATCTCCCGCAGCCGGCCGGTCAGCGTCCGTACCGACTCCTCGTCGAACAGGGCCGGATCGAAGGCGAAGCCGAACCGCAGCCGTTCACCGGGGTAGACCGTCACGGCGAGCGGGTAGTTGGTCGTCTCGACCTCGGCGTACAGGTCGCGCAGCCGCAGCCCGTGGGCGCTGCCCGCCTCCTCGTCGATCGGGTAGTTCTCGAAGATGACGATGCTCTCGAACAGGGCGCTGCCGCTCGGCACCTCGGCGGTGGCCTGCACGCGGGCCAGCGGCAGGTGGTCGTGGGCGCGGGACTCGGCCTGCGCGGCCTGGAGCCCGGCCAGCCAGGACACCAGCGGGGCGCCGTCGTCGATACCGACACGTACCGGCAGGGTGTTGATGAAGATGCCGTGGATGGTCTCGGCCCCGGCCAGCTCGGCCGGGCGGCCGGAGACGGTGGCGCCGAACACGATGTCCCGCTCCCCGCTGTGCCGCGCCAGCAGCAGCGCCCAGGCGCCCTGCACCAGGGAGTTGAGCGTCAGCCGGTGCTCCCTGGCCAGCGCGTTCAGTCCGGCGGTCAGCTCCGGCGTCAGCTCCAGAGCCACCCGGCCGGAGGAGCGGCTGTCGTGCGCGCCGGTGGGCTGCCGGTCGTAGGGCAGCGCGGTGGGGGCGGCGAAGCCCCGCAGCGCGTCGCGCCAGAACTCCTCGGCGGCCCGGGTGTCCTGGTCCGCGAGCCACGCCACGTGGTCGCGGAACGGCGGACGGAACGGCAGCGCCGGTTCCGCCGCGCTGCCGTCGGCGTCCGCGCGCCGCAGCGCGCCGTAGCACGCGAACACGTCGGACAGCACCTGGAAGGCGCTCCAGCCGTCCAGCAGCAGGTGGTGGAAGGTCCACAACACCTGCACCGCGTCGCCGGGCAGCGCCGCGAGGGTCACCCGCATCAGCGGGGCGCACGACAGGTCCAGGCCCGCCGCCTGATCCCGCTCGAACAGCTCGTCCAGCGCTGCGCGCCGCTGCGCGTCCTGCGCCAGGCCGCGCCAGTCGAGGTGGTCGACCGGCAGCGACACCGTACGGTGCACGGCCTGCAACGGCTCGTCGAGCCCGTCGCGCAGCACGCTGGTGCGCAGGACCGGCGTACGGTCGACGACCTGCTGCCAGGCCTGGCCGAGCAGCCGCGGATCGGTCACGCCGTCCAGCACGAAGGAGACCTGCTCCACGTACAGCGGCCGGTCCGGCTCGGTCATGCTGTGGAAGAGCATCCCGCTCTGCATCGGCGTCAGCGGGTAGAGGTCCTCGACGGCACGGCCGTCGCCGGCCACCCGGTCGAGAGTCGCCTGGTCGAGTCCGGCCAGCGGGAAGTCGGAGGGGTGACGCCGCCGGCGGCGGGGTCGGCGCAGTGCCGCAGGATCTCCCGCAGGGCCTCGGCGGTCTGTTCCGCCAGCCCCTCCACGGTCGTCCTGTCGTGCACGTCGGCCGAGTAGTACCAGGTCATCGACAGCTGACCGGACTCCACGCGGCTGACCGCGTCCAGCAGGTGCGGCCGCCGCTCCCCGGGGTGCCCGGTGAGCTGGACCCCGTCGCCACCGGGGCGCAGCGGCGAACCGGCCGCCGCGCCGGTGTCGAACCGGCCCAGGTAGTTGAAGCTGATCTGCGGGACGGCCCGGTCCGGCCGCGCCAGGGGCGTGTCCGGCCCGGCGAGGTGGCGCAGCGCGCCGTACCCCAGGCCGCGGCCCGGGACGGCCCGCAGCTGCTCCTTGACGGACTTGAGCGTGGTGGCCCAGTCCGCGGCGGGATCGACGGTCAGCGCCACCGGGTAGATGCTGGTGAACCAGCCGACCGTACGGGTCAGGTCGATGTCGTCGAAGAGCTCTTCGCGGCCGTGGCCCTCCAGGTCGACGAGGGTGCGCGGGCTGCCCGTCCACCGGGCGAGCACCCGGCCGTAGGCGCTCAGCAGGACGTCGTCCACGCGGGTGCGGTAGACCGCGGGGACCTGCTGGAGCAGGGCGCGGGTCTCCTCGGCGCTCAGCCGGACGGTCACGGTACGGGTGGAGGCGACGGTGTTGGGCCCCTCGCCGTCCACAGGCAGGGCCCCGGCGTCGACAGGACCGCCGTCCACCGCGGTGACCGCGTCCCAGTGGCCGGTCTCCGCCGCGAAGCCGCCGGCGGCGGTGTGCTCCGACAGACGCAGCGCCCACTCGCGGAACGAGGAGGTGCCCGGCCCCAGGTCGACGGCCCGGCCGGCCGCGGCCTGCCGGTATCCGGTGTCCAGGTCCTCGGCCAGCACCCGCCAGGACACGCCGTCCACGGCCAAGTGGTGTGCGCTGAGCAGGAGTTGCGGAGGCCGTACGGCGCCGCGCTCGACGAGGACGGCGGTGAACTTGCCGTCCTCCTCCAGGCGGAACCTGGCGTCCGGACCCTCGATCCAGGCACGTACCGCCGCGTCCTGCTCCGGCCCGTCCAGGCCGGACAGATCGATGCCGCGCAGCACCGTGTCGTCCGCGTGCGCCGGTGCGGTGAACTGGTGCCACTGCCCGTCGACGCGGGTGAAGCGGCTGCGCAGCGCGTCGTGCTGCCGGGGCAGCGCGGCGACGGCGGCCGCCAGCGCGGCACGGTCGGCGGCCGGGTCGAGGTCGAGGACCACGTACTGGTCGAAGTGTTCCGGACCCGTCCGGTGATGGTCGAAGAACCAGTGCTGTACGGGGGTCAGCGGGACGTCACCGGTGGCCTCGGCCCGGGGCCGGGCGTCCTTGCCGGCGGCGCCGTGGGTGACCGCGGCGGCGGCCAGCGCGGCGACGGTCTGCCGCAGGAAGACGTCCTTGGAGTGCACGGTCAGACCGGCGGCACGGGCCCGGGAGATGACCTGCATGCTGAGGATGGAGTCGCCGCCCAGCTCGAAGAAGTTGTCCTCGGCGCCGACCTTCTCCACACCCAGGACGTCCGCCCAGATCCCGGCGAGGGCTTCTTCGACGGGCCCGCGCGGGGCGACGTACTCCTTCGTGCCCGCCGAGGTGTGCCAGTCGGGTGCGGGCAGGGCGCGGTGGTCGAGCTTGCCCGCGGGGGTGAGGGGGAGGCGGTCGACGGTGACGAAGGCACTGGGGACCATGTGGGCCGGCAGGGACTGGCCGAGGAAGTCGCGCAGTACGGCGGCTTCCGGGGCGTCGGCGCCAGGGGCGGTGACGGTGTAGGCGACCAGCCGCTTGGGGCCGTTCTCCACCTGGAGGGCGATGACGGCGGCGGCGGTGAGGGCGGGGTGGTGGAGCAGCGCGGTGCGGACCTCGCCGGGTTCGATACGGAAGCCGCGGATCTTGACCTGGTCGTCGATGCGGCCGAGGTACTCCAGCGCTCCGGAGGGCAGGGCGCGGGCCAGGTCGCCGGTGCGGTAAAGGCGCTCGCCCGGGGCGAACGGCGCGGCCACGAAGCGTTCGGCGGTCAGGTCGGGCCGCCCCAGGTAACCGGACGCGAGGCCCGCGCCACCGATCCACAGCTCACCGGGGATGCCCGGTGCGACCGGCAGCATCCGCTCGTCCAGGATGTGCACGGTGGTGTGCGCGATCGGGCGTCCGATCGGCACGGAGGGGCGCCGCACGTCCTCCGCGGTGATGCGGTGGGCGGTGGCGAAGACCATGCTCTCGACCGGCCCGTAGCCGTTGACCAGGCGCAGCGCGGGATATTCGGCCAGTACGCGGGCCACGTGCGCCGGCGAGGCGGCCTCGCCGCCGGTGATGACCTGCCCGACGGCGCCCAGCGTCGCCGGATACTCGTCGACCATGACGTTGAACAGGCTGGCGGACAGCCACAGGGTGGTGACCCGGTGTTCGGCGACCAGCTCGGAGATCACCTCGGGGTCGGGCGTCGAGCCGGGGTGCAGGACGCAGGTGGCGCCGTGCAGCAGGGCGCCCCACAGTTCCAGCGCGAAGGCGTCCCAGGACATCGGGGCGCTCTGCAGCCAGACGTGCCGCGGACCGAACTCGGCGAAGTCCTGGCCGCGTACGACACGTACCGCCGCCCGGTGGGGCGAGACCACGCCCTTGGGACGGCCGGTGGAGCCGGAGGTGAACATCACGCAGGCCGCGTCCGTCGGGCTCGTCACGCACGGCAGGTCGTGGGCCTCCAGCGACTCCAGCCGCTGCCGGTCGCCGTCGAGCGACACCACGTCGGCCGGCCCGTCCGGCAGCCGCGCGGCCCGCGTGTCGTCACTGACCACGACGCGCGCCCCGGTCTCGGCCAGCAGGTCCGCCAGCCGCCCGTCGGGGAACGCCGGGTCCAGCAGCGCGTACGCCGCACCGGACTTGAGCACCGCCAGCAGCGCCACGATCAGGTCGGTACCGCGTTCCAGGCATACCGCGACCACCGCGCCCGGCCCGGCGCCGCGCGCCGTCAGCAGCCGGGCCAGCCGGTTGGCCCGCTCGTTCAGCTCCCGGTACGAGACCCGCGTCCCGCCGTACACCAACGCCGTCGCGTCCGGCACCGACGCCGCCTGCTCCTGGAACACCTCGTGCAGACACTGGTTCAGCGCGCCGTCCTCGCTGCGCTCCCCGGCAGCCGCCGGGGTGCCGTGCTCCTCGGTGGCGATCGAGAGCGGCAGGTCACCCATCGGCCGGTGCGGTGCCTGCACGACGCCCTCGAAGAGGGTGCGCAGGTAGCCGCCCATGGTCTCGACCGTGGCGGCGTCGAACAGGTCGGTGCTGTACTCGATCACGCAGTCCAGCGCGTCGCCCTGCGGCCAGAACTCGACGAACAGGTCGAAGCGCGAGGAGTAGCGGGGCAGGTCGTACCCGCTGATCCGCAGCCCGCCGGCCTCCGGCAGCTCCGGCTGCCCCTGCTGGAGCGCCACCACCACCTGGACCAGCGGGTTGCGGCTGAGGTCACGCTCGGGAGCGACCGCCTCGACCACCCGGTCGAACGGCACGTCCTCGGCGTCGAACGCCTCCAGCACCGTCGTGCGCACCTCGCCGAGGAAGCCCGCGAAGCCCTGGGCGGGGTCCACCTGGGAGCGCAGCACGAGGGTGTTCACGAAGAAGCCGATCAGCTGCTCCAGTTCGGGACGGGAGCGCCCCGACGACGCCGTACCGACCGCCACGTCCCGCTCGCCGCTGTAGCGCGACAGCAGCAGCTGCACGCCCGCGGCCAGCGTCATGAACAGCGTGGCGCCCTGCTCCCTGCCCAGCTCCCGCAGGGCCGCGACCAGCGGGGCGGGCAGCGCGAAGCGGTGCGCCGCGCCACCCGTCGCGCGGACGGCGGCGCGGCTGCGGTCGGCGGGCAGCCGCAGCGGGGTGAGGCCGTCGAGACGGCGCTTCCAGTAGGCGAGCTGGTCGTCGAACGCCGGGCCCGACAGGCGGTCGCGCTGCCACACCGAGAAGTCGGCGTACTGCGTGGGCAGGTCGGGCAGTACGGCGTCCAGAGCCTCGGCGCCGTCGTGCGCTGCCGCGTAGAGCGACGCCAGCTCCTCGGCGAGGACCCGCATGGACCAGCCGTCGGTGACGATGTGGTGCAGGGTGAGGACCAGCAGGTGTTCGCCGTCGGTCAGCCGGATCAGCAGGGCCCGCCACGGCGGTCCCTGGCGCAGGTCGAAGGGGAGCCCGGCGTCCGCGCGCAGCAGCAGGTCCAGTTCCGCCTGCCGCCCGTCCGGCGCTACCTCCCGCGCCTCTTCCGCGCCGGTCAGGGACACGGTGCGCAGCGGCGGTTCCAACGTGGCGTGCACATACTGCACGCCCCGTCCGTCCACGGCGTCGAAGGTGGTGCGCAGCGACTCGTGGCGGGCGGACAGCGCCCCCAGGGCACGGCTCAGCGCCGTCGCGTCCAGCGGTCCGGCCAGCCGCAGCCCTACGGAGGTGTTGTACTCGACCGCGCCGTGCTCGAACTCGTAGAGGAACCAGAGGCGTTGCTGTGCGTACGACAGCGGCAGCGCGCCCTCGCGCGGTATCGCCGGGATCGGGGCGTGCGCCGTGTCACCACTGACGCTCTCGCCGTCGGCCGCGTCCAGCGTCGCGGCAAGGTCCGCCACGGTGGGCGCGCCGAACAGCGCCCGGGGCGGCACCGGGACGCCCAGCTCGGCCCGGAGGCGGGAGACGATCCGCATGCTCAGGATGGAGTCGCCGCCCAGCGCGAAGAAGTCGTCCTCGACACCGACCCGCCGCACACCCAGGACGTCGGCCCAGATGTGCGCGATCGTGCTCTCCAGGGAGTGCGCGGCGCGACGTGGGCGGTGGTCTGCGCGTCCCAGTCGGGCGCGGGCAGGGCACGGCGGTCGAGCTTGCCGGCCGGGGTGAGCGGCAGCCGGTCGAGGGTGACGAAGGCGCTGGGGACCAGGTGTTCCGGCAGCGTGCCGCCGAGGAACGCGCGGAGCGCGGCGGGCGGCGGCACCTCGGCGCCGGGCGCGGCGACGAGGTGGGCCACCAGCTGCCAGGCGCCCTGTTCGCGCCGTACGGCGGTGACGGCGGCCGAACCGACGGCCGGGTGGGCGAGCAGCGCGGAGCGCACCTCGCCCGGCTCGACGCGGAAGCCGCGGATCTTGACCTGGTCGTCGGTGCGGCCGACGAATTCCAGCGCGCCCGAGGGGAGGGTGCGGGCCAGGTCGCCGGTGCGGTACAGGCGCTCGCCGGGGGCGAACGGCGCGGCGACGAAGCGTTCGGCGGTCAGGTCGGGCCGCCCGAGGTAGCCCAGCGCGAGGCCGTCCCCGCCGATCCACACCTCGCCCGTCGCGCCGGCCGGCACCGGGCGCAGCCGCTCGTCCAGGACGTGCACGGTGGTGTGGGCGAGAGCTGTACCGATCGGGACCGTCGTTCCGCGCACATCCTCCTCCGTGACCCGGTGGGAGGTGGCGAAGACCATGCTCTCCACCGGGCCGTAGCCGTGGACCAGTGCCACGTCGGGGTGGGCCGCCAGCAGCCGCGCCATGTGCCCCGGCGAGACCGCCTCGCCGCCGGTTATCACCTCGCGCACCGCGCCCAGGGCGTCCGGGTACTCGTCGACCATGACGTTGAACAGGCTGGTCGACAGGAAGCAGGTGGTGACCCGGTGTTCGGCGATCAGCTCGGTGATCACCTCGGGGTCGGGCGTCGAGCCGGGGTGCAGGACGCAGGTGGCGCCGTGCAGCAGGGCGCCCCACAGTTCCAGCGCGAAGGCGTCCCAGGACATCGGGGCGGCCTGGAGCCACACTCGGTCCGGCCCGAAGGCCAGGAGGTCCTGGCCGAAGAAGACGCGTACGGCGGCCCGGTGCGGCGCGACGACGCCCTTGGGACGGCCGGTGGAGCCGGAGGTGAACATCACGCAGGCCGCGTCCAGCGGACCCGCCGTACGCGGCAGGTCGTCCGCCTCCAGCGTCTCCAGCCGCTGCCGGTCGCCGTCGAGCGACACCACCTCGGCCACCCCGCCCGGCAGCCGCCCGGCCCGTACGCCGTCGCTGACGACGAGCCGCGCACCCGTCTCACCGAGGAGGTCCGCCAGCCGCCGGTCCGGGAACGCCGGGTCCAGCAGCGCGTACGCCGCACCGGACTTGAGCACCGCCAGCAGCGCCACCACCAGCTCCGGTCCGCGCTCCAGACACACCGCGACCACCGAACCCGGCTCCGCGCCCCGCGTCACCAGCAGCCGTGCCAGCCGGTTGGAGCGCTCGTTCAGCTCCCGGTACGTGACCCGCGCCCCGCCGAAGACCAGCGCCGTCGCGTCCGGCACCAGCGCCGCCCGCTCCTGGAACAGCTCGTGCAGACAACGGTCGGTGGGGAGGCGCCGGCGGGGTCCTGAGAGGACCCGGCTGCCACGGCGATCGGTCGCAGGGATGCCGTACCGCGTTCCATGTTCCCTCTTCCGGATTCGGTGCGGGGGCACGCCGCCCAAGGGGCTCGGGCATGCCGCCGGTGGAAAAATTGCACAAGTCGTACGCGGGCCAGGGCTTCGGTGCCCTGCCCGTCGTGTGCGCCGCCGCCCCCGTGGCCGTACGGGAGCGGCGGCCGGCCGGTGACCGGCGGTGTCAGACGCGCTGGGCGCGCCGGCCGGTGACCTGGATCTGGTCGATGTCGCCGGTGCCGGGGTGCCGCAGGAAGCGGCCGAGGTAGACCATGCCGCCCTCGGCGAACTCCCGGAGGGTGAACTCCAGCCCCTCGTGGACGGTGATCCGGGCGAACGGTTCGCCGTCCAGCCGCAGCGTCAGCTCGTCCGCGTTCCCGTCCTCGCCACCGTTCCCGCCGCCCGGGCCGACCAGGTACTCGGTCTCCCCGTTGACGTACCGGCCCAGGCAGCCGGGCGGCGCCGGGATCTTCTCCCGCGGGTCGCGGAAGGCGGAGTACGAGTAGCTGGCCACGTCCAGGCCGAGCCGCCGCAGGTCCTCCAGCAGGCTCTCCCACATGGCCATGCCGGTGTGGGCGTTGGTGGTCAGCGCGACGACGGTGCCGCCCGCCGGGTCGACGCGCAGGTGGCAGGAGGTGCCGTCGGCGGTACCGTCGTGGCCGGTCCAGTGGGTGCCGTCGTCGGCACGGTACAGCGACAGGCCCAGCCCCCAGCCGTCGGCGAGGCCGAACGGCTCGGCCCCGGGCACGCCGGTGCGCATTCCGGCCAGGGCCTCGGCGTCCAGCAGTCCCGGCACGCCGTCCGCGTCGTCGGTGTGCAGCCGGCCGAAGGCCAGCAGGTCCAGGGCGCTGAGGGCGAGCGCCCCGGCCGGCGCCTCGATGGCGGGGAGGGTCTGGCGGACCGGCACCGCGCGGGCCGGCGCGGTACGGGCCGCGTGTCCGGAGACGTACGGCCGCGCCGAAGTGCCCGCGATATAGGCAGGTTCGATGTCCAGCGGGTCCAGCAGGAAGCTCTCCAGCGCCTCGCGCCAGTCCATCCGTACGGCCTGCTCGGCGAGCATGCCGATGACGGTGTAGCCGACGTTGGAGTAGGAGAACGAGGAGCCGAACGTGTCGATGGGCGCCATCCGGGCGCAGTCGGCGAGATAGCCCCGGCGGGTGGCGCCGGCCAGACTGTCCGAGTCGCGGCCCGGCGGCAGCCCGCCGCTGTGGCTGAGCAGCTGGCGCAGGGTCGTCGCGGCGCCGAAGCGGGCGCCGGGTGTCCGCAGTTCGGTGAGCACCTCGGCCACCGGCGCGTCGAGGTCCAGGTCGCCCTCGTCGACCAGCAGCATGGCCAGCGCGGCGGTGAACGCCTTGGTGATGGAACCGACCGGGAACTTGGCGTCCCCGGTCACCGGCACCGTGCCCGCCGCGTCCTGTTCGCCGAACACGAAGGAACGGGTCTCGCCCTTGTGGTGCAGGGCGAACTGCCCGCCCGGAACACCGTGTTCGCGTGCGAGCGCGGGCAGGCGCCCGGACAGCTCTTCCACGTTCATGAAATCCCCCTACAGGCGCCGGCGGCTCACCCGAACGGTGACGCCGCCTCGGCCTGCTTTCCCTGTACTGGTCCCGCGGCCCGCCGGCCGGGTCCGCCTGCCGGGCAGGACGGTCCGGCCCCGGCACGCGCACTGCGTCCGACGGGCCTGCGTGGACACCATCCCCCCGGGCGGGCCCGGCGCGCCACCTTCGTAAGCTGTCGCGAAATCAACCGGGTCACGGCACCGCCGGCGGGAAGCCGGCAGCGGGCGGGACGGGGCGGGGCGGGGTGCGGGGGATCACTCGTCGCGCAGGTACGCCAGGACCGCGAGCACCCGGCGGTTGCCGTCGTCGGGGGAGAGCCCCAGCTTGGCGAAGATGTTGCCGATGTGTTTGGCCACCGCCCCGTCGCTGATGTTCAGGGCGTCCCGCACCATCGCGTTGGAGTAGCCGTGGGCCATCAGCCCGAGCACCTCCTGTTCGCGGGCGGACAGCAGCTGGTACTGGTGGCGCTGGTCGCGCTCCATCAGTATGTGCTGGACAACCTGGGGGTCGATCACCATGGCTCCTGCGGCGACACGTTCGACGGCCTGGGCGAATTCGCTGAGTTCACCGATCCGGTCCTTGAGCAGGTAGCCCAGGCCGGCCCGGCTCTGGCGGTGCGGTGTTCTGCTGGGGGTGAAGAGTTCCTTGGCGTACGCGTTCGCGACGTACTGCGACAGCACCAGGACCGGCAGGTCCGGGTAGCTCTTGCGCAGCTCCGTCGTGGCCCGCAGCCCGTCGTCCCCGTGCCCCGGCGGCATCCGTACGTCGGTGACGACGATGTCCGGGGAGCA
Organism: Streptomyces sp. Ac-502; assembly: GCF_045222935.1. Lineage (NCBI taxonomy): Bacteria > Bacillati > Actinomycetota > Actinomycetes > Kitasatosporales > Streptomycetaceae > Streptomyces > Streptomyces sp. Ac-502. Next base: position 8,081,041 of record NZ_JBHFFO010000001.1, read on the forward strand.
CTCCCGTACCGCGGTGATCAGGGAGTCGGCGTCCCCGACCGCCCGGACCACCTGGTGGCCGAACTTGTGCAGCAGCTCGACGATCCCTTCACGGACGAGCGCCGAGTCCTCGGCTAGGACGATACGGAGTGACTGTGCTGGCACGGAATCTCCAGGCTGAGGGCGGTGGGGCCGCCAGAGGGGCTGGACAGCACCAGTCTTCCATCGACCACCGCGACCCGGTCGGCCAAGCCCTCCAGCCCGCCGCCCGCGCGCAGTTCGGCACCCCCGACGCCGTTGTCGGTGACCGTGACGGACAGCCGATCCCGCGTCAGCCGCCCGTGCACCGTGGCGGACGTGGCACCGCTGTGCTTGACGACGTTGGTGAGCGCCTCGCTGATGAAGAAGTAGGCGGTGGCCTCGACCTGCGTGGGCAGCCGCCCGGCCAGCTCCACGTCCACATCCACCGGCACCCGGCAGCGTACCGCGACCTCGGACACCGCGGCGGCGATGCCGTGGTCGGTGAGGACCTGCGGATGGATGCCGCGGACCAGGTCGCGCAGTTCGTCCAGCGCCTGCTTCGCCTCCCCCGGGCCCGGGATATCAGCTCGCCGGCCCGGCCGCCCTTCGGCTCCGTACCGCCGAACTCCATCTCGGCCAGCCCCAGCGTCATCACCAGCGCCACCAGCCGCTGCTGCGCCCCGTCGTGCAGATCCCGCTCGATCCGGCGCCGCTCGGCCTGGAAGGCGTCGGCCATCCTGGCCCGCGAGCGGGTCAGCTCCACGACCCGGTCGGTCTGCCCGCCCTCCTTGGGCGCCAGCATCAGCCGGACGAACCAGCCCTGCGCCGCGGCCGCCGCCCCCAGGACATAAGCGGCGACCGGCAGGACGGCGATCCCGAGGCCGGTGAGCAGCAGCGCCTCCGGCTGCCCGGAGGTGACCGCCACCTCCACCGGGAAGACGATCAGTACGACCAACGAGCCGGCCAGGGTCAGCAGGGCCAGGTCCACGACGGACAGCAGCACCGCGAACACCATGGCGAAGCCGAACTCCCGCCAGGTCGCGCTCTCCTGCAACCGGGTGGTCAGCCACGGCCATAGTCCCGGCCGCGCGACGGCACGGTGCGGGCTGGCCGGCCGGTCGGCGTGCGGCCCCTCCAGCAGGCGCAGCCTGCGCCGCTCCAGCGCGGCCAGCGGAATACCGAGGAGGACGGAACCCGCCAGGATCACCAGCCCGATCCCCGCCACCGACAGCAGCAGCCCGCACACCACCACACCCCCCAGCACGATCAGCGAGAGCAGCCCGAGCAGACCGGAGGTGGCGAGGTACCCGAGCGCACGCCAGGGCGCGGCGGAGGTGAGGAAGCTGACCGGGTTCCGGGTCACGGCCCGCCAGATGGGAGAGGAGCTCATTCGGTCCACAGTAGGGCTCCGCCGGAGACCGGTGGGCCCGCGGTCGCGGGCCCACCGGCGCGGGCCGGCGCCGGGACAGGACGGCGCCGGCGGGAGGCCGGTCCGGCAGGTTCCGCGCGGGGGTCGCGGGCTGCCGGACCGGCTGGTCCAGAGGGAACGGACGGCTCATCCCACGCCCGTCAGCACCGGTTCCCGCGTGCTGGGCGCCTCGTCCTCCTCGGCGGCACGGCCGGAGGAGCGCAGCTGGAGCAGGGTGGGTACGAGGGTGGCGAGCATGGCGACGATCAGACAGCCGGCCAGGACCGAGCCCATCTCCAGCCACGGCACCGGGAACTCGGCGCCCTCACCGGACTCGGACAGTGCCCGGCTCATCCCGATCATCGTCACCCCGTCCGCGAGGACACCCAGCACCCCGCCGACGACCACCACGGTCAGCGTCTCCCACACGACGGTGCGCAGCACCTGCCCGCGGGTCGCGCCGATCTTGCGCATCAGCGCGATGCCCTCGGCCCGCTCCCCGGCCGCCATGACCAGGGTGTTGGCGATGGCGATACCGGTGTAGAGCATCGCCATGCCCAGCAGCACCAGGACCAGGATGCGGCCCTCCTCCTGCGTGGCGGAGGCGCGCTCGGCCAGCCAGCTGTCCCGGTCCTGCGCGGCCGCGCCGTACCCGTCCGCGACCTTCTGGGCGGCGGCCGTCGCGGCGGCGTGGTCGGCGCCCGGCGCCAGGGACAGGTAGACGGCGTTCGTCATGGTGTCGGGCGCGTGCCGGGCCAGCGTGCCCTGCGGGAACAGCACCGGGGGCAGCCCCGCCGACGAACTGAGCACCGCGGCGACCTTCACCCGTACCTTCGTGGCGTCGGCGAGGTAGACGTCGACCTCTTCGCCGGTGCGCCAGCCCAGCTGGCCGGCCACCAGTTCCGTCACCGCCACCGTGTCGCCGCGCAGATCGCCCAGCGACCCCTTGACCGGGTCCAGCCGCAGCGCGCCGGACAGGTTCTTCGGGTCCACCGCGCCGATGCCGCTCGACATGACGTAACTGGAGCCGACGAGGAAACCGCTGGTCTCGGAGACCGGCGAGGCGGCCTGGACGCCGGGCGCCGAGGACAGTTCGCGCACCGCGGCGGAGGGCAGGCCCGCCCCGCCGCCGGCGGCGACCACCACGTCGGCCTTCAGGTGCTTGCGGGCGTCGGCGACGGTGGTCGCCGAACTCGCGTTGGTGACGCCGATGATGGACCCGGCGACGGCCACCGTGACGAGGATGGGGGCGGCCGCCGAGGCGGTCCTGCGCACCGCGGCGCGGGCGTTGTCACCGGCCAGCGAGCCGGTGATGTGGGTGACCGCGGCCAGCGGGAAGGTCGCCAGCCGCACCAGCGGCGGCACCAGCAGCGGCGAGAAGGCCACCATCGTCACGACCAGGATCTCGGTCAGCACCAGCGAGATCACCACGGCACCGTCGCTGCCCGCCTGGGGCAGCATGACCAGCAACAGCAGCGACATGCCCGCGAACACCGAGCCGGTGATCCAGCGGCCGGTCGTCATCACCCGGGTCTCCACCGCGGAGTCCCGCATGGTCTCGGCCGGACGGACCTTCGCGGCCCGGCGGGAGGCGGCGAACACCCCGAGCAGCGCCACGCCGAGCCCGACGAAGAAGCTGAGCAGCAGGATCGGCGGGGACGCGGGGACCTCGAAGTCCTTGGGCGCCATGCCGAAGGAGGACAGCACCGAGGCGAGCTGCTGGCCGCCGGCGATCCCGATGCCGCAGCCCGCGGCCGAGGCGACCACGCCCAGCACCGCCGACTCCGCCATGATCATGCGGCGTACCTGGGGCGGCGCGGCGCCGATGGTGCGCAGCAGGGCCAGTTCCCGGCGCCGCTGGGCGATGGCGAAGGCGAAGGTGCCCGACACCACGAAGATCGACACGAAGCCGGCGATCACCGCCATGACGGCGAGCAGGGTGGCGACGTCACCGAGCGCCGCGGCGCGCGAGGCGGCGGTCAGGTCGCCGCCCTTGGCGGCACCGGTCCCGGCCTTGAGGGACTTGTCCGGCAGTACGGCCTTGATCCGGCCGGCCAGTTCGGTGGCCGACGTGCCCGGCTCGGCGAGCACGGCCACCGCGTCGGCGCGGTCCGGGTCGGCCGACAGCCGCTGCGCGGTGGCGTCGGAGAAGAAGACGGTGGCCTCACCGGGCACCCCGCCCTTGCCGGGCGGAGCCGCGATGCCCGCGACGGTCATCTCCCGGCGGCCCTGCGGGGTCACCACGGGCACCTTGTCGCCGACGGCGGCGCCGGCGCGCTTGGCCAGCGAGGCGGCGAGCACGACCTGGTCGTCACCGGCGGGCTCGCGCCCCTCGGTGAGACGGAACGGGGTGAGCTGGGCGCTGGACCAGCCGTGGCCGACCGGGCGGTCGGCGGTGTCACCGGCGTCCCCGGCCACCACCTGGGCGGGCAGCGAACGGTCGACGACGGCCTGGCGTACCCCGGGCACGCCGCGGACCGCGTCGGCGGTCCGCCGCGCGTGGTCCAGGCGGTGCGGGGAGGTGGCGGTCTGGCGCTGGTCGTACGCGCCGCCGCCGGAGCCGAAGTCGACCGTGAAGGACTGGCCGGCCCGGACCACGACGGCCGCGGCGTCATAACGCCCGGGGCTGCTGGGCTTCGAGGAGCCCCGGGTGGCGTCGAGGACCTGACCGGTACTGGCGATCAGCGCGACGCCGAGCGCCAGCGCGATGAAGGTGCCGGCGAACAGCGACCATCTGGTGCGCAGGGTGGAGAGAGCGATGGACAACATGCGTCAGCCACCCAGCCGTGCCATGTGCTCGCTCACCGCGGCCACCGTCGGAGCCATCAGTTCGCCGTGCACCGCACCGTCGGACAGGAAGAGCACCCGGTCCGCCCAGGAGGCGGCGACCGGATCGTGGGTGACCATGACCACCGTCTGCCCGGCGTGGTCCACCACGGACCGCAGCAGGCCCAGCACCTCACGGCTGGTGTTGGTGTCCAGGGCGCCGGTCGGCTCGTCGGCGAACAGCACGTCGGGCTGGCTGATCAGAGCACGGGCGATGGCCACCCGCTGCTGCTGGCCGCCGGACATCTCGGCCGGCCGGTGGCCGCCCCGGTCGCCGAGGCCCACCTGCTGGAGCGCGGTGTCCACCTGGGCGCGGGTCGGGCGCTGCCCGGCCAGCCGCATCGGCAGGGCCACGTTCTTGCGGGCGTTCAGCGACGGCATGAGGTTGAAGGACTGGAAGACGAAACCGATCCGCTCCCGGCGCAGCTTGGTCAGCTCCGTCTCGGACAGCGCGCTGATGTCGGTGTCGCCGATGAACACCCGGCCCGAGGTGGGGCGGTCCAGGCCCGCCGCGCACTGGAGCAAGGTGCTCTTGCCCGAGCCCGAAGGCCCCATCACCGCGGTGAACGACCCGCGGCCGAAGGAACAGTGCACACCGCGCAGGGCGGGCACCTTGCTGTTGCCGCGGCCGTACAGCCTGGCCACCGCGCTGAGTGTCACGGCCTGCTCGACGCCGACTCCGGTGACGGGCACTTCTCCTCCTCGGCCTTGGGGTCCGTGCACGGTCGTGTCCACGGCGTGCCGCCAGTCAACCGGTACGGGACCGGGGGGCGCACGGGCGTCACATCCCGTCTTCCGGGTGGAGAAAACTCCACCCGGCCGTACCGGGGACACGGTCCGCTCCCGGTTTCCGCTGCCGGCCCGGGAACACGGCCGGACAGCCGCGCGGACCGCGCGGACGGACACGGGGGAAGCAGTCGCGGATGCTCGGAAGGACCTGCTTCTTTTCGCGTCAGCTTACAGAGGTGGCGCCCCGGTCGGCGGCACACGACAGTAAGCAACTGGAAGCAGCGGGAGGGTGGGTAACGGGACCGGACCGCCGGCCGCTGCGGCAGCGCGGACGAATTCGCGAACCTTCACAGAGAACGGGGGACATGGCCAGCATGAGCGGCGCAATCACCGGGGAAACCACCGGCTTCGAGAAGTCTGCGGAGCTGTTCAATTCGACCATCGCCACCTGGGCGGTGAGCGCGGCCTGGGACATCGGAATCTTCGAGGTACTGGACGGCGCCGACGCCTTCGACATTCCCGCGTACGCGGCACAGAAGGAGCTGCACGAGCCCTCGTTGCGGGCGACGGTCCGCGCGCTCACGTACGCGGAGGTGGTGGAGGTCGACGGCGACCGCGTCACCCGCGGCGCGACCTTCGGGGAATTCTCCCGGTCCAAGGGCCTTTTCCAGTGGCTGACGAAGGGCTACGGCTCGCTGTTCCAGCGCATGGGCGAGGTGACGTACACCGCCGGGCGCGACGGCGACTTCATCCGGCGGGACTCCACCGCGGTGAGCATCGCCTGCCGTGACGTGAACGAGGTCTTCATGGACGAGGCGTTCTTCGGCGCCCTCGACGGCCTGGAGTTCTCGGTCGCCGCCGACCTCGGCTGCGGCAGCGGCGAGCGGCTGGTGCAGCTCGCCAAGCGTGACCCGTCGGTGCGCTGCGTCGGCATCGACATCGCCAAGGGCGCCATCGACGTCGGCGAGAAGGCGCTGGCCGAGAACGGCATGCAGCACCGGGTGAAGCTGATCCAGGGCGACGCCCGAAAGCTCAGCCAGTACCCGGAGTTCGCGGACGTCGAGCTGATGACCTCCTACCTCATGGGCCACGACTTCTGGCCCCGGGAGGACTGTGTGGCGCTGCTGCGCAGCATCCGCACCGAACTCCCGAACCTCAAGTATTTCCTGCTGGCCGACACGCACCGGGACACCACGAATTCGGTGACCGAACTTCCCGTGTTCACCCTGGGATTCGAGACCGCGCACGCGCTGATGGGCCAGTACATCCCCACCCGCGCGGAATGGGAGTCGGTCTTCGAAGAGGCCGGCTGGAAGTGCACCAAGCAGCATGTGTACAGCACGCCTTCGAGCACCGTCATCTTCCAGCTGGAGCCGGTTTCCGGCTGACCGGGAAAACGGCAGAGTGAAGAGGATGGAACGTAGTGCCGTACACCACTGAAAACGACACGCCGCTGCACCGGCTGGCGCTGAACGAAACGCCGTACCCGCCGCTGCCCGAGGTGCGGAAGGCCCTGGCGGATTCCGTCGCGGAAATCAACCGCTATCCGCAGTTCTACGCGGACGACCTGATGGAGGTCATCGCCGCGTGGCGCGGTGTCTCCGTCGATTCCGTGATGGTGGGCAGCGGCTCGGTCGGCGTGGCCCTCCAGGCCCTTCAGGCGTACATCCAGGAACCCGGCGACCAGGTCCTGTACGCCTGGCGGGCGTTCGACGCGTACCCGATCATCGCCGACATGGCGGGCGCGGAGCGCGTCGAGGTGCCGCTGACCCCCGACGGTGAGCAGGACCTGCCGCGGATGCGGGAGGCGGTGACCGACCGGACCCGCGTGGTGATCCTGTGCAACCCGCACAACCCGACCGGCACCGTGATCGGGCACAAGGCCCTGGACGACTTCCTGACGTCGCTGCCGCAGGACGTGCTGGTGATCCTCGACGAGGCGTACACCGAGTTCGCCTGCGACGCCGACGACCTGCCGCAGGGACTGGATCTGCTGCGCGCGGGACATCACGTGCTGAGCCTGCGCACCTTCTCCAAGGCGTACGGCCTCGCCGGGCTGCGCATCGGCTACGGCCTGGCCGCGCCCGAGGTCGTCAAGCGGGTACGGGCCATGTCCGTGCCGTACAGCATCAGCGAGCTGGCCCACACGGCCGTCGCGGCCTCCATCGGGGCCGAGGCGGACCTGGACCGGCGGATCACCGAGATCAGCACCGAACGCGCCCGCGTACAGGCCGGGTTGCGTGCCCAGGGATGGCGGGTCCTGGAGAGCCGGGCCAACTTCGTCTGGCTGGACGAGCCGGAGCGCGCCGCGTCGTTCCACGCGGCCTGCGCGGACCGGGGCGTACAGGTGCGCCTGTACCCCGACGAGGGCATCCGGCTGACGATCGGCACCGCCGACTCCAACGACCTGGTGCTGGCCGCCGCCCAACAGGCCGCGGCGGGCTGACCGCGGCGCACGCGGACCCCGCCTCCGCCCCACCCGGCGCCGGACCGGCGCCCCCATCGCCCGCGCGGACGACGTTCCCGGCGGGCCGTGATCCGGAAGGAACCACCATGGCCAACCCGTTCGAGGACGCGGACGGCAGCTACCTGGTACTGGTCAACGACGAGGGACAGCACTCCCTGTGGCCGGACTTCGTCGAGGTCCCCGCGGGCTGGGAGACCGTCCACGGCAAGGACAGCCGTGCGGCGTGCCTCGCCTACATCAATGCCCACTGGACCGACATGCGGCCCGCGAGCCTGGTGCGGCAGCCGGCGGCCTGAACCGCCGCGTTCGGGCCTTCGCAGGACTGGAGAAGCAAAAAGTGCACAAGCTGGTGTTGACCGCCGAGGAGCGGGAGAACATCGACGCCCTCATCGACGGCATCGTCGCCGCCGACGAGAACTGGGACCCGATGGCGGCCATGGACCGCGCCGCCGAGGCGGCGCCGTCGCTGCCGCTGCGCCTGCGCGCGTTCCTGGCACAGGCGCGCGCCGAGGAGTCGGACGTCACCGTCGTGTCCGGTCTCCCGATCCACCCCGACCTTCCCCCACGCCGAGCGGGTGGGACCTCGCAGCGAAGTCCGGCGCGGGCCACCGTGAGGAAGTGGCCCTGCTGCTGTGCGGCACCGCGCTGGGCGACCCCTTCGGCTGGGAGAGCCAGCAGGACGGGCGCATCGTCCACGACGTCTGCCCGGCGCCCGGCATGGAGTCCTCGCTGACCAGCGCCAGCAGCGCCAAGACGCTGTCGCTGCACACCGAGGACGTCTTTCACCCGTGCCGCGCGGACTACGTCTCGCTGCTTTGCTTGCGCAATCCTGACGCGGTGGGGACCACGGTCACCCGGGTCGGTTCCCTGGATTTCCCGGAATCCCTGCGCAGCACGTTGCGGAAACCTCGATTCCGCTTTTTCCCGGACGACTCGCACACCGGGACTTCACTCCCCGGAAACGCGGCGGGCGGGGCCGGCGCCGAGGCCGCCGGAATGACCGGGCCGGTACTTTACGGCCCCGCGCACGCGCCGTATCTGCGATTCGACATCGACTTCATGTCGGGCGAGGACGCGGAGGCCGCCGAAGCCGTCATCGCCACTCAGGAAATTCTGAGCAATGCGGCGGGCCGGGTCGCTCTGGAACCCGGTGACGCGGTATTCATCGACAATTATCAGGTGGTACACGGACGGGAGCCCTTTGCCGCCCGCTATGACGGAAAGGACCGCTGGCTGAAGCGTCTGAACATCAGCCGGGACATCCGCCGTCTGTACACGCACAGCGCGAGCCGCTCCAGGATCATTCCCGCCTGAGCGGCGCACGTGAAGGGACCGCCGGCGGCACACCGTGCCGCCGGCGGTCGTGGCCGGCTGTCACCGGCTGAGGGCCGGCTCGGGCAGCGCACCGTTCAGCCAGTCGTCGGCCGGATCGTCCAGGCCGGTGACTCCCCGGTCGCGCAGCAGCGCCCGCCCCAGGGGAGTGAGTTCGTGCCGGGCGGTGTTGCGGTCGCGGTGGGTGGCGATCAGGCCGGCGCCGCGCAGTACCGCCGTGTGCTGACTGGCCCCCGGGCCCGAGATGCCCAGCCAGCGGGCCAGCTCCCCCGTGGTGCGGCTGACGACCAGGGCCTCCAGCACGCTGGCCCGGGTGGCGCCGACCAGCGCCGCGAGGGCGTGCCCCTCCTCCTCCGGCTCCGACCAGAACGTCTCCGGATCGGGCACCGGGCCGGTCGAGAGCAGCAGCTGCCGCTGCCCCTGGGGCTCGGCCAGGTCCAGCAGGTGTCCCTGCCGCGGCGGCAGGAAGAGGGACGGGACCAGCAGCAGTCCCCGGCCGTCGAGCCTGACGTCCTCGTCCCGTTCGTGCGGCAGCTCCAGCACCGGCGTCGACCAGCGGCCGCCGCCCCGCAGACTGGACAGCAGGTGCTCGACGCCGCCGACGGCCAGCATCCGCTCCAGCGAGGCCTGCTCGGCCTGGACGCGGCCGCGGATGCGCGACCAGTACGGCGCCACCGCTACCCGCCAGAACTCGTGGACGGCGTCCGCCAGCCGCTCCACCGTCTCCCCGACGCGCACCAGCGCGATCCGGGCCTCCGGGGCCTTCCCCTGCAACAGCCGCAGCAGCGCGCCGGGGGAAGGGAACACCCGTGAAAGCTTTTTGAGCAGCGGCAGGTTCCTGCCCAGCTTCGGATAGACCTCCAGCTGCCATTCGGTCAGTCCCGCCGCTCCGGGACCGGACAGCGACCGCAGCGCGAAAAACGTTTCGACGTGCGGTGCGACGGTGGTGCTGACGCGCAGCCTTAACAGGTCGTTGAGTGTGCAGTGGATGCGCTGTGCGGAGACACCGGAAAGACGTCTACTGGGATTCATAGGAATCGACTCTGCCTCCTGCACCTGCGCGCCGAGGCCGGTCGATCCGCCTGGCGACGCAAGTACCCGAGGGGCTGCCCTGGGGAGGTCACCGCGTGAATACATTGACTTACGCATGAAAGTGTGTTCCGTCGCCCCGTCCGGAACCCCCGTTTACCAATCACTGGGCGCAGGCTAACTGATACGGATGGGGTAGCGCTACCTCTACCCCCGCGAATCCCCTGTCAAATTTGCAAAACGGAACTTTGCCGATATTTCCCGTGACGCCCGGCCCGTACGGGCGGCAACTGTGGCACCTGCGGCATCCTGCGACGCTCCGGGGTGGATCACGCGGCGTGACCGCCGCGCCTCAGGGGTGCCGCGGCGGTCGTTCCGTAAGCGACGGTTCTGGAGGGCCGGCCCGGCGGGCGCCGGGGCCCACGGATCGCCGGGGCGCGGCGGTGGTGGCGAGGGGGCGTCCGGGCGGGCCCGAGTGGGTCGTCAGGGCGCCGATCGGCCCGTTCGCGGGGTCGCATACGCGCCTCGGCGCAGGTTTTCGGTCGAAGGTCGCGGCCGCCGGGGGAGCAGAGCCGCAAAACGGCCATCCGCGTGACATACATCGCACGGCCCGTTCTCCGCCGTCGCAAGCGGAACATTAGACTCGGCAGATCGGCAAGCTCGACCAGCCAGAGCCAGCTACAACCAGGCGAATCTGCACGAAGCAGCACGAATCGCTCGAACCAGCTCGACAGCAAGGAGGCACGGGTGGCGCTGCTGACCCGTATCAAGGGACCGCGCGATCTGGACCGACTCGGACCGGAGCAGCTGGAGCAGCTGGCGGGGGAGATCCGTACCTTCCTCGTCGACGCCGTCTCCAAGACCGGCGGGCACCTCGGACCCAACCTCGGCGTGGTCGAGCTGACCATCGCCCTGCACCGGGTCTTCGAGTCCCCGAAGGACAAGGTGCTCTGGGACACCGGACACCAGTCCTACGTCCACAAGCTGCTCACCGGCCGGCAGGACTTCTCGAAGCTGAAGATGAAGGGCGGCCTGTCCGGCTACCCCTCGCAGGCCGAGTCCGAGCACGACGTCATCGAGAACAGCCACGCCTCCACCGTGCTGGGCTGGGCCGACGGCCTGGCCAAGGCCAACGAGGTGCTGCGCAAAAACGATCATGTCGTCGCGGTCATCGGGGACGGCGCGCTGACCGGCGGCATGGCCTGGGAGGCGCTGAACAACATCGCGACCGCCAAGGACCGCCCCCTGGTCATCGTCGTCAACGACAACGAGCGTTCCTACGCGCCGACCATCGGCGGCCTCGCCAACCACCTCGCCACCCTGCGCACCACCGACGGCTACGAGCGCTTCCTCGCCCGCGGCAAGGACCTGCTGGAGCGCACCCCGGTCGTCGGCCGGCCGCTGTACGAGACGCTGCACGGCGCCAAGAAGGGCCTGAAGGACTTCATCGCGCCGCAGGGCATGTTCGAGGACCTGGGGTTGAAGTACCTCGGGCCGATCGACGGCCACGACATCGAGGCCCTGGAGTCGGCGCTGCAGCGCGCCAAGCGCTTCGGCGGCCCGGTCATCGTGCACTGCCTCACCGAGAAGGGCCGCGGCTACCAGCCCGCCCTCCAGGACGAGGCGGACCGCTTCCACGCCGTCGGCAAGATCCACCCCGACACGGGGCTGCCGATCGCCTCCTCCGGCGCCGACTGGACCTCGGTCTTCGCCGAGGAGATGGTCGAGCTCGGCCGCGAGCGCGCCGACATCGTCGCCATCACGGCCGCCATGCTGCAGCCGGTCGGCCTGGACAAGTTCGCCAAGGCGTTCCCGGACCGGGTCTACGACGTCGGCATCGCCGAGCAGCACGGCGCCGTCTCCGCCGCCGGCCTGGCCACCGGCGGCCTGCACCCGGTCTTCGCGGTCTACGCCACGTTCCTCAACCGCGCCTTCGACCAGGTCCTGATGGACGTGGCGCTGCACAAGTGCGGCGTCACCTTCGTCCTGGACCGGGCCGGTGTCACCGGCACCGACGGCGCGTCGCACAACGGCATGTGGGACATGTCGATCCTCCAGGTCGTGCCCGGCCTGCGGATCGCGGCCCCGCGCGACGCCGACCAGGTGCGCGCCCAGCTGCGCGAGGCCGTGGACGTCGACGACGCGCCGACGGTCGTGCGCTACTCCAAGGGCGCGGTCGGCCCGGCCGTGGAGGCCGTGGCCCGGGTGGGCGGCATGGACGTGCTGCGCGAGCCCGGTACGGGGGTCGAGCGGCCCGACGTGCTGCTGGTCTCGGTGGGCGCGCTGGCGCCGATGTGCCTGGAGATCGCCGACCTGCTCGACAAGCAGGGCATCTCGACGACGGTGGTGGACCCGCGCTGGGTCAAGCCGGTCGACGCGGCGCTGCCGGGCCTGGCCGACGCGCACCGCGTCGTGGTCACGGTCGAGGACAACAGCCGCTCGGGCGGTGTCGGCTCCGCGGTCGCGCAGGCGCTGCGGGACGCGGGCGTGGACGTGCCGCTGCGGGACTTCGGCATCCCGGAGCGCTTCCTCGACCATGCCTCGCGCAAGGAGATCCTGGCCGAGATCGGACTCACCGCGCCGGACATCGCCCGGCAGGTGACCGGCCTCGTCTCCAAGATCGACGGCCGGTACGAGGGCACGGACCGGTCCGTGGACGCGGCGGAGTCCGTGACCGCGGCGGACGGCGCCGAGCGGGCCGAGGCCGCCCGCGACTGACGGCGGCGGACGGCGACGGCAGGAGGAACCGGCGCGGCCGGTTCCTCCTGTGGGGGAGATGCGCGCGTCCCGTGGCACGCCTGCACGAACGGGTGACCGCTCGTACCGGCCGTGCACCGGACGCACACGCGCCGCCCAAGGCGGTACGAACCGGCGCACAACTCTGCACAAACATCGCTGAACGGTCATACGATGGGCTGGTGGGCCACCCGAACGGGTGCAACCACCGGCCCGTCGGCATATCCACCCGTCCGTACCATCGGGTGAATCCCCGCCGTGTGCAGGCCCGCCGCACCGTACTCGTCCCGACCATTGCGCAGACTCGGTCAGTTCACGAGTCGCGACGGTCGTCCAGGCGGAGGGTTGGCCCATGAGCAGCACACATCGGGGCACGGGAAGCGGACGGGAGCGCGGCGGCGGCACGAACCCCGCTCGGGGGCGCCGCGGCGGCCTGCTCCGGACCAAGACGGTCGAGGAGTCGATCCGGGACACCGAGGAGCCGGAGCACGCGCTCAGGAAGTCCCTCTCCGCCCTCGACCTGACGGTCTTCGGCGTCGGCGTGGTCATCGGCACCGGCATCTTCGTCCTCACCGGCAAGATCGCCAAGGAGACCGCGGGCCCGGCCGTCGCCCTCTCCTTCGCCGTCGCCGGCCTGGTCTGCGCCCTGGCCGCGCTCTGCTACGCGGAGTTCGCCTCGACCGTGCCGGTCGCCGGCTCCGCGTACACCTTCTCCTACGCCTCCCTCGGCGAGCTGCCCGCCTGGATCATCGGCTGGGACCTGGTGCTGGAGCTGGCGCTGGGCTGCGCGGTGGTCGCCGTCGGCTGGTCCGGGTACGTCCGCTCGCTGCTGGACACCGCCGGGGCCCACCTGCCGCAGGGGCTGTCCGGCACGCACGAGGGCACCTTCGGGTTCGACCTGCTCGCGTGCGTCCTGGTGCTCGTCCTGACGGCGGTCCTCGTGGTCGGCATGAAGCTGTCGTCCCGGGTGACCTCGGTGATCGTCGGTATCAAGGTCACCGTCGTGCTGCTCGTCATCATCGCGGGCGCCTTCTTCGTCACCGGTGCCAACTACGAGCCGTTCATCCCGCCGAGCCGGGCCACCGAGGGCGGCGACGGCCTCGCGGCGCCGCTGTCCCAGCTGGTCTTCGGCTTCACCCCGGCCGACTTCGGTGTGATGGGCGTCTTCGCGGCCGCCGCGGTCGTCTTCTTCGCCTTCATCGGCTTCGACATCGTCGCCACCGCCGCCGAGGAGACCCGCCTCCCGCAGCGCGACGTACCGCGCGGCATCCTCGGCTCGCTCGCCATCTGCACGGTGCTGTACGTCGCCGTGTCGATCGTCGTCACCGGCATGCAGAAGTACAGCGAACTGTCCACGGACGCCCCGCTCGCCGACGCGTTCAAGGCCGTCGGGCACCCGTTCTGGGCCGGGCTGATCAGCTTCGGCGCCGCCGTCGGGCTGACCTCGGTCTGCATGATCCTGCTGCTCGGCCAGAGCCGGGTCTTCTTCGCGATGAGCCGCGACGGCCTGCTCCCGAAACTGTTCTCGCAGGTCCACCCGCGCTTCGGCACCCCGTACCGCTCGACCGTCGCACTGGGCGTCGTGGTCGCCGTCGTCGCCGGGTTCACCTCGATCGACGAACTCGCCGAACTGGTCAACATCGGCACCCTGTTCGCCTTCGTCGTGGTCGCGCTCGGCGTCGTCATCCTGCGCCGCTCCCGCCCCGACCTGCCCCGCTCCTTCCGCACCCCGCTGGTGCCGTTCGTCCCGGCCCTGTCGGTCCTGGCCTCACTGTGGCTGATGCTCAACCTGCCCGCCGAGACGTGGCTGCGGTTCGCGGTGTGGATGCTGCTCGGCTTCGTCGTGTACTTCGCGTACGGGCGCGGCCACAGCCGGATGAACAGCCGGACGAACGGGGGCACGGGACGCGGGTGAGGCCGGGGGCAGATGAGCCCGGGGCGGAACGGGCGCCGGTGTCAGCCGCCGCGCCCGCGCCGGACGGTCCGCGGCCCGGCCACCTGGGCCCCGAGCGCCGTCACGCGCGCCCGCAGCCCGCGGTCGGCGGTGACGACCACGCGGTCCGGGCCCCGGACCGCGTCCCGCACCAGCTCCACGATGCGGTCGTCCCCGCTGCCCGGCGCCGCGACGACCTCCACGCCGGGCACGGACGCCACACCCCGGGCCGCGCCCTCGACGACGAGGACCAGCTCGACGGGCGGCCCGCCGGGCACGAGCCCGGGCAGCCCGCGCCCGTCGGCCGCCTGCTCCGCCAGCGCGTCCCGCAGCCGTTCGGCCGCCGCGCGCCGGTCCCGCCACCAGCCGTCGGGCACCGAGCCGATCACGTTCGCCGCGTCCACGACCACCAGAGTGCTCATGGTTCCAGCGTGGCACGGGGGGCGCGGGAGCATGGGAAAACCTCTGCCGCGTGACGTGACCGCGGCCTACGATGCCCGGATGCCCGACACCACGTCGCCGCCCCAGGCCGCCGCCCCCGTACGCCGTTCCGCCCGCGTCCTGCTCCTCGGCACGGACGCCAGTCTGCTGCTCTTCCGCGGCTACCTGGACCCCGCCCGCCCGGACGCCGGACACTGCTGGTTCACCCCCGGCGGCAGCGTGGACGACGGGGAGTCGCTGCGCGAGGCGGCGGCACGGGAACTGGCGGAGGAGACGGGCCTGCGGGCGGCGCCCGAGGAGCTGGGGCCGCTGGTCGCCCGTACCTCCGGGTACGCGGAACTGCCCTGGGCGAGCGGCATGTTCGAGGACGTCTTCTTCCTGCACCGCGTCGCTCCGTACACGGTCGACACCAGCGGCTTCAAGGAACACGAGAACGCCTCCGTCACGGGCCACCGGTGGTGGCCCGTAAACGACCTGGCGACGACGGGCGAGACCGTCTTCCCGTACGGGCTGCCGCCGCTGCTCGCCGGCCTGCTGGACGGCCGGACGCCGTCCGTACCCGTACAACTGCCCTGGCACCACTGAGAACAGCGGTGCCAGGGCAGCCGGTGAAACGGTTGTCCGGTCCTACGCGGGCACGCTCGCCACGCCCGGGGCCAGGAACTTCTTGCCGTTGACGCGCTCGGAGACGCCCGCACGGTCCAGGTACGGCGTGATGCCGCCCAGGTGGAAGGGCCAGCCGGCGCCGGTGATCAGGCACAGGTCGATGTCCTGCGCCTCGGCGACGACGCCCTCGTCCAGCATCAGGCCGATCTCCTGCGCGACGGCGTCCAGGACGCGGTCACGGACCTGCTCCTCGGTCAGGACGGAGTCGCCCTGCTTGAGGAGGGCGGCGACCTCCGGGTCCAGCTCCGGCTTGCCGGAGTCGTAGACGTAGAAGCCGCGCTTGCCAGCCTTGACCACGGCGGCCAGGTTCGGCGAGACGGTGAAGCGCTCCGGGAACGCGCCGTGCAGCGTCTCGGAGACGTGCAGGCCGATCGCCGGGCCGACCAGCTCCAGCAGCACCAGCGGCGACATCGGCAGACCGAGGGGCTCGATGGCCTTCTCGGCGGTCTCGACCGGGGTGCCCTCGTCGATGACGTTCTGGATCTCGCCCATGAAGCGGGTCAGGATGCGGTTGACCACGAACGCCGGGGCGTCCTTGACCAGCACGGCCGTCTTCTTCAGCGACTTGGCGACGGAGAACGCGGTGGCCAGCGACGCGTCGTCGGTCTGCTCGGCGCGCACGATCTCCAGCAGCGGCAGGATCGCGACCGGGTTGAAGAAGTGGAAGCCCACCACCCGCTCGGGGTGCTTGAGCTTGGACGCCATCTCGGTGACCGAGAGGGACGAGGTGTTGGTGGCGAGCACGGCGTGCTCCGGCACGACCGCCTCGACCTCGGCGAACACCTGCTGCTTGACGCCCATCTCCTCGAAGACGGCCTCGATGACGAAGTCCGCGTCACCGAACGCGGCGGCCTTGTCGAGGTGGCCGCTGACCAGGCCCTTGAGGCGGTTGGCCTGGTCCTGGTTGACGCGGCCCTTCAGGAGCAGCTTGTCGATCTCGCCGTGGACGTACTCCACGCCCTTGTCGATCCGCGCCTGGTCGATGTCGGTGAGGACCACCGGCACCTCCAGACGGCGCGCGAACAGCAGCGCCAGCTGCGAGGCCATCAGGCCCGCGCCGACCACGCCCACCTTGGTCACCGGACGCGCGAGCGCCTTGTCCGGCGCACCGGCGGGACGCTTGGCGCGCTTCTGCACCAGGTTGAACGAGTAGATGCCGCTGCGCAGCTCGCCGCCCATGATCAGGTCAGCGAGGGCCTGGTCTTCCGCGTCGAAGCCCTGGCGCAGGTCGCCGTTCTTCGCGGCCGCGATGATGTCCAGCGCGCGGTACGCGGCCGGGGCGGCGCCGTGCACCTTGCTGTCCGCGATGCCCTTGCCGCGCTGCACGGCCTGGTCCCAGGCCTCGCCGCGGTCGACGTCGGCCCGTACGACCTCGGTGTCGCCCTTGAGGACCGAGGCGGTCCACAGCAGCGACTGCTCCAGGAAGTCGGCGCCCTCGAAGATCGCGTCGGCGATGCCCAGGTCGTAGACCTGCTGCCCCTTGAGCTGCTTGTTCTGGTTGAGCGAGTTCTCGATGATCACCGAGACCGCGCGGTCGGCGCCGATGAGGTTCGGCAGCAGGACGCAGCCGCCCCAGCCGGGCACCAGGCCGAGGAAGACCTCGGGCAGCGAGAACGCGGGCAGCGCCTTGGAGACGGTGCGGTACGTGCAGTGCAGACCGACCTCGACGCCGCCGCCCATCGCGGCACCGTTGTAGTACGCGAAGGTCGGCACGGCCAGGCCGGACAGGCGCTTGAAGACGTCGTGGCCGCCCTTGCCGATGGCCAGCGCGTCCTCGTGCCGCTTGAGCAGCTCGACGCCCTTGAGGTCGGCGCCGACAGCGAAGATGAACGGCTTGCCGGTGATGCCGACGCCGACGATCTTGCCGTCCTTGGCCTCCGCCTCGACCTGGTCGAGCGCCGCGTCCAGGTTCGCCAGCGACTGCGGGCCGAAGGTGGTCGGCTTGGTGTGGTCCAGGCCGTTGTCCAGCGTGATCAGCGCGAAGGTGCCGGCGCCCGGCAGCTCCAGGTGCCGTACGTGCGCCTGCGTGACGACCTCGTCCGGGAACAGCTCGGCCGCGCCCTTCAGCAGTTCTGTCGTGGTGCTCACTTGCCAGCCCCTTCGAAGTGCGGGTTCTCCCAGATGACCGTGCCGCCCATGCCGAAGCCGACGCACATGGTCGTGATGCCGTAACGGACCTGCGGCTGCTCCTCGAACTGCCGCGCGAGCTGCGTCATCAGGCGCACACCGGAGGAGGCGAGCGGGTGACCGTAGGCGATCGCGCCGCCGTACTGGTTGACGCGCGGGTCGTCGTCCGCGATGCCGTAGTGGTCCAGCAGCGACAGCACCTGGACGGCGAACGCCTCGTTGATCTCGAAGAGGCCGATGTCGTCGATGCTCAGGCCCGCCTTGGCGAGGGCCTTCTCGGTCGCCGGGACCGGGCCGATGCCCATGACCTCCGGCTCCACGCCCGCGAAGGCGTAGTCCACCAGGCGCATCTTGACCGGCAGGCCCAGCTCGCGGGCCACGTCCTCGGCGGCGATCAGCGAGGCGGTGGCGCCGTCGTTCAGACCGGCCGCGTTGCCCGCGGTGACCCGGCCGTGCGGGCGGAACGGCGTCTTGAGGCCCGCGAGGTTTTCGAGGGTGGTGCCCGGGCGCATCGGCTCGTCGGCGGTGACCAGGCCCCAGCCGGTCTCGCCGGCCTCCGCGTTGGTGCGGCGTACCGAGATCGGCACCAGGTCGGCCTGGATCTTGCCGTCGGCGTACGCCTTGGCGGCCTTCTCCTGGCTGCGCACGGCGTACTCGTCGGCGCGCTGCTTGGTGAGGTGCGGCAGGCGGTCGTGGAGGTTCTCCGCCGTCATGCCCATGAAGAGGGCCGACTGGTCGACCAGCTTCTCGCTGACGAAGCGCGGGTTGGGGTCGACGCCCTCGCCCATGGGGTGGCGGCCCATGTGCTCGACGCCGCCGGCCACGGCGATGTCGTACGCACCGAAGGAGACGCCGCCCGCGATGCTGGTCACGGCGGTCATGGCACCGGCGCACATCCGGTCCACGGAGAAGCCGGGGACGGACTGCGGCAGGCCGGCGAGGATGCCGGCGGTACGGCCCAGGGTCAGGCCCTGGTCGCCGATCTGGGTCGTGGCGGCGAGGGCGACCTCGTCGATCCGGGCCGGGTCGAGATCCGGGTTGCGGCGCAGCAGCTCCCGGATGCACTTGACGACCAGGTCGTCGGCGCGGGTCTCGTGGTAGATGCCCTTCGGGCCCGCCTTGCCGAACGGGGTGCGGACGCCGTCGACGAAGACGACGTCCCTAGCGGTACGAGGCACGTTGGCTCTCCTCCAGGTGCGGGATGGCACTGCTGCGGGCGCGCCCGGAGGCGCGTCACGTCCCTCATGCTACTTGCGGGTAACCGGGCTGCCCAGCCCCTCCGGGGTAAGCGGCGAAGGTCACAATGTCGACTTCGCCGACGGGGGCCGGGTGCGGGCGGTGCGCCCCCGGTGCGTGGGTGCGCGATGGCCGGGCACTCGGGGTGGCGAGGCGGGCCGGGTGCGCGGTGCCGGGGGGCATGAGAGACATCACGGACTTATCGTGCCCGTAGGGATACGGATGGGAGCGATGGGATGACCAAGCGTGTTCGAGGCGCCGGAGCCGTGTGTGCCGTCGCGGCGGCGGGAGCCCTGCTGGCCGGGTGCGGGGACGACGGCGGGGGAGGCGGAAAGGAGAGCTCACCTTCGGCCTCGGCCTCGGCCTCGGCGCCGTCGGCGTCACCGTCGGCCGGGGAGTCCTCCGGGGCTTCGGGACAGATGACCGAGGACCAGCGTTCCCGTAAGGCGCTCGTCCCCGAGGCCAAGGTCTCGTACGACAAGGCGCTGAAGGCCGCGACGGAGGCGGTGGCGGGCTCGAAGCCGGTGTCGGTGGAGCTGAAGCGGGGAGCCGGCGGCAAGCCCGAGTGGCACGCGAAGGTGGCGGCCTCGGACGGTACGGAGAGCACCGTACGGGTCGACGCCGTGACCGGTGAGGCGGACAAGCCGCAGACCAAGAACGAGGACGGCGACGACAAGAAGGAGCTGGCGGACCGGCTCGCGCGGGCCACTGTCACGGCGCGGCAGGCGGCGGACACGGCGACCGGGAAGAAGAGCGGCACGGTCACGGCCGTGGAGCTGGACACCAACGACCAGAAGAAGGAGATCTGGTCGGTGGACGTGGTGACCACGGACGACTGGAACAAGACCACGTTCGACGTGGACGCGAAGGACCGGAAGATCCTGCGCGAGCACGTCGACCGGGACTGAGCCGGCCGGGACCGAGCCAGTGGGGATGGGGCGGCCGGGACCGAGCCGGCAGGGGCTTGCAGTGCGGGTACGTCGACCGGTACTGAGCCGGCGGGGGCGGGCCGGGGTTCCCGGTCCGCCCCCGGAGGATCAGGCTCCGGTGGTGTGCAGGGCCTCGGTGAGGAGTGGGGCGACCTGCTCGATCTGCCAGGGACGGGCGCCGTGGCCGGCCAGTACGGCGGCCACCGTCTCCTCGGCCGGGTCGGCGGGCGGCTCCCAGCACAGTCGCCGCACCGTGTCGGGGGTGATCAGGTTCTCCTGCGGGAGGTTCAGCTCCTCGGCCAGCGCGGTCACCGCGGCGCGGGCGGCGGCGAGCCGGGCCGCGGCGGCCGGGTCCTTGTCGGCCCACGAGCGGGGCGGCGGGGGCCCGTTCAGCGGCTGGCCGGGCTGCGGCAGCTCGCTGTCCGGCAGGGCGCGGGCGCGGTCCACGGCGGCCTGCCACTGTTCCAGCTGGCGGCGGCCCATCCGGTGGCCGAAGCCGTTGAGCGCGGCGAGCGCGTGCGCGTTGGGCGGCAGGTTCAGCGCGGCCTCGATGATCGCGGCGTCGCCGAGCACCTTGCCCGGCGAGACGTCGCGGCGCTGGGCGACCTGGTCCCGGGCGGTCCACAATTCCCGTACGACGGCCATCTGCCGACGGCGGCGCACCTTGTGCATGCCGGACGTACGGCGCCAGGGGTCCTTGCGGGGCGGCGCCGGGGGAGCGGCGGCGATGGCCGCGAACTCCTGGTGCGCCCACTCCAGCTTGCCCTGCCGGTCCAGCTCCTCCTCCAGGGCGTCGCGGAGGTCCACCAGCAGTTCGACGTCGAGTGCGGCGTAGCGCAGCCAGGGCTCCGGGAGCGGACGGGTGGACCAGTCCACCGCGGAGTGGCCCTTCTCCAGGGCGTAGCCCAGGACGTTCTCCACCATCGCGCCGAGGCCGACCCTGGCGAAGCCCGCGAGGCGCCCGGCCAGCTCGGTGTCGAAGAGCCGGGAGGGGATCATGCCTATGTCGCGCAGGCACGGCAGGTCCTGGGTGGCGGCGTGCAGCACCCACTCGGCGTCGGCGACGGCCTCGCCCAGCGCCGAGAGGTCGGGGCAGCCGACCGGGTCGATCAGTACGCTGCCCGCGCCTTCACGGCGCAGCTGTACGAGATAGGCGCGCTGGCCGTAGCGGTAGCCGGAGGCCCGCTCGGCGTCCACCGCCACCGGACCCGTGCCGGCCGCGAAGGCCGACACGACTTCGGCAAGTTCCTCTGCCGCCGCCGTCACGGCGGGGTGCCCTCGCGCGGTTCCAGTAGGGGGACCGGCGCCGGGCGGGTGTCCGGAGGGGAGTCTCCGGTTGTTCGCAGTGTCGAGTCTTCTGCGGTCTTTTGGGCGTCGGTCACCAGTCAAGGGTATCTGTGTATGCACGGCGCCCGCCGAGGGAACGTTCCCTCGACGGGCGTGACGGCGGATTCGCCAGGTCGGTGGTCAGTGGATGATGCCGGTGCGCAGGGCGACGGCGACCATGCCGGCCCGGTCGCCGGTGCCCAGCTTGCGGGCGATGCGGGCGAGGTGGCTCTTGACGGTCAGCGCCGACAGGCCCATCGAGACACCGATGGCCTTGTTGGACTGGCCCTCCGCGACCAGCCGCAGCACCTCGACCTCACGGCCGGACAGTTCGCGGTAGCCGCCCGGGTGGCCGGGGGTGCCCGGGGGACGGCGGTGCATCCGGGCGGCGTTGGCGCCGATGGGTGCGGCGCCGGGGCGGCCGGGGAGGCCGAGGTTGGTGCGGGTGCCGGTGACGACGTATCCCTTGACGCCGCCGGCCAGGGCGTTGCGTACGGCACCGATGTCGTCGGCGGCGGACAGGGCGAGGCCGTTGGGCCACCCCGCGGCCCGGGTCTCGGACAGCAGGGTCAGGCCGGAGCCGTCGGGCAGGTGGACGTCGGCAACGCAGATGTCGCGCGGGCTGCCGACGCGGGGACGGGCCTCCGCGATGGACGACGCCTCGATCACGTCACGTACTCCGAGGGCCCACAGGTGGCGGGTGACGGTGGAGCGGACGCGAGGGTCGGCCACGACGACCATGGCCGTCGGCTTGTTCGGGCGGTAGGCGACCAGGCTCGAAGGTTGCTCGAGGAGAACTGACACCGGGCCTCCTGGGGGAGTGGCGGGACGGATGCCGACATGTGGGGGCGAGTCGGAATGCTCCGTCTTTGAAGGGTCACTGACCTCTTCGGCACCAAACCGGCCCGACTTTAGAGTTTGATCTCAACTTAGTTGGTTCATTTCGGTCAAATCGGTCGCTTGATCGACTTTGGAGTGACCCTGCGGCGGAAGGTTGCCGTGAAGGCGTTCGAGCGTCGCGGAGCAGGCCGGGACCTGCCGCCCGGTCGGAGTCGGGACCTGCCGCCCGGTCGGACCGGGCGACGCGGAGTGCGGACGGCTACGCGCGCTCCCCAGCGCATCTACACGCCGGGCAATGCGCGAGAGGGGGTGCCCACGCGCCGGGCGTATCCCCGCGCCGGGCGCAGCCCCACGCCGGACGCGCCGGCGCCTCAGCGCGCTTGCGGCCCCCGGCGCTGCGGCAGCGGTACGACCCCGCCGCGCGGCGACGGCTCGGGAGCCACCGGCGGCAGCCCCGCCACCTGGCACAGCAGGTCGCACCAGGCGCAGAGGTGGGCCGCGAGATCCGGCACCCCGCCCTGCCCCTCCTCCGGGGTCCACGAGGCGCGCATCTCGATCTGGGTCGCCGGGGCCCGCTCCGCGAGCCCGCCGAAGTAGTGCGAACTGGCGCGGGTGACCGTGCCGCTGGGCTCCCCGTACCGCACGCCGCGCGCGTCCAGCGCCCCGGTCAGCCAGGACCAGGACACCTCCGGCAGCAGCGGGTCGGAGCCCATCTCCGGCTCCAGCTCGGCGCGCGCCAGCGTCACCACGCGGAAGGTGCCCTGCCAGGCGTCGTGCCCGGCCGGGTCGTGCAGCAGCACCAGTCTGCCGTCGGCGAGGTCGGTGTCCTCCCTTCGGGGCCGGTGCCCGGCTCGACGACCGCTGCCTCCAGCGCGTACGCGTAGGGCGCGAGGCGCTTGGGCGCGGGCGTCGGCTCGATCTCGATCTCGGGACGCAGCCGTGCCGCGCGGAGCGCCTCGATCGCCTGACGGAAGGGGATCGGGACATTGTCCGCGCTGTCCGTGAGGTGTTCGTGAGCCGCAGCCATGCCCGGAAGATTAGGCGGAAGGAGCCGCTCGGTGAGGGAGGACACCCGGTGCGCGCGTCGCCCATTCGGAGGCGCCCTCGCACGCGTGCGAAGATTTGGTGCGTGAGCGCCAACGACCGCCCGACGGGCCAGCAGCAGACCGGTACGTACGACTCGGCCTTCCTCAAGGCCTGCCGGCGGGAGCCGGTGCCGCACACGCCGGTGTGGTTCATGCGCCAGGCCGGGCGGTCGCTGCCCGAGTACCGCAAGGCCCGCGAGGGCACGGCCATGCTGGAATCCTGCATGATGCCGGAGCTGGTCACCGAGATCACCCTCCAGCCGGTCCGCCGGCACGGCGTCGACGCGGCGATCTACTTCAGCGACATCGTCGTGCCCCTGAAGGCCATCGGCGTCGATCTGGACATCAAGCCGGGCGTCGGCCCGGTCGTCGAGCAGCCGATCCGTACGCGCGCCGACCTGGAGCGGCTGCGCCCGCTGGAGCCCGGCGACGTCACCTACGTCGCGGAGGCGGTGCGGATGCTGGTGGGCGAGCTGGGCGCCACCCCCTCATCGGGTTCGCCGGCGCGCCCTTCACCCTCGCCAGCTACCTCGTCGAGGGCGGCCCGTCGCGCAACCACGAGCACACCAAGGCGATGATGTACGGCGACCCGCAGCTGTGGGCCGACCTGCTCGACCGCCTGGCGGGCATCACCTCCGCCTTCCTGAAGGTGCAGATCGAGGCGGGCGCGAGCGCCGTGCAGCTCTTCGACTCCTGGGTGGGCGCGCTGGCCCCGGCCGACTACCGCCGCTCCGTCATGCCCGCCTCCGCGAAGGTCTTCGAGGCGGTGTCCGGGTACGGCGTCCCGCGCATCCACTTCGGCGTCGGCACCGGTGAGCTGCTGGGCCTGCTGGGCGAGGCGGGCGCGGACGTGGTGGGCGTCGACTGGCGGGTGCCGCTGGACGAGGCGGCCCGCCGCGTCGGCCCCGGCAAGGCGCTCCAGGGCAACATCGACCCGGCCGTGCTGTTCGCGCCGCGCGAGGCGGTGGAGACCAAGGCCCGCGAGGTGCTGGACGCAGCCGCCGGCCTGGAGGGCCACATCTTCAACCTGGGCCACGGCGTGCTGCCGAACACGGACCCGGCCGCGCTGACCCGCCTCGTCGAGTACGTCCACGATCAGACGGCGCGCTGACCTGACGGGCGGGCCGCCGGAAGCCCGGCGGCCTGTCGCGGATCCGGCCCGGCCCGTCGCGAACCCGGCCCGGTCCGGCCCGAGCCCTTGGCCGGTTCCGGGCCCGTACGCTCAGTCGGCGGCCGCCCGTACCGCGGCGGCCGCCTTGCGGGCCGCGACCAGGACCGGGTCCCACACGGGGAGAACGGCGGCGCGTAGCCGAGGTCGAGCGCGGTCATCTCCTCGACCGTCAGCCGTGCCGTGAGCGCCACCGCCGCCACGTCCACGCGCTTGCCCGCGCCCTCCCGGCCGACGATCTGGACCCCGAGGAGGCGGCCGGTGCGCCGCTCGGCCATCATCTTCACGCGCATCGGCCGGGCGCCCGGGTAGTAGCCGGCGCGGCTGGTCGAGTCGACGGTCACGGTCACGTACTGCAGGCCGACGGAGTCCGCCTGCTCCTCCAGCAGCCCGGTGCGGGCGATCTCCAGGTCGCAGACCTTGGAGACGGCGGTGCCGACGACGCCGGGGAAGGTCGCGTAGTCACCGGCCACGTTCGAGCCGATGACCTGGCCGTGCTTGTTGGCGTGGGTGCCCAGCGCGATGTGCCGGGTGCGGCCCAGGACCAGGTCCAGCACCTCCACGCAGTCCCCGCCGGCCCATACGGCGTCGTGGCCGCGCACCCGCATCGACAGGTCGGTGAGCAGCCCGCCCGCGTCGCCGAGCGGCAGCCCGGCCTGCTCGGCGAGGGTGGTCTCGGGCCGTACGCCCAGGCCCAGTACGACCACGTCGGCCGGGAACTCGCCGTCGTCCTCGGTGGTCACCGCGCAGGCCCGCCCGGAGCCGTCGGTGCGGACACCGGTGACGGTCGCGCCGCGCACCGTCTCGATGCCCATCCCGCACATCGCCTCGTGGACCAGTTCGCCCATGTCGGGGTCGAGGGTGGACATCGGCTGCGCGCCGCGGTCCAGGACGGTGACGTCGTAGCCGCGGGTGACCAGCGCCTCGGCCATCTCGACGCCGATGTAGCCGGCGCCGACGACGACCGCCTTGGTGCCCTCGGTGGCCTTCAGGGTGTCCAGCAGCGCCTGCCCGTCGTCCAGGGTCTGCACACCGTGCACGCCGGGCGCGTCGATGCCCGGCAGGGGCGGGCGCAGCGGCCGCGCGCCGGTGGCGATCACCAGCTTGTCGTAGCCGGTCCAGGTCTCGGTGCCGCTGCCGTCCAGGTCGCGGGTGCGGACCCGGCCGCGGTCCAGGTCCAGCTCGGTGACCTCGGTCCGCATCCGCAGGTCGATGTCGCGCTCGCGGTGCTTCTCCGGCGTCCGGGCGATCAGGTCGTCCGGGCCGTCGACCGTCCCGCCGACCCAGTACGGGATGCCGCAGGCGGAGTACGAGGCGAAGTGGCCCCGTTCGAACGCGACGATCTCCAGTTCGTCCGGCTTCTTCAGCCGCCGGGCCTGGGACGCGGCGGACATGCCCGTCGCGTCGCCGCCGATGACCACCAGTCGCTCCGCCATCGCGGACGCTCCCTTCGTCGTGTGCCGGTACCTGTTCGTAACGGTTGCCCCTGATGGCCGTCCGTACGACTGGCCGTCCGTATGGCGCAGGTTACGGGTCAGAACGGGTACCCGGCCGGGGTGGCGCGGACCGTGGTCCACCGGGTCTCGGTGAAGGCGTCGAGGTTGGCCGTACCGCCGAAGTGCGCGCCGGTGCCGGAGTCGGCGAAGCCGCCCATCGGCGCGATCGGCTCGTCGTTGACCGTCTGGTCGTTGATGTGCAGCAGGCCGGTCGGGATGCGGTCGGCCAGCTCCAGGGCGCGCGCCGTGTCGCGGGTGACGATGCCGAGCGCCAGCCCGTACTGCGTGTCGTTCGCCAGGGCCACGGCCTCGTCGACGGTGTGGAACTTGCGTACGGGCGCGACCGGCCCGAAGACCTCCTCCGCGTAGGCGGGGGACCGGTCGTCCACGTCGGCCAGGACGGTGGGCCGGTAGAACAGGTCCCGGTGGGTGCCGCCGGCCGCGAGCCGGGCGCCCGCCGCCGTGCTCGCCCGGACCAGGCCGTGCACCCGGTCCCGCTGCCCGCCGTCGATGACCGGTCCGAGCTGGACCTCCTCGCGGTACGGGTCGCCGACGACGAGCGCGTCCGCCGTGGCCGCCAGCCGTTCCACGTACGCGTCGTAGAGGGAGGCGTGCACCAGGTGGCGGCCCGAGGACATGCAGACCTGGCCCTGGTGGAAGAAGGAGGCCCAGGCGGCGGCGGACATCGCGGCGTCCAGGTCCGCGTCCTCCAGGACCAGGAAGGCGCTGTTGCCGCCCAGCTCCAGGTGGGCCCGCTTGAGGTGCCGGGCGGCGAGCGCGCCGACGCTGCGGCCCGCGTTCGTGGAGCCGGTGAAGGAGATCACCCGGACGTGCCGGTCGCCGACCAGGGCCTGCCCGGCCTCGCTGCCGCCCGGCAGCACGTGCAGCAGCCCTTCGGGCAGCCCGGCCGCCGCGAAGACCGCCGCCACGGCGTGGCCGCCGCACACCGCGGTGCGCGGATCGGGCTTGAGGACGACCGCGTTGCCGAGGGCCAGGGCCGGGGCGACGGAGCGCATCGCGAGCACGAGCGGGACGTTGAACGGCGCGATGACGCCGACGACACCGGCCGGTACCCGGGTCGTGTACGAGTGGCGGGGCGCGGCGGAGGGCAGCACCTGGCCCAGCGGGTGGTGGGCGAGCGCGGCGGCCTCGTAGCACTCCTCGGCGGCGGTCCGTAGCTCGAACGCGGCCTTGCCGGGGACGCTGCCGGCCTCCCGGACGATCCACTCGGACAGTTCCGCGGCGTGCCGGGTGATCAGCTCCCCGGCCCGGCGCAGCACCGCGGCGCGTTCCGTGTACGGCGTACGGGCCCAGGCGCGCTGGGCGGCCGCGGCCTCGGCTGCGGCGTCCTCCACGTCGGCGGGGGCGGCGAGGGTGAAGGAGGCCAGGGCCTCGCCGGTCGCCGGTTCGGCCGCGGTGGTCTCGCCGCCGTGCAGCAGGGGCAGGTGGTCCAGGTCGAGCAGGGGCATCGCGCGCGGCCTCCGGTCGGATGAACGGTTGAGGAATGAACCAGTTCGGTTCATCCTCCCGCATCGGTGATCAGCGTGGACGGCGGGGCGGGGCGGTCCGGGCCCGCCGTCCGCATCCGGTGCGCGCTGTCCGCGTTCGGCCCGCGCCGCCCTGTCCCACCGTGCACGGCCGGGCCGGCGCGCGTCCCCCTACTCGCGTTCCAGTACGAGCGCCAGGCCCTGCCCCACGCCGATGCACAGCGCCGCCAGGCCCGTACCGGAGTCGCGCGCGGCGAGCTGGTGGGCGACCGCGCCGGCCAGCCGGGCGCCGGACGCGCCCAGCGGGTGCCCGATGGCGATGGCGCCGCCGCGCGGGTTGACCACCTCCGGGTCGAGTTCGGGCCACTGGGCGAGGCAGCCCAGCGCCTGGGCCGCGAACGCCTCGTTCAGCTCGAATGCGGCCAGGTCGGCGACGCCGCGCCCAGCCTTGTCCAGGGCCCGCCGTACGGCCTCCACCGGCCCCAGCCCGAACAGCTGCGGCTCGATGCCGGTCACCGCGCTCGCGCCGATCCGGGCGAGCGGTTCCCGCCCGGTGGCCCGCAGCCCCTCTTCGTCGACGAGGAGGAGCGCCGCGGCGCCGTCGTTGAGCGGGAGGCGTTGCCCGCCGTGACCGTGCCGCCCTCCTTGCGGAAGGCCGGGCGGAGCTTGGCCAGCGCTTCCGTGGAGGTCGAGGCGCGGATCGACTCGTCCTGCGTCAGGTCCACCTCCGGCAGCGGTACGACTTCCGCGTCGTAGGCGCCCTCCTCCCAGGCGCGCGCTGCCTTGCGATGACTGTCGAGCGCGAAGGCGTCCTGCTGCTCGCGTCCGATGCCGTACTTGTCGGCGATCAGCTCCGCGCCCTCGCCCAGCGAGACCGTCCACTCGGGCGCCATCCGCGGATTGACCATCCGCCAGCCCAGCGTCGAGGAGAACATTTCCTGGTGCCCGGCGGGAAAGGCCCGTTCGGGCTTCTGGAGGACGTACGGCGCGCGGCTCATCGACTCCACGCCGCCCGCGACCACGATGTGCGCGTCGCCCAGGGCGATGGAGCGGGCGGCCTGGATGACGGCCTCCAGGCCGGAGCCGCACAGCCGGTTGACCGTCACTCCGGGTACGGAGGTGGGCAGCCCGGCCAGCAGTACGGCCATCCGCGCCACGTTGCGGTTGTCCTCGCCCGCCCCGTTGGCGTCACCGAACACGACGTCGTCGATGCGGGCCGGGTCGAGGTCCGGGGTGCGCTCCACGAGGGCCTTGACGACGTGGGCGGCGAGGTCGTCGGGGCGGGTGCCCGCGAGGGCGCCGCCGTACTTGCCGACCGGGGTCCGTACGGCGTCGACGATGTAGACGTCCCGGGCGCCCCACGCGCCTCGTGCGTCCCGTGCACCCTGCTCGGTCATCCGGCCCTGTCCTCGCTGTCCGCCCGAAGCTGTCCGCCCGAAGATCGGCGCTGTCGCCCCGAGTCTTTGCCCGCCGCCCGCGGCTGTCAACGGTCCCCCGGTCCGTCACTCTCCCGTGCGGTCTCCGCGTCACTCTCCCGTGCGGTCTCCGCGGACTCTTCCCGCGCGGGTGCCGCTGCGGTCCCCGACGACCGCGTACGCCGCGACAGCCGCCCCCGCACCATCCGCCCCCGCAGCACCTGCCACAGCACGGACACCAGCGCCCCCGCCACGAGGAACGGCAGCGACGCGCCGACCGCGACCAGCAGCCTCCGCACCCCCTCGGTGAAGGCGCCCCAGCCACCGCTGAGCGCGTCCCCGAAGGAGGTCCCCTCGTCGTCCGCCGCCGCGTCCGGTTCGTGCAGCACCAGCGTCACCGTCGCCATGCCGGTCTGCTCCTGGAGCGACTTCAGGCGGGCCTGGAGGGATTCCAGTTCCGACTGGCGGCGGCTGAGTTCGGACTCCAGCGTGACGATGTCGCCGATCGTGGTGGCCTTGTCCATCAGCGCCCGCACCCGCGCCACACTGGCCTGCTGCGTCTTGATGCGGCTGCTGGTGTCCACCACCTGATCGGTGACGTCCTTCGCCGAGACCTGGCGCTTCTTGAGCGTGCCCAGCCGGGAGAGCCGGTCCAGCAGCCCGTCGTACGCCTCGGGCGGTACCCGCAGCTCCACCCGGGAGCGTTCCCGCCCTTCGCCGTCCTGGTCGGTGGACTCGTCCCCGACGTAGCCGCCGACGCCCTTGGCCGCCGTACGGGCCTTGGCCAAGGCTCCCGGTACGTCCTCGGCCTCGACGGTCAGCGACGCCGTACGGATGATCTGCGCCGTCGCGACCGGCGCGGGCTTCCCGGTGCCGCTGCCCGTGTCGCTGCCCCTGTCCGCACCGGCCTCCCCGTCGGCCGACTCCCCGGCGCCCGGCGCCTTGGGCCCGACCATGCCCTGCTCGCCCCGCGCGGCCCCCGTGCCGCTCCGCTCCGCGCTCGCCTGCTCGGTGTCGCCCGGCCCGGCCGCCCCGCATCCGGCGACCCCGAGGGATGCCACGAGCAGCGCTGTCGCGGCCGCCCGCCGCGCCCCGTACGACCTGCCCGCTGAGCCCATGTCCCGTACCCCCGAAGTGGTGTGCCGCTGTTGCCACTTCGACGTGGCGGGGGAGCCGCTGGTTGCCGTCCGTGCGTCGCGATGCGGTCACGGTCCGGACTCCGGACGGACTCTGAGAGAGTTGGGGACATGAGCACAGCGCACACCAGTGCGGGCCGCGCGCCCGGAAGTCATGTCGTCGTCATCGGTGGGGGCATCTCGGGGCTGGCAGCGGCCCACCGACTGCTGGACGGCGGGGCCCGGGTGACCGTGCTGGAAGCGTCCGGCCGGCTCGGCGGCAAGCTGCGCGCCGGCGAGATCGCGGGGGTGCCGGTCGACCTCGGCGCCGAGTCGATGCTGGCCAGGCGCCCGGAGGCGGTGGACCTGGCACGCGCCGTGGGTCTCGGCGACCGGCTCCAGCCGCCCACGACCGCCACCGCCGCCCTGTGGACGCGCGGCGCGCTGCGGCCGATGCCCAAGGGGCACGTGATGGGCGTACCGGGCGACCTGGGCCTGCTGGCCGCCTCCGGAGTGATCTCTTCCGAGGGCATGGCGCGGATCGCCGAGGACGAGGCGCTGGAGCGCACGGAGGTCGGCGCGGACGTGGCGGTCGGCGAGTACGTCGCCGCCCGGCTGGGCCGCGAGGTCGTCGACCGGCTCGTCGAACCGCTGCTCGGCGGCGTGTACGCGGGCGACGCGTACCGCATCTCGATGCGCGCCGCCGTCCCCCAGCTCTTCGAGGCCGCGCGCGCCGAGCGCTCGCTGATCGAGGGCGTAAGGGGCATCCAGGCGCGGACGGCGGCGCGCGCCGCCGGGCCGGACCAGGCGCCGGCGCCGGTCTTCATGGGCATCCACGGCGGTGTGGGTACGCTGCCGGGCGCCGTCGCCGACGCGGTACGGGCCGCCGGCGGCGAGATCCGTACGAACACCCCGGTAGGGGAGCTGCGGCGCACCGCCGACGGCTGGCGCGTCGTCCTGGACGGCGGCGAAGGGCCGGCGGCGCTGGACGCGGACGCCGTGGTCCTGGCGGCCCCGGCGCCCGCCGCCGCCCGGCTGCTGGCCGCCGAGGCGCCGGCCGCCGCCACCGAGCTGTCCGCCGTCGAGTACGCCTCCATGGCCCTGGTGACCATGGCCTTCCGCCGCGCGGACGTCGAGGCGGCGCTGACCGGCAGCGGCTTCCTCGTGCCGCCGGTCGACGGCCGCAAGATCAAGGCCGCCACCTTCGCCGGCAACAAGTGGGGCTGGATCGCCGACGGCGACCCGGACCTGTTCGTGCTGCGCACCTCCGTCGGACGGTACGGCGACGAGACCGACCTGGCACGGGACGACGCCGACCTGGTGGAACTGTCCCTGCGCGACCTCGGCGAGGCCGTCGGCCTGGCCGCCCGGCCCGTCGCGCGGCGGGTCACGCGCTGGGACGGCGGACTGCCGCAGTACCCCGTCGGCCACCTGGAGCGCGTCGCCCGGATCCGGGCCGAGACCGGCAAGCTGCCCGGCCTGCGGGTGTGCGGCGCGCTCTACGACGGCGTGGGTATCCCGGCCTGCATCGCCTCCGCGCGCACGGCCGCGGACGACATCTTGGACACCCTGCCGCAAGCCGCCACGGCGGGCGAGTGAGAATGGGACCCATGACTGACGCTTCCGCCCCCGCCACCCCCACCGGGGCCGCTCCCGAGAAGACCCCGAACGCCGGCAAGAAGGCGAAGGACCTGAACGAGGTCATCCGCTACACGCTCTGGTCGGTGTTCAAGCTGCGCGACGCGCTGCCCGAGGACCGCACCGGGTACGCCGACGAGGTCGAGACGCTGTTCGCGCAGCTCGCCGCCAAGGACGTCGTCGTGCGCGGCACCTACGACGTCTCCGGTCTGCGGGCCGACGCCGACGTGATGATCTGGTGGCACTCGGAGAACTCCGACGCGCTCCAGGAGGCGTACAACCTCTTCCGCCGCACCCGGCTGGGGCGCGCGCTGGAGCCGGTCTGGTCGAACATGGCGCTGCACCGCCCGGCCGAGTTCAACAAGTCGCACATCCCGGCCTTCCTGGCCGACGAGGTCGCCCGCGACTACGTGAGCGTCTACCCGTTCGTGCGCTCCTACGACTGGTACCTCCTCCCCGACGAGGACCGCCGCCGGATGCTCGCCGACCACGGCAAGATGGCCCGCGGCTTCCCGGACGTGCGCGCCAACACCGTGCCGTCCTTCTCGCTGGGCGACTACGAGTGGATCCTCGCCTTCGAGGCCGACGAGCTGTACCGCATCGTCGACCTCATGCGGCACCTGCGCGGCTCCGAGGCGCGGATGCACGTCCGCGAGGAGGTGCCGTTCTACACCGGGCGCCGCAAGCCGGTCGCCGAGCTGGTCGCCGGGCTGGCCTGAGACGGCGCGACGGGCCGGGTGCGGTGCCGCACCCGGCCCGTGGTCCGCTGAGTGGCCTGTCGTCTGCTGAGCGGTCTGTCGCTTGCCGAGTGGCCCCTCGCGCCGCTTAGCCCGTCGTGCTACTTGCGCTTCTTGGCGGGCATGACCGGCTTGGGCTCCGCGCGCGGCCCACAGAACGTGTCCCGCGCCGGGGTCCGCCCGGTCAGCAGGTACCGCTCCACATGCTGATTGGCGCAGGCGTTCGTCCCGAACGACACACCGTGCGTCCCGGCGCCGCGCTCGGTCACCAGCGACGCGCCGGGCAGTCGGCGCCGCAGCTCGACCGCGCCGGAGTGCGGTGTCGCGCCGTCCCGCTCGGCGGCCAGCAGCAGCACCGGCGGCAGCGCGCCCGGCGCGGTCCGCACGTCGACCGGGCGGTGCGGCGCCCCCGCCTGCGGCAGGGCCACGTCGGTCACGTCCTCCGCGTACCGGGTGGGGTCCTGGACGACGCCCCTCGGTGAGTAGCGGGGCCAGAAGGCGCACGGCAGGTTCATCCAGGCGTTGTCCCACGTCTCGAAGGGCGCGACACGCGCGCTCGCGGTGTTGTCCCGGTCCCAGACCCGCAGGTCACGCGGCCACAGTCCGTCGTTGCACTCCACGGCTGTGTAGACCGCGTTGCCGTTCTCGTCCGCCTTCTCGCCGCCCGGCAGCGGCGTGGCCTGCTTGAGCAGCAGCTTGGGATCGCCCTTGACGTACGTGGCGAGGGCCGCGGCGCGCACCGGCCAGTAGGCGTCGTTGTAGCCCGTCTTGAGGAAGGCGGCCTGCAACTGGGCCGACCCCACCTTGCCGCCCAGGGGCCGCCGGTGCAGCCGCTCCCGTACGTTCTCGTACGCACGCAGCACCGCCTGAGGTGTCGTACCCAGGTGGTACACCTGGTGGTGCTTGGCCACCCAGCGGCCCCAGTCCTGCCAGCGGCGCTCGAAGCCGATGTTCTGGTCGAGGTTGTTGCGGTACCAGACCTGCCGGGGGTCGGGGTTGACGACGCTGTCGAAGACCATCCGGCGGACGTGGCCGGGGAAGAGCGTCGCGTACACCGCCCCGAAGTAGGTGCCGTAGGAGGCGCCCATGTACGTGAGCTTCTTCTCGCCGAGCCCGGCGCGCAGCATGTCCAGGTCACGGGCGTTGTTGGCGGACGTGTAGTGGCGCAGCGCGGGCCCCGCGTTGCGCGCGCAGCCCTGTGCGTACGCCTTCGCCTCGGCGGCCTTCCCGCGCTTGAACGCCTCCGAGGGTGCCGCGGGCTCTCGCTCGGAATCTTGGCGAACTTGGCCGGGTCCTGGCAGGTCAGCGGCGCCGAGCGCCCGACACCGCGCGGCGCGTAGCCGACGAAGTCGTACGCCCGCGCCGTCCTGCGCCAGCGGTCCACCTTCGCGTACAGCGGGAAGTTCATGCTGGACGCCCCCGGGCCGCCCGGGTTGAAGACGAGCGCGCCCTGGCGCTCCTTGGCGGAGCCGGTGGCGCGGGCCCGGCTCACGGTGAGGGTGATCTTCTTGTCCGCGGGGCGGGCGTAGTCCAGCGGGACGGTGAGCCGGCCGCACTCCACACCGGCCGGCAGGTGTTCCTCGGGGGCGCAGTGGCCGAAGGCGATGCGGGGTGGTGCGGGCGCCGGGGTCCCGGCGCCGGCGGACCGGTCGGTTCCGTCCGCGGGGACGGCGACGAGGGCGGTCAGGACCAGCGACCCGAGGGTGCCGTACAGCGCTACTGCTTTCACAAGCCGTCCCTTCGTATGGAGGCGCCCGGTGGGCATACAAAAGGGATGGTTGAGGCGTGGGTTGGGCTTGTAAAGCACCGCGCTCCGGTGTCGGGAGCTATGCCCCCAACGAGTGGAGCGCGGTGCGGGTGTCACGGCCGTTCGGCTCGTACAGCCATGCGTGGACCCGGCCCCGTGTTCCTCACTGGCAGCGGCGGCCGGAGTTGATGCACTGCACCGCGCGCGCCATCAGGTCGCGCGGCATGAAGTTGGCGAAGTCCGCGTGGTCGGTCACCGGCTTGCGCAGTTGTTCGGGGAAGCTGTCGAGGGCGAAGGCGCGTGGCCGGGGCCGCACGGCGTAGGTCAGCCGCATCTGGAGCTGCGGCACGGCCTTCGTGCCGGTGGGGCAGCGGCCCGAGGCCCGGTCGGGGAAGACGAGATGCGTGCGGTGGTTGGCGCTGTCCTTGTTCGCCCCGTCCCAGCAGCTCGGGAAGTCCAGCAGCCGTACGGCCTGGCTGCCGCCGGGGCACAGCGGGTACTTGTCGGCCAGGCGCCGGTTCTCGAAGCCGGTGCAGGTCCACTGGGCCCGCGCGTTGGCGGTGCCGTTGGTGAACGCCTTGGCGTCGCCCGTGATGGCGCGCAGGCCCTCGGGCATGGCGGCGACCTTGCCCGCCGGGCTGCCCCGGAAGGTCAGCGAGACCGAGCTCGGGGTCAGCACCCGGCCCACGTTCCCGTCCGCCGGGTCCTGTCCGTTGCCGCTGCTCGGGCCGTCCTGCCCGCTCAGGCGGCGCAGTACGGGCCAGAAGTACGTCGATTTGTCGGCGCGGGCGCAGGTGGTCCCGGCGGCGCGCAGCGAGTCGTCGGTGGAGAAGGCGTCCGTGGAGCGGTTGCCCACGTAGTCGTGGAGGTGGTGGGCGCCGTTGGCGACACCGGGAGTGACGATGAAGTTGTCGGAGTTCTGGTGCCGGTTCTCGTTGCGGCCGCAGTTGCTGGTGAAGGTGCCGGTGGAGGCGTCGCGTCCGGCGCGCGGGGGCTGCGGGCCGGGCCGTACGGAGCGGATGTCGGCGAAGTCACCGGCCGCCGGGACGCTTTGGCCGGTTCCGGAGGTACCTCCGGGGGATGCCGGAGCGCCGGACGTGGTGGGGCCCGCGGGCCCGTCGGGGGCGTCGGCGGGGGTGCTCGACGGCCCGGCGGAACCGGTGCCGGGGGCGGTCGCGGAGGCGTTGTCAGTGGGCTGTGTCACGCTGGGTGACGTTGGGGTGGACGACGTGCCGACGGGTGGAGACCCGGACAGGGGAGTGGTGTTGTGAGCCGAGGCATTTCCGGTCACGGAGACGAAGGTGCCGGCCGAGCCGAGCACGGCGAGCAGGGCGATCAGCACGAGGTGCTTGGTGCCGAGCCGGCGCCGGTGCCGCGAGGGCCGGGGGCGGGCGGCGACGGTCGCGGTGGCGGCGAAGGGCGGGGCGGCCGCGGGGGCTCGGGGGTTCCGGAGTGCCGGTGGTCGGGCATGGGAGATCACTTCTTCCCGTTCTCTCAGGGGTGTTGACGCCGTTCGCCGGAGGACCCGGCGGGAGCCGGGGCCCTGGTGGCACCGCCGGTGGCGGTGGCGGGTGGCGTCGCGGGCGGAGGCAGCGAATACGTCGCTGACGGTGTGACGGGCTTCGGCGACGGGGCGGGCGCCGCGTCGAGGGACGGCGGCGGGGCCGAGGGGCTCGGCGGTGGGGAGGAGGTGGCCGCGTCCTCGGCGATCGCGTCGAAGTCGACGAATCCGGTGCGCTCCAGCATGGAGATGTGGTCCAGGACCGTGCGGTTGGCGTCGTCGGCCAGAGCGCGGACGAGCGCGTTGCGGGTGGTCGCGCGGACCTGCGCGACGGCGGTGAAGACCTTGCCGTGCGCCAGCCGCAGAATGTTCGCGAACTTGCGGTCGTACGCGGCCCCGCGCGCGGCGCTCAGCTCCCTCAGCCACTGCTGCTGCTGGGCGTTGGGCCGGTCGGGCAGCCCGAGACCGAGCTGCGCGGCCACCTCGCGCACATGCCGGTCGAGCGAGGCGTGGCCGTCGACGAGATGGTCACCCGCCTCCCGCACGGCCGGCACGGTCCCGCGCTGCTGGGCCTGCTGCCCCGCGGGCAGCTCCCACAGGCCCGCCAGCCGCACGCGATTGACGAAGTCCCGGTCGAGCGCCGACAGCGGGCCGAACGAGGTGGCGACGGTCTGGGTGTTGACGTCCCCGCCCGCGCCCAGCCTGTCGGCGAACGACCAGATCGGAAAGAGCAGCGCGGCGAGGGTCGCGGCGAGCGCGGTGACGACGAGGCCGGTGCCGGTTACGGATCGCATGGTGCCTCCTGGTGCGGCACCGCACGCTAGTGCGCTCTGCGCTGATCCCGTCCCCCGTTCGGGGAAGCCCCGTCAACGTGCCCTGCCCGCTGCTACGTTGACCGGTTGCCCAGGGGTGTCAGGCGCATCAGAGGCTCCGGGGGAGCGAGGCGGCGGGGGCGTCGGCGGTGCCGGGCCCAGGCACCGCCGACGCCGCGCGGCTCAGCTGCCGCAGCCGCCACCGCAGGACGAGGAGGAACTGCTGCAGGACGAGGACGAACTGCTGCCGCAGCTCGACCCGGAGCTGCTGCTGCACGACGACCCTCCGCCGCAGGACGAACCGCCGCAGCCCGACCCCGACCCCGACCCGCCACCGCACGACGAACCGCACCAGGACGTGTGCGAGTCGTCGTCGGGCACGTTCCAGCCGCAGGCCGCGTTCGAGGAAGGGGTCGACGAGCTGCCGGAGGACCCGGAGTACGCCCCGGCGGAGGCGCCCACCGCCGCGCGCTGCGCCTCGTCGAGCTGGTCGCGCAGCACGTCGTCCACCAGCAGCGCGGTGCTGCCGAGGGCCACGACCAGCGCGGCGGACTGGGTCGCCTCGCTCACCAGGTCCTTCTTGTGCGCCGTACGGTACGTCCGCACCGCCGCGGCCCCGGCCGGTGTGACCCGCCGCCCCAGCACCTTCCGGCACACCACGCCGGTCACCGCGCCGAGGACTGCCGCGGGCAGGATCCGGACGACGAAGGGCACCCCTTCCCCGCCGACGGCTCCCGCG
Source organism: Streptomyces sp. Ac-502 (assembly GCF_045222935.1). Taxonomy (NCBI): domain Bacteria; kingdom Bacillati; phylum Actinomycetota; class Actinomycetes; order Kitasatosporales; family Streptomycetaceae; genus Streptomyces; species Streptomyces sp. Ac-502. The sequence goes on from NZ_JBHFFO010000001.1 coordinate 8,118,006, forward strand.
AGCGTCAAGAGCAGGACGAGCAGAAAACCCACCCCACAGATCGCGGTCTGCCAGGCGGCGAGAAGACGCCAGGGGCGGCCGGCGCGGGGGTGCCGCATCAGGCCGCGCTTCGCCAGCCGGTCGCCGATGGCCTGGACGGCCGGGGCCCGCATGACATGGCGGCGCAGGGTGTCCAGCGCGCCGTCCGGGGTCCGTGCCAGCGAGTCCAGCACGGCCGTCTCGACCGGGTCGTACGCCACCGACTGCCGTAGGGACACCACACCGGGCCCGCCCACGGCGAGCCGGCCGTCCTGGTGCATCCCGGCTATCGCGGCGTCCGCCACCCGGGCCGGGCCGCCGGCGAGAAAGGCGATCTCCCAGAGTTCGTACTGGGACGCACTGCGGTACTTGGGCCGGGGAACCGCCCGGACGATGCGGACGGTACGGACGACGAGCAGCAGCGCGGAGGCGACCACCGCCAGGGTCACGAGAAGAGCGGGCATGTCCTTCACCTCCGGTGGAGAGCGCGGCGTACGGCGTGGGCGAGTCGGTGTGCCGGGCCGCCGCCCGGCGGCTTGGGACCGGCGCGGTCCCGCCACCACTGCGTCAGGCGGCGGCGGGCGTCCGGGTCGGCGGGCCCGCCTTCGGCCAGCAGATGGACGGCGAAGTCCATGGCGTCCTGGCGGTAGCCGTGGCGCATGGGCCGGTGCCGTGCGTAGCCGAGGAAGCCGGGCCGGAAGCCCTCGCCGAGGATGTCCGGCAGCTCCGGAGCGATCTTGGCGACGACGGAGGCCCGCTTGGCGGCCAGGGCCCGGCTCTGGACGAGCAGCCGCCGCCGGTCGAAGCCCTCCGGCGCCGGCGTCCCGGCGACCAGCGCGGAGAGCAGCGCGGTCTGCGCGACGGCCAGGCGCCGGCGGGCGGGGGCAGTGGTGTCCGTGGCCGTGCTGGTGGGCCCGGACGTGGCGGTGGCCCCGGACGTGGCGGCGGGCCCGGCTGTGGCGGTGGCCCCGGCTGTGGCGACGGCCGCCGCCGTGCCGCGCGGCGCGACGGTGCCGGGCGCCCGGAACGGTGCCGGTGTCGGCAGGGCGGCTGGGGTCGGGGCCTCCTTCAGGACCGTGCGGATCGCGTCGAGTTCGGAGGCGAGTTCGCCGGTCGCCGGAAAGTCCTCGTCCCGCTCCAGCAGGACGCCGGGCGGGGAGACGCGGGCGCAGAGTTCGGCCAGTACGTCCAGGACGGGCTGGGTCACCGGGTGGGCGTGGGTGTCGTGCCAGACCCCGTCCCGCTCGACGCCGCCCGCCACGTGCACGTACGCGATGGCCTCGACCGGCAGCTCGTCCAGTGCCGTGGCCGGGTCCTCGTTCCGGTTCACATGATTGGTGTGGAGGTTGGCGACATCGATGAGCAGCCGTACGCCGGTGCGCTCGACCAGCTCGGCGAGGAACTGTCCCTCGGTCATCTCCTCGCCGGGCCAGTTGACCAGCGCCGCGATGTTCTCCACGGCGAGCGGCACGGGCAGCGCGTCCTGCGCGATCCGGACGTTCTCGCACAGCACGTCCAGCGCGTCACGGGTGCGGGGCACGGGCAGCAGGTGCCCCGCCTCCATCGCGGGGGAGGCGGTCAGCGGCCCCCGGCCCGTACGAACGCGATGTGCTCGGTGACCAGCGGCGCGCCCAGCGCCTCGGCGCGTTCGGCCAGCGCGGCCAGCCGGCCCGCGTCCGGACGCTCGGCGCCGCCGAGCCCGAGGGAGACCCCGTGGGGTACCACGGTCGTGCCGCGTTCGCGCAGCGCCTGCAAGGCGGGTGGGAGATGACCTGGACAGATGTTCTCGGCGACGACTTCCACCCAGTCCACGCCGGGCAGTTCCGCGATCCCGTCGGCGATCTCGGGCCGCCAGCCGATGCCCGTACCGAGCCGAGTCATGGTGGTTCCCCCTCCCACTCGTGCACCCCCGTGGTGTCCGGTACTCATCGCCCCGCCGCTGCCGGGCCAACCCCGGAAGGCGCGGGTTCAGAGCATGATTTGAGCTTGCGACGTGCTGTGCCCGGCGTCGGCACCCCAGGCGGCCCCGAAGCGGCCCCGAAGCGGCCCGGCAGCGCCTCCGCAGCGGTCCGGCGGCTCAGCGCGCGGTCTCGACGCCGACCGCGGCGCCCAGTGCGAGCAGGACGCCGCCGGTGGCCTGGTCCATGCGCCGGCGGACGCGGGGGCGCTGGAAGAAGGCGCGCGCCCGGTGCACCGCCAGGGCGATCCCGCCGAGCCAGCCGAAGCCCAGTACGGCGTGCACGGCGACCAGCAGCAGCGTCGTGGTCACGACCGGCGCGTCGTGCGGGATGAACTGCGGCAGCAGCGACATGTACACGACCCCGACCTTCGGGTTCAGCACATTGGTGAGCAGGCCGGTACGGAACGCCCGGAGCGGCGACTGCCGGCCGGCCTGGCCGGGTTCGGGGACGGCAGCGCCCGCCTCCGGAACGGGAGCGCCCGCCTCGGTGCCGCGCGCCGCCTTCGAGGAGCGGCGGGCGCTGCGCAGCGCCTGGGAGCCCAGCCACATCAGGTACAGCGCCCCGGCGACGCGCAGTACGTCGTACGCCGCCTGCGACGCCGACAGCATGGCGGTGAGCCCGGCCGCGCCGGCCAGTCCCCACACGAAGCAGCCCGCGGCTATGCCGAGCGCGGAGCACAGCGCCGACCGCCGCCCCGAGCCGAGAGACGTCCGCAGCACGACGGCGAAGTCGGGGCCCGGCGAGACGGTCAGCAGGACGGCCACCGCGGTGAAACCAAGGAGGGAGGAAAACACAGACGTAACCGTACGTCGTCCTCAGGCCAACGCTTCCCCGGCATCCCCTCGTACGCCTGCACACCGCTGCGTACCTCTTGCCCGGGGGCCGGGCGCCTGCTCCCATGGCCATCGGGGGGTGATGGGTATGAGTGACTTCCGTCCTGAGCCCGGAGCGTACGAGGGAAAGCAGGAGACGCGGTACGCGAGCGACCCGGACCGGCTGTTCCTGCCGCCGGACGACGACCTCGCCCCGAACCGGCCGGGCGAGGCCCTGCGGGTCCGGCTCGCCGAACAGCCGCGCGCCCGGGCTGCCCTGTGGTGCGCCCGCCTGCTCGGCCGGCGCCCGCCCCAGGAGGCCTGGCACCGGCAGCTCCTCGGCGAACAGGCCGTCGGCACGGCCCTGGACCAGCTGGCGGCGGGCGGCTGGTACGTGATCCACTCCATCCCGCTGCCGCCCGCGGCGGTCATCGGGCACCTGCTCATCGGGCCCGGCGGCGTGCTGTGCGTCGGCACCCATCACGTACGCGGGGCCCGGGTGCGGGTGGGGAGGACACCGTGGGCACCGGCCGTGGGCGCGAGCCGCAGCCGTACGTCCGCGAGTGCAGGCAGCACGCCCGGCGCGCCGCGTACGTGCTGACCCGCGGCTGCCGGTTCCGCGTCGAGGCACGGCCGGTGCTGGCCTTCGCCGGCGCGGCGGACGTGGAGCTGGATCCGGCCCTGCGGGACGTACGAGTGATACGCGACGAACGTGACATACCCCAGCTCGGACGGCTCGGCGGGGTGCTCGCCCCCGACCGCGTCGAACGCGTCTACACGGTCGCCCGCAACCGTCGCACCTGGCTACGGGCCTGAGAGCGTCCCGGAACCGAACGGCCCGCAGCCGCCCGAGGCCGATGGAGCCGCCTGTCGAGCGCACGCGTCGGTGAGAGCGCTCCGCACCGCGGTGATCGCCGGATGGGCGGCCCGGTCCTGACGGGTTGCGGTGTGGACGTCGCGATAACAGGGGCCGCCGGGAATGTCGACCAGGGTCAGACCGGGATCGTCCGCCGGGCCCAGGAGGTCCGGGAGGATGGCGACGGCGTGGCCGTCCGCCACCAACTGCCGTTGCATGAGCAGGTCCGTGGTCGTGAAGCGGATGTCGGGCTCGTGGCCGGCTTCCCGGCAGATCATCCGCATCCAGTCGCGAGAGGCGGTTCCCAGTGGCTCGACCGCCCAGGTGCGTCCGGCGAGGCACTGCCACACGTCGGAGGCCGACGGGGTGCCGGCCGGGAGCGCGATGCGCAGCCTGTCCCGCAGGAGTTCTTGATAGTGGATGTCGGACCGGCGGGGGAGCGGGTGGTGGGGAAACTCCTCGACGACGACGAGGTCCAGATCGTGGGCGAGCAGTCTGGGCAGGGCCCGTTGCGGCTCCTCCTGGAGGACTTCGACCCGTAGCCGCGGGTGGGCCTCTTCGATCCGGACCAGAGCCCTGGACACGAGCGTCAGGGCGGTCTGGAAGGTGGCGATCCGTACGGTTCCGGTGATCTCGGCGAGTGACTGGGCGACGGCCGTCTCGGCGGCCTCCATCTGTCTCAGCATGATCTCCGCATGTGCCACCAGGGTGTCCGCCTGCGAGGTGAGCCGCACCCGGCGGCCGACCGGTTCGAGCAGCTCGACACCGACTTCGGCCTCCAGCTGGGAGAGCTGCTGGGAGATCGTCGAAGCGCTGTAGTTCAGCGCCTTGGCCACGGCACCGAGGGTGCCGCGATGCTTCAGCTCCAGCAGCAGTCGCAGGCGGTGCAGGTCCTACACGGGGCCCCAACCGTTCGGAGATTCCGAAGGTGTCAGCTCGGTAATCGTCGCTTTACGTGAAGGGTGTGCCGTGTGAGCGTCGAGGTATGACCTCCCTTGCCGATCACGCCTCCCCGCGGTGGTGCGCTCAGCCCGCGGCCGCTGACTGGAGCTGCCAGCCGCCGCCTTCGCAGGCCGCAGCCTTCCATCGCTCTCTCCCCGGCTATCGGCCCACCCCGCTGCGTGATGTTCCGTCGCTGGCCGTCGAGTGGGGGTGCGCCGGGTCGCGGTCAAGGACGAATCCGCCCGTCTCGGCCTGCCCGCCTTCAAGGCGCTCGGCGTCTTCTACGCCGTCTACCGCGTGGTGCAGGCAAGGCTCGGCACCGACGTGGCCCCGGATCTCGGCTCACTGCGTGCCGCCGCGCGCCGCATCCCTCCTTGCAGCTGGTGACGGCGACGGACGGCAACCACGGGTGCGCTCTGGCGCACGTCGCCCGGCTCCTGGGGGTCACCGCGCGGGTGGTCGTACCCGACGTCGTAGCGTCCGAGGCGATCGAAGCGATCCGTCGGGAAGGCGCCGACGTCGTCGTCGTGGCGGAGGACTACGACACCGCCGTCGCCCGTGCTGCGGCGGACGCCGATGCCCGGCCGGATGCCGTGCTCGTCCAGGACACCGCCTGGGACGGCTACGAGACGATCCCGCAGTTCATCGTCGACGGGTACTCGACGATGTTCGCAGAGGTCGACGAACAGCTCGCATCCGACACCGCGTCGCTGGTCGTCACGCCTGTGGGGGTCGGCTCCCTGACCCAGGCTGTCGTCACCCACTACAAGAGCCGCGGCCGGCGGGTGACGGTCCTGGGCGTCGAACCGGACTCGGCGGCGTGTGTGCAGGCCAGCCTGAGGGCACAGCGGCCGGTCAGCGTCGCCACCGGCTCCACCGTCATGGCCGGGCTCAACTGCGGTACGCCTTCCTCGCTGGCCTGGCCGTACCTGCGGGACGGGCTGGACGCCAGCGTCACGGTGACCGACACGCAGGCTCTCGCCGCCACCCGCCGGCTCATGGAAGCCGGCATTTCCGCGGGGCCCTGCGGAGCGGCCTGCGTGCCGGCCGTACGCGGCGTCCTCGCCGACCCCACTGGCCGCGAAGCGCTCGGTCTCACCCCGGACTCGGTTGTCGTGCTGCTGAGCACGGAGCGCTCCGCACCCTCCGCCGGGGAGGCCCCGCGTGAGTGACCGGATCACTTAGTCCGCCAGGACGCTCCCGGGCTCGCGCACGGCCCGGCGGACGGCGTCGCGGAGCCAGTGGTGGGCGCCGTCGGCGGCGTGGCGGGGATGCCAGGCCATGCCGATGGTCACCAGCGGCAGGGGCAGGGGGATGTCGAGGAGGCGCAGCCCGAGGGCGGTGGCGGCGTCGCTGAAGGGCGAAGGCGCGGCGCCGGGCGCCGCGGTGGGCACGAGGCAGACGATGTCGCTGCGCGCGGCGAGGGTCATCGCGGTCACATGACTGGGCAGGACGGCGGCCACCCGGCGGTGCAGGTTCCGCTCGGCCAGGGCGGCGTCCAGGGGTCCGGTGAACCGGCCGCGGCGACTGACCGAGACGTGTTCGGCGGCGGCGAGCCGGGCCGGGGTCAGCTCCCCTCGGTGAGCGGGTGGCCGGGCCGGACGGCCGCCGTCATCCGGAGGGTGACCAGCTCTTCGACCAGGGTCTCGGGAGCGATGTGGTCGATGGCCCCGATCTCCAGGTCGATCCGGCCGTCGCGCAGGGCCGGCCCGGCCTCCAGCTCCTCGGCCCGGAACCGCAACGAGACCTCCGGCGCCTCCTGCCTGGCCAGCCGCAGCAGCCCGGGGGCCAGGGCCGCGCCGACCAGGTCGGCGGCCTGGAGGGTGAAGGTGGTGCGCAGGGCGGCGGGGTCGACACCGGCGCCGGGGGTGAGCAGGGTGCCGAGACGGCGCACCACCGCGGCGGCTTCGTCGCGCAGGGCCTGGGCGCGGGGCGTGGGAACCATGGTCTGCCCGGCCCGCACCAGAAGGGGGTCCTGGAGGACGCGGCGCAGGCGGGCCAGGGTGCGGCTCATGGCGGCGGGTGAGGTGTGCAGGCGCGCGGCGGCGCGGGTGACGCTCTGTTCGGCGAGCAGGGCGTCCAACGCGACGACGAGGTTGGCGTCGATGACCGGGTCAGGGTCAGAGCTGTTCACGCTGTTCACCAGTGTAATTCCATTTCAGGCAATGATCCCTTGCTGACATTCCCATTGTGGCAACGCCGGGCCGCTCGCAGGATGGAGACGTACCGGTCCGGTCGCCCCACGGGGTCGTCGGAGCCCGCCGTCAGGCGGCCCGCACGGCCGTCACCCGTGGCGTGCGCGACCGTCCTCACCTGCTACTTCCGCCACTTCTGTCTCTTCGGAGGACCCGTCATGTCCGCACAGGAAACCGCCCCGGTGGTCACCGCCTTCATGCTCATCAAGACCACACCCGAGTGGCTCGCCATGACCCCGCACGAGCGGGTTGACGCCCTGAACACCAAGGTCATGCCGGTGGTCAAGGCCAAGACCACCGGCGTCCGGTCGCGCTTCTACGACACGGAGTTCTACTCCACCCGCGTCACCGACGTCTGGGTCTGGGAGGCCGACGACCACGCCGCGTACCAGCTCCTGATCGACGCGCTGCGGGAAACCCCGTTCTGGGACCGCTACTTCGAGATCGTCGACCTCCTCGTCGGCACGGAGAACGGCTACGCCCGCACCTACAACGTCGACCCCGTCACGACCATCAGCACCTGAGGATCCGGTCGCGCAGCCTGCGTCAAGCCCTGCCCCCGCCCTAGCCCCGCCCCCGCAGCCCCGGATGGTCGGCGACGACCGTGCACGAACCGGGCACGACCTCGGTGAACCCCGCGTCCCGCACCACGGGCAGGCCGCTGGCCGTCAGTTCGGTCCACCGGTGGGGCGGGCACGGGCGTACCGACAGGGGAAGCCGGCTGCGCGCCAGGCGGTGCGGGCGGCCTCGGGCAGGGCCCACCAGGCCAGTTGCGCGGCGTGTCCCGTCTGGGCCATCGACTTGCCCGCCGACATGTCCAGGTCCGGATTGAGCCACAGCACCGGGGCGTCGGCATCGGGGGCGGCGGGCTCCCGCGGGTCGTCGAGGTGGGTGCCGGAGACCTGGAGGCGGGCCAGGTCCTTGGGCCAGCCGTCCAGCGGGACCGGCGGGAAGACCCGGACCTCCGCGCTCCCGCCGTGCACCGTGATCCCCGGCAGCGCCTCGGCGCGGCGCCATTCCGCGCCGCGGGCCCGGCGTACGACCTTGCGGATCCGGGCGTCCTCCCAGGCGTGCACGGCCGCCGCCCACTCGCCGTCGCCCGTGGCCCGCTCGTCCGAGAGGAGGGTCAGCACGGCCCGTGCCGAGGTCTCCAGCGCGTCCGTGCGGGCGGGCGGGTCGTCCCGCTCGATCCGGACGACGAGGGGGAGGACGTACTGCGGGGCGGCGTCGCGGCCGGTCTCCGCGGGGCGGGGCGCGTCGGCCGGGGCGTCGGTCGGATCGCCGGGTCCGGCGAGATCGGTGCTGGTCACACGGACCAGTGTGCCAGCCACCCGGAACCGCACGGCTCGGGCCGACGCCTTGGCGGAACGGATCGTTCCGGGTGATTATCCTCCTTATGCACAGCGACCTCTTCGCCTCCGAGAACGTGGTCACGCCGGCCTCCGCGCCCGGCATGACCCTGCAGAACGCCAAGTCGGTCAAGTACGCCGTGGACGGTGAGTGCTTCGCGCGCCAGGGCTCGATGGTCGCCTACCGCGGCGACCTGCGGTTCGAGAAACAGGGGCAGGGCGTCGGCAAGTTCCTCAAGCGGGCCGTGACCGGCGAGGGCCTGGCCCTGATGGCCGTGCGCGGCCGCGGCGAGGTCTGGTTCGCGCACGAGGCCGCCAACTGCTTCATCGTCGACATCGCCCCCGGCGACGGCCTCACGGTCAACGGCCGCAACGTGCTGTGCTTCGACCCGTCCCTGTCCTACGAGATATCCACGGTCAAGGGCGCCGGCATGACCGGCGGCGGCCTGTTCAACTCCGTCTTCACCGGCCAGGGCAAGCTCGCCGTGATCTGCGAGGGCAACCCCATCGTCATCCCCGTGTCGCCGCAGGCCCCGGTGTTCGTGGACACCGACGCGGTGGTCGGCTGGACCGCGTCGCTGAAGACCTCGCTGCACCGTTCGCAGAGCCTCGGCTCGATGCTGCGCGGCGGCTCCGGCGAGGCGGTGCAGCTCCGGCTGGACGGCGAGGGCTTCGTGATCGTACGGCCCAGCGAGCTGCGTCCCGAGAAGTCGGCCGGGAACTGACGGCGAGGCGACGGGCGGAACGGCGGGGACGGCGGTTGCAGCGGGAGTGGCGGTTGCGGCGGGAGCGGCGACGAGGATGACGGCCGGGGGACCGATGAGACTGGACGGGGTCGGTCGGCGTTACGGGGCGCGTGGCCCGTGGGTGCTGCGGAACATCGACCTCGACCTGCCGCGGCGGTCGCTGGTGCGGATCGAGGGCCGCAACGGCAGCGGCAAGTCGACGCTGCTCCGGATCCTGGCCGGGATCGACGCGCCCAGCAAGGGCCGCGTCACCGGCCGCCCGCGCAGCGCGTACGTACCCGAACGCTTCCCCGCCGCCCTCCCGTTCACGGCCGTCGGCTACCTCACCCACCTCGGGCGGATCCACGGGCTGCGCGGCCCCGACGCGGCCCGCCGCGCCACGGACTGGCTCGAACGTCTCGGCGCCGGCGGCCACGCCTGTACACCGCTCGCCGAGCTGTCCAAGGGCACCAGCCAGAAGGTCGCGCTGTCCCAGGCCCTGCTCGCCGACCCGGAACTGCTCGTCCTCGACGAAGCCTGGACGGGCCTGGACCCGGCGGCCCGTGACGTCCTCGACCGGGCGGTGGCCGAGCGCGTCGCGGCGGGCGGCACGGTCGTCTTCGTCGACCACGACCCGCGGCGCCTGGCGGGCGCGGCCGACGCGCGGTACCGCGTCACGGGCGACGGCCTGGACCGGCTCCCGGCCGGGGCGAGGACGGATGCGGGACCGGAGGGCGCGGGGACGGACGCGCACCTGGCGGAGGACGGCGGGGCGCCACCGTCCGGCCCCCGGGTGAACATCGAGGCGGAGGCTCCCGGCGCGGCCGGACACCTCGCCGCGCGCGACCTCGCGGAGCTGCCGGGCAGGCCGTACGTCACGCGGAGCCCGGACGGCACGACGGCCCGGCTGACCGTTGCCGCCGCCCACTCCGACGCGTTGCTGCGCGCCCTGCTCGCGGCGCACCCGCCCTGGCACATCCGCGCGGTCTCGCCGGCACCGGCGGGACCGTCGGCGACAACACCAGGCCCGCCGGCCCGGCCCGCAGCGGTCGGCCCGGCCTCCGACGACGAGAACCGGTACCCGTGATCCCGCTCCTCCGCTACCAGTCCGCCCTGCTCCTGCGGTCGCACCGCTGGCTGCCGCCGGTCCTCCTGTACGCCGCCCTCCTCGCCGTGGGCGTGCAGGGCGGCGGGCCGATCCTCGACTCGTACGGTGTCGCCGCGTTCGGGCTGTTGCCCCTCGCCGCCTGGCTGTGCCGGATCTGCGTCACGAGCGAGCCGCCGGCCGCCCGCTCCTGCACGGCGGCGGCAGCCGGGCCCGGCAAGGCGCACCTCGCCGCGGTCCTGACGGGGAGCCTGTCGGCGACGGGCCTCGCCCTCGTCGGTACGGCGTACGTCTCGCTCGTCGCCGACCCGCACGCCTCCGACCACCGGACCGCCGTCCCCGTGCTCGCCGCCGCCTGCGCCGGGCTGCTCGCCGGGCTGGTCTGCGTGCTGCTCGGCACCGCCGTGGGGGCGCTCTGCAACTGGCCGGTGCTGCGCAGCACCGGCTGGTCGATCCTGTCCGGGCTGCTCGCCGCGCTCCTGCTGCTGGTCGGGGGCGCCTCGCCCGCGAACGCCGCCGTCTCCGGCCTGGTCACCGGCTCCGCCCACGGAACGATCAACCTGCCCTGGCTGCCGCTGCTCGCCGGCCTGCTGATCGCGGGCGCCGCCACGGCCCTGGCCTGCCGCCTCAGCTCCCGCCGCATCTGACGAGCGCCCCTGACACGGCACGCCCGCCCGCCTGCACGCCCGCTCGCGCACCGTCCGTACGCCTGCTCCTGCGCCCGCGCGCACGCCCGTCCGTACGCCCGCCTGCACGCCCGCGCGTAGCATCGTACGTATGCCAGGCACCGAAGGACAGCAGACGAACCGTACGGAAGCACAGCAGTCGAACCGTACGGACGAAGGAGCGGACAGCGGCCCGCCCCTCGCCGACTGCGTGCACTGCGGCGAGCCCACCGAGTACCCCGCCGACCGGCCCGGCGCGCTGCTGTGTCCGCACTGCGAGTGGCTGGAGGCCCAGCGCTCGGCCTGCTCCGGTTAGTCCTCTTGGTCCCTTTAGTCCTCCCAGGGCCCGGTGACCGCGAACGTCGTGCCCGGCGTGTAGCAGTTGACGTACATCGTGCGGTGGTCGGGGGAGAAGGTGACCCCCGCGAACTCGCCCCACTCCGGCTTCTCCGGCGTGCCGATGTTCTGCCGGCCGCGTGCCACCGGGTACACCGCGCCGCGCCGGGTCAGACCGAAGACGTGCTGCGCCCCGTCGCCGTCCTCGCACACCATCAGCCCGCCACCGGGCGCCAGGCAGATGTTGTCGGGGGACTCCCCTGGCAGCTGTACGTCGGCGTCCGGGCCGAAGACGACCACCAGCGTGAGGCGGCGCGCGGCCGGGTCGTACCGCCACACCTGGCCGTGGTGGTCGGCGGCCGAACCGTCCTTGCTCCGCGCGAAGCTGGAGACGAAGTAGACGCTGGAGCCGCCCCAGTAGCAGCCCTCCAGCTTCTGCGCGTGGGTGATGCCGCGCGGCCCGAAGTCCTGAAAACGGATGGGGGTCCGCCGTGCGAGCGGGTCCGGGACGTCCACCCACTCCACGTGGCGGAAGCTGGTGCCGGTCTCCCGGACGGCGGAGAGGTCCTTGACGTCCGGTACGCGCAGGGCCTGGAGCCGCCCGCCGGCCCGTAGGGAGCCCCGGCCGCCCAGCGGTTTGGCGGGCCGGAACCGGTAGAAGAGGCCGAACGGCTTGTCGAACGCGTCCTCGGTCTCGTAGACCGTGCCGGTCTCCGGATCGACGGCTATGGCCTCGTGCTGGAAGCGGCCCATGGCGGTCAGCGGTACGGCGCCGGTGCGGCGCGGATCGTACGGATCGACCTCGAAGATGAAGCCGTGGTCCTTGGTGTACCCGCCCTCACCCGCCCGCGCCTCGGTCTCCTCGCAGGTCAGCCAGGTGTGCCACGGGGTGGGCCCACCCGCGCAGTTGGTGGAGGTGCCGGCGATGGCGACGCGCTCGGACCGGACGCGGTGGTGCCGGTCCACCTCCAGCGCCGTACAGCCGCCTTCGCCCGCCGGGTCGTAGGTCAGCCCGTCCACGGTGGGTACGGGGACGCGGGACTTGCCGCGGTTCTCGTGGTTGCGTACGAGGTGCACGCGGCCGTCGCGGCCGGGGAAGGCCGCCATGCCGTCGTGGTTGCCCGGTATCCGGCCCTCCCCGGAGGGCAGCGGGTCGCCCTCACGGGACAGCACCCGGTACCGGAACCCCTTCGGCAGGTCGAGCAGACCCGCCGGGTCGGGTATCAGGGGGCCGTAGCCGTGCCGGCCCGCGCTCTGCGCGGTGGCGGTTCCGGCGAAGAGCTCGGGGATGCTGCCGGCGAAGGCGATCGAAACGCCCAGCGCGCCGGTTCTTGCCAGGACCTGACGACGTGTCGCGGACATGGGCAACTCCCTGCTGGCGGACAGGTGATGTGACCCGCATGTGTGTACCACGCACGTCGGCCGCCGGGAACCGGCCGCGCGCGGGCCCGGGACCCGCCGCACCGGCCGGGAGCCGCGGCTACGGCTCCGTCCTGCCCGCCGCGTCCGCCAACTGCGTACTGCTCCTCGCTACCCCTCCACCAACGGCTTGGCGTCGCGGGCCAGCGCCGTGAGCCGGGAGATGGCGCGGAAGTACTTCTTCCGGTAGCCGCCCTTGAGCATGTCCTCGCTGAACAGCGCGTCGAACGGCTTGCCCGCCGCCACCACCGGCACCTCCCGGTCGTACAGCCGGTCCGCGAGGACGACCAGACGCAGCGCGGTGGACTGGTCCGGCACCGCCTGCACATCGGTCAGGCAGACGGCGGTGATGCCGTCGCACATCGCCCCGTACCGGCTGGGGTGCACCTTCGAGAGGTGCTCCAGCAGGGACGGGAAGTCGTCGAGCGAGGCGCCGGGGGTGCGGTGGGCGACGCGGGTGACGGTCGCGTCGTCGAACGGGGGCGGGGCCTCGGGCAGCCCGCGGTGACGGTAGTCCTCGCCGTCGATGCGCAGCGGCCGGAAGTGGGCGCTCAGGCCCTGGATCTCGCGCAGGAAGTCGGCCGCGGCGAAGCGGCCTTCGCCCAGTTTGCCGGGGAGCGTGTTGGAGGTGGCGGCGAGCGCGACGCCCGCCTCGACCAGCCGGCTCAGCAGGCTGGAGACGAGCACCGTGTCACCGGGGTCGTCCAGTTCGAACTCGTCGATGCACAGCAGGCGGTGACCGCTGAGCGTCTGCACGGTCTGCTGGAATCCGAGTGCGCCGACCAGGTTCGTCAGCTCCACGAACGTGCCGAACGCCTTGAGCGCGGGCTCGGCGGGGGTCGCGTGCCAGAGGGAGGCCAGCAGGTGCGTCTTGCCGACGCCGTATCCGCCGTCCAGGTAGACGCCGCGCGGGCCCGAGGGGGCCGCGGCCTTCTTGGCGCTCCGGCCGAACCAGCGCCGCTTGCCGCCGGACGGGTCCGCGCCGCCGCCGATCCCCGCGGCGAAGCCGCTCAGGACCTCCACGGCCGCGGACTGACTGGGCTGGTTCGGGTCCGGGATGTACGTCTCGAAGCGCGCGCTCTGGAACCGCGGCGGCGGGACCATCTCCGCCACCAGGCGGTCGGCCGGGACGTGCGGTGCGCGCGCGGTGAGCGCGGCGGGAGCCGATCCGGCCCCCTCGGCCGGCGGCCCGGCTATGGGGGAGGACTGGGATGACGAGGGCTGGGAAGGCGACACAGCCGTCCAGCCTAGTCGCTGCGCGGGAGGACTCCGCCGGGTGAGCGAGGCATGTCACACTGCCGCCTATGCGACGCCTGTTTCCCCTTCCCGCCCCGCCTGTGCCGTCCGGTGATTTCCCGGGTACTCCGGATACTCCGCGCGACGAGAATTCCGCCGCGGTCGCGTCCGCTCTCGCGGCGGAACCGGGCGCCATTGCCGGCACCGCGACGGGGACCGACACCGGAGCCGTTTCCGGCGCCCCGGATTCCGGTACGGCAGCCCTGGGCGGTTCCGATACGGCAGTCCCGGCCGATTCCAGGACGGCGGACCCGGCCGATTCCGGTACGGGCGGTTCCGCTGATTCCGGTACGGCGGGCCCGGCCGGTTTCCGTACGGCCGGCGGCGCCGATTCCATGCCGCCCGGTGCCGCCGATGTCACCGACCGCCGGTGGAGCCTGGACGAACTGGCCGACGCCTACGCGTACCCCCGTCTCGACGAGGGAGCGGGCTGGCTCCGCGCGAACATGGTCTCCTCGCTGGACGGCGCGGCCCACCACGAAGGCCGCTCGCAGCCGCTGTCCAGCGACGCGGACATGCGGATCTTCGGCGTGCTGCGCGGCCTCGCGGACGCGGTGGTCGTCGGCGCCGAGACCGTACGCAAGGAGGGCTACCGCCCGGCCCGCGCCCGGGAGGCGTTCGCGGCCCGCCGGGCCGCCGCCGGGCAGGCGCCCGCCCCCGCGATCGCGGTGGTCACCGCCAGTCTGGACCTGGACTTCTCGCAGCCGCTGTTCACCGAGCCGCTGGTGCCGACGGTCGTGGTGACCGGCGCGGGGGCCGACGAGGACCGGGTGCGGACCGCCCGCGAGGCCGGTGCCGAGGTCGTCTTCGCCGGTGAGGGGGCCGCCGTCGACCCGTCGCGGGTGGTCGGCGCGCTCGCCGGGCGGGGCCTGACCCGGCTGCTGACGGAGGGCGGGCCGCGGCTCCTGGGTCAGTTCGCCGGAAGCGGGGCACTCGACGAGTTGTGCCTCTCGCTGGCACCGCTGGTGGTCGCCGGTGACGCGTCACGCATCATGAACGCGCCGATGACGACCGTTCCGGAAACATTCGTACTCGCGTCCGTGCTGGAGGAGGCCGGCTTCCTGTTCACCCGTTACCGTCGGTCCTGAACAAAAGGCGGAATTATTCGTTCCGCTTAGCTTCCGCTGGGCACACTAAAGGCCAACAGGTCCCGTGTGGCGACGGGGCAGGATGGTTTCTGTCGGTTCGCTCCCCAGGCGGGCCGCGAGTTGAGAAGAAGGGCGTCCGCCGTGTTCACGAGCGTATTGATGATCGAGAAGCCCCTGACGCCCGCCGACGTGGAGTTCGTCACCACGTTGCACGGCGACGACCAGGTGTCCTTCGTCGTCCTCATGCAGCCGCGCGGCAATCAGGACCGCCTGCTCAGGGCCATCGACGATGTCGCGCTGGGCGAGTTCGAGGACGCCGTACGGGAAGGTGACGAGCCCGAGGGCGGCCAGGCGGAGCCGCCCGCGGGGCGCGCCCTGTCCTACACCCTCCACGCCCTGCGGGAAGCGGGCGCCGAGGCGATCGGGCAGGTCGTCGAGGACCACCCGCTGGACCTGCTGCGGTCGGTCGTCGACGAGACCGGCGCCGACGAGGTGATCGTGCTGACCGCCCCGCACTTCGTCGAGGAGTTCTTCCACCGCGACTGGGCCTCCCGCGCCCGGCACAAGGTCGGCGTGCCGGTGCTCAAGCTCTTCTCGCACGCGGCCGACGACCCGGCGCAGGACGTGGCGCACAACCCGGGCCCGGTCAGCGGCCGGGAAGGGGACTCCGCCGGGAGCTGAGCCGCCCGTCCACCATCTCCGCGACCGCGTCCACCACGTCCAGGTGGGCGCGGTCGTGCGTGACCAGGACCGTCGCGGTGGCGCGCTGGTGCGTGAGCGTGGTGAGCAGGTCCAGGACCGCGGCGCCGCGCTCGTGGTCCAGCGCGCTGGTCGGCTCGTCGACCAGCAGGACGGCCGGCTCGTTCATCAGCGCCCTGGCGATGTTCACCCGCTGCCGCTGGCCGCCCGAGAGCTGGTGCGGGCGGCGCGCCGCCTGGTCGGCCAGACCGACCGCGTCGAGCAGTTCCAGGGCCCGCGGCCGGGCCGCGCGCGGCGGCCGGCCGTCCAGGTGGGCCATCACCTGCAACTGCTCCACGGCCGTCAGCGAGGGCAGCAGATTGGGCTGCTGGAAGACCGTGCCGACGCTGGTACGGCGCAGGGTGGTCAGCTCGGACCGGCTCATTCCGGTGGTGTCCGTACCGTCGATCAGCACCCGCCCGACGTCCGGGGAGATCAGCGTCGCGGCCACCGCCAGCAGGCTGGACTTGCCGGAACCGGAGGGCCCGACCACGGCGGTCACGGACCCCGGCGGCACGGTCAGGCTTATGTCGTCGAGGGCGGTGAGGCGGCCGGCGCCGTCCGGGTAGGTGAGGGTGACGTCGGTGAGGGCGAGGCCGGCGGAGGGTGAGGTCCCGATTCCGGGGCTCGTGCGGGGCCGGGGGTGGCGGAGTTCTTCTTCATGAGGTGTGGTCCGTCGCTGTCCGTTGCTGGGTGGGGAATCGGGTGGTGTGCGGGGCGTGGGAAGGCTGTACGGTCCGGTTTTTCGCGGCTGCGGAATCCGTACGGATATGTACGGAACCGGAACCGGAATCGGAACCGGAACCGGAATCGGAGCCGGGGACGGAATCGGAGCCGGGGACGGAATCGGAGCCGGGGACGGAATCGAAACCGGGGACGGAATCGAAACCGGGGCCGCAATGGAGGCCGAGAACGAGGCCGGGACCGGAACGGGAATCGGGGCTCGCGCCGGAATTTCCGGCGCCGGTTGCCGCATGATGAAGGCCGCACGCCCGGCGGCCCGGGAACGTGCTCACGGAATAGTCCGCGCAGAGCGGGCCGGGGAGGGAAACGCTTTCACCGAGACCGTCCGGGCGGAGAAATCCGCCGGTCTCACCGCGCGCTCCCCAGCGCCGTCAGCGGATCGACGGCGGTGATGCGGCGGATGGACAGCGCGGCGCCGACGGCCCCCAGCGCGATCATGACCAGGGCCGGGACCAGCACCGTGGCCGGCTCCAGGACGAACGGCACGGTGCCGCCGACGGCCGCGCCGGCCGACGCCGCGAGCGCGGTGCCCAGGCCCGTACCGATCACCAGCAGGACGACCGCCTGGCCGAGCGCGTCCCGCAGCAGGTAGCGGGTGGGCGCGCCGAGCGCCTTGAGCACGGCGACGTCGCCGCTGCGCTGGATCGTCCAGACCGTGAAGAACGCGCCGATGACCAGCGCCGATATGGCGAAGAGGAAGCCGCGCATCAGCTGGAGCGAGCCGTTCTCCGCGGTGTAGGAGCCGATGGCGTTCAGCGCTTCGCCGGTCGTGACCGTGCGGGTGCCGAGCTTGCGGTCGGCGGCGGACAGGTCGGCGTCCGAGGAGGTGGTGAGGGCGACCACGGTGGCCGTCCGCGCCTCGGAAGCACCGGAAGCACCGCTTCCGGAACCCGCCGCTCCGGAACCCGACCCCCGGAACCTGCCACTCCGGAACGCACCGCCCCAGAGCCCCCGCCCCCCGACACCGCCGCCCAGTCGTCCAGCGACGTCCAGACCACCGGCGTATGGCTGTACATCGCCTCGCCCGCCACCGCCGCCGCCGCCGTCAGCGACCGCCCGTTCAGCGTGAACCGGTCCCCGGCCCGTACGCCCAGCTCCTCGGCGGCCTTCGTGGACAGCACCGCCGTGCCGTCCGCGATCCGCCCGGCCTCGGGCGCCAGCGGCGAGCCGGGCCGGACCCCGAAGGCGGACAGCGCGGCGGTCCGCTCTCCGGCGCCGTCGCCCGCCGTGGCCTTGACCGTACCGATCCCCAGCGGCTCGGCCGACCGGACGCCCGGCACCCGGGCCCAGGCGTCCCAGGTCCGCTCGCCGACGTGCGAGTCGGTGAACGACACGTCGTCACCGCCGTCGGCGGGCGCGGTGAACGCGAGGCGGTCGGCGGGCAGTGCGGTGATCGCCGAGGTGTTCTCCCGGCCCAGGCCCGCCGTCAGCCCGGACAGCAGCCCCACCAGCACGGTGATCAGCACGATGACGGTGCCCATCAGGGCGAACCGGCCCTTGGCGAATCTCAGGTCTCTCCAGGCGACGAACACGGGGTCTGGGCCATCCTTCCGAGGGGTGCCGGGCCCGGTGCCCGGCGGCTGCCCCCACCGTCGCCGGGAACGGGGCCGTCGGGCATCGCACCCCGGAGTGGTCCGCCCGCATCGAAAGGCCAGGTCCGCCTTCCATCTTTTGATTGATGCCGGTACGGCCCCGGGCGCCTAGCCTGGAAGGGCTGTGACTCCCCACTCCATGACCCCCGCCCTGCGGGTGCTGCGCGGCTGCCTGCACCTGATGGTGGCCGCCCTGCTGGCGCTCGCCGCCGTGCGGGCCGTCGCCGACCACAGCCCGGACGCTCCGGCCGTCGTCGGCGCCGCCGTCCTGCTGCTCGCCGTGTACGCCGTCGGCCCCACCCTGCCGCCGGTCCGCACCTCCACGGCCGCGGCGGTGCTCTGGCTCACCGCCGTCATGGCGGTGTGGGCCGTGCTGCTCGCCCTCACGCCCCTCGGCGTCTGGCTCGCCTTCCCGCTCTTCTTCGTGCAGCTGCACCTGCTCCCGCTGCGCTGGGCGCTGCCCGCCGTCCTGGTCACCACCCTCGTCGCGATCGGCGGGTTCGGCTGGCACACCCGTACGCTCACCGTCGGTACGGTCGTCGGCCCCGCGCTGGGCGCGGCGGTCGCCGTCGCCGTCGTCCTCGGCTACCAGGCCCTCTACCGGGAGAGCGAGCAGCGCCGCCGCCTCATCGAGGAGCTGACCGCCGCCCGCAGCGAGCTGGCGGCCGCCGAGCACGCCGCCGGAGTGCTCGCCGAGCGGGAGCGGCTCGCCCGCGAGATCCACGACACCCTCGCGCAGGGACTCTCCAGCATCCAGCTGCTGCTGCGGGCCGCGGAACGGGCGATGGAGCAGCGGCCGGACGGTGGCGCCGCGCTCGGCCACGTCCAGCAGGCCCGGCAGGCCGCTGTCGACAACCTCGCCGAGGCCCGCCGTTTCGTCCGGGCGCTCAGCCCGCCCGACCTGGAGGCCGGGTCGCTGCCCGCCGCCCTGGAGCGGCTGTGCGTCACCACCGCGCGCTCCTCCGGCCTGCCCGTGCACTGCCAGGTCTCCGGGGCGCCCGTCGAACTGCCCACCCCGCACGAGGTCGCGCTGCTGCGCATCGCGCAGTCCGCCCTGGCCAACGCCGTCCAGCACGCGCACGCCGGCCGGGCCGAGCTGACCCTCTCCTACATGGACACCGAAGTCGCCCTCGACGTGGTGGACGACGGTACGGGGTTCGCGCCCGACGCGGTGCCGTCCCCGGGCTCCGGCGCCGCCGAAGGCACCGGGTTCGGGCTGGCCGCGATGCGCGCCCGCGCCCGCGCGCTGCGCGGCACGCTGGCCGTGGAGTCGGCGCCCGGCGAGGGCACGGCGGTCGCCGTCACCCTGCCGTACCCGGAACCGGCCGTCCCCCGGGCCCCGGCCGCCGCCCCTTCCCCCGCCCCGGGCGCCCCTCCCACCCCCGGCACCCCTCCCGACCCCGAACAGGCCACCGCGTGACCCACCGCCCCGAGACCGGCCCCCGCCCCGCCGCCATCGGCCTCCTCCTCGCCGACGACCACCCGGTCGTGCGGGCCGGACTGCGCGCCGTCCTGGAGACCGAGCCGGACTTCGAGGTCGTCGCGGACGTCCCCACGGCCGAGGAGGCCGTCGAACGGGCCGCCCGGCCGGACGTCGACGTCGTCCTGATGGACCTCCAGTTCGGCGGCCGGATGCTCGGCTCGCAGGCCACCGCCGCGATCACCGCCCGTGCGGACGCCCCGCGGGTCCTCGTCCTGACCACGTACGACACCGACGCCGACATCCTCGCCGCCATCGAGGCCGGTGCCACCGGCTACCTCCTCAAGGACGCGCCGCCCGAGGAGCTGGCCGCGGCCGTCCGTACCGCGGCGGCCGGCAAGTCCGCCCTCGCGCCGACCATCGCCCTGCGCCTGATGGACCGGATGCGCGCGCCCGCCACGGCCCTCTCCCGGCGCGAGACGGAGGTGCTGCAACTCGTCGCCGACGGCCTGTCCAACGCCCGGATCAGCAAGCAGCTCTTCCTCAGCCAGGCCACCGTCAAGTCCCACCTGGTGCACATCTACGCCAAGCTGGGCGTCGACTCCCGTACGTCGGCGGTCGCCGCGGCCACCGCGCGCGGGCTGATCCGCCGCTGATCCGCCCCGGCCCGGTGCCGCGGGCCCGCCCGGCGCGGGACTGTCGGTGCCGGGTGCGAGAATCGTGCCCGTACGGACCGCAGAGACCGGCGGACCGTAGAGACCGACGAGCAGGAGACTGACGCATGGCACCGTCCCCGGGCATCCCCGACGCGATGGACCGACCGCACTTCATCGGCATCGGCGGCGCCGGGATGTCCGGCATTGCGAAGATCCTCGCGCAGCGCGGCGCCCGGGTCGCGGGCAGTGACGCCAAGGAGTCGGCCACCGTCCGCGCCCTGCGCGACGCGGGCGCCACGGTCCACCTCGGCCACGCCGCCGCCCACCTCGCCGAGGACGCCACCAGCGTCGTCGTCTCCTCCGCGATCCGCGACGACAACCCGGAGCTGGCCGCCGCCCGGGAGCGCGGCATCCCCGTCGTGCACCGCTCCGACGCGCTCGCCGCCCTGATGGAGGGCCTGCGCCCGATCGCCGTGGCCGGCACCCACGGCAAGACGACCACCACCTCCATGCTGGCCGTCTCCCTCGGCTCGCTGGGCCTGTCCCCGTCGTATGCCATCGGCGGCGACCTGGACGCCCCCGGCTCCAACGCCGAGCACGGCAGCGGCGAGATCTTCGTGGCCGAGGCGGACGAGAGCGACCGCAGCTTCCACAAGTACGCGCCCGAGGTCGCCATCGTCCTCAACGTGGAGCTGGACCACCACGCCAACTACGCCTCGATGGACGAGATCTACGAGTCCTTCGAGACCTTCGCCGCGCGTATCCGCCCCGGCGGCACCCTCGTCGTCTCCGCCGACCACCCCGGCGCCCGCGAGCTGACCGCCCGCCTCTCCGGCCGCCTGGACATCGAGATCGTCACCTACGGCGAGGCCGAGGACGCCGACGTTCGGGTCCACAAGATCAACCAGCGGGGGCTGACCAGCGAGGTCACCGTCGTCCTCGCGAACGGCAAGGTCCTGACCTTCACCGTCTCCGTGCCCGGCCGGCACTACGCGCTGAACGCCGTCGCGGCCCTCGCCGCCGGCACCGCGCTCGGCCTCCCGCCGCACAACCTGGCCTCCGCGCTCGGCACGTACACCGGTGTGAAGCGCCGTCTCCAGCTCCAGGGCGAGGCGGCCGGCGTGCAGGTCATCGACTCCTACGCGCACCACCCCACCGAGATGACCGCCGACCTGGAGGCCATCCGCGGCGCCGCCACCGGCTCCCGGGTCCTGGTCGTCTTCCAGCCGCACCTCTTCTCCCGCACCCAGGAGCTGGGCAAGGAGATGGGCGAGGCGCTCACCCTCGCCGACGCCTCCGTCGTGCTGGACATCTACCCGGCCCGCGAGGACCCGATCCCGGGCGTCACCAGCGCCCTGATCATCGAAGCGGCCCAGGCGAAGGGAGCCCGGGTTGCCGCCGAATCCGACATGTCCGCGGTCCCCGAGGTGGTCGCAGGAATGGCGGAGCCCGGCGACCTTGTTCTCACCATGGGCGCGGGCGACGTGACCGAACTCGGCCCGCAGATCCTCGCGCGCCTGCAGAGCCGATAGGAAGCAGAGGGACTCATGCCGTACGAGATCGACAAGCCGGACGAGCAGTGGCGCGCCGAGCTGACCCCGCAGGAGTACCAGGTCCTGCGCCAGGGCGGCACGGAGCCCGCGTTCGTCGGTGAGTACACCGACACGAAGACGGCGGGCGTCTACTCCTGTCGCGCCTGCGGTGCCGAACTGTTCCGTTCGGAGACCAAGTTCGAGAGCCACTGCGGCTGGCCGTCCTTCTACGACCCGAAGGACAGCGACGCCGTGGAGCTCCTCCAGGACCGCTCGCACGGCATGGTCCGCACGGAGGTCCGCTGCGCCCGCTGCGGCTCCCACCTCGGCCATGTCTTCGAGGGCGAGGGCTACCCGACCCCGACCGACCAGCGGTACTGCATCAACTCCATCTCGGTGCGGCTGGCGCCGGACGGCAGCTGACCACGGTGCCGCCGGGCCCGGCGCGGAGCCGGCCCGGCGGCGGTGCCGCTCGTACCCGCCTCGTCGCCCCCGTCAGAACTGCGGCGCCCGCGCCACCGCGGGCAGGATCTGCACCAGCTGCCCCGGAGCCGCCTTGCGGCGACGCCACTCGCGCGGGTAGCCCAGGGACACCTCCACATGCGGGACACCGTCCACCTCGATGGTGCGCGGAATGTGCAGATGGCCGTAGACGACACTGGCGGCGCGGAAGCGGCGCGGCCAGTCGGCGGTGGCCTCGGTGCCGCACCACAGGGCGAATTCCGGGTGCCACAGCGGCGCGGTGGGCTCGCGGACGATCGGCCAGTGGTTGACCAGCACCGTGGGCAGGTCCTCGGGAATCTCGGCGAGCCGCGCCTCGGTGGCGGCCACGCGGGCCCGGCACCACGCCTCCCGGGTCGGGTACGGGTCCGGGTGCAGGAAGAACTCGTCCGTGCAGACCACCCCGGCCGCCTCCGCGACCGCCAGCGCCGCCTCCTTGGTGTGGGTGCCGGCCGGGCGGAAGGTGTAGTCGTACAGGGCGAAGAGCGGGGCGATCACGACCGGGCCGCCCTCGCCCTCCCAGACCGGATAGGGGTCCTCGGGCGTCAGCACGCCCAACTCTCGGCAGATCTCCACCAGGTGCTCGTAGCGTTGGACTCCGCGCAGCTGTACGGGGTCGTTGGACGGGGTCCACAGCTCGTGGTTGCCGGGCACCCAGATCACCTTGGCGAAACGGCTGCTGAGCACGGTCAGCGTCCAGCGGATGTCCGCGACGTACTCGCCGATGTCCCCGGCCACCAGCAGCCAGTCGGCGTCCGAGCCGGGCCGCAGCCGGTCGGTGATCGCGCGGTTCTCCTGGTAGCGGATGTGCAGGTCGCTGATGGCCATCAGCCTGCCGGGCGCGGCCTTTTCCCGGTCGGCCTCGGCGGTGCGGTCTCCTTCGGAGCATGGGATCTGCATGACCTGACGGTAGGCCAGGCGGCCGGGGCGTGGACATGTCGGGGGGTGGGCTGTTGGACACATCCGGGGGCGAAGGCGGTCGTCAGGGCCGCTCGAAGCCGGTCGTCAGGGCTTGCGGAGGCATCGGCCCTCGGTGTCACCCGGCTCCGGACGTCAGGACCACCCGGCGGCCCCGGGCCTCAGGACCACCCGGCGGCTCCGGACCTCAGGGCCCCCGGCGGCTGCGGCCGTCAGGACAGCCCGGCCCGTTCGTCAGGACGGCCCCGCACCCCCTGCGGGATCTCGCCCCCGCGTCGGATGCGAGTGGCCAGCCACAGGTCGAAACGGTCGTCGGGGTCGTCGAGGCGGCGCCCGGTCAGCTCCATCGCCTTGTCGAGCCGGTTGCGTACGGTGTGCCGGTGCACGCCGAGGCGGCGGCTGGTCGCGTCCCACGCGCCGCCGGTCTCCAGCCAGGCCGCGAGCGTCGTCAGCAGCTCCTCGCCGTGGTCGGCCAGGTCGAGCGGGCCGAGTACGGCGTCGGCGTAACCGTGCAGCGTACGGCGGTCGCCGAGGCCCAGGAGGAGTCGGCTGGCCGCGCTCTGCCGGGCCTCCTCGGGCACCCCGCTCGCCCGGCTGACGCCGAGCAGCCCCGCCGCCTGCCGCAGCGAGACCCGTACCGCGTCCGGCGGGGCGAGCGGGCCGATGCCCGCCGGACAGCGCGGCGCGAACCGGCCGAGGACGTCGCGCACGTCCAGCCCCGCGCCCACCACGGCCTCGACGAGCCCGCTCGCCGCCACCCGGACCAGGCCGCCGGGCACGGCCAGCGCCAGGTCGGCGGCGATGTCGTGCGGGCCGCTGTCCGCCGGACCGTCGGCCGGGGGCTCGACGACGACACCGCGCACCCGGTCGTCGTGGAGCCCGGCGGCGGCCAGGATGTCCTGAGCCCGGCCCGCCGGTCCCTCCTCGTCGGACAGCAGCTCCGCGAGCAGGGCCGACCTGCGGCGCCGCTCCGGCTCGTCCATCAGATGGCGGCGCTCCAGCTCCAGCGAGAGCAGCGAGACCAGGCCGGGGACCACGGCACGGGCCGCCGCGTCCGGGCTGCCGGTGAGCAGCAGCAGACCGCGCAGCCGCCGGGCGCCGAGCGGCTGCACCTCCATCCGGCAGCCGCCTGCCGTACTGGACGCGCTGCCGCGCAGACCGCGTGCGGCGACCCGTTCGACCAGGTCACGTGCGGCGGCCGGGGACGGGGGCCGCTGACCGCCGCCGGTGGCGAGCAGCCGCCCGAGCGGATCGAGCACCGCCGCGCCGACGCCGGTGGCGGCGGTCCATTCCTCCAGCATCGGTTGCAGTCCGCTGTCCGTGGCCGCCGCGGTCAGCCGCCGCTGCGTCACGAACGCCCGGTGCAGCACCGCTTGCTGCTCGTCGGCGCGCGCGTCGAACACGGCCTTGGTGACGGCGATGAACGGCACTTCGTCGGGGACCGTGAGCAGCGGCAGGCCCGCCTCGCGCGCCGCGTCGACCAGCGGCGCAGGGGCTTCCTGGTACGGGAGCCCGGTGCCCAGGCCGAGCGCGAGGCAGGCGGCTCCGCCCTCGGTCACGTCGCGGACATACGCCCGGCAGGCCGCCGGTTCCATGGGCAGCACCAGGCCGATCGTCATCAGCAGCTCGCCGCCCTGCAGCCACTTGCCCGGATGCAGCAGGTCGGAGACGGTCGCTGCTTCGACGGCGCGGTCCAGCAGTCCGGCCGGGACGTCGTAGGTCACCGACAGGTTCAGCTCGGGGCGGGCGAGGAGGTCGGCGATACGCAAGGGCATGGACGCAGTGTCTAACAGGTGGACCGGTGATGGACAGGCGGGCCAGCAGAGCCGTCGGCCTGACGGCCCCGACCGCCACCAGATGTCCGCCGCCCCGTTTGCGGGCCAGCCCACCCCGGTACCCGCTGACCGAGGGCGGATCACCTCCCATTTGGCATGTTTTTGCCCGGTTGCGACCGGGGATGCGAAAAGAAGACCACAAAGGGAACACCCCTTCGTACGCAAGACGAGCGCAAAGGATGAACGGCCATGCAGGTGGCGTTTCTCGTAGCACCCGAAGGCATCGAGCAGGTCGAGCTGACCGAACCGTGGCAGGCGGTGATCGACGCGGGCGGCACCCCGAAGCTCGTCTCCACCGAGTCCGGCCGGGTCCAGGCGTTCAACCATCTGGACAAGGCGGACACCTTCCCCGTCGACCAGACCGTGGACCAGGCCCAGGTCGGCGACTTCGACGGACTCGTACTGCCCGGCGGCGTCGCCAACCCGGACGCGCTGCGGATGAACGAGAAGGCCGTGGCGTTCGCCCGCGGCTTCTTCGACGCGGGCAAGCCGGTGGCGGCGATCTGCCACGCGCCGTGGACGCTGATCGAGGCGGACGTGGTGCGCGACCGCACGCTGACGTCCTGGCCCAGCCTGCGCACGGACGTCGAGAACGCCGGCGGCACCTGGGTGGACGAGCAGGTCAAGGTCTGCACCGGCGGCCCCAACAAGCTCATCACCAGCCGCAAGCCGGACGACCTGAAGGCATTCTGCGAGACGTTCGTGGCGGAGTTCAAGCGCTGATCCCCGTACGGCGGGGATCAGGAGAACAGGGGGCAGGTCACTCCTCCCGCGACAGCACCACGGCCGACTCGGGCGGCAGTCTCAGGACGCCGCCCGGGCCGGCCGTCACCGCGTCCGCGTCCGGCCACGCCGCGAGCACCCGCTCCCGCGCGCTCCCGCCCGGCACCTCCGCCGTGCCGGCACCGTCCCCGCCGAGGTGCACCACCACCCGCACCGGACCGCGCCGCAGGGACAGCCAGCGGGCCGCCTCGTCGTACGTGACCTCGGTGCGCGTCAGATCCGGATCGGTGAGCGACGGGTGGGCGGCGCGTACCGCGAGCAGGGTGCGGTACCAGGCCAGCAGCGCGGCGTGCGGCGCGCGCTCCGGCTCCGACCAGTCCAGGCAGGAACGGTCCCGCGTCGCCGGGTCCTGCGGGTCGGGGATGTCCGACTCCCGCCAGCCGTGCGCGGCGAACTCGCGGCGACGCCCGTCGCGTACCGCCGCGGCCAGTTCCGGATCCGTGTGATCGGTGAAGAACTGCCACGGCGTACGGGCCGCCCACTCCTCACCCATGAACAGCATCGGCGTGAACGGGGAGCACAGCACCAGCGCGGCCCCGCAGGCGACGAGTCCGGGGAGAGGCCGGCGGCCTGCCGGTCCCCGAGTGCCCGGTTGCCGATCTGGTCGTGCGTCTGGGTGTAGGCCAGCAGGCGGTGGGCCGGGGTGGCGCGCCGGTCCAGCGGGCTGCCGTGCCGGCGGCCGCGGAAGCTGGAATACGTACCGTCGTGGAAGAAGCCGCCGGTCAGCGTCTTGGCGAGGGCGGCGAGCGGCGCGCGGGCGAAGTCGGCGTAGTAGCCCTGGGACTCGCCGGTCAGCGCGGCGTGCAGGCTGTGGTGGAAGTCGTCGTTCCACTGGGCGTGCAGGCCGTGGCCGCCGTGTGCGCGCGGCGCGGTGGTGCGCGGGTCGTTGAGGTCCGACTCGGCGATGAGGAACAGCGGGCGGCGCAGGTGTGTGGCGAGCGCGTCGACGGCGGCGGACAGGTCGGCCAGGAAATGGCGGGCGCGGGTGTCGATCAGAGCGTGGACGGCATCGAGGCGCAGGCCGTCGATCCGGTAGTCCCGTAGCCAGGCCAGCGCGCTCTCGATGAAGTACGCACGGACCTCGTCCGACCCGGGCGCGTCGAGATTGACGGCCGCGCCCCACGGTGTGTGATGCGTCTCCGTGAAGTACGGCCCGAAGGCGGGCAGATGGTTGCCGGACGGGCCGAGATGGTTGTGCACGACGTCCAGGACGACGCCCAAGCCGTGCCCGTGCGCCGCGTCGACCAGCCGCTTGAGGCCGTCCGGGCCCCCGTACGGCTCGTGCACGGCCCAGGGGGCGACCCCTCGTACCCCCAGCCGTGTGTGCCGGGGAACGGGCAGACCGGCATCAGCGAGAGGTGGGTGATGCCCAGCTCGGCGAGGTGCGGCAGGCGTTCGACGGCCGCGTCGAACGTGCCGGCGCCGGTGAACGTCCCCGGGTGCAGCTCGTAGAGGACCGCGCCCGGCAGGGGCCGGCCGGGCCAGTCGTGCCGCCAGGCGAACCGGTCGTGCTCGACCACCGCGCTCGGCCCGTCCGGCCCGTCGGGCAGCCGGGCCGAGCGCGGGTCGGGCAGGAGCGGTCCGTCGTCGAGACGGAAGCCGTAACGGTCGCCGTGGCGGGCCGGTACGTCGGCCCGCCACCAGCCCGCACGGCCGGGATCGCGCTCCATGGGCACGTGCTCGGCGGGGACCCGCCCCGTGCGGACGTGCCCCGTCGCCGCGGCGTGCCCCGTCGTGAGGGCGTGCCCCGTCGTGAGGGCGTGCCCCGTCGTGAGGGCGAGATCTTCCCCTTCCGTCCCTCCGGCGTCCCGGTCGCGGGGCGTCACGAAATGCAGCGCGACCCGTCCGGCGTTCGGTGCCCACACCTCGAACAGCACGGCTCTCCTCCTTCGTCCGCCTGGCGGACGAAAAGGCCCCGCCCGCTCAGACGAAGAATGCACGCTCCTGCGTCATCGGGTAGCCCGCCTTGGCGAAAGCCGCCGCCATCGGGACGTTCGGCTGGTCCGTTTCGCCGATGATCTTTTCCGCGCCGTGCCGCGCGAGGTGGCGGGTGCAGTCGGCCAGCAGGTCGTAGCCGTACCCCCGGCCGCGGTGCTCCGGTACGACGCCGATGAACCCGATGACCGGCGACTGGAGGTTTCGGGCGGGCACATGCAGCCCTACGGGCTCGCCGCCCCGCCCGGGTTCGGCCGTCCAGGCGACCCGCCACCAGTCACGCGGCGACGGGCACCAGCGGAAGAAGTCCAGTTCCTCCTGGGCGGCCTGCTCGACGCCGCCCTCGGCGATCGCCTGCTGGGCATGGGCGTCCAGCGAACCGGTCTCGACCCGCCGCAGAATGTCCAGGAACACCCCGTCGTCCGGCTCGGGCCGGAACACCAGCCGTCCCGGGGGCTCCGGCAGACCGCACTCGGGCGTCCAGGTGTAGCGGAACCGTTCGACCAGCGGTACGAGACCGGCCGCGGCCGCCACGTCCGTACGGGCGCGGGCGGCATCCCGCACCGCCGGCTGCTCCCGCCAGCCCGGCGGCAGTTGCAGCACGTACTCGGCGTGCAGGGGCGCGGTGCGCAGCAGCCGGACGGCGGCGTCCGACGCGCCCGGCGCGAAGTCCAGCCAGTCCAGGGCGACCGGCCGGGCGTCCTCCGGCCCGGCCCACCAAGCGGCCCGGGCCACCACCACACCGTCGCGCAACGCGACCCACGTCCACTCGGGGCGGTACTGGCCGCCCTGGGCGCGCGTCGCGTAGCGGCGCCCGAAGGGCGGATGGCCGACGAGATGGGCAGTGGGGTCGTCCAGCGTGTCGAACAGATACGCGTCGCTCTCGGTGAGCGCGCGGATGACCAACTCGGTCATGAGGTCCTCTCGGAAGGCAGTCGATGCGCCCCCGACAGGCCGGGATCAGCCCGGAACGGCCCGACGGACGGGGCGGGAGCGCGGGTAGGGGTACTTCGGCACGGCGCTCGCCTCCTTTCCTCGTCCAGGGCCGGCGCAGAGCGTAGCCCGGACCTCCGGCGCCGCGCCACGGATTTCCGGCAGGCCCGCCCGCCCTCCGACGGGTTCCGCCCCGGCCACCCACCAGGCCCCACCCCGCTCCGCCCGGCTGGACACCGGCGCGCGGGCACCGGACAATCTCCGGCATGACATCGCTGGAGTTCCCGGCCCGACCGGCGCGCCCGTCGGAAGCCGACCGGGAACGCGCCTTGGAACTGCTGCGCGAGGGCGCGGCGCAAGGCAGGCTGTCCCAGGACACCTTCCTGCGGCGGCTGGAGCTGGTGCTCACCGCCCGTCAGCACGCCGAACTCGCCGCGGCCACCGCCGACCTGGCCTCCCGCGGCCGGGTCGAGGGCGCCGTGCTGCGCGCGGTGGGCAAGATGTCCTCGTTCAACATCATGGTCCGCAGGGCGTGGCGCCGCGAGCGACTGCCGAAACTGCTGCTCCCCGCGCCGGACCCGTTCCCCCTCCGCATAGGACGCGCCCCCGGCTCGGGCCTGCGCCTGAACCACGACACGGTCTCGCGCGCCCACGCCGAACTGCGCAGCGCGGACGGCGGCTGGATCCTGCGCGACCTCGGCTCCACCAACGGCACCTGCGTCAACGGCCGTCGGGTGGTGGGAGAGGTACTGGTCCGCCCCGGCGACCACGTGGCGTTCGGCCGTGTCGACTACGTCCTCACGGAGGGGTAGCCGCCGGGGCCGCCGGGGCCCGGATCACGATGGTGCCCAGGGTGAGTACCGCGGCGTCGCAATGCCAGGCATCGCGACGCCGCGGAGACAGCCCACGTCGGCAGCGCCCTAGATGTACTGATCGGAGACGTTAGTCAATCGTGAGAAGGGCGGCTGGTTGCCGCAGGACGTGTGGGGCCGATGCTGGTTGTAGTGGTGTAGCCACGTCTTGAGTGCGTCCCGTCGCTCTTGTTCTGACTGGTAGCAGCGGGCATAAGCCCAGCCGTCGGCCATTGTTCGATGGAAGCGCTCCACCTTGCCATTCGTCTGCGGTCGGTAAGGGCGTGTGCGCTTCGGCGTGATGGCCAGGGCCTCGCAGGTGTCGCGCCAGAGGAAGGACCGGTACGCGCCTCCGTTGTCCGACAGAATGCGCTCGATGGTAACGCCGTGTTCGGCGAACCACGCCACTGCTCGATGCAGCACCCCGACGGCGGTGATGGCGGTCTCGTCGTTGTGGACCTCGGTGTATGCGACGCGTGAGTGGTCGTCGATGATCGTGTGCATGAAGGCGTAGCCGAGTTTCGGGTTGCCCCACTTGCCCTTCAGCTTGTCGGGAGTGGCCGAGCGGTTCTTCTCGCCTTGCCGTCGCCCGACGTAGCGCCATCCACCGCCGTCAGGGATGTTCTCGAATTTCTGTCGACGCGGCGATGCCGAGTCGTGTCGCGAGTTGAACTGGGCCCTCTCTCAATCGCCTCCGCAAGCTGACGCATCGCATCGATACTGCCTTGGGCGTCTTCTTCGGCGAGGTCTTCGGTCGGGACGAGCGGTCTTGCATTGACTCGCCAGCAAGGTGGCGGTCGACCCAGCGCTTCACGGTGGGCCAGGAGACCTGGAAACGGGCCGCAACTTCGCTGATTGGCCAGCCGTCGTCAACGACGAGTCGCGCGACTTTCAGACGGTGGCGCGGGGTGAGGGCAGCGTTCGGATGTGACATGTCTGAGCTCCTGGACAAGCTGAAGGGCCGGCCATCGTGTGTGGCCGGCCCTTCGAGAACGAACATAGTGGGTAAGGTTCGTGCAGCTCAGTCCACCGGGGAGACCCGGATGAGGTTGCCGTCGGGGTCCGTGATCACGAACGTGCGGCCGAAGACAGCGTCGTACGGCTCCTCCACGACATGGACTCCCTTCGAGACCCAACTCGTGAAGATCTCGTCAACTGCGGACGCTGCTCCCGGCACCATCAGCCCGACTTCGCTCGTGCGAGGGGTGCTCGGGACCGCGTGTTCGCTGCCCCCCGTCCACAACGCGAACAGGACGCCGGGGGCTACCTCGAAAGCCACATAGTGGGGACTGGTGAAGGTCGGTTCGATCTCGAACAGGTCGCTGTAGAAGGCCGTAGCGGCCTCGGCGTCGCGGACGTAGATCAGGAACAGGTTGGGTGCGGGCATAGAGCGCTCCTCAGATCGTTGAATTCTCGGTACCGCTCCAGTTGATCGCCTAATCGCGACAGAACCTGTCACCTTTTCTGCAAACATTGGTCAGCATGAAGGCTTCGAGGCTGTTGCACCTCTTGCTGCTCCTGCAGACCCGTCAGCGCATCACCACCACCGAGCTCGCCGAGCGTCTGGAGGTGTCCAGGCGGACTGTGCTGCGGGATGTCGAGGCGCTCTCTACAGCAGGTGTGCCTGTTTATGCCGAACGCGGGCGGAACGGTGGGATCGTTCTGCTCCCCGGTGCACGGCTCAACGCATCCCATCTGGAACCACCAGAGCTGGAGGTCCTCTCCGTGGCTGGTTTGGACAGCGCGCAACTTGAGCGCATGGGCCTGTCTGCGGTGCAGGAGTCGGCCGCGCGCAAGATCGCCGCCCGCCAGGCCGCAGCACCTGAGTCGCCGAGCCTGCTGCGACTGGCGGACCTGGTACTGGTGGACAGCAACGCGTGGCTTGCTGACTCAAAGCCAGCGGTGGACGTGTCGGATCTAGCCTCGGCCCTGCGACACCGACGCCGGCTGCGAATCCAGTACCGGCGCAGCGCCGAGAAACAGGCCTCGACGCGGGTGGTCGACCCGTACGGGATCGTGGCGAAATCAGGCCGCTGGTATCTCATCGCCGACGACCAGGGGACCGGTCGGCTGTTCGCTCTGGAACGACTCTCGGCCTACGAACAACTCGACGCGCCAGCTGTTCTCCGACCAGATGAGACCCTCCGCACCAGGTGGGCTGCGTTGAAGGAACGCACCGAGAGGCCAGGTCGCGTGAGCGTGACCGTCCGTCTGCCAGAAAATGGCCTCGACCTGGCACGGCGCATCCTCGGCACCCGCATCCACGATGTCTCCGACACGGAAAACGGCTGGTGCACCATCGTCGTCCGCTACCCCGACATCGAGTCAGTGCGTCAGCTCCTCCAGTTCGGCGACCACATCGAGATACTCACCCCAGAGACAGCCCGCAAACGCATCAGCCAGCTTGCCAAGGACCTGGCTGAAAGACACTCGGCCCCAGCCTCGTGACTGCTAAGTGGCACGCCCTGCTCTCGATCAATGTCCCCGGTCGGTACAACTAGATGTGTCGACCTAGTACTGCAACGGTGCTTGCCGTGACTGGTGGCCAGGATCAGGGGCTGTGCCCGCGTTGCTTGTAGTGACTGTTGCGGGCTTGGTGCTGGCGCCGTCGACGCCAGTGTGACCAGTACAGGATGTGCTCGGCCGGTGCCGGCCGGCGGTGGGTGAGTCGGTAGATCAGACGCCGGATTTCGGCAAGACTGAGGTGGATGAGCTGGGAGGATCCGTTTCTGCTTTCTCCGCATCCAGCTCACGGGCCCGCAGGACAGTCAGGCAGGCGTGGGCGGCCATGGCCAACGTCATGTGGCGGTGCCAGCCCGGGTAGCGGCGGACCTGGTAGTCGTCCAGCCCGCACTCCTGCTTCGCGCTCTGAAAACATTCCTCCACCGCCCATCGGCTCCCGGCGACGCGGATCAGCTCGTCGAGAGTGGTGCCGGCGGGGCAGTAGGCGATGTAGTAGGAGATTTCCTCGGGCCGGCTGACGCTGCGACGGGCGATCACCCAGTGCTGACGGTCCTCGCGGTGCCAGGGCCGCACCTCAACGCGGGCCCAGTCGAAGATCCGCCGTCCGTGGGCCCCCTCGCCGCAGGAGCGGCGTTTCCACTTCTGCCGCGGCAGGCCGGGGAACAGGTCGTGGACGGGGTGGTCGATGGCCCAGCGGGTGACGACGGTGTCGTGCCGGGTGGTGGCCATGACGTGAAAGACATCGGCCTGCTCGAGCTCGAAGCGCCAGCCCTTGCTGAAGCCGTAAGCGGCATCGGCCGTCACCCACCGAAACGGGAGCCGGTCGGCGATGGCCCGGCGGATCATCTCCTTGGCCATGGCCACCTTCGTCTCGAAGGCGACACTGTCGCCGATGCCCGCCCGCCGGCATCGCTCACGGTCATCCGTCCACGACGCGGGCAGATACAACCGCCGGTCGATCAACGTGCGTCCGCGGCCCGTCGCGTAGGCGAGGAAGACCCCGATCTGGGAGTTCTCGGTGCGTCCCGCGGTGCCGGAGTACTGCCGCTGGACCCCGGCCGAGCGGACGCCCTTCTTCAGGAAACCGGTGTCATCGACGATGAGCACGGCGTCCCGGTCGCCGAGGTGTTCCACGACGTAGTCACGTACGTCGCCCAGGACCTCGTCAGCATCCCACTCGATGCGGTTCAGCAGCCGGTGGATGCGATCGGGGCCGCCATAACCAGCCTCCTCCGCCAGCGTCCAGCCGTTCTTCCGCTCCAGCGGCGAGATCAGCCCGCGCATATAGGCCAGCGCCGACTGGCGCGGCTCCTCCCGGCTGAAGCGGTGCACGAACCGCCCATGCACCGCTTCAAGCTCACCCGCCCACAACCTGACATCAGCAAGGCCCCCACCCATAACCAGACCAACGACCCAACTGGCCACCAGTCACGGCAAGCACCGTTGCAGTACTAGCCCCTGTCGTACGACGACCCCCGCGGCACCGGCCGGTCGCCCTCCGGCCCCGACGGCTGGGACCACCAAGTGCCCTCGCCACGGGTGAGGCCCGGCAGTCGCCGCTCGGCGTCGTGGAGCCGGCGGGCCGGCAGAGTGCCGGTGAGGAGCCAACGGCCGCCGGCGGCCGAGGTGTCGTCGAAGTCCGCGCCCAGGGGCGCGAGATGCGCGGTGACCGGGGCGATGGTGTCCAGTGGCACCTCCGCCTCGAAGGAGTGGCACGGTTCGTACACCCGCGTACCGGCCCGGCGCAGCGCACGCGCCAGGACGACCGGCGTGACCCCGCGGAAGTCCCCGGCCGTACTGACCGGACCCACGAAACCGGAACGGGTCAGCACGACCCGGCAGTCCGTGACCGCCCAGCCCCGCGGCCCGTCGCGCAGGGACGCGTACACCGTGTCCTCCACCGCCTGGTGGAAACCGTGCGGCAGCGCGCCCAGTTCGGTCTCGTACGCGAAGCGCGGGCCGGAGCCGCGGGGGCCGGGCTCGACGCGCAGCCCGACCGTCGCCCACCAGCCGACGTGGTCGCGTCCGGTGATCTCCTCGTACGCCTCGCCGGTGCCCAGGAGCCGTTCCACGCACACCACCCGGCTCGGTGCGAAGTCCGCCACGATGCCGTGGTCCTGGCGGAGCGTGGCCGCGATGATCTCCTTCTGGACCTCTCCGTAGAGGAGGACCGAGGTGGCGCCGGAGGCGGCCGGCCGGGCGTGGATGAGCGGATCCTGCTCCGCCAGCCCCAGCAGCGCGGCACGCAGCCGGGCGGCTTCCGCCGGGCGCCGGGCGCGCACCACGGTCTCCAGGGTCGGCCGGGAGAACAGCGCCTCGCCGTCCTCCCGGTGCGTGCCGGGAGCTTCGCCGCCCAGCCGGTCGCCGACCCGTACGCCGGGCAGGCCGCGCAGCACCGCGATGTTCCCGGCCGTCAGCAGCGCCTGGTCACCCGGCGGGCGGCCTACGACCTCCAGCGCGGTGATCCGTCCGTCGACGCGGACGGCCGTGCCGTCCGGTTCCCGGCGGTGCAGACTGACGGGCCGCCGCGGCCGCACCTCGCCCTCGTAGAGCCGCAGGTAGGCACTTTTGCCACCGCCGGGCTCGCGCTGGACGGCGAAGACCGTGCCACGCGGCGGGGCACCGGCGGCACCGGGTGGGGGCGGCGGGATCAACCGGGTCATACCGTCGATGAGCGCGCCGACGCCCTGTCCGCCGATCGCCGACCCGAAGTACAGCGGGTGCACCGAGCCGTCGGCGGTACGGGCGGCCAGCGCGGCCAGCAGTTCCTCGGGGCTCGGCGGCGGGCCGTCCACCGCGCGGGCGAGGATGGTGTCGTCGGCGTCGGCGAGGAGTTCGGTCAGCCGGGCGCGTACGGCGGGCACGTGCGCGCGAAGCGGCGTCGTCCGCGCGCCCGGGGTGCCCGCGCCGCGTACGGCTGCCATCGGGACGACGTGCGGCGCCAGGGTGCGGCGGATGTCCGCCACGAGCGCTTCGGTCCGCGCGCCGGCCCGGTCGATCTTGTTGACGAACAGCAGGGTGGGCAGCCGCAGCCGCCGCAGCGTCTTCATCAGGACACGCGTACGCGCCTGTACGCCCTCGACGGCGGACAGGAGCAGCACGGCACCGTCCAGTACGCCCAGGGCACGCTCGACCTCGGCGATGAAGTCGGAGTGCCCCGGCGTGTCGATCAGATTGACCTGGACGTCACCCGCGGTGAAGGAGGCGACCGCGGACCGGATCGTGATACCGCGTTCGCGCTCGATGGCCCCGGTGTCGGTCCGGGTGTCCCCGGCGTCCACACTGCCGAGCCGCTCGATGGCGCCGGTCGCGTACAGCAGCCGCTCGGTCAGGCTGGTCTTACCCGCGTCGACGTGGGCCAGAATGCCGATGTTCAAGGTGTGCATGGGTGGTCGAAACCTCGAGAACTGTCGTCCGGTAAGGGCGCTGAGTAGTTCCGAGGCTTCGGCGCATTCCGTTGCTCCTGGCTGAGGTGGGGCGCGTGCGGGGTGTCCGTACGCCGGGGTGCGACTCGTACGCGGGGGCGCCAGTCGCACGCGCCGATGGTGACCGCGCGGCAGGGGTGGCGCAACTCCTTTTCGGGGAGGCGGGAGGCGGAGCCGGCGCTGCCGGGCAGCCCGCCCTGCCCGAGCAGCGCAGGTCAGTGCTGATGCTTATGCTGATGTTGATGCAACGCCCGCCCCGCCAGCGTCAGGAACGTCTCGCCGACCGCCTCCGACAGGGTGGGGTGGGCGTGGATGTGCTGGGCGACGTCGGACGGTTCGGCGTCCCAGGCCACCAGCAGTTGGCTCTCGGCGATCATCTCCGAGACGTGCGGGCCGACCAGATGGACACCGAGCACGGCCCCGGCACCCGCGCCGCCCGTGCCCTCCGCCGCCACGACCTTCACCATGCCGCCCTGCCCGTGCACCATGCCCTTCGCGACCGCCGTCAGCGGCAGGGTGTTGACCCGGACGGCCAGTCCACGCGCCCGCGCCTCCGCCTCGGTCAGGCCGACGGAGGCGGTCTGGGGCGAGGAGTACGTCACGCGTGGCACGGTCGCGTGGTCCACCGGCCGGGACGGGACACCGGCCAGCGTCTCGGCGACCAGCAGCCCTTCGGCGAAGGAGGCGTGCGCCAGCCCGGGGGACGGGGGCGGCAGCAGGTCGCCCACGACGTGGATGCCGGGCACGGCCGTCTCCAGCCGGGACCAGTCGGCGGGCGGCACGAAGCCGCGCCCGTCGGCGGTCAGTCCGGCCGCCGCCAGGCCCAGGCCGTCGGTCACCGGCACCCGGCCGACCGCGACCAGCAGCCGCTCGGCCTCGACGGTCTCCTCGCCCCGCGGCGTACGGACGGTGGCCCGCACCCCGCCGTCCGCCACATCGGCCCCGGTCAGCATCGAGTCCGTACGGACCGTGATGCCGCGCTTCTTCAGCCCGCGCGCCAGATGGCGGCTCACCTCCTCGTCCTCCAGTGGCAGCAGTCGGCCGGCGGCCTCCACCAGCGTCACCCGGGCGCCCATCGACCGGTGGAAGGACGCGTACTCGACGCCGATCGCGCCGCCGCCCAGCACCAGGACCGAGTCCGGCAGGCCCGGTGCGAACAGGGCGTCGTCGCTGGTGACGACCGTACTGCCGTCGGGTACGAGGCCGGGCAGCAGGCGCGGGCGGGAGCCGGTGGCCAGGACGACACCGCGCCGGGCGTGGAACTCCCCGCCGTCCGGGGCCTCGACGAAGACGGAGCGCGTGCCGGTCAGGCGCGCGCTGCCGCGCACCACACGCACCCCGGCGCGCTCCAAGTGCCCTTCGACGCCCTGGTGGTTACGTGTCACGATGCCGTCGCGGGTGGCGATCAGCGCGTCCCAGTCCACGGCGTCGAGCGTCACCTTCACGCCCCAGCGCTCGCGCGCCTCCGCGATGCCGTCCACCAGTTCCGCCGCGTGCAGCATCGCCTTGCTGGGGATGCAGCCGCGGTGCAGACAGGTGCCGCCGACCAGGTCCCGCTCGGCGAGGACCACTTGTAGCCCGAGGGCGGCGGCGCGTAGAGCCGTGCTGTAGCCGCCGGTGCCGCCACCGATGACGATCACGTCGGTCTCGCCGCTTCCCCCGCCGCTGCCGCTGCCGCTGCCGCTCTTGCGCTGCGTGTCTCTCATGCGGTCAGCCTCCGCCCACCTCCCGCCATGAGTCCAAGGCAATGTTTCCATAGGGGCCATGAAGAACGTTCATGGTGGGGCGTAGGGGGGCGGGCATGAGTCTGCGGCAGATGCAATACCTGGTCACGGTCGTCGAAGAGGGGTCCTTCACCCGGGCGGCCGAGCTGCTGCATGTCACCCAGTCCGCGCTGTCCCACCAGATCAAGGCCCTGGAACGGGAGTCCGGCGGCCCGCTGCTGGAACGGTTGCCGCGCGGCGTCCGGCTGACGCCCATGGGCCGCGCCTACTTCCCGCACGCCGAACTCGCCGTACGCAGCGCCGAACAGGCCCGCCGGGCCGCACTGGCGACGGCCGGGGCCGAGAGCGGCGAACTGCACATCGCGACGGTGCACGCGCACGCCGTCGGCGTACTCCCGGAGGTCTGCGCGCGCTGGGGGCGCGAGCACGGAGGAGTGCGCCTCGTCCTGCACGAATACGCCACCACGGGGGACCTGTTCGCGCACATGGAACGCGGCGTCGCCGACCTGGCGGTCGGACCGCGGCCCGAGAAGTGGCCGGGCCCGGTCACGGTCGTGGGCACCGAGGACATGGTGATGGTCCTGCCGCCCGGCGACCCGCTCGCCGGCCGCGCCGCCGTCCGGATCGACGAAGTGGCCGACCGGCCCTGGGTGCGCTGCGCACTGGAACCGGTCCTGGCGGGCCGGCTGTGGCTGGACGTGGAGTGCGAACGGGCCGGCTTCACGCCCCGTACGGCCGTCCGTACGCAGCACACGTCCACGGCGGTACGGATGGCCGCGGCCGGCGTGGGCGTCCTGATCACCGCCGCCCACGAACTGACCGGCCTGGACTGCACCGCCGTCCCCACCGACCCGCCGTGGCGCCGCGAGATCACCGCCTTCTCCCGTGTGCCGCCCACGGGCGCGGCCGCGCGGTTCGTGACGCTGCTCCGCGAACGCCGACTCCCCACATGCCAACGAGTTCGGCCCCGGCCCTCTCGAACCGAAATCGGAACGGACGAGCACCTTCGGTGATTTTTTGGAGTGCTCCGTTGAGCTCCTTGATGAGCCTGTGCAGGAGGGGTACGAGGTCCGGATGGTCGCCGCGGGAGGCGGGTTGGAGCAGTTCGGTGGCCACGATCATCTGGGCGGCTCGTCCCTGCGGAGAGCCGAGAAGGTAGGCGAACTCGTGCTTCACGCGCGCGGCGGTGGCCGACGCGAGGAGGCTGTAGACGTACAGCAGGACGGTGTCATAGCCGTACGGGGCGATGCCCCACCCTTCCCAGGCGAGGATGGCTGGCCGGTCGGTGGTGAGGTTGGCGAAGTGCAGATCGCATGGGCGGTGGCCCACTCGGTGATCTGCGGCGCGGGCAGGCCGGTGAAGTGGGGCACGGACCGGTCGGTCCACTACTGGCGCACCGCTACCCGGTCGGTGCGGACCGCGGTGAGCCGTTCCAGGTCCTTGCGGAGTGATGACCACCACGAGGTGGACAGGTCGAGTTCCTGGCGCAGAACCGGCTCGGGTGAGCAGACCGGGGAGTCGACGAAGCCGGTCAACTCCGCCCGGTAGGCGCACGGGCGACCTGAGGTTGACGGCCTGGGCCTGCGGTGCCCGCAGCATGGTCGCCCTCGCCGACCACCGGCTCGACACCGCGGCCCAGCACGCAGACGAAGCCCTCGCCCCGTCAGGGCTGCCCCGCGCCCAGATCCACGGGCCCGCCTTCCCGCCCCCATCGATCCGTACGGCGCCGGCACCGCCTGATCACCGTGTGCGCCGACGGCTGGCCGGAGCCTTGAGCGACTTGGGCGCGGGGCGGCCCCGGCTGCCGCCGCGTCTGTGCAGCCGCCACACAGGCCCCGTCCGTATGCGCAGCCCCTCAGCCCCCCGCCACCAGCAATGCCACCGGATACCGCCCCAGCAGCTCACGCAGGCATACCACCGGCCTGTGCACCTCCCGGCCGGTGAGCAGTTCGCGCCAGACTGTGCCTGTGCCGGTGTTCGGAAGCGTCAGTTCCGTGTCGCGCCAGCCGCCGTCCTCGGCCAGGCGGAGGGAGAGGCGGGTTGCCACCGTCACCGACCGGCCGGCCCGGGCGAAGGCCAGGCAGTGGCCGGCTGCGGTGCCGTCGGCGTGCAGGGGGTGTAGGTGCCCTGGGTGCCGAACCACTCGGGATGGGTCCGCCGCAGGCGCAGGGCTGTCGCGGTCAGCAGTAGTTTTTCGGCGGACAGGTCCTGTGGGGCCGCGCCGTCGTCGAGTTCGGTGAGCAGGTCGGCGCGGAGCCGGGGCGGGCGGCGGTTGTCGGGGTCGACCAGGGCGTTGTACTCGGTCTCGGTGCCCTGGTACAGGTCGGGTACTCCGGGCATGGTCAGGTGCAGCAGGGCCGCGCTGAGGACGTTGGCGCGGACGTACGGTGCGAGCTCGGCGGCGAGTTCGGTCAGTGAGGACGCCGCCGGTCCGCACGGGCCGGCGCGCAGGAAGTCGCCGACCGCCTCCTCGTACCCGGCGTTCTGGTCCGTCCAGGACGTGTGCAGCCCCGCTTCGCGTACGGCCTTCAGCACCGACGGGATCAGCCGTTCGGCGGACGGCTTGCCGAGGCCGAAGGCGGTCTGCCAGGCCACCCACGCCAGGTGCTGGTCCGGCGGCTGCGGACCCTCGCCCCCGGTTGGCCCGGCGGACACCCGGCGCAGCAGTTCCCGCCACCGGTCCGGGCATTCGGTCAGGACGGCGATCCGCGCCCGTACGTCGGCGCTGCGCTTGGTGTCGTGGGTGGAGAGCACCGTCGAGGTCAGCGGCCAGTCCCGCTGGAGGCGGGCGCAGTACGCGTGGAAGGTGTCCACGCCCACCGTGGGCGCCCCCGGGTCGGCGCCGACCTCGCAGGCCGACAGCAGGGGTACGTAACGGTAGAAGGCGGTGTCCTCCCCGGACTTGGCGCGCAGCGCGGAGGAGGTCTGGGCGAAACGCGCGGCGAAATCCGCGCAGTCCGGGCCGTTGCCGAGCAGGCCCAGCGCCAGGTCGCGCACCAGGTCCACCGCCAGCGCCTCCTCCGGCGCGCGGAAGACCGTACGCGCCCGTGCGGCGGCCTCGGCCAGCATCGCCGCGTCCAGCTCGCTGCGCTGCGCGGTGCGCGCCCCGGCGGCGTCGGTGGCGTACGGGCGGTAGACGGGCAGCCGTACCAGCAGTTCGCGGACGGCGGTGCGCAGCGCCCAGGGCGCGTGGTCGCCCTGGTGGGACGCCCGGTCGCTGATCCGGCTCGCGGTGCGCACCAGGCGGTCGACCTCGGCCGCGAGGTCGTGGGTGACCACCTCGTAGGCGGCGCGGCGTGCGGTTTCCTCCCAGTCGCCACCCGCGTCCGCGAGCGGGGCGACGAAGTCCCGGTAGACGCTGAACAGGCGTCCGGAGCCGAGCGGGCAGACGAACAGGCCGTCGAGGTGGCGCAGCGCGTCGTAGCCGGTGGTGCCCGCGCACCGCCAGCCGCGCGGCAGCTGTTCCCGGCCGGTCAGGATCTTCTCGACCACCGTCCAGCGGCCCCCGGTCGCGGTGTGCAGCCGGGTGAGGTAGTCGCCGGGGGCGGCCAGGCCGTCCGGGTGGTCGATGCGCAGCCCGTCGACGACGCCCTCGCGCAGCAGCCGCAGGACGGTGGCGTGTGTCGCGTCGAAGACCTCCGGATCCTCGACCCGTACGCCGATCAGCTCCGAGATGGTGAAGAACCGCCGGTAGTTGATCTCGCTGCGGGCCAGCCGCCACCAGGCGAGGCGGTACCACTGGGCGTCCAGCAGACGGGGCAGCGGAAGCTGCTCGGTGCCGGGCCTGATGGGGAAGGCGTGGTCGTGGTAGCGCAGTACGTCGCCGTCGACCCGGATGTTTCCCAGTTCGTCTCCCAGCCGCCCGCCCAGTACCGGCAGCAGCACGCGTCCCCCGTGCCCGCCGTCCCAGTCGATGTCGAACCAGCGGGCGTACGGGGAGGAGGGGCCGTCCCGCAGCACCGCCCACAGCGGTGTGTTGAGCGACTCCGGTGCCGGGACGGCCATGTGGTTGGGAACGGTGTCCACCACCAGCCGCAGTCCGTGCGCCGCGGCCGTCGCGGCCAGCGCGCGCAGGCCTTCCTCACCGCCCAGCTCGGCCCGTACTGCCGAGTGGTCCACCACGTCGTAGCCGTGTGTGGACCCGGGCGCCGCCTCCAGCACGGGGGAGAGGTGGAGGTGCGAGACGCCCAGCGCGGCGAGGTACGGCACGGCCTTCTCGGCTGCGGCGAAGGGCAGGTCCGGCTGGAGCTGGAGCCGGTACGTGGCGGTGGGGGGCGCGGTAGCGGTAGGTGGCACAGTGGTGGTGGGTGGCGCACTGGAGTCGGCCGTCATGGGAACACCCGTACCCGCCGGACGGCTTGTTGTTTCACCGGTCCGGCTTCGAAGGAACAGCGGGCGGGAAGTCGTCAGCTCCTGGGAGGAAAGCTGTCCGCTCCTAGGCGGAAAGTCGGCCGCTCCCGGGCGGGAAGCTGTCCGTACCCGACCCGGTTTTCCCGGGACGGGTGCCGCCGTACGGGCGTATGGCCGAGACCTGACCGCCGCTGAGCAAGGGCGTCCGTACTACGCCGTACGGCAACCGGAACCCGGGCGTACGGAACCGGCAGGATCCACCGCAATGGCGGAGCCGGGCGTACGGCTGGTGGCGTATCCGGAACGGGCGCGAGTGCCGTGCGCCGTACTCGCGCGACCGCTCCGGGGCCGGGGCCGGGAGGCAGGGGGAGGCCGGGGCCGCCGCCGTGCGCAAACGGTTCCCCGGCCATGCGCGACCACCGGTCCCGGCCCTGTACGTCCACCGGCCCCGGAACGCCTAGGCGGGCCGCTGGAGCACCATCATGCTGCGGCCGGGCAGCGTGAGGTGGTCGCCGGCCTGGGCCTTGAGGCCCCCGCCGTCGGCCACGACCTCCGGATGGGCGGTGTCCACGACCGCCTGCCACTGGCGGCCGTGGTCGACGGGCACGGTGAATTGCCGGTCGTCCGCGTGCGCGTTGAACATCAGCAGGAAGGAATCGTCGGTGATCCGTTCGCCGCGCGGGCCGGGCTCGGTGATCGCGCTGCCGTTGAGGAAGACCGTCAGCGACTTGGCGTGCGCCGCCTGCCAGTCGCGCTGCCGCATCTCCTCGCCCTCGGCGGTGAACCAGGCGATGTCGGACAGGTCGTCGTGGGTGCCCTCCATGGGGCGGCCGTGGAAGAAGCGCCGCCGGCGGAAGACCGGGTGGTCGCGCCGCAGCCACACCATCTGCCGGACGAAGGCCAGCATCTCCCGGTCCTCCTCGCGGACGGCCGCCTGCCCCTGGTCGCCTGTGTCCGGTACGGCCGCATTCCATCCGCCGGTGTCCGACTCTGCTGTCGTGTCCGGCCCGTCCGCGTCCGATGCGGCTGTCGCGCCCGATCCGTCCGCTTCCGGTGTTCCCTCGAAGGCGAGCGACGACTCGTTCACGTCTGCCTCAGCTGTCGCCCCCGCCCCGCCCGCCCCCGGCCACCGCACCCACGCCAGCTCGTTGTCCTGGCAGTACGCGTTGTTGTTGCCGTGCTGGGTGCGCCCGAACTCGTCGCCGTGGCTGAGCATCGGCACGCCCTGCGACAGCAGCAGCGTGGCGATGAAGTTGCGCATCTGGCGGGCCCGCAGCTCCTGGACCCCGAGGTCGTCGGTCGGGCCCTCGGCGCCGCAGTTCCAGGACCGGTTGAAGCTCTCGCCGTCCTGGTTGTCCTCGCCGTTGTCCTCGTTGTGCTTGTGGTCGTAGCTGACCAGGTCGCGCAGGGTGAAGCCATCGTGGCAGGTGACGAAGTTGACGGAGGCCAGCGGGCGCCGCCCGTCGCCCTGGTATAGGTCGGAGGAGCCGGTCAGCCGGGAGCCGAACTCGGCGATGGTGCGCGGTTCGCCGCGCCACAGGTCCCGTACGGTGTCGCGGAACTTGCCGTTCCACTCGGTCCACAGCGGCGGGAAGTTCCCCACCTGGTAGCCGCCCTCGCCCACGTCCCACGGTTCGGCGATCAGTTTGACCTGGCTGACCACCGGGTCCTGCT
Organism: Streptomyces sp. Ac-502; assembly: GCF_045222935.1. NCBI lineage: Bacteria > Bacillati > Actinomycetota > Actinomycetes > Kitasatosporales > Streptomycetaceae > Streptomyces > Streptomyces sp. Ac-502. The sequence continues at coordinate 8,160,847 of NZ_JBHFFO010000001.1, forward strand.
GCACCAGGTCGAAGAACGAGGACAGCCGGTCCACCTCGTGGAACTGCCGGGCCAGGGTCGCCGCCAGGTCGAAGCGGAACCCGTCCACCCGCATCTCCGTCACCCAGTAGCGCAGCGAGTCCATGATGAGCTGGAGGACGTGCGGACTGCGCATCAGCAGGGAGTTGCCGGTGCCGGTGGTGTCCATGTAATAGCGGGGGTCGTCGGCCAGCCGGTAGTACGAGGCGTTGTCCAGACCGCGGAAGGACAGCGTCGGCCCCAGGTGGTTGCCCTCCGCGGTGTGGTTGTAGACGACGTCGAGGATGACCTCGATACCGGCCTCGTGCAGCGCCCGTACCGCCGACTTGAACTCCAGCACCTGCTGCCCGCGGTCGCCCCAGGACGCGTACGCGTTGTGCGGGGCGAAGAAGCCGATGGTGTTGTAGCCCCAGTAGTTCGCCAGTCCGGCGTCCACCAGCCGGTGGTCGTTCACGAACTGGTGGACCGGCATCAGCTCCAGGGCCGTGACCCCCAGCTCGGTCAGGTGCTCGATGATCGCGGGATGCGCCAGCGCCGCGTAGCTGCCGCGCAGATCGTCCGGCAGGTCGGGGTGGAGCATGGTCAGGCCCTTGACGTGCGCCTCGTAGAGCACCGTCTCGTGGTAGTCGGTGCGGGGCGGGCGGTCGTCGCCCCAGTCGAAGTACGGGTTGATCACGACCGACGTCATGGTGTGCGGCGCCGAGTCGAGGTCGTTGCGGCTGTCCGGCTTGCCGAAGTGGTAGCCGTACACCGCCTCGTCCCAGTCGATGCTGCCGCTGACCGCCTTCGCGTACGGGTCCAGCAGCAGCTTGGCGGAGTTGTGCCGGTCACCGCGCTCCGGCTTGTACGGGCCGTGCACCCGGAAGCCGTACCGCTGTCCCGGCATGATCCCGGGGAGGTAGGCGTGCCGTACGAACGCGTCGGTCTCCCGCAGTTCGACGGCGGTCTCCGAGCCGTCGTCGTGCAGCAGCGACAGCTCGATGCGTTCCGCCGTCTCGGAGTACACCGCGAAGTTGGTGCCCGCACCGTCGTACGTGGCACCCAGGGGATACATCTGTCCCGGCCAGACCTGCATACGTCGACTCTTCCACTTCCTCGATGGGCGCCGCGAAGCCTTGAGGCATCACGGCGGTCACGCGTCGCCGTGTTCGTTTGCTGCGTACGGTGCTGCGATCGTCTCGTGTTTCAACCTGCCCAATACGGCTGGTTTTTCGCGCGATCTGCGCCGAAAGGTGAGCAACCCGCGGCGAAGTCGGATCGTCATACAGGACGACCGATATGTGCTGAGCACCATGAGGCAGCTGGGGGGAACAGTGCGCAAGATGATGCACCGCCACCTGGGCAAGCTGGTGGCGGGAGCGGCCGTGGCGCTGGCGGGCACCGCCGCCCTGGCCGCGGTGACCCTGCCGGGGGACGCCGGAGCGGCCGGCGGGGGAGCCGGGCCGCCGCGGTCGAAGGACCGGAGGCGGGAACCGGGCAGACGTCGCAGGTACGGCCGGGAGCGGTGGAGCGCGCGCCCGCGGAGGGCAGCACGGGCGTCGGCCGGGACCCGCTGACGGACGACGAGGTCGCGCGGGCCCAGGCCCTCGCCACGCCCCGTACGTTCCGCAGCGCGACCGAGGACGTCAAGGGCAGGACGGGGCCGGAGCGGCTGACCACCGGTCTGGCCGAGCTGGGCCCGGACGAGACCGGCCTCGCCGCCCCGCCGCGCCGGGCGAACGTGTCGTTCTACGACTACCGGTCCGACGCGTACGTGACCAAGACCGTCAACCTCACGACCGGGAAGGTGGAGAAGAGCGACAGCCGGCACGGTGTGCAGCCGCCGCCCAACCGGGCCGAGAGCGAGGCCGCGGCCGGGCTGCTGATCGCCGCACCCGAGGGGGCCGGACTGCGGGAGGACTACAAACACGCCACCGGCAAGGAGCTGACCGGCCCCGGCCAGCTGGCCGTACGGGGCTTCGTCTACCGGGGGAGGCGGAGGGACCGGCTCCGGCCGGGCTGCGCGCCTGCGGGGAGCACCGCTGCGTCCGGCTCTTCACCAAGGTGCGCGACGGCCAGTGGATCGACACCCGGCGCTATGTGGTCGACCTGAGCGCCCGCACGGTCGGCCGGCTGGACTGAGCCGCCCGCGCGTGCCCCGGCACGGCGTCCCGGCCCGCCACGGGCCGGCCGCCGCCCGGCAGGAACCGTGCAGCACCACGCACCCGCGTACTCCGAAGCTCGCGTCCCACTGACGTACAGGAGCGTTTCCATGCACGAAAGACCCTTCCGCCGCGCCCGCGTCGGCCACGGCCGCGCCCGTGTCCCTGCCCGTACCCACGTCCGTACCCACCGTGCACGGGTCCGGCGCGCCGCACTGCTCGCCGCGCCGCTGCTGCTCGGTACGGCCGCCCTGATGACCGGACCGTCCGCCGCCCAGGCCGCGCCCCCGCCCGCGTCCACCGCCGCAGGGTGCAGTACCCCGTACAGCATCACGCAGACCCTCGAAGCCGGCACCACTTGGCGCATGTGCTGGCACTACGACGAGAACGCCGGACTGGTTCTGGACAACGTCTCGTACCAGCCCAAGAGCGAGCCCCGCCCGATCCAGGTGCTGACCAGCGCGAAACTGGCGCAGATCCACGTCCCCTACGACGACGGCGGCAACGAGTACGACGACCTCACCGGTCAGAGCTTCGCCCAGGGGCTCCAGACGCTGGATCCGGGCGAGTGTCCCGGCGGCACCATCAAATCGGTCAAGGTGCCGGGCGCCTGGGACCCGGAACACGAGAACGTCAACGGACTGTGCGTCACCACCCGGGCCCGCGGCCACGCCTACCGGCTGGGCCGCTACCCCGGCGAGACCACCAGGATCCAGCAGCTCCAGGGCAAGGACCTGCTCGTCTACACGGTCAACAAGACCGGGTGGTACGAATACATCGTCGAGTGGCGCTTCTCCGCGGACGGCACGATGAACATGCAGGTCGGAGCGACCGGCACGCTCTCGCCCGCGGACTACGACGCGGGTGACGGGCGCGGCTGGCCGATCGGCAAGGGCGCCAAGGACTACGCCACCAGCCACAGCCACAACGTCTTCTGGCGGCTGAACTTCGGGCTGGACGGCTCGTCGGCCAACCGGGTCGAGCAGTTCGACTCGACGACCACCGCGCAGAGCGGCGGGCTGACCCCCAAGACCACGACGGTCCGCACCCCGGTGACCAAGGAGCTGGCGGGGGACGCCGGGCCGACCCGCTGGTGGCGGGTGGTCAGCAACATCGGAAAGAACAAGGACGGTCATCCGCGGTCGTACGAGATCGTCCCCGGTCGGTCCAGCAAGTACACCGGACGCGCCTTCACCCGGCACGACGTGTTCTTCACCGAATACGACAAGTGTGAGCAGTTCGCCAGCAACAACCTGGCGAACTGTGGAGCCGGCGCGGGCACCAGCGTGGACCGGTGGGTCAACGGACAGCCGCTCCGCCACCCCATCGCGTGGGTCAACATCGGATACCACCACATCGCCCGGGACGAGGACCAGGAGCCCATGCCGGTGCACTGGCAGGGCTTCCAGCTCGCCCCCCGGGACGTCACCGCTATGAATCCGCTCACTCCGCCCGAGCTTTCCGGACACAACGGTCACGTCCAATAAGGGCAGTTGGCCGGAGACTCGATCCATCCTGCTGCACCGCCTCCCGGACCCGCAGTAGTCTGCCTTGATCGTTGGCACGGGGGTTCGGAAGGCGGTGCGCAGGTGAGCTCGGGCGGGCTGGAGTTGCCCCCTGGTGACGACGGCCATGACGGCCAGGACAGTCATGAGGGACACGAGGGCGGCTCCGTCGACGCCCCGCCCGGGGCGGTCTCCCTGGCCCGGCCGATGGAGATCGGCGCGGAGCTGGACTGGGGCGCCGAGGCCTGGAGCGAGGTGCGCACCCGCGCCCGGCGGGCCGGGCGCGCCTACATCTGGCTGAACCTGGTCGAACAGCGGCTGCGGGCCGTCGTGGCGGCCGTGCTGCTGCCCGTCTACGAACCGGTGCACGGCGACGAATGGGTCATCGCCGCGGCCGGCCCCACCGGCCAGGAGTGGGTCCAGCGGGCGGTCGCGGTCCGCGAGGTCAGCCGCCGCAAGGGCTACCTGCTCGACCCCGCAGACGACAACATCCTCAGCTTCCTGACCCTGCCGCAGCTGCGCGAGCTGATGGTGCAGCACTGGCCGTGCTTCGAGCCGTACTTCGACGACCGGCGGGAGGTGGAGCTGGCCCTCGACGAGCTGGAGGTGGCCCGCAACATCGTCTCCCGCAACCGCGCCCTGACCGGCACCGTCCTCGCCCAGGCGGAGAGGGCCTCCGCCCGGCTGCTGGAGATACTCGGCTCCGGTATCGGCACCCGCACCGCCGGACGGCTGCCCATCGACGCGGTGGAGGACCTGGTCGGCGACCGGTACGCGGACGTCGTCGGCGTCCACACCGACCGGGTGCGCCTCCAGCGGCAGCTGCCCGCCGAGGACCTCTTCGGGGGCGCCCGGCGCCTGGACGCCATCGGCATCGGCCTCAACCTCCTCGTACAGAACTACTCCGGACGCCGCATGGTCCGCCTCGCGGAGTCCGGCTGCCGGGTCCGGCTCCTCTTCCTCAACCCCGCCAGCAGCGCGGTCCGCCGCCGCGAACGGGAACTGGGGCTCAAAAAGGGCGAGATGAGCCGCTCCATCGAGATGAACATCCTGCACATGCGGCGGGTACGGGCCCGGCTGCACGACCCCGGCGCCTTCGAGATCCAGGTCTTCGACGAGACGCCCCGCTTCACCGCCTACCTGGTGGACGGGGACGGCCCGGACGGCGTGGCCGTCGTCCAGCCGTACCTGCGGCGGAGCCGGGGCATGGAGTCGCCGGTCCTCGTCCTGCGCGGCGGCGGCCGCGAGGTGCTGCGCCAGGATTCGGACCGGGACGACGACCGCGGCCTCTTCGAGACGTACCGGGAGGAGTTCGAGAACGTGTGGGCGGACTCGCGGCCGGTGTCGTGAGGGCGGCCCGCCGGGGCGGCCGGCCGCCGCGAAGCGGGCGAGGGCCGGTAAGCGGCGGAAGCCGGGGCGTTGTCAGTGTCGCGTGGGAGAGTAGGGGAACACGGGGGAAGCACCACCGAAGGAGGCCGTCATGGGCTGGCATCAAGGGCTGCTCGTCAGTTTCGACTTGGAGACCACCGGTACGGACGTCGAGCGGGACCGTATCGTCACCGCCGCGCTGATCAGGCTGGACGCGGACGGCCGGGAGGCCCTGCGGAGCACCTGGCTGCTCGACCCCGGCGTGCCGGTGCCCGAGGAGGCGGCGGCCATACACGGGATGACGACCGCTCATGTGCGGGCGCACGGCCGGGCGGCGGCCGAGGGGTCGAGCAGATCGCCACCGCGCTCGCGGGGGCGCTGGAGGCGGGCCTCCCGCTCGTGGTGATGAACGCGCGGTACGACCTCTCGCTGCTGGACCGCGAATGCCGACGGTACGGCCTGCCGACCCTGGCCGAGCGGCTCGGCCGGCAGCCCGCCCCGGTCATCGACCCGCTGGTGCTGGACAAGCACGTGGACCGCTACCGCAAGGGCAAGCGGACCCTCCAGGCCCTCTGCCGGCACTACGGCGTCCCGCTGGAGGCGGCGCACGAAGCGGGTGCGGACGCGGTGGCCGCGGCCGGTGTGGCGCGCCGGATTGGCGAACGGTATCCGGCGGTGGCCGGGACGGCGCTCGCCGCGCTGCACGCCCTTCAGGAGGAGGCGGCTGCCGAGCAGGCCGCGTCGTTCCAGAAGTATCTGCGCCGCTCCGGTGACCCGGAGGCGATAGTCGAGGCGGCCTGGCCGCTCATTCCGTACCAGCGGGCGCGGGAGCGCTCCGAGGAGCTGGAGCTGGATCTGGGTCTGCCCGGGCAGGGGCAGGCGTCGGCCGCGCGTGGTAGCGCGTAGGGGGAGAAGGGGAGGGAAGGGACGGGGGCGTCAGGAGGGGAGTGCGGCAGGAGAGGGCGCGTCAGAAGGGGTACCAGCGGACGGTGGTGTCGCCCTCGCGCAGGGAGGCGATGCGGCGGCGGAACTCCTTGAGGGCGGCGGGGTTGCCGGGAGCGTGCTGCGAGACCCAGGCGCAGCTGGCCGTCTCCCGTGAGCCGCGCAGTACCGCGCAGCCCTCCCAGTCCCGGACGTCCCAGCCGTAGATCCGCACGAAGGTGTCGTACGCCGCGGCGGGCAGGCCGTAGCGGTCGCGGCTGAGCGCCATCACGACGAGATCGTGCTCCCGCAGATCGGAGGAGAAGGTTTCGAGGTCGACGAGCACCGGGCCGTCGGGGCCCACATGGACATTACGGGTCAGCGCGTCACCGTGGACCGGGCCGCGCGGCAGATGCGGTTCCAGCGCGGTGGCGGCAGCGGCGAACGCGTCGCGGCGGCCCCGCAGGTACTCGGCGTCCCGCGCCGAGACCGCGTCGCCGGCCAGGCGCAGCCAGCGTTCCACCCCTCCCAGCAGTTCACGCCGGGGGAGGGCGAACGGCGGTTCCGGCAGCGCGTGCACCAGCCGCAGCAGGGCGGCCAGGTCGGCCGGTTCGGCGGGGCGTACGGGGTCGGGCAGCCGCTCCCAGAAGGTGACCGGGTGCCCGTTCACCAGACGGGCCGCCGGCTCGGCCGCGCGCACGGCCGGCACGCCCTGATCCGCCAGCCACACGGCGACGCGCAGCTCCCGTTCGGCGCGCTCCAGCAGTTCGGCGCTGCGTCCGACCCGTACGACCGGGCCGTCGCCGTCGGTGGCGAAGACCGCGTTCTCGCCGAGCGAGAGCAGCCGGGCGTCGGCGGCGACGTCGGGCCGGCCGGCCGCGGCCAGGACGTCCCGGGCGTGCGCCTCCGTGAACGGAGTGGTGCTCGGTGCGGTCATCGGGGCGCCTCCTGCGGTGCGTGATCGGTATCAGTCTCGCAGGTCCCGGCGGGGAGGGGCCGGGAGGACCGGGTCGGGGGGAGGGGGAGGGACGGGACAGGAGGGACGGGGAGGGGGTGAGGGAGGGGTGGGACGAGAGGGGGAATAGGGGAGAAGGGGATGGGGGGAGGGGGCTGGGGGAGAGGGGGACGCGGAGGCGGAGTTCTGGTGGGGTGCTTGACTGCGCCGGGTGGTGTCACGACGATGACGGCGGTCGTCCGGCCCGTTCCGGCCGGGGACGCGCGGCCTGTTCGTGGTGGTCACAGCCGTTCCGGGTGTGCGGATGCGGGGAGTCGCGTTGGGTCGAGACGGTCCCGTACCGGGGCAGGGGCGTACGAGAGGAACGGGTGCGGGGCCGGTGTCGCGGGCCGGGGGCCGGCCGGTGGCCGGGCACGGGACGTGGTTCCTGATCCTGCCCGCGCTGATCCCGATCCTGGTGCTGAGCGTGGGCCCGCTGCTGTACGGCATCGGGCTGGCGTTCACCGACGCGCAGTCGGGGCGTACCCAGGCCACCCGGTGGGTCGGCCTGCTCAATTTCTCCGACCTGCTCCAGGACACCCTGTTCTGGGACTCGTTCCGGGTCGGGCTGGTGTGGGCGCTGGGCGTCACGGTCCCGCAGTTCTTCCTCGCCCTCGGACTGGCGCTGCTGCTCGGCCAGGAGTTGCGGCTGCGCTGGCTGGCCCGCGCGCTGGCGATCATCCCGTGGGCGATGCCCGAGGTCGTGGTGGGCATCATGTGGCGGCTGGTCTACCATCCGGACGCGGGTGTACTGAACGAGACGCTGCGCGGCTTCGGGCTGGGCCCGGACGAGGGCCGGGACTGGCTGAGCGGTACGGCCACCGCCCTGCTCGCCGTGATCGTCGTGGGCGTCTGGGCGGGGATGCCGCAGACCACGGTCACCCTTCTCGCCGGACTCCAGAACGTCCCCCGTGAGCTGCACGAGGCCGCCGCAATGGACGGCGCCGGAGCCTGGCGGCGGTTCCGTACGGTCACCTGGCCCGCGATCAAGCCGGTCGCGCTGGCCGTCTCGGCGCTCAACTTCATCTGGAACTTCAACTCCTTCGCGCTGGTCTTCGTGCTGACCGACGGCGGCCCGGGCGGCCGCACCCGGCTGCCGATGCTGTTCGCGTACGAGGAGGCGTTCCGGTACGGGCAGTTCGGTTACGCCGCCGCGATGGGGCTGGCGATGGTCGCGCTCATCGCGGTCCTGCTGGCCGTCTACCTCTCACGGCGGCTGAGGGGGAGGAGGAACAGTGACAGTGATGCGGAAGTCCTCGTCGGCCGAGCGCCCTTGGGCCACCCGGCGCAGCGTCGGCCGGGCCGGGCAGTACCTCGCCCTCCTCTGCTACCTCGCCTTCCTCGCGTTCCCCTTCCTCTGGCTGGTCTCCACCGCCTTCAAACCGCCCCGCGAACTGGGCAGCATCCACCCCACCTGGATCCCCCGGGCGCCGACGCTCGACAACTTCCGTACCGCCTTCGACGAGCAGCCGCTGCTCCAGGCCGCCGGCAACAGCCTGCTCGCCGCCGCGGTCTCGGCGCTGGTCGCGATCGTCCTGGCGACGCCCATGGCGTACGTCCTCGCGCGCCGTCGAACCCGCCTAGCGCGGGCGGCGACCGGCTGGGTCGTGGTCAGCCAGGCGTTCCCGCTGGTCCTGGTGATCATCCCGCTCTTCCTCGTGCTGAAGAACCTCCACCTGGTCGACTCCCGGACCGGGCTCGTCCTGGTGTACGTGGTGTGGTCGCTGCCGTTCGCGCTGTGGATGCTGACCGGCTACGTCCGGGCCGTGCCGCCGGAGCTGGAGGAGGCCGCGGCGGTGGACGGCGCGGGCCGGCTGCGCATCCTGGTCTCGGTCACCGGGCCGCTGCTGATGCCCGGCATCGTCGCCACCGGCCTGTTCGCCTTCATCACCGCGTGGAACGAGTTCTTCTTCGCGCTCGTCCTGCTCACATCGCCGGAGAAGCAGACGATGCCGGTCGTGCTGACCCACTTCCTCGGGGCCGAGGGCGTCGCCGACCTCGGCCCGCTCGCCGCGGCGGCCCTGCTCGCCACGCTGCCCGGCCTGGTGCTCTTCGCCGTCATCCAGCGCCGGATCACCGGCGGCATGCTGGCCGGGGCGGTGAAGCACTGATGGCCGCTCCCGGCAGCCCGCGCCGCCGTACCGTGCTGGCCGCCGCCGCGGCCGTGCCCGCCGCTGCCCTGCTGCCCGGCTGTTCGGGCGGCGGCGGAGGCCGCGGCGGCGACCGTGGCGTACTCCGCTTCCAGTCGCTGGCCTGGCAGAAGGAGTCCGTCGACGCGAACAAGCAGCTCGTCGCGGAGTGGAACCGCCGGCATCCGGACACCCCCGTCCAGTACGTCCAGGGGGCCTGGCCCACCGTCCACGACCAGCTGCTCACCTCCTTCGAGGGCGGCGAGGCGCCGGACATCATCCACGACGCGTCCGACGACCTCGCCGACTTCGCCTACGGCGGCCATCTCGCCGACCTGACCGGCCTGCTGCCCCCGCGCCTGCGGGACGACATCCCGCGGCGTAGCTGGGAGTCGGGCACCTTCGGCGGCCGGGTGTACGGCATCCCCTTCCTCCAGGAGCCCCGCGTCCTGATCGCCGACCAGGTGCGGCTGCGGCGTTCCGGGGTGCGGGTGCCGACCGTGCGCGAGCCGTGGACGTGGGAGGAGTTCGGGGAGGTGGCGAAGGCGCTGACGGGCGGCGGCGGGTACGGCGTCGCCTGGCCGCTGAAGGAGCCGGTGTCCGTCACGCTCAACCTGGCCCTGTCCGCCGGCGGCCGGATCTTCCGGCGCCGCCCGGACGGCCGGGCCGAGGTACGGTTCGACGCCGCCGACCAGGTGGTGCCGCGCGCCGTCCACGACCAGGTCAACGTCGCGCGCAGCGCCGCCCGTACGACGCTGGGCATGGGCGGCGCCGACACGCTCCCCGGCTTCTTCGCCGGCCGGTACGCGATCCTGCCGCTCGGGTTCTCCTACCGGCAGCAGATCGTGCAGCAGGCCCCGAAGGAGTTCGAGTGGACGGTGCTGCCCGCGCCCGGCGGCGCCGGCGGCGGGGACCAGGGCGTCAGCCCGCAGACCCTGTCGATCGCGGCGGACTGTCCCCGCAAGGAGGAGGCGATGGCCTTTGTCGACTTCCTGCTGAGACCGCCCAACATGGTGCGGCTCGCGCTCGGCGACTGGATGCTGCCGACGGGCCGGGAGGCGCTGAAGGCCCCTGAACTCCACACGGACCGCTACGGCTGGTCGACGGGCACCGCCCTGGCCGGCACGCTGCGCGCCGCCCCCGCGCAGTCCGTGCGGGGCTACCCGGAGTGGAAGGACAAGATCGCGACACCGGCCTTCCAGGAGTACTACAGCGGCGCCGTCGACCTGGACGAGCTGCGCGAACGTCTGGTCCACGACGGGAATCTGGTGCTGGCGCGGTATCAGCGCTGAAGAGGCCCGCGGGTGTTTCGTGACGGAATATCGGCGCATTCCCAATAAGGGGGCGGAGAGCGGGCGTAGCGCGCGGCCGTTCTGTCGCCCGCTGTGCCGGGGGAATTGCGTTGCGTATAAAACGCGTTCGGCCGAAGGGGAGCCCCGAGTGAGTGATGCCACGCCTCGGAAGTGTTATGCCGAGGATTGAGGCCGCGCAGACCGGGGATTGTTGATCTGTGAAGAAGCAGGGGGCGCCGGGGGTGATTGCCCGCCTGTTCCCTGTAACGGCTGGTTTTCCCGCATTGCGGGCGCCGCGCTCCGTACCGTGGGTAACTTCGACAGCCGTATCGCGGCTGACCTGCGGCATATTGCGGCCACGTAAACGGAGTTGACGTACCGCCGAGCGGCCGCGACGCGTATTTGCCCCCTTCTGCGGGCGTTTGCAATTACGCAGGCTTGTTGCCTATCTCACAACGCCCGGGCGGCCTTGAATTGACCCCGTCAATCCGACAGGGTTTCGAGCCAGCCCGGCGGAGATCTTCTTGTCCGTCCGGGCTGTTGCGCAACGCTTTCCCCCACACGTCCCGAACGAGGAGAACCCTCGAATGGCTCACGCTCACAAGCGTTCCAGCAAGAAGCGGCTCGTCACCGCGATAACCGCCGTGGTCGCCGCGACCGGTATCGCCACGGTCACCGCGGTCACCGCGGGCGCTTCGCCCGCCGAGGGCAAGATCTACGGCGCCGAGGCCAAGGGCGCCGTCAGCGGCAGCTACATCGTCATGCTGAAGAACTCGGTGCGCAGCGCCGGAGTGCAGGCCGAACAGAACAAGGACCTGGCCGGCAAGTACGGCGGCGAGGTCAAGCGGACGTACTCCGCCGCGCTGAACGGGTTCTCCGCCACCGGCCTCAGCGCCGAGGAGGCCCGTCGCCTGGCCGCCGACCCGGCCGTCGACAAGGTCGTGCAGAACAAGAAGTTCCACATCGACGGCACCCAGGACAACCCGCCGTCGTGGGGTCTGGACCGTATCGACCAGGCCGACACCCAGGGCGACAAGAAGTACACCTACCCCGACAGCGCGGGTGAGGGCGTCACCGCGTACGTCATCGACACCGGTGTGCGCACCACGCACCAGGACTTCGAGGGCCGCGCCTCCTCCGGCTTCGACGCGATCGACGGCGACAACGACGCCACCGACGGCAACGGCCACGGCACCCACGTAGCGGGCACCATCGCCGGCAAGGCGCACGGCGTCGCCAAGAAGGCGAAGATCGTGGCAGTCCGGGTGCTGGACGACCAGGGCTCCGGCTCCACCGAGCAGGTCGTCGCGGGCATCGACTGGGTGACCAAGAACCACAAGGGCCCCTCGGTGGCGAACATGTCGCTGGGCGGCGGCGCCGACGAGGCGCTGGACACCGCGGTCCAGAAGGCGGTCGCCTCCGGTGTCACCTTCGCCGTGGCGGCGGGCAACGAGTCCACCGACGCGGGCCAGGGCTCCCCGGCGCGGGTCAAGGAGGCCATCACGGTCGCCTCCAGCACCAACACCGACGAGCAGTCCGACTTCTCCAACTTCGGCAGCGCGGTGGACCTCTACGCGCCCGGTTCGGACATCACCTCGGCCTGGAACGACAGCGACCAGGGCACCAAGACCATCTCCGGTACGTCCATGGCCACCCCGCACGTCGCGGGCGCCGCCGCGGTCTACCTGAGCGGTCACCAGGACGCCAAGCCGGACGCGGTCGCCACCGCGCTGACCGACGGCGCCACGCCCGACAAGATCAAGAACCCGAGCGAGGGCACGCCCAACAAGCTGCTGAAGGTCGGCGAGAAGTAACCTCACCGCCCGTTCGGCTCCGGACGCCGGCCGTCGCGCTCGCCCCCACGGGGCACGACGGCCGACGTCGTGCCGTCCCTGGCCGAAAACGTTTCAGCCGCAGGACTGCCGCAAGCGCGCGCACCGTCTCACCCGCAGTACCGCCGCGCCGTCGACTCCCGCTGCGGCGCCTCCAGCAGACGCAGCCGGCTCTCCACCTCCCGCGGCAGCGGGCGCCGTTCCCGCAGCACCCACGGCAGACCGCCGGCGGCCTCGGCGAACGCCCGTACGGACACCGCGTCCCGCGGCACCGTCGAGGCCAGTACGCGCGTCCGGCGTACGGCGGCGGGCAGCGGCCTGCGCAGCCAGGTGAACCACAGGGTGTTGCGGATGCCCTGGCGCCGGCGCAGGGTCGCGTCGCGGTGCGGCGACGCCCGGTGGTGGACGGTGAGCCGGTCGGCGTACGCCAGCCACCAGCCGTCGGCCGCGAGGTCGGCGGCGAGCAGCTCCTCCTCACCGCCCAGCACCAGCCGGGGCGAGAAGCCGCCCGCCGCCCGGAAGGCGTCGGCGCGCAGCACCGTGGCCGCCGCGAGGAACGAGCCGAGCGCCGGGCCCGGCAGCCAGGAAGGGGCGGGCAGCGGGGAGTGCCGCAGCTCCTGGACGATCGGGTCCTCGACGGGCTCGCCCGGGCCGGCCCCGGGCGAGGCGCCCGCCTCCGGGGCGTCCGGGTGCGGGTGGACCATGATGCGCGCGGTCACCGCGCCGAGCCGCCCGTACGCGTCCAGCAGATCGGCGGCCCCGGCCAGGGCGCCGGGCTCCCACCACGAGTCGTCGTCGCAGAACGCGAGGTACGGCGTGGTCGCCACCCGCGCGGCCAGATTGCGGCCCACCGCCCCGGCGTTGTGCTCCAGCGGGATGAGCCGCGGCGCGAGGGGGTGGCGGCGTACGGCGGACGCGCTGCCGTCCGTGGAACCGTTGTCCACCACGACGACGGGCGGCTTCTCCGGCAGTTCGGCGAGCCGGTCGAGGGTGTGCAGCAGGTCGTCGCTGCGGTTGCGGGTGATGACGATGACGGTGGTGCGCGGATCGGTCACGGGAGGTGTCCTCGGGTCGGTGCGGTCAGGCCCGGCACCGGCGTTGCGGTGCGGGGGCGCGGAGCGTTCGTCCGGCGGGCCGGTGCGCTGCGGGTACTGCGGGACGCCCCCGGACGCGGCTCGCGCCCCCGAACACGGCCCCCGCTCACGACGTCACCTCCAGCATCCGCACCCGGCGTTCCACCAGCCCCGGCAGCGGCCGCCGCCGTGCCAGCGCGGCCGGCAGGCGGCGTACCGCCTCGTTCAGGGCCAGGCGCGCCTCCGGGTCCGTACGGCCGTCCAGCGCCAGCCGCAGCGTGTGCGCGAGGGCGTGCCGGAGCGGGCGGCGCAGCCAGGCGGTGAGCAGGGCGTTGCGGCGTACACGGGCGGTGCGACCGGGGCGGGGGCGCCGCCCGCGCCGTCGGGTTCGTGCCGGGCGACGAGGGCGGGACAGTAGGCGACGCCCCAGCCGCGCGCTTCGAGGTCCATGGCCAGCAGGGTTTCCTCGGCGCCGAAGTGGAGTACGGGGTGGTAGCCGCCGGTTTCCAGGAAGGCGTCCCGGCGGGCGACGGCCGCGCAGCCCAGGAAGCCGAGGACGGACGGTCCGGGCAGGTCGGGTTCGCGGCCGAGGGGGAGGCGGCGAGGACCGCGTTGAGCGGGTCGGCGGCGGCGTCCGTACCGACGAGGGTGCTGGCGGCGGCCAGTCCCAGCCGGGGGTGTGCCGCGAACACCTCGGCGGCGCGGGCGAGCGCGCCGGGTTCCCACCAGGAGTCGTCGTCGCTGAACGCGACGAGCGGGGTGTCGAGGGCGGCGGCGCCGTACGTACGGCCGACCGCGCCGAGGTTGCGGCCGGGGGTGAGGACCCGTACGGAGGGGAAGCGCGCGCGGACGGCGTCCGCGGTGCCGTCCGACGAGCCGTTGTCCACGACCACGACGGGCGGTTCCTCGGGCAGCCGCGTCACCCGTTCCAGCGTGCCGAGCAGCCGCTCGCGGCGGTTCCGGGTGATCACGACGATGCCCACGCGCGGGGCTTCGGGGGCGCGTCGGCCGTCCGGCACGGTGCGGGTGTCCGGCAGTCCTGCCGCGGGGGCGGTCACGACCGGTACCCCGGACCCGGCGCGGCGGCGCGGGCCGCCCGCCGGGCCAGCGCGGTCGTCGACCTGCCGTCCAGGTAGGGCAGGACGAGCGCCTGGCCGCCCCACTCGCGCAGGGTGGCCGCCTCCGGGAGCGCGTCCACGGAGTAGTCGCCGCCCTTGACCCACACGTCGGGCCGCAGCCGCCGCAGCAGTTCGACGGGGGAGTCCTCCTCGAAGACGGCGACGGCGTCGACGCTGCCCAGGCCGGCCAGCACGCGGGTGCGGTCCGCCGCCCGGGTCAGCGGCCGCCCCGGCCCCTTGAGGCGGGTGACGGACGCGTCGGAGTTGACGCAGACGATGAGGCAGTCACCGATCCGCCGGGCGCTCTCCAGCAGGCCGACGTGCCCGGCGTGCAGCAGGTCGAAGCAGCCGCCGGTGGCGACCACCGTTCCGCCCCTGGCCTGCACGGACCGGGCCAGCTCGAACGGGTCGGCGGGCCGCTCCGACGCCGGCCGGTCCGGCGGGGAGCGGTGCGCCACAGGGCGCGGTTGCCCGCGCCGCCCGCCGCCACGAAGGCGGCGGCCTCGGCGACGGCCCGCTGGACGGCCTCCTCGGGGAGCGCGCCGTCGGCCAGCGCGGCGGCCGCCGTGGCGGCGAAGCAGTCGCCCGCCCCGCAGGGGTCGCCGTCGGCCCGGTACGGCGCGGGCACCAGCATCGGCGAGTCACTGCCCGCCCTGGCCAGCAGCGCGCCGCGCACGCCGAGCGTCACCGCCACGGCCGCTGCCTGCCACTCGGCGGCCAGTTGGGCACCCCGTACGGCACACGCGCGCAGCGACCGGTCCTCGCCGGAGGTCAGGGCACGGGCCTCGGACGCGTTGGGCGTGACCAGCCGCGCGCCCGGTACGGGCGTACCGCCCTTGGGGTGCGGGTCCCACAGCAGCGGGACCCGGCGCGCCACGTCGGCGAGCAGGCCGTGGACCGCCGCCGCGGTGCCGCGCCCGTAGTCGGCGACGAGGACGGCGCGGGCCCCGGCGAGCGTCTCGCGCACCGCGGGGCCGGGCTCGCCCGGGTGGCCGCCACCGCTGTCGAACCGCACCAGGGGACGGCCGGAGGCCATCACCCGCGTCTTCTCGGGGAGCCGTCCTTCCAGGGGATCTCCACCAGGCGTACGGTCCCGCGCAGCGCGCGCCGTACCGCCTCGCTCGCCGGGTCCGGCCCCAACGTGGTCACCAGGACCACTTCGCGCCCGGAACGCGCGGCGAGCGCGGCGGCGAGGCCGGCGCCGCCCGGTCGGCTGCGGTCGTCGGTGACGTCCACGACGGGGGCGGGCGCGTCCGGCGCCAGGCGTGAGGCGTCGCCGTCGATGTCCCGGTCCAGGAGGACGTCGCCCACGACCACCAAGGGCTGACGGCCTGTCATGACCGCCTCCCGGGGGCGTCGTCACGGCGGGCGTTCACAGCGCGCCGTCCCGGTCCGCCACCGCGGCTTCCAGCGGAACGCCCGTCGTGGCCTGCGCGGTCCGGGGCGCGCCACCGACGGCGTCGAAGTGTTCGCACAGGATGTGCACCGCGATCAGGTGCGCCTCCTGGACCGTCGCGCTGCTGGGGGAGTCCACACACACCGCTTCGTCGGCGGCGTCGGCCAGCGGGTTGGGCCGGGGGCCGGTCAGCGCCCAGACCCGCAGTTCGGCGTCCCGCGCGGTCTCGGCGGCGGCCAGCAGGTTGTCGCTGCGGCCGGAGGTGGACAGCAGCAGGAGTACGTCGCCGGGGCGGCCGTGTGCGGCGACCTGCCGGGCGAAGACCTGGTCGAAGCCGTAGTCGTTGCCGATGGCGGTGACGCTGGAGGTCTCGGCGTGCAGCGAGATGGCGGAGTAGGCGGGGCGGTCCTGCTGGTAGCGGCCGACGAGTTCGGCCGTCAGGTGCTGGGCCTGGGCGGCGCTGCCGCCGTTGCCGGCGGCGAGCAGCCGGCCGCCGACGGGCAGCACGGTGCCGAGGTGGGTGCCCCACTCGGCCAGCCGGCGCAGGCTGTTCCGGCGCAGGGTGTGCACCGCGTCCTGGAGCGACTGGCAGTGGCGGTGTGCGGCGTCAAGGGGTTGGCTCATGGTCGTCGGGCTCCCGGGGCGCCGGTGGCGCTGGGGCCCGCACCTCCTTCGTACGTCTGCGGCGGGGGCAGGGCGTTGGACGGCGACGAGGGACAGTTCGAAGGACGGGGACGGGGACGGGGCGGGGCAGCCGCGGTGTCAGGCCGCTCGACGGCGACGGGGGTCGCGCGGACGGTGGTCACACCACCTCGGTGACGGCGACGGGCCGCGGACTCAGGACGCCGAGGTAGACGGCTTCGGTGCCGGCCGCGACCTGTTCCCAGCCGTACCGGGCCAGTACCCGGCGGCGGCCCGCGGCGCCGCAGGCGGCCCGTACCGCGCCGTCCAGGAGCAGTTCGCCGACGGCGCGGGCCAGCGCCGCCGGGTCGCGGGGCGGTACCAGCCGCCCGCAGTCCGGGTCGGCCACGGTGTCCAGCTGCCCGCCGACGGCGGTGGCCACGACGGGTGTGCCGCAGGCCATGGCCTCCAGCGGCACGATGCCGAACGGCTCGTAGTCCGCCGGGCACAGCACCACGTCGGCGGCGCGCAGCAACTGCGGTACGTCCTCGCACCGCACGCCGCCGGTGAAGCTCACCCGGTCCGCGACCCCGGCGGCACGGGCCAGTTCGCGCAGCCGCCGTACCTCGGGGTCCTGCTCCACCCGGTCCGCGGGCGGCCCGCCGGCGATGACGAGCCGGGCCTGCGGCAACCGGGCCAGCGCGGCGATGGACACCTCGGCGCCCTTGCGCGGGACGAGCCGTCCGAGCTGGAGGAGCAGCGGGCGCCGCGCGTCGTGGTCGGCGGCCGGTCCGTCGGGGGTGAAGCGCGCCGTGTCGACCCCGCACGGCACCACGTCGATCTTGCTCTCCGCGATGCCCATCCGGCCCAGTTCGGTGACCTCGTCCCGGCAGGTGGCGATCACCCGGTGGCAGCCCTCGCCGACCGCCGTCTCGTCGGCGACGCGGGAGCGCGGGCTGGTGTCGGAGTCCCGCTGGTGGCGCCGCTTGACGGTGCCCAGGGCGTGGTACGTGTGGGCCAGCGGCAGCCCCAGCGCGCGGGTCGCCCGCAGCGCGGCGAGGCCGGACATCCAGAAGTGGGAGTGGACCACGTCCGGCGCCCGTTCCCGCCACTGTGCGGCGAGGTGGTCGCCGAAGGCCGGCATGTACGGCAGCAGCGCGTCCTTGGGCACGTGCCGCGGCGGTCCGGCGGGGACGTGCCGGACCCGTACGCCGGGCCGCAGTACGACCTCGTCCGGCGGTTCGGGGAGTCGCGCCGGGTGTACACGGTCACCCGGTGCCCCCGGTCGGCCAGCGCGCCGGCCAGGCGCGCGACATGGACGTTCTGGCCGCCCGCGTCGACGCCGCCGAGGACCGCCAGCGGGCTGGCGTGCTCGGAGACGAGCGCGACGGACAGGCGTGGGACGGTGCCGGGCGAGGTCATGCGGACACCTCCGTGAGGACGCGCTCCCAGTCGTGCAGGAAGCGCTTGAGCCCGTACCGTTCCAGCGCCGCCTGGCGGGCCCGCGCGCCGTCCTCGGCCGCCGCGTCGGGGTCCTCCAGGTACGTCCGGGCGGCCTGGGCCAGGGTCTCGGGCCGGTTGGAGAGCGTGCCGGTGCCGGGCAGCACCGCTTCGGCGGCCTCGGTGGTGGCCAGGGCGACCACCGGCATGCCCAGATGCATGGCCTCCAGGAGCGACAGGCCGAGCGAGGTCCAGCGCACCGGGTGCAGGTAGAAGCGGCGCTGCGCCATCGCCTCGTGCAGTTCGGCCTGCGGGAGGTCGGCCGTGCGGCAGCGGTCCGGGGGCAGGCCCAGGTGTGCGGCGAGCCCGTCGGTGCGCATGCCGAAGACGTCCAGCGGGGCGGCTTCGGCCAGTGCGGGCAGCAGGTCGGTGCCGACCGTACGGCCGCGGCGGACCGGCTCGTTGGTGACGACGGCGGCGCGCGCGAGCCGGCCGGTGTACTGATGGCCGGGGTCGACGATGCCGTGCTCGATCACTTCCGTACGGGTGCCGCCGCTGTCCCAGAACAGGCGGTTGAAGTGGGTGACGTGCACCAGGACCAGGTCGTCGCGGTCGGCGCACGGGTGGCGGGTGTGCGGCACGTCGCCGTCCGGCGCGTTGTGCTCCAGGTAGACGGCGGGCACGTCCCGGCCGGGACGGCGCCCGCCCAGCCAGCGTTCGGCCAGTTCGGCCTCGTGCGGCCGTTGCAGGACGACGAGGTCGACGGGGGCGTGCCGCAGCTCGGCGGGGGTCTTCTCGATCACCGAGTCGGGCCAGGAGAAGGTACGGGCCCGGCCCAGCCCGTCGGGTCCGCGGTCCGGGGTGACCGGCACCAGGTAGGTGTGCGGTCCCTGGACGAACGCAGTCGTCCAGGACCCGTGGACATGCCAGAGCAGAATGTTCATACAGTCGCACCTCGTTCGGTGTCGGTCGCGGTCCGGGAGGCCCGTGCGGCGGGCCGGGCGCCGTCCTCCGGCGGCTCCGGTGGCCGGCCGGGGCCGGTCAGCCGGGACACGGCCGCGAGCAGCGCGGTGTCGCTGACCGTGTCGAGACAGGGATGGCCGGGCACCGGGCACCGCCGGGCACGGCTGCCCGCGCACGGCGCCTCCTGGTCGCCGAGCAGGACGTGCGGCACCCCGTACGGCGCCCACAGCCGCGCGGGGACCACCGGCGCGAACAGGCAGACGACCGGCGTCCCCACGGCCGCGGCCAGGTGCGCGGGCCCGGTGTTGCCGACGACCACCGCCCGCGCGCGGGCCAGCACCCCGGCGAGCTGGTAGGCGTCGGTGCGCCCGCCGAGGTCCAGTGCGTGGCCGCCCGCGACGGCGGCGGTCAGCTCCCGTTCACCGGGGCCGCCGGTGACGATCACCCGGTGCCCCGCCGCGCTCAGCGCGCCCGCCGCCCGCGTCGCCCGCGCCGCGCTCCAGGCGCGGGCCGGCACGGCGGCGCCCGGGTGCAGCACCACGTACGGGTCGCCGCCGGTCAGCGGCGTGGTGTCGGGCGGCGGGAGGACGCCCAGGGCGCCGTCGTCGTCCGGCGGCAGGGCGAACCCGGCGTCCCGCGCGAGGTCCAGCGCGGCCTCCGCCTCGTGCCGCTCCGGCTTGCGGTGGTGCCGCAGGTCCAGGAGGGCGCCGGGATAGTCCACGCTGTCCGCCGCGATCCAGCCGATCCCGGCCAGCTTGAGCAGCAGCGCGGCGGGCAGCGGGCTCTGGTGGTACGACACGAGCACCAGCGCCCGGTCGAACCGGCCCGCCGCGAGGGTGTCCACCAGCGCCTCCGTGACCTGCCGGTCCACCGGCGCGGGCCGCAGGCCCACCCACGGCGCGTCGTGCACGATCACCTCGTCCACGCCGGGCAGCAGCCGCGCCGCGCGCTCGCCCAACGGGCCGCACAGCAGCGCCGTGTACGAGGAGCCCGCCGCCACGGCGCGTACCGCCGGACCGGCCAGCAGCACGTCGCCCGCACTGTCCAGCCGCACGACGAGGGTGCGCGGAGCCGTGCTCATACGGCGCCCTCCCTGCCACCCGGGCCGCACAACAACAGGCGTACGGCGCCGGGCAGATCACGGGCGTACTCCGGCGCCGCCGCGACCTCCTCCGCGCGCGTCACCGGCGTCGGCACGAGCACTCCGCGCGCGCCGGCGGCCCGCGCCGCGTCCACGTCCGCGCCGATGTCGCCGACCATGGCGGTACGCGCGGGAGAGACCCCGAGGAACGCGCAGGCCGCGAGGACCAGTCCGGGAGCGGGCTTGCGGCAGCCGCAGCCGTCCTCGGGCCCGTGCGGGCACACCGCCCAGACGTCGAACGGCCCGAGCCGGTCCTCGACCTCCTGCCGTACGGCCGCGACCTGCGCGCCGCTCAGCAGGCCGCGCGCGACGCCGGACTGGTTGCTCACCACGCCCACCGCGAGGCCGCGAGCCCGTACGGCGTCCACTGCCGCGCGCGCTCCGGGCATCGGCTCCACCAGCGCCGGGTCGCCGTTGTACGGCACGTCGGCCACCAGCGTCCCGTCCCGGTCGAAGAGCACCGCTTCCAACGCGCCTGTGGCGCCGGTCGGTGGCGAGCCTGCGGGCACCGGTACCGGCACCCGCGCCGGGACACTCCGCCCCGGCGCGTACAGCCACAGGCGCCCGCACTCCTCGTGGTCCGCCGCGCGAACAGCCACAGCCGTGGCCCCTTGATCTCTGGCCGCGCCCACGGGTTACACCCGCTCCGGAACCGGCCGCGGCTCGGCCAGCGGCACGGCGGGCGCGGGCCGGACACTCAGCGGCGCCACCCGGCGGTGCCGCACCAGCCCGCGCAGCCAGTGCCCGGCGGCGGCCGCCGGGATGAGCGCGCTGGTCACCGCCATCGTGACCACCTCGTCCCGGGTACGGGGCCCGGGCGCGATCCGGGCCCACGCGAACTCCGCCGTCCCGGCCAGCCACGCCCCGGCGAGTGCCAGTGCCGCCCGGCGCCGTCCGGCCGCGGCGCAGCCCAGCGAGGCCCCGGCCGCCGCCGTCACCGCCAGGTGCCACGGCAGCCGGCCGCGCGGCGCGTCCGCGTGGTGCCACCAGTCCCGGCCGTGCTTACGGGTCATCAGGACGTCGTCGGCGTTGCCCGCCTGGAGCCGTACGGAGACCCAGCGGCCGGCCGGCCGCACCGGATGCGTGGTGCGGCGGGTGCCGGCCGCCAGCGACCAGCCGGCCGCCAGGACCCGCAGCGCCAGGTCGGCGTCCTCCCGGAAGGCGCGCCGGAACCGCTCGTCGAAGCCGCCCACGGACTCCAGCGCGTCCCGCCGGTACGCCATGTCCGCGGTGATCCACTTGGCGGTGGCCAGCCCGGCCGTGTTGCGCTCCCAGTCGGTGGACCGGCGCTCCGGGGGCACCGGTACGGCGATGCGCGCGGTGATCCCGGCCGTACGCGGTGACGCGGCGGCGAGATCGGCCGCCAGGTCCGTACCCCAGGTGGGTCCTGGCACCACGTCGTCGTCGAGGAAGACCACCCACGGTGTCGCGTCCGCCGCCCGCCAGCCGGTGTTGCGGGCCGCCGCCGGCCCGCGTGCGCAGCCCGGCACGGTCTTCGTCCGGTCCCGCAGCCCCTCGGGGATCTCGACCGGCAGCGGCGTGCAGTCGTCCAGCGGCCGGTCGTCCACCAGCACCACCTGGAGCGGCGGCGGACCCTCGGCCTCGGCCAGCGCCCGCAGGCACGCTGTCAGGCTGGGCCGCCCGAGTGTGGGGATCACCACCGTGTGGTCGGCGGCGGTCGGCGAGGTCATCGGACCGCCCCCTCACCGCTGCCCGCGACCGGCGCCTGCACGGGCCGCGCCAGCCGGTCGTACGAGGCGGGCGCCACCTCCTCCTCGATCCCGGCCGGGAAGGACAGCACCTCGGCGCGATGCGCCGACCGGTTCCCGGCGGCGAAGAACGCGTCCCGCCGTACCGCGAACGGCCCGATGGCCAGCAGGTCGACGGGCGTGGAACCGAAGCACTCCAGCGCGTCCCGCGGGTCGTCGACCATCGGGCGGCCCGCGGTGTTCAGGCTCGTGTTGACGACGACGGGCAGCCCGGTCAGCCGCTCGAACTCGGCCAGCATCCGGGCCACCAGCGGCTCGTCGTCCCGGTCCACGGTCTGGATGCGGGCGGTGCCGTCCACGTGCACCACGGCCGGGATGCGCTCTCGCCACTCCTTGGCCACGTCGTGCACGAACAGCATGTACGGGCTGGGCAGCTGCCCGTCGAAGATCCGGCCCGCCCGGTCGGCCAGCACCATCGGCGCGACCGGCCGGAACTGCTCACGGCCCTTGACGTCGTTCAGCCGCTCCAGGTTGGCCGAGTGGCCGGGGTGCGCCATCAGGGAGCGGTGGCCGAGTGCCCGCGGCCCGTACTCCGAACGCCCCTGGAACCAGGCCACGACGGCGTTCTCCGCCAGCGCCTCGGCGACGGTCGCGGCGATGTCGGCGGGCCGCTCGAAGGGCACGGCGGCGGTCCGCAGCCACGCCTCCAGCTCGGTGTCGGACCAGCCGCGGCCGAGGTCGGCGCCGGGCATCGGCGCGGGCTCCTCGCCGCCCTGGGCGCTCAGCAGCAGCGCGCCGCCGAGCGCGGTCCCGGCGTCACCGGCGGCGGGCTGCACCCACACCCGGTCGAACGGCCCCTCGCGCGCGATCCGGGCGTTGGCCACGCAGTTCAGCGCCACCCCGCCGGCCAGCGTCAGCACACTGTCGTGCGTGCGGCCGTGCAGCCAGCGGGCCAGGTCCAACAGCGTCTCCTCCAGGACGAGCTGGGCGCTGGCCGCGAGGTCGGCGTGTGCCTGGCTCCACGGCTCGTCCGGGCTGCGCGGCACACACAGGTCGCTCCACGGCACGTGCGCGGCGTGGAAGCCGCCGTCGCCGGTGGGATACACGTAGCGGCGCAGCTCGGGCAGCATCCGCGGGGTGCCGTACGAGGCGAGCGCCATCACCTTGAACTCGTCGCAGGAGCGCAGGAATCCGAGGTGCGCGGTCAGCTCCTCGTAGACCAGGCCGAGCGAGTGCGGCAACTCCTGCCCGTGCAGCGGCTCCAGCTTGCCCTGGACGCGCTGCGCGGCGAGGTGCGAGGTCGACTCGCCGCGGCCGTCGAGGACGAGCACCGAGGAGTTGTCGGCGTCCGGCGCGCCGAACGCGGCGGAGGCGGCGTGTGCCATGTGGTGCGGGACGTAGCGGACCCGCTGCGGGTCGAGGCCCGGCAGCGCGGTCTTGAGGAATCCGGGGGCCTCGCGCGCGTACGTCAGGCGCAGATGGTCCCAGGGGTCGTCCAGGCCCATCTGGTCGGCGGGCCGGGCCAGTCGGGGGTCGAAGGAGTACGCCACCGCGTCCAGGTCCTCGGGGCGCAGGCCGGCCGTGGCCAGGCACCAGGCGGCGGCCTGGTCGGGCGTCTCCCAGGCGGAGAAGGGCACCGGCCGCTTGCCGTGTTTACGTCGGGAGAAGCGTTCCTCTTCGGCGGCGGCCACGGTCTGCCCGTCGACGACGAGGGCGGCGGCGGGATCGTGGAAGAGCGCGTTGATGCCGAGAATGCGCATGGGGTTTCGCTGGCCTTTCGTCGGGATGGACGGCGTCCGGCCCGCCGCCCGGTCTCGGCCGGGACGGCCGCACGCCGCGGGCTGCGGCCGGGACGGCCGCACGCCGCGGGCTCCGGTCCCGGGGCGGCCGGAACCGGAGGCGGTGTCAGGCCCCTTGCCGCTTGCGGAACCACGCGACGGTGCGCGCCAGGCCGTCCCGTGGCGCCACCTCGGGCTCCCACTGGAGCTTGCCGCGGGCCATCGTGATGTCGGGGCAGCGGACCGCGGGGTCGTCGGTGGGCCGCTCGATGTACCGGACCGGGGAGCGGGAGCCGGCCAGTTCGGTGATCAGGTGGGCGAGTTCGAGCATGGTGATCTCGACCGGGTTGCCCAGGTTGACCGGCCCGCGCAGGTCGGAGGCGGCCGCCGCGAGGATGCCGCGGACGGTGTCGTCCACATGGCACAGGGAGCGGGTCTGCAGCCCGTCGCCGGTGACGGTGAGCGGCTCCCCGGCCAGCGCCTGCCGGATGAACGTCGGCACGGCGCGGCCGTCGTGGCCCCGCATCCGCGGCCCGTAGGTGTTGAACAGGCGCACGATGCCGGTGTCGGTGCCGTGGGTGTTCGCCTCGGCCGTGGTCAGCGCTTCCCCGAAACGTTTCGCCTCGTCGTACACGCTCCGCGGACCGACCGGGTTGACGTTGCCCCAGTAGGTCTCGCTCTGCGGATGCTGCTGCGGGTCGCCGTAGACCTCGGAGGTCGAGGCGAGGACGAACCGTGCCCCGTGCGTCCGCGCCACGGCGAGCGCGTTGCGGGTACCGAGGCTGCCGGTGTCCAGCGTGTGCAGGGGCAGCCGCAGGTAGTCGGCGGGGGAGGCCGGGGAGGCGAAGTGCAGGACGAGATCCACTTCGTGCCCGATCCGGAACGGCTCGGTGACGTCGGCCTCCACGAACGTGAACCCGGGTATCCCCCGCAACGGGGCGATGTTCTCCGGTGTTCCGGTGCTCAGGTCGTCGACGCAGGTGACGCGGGCGCCCTGGGCCAGCAGTGCGGTGCACAGGTGGGAACCGACGAAACCCGCGCCGCCGGTCACCACGGCGTGTTTCCAGTTCCGGGAAAGAGCGGCGTTCATGGGACTCCCTCGACTAGGGGTTTGCCCCGAATCGGGTGCCTCGTCTGCTTCAGGGGAAACGTCACGCTAGGCGACGCTGCGCCCCTTCATGGCATGCCTTATGGTGAAAAGTCGCTCTCTCGCCGACCCCCTGTGACCCACCGGTCGCCTCCGGGCCGCGAGCCCCCACCGCCCCGGCGGCACCGCCTACGGAGACGGGCACCTCCCGGGCACACCCCGGCAGCGACTACCGCCCCACAGTCACCCGTACGGCCGGGCCAGGCACCGCAGCAGCCCGTCGAGCAGCCCGCCACGGTCCGCACGGACCGTGTACCGCGCCGCCCGGGCCCGGCCCCGCTCCGACAGACACCAGGCCAGCAGCCGGTCCAACTCGGCCGCGCCCGCCCGCTCACAGCGCAGTACCGCGGGCCAGCCCAGCGCCGCCGCCTGGGCGCTCACCTTCGCGCCGCCCTCGACGGGATCCACGGCGAGCGCCGGGGTGCCTGCCCGCAGCGCCAGGACCAGGCCGTGCAGCCGGGTGGTCACCACCACGTCCAGCCGGGCCAGTACGGCGTGCAGTTCGTCCGGCGTCGCGGGCAGCCGCCAGTCGCGCGAGTCCAGGCGGGTGTCCATCGGCAGACGTGCCGCCTCGACCGTGCCCAGCCAGTCCGTCAGTACGTCGCCGATCTCGGTGTGCCGGCGGCGGGCACCGTACTCGTGCTGCCCGCCGGTCAGGACGACGCCGACGAGCGGCAGACCGGACGCCGTCGGAGCCCGCAGGCTCAGATCCCGCGCCCCGGCCGGCTGCCCGGCGGCGTCACGGGCCAGTACGTCGTCGAAGCGGGTCACCGCCGGATCGTCCGGATCGGGTACGGACACGCCGACAGCGACCCGGCGACACCCCGCGAACCGGTCGTGCAGCGCCAGCAGCGGACTCGGCCCGCCGTCCGGCGGGGGACGGGAGTGCACCGGGCCGCAGGCGAAGACGAGATCGGTGTACCGGGCGGGGTCGGCGCCGTCCAGATGCAGCGCGCCCGGCCGGAACACCGGCGACCAGGCCGTGTCGTACGCGATCCCGGCACCGTCCAGCGCGGCCTCCACCGCCTCGGCCGCGAGCATGTCGCCGGCCGTCACCTCGCCGTGCAGAAAGCTGAACCAGCCGGTGAGCAGGACCCGCGGGGGGCGGCCTCCGGTCACAGCGCCGCCCGCACGGAAGCCCCGGCGGCCCTACGCGCTCCGGGCCCCCTCACAGCACCGGCGCCGCGACCGGCCGCTCCGGTACGCGCACGGGCTCGGGCAGCCGCGCCACGGCCGTCAGCACCTCCGCCGCGGTGATCCGCAGCAGCCGCCCGTCCGGCTGCTCGCCGTGCGCGTCTCCGGGGCGGGCCCGGTCCAGGTGGTCCGGGTGCCACAGCACCTGGTGCCGGGGCACCCGGGGCGGGCCCCACAGCCGCGGCGCCACCGGGCCGAAGAGCACCACGGACGGCGTGCCGAGGGCGCTGGCCAGATGCGCGAGCCCGGTGTCGCCCACGATCACCGCACGGGCCCCGGCGACCAGCGCCGCCAGCTCCCCGAACGGCACGTCCGCCGCGCCCCCCAGCACGGCCGACGACGGCAGCCCCGCCTGCGCGGCGACCTGCCGGGCGAGCGGCCCCTCGCCGGCACCCGCGGTGACGACGACCCGGCGCCCCGCCCGGTGCAGCGCGTGTGCCACCGCGGCGAACCGTTCCGGCGGCCAGCGGCGCGCCCCGGCGTCCGCCCCCGGGTGCACCACGACCGCGCCGGGCGCGGGGAGGGATCCGAGGGCGCCCCGATGCGCAGGTCCTCCGGGTCCGCCGGAATGCCGTACCAGGTCAGCAGACGGCACCAGCGGCTGCGCTCGTGCTCGTCCTCACGCCAGACCGGGCCCGCGATCCGCGGGGTGGCCGGATGTGCGTACGCGAGCAGCCGTGCCGGGCGCAGCGCTTGCAGCGGCAGGTGGCTGGCGGGCCCGTTGCCGTGCAGGTCCACGGCGACGGCAGGCGGCGGACCGGTCCAGCCGATGGCCTGCGGCACCTCACGGGCGGGCGCCGACGCGGGCAGTAGCCGGTCGACCACACCCGTGGCCAGGGCGGCCTCCTCAAGACGGCGGGGTGCCGCCAGCACCAGTTCGTGCAGCGGATGCGCGGTGCGCAAGGCCCGCAGGGCGGGCACCGCCGTCAGCAGATCCCCGAGGCCGAGCGCCCTGAGCACCAGGATGCGGGGCCGTCCGGCGGGAAGCTGCGGGTCGCGCGGGCAGGGGCGGGCCGGGCTCATACGGGGCCTCCTAGACGTTCTGCGAGCCCCATGGGCGCCGGGCCCCGGCGCGGGGCGGTACGGGGGCGGCGCGGGCCCGCCTGCGCGGTACGCACCGCTGCACACCAATGTGCGGGGGGCGCGGGCGGGCCGCGACCGGTGGGGGCCTTCCGTTGACTGAGGGCTTGCCCGGGTCCGGTGTGTGGGGCCGCCGATACGGGTACGTATACGGGTACGTACCCGTATACTGAGTAAGGGAAAGGGGTACGACGATGCCTGATGCCAACATTCGGATGCCGGAAGAAGCCAAGGAGCGACTGGCCGCCATAGCTGCCGGTGAAGGGTTGTCGTTGCGGGCCTATCTGGCCCGTCTCGCCGACACCCTGCTGACTCCGCAGGAGCGGGCCGAGCAGGCTGAACGGGCCCGGGCGGCACTGCACCAGTGGACGGGGTACGCCCCGAGCCCGGACGAGCAGCGGGACGTGGACGAGGAACTCGACCGTCGCCTGGCCCGGGCGGCCGGCCGGTGAGCGAGCCGGTCCACATCATCCTCGACGACACGGCGATGGCCGCGGCCGGCCAGGGCAACATCCTCGCCTCACGGCTGATCCACCGGGCCCACGCCGAGGCGGACTGGTTTCTCTACGCCCCGGCGTGCGCGCTGGTCGAAGCCGACCGGGCCCGCCCCGGAACGGCCGAACACCTTGCCGCCCTGCCCGGTGTCCAGGTCTTGGACCTGGACCTTCCGGCGGTCCTGGCCGTGGTGCGGGAGGAGACCTGGGCTGCGGCACACGTTCAATGCGCCGCGCAGCCCACTCCCGAACGTCCCGGCGGGGCGGTCATCGCCACGGCCCAGCCCAAGCAGTGGGAAGGCCGACCGGTCCGCGTCCTTGATCTCGCGCCCTGATCCGGGCGCGCAGCGGCCTCTGCCCCTGGTCTCCCAGGACCCCCAGCTTCCCCAAGCCGCCCCTGTGAGCAACCCCACCCACCCCCTGGAACCCTTGGGGCACACGGGATCCAGGGGGCTCGCGCAGGTCCACGGCGCAGCCGGCTCCCGGCGGGGTGTTCCCCGGCCGGGAGCCGTCTGTGAAGATGTGACATTGCTGCGCCTGAGAGGGTCCGTCGCCACGGACCGGGAGAGGCCGGCATTCCGACCGAATCGGTGCCCACGCCGCACGCAGTCGTGCCCCGTGCCCGCCGAGCCGCGCTCCGAGCCTGCTGGGCTCTTCACGAAGTTTCTGCCGCTGTGTCTTCTGCGTCCTCTTCCGTCCGTTCCGCTGCCCGTGTCCCGGCGCAGGCGGACTCCCACGAAACGATTCCCGCACCGGAAACTCCCGAAACAGTCGAAACCGAAAAAAATGTGCGCCGACGTGCCGGTGGCTTCCGCTACCTCCTGGGCCGCAAGGCCAAGGGCGACGGCGGCGACCACGCGCCGTGGCGCTCCCTGCGGTACCGCAGCATGCGCTGGTGGTCGGTGGCGAACCTGGTGTCCAACGCCGGCACCTGGATGCAGCTCACCGTGCAGAACCTGCTGGTGCTCCAGCTCACCGGCTCCGCGGCGGCCACCGGTCTGTCGCTGTCGGTGCAGGCCGGTCCCGGACTGGTCATGGGCCTGTTCGGCGGTGCCGCCGTGGACCGCTGGCCGCGCAAGCTCAC
Organism: Streptomyces sp. Ac-502; assembly: GCF_045222935.1. Taxonomy (NCBI): domain Bacteria; kingdom Bacillati; phylum Actinomycetota; class Actinomycetes; order Kitasatosporales; family Streptomycetaceae; genus Streptomyces; species Streptomyces sp. Ac-502. The sequence continues at coordinate 8,189,285 of NZ_JBHFFO010000001.1, forward strand.
CGCCGGTCTGAGCCAGGCCGTACTGGGCCTGGTCGCCTTCACGACCGCGGCCCTGGTCGCGACCGGCCAGCTCAACTACGGGCTGCTGATGGTGCTCGCCGCCGTCACCGGTCTGATCGCCACGATCGACGGACCCGCCACCGCCCTGCTCGGCAACGACCTCGTGCGCCGGGAGGACGTGCCCTCCGCCATCGCGGTCGGCTCGCTGGTGCACAGTGTCGGGCGCCTCGGCGGTACGGGCCTGGCCGGTGTCGCCGTCGGCTTCCTGGGCACCGGTGCCGCCTACGCGGCCAACGGGGTGTCCTTCCTGTTCGTCGCGGCCGTCATCCCCTTCCTGCGGCCGGTCGGCGAGGCGTTGCGGGCGCCAGCGAAGTCCTCGCGGGCCACCGAGAAGGCCGTGGCGGCCGTGGGCGCTCCGGAGGAGGAGGTCGGCGACCGGGCCAGGGACGGGCTGGCGTTCTTCATGCGCCGTCCGCGCCTGGTCGCGCTGGCCGCCATCACCGGGCTGAGCGCGATCTTCGGCCGTAACTACCAGCTGACCCTGGCCGTCCTGGTCACCGGCCCGCTGGCGGCGGGCGCCGGAGCGTTCGGCACCGTCTCCTCGGTGCTGGCGGCCGGCGGCATCGTCGGCGCGATCCTCGCGGCCCGGCTGCGCAACCCGTCGGTCAAGCTCGTCGGCGCGCTGGCCGCCGCCGGTGCGCTGCTCCAGGTCTTCGCCGGGCTGTCGCCGTCGCTGATCGTCCTGCTCGTGCTGGTGCTGCCCATGTCGGTGGTCGAGTCGGTCTCCGACACGGCCGGTACGACGGTGCTCCAGACGGACCCGCCCGCGAACATGCGGGGCCGGGTGCTGGGCGTGTGGCGGAGCGCGAGCACGGTGTGGGGCCTGGTGGCGCCGCCGCTGCTCGGTCTCCTGATGGAGGTGGCCGGCGCCCGGGGCGCCCTGGTGGCCGGCGGTCTGATCATCGCCGTGGCGATCGGCGCGGGTGCCCTGCTGCGCTCCCGCCGGCAGATCGCCTGGCTGGCACCGGCGCCCGCCCCCGCCGTGGCGGCGGACTACCGGTCCGTGGCCTGAGGGACGCTCCGGGGGCCGGCGGTACGGATGTCCCGCCGGCCCCCGGAGGCTTTCACCGGTCCCGCGGGCCGCCGCTCGCCGGGCCCCGGCTCACTGGCCCTTGAAGACGGCCTTCTCCACCTCGGCAGGGTTCTCGTAGCTCTTGCTGGGGATGTGGGAGATCTTGTCCTTCATCTGGCTGCCCGCGTGATTGGACTCGGCGCAGGAGACCAGGTCGTCCTTGCTCGCCGGGTAGTGCGCGCCCTTGAGTGCCTTCTGGAGCTCGATCGGGTTGGTGTCGCTCATCGGTCCTCCGCTTGACGGGGGTGGGGTGTGCCGTGCGGCGGGCTGCCGGACGGCCGCCCCTCCAGTACCCGGGCATTTACGGATTAATCGGACAGGTGTCCTGTGCGCGAAAACCTCGCCTCCGCACCACGGCACGCCGCCCACCAGCCCTCTTGCCGTCGCCCGGCCGGCTCCCCGGGGTTTGCCGCGATCCCGGCGGGTACCCGCATGCCTCGCCGGACAGCGAGCGGCGAGGAGGATCCCCCGGTGAGTCAGAAGAACATCTTCGTGATCGGCCTGGAGGCGGCCAACCTGCCCGCCCTGCACGACGTTCCCGACGCGGACCGGTACCGCTTCCACCCGCTGCTCACCGTCAGGGAACTCCAGGTCGGCGAGGTCTCCGTACCCGACCTCCTGGACAAGGCCCAGCAGCTGCTGGACTCCTTCGACGGCAGCATCGACGCCATCGTCGGTTACTGGGACTTCCCGGTCAGCACCCTCGTACCGATCCTGAGCGAGCGCTACGGCACCCGCAGCACCAGCCTGGAATCGGTCGTCAAGTGCGAGCACAAGTATTGGAGCCGGCTGGAGCAGGAGAAGGCCGTCGACACCCACCCGCGCTTCGGCCGGGTCGACCTCCACGCGGACCCGCCTGGCCCGCCCGAGGGCGTCGCCTTCCCCATGTGGCTCAAGCCCGCCCTCGCCTACTCCTCGGAACTGGCCTACGGCGTCCGGGACGAGACGGAGTTCCACGCGGCCGTCGAGAAGATCCGCAAGGGCATCGGCCGCGTCGGCCAGCCCTTCGAGTACATCCTCGACCGCCTCGACCTCCCCCGGAGATGGCGGGGGTCGGCGGGCAGGTCTGCCTGGCGGAGGAGGCGCTGTCCGGCATCCAGGTCGCGGTCGAGGGGTACGTCCACGACGGCGAGGTCACGGTCTACGGCGTCCTGGACTCCATCGACTACCCCGGCAGTTCGTCCTTCCTGCGCCACCAGTACCCCTCGACGCTGCCCGAGACCGTGCTGCACCGGCTGCGCGACGCCTCCGCCCGCGTGATGCGGCAGATCGGGATGCAGGAGGCCACGTTCAGCATCGAGTACTTCTACGATCCGCACACCGACGACATCAACGTGCTGGAGGTCAACCCCCGGCACTCCCAGTCGCACGCCGAACTCTTCCAGTACGTCGACGGCGCCCCCAACCACCACGCCATGCTGCGCCTCGCCCTCGGCGAGGACCCGACGATGCCGCACCGCCGGGGCCGCTACCGGACGGCCGCCAAGTGGTACTACCGCTGGTTCGCCGACGGCGTCGCCTGCGCGGTGCCCTCCCAGGAGGAGATCGAGCGCATCGAGCGCGAGATCCCGGGCACGCGCATCCACGTGATTCCCGAGCCGGGCCAGCACCTGTCGGACATGGAGCAGCAGGACAGCTACAGCTTCGAACTGGCCCATGTCTTCACCGGGGGCGACAGTGAAGAGGAGCTGCGCGAGAAGTACGACCACTGCGTGGCGGCCCTGAACCTGGCCTGCGAGAAGGCCGGGCCCGCCGACGGGGACGGCTGAACCGGTCCGCCCGGCCGCACGACAGCGCCGACCGCACGACAGCGAGGAGAAGGTCGCCCCATGCGTTTCGTCAGCAATCTGCCCTGCGCGACGACGGAGGAGAACCATGTCACGATCCCCGTCTCCGACGGCACCCGCCTGTCGGCGCGCATCTGGCGCCCCACGGCGTCCGACGAGGAACCGGTGCCGGCGGTGCTGGAATACATCCCGTACCGCAAAGGCGACCTGACCGCCGTACGCGACTCGATCCACCACCCCTACATCGCCGGCCACGGCTACGCCTGCGTCCGCGTCGACCTGCGCGGCACCGGCGAGTCGGAGGGCGTCCTGAAGGACGAGTACCTGGAGCGGGAACAGGCCGACGCCGAGGACGTCCTCGCCTGGCTGGCCGACCAGCCCTGGTGCGACGGGAACACCGGCATGATGGGCCTGTCCTGGGGCGCCTTCGCCGCCCTCCAGGTCGCCGCCCGGCAGCCCGAGAGCCTGCGCGCCATCGTCATCGCGTCCTTCACCGACGACCGGTACGCCGACGACATGCACTACATGGGCGGCCAGCTGCTCTCCGACAACCTCGCCGAGGCGGGCACCATGTTCGCCTACGCCACCTGCCCGCCCGACCCGGCCGTGGTCGGCGGCCGCTGGCGCGAGATGTGGCGCGAACGCCTGGAGCACACCGAACCGTGGGCCCTGAACTGGCTGCGCCACCAGCGCCGCGACGACTACTGGCGGCACGCCTCGGTCTGCGAGGACTACCGCTCCGTACGCTGCCCGGTCCTCGCCTCCAGCGGCTGGGCCGACGGCTACTCCAACGCCGTGACCCGGCTGCTGGGCAACCTCGACGTACCGCGCAAGGGCCTGATCGGCCCCTGGTCGCACAAGTTCCCCCATCTGGGTGAACCCGGCCCCGCGATCGGCTACCTCCAGGAAGTCGTGCGCTGGTGGGACCACTGGCTCAAGGGCGCCGACAACGGCGTCATGGACGGGCCGGTGCTCAGCGCCTGGATGCAGGACAGCGTGCCGCCGTACACGTCCTACGAGACCCGGCCGGGCCGCTGGGTCGGCGAGCCGGACTGGCCCTCCCCGCACGTCCGCTCCGTCGCCCGCCCGCTCTTCCGGCACCGCATCGGCGCCGACGGCGAGGAGTGCGGCGACCGGGACTGCAAGGTACTGACCGTGCAGTCGCCGCTGTCCGTCGGCCAGTTCGCCGGCAAGTGGGCCTCCTACAACGCGCCGCCGGACCTGCCGTACGACCAGCGCGAGGAGGACGGCGGCTCGCTGGTCTTCGACAGCGACCGGCTCACCGAGCGCGTCGAGATCCTCGGCTCGCCCACCGTCGAACTCGACCTGTCGGTCAGCGAACCGGTCGCCATGGTCGCCGCCCGCCTGTCCGACGTGGCCCCCGACGGCCGGGCCACCCGCGTCACCTACGGCGTGCTCAACCTCGCCCACCACGAGACGGTCGGCGAGCCGGAACCCCTGGAGCCCGGCCGGCGCTACCGCGCCACCGTCCAGCTCAACGGCGTCGCCCAGGCGTTCCCGCCCGGCCACCGCATCCGGCTGTCGCTGTCCACCTCGTACTGGCCGCTGGCCTGGCCGCCGCCCCGGCCCGCCATGCTCAGCGTCCACGAGGGCAGCAGCACCCTGACCCTGCCGGTCCGGCCCACCACCGAACCGGACCGGCTGCCCCCGCGCCCGTTCGGCGAGCCGGAGGGCGCCCGGCCGCTCACCGTCACCCAGCTGACCCCGCCGGAGGAGCGCTGGGACGTCAAGCGGGACCTGGTCGGCTACGCCTCCGAGCTGGAGATCGTCAAGGACCGGGGCTGGCGCGCCTGGAGGACACCGGTATGGAGGTCGGGCGGCGGGCCTACGAGTGCTACACCACCGTCGCCGACGACTTCACCTCCGCCACCGGGGAGACGCTGTGGACCATGCGCTTCCGGCGCGGCGACTGGGACGTCCGGGTCGTCACCCACCAGAAACTGCGCTGCTCCGAGAAGGAGTTCCACATCGACGCCACCCTGGACGGCTACGAGAACGACCACCGCGTCTTCTCCCGCACCTGGAACGAGACGCTGCCGCGCGACTGCCTGTGAGAGGAGCTACGGTCGGCCCGTGCGCCTGCTGCTGACGTCCGACACCCACCTGCCCAAACGCGCCAAGGTCCTGCCGCCGGAGCTGCTGGAGCAGGTGGCGCGCGCCGACGTGGTCGTCCACGCCGGGGACTGGGTGGACACCGCCACCCTGGACCTGCTGGAGGAACGCTCCCGCAGACTCCTCGGCGTGTACGGCAACAACGACGGCCCCGAACTGCGCGCCCGCCTGCCGGAGGTGGCGTACGCCGAACTCGGCGGCCTGCGCTGGGGCGTGGTCCACGAGACCGGCCAGAAACAGGGCCGCGAACGCCGCTGCGCCGAGCGGTACCCGGACCTCGACGTCCTCGTCTTCGGCCACAGCCACATCCCGTGGGACACCACGACGGAGGACGGCCGCCTGCGCCTGCTCAACCCGGGCTCACCGACCGACCGCAGACGCCAGCCGTACTGCACGTACATGACGGCGCGGGTGGTGTCGGGCCGCCTCACCGACGTACAGCTCCACCGGCTGCCGCCGCGCGCCTGAAGGGCGGCCCGGTCAGGCGACCAGCGCCGGTACTTCCCCGCGCAGCGCCTCGTCGTATCGCCGGGCCAGCAGGCGGGCCAGTTCCGGCGCCGGACCGAGGACACCGGCCAGCACATCGGCCCCCGCCTCCTCGGCGCCGTCCGCGATGCGGTCCGGGAGGCGGCCGGGGGCGATCACGTACGGGGCCACCGCCACCCGTTCGGCGCCCTCGGCGCGCAGGGCCCGTACGGCGTCGGCCGTGCGGGGGAGGGAGGCGGAGGCGAACGCAGGCCGCACGGCGTACCAACCGGTGGTACGCCGCCACTCCCGCGCGATTTCAGCGATCACTGCGATCGCCTCCGGGTCGGAGGAGCCCGCCGAGGCCAGCACGACCCCGGTCGAGCGCCGGTCGCCGGGCCGCAGCCCGGCTTCGGACAGCCGCCGTTCCAGGGCGGCGGTGAGCAGGGGAGAGGGGCCGAGGACATCGGCCTGGTGGACGGCGAGTCCGGGCAGGCGCGTGCCGGCCTCCCGCAGTACCGCCGGGATGTCCGTCTTGGCGTGGAAGGCGCGGGTGAGCAGCAGCGGCAGGGCCACCACCTCCCGTACGCCGTCCGCCGCCAGCCGCTCCAGTGCTCGCGGCACGCCCGGCGCGTTGAAGTCGAGGAAGGCCACCTCGACGCGGAGGCCGGGCCGCTGGGCCTGGACCCGCGTGCGGAGCGCGGTGACGGTCGCGGCATGCCGCGGGTCGCGGCTGCCGTGGGCGACTACGAGGAGGGCGGGGCGGGCGGGGCGGGCGGGTCGGGCGTCCACGGGTCAGCTCTTCACCAGCAGGCCGCGGCTGCGCAGCACCCGGCGTTCGAGCGGCGCGAAGATCAGCAGTTCGATGCCGATGCCGACGATGAGGATGAGCAGGATCGCGGAGAGCACCCAGGACATGTCCTGGAGCTCGCGGCCCTGCTCCAGGAGCTGGCCGAGGCCGGTGCCCAGGTCGGCGGCGTTGACGATGAGTTCGGCGGCCATCAGGGAGCGCCAGGAGAACGCCCAGCCCTGCTTGAGCCCGGCGAGGTAGCCGGGCAGCGCGGCGGGCAGCAGGATGTGCCGTACGCCGGTCAGGCCGCGCGCGCCGATGGTGCGGCCCGCGCGGAGGTAGAGCGGGGAGATCTGGTCGACGCCGGCGACCAGGCCGTTGGCGATGGAGGGGACCGCGCCGAGCAGGACGACCGCGTAGATCGTGGCGTCGCTCAGGCCGAACCAGATAATGGCGGCGGGCACCCAGGCCACCGACGGCAGCGACTGGAGGCCGCTGAGGATCGGGCCGATCGCGGCCCGTACCGGCTTGACGCGGGCGACCAGCAGGCCGAGCGGCGTACCGATCGCCACCGAGGCCAGGAAGCCGAGGGCGCCGCGCGACACGCTCGTCCACACGTAGTCGAGCAGGGTGCCTTCGAGCCACTTGTCCTGGAGCGAGCGGGCCACGTCGACCGGGCTGGGCAGCAGGTAGTGGTCCTTCAGCTCGAAGTGGTAGGCGAGCTGCCACAGGCCGAGGACGAGGGCCACGGCGACGAGCGGCGGTACGGCCTTGGCGGTCAGGGTCCGCAGCCAGGGCTGCCGGTCGGAGACCTTGGTGTCCAGGGCGTCCAGGCCCGCTTCCAGGCCGGCGAGGTCGCCGCCGGAGCGGTCCGGCTGCGCGCCGTCCGGCTTCGTGGCGGCGGGAGCCTGCCCGGCGGGCGCGGGTGCCTCGGCGGCGGGTGCCCCCGTGGCCGCGTCGGCCGCGAGGCCGTCGGCGGGATCGTCGGTGGTGCCGGCGGCCTCGGCGGCCGTACCGGTCTCAGTGCTGGCCATGGCGGCGGATCTCCCCACGGAGCTGTTCGGTGATCTCTACGGAAAGGTCGGCGACCGCCGCGTCCTCGATGCGCCGCGGATGCGGGATGTCCACGGTCCACTCGCGGGCGATCCGGCCGGGCCGGGAGGACAGCAGCACCACCCGCTCGGCGAGCCGCACCGCCTCCCGGACGTTGTGGGTGACGAACAGGACGGACAGGCCGCCGCTGCCGGAGGCGCTGCCGTTGGCGTCCCGCCAGATGCGGGTCAGCTCGTCGTGCAGCACGTCGCGCGTGATGGCGTCCAGCGCGGCGAACGGCTCGTCCATCAGCAGGAGTTGACTGTCCTGGGCCAGCGCCCGGGCCATCGCGACGCGCTGTCGCATCCCGCCGGACAGCTCGTGCACCCGCTTGCCGTACGCGCCCTTGAGCCGTACGAGTTCCAGCAGCCGCTCGGCCTCGCCCCGGCGCTCCGCGCGCGGCACCCCGCGCAGCCGCAGCGCCAGTTCGATGTTGCGGCCCGCGGTCAGCCACGGGAACAGCGCGTGCTCCTGGAACATCAGGGCCGGCCGGCCGCCGGGCGTCTCGATGCTGCCCGCCGAGGGGCCGTCGAGCCCGGCGACCAGGTTGAGCAGCGTCGACTTGCCGCAGCCCGACGCGCCCAGCAGACAGACGAACTCGCCCGGCGCGACATCGATGCTGATGTCGTCCAGCACGTGCTGCTGCGCGCCGGGGCGCCCGAACGACTTCGAGACATGGTCGATGCGAGCGGCGTACGGAGCGGCCGCGCCGCCCGCGTCCGCCGGTGCGGACGGCCGGCTGCCGGGCTCGCTGAGCGTGGGGGTCGTCATCGGTGTCACCTCCTGGGATGCGTGCGCGGGCTATTCGCTGCCGAGACCGGCGTCGTCGACCGCCGGCTTGCCCTCGGCCTTGAGCACCTTGTTGAGCAGCGTGAGGTCGTAGATGCCCTGGAGAGCGGGCTTCTTCAGCAGGCCGGCCCGGACCGCGTGGTCCGCCTCCAGCTGGAGGGTGGCGGCCAGCGGGTCGTCGGTGACGTCGGTGTTGCGGAACGCCGGGTCGATGACGTCGGGCGGCAGCGCCTTGCCGGCCGCGGCGGCCAGCTTGTCGTTGAGCGCCCGCTTGGCCTCGCCCGGGTGCGTCCTGATGTAGGTGTTGGTCTTCACCGAGCCGCGCAGCACCGCCTCGACGGCCTTGGGGTGCTCCTTGAGGAACTTCTGCGAGACGATCACGTTCGTGATGACGAACTTGCCGTCCTTCCACAGCTTCTTCTCGTCCAGCAGCACCTTGCCGCCCTCGGCGACCAGCTTGGAGGCGGTCGGCTCGGGCACCCACGCGGCGTCGATGCTGCCCTGCCGGAAGGCGACCGGGGCGACCTTGTTCTCGGTGCGCTGGACGGTCACGTCGCCCTTGCCGGTGGTGGCGTCGACCTTGTAGCCCTTCTCGGCCAGGTAGTTGAGCAGCGCCACGTCCTGGGTGTTGCCCAGCTGCGGGGTGGCGATCGTCCTGCCCTTGAGGTCGTCCAGGGTTTTGATCTTCTCGGGGTCGACCACCAGCGAGACACCGCCGGACGCCGAACCGGAGATGATCTTCAGGCTCTTGCCCTGGGAGGTGGTCCAGCCGTTGATCGCGGGGGACGGGCCGATCCAGCCGATGTCGATGGCGCCGGAGTTCAGCGCCTCGATCTCCGCCGGGCCCGCGTTGAACACCGACGGCGCGAACCTCGTACCGCCCAGCTCCTTCTGGAAGAAGCCCTTCTGGTCGCCGACCAGCGCGGTGGCGTGCGTGGTGTTGGCGAAGTAGCCGACCTTCACCCGGTCCAGGCCGTCGATCTTGGGGCCCTTGGCCGCGACCGCCCCCTGCCCGTCCTGCTTGGCGCGGGAGCCGTACCCGCACGCGCCCAGAGCGCCGGTCAGCAGGGGGACGACGGCGAGGGCGGCCAGCAGGCGGTGGCGTACGGCAGGCACGGGAGGGGGTCCTCTCGGAGGGCCGGGCGGCGAGCGCCTACGGCGGGCCCGGCAGAGCGGTGGATCTTCGGAAGGGGGCGTGGGGGATACGCGGCGGTACGTCATCGGCACACACATCGCCCGACGCCGCCCTGGCCGCTGCCCAGGGCGCCGCTGCCGATCCGGCCGCCTTCCTTGGCGAAGGTCGCGAAGACATCCCCGTACAGGGACGTGGGCAGGTCCCGTAGCGTCATGTCAGAAGTCCCATTCCGCGTCGTCGTCCGCGACCGCCGCCGCGGCCTCGGCCGCCTCGGCGAACGCGGACCCGGCCATCCCCGCGGTCAGCGTGGTGCCGTCCGCCGGATCGATGAGCAGGAACGATCCGGTACGCCGGGAGTCGGCGTAGGCGTCCAGCGCCAGGGGCTCGGCGGTGCGCAGCACGACCCGGCCGATGTCGTTGGCGGCCAGCTCGCCGGGCGCCGGGTGCTGGGAGAGGTCGTCGAGCGTCAGCCGGGACGGGATCTCCTTGACGATCGCCTTGACCGTACGGGTGGTGTGCTTGAGCAGCACCCGCTGGCCGGTCTTCAGCGGCCGGTCGGCGACGTGGCAGACGGTCGCCTCGACGTCCTGGGTGACGGCGGGCGGCGCGGCGGCCGGGGCGATCAGGTCGCCGCGTGAGATGTCCAGGTCGTCGGCGAGCCGTACGGTCACCGACTGCGGCGCCCACGCCACGTCCACCGCCTCGCCCAGCACGTCCAGCGCCTCGACGGTGCTGGTACGGCCCGACGGCAGCACCGTCACCGCGTCGCCGACGCGCAGCACACCCGAGGCGATCTGCCCCGCGTAGCCGCGGTAGTCGGGCAGTTCGGGGGTCTGCGGGCGGATGACGTACTGCACCGGGAAGCGCGCCGGGTCCTCGGACGGGTCGGCGACGACCGGCACGGTCTCCAGGTGCTCCAGCACGGTCGGCCCGCCGTACCAGTCCATGTTCGTGGACGGTGTCACGACGTTGTCGCCGGCCAGCGCCGAGATCGGGATCGCGGTGATCTCCGGTACGCCCAGCGAGGCGGCGTACGTGGTGAACTCCGCGGCGATCGCCGCGAAGACCGGCTCCGCGTAGTCCACCAGGTCCATCTTGTTGACGGCGAGGACGACGTGCGGGACGCGCAGCAGCGCGGCGACGGCGGCGTGCCGGCGCGTCTGCTCGACCACGCCGTTGCGAGCGTCGACCAGCACCACGGCCAGTTCGGCGGTGGACGCGCCGGTGACCATGTTGCGGGTGTACTGCACATGGCCCGGGGTGTCGGCGAGGATGAACCGCCGCCGGGGCGTGGCGAAGTAGCGGTAGGCGACATCGATGGTGATGCCCTGCTCCCGCTCGGCCCGCAGCCCGTCCGTCAGCAGCGCCAGGTCCGGCGCCTCCTGACCACGGCCCAGCGAGGCCCGCTCGACCGCTTCGAGCTGGTCGGCCAGCACCGACTTCGAATCGTGCAGCAGCCGTCCGACCAGGGTGGACTTGCCGTCGTCCACCGAACCGGCGGTGGCGAAGCGCAGCAGCGAGGTGGCGGCCGTACCGGCCACGTCGACCGGATCGACAATCGTGCTCATGATTAGAAATACCCCTCGCGCTTGCGGTCCTCCATGGCGGCCTCGGACAGCTTGTCGTCGGCCCGGGTGGCGCCCCGCTCGGTGAGCCGGGAGGCGGCGATCTCCACGATGACGGCCTCGATGGTGGCCGCGTCGGAGTCGACGGCACCGGTGCAGGACATGTCACCGACGGTGCGGTAGCGCACCCGCCGCGTCTCGACGGTCTCGCCGTCCTTGGGACCGCCCCACTCGCCGGGCGCCAGCCACATGCCGCTGCGGGCGAAGACCTCGCGCTCGTGCGCGTAGTAGATGGCGGGCAGCTCGATCTTCTCGCGGGCGATGTACTGCCACACGTCCAGCTCGGTCCAGTTGGACAGCGGGAAGACGCGGACGTGCTCGCCGGGGAGTGTCGGCCGTTGTAGAGCTGCCACAACTCGGGGCGCTGGCGGCGTGGGTCCCAGCCGCCGAACTCGTCGCGCAGCGAGAACACCCGCTCCTTGGCGCGCGCCTTCTCCTCGTCCCGGCGCCCGCCGCCGAACACCGCGTCGAAGCGGTTCGACTCGATGGCGTGCAGCAGCGGCACGGTCTGGAGCGGGTTGCGGGTGCCGTCCGGGCGCTCGCGCAGTTCGCCGCGGTCGATGAAGTCCTGTACGGAGGCGACGTGCAGCCGCAGTCCGTGCCGGGCCACCGTGCGGTCGCGGTACTCCAGCACCTCGGGGAAGTTGTGACCGGTGTCCACGTGCAGCAGCGTGAAGGGCACCGGCGCCGGCGCGAACGCCTTCAGCGCCAGGTGCAGCATGAGGATCGAGTCCTTGCCGCCGGAGAAGAGGATCACCGGCCGCTCGAACTCGCCCGCCACCTCGCGGAAGATGTGCACCGCCTCGGACTCCAGCGCGTCCAGGTGGCTCAGCGCGTACGGGTTGTCGGCGTCCCCGGCCTTCTCGGTCCCGCCGGAGTTCCCGGCGCTCGTGCTCACGGCAGCGGCGGTCGTCATGCCAGTCCCCTCTCGGTGAGCAGCGCGTACAGCGCCGCCGCGGACTCCTGCACGGTCTGGGTGTGCGACGCGATGCGCAGATCGGGCGACTCGGGCTGCTCGTACGGGTCGTCGACGCCGGTCAGCCCGGATATCTCGCCCGCCGCCTGCTTCGCGTACAGGCCCTTCACGTCCCGCTCGGAACACACCTCGACGGGCGTGGCCACATGCACCTCCAGGTACGGCGTGCCCTCGCGCTGATGGCGCTTGCGCACCGCCTCCCGCGAGTCCGCGTACGGCGCGATCACCGGCACCAGTGCCTTGACGCCGTTGCTCGCCAGCAGCTCGGCGACGAAGCCGATGCGCTGCACGTTGGTGTCCCGGTCCGCCCGGCTGAAGCCCAGCCCCGCCGAGAGGAACTCGCGGATCTCGTCACCGTCCAGCACCTCGACGCGGTGGCCCTCGCCCCGCAGCCGCTCCGCCAGCGCGTACGCGATCGTGGTCTTGCCGGCGCTGGGCAGTCCGGTCAGCCACACCGTGGCGCCCGTCATCTTTCGCTCCCGAGAATCCTGGATGTCCTGGTGGTCCGGCTCCTGCTGGCCGGACTCCCCGGGGCCGCTCATCAGTGCAGCCCGCATTCGGTCTTGTCGCTGCCGGCCCAGCGGCCGGCCCGCGCGTCCTCGCCCGCCGACACCCGGCGGGTGCAGGGCGCGCAGCCCACCGAGGCGTAGCCGTCCAGCAGCAGCGGGTTGGTGAGCACGCCGTGCTCGGCGACGTAGGTGTCCACGTCCCGCTGCGTCCAGCGCGCGATCGGCGAGACCTTCACCTTGCGGCGCCGCGCGTCCCAGCCCACGACCGGGGTGCCGGCGCGGGTCGGCGACTCGTCGCGGCGCAGCCCGGTCGCCCAGGCGTCGTACCCGGCCAGGCCCTCTTCCAGCGGCGCGACCTTGCGCAGCGCGCAGCACCGGTCCGGGTCGCGGTCGTGCAGCCTCGGCCCGTACTCGGCGTCCTGCTCGGCCACTGTCCGCCGCGGCGTGAGGGTGATGACGTTGACGTCCAGCACCGCGGCCACCGCGTCCCGGGTACCGAGGGTCTCCGGGAAGTGGTAGCCGGTGTCGAGGAAGACCACGTCGACGCCGGGGAAGGCGCGCGCGGCCAGGTGCGCGACGACCGCGTCCTCCATGGATGAGGTGACGCAGAAGCGTTCGCCGAAGGCCCCGGCGGCCCAGGTGAGGATCTCCAGCGGGGAGGCGTCCTCCAGGTCGCGGCCCGCCCGCTCGGCGAGCGCCGCCAGCTCGGCTTCCGTACGTTCCTGAGTTGCCGTCATGTGCTGCTGCCCCTTGGCGGTTGTCGTGCTGCCGGGCCGGGGTGGTGACACCCTTGGCCAGCAGTCCGAGGAACGAGAGTCGGAACGCCCGGTTGCACGCCCCGCATTCCCACGAGCCGTGCCCCTCCTCGGAAGGGCGCAGGTCCTCGTCCCCGCAGTACGGGCAGTAGAACGGCGCGGCCCGCCCGCTCACTTCAGCGCACCCTCTTCCGCGCGGGCGGCCCAGGTGGCGAACCGCTCGCCCTCCGCGCGCTGCTCCTGGAACCGGGTCAGCACCCGCTCGACGTAGTCGGGCAGCTCGTCGGCGGTGACCTTCAGGCCGCGGACCTTGCGGCCGAAGCCCGCCTGGAGGCCGAGCGCGCCGCCCAGGTGCACCTGGTAGCCCTCGACCTGGTTGCCGTCGGCGTCCAGCACCAGCTGGCCCTTGAGACCGATGTCCGCGGTCTGGATGCGGGCGCAGGCGTTCGGGCAGCCGTTGATGTTGATGCTGAGCGGCTCCTCGAAGTCCGGCATCCGGCGCTCCAGTTCGTCGATGAGCGAGGCGCCGCGCGCCTTGGTCTCGACGATCGCCAGCTTGCAGAACTCGATGCCGGTGCAGGCCATCGTGCCGCGCCTGAAGGGCGAGGGCCGGACCTGGAAGTCCAGCGCCTCCAGCCCCGCGACCAGCGGCTCGACCTGATCCTCGGTCACATCGAGGATGATCATCTTCTGTTCGACGGTGGTGTTCAGCCGGTCCGAGCCGTGCGCCGCCGCCAGTTCGGCGATCTTGACGAGGGTGGCGCCGTCCACCCGGCCGACGCGCGGCGCGAAGCCCACGTAGAACCGGCCGTCCTTCTGGCGGTGCACGCCCACGTGGTCGCGCCAGCGCGAGCTGGGCTCGGCGGGCGCCGGGCCGTCGGCCAGCTCGCGCTTCAGGTACTCGTTCTCCAGTACCTCGCGGAACTTCTCCGGACCCCAGTCCGCCATCAGGAACTTCAGCCGGGCGCGGTTGCGCAGCCGCCGGTAGCCGTAGTCACGGAAGATCCCCACGACGCCGGCCCACGCCTCGGGCACGTCGTCCAGCGGCACCCACGCGCCCAGCCGTTCGCCGAGCCGCGGGTTGGTGGACAGGCCGCCGCCCACCCACAGGTCGAAGCCGGGGCCGTGCTCGGGGTGCTCGACGCCCACGAAGGCGACGTCGTTGATCTCGTGCACCACGTCCTGCACCGGCGAGCCGGAGATCGCGGTCTTGAACTTCCGCGGCAGGTTGGAGAATTCCTTGCTGCCGATGAAGCGCCGCTCGATCTCCGCGATCGCGGGCGAGCCGTCGATGATCTCGTCGGCCGCGATGCCGGCGACCGGCGAGCCGATGATGACACGGGGGCAGTCGCCGCACGCCTCGGTCGTCGACAGGCCGACGGACTCCAGCTTCTCCCAGATGGCGGGGACGTCCTCGATGCGGATCCAGTGCAGCTGGATGTTCTGCCGGTCGGTGATGTCCGCGGTGCCGCGCGCGTACTCCTGGGAGACCTCGCCGATGGCCCGCAACTGCGCGACGCTCAGTCGGCCGCCGTCGACCCGGACTCGCAGCATGAAGTGCGTGTCGTCCAGCTCCTCCGGCTCCAGGACCGCGGTCTTGCCGCCGTCGATGCCGGGCTTGCGCTGGGTGTACAGGCCCCACCAGCGCATCCGGCCGCGCAGGTCGCTGGGGTCGATCGAGTCGAAACCGCGCTTGGCGTAGATCGTCTCAATGCGTGTCCGCACATTGAGACCGTCGTCGTCCTTCTTGAACTGCTCGTTGCCGTTCAGCGGAGTGAAGTGACCTACGGCCCACTGGCCCTCACCGCGGTGGCGTCCGGCCTTGCGGCGGGTCGTGGCGGAACCGGTGCGTTCGGGGGTGGCGGCCATGGCGGTATGTCCTTCTGGGCGGCTCGGTGAGGGCGGGGGCGGGCAGCGGCAACCCCGCCATGACCTGCGAAGACGCGCCTCGGCGCGGAGTGGCGCGAGGTGCTGGGTACAGAGATGCCCGGGGCAGGCCGGATCGGGGTGCCCGCGCGTCCGCGACGGTGGGGACGGCGAAAAGGCGACGTGGCTGTGACGTTGCTGAGGCTGTCAGCCCGCCGGACAGATGGCGCTGGACAGGCGGCCGAGGTCGACGTGCCGCCGACTCACCAAGGCAATTCCAGCTGTAGACATGACGGAAGCGTGTCATGGCGCTCTTGGGCCAGTCCACCGTCTTCCAGAATATGGACGGGAGTGTCCCGCATTCCGAGAAACCGTGGTGCCGGTCACGCCACGGGAGGGCGGGTTCCGTGGCCCCCGCCCTCCCGTTTTACGGCATACCGACAGGAATGACCGTCCGTCCTCGGCTGCCCGCGGTCAGGCGCCCGGCCACGGCCCCGGAGCGGGCACCTCCGCCTCTTCGGTCTCCTCGGCCGCGTACACCCGGAACCCGCGGCGCCGGTAGTTCTCCAGCGCGTACGGCCCGTCCTTGCTGCACGTGTGCACCCACACCCGGCGCGTCTTCTCCCGCTCCGGCCACCGCTCGTCCAGGTCCCAGGCCCGCGCCGTCCCGTACGTCAGCAGATGCCCGCCGATCCGCCGCCCCCGGAACGCCGGCAGCAGCCCGAAGTAGCTGATCTCGACGACCCCTTCGGCCTGCGCGTCCAGCTCCACGAACCCGGCCGGCGTGTCCCGCTCGTACGCCACCCACGTCTCCACACCGGGCCGCCCGAGGAACTCCTCCCACTGCCCGTACGACCAGCCCAGCCGGTCGGTCCAGGTGATGTCCCCGCCGACGGACGTGTACAGGAACCGGCTGAACTCCGGCGAGGCCACCTCCGCACGGGCAACCCGTATCCGCTGCTCCGCCGGGGGAGCGGTGGCGGGGGCGAGGTCGTCGGGCGCGGTCTGTTCGAGGTACCAGGTGGTCACGGTGAGCGTCATGGGGGCAGCACATCACAGGGCCGAGGCCGTACGGCTGCCGCGGGGCCCCGGTGGGCGGCCGGGCCACGCGGACCGCCCTCGCGCGGCCCGGCCGGGATCACCGCACCGAGTCCGCGATGCGGTCCACCTGGTCCGGGTCGGTGGCCCGGCAGTAGAGCATCACCTCGTCGGCACCGATGGCGCGGAAGGTGGCCACCGCGTCGCGGATCCCGCGTTCCGTGGTGGGAGGGCGAGCACGGGCGCCCCCTCACGCGTGCCGTGCCGCCAGCACCGCCGGGGCCGTCGAGTGCGGCAGCAGGTCCACCGGGCTCGGCGGCAGCCGCAGTTCCACGTCCACCCCGTCGGCGAAGCGGTACGGGCGGTGCGCCAGCACGCTCGCGAGGTGGCGGCGCAACCGGGACAGCTCGGCCCGTACCGTCACCGTCCGGGCGCGGTCCCCGAAGAGGTCCTGCGCCAGGTCGGCCGCACTGCGCCCCTCCGGCCGGTGCGCCAGTACGAACAGCACCTCCGCGTGGCGCGGACTCAGCTCGTGCGTCCAACTGCCCGCCGGGCCGGTGACCGTCACCGCCGGCCGGGTGCGGCTGCCGAGATCCAGCAGCACCTGGCTGGCCCGCGGCTCCTCGCCCTGCGGCGCGCCGACGCGGATCAGCCAGCCGCCGGGCAGCGGCTCCAGCGTGCACATCCCGTAGCGCGGCAGCCACAGCGGCCCGGCCTCCGGGGACTTGGGCAGGGTGACCCGGTCCGGCGGTGCCAGCCCGGTGACCGCCGCGGTCCAGCCGTCCTTGTCGACGGCCAGCGCCTGTCCGCCGAGCCGGGCCAGTACGGGCGCGGCGCTCGCCCGCAGCCGGTCCAGCGCGCCGTGGTGCCGTTCGCGCAGCTCGCTCTCCGCGAGCCGGGCCACCGCGGAGACCAGCGACAGCGTGCTCGGGTGGAAGGTGTACGCCGGGCCGCTCACGTCCACGATGCCCAGCAGCCGCCCGTCGCGCGGATCGTGCAGCGGCGCCGCCGCGCAGGTCCACGTGTGGTGGGTACGGACGAAGTGCTCGGCGGAGTGCACCAGGACCGGGCGGCGGGCCACCAGCGCGGTGCCTATGGCGTTGGTGCCGACGACCTCCTCGGTCCAGTCCGCGCCCTTGTCGAAGCCGTGCCGGTCGGCCATCCGCCGGACCGGCGCGCAGCCCTCCCGCCACAGCACCCGGCCCTCGGCGTCCGTGACGACCATGATCTGCTGGGCGGCCTCGACGGCCGGCAGCAGACCGCTGTTGAACAGCGGCAGCAGCGACGCGAGCCGGGAGCTGTGCCGCCGGTGCTCCAGCTCCTCGACGGTCAGCGGCCGTTCGCGCCGGTCCCGGTCCGGGTCGACACCGCGGTCCAGCGCCCGGCGCCAGGACTCGCAGATCACGGCACGGGGCGCGGTGGCCGTCCGGCCGCCGCAGAGCGCGGCCTCACGGAGCGAGGCGAGCCGCCGCGTCGTCTCGCGTACCTCCTGGGCCGACCAGATGCCCATGTCGCTCGGTCTGTCGCTCACGCTCTTCTCTCCGTCGTGCACTGTCCGTGGCTTGCCGCCCATGGTGCCGTCACCGGGCCGCTCGGAGCGCGGTATTGCGTCAATTGGTTGCAACCGGCTGCAACTGTTGTGGCCTATGACGGCGGCGAGCAAGGTGACCGGCAGGGCGAGAGGGGGCAGCGTCATGGTGAGCAGAACGCCTCGTGCCGTCGCGGCCGCCGCTCCCGGAGCCCGTGCCGCCGGCCGCCGCCGCGTCGCGGCCGCCTTGTACGGACCGCCGCGGCGACGGGCGGCGACAGACCTCGCGGGCCGGTCCTGAGGACCGGTCCGAGACCGGGGAGCGGCGCCGGGTCGGCGCGGCACCGCTCCCCGCCCACACGGTGGCGGGCCCCGGACCCGACCCCCTCCTGAGGGACCGGGCCCGCCACCGCGTACCTCACCGCGCCGACTCGGCTACCTCACCGCTCCGCCACCGGCCGCGCCCGCTCCACGATCGCGCGCAGCGCGAGGGTGTGCGGCAGGGTGCCGAAGGACGTGCCGTGGTCGGTGCCCAGACGTGAGGCGCAGAACGCGTCGGCGACCTCGGGCGGCGCGTACCGTACGAGCAGGGAGCCTTGGAGGACCAGCGCCAGCCGCTCCCCCAGCCGCCGGGCGCGGGCCTCGATGCCCTCCAGATCGGCCAGTTCGGTCAGCAGCCCCTTGATCGCGCCGTCCAGCCGGTGGTCGGCGCCCCGGGCCGTCCCGATCTCCGTCAGGAACGCGTGCAGCGCCGCCGGTTCGCGGCGCAGCGCCCGCAGCAGGTCGAGGGCCTGGACGTTGCCCGATCCCTCCCATACGGAATTCAGCGGCGACTCGCGCAGCAGCCGCGGCATGCCGGACTCCTCCACGTAACCGTTGCCGCCCAGGCACTCCAGCGCCTCGGCGGCCACCGGAGTGCAGCGCTTGGTCACCCAGAACTTGGCCGCGGGCACCGCCAGCCGCAGGAAGTGCCGCTCCTGGTCGGTGTCCGCGTCGTACGCCGCGGCGAGCCGCAGCGCCAGCGCCGTCGCCGCCTCCGACTCCAGCGCCAGGTCCGCGAGGACGTTGCGCATCAGCGGCTGATCGGCGAGCGGCCTGCCGAACGCCTCCCGGTACGTGGTGTGGTGCAGGGCCTGCGCCACCGCCTGCCGCATCACCGCCGCCGAGCCCGTCACGCAGTCCAGCCGGGTCGCCGCGACCATCTCGATGATCGTCGTGACACCGCGTCCCTCCTCGCCGACCCGCCGCGCCCAGGTCGTGCCGTCGAACTCGACCTCGGCCGACGCGTTCGCGCGGTTGCCGAGCTTGTCCTTGAGCCGCTGGATGCGGAAGGAGTTGCGGCTGCCGTCCGGCAGCACCCGCGGCAGCAGGAAACAGGAGAGCCCGTCCCCGTCCGCCCGCCGCGCCGGGTCCCCCGACGTCCGCGCCAGTACCAGGAACGCGTCCGACATCGGTGCCGAGCAGAACCACTTGTGCCCCGTCAGCACGTACTCCCCGTCGCCGGAGAGTGGTTCGGCCACCGTACCGACGGCCCGTACGTCACTACCCCCTGCTTCTCCGTCATCGCCATCCCGGCCAGCGCGCCCGGCTTCTCCGCCACCGGCCGCAGCCCCGCCTCGTACACCCGCGAGGTCAGCAGCGGCTCCCACTCCGCCGCCAGCGCCGGGTCGGCCCGCAGCGCCGGCACCGCCGCGTGGGTCATCGACAGCGGACAGCCGTGGCCCGACTCGGCCTGCGTCCACACCAGGAACCCCGCTGTACGCCGGACGTGCCCGGCCGGCCGTGACCAGGCGTCGGTGAGCCCGGAGGAGACGGCGTGCCCCAGCAGCCGGTGCCACGCCGGGTGGAACTCCACCTCGTCCACCCGGTGGCCGTAACGGTCGTGGGTACGCAGGACGGGTGGATTGCCGTCGGCCTGCGCGCCCCAGCGCTGCGCGTGGGCGGAACCCGCCGCGCGGCCCAGCTCGCCCAGTTCCTCGCGCACCTCCTCCCGGAGAGCGGGCGGGACGTGCCGCGCGACGCCCTCGGTGAGCGCCGCGTCCGCCGCGAAGACGTCGTACCCGACCAGCGGCGGAGGCTGGTTCGTGACCGTATGAGTGGTGGCTGCCATGGCAGCTACGGTAAAGACGTGCAGCCAGTGAAAGAAGCAGCGCAGCGGCCGTCCGGCCGTCTGCACAGGGCCCGGGTCCTGTACCGGAACGTCTCCAAACGCCGCCTCGCCTGGCTGCTGCTGAAGGACACCGTCAACTCCTGCATGGAGTACCGCGTCACCGGGCTCGCCGCCGAGGCGGCGTTCTTCTGCCTGCTGTCACTGCCGCCGCTGCTCCTCGGCTTCATCGGCCTGCTGGGCTACATGGAGCCGTGGATCGGCCAGGAGACCATCGACCACATCCGCGAGAACATCCTCAGCGCGTCCGACACGCTGCTGTCCAGCAAGGGCGTCAACGAGATCGCCCGGCCGCTGCTCGACGACATCTTCACCGGCCGCCGCCCGGACGTCATCTCCCTCGGCTTCGCCATCGCCCTGTGGTCCGGCTCTCGCGCGGTCAACGTCTTCGTCGACACCATCACGATCATGTACGGGCTGGACGGGCGGCGCGGCATCGTCCGCACCCGGCTGCTGGCCTTCGTGCTCTACCTGGCCGCACTGGTCGTCGGCGCGGTCGCGCTGCCGCTGATGGTGGTCGGCCCGGACACCGTCGTCAGCTGGATGCCGGCGAGCGAGACCGCCATCCGTGTCCTGTACTGGCCGGTCGTCCTCATTCTCTCCGTCGCTTTCCTCACGACCCTCTACCACGTGTCCGTACCGGTGCGCTCACCGTGGCGCGAGGACATCCCCGGCGCGGTCGTCGCCCTCGCCATGTGGGTCCTGGGCAGCCTCCTGCTGCGCGTGTATCTGACTCAGACCGTCGAGGGGCCCACCATCTACGGCTCCCTCGCCGCACCCGTCGCCGTCCTCCTCTGGATCGGCGTCTCCGCCTTCGCGGTCCTGGTCGGCGCGGCCATGAACGCCGCCCTCGACCGCGTATGGCCCTCGGTCGCCACCGCCGCGGGCCGCGCCGAGAAGGAACGCCGGGCCCGCGAGGTGGCCGCGGCCCAGCGCTCCGCCCTGGCGGCCGTCGGCTTCGGCGCCACGGCCGTCTCCGGGGAAGCGGCCCTCACCGGCGACGCGCAGCCGGACGACGAGGAGGAGGACGACGGCGACGAGGACGACGACCCGGGCGCACCGCCCCCGGCCGAATACCCCGAACGCTGGGCCCACTTCCTGCCCCCGGCCGACATCCGGGCACGACTGCACACGTACACGAAGCGCCACTGGCGGCCCTGAGGGGCGAGTGCCGGTCCTGCGGGGGCCTCACCCGGGAGCCCGGCCCTGAGGGGCCTCACCCGGGAGCCCTGGACGGCTGCCCCCCCGGAGAGCTGCCTCCTGTACGGCTGCCCCCGGCGCATCCTCGCCCTACAGCGTGCACAACCCGTACACGCCGAGGGCCCCGGTCCCCAGCGCGACGAAGGCCGCGCCCAGCCCCCACCACGCGGCCGTCCGCCCCACACCGGTGCGCCGGGCCTCCCGGAAACCGACCACCGCGGTCAGTACGGACGCCGACGCCACCACCGGAGCGAGCAGCCACGTCAGGACGACGAGCCAGCACAGCACCGACAGGCCGCACAACGGCCAGGACAGGTAGACGCAGGGATTGGTCGCGCCGCGGCCGCGCAGGTGGGCGTCCGGGACGTTCGGGACGGCCGGGACGTACGAGGCGGCCGGTGTCGACGGATGCCGGGGCCATAACGCGGACGCGGGACCGCTCCGGTCGTCAGACACGGGTCAGCCGCCCTTCGATCAGGGCCCGCAGCCGCTCGGCGTCGGCGGGATGGGACGCGCCGCGCTTGGGCAGGATCGTCATGTCCGTGATGTTCCGGTCCCCGCTCAGCAGCACGAACGCGCGCGGCGTCTCGGCGTAACGATTCACCGCCCGCCAGGTGAGGGTGCTGGTCCGCTGCCGGTTCGTGACCGTGACCCCGCTCTCGTCCACCACCGCCCGGAACTCACCCATCGCCTCGGTCCGCCGGTGGAACTGCCGGGCCAGCATCCGGGGCGACAAGAACATCATCACGAGCAGCGCCACCGGTATCACCACCAGAGGCACGTCCACGGTCCCCTCGGCCACCCAGGTCCACACCATGACCCCGAGCAGCAGCACCGCCCCCACGATCACCAGCAGCCGGTAGCGCCGCGCGGCAACCGAGACCCGCGCCCGGGCCCGCAGCCCTTCACGAAAGTCTTCGACGGCCATCCGGTACGCGAACTCGATCCGCGTCCCGGTCCCTGCCCCGGTATGTGGTTCAGCGGACATGTTCCCCCTTGTGCATGGAAATTCAGGACGAAAGCTTATCGTCCGGATATGGGCGCACCATTTATCGGGTGGCGGGTCCTGGGGCGGGGCGGGGAACGGGTGGTCAGTCGGCCCGGGTCACCCGCGCGTGGTCGGAGACCACACGCCGGAACAGATCGTGGCCGGTCAGGCCGCTGTGGCACAGAGCCCACTGCTGAGCGGCATCCTGGTCCTCCTGGAGGCCGGACTCGGCGTCGCATCCGGCGGCGGTGCAGAAGGCTTCGTAGGAGACGCCGCCTTCGGGTACGTGCCGGATCGTATGCGGCACATAGCGGTAGACGGCGCGGCTGCTCACTGGTGGCCTACCGGATGGCGTCGCAGGTAGACGTTGCAGTCGGTCACGGTGGTCAGGTCGCCGACGGCGCGGGCCCGGTCCCGGACGTTGACGAGTTCGGTGCAGCCCGCGCAGCCGTCGACGGGGGCAGGGGCCGTCTCCAGTGGCAGCGGCAGGACGATCGGGGTGGTGGAGTACGGCGTCGGATTGGTCATGCGATCCAGGGTGAAGCACCCTCAAGGACGAACCTGTACCTGGTTGGGGACAGTTGGGGCGTCGAGGCGCTACGTTCGCGAGAAGGCCCAAACGTCCAGGGGAGGGGTCTTGAACACTGCCCTACGCTCGGCTATGGCGACCGCCGGCCTCAGCCCCCGGCGCCTTGCCGTGCGCGTAGGTGTCACCGGTAAGACGGTCGAGAGATGGCTGGCCGACGCGGAATTGACACCCCATGCACGAAACCGCGAGGACGCCTGTCGGGCGTTGGGAGTGGGTGAAGAGATGATCTGGCCGCAGTCGGTCAAGGGCCGCGTCAAGAGTGGGTACGACCGGGAATTGGTGCACAGCTATCCGTACCGGTCCGCCTGTCCCTCCGATGTGTGGGGCGAGCTGATCCGGGGCGCGGGCAGGGAGCTGTTCTTCGCGGGGTACACGAATTACTTCTTGTGGTCGCAGGTGCCGGCGTTCTCCGAGACGCTGCGGCGGAAGGCCGGCGCGGGATGCCGGGTGCGGTTCCTGATCGGTGATCCGGAAGGGGATGTCACTCGGGAACGGGAGCGTTCGGAAAAGGTGACGCTGACGGTCTCGACGCGAATTCGTACCACGCTGGAGCAACTGGACCGTATGGGGCCGGTGGACGGTCTGGAAATCCGGTTCAGCGCTGCCGAGGACGCCGTTTATCACGTGGGTCTCTCGGTGTTCCGCTTCGATGACGAGGCGTTCGTGACGCCGCACCTTGCCCGGCTGGTGGGGCACGACGCGCCGCTGCTGCATCTGCGCAGGCAGGCGGACGGTGGCATGTTCGACCGGTTCGCCGAACACGCCGAGGAATTGTGGGGGCAGGGGAGCCGCGTGTCCGCGTAGGGGGATGGGCGGGGCTTGGTGTGCTGAATTCGGGTGGTCGGGTGCGTGGGGCGGGGGTGGTGTGGGGCGGGCGGTGGGCGGGTGCCGCATGGTGGTTTTCGGGGCTTCGGAATTCTGCCGCCTTTCGCCGCCTTCTCCTTGGGAGACCCGTGCATTCGATGCTGATGTCGTCGGCCGCGCCGATGGCGGTGGTGTTCGTCGTGGGGGCGGTCGTGCTGGCCGTGGCGCGGGATCTGGAGCATGCCCGGCGGAGGCGTGTGCGGCGCGGTGGTGATCATGGATCGGCTTTCGCGGGGCAGGAGACGGACGAGGAGTCATGACCGTCCCGCGGAAGTGAAGGAGCACCGCCTGTGGCCGCACCCATGGGAGTTGACGGGCCGTCGGCCCGGCGTCGTGTCCGTACGTTTCCGATGCGGCGGACGGTGTTCGTCCTGGGCGTCCTCGGTGCCCTGGTGACGGGTGGGTTCCTCGCCGTGCGCGAGATGTTCCGGTGGGCGGTGCAGCATCCGGGCGCGGCCACCCTCGTGACCGTCGTCGCCCTCCCGTTCGTACTGGCGTTGGTCGTCGTGGCGGTGCGGGGATGCCGCGCCTGCGCGAGCTGCGGCGGGCGGCCCGGGAGGGGAAGGCGGAGGCGGAGGCGGAAGTGGCCAGGGCGGTCGCGGCGGAGGAGGCCGCCGTCCCGGTCGTGGAGCAGGAGGGCGCCCCGGTCGTGGAGCAGGCCGCAGCCCCGGTCGTGGCGGGCGACCCCGAGCCCACCGCCGTCATGTGGAGCGTCGAGGACTACCTCGCCCTGGACGCGGACGCCTTCGAGCAGGCGATAGCCCGGCTCTGCGAGCGGGACGGCTGCCGGGACGTGCGGGTCGTCGGCGGCGCGGGGGACCTGGGCGCGGACGTCCTGGCCACCACGTCCGACGGCCGGCGGATCATCGTCCAGTGCAAGCGCTACTGCGCGACGAACAAGGTCGGCTCCCAGGACATGCAGCGCTTCGGCGGCACCTGCTACACGGTGCACGAGGCCGATGTCGCGGCCGTCGTCACCACCAGCGCCTTCACCGAACCGGCCACCGACTACGCCGACACCTGCGGCATCCGCTGCTTCGACGGCGACCAGTTGGTGGCGTGGACGAACGGCGCCGGGCCGGCGCCCTGGGCGTGATCTCCGCGGTCACCGCTCAAGCGCCGCTCTTCACCTTGGCGCCGCGGTCGTCGCACGGCAGGGCGGCTCCGGGGGCGTCGGCGTGGAAGTCGCGGGTGGCCTGCTGTTCGACGTTGGTGATGGCGGTGGGGCCGACGGAGATGGCTCCGCCGAAGGGCCGCTCGGCGTCGTGGACGAGCAGCAGGGTGGCGGTGAGCAGGGCGGTCACCATGGCCAGGGTGGCGAGCTGGGGCTGGTTGTGGCGCCGGGGGATGCACAGGCACAGGGAGATGACGGTGATCGAGAGCAGGACGAGCATGAACCAGTAGATCGCCGCGGGAACCGCCGCGGTCGACTCCGTCAGCCGGGCCTGGCGGGCCTTGGCCCGGGTGTCGTCCGCCCCCACGAGCATGCCGAAGGCGCCTTGGTCCGTGCCGATGTCCTTGAACGCGCTGCGCAGATCGGCGGTCCAGACACTGGGCACGGGGGAGCGGTGCCCGTCGGTCATGGCCGGCCATTCGTAGTGGTGCACCGCGCGGGCGTAGCAGACGACGTCGGCCTGGACCCGGCGGCGTTGGGCGGCGTCGGGGAGGAACTCCGCCGTCTCCGCGAGGTGGTCGGCCGCGTTGGCCTCGGTGTGCACGGCCTCCTCGGCCCTGTTGTAGGAACCGGCGGCCGTGGCCAGCACGAAGGCGAGGATCAGTACGGTCAGGGTCTGCACCGGGCTGATCAGGTCCTTGACCGACAGCCCCACGTCGTCGGCCTCGGAGTCGTGGCGGCGCAGGAAGTGGTGGGCGATCAGGCCGAGGATCAGGGCGACGACGGCCACCACGATGGTGACGAACATGAGGGGGTCTCCGGGAGAGGGGTCAGGGCTCGATGCCGCTGGTCTCTGTTCCCGGTGCCTTTGCCTTGCGGGGGCGACGGGCATACGGACTCGCTCGGGCGGTCACCCTTATGGGTGCCGCTTCTGGGCCCGTCGGCGGTAACGGCACCGGCCCCGCCGACCCCGCTCAGGCGAGCGGAACCCGCAGATACCGCCCCGCCGTGCGCAGGTCCGCCTCGATGCGCGCGGCGGCCGCCCGCAGCGGAGGCAGGAAGGCGTCGCGGTCCTGGGCGGGGAGCGGCGGCCCGCGTGGGTGGAGATGTTGACGGCGGCGACGACGCGGCCGTGCCGGTCGCGTACGGGGACGGCGATGGAGCGCAGGCCCTCCTCCAGTTCCTCGTCCACCAGGGCGTACCCGGCGTCGTGCACCTGGTCGAGAAGGGCGGCGAGGCGCTCGGGGGAGGTGACGGTGTGCCGGGTGAGGGGGTGAGGCCGGAGCGGGCGAGGTGGGCCGCGCGGGCCGCCGGGGCGAGGTCCGCGAGCAGGACCCGGCCCATGGAGGTCGGGTACGCGGGGAAGCGGGTGCCCACGGTGATGTTGACGCTCATGATCCGTACGGTGGGGACCCGGGCGACGTACTGGATGTCCGTACCGGACAGCACCGCCATCGACGCGGAGTCGTGCACCTGCTCCACCAGAGCGGTGAGGTGGGGCCGGGCGATGTCGGAGAGGGCCAGGCCGGAGAGCGGGGCGAAGCCCAGTTCGAGGAGTTTCGGTGTGGGGCGGAAGAGGCGGCCGTCCGTGGCGAGGTAACCGAGGTGTTCGAGGGTGAGCAGGGCGCGCCGCGCGGTGGCGCGGGCCAGGCCGGTGGCCTCCGCCACGGCGGTCAGGGGAGTGCGGCCCGGCCGGTGCCGAACGCGGTGAGGGCGAGCAGGCCGCGGGCCAGGGACTCGACGAACTCGGGGCCCAGTTCCTGCTTGGAGGCGCGCGTCCAGGAGGCGTGCCGGGCGGTGGACGGTCTGGAGGGGGAGGTGGCGGCGGGTGGGGCCGGGGCGGCCGGGGAGCGTTCCGGGGCCGGGGTGGCCAGGGTGTGTTCCGGGGCCGGGGTGGCCAGGGAGCGTTCCATCTCGGCGACGGTTGCGCGCAGCCGGGGGAGGACGGCGGCGGGGAGGTCGCCGGCGGTCAGCCGGCTGGTGTGGCTGACGACGCTCACCACGCACACGGGGCGGCCCCGGGGGTCGCGTACGGGCATGGCGACGGCGACCAGGCCCGGCTCGATGAGCTGGTCGTCCAGTGACCACCCCGCGGCCCGCGCCGCTTCGACGCGGGAGGTGAAGTCCGCGGCGACGTCCGCCGGTCCGGTGCCGCCCCCTCGTACCGGCGCGGCGGTACGGCCGGGAACCCGGCGTCCGTGGGGTCCGCCGCGCGCCGCTGCCGCCAGCGCAGCCAGGCGTTCTCGTCCCAGTCGGCGGCGAACAGCGCGCCCACGGCACCCCGTTCGGCGGGCAGCAGGTCGCCGATGCGGAACGCGAGCGACATCGCCCGCCGCCGCGTCGCCTGGTGCACGAAGCGCACTCCGTCGCCGTCCGGCACGGCGAGCGAGACCGACTCGTCGAGCGCGTCGGCGAGCCGGTCGGCGGCCGGGGCGAGCCGGTCGGGCAGTTCGGAGGCGGCCAGGTAGGCGTTGCCGAGCTCCAGCAGGCCGGGGGCGAGCACCGCGTCCCGGCCTTCGAGGCGTACGTGGCCCAGGCGGGCGAGGGTGCTCAGGACGCGGTCGACGGTGGAGCGCGCCAGTCCGGTCGCACGGACCAGGTCGCCGACGGCCTGCCGTCCGCCGCCGCCGGCGGAGAGCGCGCGCAGCACGGACAGGCCGCGCATCAGCGGGCCCACCGCCTCCTGGGGCGGCGCCGGCGGCGGCAGTGGGGTGTCGGTGGCGGGGTGCGTCATGGGGCTCTCCACGGTGCGGACGTCTCGCCGGAACCGTACTCGCCGCCCCGTTGACAGGGCCGGGAGCGGGGATCAGACTCAGGGCACGCCGATTATGAACAGAAGTTCACTTGGCGAACGGGCGGGTGCGGCGAGGCGGTGGGACGTTCTGCCGGGCGCTGTGGAGCCCGGCCGGGCGGTCAGGAATCTGCCGGGCGGTCAGCGGCCGGCCGGACGGACCGGGGCTCGCCGGGCGGTGGACCGTTCTGCCGGGGCGCCGGCACCCAGGACGACGCGAGGGCGAGGACATGGCCGACATCCGTTCCCTGCACGACGCCGTGCGGGACCTGGTCCACGACGGGGACACCGTCGCGCTGGAGGGCTTCACCCACCTGATCCCCTTCGCCGCGGCGCACGAGATCATCCGGCAGGGCGTCACCGGCCTGACGCTGGCCCGCATGACCCCGGACGTGGTCCACGACCAGCTGATCGGCGCGGGCGCCGCCCGCAAACTGGTCTTCTCCTGGGGCGGCAACCCCGGCGTCGGCTCGCTGCACCGCTTCCGCGACGCGGTCGAGAACGGCTGGCCGCACCCGCTGGAGCTGGACGAACACAGCCACGCGGGAATGGCCAACCGCTACGTCGCCGGTGCCTCGAAGCTGCCGTTCGCGGTCCTGCGCGGCTACCGCGGCAGCGGCATCCCCGGCCGTACGGACACGGTCGCCACCGTCACCTGCCCGTTCACCGGCGAGGAGCTGGCCGCCGTGGCCGCCCTCAACCCGGACGTCACGGTCGTCCACGCCCAGCAGGCCGACCGGCACGGCAACGTGCAGTTCTGGGGCCTGACCGGGGTGCAGAAGGAAGCGGTGCTGGCCGCCGGGCGGGTGCTGGTCACCGTCGAGGAGATCGTCGAGGGCGCCCTGGAGCCCCGGCCCGGCTCGGTGGTGCTGCCCGGCTGGGTGATCGACGCCGTCGCGCTCGTGCCCGGCGGCGCCCACCCCTCGTACGCGGCCGGGTACTCGGTCCGGGACAACGCCTTCTACCAGCAGTGGGACGCCGTCTCCCGCGACCGGGACACGTTCCTGCGGTGGCTCGACGAGAACGTGCGAAACGCACGAAACGTGCGGAACGTACGGAAGGGGTCTTGATGAGCGGTACGGAAGGTGCCGCGCGCTGCGGCCGCGACGAGCTGATGGAGGTCAACGCGGCCCGCGCGCTGGCCGGCGCGCGGAGCTGCTTCGTCGGCATCGGACTGCCCAGCACGGCCGCCAACCTGGCGCGCCGCACCGTCAATCCGGACCTGGTCCTGGTGTACGAGTCGGGCACCATCGGCTCCCGGCCGACCCGGCTGCCGCTGTCGATCGGCGACGGCGAACTGGCCGACACCGCCGACGCGGTGGTGTCCGTGCCGGAGATGTTCAACTACTGGCTCCAAGGCGGCCGGATCGACGTGGGCTTCCTCGGCGCCGCCCAGCTCGACCGGTTCGCCAACATCAACACCACCGTCGTGGACCGCGGCCCCGACCGGCCCGAGGGCCGGCTGCCCGGCGCGGGCGGCGCCCCCGAGATCGCCGCGAACTGCGGTGCGGTGCTCATCGTGCTGCGGCACACCCGCCGCAACCTGGTGCCCGCACTCGACTTCGTCACCACCGTCGGGCACGGCGCCGGACCGGGCGACCGCGCCGCCCTCGGCATGCGCGGCGCCGGGCCCACCGCCGTCATCACCGACCTCGGCATCCTGCGCCCCGACCCGGACACCGCCGAACTCGTCCTGAGCGCGCTGCACCCCGGAGCGACGGCGGAACAGGCACGGGAGGCGACCGGCTGGGACCTGCGCGTCGCACCCGACCTGACGGTCACCCAGGCGCCCACCGACGCCGAACTGTCCGCCCTGCGCGCCCTCAAAGCAGCCGGCGGGCGGGCATCATGACCCACTGGGCGCCTCCGGTGCCCGGATCGCCGGTACGCAGCCACCACAGGCTCTACCCCTGGAGAACTCGCGATGACTCCACCCAGCGCATCCGCCGCCCCGGCACCCCCGGCCGCCACCGCCCACGCGGACCCGGCCGCCGTACCGGAGGCACCGTCCCCCGGCCACGAACCGCAGTCCGCCATCGACCGTGAGATCGCCGCACTGCACACGGCCGCCGCCCACGTCCGCACGGCGGGCGGACCCGTACCGGCGCACCCCGGCCGCGACTTCGCCCCGTACCGCAGCACCCGGCTGCGCCACCCCGTCCAGCCCCTGGCCGCGATCGACGCGCTGCGCGACCCGGAGGCCGTCGAACTGGCCGGGCCCGCCTTCGGCGGCACCGACGTCACCGCCCTGGACGCCGACCTCACCCGGCAGCACGCCGGCGAGCCGCTCGGCGAGCGGATCACCGTCACCGGCCGGGTACGGGACCGCGCCGGACGCCCGGTGCGCGGCCAGCTCGTCGAGATCTGGCAGGCCAACGCCGCCGGCCGGTACGCCCACCGGCGCGACCAGCACCCGGCGCCGCTCGACCCGAACTTCACCGGCGTCGGCCGCTGCCTGACGGACGACGCGGGCCGGTACGCGTTCACCACCGTCCGGCCAGGCGCCTACCCGTGGCGCAACCACCACAACGCCTGGCGCCCGGCCCATGTCCACTTCTCGCTCTTCGGCACCGCCTTCACCCAGCGGCTGGTCACCCAGATGTACTTCCCCGGCGACCCGCTGTTCCCGTACGACCCGATCCTCGCCTCGTGCACCGACCCGCGGGCCCGTGCACGGCTGGTCTGCGCCTACGACCCGGAACTCGGGCGCACGGAGTGGTCCCTCGGCTACCGCTGGGACATCGTGCTGGACGGACCGGCCGCCACCTGGACCGAGGAGGACCGCTGATGTCCGCGAGCCCGCACGAGGCCATCCCGTACGAGACCGCGCCGCGCCGCGAAGGCGTGCCGCAGCAGCCCGCCCCGGCCCCGGAGGCGTCCGAGAAGCCGGAGGCGTTCCAGAAGCCGGAAGCGGCCGAGGAGCCGGAAGCATCCGGCGAACCGGGAGCGCCCGAACCGCTCGCCCCCACCCCCTCCCAGACCATCGGCCCTTTCTACGGTTACGCGCTGCCGTTCCCCGGCGGCGGTGACATGGCTCCCGCCGGGCACCCCGACACCGTCACCCTCTACGGCCGGGTCGTGGACGGCGTGGGGGAGCCGGTGCCGGACGCGCTGCTGGAGTTCTGGCAGGCGGGGCCGGACGGGAGCCTGCGCGGCGCGCCCGGTTCCCTGCGCCGCGACCCGGCGACCGGCGCGGTCGTCGGCCGTGACGGCGTGGACTTCACCGGTTTCGGCCGGGTGCCCACCGACGCGGACGGCCGCTACGTCCTGCGCACCCTGCCCGCCACGGCCCCGGCGGGCCGCCCGGACGCGGCGCCGTACATCGCGGTGTGCGTCTTCGCTCGCGGTCTGCTGCACCACCTGTTCACCCGCGTCTACTTTCCCGGGGACACGGCGGCCCACGCGGCCGACCCGCTGCTCTCCCGGCTGCCCGCGCACCGGGCGCGCACGCTGGTCGCGCGGGCCGACGGCGAGCGCCGGTACCGCTTCGACATCCGCCTCCAGGCGGCCGACGCCGGAAACGGTGCGGCGGCAGGCGGCGAGGAGTGCGAGGAGACGGTTTTTCTTGAGTTCCGCTGACTACGGTCTGCTGGGGCCGGGCCGGGCGGATTCCGCCGTCGAGGCCGCCACCGGCGACGCCGCGTACGTACGGGCCCTGCTGGACGCGGAAGCGGCCCTGGTCCGGGCGCAGGCGACGGTCGGTCTGGCACCGCCCGCGGCGGCCGAGGCCGTCACCGCCGCGGCAGGTGACGCTGACCGTGACGATCCCCGCGACCTCGCGGTACGGGCACGCTCCGGCGGCAACCCGGTCATCCCGCTCGTCGCCGCGCTCACCACCGCCGTGGCCGGACGCGACGCCGGGGCCGCCGCGTACGTCCACCGCGGCGCCACCAGCCAGGACATCCTCGACACCGCCACGATGCTGGTCTGTTCGCGCGCGCTGGAAGCCGTGCTCGCGGACCTGGACGAGACCGCCGCGGCCCTGGGGCGCCTGGCGGCCGAGCACCGCGACACCCCGATGGCGGGCCGTACGCTCACCCAGCACGCGGTACCGGTCACCTTCGGCCTCAAGGCGGCGGGCTGGCGCGGGCTGGTCCTGGACGCCCGGGACCGGCTCACCGCCGTACGGTCCGCGCTGCCCGCCCAGTTGGGCGGCGCGGCGGGAACCCTCGCGGCGTTCCACGCGTTCGCGGAGGCCGACGGCTCGCAGCCGGACTCCGGCCCCGGCACGGATCTCGGGCTGCGGCTGCTCACCGCGTACGCGGCCGAGACCGGCCTCGCCGAGCCCGACCTGCCCTGGCACACGCTGCGCACCCCCGTCGCCGACCTCGCGGGCGCGCTGGCCCACACTGCCGGCGCCCTCGGCAAGGTCGCCGCCGATGTGCTGGTCCTGTCCCGCACGGAGACCGCGGAGCTGGCCGAAGGCAGCGGCGGCGGTTCGTCGGCCATGCCGCACAAGTCCAACCCGGTACGGGCCACCCTGATCGCCGCCGCTGCCCGGCAGGTACCGGCCCTGGCCGGGGTGCTGTACGGGGCGCTGGCCGCCGAGGACGAACGGCCGGCCGGGGCCTGGCACGCGGAGTGGCAGCCGCTGCGGGACGCCCTGCGCCTGGTGGGCGGCGCGGCCCGGGACGCCGCCGAACTGACCGCGGGCCTACGGGTGCGCCCGGAGAGGATGCGCGCGAACCTCGCCGCGACCGGCGGATTGATCGTCGCCGAGCGCCTGGCGGCCGTACTCGGCGCCCGCCTCGGGCGGGACACCGCGAGACGGTTGCTCACCGACGTGGCGCGCCGGACGGCCGAGGAGGGCACCGGCCTGGCCGAGGAACTGGACCGCGCCCTGCGCGTCCGGCATCCCGCAGTCTCCGATGCCTTTCCCGCGGCGCGGCTGCGGGAACTGGCCGACCCGGCCGCGTACACGGGGTCGGCGGGCGCGCTCGTGGACCGCGCCCTGCGCCGCCCCGGTACCCGCCGCGCCGCACCGACCGTTCAGGAGAACGTATGACATCCCCCGTTCCCCCGTACCACCGCGAGGACGGGCCCGCCGACGCGCCTCCGCTTGTCCTGGGGCCGTCCCTCGGCACCTCGCTCCAGGTGTGGGAGCCCCAGGTGGAGGCGCTGGCACGCCGGTTCCGCGTGGTGCGCTGGGACCTGCCGGGGCACGGCGGGACACCGTCCGACGTGCTCTTGAACGCGAGCACGAACACGGGCGCAGGCACCGATACCGGCACGGGCCTGGGCGCGGGCACCGGCACCGGCCGTACGGACGGGCCCTGCACGGTCGCCGGCCTCGGCGGCCTCGTCCTCGCCCTCGCCGACTCCCTCGGCATCGACCGGTTCGCGTACGCGGGCATCTCCCTGGGCGGCGCGGTCGGTGCCTGGCTCGCCGTGCACCACCCCGACCGGATCGCGTCCCTCGCCCTGGTCTGCTCCGCCGCCCGTTTCGGCGAGCCCGCGGCGTGGCACGAACGGGCCGCCCTCGTACGGGAACAGGGCCTCGCGCCGGTCGCCGCCACGGCCGCCGGCCGCTGGTTCACCCCGGCCTTCGCCGGATCACCGGCAGCGGACGCACTGCTGGCCGGGCTACGGACCGTGGCACCCGAGGGATACGCGGCCTGCTGCGACGCGCTCGCCACGTACGACCTGCGCGGCGACCTGGACCGGATCGGCGCGCCCACCCTCGTCGTCGCGGGCCGAGACGATCCCGCGACGCCACCCGCCCACGCCCGCGAACTCGCCGACGGCATTCCCGCCGCGAGCCTGACCGAAATCGCCGGCGCCGCCCACCTGGCCAACGCCGAGCAGCCCGTACCCGTCCTCGCCGCGCTCCTCGGCCATCTCACGGCCGTCCCGGCGCCGGAACAGCCCACCGACGACCGCCCCCGGCACGCCGCCGGCACCGCCGTCCGCCGTGCCGTCCTGGGGGACGACCACGTCGACCGCGCGGCCGCCCGCACCACCGCCTTCACCGCCGTCTTCCAGGACTTCATCACCCGCTACGCCTGGGGCGAGATCTGGACCCGCCCCGGACTGTCCCGGCACACCCGCAGCTGCGTCACGATCACCGCCCTGGTGGCACGCGGCCACCACGACGAACTGGCCCTGCACCTGCGCGCGGCCCTGCGCAACGGGCTGACCCCCGAGGACATCCGCGAAGTACTGCTCCAGTCGGCCGTCTACTGCGGCGTCCCGGCGGCGAACTCCGCGTTCGCGCTGGCCGACCGCGTCCTCGCCGAGCACCGCGAAGAGAGCTGATCCCGATGCACACCACGCCTCCGAGGGCCACCCCGACGTCCGCCACACCCCGCCCACGCACCGCCGCTCCCGCCCCGGCCACGACCACGGTCGGCATCGTCGGCGGCGGCCCGGCAGGACTGCTCCTGGCGCGGCTGCTGCACCGCTCCGGCATCGACAGTGTTGTCCTGGAGAGCCGCGACCGCGCCTACGTCGAACGCCGTCAGCGCGCCGGAGTCCTGGAACAGGGCACCGTCGACACGCTGCGCGCCTGTGGCGCGGGGGAGCGCCTGGACCGGTACGGGCTCGTCCACCACGGCATCCGGCTGCGCTACGACGGGCGCTCGCACCGTATCGACCTCCCGGCCCTGACCGGCGGCCGCAGCGTCGTCGTCTACGCGCAGACCGAGGTGGTCAAGGACCTCATCGGTCTCCAGCTCGCCGGCGGCGGACCGCTGGTCTTCGGGGCCCGCGCGCTCGCCGTGACCGGCGCGGCCACCGCACGGCCCGTGATCCACTATGCGCACGCAGGCCGCGAACACACCCTGACCTGCGACTACGTCGTCGGCTGCGACGGCTTCCACGGCGTCACCCGGGACGCGGTGCCGACCGGCGCACGCCGTACGTACGAGCGCGCTTACCCGTACTCCTGGCTCGGCGTCCTCGCCGACGTGCCGCCGTCCTGCGAAGAGTTGGTGTACGCCCACTCCGAGCGCGGCTTCGCCCTGTTCAGCATGCGCTCACCCACCGTCAGCCGCCTCTACCTCCAGGTGCCCAACGGCACCGACCCGGCCGACTGGCCCGACGAGCGGATCTGGGACGAACTCGACGCTCGTTCCGCCACCGACGGCCCTTGGGAGCCGGCGCGCGGCCCGATCAGCGCCAAGTCCGTCCTGCCGATGCGCAGTGTGGTCACCGAACCCCTGCGGTACGGGCGGGTGCTGCTCGCCGGGGACGCGGCGCACATCGTCCCGCCGACCGGCGCGAAGGGGCTCAATCTCGCCGTCTCCGACGTGACCGAACTGGCCCGCGCCTTCGCCCACCTGAAGGAGACCGGCTCCACCGAGCTGCTGGACGGCTGGTCCGACTCCTGCCTGCGCCGTGTCTGGCGGGCCGAGCACTTCTCGTACTTCATGACGACGCTGCTGCACACGACCCCGGGCCAGAGCGCGTTCGACACCCGCCTCCAGCTCGCCCAGCTCGACCGCATCGCCACGTCCCCGCACGCGGCCGCCGAACTGGCCGAGAACTACACAGGCATCCCGCAGGTGCCCGTGCCCGAGCCCGAGACCCGGTCAGCCGGGAGGCGGCGGGCGGCGCCGGGCGGGCGGCAGCCCGTCGAGCGGTGAACTCATGCCTTGCCGTCACCCTCGCCGGACTCCGCCGCCACGTCCTCGGCCACCTGCTTGAGCGTGTGCCCGCTCAGCGCCGAGCGCGCCCGGCGGGGGTCGGGCGTGCCCTGCCCGTCCGCGTGGGCATCGTCGGCCTTCACCAGCAGCCACGATTCCCGCTCGTCGCTGCCGGGGCCGCCGCGGAACCGGGTGAGGGCATAACCGCCGTGCAGTTTCCTCCCCTCCATCCAGAACGTCGCATGGCCTTTTTCCAGCGACTCGGCGAAGGGGACCGGGCGGCCCTTTTTGTCGTGCGACATCGGGCGGTAACGGCCCTGGTCCCACACGATGACCGTGCCGCCCCCGTATTCGCCCTTCGGGATGACGCCCTCGAAGTCGCGGTAGTCCAACGGGTGGTCCTCGGTCGGCATCGCCAGCCGTTTGTCCTTCGGGTCCGTGGACGGCCCTTTCGGTACGGACCACGACTTGAGCACCCCGTCGACCTCCAGCCGGAAATCGAAGTGCATGGTGCTCGCGTCATGGATCTGCACCACGAAGCGCGGCTTCCCGGCGGAATCCGAAGAGTCCGCCGCAGCACCGCCCCGCGGTTCCGACGTCCGGTCGAAATGCCGTTTGGACTGGTAGGTCCGCAGCGGTTCCTTGCCCATGGCCGGTCCGCCGGCTCAGCGGCCCAGGGCCTTGGCCAGCTGGTCCTTGTTCATGTTCGACCGGCCTTCCACGCCGCGCTGCTTGGCCTCGTTGTAGAGCTGGTCGCGCGTCGGGCCCTTGGAGCCGGTGCGGTTGCCGGAGCGCTGGCCGCCGCGCTCGGGTGCCGACTTGCTGTCCTTGGTCGAGGACTTGCTGGCGGTCTTGGACTCGCCGGAGCGGGCGCGTTCCTTGTTGACGGTACGGGCCGCGATCTCCTTGGCCCGGCCCTTGGACGTACCGCGCTTCTCGGCGCCTTCCTTGATGTGCTCGTACTGACGCTCACGCTTGGAGTTCGATCCTGCGGGCATGGTGATCCTCCTTCGTCTCGCACACCGGTTCTCGACACCTACGGTTACCCGTGAAGGGAAGCCTCTAACGAACGGCCCTCGGGACTGCCCCGACGGGCCGAACGCGGGGAACACCTCCGCCCGGCGATCACACACCGGACTTACGGGCCCGGACGCACCGGATGAATTCCTCCGCGTACGGCAGGGCGACGCAGGCGCCCACCCCGGCCCCGATACCGGCCAGGTACTTCTTGGGCAGCGGCCGCTCCTTGGGCAGCAGTTTCCACGCGTCCGGCCGCTTCCCGCCGCGCGCGAGGTCCCGTACGGACTCCCAGTGCAGGCAGGACGTGATGACCACGGCCGCCAGCGGCAGCACCTCCAGGAAACTGTGGATGTGCTGCTCCACCGGGCGTACCTCGCGGTCCTCGGTGGCCACCGTCACGTCCCAGATGGCGGTCGCGCTGTGCACGGCGGCGGCTCCGCCCATCATCGACAGCACCAGCGGGTTGACGCGCGCGACCAGCCCGGCCAGCACCGGCACGCCGGCCTCCGCCATCATCAGCGCGTGGATCGCCGACTCCTTGACGCCGGTGGTCTTCTCGATGTTCGTACGCCGGTGCATCACCCAGTCGGCGACGGCGGGCACGAACCACATGGGCAGTACGCCGTACATCAGCACGCGCTGGGTCGCGTTCTCCACATCGTCCGCGCCGGGGGCGGGGCGCAGGGCCCGCCCCCGCCGCCAGTGCCGCCAGTCCTTCAGTGCCGTCAACTTCGCCACGGGTCCTCCTTGTGATGCGCGTCGTCCGGTCCGGCCGCGGTCCGGGCCCGGCAGTGGCGCCGGGCGCGGACCGGCCGGTCACTTGTCGCTGTCCCCGTGGCCCTTGCCCGGCAGGAACTCCTGGATCTTCGCCTTGACGCCCTGCTTGAGCACCCCGGCCGTCTCCGGGTCGCCCTTGAGGATCGCGCTCGCCGCAGCCTCGATCTGGTCCAGCGTGGCGTGCGGCGGGATCGGCGGCACGTTGGGGTCGGTACGGAAGTCGATGACGAACGGCCGGTCGGCGGCGAGCGCCTGCCGCCACGCGCCCTCCACCTCCTCGGGCCGCTCGACCCGGACGCCCCCGAGGCCGATGGAGCGCGCGAAGTCGGCGTACGGCACGTCCGGGATGCGCTGCGACTCCTCGAACTGCGGCGCCCCGGACATGGCCCGCATCTCCCACGTCACCTGGTTGAGGTCCTCGTTGTTCAGGACGGCCACGATCAGCCGCGGGTCGCTCCACTCCCGCCAGTACTTGGACGCGGTGATCAGCTCCGCCATGCCGTTCATCTGCATCGCCCCGTCACCGACGATGGCCAGCGCTGGCCGCTCCGGGTGGGCGAACTTGGCGCCGATGACGTACGGCACGCCCGGCCCCATGGTGGCCAGCGTCCCGGACAGCGAGCCGCGCATGGAGCCGCGCAGCCGCAGGTGGCGCGCGTACCAGTTGGCCGCCGAACCGGAGTCCGCGGCCAGGATCACGTCGTCGGGCAGCAGCGCGTCGAGCGCGTGCACCACGTACTCCGGGTTGACCGGGTCGGCCTGTACGGCGGCGCGCCGCTCCATGACCTTCCACCAGCGTTCGACGTTCGACTCGACCTGCTCCCGCCACTTGCGCGCCTTCTTGCGCTTGAGCAGCGGCGTCAGCCGTTCCAGTGTCTTGGACGCGTCGCCGACGAGGTTGACCTCGAAGGGGTAGCGCAGGCCGACCATGAACGGGTCGATGTCGATCTGCACGGCGCGGGCCTGCCCGTACTCGGGCAGGAACTGCGAGTACGGGAAGCTGGAGCCGATCACCAGCAGCGTGTCGCAGTCCTGCATCAGCTCGTAACTGGGCCGGGTGCCCAGCAGCCCGATGGCGCCGGTCACGTACGGCAGCTCGTCGGACAGCGCGTCCTTGCCGAGCAGCGCCTTGGCCACGCCCGCGCCCAGCAGCTCGGCGATCTCCTCGACCCGCTCGCGGGCGCCCCGGGCCCCCTGCCCGACCAGGATCGCCACCTTCTCGCCCGCGTTCAGCACCTCGGCGGCGCGCCGCAGCTCCTCGTCGGCCGGCACCGGCGCGTACTGCGAGACGCCCAGGCTGGACGGCACCATCTTGAACTCGTGCGTCGGCGCGCTGTACTCCAGCTCCTGCACGTCACCGGGGATGATGACCGCGGTGACGGTCCGCTTGGCGTACGCGGTCCGCATCGCCCGGTCGATGACGTTCGGCAGCTGCTCGGGGACGGTCACCATCTCGCAGAATTCCGAGGCGACGTCCTTGTACAGGGCCATCAGGTCGACTTCCTGCTGGTAGGAGCCGCCCATCGCGCTGCGCGCGGTCTGGCCCACGATGGCCACCACGGGGACGTGGTCCAGCTTCGCGTCGTAGAGCCCGTTCAGCAGGTGGATCGCACCGGGACCCGAGGTCGCCGCGCACACGCCCACCTTGCCGGAGAACTTGGCGTACCCGACGGCCTCGAACGCGGCCATCTCCTCGTGCCGGGCCTGCACGAACTTCGGCTGGTTGTCCGCCCGTCCCCAGGCCGCGAGGAGGCCGTTGATGCCGTCTCCCGCGTAGGAGAAGACATGGTCGACGTCCCATTCGCGCAGGCGCTGGAGGATGTGGTCGGAAACTTTGGTGGTCATGCGGTTCTTTCCTCTCACAAATCGCGACGGCTGGTGCCGGCCCGGCTATCCGTGTGCCCGTCCCGGCTCCACGGATGCACGGCTGACCGGAACGTCCTCAAACGGACGTACCTGTCCCAAACGGATGTACGGTCCTCGGTCCGGGAGATCAGCGGCGCAGCCTGCGCACCAGCAAGCGGGTGACGGCGGCCAGCGCGCCGCCGGTGGCCGCGGCCGCGGCGGCGGTCAGCAGGCGGCCGGTGCCGGCCGCGGGCGGGACCGGCCGGTCGGCGGTCCGCTCCGGACGGTCGGCGGGCAGCCGCCGGTCGAGCGCCAGGGCCAGCGCCTCGGCCAGGTGCACGGGCTGCCGCCCGGTGCCGCCCTGCTCGATCTGCGTACGGCAGCTGAAGCCGTCGGCCAGCACGAGCGAGCCGGGCGGCGTGTCCCGTACGGCAGGCAGCACGCCCTGCTCCGCGATGGCCGTCGACAGCCCGTGGTGCCCGCGCTCGAAGCCGAAGTTCCCGGCGAGCCCGCAGCACCCGGCGTCCAGCACGTCCGCGGCCACCCCGGCCCGGCGCATCAGCTCCCGGTCGGCGTCGAACGCCAGCACCGCGTGCTGGTGGCAGTGCGTCTGCACGGTCGCCGACCGGCCCAGTGACGGTGGCCGCCAGCCCTCGGGGGCATGGTTGACCAGCTGCTCGGAGAAGGTGCGGAACTGCCGCGCCAGCCGCTGTACGTCCTCGTCGTCCGGCATCAGCTCGGGCGCGTCGGCGCGGAAGACGGCGGTGCAGGACGGCTCCAGCCCGATGACGGGGGTGCCGGCCTCGATCCACGGCCGCAGCACGTCCAGGGTCCGCCGCAGCACCCGTCCGGCGGTGTCCAGCTGGCCGGTGGAGATCCACGTCAGCCCGCAGCACACCGCCCGCTCCGGCACGGCGACCCGGAACCCGGCGTCCTCCAGCACCCGCACCGCCGCCTTCGCGACGCCCGGATGGAAGTACGTACTGAACGTGTCCGGCCACAGCACGACGGTCCGCGGGTCCGCCGGGTCCGGCTCGGGGGTGCCGCGCGCCCGCCACCACTGCACGAACGATTCCCGTGCGAAGACCGGCGCTTCCCGCTCGGCGGCCACCCCGGCCAGGCGCTTGCCGAGCCGGGCCAGTCCCGGCGCGTTCAGCGCGGCGTTGACCAGCCCGGGAGCGAGCCGGGAGAGCCGGGCCCACAGTGGCAGCCAGCCCATCGAGTAGTGCGCGGCGGGCCGCAGCCGCCCCGCGTAGTGGTGGGACAGGAACTCCGCCTTGTACGTCGCCATGTCGACACCGACCGGGCAGTCCGACTCGCAGCCCTTGCATGCCAGGCAGAGGTCCAGCGCGTCCCGTACCTCCGTGGAGCGCCAGCCGTCGGTGACCGGGGAGTCCGCGTGCCCGCCCAGCATCTCGAACAGCAGCCGGGCCCGGCCGCGCGTGGAGTGCTCCTCCTCGCCCGTCGCCCGGTACGAGGGGCACATCACGCCGCCCTCGTGCGTACGGCAGTTGCCGACGCCGACACAGCGCATCACGGCCTGGGTGAAGCTGTGGTCGTCGTCGGGGTAGGCGAAGCGGGTGTCCGGGCTCCGCGGCCGCCACCCGGCGCCCAGGCGCAGGTGCTCGTCGACCCCGGCCGGGTGCACGACCTTGCCGGGGTTCATCCGGC
Organism: Streptomyces sp. Ac-502; assembly: GCF_045222935.1. Lineage (NCBI taxonomy): Bacteria > Bacillati > Actinomycetota > Actinomycetes > Kitasatosporales > Streptomycetaceae > Streptomyces > Streptomyces sp. Ac-502. The sequence continues at coordinate 8,229,514 of NZ_JBHFFO010000001.1, forward strand.
CGTCCGGGTCGAACAGCCCCTTGAGCTCGGCGAACGCCGTCATCAGCCGCTCGCCGAACATCCGCGGCAGCAGCTCCCCGCGGGCCTGCCCGTCACCGTGCTCGCCGGACAGCGACCCGCCGTACGAGGCGACCAGGTCGGCGGCGCGGAAGAGGAAAGCGCGGAAGTCCGCCACGCCCTCGGCGCTCTTGAGGTCGAACGGGACGCGGGTGTGCACACAGCCCTGCCCGAAGTGCCCGTACAGCGCCGCGTGGTCGTAGCCGAACTCGTGGAACAGCTCGCCCAGGTCCCGCAGGTAGTCGCCGAGCCGGTCCGGCGGCACCGCGGAGTCCTCCCAGCCTTCCCAGGTCTCCCGGTCGTCCGGCGGCCGGGCGGTCACGCCGAGCCCCGCCTCCCGCGCCTTGAGCATCTTCTGCTCGCGCCCCGGATCGTCGGAGAAGGCCACCGACGCGTCCTCCTGGGACCGGCCGATCCCGTCGAGCAGTGCCTGGCACTGGGAGTCCACCTCCTCCCGGCTGTCACCGCTGAACTGCAACAGCAGCCAGCTGTCGCCCTCAGGGAAGTTCTCCAGCGAGTCCAGGTAGGCGCCTTCCTCCCGCATCAGCTGCGCCATCCGGCCGTCTATGGCCTCCAGCTGTGTCGGGTCGCCGTGCTGGAGGAGGCGCGGTACGTCGTCGGCGGCCGTGCAGATGTCCGGGTAGCCGAGGACCAGCATCGCCTCGTAAGGCAGTACGGGGACCAGCTCCAGCTCCGCGCGCAGCACGGTCACCAACGTGCCTTCGCTGCCCACCAGCGCGCGGGCCAAGTTGAAGCCGTGCTCCGGCAGCAGCGCGTCCAGGTTGTAACCGGAGACCCGCCGGGGAATGTCCGGGAAGTCGCGGCGGACGTCGGCCATGTAGCGCGTGGCGATGCTCCGCAGCCCCTCGTAGAGCTGCCCCTTGCGCCCGCCCCCGGCGACCGCCTCCTCGTACGCGTCCTCGGACGTCGGGCCCACCCAGCAGCGCAGCCCGTCGTACGTCAGGATCTCCAGCCGCCGTACGTTGTCCGCCGTCTTGCCGTACGCCTGCGCGGACGCGCCGCACGAGTTGTTGCCGATCATGCCGCCCAGCGCACAGTGGCTGTGCGTCGACGGCTTGGGCCCGAACTTCAGCCCGTGCGGCGCCAGCTGCCGGTTCAGCTCGTCCAGCACGATGCCGGGCTCCACCACGCACGTACGGGCGTCGGGGTCCACGGACAGCAGCGCGTTGCAGTACTTGGTCCAGTCGATGATCACGGCGGTGTTGGTGCACTGGCCGCCCAGGCTCGTACCCCCGCCCCGCGACAGCACCGGCGCGCCGAACTCCGCGCACACCGCGACGGTTTCCGCGCCCGCGTCGGTCGTCCGCGGCACCACCACGCCGATCGGCACCTGCCGGTAGTTCGACCCGTCGGTGGCGTACGCGCCCCGGCTGCCCGCGTCGAACCGCACCTCGCCGTCCACGCGGGCGCGGAGCGCCGCCTCCAGCGCGGCGGTGCGCTCCTCCGGCCACGGCGCGGGGCGGTCTCCGTCGCGGGCCGGCCCCGCCGTCATCGCCTTCCCGGCGCCGCGAGCAGGCTGCTGTCCAGCCGCTCGACCAGGTCCGTCGGACCCTCGTACACCTCGTGCGCGCCCGCCTCCCGCAGGTCACGCTCCGGAAAGCCGCCGCTGAGCACCGCCAGACACGGCACACCGGCGCGGTGGCTGGCCTGTACGTCCCAGACGGTGTCGCCGATGAACACGGCCGAGTCCGCGGCGGCGCCGCTCTGTTCCAGGGCGCTCTGCACCAGGTCGGGGGCCGGTTTGCTCGCCGACACGTCGTCGGAGCTGGTGACCGCGGTGATGGCGTCCTCCGCGTCCAGCGCCCGGCGCATCGCCTCCAGCTCGGGGCCGTGCGCCGAACTGGCCAGCACCACCGTCCAGCCGCGCTTCGCGCACGCCCGCAGCAGTTCGGCGGCGCCGTCGAGCGGGGCCAGCCGCTCCCAGTACTGGGCGAAGAGCGTGCCGTGCGCCGTCCGGATCGTCTCGTCCTCGTCGCTGTCCCGGTCCTCGCCGAGCAGCCGGCCGATCAGGTGGTCGGACCCCATGCCGATGGTCCGGTGGATCTCCGCCATGGGCACCCGGTGCCCGGACTGCCGGAACGCCTCCCACCAGGTGACGGCGTGCAGATAGGTGCTGTCGACCAGCGTTCCGTCGACGTCGAAGAGTGCGGCTCCGCGTGGGCTCACCCGTGTCCATCCTTCCGCGTGGGCCGGTCTCGTACGGATCCGGCCGTGGTGCCTTGTCGCCGGGGCCCGGCCCGCTGCGCGCCGGGCCGGACCGCCGGTCAGCGGGCGGGCGGCGCCGCCCGCCCGTACTGGTTCAACCGCCTGGCGGCCCGGTCGTTGAGGGCGCTGAACACCTTGCGCAGCCGCGAGGCGGGGGCCTGGCCGCCGTTCTCCACCGCGATGCCCTCGGTCACGCCCGGTGCGCCCACCGCGTCCCGCGGCAGGACTCTCGCCAGGACCGACGACAGGCGGGTGGTGGTGACGGGCGCCAGGCCGTGCGCCTTCGCGGCCAGATGGGCAGCCGGCGTCAGGACCACACGGGGGCGGCGGCGCTGTACGCCGGAGACGATGCGCTCGGCGGCGCGCGCGGCGTTCATCGACAGGACGGGCGTGCCCGCCAGCGCCGAGAACCAGGCGTACTCCCGCGGAGCATCGCCCCCGAACTGCGCGTGCAGATGCGAACCGGTCCGCATCAGCCCCGGATGCACCGCCGTCACCGACACCCCGTACCCGCTCTCCTCCGCGTGCAGCCCCTCGGCCAGCGCGGCGACCGCGAACTTGGCGCAGGAGTACGGCAGCAGATGCGGTACGGCCAGCAGGCCGCCGACCGAACCGATCAGCGCCAGCCGCCCGCCGGCCGGACTGCGGCGCAGGTGGGGGAGGGCGGCCAGGGACGTGTTGAGCGCCCCGTCGAAGATCGTCCGCATGGCGTCGTGGAACGCCTCGTGGCCCACGGACGCGGACGGCCCCACCTGGATGACCCCGGCGTTGCCGATGACGATGTCCAGCCCGCCCTCCCGCGCCGCCACGTCCTCGACGACGGCCTCGACCGCCGCCCGGTCGCGCACGTCGCAGACCGCCGTACCGACCGGCGGCCCGCCGGGACGGGACAGCGACCGGGCGGCCTCCGCCAGCTCCTTCCCGTCGCGCGCCAGGATCGTCACCCGGCAGCCACGCGCCACGAGCCGACGCGCCATCAGCAGGCCCAGGCCGCGCGATCCGCCCGTCACCAGGGCCGTCAGCCCCGCGATCGGCGGTGCGGCAGCGAAATGCGGCATGACCGGTCCTCTCACCTCGCCCCGTGGGTACGCGGGCGCGTCAGGCGCCGCCCCGTCACGGGGTGAACAGCACCTTGATCGCGCCGTCCGTCTTCTTCTGGAACATCTCGTACGCCTCGGGCGCCCGGTTCAGCGGCAGCCGGTGCGTGGCGAAGTCGTCCACCCCGAGCGGGTCCTCGTCGGTCAGCAGCGGAAGGATGTCGTCCGCCCAGCGCCGCACGTTGGCCTGGCCCATCCGGAACGTGAGCTGCTTGTCGAACATCACCAGCATCGGCATCGGGTCGCTCATCCCGCCGTACACCCCGCTGATCGAGATCGTGCCGCCGCGCCGCGCCATCGAGATCGCCAGGTGCAGGGCGCCCAGCCGGTCCACCCCCGCCTTGCTCATCAGCTTCTCGGCCCAGCGGGACGGCATCAGCCCGGCGGCCTGCTGCGCCAGCTTTCCGGCGGGGCTGCCGTGCGCCTCGGTTCCCACCGCGTCGACTACGGCGTCCGGGCCGCGGCCGTCGGTGACGTCCTTGACGGCCTCCAGCAGCCCGTCCTCGCCGTCGAAGGCGTCCAGGTCGAAGACGGTCACCCCGTCGCGGCGCGCCCGCGCCAGCCGCTCGGGCACATGGTCGACGCCGATCACCTGCTCGGCCCCGAGGTGCCGGGCGATCCGGCAGGCCATCGCGCCGATCGGCCCCAGCCCCAGGACGGCGACGCTGCTGCCCTTGGTGACGCCGGCGTACCGCACCGCCTGCCAGGCGGTGGGCAGTACGTCCGACAGGTAGACGAAGCGGTCGTCGGCGGGGCCGTGCGGCACCTTGATCGGCCCGTACTGGGCCTGCGGCACCCGCAGGAACTCGGCCTGCGCGCCCGGCACCGAACCGTAGAGCTTGGTGTACCCGAACAACGCGGCGCCCGAGCCGTGCTCGCGCACCTGCGTGGTCTCGCACTGCGTCTGAAGACCGTCAGCGCACATCCGGCAGGAGCCGCAGGCGATCTGGAAGGGGATCACCACCCGGTCGCCGGGGCTGAGGTTCGTGACCTCCGGGCCGACCTCCTCCACGATGCCCATCGGCTCGTGCCCCAGGATGTCGCCGGGCGTCATGAACGGCGTGAGGACCTCGTACAGATGCAGGTCCGATCCGCACAGGCCGCTGGACGTGACCTTGATGACCGCGTCGGTCGGCTTCTTGATCTGCGGGTCGGGGACGTTCTCCACGCGGACGTCACGCTTGCCGTGCCAGACGTTCGCTCGCATCGCGGATCTCCTAGTTCTGGCGGCCGGTCGGGCGATCGGTCGGGCGATCGGTCCGGCGGTCGGTCCGGCAGCCGGGCCGGGGGCGTCCGGCGGCCGTTCTGCCGACCGTCCGCCGGACAGCCCCGGCCGGAATCACCGTTCTATCCACCCAAAAGCCGCTTTCGAGTCTAAAGCGGTGTGCCTTGTCGTGGCAGCTCCAGTACCCGGATCATCCGAGCCGAATCGTTTCCGTACGCGGGCGGTACGGGGGCGGTACGGGGGCGGTACCTCGGCGTACGACCGCGGTACGGCGCCGGCACGGCAGCGTTACGGCACCGGTGCGGCCCCGGCGGCCCCGGCGCGGGTTTTCCCGGCCGCGAAAGGGTTACCCGGCGCAGCACCCACGGGGGCGACCCACCAGCCACCCACCCCGGCCCTCCGCGGGCCGTCGAGACCGCACGGAGCCCCGATGACCGACTACGGATACTTCCTCTCCTGCGAGGAGCACAGCCCGGCGGAGCTGGTCGAACAGGCCCGCATGGCGGAGCAGGCCGGCTTCACCAGACTGTGGATCTCCGACCACTTCCACCCGTGGAACGACGCACAGGGCCAGAGCCCCTTCGTCTGGTCGGTGATCGGGGCACTGTCCCAGGTCACCTCACTGCCCGTGGAGACCGCGGTGACCTGCCCCATCATGCGGCTGCACCCCGTGGTCACGGCGCAGGCGGCGGCCACCAGCGGAGTGCTCCTCGACGGCCGCTTCCGGCTCGGGGTGGGCAGCGGCGAGGCCCTCAACGAGCACATCCTCGGCGACCACTGGCCGCAGGCCTCGGTGCGCCTGGAGATGCTGGAGGAGGCCGTCCAGGTGATGCGGCAGCTCTTCGAGGGCGGCGAGGTCAGCCATCATGGCAAGCACTACACCGTGGAGAACGCCCGGCTCTACACCGTGCCCGACGAACCGGTGCCCATCGACGTCTCCGCGTTCGGCCCGAACGCCACCGAACTGGCCGCCCGCGTCGGCGACGGCTTCGTGACCATGACCCCGGACGCGGACGCCGTCGAGCGCTTCCGGCGCGGTGGCGGCGGCAACAAACCCGTGCTGGGCGGCGTGAAGGTCTGCTGGAACCCGGACCGCGACGAGGCCGTGCGCACCGCGCACCGCCTGTGGGCCAACGAACAGCTCCCCGGCGAACTGCCGCAGATCCTCCCCACACCCCGCCACTTCGAGCAGGCGTCCCAACTGGTCACCCCCGAACGCGTCGCGGAGGCGGTCACCTGCGGCGACGACGTGGACGCGCACGTGTCCGCGCTCCACGCGTACGCCGAGGCCGGGTTCGACACCGTCTACGTCAACCAGATCGGCCCGGAACAGCGGGGGTTCTTCGACTTCTACCGTACGAAGGTGCTGCCGCAACTGGCGGACTGAGCACCGGGACCGGCACGGCGGCTGCCCCCACACACACGCCACTCACCGGATACACCAGCAACGGCAGCCCGCCGGCCACCCGCCTACCCGTCACCCACTCTTACGCCGGGCGGCCCGGTGCCGTTCCACCGCGGCCTGCAACTGCGCCCGCACCGGCCCCGACGCGACGGCCCCGGTGGCACTCGCGACTACCTCGCCGGCGACCTCGTACACCTTGGTGTTCGTGCGCTGGGACGTCTGACGCAGGATGTCCCACGCCTGCTCGGCGGTGCAGGACGCGTGGGCCATGAGGATGCCGCGGGCCTGGTCGATCACCGGCCGGCTGTCGAGCGCCTGCCGCAACTGCGCGTTCTCCGCCCGCAGCTGCTCCACCACCGCCTCGTCGCCGCTGCGCGCCCCGCCGTCCGGACCGCCGGACGCCTCCTCCGTCTTCGTGCGCCGCGCCCCCGGATCGGTGGCGAGCCGCAGGGCCGCCAGGGTGCGCCGTCTCACTGCGGCTCCTGGACCGTCGGCACCCCGGTCGGGGCCGCACGGCCGGGGACGGTGCCCAGCCGCGGCGTGCCGGGCCACTTGCGGGCCAGTTCCATCACCCGCTGGGGCTGACGGCGCAGGTTGAGCGCACGCACCGGAATACCCCGCCGCTGCCCGTAGGCGTCCAGGCGCCGCAGGAAGTGCAGTCCGGCCGCATCCATGAACGTGACTCCGGTCATCTCCAGGACCACGCTCTTCAGGCCGCACGGCAACGCTTCGACGGCCTCGTCCAGAACCGGCACGGTGCCGTAGTCGATCTCGCCCCGTACGGTCAGCACGGCACAGGAGCCGAACAGCCGGGTACGGACCCCCAGGGCATCCGGACCGGCCAGAGAAGACCGGTCTGTCTGTAGGGACATGGCCCCATCGTGGCAGGAGTCAAACCGGTCTGTCCACGCCCGCACCGGAGCCGCCCCGACGGCCGAGAGCACACCGCCGGAAGTGCCACCGGTACCGTGCGCCGGGGCTGCCCGGGGGCTGCGGAACGGGCCGGGGCGCACCGGGAGTTCCCGAGGGGGAAGAAAGGGCACCGGCATCAACGGCCCGTTGGACGGCCGGCTCGCGACCGCGGCCCACGCTGTCATGTCGTACCGGTTGGCCGAAGCGAAACCCGGGATGCGGGGCGCGTGCTGGGCCGCCTGCACGAGGCGTTGAACACGCTCACACCCGCCGAGGAGGATGAGGCGGACGCGGCGTGCCCGGACGGTCCGACGGCCGCCCTTCGCCGACTGTCAGGCCAGCAGCCGCGCGAACTCGGCCATTTCGTTCTCCGGGTCCACGGCGGGCTGGATCACCAGCTCGTCGACCCCCGCCTTCTCCAGCGCGTCGATCCGCTCCACGATCTCGCCCCTGGTGCCGACCAGACCGAATCTGTCCACCAGGGAGGGCACGATGAGTTCGCGGTCCTCGGGGGACAGCCGGCCCAGGTAGTTGCGGTAGAGCGCCTGGTGACGCTTGGGGTCGGTGGGGGTGGTGCCGCGCAGCCGGAGCAGACGGCCGACAGCGGCGGCCTCCTCCGGGGGAGGGCCGCGCGGAAGGCGGGGTTCTCCGCGCCGAGGATCAGTGCGCTCAGTGCGATGTGCCCCATCGAGTCCTTGACCCGGTCGCCGTAGCGGTCCTCGCCGTCGGCCAGGACATGGAGGGAGGACATGAGGTACGAGCGGGTCCGCCCGGCGCTGCCCGCGTCCCGCGCCGCCGTCCGCCGGGCCTGGCCGAGGGCGGTCCAGGCCGCGGGGTCGTGCGTCCCGAAGGAGATCACTCCCGTGCCGAGCCGGCCGGCGACCGCGGCAGCCTTCAGGCCGAACGCGGCCACGACGAACTCCACGGGAGCCTCGGTGTCGACATACGGTCCGGCGTGCAGGAAGCGCACCCTGCTGGACCGGGTTCCCTCGCGGTAGTCCGTCTCGCGGCCTGCGGTGAGATCTTGGAGCGCGGCCGTGAAGGACTCCAGCTCCGCCAGCTTCGTAGGCCGCATGCCGAGCGTACGGCGCGCCGTGTTGCCGGTGCCGACCCCGCAGACGACGCGGCCGGGGGCGAGGGCGTTGAGGCTGCCGACGGCCGCCGCCGCGGCGGGCGCGGAACGCAGTGCCGGGGAGGTCACACCGATGCCGAGCCTGATCCGGTGGGTGGCCTTGGCACAGAGGGCGAGGCTCACGAACGGATCACCGTGGAGCATCGGCGTGTCGTACACCCAGAAACTGTCGAAGCCGAGTTCCTCCGCGCGGGCGGCCAGGTGTTCCGCACCCGGCCCTGCTGTCGTGACGATGCCGGTCCGCATGGTGACTCTCCTCGCCGTCCAGTGAGATGGCTGAACCGTTCCCGTTGCCGTTCGGTGCCGCCCAGCTTCGTGCACATCGGGTGCCCGTGCGGCGAAGCGGTGAAAAAACCGTTGGCGTCGCAGCGCGTGCGCCTCTACGGTGATGGTGTTCGACGCGGCTGCGCGCGGCCGCCATGTCTGGCTGAGTGAGAAAGGGAGGTGTGACCGATGGCTGTCTCTGTGACGGGCCCTGCCCGCAACCAGAAGTTCATCCACTCCACCTCCGTGGTCTCCGGCTGACCCCTCCTCACTTTCCGCCGCGCGCCGTGCGCGTGGAGCCGGGGCCACCCTTGTGAAGGGTTTCCCTTGCAATCGTCTTCCGTTTCATCCTCCGCTTCGCCGCGCCCGCTGACCGATTTCGGCTGGGACGACGGCTTCGCGGACAGTTTCGCTCCCTTCGCCGGGCAGGGGTACGTGCCCGGCCGCGTCGTCCGCGTCGACCGCGGGCGCGTGGACGCCGTGGTGCCCGACGGCGACGGCGTACGGACCGTACTGGCGGACACCGCGCTGGTGGCGACCGGCGACCCGATGCGGGTGCCGTGCACCGGTGACTGGGCGGTGATCGACCTCGGCGAGGTCGGCGCGGGCCGGGACGGTGCGGTGCGGGCGCTGCTGCCGCGGCGTACCGCGTTCGTGCGGTCCACCTCCTCCAAGCGGTCCGAAGGACAGGTGCTGGCGGCGAACGTGGACCACGCCGTGGTCGCGGTCTCGCTCGCCGTCGAGCTGGACCTCGGTCGCATCGAACGCTTCGTCTCCCTGGCCTGGGAGAGCGGGGCGCAGCCGCTGGTCGTCCTGACCAAGGCCGACCTGGCCGGCGGCCCGGACGTGCTGGCCCACCTGATCGCGGACGCGGAGACCGCCGCGCCCGGGGTGCGGGTGCTGGCGGTCAGTTCGGCCGCCGGCGAAGGGCTCGACGTACTCGCCGCCGTACTGACCGCAGGCACGTCCGTCCTGCTCGGGCAGTCCGGCGCGGGCAAGTCCACGCTCGCCAACGCCCTGCTGGGCGAGGACGTCCAGGACGTACGGGCAGCCCGCGACCGGGACGGCAAGGGCAGGCACACCACGACCACCCGGGACCTGCTGGTGCTGCCCGGCGGCGGCGTGCTCATCGATACCCCGGGGCTGCGCGGCGTCGGCATGTGGGACGCCGACGCGGGCCTCGCGCGCGCTTTCTCGGACGTCGAGGAGTTGGCCGCGCGCTGCCGCTTCCACGACTGCGCGCACGCTACGGAACCAGGCTGCGCGGTGCTGTCGGCCGTCGACAGCGGCGTACTGCCGGAGCGGCGGCTGGACAGTTACCGCAAGCTCCTGCGCGAGAACGAACGCATCGTGGCCAAGACGGACGCCCGACTGCGCGCGGAGATGCGCAGGGACTGGAAGCAGAAGCAGGCCCTGGGCCGCCACATGGGGGAGAGGAAGCGGGGTGGCGCCCGGAGGTGAGGTGATCCCAGGGGCGAGAGCCCGGCCCCTCTGGCAGAGGGGCCGGGTCGGCTTCCGGCGTGTGCCTTCGTCTCCGGCGCGGGAGGGCCGGGAGCCGCCTTCTGAGGAGTAGGCGTTTCCGGGCCTCGGTGGGCGAACCGGACAAGGGGCCCGCCCCAGCGCGATGTCCGTTTCCCGCCAGAAGCTGTGCGGCTGGTGGCGCACACTGGAGCGTGTGATGGATGACGAGACCAGGTACGAGGCGGTGTCCAGCCGGGACGCGCGCTTCGACGGAGAGTTCTTCTTCGCCGTCGTGACGACCGGGATCTACTGCCGCCCGAGCTGCCCGGCCGTCACTCCCAAGCGTGCCAACGTGCGGTTCTACCCGTCCGCGGCGGCCGCGCAGGGCGCCGGGTTCCGGGCCTGTCGCCGGTGTCGGCCGGATGCCGCGCCGGGGTCGGCGGAGTGGAACGTCCGGGCGGACCTGGTCGGCCGTGCCATGCGCTTCATCGGCGACGGTGTGGTCGACCGGGAGGGCGTCGGCGGACTTGCGCGGCGGCTGGGGTACAGCGCGCGGCAGGTGCAGCGGCAGCTCACCGCCGAGCTGGGTGCCGGGCCGGTGGCCCTGGCACGGGCCCGGCGTGCGCACACCGCCCGCCTGCTGCTCCAGACCACCGGCCTGCCGGTCACCGACCTGGCCTTCGCCGCCGGATTCGCCAGCATCCGGCAGTTCAACGACACGATGCGGGAGATTTACGCCAGTACGCCGAGTGAGCTGCGTGCGGCGGCGGGGACCCGCGTCAGCAGGGGGAGGGGCGGGTCCGGTGCCGGGCGGCAGGCGCAGCCGACCGGGGTGCCGTTGCGGCTCGCCTACCGAGGGCCGTACGCGGCCGCCGAGATCTTCGACTTCCTCCAGGCGCGCGCCGTGCCCGGCGTGGAGGAAGTACGCGGTGGCCGGGGCGCCCGTACGTACCGCCGTACGCTGCGCCTGGCACACGGCAGCGGCGTCGCCGAGGTCGACGAGTACACCGGGGCCCGGCCACCGCGCCGGCCGCGCGCCGGACTGGTGTGCCCGGCCGCCCGGGGCGCGGACGGCGGCTGGCTGGAATGCCGGCTGCACCTGACCGACCTGCGGGACCTGTCCACCGCCGTCCAGCGGATGCGCCGCCTGTTCGATCTGGACGCCGACCCGTTCGCCGTCGCCGAGCGGCTGGGCGCGGACCCGCTGCTCGGCCCGCTCGTCGCGGCCCGCCCCGGGCTGCGGTCGCCGGGCGCCGCCGACCCGGAGGAACTGGCCGTACGGACCGTCCTCGGCGGGGCGCCCGAGCGCGCCGCCGAGCTGGTACGGGCGTACGGGAAGCCTCTGGACGCGGCGGACGGCGCGCTGACCCACCTCTTTCCTGAGCCTGCCGCGCTGACCGGCGCCGGGGTGCCGGAGGCGGTGCGCACCCTGTGCGTCGCCCTCGCGGACGGCACGGTCACGCTCGACGCGGGCGCGGACCGGGAAGCCGCCGGACGGGCACTGAGCGGTCTGCCCGGCGTGGGCCCGGCGGCCGCCGCGTACATCAGGATGCGGGCGCTGGGCGATCCGGACGTGGGACCGGTGGACGGCGACAGCGACGGGGCGGCCCGGGAGGCGTGGCGGCCGTGGCGGTCGTACGCCCTGCACCACCTGTGGCAGGAGAGGGGCCCCGGCCCCCGGGCGGGTCAGCTCGCGATGACCGCGCCCGTCCAGGCGCCCACCACCAGCAGGCAGGCGAGGAGCTCGGTCAGCACGGCGAGCCCGATGGACCGCATGGCCGTACGGGTGGCGGCCCACGCGTCGCCGTGACTGCCCAGCCGCTGCCGCTCCAGCAGGTACAGCACACCGACGGAGCCCAGCACGGCCCCCACCACGGGCACGAGGAAGAAACCGGCGATCCCCGCGACACCCGCCAGGAACAGCGTGCGGTACGGCGCGCCCGCGGCCTTCGGGTCGCGCGGCGGCAGCAGCCACTTCAGGACCTGGCCGACCAGCAGCACGGCGCTCGCGCCGAACAGGACGTACCAGGCCAGGGCGGACTGCTCGGTCATCGCCCACCACAGCACGCCCGCCCAGACGATCGGCGGTCCCGGCACCCCGGGGACCAGCACGCCGAGCAGGCCGAGCAGGAAGACGAGACCGACCGCGAGCAACTGCCACACGCCCATGGGCCCAGCGTGCCGGAAGCGGGCCCGGCGCGCTCCTCGGCCGGGGCCGGGAGCCGGGACCGGGCGTCCGGGGCTGGGGGCCCGGGGCTGGGCGTCCGGGGCTGGGCGTCCGGCAAGGGGTGTCCGTGGCCGGACCGCCGGCACCGGGCGCTGTGATCGCGCCGCCGGGGCCGGGACGCGCCGACCGCCGTGGCCCGAACCGGCCGGGTGCCCTCCGTGGCGCGTACCCGCCGGGCAGCCCGCCGGGTGCCTTCCGCGCCCCTGTCTCCAGGACGCCGGCCGGTGGACAATACGCCGCATGAACCCACAGGGGGATCGGCGCCACCACGAGAACTCCTGGTGGCGGGAGTTGTACGAGGATCACGGCGAAGCGGCGCGGGACACCGGCCCCGCGACGGCCCCGGACACGCTCGACGACCGTGTGGACTCCGCCTTCCGCGCGGTGAGCCGGACACCCGGGGCCGGGTCGGCCACCGAGGACGCCACGGGGGTGGGCCCGGCCCGGGAAGCGGAGTCCGGGCCCGCCCCCGGACCGCCCGCAGCCCCTGCCTCCGGCCCTGAGCCGATGGCCCTGCCCACCGCGGACCCGGCCGCGCTCGACGACCTCGTGCCCGACACGGAACTGGACGGCGCCGGACACGGCCCGCTCACCCTGCGGGCCGCCTCGCTGCGCGGCGAAGCGGCCCGCCGCCGGGCCGAGCCACGCGGGGACGCCCTGCTCACCGCCCGGTTCGGCGCCGGGCAGCACGCCCTGATCCTGGTCGCGATGGCCACCGCGGCCGGCGGCAACGGCGGTGCGTACGCGTACGCGGGCGCGCACCGCGCCGCCCGCGACGTCTGCCGCTGGATCGGCGGCGCCATCGGCCGCAGCTGTCCCCGGCTGGCCGAGGACATCCGTACGGGCGACCGCTGCGCCCTGAAGTCCGGCCTGCACCGCCTCACCGACCGCAGTTACGGCAGGCTCCGCGCGTACGCGGGCGAGCACGGCATGGAACCCGAGCAGTACACGGCGGCGCTGCGCTGCCTGTTGCTGCCCGCCGATCCGGCCTGCCGCACCCGGGTGTTCTTCGGCGTCGGCGCGGGCGGGTTCCTCCGGCTGCGCAACGGCGCCTGGCACGACCTGGAGCCCTCGCCGCCCCGGGACGACGAGGCGGCCGCCGGGGCCGATGCGGTGGCTGCCGGGCAGCCGGGAGACGGCTCCGCAGGCGGCGAGCCTCACGCGCAGGAGGCGCCGGGCGACACGCCACCCTGGCCGGTTCCCGGCGACCCCGCCACGGACGTGTTCTACCGGGGCGTCCAGCGGCCGTCCGACACCCGCCCCGACCTGTGCCTGCCGTCCGACGCCGGGCCCGACCTTCGCCTGCCGTCCGACGCCGGGCCCGGCCTCCGCCTGCCGTCCGACACCCGCCCCGACCTGCGCCTGCCGTTCGAGGGCCCGGGCCCCGGCCTCACCCCGTCCAGCCCGGCCCCGGGCGGCACCCTCCCCGGCCTGCCGCTGGCGCCGTCCGGGCAGCACTGGCGTCCGCCGTACGAGTCCGTGCCGCAGACGTGGCCGGAGCCGTTCCGCTTCCGGGCCTGTGTGACCCGGCCCGGCGACGCCTTGCTGCTGTGCAGCCCCGGGTTCGCCGGCCCGCTGACCGAGGCGGCCGGTTTCGCGGGCCGGCTGGCGGCCCGCTGGTCGGGCGTCGGGGCACCGGACCTCGCGTCCTTCCTGGCCGACGTCCGGCTGCACGCGGAGGGGTACGGCCAGGATCGTACGGCCGTGGCGGTCTGGGAAGGGCGCGACGGGATGGCCGCGGAGGAGCCCGAGTGACGCGACGGGCGCGGCGCAGCGGTGGTGACGCGCCCGTCACGGCGGCACCGGAGTGACGCGGCAGGCGTGGCGGTGTCCGAGTGACGCGGCAGGCGTAGTCCGGCCGGACACGGCTCGGAGGGAGTGGTAGAACCGAGAGGAATGCCGCAAAAGGGCCATGGTCGGGCGCGTGTCTGCCCCTCGGTCCAGCACCGGAGGAGCGAGGCGACATGGCGAAACAGACCGTGGCCGGGCAGTTCGTCGACATTCTGGTGCGCGCCGGCGTGCGGCGGCTCTACGGGGTCGTCGGCGACAGCCTCAATCCCGTCGTCGACGCGATCCGCCGCAACGCCGCGATCGACTGGGTACAGGTCCGCCACGAAGAGGTCGCCGCCTTCGCGGCGGGCGCCGAGGCGCAGATCACCGGGCGGCTGACGGCCTGCGCGGGCTCCTGCGGCCCCGGCAACCTGCACCTGATCAACGGCCTCTTCGACGCCCACCGCTCGATGGCCCCGGTGCTCGCGCTCGCCTCGCACATCCCCTCCAGCGAGATCGGCACCGGCTTCTTCCAGGAGACCCACCCCGACCGGCTGTTCACCGAATGCAGCCACTACAGCGAGATGATCTCCACCCGCGACCAGATGCCGCGGGTGCTCCAGACCGCCGTGCAGAACGCCATCGGACTCAGCGGCGTCGCGGTCGTCTCGCTGCCCGGCGACATCGCCGACGAGGAGGCGCCCGAGCGCTCCATCGAGACCGCGCTGGTCACCTCGCGCCCCTCCGTACGCCCCGGTGACGCGGAGATCGACCAGCTGGTCCGGATGATCGAGGACGCCGGCAAGGTCACGCTCTTCTGCGGCAGCGGCACCGCGGGGGCGCACGCCGAGGTGATGGAGTTCGCCGAGCGCCTCAAGGACCCGGTGGGGCACGCGCTGCGCGGCAAGGAGTGGATCCAGTACGACAATCCGTACGACGTCGGCATGAGCGGCCTGCTCGGCTACGGCGCGGCCTACGAGGCGACACACGAGTGCGATCTGCTGATCCTGCTGGGCACGGACTTCCCGTACAACGCCTTCCTGCCGGACGATGTGAAGATCGTGCAGGTCGACGTGCGCCCAGAGCGGCTGGGGCGGCGCTCCAAGCTGGACCTCGCCGTCTGGGGGGACGTACGCGAGACGCTGCGCTGCCTCAACCCGCGCGTCACGCCCAAGAAGAGCCGCAAGTTCCTCGACCGGATGCTCAAGAAGCATGCCGACGCCCTGGAAGGCGTCGTCAAGGCCTACACCCGCAAGGTCGACAAGCACACGCCGATCCACCCCGAGTACGTCGCCTCCGTGCTGGACGAGGAGGCGGCGGAGGATGCGATCTTCACTGTCGACACGGGGATGTGCAATGTCTGGGCGGCGCGCTACATCAGTCCCAACGGCCGCCGCCGTGTGATCGGTTCCTTCACCCACGGATCGATGGCCAACGCCCTGCCGCAGGCGATCGGCGCGCAGTTCACCGACCGGCGCCGCCAGGTCGTCTCGATGTCCGGCGACGGCGGCTTCTCCATGCTGATGGGCGACTTCCTGACCCTCGTCCAGCACGACCTGCCGGTGAAGGTGATCCTCTTCAACAACTCCTCGCTCGGCATGGTCGAGCTGGAGATGATGGTCGCCGGCCTGCCCGCCTACGGGACCGACAACCACAACCCGGACTTCGCCGCCATCGCGCGGGCCGCCGGGGCGCACGGCGTACGGGTGGAGAAGCCCAAGGAGCTGCGCGGCGCGCTGCGCGACGCCTTCAAGCACAAGGGCCCGGCCCTGGTCGACATCGTCACCGACCCCAACGCGCTCTCCATGCCGCCGAAGATCAGCAAGGACATGGTCCAGGGCTTCGCGCTCTCGGCCGGCAAGATCGTGCTGGACGGCGGGGTCGGCCGGATGCTCCAGATGGCCCGTTCCAACCTCCGCAACATCCCGCGCCCTTGAGCGGGCGGACCCGGCCCCCGGCGGAGATCGAGTACGGCCGCTGACCGGACGTTCCCCGAGGTGAGCCGCGGGCACATGCCTGCGGCCTGCTGCCGTGCCGTCTGGCGGGCCGAAGCATGGCGGCGGGTCGGGTGGGAATGCATGACCGTGAAGCTGTTCGAGACCACGGCACGGAAATGCGTACGGGGCGGGGAGGATGAAGCGTCAGTCTGTGCGGCGCGAGGACAGAGCCGGACCGGTGGACGGACGCGCCGGCGTCCGCAACGGTACCCGGCTGCCGGGGACGATGGAACGCACACTGCGGCGTGCGGATCTGACGGCGGTGGCGGGCGTACGCGCCGAGCTGCGTCAGCTGCTGCGCCAGTGGGGGAGTGCGGGGACGCCGACATAGCGGAACTGCTCATCAGCGAGCTGGTCACCAACGCTCTCGTGCACACGAACGGGAGCGCCGTCGTGACCGCCACGGTCACCGACCGACTACGGGTGGAGGTACGGGACTTCGTCGGGCGGCGGCCCAGGCTGCGTCCGCCGACGACGGACGGCACCTCGGGAAGGGGGCTGATGCTGGTGCACTCCCTCGCGGACGCGTGGGGGTCAAGGCCCACGGCGTGGGCAAGTGCGTCTGGTTCGAGCTGGGCGGCGGACCGGCCTGACGAAAGGCCGGGGGTGCGGGCACGGTCCGCCGCGGGTCAGCCGAACTGCTTCTCGATCTGGGCCAGTTTCTCCTCCAGGGAGTCCAGCCGGGGCAGTGCCTGGGTGTCGTCCTCGGCGGTCAGGTCCACGGTCCGCCGGTACGGGCCCGCCGGGTCGGCGCCGGGGCCGTGCACGGCCTTCAGCGCCGGGCGGGAACCGGCCGGATGCAGTGGGTCGGACCCCGTGGACAACGCTCCGGGCGGCAGGGATTCCGGGTCGCCGGCTATCGCAGGTTCCGCGCCGGCCTGCTGCGCGGCGGCGGGGGAGCCGTGGGCCGTCGGGACGCCCGCCGTCAGCGGGACCTGCCGGCCGCCGCGGCCGCGGCTCCAGTGCCGGTGCTGGCGGTTGATCGCCTTGATACGGGCGCGGTCCAGCTTGTCCCGCTCCCGCCTGCGGTGACGGTTCTGCTCCTTCTGCCGCCGGTCCTCGCGTACCTCTTCGACCGCCTCGTCCAGCGTCCGTACGCCTTCCAGCAGCATCAGCGACCAGGCACCGAAGGTCTCCCGGGGGCCCGCAGCCACCGCACGACGCGGATCTGCGGCAGCGGACGCGGCACCAGGCCCTGTTCGCGCAGCGCGGCCCGCCGGGTCTGCTTGAGCGCCCGGTCGAAGAGGACCGCCGCCGACAGGGACATCCCGGCGAAGAACTGGGGCGCGCCGTCGTGGCCGAAGCCGCGGGGCGCGTGCACCCAGTTGAACCAGGCGGCGGCCCCGGCGAACAGCCAGACGAGCAGGCGCGAGCCGAGCGCCGCGTCACCGTGGCTGGCCTCGCGCACGGCGAGCACGGAGCAGAACATCGCCGCGCCGTCGAGCCCGAACGGCACCAGGTACTCCCAGCCTCCGGAGAGGTTGAGGTTGGTCACGCCGAAGCCGACCAGCCCGTGGAAGGAGAGGGCCGCCGCCACCGCGGCGCAGCAGAACAGCAGCAGGTACGAGGCGGTGCCGTAGACCGCCTCCTTGCGGCGCTTGCGTTCTTCGCCGCGCTCCCAGGAGTCCTCGCCCCCGGCCGCCGTTTCGGACGAGCGCTTGCCGCGCAGGACCACGAACACGGCGGAGAGGATGCCGACGAGCAGCAGCACCCCCGGAGCCAGCCAATTAAGCGATATATCGGTCATTCTCATCCAGGGACCCCTTGCCTCGGCGTACGCGGTTTCGCGCGACATCCTGGCGGAATCCGTCCGTCGCTCCGAAGGGTTTCGGGGCAAGAGCACCGCAAGGGAGTGCGGGGACCTACGGATGGGTGGGTCCGGCTCGAACTCCCTTGGAAGAAGACAGGGTTGAGTTCGAATTCGACGACTCGATCGGGTGGTGTGGGTGTCAGGTGGTTGCGGTGAGGCGGCTGATGCGATCCGCGTCGCACGTACGCGGGCAGGTCACACAGGTGTCCTCGGGGCGCAGCGTGTAGAACATGCAGCAGCTCGCCCGGTCCCGGGTGGGCAGCGCCGCGCCGTCCGGACCGGTCAGCTCGCGGAAGGCGGCGCCGCCCGGGTACGGGGCCGTGCCGCCCGGCAGCAGCCGCTTCAGTTCGGCCACCGCCCGCGGCTCCTCGCCCAGCAGGTGCCCCAGGTACCACAGGCCCTCGGCGATCTCGTCCGACACCATGCCCCACAGGGCCCGGGGGCCGCGCCGCATCCGGGGCCGGAAGGCCTCCAGGACCGGCCCGAGGTGCTCGGCGACCGCCTCCCGCACCTCGGCGCGCAGGGCCTCCTCGTCCGGGACGACCCGGGCGCCGGGCAGCTCCGCCGCCGGGTCGCCGGGCAGGCACGCGAACGAGTGCACCCGTACGGCCATCCGGCCCTGCTCGCGGTGGTGGGCGACGGCCCCGACGGGCAGTCGCGGCACCCGCCGGCGCAGGAACCAGGGGATGGTGATCAGCAGGCAGGCGGGCCAGGCGTAACGGTGCAGCGCGAAGGTCGCGACGACGTCGGGGCGGGCCCGTTGTCCGTAGTCCGCCACCACCTGCGCGTCGTCCCAGGCCAGGAAGGCGTCCAGAGCCGCGGGGTCGGTGGCCAGCCCGGCGGCCGTCACCCAGCCCTCGCCGTGCGGTGCCGCCGTCTCCCAGTCGGTCACCTTCAGTGTGGGGAACACCTCGGTCAGCCGGGCGTACGCCCCGGCGAAGGGCTCGATGCGCGGCCGGGCGGCGAGCAGAGAGGCCATGCGGGGCACCACCGATATCACGTCCGTTGGCAGGTAAGGCTTACCTTACCCGATCTTCAGTGGTTTTGAGCCGGGTTTGAACTGTCACAGGGGGCGCCTATGGTGCTGGAGGACGTGAGGAGGAACCCGTATGGAGCAGGGCAGAGCGGAACCGGCGCCGCGGCTGCGCGCCCAGGTGCCCGCGCAGGGCGGCTCGCTGCCCGTGCGGGGCGAGCACACCGGACGCGACGTGCCCGCGCGGCATCCCGCCGTGCCCGCCGGCCCCGGCGCGCCGGACACCGCGTACGAGCACGACCCCGGCGTGCCCGACCCCGCCACGGCGTTCGTGCCCGTGCCGCTGTCCCCTCTTGCGGCTCCCTCCAGGGCGGCGCACGGCGGCGTACGGGGAGGCGCGGCGGTCCCGGCCCCCGCTTCCCCCGCCGACGCCGTACCGCGCAAGCAGCCGCAACGGCATTCCGTACGCGGCCAGGTGCTCGCCGCCCTCCGCGAAGCCCTGATGTGCGGCGAACTGCGCCCCGGCGAGGTCTATTCGGCCCCCGCGCTCGCCGTCCGCTACGGCGTCTCCGCCACGCCCGTCCGGGAGGCCATGCAGACGCTGGCCGGGGAAGGCGCGGTCGAAGTCGCCCCGAACCGCGGCTTCCGCATCGCCGAACGCACCCACCGCGACCTCGCGGAGCTGGCCGAAGTGCGCGCCATGCTGGAGATACCGGCGCTGCTGCGACTGGCGCGGGCGCTGCCGGCCGAGCGCTGGGAGGAGCTGCGCCCGCTGGCCGCCGCCGGCGTCGCGGCCGCCGCCCGCGGCGACCGCGCCGGTTACACGGAGGCCGACCACGCCTTCCACCACGCGCTGCTCGCGCTCACCGGCAACCGCCAGCTCCTCCTGGTCGCCGACGACCTGCACCGCCGTACGCAGTGGCCGGCGCCCGGCGGCGCCCCGCCCCGCACCGCCGACCTGCTCGCCGCCGCGTCCGAGCACACGGCGCTGCTGGACGCCCTGATGGCCAGGGAGTACGCGATCGTCGAGCGGATCGCCCGCGAACACCTGGCGTCCGCCCGCCGCGCGCACTGAGCGGCGGCGCGCGTCCGGGCAGCGGCGCGCCACTGGGCGACGGCGCGCCTCAGGGGATCAGCCGCTCCAGCGGCAGCGCCGCCACGTCCGCCGCGGGCCGGGAGAGATAGAGGTCCGCGTGGTAGAAGCCGTCCGACTCCTTGCCGGTGGTGTCCAGGCCCCGGTCCTGGAGCGCGCCGAAGGCGGCCCGGCGCTCCGCGAGGTCGGCGAACCGGCGCTGGCGGAAGGTGCGTACGGGCAGCTGCTCGGTCACCAGGCCCGCGTCCGCGAGCAGCGCGGCGACCGGCGCGTACGACACGGTCCGCAGGACGAACGCGGCGACCCAGGGCGGGGCGGGCGTACAGGCGAGCAGCCGGCCGAAGGTGGTGGCGGAGATGTAGCCCACGCCGCCCGTCACGGTGATCAGATCGGTACCGGCCATGGCGGCGCGCAGCCGCGCGGTGGGCTCGGCGGCCTCCAGGTTCTCGGCGAACCCGGCGTCCAGCAGGCCCACCCGCTCGGCGTAGCCGACCGCGTGCCGGGCCGCGTCGATGCCGAGGATCCGTACCGCTTCCGGACGGCGCAGTTCGTCGAAGAACGCCCGGTCCTCGGAGGCCAGCCGGCCCGGCGCCAGACCGCCGGTCTCCTGGGCGTCGGTGTACCGATCGTACAGGTCGACGAGGCTCAGCTTGTGGTTCAGCAGCGCGGCGTTGACGCCGTAGGAACAGCACAGGTCGACGACCTGGAGCGGCGGACGGCCGGGGCGCCGTCGTTGCAGGGACTCGGCCAGGGCGCGGAAGACGCCCTGGCCGTGGTGCGGGATCTGATAGTCGAGCGGGCGCAGCGTCCGGAAGTACGTGCGCGGGTCGGGACGGTCGTAGATGGCCTCGAAATCCGCCTTTCCCCAGTCCGGGCCGGCCGATGGGTGCGGTGCTCCTGCTGCCAAGGTGTGGCCTCCTGAAAGGCGCTGCCGAAGGTCGGGAGTCGACCGCACCAGCATCCAGTGCCAAGTCGCCGACGGACAGTGCGACTTGAGGCCAAATTCGGGGTCCGTGGGACGCGCGGAGTGACATATGCCCCTGCCGCGCCCCCGGCAGCGTGGCATGCCGTGCCCTACGACGGCGCGGGCGCCGCCGGCGCGTCGGCGAGGTGCTCGGCGAGCCAGGTCGGTACGCCGCCCATGAGCCGGAACAGGCGGGCGGCCTCGGCGCGCAGTCCCGCCGCCTCCTCCGGCGGGGCCGCGTCGGCGAGGGCGACCAGCGCCGGTGCCGTACCGACCAGGAAGCCCAGCTCCTCGCGGATGCGCAGCGATTCGCCGAAGCCGTGCCGGGCCTCCGCCAGCTCGCCGTCGCGCAGGGCCAGCCCGGCGAGGTGGCGCCAGGTGAAGGACAGCAGCAGGGTGTCGCCGTGCGCGGTGGCGCCCGCGTGGGCGCGGCGGTAGGCGGCGCGGGCGGACTCCGGGCTGTCGGCGACGTGTTCGGCCATCAGGCCGCGCCGGAAGTCCAGCATCGGGCGGCCGGGTGCCGCCGGTGCCAGCAGCGCCGCGGCGCGGCCGAGCGCGGAGCGGGCCTCGTCGGCGCGGTCGCGCACGCCGAGGACCGTGGCGGCGTACGCCAGCTGGCCGCGCTCGCAGGCCGCGGCGCCGCGCTCGTCGTTGTCGCCGGCCAGCGCCTCGGCGGCGCGCAGCGCGTCCTCGGCCGCCGCCCACCCGGTGGCGGTGAACATGCAGCGCTCCACGAGGAGTGCGGCGCGGCGGATCGCGTACGGGGGAAGCCCGCCGCGTGGGGTTCCAGCAGTGCCGCCGCGTCGTCCCAGCAGCCCCGTGACCGCAGCCGCCACACGGCACGGTCCAGGGCGTCCGCCCCGGCCGCCGACCTGGCTGCCGGAATTCCCGGCTCCGGTCCCGCGGTCGCCGCGGTTTCCGCGGATCTCGCCGGTTCCGCGGTTCCCGCCGGTTCCGCGGATCCTGCGGCTCCTGACATGGCGGTGTCCGCCACATTGCCCTCCCCGAGCGCACCGTTGAGCTGGACCTGAGAAGCAGTGGGCGCATCTCAGCACGGATTCCGCCGCCCGGCCAAGGGGGAAGGTGAATGATTTCACAATCTCTTGGACGCGCTACGGGGTTGACGGCCCGCGCGGGAAACGGGCGGGGCCCGGCGACCCATGGGCCGGTGCGCTCAGGACGCGCTGTTCAGCCGGGCTGCGGCGATACCCCCGAACGGGTGAAGCCGCGCCGGTACGGTTCGCCGCTGCTGACACGGAGTCAACTAACGGCGCCCGGCGACCAGTTGCGTATCGGCCGCCGGAACGGCGCATACGAGCCATTCCGTTATGGCCGGATGTGCGCCCTGCCGCCCGGCGCCGACGAGCCGGTGCCGGAGGGGTGTCGCGCAGGCGGTGGGCCGGACGTCCGCAGATGCGTCGCGTCCCACCCGCGTATGTACACGCCTCAGCTCATCCGCAGCGCCAGGAAGAAGTCCAGCTTGTCCTCCAGGCGCGCCAGATCGCGTCCGGTCAGCTGCTCGATGCGGCCGACCCGGTAGCGGAGGGTGTTGACGTGCAGGTGGAGACGGGTGGCGCAGCGGGTCCATGAGCCGTCGCAGTCGAGGAACGCCTCCAGGGTGGGGATCAGTTCGGCGCGGTGGCGGCGGTCGTAGTCGCGCAGCGGGTCCAGGAGGCGGGCCGTGAAGGCGCGGCGTACGTCGTCGGGGACGAAGGGCAGCAGCAGGACGTGCGAGGCCAGCTCCTCGTGGCCCGCCGCGCAGACCCGGCCGGGGCGGGCGGCGGCGACCCGGCGGGCGTGCCGGGCCTCCTCCAGGGCGCCGCGCAGGCCCTCCGCCGAATGGACGGAGGCGCTGACGCCGATGGTCAGCCGCCCGTCGTCGGCCAGCCCGCGGGTCAGCGGCTCCTGGACGACGGACAGCAGGGTGCCGGCCTGGAGACCGGCGGCGGACGCGTCCCGGCCGTCCCGTGCGTCCCCGTCGTCCGGTACGGCCGGCAGCGGTACCAGCGCCACCGCCTCGTCGCCGGTGTGCGCGACGGCGATCCGGTCGGACGGGTCGGGCCCGAACGTGCCGGGGTCGACCAGCACCTCTTCCAGGAGGGACTGGGCGACCGGCCCGCCGGGCACGTCCCCGCCCTCCCACTCGACGCGGGCGACGACGACCTGCCAGTGCGGGGCGGTGCCCAGACCGGGCAGCAGCACCGGGGCGGCCACCCGCAGCCGGGCGGCGATCTCGGCGGGCGCGGCGCCCGTCTGGACCAGTTCGAGGACCTCTTGGGCGAGGCGTCTGCGGACCGTACGGGCCGCGTCGCGGCGGTCGCGTTCGACGGCGATCAGCTGGGTGACGCCGTGCAGCAGGTCCAGACGCTCCTCGGCCCAGTCGCCCGCGTCCGCCTCGACGGCCAGCAGCCAGTCGGACAGCACGGTCTCGCGCAGGTCCCGGCCGGTGCCGCGGATGGGGAAGAGGGAGTACGTGGTGCCGCCGAGCGGGAGGCGGCAGGGGCCGCGGCGGCCGGTGCGGGATGCGGCCAGGTGCTCGCCGGCCAGCCGTGCGCCCACCTCGACGGGCAGCTCGGGGCCGGAGCCGGCCAGGCTGGACCCGGCGATCTGCCGGCCGGTGGGGGACAGTACCCAGGCGCGCAGGTCCAGGTCGGAGCCGAGCAGGTCCAGGACGACCTCCGGGCCGCCGCCGGCGGGCCCGGACGTCATCAGGCGGCGGTGCCGGTCCACCACGGCGGCCAGGTCGCCCGCCCGCTCGCCGGAGACCTGCCGTACGACGTACTCGGTGATCGACGCGAACGAGACGGCCTCGACGACGGAGAACAGGGGCAGGCGGTGCCGGGCGCAGGCCGCCACCAGGTCCTCGGGGACCGAGCCCAGCTCGGCCTCGCCCGCGGCCAGTCCGGCGACCCCGGCCGCGGCCAGGATGCGGACGAACCGTTCGGAGTCGGCCGGCTCGCGGCGCCAGGCCAGCCCGGTGAGCACCAGTTCGCCGCCGGACAGGTAGCGGCTGGGGTCGCGCAGGTCGGTGGTCATCACGCCGCGCACGGTCCGGTCCAGTTCCTCCTCGCCGCCCAGCAGCCGCAGGCCGAGGGGGCCGGTGTCCAGGAGTGCGCGGAGCCGCATGGTCTCTCGCCCGCCGTTCTTCTCTGTCCGGTGTTGCCGGTGGAATGCCGCGAGGTTTCTGGGCCCCGCCTTTCGTTCGAATCTACAAGACATGCGCCGTGGCCAGCCAACCGCTTCATGGTTTCGGTGACTGCACCCGGCGGGTGCCCGGCGCGTTCACTGGGCCCCACCGCGTAAACACGACATGAACAGCCCGGCGGACGCGAGGGCCGAACGTCCTCGCCCCGGGCAGCGGACGACCTGATTCGCGAGCGGAGCCGGTGCCTGGACTGCCCGGCGCCCCGCCGTACCGAAGTTTCGTGGAAGAGAGCCCCGTATGGACTTCCTTCGGCCCGCCAGCTGGGAGGAGGCGCTCGCCGCCAAGGCCGAGCACCCCACCGCTGTGCCGATCGCGGGCGGCACCGACGTGATGGTCGAGATCAACTTCGACCACCGCCGCCCGGAGTACCTGCTCGACCTGAACCGCGTGGACGACCTGCGGGAGTGGGAGGTGGGCGAGGAGACCGTACGGCTGGGAGCGTCCGTGCCGTACACGCAGATCATGGAGAACCTGCGCACCGAGCTGCCCGGCCTGGCGCTCGCCTCGCACACCGTGGCCTCCCCGCAGATCCGCAACCGCGGCGGCGTCGGCGGCAACCTCGGCACCGCCTCCCCGGCGGGCGACGCGCACCCGGCGCTCCTCGCCTCCGGCGGCGAGGTCGAGGCCGAGTCGGTACGCGGCCGCCGCATGATCCCCATCGACGCCTTCTACCTGGGCGTCAAGCGCAACGCGCTGGAGCCGGACGAGCTGATCCGCGCGGTGCACCTGCCGAAGGCGGACGGCCCGCAGCAGTTCTCCAAGGTCGGCACGCGCAACGCGATGGTCATCGCGGTCTGTGCCTTCGGCCTCGCGCTGCACCCGCGCACCCGGACGGTACGGACCGGCATCGGCTCGGCCGCGCCCACCCCCGTACGTGCCAGGGCCGCCGAGGAGTTCCTGGCGGCGGCGCTGGAGGAGGGCGGCTGCTGGGAGTCGGGGCGGCCCGTACCGCCGTCCGCGGCGAAACAGTTCGCCGAGCTGGCGGCCGGTGCCTGCAACCCGATCGACGACGTGCGCGGCAGCGCGAAGTACCGGCGCCACGCGGTGGGGATCATGGCGCGCCGCACCCTCGGCTGGACCTGGGAGTCCTACCGCGGCAACGAGAGGAGCGCCCAGTGCGCGTGAAGTTCACCGTCAACGGCCGCGAGCAGCAGGCCGACGACGTATGGGAGGGCGAGAGCCTGCTGTACGTGCTGCGCGAGCGGATGGGTCTGCCCGGCTCGAAGAACGCCTGCGAGCAGGGCGAATGCGGCTCCTGCACGGTCCGTCTGGACGGCGTGCCGGTGTGCTCCTGCCTGGTCGCGGCCGGTCAGGCCGAGGGCCGCGAGGTCGTCACCGTCGAAGGGCTGGCCGACTTCGCCGAGCAGCGCGCGCGGCACGGCGGATGCGCCACCGGGGCCTGCGGCACGGCGGCAGCTACGGCGGCGTCCGGCGAGGCGTCCGGTACGAGCCTGGACGCGGCGCGGCGCTGGCAGGTCAAGCCGGCCGGCGCCGGCGGCCGGACGGGGGAGCAGGCCGGACTCGCGCCGATCCAGCAGGCGTTCATCGACGCGGGCGCCGTGCAGTGCGGCTTCTGCACCCCCGGCCTGCTCGTCGCCGCCGACGAACTGCTGGAGCGCAACGCCCAGCCGGCCGACGCGGACATCCGCGAGGCGCTGTCCGGCAACCTGTGCCGCTGCACGGGCTACGAGAAGATCCTCGACGCGGTCCGGCTCGCCGCCGCCCGCGGCGACGCGCGGACCACCGGAACGGGGGCCTGACCATGGCCGGAGTCACCCGCACACCCACCCACCTCACCCAGGGCGCCACGACCGACGCGGGCATCGGCGCGTCCACACTGCGTCCGGACGGCACCCTCAAGGTGACCGGCGAGTTCGCGTACTCCTCGGACATGTGGCACGAGGACATGCTGTGGGGCTTCACCCTGCGCTCCACCGTCGCGCACGCCGAGATCGTCTCCATCGACACCTCCGAGGCGCTCGCCCAGTCCGGCGTGTACGCGGTCCTCACCTACGACGACCTGCCCACGGACGTGAAGAACTACGGCCTGGAGATCCAGGACACGCCCGTCCTGGCGCACGGCAAGGTCCGCCACCACGGCGAGCCGGTCGCGCTGGTCGCGGCCGACCATCCGGAGACTGCCCGCCGCGCCGCCGCCAAGATCCGGATCGAGTACGCCGAGCTGCCGCTGGTCACCGACGAGGAGTCGGCGACCCGCGAGGGCGCGCCACTGGTCCACGAGCACCGCGCCGACCTCCCCAAGGGCCTCCGACAAGCTCCGGTCCAGGGGGACCCCCATCGCCGGGCACGTACCGCACCCGAACATCGTGCACCGTCAGCCCATCGTGCGCGGCGACGCGGAGGCGGCGGCCCGCCGCGCCGACGTCATCGTCTCCGGCGAGTACGTCTTCGGCATGCAGGACCAGGCGTTCCTCGGCCTGGAGTCCGGCCTCGCGGTGCCCGGCGAGGACGGCGGTGTCGACCTGTACGTCGCCACCCAGTGGCTGCACTCCGACCTGCGCCAGATCGCGCCGGTCCTCGGCCTGCCCGAGGAGAAGGTCCGGATGACGCTCTCCGGCGTCGGCGGCGCGTTCGGCGGCCGCGAGGACCTGTCGATGCAGATCCACGCCTGCCTGCTCGCGCTGCGCACCGGCAAGCCCGTGAAGATCGTCTACAACCGGTTCGAGTCGTTCTTCGGGCACGTCCACCGGCACCCCGCCAAGCTCTGGTACGAGCACGGCGCCACCAAGGACGGCAAGCTCACCCACCTCAAGTGCCGCATCGTGCTGGACGGCGGCGCCTACGCGTCCGCCTCCCCGGCCGTCGTCGGCAACGCCTCCTCCCTCGCCGTCGGCCCGTACGTCGTCGAGGACGTGGACATCGAGGCCATCGCCCTGTACTCGAACAACCCGCCCTGCGGCGCCATGCGCGGCTTCGGCGCCGTCCAGGCGTGCTTCGCGTACGAGGCGCAGATGGACAAGCTCGCCGCGAAGCTGGGCCTGGACCCGGTCGAGTTCCGGCAGCTCAACGCCATGGAACAGGGCAGTCTGCTGCCGACGGGCCAGGAGGTCGACTCGCCGGCGCCGGTCGCCGAGCTGCTGCGCCGCGTCAAGGCGATGCCGCTGCCGCCGGAGCACCAGTGGGAGACCACCGAGGGCGCCGACGTCCGCGCGCTGCCCGGCGGGCTGTCCAACACCACGCACGGCGAGGACGTCGTACGCGGCATCGGCTACGCCGTCGGCATCAAGAACGTCGGCTTCTCCGAGGGCTTCGACGACTACTCCACCGCCCGCGTCCGGATGGAGGTCGTCGGCGGCGAGCCGGTCGCGACCGTGCACACCGCGATGGCGGAGGTCGGCCAGGGCGGCATCACCGTCCACGCGCAGATCGCCCGTACCGAGCTGGGCGTCGAGCAGGTCACCATCCACCCGGCGGACACCCAGGTCGGCTCGGCGGGCTCCACCTCCGCCTCCCGGCAGACCTATGTCACCGGCGGCGCGGTGAAGAACACCTGCGAGAACGTGCGCGAGCAGGTCCTGGAGCTGGGCCGCCGCAAGTTCGGCACCCACCACCCGGCGTGGGCCACCGCCGAGCTCGTCCTGGAGGGCGGCAAGGTCGTCACCGACGGCGGGGAGGTGCTGGCCGACCTCGTGGACGTTCTGGAGGACGCGGCCGTCGACCTAGAACTCGAATGGCGGCACCGCCCCACCGAGGCGTTCGACCTGCGCACCGGCCAGGGCAACGGCCACGTCCAGTACTCCTTCGCCGCGCACCGCGCGGTCGTCGAGGTGGACACCGGACTCGGCCTGGTCAAGGTCATCGAGCTGGCCTGCGCCCAGGACGTCGGCAAGGCGCTCAACCCGCTGTCCGTCGTCGGCCAGATCCAGGGCGGTACGACGCAGGGCCTCGGCGTCGCGGTGATGGAGGAGATCATCGTCGACCCGAAGACCGCCAAGGTGCGCAACCCCTCCTTCACGGACTATCTGATCCCCACCATCCTCGACACGCCGACCATCCCGGTCGACGTGCTCGAACTTGCCGACGAGCACGCCCCGTACGGGCTGCGCGGCATCGGCGAGGCCCCCACCCTGTCGTCCACCCCGGCCGTCCTCGCGGCGATCCGGAACGCGACCGGGCTCGAACTGAACAAGACTCCGGTCCGTCCGGAGCATCTCACCGGTACATAGCCGCTCCGGCGGGACAGCCGTACGCGGTGCCGGTCACCGCCGTACGGCTGCCCCGCCGCAGGCGCCTGGGCCGTCCCCCGGGTCGTGCAGCCGATGTTCCATCCCAAATCTCGCGGCGCGGTGCGCGCGTGACGCGAGGGCCCCTATGAACCTTGGGAGTAAGGCACCATGACCCAGCAGTTCCTGGAGCCACCGACCACGGCGGAAGACGCGGGCGCCGGCTCGCGGCAGCCCGCCGGGCGGTCCTGGCTCGACCGGTACTTCCACATATCCGACAGAGGGTCGACGGTCGCGCGCGAGGTGCGCGGCGGCATCACCACCTTCATGGCGATGTGTTACATCCTCCTGCTCAACCCCCTCATCCTGGCCACGCCGGACGTCGAGAAGACCACCCTGCCCGGCGCCGGCGTGGTCACCGCCACGGCGCTCGGCGCGGCGGCCTGCACCCTGCTGATGGGCTTCGTCGGCAAGGTGCCGCTGGCCCTCGCTGCCGGGCTGAACGTTTCCGCGGCGCTGACCTCGCAGGTCGTCCCGTACATGACGTGGCCGCAGGCCATGGGCATGTGTGTGCTGTACGGCGTCGTGATCATGCTGCTGGTGGTCACCGGCCTCCGCGAGATGATCATGAACGCCATCCCGCTGGCCCTCAAGCACGCCATCACCATGGGCATCGGGATGTTCGTCGCCCTGCTCGGCCTGGTGAAGGCCGGCTTCGTCGGCAAGGGCACCGGCGGCCCCGTACAGCTCGGCCTGACCGGCGAACTCTCCGGCTGGCCGGTGCTCTTCTTCGCCGTCACCCTGCTGCTGATCTTCATGCTGCAGGCCCGCAACATCCCCGGCGCCATCCTCATCGGCATCGTCGTCGGCACGATCCTGTCCGTGCTCGCCACCAGCCTCGGCGGCCTGACCGACAAGGACTGGGGCGGCACCTCGCCCGAGCTGCACGGCAGCGCGGTGGCCGCGCCCGACTTCGGGCTCTTCGGGCACGTCGAGTTCGGCGGCTGGGACCAGATCGGCGCGATCACCGTCGGCATGATCGTCTTCACCCTGGTGCTGGCCGGCTTCTTCGACGCCATGGCCACCATCATCGGCGTCGGTACGGAGGCCCGGCTCGCCGACGACAAGGGCCGGATGCCGGGCCTGTCCAAGGCGCTGTTCGTCGACGGCGCGGGCGGCGCGATCGGCGGTGTCGCGGGCGCGTCCGGCCAGACCGTGTTCATCGAGTCGGCCAGCGGCGTCGGCGAAGGCGCCCGTACCGGCCTGTCCTCGGTCGTCACCGGCCTGTTCTTCGCGGCCTGCCTCTTCTTCACCCCGCTCACCCAGCTCGTGCCCGCCCAGGTCGCCGCGGCCGCCCTGGTCGTCATCGGCTCGATGATGATGGGCGCCGCCAAGCACGTGGACTGGAGCGACCGATCGGTGGCCGTCCCGGTGTTCCTCACCGTGGCGCTGATGCCCTTCACGTACAACATCACCGCGGGCGTCGGCGCGGGCGTCGTCGCCTACACCGCCATCAAGACCGCACAGGGCAAGTGGCGGGAGGTCGGCGCCTTCATGTGGGTACTCAGTCTGATCTTCCTCGTCTACTTCTCGCTGCACCCGATCGAGAGCTGGCTGGGCGTCAAGTAACGCCTGCCCAGCACCCACCCGTAAGGAGACCGACATGCTGGACATCGCCGACGAGCTGCACCGGTGGGCCCGGCAGGGACGCCCCTTCGCCGTCGCCACCGTCGTGGCCACCAGCGGCAGCGCGCCCCGCCAGCCCGGCGCCGCACTGGCCGTCGACCGCGACGGCACGGCGATCGGGTCGGTCTCCGGCGGATGTGTGGAGGGGGCGGTCTACGAGCTGTGCCAGGAAGCGCTGCGCACCGGGGAAACGGTGGTGGAGCGCTTCGGCTACAGCGACGAGGACGCCTTCGCGGTCGGCCTGACCTGCGGCGGCGTCCTCGACATCCTCGTCACTCCGGTACGGCCGTACGACGCGGAGGTACCGGGTGCAACGGGTGCAACGGAGGTACCGGGTGCACCGGGCACACCGGACGCACCGGAGGACGGCGGCCCGGCCCGTACGGAGGACGGTACGGGCCGGGCCGCCACCCTCACCGCAGCCCTGGCCGCCGCGGTCGCGGGCGAAGCGGCGGCGGTGGCCAGGGTCGTCGGCGGCCCGGCCCGCCTCCTGGGCGGCGCCCTGCTCGTACGCCCCGACGGCGGTGTCACCGGCACCCTCGGCGGCCACCCGGACCTGGACCGCACCGCCGCCCACGAGACCCGCGCCCTGCTGGACGCGGGCCGCACCGCCACCGTCGAGATCGGCGCCGACGGCTCCCGCTGCGGCGAGCCCGTCCGCCTGCTCGTGGAGACCTCCGTCCCCGCCCCCCGCATGATCGTCTTCGGCGCCATCGACTTCGCCGCCGCCCTCGTACGGGCCGGGAAGTTCCTCGGACACCACGTGACCGTCTGCGACGCCCGCCCCGTCTTCGCCACCCGCGCCCGCTTCCCCGACGCGGACGAGATCGTCGTCGACTGGCCGCACCGCTACCTCGCAACCCAGGACCTCGACGCCCGCGCGGCCCTGTGCGTCCTCACCCACGACGCCAAGTTCGACGTCCCCCTCCTGGAACGCGCCCTGCGCCTGCCCGTCGCCTACGTCGGCGCCATGGGCTCCCGCCGCACCCACCTGGACCGCCTCGCCCGCCTCCGCGCCGTCGGCCTGACCGAACTCGAACTCAACCGCCTGCGCTCACCCATCGGCCTCGACCTGGGCGCCCGCACCCCCGAGGAGACGGCGCTGTCCATCGCCGCCGAAATCGTCGCCAACCGCCGCGGCGGCACCGGCACCCCTCTGACCGGCGCCCACACGCCTATCCATCACGACCACCCCGCGCCCCTGGACCGCATAGGGCCGGCTTCGGTGGCGTGAGGGGGCGGAGTCGGCGGCAGCGGTGATTCCGCGGGCTGATCAGGACGGCGAGCACGGCGGTCAGGAGGGGCACCAGGAGTGCGGCGCGGTAGGCGGTGAGGAGGCCGCCGTCGCCGGGGGCCGTGGCGGCGCCCGCGACGGCCGTGGCGACGGCGGTGGCGGCCGACAGGCCCAGCGCGGCGCCGAACTGCAAGGACGTGTACAGAAGTCCGGCGGCCAGACCCTGTTCGTGCTCGGCGACACCCTCCGTGGCGGTGATCGTGAGCGGCCCGTGGACCAGCGCGAAGGCGATGCCGATCAGCAGCAGGCTCGGGAACATCGCCGCGTACGCGCGGTCCATGCCGATCGGCAGGAAGGCGGCGTACGCGACGACCGCCGCCAGCAGACCGCCCGGAATCACCCGCGCGGTGCCGAACCGCCGGACCAGCCGGGGCGTCAGGACCGGCGCGAGAACCACGTCGGCACCCATGGCCAGCATCGCGAAGCTCGTCTCCAGCGTGGACCAGCCGCGCAGTTCGCGCAGGTAGAGCACGGCGATGAGCGAGCGCGTACGGAAGACGCCCGGCCGCACCAGCGGCGCCGCCGACCGGCGTTCGATCAGCGCGAACGTGAGCAGGAGGAGGAGAGCGGCGGCGAGGGCGGCCAGGGTCTGGACCGGCGGGGCGTACGAGGCGCGCTCGACGGTCAGGACGAACAGGAGGATCGCGCCGGTGACGGTGACCGCGCCGGGAAGGTCCAGGCGGGGGCGCGGCGGGCGCGGCCCCTTCGCACGCGCCCCGCCCGTACGCGCCCCGCCCGTACGTCTCCCTTCCGTACGTCCCTCATCCGTACGCCCCTCATCCGTACGGACTGCATCCGCACGCACCTCTTTCGCGCGTATCTCCTCCGTACGCGGAACGAGCGGCCACCCCGCGGCGAGGATCACGGATGCCAGGACGACCGGGGCGAAGAACACCCACCGCCAGCCGACCGCCGTGAGCAGTCCTCCGGCGACCAGCCCGACCGAGAAGCCGCCGCCCCCGGTGCCCGAGTAGACCAGCAGTGCCTTGGTGCGCTGCCGCCCCGCGGGAAAGCCGGTGGTGATGACGGACAGCCCGGCGGGCATCATGAACGCGGCGCAGACGCCCGTCACGAACCGGGCGAGGACGAGTGTCCACCCGTCGTCCGCGAGCCCGCCGAGGCCGGAGAAGACGAGGAAGACCGCGAGCGGCAGCAGGAACATCCTCCGCCGTCCGAAGAGGTCGGCCGCCCGCCCGCCGAGCAGCATGAAGCCGCCGTAGCCGAGCACGTACGCGCTCATCACCCACTGCAACGCGCCGGTGGACAGCCCGAGATCGGCCCGGATCGACGGCAGCGCCACGTTCAGCATGGCGATGTCGATGCCCTCCAGGAAGATCGCTCCGCACAGCACCAGCAGCACGCCCCGGCCGCGGCCGCTCATACGGTCGCCGTCCCCGGGCGCCAGGGCGGCGGTGGTGGCCGCGATGGTGCGGTCCATGGTCGGTGCTCCCCGTGCCGGTCGGTTACCTCTTGTTACCGACCGCATCTTCCGGCACCGTGAACCCCTATGGAAGAAGGCACTTCGAAGTCACCCGGGCACCCCGGAGTAACCCGTCCGGCCGAGCCGTGCGACGACGGCGCGCACGGACCCGGCACGGCCCCCGGCGCCGAGTGCGACTACGACGCCCGGCAGTGGGACGTACGGGAGGGCTGCGAGGTCCGGCAGATCCTCGACCGGGTCGCCGACAAGTGGTCGCTGCTCGTCATCGCGCTGCTGGACCGCCGCACGCTGCGCTTCACCGAACTGCGCCGCGAGGTCGACGGCATCAGCCAGCGGATGCTGACGGTCACACTGCGCCAGCTCGAACGCGACGGCCTCGTCCGCCGCACCGTGCACGCGGTCGTCCCGCCCCGGGTCGACTACGAGCTGACGCCGCTGGGCGCGACCCTGCACGACACCATCCAGGCGCTGGTCACCTGGACCGAGGAGCACCAGGAAGAGATCGCCGGGGCCCGTGCCGCGTACGACCGCCGCGAACGGGATCAGGGGGAGGGCTGACGGAGGGGCCACTTCAGCGCGTCGCGTACAACTCCAAGTCGACGGCCAGCGCCCGGTGGTCCGTCTCCGGCAGGTCCAGGAAGCGGGCCGCACGGGGGCGCAGGGCGTCACTGACCAGGACGTGGTCGATCTGGGCGCCCAGTACGGGAGTGGTGCGGGCGGGCCAGGTCGGGGTGCGCGGACTGCCGGTCCGCCCGGCGCTGTCGTGCAGGCCGGCCTCCAGGACGGCCCGGAAGGCGGCGTGGTCCTGGGAGGAGTTGAAGTCTCCCGCGATGACGAGAGGTTCGGGGCCGCGGGCGGCCGCCAGGTCGCGGAGGCGGCCGAGTTCGGTGCGCCAGGTGGCCAGGGAGGCGGGCAGCGGCGGCATCGGGTGGGCGACCTGGAAGCGCAGGCGGTGGCCTTGGACGGTGACGGACGCGCGGGGCATGGCGAGTTCGCCCGCCACCGCGCCGTCCGCGCGCAGCGGGAACCGGCTCAGTACGGCGGAACCCTCGGACGCGCCGTGTCCGGCGAGGAGGCGGAAGGGGTAGGCCGCGCGGACGGCAGGGGAGTCCAGGGCGGTGGCGCAGCGCTCCGGGTCGCACTCCTGCACCGCGACGAGGTCGGGGCTCTCCCGGCGGAGCGCGGCGAGCAGTCCGTCCGTGGCGCGGCCGAATTCGAGGTTCGCGGTGAGGACGCGGAGGCGCGCGAGGGGCGCTCCGTGCGGCGCGGGGGCGCCGTCGCCGTACGGCCGGACGAACGCCGTCAGGCCGAGCAGTACGGCGGCGGCCCAGAACAGCCCGGGCCGCCAGCGCGCCGCGAGGGACAGCGCCAGGGCGAGCCCGGCGGGCACCAGCAGCCAGGGCAGGAAGGCGAGCAGCTGCGGTACGGGCGTCACGCCGTCCGAACCGGCGGCGCGGAAGACGAGGGGGACGGTGGCGACGAGGAGGAGGGCGCCCGCGACGACCGTGGCCGCCCGCCGCCGTCGTGGTGCCGTGCCGGTCGCAGCGGCCGTGGCATTTCCCGTCGCCATGGGACGATGATGCCGTACCGGGGGCGGGTGTGAGCTGAATCACACCGGTGTTCGGGAAATTCTTGGCCGAAAGGGGAGAGGTCGGCGACCGGATATGGCATTATTCGGTGATGAGGGCGCCGGAACGCGCGGTGCCCGGTTTGTGTCCGCGCGAGCAAGGAGGTGATCGGGATGAGTCCCGAAGGAAGTCCTTGCCGCAGCGTTGCAGTGTGCTGACTGCTGATTTCGCCTGATTTCCCGTGAGCTGACACCGGTGTCCCGAAGGGACCCGGTGCGCCGCCACGCTGTGTGCCAACACCGCTGAGAACTGCCGGGCGTCCGCTCCCGTGAACCGCCGGGCGCGGCGCTGACCTGCGGCTGCAGGCGTGCGCTGCCCGGCCGTTCCCGCTCCGCGTCCCGCCTTTCCGTGCCCTTTTCCTTATGCCGCGCACAACGCGCCGTGCGGAAATGCGTGCGGCTGCGCTGTGACGCTTTTCAGCGTGCTTTCTTTTCCCTTTTCCCGTGATGTCATCTCACCGATAATCAAAATTCTCTGTGCCGGGGGCCCCGCGTCACCGGGTCATGCCGTCATGCCGTCATGCCCTCTTGACCCGATGCCGCCGCGCCCCGTACGGAGGGAGGTTTTGTCATGACCGACCTGCTCACCCCCGAGAAGCTCGCTCCGCCGGGCCACCGCTCGCGCCGCCGGGAGCGGAAGGCCGCCGAGCCGGCGGCCCGTACCCGCGTCGTCAGCGAGCACCTGGCCGCGATCAGCGCGCGCCCGGCGTCCCGGGTCCTCCAGGACCTGCGCGCCGGACGCGACGGTCTGCTCCAGGAGAACGCCGAGGCCCGCCTGGAGCACGACGGCCCCAACGTCATCGCGCACGAGCGTCCGCCGCGCTGGTACGTGCAGCTGGCGAAGGCGTTCTGGAACCCGTTCATCCTCGTGCTCACGGGCCTGGCCGCCGTCATGTGTGTGCAGTGGCTCCAGGTCGCCGACGAGGAGCCCTTCGACGCCAAGATCCCGATCCTCGGCGCGATGGTGCTGGTCAGCGCGCTGCTGCGGTTCTGGCAGGAGTACCGCTCGGGCAGCTCGGCCGCCGCGCTGCGTGCCCTGGTCACCGCGACCACCGCCGTACAGCGCAGAGCCGCCCGTACGCAGGCTCCGGCCACCGTGGAGGTACCGGTGGCGGACGTCGTGCGCGGCGACGTCGTCGTGCTGGCCGCCGGTGACCTCGTACCGGCCGACCTGCGGCTGCTGTCCGCCAAGGGCCTCATGGTCGCCCAGGCCGCGCTCACCGGCGAGTCGCTGCCCGTCGCCAAGGCCGACACCCGGGCCGAGGACGGCGGTCAGCACGCGACCGCCGACCCGGTGGAGGCCGGCAACCTGGTCCTGGCGGGCACGTCCGTCACCTCCGGCACCGCGACCGGCGTGGTCGTCGCCACCGGGCGGGACACCTACTTCGGGTCGATGGCCGGTTCGCTGGCGGGCGAGCGCCCGGAGACCAGCTTCGACGCCGGGGTGAAGAAGGTCAGCTTCCTGCTGATCCGTTTCATGCTGGTGATGGTGCCGCTGGTGTTCGCCGCCAACGGCCTCACCAAGGGCGACTGGGCCGAGGCGGTCACCTTCGTGGTGGCGGTCGCGGTGGGCCTGACGCCGGAGATGCTGCCGATGGTGGTCACCACCAACCTGGCGCGCGGCGCGGTCGCCATGGCGAAGCGCAAGGTCGTCGTCAAGCGCCTGAACGCCATCCAGAACCTCGGCGCGATGGACGTGCTGTGCACGGACAAGACCGGCACGCTGACCGAGGACCGCGTCGTCCTGGACCGCTACCTCGACGTACACGGCCACGAGGACGGCGAGGTACTGGAGTACGCCTACC
Source organism: Streptomyces sp. Ac-502 (assembly GCF_045222935.1). NCBI lineage: Bacteria > Bacillati > Actinomycetota > Actinomycetes > Kitasatosporales > Streptomycetaceae > Streptomyces > Streptomyces sp. Ac-502. The sequence goes on from NZ_JBHFFO010000001.1 coordinate 8,265,369, forward strand.
TCAACAGCCACTTCCAGACGGGGCTGCGCAACCTCATGGACCAAGCCGTCGTCGACCGGATGCACGAGGCCGAGGAGGTGGTCGTCGACGCGCGGTTCACGCTGGTCGACGAGGTCCCCTTCGACTTCGCGCGGCGCCGGATGTCGGTGGTGCTGCGGCGCCACGACCTCGACGGACCGGCCGCCGAACACCTCCTCGTCACCAAGGGCGCGGTGGAGGAAGTCCTCGCCCTGTGCACTCATCTCACCGACGGCGGGCAGCGGGTGGAGCTGACCGACACGCTGCGCCGGCAGGTCGCCCTGACCGCCGAGAACCACAACCGGCAGGGACTGCGGGTCCTGGCGGTGGCGACCCGTACGCTGCCCGCCACCCGCGAGACGTACGGCGTCGCCGACGAGGAAGAGCTGACCCTGCGCGGCTTCCTCGCCTTCCTCGATCCGCCGAAGCGGGACGCCGCCGAGGCACTGCGGGCCCTGGCCGGCAGCGGTATCGCCGTCAAGGTCGTCACCGGCGACAACGAGCTGGTCGCGGCGCGGGTGTGCGCCGACGTCGGTATCGAGGCGGGCACCGTCGTCACCGGGCCCTACCTCGATCTGCTCGACGAGCCGGAGCTGGCCGCCCTGGTCCGTACGACGACCGTGTTCGCCAAGGTCAACCCCGTACAGAAGGCCCGGATCGTCCGCGCGCTCCAGGGCGCCGGGCACACCGTCGGCTTCCTCGGCGACGGCATCAACGACGCCGCGGCGCTGCGCGAGGCGGACGTCGGCGTCTCGGTGGACACCGCCGTGGACATCGCCAAGGAGTCCGCCGACATCATCCTGCTGGAGAAGGACCTGACCGTCCTCGGACAGGGCGTCCTCCAGGGCCGCCGGACCTTCGGCAACACCATCAAGTACATCAAGATGACGGCCTCCTCGAACTTCGGGAACGTCTTCTCGGTGCTGGCCGCCTCCGCCTTCCTGCCGTTCCAGCCGATGCTCGCCACCCAGCTGCTCGTACAGAACCTCTGCTACGACATCTCGCAGCTCGCCACGCCCTGGGACCGGATGGACGAGGAGTACGTGCGCAAGCCGCGGACCTGGGACGCCCGGGGCATCGGACGCTTCATGCTCGTCCTCGGCCCGACCAGCTCGGTCTTCGACATCACCACCTTCCTGCTGATGTGGCACGTCTTCGGGGCGGACAGCGAGGCGCACCAGGCGCTGTTCCAGTCCGGGTGGTTCGTCGAGGGGCTGCTGACGCAGACGCTCGTGGTGCACATGCTGCGCACCCGCAAGATCCCGTTCGTACGGTCCCGGGCCACCTGGCCGGTGCTGGTGATGACGGCCCTGGTCATGGCGTTCGGCATCGCCCTGCCGTTCTCGCCGCTGGCCCCGGCGCTCGGTCTGACGGCGCTGCCGCTGGGCTACTTCCCGTGGCTGGCCGGGACGCTGCTGGCGTACTGCCTGCTGACCCAGGGCGTGAAGACCTGGTACATCCGGCGGTTCAACACCTGGCTGTGAACCGCCGATGGAGAAAGGGGCCGCCTCCGGGCGGCCCCGCACCGGCGCGTCGAGGAGGAGCGCGGATCATGGTGAACGAGTGGCAGCTGGCCGGCAACATCGCCGCCGGCCTGGGGTTCGGCGCGGTCATCGGCCTGGAACGGCAGTGGCGCGCCCGGATGGCGGGGCTGCGCACCAACGCGCTGGTCGCCGCCGGCGCCGCCCTGTTCGTCCTGCTGTCCCAGTACGGCTTCGCGGCCGCGACCAGCACCACCGGCTACGACGGATCGCGGGTCGCCGCGCAGATCGTCTCCGGCATCGGCTTCCTCGGCGCCGGTGTCATCATGCGCGACGGACTGAACGTACGCGGCCTGAACACCGCGGCCACGCTGTGGTGCTCGGCCGCGGTCGGCGCCCTGGCGGGCACCGGGCTGTACGTGGTCGCGGCACTCGGCACGGCCGGGGTGGTCGGCGCGAACCTGGTGCTGCGGCCGCTCGGCCGGCAGATGGACCGGGAGCCGGGCGGCGGCGCGGAGGTCGCGACCGACTACTACTTCGAGGCGGTGTGCCTGGAAACCGAGGAGGCGCACATCAGGACGCTGGTCGTGCAGGCCGTCACCCGGCCCGGCTTCCAGCTGCGGGCGGTGCACAGCCGCGACGACGGCGCCGCCCGGCCGGACGACGGGGCACCGCCGAAGGTCACCGTCGCCGCCGAGCTGACCACCGAGCGGCGCGACGACAGCCTCCTCGAAGAGGCGGTCAGCCGGCTGTCGCTGGAGCCCGCGGTGTCGGCCGTGAGCTGGACCGTCCTGAACCACCCGGACGGCGGCGAGGGGGACTACGACGAGCCGTACGGTGCGGACTACGGCGACCGCGGGCGGCACGGGCGCCGCCACCGGGTGCGGGACTTCTTCTCGGGGCCGGGCGGGCCGGCCGGGCCCGGCGGACCCTCGCGTAAAAACGGGTGACGGCGCGCGGCGCCCGGCGTTACCGTCCCTCAGGTGACCACGGACATCCGGGACATCCCCGAAGCGCACGTCGACCGGGCACTCGACCTCGCCCACCTCGCCTTCCACGCGACGGCCGGCGACGCCACCCGCAAGCGCCAGCGCGAACTGCTGCTGAAGTGCGAGCGGGTGGGGGCGTACGACCACGAGGAGATCGTCGGCTTCGCCGCGGCGCACCGCCTGGGCCTCTCCGTGCCGGGCGGCGAACTGCCCGTCGCCGAACTGGACTTCGTCTCGGTCGCACCCACCCACCGGCGGCGCGGTGTGCTGACCGCCATGATGGGGGAACTGCTGGGCCGCTGCGCCGCCGGCCACCGGCCGCTGGCCTGCCTGTGGGCGTCGGAGGAGGCGATTTACGGCCGCTTCGGCTTCGGCCCCGCCACCGAGACGTACGCCGTCGAGATCAACACCACCCGGCCCCTGGCCCTGCGCGTCACGCCCGACCCGCGCCCGCTGCGGCTGATCGCCCCGGCGGACACCTTCACCGTCCTCGCGCCGCTGTACGAGACGGGCCGGGCGCGGCGCGGCGGACGGCTCTCCCGCGACGAGGCGTGGTGGCGGCGCGCGGCGCGCACCGACGACGAGGCCGGTGACGACGCGAAGGACGGCCCGCCGCGCGTCGTCGTCCTCGGCGCCAAGGACGCTCCCGCCGCCGGATACGTCGTCTACCGGGTGGGGGAGAAGGGCACCGTCACCGTGGACGAACTGGAGGCGGCCGACGCGCCGGCGGCCGCCGCCCTCTGGTCCTACCTCGCCTCCATCGACCTGACGCGCAAGGTGCAGGCCTGGACGGTCGCCCCCGACGATCCGCTGCTGCACTTCGCCGCCGACCGCGCCCAGGTGCGCGTCACCGGCCAGTGGCCCGCGATGTGGCTCCGTCTGGTGGACGTGGAACGGGCGCTGACCGCCCGCTCCTGGGCCGCGCCCGTCGACCTCGTACTGGACGTGCGCGACGCCACCCTGCCCGCCAACGCCGGCTGCTTCCGGCTGACGGCGGGCCCGTCCGGCGCCGCCTACGGGCCCACCGGCGACCCGGCCGACCTGACCCTGGACGTACGGGACCTGTCGGCCTGCTACCTCGGCGGCGTCCTGGTGCGGCGGTTGGTCCAGGCCGGACTGGTCGAGGAGCACACGCCCGGCGCGGCCCGGCTGCTGGACGCCGCGCTGGAGACGGAGCATCTGCCGCTCGCCGGCGAAGGCACCTGAGGGCCGTCGAGGGGCGCGAACGGCTGAGGACCGCTGGGGACCGCTGGGGGCGCGCGGTGGCCGGAAGCGGAGCACCGTGCCGCACTCCGCCGTTTGGGTGCCGTGCGGCCGGGCACCCGGCGCCGTGTTCCGAGTCCCGATCGTGCGAAGGAGCGTTCCATGACCGACATCTGGGGCTACCCGGCCGGCGCCGGCCACACGGCCGGCACGGACCTCGCGGGCTACAAGGTCGAGGCCACGGACGGCGGTATCGGCAAGGTCGACAAGCACTCCGACGAGGTGGGCTCCGCCTGGATCGTGGTCGACACCGGAGTCTGGATCTTCGGCAAGCACGTCCTGCTGCCGGCCGGCGTCATCGCGTCCGTGGACACCGCCGAGCGCAAGATCTACGTCTCCCGCACCAAGGAGGAGATCAAGAACTCGCCGGAGTTCGACAAGGAGAAGCACCTGAACAACCCGGACTACCACCAGCAGCTCGGCTCGTACTACCAGCCGCACCACAAGTGACCGGCGCGGCCTGACCTTCCGCCGGCCGAGGGCGGGACTCCCGGGCCCCGTCCTCGGCCGTGCTGCGTCGTGCCCCGCCCCTTCCTGCCCTGCCCCTTCCTGCCCTGCCACGGTGCGTTCAAGCGGCGGGCAGATGCGCCTCGGCGAAGGCCACGGCATCGGCGACAGCCCGGTCAGCGGCGGGCAGGTGACTTGCGAGCAGATGCCACACGTGTCCCATCCCCGGTGCGACGTCCAGACGGACGGCCACCGCGTCCTCGGCCAGCTTGGCGGCCAGCCGGACGGCGTCGCTGAGCATGACCTCGTGCCCGCCGACCTGGATCAGGACCGGCGGCAGCCCGCGGGTGTCGGCGAAGACGGGGGAGGCCGGCGGGCTGTTCGGCGGGGCGCTGCCCAGGAAGACGTCCGCGGCACGGCGCAGTCCCGCGCGGTTGACGGACGGATCGACGCCGTCGAGGGTGAACATCGTCGCCCCCGTGTGTTCGAGGTTCGCCCAGGGCGAGACGGCGATCGAGGCGGCCGGGAGGGGCAGCCCCTGGTCGCGGGCCGCGACCAGGACGCTGACCGCCATCGCGCCGCCGGCCGAGTCGCCGGCGAACACCACGTTCTCGGGCGCGGCTCCCTGCTCCAGCAGCCAGCGGTAGGCCCTGACGGCGTCGTCGAGGGCGGCGGGGAAGACCGCCTCGGGCGCGAGCCGGTAGTCCGGCACCAGGACGCGGGCGCGCAGCCGTCGGGCGAATTCGCCGGTCAGACCACGGTAGCCCGGCGGGTCGCCGACGAGGTAGGCACCGCCGTGCAGGTAGACGAGGTGCCGGCCGGGGACGGCGTCCGCGGGGACCGCCGACTCGGCGGCCACCCCGTCGGCGTACACCGGGGTGAACGTCACTCCGTCCGGCGCCGGAAAACAGTCCTGGAAGAACCGTCGGTAGGCGAGCCGGACGTCTTCCAGGCTGTCGGGCCCCCGCCCGGCGGCGGCGTCGATGACGTCGCCGCTGCGAGCCGCCCAATCCCGGTAGAAGGCGGGGACATCGATCGTGACCATGACTGGTCCTCCTCTGCGCAGGCGCACCGCGGCCGCGTCCCGGCCGCCCCGCGAGTCTCCGACCATCACATTGATGTGAAGGTCAAGCGGAGGGGCCGGAAGCGGAGCCGTAGGCTCAAGCGCATGCGGATCGGAGAGTTGGCAGAGCGCACCGGCACCTCCCGGCGCCTGCTGCGCTACTACGAGGAACAGCGGCTGCTCACGCCCGGACGGTCCGGCAACGGCTACCGTGCGTACGAGGAGGCGCACGTGGGCCGCGTGCTGCAGATCAAGGGACTGCTCGACGCCGGGCTGCCGACCCGGATCATCCGGCAGATCCTGCCCTGCCTGGACGGGCCCCGGAGCATCCACTTCGACGATCTGACGCCGGAGATGACGGACGTTCTGGAACATGAACACGATCAGCTGACCCGGCGCATCGACTGCCTGACCCGCAACCGGGACGCGATCGCCGGCTATCTGGAGACGGTACGGGGCATGCGGGTCCGCCGGTCCGAGGCCGCGCAGGGACGGGGCTGAACGGCCCCACCCGCCCGGCTCACGGCAGCAGTCCCGCCCGCCGTGCCGCCACCACCGCCTGGAGCCGCGAGTGCACGCCCAGCTTGCGCATCGCGGACCGGAGGTAGCTCTTGACCGTCTCCGGGCGCAGGCCCAGGCGTTCCGCCGTCATCGCGTTGGTCGCGCCGCAAGCCACGCACGCCAGGACGTCCACCTCGCGCGGCGCCAGCACCGTGCCGTCCGCCCGGCCGCGCCCGTCGTCCGTATGGCCGTGTCCGCCGTCCGTGCGGCCCCGTCCGGGGGCGGACGCCGCCGCCAGCCGCCCGCACGCCGCCAGCATCTCGTGCCGCAGCACCGGGTCCGCGACGCGCTGCGCCAGGGCCCGCAGGTCGCCGTGCGCCTCCCGGACCTCCTCCCAGGCCGCCGGGTCGGCCGCCGCGGGCTGCCGGGCGACCGACAGCAGCCGCTGCGCCTCGTCCTGGAGCAGCAGGGCCTGTTCCAGTTCGCGGGCGGCTTCCATCGCGGCGGACAGCGGGCGGTCGCCGAGCTGTACGGGACGGCGCAGCGCCCCGTACAGCACCCCGCGCACCCGCCGCCGTACGACGACCGGTACCGCGAGCACGGAGCACAGCCCCTCGGCCGCCACGGCGGCGTCGTACTCGTGGCTGATGACGGCGGACGCGTGGTAGTCGGTCACCGCGAAGGGGCGGGTGAGCACGGCCGCCTTGCCGCCGAGGCCGTTGCCGTGCCGGACGGCCAGGCCGTGCAGCGCGGCGGTTCTGGCGCCCGTCAGCTCGCTGATGCGATAGCGGCCGGTGTCGTACCGCAGTCCGCCGAACGCCACCGGCAGCCCGCTCGTCCGCCGCAGCCGCGACAGCGCCGCCCGTACGTCGGCGGACCCGCCGCACTCCGATTCGACCCGCACGCCGAAACCTCCGCTTCCCCCCGTTCGGGGGTGGTGAGACCTGCGTCACTGATTACACGATGGCGGTAGGCGGTGCGGCAATGAGGAGGACACATGGCGGACACGGATACGACAGGCGCGACGGGTGGTACGGACGGTATGGGGGAGGTTGCTCCTGATACGGAAGTGACGAAAGCGGTGGATGCGGCGAGCCTCACGAGCACCGGCGCCCCCGCCCCCGGCGGCGCCCCCGACCCCACCGCGGAGTTCCGCGCGGCGCGCGACTTCCTCCTCCGCCACCGCGAGGACTACGACGCCGCCCGCGAGGGCTTCACCTGGCCCCGCCCCGCGTACTTCAACTGGGCGCTGGACTGGTTCGACCGCATCGCCGACGGCAACGGCCGCACCGCCCTGCACCTCGTCGAGGAGGACGGCACCCACACCCGCCGCACCTTCGACGAGCTGCGCCGCGTCTCCAACCGGGCCGCCAACTGGCTGGCCGCACAGGGCGTACGCGCCGGCGACCGGATCGTGGTGATGCTCGGCAACCAGGCCGAGCTGTGGGAGACCGCCCTCGCCGCGATGAAGCTGCGGGCCGTCGTCATCCCCGCCACCCCGCTGCTCGGCCCGCTCGACCTGGCCGACCGCGTCGGACGCGGCCGGGCCCGGCACGTACTGGTACGGGCGGCGGACACCGGCAAGTTCGCGGCCGTACCCGGCGACTACACCCGCATCGCGGTCGGCGGGGACGCCGCGACGGCCGCCGCGGGCTGGCTCGCCTACGAGGACGCGTACACCGCCCCCGAGACGTACGAGCCCACGGGCCCCACCCGAGCCGACGACCCCCTGATGCTCTACTTCACCTCCGGAACCACGGCCCGCCCGAAGCTCGTCGAGCACACCCACACGTCCTACCCCGTCGGCCACTTGGCGACGATGTACTGGATCGGCCTGAAGCCCGGCGACGTCCACCTGAACATCTCCTCACCCGGTTGGGCCAAGCACGCCTGGTCCAATCTCTTCGCCCCCTGGAACGCCGAAGCCACCGTCTTCCTCCACAACTACACCCGCTTCGACGCGGCCCGGCTGATGGCCGAGATGGACCGGGCCGGCGTCACCAGCTTCTGCGCACCGCCGACCGTGTGGCGGATGCTCATCCAGGCCGACCTGACGGCACTGAAGAACCCGCCGCGTGAGATCGTCGCGGCGGGCGAACCGCTCAACCCGGAGATCATCGAACGGGTACGGGAAGCCTGGGGCGTCACCATCCGCGACGGCTTCGGGCAGACCGAGACCGCCGTCCAGGTCGCCAACACCCCGGGCCAGCCCCTCAAACCCGGCTCCATGGGCCGCCCCACCCCCGGCTTCGAGGTCGTCCTGCTGGACCCGGTCACCGGCCGGCCCGCCGACGAGGGCGAGATCGCCCTGGACCTGTCGGCCCGGCCGGTCGGCCTGACCACCGGCTACCACGGCGACCCGGAGCGCACCGCCGAGGCGATGGCCGGCGGCTACTACCGCACCGGCGACATCGGCTCACGCGACGCCGACGGTTATGTCACCTATGTCGGCCGGCGGGACGACGTCTTCAAATGCAGTGACTACAAGGTCTCACCCTTCGAGCTGGAGAGCGCACTGCTGGAGCACGAAGCGGTCGCCGAAGCCGCCGTGGTGCCCGCGCCCGACCCCGTACGGCTGGCCGTGCCCAAGGCGTACGTGGTGCTGGCGGCCGGCTGGGAGCCTGGCCCGGAGACCGCGGCGGAGCTCTTCGCGCACTCCCGCGCGGTGCTCGCCCCGTACAAGCGGGTGCGGCGGCTGGAGTTCGCCGACCTGCCCAAGACGGTCTCGGGCAAGATCCGCCGTGTGGAACTGCGCGAGCGCACCGCCGAAGAGGGCGGCGGCGCCGCCGAGTACCGAGAGGAAGACCACCGATGACCGACATGAGCAGGCCGCCGAGCCACCCGCCGGGACCACGGGAGAGCGGCGGGGAGCACCGCCGGGAGGCGTACACACGGGGGAGACCGGCCGGCCACTGCTCGACCGCACCATCGGCGCCGACCTGGACCGCGCGATCGGCCGGTTCGGCGACCGCGAGGCGCTGGTCGACGTGGCGGGCGGGCGCCGCTGGACCTACGCGGAGCTGGGCCGGGCGGTGGACGAGGTCGCGCTCGGCCTGCTCGCCAAGGGCGTCCGCAAGGGCGACCGGGTCGGCATCTGGGCCCCCAACTGCCCCGAGTGGGTGCTGGTGCAGTACGCCACCGCCCGCATCGGCGCCGTCATGGTCAACATCAATCCCGCCTACCGTGTGCACGAACTGGCGTATGTGCTCAAGCAGGCCGGGATGAGCGTGCTGGTCTCCGCCGTCGCCCACAAGAGCAGCGACTACCGGCGGATGATCGAGCAGGTACGGGCCGAGAGCCGGGCCCTGCGCGACGTGGTCTACATCGACGACCCGACCTGGGACGGCCTGCTGGCGGCCGGCGCCGCGGTGCCGCAGGCGAAGCTGGCCGCCTGCGCCAAGGAGCTGTCGCCGCACGATCCCGTCAACATCCAGTACACCTCCGGCACCACCGGCTTCCCCAAGGGCGCCACCCTCTCCCACCACAACATCCTCAACAACGGCTTCTGGGTGGGCGAGACGGTCGGCTACACCGAGCACGACCGGGTCTGCCTGCCGGTGCCCTTCTACCACTGCTTCGGCATGGTCATGGGCAACCTCGGCGCCACCTCGCACGGCGCCTGCATCGTCATCCCGGCCCCCGCCTTCGACGCGGCGGCCACCCTGCGGGCCGTCCAGGAGGAGCGCTGCACCTCCCTGTACGGCGTGCCGACGATGTTCATCGCCGAGCTGGACCACCCGGACTTCGCCACGTACGACCTGTCGTCGCTGCGCACCGGCATCATGGCGGGCTCGCCGTGCCCCGAGGAGGTGATGCGGCGGGTCGTCTCCGAGATGCACATGGCCGAGGTCTCCATCTGCTACGGCATGACCGAGACGTCCCCGGTCTCCACCCAGACCCGGCGCGACGACGACCTGGCGCACCGCACCGGCACGGTGGGGCGGGTGCTGCCGCACATCGAGGTCAAGGTGGTGGACCCGGCGACCGGCGCGACCGTACGGCGCGGTGAGCCGGGCGAACTGTGCACCCGCGGCTACAGCGTGATGCTGGGCTACTGGGAGGAGCCGGAGCGCACCGACGAGGTGATCGACGCGGAGCGCTGGATGCACACCGGCGATCTCGCGGTGATGAACGACGACGGGTACCTGCGGATCGTCGGCCGGATCAAGGACATGATCATCCGGGGCGGTGAGAACGTCTACCCGCGCGAGATCGAGGAGTTCCTCTACACCCACCCCAAGATCGCGGACGTACAGGTGGTCGGCGTCCCGGACGCCAAGTACGGCGAGGAGATCGCCGCCTGCGTCATCCTGCGCGACACCGCGGACGGGCTCACCCGTGACGAGCTGGCCCGCTTCTGCCGCTCCCGCCTGGCGCACTACAAGGTGCCGCGGTACGTGCACGTCCTCGACGCCTTCCCGATGACCGTCAGCGGCAAGGTCAGGAAGGTCGAACTGCGGGAGCGGCTGGCGACGCGGCTGACGCCGGAACCGGAAGGCGTGGCCGGACCGGCCGCCGCTCCGGAACCGTCCGGTCCCGTCGAAGCGGCTCAGACGTAGCGGCCGGACGTACCGGTCAGACGCAGCGCTCAGACGTGGCGGTCAGACGCAGCGATGGGCACGGCCGGGCCGCGCGCCCTGGATTCAGGCGCGGCCCGGCCAGTCCAGCACGAGCTGCTGCGCACGCGGCAGCCGCGAGACGACGAGGTCGTACGAGTCCTCGATCATGTCCAGGACCAGCCGGTCGTCCAGCGCACCCGTCAGCGAGACGGTGTTCCAGTGCCGCTTGTTGAGGTGGTAGCCCGGCACGATCTCGGGGTGCGCGGCCCGCAGCCGCTCCGCCAGATCCGGATCGCACTTCAGGCTCACACTCAGCGGCCCGGCGTCCAGGCTGCTCAACGCGAAGATCTTCCCGCCGACCTTGAAGGTGCACACCTCCTGGTTCCCGGGGAACGGAAACTCCTCGACCGCCCCGTTGAAGCCCAGGCAGACGGCCCGCAGCCGCTTCACATCGAACATGCGGCCATTATCGCGCGCGAGGGGCACAGCGGTTCCGGTGCGGTGCTGATACGGGCCTCACGGCGCGGGCAGCAGCGGTACGGCGGTCAGAACGGCGGAGACCAGCACCACCGCGGCCAGCGCCGCCAGCTCCGCGCGGGCCGGCCCGGTCGCCGCCCCCGGCAGCGCCACCTCCCGCCGCAACCGCCTGCGGGCGACCAGCGCCAGCCCGCTCACCACCAGGACGAGCACGAGTTTGGCCAGCAGGACACGCCCGTACGCCGTGCTGAACGTCTCCGCGAGCGGCAGCCGGCGCAGGGTGCTGCACACCCCGGTCACCGTGATCGCGGCGAACAGCAGCGCCGCCGGCCGGGCGTACCGCAGCAGCAACCCCCGCCCCGCCGCCGCCTCCTGACGCCAGCACCACCGCGTCCGCAGCACGTACAGTAGACCGCCCGCCCACAGTGCCGTCGATGTCAGGTGGACGAGGGTGAGCGCGACGCCGATCTCCGGCGTGTCCGTCTCGGGGTGGGCCCGCAGTGCCTCGCCGAAGACGACGGCGGCCAGCGGAATGCCGGCCCACCCCGGGCGGCTGGAAGCGGCACACAGGGCGGCGAGCAGAAAAGCGTTGGCCTCCAAGAGGGCCAGCAGACCGGGCCGGGTGGCGTACGCGTCGACCAGAGCCCGCCCCGACAACCCCGCCAAGGGCGATCCGCTCCCCGCGACCAGCAGCAACTGCCCCACGGCCGCCGCCCCTCCCACCCACGCGGCCCGCTTCGACCAGCCCCGCGGCAACCCGGCCGACACACCCCGCACACCCCGCGCGAGCCGCGCCCCGGCCAGCTCGCCGACCTGCACGCACAGTGCGGCCAGCAGCACCGCCCGCAGCAGCGCGGTGGCCGCGTCCCCGGGTAATCGGATCTCGTACGACTCGTCGACCACGAGCCCCGTACCGAGCAGCGGCACGAGAACGACGACGCAGCCGGCCGCGGCGAGGGCACAGACCCGCCGCGCGGGGAGAGGCGCGTGACCGTCCGGTCCGCGCTGGACGCATCGCCGTTGCCGACGCCCGTCGCGACGGGCTCGGGGGCGGGGGAGAGGCCGGTCGACGTGGATGCATCCCGCGATGGTCCCCGGCAGCCGAAGCACCGGGCAACCGGGGGCGCCGGCGGGTCACGCAACCAGGCCACCGGGTGCGCCCGGCAGTGCAGAGCCCCGCGCCGGCCGTCCGCGTAAGCCGCCCGGCCGTACCGTCGCCCGCGTCAGCCGCCCGGCCGTCAGCGTCAGCCGTCCCACCGCATGCAGACCCGCTCCCACCGGTCCAGCCCCAGCTCCGCCTCCCGGCGACGGATCTCGCGCAGGCCCCGGGTGAGGCCGGCGTCGTCCAGGACTCGGAAGCCGAGCCGGGCGTAGTACGGGGCGTTCCACGGCACGTCCGCGAAGGTGGTCAGGGTGACCGACGGCAGCCCGCTGTCCTGCCGGGCGCGCTCGATGAGCGCCCGGCCGAGCCCGCGACGCGCGCCGTCCGGGTGGACCGACACCTGCTCGATGTGCGCGCAGCCGTCGACCGGCTCCCAGAGCAGGTACGCGAGCGGCGCGTCGCCCGGTGCCGCCCCGGCACAGGCGACCAGCGCCCGCCCCGCCTCCTGGTAGCGCGCCAACTCCGGCAGCGACGGCGGCTCGTCGTCGGCGATCGGGCCCATGCCCACGGCACGGAACGCCTCCCCGGCCGCACGCTCGATGTCCCGCAGCCCGGGAAGATCGCGGGGTAGGGCCGCGCGGATGACGGGACGGGTCTCGATGACGTTCATGGAAATACCGTCGCAGATGCCCCGGCGTACGGCAGCCGAATTCCGGGTGCTCTCCCGCTCAGTAACGCCCTGGGGAGACCTAAGCGAGCCAGAGCGAACCCCGCCGATGGCGCGCCGGCAGCACGTCCACCGTATTCGCGAGGTCGAGCGCGCTTTCCTCGCCGGCGGAGTTCACCCGGCGCAGCAGCATTCCGGTCCGGGCCCGCAGACGCTGACGCGCCCGGCGTTCCTCCACGGCGGACCACCGGGCCACGGAACGGTCCCGCTGGTACCGGGGGAACGCATGGACGTCCACCTGGCGGCGAATGGCGAGCGGCCGAGGTTTCCCGGGCTCGCGCGCCGATCCGGCCAAGCTGCGGGCGCTGTACCGGAGATCGCGGACGACCACGGAATGCCAGGCGCCGTTCGGCAGGCGGGCGTCCGTATGACGGCTTCGGCTACGGGGAAAGTGATGAGCGGTACGTGCCACGGGACTCCGTCGGTAACGACCGCCAGGCATTTCCTGGCGGGCTACTTGAAGCCCGTCGGCCCGGTCGCGCGTTCGCCTCTCACCTACGGGACTTCACCGTCCGCCACAGGACCTCCGGGGCCGGGACCGGCGCGAGGGACATCGCCTCGACCTCGACGTGATCCGCGCGTGGTGGTCGTCGCGGAGCCTGCCGGGGGTCCGCCGGCTGGTCGAGCACGGCTTCGCCCCGGAGTCCGCCGAACCGGCCGGGTCAGCGAGCCCGCCGGGTCAGTGTCTGACGAGGCGGTCCGCCGAGCGGGTCACGAAGAACAGCAGACCGGCCGTGAGCAGGGCCGCCACGGCGCCCACGGAGGTCACGGACCGTGCGTCGAGGCCGTGGCCGAGGGCCGCGTTCAGTACGAGGACGAGTCCGGTGACCGACACCAGCGGCCCGGCGGCGTACCACGCGGCGAACACGAACGGCCCCGGGCCGCCCATCGGAGTGGCGCCACCGACGAACAGCAGGTCGGTACGGGCCGGTCCGCGGCACGCGCCGAAGACCGCCGCCGCCGCGAACGGCACCGCGCACAGCGGCATGAGCAGGAGCGTCCACGCCGCGCCGGCCAGCGCGTACGGTACGGCCGCGAGCAGGCCCAGCAGCGCGCCGAACACCGCGGGCACGATCGTGTGATGCAGCATCAGCGTCCGCAGCCGGAACGGTGACCAGGCCGCCCGCCGTACGTTGTCGGTCTCCAGGCGGGCCGGTTCGGCGAGGGCGCCGACCGCCGCGTACCCGCACAACAGGCCCACGGCCAGGCCGAGGACGCGCTTCTCGCCCGCCGTCGCCGCCCCGAGTCCCGCCGACGCGGCGGCAGCGGCCGTCCAGGCGACGGCGCGGCCCAGCCGGCCGGGCGCGCGCAGCAGGGCCAGCGCGTCGCGCCAGACGACGATCAGGTGCCGGTTCGGCGGGGACGGCAGCCGGACCCAGCGCTTCGGTTCGTCGCCGCCGGCCTCCAGGACCGCCAGTTTCGCGGCCCGCAGTTCCAGGGCGAACACCCCGGACGTGACGGCCGTGGCCGTCGCCGCGCGGCTGCGCAGCTGGGTGTTGGGTACGTGTGCGGCGTCCCGGTGGGCGTACAGGGCGGCGGCAGCGGTGACGGCCACGAGGAGCACGGTCGCAGCCGGCCACCCGTGCGCCGGCCCGCCCGTCACGGACACGACCGGCTGCGCTGCCCAGCCCCATGGGCCGGACCACAGTTCGGCCAGTTCCAGGGGCGCCCAGCGGTGACCGGCACCCGCCAGGGCTGCCTGGCCCGCGCCGAGGGCGAGCAGCAGGGCCGCGGGCGCCGTCGCACGCCGTACGTACCGTGCCAGGTGCGGCCTGCGTTCCACCGCCATGCCGAGTGAGACGGCCAGCAGCGGCAGACAGACCGCCGCCGGGAGCAGGGCCGGGAACCCGCCGCCGAACGAGGCCTGACCGGTGACCTGAAGGACCACGGCCACGGCCGCCGCCACCAGCAGCCCCGCCGCCACGGCCAGCCCGGCGGAACGACGGAAGGCCGGGCGCAGCACCGCTCCGCGCCGTACGGGCTGGGCGAGGAGCCAGCCGACGGAAGGCCCGGACACCACGACCGGCCCGCGCCACAGCGCGTCGCGCGCGGCGAGCACGGCCAGCCCGAGGGTGACGGCGACGAAGGCGGCCGGCAGGGTGCGCTGGAGGTCGGCGCCGAGGCTGCCGTGGTCCGCGCCGAGCTTCAGTTCGCGCAGGAAGCGGTGGGCGTAGCCGCTGCCGTACCCCAGGGCCGCGAGGACGACGCAGTAGACGAGGGCGGCCCGGTCGCGGCGGCGCTGCCGGTGGTGGGCGCGGCGCTTGGCGCGCAGCCAGTGCAGCGTCTCGGCGGTGCGGTCGTCGTCGGCCTCGCTCCAGACGGCCTGTTCCCCGGCCTCCTCCTCGACATCGCGCGCGGTCATGAGCGGACGCCCAGCTTCGCCAGTACCGCGGCCGGGCTGCCGGTCTCGACGACCTCGCCGTCCTCCAGCGCGACCATGCGGTCGGCGACCTCCAGGGCCAGCTCCGCCTGGTGCGTGGCGAGCAGCACGGCCACGCCGTCCGCCTTCTCGGCGACCAGCAGGGCAGCCAGGCGCGCGCGGGCATCGGGGTCCAGCCGCTGCTCGGGCTCGTCGAGGACCAGCAGGTCACGAGGCCGTACCAGCGCGGCGGCCAGCAGCAGCGACTGCAACTGGCCGGAGGAGAGCGAACCCGGCAGCGCGTGGGCGTGACCGGCCAGCCGGCGGTCGGCGAGCACCTGGTCGATCCAGGCCTGGGCGTCGTCCACGGCATGGGCGACGGTGACGAGCTCCAGGTGCTCGCGGACGGTCAGGTCCGGGTAGCAGGCGACACTGTCGCCGACCACCGCGACCCGCGCCCGCACCTCCGGGTCGTCCTCGGCGACCTTGCGGCCCGCGAACCGGGCGGTGCCGGTGGTCGGCGCGTCCCGGCCGCACGCGATGCGCAGCAGGGTGGACTTGCCGGACCCGTTGTGGCCGAACAGGGCTGTGCACCTGCCGGCGGCCAGGTCGAGGTCGATCGGGTGCAGCGCCTGCCGGTCGCCGTAGCGACGGCTGACACCGCGCAGTTGCAACAGCGCTTTCGCGCCGGTCCTGGCCTTCATGGGAGTGCTTTCCGTCCGCAGGATGGGTCGCGTCCGACCTTAGATCCCGGGTCCGGACCATCGGCGGGCGCCTGCCGGGGCCGGTGTACGCGGTCGGGGCCGGCCGTGATCACGGTTGCGCAGGCTTCGAGGACAGGTGCCTGCCGCCGACGCGGGCGCGGCCCGGACCGGACGCAAGATGCTGGGTCCGCGCCGATGCCCGACGATGAGAACAGGCAGCCTCTTCGAGGCATGGCACCCGGAGCCGGGGCCGTCCGCCGAACAGTGCGCGTGGCTGGGCCGGCAGCGCATCAGCGCAAGAAGGCGCTCGCGCCGCGAGCGGTGGGGCCCGTTCCCCGTACGTGTCGCCCGTGTTCTCGGGTGCGGTCCAAGCCGCCACCGGAGCCGTCGGCGTGGTGCCGGTCAAGCTCAGCACCTGCTCGTGAAGGGAGCAGACGATGGCCACGGACCGTACGCGATCATCTGGGGCGGCGAAAGAGGTACTGAAACTGTACGGGGCGCCGTATGTGCCGTACTGGCATCCCGGCCACAGTGAGCTGCCCTCCGGAGCCCGCCCCTGCTGGACTGGGACCCGGCCAAGGACCAGGACCGGGACGGCGTCTTCCACCGTTCGCGCGTTCCGCTGCGAAACCGGCAGCAGAGCGATCGCCTGAAGTCCCGTCCGCAGGCGCGGGCCGATCAGGGCCAGGTGATGTCATGTGCCGAGTTCTGGGGCACCGGGGAGAATCCGCCTCAGGGCCTGGCCTCCTCGCGCTACTACGCCTTCGGGTACTGGCAGTACGTGCAGATCCTCGTCTTCTGGGCCGGGGTGGCCGGCACCGGCCTGATCTGCCCGCCCAACGGGCACGTGACCGACGCCGCGCACCGCAACGGCGTCAAGGTGTACGGCAGCGTCTTCTTTCCCCCACGGGCTGGGGCGGCCGAGAGGCCTGGGTGCGCGACTTCACCACCAAGGCGGAGGACGGCACCTATCCGGTCGTGGACAAGCTCGTCAAGGTTGCCCAGTACTTCGGTTTCGACGGCTGGTTCATCAACTACGAGACGATCCGCCAGGGGGACGCGGCCATCCGTGCCGCCCTGGCCTATGGCCGCTCGCTCTCCGAACCCGGCAAGCCGGGCGCCGTCGACTTCACCTGGTACGAGATGCGGCAACGGAGCCTGAACGACCACAACGCACAGTTTCTGCAACACGACAACCAGCGTGTGTGCGACTCGCTCTTCGTGGACTACTACTGGGACGACTCCGGCCTGACCAACTCCAAGAACAAGGCCGACCAGATCAAACGCCCGGTCCACGACCTGTACTTCGGACTGGAACTGGTCCTGGAGGAGAACTGGAAAAAGCGTCTGGATCTTCTGTTCCTCACAGAGGACGCCCACCGCGGCTCCCTGGCCCTGTACAAGGCCCACACCGTCTCCACCCCGCCCAAGGGAGTCGACGACACCACCTGGACCGAACACCTCTACGCCAAGGAAGCAGCCTTCTGGACCGGTCCCGATCCCGACCACACCTCCACCGGTCCAGTCGATGAATTTCCCGGCATCGCCCACTACGTCGCCGAAGCCTGCCCCCGAGGCACCCTGCCGTTCGTCACCCACTTCAACACCGGACACGGGCACGCCTACCACCACGCCGGAACCGCGGTACGCCACGGCGGGTGGGCCAACCTCTCCTTGCAGGACGTCCTGCCGACCTACCGGTGGCTCACCGGCGCCGACCCAGGCTGCGCCGTGAAGGCCGACCTGTCCTTCCGTGACGCCTGGGAAGGCGGCTCCTGCCTGATGCTGGACACCCACCTGCTGCCGGGCGGCTCGGCGTGGGTACGGCTGTATCAGCTCGACCTGCCGGTCACGCCCGGTACCCAGCTCACCGTGCGCGCCAAGACGCCCTACCCGGACAACAGTGACTGCACGGTGCAGATGCTGATCGCCGACGCCCACGACCCCGAGACACTCGGCGCCGTCGCCCTGACCCGGGGCAGCCAGTCCCCGGCCGGCTGGGTCGCCTACACCGCCTACCTGCCCGACCACGTCCGCACGCCGGCGCAGCTCGGGCTGCGCCTGACCGCCGGTGATCTGCCGGTGCACGGCCCGCTCGCCGTCGGACAGATCGCTGTGCACGACGCGGCCTTCGGCACGCCGCCGGCCCCCACCGATCTGGAATTCCAGGCACCCGAGCGCACCATCACCGGGGGATTCTCCGTACGCCTGGCCTGGCAGCCGCCGGGTGATGAATCCGCCGTGCACCACTACGAGATCTACGAGACGACCGCCGGCACCGCGGAGACCTTCCTGGGAGCCGGCCTCAACCCGGTCTTCTACCTCCCCCAGTTGGCCCCGCGCGAACGGGCCGCCGCCCGCATCGCCGTCACCGCCGTCGGCCACGACGGCGCCCATTCCCCACGGCCACCGCCGACATCACCTGGTGACCCCGCCGGCCGCTGCCCCGCCGCAGGATGTCGGGGTGGCGCCACGGTGGCGCTGCCATGGCGCGTGGTTGTGGTGCGGTGCTGTGTTCCCCTCTGGCCAGGTGGCGTCACTGTGCCATCGCTGTGGCGTCACCGCTTGCTGCACTCCCTTGGTACGGCGTCATGGCGTATCGATTTCACGGGCAAACCTGCTGGTCAGAGACCTGTTCGAAGATGGAACGCCAATCTGGCTCGCCGTGGCGCCATCGATGTGCCATGATGACGCCATGGACCTGACGCCCTACGTCGAAAACCTCCGGCAGGAGCTGGCAGTCGCCGCGGAGACCGGCGGCGACGATGCCCGTGCTCTCGCCGAGCGGCTCGCCGCGCCCCTGGAGTCCGCTGTCCGTCTGACCCTCCTCGACGCGCTGTCCGCAGCCATGGGCGAGGTCACGCGGGAACTGGCGCCGGGCTCGGTCGACGTACGGCTGCGCGGGATCGACCCGGAGTTCGTGGTGACGGCGCCACCCGTCGCCGAGCCGTTCCGCGAGGCGGGGAGCGGGCCGCGGTTCCCGGCGCGGGGGCCGTACCGGCACCGCCGTCCGCGGACGCCGACGACGGCACCGTGGCGCGGATCAACTTCCGTCTCCCCGCCCACCTCAAGGTCCGCGCCGAGGGCGCCGCGACCGCGGAGGGGCTGTCGGTCAATGCCTGGCTCGTGCGGGCCGTGTCCACCGCTCTCGACGGCGGTGAGCGCGCCGGCCCGCCGGTCCGCGCCCCGGACCCGGGCGGCCGGGGCCTCGTCGGATGGGCGCGCTAGCCCCACCCGCTTTCACCGGCGGGCCACCGGCCCCGCCGACCCTGCTCACAACCCGCCTCACCAGCGGGAACAACCACCCACGCCAAGAGGACAGGACAGTCATGCCTACCTTCGAGACCCCGGACCCGATCATCGCCACCCTGGAGCTGGAGTGCGGCACCGCCCGTATCACCGCGGGCAAGCGCACCGACACGGTCGTGGAGGTGCTGCCGCGCAACGGAGCCGATGACAACGACATGCGCGCCGTGCAGCAGACCCAGGTCACCTGCTCGGGCGGCCGCCTCTCGGTCAAGACGCCCAAGAAGCGGTCCCTGTTCGGAAAGCCGGGCGCCGTCGAGGTGAGCATCGAACTGCCCGCGGGGTCGGACGTCCGGGGCTCCACGGGCCTGGGCCACTTCCACTGCGAAGGCCGCTTGGGGAACGTCACGCTCAAGACCTCGCTCGGCGACCTCCAGATCGACGAGGCGACCGGCGGCGACCTCAAGACCGACCTCGGCGACATCCGCCTGGACCGCTCGGCCGGGGACGTCGTGATCACCGGCGCGGGCCGGATCGAGGTCGGAGCCGTCACCGGTACGGCGACCGTCAAGAACGGCAACGGCGCGACCCGGATCGCCGAGGCCGCCGGGGACCTGAAGGTCAACGCGGCCAACGGCGACATCTCCGTCGGCACCGCGCGCGGCAGCGTCGGCGCCAAGTGCGCCAACGGCCGCATCGACATCGACGTCGCCCTGGCCGGGGTCGACGCCTCCTGCTCCACCGGCGGCATCCGTGTCGGCGACGTCGTCCGCGGCCGTATCGACCTGCGCACCTCCCTCGGCGACCTCGCCGTGGGCGTCCACGAGGGCACCGCGGCCTGGCTCGACCTGAACACCAAGTACGGCGCGGTACGCAACGAACTCGACTCCGCCGCAGGCCCCGCGGACTCCGACGAGACCGTCGAGGTGCACGCCCGTACCGAGACCGGCGACGTCATCGTCCGCCGCGCCTGACCGTACGTACTTCGACCGCTCCGCACCCGAAGGGACAGCGGCATGACCGTCACCCATACCGCCGCGCCGAACGCCGTGGACACCACGGCGCCGGCGATCGCCGCCACCGGACTGCGCAAGTCCTACGGCGACAAGCTCGTGCTCGACGGCATCGACCTGAACATCGCCGAAGGCACCGTCTTCGCCCTGCTCGGACCCAACGGCGCCGGCAAGACCACCACCGTGGAGATCCTCTCCACGCTCATCGACGCCGACGCGGGCGACGCCTGGGTCGCGGGCCGCCACCTGACCCGGGCCGCCGACGCGGTGCGTTCCGCGATCGGTGTGACCGGCCAGTTCTCGGCCGTCGACAACCTGCTGACCGCCGAGGAGAACCTCCTGCTCATGGCGGACCTGCACCACCTCGACCGGCGCGAGGGCAGACGGCGGGCCAAGGACCTGCTGCGCCGCTTCGACCTGTCCGAGGTGGCGGGCAAGACCGCCGCCACCTTCTCCGGCGGTATGCGGCGCAAGCTGGACCTGGCGATGACCCTGGTCGGCGATCCGCGCATCATCTTCCTCGACGAGCCCACCACCGGGCTCGACCCGCGCAGCCGCCGCACCATGTGGGAGATCATCCGCGGCCTGGTCGCCGACGACGGCGTGACCATCTTCCTCACCACCCAGTATTTGGAGGAGGCCGACCAGCTCGCGGACCGCATCGCCGTGCTGGACCACGGCAGACTGATCGCCGAGGGCACCGCCGACGAGCTGAAGCAGCGCATCCCCGGCGGCCACATCCGGCTGCGGTTCGCCGACGCCCGGGACCTGGACACCGCCGCGGGCCTCTTCGGCCTCGCCACGCGGGACGAGGAAGCCCTCACCCTGCAGATCCCCGGCGACAGCTCCGTCAGCACCCTGCGAGCCGTCCTGGACACCCTGGAGACCACCGCCGTACGGGCCGAGACGCTCACCGTGCACACCCCCGACCTGGACGACGTCTTCCTGACCCTCACCGGTCAGCCCCGCCCCGCCGGCACCGCCGCACCGACCGAGGAGAACGTCTGATGGCCACCCTGTCCTACGCGGCCCGGGACTCCAGGACCATGCTGCGGCGCAACCTCAAGAAGGCGCTGCGCTATCCGTCCCTGACACTCACCGTCGTCATCATGCCCGTCATGATGCTGCTGCTGTTCAACTACGCCTTCGGCACCGCCCTGGGCAGCGGCATCGGGGCGTCGGCCGCCGGGGGCGGCGCGTACATCGACTACCTCGCGCCCGGCATCATCCTGATGGCCGCCACGTCCGGCGCCCTGACCACCGCGATCAGCGTCTGCATGGACAAGACCGAAGGCATCGTCAACCGCTTCCGTACGATGCCGATCTCCCGCGCCTCGTTCCTGACCGGCCATGTCGTCGGCAGCCTGATCCAGACGATGGCCAGCATCACCCTCGTCGTCGCCGTCGCGCTCCTGGTGGGCTTCCGCCCCGACGCCACCCCCGTCGAATGGCTCGCCGCCATCGGTCTGCTCGCCCTGCTGACCCTGGCGCTGACCTGGCTCGCCGCCGGTATCGGCCTGGTCGCCAAGAACCCCGAGACGGCCAGCAACATCCCGATGCCGCTGACGTTCCTGCCGTTCCTCGGCAGCGCCATCGTGCCGACCGAGTCGATGCCGACCGCCCTGCGCTGGTTCGCCGAGTACCAGCCGTTCACGCCGGTCATCGACACGCTGCGCGGCCTGTGGCTCGGTACGGAGATCGGCAGCAGCGCGGTCGTCGGCCTCGCCTGGTGCGTCGGCCTCACCCTGGTCGGCTACGTCTGGGCGCGTCGCACCTTCAAGACCGGGGCCAAGCGGTGACGCGGCCCCCGCACCACCGGCACTGAGCGGTCACCCGCCGCAGCCACCAGCACGTTCACCAGAACCGACCATCACTGGAGAACTCCATGCCGCACGACCCGACGACCGCCGGAACGCTGTCCGACGGCACCGCAGCCGACGCCACCACCGAAACCAACGTCGTCACCACCGCCGAAACCACCACCGCCGAAGAGCTGCCCACCCTGCCCACCGACCGCCGCACCGGCTGCCCCTTCGACCCGCCCGCCGAACTCACCGCGCTGAGCGACGAGCCGCTGCGCCGCCTGCGCTACGTCGACGGGCACACCGGCTGGCTGGTCACCGGACACGCCGCGGCCCGCGCGGTCCTGTCCGACCCGCGCTTCAGCGCCCGTTACGAACATCTGCACCTGCCGATGCCACTGGCCGGGCTGGAGGGGGTAACGGAGATGCAGCCGGCACCGGTCGGTGACTTCCTCGGCCTCGACGCCCCCGAGCACACCCGCTTCCGGCGGCTGCTCGCCGGCAAGTTCACGGTCCGCCGGATGCGGCAACTCACCGAGCGCGTCGAGCAGTTCACGGACGAGTGCCTGGACGCCATGGAGCAGGCCGGACCCACCGCCGACCTGGTGGAGGCGTTCGCGCGGCCGATACCCGCGCTCATGATCTGCGAACTGCTCGGCGTGCCCTACACCGACCGGGACCGCTTCCAGGCGCATGTGGCGACCCTCTTCGACCAGGCCGCGGACGTCGCGGCGAAGGGCGAGGCGTTCGAGGCGGTCGGCCGGCTCATGGGCGAACTCGTGGCCGCCAAGCGCGCCGCGCCCACCGACGACCTGCTCAGTGACCTGACCGCCTCCGACCTCACGGAGGAGGAACTGATCGGAGTCGGCGGGGTCCTCCTGGCCGCGGGACTCGACACCACCGCGAACATGCTCGGCCTCGGAACCTTCGCCCTGCTGGGCAACCCCGGCCAACTGGCCGCCCTGCGCGCCGATCCGGGCCTCGCGGAGCAGACCGTCGAGGAGCTGCTGCGCTACCTCAGCGTGGCCGATCCCATCCTGCGCTCCGCCCTCGAAGACGTCGAGGTCGAGGGCCGGCTGATCAAGGCCGGCGAGACGGTGACGGTGTCCGTCCAGGCCGCCAACCGCGACCCGCTCAAGTTCCCCGCCCCCGACCGGCTCGACATCCACCGCAAGGCCACCGGGCACCTCGCCTTCGGCCACGGCGCCCACCAGTGCCTCGGCCAGCAGCTCGCCCGCGTCGAGATGACCGTCGCGTTCCCGAAGCTCCTCGCCCGCTTCCCCACCCTGCGCCTCGCGGTGCCGCCGCACGAGGTCCCGCTGCGCGACCGCGCCAACATCTACGGCGTGGTCAGCCTGCCCGTCACCTGGGACAAGGAGTAGCCCGATGAGCGACCCCCGCGAACCGCTGCGCCTCAGCGCCGACCGTGACCGCTGCGTGGGCGCCGGCATGTGTGTCCTGACGGCGCCCGGAGTCTTCGACCAGGACGACGACGAGGGCCTGGTGGTCGTCCTGGACGCCGCGCCCGCCGCCGAGCACCGAGCCGCCGCCCGGATGGCCGTCGGCCTCTGCCCCGCCGGAGCCGTCGCCCTCACCTCGGCGGAGGACACGGGCGCATAGTGACCGGGGCGCGTCCCGGACCGAGAACCCCGCACCGAGCGCCGGTGGGGGTTCTCGTGTGTGCGACGGCCGTCACCACGGACACCGGACCGGCGGCCGCCCTACCGCCCCGTACCGTCCCTGATCAGCTCGTCGGCCGGGTCGTTGACCGGCTGCGGGGTGCCCGTGAGGTCCATGACGAACAACGGTATGTGCAGGGCGTCGGCACGGGCGCGGGCGTCGCGGGAGTAGCCCGCCAGGGAGAAGCAGACGGCGACCGCGGAGTCGTTGAGCGCGTTGAGCCACAGGCACTCGATCTCCCGCAGCTTGGTCGCGCGGGTCGTCGGATCGACCTGGGCCACCACCCCGGAACCACGAAGGTCCACGCCCGACGCGGTGCGTTCCGGCACCCGCGCGATGTCGGTGAAGCCCAGCCACTTCAGGTACTGGGCGGCGGCGGTGACGCAGTCGCCGGCCGTACGGATGGTGACCGGCCGGAAGGCGGGACGCAGCACCGGCGGCCTGCGCGGTGGCCCGCCGGGCGGTGCCGCCGCGGGGCTGCCGGGGGCCGGGAGGTTGGGCGGCGGCGGGGTCGGTACCGGTACGACGGGGACGCGTACTACCGTCCCGCACGCGCAGCCGGACTCCGGCGCAGGCCACTCGTCGAGCCGGCCGCAGGTCTCGCAGCGCACCTCCACCCAGGAGCTCTGCCAGGTGCGGTGCAGGATCTCCACGGGTATGCCGCCGCGCAGCACCGGCAGGGTCAGCGGGGCGCCGCACGCGCACGGGAAGGTGGGCGGGGTGAACGCGTTCTCGCGGCGGCACGTCGGGCAGCGCACCGGCACGCTGTCGGCCATGGCGGCTCCTGGCAGGTAGGTCGGCAGGCGGTTTCTCCCGCCGTCCATGGTCCCTCCAGCGGCTTCACGCCGGGGGATTTTCCCCATGCGGGGCCGACTTTACCGTGGACATATGCGCGCGGGCCCGGGTTTCCCGAAATGCTGACGACCAGCTTCTCCAGGAGATCGTCGGAGGCCGGGGGTTGGCCGGACACGCAGACCCTTCGTTTCTCCCCCGACGGTCATGCCCTGACCATCTTCGGCCCCCGAGCAGCCCTGGACGTCTGGAGTACCGACAGCGACCACATCGCCACGCGTCTCTGTCGCCTCGTCGCGGAGCACCACTGGGCACAACTCCTCCCGGACCAGCCGGTGCGGGGCCTGTGCCCGGCGTAGGCAAGCGGCCCGTTCCACGAGGGCCAGGCAGGAGTACCGCCCGGCGGCACGGGAGTTGGGCGCGACAGGACAATCGCACCGCCGGGCGGAGTTCAGGTAGGGCCGGAGGGTAGGCCCGGAGGCGGCGGGACGCGGGCTCCGAGGCGTTGTCGGGGAGACGGCCCGTCCTTCCTTCGGACGGGCACGACCGCCGCACCGGTGTCTCCCGGGAACCGGGCCGTGCGGGCTGTCGGTTCCCTGACTCCACGCCGCGGAGCCCCGCGCCACCGTTCCGTACCGGCCGGCCACCCCTCAGCGGACCGGCCGGTACGGACGCGCGAGAGGCTGACCTCCCGTCGGCCCCCGCGCTGACCTGGGGTCAGTCCTCGCGCAGCTCGTGCAGCCGGGTCTCGACGCGCTTGCCGTACTCCGGGTCGGCCGCGTGGAAGTGGGCGAGGTTCTTCTCGATCACGTCGTCGCGGGAGACCTGCGCGAGGCCCCCGGCGATGTTGGCCACCAGACGGTTCTTCTCGTCCTCGGACATCAGCCGGTACAGCTCGCCGGCCTGGAAGAAGTCGTCGTCCTTGGCGTGCGCCGGGGCCGCGTGGGTGCCGGTGTGGCCGGTGAGGGCGAGCGGCGCGGACAGCGGCTGGTCCGACTGGGCGGGACCGGAGTAGGAGTTGGGCTCGTAGTTCTTGGCGTGCCGGTCGTAGGCGTTGGACGCCATCAGGCCGTCCCGGCCGTAGTTGTCCGCCACGGTCGCCTTCGGCGCGTTGACCGGCAGCTGGGTGTGGTTGACGCCCAGGCGGTAGCGGTGCGCGTCGGCGTAGGCGAAGAGCCGGCCCTGGAGCATCTTGTCCGGGGACGGGCCGATGCCGGGCACGAAGTTGTTGGGCGAGAACGCGCTCTGCTCGACCTCGGCGAAGACGTTGTCGGGGTTGCGGTCCAGGACGAGGCGGCCGACGCGCTGGAGCGGGTAGTCGGCGTGCGGCCACACCTTGGTCAGGTCGAACGGGTTGAAGCGGTAGTCCGCCGCCTCGGCCGCCGGCATGATCTGCACGTACAGCGTCCAGGAGGGGTACACGCCGCGTTCGATGGACTGGAGCAGGTCGGTCTGGTGGCTGTTGGGGTCCTTGCCCGACAGTTCGGCGCCCTGGGCGGCGTCCAGGCAGCGGATGCCCTGGTTGGTCTTGAAGTGGTACTTGACGAAGAAGGCCTCACCGGCGGCGTTCGTCCACTGGTAGGTGTGCGAGCCGTAGCCGTTCATGTGCCGGTAGGAGGCCGGGATGCCGCGGTCGCCCATCAGCCAGGTGATCTGGTGGGTCGCCTCGGGGGAGTGGGCCCAGAAGTCCCAGACGTTGTCCGGCTCCTGCTTGCCGGTGAACGGGTCGCGCTTCTGCGAGTGGATGAAGTCCGGGAACTTCAGCGGGTCCTTGATGAAGAAGACCGGGGTGTTGTTGCCGACGAGGTCGTAATTGCCCTCCTCGGTGTAGAACTTGACGGCGAAGCCGCGCGGGTCGCGGGCGGCGTCCGGGCCGCCGAGGTTGTCGGCCACGGTCGAGAAGCGGATGAACAGGTCGGTGCGCCGGCCGACCGCGCCCAGGAAGTCGGCGCGGGTGAACCCGGTGACGTCGTCGGTCACTTCGAAGTGTCCGTACGCGCCGGAGCCGCGGGCGTGCACGACGCGCTCCGGGATGCGCTCGCGGTTGAACCGGGCGAGCTTCTCCAGGAGGTGCTGGTCCTGGAGGAGCAGCGGGCCGCCGACGCCGGCGGTGGCGGAGTTCTGGTTGTCGGCGATCGGAGCGCCGGCTTCCGTGGTGAGGCGGCGCGTCGTCGTGGGCTTCGGCATGGTGACCTTCCGTACGAGAGCGCGGAAGTCGGCTTCCGCGTGTTGGAGCGTAGGGAGCACCCCCACCTCCGTCAACACTTTGTTGAAAAGTTGCCGGGCGGTGCTCGGAGGGGGCGCGGGAGCGGCTTTTGGGCGTACTCAGGGGGTGTTCCCGGCGGCGGCGCCTGGGCGCGACAGGACAGGTGTCGGCGCCGCCGCCGGGAAGTCTCGGGGAGGCTTGCGCCTCGGGTGGGACGCGCGGTCGCGGGACGTGGGTGACGAGTGCCTGCGTAGATGCGGCGGCGCCGGGGGAGCCGAAGACGTGGACGGGCGCGGTGTCAGCCGGTGGTGTGGCCGGAGAGGCGTTCGACGCCGCGCAGGAGGGCGGAGTGGTCGAGGCTGCCGTCGCCCTGGGCGCGCAGGGCGGCGACCAGGGAGGCGACGAGGGTGCCGGTGGGCAGGGCGGCGCCGACGGCGCGGGCGGCGTCGGTGACGATGCCCATGTCCTTGTGGTGCAGGTCGATGCGGAAGCCGGGCGTGAAGTCGCGTTCCAGGAAGTTGTTCTTCTTGCGGGTCAGGACGGTGGAGCCGGCCAGGCCGCCGCCCAGGACGTCGAGGGCGGCGGCGAGGTCGACGCCGGACTTCTCCAGGAAGACGACGGCTTCGGCGCAGGCCTGGAGGTTGACGGCGACGATGAGCTGGTTGGCGGCCTTGACGGTCTGTCCGGCGCCGTGCGGGCCGCAGTGCACGATGGTCGTGCCCAGGGCCTCGAAGAGCGGGCAGGCGGCGTCGAAGTCCTCCCGGGCCCCGCCGGCCATGATGGACAGGACCGCCTCGACGGCGCCGGCCTCGCCGCCGGAGACCGGGGCGTCCAGCACCCGGATCCCGCGCTCGGCCGCGGCGGCGGCCAGGTCGCGGGAGGTCTGCGGGGTGATCGAGGACATGTCGATCAGCAGCGCGCCGCGCCGGGCGTTGGCCAGGATGCCGTCGGGGCCGTAGGCGACGGCCTCGACCTGCGGGGAGGCGGGCACCATGGTGACGATGACGTCCGCTTCCCGGACCGCCTCGGCGACCGAGGCGGCGGGGGTGCCGCCGGCGGCGGCGAGCCGGTCGAGCTTGGCTGGTTCGAGGGTGTGGCCGGTGACCGGGTAGCCGGCCTTGAGCAGGTTCTCGGCCATGGGCGCGCCCATGATGCCCAGCCCGATCCAGGCGATTTTCGAAAGAGTGCTCATGTGCGGTGCCTTTCGGGAGACGGGGTGGTCAGGGGGCGGCGGTGGCGGCGCGCAGGGGGCGGGGCAGCCAGGCGAAGGACTGGGCGGAGGGCCGGTCACCGGGTGTGTACTCCAGGCCGGTGTAGCCGGTGTAGCCGTTGGTGTGCAGCCGCTCCAGGAGGTCTTCGAGGGGCAGGGTGCCGGTGCCGGGGGCGCCGCGGCCGGGGCTGTCGGCGATCTGCACGTGTCCGGTCCGGGGGTGTAGCGGTCGATGACCTCTTCCAGGTCCTCGCCGTTCCTGGCCAGGTGGTAGAGGTCCATCAGGAAGCGGGCGTTGTCCAGGCCGGTGGCGGCGTTGACCGCGTCCGCCACCTCGACGGCCCTGGGCGCCGAGACGATCGGGCACGCGGGCGACTCGGGCGCGTTGAGCGCCTCGATCAGCAGGGTGGCCCCGATGCGGTGCGCGGCGCGCGCGGCCAGCGTCAGGTTCTCCAGCGCCAGCGCGTCCTGGGCGGCCGGGTCCACGCCCTGCACCCGGTTGCCGTACAGGGCGTTGAGCGCGGTGCAGCCCAGCGACTGCGCGAAGTCCGCGGCCACCTCCACATTGGCCCGGAACCGCTCGGACTCCCGCCCCGGAATCGACAGGGCGCCGCGGTCGGGACCGGGCAGCTGCCCGGCATAGAAGTTCAGCCCGACCAGCTGCGTGCCCGCAGCACGCAACGCCTCGCGCAGCGCGTCCAGCTCCCGCTGCGCGGGCACCGGGGCGTCCGCCCAGGGCCACCACAGCTCCACCGCGCCGAACCCGGCGGCCGCGGCCGCCGCCGGGCGTTCCAGCAGCGGCAGTTCGGTGAACAGGATCGACAGGTTGACGTTGAAACGCGCGTCCGAGAAGCCCATGAGGGATGAGCGCCCTTCCGTATGGCGGAACTTTGTTTCTGCTGATTGGAACATTGCCCGCGGATCTCCGGACCTGTCAAGGGGCCGGCCCGCGGCGGCGCTAGTTTGGGGGCATGGTGCGATTGCGAGTGGAATTCACGACGGAACCGTTCGATCTGGACGAAGCGCCCGCCCACGCGGTCGTGGGGCGCGACATCATCACGGGTGCCGGGCTGGACGCCGTCGACGTCGGCCCGTTCGGCAACACCGCCGAGGGGGAGGGCGAGAAGGTGCTTTCCGCGGTGGACGCACTGCTGCGCAGGTCCCTGGAGGCTGGCGCCACCCGCGTCTCCCTCCAGGTCAACGTGATCGCGCCGGCCGGGGAGGACGCCACGTGACCGAGCCCGCCGACCACCCGTTCGTCCAGGCGGTGAAGCCGCTGGTGGACGCCATGGGCGCGGAGATGGTCGCGCCGGACCAGGCGCGGGGTGACGATGTCGTCCTGGCCTGGGAAGGGCAGGACCGGGTCGCGGTACGGCTGCCGCACCTGTCCGAGTCGCTGGACCACCTCCTCGCCGAGCTGGAGCGCCGGCACGGGGTGCCGCTCAGCGATCTGGACCGTCGCACCAAGCAGTCGGTGGTCCGCATCCTGGAAGCGCGGGGCGCGTTCTCCGTGCGCCACGGGGTCGAGACGGTCGCCGGCGCGCTCGGCGTCAGCCGCTTCACCGTCTACAACTACTTGAACAGGGAGAATGCCGCGAAGGGGGCCGACTGACCCGGAAGCGGTGCCCGTTGGGCACTTGCGGGCGAGCCGCCGTACGGGCGAACCGGACGGCGGCTTTCTTGTTGCCGAGTTTTCAACAAAGTGTTGACGTGATGTTGCCGGAGGTCTTAGCTGTTTCCAGCCAAGCAGAGCCCGTACCGCACCAGGCCACGGAGGCTTCCCGTGTCTTCGAACCCGACGCCGGGTCTCGCCCGGTTCAACGCCGCAGCCGACCGTACGGCCCGTGCCGCACTGCGCGAGGCGTGCGCCAGCGAAGCGTGGGGGAGCCGACTCCTCGCCCGACGCCCGTACCCCAGCGCCGACGCCCTGTTCGCCGCCAGCGACGCCGCCATGGCCGAGCTGACCGCGGCGGACCTGGCCGAGGCGATGGCCGGGCACCCGCCCATCGGCCGGCCCACCCCGGGCGACGCGACCTCCTCCCGTGAACAGCGGGGGATGTCGGCGGCCGGGGACGACCTCAAGGCGGAGATGCTCGAACTGAACCTCGCCTATCAGGAGAAGTTCGGGCACGTCTTCCTGATCTGCGCCACCGGCCGGACCGGTGAGCAGCTGCGGGACGCCGCCCGTAACCGGCTGGACAACACGCCGGAACAAGAACGCGAGATCGTCCGTACCGAACTGGGCAAGATCAATCGCATCCGGCTGGGCCGCCTCGTCGAGGACGCGGCGGACCCGGCAGACGCCGCAGAAGGAGCACGACCATGAGCAGCGAGACGGCCCGGCACGAGACCTCGGTGTCCACGCACGTCCTGGACACCAGCACGGGCCGCCCCGCGGAAGGCATCGCCCTCACGCTCTCGGTGCGCTCCGGTCCCGGCGGGACCTGGGCCGGGCACGGCGCCTCCAAGACCGACGCGGACGGACGCTGCAAGGACCTGCCGGCGCTGCCGCAGGGCACCACCCACGTACGCCTCGACTTCGAGACCGAGGCGTACCTCGCCAGCAAGGCCGCGACGGCCGACCAGCAAGCCGAGGAACAGCAGGACGCCCCCCGCGTAAGGGACAGCGGAGCCTTTTTCCCGGAAGTGGCGATCACCTTCGCCGTCCAGCCGGGTGAGCACTACCACGTACCGCTGCTGCTCAACCCGTTCGGCTACTCCGTATACCGAGGGAGCTAGCACCGACATGACCAACTCGTCCCGCCCCGCCCGCCCGGCGATTCTCGGCCAGAACCAGTACGGCAAGGCGGAGAACCGCGTCGTCCGCATCACCCGGGACGGCGACACCCACCACATCAAGGACCTCAACGTCTCGGTCGCGCTCTCCGGCGACCTCGAAGAGGTGCACCTCTCCGGCTCCAACGCCCACTGCCTGCCCACCGACACGACCAAGAACACCGTGTACGCCTTCGCCAAGGAACACGGCATCGAGTCGGCCGAACAGTTCGGCATCCACCTGGCCCGGCACTTCGTCACCAGCCAGGAACCGATCCACCGGGCCCGTATCCGCATCGAGGAGTACGCCTGGGAGCGCATCGAGACCTCCGAGGCCAACGCCAGGTTCATCGGCGCGGACGAGGTCAGGCACTCCTTCGTCCGCAAGGGCCAGGAGACCCGGCTGACGCAGATCACCTACGACGGTGAGCGCTGGCAGGTCATCTCGGGCCTGAAGGACCTGGTCGTGATGAACTCCACCAACTCCGAGTTCTGGGGCTACATCAAGGACAAGTACACGACGCTCAAGGAGGCGTACGACCGCATCCTGGCCACCGAGGTCTCCGGCCGCTGGCGGTTCAACTGGACCGACGACGACCAGCGGATGCCCAACTGGGAACGCTCCTACGCCCAGGTCAGGAAGCACATGCTGGACGCCTTCGCGGAGACCTACAGCCTCTCGCTCCAGCAGACCCTGTACCAGATGGGCTCGCGGATCATCACCCACCGCGCGGAGATCGACGAGGTGCGGTTCTCGCTGCCGAACAAGCACCACTTCCTGGTGGACCTGGAGCCCTTCGGCCTGAAGAACGACCATGAGGTCTACTACGCGGCGGACCGCCCGTACGGCCTGATAGAAGCCACTGTCCTGCGCGACGGTGTCGAAGCCGGGATCCCGATGGATCTGACCAACCTCTGACGGCTCCCGACGCAGCGCCGTGCCTCGCCGTCCCTCCCCGTCCCGCAGCGGGGAGGGGCCCGCGAATCCTGTGAGGGGAACGACCCATGGCACAGCCACCGCACGTTGAGAAACACCCCGTCCCACCGGTCCACCCGGTGGACGAGAAGCCGGCTCCCAAGCGGCTCGTCCCCGCCGCCCTGCAGCACATCGCCGCCATGTACGCCGGCGTCGTCACCCCTCCGCTCATCATCGGCCAGGCCACCGGCCTGGACACCGCGGGCCGCACCCGGCTGATCGCCGCCAGCCTGCTGATCGCCGGTCTCGCGACCCTCCTGCAGACCCTCGGCGCCGGCCGGTTCGCCGGCAACCGCCTGCCGTTCGTCAACGCCGCCTCCTCGGCGGGCATCACACCGATGCTCGCCATCGCCGAGACCAACGCCAAAGGCCACCAACTGCCCGCCATATACGGGGCGGTGATGGTCGCCGGCGCCTTCTGCCTCGCCGTCGGCCCGTTCTTCGGCAGACTGCTGCGCTACTTCCCCCGCTGGTCACCGGCATCGTCATCACCCTCATCGGCGTCACCCTGATGCCCGTACCGGTCGGCTGGGCGCAGGGCGGCGACAAGGAGGCCGCCGACTTCGGCTCCATGAAGTACCTGGCGCTGGCCGCCTTCACGCTCGTGGTCATCCTGCTGATCCAGCGCTTCACCCGCGGCTTCGTCAAACAGATCGCCCTGCTGCTGGGCCTGGTCGCCGGCACCCTCGCCGCCGTTCCGTTCGGCATGGCGAGCTTCGACGCGCTGCGCGAGGCGCCCGTCGTCGCGCTGCCCACCCCTTCGCCTTCGGCGCGCCGGAGTTCCAGCCCGCCGCCGTACTGTCCCTGTGCATCGTGATGCTGGTCCTGATGACCGAGTCCGCGGCCGGGATGCTCGCCCTCGGCGAGATCTGCGAACGGCGTACGACGGGGCGGACCATCACCCGCGGGCTGCGCACCGACGGCCTCGCCACCCTCGTCGGACCGGTCTTCGGCGGCTTCCCCACCAGCGCCTTCGCGCAGAACGTCGGTGTCGTCTCGCTGACCCGGGTACGCAGCCGCTACGTCGTCGCCGTCGCCGGAGCCGCCCTGCTCGTCCTCGGCGCCTTCCCCGTCCTCGGCGCGGTCGTCAACCTCGTGCCGATGCCCGTCCTCGGCGGCGCCGGCATCGTGCTGTTCGGCT
Source organism: Streptomyces sp. Ac-502 (assembly GCF_045222935.1). Lineage (NCBI taxonomy): Bacteria > Bacillati > Actinomycetota > Actinomycetes > Kitasatosporales > Streptomycetaceae > Streptomyces > Streptomyces sp. Ac-502. The sequence goes on from NZ_JBHFFO010000001.1 coordinate 8,297,900, forward strand.
CGATCGCGGTCAGCGGCATCCGTACGCTCGCCGAAGCCGGCCTCGACGACAGCTCCAACATCATCCTGGTGGCCGTCTCGCTGGGCGCGGGCATCATCCCGCTCGCCGCCCCGACGTTCTACGAGGACTTCCCCGCCTGGGCGCAGACCGTGCTCGGCTCCGGCATCAGCGCCGGGGCGCTCGTCGCGGTCCTGCTCAACCTGTTCTTCCACCATCTCGGCACCCGGAGCACCAAGGGGGCAGCGGTCCTGTCAGCCGCTTCACCCGGCTCCGGCACTCAAATCCCGTAGGGCCATGCCGTGCCCTCCCCCGGGCTCCCGGCGAGCACGGGGGAAACCCATGCCGCATCTTCTAGGAGAACCACCATGGCAGCACCGGCATCCCCTGACAGCGCGGCGACGCGACGCATCGTCATCGAGAACTGCGCCGTCGCGACCGTCGACGCCCACGACACCGAGTACGCCTCGGGCCATGTCGTGGTCGCCGGCAACCTCATCGAGTCGGTGGGCGCGGGCCGGGCCCCCGAGGGCCTGGCGAACGTCGTGCGCCGTATCGACGGCACCGGCCACCTCGTCACCCCCGGCCTGGTCAACACCCACCACCACTTCTACCAGTGGATGACCCGGGGCATGGCCACCGACCACAACCTCTTCAACTGGCTGGTGGCCCTCTACCCGACCTGGGCCCGCATCGACGCGCCGATGCTCGCGGCCGCCACCCAGGGCTCGCTGGGCATGATGGTCAAGGGCGGCGTCACCACCGCCTCCGACCACCACTACGTCTTCCCGCGGGACGCCGGCGACCTGGTCGGCGCCGAACTGGCCGCCGCCCGCGAGATCGGCGCGCGCATCACCCTGGCCCGCGGCTCGATGGACCGCGGCGTCAAGGACGGCGGGCTGCCGCCGGACTTCGCCGTCGAGACCACCGAGGGCGCGCTGAAAGCCACCGAAGAGGCCATCGACACCCACCACGACGCCTCCTTCGGCTCGATGGTGCACATCGCCGTGGCCCCCTGCTCCCCGTTCTCCATCTCCACCGAACTCCTGCGCAACGGCGCGGAGTTGGCCCGGCGCAAGGGCGTGCGGCTGCACACCCACGGCTCGGAGACGGTCGAGGAGGAGACGTTCTGCCACGAGCTGTTCGGCATGGGCCCGACCGACTACTTCGAGTCCACCGGCTGGCTCGGCGAGGACGTGTGGATGGCGCACTGCGTCCACATGAACGACTCCGACATCGCCGCCTTCGCCCGGACGAAGACCGGCGTGGCGCACTGCCCGTCCTCCAACGCGCGGCTCGGCGCCGGCATCGCCCGCGTACCCGACATGCTCGCGGCAGGCGTACCGGTCGGCCTCGGCGTGGACGGCACCGCCTCCAACGAGTGCGGCGAACTCCACACCGAACTGCGCACCGCGCTGCTGATCAACCGGCTCGGCGCGCACAAGGAGGCGGCCCTCGACGCCCGCAAGGCGCTGCGCCTGGGCACCTACGGCGGCGCCCAGGTCCTGGGCCGGACGGCCGAGATCGGCTCCCTGGAGGCCGGCAAGCTGGCCGACCTGGTGCTGTGGAAGCTGGACGGTCTGGCCCACTCCACCATCGCCGACCCGGTGACCGCGCTGGTCTTTGGTGCCGCCGCGCCCGTCACGCTGTCCCTGGTCGACGGCGCGCCGGTGGTCGAGGACGGCCGGCTGGCCAACGTCGACGAGGAGACCGTCGCGCGCACCGCGCGGGCCGAGTCCCAGCGCCTGGCCCGTATCGCCGCCGAGGGCTGATCCCCGCCCGGCGGCCCGAGAACTCGGCCGGGGGACGGCCCCGGCCGGGAGCTTGTGGATCCGAGCGGGATCCACAAGCGCCGGAACCCGGGGGCGCGGAGGCCTCTCTCCGTGCCCCCGGCCCGGTACCGCTGTACGTCGTCGCCCCCAACTCCCGTCTCATAAAAGCCATGTGACCACCCGTCACGATGTTTCACGCGCCACGAGCGCGGACCGCTGCACCACCGCACCGACGCACGCCCTCCGTGACAGGCTCGCGCCGCCGCCCCCTCGCGGCGCAGAAATCGAAGGAGGCCCGCAGTGGCCGCACCCTCAGGGCGGACGGCACAGGGCGACCGGAAGCACCCGGTCGACGAGACCCTCCCGCCCTTCAAGATGTTCACCAGCGGCCTGCAGCACGTGGCCGCCATGTACGCGGGCGTGGTGGCCCCGCCGATGATCGTCGGCCCGGCCTGCGGGCTGAGCCCCACCGGGACCGCGTTCCTGATGGGCGCCAGCCTCTTCACCGCGGGCATCGCCACCCTGCTGCAGACCCTCGGCTTCTGGAAGATCGGCGCCAGACTGCCGTTCGTCAACGGCGTCTCGTTCGCCGGGGTGACGCCGATGGTCGCCATCGGCACGGCACAGGACCCCGGCGACGCGCTGCCCGTCATCTTCGGCGCGGTGATCGTCGCCGGTGTCCTCGGCTTCCTCCTCGCGCCCTACTTCTCCAAGCTGGTGCGGTTCTTCCCACCGGTCGTCACCGGCACCGTCATCACCCTGATCGGTGTCTCCCTGCTGCCCGTCGCCTTCAACTGGTCCCAGGGCGGCGACGCCCGGGCGCACGACTACGGCTCCCTGACCAACATCGGCATGGCGGCACTCACCTTCGTCGTCGTACTGGTGCTGCGCCGGGTGCTGCGCGGCTTCCTCCAGCAGATATCCATCCTGCTCGGTCTGGTCGCCGGCACGCTGATCGCGATACCCGTCGGCATCACCGACTTCGGGGCGATCGCCGAGGCCGACCTCGTCGGCTTCCCGACGCCGTTCCACTTCGGCGCACCGCAGTTCGACATCGCGGCGATCATCAGTATGTGCATCGTCATGCTGGTCTGCATGACCGAGTCCACCGCCGACATGCTCGCCCTCGGCAAGATCGTGGGCGGCCCGCCGACGAGCGCACCATCGAGGGCGGCCTGCGCGCCGACACCCTCGGCACCGCCCTCAGCCCGCTCTTCAACGGCTTCGCCAACAGCGCCTTCGCGCAGAACATCGGCCTGGTCGCGATGACCAAGGTGCGCAGCCGGTTCGTCGTCGCCACCGGTGGCCTGATCCTGATCGTGCTGGGCCTGTGCCCGGTCGCCGCCTCGGTGATCTCGCTCGTCCCGCTGCCGGTGCTGGGCGGCGCGGGCATCGTGCTGTTCGGCTCGGTCGCCGCCAGCGGCATCCAGACGCTGGCCACGGCCGCGATGGACAAGGGGAGAACGCGCTGATCGTGGCGGCCTCGGTCGGCATCGGCCTGATCCCGATCGCGGCGCCGCGGTTCTACCACGACTTCCCCAAGGACATGCTGGTCGTCCTGGACTCCGGCATCAGCACCGGCTGCCTCGTCGCCATCGTGCTCAACCTCGCCTTCAACCACCTCGGCAAGCGGCGCGGGGATCCGCCGCTGGAGGTGATCCCGCAGCAGCCGGAGCGGGGCGCTCCGGACCCGCGGACGGCCGGGGCGCACTGAGACCGCCGTACGGGCGCGGACGCGCCGACGGCCCGTACCGGACCGGATTCCCGGAACGGTACGGGCCGCCGCGCTGCCTGGCGGGAGCCCCGCTCAGCCGATGTGGAACGAGTCCCCGTACACCTTCCAGTCCAGCGGCGGGTTCAGGTTCAGGTTGCCCTTGTTGAGGAAGACGCGCTGCGCGGTGTCCACGCGGCTGGTGTCGCTGTGCGCCTCCTCCTGCTTCATCGCCCACACCCGGGCGTCCAGGAAGGCGTTGAGGTACGCCTTCTCGTCGCCGCCCTGGGCCGGGGTCTTCGCCTTGGCCAGGGCCCGCTTGCGGATGTTGGTGAAGCTGGTCTTGTCGCTGCCGTCACCGTGCATGACGAGCGCGTCGTAGTACGCGAACTGGCCCAGCACGCCGATCTTGTCGGCCTTGCCCTGCTTGACCGCCGGGTTGAAGTAGACCCGGTCCCGCTCGTCGTTCTGCGCCTTCTGGAAGTCCTTGTCCTGGGCGGCCTTCTTCCAGTCCTTCTCGAAGGCGGAGCCCAGGCCCGCGTGCGAGTCGCTGCCGTTGACCTTGCGCAGCGCGGGCAGGTACTTCGCCAGGACGTTGCCGGGCTTGCGCTGGGTGTACAGCTCAACCAGGTCGAGCATGTCGCCGGTGCCGGAACAGAAGCCGATGATGCCGGCGGTGTAGCCCCGGCCGTCCTTGATGTCCTCGATGTAGGCGTACTGCTTCTTCCAGTCCAGCGAGGAGTTCTCGGCGCTGGAGACCAGCTGCATGGCGATCTCCTTCTTCGCCGGGTCGTCCAGGCCGGCCGCCGCCTTGGCGGTGGCGCGGGCCGCGGCCGGTGCCTGGCCGGTGGCGGCGACGGCCGTACCGGCGACGGCGGTGGCCGGCACGGCGAGCAGGACCAGGCCGAGGGTCAGTCCGGTGGCGGGCTTGCGGAGCGCCTTGCCTATGGAGCGGGCACGCATGGTTGTCCTCCAGTGGGGAGCGGGCCGGGTGAGGGCCGGGGTGCGGTGAGGGATCCCAATCGTTAGGAAGCTTTCCTATCAGACTCCGGCGAGGGCCGTCACCGGTCAGATCGCGCCAACCGTCGGCGTATCAGACACCTTTCGCCGGGTCGCCGGACGGCCGCCAGACGTACGGCACGGTCGTGGCGGCGCTGATCAGGCCCAGCCGGTTGAGGATGGGACGGCTGGTTTCCATCGCGTCGACCTGCACGTACCGGAAGCCGCGCGCCACCGCGAGCGCCGCCCGGTGCGCCACCAGGGCGCGGTAGACGCCCTTGCCGCGCCAGTTGGGCAGCGTCGAGCCGCCCCAGAGCGAGGTGAAGGACGTGCCCTGGTGGAAGCGCATCCACGCGGCCGAGACCACCTCGCCGGCCAGCGACTCCGCCACGGTCACCGTGCAGGGGTCGCCGTCCCGTCCCGCCACCCACTCCTCCATGGCCGGCGCCAGCCAGCTCCGGTCGTCGGCCCAGACGGTCGCGGCCAGTTCCCCGATGCGGTCGAAGTCGGCGCGGCCGGTGACCTCGCGCAGCCGTACGCCTTCGGGGAGCGGCGCCCCGCCGGGCGGCCCGGCGATCTCCGCCGCCTCGCCGATGACGACCGTCTCCGGCTCGTCCGGCACGAATCCGGCGGCGGCCAGCCGGTCCGGCAGGTCGGCGGGCAGGTCGTGGCCGTGGTACTTCCACTCGACCGGCAGTCCGCGGGCGGCGAAGTGGTCGCGCTGGGCGGCGATGAAGGCGTCCAGCTCCGCCCCGTCGAGTCCGCCCAGGTCGCGGTAGAGGATCAGGCCGCCCTGGGTGGGGAGGGTCCTGCGCAGTACGGGGCCGACCCGCTCGGTGTCCGCAGTGTCCGGCGCGAAACCGCGGTCCCGCATCTGCTCGTCGTACGCTGCGCGGTAGGCGGCGGCTCGCGCTGACTCGGTGTCTTGTGTGGTCACCGGCGTCACTCCACCACAGGCCGCGGCCGGCGGCCATCGAATTCGGTCGCGGCGTGGCGCATCGGCGTCAGGCCGTCGCGGCGGGCTCCGGGGGTGTGCCGAGCAGCCGGGTGAGCAGTTCCCTGATGCCCGGTTCCGGGTCGAAGTCGTCGACGGGGAAAGAGAGTTGGTGGAAGGCGATGCCGTCGAGGTAGTCGAAGAGGATTTCGCAGTGCCGCTGCGGCGCCGGCGACCCGAAGCGGCGCATCCACTCCGTGCCCCAGCCGACGACGGTCTCGCGCCCTCGGGTGAGGGCGGGCCGCAGCTCGGGGCGGGCCGAGGCTTCCAGGTAGAGGGCGTAGCGGGCGGCGGTCCTGGCGCGCTCGGGGCCGGTCGCGTACAGGAGGAACCGCGTCACGGCGTCCGCGAGTTCGGGTACGCCGGCCGGGTCGGCCTGCCGGGCGAACTCCTCCCAGTCGCGGCGCTCCAGCGTCTCCAGGTGGGCGACGATGCCGTCGATCAGGGCGCCGCGGTTGCGGAAGTAGTTGGAGGTGGTGCCCGACGGTACCTCCGCGGCGGCGTCCACCGCCTGGTAGGTGAGCCGCCGGGGCCCCTCGGCGCCCAGTACCGCGATCGCCGCGTCCAGGACCTGCTCCCGCCGTCGTGCCACCCTGCGCACCTCTCGTTACTATGTTTGTAGTGCCGATTCACTATAAACATAGTAGCGTGGTCGGGCATGAAACTGACACCACGCACGGCAGCCGTCGTCGGCGGCGGCATCGGCGGCCTGGCCGCCGCCCTCCACCTGCGCGAAGGCGGCTGGTCGGTCGACGTCTTCGAGCGCGCCCGTCGCCTCCCCGCGGCCGGCACCGCCCTCGGGCTGTGGCCCGGCGCGCTCGCCGCCCTGGACACCCTCGGCCTCGGCGAACAGGTGCGGGACCGGAGCCGGCCGCAGACCTCGGGCGCCTTCCTGCGCCCCGACGGGGGACGCATCGCCACCCTCGACGTCGCCGCCCTCCAGCGGCGCACCGGCGATGTCGTCCGCCTGATCTCCCGCCCCGGACTGCTGGCCCTCCTGTACGAGGCGGCCGGCGGCGAGGGGGCGGTCACCTTCGCCCGCCCGGTCGACGACATCCGGGCGCTGGACGGCGCGTACGACGTGGTGATCGCGGCCGACGGCCTCAACAGCGCCGCGCGCACGACCCTGTTCGGGTCGCGGTACCGCGCCCGCTACGTCGGCGCGTCGTCCTGGCGCGGCACGGTCCACGGCGACACCGGTGCCGTCACCGAGACCTGGGGCGAGGGGCTGCGGTTCGGCGTCACGCCCACCACGGGCGGGCGCACCAACTGGTTCGCCTGTGCGGTGGCGCCGGAAGGGCGGCACGAGCCGGGCCGCGAGGCCGCCGTGCTGCGCTCCCGCTTCGGGCACTGGCACGCCGGTGTACGGCACGTACTGGAGCGGCTGGACGAGCCAGGGGTGCTGCGGCTGGACCTGTACCACCTCGATCCGCCGCTGCCTTCGTACGTCCGGGGCCGCACCGCGCTCATCGGTGACGCCGCCCACGCGATGACCCCCGACCTGGGGCGCGGGGCCTGTGAAGCGCTGCTCGACGCCGTGGAGTTGGCCCGGGCCCTGCGGGTGTCGCCCGACGTGACGACGGCCCTCCGTACGTATGATCATGAACGGCGTTCCGCGACCCAGCGGCTGGCGCGCAGGGCGCGGCTGATGAACCGGATGGCGCACGCGCGGCGGCTGACGGGTCTGCGGAACGCGGCGATGCGGGCCGCGCTGACGCTCGGCGGGCCGCCGGCCTGAGGGGTGGCGGGTGCCGAGGGCGCTGGCGTTTTGCCCGATACGCTGCATTCGTCCTGACCGTCAGTCAAGTGCGCGCCCAACGCCACGGAGAGGGGTTCCGCGGTGGACCCGAACGCCCAGCACCCGAACGCCCAGCCCCCGAACGCCCGGCAGCCGGACACCGAGCCCCCGCGCAGAACCGGCCCCGTGTCCGGAGGCGTACCCCCGGACACGCGGTCCGCGTCCCCGGACGCACGTTCCGAACCCCCGGGCGCACGTTCGGGGCCCCCGGCCGCCGACGACCTGGAAGCCGCCGTCGACCACCTGATGCCCGGCATCCGCGACGACCTCAAGCGGCTCGCGGCGATCCCCTCGGTCGCGTTCCCCGGCCACCCGCCCGAGCCGGTCCTCGCGGCACGCGACGCACTCCTCGCCCTGCTGCGCGCCGCCGGCGTCACCGACATCGAACAACTCGACCTCCCCGGCACCGCGCCGGTCATCACGGGCACCGTCCCGCCGCCGTCCCCGGACGCCCCCACCGTCCTCCTGTACGGCCACTACGACGTCCAGCCCGCGGGCGACCTCCGCCTGTGGACGTCACCGCCCTTCGAGCCCACCGACTTCGACGATCCGCACGGCGGCCCCGCCATCCGGGCCCGGGGCGTCGCCGACTGCAAGGCGAACCTCCTGGTCCACCTCGGCGCGCTGCGCGCCCACGGCGGCCGGCCCCCGGTCGGCATCAAGATCGTCTTCGAGGGCCAGGAGGAGTACGGCAGCCCCTTCGACGACTACCCGCCCACCGACCCCGAACGCTTCGCCTGCGACGCGATGGTCATCGCCGACGCGGGCAACCTCCGCGCCGGTACGCCCACCCTCGTCACCGGCCTGCGCGGCGCCGCCGAACTGACCGTGGAGGTGCGCACCCTCGACGAGGCCGTGCACAGCGGCGAGTACGGCGGCGCCGCCCCGGACGCGTTGCTCGTCCTCCTCAACGCCCTGGCCACCCTGCACGACGTGCACGGCGACGTCGCCGTGGAAGGGCTGCGCCGTGAACCGTGGACCGGCACCACCCTCACCGAGACGGAGTTCCGCGAACTGGCCGGTGTACGGGAAGAACTGCCGCTCCTCGGCTCCGGCAGTCTGGGCGAACGCCTGTGGAGCGGCCCGGCCGTCACCGTCATGGGCCTGGACGCCCCCTCGGTGGACCAGGCCGCCTCGGCCGTCGTGCCGTACGCCCGCGCCAAGCTCAACCTGCGCTGCCACCCGCGCCAGGACCCGAAGGAAGCGCTCGACGCGCTCGTACGGCATCTGGAACGGCTGCGTCCGTTCGGGGTCCCGCTGACCGTGACCCCCGGCGACGCGGGCGCCGGCTTCGAGGCCCGTACCGGCGGACCCGCCTACCGCGTCGCCGAGGCCGCGATGCGCCGCGCGTGGGGCGCCGAGCCCGTGCACACCGCGGGCGGCGGCTCCATCCCGCTCGTCAACGGCCTCGCGCGCGCCGTACCGGAAGCCGAGGTGCTGATCTTCGGCGCCGAGGACAAACAGTGCAACCTGCACGCGCCCGACGAACGGGTGCTGCTCTCGGAGCTGCGCGCCGCCGTCCTCGCGGAGGCCGTCTTCCTGCGCGAGTACGCCGCCGCGTTCCGTACCGGAGCCGCCGCGTGAGCGTCCCGATGCCCGACGAGAACCCCCGGCCCGCCGAAGAAGCCCCGACCGCCGGACAACCCGGGTCCACCGCGACGGCCGACGCCGACCCCGGCAACGGTCCGCGGCGCCCCCGGCGCGGGTTCACCTTCCCCAGCGCCCTGACCGTCCTGGTCGTCGTGACCCTCGCGGTCTGGCTCCTGGCCTTCTTCATCCCCTCCGGCACCTACGACCGCGACGGCGACGGCACCCCGCAGCAGGGCACCTACCACCGCACCCCTCCGGCCAGTCCTTCACCGACCGCCTCAACGACCTCTTCCTGTCCCCGGTCAACGGCCTCTACGGAGTGCAGGACGCCAAGACCGGGCAGGTCGGCCCGACGCTGGCCGGCGAACTGTACGGCAGCGCGGGTGTGTTCCTGTTCGTGCTGGCCATCGGCGCGTTCATCACGGTCGTCTTCTCCACCGGGGCCCTCGACCGCGGCATCGGCCGGCTGGCCCACCGCCTCCGCCACCGCGGCGCGCTGCTGATCGCGGGTGTGATGGCGGTCTTCTCGCTGCTCGGCACGGTCGAGGGGTTCGCCGAGGAGACGCTCGGCTTCTACGGCCTGGTCGTACCGCTGATGCTGGCGCTCGGGTACGACCGGATGGTGGCCACCGCGACGATCATCCTCGGGGCGGGCATCGGCGTCCTGTGCTCCACCGTCAACCCCTTCGCCACCGGCGTCGCCTCCTCCGCCGCGGACATCTCGCTCGGCGACGGCATCGCGCTGCGGGTGGTGATGTGGCTGGTGCTGACCGCCGTCACCATCGGCTACGTGGTGCGCTACGCGCGGCGCGTGCGGGCCGACCCGGACCGCTCCCTCGTCGGCTTCCTGCCCGGCGACCGGGACCGCGCGCGGGCCGCCGACGACGCGGCGGAACCACCGCCGCTGACCGGGCTGCACAAGATCGTGCTGGTCACCGTCGCGCTGGTGTTCGCCTTCATGATCTTCTCGGTGATCCCGTGGGCCGGCGCGCTCACCGGGGACGCCGACGCCGCGCCGTACGCCTTCGAACTGGGCTGGTCCTTCCCCCAGCTGGCCGCCCTGTTCGTCACGGCCTCGATCCTCGTCGGGATCCTCGCGCGGATGGGCGAACAGAAGCTCAGCTCGACGTTCGTGCAGGGGGTCGCCGAGTTCATCTCACCGGCCCTGGTGATCGTACTGGCCCGGGGGTGACGACCCTTATGAACAACTCGCGCATCACGGACACCGTTCTGCATGCCGTCGAGGGCGCCGTCTCCGGCACCCCGTCGGCCCTGTTCGGCATCATGGTCTACGTCGTCAACCTGCCGCTGGCCTTCCTCATCCCGTCCACGTCGGGCCACGCCACCCTCGCCATGCCGATCCTGGCCCCGCTGGCCGACTTCGCGCACGTCTCGCGCGCGGTGGTCGTCACGGCCTGGCAGGCGGCCAGCGGGTGGATGAACCTGTGGGTACCGACCACCGCCGTCATCATGGGCGGTGTCTCGCTGGCCAAGGTCGGCTACGACAAGTACCTGCGCTTCGTCTGGCCCCTGCTCGCCCTCCTCGCCGTTCTGATCTGCGGCTTCGTGGGACTGGGGGCGGCGCTGACCTGAGCGGGCCGGCCGGTCCGCGCGTCACAGGAGAGCGGTCGGCTCCTGTGACGCGGGCCGCGGCTTGCAGGTGAAGCCGAGCCGGCGCAGCGCCCGCACCATCTCCCCGGCGCTGAAGTCCCGCGGGTCCTGGCCGGTGACGATGCGGCCGACCTGTTTGACGGGGTAGGCGACGGAGCCGACGAGCACGGAGTCGCCGGTGACGGGCTCCGGTTCGACCCCGCTCATCTTCTGTTCCACCTCGTTCGCCTGAAGGTAGAAGAAGACGCCGGCGATGGTGACACGCATACTGCCTCGACAAGGGTGAGCAGGAATGGAGCCGAGCCTCCACCTTCTCACGTGGCCCGCTCCTCCGGTGCCCCGATCGCCGCCGGATTCCGGGTCACGGGGAATCCGGGGCGCCGTTCCGGGCCCCGCGCACCCGCAGTCCTGCGATCTCGGTGTGCGGCGGCCGGTCCCCGGCCAGCAGCAGGGTGGTGATGCGGTCGGCGGGTCCGGCGGCGAAGTGCACCCGGCCGCCTTCGAGCGGTACGACGGTGCCGCTCGCGTCCACCGGGATGCCGGTGAGCGCGCTGAGCCAGGTGGCGGCGCCGTGCGGGTCGGGCGTCTCGACCACGAACCCGGCGAGGTCGAAGGCGCCCCGGTCGACACGGCCGGAGGCCTCGTGCTCGCGGCGGAGCGCGGGGTCGGTGCGGACGGTGATGAAGAACGGGGCCCAGGGCGGCACGCCGGTGCCCGTGAGCATCACTTCCTGGAAGGTGACCCGGCCCTCCAGGAAGGAGAAGTCGTGCACGTCGGTGCCGTGGCCCGCGCGGCGCAGCCGCTCGGCCGTGGCGGCGGAGTCCGCGACGTGCACCGCGAAGTTCAGCGGGCCGCCGCCGGCCGCCAGGAGCGCGTCGATACGGGGCTGCCACTGGGCCGTCGCCCGGCCGAAGGCGGAGAGCGCGTACGTCGCCGGGTCGACGACGGTGAGGATTTCGACGTACCGGTCGTCCAGCCGCCAGGCGCCGTTCTGGAAGCCCTCGTGCACCGGGTTGGTGTGCGCGGGCAGCCCGGCGGCCGTGTACTCCCGTACGGTGGCGGCCACGTCCGGCACGCAGTGCAGCAGATGGTCGAAGCGGGGTGCTTCGGTCGGGCGGAGATCCGGGGTGCGGATCGGCTGTGTGGTGGTCATGGACACCCTCCCCAAGTTGGTAAGGGCAGCCTAACCGTACCGGGTTGAGAGGCCCGTGCGGGTGGCACGGCCCCCTCGACCCGGTGACCGCCCCTCAGGACGGCCGTTCCGAGGGGCCTCCGAGGTCAGTCCAGCAGCTCGTACGCCGGCAGGGTCAGGAACGCCGCGTAGTCGGTGTCCAGCGCCACCTTCAGCAGGAGGTCGTGGGCCTGCTGCCAGGTGCCGGAGGTGAAGGCCTCGTCGCCGATCTCGGCGCGGATCGCGGCCAGCTCCTCGCCCGCGATCCGGCGGACCAGGTCCGCGGTGGCCTTCTCGCCGTTCTCGAACACGACGCCGGCGTCCACCCACTGCCAGATCTGCGACCGGGAGATCTCGGCGGTGGCCGCGTCCTCCATCAGGCCGAAGATGGCGACCGCGCCGAGGCCGCGCAGCCACGCCTCGATGTAGCGGGTGCCGACCCGCACGGCGTCCACCAGGCCCTGGTACGTGGGCCTGGCGTCCAGGGAGTCGACGGCGATGAGGTCGGCGGCCGAGACCTCGACGTCTTCGCGCAGCCGGTCCTTCTGGTGCGGCTTGTCGCCGAGCACCGCGTCGAAGGAGGTACGGGCGACCGGGACCAGGTCGGGGTGGGCGACCCAGGAGCCGTCGAAGCCGTCACCGGCCTCGCGGTCCTTGTCGGCGCGGACCTTGGCCAGCGCCGTCTCGTTGGCCTCGGGGTCACGGCGGTTGGGGATGAACGCCGCCATGCCGCCGATGGCGTGCGCACCGCGCTTGTGGCAGGTGCGGACGAGGAGTTCGGTGTACGCGCGCATGAACGGCGCCGTCATGGTGATCGCGTTGCGGTCCGGCAGCACGAACTTCTCGCCGCCGTCGCGGAAGTTCTTCACGATGGAGAACAGGTAGTCCCAGCGGCCCGCGTTCAGCCCCGAGGCGTGGTCGCGCAGCTCGTAGAGGATCTCCTCCATCTCGTACGCGGCGGTGATGGTCTCGATGAGGACCGTGGCACGGACGGTGCCCTGCGCGATGCCGACGTAGTCCTGCGCGAAGACGAAGATCTCGTTCCAGAGGCGGGCCTCCAGGTGCGACTCGGTCTTCGGGAGGTAGAAGTACGGGCCCTTGCCGAGGTCCAGCAGGCGCTGGGCGTTGTGGAAGAAGTACAGGCCGAAGTCGACCAGCGCCCCCGGAACCGGCGTGCCGTCGAGCTGGAGATGCCGCTCGTCCAGGTGCCAGCCGCGCGGGCGGACGACGACGGTCGCCAGCTCCTCGGCGGGCTTCAGGGCGTAGGACTTGCCGCTCCCCGGGTCGGTGAAGTCGATCCGGCGCTCGTAGGCGTCGATCAGGTTCACCTGGCCGCCGATGACGTTCTCCCAGGTGGGGGCGGAGGCGTCCTCGAAGTCGGCGAGCCAGACCTTCGCGCCGGAGTTGAGCGCGTTGATGGTCATCTTGCGGTCGGTGGGGCCGGTGATCTCCACCCGGCGGTCGTTCAGCGCGGCGGGCGCCGGGGCGACGCGCCAGCTGGCGTCGTCGCGGACGTGGGCGGTCTCCGGCAGGAAGTCCAGGCTGCTGGTGCGGGCGATCTCGGCGCGGCGCGCGTCGCGGCGGGCGAGCAGTTCGTCGCGGCGCGGGGTGAACCGGCGGTGGAGTTCGGCGACGAAGGCCAGGGCGGCCTCCGTGAGGATCTCGTCCTGGCGGGCGGGGGCCTTGCCGGGGTCGACGTCGACGATGGCCAGCGGGGACGGCGCTGGTGCGGACATGAGCTGTCACTCCATTCAGCGGCGGTGCCCGGGGGCGCCGGGCGGGGTGCGGCACGGGGTGCCGCAGCCCGCGTCAGGCGGTGGCGGGCGCCGTTGGGGTTCAGGGCGCTTCTGACCAGTGGAGAGTAGTTTCCTTATCGCGGAACTTCAATGGTTTGTTGACGTCGAGATTCTCTCCGTCGACAGAAGCGGTGACCGGATGACTCGGAGTGCCATCGCGGTCACCGTCCCTCACCTGCCCGCGGCGCGTCCGGTGACGCCAGGCGGAAAAGATCACCCGGGGTGTCGATGTCGTACGGCTCGGCCACGTCCGCGCACTCGACGAGAGTGAGGGCGGCCGCGTGCTCCTCCAGGTACGCACGCGCCCCGCGGTCGCCCGAGGCGCCGGCCGCGACCGCCGCCCACCGGTCCGCCCCGAACAGCACCGGATGCCCGCGCTTCCCGCCGTACGCGGCCGCGACCAGCCCCGCCCCGCCCTCGTACGCGGCGATCACCCGCGCCACCGCCGCCGCGCCGATGCCCGGCTGGTCCACCAGCGAGACCAGCGCGGCGCCCGCCCCGGAGTCCGCGAGGGCGGCCAGTCCGACGCGCAGCGAGGACCCCATGCCCCGCGCCCAGTCCGGGTTCTCGGCCGTCTCGTACGCCGCGAGGTCGGCCCGCTCCCGTACCGCCTCGGCCGCCGCCCCCAGGACGATGTGCACCGGACCGCAGCCGCCCTCCCGCAGGACCCGGGCCGCGTTCTCGACCAGCGGCCGCCCGCGGAAGTCCAGCAGAGCCTTGGGACGGCCGCCCAGCCGCCGTCCGCCGCCCGCGGCGAGCAGCAGCCCGGCGACCGGGCGGCGTACGGGTGGGGCGGCCGAGGCGGGAGGTGAGGTGTGTGCCATGGGGCCTGCTTACCTCATGGCCGGGGCCGGCGGGGTGGCGCGGGGCCGGGCGTGGCGGCGGGGAGCGGGGCGGGCCGAGAACGGTACCGCACGGCGGCGGTCGGCGCGTACCGGAATTCGGTGATCCTGATTTCGCTCTGCGTATGGCGCGGACCGCGCAGGGTGGCGTTAACTGGCCCGCGTCGTGGAGCGGGGCCAACGGCCGTGGAGGGTACCGTCGTTGTGGAGCAGAGGCAGAAGCACAGGCGAGTCGCAGGAGCCGGAGACGACCCGCGGGGTGTCGCCCTGTGCGGGGCGGTGGCCCGGCTACGCCGTGAACTGGCCGTTCTCCCGGCGGAGTTGCCCGACCGTGCGGCCGCCGACGACGAACTGGCCGCGCTGCACGCCCTGGTGAGCGCCGGTGATCCCGAGGTGCCCCGGCTGCGCCGTTCGCTGCTGCTGATCGCGGGAGCGGTCGGCTCGGTGAGCGCGCTGGCGCCCGCACTCGCGGACGTGCGCGACCTGATCGGCATGTACGGGGAGGAGCCGCGCCGGTTCTGAGTCCCGGCCGGGGCGGGGAGCCGTACGGCCTGCCCCGCGCCCCGGCCGGCGGGTCACGCCGGGTTCTGGTTGGCCAGCGCCACGGAGAGCTCGGCCGCGATCTCCTGGAGCACCGGCACGATCTTGTCGATGGACGCCTCGGTCACCCGGCCGGTCGGGCCGGAGATGGAGATGGCCGCCGCGGTGGGGGAGTCGGGCACCGGCACCGCGATGCAGCGGACGCCGATCTCCTGCTCGTTGTCGTCCATCGCGTACCCGAGCCGGCGGACCTCTTCGAGGGCGTCCAGGAAGCTGTCCGGGTCGGTGATGGTCTTCTCGGTCGCGGCCGGCATGCCCGTACGGCCGAGGAGCGCCCGTACCTCCTCCGGCGGGTGGCCCGCCAGCAGCGCCTTGCCCACGCCCGTGGAGTGCGGCAGCACCCGCCGGCCGACCTCGGTGAACATCCGCACCGCGTGCCGGGACGGCACCTGTGCCACGTACACGATCTCGTCGCCGTCCAGCAGCGCCATGTTGGCGGTCTCGCCGGTCTCCTCGACCGCGCGCGCCAGATAGGGCCGGGCCCAGGTGCCGAGGAGGCGCGAGGCGCTCTCGCCGAGGCGGATCAGCCGGGGGCCGAGCGCGTACCGGCGGTTCGGCTGCTGGCGGACGTAGCCGCAGGCCACGAGGGTGCGCATGAGGCGGTGGATGGTGGGCAGCGGCAGTCCGCTGCTCGTCGACAGCTCGCTCAGACCGACCTCGCCACCGGCGTCGGCCATCCGCTCCAGCAGGTCGAAGGCGCGCTCGAGGGACTGGACGCCACCGCCGGTAGCTGCGGATCTGGCGGCGGAAGTGCTGGCGCTGGACGGCGGCACGACGCGTTCCTTTCGGGGCAGGTGGTGGCGGGTCCGGCGCAGGGCTGGGTGTACGGGTGCCGGGACCGACCCGGAGCAGCCTACCGGTCCCCTCCGGTGGGCACACGGTCTGTCGCACACTCGTTCCCGCCGGTCAGGACCCCGTGCCTCGGCGGCGCCCGGGCGCTACCCGGTCGCCCCGGACCCGGCCAGTGGCCGGAGCTACGTTCTGCTCAGCGAAAGCACATATCCATTCTGTGGAATCCTCCAAGCGACCGGCCGGGTACGTGATCGCGTCATGAGCCCCCGTCCGCCGCTTTCCCGTGCGGCGCGATCTGTGCCACCGGCCCGCGTCCGGTGGGGTCTTGACGGGCCACGGCGCCGGGGTGAGACTCCTTCAACAGAAAGTTGAATTCCGTGGTGCGGAAGCCCGCGGAGACCGCACGAGGAGGGGACCGGGTGTCCGAGATCGATCTGGTGCTGCGCTCCACACGCGTCGTCACCCCGCGGGGGACACGCGCGGCGACCGTCACCGTCCGGGACGGGAAGATCGCGGAGCTGCTCCCGCACGACGCCCCCGCACCGGCCGGGGCACGGGTCGAGGACTTCGGCGACGACGTGCTGCTGCCCGGCCTCGTCGACACCCATGTCCACGTGAACGACCCCGGCCGCACCGAGTGGGAAGGCTTCTGGACCGCCACCCGCGCGGCCGCCGCCGGCGGCATCACCACCCTCGTCGACATGCCCCTCAACAGCCTGCCGCCCACCACCACCGAAGCGAACCTGCACACCAAGCGCGAGGTCGCGCGCTCCAAGGCGCACATCGACGTCGGCTTCTGGGGCGGCGCCGTACCCGGCAACGTCAAGGACCTGCGGCCGCTGCACGACGCCGGTGTCCTCGGCTTCAAGTGCTTCCTGTCCCCGTCCGGCGTGGAGGAGTTCTCGCAGCTGGACCAGGAGCAGCTGGCCGCCGCGCTCGGCGAGATCGCCGGCTTCGGCGGCCTGCTCATCGTGCACGCCGAGGACCCGGCCCACCTGGAGGCCGCGCCGCGGCCGCACGGCCCCAAGTACGCCGACTTCCTCGCCTCCCGCCCCCGGGTCTCCGAGAACGACGCGATCGCCGGGCTGATCGCGCTCGCCCGGCGGCTGCGCGCACGGGTGCACATCCTGCACCTGTCCTCCTCGGACGCGCTGCCGCTGATCGCCGACGCCCGCGCCGAGGGCGTACGGATCACCGTCGAGACCTGCCCGCACTTCCTCACCCTGACCGCCGAGGAGATACCGGACGGCGCCACCGAGTTCAAGTGCTGCCCGCCGATCCGCGAGGCCGCCAACCAGGACGCCCTCTGGCAGGGCCTCGCCGACGGCACGATCGACTGCGTCGTCTCCGACCACTCCCCGTCCACCGCCGACCTGAAGACCCCCGACTTCGGCGACGCCTGGGGCGGCATCTCCTCCCTCCAGCTCGGCCTGCCCGCCGTCTGGACCGCCGCCCGCCAACGCGGCCACACCCTGGACGACGTCGCCCGCTGGATGGCCACCGCACCGGCCGCACTCGTCGGCCTGCCCCACAAGGGCGCCGTCGAGCCCGGCCGCGACGCGGACTTCGCGGTCCTCGACCCGGACGCCACGTTCACCGTCGACCCGGCCGGCCTCCAGCACCGCAACAAGATCACGGCGTACGCCGGACGCACCCTGCACGGCGTCGTACGCTCCACCTGGCTGCGCGGCCGGCGGATCAACGACGGCGGGACGCTGTCGGCGCCTGCGGGGGAGTTGCTGGGCCGGCCTTAGCGGGATGCTGTCGCGGCCTGCGGGGAAGCCGCTGGTCCGGCCATGGCGGGGGCTGTCCGTGCCTGCGGGCGTGCTGCTGGACCGGACTCAGAGGGCCGCCCGGCGCCCCCTCAGGGGCGCCACCCCGTCTCCGCGGCCCACACCTCCGCGACCTCGGCCACCAAATCCACGACCGGGTCCTTGACGTCCGCGTAACTGCCCAGGTCCGCGAGCTGGTGGGCGAGTTCCCGCTTGAAGCGCGCGTACGCCGGTACCGCCTCCGGGTGGGCGCGGAACCAGTCGCGGAACAGCAGCGCCAGCCGCTCGTTGGGCGAACCCACGCATCGTACGTGCAGGTTGACGTCCGGGCCGGGGCCGCCGCGCCGCGACCACAGCCGCTTCGCCCACCGGGCCGGGTCGTCGTCCCGGCCCGCCGGTACGTGGTCGCTCTCGTACGGCGAGCGGACGAAGCCACGGGCCGCCAGCGGCGCATCGAAGGTGTCCGCGGCCTCCGCCAGGTCGGTCACGCTCACCTGGAGGTCGAAGACGGGCTTGGCGGCCATGCCGGGCACGGACGTGCTCCCGATGTGCTCGGCCCGCCGGGCCAGCGGGGCGAGCAGCGTCAGCAACTCCTCGGTGATCGCCTTTCCTTCGGCCGCCCACCCCGGGTGGGCGTCGACCAGGAGGGCCCGCGCCTCGTGGTCCTCTCCGGACTCCGCCACCGCCTCCAGGAACGCGTCGTGCAGCGGGCCGTTCGTGATCAGCACCGAGCCGTCACCCGTCAGGACGGGCGCTCCGGTGAGGTCCGTGATCCGGCCGCCGGCCTCCGCGACGATCACGGGCAGCGGCGCGATGTCCTCGTACCGCATCGCGGGGCCCGCGATCACCCAGGCGTCCGCCCGGCCGGCGAGGACGTCCAGCACACCGCCGCCGGTCGGTACGAGCATCACCCGCCGGTGCAGCGCCGTCAGCAGCGACTCCGGCCAGCCCGCGATGTTGTGCGCCTGCGTCGTGGCCCCGCTCAGTTCCGTACGGCCATGGGCGTGCAGCCGGCCCTGCCCCGAGCGCAGCGCTTCCAGCGGGTCCGGGTCCTCGCCCAGCAGCAGCCAGCAGCCGAGACCGCGCCCGGCCGCCACCGTCTGCCGGCTCATCGGCAGGTGCACCACGCCGATGGCGGGCCCGTGCTCGTCCTCGTAGGCCAGGTCGCAGGAGAAGGTCGGCACCCGGTTGGTGAACTGCTGGGTGCCGTTGACCGGGTCGATCACCCAGCGCCGCCCGGACGTCCCGGCCCGCGGCCCGGTCTCCTCGCCGAGCACCGCGTCCTCGGGGCACGCCGCCGCCAGTTCCTTGCGTACGAGCTCCTCGACGGCGAGATCCACCGAGGTCACCTCGGTACCGTCCACCTTGCGTTCGGACGACCAGCCGCCGAGGAACCCTTCGGCGCTCAGCCGCCCGGCGCGCGTGGTCAGCCGGACGGCGAAGGTGAACAACTCCTGGGAGACGGGCGGTACGCCGGTGAGGTGATCCATGGGCCCAGCCTCCCACAGCCTCTGGCGCGCCCTGGCGGCGGCGGAGGAAGGTGTGCGCACGGTGTCCGTCCGGCACCGGGCACCGGCCCGGCCGGGGGAGGAGCGCGGTATGGAACACGAAGAGCTGCGACGACGGTTCGCGGCGCTGACCACGGCTCATCTGGCGGACGCGTGCCTGCGCGCCCGGACACCGGTGCGCTGCGCGCCTCCGCCGCTACAGGCGTTGGTCCAGGGCACTCGGCTGGCGGGCCGGGTGCTGCCCGCCCGGCATGTGGGCAGTGTCGACATCTTTCTCGAAGCGCTGGACGTCGCCGCTCCCGGCGATGTGCTGGTGGCCGACAACGGCGGCCGGACCGACGAGAGTTGCATCGGAGACCTCGTCGCGCTGGAGGCGCAGGCCGCCGGGCTGGGCGGCATCGTCATCTGGGGGCTGCACCGCGACACGGCCGACCTGCGGGAGATCGGCCTGCCGGTCTTCAGCCTGGGTGCGACACCGACCGGGCCGCGGCGACTGGACGCCCGTCCGGACGGCGCGCTGGACAGTGCCACGGTGGGGGAGTGGACCGTCGGCCGCGCGGACCTGGTGTTCGGCGACGACGACGGTGTGCTCTTCCTGCCCGCCGCGGAAGCCGGTGAACTCCTCGCGCTCGCGGAGTCCGTCCGCGACACCGAACGCCGCCAGGCCGACCGCATCAGGGACGGCGAGCCGCTGCGCCGGCAGCTGGCGTTCGCCGCCTATCTCGCCGGGCGCCGGCGCGATCCCGCGCTGACCTTCCGCGCGCATCTGCGGGCCGTGGGCGGGGCCGTCGAGGAATGACGGCCCCGCGCCGCATCACACGGAATGCGTACGGCGGAAAAGGCCCGCGCCGGTCAATTCTTCGGACACAGATGGGTGTGCACGGCCTGCAGAATCTTCTCCGCCTGCTCCGGGGTGAATTGCGTCGCCCCGGAGAAACGCTGCCGGGTCAGGTCCACCTGCTTGGCGTGGTCCTGCGGGAAGGAATGGATCGTGCCGCAGGTGCTTCTGCCGCGGCTCACCGCGCGCTCCGGCTTCCCGTTCACGATCTCCCGGGAAATCTCGTCGAGGGCGGCGGTGTAACGCCGCTGGGTGGCGGGATCGGGCTTCGGAGGGATGCCCAGCCGCGCCTCCGCGTCGGCGATGGCCTTGGACGGTGCCTGCTCCGACGGGGCACCGGAACCCGACGGCGCGGCGGCCGGCCGGCTCTCGCTCTTGGCACTGCCGCCGCACGCGGTGAGTCCCGCGGCGGCGATGAGAGCGGCGGAACAGGCGACGACGGTGCGGTGCTTCACGATTCTCCCCTGGCCGGTGGGCATGAGCGGTCATTCTGACAGGGAAAACGCCTGCTGCTAAGGGGCATTGGAAAAAATGCGGCTTTCGGTTTTCCGGTGTCCCGGGGGCCGCGCGCGGGCGGTCATTCCGCGAGCGCCGTCCAGAACATCAGCTCGTACTCCTGCAGCAGCCGGCCGTGACGGTGCGCGAGGCCAGGTGTGACCCGCGACGCGCCGAGGCCGTGCCGCACCGCGTCGTGCGCCAGGACGTCGAGTTCCGCGGCGGGCTCGGCGAAGAAGTCGAAGAAGGCGCACGCCGCCTCGGGAAAGGCGTAGCGGGTGCGCAGGGCGTGGGCGACGGTGGCGCAGTAGCCGCCCCAGGCCGCGAAGTTGGCGGTCAGGGCGATCACCACGTCGGCGGGCTCCGCCTCCAGCGCCAGCCGCGCCACGTACGACGGATACGCCTGGCACCCGGCCCGCGGCTCGTACTCCCGCAGCGCGCCGGCGTCGAGCCCGCAGGCCTCCTCCAGTCCGCTCAGCGCGCCGAGCGCCATCGACTCGCCCTCGGCCAGCGCCCCGAAGAAGGCCGCCACCGGCGGATCGCCGTCGGCGCGCCGCGCCAGGTGGCGGAAACTGCCCCGGTCGGCGGTGATGATCTGGTGCTGTTCCAGGGCGAGCACGGTGAACACCTCGCGCGGCGCCGCGCCCGCGGCGATCCGCGCCACGAGCGGGACGTCCGCCGGGCCGGGGGCCGGTTCCCGGGCCGCGGCTGCCAGGATGCCGTCGGCGGTGGGCCTGCCCGGCCGACCCGGAGCGGACGCGTCGTTCTCAGGGGCCATGATCGTGCCTCCCCGCGTGCGGGCTGGTGGGTGGACCTGCCGGGGCGCGTACGTACCGGGAAGTCTAGGGCCCGGCACGGCCCGCACGGGGGAGGCCCGCCGGTCAGCGGAGGGGCGCGCCGCCTTGCGTACGGTCCTGCCGGGTGGCCGTGCCGCGCCCCCGGCCGTCGTGTTCGGCGATGGCGTCCGTGACGAAGGTGTCCACCACGCCGTTGGCGACGAGGACCGGCACGCGCTTGCCGTTCATGTCGACATAGACGAACGACTTCGCGACCGCGACCTGCGCCGCGAGCCGGGTGCGCAGCCGCTGGGCCTTCGCGTCGTCACCCGCGCGCGAGGCCTCGACCAGGCGCAGCGCCGTGCGGGCGGCGCTGCCCCACGCGGCGGTCGCGTCCAGCCAGGGCCCGCTGTCGGCGATGAAGCCGCGGTCGGGGAGGGAGTCGCGGAGCACTCCCGGCGCGCGCTGGAGTGTGCGCAGGGCCGCGTCCAGGGACTTCGCGCTTCCACCGTCCCAGAAACGACGTATGGCAGCGGCCAGTTCGGGCGACTGCTGGGGGTTGAGGGCCGAGCTGTAGTGGGCATCGGCGAAGGCGCGCAGGGCCCGTTCCGTACGGGCGGAGCCGCCGGAAAGTTCCTTGAGCGCCGCTGTCCAGGAGATGCGGGCGTCGTAGGCGCCGTCGTTCCACGCGTAGTCGGCGACCGTGAACAGGGCGATCTTGGAGGCGGCGGGCTGGATCATGGGATTGGCGGTGATCCCCGCCAGCCGCCCGGGCAGTCCCTTCTCGCGCCCGTTGAAGGGGCCGAGCAGCAGCCGGTTGGTGACGTAGTCGTTGACGGGGTAGTTGTCCCAGGTCAGGATCGGGTGCCCGAAGACCTGCCGGGCCGCGTCCGCCTGGGCGACGGTCATCACCGGCGCGATGACCCCCACGCCGGTCCACTCCACGACCACGTCCGGGTCGAGCTGCTTCTTCAGCGCCGCCTTGTAGGGCGTCGCCTTCACGTCGTAGTACTCGGTCGGCACCATCTGGAGCGGCTGCGCACCGGCGTCCCGGTGTGCCGCGATGAACTCGCGGTTCACCCGGTTGAGGAGATGCGCCTGGGCGGTTCCGGCGGCGCCTCCGCCGGTACCGAACCGCTCCTTGTCGGCGGCGCAGTTCCAGTCCGTGTAGCTGATGTCGTCCAGCGGCACCGCGAAGGTCCGTACGCCGACGTCCCACAGCGCCTGGAACTTGCCGGTCAGCGCCTTGAGATCGGCGTCCGAGCTGTAGCAGACGGACAGGCCGGGGAGAGCGCGTAGCTGAACTCGACGTGCCGGGCCCGCGCGCGGTCCACCAGCTCCTTGAGCTGCGCGAGCTGCTCCGCCGGGTAGGGGAGCGCCACTTCTCCCGCAGGTACGGGTCGTCCTTGGGCGAGTAGACGTACGTGTTCATCTTGTGCGCGCCGTAGAAGTCGAGCTGGTCCAGGCGCGCGGCGTGCGACCAGGGGTGCCGTAGAAACCCTCGATGACGCCGCGCAGCGGGGTGGCGGGCCAGTCGCGTACGGCGGTGCCGCGTATGCGGGCGCCGGGGCGGTCGCGCCGCGGGAGGAGTTGGCGCAGCGACTGGGCGGCGTAGTACGTGCCGGTGGCGTCCGCGCCGGCCAGGGCGATCCGGCCGCCGCCGACGGCGAGCGCGTATCCCTCGGCGGGCAGTCCGGCGGTACCGCGCGCGCCGAGGTCCGCCAGGGTCCGGTAGGCGCCCGGGCCGTCCACGTACACGGTCAGGCCGCGGCCTGCCTTCCCGGCCCGTACGACCCGGTCGGCGCCGGCCCGCTTCAGTGACCGTTCGACGACCTCCAGCGCCGGTCCGTCGGCGTTCGGACCGGCGACGACGGTGACGGTCGGGGTGATGGTGACCCGGCCGCCGAGGGCGTGGACGGACTGCGGTGCCGGGGTGATGGCGGGGCCGGCGGACGGCGGTCTGTCCCGTCCGCCGCCGTCCCGCTGGCCGGCTCCGGCGGGCGGGCCGGTCAGCGGGACGGCGGCCAGGGCCAGGGCGAGGGCGGCGGTGGCGACGGTGCGCGTACGGTGCATCCTTCGAGTCCTCCTCGGTGCCACGAGGTGCGCGGATCAGCCGTGGTGCGTGCGCTGCGAGCGACAGCAGGGTTCACCCGTCGCGGGCGGAGGACAATGGACTTTTGCGCCGGGTGGATGGACGTTCCGGCGGCGTACCGCTCGGGGGCGCCGGGCGGGGCCCCTCAGCGGTGCTGCGTGGTGACTCTCAGGGGTCCTGCGTGGGGCGTTTCAGTAGCCTTGGGTGGTGCGTCTCAGGGGGCCGCGAGGTGCCTTTCAGGGCCCCGCGCGGCACTGTCAGCGATTCTTCGCGATGATGAAGATGATGCTCATGAAGGCCAGCAGGACGTGGGTGGCCACGACGTAGATGAAGACGCGCACGTAGACGCCGCGCGGCGGTTTGTTCTCCACGTATTTGCGCGCGGGGGCGGGGGTGGCCCCGGGGACGGCCTGGGGGGTCGGGTCGTCGGACATGGCAGAGGTTCCTTCCTCGGTCACAGGCCGCGGCGCGGAGCGGTGTCGCCGAGGCACAGCTCGGCCGCGCCGCTCTGCAGCAGTGTGTGGACGAACAGCAGCTCCGTGCCGCCGCGGGTGGCGGCGGCGATGCGGTGCGGGGTCAGCGAGTCGAAGTGGGCGGCGTCACCGGGGTCGAGGACATGGGCCGTCTCGCCGAGCGTGAGCCGCAGCCGCCCCTTGAGGACGTAGAGCCACTCCTCGCCCGGATGCACCCGCACCAGGTCGCCCTGCGCGCGCTGCGGCACGTGCACCCGCAGGGCCTGCATGGCCCGCCCGGCGCCGCCCAGGGTCCAGTACGTCCAGCCGCCCGCCTCGGACGGCTCGGCGCGGCCGGCCCGGATGACCGGGTCCCGTTCCGGCGCCGCCTCGCCCAGCAGATCGGATACCGTTGTTCCGTACATACGTGCCAGGGCCAGCAGCATCGGCAGCGACGGCTGGCGCTGATTGGTCTCCAGCCGCGACAGATGCGCGGGCGACAGGCCCACCCGCCGGGCGGCCGTCTCCAGCGTGAGGCCGGTACGGCGCCGCAGCTCGCGCAGCCGGGGCGCGACGGAGGGCAGATCCTCGGGCAGCTCGCCCGTGGCGGGCTCGGCAGCGGTGTCGCTCATGCACCCGGTATAGCCAGGTTTCGCCTCTCAGGCAAAAGTTTTGCCTCACAGGCAAGTGGATCAATCCAGGGCATTCCGCTCACTCGGTCGGGTGATCTCCGGTGAACTCAGGGGGAACATCCGTCCGTTGCCATTGACAGGTACCTGTCTACGCGCGTCATGCTGTGTCCATGAAGATCCCCCCACGCATCACCCGGTTCGGCGCCGTCGGCGCCCTCGCGTCGGCCCTGCTCGTCGGCGGGCCCGCCATCGCCGCCACACCCACCACGACGGCCGCCGCCCCCGTGGCGCACACGGCCACCGTCCGCCCGGCCGCGCACATCAACGCGGTCGGCGACATCTGCTACTCGAAGCTGCCCTCGCAGGCCCACGACACCCTGGGCCTGATCGCCAAGGGCGGCCCCTACCCGTACCCGAAGGACGGCACGGTCTTCAGCAACCGGGAGGGCGTCCTCCCCAAGCAGCAGAGCGGCTACTACCACGAGTACACCGTGAAGACGCCGGGCTCCCCCGACCGCGGAGCCCGGCGCATCGTGACCGGTGAGAAGAAGGACGAGGACTACTACACCGCCGACCACTACAAGTCGTTCGACCTGGTCGACCGGAGCTGCTGAAACGATCAGCCGGAGCTGCTGAAACGATCGGCCGGCCGGCGTGGCGGGGGTCGGGGCGGTGCCCCGGCCCCCGTTGGCGTCCGCCCCGCCGCCCGGGGCGGCTCGGCCGGGAAGCCGTCACCATCGGTGTCGCGGCCCTGCCGCCGGGCCGGTTCCCGCCGTTCGGCGGGCAGCGGGACGTACCCCCGCGAGAGGATTGTCAGTGGTCCCCGGTAGCGTTTCGGTAGAAACGACGAATGGGCGGGCAACGGTGGCAAAGGGACCAGGATCCGTGGTCACCTGCGACGCGGCACGGCCCAGGAGGCGCCGTGTGCCCGGCCGTTCCGCGGGTGTACCGCGACGGGTTTGGCGATAGAGACAAGGAAGGCGGCGAACTGCCGTGTACCGCTGGGAGATCACCCGGGCCGCTCTGGCGCAGCGTGTTTTCGCCGTCGTCCGCAGCGAGACCTACGACGAGGCCAGCGCCACCGCTGACACCCTGTTGTCCGCCGGGATCACCAGCCTGGAAATATCGCTGACCACGCCGTTCGCGCTGGAGGCGGTCACCACCCTCAGCCGCGAACTGGGCAACGACGCCGTCATCGGCGCCGGCACGGTCCTGGACGCCGTCTCGGCGCGGATGGCGGTCGACGCCGGCGCCCGCTTCCTGGTCTCGCCCAGCCTCGACGCCGAGGTCATCCGCACCGGCCACCGCTACGGCGTACCGGTCTTCCCGGGCGTCGCCACCCCCACCGAGATGGTGCGCGCCCTGGAGCTGGGCGCCGACGCGCTCAAGCTCTTCCCCGCCTCCGCGCACCGCCCGGACTGGCTCCGGGACGTACGCGCCGCCCTGCCGCAGGCGCCGGTGCTGCCCACCGGCGGTGTGACGGTCGAGACCGCGCCCGAGTGGATAGCCGCCGGCGCGGTGGCCGTGGGCATGGGCTCGGCGCTCTCGGAAGGCGACCGCGAGACGGTCGCCAAGCGCGCCACCGACCTGCTCGCCCGCCTCGCGGACGCCGCGCCGCAGCCGCCCGCCGGCCCGGGGACGCCGGGTCTCTACGAGGTCTGAGACCGCTCCGCCCGCGCCGGTACCGCAGGTGAAGCACTCCGTACGGAGGATGCCGGGGGCCCCGGCTCCTCCGTGGGACCGATGTCCCCCGCCCCCGGCGAACGTACGGTGACGAAAACGTCTACGAGGGGCGGACAGACCATGCCGGAAATCATCGATCTGAGCGCATACGGTCCGGATTTCGTCGCCGACCCCCACCCGTACTACGCCAAGCTGCGCGCCCAGGGACCGGTCCACCGGGTCCGCGTCCCCGAAGCCGAGACCATGGACGTGTGGCTCGTGGTCGGGTACGAGGAGGTGCGGGCCGCCCTGGCCGACCCCCGGCTCGCCAAGGACTGGACCCACTCCGCCGCTCCCGTCCTGGGCCCCGGGGAGGACACCGACTGGCAGCTGATGAACATGCTCGACGCCGACCCGCCGCAGCACACCCGGCTGCGCAAGCTGGTGGCCCGCGAGTTCACCACCCGCCGCGTCGAGGCGCTGCGCCCGCGCGTCCAGCAGATCACCGACGAACTCCTGGACGCCATGCTGGCCGCCCCCGACGGCCGCGCCGACCTCGTCGACGCGCTCGCCTTCCCGCTGCCGATGACCGTCATCTGCGAACTGCTCGGCGTGCCCGACATCGAGCGGGAGCCCTTCCGCGTCTGGTCCAACGAACTGGTCTCACCGACCAGTCACGAGGCGTCGATGGCCGCCGCCCGCGACATGGCCGGGTACCTGGACGGCCTGATCGAGGCGAAGCGGCGGTCGCCGGGCGAGGACCTGCTGAGCGCCCTGGTGCGGACCAGCGACGAGGACGGCGACCAGCTCTCCCAGCAGGAACTCCTCGGCATGGCCTTCCTGCTGCTGGTGGCCGGCCACGAGACCACCGTCAACCTGATATCCAACGGCGTGCGCGCACTGCTCCAGCACCCCGTGCAACTGGCCGCCCTGCGCGCCGACTCCTCCCTCCTCGACAACGCCGTGGAGGAGATGCTGCGCTACGACGGCCCCGTGGAGAACGCCACCTGGCGGTTCGCCGCCGAGCCCGTCGAGATCGGCGGCACGGTCGTCCCGGCGGGCGCGGTCGTCGTCGTCGGCCTGGCGGCGGCCGGCCGTGACGACGAACGCTTCGAGGCACCCGACACCTTCGACATCGCCCGCGAGACGCGCGGCCACGTCGCGTTCGGCCACGGCATCCACTTCTGCCTCGGCGCCCCGCTGGCCCGTATGGAAGGCCGCATCGCGATCCGCACCCTCCTGGAACGCTGCCCCGACCTGGCCCTGGACGCCGACAACGACGCGCTGACCTGGCGCCCGGGCTTGACGATACGCGGGCCTCAGCAACTGCCGGTGCGCTGGCGCTAGGAGGTACGGCCGGCCGTCGGCACGGTACGGGGCGGCGTCGGCAGGGTGCGGGGTGGCGTCCGTGCGATATGGGTCGCATTCGCACGGTATGGGTCGGCGGCCGTACGGTAGGGATCGCGTCCGTACGGTAGTGACCGGCGGACGTACGGTACGGCGCCCTGGAACTCCGGCGCCGAGGGTACGAGTTCGATCTGCGCGCCGCGGCGTCCGGCGCGCAGAGGTGGCGGGCGTGCTCACCGCCCCCGCGCGCCGGGCCGCAGGCGCGCACCGCCCGGGACGGCGAGTGCGATCAGTGCCGCGACGGCCCCGAACGCGCCGCCGCCCCCAGCCAGGGCGCGGCCAGGCCGACACCGGCCGAACCGAGCCCGGTGCCGCCGTCGTACGCCATGTTCCACGCGGTGCCCGCGGCGCCGCTGCCGTGCGGCCCGGCCCGGCGGAACATCAGCACCAAGGTCTCGTTCTGGAGGGCGCCGTCGGCCAGCCCGTACAGCGCCACCATCGCGAGCGCCACCGGTACGGTCTCCTCGTGCCCTGCCGTCAGGGCGAGCACGGCGACGGCCGGCGCGCAGAGCGCCGCGGCCGGCAGCACCAGCCGCCCCGGGCCCCGCCGGTCGCTCCACACCCCGGCCGCCCACCGGCCCACGATCATCGCGACGAAGAGCACGAGCAGCGCGGTGGGCGCCAGGTCGAGGCGCGCCAGCACGAACGGCAGGAAGGACGTGAGCCCGCCGAGCGCGGCCGAAGCGGCGGCCAGCAGGAGCGCCGGGCGGAGCAGCGGGCGGTAGCTCCCGGACGCCGACGGCTCTGGAGACCGGGACGGACGCGAGCGTGCCGCGGACCGCCCGGACATCGCCGCCACCAGCGGCACCGCCGCCACGCTCAGCGCGCCCGCCGCTGCGAAGACGGCGCCGAAGTGCCCGTCGGCGGCGAGCCACGCCCCCAGCGGCAGCAGCGCCACTTGGGGCAGCCCCACCGCGACGCCGTACCAGCCGACGGCCCGCCCCCGCTGCTCCGGTGGCACCAGTTCGGCGACCAGCGCGCTGCCCGTCACCGCCACCACGCCGAAGCCCACGCCCCGTACGGCCGAGACCGTCAGCACCCACGCGAGCCCGGACGACAGCACGTACCCGAACGTCGGCAGACCGAGCAGCAACGCCCCCGCACACAGCAGGCGACGCAGGGTGAAGCGCCGTGTCAGCCGACCCATGCAGAGCTGGACGGCCACGGTCGTCGCCATCGTGACGGCGGTCGCCGCGCCCGCCCCGCCCTCGCCCGCCGCGCCCCGGGCGGTCCACAGCGGGACGACGGTCAGCATGGGCGCGTAGTTCGCGAAGGTGCCGAGGGTCGCGAGCAGCAGGAGCAGGAAGTCCCGGCCGGCCAAACCTGTCGCCGGCCGCCGGACTCCGTGCGGCCGCCGCTGTCGGCGCCGGGCCGGGAAGAGGGAGGTGAACGCAGCCATGCCTGCCGTTCTACGGTCCTCGGAACCATCGCGTCCAACGAATGTTTCCGATCCGGAGCATCGTGGCGGACGATCGGTGACCCGCTTCCCCGCCGTCCCGGCTCGCCCGGCCCGGCTCTCGCGGTCCGTCCTACGATCCGCCCATGGAGCTGAAGCACCTGACGACCTTCCTGGCCGTGGCCCGGCAGTTGAGTTTCACCCGCGCCGCCCAGGAACTCGGCTACGTCCAGTCCAGCGTCACCGCGCAGATCAAGGCCCTGGAGAAGGATCTCGGCACCCGCCTCTTCGAACGGCTCGGGCGGCGCGTGGTCCTCACCGAGGCGGGGCGCGAACTGCGCGGGCACGCCCGCAGGATGCTCGCGTACGCGGACGAGGCCCGGGACGCCGTACGCGGCGCCGACGACCCGGCGCAGGTCAGCGGCACCCTGCACATCGCCGCCCCCGAGACGCTCTGCGCGTACCGCCTGCCGCCCGTACTGCGCGCCGTCCAGGACCGCTTCCCGCGCCTGCGCATCGTCTTCGGCCCCGACAGCAGGACGACCCTGCTCGCCAACCTCCGCGACGGCACCCTGGACGCGGGGTTCCTGCTGGAGGAGTCCGTACGGGACCCGGTGGCGCACGCGGAACGCCTCACGGACGAAACGATGGTCCTGATCGCGCACCCCGGCCACCCGCTGGCCCGCCGCACCCGCGTCCGTACCGCCGACCTGGCCACGCAGACACTTCTGCTGATGGACCACGCCTGTGCCCAGCGCGAGCTGATGGACCGGGAGTTGCGGTCGGCGGGTGTCCGGCCGGCCGTGATGGAGTTCCTGAGCGTGGAGGCCCTCAAGCGCTGTGCCGCCGCCGGTCTCGGTGTGGCGCTGCTGCCCGCCGTCGCGGTGGCGGACGAGGCGGCGCGCGGCGAGGTGGCCGTACTGCCGTGGACCTGCCGGCCCGTGCTCGGCGTCCATCTCGTACGGCACAAGGACCGGAACCCGACCGCGGCCCTCACCGCGCTGGCCGGCATCGCCCGCGAACACTGGGCCGCAGACGTGAAGTGACGCCCCTCGCTCCCGTCCCGCCAGCCGGGCACGCCCTTCACTCCCCTCCCGCCCTCTGCCACGCTGACGACCCGTTCGACCCGTTCGACCCGTTCGACCCGTTCGACCCGTTGCCCGCACCCTCGCCGCGTACAGGAGTCGCCCCATGCGCCGCGCCGTCGCCCTCTCCGCCCTGACCTGCGCCCTCGCCCTCACCACGGCCGCACCGACGACCGCCCCGACCGCTCCGGCCACCCGCCCGGACCGGCCGGCCACCACCGCGCACTCCACGACACGCCCCACCTCCACCCCCACCCCCGCCTCCCTCCTCGACACCATCCCCCGCCGCGGTGTCCTCCGCGTCTGCACCACCGGCGACTACCGCCCCTTCACCCACCGCGACCCCGCGTCCGGGGCGTACAGCGGTGTGGACATCTCGATGGCCCGCGACCTGGCCCAGAGCCTGGACGCCAAGCCCAGGTACGTACGCACGACCTGGGCGAAACTGGTCTACGAACTGGTGGCGGGGCGCTGCGACATCGCCATGGGCGGCGTTTCGATCACCTTGCCGCGCGCCCGGAAGGTGGCCTTCGGCGAGGCCGTCCGCACCGACGGGAAGACCCCGATCGTCCGCTGCGCCGATCAGGACAAGTACCGGACGCTGGACGAGATCGACCGCCCGGGGACCACGGTGATCGTCAACCCGGGCGGCACCAACGAACAATTCGCCCGTTCCGTCATCAAGCGCGCGACCATCAAGACGCACCCCGACAACACCACCGTTTTCGACGAGATCATCGCGGGCCGCGCGGACGTGATGATGACAGACGCGAGCGAGACCCGCTACCAGGCCAAGATCCACCCCGAGCTGTGCGCGGTCCACCCCGACCGGCCCTTCACCTTCTCGGAGAAGGCCTACGCCGTACCGCGCGCCGACTTCGCGTTCAAGGAATACGTCGACCAGTGGGTCCACCTGGCGAAGCACGACGGCACGTACCAGAAGTACGAGGACAGCTGGATGGCGAAGTGAGGGGAGGGGAGGGGAGCGGAGGCGAGGAGGACGGCCACGGTGCGGGGGACGGCGCCGATGGCGGGTACCGGCAGCCGGTACCGGTGACCGGTGGCCGAAACTACTGGTACGTACCAACTTCGGACGTGATTGTCCGGACAATGTGACCTCTGGACTTCCCGTCATCTTCGCGGCCGGATACGCTCCCGCCCGTGGGGAAACGCGATACAGACTCCAAGGGCGCCGAGAGCCCCGTCCAGTTCAGCGTGGACCGGAGCAGCCCGGTCCCGCTGTACTTCCAGCTGTCCCAGCAGCTAGAGGCGGCGATCGAGACCGGCAGGCTGGCCCCGGGCAGCCTGCTCGGCAACGAGATCGAGCTGGCCGGACGCCTCGGGCTGTCCCGGCCGACGGTCCGCCAGGCCATCCAGTCGCTGGTGGACAAGGGGCTGCTGGTGCGGCGCCGGGGCATCGGCACGCAGGTCGTGCACAGTCAGGTCAAGCGTCCGCTGGAGCTGAGCAGCCTCTACGACGACCTGGAGACCGCAGGGCAGAAGCCCGCCACCCGTGTGCTCCTCAACACCACCACCGAGGCCACCGCCGAGGTCGCCGCCGCACTCGGGGTCGCGGAGGGGGCCGAGGTCGCGCTCGTCGAACGGTTGCGGCTCGCGCACGGCGAACCTGTCGCCCACCTGCGCAACCACTTGCCCGTCGGACTGCTCGACCTCGGTACCGAGCGGTTGGAGGAGACCGGCCTGTACCGCCTGATGCGGGCGGCGGGCATCACCCTGCACAGCGCCCGCCAGTCCGTCGGCGCGCGCGCTGCGACGGCGGAGGAGGGGAGCGCCTCGGCGAGCCCGAGGGCGCCCCGCTGCTGACGATGCAGCGTACGACCTTCGACGACACGGGCCGAGCGGTCGAATTCGGCTCGCACGTCTACCGGGCTTCCCGGTACGCCTTCGAGTTCCAGCTGCTCGTACGGCCCTGACGGCGCCGCATGCGGAGATCCGGTCGCGCGTACGGGCCGGAGACTGCCGCGCGCCGGAAATCCGGCCACTCGGGTCATGCCCGGGTAAGAATGTTCTGACAAAGCATTGACGGGGCTCGGTGCGCACCGCTAGAACTCCTCCAGCCGCCGTCGGGCGGCACGGGAGAGAGGACGGTCCCATGAGGCGTACCGTGCGCACGGCCCGTTCCACCACCGAGCCCGGTACCGCCGAGCCGGACATCGCCGAGCCCGGTGCCACCGAGCCGGATGTCGCCGAGCCCCGGACCGCCCCCGCCGTCCGCCGGGCCCGGTTCCCGGCGATCCGGCACTGACCGGCCCGGCCGCGGGGTCACCGGCCCGGCCGCGCGGTCACCGGTACGGGCGTACGGCGGCCGGCCCCGGGCGTGTCGCGGCCGGACGGGGTGCACCGCAGGCGGGCACGGTCGTACCGCAGCCGGAGGAGTGCCCAAGGCGCGGGACCCGATGACCCCACGCGGAACAGGCGTAACGGATACTTGGGCGGCCGGGACCGATCATTTTCGGCCCAAACCCGGCACAGCGCCCCAGGCGCGCAGTGACAGTAGCAACAGCAACGAGAAGGGCTCGACCTCGTGGCAAGGGTTCGGACAGGGGTACGCGCGGTGACCGCGGTGCTGGCAGCGGTGCTCGCCGCGTCCCTGGCGGGGTGCAGCAGCACCGGCGGCAAGCGCGCCGAGGAAGCGCGCGCCGCCCAGACCGCGGGCGGCAAGGCGGCCGTCAACACCCCGAGGTGGACCTTTGCCATGGTCACCCACTCGGGCGACGGTGACACCTTCTGGGACATCGTGCAGAACGGCGCCCGGCAGGCCGCCGACAAGGACAACATCAAGTTCGTCTACGGGCACGACAAGGAGGCCCAGCGGCAGAGCCAGCTGGTGCAGTCCTACATCGACCAGAAGGTCGACGGGCTGATCGTCACGCTGGCCAAGCCCGACGCCATGAAGGACGTGGTCGCCCGGGCCGAGAAGGCCGGCATCCCGGTGATCACCGTGAACTCGGGCGCCGAGGCGTCCAAGGCCTACGGCGCCCTGACCCACGTCGGCCAGGACGAGACCGTGGCCGGCGAGGCCGTCGGCGAGGAGCTGAACGAGCGGGGCCGCAAGAAGGCGCTGTGCGTCCTGCACGAGCAGGGCAACGTCGGCCACGAGCAGCGCTGCGACGGCGCGCGGAAGACGTTCAAGGGCGAGATGCAGAAGCTGTACGTGGAGGGCACCAACATGCCCGACGTCCAGTCCACCATCGAGGCCAAGCTCCAGTCGGACCGCGGCATCGACGCCGTGGTGACGCTGGGCGCGCCGTTCGCGCCGACCGCCGTCAAGGCCAGGGATCAGGCCGGCAGCGACGCCGAGATCGACACCTTCGACCTGAACGCGAAGGTCGCCGACGGCCTGAAGGACGGCTCGCTCGGCTTCGCCGTCGACCAGCAGCCGTACCTCCAGGGGTACCAGGCCGTCGACCTGCTGTGGCTCTACAAGTACAACGCCGACGTCCTCGGTGGCGGCAAGCCGGTCTTCACCGGCCCCCAGGTGATCACCAAGAAGGACGCGGCGGCTTTGCAGGAGTACACGAAGCGGGGGACCCGATGAGCACCGCGGAGACCCCCGTACGGGACAGCGGACCGCAGCCCGGCGGCGGACCGGACGAGCGGCTGGTGCACCGGTCACCGGCGCGCCGCCTGATGAGCCGCCCCGAGCTGGGCGCGGTGGTCGGCGCCGCGGCCGTCTTCCTCTTCTTCTCCTTCGCCGCCGACACGTTCCTCCAGGCGTCCAGCCTCTCCACCGTGCTGTACGCGTCGTCCACGATCGGCATCATGGCCGTGCCGGTGGCGCTGCTGATGATCGGCGGCGAGTTCGACCTGTCGGCCGGTGTCATGGTCGTCAGCTCCGCGCTCGTCTCGTCGATGTTCAGCTACCAGATGACGGCGAACGTCTGGGTGGGTGTCGGGGTGTCCTTGCTGGTCACCCTGGCCATCGGGGTCTTCAACGGCTTCCTGCTGACCCGTACGAAGCTGCCCAGCTTCATCATCACGCTGGGTACGTTCTTCATGCTGACGGGCCTCAATCTCGGCTTCACCAAGCTGATCAGCGGCACCGTCTCGACGAAGTCCATCGCCGACATGGAGGGCTTCGACTCGGCCCGGGCGCTCTTCGCGTCCCACCTGAGCGTCGGCGGCGTGGACATCCAGGTCACCATCCTGTGGTGGATCGGCCTGGTCGCGCTCGCCACCTGGGTCCTGCTGCGCACCCGCGTCGGCAACTGGATCTTCGCGGTGGGCGGCGGCTCCGACGCCGCGCGGGCGGTCGGCGTCCCGGTCACCCGGACCAAGATCGGCCTGTACATGGGGGTCGCGCTGGCGGCCTGGATCTCCGGACAGCACCTGCTGTTCTCGTACGACGCGATCCAGTCCGGCGACGGCGTCGGCAACGAGTTCCTCTACATCATCGCCGCCGCGGTCGGCGGCTGCCTGATGACCGGCGGCTACGGCTCGGCGATCGGCGCCGCCGTCGGCGCCTTCATCTTCGGCATGGCCAGCAAGGGCATCGTGTACGCCCAGTGGAACCCGGACTGGTACAAGTTCTTCCTCGGAGCGATGCTGCTGCTGGCCACGCTCCTGAACGCATGGGTCCGCAAGCGCGCGGAGGCGACGAAATGAGCAGTCCGGAGAGGCCGGAGGAGACGGGGAGCGAGCCGGGCCCGGAGCCCGCCGCCCCCTCCGACGGCGCGTCCCCGCCCCTCGTGGAGCTGGTGGACGTCAGCAAGTTCTACGGCAACGTCAAGGCCCTGGAAGGCGTCTCGCTGGAGGTGCACGCGGGGGAGATCACCTGTGTGCTCGGTGACAACGGCGCGGGCAAGTCCACCCTCATCAAGATCATCGCGGGGCTGCACCAGCACGACGCGGGCCGCTTCGCGATCGAGGGCGAGGAGACCCGGCTGTCCTCCCCGCGGGAGGCGCTGGACCGCGGTATCGCCACCGTCTACCAGGACCTGGCCGTCGTCCCCCTGATGCCGGTCTGGCGCAACTTCTTCCTCGGCTCCGAGCCCACCAAGGGCGCCGGCCCCTTCAAGCGGCTCGACGTACAGCTGATGCGCGAGACCACCCGCGCCGAGCTGCTGCGCATGGGCATCGACCTGCGCGACGTGGACCAGCCCATCGGCACCCTCTCCGGCGGCGAGCGGCAGTGTGTGGCCATCGCCCGCGCCGTGTACTTCGGCGCGAAGGTCCTGGTGCTGGACGAGCCGACGGCGGCGCTCGGGGTCAAGCAGTCCGGCGTGGTGCTCAAGTACGTCGCGGCCGCGCGGGACGCCGGGCTCGGCGTGGTGTTGATCACCCACAACCCGCACCACGCCTACCTCGTGGGCAACCGTTTCGTCCTCCTCAAGCGCGGGACGATGGCCGGCCGCCACACCAGGTCGGAGATCGCCCTGGACGAGCTGACACGCCAGATGGCAGGCGGCAGCGAGCTGGAACAGCTCAGCCACGAGCTGGCCCGCGCGCCCGAGCCCAGCCACCTCGGCGGCCACCCCACGCGCTGAGCGGGGCGGCCCACGGGCGGTGGCGCGGGTTCCGCGGGGCCCGCGCCGCCATGCGCCGCGCCGCGCTGTTAGGGCACAATCGCACCGGACCGTGCACGTCACCGCCGCCGGCACGGCCACCGCGCGCCCTCGGGGCCCGGCCCCGCGAGCGCCCGTACGCGTACGGCACCGTACGAACACGGCCTCGTACGCGTACGACACCGCACGAGCACGACCCGTACGCACGGACGACACGGCACGAGCGCCACCCCGTACGCGCGAACGGCACCGAACGAGCACCACACCGGACCATGCACGCCCGAGGCCCCGGCCTCCCGACACCCGCAGGGACGAGACGACTCTTGCGAGCACGCAGCCGCCGCCACCGCATCGGCGAAGAGGTGGGTCGATGAGCACGTACCGGGACCGGGTGCACCGAGGATCCGCCAGAGCGACCGTGCTGCGCACGGTGGGCACCCGTGAGCGGCGCTCCCACCTGAGCGCGCCGCGCGTGCCGACCGTCGGCATCGACATCGGCGGGACGAAGGTGATGGCCGGCGTCGTCGACGCGGACGGCACGATCCTGGAGAAGGTCCGCACCGAGACCCCCGACAAGTCCAAGAGCCCCAAGGTCGTCGAGGACGTCATCACCGAACTGGTGCTGGACCTCTCCGACCGCCACGATGTGCACGCGGTGGGCATCGGCGCGGCCGGCTGGGTCGACGCCGAACGCAGCACCGTCCTTTTCGCACCCCACCTGAACTGGCGCAACGAGCCGCTGCGGGACCGCCTCGCGGGCCGCCTGGCGGTCCCCGTCATGGTCGACAACGACGCCAACACGGCCGCCTGGGCCGAATGGCGCTTCGGCGCGGGCCGCGGCGAGGACCACCTCGTCATGATCACGCTCGGTACCGGCATCGGCGGCGCGATCCTGGAGGACGGCGCGGTCAAGCGCGGCAAGTACGGCGTGGCCGGCGAATTCGGCCATATGCAGGTGGTGCCGGCCGGGCACCGCTGCCCGTGCGGCAACCGCGGCTGCTGGGAGCAGTACAGCTCCGGCAACGCCCTGGTCCGCGAGGCCCGCGAGCTGGCCGCCGCGGACTCCCCGGTCGCGTACAACATCATCGACCGGGTCGGCGGCCGCGTCACCGACATCACCGGCCCGCTCATCACCGAGCTGGCCCGCGAGGGCGACGCCATGTGCGTCGAACTGCTCCAGGACATCGGCCAGTGGCTGGGCGTCGGCATCGCCAATCTCGCCGCCGCGCTGGATCCTTCCTGCTTCGTGATCGGCGGCGGCGTCAGCGCCGCCGACGACCTGCTCATCGGCCCGGCCCGGGACGCCTTCCGGCGCACCCTGACCGGCCGCGGCTACCGCCCCGAGGCCCGTATCGCCAAGGCCCAGCTGGGCCCCGAGGCCGGTATGGTCGGCGCCGCCGACCTGGCCCGCCTGGTGGCCCGCCGCTTCCGGCGCGCCAACCGCCGGCGCGTGGAACGCTATGAGCGGTACGAACGATCGGGCCGGCGATGACGGAGCTGGACACCCCACCCATGACCGAGGAACACGATCCGGCCCGGCCCGGCCCGGGGCCGGCCGCGCGTGAGACCCCGGAGCGTCCGGAGGCACCGACCGGGCCTTCGGGCGGGTCCCTGAACGGTGCTCCGACCGGACCTCCGAGCGGGCCCCTGAACGGGTCTCCGAGCGGTTCTCCGGCCGGGCCCCTGAACGGCGCTCCCAGCGGTCCTCCGTCCGGGCCCCTGAACGGTGCTCCCAGCGGTCCTCCGTCCGGCTCCTCGTCCGGCTCCTCGTCCGGCCCCCTGTCCGGTCCGCCGTCCGGCCCCCCGCCCGCGCCCTCCGCCGGCGCGTCCACGGCACCTCGGCCGCCGAGCCGGCGCCGCCGCTGGCTCACCGCGCTGGTCATCTTCCTGCTGATCGCCATCCCGGCGGGGTACATCGTCATCTCCGCCGAGCAGAGCCGGGACAGCGGCCAGAGCAAGGAGGAGGAAGCGGCCTCCACCGGCCTCTACAACGACTACCCCTCCAAGGTGCAGCAGCGCATCTACAACGTCCCGGTCCCGGCGGGTGCCACCCCCGTCTACTACTACGAGTCCAACGCCTGGCACCGCAGCTCCCTGTACGTCCAGTTCCGCACCAACGACTGGGGCCTGGACCACTACCTGAAGTGGATCGGCACCAGCCGCGACGCCCTCAAGGACGGCGAGATCACCATTACGGGCGCGCAGGCGGCGAAGGTCGGCTGGGACCTCAGCGGCGGCCAGTGGGCCGGCACCTCCCTCAAGGCCGAGGACCCCCACCCGAGCCAGAACATCACCGTCAACTTCGACGAACCGGGCCAGCCAGTGGTGTACGTCGTCTCGACGGTCTGCTTCGAACGCTGAGGGCCGTACGGGCGCGGGTGGGCGGGCGACCGGCGGCTGCCCAGCGAGGGCTGCCCGGCGTCGGCTCGGGCCGGTGCGTCCGGTCAGCGTCGATACGGGACGATATCCAGACCATGAGCGCTGCGCCGGTAAGCCGCCGCCAGCCCGGCGCGGGTGAGAGCCTGCCGCTGGGACGCCGCCGTCCGGGCACCCTCTCCTCGTGCCTCGGACGACAGATGCTCACAGCTGATGTGCCAGACCCGCGACGCACCGGCCAGACGCCGGCGCAGGGGCGCCGGGTCGGCGGGCAGCTCGTCCAGGGTGCCGCGCTCGGCGGCCGACTCTGCCGTACCCAGGTCGCGGAGGCGGGCGAAATCCTCCGGGTAGGCAGAGGCGATCAGCCCGCACCGGCCGCCACTGAACAGGACGCCGTCCCCGGAGGCGGCGCGGCTCCGCAGCGTGGTGATCACGGCGGTGGTGTCCCAGGGGCGGCTGTCCTGCTGGCGGACGGCCACATGCGACATGGCCAACGGGGCGGCTGGCAGGAGTACGAGCAGCAGCCGCACGGGCAGCGGGACGACGGCGCCGACCGCCGCGAGCAGCAACGCCAGAGCCGGCAGGCAGAACAATAGGTAGCGATAGGCGAAAAGCGACTCGCCGAGAGACGTGGCCAGAAGGATCAGCGGGGGCACGACCAGCCACGGCACACCGACGGCGAGAACCAGGGGCGGCGCCCCGCGCCGACGGGCCACAAGGAGCGCCACGGCGACGAGGGACGTGGGCGTGAGCAGCAGTTTCAGGTCGCCGGGGAGCGTGCCCTGGCCAGGGGTGAGCAGCCAGGTGAGGAGGTTGTACGGGGTACTGCCGGTGACCGGCGCGACCTCGCCCACGGCGGAGCGCTGCGAGAACCCGAGGACCAGCAGCGGAACAACAGCGGCAACGCCCGCGGCCTGCGCCGACACCACACGTACGGCTACGCCGCGACCAGGACGCCGAAGAACCAACGTGACCAGATGCGCGGCCACCAGCAGCAGCCCCATCACGTTGAGTCAGCCCAGCAGCGCGATCAGCACGGCATAGCCGCCCGACCACCGGCGACAACCCGACAGCAAGGTCTGCACCAAGGTCCCCGTGGCCAGCACCGCCACCGCCATCACCATGGCGAACGAGCGGGCCTCCTGCGCATATCGTGACGCGGTCGGCAGCACGGCGAGCAACAGCCCCGCGTACAGCCCGAGACTCACCCCGCCGAGCAACCGCCCCATCCACGAGAGCCCGGCCGCGGCAACGGCCATCGCCACCGCCGAGGGCAACCGCACCGTGAACTCGCTGACCCCGACACCCACCCCGACCAGGTGCATCAACACGTAGTGCAGCCCATGCACCGCGTCCACGTTCCCCAGCAGTTCCACCAACTGCGCCCCGGACCGCCGCGCCACATCCATGGTGACGATCTCGTCGGTCCACGCGGCGGGACCCGTGATCCCCCACAAACCAAAACCGAGCCCGACGACAGCCGGCGCCCACAGGGCCACCCGGTCCGGGCGGTGCGGCAGCTGACGATGAACCCGAAGGATGAACGTTCTCCCAGCGACCGGCGGCACATGAACTACAGGCTCACGAAGTGGCTTCGGGTGCGGCCCGAGCGGACCGCCCAGCCGGGCGTGATCAGACGAGGATACGCCGAATACCGCCCAAAACCGGGCAAATGATCAACTTGCGGCACCTCCGCGCCCGGTACGGGCGGGACCGTCGCCCCAGCCGCCAGAAGCCTCTGCGTCAGCGGCGAGCAGAGCATTCCGGCCTGCCCGGCATCTGGCCAACTGCTCCTCGTCCGCCCCTCGGGAAGGCGCGATCACCGAGTCCGTCTCGCGGCGTCTCCGGAGGCCCCGCACCCACCCGCACCACCCCATGCGCACGCCACCCAACCACCCGCGGAAGAGGCCGGAAGAGGCCGGCGAGACAGAAGAAACGACAGCAACCGGCTGAGGTTTCATCAGCCCGGCGGCGCTCTTCCCTTTCCCCGTGAGGCGGCCACAATGGTCCGGAGTCTCGGACGCGGGGACGACATCCGTACGGGCGCGCGGGCGGTGGCCGGCCTGGGCGTGGGTGCGGGGCCGCGGGCCGGGTGCGCCGACCGACAGACCTTCCCGGGATCGCCCGAAGGAGTGGTACATGGTCGCTCATCGTGACTACCCCGTCATCGACGCCGACAGCCACATCGTGCTGCCCGATTCCGACGACTGGTGGCGGGGGAGACTGCCCGAGAAGTATGCCGCCTGGATGCCGTCCTACCAGGACGATCGGCTGACCGCCGAGGGACGGGTCATCGAACAGCCCTCGTCCACCTTCCACGGCCGGCCCACCCAGGCCGCCTGGTTCGGCGGCAGCCAGGGGGCCACCTACACCCCTGGCAGCTGGAAGTTCGACGACCCGGCCGCCGTGGACGTGCTCGGCGCCCTGCGGCGCGGCGGCCTGGATCCGAAGGACCGGCTCACCGCCATGGAGCGGGAGGGCATCAGCCGCGCCTACATCTTCCCGTCCAAGGTGCTCGGCCTGCTGCCGGCCCTGCGCAGCTCTGCCTTCGCGTACGAGGTCGCCAAGGCGTACAACGACTGGGTCCTGGCCTACTGCGCCGAGGACCGGGAGCGGCTGTTCCCGGTCGCCGCGCTGCCGCAGCACGACCTCGTGCTGGCGGTGGACGAGGCGCGCCGGGTCCTGGAGCAGGGTGTGCGCACCGTCATCCTGCGGCCCAACACCGTGGCCGGCACCAACATCGACGACCCGGTCTACGACCTGCTGTGGGAGTTCTGCCAGGAACACGGCGTGGCGGTCTGCTTCCACGAGGGGTTCGGGGTCGCGCGCATTCCCCGTATCGGCACCGAACGCACCCACGACACCATGCAGGGCCACCTGGTCAGCCACACCTTCGAGCACATGATGGCGGTCATGCTGCTCATCACCGGCGGTGTCCTGGAGCGGTTTCCTGGCGTGCGGTTCGCCTTCATGGAGAGCGGCGCGGGCTGGGCCCCGTTCTGGCTGAACCGGATGGACGACCACGCCGAGCAGTTCGCCAAGGACCGGCCGCCGCTTCCCGAGCGGCCCAGTACGTACTTCAAGCGGCAGTGTTACCTGGGGGTGGAGCCGGAGGACCCGCTGCTGCCCATGCTGATCGAGCAGGGGCTGGCGGAGAACCTGCTGTTCGCAAGCGACTTTCCGCATTTTGACGCCAAGTTCCCCGGTGCCGTCACCGCTCTGGCCGACCGGAAGGACATCGACGAGGCGGCCAAACGGCGGCTGCTGTGCGACAACGCCCGCCGCTTCTTCGGGATCGACTGATGGGGCGGGTTCCGGCGGTACCGGACAGCCGGTTCGAAGCTGTCCTGGCGGGGCTGGAGGAACGATCCCTCAAAGAGCAGCGGGAGCTGGATGCGTTGCGTGCGGAGGGCGGCACCGCCCTGCGTGCACGTGCCGGCTCGTTCATGCTCGACGTCGGCCCGGACGTCGGGCAACTGCTGAACACCCTGGTCCGGGCGGCGGCCGCGCGCATAGTCGTGGAGGTCGGCGGTTCGGTCGGCTACTCCACGCTCTGGCTCGCCGAGGCGGTCCGGGCCACCGGCGGACGTCTGTACTCCATCGAGGTCGACCCCGCGAAACAGGCCGAGCAGCGGGACAACGTGGCGGAGGCGGGCCTCGCCGACGTCGTCGAGCTGACCGCGCTGGAGGCGCCCGCCCTCGTCCCCGCCCTGCCCGGTCCCATCGACCTCGTCCTCCTGGACCACTGGAAGGAGCTGTACGTACGGGACTTCGACGCCTGCTGGCCGGCGCTGCGGCCGGGTGGCCTGGTGGTGGCCGACAACATCCTGGTCCCGAAGAAGAACGCCGAGGTCATCGCCGCGTACCGGCGGCATGTGGACGGTGTGCCGGACGCGCAGAGCCAGGTGCTGAAGATCGGGGACGGGGTCGAGTTCACCGTAAAGCGTGAAGCGCGGCCCGGCGTTCGGCGAGGGCCCGGTTCCGGGCCCTAGCGTGGCCCCGCCACCGACGCCCCCTCTTCCGACGGAGAGCTTGGAACATGAAGATCGGCATCGAGTCAGAACTGCCCGTGGTCGACCGTCGGGGGCCGCGGCCGACCACCCGGCCACCCGGGCCGTCTTCGAACGGCTCGCCGCCCGCCCGGACTTCGTCCCGTACCACGACGCCACCACCGGCACGCTGGTCGGCGCCCGGTCGGCGCGGGACCACGGGACCCTGGACGTGGGCAACGACTACGGCGTCTGCACGGTCGAGGCGGCCCTGCCGCCGGAAGAGGGGTTCGCCGCCGCCAAGGCCGCCTGGCACCGCACGCTCGACGACGTGGTGTTCCCGGCCCTGGCGGCCGAGGGGCTGTCCGCCCTCGCGCACGGCTGCCAGCCGCTGACCGAGACCCTCGGCGGCCCGTACCTGGCCGACAAGGCGCACTACGGTCTGTGGCTGGCACAGGCGGAGCGGTATCCGGGGCACTACGCCAGTGACGCCTGGCCCGGATTCGCCGCCGTCCAGTTCAACGTCGACGTCCCGCTGCCGCGGGTGATCGACGCCTGCAACACGCTCATCAAGATGACGCCGTTGATCTTCGCGTGGGGTGCCAACTCCGCGGTCTTCGGCGGCCGGGTACAGCCCTGGCAGTCCCTGCGGCTGCGCGGCTACACGGAACTGTCCGAGACCAACCCGTTCTTCGCCCACCGCCTGCACTACCCCCGCCACCTCTACGGCAGCCTGGCGGACTACATGAGTGCGGCGTGGGCGCTGCCGATCTTCGAAGTCACCCGGCACGGCATCCTCCACACCCCACTGGTGCCCGAGCTGACGACGCGGCAGTTCGCCGAGGCGGGCCACGCCGAGTTCGTGGACCCGGACGGCACCAAGCGCATCCTGCACTGCACCACCGCCGACCTGGCGTCCGGCCTGGTCTTCTGCTGGCCGGCGGTACGGGTACGGATGCGGCTGGACGAGTCGTGCACCGTCGCCGAGGCGCTGGAGGCGGTGGCGGCGGGCCGGGGCGAGGCGGTACTCCGGGACGGCGGACGCGGCACCTTCGTCGAGATCCGCCATCTGCCCACGATGAACCGGGAGGAGACGTTCGCCTGGCTGGCCGTCCTGCTGGGCTGGCTGGGCGACATCGAGGGCTGCCGCGAACTGTTCGGCGGCTGGTCGCTCCAGGACGCCCGCACGGCCGCCGCCGAGGTCCAGACCCGCGGCTGGGCGGCCGAGGTCGCCGGGGTGCCGCTGACGGAGTGGGGCCGGCGCGCCCTGGACCTGGCGGACGCGTCGCTGCGCCGGGAGCCGGTGGCACCGGCCGAGGAGCTGGAACCGCTGGCCCGGCGGCTGCGGGACCGGACGAGCCCGGCGACCGACGCCGTCGCGCAGGTCCGTTCCGAGGGGATCGAGGCGTTCGTGGAGGGGTTGCGGATGTGTTGAGAGGAGGTGGGACCGTACGGCTGGAGGCGACCGGTGCGGTGATGGGCGTGCGGCTGGGGGTGGGGGTGAGGTGAAGGCTGTACGGAGGGGCGGCGGCCGGGAGGCGAGGACGTACGGATGACCGGGAGGGCTGCGGGATGGGACGGCGGCAGACGGAAGAAGCGGAACGGCGGGGCGCGCCCGGCACGCGGCCGGAGCCCCGGGACGCGTACAACTTCTCCGCCGGGCCCGCGACGCTGCCCCGGCCGGTGGTCCGGCGGGTGCGCGAGGAGTTCGCGGCGCACGTGGGCGACGGTGCGTCGATCATTGAGATCAGCCACAAACACCCCCGCTTCACCGGAGTGCTCGACACCGCCGTGGCGCTGTACCGGGAGGTGACCGGGCTCCCGGAGGACCACCATGTGCTGTTCGTGCACGGCGGCGCCCGTATGCAGTGCGCCGCCGTGCCGCTCAACCTCGTCGGCCGGTCACCGACCCGTACCGCCGGGTACGTCGTGACCGGCCTGTTCGCCCAGCAGGCGCGGCGGGAAGGCGCCCGCTACGGCACCGCGGTGACAGTCGCCGGCAGCGAGGGCACCGGCTTCGACCGGATACCGGAGGTGACCGCACGGCACTGTCCGCCGGACGCCGCCTTCCTCCACCTCACCAGCAACAACACCGTCTACGGCACCCGCTGGAACGATTTCCCACGCGACTGCCCCGCCCCGCTGGTGGCCGACGCCACCAGCGACATTCTCTCCCGGCGGCTGGACCACAGCCGGTTCGGCATCGTCTACGCCGGGTTCCAGAAGAACCTGGGGCCCGCCGGCACGGCCCTGGTCACCGTACGGGACGACCTGCTCGGCCACGCGCTGCCCGAGACGCCCCGACTGCTGGACTACTCCGTCCACGCCGCGTCCAGGTCCCTCGACAACACCCCGAACACCTTCGCCGTCTTCGTCCTCGCCCTGACGCTGGAGTGGATACGTGACCAGGGCGGTCTCGCGGCGGTCGAGCGGACGAACCTGGCCAAGGCGCGGCTGCTGTACGAGGAGCTGGACCGTACGGCGTTCTACCGCCCCACCGCCCACCCGGACCACCGCTCCGTCACCAACATCGTCTTCCGGCTCGCCGACGAGTCGCTGACCGGGGAGTTCCTGGACCGGGCGCGGGACCAGGGGCTTCTCGGGCTGGCCGGGCACCGTCTGGTGGGCGGGGTGCGGGCGTCCGTCTACAACGGGATGCCCCTGGAGGGCGTACGGGCGCTGGCGGACTTCCTCCGGGAGTTCGCGCGCGTACGGGGGTGAGGCGGGCGGGCCGCGCGGACGAGGGCCCGGCCCAGGGTGTGGCCGGGCCCCGCGGGCCGGTTCAGTCGCCGGGCTTGACCACGGTGAACGCGTACCGGCCGAGGCTGAAGAAGTACCGGCCCGCCGCGTCCAGCTCGCGCAGCTCACGGGCCCAGGCACTGGTCTCCTCCGGGTCCGCGCCGGGATGGCCGGCGAGGAACGCCTCGATGAAGCCGACCTGCCAGTAGCTGTAGGCGTCGCGGTGGCACCGCCGGTCGAGGAAGGTCAGTGTGGTCAGGCTCTCCTCGGTGAACCCGGCCTCCTGGAGCAGTGGACCGAGCCGTCGGGGCAGCCGGGGGTCGGCGACGTGGTCCTCCCACAGGGTGAGGATCCGCCGCATCCGGGGGCGGTCGGCGGAGTGCCACACCAGGGAGTCCCAGTCGGTGTCGAGCACCACCGCGCGGCCTCCCGGGCGCAGCACCCGGTACAGCTCGGCCAGCGCCCGTTCGATGTCGCCGACGTACTCGTAGACCTGCGAGGAGACGGCGGCGTCGAACGACGCGTCGG
Organism: Streptomyces sp. Ac-502; assembly: GCF_045222935.1. Lineage (NCBI taxonomy): Bacteria > Bacillati > Actinomycetota > Actinomycetes > Kitasatosporales > Streptomycetaceae > Streptomyces > Streptomyces sp. Ac-502. Next base: position 8,342,845 of record NZ_JBHFFO010000001.1, read on the forward strand.
GGAACGGAATCTCCTCGCAGCGCCCCGTCACCAGGTTCACCCGCGCGCCGGCCGGCGCGCACCGCGCCCTGGCCAGGTCCAGCATCGACGCGCTGATGTCGATGCCGCACACCGCGCCGTCCGGGCCCACCGGGTCCACCAGCTCCGAGATCAGGTAGCCGGGGCCGCAGCCGACGTCCAGCACCCGCTGCCCGGACGTCACGTCGAGCTGCCGGAGCAGGTGCTGCCGCTGCCCGCGCATCTCGGGGGTGTGCGCCTCGACGTCGGCCTCGCAGGCCCGTTCGCCGTCGAAGCGCAGGAGAGCGGTCATGAGGGCACCCCTCCTCCGTACGGGCCACCCGTGGCGCGCCGGGTGTCCCGGGCGCGGCGGACCGGTGCCGTGCGCGGGCCAGCGCCCGGTCGGTCAGGGCGCCGGCCTCGCCCACGTAGCGTGCCGGGTCGAGCAGGTCGTCGAGCGTGGTGGCGGAGATCTGCGAAGTGATGTCCGCGCACTCGCGCAGGCAGGCGCGCAGCGGGCGGCCGTCGCTCTGCGCCCGCTGGCTCACCGCGTAGACGAGGGTGTGCGCGCTCTGCTTGCCGATGCGTTCGCCCAGCGCCAGCATCAGCGCCTCCGTGCACAGGAACTCCGCCACGGAGGCCGCGTTCGCCGCCATCCGCTCGCGGTGCACCTGGAGCCCGGCGAGGACCTCGTTCAGGATCGCCAGCGCCGCCAGCGTGTAGTGCGAGACGTCGGCGACCGTGACCCACTCCATCCGCAGGCCCCGCGCGTCGCGCTCGTGCTCCTGCACCATGCCCTCGATGCCGAGCGCGGCGGCGGAACGGGCCAGCCGGGCCAGCAGGACGACCTGTTCGGAACGTTCGGGATTGCGCTTGTGCGGCATGGTGCTGCTGCCCACCCGCCCGTACTCCCAGCCCTCGGACAGTTCGCCGACCTCGGCGCGCGAGAGGACCCGGATCTCCTCGGCGATCCGGGCCAGCGTCCCCGCCAGCAGGGCCAGGGTGGTGCCGTACTCCGCCACCCGGTCCCGGGCCACGTGCCAGCCGACGACGGGCTCCCCGAGCCCGAGGCGGGCGGCGAAGTCGGTGAGCAGTTCCTGCCCGCGCCCCTGGAACCCGGCCATGGTGCCGACGCCGCCGTGCAACTGGGCCACCAGGGCCCGTTCGCGCAACTGGGCCAGCCGCTCACCGTGCCGCCCCAGTTCGTCGAGCCAGCTCGCCACCTTGAGGCCGAAGGTGATCGGCAGCGCGGGCTGGGCGTGGGTGCGGCCCACCATCAGGGAGTCGCGGTGTGCCCCGGCCAGCGCGATCAGACGTGTCGTCATGGCGGCGAGTTCCCGGTCCGCCTCGTCGAGCACGTCCCGCATCTCCAGGGACTGAGAGGTGTCCTGGATGTCCTGGGTGGTCGCCCCCAGGTGCACCATCTCCCCCGCGCCCCCTCGCACGCCGCCGCCAGGCCGCGCAGCAGCGGCACGAGCGAGTGGCCCGTACGGCGGAACTCGGGCTCCAGGGCAGCCAGGTCGATCCGGCCCGGCTCGCAGGCCCGCGCCACCCGCGCCGCAGTACCCGCGGCGATCATGCCGAGCCGTTCCTGACTGGCCGCCAGGGCCGCCTCCACCCGGAGCCATCGGTGCAGCCGACATCGGTCGCAGAAGATGCGGCGGCTGGTGGCCGTGGCGTACCCCTGCCCGTGGAAGACGGAGTCCAGTACGTGCCCCCGCTCGTGCCCGCACTCCGCCGCCGCGCGGCCGCCGTCGCCCTCGAACACCGGTGGCGCGGGCGAGGGGCCGGCGGGTCCGTGGGGGAGGCCGTCCCCGTTCGTGGCGGGTGCCTGCTGGTGCCTGCGAGAAATAGCCATGAATCCTCGCGTTCAGTGAGTCGCTTCTAGATCACTTGGGTCATCCCGGCAGAACTCGCCTCATGGCACCACATGGGGGAGTCGGGGCCAATAGGGTGCGCGGGGACTGTTCCGGGGGCGAGGAGAAGGCGACCTTTCAGCGCCGGACGCGCGGTGTCCGGAAGCCGCCTTCCCGCTCCGGGCGCTAGAGCTACGAGGACGCGCCCTGATCATTGTGCGCAACACCGCCTTGTGACCGAGGTCAGTGCCGGAGCGAAACGGGCAAGTCTTCGTCTCCTACGCTTCCCTGTCGCACCTCTGATGGGCAACTCGATCCCGTCCACGCGCCACCATGGGCAGCGCGAAGCGGGTGGGTGGAGGGTGTAATTAACTCCGGGCAGTCCGACGGGGGTTGACGCCAAGGCGTGGGTAAGTGGGATGGGCGTCCGGCTATGCCAGAGAGCGCGTTCTTCGTCGGTGGAGTACGGGCTCCCCTCAGAGCGCGTTGTTCGGGATGTGGCACGTGCTGCCGTCGCTGGGGCTGGCCGTGGACAAGCCCGCGCTGACACCGCTGTTCGGCCGTTCCCCGCTCGGCGCGGTGTTCGCCGTGGTGGTGGCGGTGCTGTTCACCGGTGCGGCGGGCGTGCTCTTCGGCGAGCTGCGCCGCCGTAGCGGAAGCCTGCTGGCCCCCATGGGCCTGCACTGGGCGGTCAATGCCTTCGGCTATCTGGCGGGCTTCCTGCTGCGGTGACCAGGCGGGAAGTGGGGGCGCGTGAGACGTCTGCACCCTCTGGACGGCGGTCACTTCGGGTTCGCGAGGATGTCCTTGAGGCGGCCGAGGTCCTGAGCGGTGACGTCCGGGGGCCGCAGCACGGCGTGCCACGCGTCCACGTATTCGGTGGTGTAGGTGTGGCCGTGGTCGCCCAGGACGTCGGCGGCGAACGGAAGGTCCGCGGTGACCTGCCAGAAGGACACGAACGGCAGCCACACCATCTGTTCGAGCACATCGTCGCCCGGGCGCCGGCCGATCCAGTCCGGTTCGCGGAAGACGAGGCACGGGCTCCACCAGACGATCGGGTCGGACGCGTGCAGGAGGTACAGGACGCGGCTCCCGTTCCAGGGCCGGTCCGTCCGTCCTTGTAGACGGGCCGGACCTCGGGGCTGCCGGCGTCACGGCGGTCGCTGAACTCCCGGAACAGCGTGTTGAAGGCCGGCGGGCCGGCGAACAGGGTGCCCGCGGTGCGCTTGCGCAGGTCGTATTCCCCGCTGAACGCGGTCTCGCCGCCGAAGGACCCCAGGCTCTCCCCGGCGACGAACAGCCGGGGGCGCTTGTCGGACGGCAGTTTCGACCAGGCGTCGTAGACGGCGCGGCCCGCCTCGCGGGCCTTGGTCTGATCGACCAGGTAGGAGAGCCATGACGGGAGGTAGGAGTACTGCATCGTGACGGTGGCGGAGTCGCCGCCGCTGAGGTACTCGAAGGTGTCCACAGCGGCGGGATCGACCCAGCCGCTTCCGGTGGTCGTCATCACGAGCAGGTTCTCCCGCCGGAAGCCGCCCTGACGGGTCAGGTCGGCGACCGCTTGGGCGGCACGGGCCTCCGTGTCGTCGGACGACGCCAGTCCGGCGTAGGGCCGGGTCGGTTCCGTCGCCGGGCGGCCGGTGAACGTCCCGATGGCGGCCGCCGACGGGCCGGTGCCGGTGAAGTTGCGCCCTTGCAGGCCCAGTGAGTCCCACGGTACGAGTGAGCCCGGCCCGCCGGAGCGCAGGGTCGTCGCGGGCCGGCGCGCCCCTTCCTCGGTCGTCGTGTCGCGCAGCGAGAAGGTGTGGTTGGCGAGACCGACGAGCCCGTCCAGCAGCAGCCCGGTGACGATCGCCCAGACGAGGGCGGCGACCGCGGTCCAGCCGACGGCGGACGCGGCGCGTGGCCCGATCCAGCGCTTGAGCAGACGCGCGAGCCGGCGGTACAGGCCGCGGATGCCGCGCGCGGTCAGCAGGAGGAGACAGAAGACCAGCACCGCGACCAGGGGCGCCAGCACGGCAAGCGGAACGCTGAACTGGGTCACCCCCATCAGCCGGCGGATCCGGTACTGCCAGTACTGCCCGAAGCCGAAGGAAAGGCCGAACAGGACGACCGCGCTCCAGGCGAAGACGGTCCAGGACCTGCGTCGCGGGCGGCGCGGCACCCGGTCGGCGAACGCGCGCCACACCCGCGCGGCCAGCACCCCGGCCGCGTAGCCGAGGGCCGCGTCGATACCGCAGATCAGACCCTGGAGGATGCCGCCGCGCGGAAGCAGCGACGGGGTGGAGGAGAGACAGGCGAACAGCAGCGCACCCCAGCACGCGGGCAGGACGACGGAGAACGGCCTCCGGCGGCGACGGGGCTCCGGCGGCGGAGGGCCGGAACCGTCAGCCGCCGGCGCGGCATCCCCGTGCGGGGACGGACCGGTCGGCGGCTCCGGTGTTTCTCCCGTCATGGTTTCCTCCGTCCGGAAGGCTCCACCAGGACGACGCGACGACGCCCGGCACCGCGGAAGTCAGTGCAGCGCTTTGTCCTTCGCCCGCTGGAACTCGTCGTCCGAGAGGTCGCCGCGCTCCTTGAGCCGGGACAGCTTCGCCAACGTCTCGGCCTGGTTGGTGCGGGGCGTGTCCGCCGCCGCGGCCCGGCGTACGTACGCGTCGAACGCCTCCTGCCGGGCCTGCGCCCTGCCCACCTCGCGCCGGCCCGGCAGGAGGCGTTCGTCGGCAGCTGTGCGGGGCCGGTCCCGGTCGTCATCGCGGTCTCTCTCCGTCCCTGGGGGAGTCGCACGTCATTGAGCGCCGGATCGGGCGGGGCGGCATCCCCCGTAAGAGGTGAGCGGACGGCGCACGCGGGGGCGCCGTCCGCCGTCGGGAAGTGCCGGGCGGTGTTCCTCCAGCGGATGGCCCGCCGTACCCTCGTTCTACAGCTGCCGCCCCGGACCTCGGCGGCTCGTTTCCCGATGGACGTGTGTCCTGGACGGGCGGCAGGTGATGCGAGATGTATGAGCGGGATGACCGCCGGTGAGGTCCGTGCGCGGGGAGTTCGCCGAGTCCCTCTTCGGCAGTCTCGCGATCGGCAATTCCCTCGCGTTCACGGCTTTCGACCTGTGCCTGATCGTGGCCGCACTCGAATGCCGCAGTGAGACCGGCACTGCGCTGAAGACCGCCAGTTTCGCACCACCGACCTCGACATGAAGCATTTCGCATGGGCCCTCGTGCCCGCCCTCGCGCCGCTGTTCCTGTGGGAACTCGGCAAGCTCGTGGCCCGCGGGCGAGGCCGTGTCGAGTGACGGCCGGGGTTACGCGACTGCCCGAAAGGCCCTGCCGGATGCCCGGCAGGGCAGAGTGCGGAGCAATACCCGATGCGCTGGATCCGCGCTCCGCCCGAAAGCGTCCTGACGTCGAAATGATGAACGCTCACAGGTTCATGGAATGCGCTCCGTGAACAAGTGACTGCAAAACCTGCATGCGCGGCGGCAGGGGAGGCGACTTCGCAGGTGAGGGGTGGTAACGGAACGGCAACATTTACGGTGCTCCGGCTCGTGCCGTGCAACCTTTCGGCCTGAGTTCTTTCCGTGGAAGTGCTTCGGTGCCCGCGGGGCGCTTCCGTCTTCCTTGCGTGTTACATGCCCACGCCATCCGTCCGAGGAGATTCACATCACATTCGCCGGGTTTGGGGAACCTGTCCGCAAACAAGGCCCTCTGTACGTGCATGACGCAGGTGAGCAGAGAAGTGCGGGGTTCCGTGGCAGTGGCGGTCAAAAGACTGGCCTCGCCCGCGGAGCGGCTCACCCCGTCGCGGCTCGCGCCGTCTTTCTCGGCGCTGCTGGCCATGGGTTCCTATTGCCTCGGTATGGCGATGCTGGGCAGTTATCCGTTCGGCTCCCGTTCCCGTGCCGTCAACGACCTCGGTAATCAGTTTGTGCCGTTCCACGCTCATCTGTGGGACCTGCTGCACGGCAAGGCCACGGGCGACTTGGCCTTCAACTGGAACAGCGGCTACGGCGTCCCCTTTCTCGCGGACTTCCTCACCTATCTGATGAATCCGTTCTCCTGGCTCGTCGGCCTGTTCCCCCGCGACCTGGTCGAGCTGCCGGTCTTTCTCGTCACGCTGGGCTGCATCGGGCTCGGTACGGCGCTGATGACCGTCTTCCTCGGGCGGCTGCACCCCGGTTCGCCGTGGCTGCGCGCGCTGCTCGCGGTGGGCTACGGGACCTGCGGCTGGGTGGTGAGCGACGGTACGGCGGACCCGATGTGGATGTGGGGGCTGGTCTCGCTGCCGCTGATCGGCATCGCCGCCGACTGGTGCCTGCACCGGCGCCGCTGGGTGATCGGCACCCTGTTCGTCGGTGTGTCGTGGGCGGGGAACTTCTACACGGCGGCGATGGCGACCCTCGCCATGGCGCTGGTGCTGGTCGTACGCCTGCTGCTCGCCACGGACCTGCCCGTACGGGACCGGCTGCGTTCCCTGGCCCGCGCGGCCACCATGGCGCTGACCGGCATTCTGCTGGCGGCCCCCGCCGTCATCGTCAGCTTCAAGGCCAGCAAGGCGTCCCAGCCTGCCCCGGAGGCGGTCTTCCGGGGGCGGCCGCCGACGCTGGACTTCCTGGCGGAGCTGCTGCCCGGCGGGCGGGGTGCGGTGAACGCGCCGCACCTGTTCATCGGGGTGCTGGGGCTGCTGCTGGTGGCGGCCTTCCCGTTCGTCCGTGCCATTCCGGTCCGTACGCGGGTCGCCTGGTACGTCCTGGCCGCCGGTGTCGCGGTCTCCTTCGTGTGGAAGCCGACGTTGCTGCTCTGGCACGGTCTGGCGGTCCCCAACGGCAGCCCGTACCGCGCCTCCTTCGTGCTCAGCGCGGTGCTGGTGATCATCGCGTGGCTGGCGCTGGCGCACCGGCCGCGCCCGCGCGAGCTGGCGGCCGGTGCCGTACTGGTCGCCCTGCTCGCCGTGCTGTGCCACGGCCGCAGCGGGGTCGGCCCGGCCACCTGGATCCTGGTGCTGGGCTCCGGCGCGGTGGTGCTCGCGGCGCTGCTGGCGCTGGCCCGGAACCGCGCGGGACGAACCCTGCATACCGTCGTCGCCGCCGCGCTGACCTGCGCCGTCTTCTTCGGTTCGGCCTATGCGGCGTTCTCCGTGACGGCGGCCAGGGACAAGCTCAAGTGGTTCAAGCCGAAGATCACTCTGAGTGCGGAGGCACTCAGGACCCACCGCGAGCTCGGACAGCGAAACGACTGGCCGCGCTCGCGCACCGACCCCGGACCGCACGAGTTCGCCAACAACGACCCCCTGCTGCTGGGCGGCGAGGGCGGCTCGTACTACAGCAGCTACCTGCCGAAGCGGACCGCGCGCACCCTGCGCGAGATGGGCGCCGGCTGGTACATCCAGGGCCGTCACACACTCAGCGTCCAAGACCCCGTAAGCCGGGCGATCATGGGCGTGAGCAGCTTCCGCACCGGACCGCAGGCAGGCCCGGTCCGTGTAGGACAGTCCGCCGCCGCGCCCCTGCTGACCGTACGGCCCGGACTGACGGCGGACGATTTCGACCAGCGGCGGAGCGGGGCCGACGCGCGGGGCATCGACGTACGGCACGACCCGCGCGTCGGCGGCGGCACGGTCTTCGCCCGCCAGGAACGGCTGCTCGGCGCTTCCCTCTACCAGGTGCCGAGCCTGCGCCCCACGGCCGGCCCCGCACCGCGGCAGCTCGACGGAGGCTGGCGCCTGCCCGCCGCCCCCAAGCGCAACGTGGTCACCTCCTTCAGCGCCCAGTGCACCCCCGGGAGCACGGCGTACTGGTACGCCCCCTGGTACGCAGGGCACGTCACCGGCCCGGGAGGCACCACACGCGGTGTCGGCCGGCAGCAGATGACGGCCAATGGCATCAAGCGCCTGGGCACGGTTCCCGCCGACGGGCGGCTGACGGTGTCCTTCAGCAGCCCGAAGGCCCAGCACATCCCGGAACACCCGATCGGCTGCCTGGCCCCGAAGAAGCTCGCCGCCGCCGTGGCGGACCTGCGCGAACACGCGCCCGTACGGCTCTCGTCGAGCGGCCACGGGCTCTCCGCCGAGCTGCCCGCGCACAGCACCGGCACGGCCGTCCTCGCGGTGCCGACGGTCACCGGCTGGGGCTGCCGGGTGGACGGCGGTGCCTGGCGCGCCCCGCACTCGTTCGGCGGTCTGATGGCCGTACCGCTCGGAGCGGGCGCCACGCGGCTGGACTGCTCGTACCGCACGCCCGGGCTGCTGCCCGGCCTGGCAGCGAGCGGCGGCGCCCTGCTGGCGCTGACCGCCGTGGCCGTCACCTGCGGCGTACGGCGGCGCACGGCACGCCCCGGTGCCCCGGCGCCATCCGCATCTTCTTCTCCCCAGAGCCCACTTCCGGGCTCCAGAACATCCACGGACGCGGTGCACGCTGCCGCGACCCGCCCCGGTGAAAGGGCTGAGTCATGAAACTTTCGGTCGTTGTCCCCTGTTACAACGAAGAGGAAGTCATCGGCCGCTTCGACGAGAAGATCCGCGAGGTGCTCGACCGGCTCGGCGTCGAGTACGAGCTGTGCTACGTCGACGACGGCAGCGCGGACGGCACGCTGCAGCGGATGCGCACCCTCGCCCAGCAGAACGGCAGCACCACCCGCTACGTCTCCTTCAGCCGTAACTTCGGCAAGGAGGCCGCGATGCTCGCGGGTCTGAAGGAGGCCGGCGGCGACGCCGTCATCCTGATGGACGCCGACCTCCAGCACCCGCCCGAGCTCATCGAGAAGATGCTGGACCTCTACCAGCTCGGCCACGACCAGGTCATCGCCAGGCGCAGCCGGGAGGGCGACAAGCCGCTGCGGAGCATGGTCAGCAAGCTCTACTACCGCGCGGTCAACAAGTGGGTGGACGTGGAACTGACCGACGGGGTCGGCGACTTCCGGCTGCTGTCGCGTACGGCTGTGGACGCGCTGGTCTCGCTGCCCGAGTACAACCGCTTCTCCAAGGGTCTGTTCTCCTGGATAGGCTTCGACACCGTCACCTTCGACTACCGCAACGCCCAGCGTGAGGGCGGCGCGACCAAGTGGCGCTTCGGCTCTCTGGTCAACTACGGCATCGACGGCATGATCTCCTTCAACAGCCGTCCGCTGCGGGTGGCGATCTACGCGGGCCTGAGCCTGGCCGGGCTGGCCGCCGCCTACGCCCTGTGGATCATCGGCGCGGCGGTCGTCGGCGGTGTCACCGCGCCGGGTTATGTGACGCTGGTGGCGATCATCGTGGGCCTGGGCGGGCTCCAGATGGTGATGCTCGGCCTGATCGGCGAGTACATCGGCCGTATCTACTACGAGACCAAGCGGCGCCCGCACTTCCTGGTCAAGGAGACCAACGGGACGGCGCCCACGCACCTCCCCGAGGCCCGACTCGCCGGCCGGGCCGGCCGATGACCCTTCACCCACCCGGGCCGGGCCGCGGCGCCCTGACCGCAGAACGCCGCGGCCAACTGGCCAGGCTGCTGCGCTTCGCCGTCGTCGGCGGCGTCAACACCATTACCTTCTACGGTAGTTACCTGGCGCTGCACCCGTGGATGGCGTACTTCGCGGCCTACACGATCGCGTTCGTCTTCAGCATGCTCGGCTCCTTCTTCCTGAACACCTACTTCACCTACCGCACCCGGCCCACCTGGAAGAAGTTCCTGCTCTTCCCACTCACCCAGATCACCAACTACGTGGTGCAGAGCGCGGGTCTGGTCGTGCTGGTCAACTGGTGCGGACTCGACACCCGTATCGCGCCGCTGGTCGCCGCGGTGATCGCGATCCCGTTCACCTACCTGGTGTCCACCCGCATCCTGGCGCCGAGGCGTAGCGGCGGCTGGGAGAGCGTGCCCAGCACGTCGAACTGAGAACGGGGATCAGGGAACCCGGCGCGCCGTTACCCCCTCTACCCAGGTGGCTCATTTCGGTTTGGGCCGGTCTGGTACGTCTTCGGTGCTGCTGGGTGCCGTGAAGGAGCAAGTTGTGTCAACGCCCCCGTCCCGTATGTCCAGGCGGCGGCTGCTCCAGGCTGCCGGGGGCGGCGCGGCCGCGGTGGCGGCCGGGGCCGGAGTGTGGGCCTGGTTCGGGCCGGAGGCCCCGCTGTTGCAGGTCACCGACCCGGCGCGGGAGCGGGAGGCCGCCGCGCACGGCGCGGAGCAGGCGTTTTTGCACGTCGTCGCGCATGCCGACGACTCGTTGTACTTCATGAATCCGGCGCTGGAGCAGTCGGTGCGCAGCGGCGCCCGCTCGGTGACGGTGTGCCTGACCGGCGGCGAGTCGGACGGCCGCAACTACCCTGGACCCAAGAGCGGGGAACGGAAGCCGCCGAGCGATCGGGCGGCGTTCGTGCGGGCCCGTATCAACGGGCTGCGGGCCGCGCACGCGGTGATGGCCACGGGCGACCCGCTGAGCCCGTGGGATGTGGAGGCCATTTCCCTGCTGCCTGGCTTGCAGGTGGAGATGCAGACGTTGCGGGCCGCGCCGCAGAACCAGTTGGTCTTCATGGAGCTGGTGGAGGCGCGGTCCGTCTCCCTGCCGCGCGCGGAGAGCCTGCGCGGCCTGTGGCTGGGCGCCACCGACGGGCTGCCCACGCTGCTTCCGGAGGGCACCCCCGTACAGCGCACGTTCCGTTACACCCGTGAGCAGGTCATCGAGTCGCTGATCGCCCTCTTGGAACGGGTGCGGCCCACCGTGGTGCGCACCCTCGACCCGAACGCGGTCCACGCCCCGCACCAGCCCCCGCCCACCGGCGACCCCAAACTGCGCGGCTTCCTGTACTACGACCACCAGGACCACACCAGCTCGGCGTACTTCGCGCAGGCGGCACTGGCGGGCTACTGGGGGCGCAAGCACAGCCGCCCGACGGTCGTGGAAAGTTACCTCGGCTATGAGTTGGGGGCACTTCCGAACAACGTCGATCTGTCGACCGCCCGGCGTAAGGGTGAGTTGTTGTCGGTGTACGGCTGGGCGGACGGTCGTGACTGTGGGGACCGGGCGGGGTGTGGAGACCGTAAGGTCGGCGGGTCGGCGTTCGAGGGGTGGTCGCGTAACTGGACGCGTAGTACCCGGTTGCGGGCTCCCGGGTCGAACAGCTGGCTGCGGCCGTTGAAGGACGGGCGGCTGGCCGCGTTCGCGGTGCTGGACGGCGGTGCGGTGTGCTGGGCCGAGACCGCGCCGGGCAACGGCAGCTTCAGTGGCCCGCACCGGCTCGGCGGCGGCTTCCTCCAGGGGCAGATCCACGTGGTGAGCCATCCGGGTGGGGCGCTCCAGCTCTTCGCCTCCCGTACGGTCCTGCCCGCCCGTAACCATGCGCACCGCCGGGAGCTGGTGACCGCGTTGCAGAGCGGTACCGCGCGCAACGGGGTGCCGGCCTTCGGCCCGTGGGAGTCGCTGGGCACGCCGGACGCCGCACCGTCGAAGTCTTTGGAGACGGGCTTCCCGGTGGCAGTGGTCGGTCAGGACGGCACGGTGCACGTCTTCGCCCGCGACTGGCGCGGCGGCATCGCGTACCGCAGCGGCGCCCAGGGCGGGGACTGGTCGCTGTGGCGACAGCTGGACGCGCCGACCACCCCCGGGGAGCGAAGGGGCGGGTGCCGGGCGTCGTCGACGGGCTGGACGCGTGCGTGGACTCCGATGGGCTGGTGCACGTGGTGGCGCCGGGCACTGACCGGGCCGTGCACCACTGGGTGTCGAGGGAAGCGGGGCAGATACCGGAGCCCACGGGGGAGACGGGTCTGCCCGAGCCGGGCAGTCCGTTGAGTCTGGCGGCGCTGGGCGGCGGGGAAGTGCGTGTGGCGTACCGGCAGAGTGTCACGGCTCGGGTGCTGCTGGCCGAGCGGCGGCCGCAGTCCGGCTCCTGGCGGGTGGCGGCGCGGTATGAGCCGGTGGGTGGGTACGGGCGGGTGGCCTTGGCGGCCGTCGGCAAGCCCGCGCGGACGGTGGTGCTGGCGGGGCAGGACGACGCGGGTCTGTTGCGGTACGCGCTCAGTGACGCGGGGCAGGGGGCGCCAGGGCGTTGGCTGACGGGGAGGGTGCCGCATTCGGGTGCGGCGGCCGTGGGGCAGGACACCGGCGGGCGTGCGATGCTGGCCGTCCTCGGCAACGACGGACGGCTGCACGTGGTGCGGCAACGGGACGCGGGGACCGGCAGTGCGTTCCAGGAGTGGCGCACTCAACCCGTCTCCGGCTGAAGGGCCTCACATCACCCGCGTACGTTGCGCGGTGTCGAGGAGGCGGCGTAGACGGTGGCCGTCCGGCGCGGCTGGCGGGTCCGGCGAGCGGGGCGAGGACTGCGTGGCCGCCGTCCGGTGCGAGGCCGACAAGGAGGGTTACGGGAGTTGCGTGCTCGTAGGCCGGGTTCACGGTGAGGACTTGGCCGGTGGCTCGGTAGTCGGCCAGGACGGCGTGGCCGGCCCAGCCGGGTGCGCCCGGCCCGTAGGCGGCCTCCTGGTCGAGCAGCGTGCGTCCGCCGCATTGGACAGTGAGCCGCGTGGTCATCTGGCCGGAGGGCTCTCCGGTACGCCGGAGAAGTTGCTCTTCGCGCAGGACGAGACGCGCGGTGGGGGCGAGGTCGATGGTCCAGGTCTGCCGCAGGTTGCTGTCGGCTGCACAGATCAGAGGCTTGGGAGTCCAGCGGAGTTCGGCGTACTCGGCGACGGTCAGGTGGACGTCGTAGGTGGCGTGGTCCGCGGTGGCGCCGCGCAGGGCGAGGGTCGCGGCGGCGGAGGTGATGTGCAACGTGGTGCCCAGCTGGGCGGTGGCCTCGATGCGCAGCCGGTCGCCGCCGAGTAGGGCGCTCATGGCACCGATGACGCATACGCGTGCTTCGGTGCTCCGGGAACGGAGGCGCCGCAGTTCGAAGGGCCCGTCGCCGTCGAGGACGGGCAGGACGGTGGTACCGCCCTCGCAGGCTGCCGAGATGCGGGCGGTCGCGTGGACACCTCCAGCAGCCGCCGTGGAAACGGGCGAGGTGGTCAGGGTCATGCGGGGCCCGTGGTCCAGTCGGTGAGGCGGGCGCGGACCCAGTCGGTGACCGGCTGGACGCCGTTGTTGGTGGAGGCGGGCAGGACGTTCGGCTCGCTCACCATTTTGATCATGTCGGGCGCGTGGCCGCCGCCGGTGCCTTCGACATGGAAGACGTGCAGGGGACGTCCCTTGACTGCGTCGAGGGTGTCCTGGACGAACCCGGCCTCGTTCAGGGAGTCTGCGTGCAGCGCGAGCTGGACACCGGTCTCCTTGCAGACCCGCAGGCACTGGTCGATGACGGCCGGGGTCGCGCCCCAGTCCTCGTGCACCTTGAGCCCGATGACGCCGGCTTCCACCTGGTCGAGCATGGACTCCCTGGACATGGTGGCGCCCTTGCCGAGCAGCCCGATGTTGACCGGGAAGGCGTCCAGCGCCTCGAACATCCGGGTCAGATGCCAGGCGCCGGGCGTGACGGTGGTGGCCTTGCTGCCTTCCACGGGGCCTGTACCGCCCCCGATCAGTGTGGTGATCCCCACGGCCAACGCCTCGCCCCCTGGCCGGGGCAGACGAAGTGCACGTGGGTGGCGATGCCGTCGGCGGTGAGGATCCGGCCAGCGCCCGCGATTACCTCGGTGTCCGGACCGACGACGAAGTCGGTGGGGACCGGGCCGGTGCTGTTGTGACCGGCGCCGTTCTCCTCGTGCAGCGGGTCCATCGTCTCGGGGTTGTACGCCTTGCCCAGCGCGACGACATGGCCGTCCCGGATGGCGACATCGGCTTTGACGATGCCCCAGTGGTCCAGTACGACCGCGCCGATGATGGCGGAGTCGGGCGGCAGCACCCGGCGGCCTGCGGCCTGACCGGTCTCGCCCCGGCCCGGGTCACGCGGTGCAACGGACTGCCCACTCGCGGATCACCTTGCCGCCGCCGAAGACCATCTCGTTGCCGCTGCGCCCGGGGCCGCCGGACAAGTCGTCCTCGATCTTGATGCTCAGCGCGGTGTCGGCCAGCCGGATCCGGTCGCGGACGGTGGGGCCGAACCGGTCCGCGTACGCGGCGCGGGACAGGTGGTCGAAGGGCCCCGGCTCTGCCGGGCAGCAGGAACAGTCGGGGCACGAAGTCATGGCCGTCACACCCGCTCCTGGTCGAACGGGCCCCTGAGGTGGTCGAGCGCCCCGTCGATCTTCTCGGGCGGCCCCTTGACCTTGCCGCGCAGGCCGTGCACCACCCTCTCGCCCTCGATGGGTACGAGTTCGACCTCTTCGGTGACGCCGGGCTCGAACCGTACGGAGCTGCCGGCGGGGACGTTCAGCCGCTTGCCCCACGCCTTGTCACGAGGGAACCTCAGCCCGTCGTTGGCCTCGGCGAAGTGGTAGTGCGAACCGACCTGGACGGGGCGGTCGGTCGGACTCTCCACCGTCAGCGTGGTGATCTGATCCCCCTGCCTATGGCGCTCGTTGAACACCACCACCGCGTCGTCTTCCCGGGGAGAGAAGTCCACCTTCCCCGGGAGGACGACCAGCTTCTCGTCTTGGCCCACGGGGGAGGGGGCGTGGAGGGGCACCAGCTTCGTACCGTCGGGGAAGGTGACCACCACCTGCACGTTCTCGACCATCTCCGGCACGCCGTCCATCACCTCCTCACGGGTCAGCAGCTTGCGCCCGGAGGACATCAGCTCGGCGACGGTCCTGCCGTCCCGGGGCCCCTCCAGAACGTGCGCGATCAACAGCGCCATGGATCCGGGTAGTTGAGCCGCACCCCCAGGCCCGGCGCTCCTCGGCGACATCGGCCGCCACGTGCAGCATCAGACGTTCTTGTTCGTGTGGAGTCAGGTGCACAGCCGCATCCCTGCATTCGCTCCTGCCCAGAACTTCTGTTCCGCGCGGCACCGTCGAGGCTGCCACCGCGCGGTGGGCGGCCCGGATGTCGCCCACCCATGCCGATGCCCCGAGCATCGACATCCACAACTGCTCGGCCCCGACATGGCGTAAGCCGTCAGCGGCACGCTGCCATCCCGAAATCGACGGACCGCAGCACCGGCACCCGAAGGAGTGACGGCGGGGCAGTGGGACTTGATGAGGCGAGGCCGCGCGCACGGCTTGCTCGGCATTCCTCGCGAACCTTGCTATTTCGGACCGCATCCTGCCCCGTTGACGCGAGGCAACCTAGCGGTCGTGGAGTGGGGCCGTTTCCGAATTCTCTACTGACGTACGCATCCGGTGGTCATCCTGCGCCGACGCCGCGATCTGACCGCTCCACCGATCCCGGTGGTAGCGCAGGTATGTCCGGCCGATGTAGTGCCAGGGATGGATGGTGAGCGCGCGGAGCTTCTGACCTGTGAGGGTGTCGATCACCATGAAGTCGTCATTGATGATTCGGGCGCCATGGTCGAAGCGTATATGGCAGTTCGAGCACAGACAGAGAAGATTCTCGATAATGTCCGGTCCTGGGTCGGCACCATTCAGGGGCTGGATGTGTGCTGCCTCGGTGTAACCACGTTCCGATGTCGGCAGGCGTATGGTTTCACCGCACATCTGGCAGCTGTCGTACCACTCTTTGATGCGCTTCACGACCGAGGGATCTCGCGTCTTGCGGACCGTCTTGCGAGGGCTTGGCTCGTGCTCCCACGCGCTTGCGGGGTGCGGAATCGCTGACGTGTCCGTCTTTGTGACGCTGGAGATCGCCGCATCCAGGTCCGCTATCAGGGCGTGGACCGTGGAAGCCGGCACCTGGAGCAGTTCCAGAGTGTCGAGACTTGCCCGGCGGACGAGTGACCAGGCGGCGTCCACGTGGGCGCCTTTGATGGAGGACACTTCGCTCGCTGCGAGTGTGCCGGCGATGCGGGACACATGGTCGCTGTCCCGTACCAAGAAATAGCGGGCCAGGCGGGGCAATGCTGCACGCTTCTCCTCGTCGGCCAGGCGAAACGCGATGATCTTCTCCTCGGCGGCTTGGCTGTATCCCAGGACAGGGCGGTGCTGGAAGGCCCATGCGTAAGCGGTGGACAGAGCGTGTGACCATCTCAGGTCCGGGGTCTCCGAGTGATGTGTGTGCGCCGTCGTGGGTGCATGACGCCGGGCGAAGTGCAAGGCGCGGGAGAAGGTCGCTGCGTTGACTTCTTCGAACTGTTGCCATTCGTCGATGGTCAGCTCCCAGAGCACGCCGACCCGGGGCGGGGGGTCGGTAGGTACGGCGTGCCTCCAGTGAGTGGGGAGGAAGCAGTGGTTACCGTCCCAGGCTTTCCGGACGGGGCCTTCCAGCAGTGGGGAAATCGGCGAGGGCCTTCGCTGCCGATGTGGGAACGGGCTGCCAGTCAGCAGTACGGCATCGGTGGCACGGCCGTTTCGACGGGCCTTGTACGCGGTGTAGAGCGCTGAGCCGAACTCCCGGTCGCTCTTCACATGGCGGCGAACGGTGAGCGGAGCGAGTTGTTCGAGGATCAAGGCATCGACCAACGGAGGGCGCGCCGTCTCGGCAGTAACGAAGGAAGCCCAGACAGAAAGCGGCGCTTTGGGCCAGTGTGAAAGCTTGACGGCAGGAGCGATCGCGGTCGACCACCAACACACCGCAGCGGCGTACAATTCATCGGCCTCGATGCCGGTGCCCCGGGCGGTCTCCCGGGCCATGGCCCCGAGGGGCCCTCGCAACAAGACGGGGTTCACATTTCTCCCAACGCTGCTGGAACGTTCTCCCATCATCCTCTTCTCCCGTGGTGACATCGCCCGCGGCGCCTCTTCGAAAAGCCGCCTGTCGAGCCGCGCCGGCTTGCACCGGGCGTTGTCAGCGGCAACAGGCACACTTCGCCGTATGAACTGGTGACCGCGCACGACTACGCCTGGATCCGCACCTCACCGCTCTTCCACCACATGATGGAGGGCGGATACACCCTGACCCTCATACAGGGGCGGTCCCCGCACGAGGTGCTGCGCGCGATGGAGGCGGAGCCGCGCGGCACCGGGGAGGGAACGGCCGGGCTGATCGAGGCGGACGAAGCTCACCGCGCCGAGGTGGGTGATGATTACGGGGACGAGTCCTACGTCGCGGGCGCCTTCAGCGCTCCGGGCGAGAACGGCGACTGGACACTCGTCCTCGGCTTCGACGAGGCGTCGGACATGGGACGTTCGGAGTCCTGTGACGGTAGGCAGTGAGCAGGCTCACCGGCACCTGAGCGCGTGGAGGGCGCTGTATGCCCATGTGTCGCCAGGCAATTCATGTAAACAGACAGGACGCGCCCAGGGCCCAGGCCGCCCGGCCCAGCATCCTGGCTGCTCCGGTGGGGGTCCGCGCACGTTGCTGACCGTGACCTGAACAGCAACACCAGGGCGGTGCTGATGATCAGCAGGCAGGAGACCGTGGTGGCGGGCGCGTCGGTACACCTCGGGCCTCCGCATCGGCACGCCGGTATTGACCACCCGGGGCTGGGTGCGGTGGAGATGGGCGAGATCGCCGGCCTGATCGACAGAGTGCTCACGGCGACCGAGCGGGGCACCACCAGTAGGGGCACTCCTTCGAAGGCGCAGCGCGTTCCGGCCGGGCTGTCTTCCTCACGCAGTGTCGGCCGTTGGCCGGGACGTTGTGTTGCGGTGGGGAACTGGCGGGGTGTGTCCCGATACGGGACGATACGGGGCTGCCGGTTGAGTTATTTGTTGGTCGCCCGGGGCGGGTACGGGGCCGCTAGGCCGGTGAATTCATGATGATGTCCCACGGCGTCATGATCCACCACCAGGATGATCTTTGAAGCCGGTCCGCTCCTGACGCCCGGCTCCGGCCGCGCGTACTTCGGCGAGCGCTTGCCGTGCCAGCGGGCCGAAGTCCTCGCTGTTGTCGGCGTCGAGCCATCGATCGTAGGCGATCTCCCAGACGAGCGTGCCCAGCCTCGCGGCCACGCGCGCGGTCAGGTCCGGGACTCCGCGGCGGTGGAGGGCCTCGATCATCGAGGCGGTGAGGTCGATCCTTTTCAGGGCTTCGCGTTCACGCAGTTCCGTATGGGCGTTCAGTACGGCCTGGCGCCGGCCGCTGAACTCGCGGCGGTCGGCGGTGAAGAACGTCCGGCCGAGCGCGTCGAGGGCGTCCGCCACCGCGTCGAGCGGCCCGGCCGCCGGCGGCGCCGAGGCGATCCCTTCGACGAGCAGGCCGGCCACCGTGCCCCCGCCGAAGAGCACTTCGCGCTTGTCCGGGAAGTGCCGGAAGAACGTGCTCTTGGTGAGCCCCGCGCGCTCCGCGATGTCGATCACGGTCGTGTTCTCGTAGCCGCGCTCCTCGAAGAGGTCGAGGGCGGCGGCGGCGAGTCGTCCTGGTGCGTCGGGTTGCCAGCGAGCCATGGGAGCAGTGTACGGGACTTGGTCCCATCGTTGGTGTACGGTCGATGAGACCAAGTCCCATCACTGCCCAGGAGGCGGCGTCGATGAGTAGAGCTGTGCGTTACCGGCGATTTGGCGGTCCCGAAGTACTCGAACTGCAGGAGATACCCGAGCCGCACGCCGCACCGGACGAGGTTCGCGTCCGGGTCACTGCCGCCGGGCTGAATCCGATGGACTGGCAAATCACCACACAGCCCGACATGGCGGCGCGGTTCGGCATCACCTTGCCGGCCGGGTTCGGCAGTGACTTCGCCGGAGTGGTGGACGAGGTGGGCGCCGAAGCCACGGGATTCGCGGTCGGCGACCGGGTGTTCGGGGCTGCGATCGGCCGGTCCGTCGCCGATTTCGTGCTGGTCAAGACGCCCACGGCAGCGCTGTGGCCCATCCCGGAGGGCATCGGCGACGACGTGGCGGGCGTGCTTCCGGTGTCCGGTCTGACGGCCTCCGCCGCGCTCGCCGCGATCGGGCTCCGCGCCGGGGACACCGTCCTGATCGGTGGGGCGGCGGGCGGCGTGGGCATCTTCGCCGTGCAGCTGGCGAAGCTGGCGGGCGCCCGGGTGCTCGGCACCGCCTCCGAGGGGACGTTCGGATTCCTGCGCGGGCTCGGCGCCGAACCCGTGGCGTACGGCCCCGGCCTGGCGGACCGGGTGCGAGCCCTGGCGCCCGAGGGGATCACCGCCGCAACCGACCTGTTCGGACGGGAGGCGGCCGAGACCGCGCTCAAGCTCGGCGTGGCACCCGAGCGGATCTCCGTCGTGGCCGACGGCCCCGCCCTGCCGCCCGGTGTGCGCAAGGCAGGCGCCCTCGACGCGAGCCCGGGCGCCCTGGAGCGGATCGCCGACGCGATTCGTTCCGGCGGGATCACGGTGCCGATCGCGGCGACCTTCCCGGTCGAGCGGATTCGCGAAGCCGTGACGACGCAGACCGAGAGGCATGTTCACGGCAAGATCGTCATCGCCCTGTGAACGGCGGCCGGCCGCCCGGTCGCGACCGGGCGGTCCGCCACACGCCACGCTGACCGTCGTGGTGCTCGGTGGCGTGCCGGCGAGTGGCGTGTGCCGTTCAGGGGTATGGCGGGAAGCAGCGATGACGGGGGAGAGGTCTCTTCCGGGTGCGCAAGGGGCTGTTGGGCCACTTCGCGTATCTGTTTGTCACGCAGCCGGCATGGGCGCGTCCGAGTGGCGCGTCGAAGAGAGAGGCGCCGAACGCCATGCAGAGAACCTCCTTCCGTGGCTTCTTCCGTACCGGTCTCGCGTTGCCGGCCGCCGTGGTGGCGTCGGTCGTGCTGGGTACCACGGCGGGTGCGGCCGTGCCGGCGGACGTGTCGCACGGCGCTCCGGCGGTCGGGACGCGGGCACCTTCGGCGCGCGGCTGCGCCATCGTCTACTTCGATCTGGGCGAGACTCTGGTGCACACGGCCGCGGACTCCAGCATCAGCTACCTGCCGGGTGCAGCCGCGTACCTGCGCGCGTTGCGGGAGCGGCACATCAAGGTCGGGCTGATCACCAACGTGCCGTCCTCGTGGGGCACGACGGACGCCGAGCGCGCTGCCGCCCTGAAGAAGGAGGTCGACGGCGCCTGGAAGGGGCCCGTCCCGTTCGCCTGGAAGGACTTCGGCGACCGGATTCTCACTCCGCGCACCGAGGCGGAGCGTAAGCCGGCGCCCGCCCTCTGGAAGCGTGCCAAGGCCGCGGCGCACGGCTGCCGCCTCGTCTACGAGGGGAGACCGCCAAGGAGACGTACGTGGCGGCTTCGCTCGGTTATGTGGCCTATCGGGTCGGACGGCCCTTCGGTCCCGCCTACCTTCCGGTCCGAGTGATCGAGTCCCTGACGTACGGCTCTCACCGGCGCGCCTGAACCGTTGCGTGCGCGCCTGCGCCCGTACGCACGCCCGCACGCCCGCGCTCGTACGCCCGCACGCCCGCCCCCCGATGTGGGCGCGGGCGTGCGGACGTCCTACACGGCGGCTTTGCGATGCGAGTCCGGTGCGGAGGGCTTCGCCTCCTGCGTCATCCCCTCAGCACCGCGCCGCATCTTCGTGCTGCGCAGCACCAGTTGGAAGGCGCCGAGCAGCACCGCGGTCGCCAGGGCGCTGTGCCAGAGCAGGGCGTCCAGATGGCCTGCGGAGAGATAGGCGCCCACGGCGACGGCCGCCAGCGCGCACACCGCACGGTCCACGATCGACTCGACCGACAGCAGCGTCGCCCGTGGGGCACCGGCAGGCACGGCGTCGTTGACCAGTTTGCGCTGGATGGGATAGGCGAAGCCGGCCGCGGCGGCGAACACGCACAGCAGGGCGACGACCGTCCAGGGCCCGCCGAGGGTGATGCCCGCCAGCGTGCCCGCGAGGACGAGGCTGAGGACGGAGACCCAGGCCACCGGTGTCAGGCGGCGGCCCAGCCACTGGGGGCGCGCCGAGCCGATGGCCTCCGCCACCGTCATGGCGGCCAGTACCCCGCCGTGCGCGGACTCGCCGATGCCGTGGTCGAGCAGGATCGGCTGGAAGAGGTTGACCTGGCAGATCCTGGACAGGGTGAACACGGCCACGCCCTGGACCATGACCAGCGCCAGCCACGGCGAGGAGACGACGCAGCGCAGCGCTGCCTTCGCGTCGCCCAGCGAGGTGCCGCGCCCGCCCCGTGGTGCCCGGGGCTTTCCGGCCCGGCCCGGCGAGGTCGTGGCGCGAGCCTTGGAGGGCGTCGCGGATCGGGGCAGGGCGATGACGCAGATCAGGGAACCCGCCGCGCTCAGGGCGCTCAGCAGGTACGGGGCCGGGTGGACGAAAGCCATCAGCGGCCCGACCAGGGGCCAGCACAGGATCTTCGCGGCGAGTCCGAGTGCCCGGGCGGTCCCCTCCGCCTTGAGGTAGTGCTCCTCGCACCCCTCGGCGCGCAGCCCGTCGTACAGGTAGGCGCTGGCCGCGCCCGAGGTGAGCGAGCGGCCGGCGGCGATGGCCAGGAAGTGGACGAGGAAGCCGGAGTACGAGGAACTGACCACCGGGGCGAGATTCGCGGCCGTCATCACGACGGCGCCGGCCCGCAGGCAGTTGCGGGTACCGATCCGGTCGGCGATCAGCCCGGTCGGTATCTCGAAGAGGCAGAAGGCCACGTAGTAGATGCTCTGGATACCGAAGATCTGCCCGTCGGAGAGCCCGGCGTCCTTCTGGTAGGCGTAGAACACCGGCATCCACCACAGCAGGTTGAACAGCAGCTGGAAGCCGTAGTTGAGCCGGATGACGCGCCGGGCGGTGCCGGTCAGGGGCGTGGCCGCGGGCCGCGCCGCGGAGCGCGGGAGGCGGGGGCTCACAGCGCGTAGGGGCGGATCTGGACCAGGCGGAAGTCGCCCTGGTCGGTCAGCAGCCACTCGATGTCCAGCGGGTCGTCCACGTCGGGGGCGCTGAAGTGGGACTGCAGCAGCCGGCCGGTCAGGGACAGGTCGGCGAGCCGGGCCTGTGTGGCGGCGGGCAGGCCCTCGCTCCAGGAACCGAGGGCGACGGTGCGTCCGCCGCCCTCGACGGTGTTGTAGAGGTACTGCTGCGGCAGTACCTCTCCCTCGACGACCTGTTCGGGGGAGCCCGGCGAACAGTTGAGGTAGACGTTGCGGAAGTCCTCGCGCCGGGTGGGGTCGCAGGTCACCAGGACACCGCCGAGCGCGGCGGGGACGTACTCCTGGATGATCACGCCCATGTAGGTGTCGTCCAGGGATATGCCCACCTGGTGGCGCAGCCGCACACTGCGCGGGGAGAGCAGGGAGGCCCACACCTGCCGTACGGCGTCGAGGAGTTCGTCCGTGCCGTGGACGGTGGTGACGGATTCGTAGACCCCTGCCGCGGAGAAGCCCGGCAGGTCCTCGGCGTTGGAGGAGGAGCGCACCACGAGACGGCCGCCCGCGGCGAGCGGGGCGGGGAAGGACCGGGTGATCTCCCCGGTGACGGAGTCGGGCATCGCGGTGTGCCGGATCAGGTGCTGGATCTGCAGGCAGAGCGGGTCGAGGACGTCCATGGCGTCGAGTTCGAGCGCCATCTTCAGCTTGCCGATGCCCTGCTGGAGCGCGGGGGAGGAGGTCAGGAAACGGTGCAGGAGGGAGAACGGCAGGGCCACTCCCTCGGGGGCCGCGACCGTTCCGGCCACGAAGGAGGACGCGGCCGCGCGGAGTTCGGTGGCGGAGGGCGCGTCCAGGCCGAGCCGAGCCGCGAGGTGCCCGTACAGGTTCTTACGGGGCGGGCGGGGGCGGCCGTAGAACGCGGTGAGGTCGGCCGTGCGGCTGTCGAGGACGTGGTGCAGCTCTCCGAGGTTGGCCGCCTTGGTGCCGTATCGGTCCCGGTCGGCGCTGCGCAGCCGGTGCAGGGAGAGTACGGGCGCGTCCTCCAAGAGCGGTGGTTCCAGGCGGATGCGCTGCTGGTGCCAGGCCGGGGCCCGCAGTTCGGGGGCCTGCTCCAGCCGCTCCAGGGTGATCTCGTCCTCGCTGACCCGGTAGCGGACCCAGGCCCCGTCCAAACCGTCCTTCCGGACGAGCTGGTCCAGGTCGCGGACGATCGCGTTGGGGATGCCCCACCCGGAGGCGAGGACGTTGGTGTGGGAGAGCGGGGTGATGGGCGCGGTGTTGATGAATCCGGCCACCCGCTGCACGCCGTCCGGCAGGCAGGGCATGGCGACGATGTCCGACCAGCCGAGGCCGCCGGCCGCCGCCTCGTACTCCGCCACGCTCGTGAAGCAGCGCAGCCGTCCGGTGGCTTCCCCGGCGTTGAGCGGCACGCGGACCCTGGAGCCGAAGAGTTCGTGACCGAGAACGCGCGGCACCCGCTGCTCACTGACCGAGGCCAGTGCCTCCTCCTGACCGTGGTTGGCGGGCTTGAGCAGGAGCGGCAGCCTGCCGTCGACGCGCTCCCGGACGAAGGTGTAGAAGAACTCCAGCAACTCCCCGTGCATGGTGTCGGCCTCGGTCGTCTCCAGCACGAGGAAGGTGCGCTCGCGGCCCTCCCGGTCCTCGTCGGTGTGCAGGGACAGCACCCCGAGCAGGAAGCGGCGCTCGGGTTCCATGTAGACGGACGCGTTGAACTCGTCCAGTTGCGCGTCGAGTTCGGCCAGATCCATGCCGAGGACACGGGTGGCGATGTAGTTCACGTGGAAGGGGTGGGCGGCCGTGTCGAGCAGGTGCCAGGTGGTCTCGGCACGGTCGACGACGACCTTCAGGTACGGGTGGCCTGCCAGGACCCCGGACAGTGTGCGGAACAGCGGCAGCGAGAGGTTCTCGCCGATGACCGTGCGGTCGGTCGCGGGGTCCGCGACGCTGACGGTGAGCTGGGTGGTGGTCATACGGCGACTCCCTCGGGCGGTACGGCCGGCTGGACGCGCGGGCGGGCGGGGGTGCGGACGGTGTGGACGTGGGAGCGGGCGCGGGCGTGCGCGCGGGCGTGGCCGTGTCCGGGACTGTGTCCAGGGCCGGGGCCGGGGCCGGGGCCGTGGACAGGGGCCGGGTGGCCGGGGACCCGGACCGCGGCGCGGCGGTTACGGCGGGCGGCAGCACCTCGGGCAGCGCGTCCACCAGAGCCGTGAAGTCACGCAGCACGGTGCGCGCGTCGGCGGCGGAGAGCAGGCACAGGGCCGCCATCGTGTTGGCGCCGCCGGCGGGGTCGTAGACCGGCACGGTGCTGCCGTCGGGCAGGGAACTCTCCGGTACGACCGAGAGCGTGCTGCCCTCGCTCAGCGCGACGGCCTCCCGCACCACGGGGAAGTCCCACACCCTGCGGTCCCGCCAGGCCGCGCCCTGGCCGTCCACCGCGAGGACGACGAGGGAACCCGCGGCGCCCCGCGCCTGCTCCGGACCGAGGACCCGCTCGGGCCAGGCGACCGGACGGCCCAGCAGATGGTCCACGAGCATGCCGACGACGTCGAGCCCGAACACCTCCTCGATCTGCGGAACGGTCATCGCGCCGCCGAACCGGGCGGCCGTCTCGATCAGCCACATGCGCCCGTCGGCACCGAGCTTGATCTCGGTGTGGGTGCCGCAGTCGCGCAGGCCGAGGGCGTCGACGGCCTCCCGGGCGAGGGCGACGACGCGGTCCTGGAGGTCCGCGGGAAGCGACGCGGGGGTGATCCCGGCGCGCTCGGTGAACGGCTGCACCGTCGGCATCCGGCCGCTGACGCAGACCGGCCGGAAGACGCCGCCGGTCACCACGCCCTCGACGCTGACGTAGTCGCCCCAGCCGGGCTCGTCGAACCAGCCCGCGGTGTCGCCGGTGACGATCTCCTCGACCACGAAGTGTCCCGCCGCCTCGGCCACATGGAGCTCGGCGAAGCCCAGCCGGGCGGACTGGTCCATGGTTTCGCGCGAGCGCTGCCAGGCGGCGTCGGCCTCCTGCGGGGAGGCGATGATCTGATGGGCGGTGGAGCCCGCGCTCCAGGCCGCCTTCAGCAGCAGGGGAGCGGTCAGGGCGGCGACGGCCTCGTGAAGGTCCGCCGGTGTGGCGACGGGGCGGAACGCGGGCTGCGGCAGGCCGTGCATGTGCCAGGTGTGCCGCATCATCCGCTTGTCGCGGGCGAGCGCGGCGGCGTCTCCCGCCCCGGCGAGACCGAGCGCCGCACACGCCTCGGCGACGGCCACGACCGCGTACTCGGAGAAGGTGAGAACCGCCTCCGCGCCGACGGCTCCGGCCCGCGAGACGATCAACGAGACCAGGTCGGACCGCTCCGCGTCGGTGGGCAGCACGACCGAGGCGCACAGCCGCTCCGCGGACGCGGCGACCGACGGCGGAAGCGCGCTGAGCGCCAGCAGGTGCACGTCCGCCCGCGCGGCTGCCCGGGACAGGACGTGGCCGAGCGGCGGACCGCCCTTGGCGTGCACCAACAGCACCGTGCTCACTGAGATTCGTCTCCCATCACTTGTCTGTCCACTTGTCGTCAGGGGCGTCGGGCGTCCGTCCGGGGTACGGAGACGCAACCCGCGTAGAACACGACGGGTAACCGGTGACACACACAAGGGAATCAGAGAGTGAGTGCCGGAAGTGCCACCGGAGGCGGGCGCCAATCAGGCAAATGCCAAAGTCGTGGACATCGTTGGAGTACGGACGAAGGTTGTGGATCACCTATGGCAAACTGCCCCGGCGACGCGCTCACGTACCGCAGTCGGCCGATAACCGAGCATGGCGGGACTCCGCACGGGATAGGCATCGCCATGTCACTTCCCGCCGCCCGGTGGGAGCATGGACGGAAAGGCCGTCGTGGACGATCCCGGTCTCAGGGCACTGCTGGAACACCTCCCCGTCTCCTGGTGGGAGGCCGACGAGCAGGGACGCGTCCAGGAGCGGGGCGGCGGGGCCTTCGCCGACCTGCCCACCGCGCAGCGCTTCCTGGACCGCGCGCGCCAAGAGCTGTCCGCTCCGGGAGACGCCCTCCAAGACGACCACCCCCTGGTCCAGTTCGACGGCCGGACCTTCACCGTGAGACGGCCCCAGGACGGGAGCCGGGACTGGACGCGCGGGTTCGCGATGGAGGCCGGTGCACAGCCCGCGGGCGGCCGGCCGTACGCCGCTTTCGCGGACTTCGCCGACTTCGCGCCGGCCGCGGCCTTCCTCCGTGACCGCGACGGCCGCTACTTATGGGCCAATCACGCCTACGCGCATCTTTACGGCACCACACCGGAGCGGGTCGTCGGCAGCCGTATCGAGGACCTCGACACCCCCTCCGACGCCGCCCAGTTCCGGGCCCTGGACCAGGAGATACTCAGCCGCGGCAAGCCGGTCCGCCACCACCTGCGCTATCACCGCTCGGACGGCAGCACAGGGCAGGCGGCCGGCCACCGCTTCCCGTTCCAGGGGAACGGCCGGACCTGTGTGGCCGGGATCTATGTCGACATCACCGACCACGTCCGCGCGACGAGCCAGCGCCAGGAGGCCGAGGAGAACCTGCGCGCACTGCGGGACTACAGCGGTCTGCCCTGCGCGCTGCTCTCGGTCGGCGGCCGTATAGAACAGGCGGGCACGGCCGCCGCCGAACTCTTCCGGACACGCCTGTCCGACCTCGTCGGCCGCCGCGCACACACCCTGCTCGCCGCCACGCCCGACCTCCGCCCCCTGCGGCGCGCCTGGGAGGGTCTGATCACCCGCCGCATCAGGCGTGCGGAGACCTCCGCCGTACTCCTGGACACCGAGGGGCGCCAGCGCCGCGCGCAGCTCCACCTGTCCACGGTGAGCGGGCCCGTCGGCCGTGTTGCGCACGTGTGGGCCGTCGTCACCGACCAGAGCATCGCCCACGAGGCCCACTCGCCGCTCACCGCCGCGCAGATCCGCATACTGTCCCTCCTCGCCGGCGGCAGTACCAACGGTGAGATCGCCACCTCACTGAAGCTCTCCCGACAGGCGGTCGACTACCACCTCAGCCGGCTACGGGACCTGCTGGACGCCGACACCAGGCCCGCCCTCGTAGCCCGCGCCTACGTCCTCGGCATCCTCGCCCCCCGCGCCTGGCCGCCGCGCCCGGCCGCTACCCGCGATCCGCTCGGATCACGGTGAGGTACGGGGGTGTGGGCGGGGCGGGCCTTTGGGGGCAGCGGTGCCGACGTCGCGTCAGGCGAGTCGGCACCGACCCGCAGGCGGGGGTGCAGCTCAACCCACGGCCGCTCGACGGCAGTCCCGCCGAGCGGCACCCTTCGTGGCTCGTCAGTCACCGTCCGCGGGCATCAGGAATCCGTTCGCTTCACGGACCGCCCCCTTCGCGACGAGCTCGTCCACGTCGCTCGTGAGTGCATCCCTGATATCAGGGCCCAGCCGTGTCCACCCGAAGAAGCGCGCGACCTCGCGGAGCAGCTCCTCTCGGTGGACGCCCGGACTTTCCTCGATCACGCGCCCCACCACGAGCCGCCGCTCGACCGACGGGACCTGCCCGACCTTGCGTGCCACGGTCGATGTCGGGGTGCGAGCGAAGGCCAGCTCCCGGCCAGGAACGTCGTACGCCTCGCCGACTCGCACGATCTGGCCCGCGGCGGCGATCCTCCGCAGCGCTCGGCGAACCGAGTCCCGGACCACCGCGCCCGCCCTTGAGATACCCCACGCCGAACGGACCCGGGTGAAGACCAGATCCTCCGTCATCGGGCCCTCAGCCTTGATCACGGAGAGGGCGACGTCGGCGACGACTCCCACCGCGTCCGGGTCCTGCAGCTCCGCATTCCGCATGCCGCGACGCTGAGCGGACGCGTCCCGCAGGCTGACCAGTTGAACGTCGACGACCTCCTCGTACGCCCGGCTCCACGTCGGCGGCCCGTCGTCCACCGCCACGAACGTCACCGCCGGCCCCATGTCCACCGCCGTGTCCGGCGCGGAAGGCCCCTCGGCAGGAGTCCCCTCATCGACCGGCTCATCCGGCATCACCTGAAACGGGTCCCGTGCACATGCTTCCTCCACCGCGGCGCGCAGGCGCGCCATCGCGTCCCGGCGGTTGCGGTACCAGTCCGTGCCCCAAATACGGTGCAGCTTCCAGCCGAGGTCGCGCAGTACGGCCTCCCGCAGCCGGTCGCGGTCGCGGGCCGCGCGCGAGGAGTGGTACATGACGCCGTCGCATTCGATGCCGAGGGCGTAGCTGCCCGGGGCGGCGGGGTGCCATATCGCCATGTCGATGCGGAAACCGGCGACGCCGACCTGGGGCTGTACGGAGTAGCCCCAGTCGCGCAGGACGCCCAACACCTCTTCCTCGAAGGGGCTCTCCGGCGCGGCGTCCGGGTCGGCCGCAGCCGTCTGCAGGATGTGGGGGCCGTGCTCGGCGTACTGGAGGTAGCGCTTCAGGTGCTGGACACTCTTGTTGGTGCTGTCGGCCAGCTCGGAGCCATGGAAGGAGGCGACGACCTCCATGCGTCGCCGGGCACGGGTCACGGCGACGTTGAGACGGCGCCAGCCGCCGTCTCTGTTGATGGGGCCGAATGTCGAGAGCAGCTTGCCTCGGTGGTCCGGACCGTAGCCGACGGACAGGATGATGACGTCGCGCTCGTCGCCCTGGACGGTCTCCAGGTTCTTGACGAAGAAGCCGTCGAGGCGATCTTCGGTGAAGAAGCGATCGAGGTCGGGCCGAGCGGCTCGTGCCTTCTGGACGCCTTCCTCGATGGCCTCGGCCTGTGCCTGGGAAAGGGCGACCACACCCAGGCTGAGCCCCGGCCTGTTGGCGAAATGGTGGATCACGCGCCGCGCGACCGCTGCCGCCTCGCCTGGGTTGTTGCTTCGACCGCCCCGGTCGTAGACACCGTCGGCCTTGAAGAACTCGACGCCGAGGTCCGGACTCTGCTCGTACGCGCCCGGGAAGGTCACCATGGTGTTGTCGTAGAAATCGTTGTTGCTGAAGGCGATGAGGTTCTCGTGGCGGCTCCGGTAGTGCCATCGCAGCGGCAGGCCGCGCAGCACGCCGCTGGCCTTGCAGGCGTCGAGCACGGACTCGAAGTTGTCCGTGCCCTCCTCGTCCCACTCGTCGTCATCGTCGCCTTCGCCGCCGGCGCTGAAGAACGAGGTCGGCGGGAGCTGCTTCTGGTCGCCTGCCACGATGAGAGCGCTGCCGCGGTAGACGGAGTTCACCGCGTCCTGCGGCAGCACCTGGGACGCCTCGTCGAAGATGACGACATCGAAGCGGAAATCCGCGGGCAGAAACTGGCTGACCGTCAGGGGGCTCATCATGAAGCAGGGTTTGATGAGCTGTACGACGTCCCGCGTCTCGCCCAGTAGCTGTCGTACCGGCTTGTGGCGGCGTTTCAATTGCGACTGCCGGCGCAACTCAGCTGCGGGGCCGATGGTGGTTCGGCGCGGGCGACGGGCATTGCATGCCGCGATGACCTCGGCGTGGGCAGCCTCCACAAGGGCGCGATCCGCGTCCCGGAATCGCTCGACCAGCTGATCGCGGTCCGCCGCGCGCAGGGGCTTGAGCCGGGTGTCAAGCCCGAAGCGTCGCTCGATCCAGGCGGTGAGGACCGCGCGCTCGACGGAGGCGGGGAAGTCGGCCGCGGACACGCCGCGCTGCGCGAGCTGGGAGGGCAGCCCGTCCAGGCCGTACCGTCGCAATTGCTTGAGGGCCTCGGAGCACGTGGTCCATGCCTCGGGGCCGAAGGGGTCATGGTCCAGCTGGGACAGGCAGGTCGCGGCAGCGGGCAGCGACTCCCGGAGTTCGCGTTGCAGGAGACGGCCGCGTTGCACCTCGAAGTGGGCGACGAGGTTGTCCCGCTGGCGCTGCCAGTCGTCGTGGCGGTCGGCCACGGACGTGTCGGCGGGAGCATCCAGCATCAGCCGGGCTGCTGGGGTGGACAGAGGGGCTCCGTGGCCTCCGTGTGCTGTCCGGCGTACCTGCTGGGCCCAGTCCAGGGCGTCGAGTACAGCTCCCTTGTCGGTCGCCGTGCCCTGGTAGAGCTCACCGAGCAGCCTCTCGTGACGTGGGGCGTCCGCAGTGAACCGCGTATCGGCCGCCCGCGCGTCGAACACTGCCGTCACTGCCTGGCGAGCCCGCGCCAGGGACAGTCCGCTGTCGACAGCGACGTCGGCGACGCGCGCCACAGCGCGCAGGAGGTCGGCCGCGTCCTCGAAGGGTTCGACGTGAGCACGCAGCCAGCGCACCGCGTCGTGCAGCGGGCCGGCGAGCAGGTGCGCGCCTGCGGGGGCGAGGTGCGGCTGACCGGCGTACTCCCGCCAGGTGTGCAGGTCGATACGGAGCTGCGGCTCCGTCCGACGCACAAGGGCGTGCGGAACGGGACGTTCGTCCGCGAGGAAGCCGATAAGACGTGCCTGGCGTGCGGGATCGGTGAGCGTGTCCGGCGCCAGCCGCTCCACGGTGTGCGCGACTTCCAGGGCATCCTGCAGTGCGGCGGTGTCGACGCCGCTGTCGAGCGCATACCGGCCGAGCAACTTGCGTTGCTCCTCGTCGGCGCAGGCACCCAGGGCGGATTCGTGGCGGCCCCAGGCCCGGTGCAGGAGGCCGAGGATGTCGCCGGGTCTCTGCGCCGCGTCAAAGGAATGGGCACGCAGCTCGGCGGGATCGGTGTCCAGCCCCCGGTACCAGGAGCCGCACAGACGACGGTACGTGTCCTCCTCAGTCGCGAACCCAGCGGTCTCTCGCTGGCTCTCCTGCGCGGCGCTGATCGCCGCCCGTGCGCCTGCGAGCGTGTACGCGAAGTCAGGTCCGCCGTCGCGACGGCCGACGGAGGTGACCGTGTCGATGACGTCGACGGCCCGAGCGAGCGGATCCAGGTGGTCGCGGAACCAGCGGGCGGCGTCGGCCAGAGAGCACTTGGCGAGATCGTCCGCGACGGCCGCAAGGCGGGGGCGTGCCAGGTCCTGCCGCCAGGTGTTCAGATTCTCGCTCAATACCCCACAGCGCTCCAGCAGTTCCGGGGCCGGGGCGTCACCGTCCGCGACCTGGGCGGCCATCAGGGTGCGACGGTGCGGGTCCAGGACCGTGTCCGGCGCGAGCCGGTGCACGGAGTTGGCGTGCGCCAGTGCCGCCTCCAAGGCGGGCACGTCGGGCAGATCCGTCCCCGCGTAGTGTCCGAGAAGAGCGGCATGCGTACGGGCGAGAGACCGCAGGCGGTCGTGAGCCGTATGCCAGGCCAGGGCGACCGGCAACCGGGCATACAGCTCACTGCGCCACGAGCCCGCCACCGTCAACGCACCGAGTGCCTTGCGGTCTGCGCGTACTGCACTGGACAGCAGGCCGCCGATTCCGCGTGAGCCTTCGGACAGGCGGCCTATCAGGTCCGGCAGACCGGGGGAGACGGCGGTTTCGGGGCGGAAGACGTCCTGCGCAGCCTGCTCGGCCTCGGCGAGCCGGCGTGCGGCGTCGGTGATCTCCGCGCAGGCTTCCCGTACCTGAGACATCACCTGAGGGTCGAGCCACGTGTCCAGCATCCGGTGGGAGGCCGTGGCCAGCTTCACGAGGGCGATGAGCTCCTCGGCCTCCTGCGCGTTCCTCGGCCGGTCACGTCCGAGAAGTCCGGCCATGGCTGCGGCATGTTGCTCGGCCGATTCGAGAGTCGCTCCCAGGCTCGCGAACCCATCGCGAGTCTCTGCGGCCTGTGTACGTGTCAGAGGGCATACGTCCAGGCCGGGCGGCTCCAACTCGGCAAGGGCCTGCTCGGACGCCGAAGGTTGCGTGTCGAGCGAGCCGGGAATCGAGGCCCAGCCGGGCCCGGCCTCTGTGGTCGCGCGTGCGTGTGCGGACAGAACCGTGTCACGCCGGGCGAAGAACGCGCGCAGACCGTCGGCGACCACGTTCACAGCCGCTCTGTCCGCCCTGGATGCTCCTCCGGGCACAAGCCACTGTTCGAGGGGGCGGTGCTCGGCTCCCGCCAGCGCGATGACGTCGCAGAGGTCTTCCGCTGCCGCAGCGCTGTCCGGGATGTCGAGCCCCAGCTGCTGCGCGACCTCGGCAAGGCTGCGGTGCGTACGCTCAAGACGGTCCGCGGTCGTCTCGAACTCGTGGGCCAACTTGTTCGCGCGCTCTTCCGACAGCTCAGAGGGATCGATAGCGGCCGGAGAGAGAGTGGCCAGGGCGCGCTCGGCCTCGCTCGGCACGGGGGTGAGCCGTGGCGAGAGTTCCTCCCAGCGGTCCCCTGCCACGGAGCAGGCCGTGGCCTGCGCCCTGACCACCTTCTTCAGAGCGGTCAGGAAGTCGTCGACCGGGCTCTCCACCGTGTCGGCGAAGTCGGCACTGGTCAGCCATGTCTCTGGCACCGGGCGGCGTGTCTCGACCAGCGCGAGGAGCTTGATGAGCCGGCGGACGTCGTTCTCCGTCCCGATCGGCCGGCCGTCTCGCGAGAGATCCTGATAACGCGCCACCGCCGCGGCAAGTCCGTCCCGTGCGGCCGTGGCCTGGTCGAGCGCCGGACGGGGGTGGCTGCTGTCGGCCTTCAGGCCCCGCCAGGGAAAGGAAGGATCAGCGACCGCCTGCCAGGCACCGGCAATGGCCTTCGTCGCCTCGATGACGAGGTGCAGGTCCTGTCCGCTGATGGCTGCGGCGTCGAACACCTTCTGCTGCCGGGCGCCGCCGTCCGCCTCCGAAGCCAGGAACGCCACATGTGCTTCGGACAGCTGCCCGACCCTGCCGATGACATCGTGCAGGCTCCGGCCGAGTGGCTGGCTGATCTCATTCATCGCCTCGGCGTAGGCACTGAGTGCCTCGCGCGCCTCGCGGGCCCGGGCGACCGCCTCCTGGGAGAGCCGTGGGGCCCGCGGCTCCTCCTCCAGAGCCCTCCCCAGCTCCTGAGCGACGGTCCGGCGGCTGGTGTTGTGGCTGTGCAGAGGCAGGGCGTACGAGTCGAGTCCGACGGACTTCAGCCGATCCAGCACCACGTCGAGCGCGGCAGCCTTCTCACTGACGAACAGCACGCTGCGGCCCGCGTGCATCAGGCCGGCGATCATGTTGGTGATCGTCTGGCTCTTGCCCGTACCCGGCGGGCCGTCGAGCACGAAGGACTGCCCTGCGACAGCGGCCGCGACGGCCTGACGCTGCGACGCATCGGCATCGAGGACGAGCGGGCTGTCCTCCGGCGGACTGAGCTCGTCGATCCGGTCGGCGTCGATCTCTTCGAAAGAGAAGCGCTCCGCCGCCAGTCCAGCCTTGGGGCCGAGCGCCACGGCCCGTACGAGATCGCTGTTCAGGATGCGGGCCTCGTTGTCCAGGAGGTCCTGGTACATCGACTCCTTGTGAGAGGCGAAAAGCGCCAGTACCACGCGCCTCGAGACCTGCCAGCCCGATTTCCCCGCCACTGCCGTGGTGACCGCGTCGATCACGGCGTCAAGGTCCGTCGGATCCTGTTCCGTGACGGGTAACCAGTCGATGTGGAACTGCTCCAGTTTGACCCTGAGCGCGGGGTTGAGACGCGGTTCCTCGTCGTCGTTGGCCACCAGACGGACACGTCCGTTGCTCAGCCGCTCGATACGCACGGGAAGGAGAAGGACCGGCGCATCACTGCTCGTCGTCGCGCCGTCCTCGTGCCAGCGGAGGATGCCGACGCCCAACTGGAGAGTCCACAGACCGTAGTCGTTGAAGAGCTGGGTGGATTTGCTGCGCAGGCGTGTCAGCGCACGAAGGAGCGCCGGCCCCGTCGTCTTCTGGGTGACGATCCCGTGCGCGTCGCCACGCTGTTCGGCGATGCGTGTCTGTGCCTGGGCCCCTTCGGAGTCCTGGGCGTCGGGTTCCTCGTCGG
Source organism: Streptomyces sp. Ac-502 (assembly GCF_045222935.1). Lineage (NCBI taxonomy): Bacteria > Bacillati > Actinomycetota > Actinomycetes > Kitasatosporales > Streptomycetaceae > Streptomyces > Streptomyces sp. Ac-502. Next base: position 8,376,187 of record NZ_JBHFFO010000001.1, read on the forward strand.
GCAGCGGCGCGAAACCCCAGCCGCGCTCCAGGCCCTCGACGAGTTCCCCGGCCGACGGACGCGCGATCTCCAAGGTGGTCGCCCTGGTGTGCCTGAAGTTGAGGAGCCGATTGCGGCCACTCAGGTCGACGAGCGACGTCCGCCAGTCGGCCAAGATTGCTTTGAACCGTTCCAGCTCTTCACCGTCGCCAAAAGCACTCGGGTTTGCCACACTCGTCCTAGCTGCTCGTGTTCTCTCGTCGGGGCCCATGAGAAGCGACGTGTCCTGATGAAGCCGCACAAGACCAGGGCAAAGCCGCTCCCGAGAGAGTGGTGCCTTCCGGCTGCTCCGGTCCCGCCGATCCCCCTGATCGGGAAATCCTACGACTTGGGCCCCATGGCGTGAAGTGCGGTGCCGCTCAGGACTCCACCGCCGGCGAGACCCGGCTCACCCGGATCCCCGCCGCCCATCGCCAGGACCTGCACCACGATGATCGCCCTGGTGGCCCGCCGCCTCACATGAGAATCCACACCGGAGGAAACGACCTCCCAACTGACCGGGGTGCCGAAGCGCGCCCTGCTCATGGCACCTGTGTGTCCCATGGGGGTCTTGCCGTCTTCCGCGCGCCATCACTCCAGACCGCCCGGCCGGGGAGGGCGCGAGGCGGATGCCGGCCGCCGTGCTGGAGGCTGAAGTCAATGAGGTGCTTCCCCTTCTCCATCCGCACGGTCTGTCCTCGGGCGACTTCGTGCCCGGGCTGGAGCAGTTCCTCGGCAGGTGGCCGGCCTGCCACTGCTGGGGATCGCCAACGTCGGCAACGCCCTGCCGTATTCTGCCCAACTCGGGGCGAGCCTGCCGCCGGTCGGAAAACCGGTGGCGGGCCCAGCCGCCCGTGGTGAAGGTCCCGCCATGACCGGCTTCCTGGAGACCGGCCGGCTCGTCCTGCGCGCCTTCACAGCGGCTGACACCGACCACCTGCTTGCCCTGGACAACGCCCCCGAGGTCATGCGCTTCATCAATGGTGGCCGTCCCACCAGCCGCGCGGCGATCGATACGCGGCCCTGCCGCGACTCCTGCACGACTACCCGTGCTGTCAGACCCGCGGCTACTGGCCCGCACAGGAGAAGACCACCGACACCTTTCTGGGCTGGTTCGAGTTTCGGCCGCTGGAGGAACACCGCCCCGCGCTGGGGCAGACGTCATGCATGTTCCAGCCGATGTTCCCGTGCGAAGGCTTCGGCGGTCGGGGAGTTGTACGCATCGCACAGTTGCTGGATACAGGCGACTTCGAAGGCGAAGTCGAATGCGAGATGCTCCGGGTGTGCCGTGCGCTCTTCGACGGAGTGGGCCGACGGTTGGGCGCCGGCATGCTTGGCCTCGCATGCGGCCCGCAGCCAGAGGGCCTGGGCCAGGGCGGCGCGGCCCTCCTCGTTCTGTAGGACCTGTGCGGCACGGCTGCGAGCCTGTTCGTGCAGCTGAGGAGGGGCGTAGCAGGCAAGGACCAGCATGGCGTCGTGGATCTCGATGATCTGGCGGAGGAGCCGGATGCGTGAGCAGCGGGGGACAGGGGCTTCCAGGATGACGTCGGGCACTGCGTCGGTGAGAGCGCTCCACAGGGGCCGGAGCCGACGCAGGGTGCGCCGGTCGCCGAGGGTGCGCCGCAGGACGCCGCAGGCGGGTATCGAGCTGCCGACGACGATCAAGGCGATGGCGGTGTCCTGGATGATGTGGGCGACGGCCGCGGCTGTGTGGTCGTTGGTCACAAATGGTTGATGGGCGAGCCGGGTGAGCATGCGCGCTGCGCAGAAGATGGTGTAGAGAGTGCCGATGGCAGTGCCGGTGCCCAGGAGGCGCAGTCCGGCGCGCAGCCATGCGTCTTCGGCGTGGCGGCTGTATCCCGTGAAGAGGCAGGTCGCGATCACCGTGCTGACGCCGACGTAGCCCAGGAAAACGCAACAGTACGCGGTCCCGAGGGGTCGGCCGGTATACGCCTCGAAGAAGTTGTCGACGTTGCGGGGGCGCGGGGTGACGGCGAACAGGAAGACGAGTCCGAACGCCCCGACGAATCCGCAGACAGTCAGCAGGCGGCGGCTGGAGCGAATAGCACGAGGGCGGGCTACGGAGACGACGAACTGTACGAACGCACTGAAACCAAGGATTCCTATCAGGTTCCTGGTTAATGTGGCCAGGTTGTTGATGCCGGTGACTTCATTGAAGGGGCTTTCAACGGCGGGGTGGGCGAGGGTGTTGGCGGCAGCCATTGAGGCGAAAGCGATCCACGCAGATCGCTGCTTCGCATCCCGGACGGCAGCGGGCAGACGCCATGCGGTAACAGCCCAGAGTGCTGCAAGGACAACATTTTGGATGGGGTGCATGCTATCGGCGTACCGGATGCCCGAAGTTCTCGTTGAGGCGGGCGAGAGCCCTGGCCGATTGCTCGCAGGTGGGTCGTGCCTCGTTGCGACTGGCCCGCTCAAGAATGAGCGTGGCGAGAGTTTCTGCGTCCCGCTCCTGGCGGCTGTCGAATTTCGTGCGTCCGAGGAGGCGGACGATACGGTCGGCGGACAGGCCCAGTTCGTCATCGGTGGGCTGCGCCGCCGCAGCCAGGCCACGGAGACGGTTGGATTCGGCGCGCATGATCTCCGCGATCGGAAGTGGTGGCTGGGCCTCTACCGCCCGGGAAGTGCGTGAGAGCAGCCTCTTGAATTGGTCACTCATCGCGGCCAGTTCCTCCTCGCAGATGTCTTCACTCCCGCCGAGCTGAGGGGCGACATGACCGAGGAGCATGTGCGAGATTTCGTGCAGGATGATCTGCACGCGCAGGATGCCGGCGGCGGTCGCTTCGTAGAACACGAGGTCAGCAGTGTCGAGGCCGATCCACATACCGCAAGGAAAGTCCGGGTTCGGCGAGCCGTCGAGCGGGAGGAGAAGAAGCGGGCGGCCACGCTGGTGAGCGATGGACGCACAGAAGTCCCGCAGGTCGAAGGGGTGCGGAATCTCCAGCTCATTCGCCGTGACGAGGCAGATGCCAACCGGGCGTTTCCTCCACCACCGCATGCCTGGCCGATCCCCATTCCGTCCTACGACCGCCGACTCGTCCGGGCGTTCACGCCGGACGTGTCGGGCTGTTCCTGTTCGTTTCACGCCTTGGCTGGTCGGTGATATTAGCCGACAAAGGCGCGGATCGGTCGGCCCTGGCCGCGTGCAGGTGCAGAGGGGCGATTACTGTGATCGTCCGTGGCGTCGGGGCTTGTTTCCCTCCACCTTTGGCAGTCCTTCGGCCTGGCGGGCGCCTTCGACGATGCTCTTGATACCGCGAAGGGCGTTGGCCGACAGCCCGCGCAGACGGAAAGCCACGGCCCGGACGTCTTTGTCTTCCAGGACATCGGCCAGCTCGTCGCCGGCGTCCGCGCGCTCCGTTTCTTCTCGGATGTTCCGGATACGCGCGTCCACGGCTGCCGCGGCCTCGTCGTCCAGGAAGTAGCGAGCACCGACGCCGAAGAAGTCCCCCAGGGCCCGGAGGAGTCCACGCCGGGGTTGGTGACCTTGCCGATGGCGATGTTGTGGATCGTGCCGTGGGAGACCGTGGGATCGCCGTCGCCCGCCCGCTGCCGGATCAGCTCCGCGATCTCCTGGTAACTGTAGGGTCCGCGGCCCTTGGGATGGAGCGCCTCGATCAGGTAACCCAGTTTTTGCGCAATGGTGCGCCTGTCGGTGGGCTGCTGGTCACCCATCGTCGCGATCACTTCTCCCATTTCCGTCACCAGATCACCGCTGTGGTGGCCGTATTCTAACCGTCGTCCACTTGAGTGGATGACCCTCTCGTGTCGCCCGGGGTGTGCATCCAGTCAACTTGACAGACATGCGACCTGGCGGCCTATATTCATCACGTCGTCCAGTTTGTTGGACGATGGAGGGGTTCCGGTGTCACTAGTTCGTCAGGGCGCTGACTGCCGGGCGGCTTCTTGGGCTGCCGGCGGTCGTTTCAGGGCTTTCGGCGCCCGATGAGAGCACATGGAGGGACGCGTGAAACTCCACTTCGTGAGGCAACGAGCGGTCCCGCCCAGGGGGCGACACGTCGCCTCTGCGCACCCGGAGCCGGGCGTCGGGCAGCCTCGGCCAGCCGTGCGAACGGAGCCATCGAACAGCGAGAACGGATTCCCGCCATGGCCGGCCTTTCCGTCCGTACGCCCTTTCAGCCGTGTCGGCCGGAGCAGGTTCTGCCGTACGGGGGCCTTTTCCACCGGACCCACGTCGGCAGGCCGGGGAAGGGGCAGGAACTCATGGTCGAGCCGTGCCAGGGCTTCGCCTACGCGGTCACGAGTTCCGGCAGAGGTCCTGGAGGGCCATGGGCATCCGGGGTGCGGGGTGGGTAAATGACCACCTTCCTCGGACTCGGCCTGGCGGGCATCGCTCTGCTGGCCCTCTCCCTCGTCTTCGGCAACGTCCTCGAAGGGCTTTTCGGCCTGGACGGCCTGCTCGACGGATGGCTGTCGCTGCCGGTTGTGGCGGGGTTCGTCTCGATGCTGGGTTTCACCGGCGTCATCGTGCTGGGTACCAGCGGTCTGGGCGTCGGCGCGGCCACGGCGATCGGTATCGTCACCGGCGCGGCCGCGGGCTGGCTGACGTGGAAACTCAGCCGCGCGCTGATGCGCGGCCAGACGGCGGCCACCCCGCGCGGCGACGACCTGGTCGGTACCCCGGGTTCGGTCATCACCGCGATTCCCGCCGATGGGTACGGCGAGGTGCTGGTCCGGATGGCCGGCCAGCCGGTGAAGCTGGCGGCCAAGAGCAAGGTGCCCGTGACGCGGGGCACCGAGATCTGGGTGGAAGCCGCCCTGTCGAGCACGTCGGTCGCCGTGCGCCCCGTCGAACGCTGATCCCCTCAAGCCCATTTCCCGACAGCCCGACGCAACCTGCCGCCCCAGGGTGGCAGAGGGGATTTCTCATGAGTCCAACCCTCATCGCTGTAGTGGGAGTCGTCGTACTCCTGGTTCTGCTGGCCCTCGTTGTGATCACGCGGTACAAGGTCGCCGGCCCCAGCGAGGCGTTTATCATCACCGGCCGGCGCGGAAGGAAGTCCACCGACCCGGAGACCGGCCGCACCACGATCGACAACAGCGGCCAGAAGGTCGTGGTCGGCGGCGGCGTCTTCGTCGTCCCGTTCGTCCAGCAGCGGTTCACCCTGGACCTGTCCAGCCGGCACATCCCCGTCGCCGTGCGCGGCGCCGTCACCCTGCGCGGCGTCAAGGCCAACCTCGAAGGCGTCGCCATCGTCAAGGTCGGCGGCAACGAGGACGCCATCCGGGCCGCCGCCCAGCGCTTCCTCCAGCAGCAGGACGGCATCGTCGGCTTCACCCAGGAAGTGCTCTCCGGGGCACTGCGGGCCATCGTCGGACGCATGTCGGTGGAGGACGTCATCCGTGACCGCGCGGCCTTCGCCGGCCAGGTCGCCGAGGAGGCCGAAGCCAGTCTGTCCGGCCAGGGTCTGGTCCTGGACGCCTTCCAGATCCAGGACATCACCACCGAGGGCTCCTACCTGGAGGACCTGGGACGGCCCGAGGCCGCCCGCGCCAAGCAGGAGGCCGACATCGCCGAGGCCAACGCGCGCCGCGCCTCCGAGCAGGCCCGGTTCAAGGCGGCCGAGGAAATCGCCATCGCCGAGCGGACCTTCGCCCTGAAGCAGGCCGAGATACGCATGGAGACCGAGGCCGCTGCCGCCAAGGCCGACGCAGCCGGCCCGCTCGCCGAGGCCGCACGCCGTCAGGAAGTCCTCACCGAGCAGGAAAAGGTCGCCCAGCGCCAGGCCGCACTGACCGACCGCGAGCTCGACACCAAGGTCCGCAAGCCCGCGGACGCCGCGCGCTACCAGGCCGAGCAGGAGGCCGAGGCCCGCCGAGTCGCCCTGGTCAAGGAGGCCGAGGCGGACGCCGAACGCGCCCGCCTGACCGGTGAGGGCGAAAAGGCCCACCGCGCGTCGCTTGCCGACGCCGTGCGCATCGAGGGCGAGGCCGAGGCCGCCGCCATCGCCGCCAAGGGCGCTGCCGAAGCGGAGGCGATGCGCAAGAAGGCCGACGCCTTCGCCCAGTACGGTGACGCGGCGGTCATCCAGATGCTGACCGAGGTTCTGCCGCAGGTCGTGGCCAAGGCGTCCGAGCCGCTCAGCGCCGTCGACAAGATGACGGTGATCTCCACGGACGGCGCGAGCCGGCTCTCGCGTACGGTCACCGACAACGTCGCCCAGGGCGTCGAACTCCTCAGCTCCACCACCGGAGTCGACCTCGTCAAACTCCTCAAGAACGTCTCCCGGCGCGCGACAACCCGCACGTCCGGCGCGGCGGGAGTTGCACCGGCCCCCGCCGGCGACAAGAACACAAACAGGGCCGCCTGACCCCGGCCCGCGAAGGCGCCACGCAGGCCCGGGTTTCGGCTGGGGGGTGTCGCGCGGGCCGGTCCGTATGCGTAAGGGAAGAGGCGCCGTAGCGGCCCGTACAGTGAGCCTTTTCAGCGTTGCCGCTCCAGGGTGAGGACAGCCCTGGCGATTGACGTCATTCGATTCGGGCTGCAGCGGGCGTGACGGAAGATCCTCCAGGTCTTCAGCCGGGCGACACCACGCTCGACCGGGACTCTTGTGCGGGCGAGCGCGTGATTGACGGTCTTCTGGGTCAGGGTGAGCTCTTGGCGGGGTCGTCGTTTGACCGCCGTGGTCAGCCAGGGGCCGGCTCCTTGGTAGGCGAGGTCGGCCACGAGTGGGACGCCCTGGCGTCCGCAGATCCTGATGATCCGGTGGGTGCGGGCGGCGGTGAGGTCATGGGTTCGGCCCGGCAGAGCGGGCGAGAGCCACAGCAGCCGTCCCGCCGGATCCGTGACCACCTGCACGTTCACTCCGTGACGCCGGTGCCTGGCCGAGTAGTCCGCCTGGCCGTCGCCGACGCGGTCGCACTCGACAAGAGTCCCGTCGAGCAGGGCGAAGCCGGGATCGCTCTCCCGCAGGACCTTGAGCAGGCCCGGCGCACGGACGGCGAGCAGAGTGATGACGGCGCCGACGTAGGCGTGAGCGGTCCCGACGGAGATGCCGAAACCGGCCGAGAGCTGGGCAAGCGTGTCGTGGCGGCGCAGGTACACCAGACCGATCAGGGCACGCTGGTGCGGCGGGAGCTTGCACCGGCGGTCACCTTCGCGGGTGACGATGAGCATCGTGACCCACTCGACCACGGCGTGCGGCAAGTCGAGTGCGGCAGGATAAGGAACCAACGAGGCACCTGCGCTGTTGAGTCGAGACGTTGAACACCTCCCTCAACGGCACGGGTGCCTCGTGCGTTGCGCACCGCCTCACCATCACCCGATCAGTGGGCAGACTGAAAAGGCTCAGCGCTAACGGAGACTTTTGGTGAGTACGCTGCGTGACACGGACCTGGGTCGGGTGTGGGACGGCGAAACTGCCCGCACAGTTTCTTCGTCTGCTGGTGGTACAGGGGCCATGGTGGTGTTGACCTGTTGCGTTGCTGGCTGGGGCTGTCGTTGGGGGAGGGGTGGTCCGTGAATGGTCCAAATCACCGCTGCTGGGCGTCCGCCATCAGGCGATGGTGGTTGGCCAGGGCCGTGGCGCGTAGCGTCTCGCGGAACTCTTCGGTCACGGTGCCTCGCGTTTTGAGGGCGTGGCAGTTCGGGCAGAGAGCGATCATGGAGCGGGGTAGGTCTTCACCGTGCTTGGCGTGGTCCTCGATGTGATCGACCTCAAGGAGGTAGGTGCCGTTCCTGCTGCGGGCCGAGGTGTAGCGGGGGTCTGGGCAGTCCGGGTTCTCGCAGGCTCCGCCGCTTCGCTGGAGGACTGCCTGGCGCGATGCGCTGATGCGGCTCAGGCGCACTCCGGAGAGCGGGCGCGGAATGTGACTCTTCCCGTCGCGCACAGCTTGTTCGGCCGTGGCGTTAAGCTGAGCATAGCGCAGTGTCGGCACCGCGATTTGCTGCATGAGCTCGCTAAGAGCCCGGCAATGTTGCAAGGCGTTCCCGGCTGGAAAGAGAGGCGGGAGCGTGTAGTGCCCGTTGAGCGGGTCCCACTCGTTCTGGAACTCTGCGTGGCGCAGGCGTGCGCATTGCCAGCGGCTGCGGGCTAGTTCCTTAAGCGTAGTTGCCGTGTCGGGGAACATGCTGCCTTCCGGTAGGTTGTCCCCGAGCCATGAGTATTCCAGCGCGGTGTAGAGTGCGGCGTACTGCATGTTGCGTCCGTAGGTGACGACTCTTTTCCCGGCAATTCTGCTCAGTAGGGAATCTCGCACCTCGCCGAAGGTGGGGGCTGCTTCCAGGGCAGGTGGCGTGGCTCCGTGCAGGTTGATTTGCTGAAGGTATTTCGCCTCCCACTGCGGGTTGATGAGACGATGCCACCTCTTTCGGCCCGTGGCTGAGGTGATGGCCACTTCATAGGGAGTTGCCCGCGTGAGCGGTTCTGCGGTCGGTGCCAGCGATCCAACGGCATTGATGGCGAGGATGACGGTGTTTGGGTCGTGGAGCGCTTCTTGTGCCCACTCGATTGCCCTTTGGCGATCGTCTTCCATCTCTTGAGTGGTTGGCGAAGTCGTCAGTGCCACGGCGCGGTCCGAGCGGTACAGGGGTGCGGGCGGGTGAACGACGTCCGTCCAATCGGGGCCGCCGTGCCCGCGTATGACGGCTTTCGTTGCGGGCCCGAGAACATAGGCGTCGGGCTGGAGCAAGTTGTGCGGACGGAGACCGTTCTCTGCTAGGGCTTCGGCCGTGCACAGCCCAAGAGGTGCTCTTGGGTAGCGTCGAAGTAGCCCTCGTGCCACGTGATCCGGATGTAGATCCGCACCTTCCACGTAAACCGGGACATCGAAGCCGACGGGTATGCCGCCACACAACACGTGCTGTGTGGCGGAAGGCTGGAAGGGCTCGTGGTCGAAATCTATGAACATTGCCTGCCAAGTAAAGCAAACGGATAATGACTGAGCGGAACTCATCGTAAGGCAGTTTTGTGCGTGCGCATGATGTGCGGACACGATGAAAGCCACCGTCGTCGCGGACGGGAAAGGCCGCACCCTGTGGACCGATGCTCTGTGGCCAGGGCGGATGCACGATGTGACCGCAGCTCGCGCTGCCGGTATCACCGGCTGTTTCCGCCACTTCGGCCTGGTCGAGGTTGTGCTCGATGACGGCTACCTGGGTCTGGGCCGCGACCATCCCGGCCAGGCCGTTACCCCGCCGAGAAAACCACGGCCAGGAGCACTGCCCGGCAGATTCGAGCAACCGGAACGCGACCGACACGACCACTCGAGCGACCGCATCACCGTCGAACATGCTGTGGCCGACCACAAACGCTGGAAACAACTGATGCGCTGGTCCCATCGCAGCGACCGCCTGCCCGACACCTACCGAGCCATCGTCAGCCGCGTCTTCGACCGGACCCGCACCTCCTGAACACCACCCGAGCAGGCCCGACACGGCCCAGGCACTATCACGCACCAACTCGTAAGAGGCCGCAGAGATACAACTTACGTGCTCTGGTCGTTGACTCCCCAGCTCAAGCAGGGTGTACGAAAGCAAGTTATTTCTCTGCAAGCCCTAAGCCGCTTCGATGCGGGCGCCCGGTCGCGCCGCCGCGGCCGTCATTCCTTACGCAGCAGGTTCCAGTCCGTGACCACGGGCACGAGTTCGCCGCGCGCCCACAGCGGTAGCTGGTCGTAGCGGTGGGGGCCGTTGACGCCAGAGGCACCGAGGGGGACGATCCAGAGGCTGTCATCCCGGTTCGCGAGGTCCCACACATAGCGTGCGGCGGGGCCGCGCGTGAGGTGTCCCGCGGTATCCGGGATGCGGGTGGTGGACAGGACGCATTCGGAATCGCCGGCGAGTTCGGGCCATGCCACTCCGTCGTCGGTCTCCGGCAGCGCCGTCCAGGCGGAGAGCCGGTGCCGCATGCCCCAGGGCTCCGGCTCTGGCTGGGCCGCGGCGTCCTCGACGGCGGCCCGCACCAGCTCGGTACGGTCGATGCCGAACGGTTCGTCCTCGGCGAGGAAGTTGTTGAGCCCCATCGCGACCCGGGGAACGAGGAAGAGCCAGGGCAGGAGGACGTCCGGATAGGCGGGGAGCTCGGCGAGCGGCGCCAGGGCGGGGCGCTCCGCGAGGCGCCGCACCAGCGCGGACCGCACCCGCGCGTACGCCGTCGCCTCGGTGGATTCCGCCCGCATGTGCCGGTCCCACCGTAGGAGCCGGTCGCGGAGCCGCTCGGCCTCCGGGCCGAGACCGGTCAGGCCCGCCAGCAGTTCGAGCAGGGGGCAGCGGCTCCGGCGTGGGTGTCCATGTGGACGGTGGTCATTCCGGCGGCCGTCCAGTCGCGCCGCGCAGCCAGCAGTTCGCGGATGCGGTCGGCCCGGTGGTCCGGGGCGAACTCGACGCCCAGCGGGGCGGCGAGGCCGGCCTGATTGGCCATCACCGCCAGGCCGTCCACAGCCTCCTGGGGCATCGGTGTGTACCAGCCCTGCCAAGCGTGCCCCGGATCCCAGGCCGGTACGGGGTGCGTCCGGTTGTCCTGCCCGCGTACCGGTACCCGCCCGGCCACGCGGTGCAGGAGTCCCCGTCCACGTCCGCGGCCTGGACCACGTTGACCGGGTCGACCCACTGGTCCAGTGCGGCGTCCACATCAGCCACGCAGGTCGCTTGTAGCAACGCGGGCAGCGCGTCAAAGCCGAGGTGCCCACCGAAGCGCGCGGGGTACGCGAGGCTCAGCGCCTCGGTGTCGTCCGGTCCGCCCACGATCACGGGGCCGCGCGCCGTCTCGATTATCTCGACATCGACGGGCTCGCGGCCCGCCACCGCCACGCGCTCGACGTGCGTGTGCGCGGACTCCCAGCCGTTGGGCCCCAGGGTCTCGACCACGCTGCCGCGGCGCCGTAGCCGTTCGCGGTAGACGTCCTGACAGTCGGCCATCGCGTTCGTGATCGACCAGGCCGCTTTCGCGGTGTGGCCGAAGTGAGGTATGCCCGGCACGCCGGGTACGGCGAAACCCACCACGTCGAACTGCGGACAGGACAGATGAATCTGCTGGTAGACGCCGGGATCCTCGATGACACGGTGGGGGTCACCGGCCAGGATCGGCTTTCCGGTGAGCGTGCGGTCGCCGGACACCAGCCAGCCGTTGCTTCCCGCCACGCCGCGCCCGTCGGCGGCGAACACCGAGATGGCGTCGGCGCCGAGTTCCTCGGCGACCCGGCCCCGCCACAGCTTGGTGGGGAATCCGGAGAGCAGGATGTGGATGGAGAGCCACATTCCCAGCGGGGTCCAAGGTTCCCACTTCTCGGGACGCAGGCCGACGCGGGCGAACTGGTCGGCCGCCTCCGCTCCCTCCTGCAGGCCGGAATTGACGCCGTCGACGTACCCGGAGACCCAGTCCCGCGTCTCGGGCCCGAGGGCGGCGAAACAGCGGCGCGCGGTGTCCGCCAGGCGGGCCTGCCGGGCGAACCGGTCCCAGCCGAGGGCGTCGGCGCCGAAGACGGCGGCGGTCGTCCCCTGGAAGCGGTGGCGTTCGACCTCGATCTGCCACGCGCGGTCCAACGCGGCGTTACGGCCCTGCAAAAGGCAAGTTCGAACATGTCGCCGGCCCTCAAATGAGGAATGCCCCAGGCATCCCGGTATGTTTCGCCAGCCACCCCGAAGTCTCTCCTTTGGCACGCCTTCCGTGACGGCCGGCAGCCGTGCGCACTCGGTGGCCGGGCCGTCGGTGCGACAGCGTATCCTCAGACACACCGCACACCGGCGACCGCCCTCCCCTGCGAGCGCCACCGAGAACGTCACCGAGAGCCCCTCCATGCGCTAGGACGTGTGAGTTACCAGAGCAGCACGAATACCCGACTCGCCTCACATCGGCTCTCTCACCGGCCGCCCCGACAGGTGGTCAGCCCGAAAGCAGACCGACATGGTTCGGAGTGCGCCGGCCAACCTTCTTCGCGCCACCGGGGAGCTCCGCGCGCCTTGGCGTGCGAGTCCGGGTCGGCCTTGCCCCGATCCGGCCGCTGCTGTCCGGGACCACATCCGCCGAAGGCCCGCCCGGAGCTACCGGAGGTATGCGCCCGGTGTCTGCGGCGCAGTTCCTGACCGCTCCGTACCGCCCGAGGGCCTCGTCATTCGGCGCCCTGGCTTTCGAGTACCCTCGCATGATCAATTCACCGAAGGAGACAGCATTGACCGCCCCCGACGATATGTACGACGTCATCGGGATCGGCCTGGGGCCCTTCAACCTGGGGCTGGCCTGCTTGATCGAGCCGATCGGCGAGCTGCGTGCCGTGTTCCTGGAGGCGGATCCGGAGTTCGTGTGGCACCCGGGGATGTTTCTGGCGGGCGCTCACCTCCAGACGCCCTTCATGGCCGATTTGGTCAGTCTCGCCGATCCGACTTCCCCGTATTCCTTCCTGAACTATCTCAAGGCGACGGGGCGGCTGTACTCGTTCTATATCCGCGAGAACTTCTACCCGCTGCGCCGGGAATACAACGAGTACTGCCGCTGGGCGTCCGCGAAGCTGCGGAACGTGCGCTTCAACACCACCGTCGAAGCCGTCCGTCACACCGGCGACCACTACTCCCTCATCACCGCGGCGGGGCACGTCTACCGTACCCGCCGTCTCGTGGTCGGTACTGGAACCCCGCCGTATGTCCCGGGCTGCTGCCGTGATCTGGGCGGGGACGCCATCCACAACTCTCAGTACGCGTTCGCCAAGGACGAGCTGCAGAAGAAGGAGTCGATCACCCTTGTCGGCAGTGGGCAGAGCGCGGCAGAGATCTACCGCGACCTGCTGTCCGACATCGATGTCCACGGTTACCGGCTGAACTGGGTGACCAGGTCACCCCGCTTCTTCCCGCTCGAATACACCAAGCTGACACTGGAGATGACCTCTCCGGAGTACATCGACTACTTCCACGCCCTGCCAGAGGCCAAGCGCTACGGGCTCGAAGCCGCCCACAAGGGCCTGTTCAAGGGCATCGACGCCGACCTCATCAATGACATATTTGATCTCCTCTACGAGAAGAACGTCGACGGGGCGGTGCCGGCCCGGCTGTTCACCAACACCTCACTCGAAAGCGCGGCTTACGATCCGGAGAGCGGTGCGTACATCCTGGGCCTGCGGCAGCAGGAACAGGGGAGGAATTCGAGATCCGCACCGGGGGGCTCGTCCTGGCGACGGGTTACCGTTTCACCCCGCCGGCCTTCCTGGAACCCGTACGTGACCGGATCAGGTGGGACCGCCAAGGCCGTTTCGACACGGCCCGTAACTACTCCATCGACGTCACCGGACGGGAGATCTTCCTCCAGAACGGAAGCGTCCACACGCACAGCATCACCAGTCCGGACCTCGGTATGGGCCCGTACCGCAATTCCTACATCATCAATGAGATCCTGGGTTATGAGCACTATGCCCTGGAGAAGCGGATCGCCTTCCAGGAATTCGCCGCGCCGAAAGAAACGGTCACATGACGGCAAACACTCCTGAGACGGTCTTCTCCACGGTCCATCCGGTCCTGGGGGAGTTTTCCTCCGCACGCTCGACCCGGTGACCGACGGGCCCTTGCTGCACCGCTGGCTGACGCATCCGAAGTCCGTCTTCTGGATGATGCAGGACGCTCGGCCGGAAGACGTCGTGGCGGCGTACACGGAGATTGCGGTGTCACCGCACCACGAAGCGTTCATCGGTCTGCACCGCGGGGTCCCGGCGTTCCTCGCGGAACGCTACGACCCGGCCGAGGTTGAACTGCGCGGTCTGTACGAGGCCAGGCCCGGCGATGTGGGCATGCATTTCCTCACGGCCCCGTCCGATGTCCGCACAGCCGGCTTCACCCGTGCCGTGATCCGCACTGTCATGGAATTCCTTTTCGCTGCTCCGGCGGTGCGCCGCGTCGTGGTCGAGCCGGACGTGCGCAACACCGCCGTGCACGTGCTGAACGCCACGGTCGGTTTCGTGCCGGAGCGAGAGATCGACAAGCCCGAGAAAAGAGCGCTGCTTAGCTTCTGCACCCGCGAGCAGTTCACCGTCACCCGAGGAACGAGGACATGACCACCGACACCGACACGGCCCACCTGACCCCCGACGCCTGGGCGCGGGCCGGCCGTGCCCTCATACAGAAGGCGCTTTCCGAATTCGCCCATGAACGCCTGCTGGCCCCGGAGAAGCTCGGCGACGACCGCTACCGCGTGCTCAGCGACGACGGATGTGTGGCCTACGTCTACGAGGCACGGGTACTGGCGCTGAACCACTGGCAGGTCGACCCGGCCTCGATCACCCGCCTGCACACCTGTAACGGCAAGAGTCTTCCTCTGGACGCCCTGGAGTTCTTCGGTGAGCTGCGCGGTGTGCTGGGGCTGAGCGACACGGTACTCCCGGTCTACCTTGAGGAGATCTCCTCCACCCTTGCCGGCAACTGCTACAAGGCCGCCAAGCGCGCCGCCACCGCCGTCGAACTGGCCCGCGCCGGATTCCAGGACATCGAGAGCGGCATGACCCAGGGACACCCCTGTTTCGTGGCCAACAGCGGTCGTCTCGGTTTCGGAGGGCCCGACTACCTCGCGTACGCACCCGAAACGGCCGCGCCCGTGCGCCTGGTCTGGCTCGCGGCCCGCCGTGACCGCGCTGCCTTCACCGCCGGTTCCGGCGTCGACTACGAGGAGCTGCTTCGCGCCGAGCTGGGCGAGCGCACCCTCGACCGGTTCCGTGGTGTCCTGCGCCGTCGTGGCCTGGACACCGACGACTACCTGTTCATGCCCGTCCACCCGTGGCAGTGGCGGAACAAGCTGTCGGTGACCTTCGTCTCGGAGGTGGCCCGGGAACACCTCGTGTACCTGGGGGAAGGCGACGACGACTATCTTGCCCAGCAGTCCATCCGCACGTTCTTCAACCGCACGGAACCGCGCAAGCACTATGTCAAGACGGCGCTCTCCGTCATCAACATGGGCTTCATGCGGGGGCTTTCCGCGGCCTACATGGCGGCGACGCCCGCGATCAACGACTGGCTCGCCGAACTGATCGAGAAGGACGACTACTTCCGCTCGACCGGCCTTTCCATCATCCGGGAATTGGCGGCGACCGGGTACCGGCACCTGGAGTACGAGGCCGCCACCGACCGCTATAGCCCGTACCGAAAGATGCTCGCGGCACTGTGGCGGGAAAGCCCGGTGCCGTCCCTCCGCGACGGCGAGCGCCTCGCCACCATGGCCTGCCTTCTCCATGTCGACCGCGACGGGCACTCCGTTGCGGGGGCGCTCATCGCGGCGTCCGGCCTCGCCCCTGTCGCGTGGCTGCGCCGCTACCTGCGTGCCTACCTGGCGCCGTTGCTGCACAGCTACTACGCCTACTCACTGGCGTTCATGCCGCACGGTGAGAATGTCATCCTCGTGCTCGACGACAACGACTGCGTCTCCCGCGTGATCTTCAAGGACATCGCTGAGGAGATCATTGTGATGGACGGGGAGATGGAGCTTCCCCGGCGGTCGAGCGCATCAGGGTGGATCTTCCCGAAGAGCAGAAGATTCTGCCGATTTTCACCGATGTCTTCGACGGGTTCTTCCGGTTCCTGTCCGCGGCCCTCGATGCCGAGGGCGTGCTGGCAGAGGCGGACTTCTGGCGCGGGGTCGCCGAGTGCGTGACGGAGTACCAGGATTCCCACCCCGAATTGCGGGAGGTGTTCCAGAGGTACGACATGTTCGCGCCGGAGTTCCCGCTGTCGTGCCACAACCGGCTCCAGCTGCGCGACAACGCGCAGATGGTGGATCTGACGGATCCCGCGGGCAGTGTGCAACTCGCCGGCACCCTGCGCAATCCCCTCGCCTGACGCTCGCTCATCGGGCCGCGGCACCGGCGGCACCGCGGCCCCCGGGCGTCACTCGGCCGAGACGCCACCTGCTGCCACGGTTGCTCCGGAACCGGCCCCCGGATGCCTTCCAGCCCGAAGCTGGTGAAGGCGGTCCGTTCGGGCAGCGGATAGGCCCGGCCGCCGGTCAGCGCGTTGAGGATGGTGGCGCTGCGCCACGCGGCCAGGCCGAGGTCGGGCGCGCCCACGCCGTGGGTGTGGCGTTCGGCGTTCTGGACGAAGACGGAGCCGCCGACGCCGCCGTGCAGGACGAGGCGGTGGTCCGCGTCCACCAGCGGCCGTCCCGAAGCGTCCTTGGCCAGGTGGGGCGCCAGCGGTTCGAGCAGCGTGCCGACCTGGCGCTCGGCGTAGCCGGTGGCCAGCACTACGGCGTCCGTGACC
This sequence comes from Streptomyces sp. Ac-502, assembly GCF_045222935.1. Classification (NCBI taxonomy): domain Bacteria; kingdom Bacillati; phylum Actinomycetota; class Actinomycetes; order Kitasatosporales; family Streptomycetaceae; genus Streptomyces; species Streptomyces sp. Ac-502. Next base: position 8,392,412 of record NZ_JBHFFO010000001.1, read on the forward strand.
AGGCTCGCGCCGTCCGACTGCTGAGCGTGCTCGACACGCAGTTCGATCCGCCCACCCCCGCGGTGCGCGGATCGCACCTCGACACCGGGAGTCAGCACCACGTCCGGCCACCCCCGTCGAGAGCGCGCCGGTACAGCTCGTCATGGATGTCGCCGAGGGTGTCACCGCTGATGCCCTTGTAGAGCTGCCACTGCTGCGGTAGGAGCGCGTCGCGCACCGGCTCCGCCAATTCGCGGAAATAGCGGGTGTAGTCAGGCATGAAGTGCTCCAAGCCCAGCTTGCTGTACTCCATGGGCGCGAAGGCGGCGGTGCGCGCGATCCAAGTGAGGCGTTCGCGGCCCGGCGGCCGGTTGCGGAGCAGATCGAGGAAGACTTCCGCGCCGGACTGTCCGGAGCCGACGACCGTGACGTGGTCCGCCGCCAGCAGCCGCTCCCGGTGAGGGAGGTAGTCGGCGGAGTGCCAGACCGCCGCCGCGTCGTCCTCGGCCAGCGGACGCAGCGGTTCCGGTATGTGGGGGGCGGTGCCGACGCCCAGGACGAGGTTCCGGGTGAAGAGGCGCCCGCTCGCCTTGACGCCGCCGTCGGTCCGAGTGTAGTCCACGGCGAACACCGCGCGGCGCTCGTCCCAACGCACTACCTCCACGGTGTGGTTGAAACGGCACGACGGCAATCGCTCGGCGACCCAGCGGCAGTAGGCGTCGTACTCGGACCGCTGGATGTGGAAGCGCTCGGCCACGTAGAAGGGGAAGAGGCGATCTCGGGTGCGCATGTGATTCAGGAAGGACCACGGGCTCGTCGGGTCGGCCAGCGTGACCAAGTCGGCGAGGAACGGGACCTGAAGGGTCGAGCCCTCGATCATCATGCCCGCATGCCAGTGGAAGTCCGCGCGGCGCTCCAGGAAGGCGGTGCGCAGCCCCGGTAGGCCGTCGGCGAGAGCAGCGAGGGAGAGGTTGAACGGGCCGATGCCCACCCCCAGCAGATCGAGGGTTTCTTCCTCGCCGTACATGGTCATTCTTGTCCTCCAGAACGATATACACGATGGCCGGGCGCCGTCCGCGCCTTGGGTGACGCGCTGGCACCCCCGGTCAGTGGCTGCCGTGGTGCGGGACCGGGTCCCGAGGGAGCTCGGTGCGGGCGCTTTGCCCTGCCCGGACGATGACCGGCCGGGCCGTCCCCGGGCCGGGGAGCCCGGCCGGGACGGTCATTCTTCCGCTCCGTGCCGCGGGCCCCGGCCGAAGAGTCCGGGCAGGTCACGCATGTCGCCGAATAGTATGGTGCGGGCTCCGGAGAGTCGGCTGGGGGGACACAGGCCCGAGGTGCGGGCGAACACCCGCATGCCCGCCGCGCGGGCGGCCGCGACCCCGGCGGGGCTGTCCTCGACGACCGCACAGGCAGCCGGGTCGGCCCCCATGGCCTCGGCGGCGTACAGGAAAAGGTCGGGCGCCGGCTTGCCCCGGGCGACGTCGGTGGCGCTGTACAGGCGGCCCGCGAAACGGTCGTAGAGCCCGGCGCGGTGCAATGAGTACGCGATCTTTTCGTGACTGCCGCTGGACGCGACACAGAACGGTACGGTCAGGTCGTCCAGCACCTCGGTCAGACCGTCGACCGGTGGCGCCAGGCCCGCGTCGACACCCCGGCGGTAGCGTTCCATGAAGCGCTCCCACCAGGTGTGCGCGGCATCGGCCCCAAGGTGTGCGGCTATCTGCGTGCGAATGGATTCGGCCGACAAGCCCAGGAAGCGCGCGGCGGCCTCGGCCGGTGACAAGGGCCAGCCCATTTCCGTACCGAGTTCCGCCTGGATGCGCGCCGCGAGCCATTCGCTCTCGACCAGGACTCCGTCGCAGTCAAATATGACGATGTCAATAGGGCTATTCACATCCGTACCCTAGTGGCAATGGCTCGCCATCAAGGAGTTCGGGGTGCTGCCGGGGCGGTGGCCTGCAAGGTGTCCCGCTGGACGGTGAGGTAAGATCATCCGGCTAGTCGATTTCGGGGAGACGTGTGAGGCCGCAAGAAACACAGCAGGTGACGGAGGCGAAGCCGCCCCGTTGTCAACTGGACCTGATTGAGCGGCAAAACCGTCCGACGTCCGTGATCCAAGAGGATCTCTGGTCGCTGATACGGGATTCCGATGACGCGTCCAGGGCCTACAACATCGAGAGTGTGTACGACATCCGGGGTCCGCTCGACATACCGGCCCTCATGGCGGCGGTCGACGCGGTCGTCAACCGCCATCACGCCCTGCGGACGGTATTGGCCGAATCGCCCGAAGGCGTACAGCAGATGGTCCTGCCGCCGGTATCCGGCGTCCTGGCCACGCACGACTTCTCAGCGCGGACACCGGATGAGCGGACGGCGCTCCTCGAAGAGGCCGTGACCACCGAATCCGCCCGTCTCTTCTCGTTCACCGACGCACCCCCGGTACGCTTCTCGCTCTACCGGATGGCGCCCGACGAACACGTGCTCGTGATCGTGGTGCACCACCTGGTGTTCGACGGCTGGTCCATGGGCGTCCTGCTCCATGACCTCGCGGACGCCTACGACCTGGCGCGCGCCGGCCGCCCTCTGCCCACGGCCGACGGCGTGCGCCAGTTCGGCGACTTCGCCGAACACCAGCGGCAATGGCTGGCCTCCCCTGAGGCCGGCCGCATGACCGACCACTGGGTCCGTCGGCTGCGGCACACGCCCGAGGGCACCACCGTCCCGTACGATCACCCGGCGCCCGACGGCCTCTCCTTCGCGGGGGACCGGTGCGACTTCGAGCTGCCGGACGCGCTGGCCAGGCACATCAGGGAGGTCGCCCGCAGCGAGCGGGTGACGCCCACGGCCGTGGCCATGCTCGGATACCAGTTGCTGATGCGCGAGCTCTCCGGGCAGGAGGATGTCGCTGTCGGGCTGCCGCTGGCGAACCGCGGCTGGCCCGGAGCCCGGGACTGCGTGGGGCTCCTGATCAACACGCATGTGCTGCGTCAGCGGCTGCCGACCGCGACCCCCACTCGCGATCTGCTGCACACCACGGCGGACCTCCTCGCAGGCGCGGTCCAGAACCAGGCGATCCCGCTGCGGAACGTCTATCAGGAACTCCTGGAGAGGTACGGCGAGGAAGCGCTGCCACGTTATCTCTACCAGACCCTGTTCATCTGCCACACCCATCCGCACACCGATCTGCGGCTGGGGGATGCCACCGTCGAGCGTCGGCCGTTCGACCAGCGCGCCAGCAAGGCCGACATGACGCTCAATCTCTGGGTGCGGGCCGAGGGAATCAGCGGCCAGCTGGAGTACAACACCGATCTGTACACGCCCCGGACGGCGGCGCGCGTCGTCCGCCGTTACGAGGAGACGCTAACGGCTGTGGTCGAGGATCTCGTGTGGTGACGTCCGGCTGCGACCCACGCGCTTCCATGAGTTCACATATTCCCCGCGTCGCTCCCAACGGAACCGGAGAGCGGTGCAGCCCTCATGCCACCGACCAGGAAATTCACTATGAGCACCACTATGGATAAGACGGACATAGGCGCACACATTACCGCTCCGGCGCCGGGTGATTTCGCTGGCGAAAACGGTACGGCTAGCGCCAAGGACCCCGCCGAAGAAGCGGTCGCGGCTCTCTTGGTGAGCTTGGGAGTCAGCCTCGACAGTGAATCCCTGGCGGACACTCCGCGCCGCGTCGCGGCCGCCTATCGTGAACTGCTGTCACCGCACGAATTCAAGGCCACCACGTTCCCGAACGAGGACGGCTGCGACGAACTGGTGCTGGTGCGCTCCATTCCCTTCCACTCGCTGTGCGAGCATCACCTGCTGCCCTTCTTCGGCGTTGCGCACGTCGGATACATTCCGGGGAGCCGCGTGCTCGGGCTGTCCAAGCTCGCCCGCGTCGTACAGGCCCGCGCCCGCGGACTGCAGATCCAGGAACGCCTGACGAACCAGGTCGCCGACTGGTTCGTCGACGAACTCGCCCCACAGGGCGCAGGCGTAGTCGTCCAGGCGCAGCACACCTGCATGTCCATCCGAGGCGTGCGGGCCATCGGTTCCTGGACCACCACATCGGCGACCCGGGGCGTTCTGCGCGACGACCCGGCGCGCCGCGCGGAGTTCATGCAGCGGGCCGAGGGCTCCGGCCAGGCGCCGGCGGGATGGCAGTGATGGACCGCACCCCGCATCACGGGGACGTCCTGGCACTCTGCCTCGGCACCCCGCCGGCCGCCCGGCTGCCGGAGCCCGGGCGCACCGCGCTGAGGGACGCCTCCGGGGCCGTGACGTACGGTGAACTCTGCGAGCGCGTCCGGTACCGCGGCACAGAACTGCGCGCGCGGGGCCTTGGACCGGGCTCCCTCGTGCCGCTCAGTACGGAGCGCTCCGTCGCCACGATCGTCGAACTGCTCGCGCTGCTTGCCGCCGAAGTGGCCTTCGTACCGCTGGCGGACGGCGCCGGGGGCGGCCCCGGCACCCGGCGGATACTCCGGGGCGCGGCCGTACTGCCGCCGGACGCCGCCTACGTGATGACCACATCCGGCAGCACGGGCGCTCCCAAGGAGCCCGTGGTCACCCGGACCGGACTGCGGCACGTCTTCGGCTCGCTGCGCACGGCCCTGGCCCCGCACGTCCCTTCCGGCCTGCGGTGGACCCAGTTCCACCCGCTGACGTTCGGCTACACCATGTGCGAGGTCCTGGGGTCGCTGGCGCTGGGCGGCGAGTTGGACATCGTCCCCCGCGAACGCCCCCTGACCTGCACCGCGCTGCACGACGGCCTCGCGGACGACGACGCGGGCCAGGTGCTCTGCCTGACCCCCTCGGAACTCACCCTGCTCACTCAGAGGCTGCAGGAGTCCGGTGCCTGCGCGCCCACACACGTCATCCTCAGCGGCGAACCGGCCCACCGCACCCAGCTGGCCGACTTCTTCGCCCTGCCCGGGGCGGAGCACACGTACATGGTCAACACCTACGCCGCCACCGAGACCGCCGGGCAGGTGACGGTCAGCCGGATCACCGCGGCGGACGTCGAGGCGGCCATGAACGGCTACGTCGGGCACCCCCTGCCCGGGGTGGAGGTGACGCTGCGCGGCCCGGACGGACGGACCGTGCCCTGCGCGGACACCGCCGCCACCGGGGAGATCTGGGTGTCGGGACCAACGGTCGCCGCCGGATACCTGGACGCGGAGCAGACCGCGGCGCGCTTTACCGCGCCCAGCCCCGACGGGGGCCCGCGGCCTTCCGCACCGGCGACATCGGCCGCTGGCGGGAGGACGGCGGACTGTACGTCGTGGGACGCGGAGGACGCCGGGTCAAGGTGGCCGGACGCTGGGTGGCACTCGACGTGGTGGAGCGGGAACTGCTTGCCGCCGGGCACGTCACGGAGGTCTCCGCGGCCCCCGGCACACTCGAACTGGACGGCACGGCACCGCAGGAGTGCCTGACCGTCGCGGCGGTGCCTGTGGGACGCGAACCGCACGTCGCAACCCGCATCCGCAGGGCGACCGTCGCGGCGTTGGGCGCCCCGGTCACGTTGCGGCTCCACCTGTGCGAGGAGCTGCCCCGCCTGCCCAATGGCAAGGTCGACATGCGCAGGCTGCCCCAGCCACCGGCCGGGGCACCCCCGCCGCGGGGGACGTCGCGTCCGCCGTGCGGTCCGTCTGGGAGGAGATCCTCGGCGCGGGCGTCCACCCGGACACCAACCTCTTCGAAGCGGGCGTCGACTCGCTTGGAGTGGTGACCGCCGCCGCGCGGCTCTCCCGAGTGCTCGGCCGCACCGTGACCGCGGCCGAACTGCTCGACGCGCCGCGCATCCGGACGCAGATCAACCGGCTCGCACAGCAGCGGGCGGCCGGGGAACGGCCGCTTCCCGGGGGCCTCCGGGAAGCGTCGGCGTCGGCGTCGGCGACCCACAATGCACAGCGGTCCAGGGCCGACCGCAGACGGGCTGCGCGGGCAGCCCAGCAAGCACGTCAACAGAACGGACAGGGGCCCGGCAGCGGGCTTGGAGGAAACCAGTGAATGGTCGGGCAATCGCCGTCATCGGATACGCCTGCAGGGTGCCCGGCGGCAGCCGGGTGGAAGACCTGTGGAACGCGGTCATCGCCGGACAGGACACCGTGACGCGGGCGTCCACGAACGTCGGTGCCACGACCAGCGGGCGGGTGCACGCCTATGGCGTGCTGCGGGACTTCGGCGCGTTCGACGCCGGTCACTTCGGTTACTCCCCCGGGAGGCGACGGACATCGACCCGCAGCAGCGACTGCTGCTCGAATGCGCCGTCGAGGCGCTGGAGTCGGCCGGCGTCCGCGTCGACGGCCTCCCGCACGACATCGGCGTCTACGCCGCCACGGGGCTCAGCGGCTACCTGCTCAACACCCGCACCCCGGCAGCGGGGAGGCCGACGACCTTTCTGCCCTGATGGGCGGCGACGGCCACTACGCCGCGACCCGGATCGCCTACAAGCTGGGTCTGACCGGCCCTGCCCTGTCCGTGGGTTCGGCCTGTTCGTCCTCGCTCCTGGCCGTCCACGTCGCCGCCCAGGCCATCGAGGCCGGTGAGTGCGACCTCGCCCTGGCGGGCGGCATGGACATCGAGTTCCCGCAGCCCACCAGCTACCTCCACCAGGAGGGCGGCATCATGTCCAGGGACGGCGTCTGCCGTCCCTTCGACGCCGAGGCCAGCGGCACCGTCTTCGGCTCCGGCGGCGGCCTGGTCCTCCTCGCCGACCTGGAGGTCGCCAGGGAACGCGGCTGGCCGGTCCGCGCGGTGTTCGCCGGCTCGGCGGTCAACAACGACGGATCCGAGAAGGCGTCGTTCACGGCCCCCGGTCGACCCGCCAGGCGGAGGTGATCCAGCAGGCGCTGGCGGCGGCCGACGTACGCCCGGACGAGGTGAGCTACCTGGAGTGCCACGGCACCGGCACGCAGCTGGGCGACCGCAGCGAACTCAACGCCTTGGCACAGGCTTTCGGCGGCGCACCGCTGCCGCCGCTGGGTTCGGCGAAGGCCAACTTCGGGCATCTGCGCGTCGGCGCCGGCGTCATCGGCTTCATCAAGGCGTGCGAGGTCGTGGCCCGCGGCGTCATCCCGCCGCTGGCCAACCTCCGCGAGTACATGGACGCCGCCCTCGGTCTGGGGGCGCGGCTGCCGCGGGAGGCCGAGGAGCTGACCGCGCCGCCCGCGGCCCGCGTCGCGGGCATCAGCTCCTTCGGCTTCGGCGGCACCAACGTGCACGTACTGGTACGCGGTGCCGACCCGGCCTCGCAGCCGTCCGGCGCACGCCCCGGTCCGTACGTGCTGAAGGTGTCCGCCGCCGACCCCGACGCCTGCCTCGCCACCGCGGGGCTCGTGGCGGACCGGCTGACCGCCGCCGACGCGCCGCACCCGGCCGACGTCGCTCACACCCTCGACCGGGGCCGTGACGAGCACGCGTACCGCATGGCCGTGGTCGGTGACGACCGTGAGGCCCTGGCGGAGGGACTGCAGGGGGCCACAGAGCACCTCGTCGAGGGCTGGCGGCGACCGGGTTCTCGCGTGCTGCTCCTGCTGCCGGGACAGGGGAGCGACCTGTTGCCGCAGGCCCGTGCCCTGTACGGCTGGGAGCCGGTGTTCACCGCTGCCCTGGACGGGATGTGGAGCACGGTCAGGGAGCTGACGCCGGAAGCGGGCGCGCTCGCCGAGGCCCTCTCCGAGGACGCGAAGCCGGACCAGACCGTTGCCCAGGCCATGCACGTGGCCGTCGAGCTGGCGCTGTACGAGCAGCTGCTCGCCCGCGGCCTCGTGGCGGACCGGGTGGCCGGGTACTCGCTGGGTGAGTACGCCGCCGCGGCGGCGGCCGGGGCCCTTTCGTCCGCCGACGTCCTGCGGCTGGTCGTCGAACGGGCGCGGCTGCTGGCCGACGCGCCGGCCGGGACCATGCTCGTCGTACGCCTGACGCGCGAGCAGATCGACGAGGTGCTGCCCGGCACCGTCCCGGCCGTGACGCTCGCCGAAGACCGGCACGTCCTGTCCGTGGCGGCCGAAGCCGTCGACGGCGTGCGCGAGCGCCTGAGCGCCGCCGGCCATCTGCACCGGATCCTCGACCTGGCCGTGCCCTACCACTCCGCGCTGCTCACCCCTGTCGCCGAGCGTTTCGCCACGCTCGCCGACACGGTGCCGGCGCGCGCCGTCGAGAGCCTGGTCACCACGGTCGCGGGACGTCCGCGGATCGATGCCGGGTACTGGCCGGCCCACTTGTGCGGCCCGCTCGATTTGACCGCCGTCGTCCGTGAGGCTGCCGCCCTGGCCGCCACCGGGGGCTGCACCGTGGTCGACCTCAGCCCCGACGGCTTCCTCGGGCGCTGCGTGGAGTCGGCCGCCGAGGGTGCCGTCCACGTCGTACGGCTGCTTCCGGCCGGTGCCCGGACGCGCACCGCCTACCTCAGGGCCCTGGCGGCCCTGTGGGTCGGTGGCCTGCCCGTCGATGTGAGCGCCAGCCCCGCGGACACCGAGGCCCGGATCGTCCGGCTGCCCACCCGCGCCTTCAACCGCCAGATGTACGTGAAGGATCCCGCTGCCGCCCCCGTGGTCACGGAGACCGCCGGGCGCCGCGTGGTGCGCCGCGAAAAGTCGATCGACCGCTGGGTGTACTACCCGAGCTGGCGCAACAGGCGTCGCAACGTCACGACGCAGGACGTGGACGGCCAGCGCTGGCTGGTCTTCGCCGACGGCGACAGGCCCGGCACCGAACTGGTCGACCGGCTCGCCGCCCTGGGCGTGGACTGCGTGCTCGTACTGCGCGAGGGCGCCGCGTCCGCCGACGCGCCTGGGGCGGTCACCGTCCGCCCGGGCGACGAGGACTCGGTCAAGGGGATGATCCGCGCCCTGGCTCCGGAACGGCGCCCGGTGGACCGCGTGGTGCACCTGTGGGGACGCGGCGAGGTCGTCGATGGGGGCACGCTCGACAGCCGCCTCGCGACGCTGGACACCGAGTACGAAAGCGGCTTCTACACGCTGCTGTACACGGTCCAGGAGCTGGGCCTGCTCCAAGGGTCGCGCCGCGTCCACCTGGACATCATCGCCACGGGCATGCATCCGGTTTCCACCGATCCGGCAGATGTCGTTCCCGAGCGCGCCCTGTTGGCCGGTCCCGGCCTGGTCATCCCGCAGGACTTCCCCGCGATGTCCGCCCGTACGGTCGATGTCACCGGCATCCCCGACGACGCGTTCGTAGCGGAGGTCCTGCCGGAACTGCTTACCACCTCGGCCGACCCCACGGTCGCGCTGGGCCACGGCACCCGCTGGGTGCGTTCATACGAACGCGACGACCTCCCGGCCGTACCCGCCGGCGAACTGCCGCTGCGGCTGCGCGAGGAAGGCGTCTATCTGATCACTGGCGGCCTGGGCGGCATCGGCATGACCTTGGCCGAGTACCTGGTCACCACCTGCCGGGCCCGGCTCGTGCTGACCGGTATGGAAGCGGTGCCGGACGCCGCCCTGTGGGAGGACGGGGCGGACACCCCGGTGGAAGATCCGGCACTCGCTGAACGCGTGGCCCGCATCCGCAAGCTGGTGGGGCTGGGCGGCGAGGTCATGGTCGCGCGCTGTGACGCCGCCGACCGTGAACAGACCGCCGAGCTGTTCGATGCGATTGACGCCCGCTTCGGGCGCCTCGACGGAGTCGTGCACGCCGCCGGTGTCTTCGAGACCCAGCGTGCCTTCCGCGGCCTGGATGACACGGGCCGCGAGGACTGTGTGCGCCGGCTGCGCCCCAAGGTCGAGGGCACCCTGGTGCTCGCGGAGTTCCTGCGGGGCCGCAAGCTGGACTTCGTACTGATGCAGTCCTCGCTCTCCTCGCACCTGGGCGGGCTCGGCTTCTACGCGTACACCGCGGGCAACGCCTTCATGGACGCTTTCGCGGAGCGGCACCGTAATCAGGACGTCCCGTGGATGACGGTCAACTGGGATGGTTGGATCTTCCGCGAGCGCGACGACGACACCGTGCACCAGTCCGTGGTGTCGCCGTCCTTCGCCTCCCCCGACTTCGGTGTGGTGGCGGAGATCGCCATCCGACCGAGCGAGGGCCAGGAGTTCTACAGCCGGCTGATGCACATGGCCGTGCCGCACCAGGTACTGATCTCCACGGCGGACTTCGAGCGCCGCATCGACCAGTGGGTGCGCGAACCGGTGGACCGGCAGTCCGGCTCCGTGGCTGCCGCCGCGCCCGCCCCGGACGCCTCGGCAGGCGACCCGGCCGACGATGTCGAGCAGGGCATCGCCGAGGTGTGGCAGGAGGTGCTCGGCGCCAAGGACCTGACACCCGCCAGCGACTTCTTCGCCCTGGGCGGTGACTCCCTGCTCGGTGTGACGGTCACCCACCGGCTCAGCCTGCGGTTCGGAGTCGTCCTCTCCGTCATCACCATGTTCGACAACCCGACGATCGCCGAGACGGCAGCGGAGATCCGTCGGCTGCGGCACCGCATCACCCCGGAAGGAACCCGATGACCACGCCAGACCTCACCGCACCGGAATGCCGGTGCGCCACTAGCACCGACGCGGGGGCGGCGCCGCTCGCGCCGCACGCGGCGGCGGCGTTCACGGTGACCAAACTCTTCGACGACCTGCCGTGCTGCCACCGCTCCTGGGCGCACGAGGGCAAGTGCGCGTTCCTGCACGGCTACGAGCGGACGTTCGAGATCGAATTCGCCTGTGCCGCACTGGACCCAGCCACCGGCTTCGTCGTGGACTTCAGCGCCCTCAAGGGTGTACGCGCCCTGCTGGCCTCCCAGTTCGACCACACCACCCTGGTCGCGGAGAACGACCCCGAGCGAGCCATGTTCGAGGAACTCGCCAAGCGTGGCGTGGTGGACCTGCGCGTCATGAAGCACACGGGGATGGAGGGAGCCGCCGCCTGGGTGCTGGAGGAGGCGGGCCGCCTCATCCAGGAGAGCACCGGCGGCCGGGTGTGGATCTCCCGCGTCGAGGCGCGCGAGTGCCGCAAGAACGCCGTGGTGCTCCGCCCCGCCGAAAGCGGCCCGGTGTAATGCCGCACGCGACCCACCGCGCCGCCGGCGGCGCGGTGCTCCGCCCCGTACTGCCGCAGAGGTCGTTTCCGGCGCGACGGCGCTGGCTGCTGCTGCCCGGCCTTGGGCAGACCGGTGCTTACTGGACTCCGGTCGCCCGCTGGCTGGCCGCGGACGGCACCGCCCTGCTTGCCGCTGACATGCCCCTCCTATCGGCGGCCTGCACGGCGCCGCGCGGGTCGTACGACCGGCTCGTCGAGCTGGCGGGGTTGCTGGCCGACGCCGCGGCCCGGCACGGCGCGCGCGCGGTCGTGGGGCACTCGGCAGGGGCGCCGGCGGCCCTCCTGAGCGCCGGAGCCACCCCCGGCTCCGGCCTCCGGGCGGCCATGCTGGTGGACCCCGTACCTGAGCACCTCGGCATGACCCGCACCACCCCCGGGCCGGAGCCCCGGACCTGGTGCCCGGCGACACCGACCCGGCGGACGCGGTGGAGGAGCTGCGGCGTCTGTATCCGCTCGCCGCGCCCACCACGCTGCGCGCCATCGCGGGCGCGAGCACGAGCTGGGGGCGGCCTGCGGCCCTGCCCGCCCGCCCACCGGGGGCCGAGCTGCTGGCCGCGGAACGGGCCCGCGCCGTCGGCACATTCCTCGACACGGCCGGGTGCCCCGTGCTGGTACTGAACGGTGCGCTGTCGGCGATGCTCCCAGGCGGCCTGGCGCGGGAACTGGCCGAGCGCGCTGCCCACGGCACGTACCGCACCGTGGCACGCGCCGGGCACTCACCGCACGTGGACAGCCCACGGGAGACCGCCGCCGAGCTGTCGGCCTGGTGCGCCCGGGTGACCGCCGAACCATCCGGCCGGTCCGCATGACGGCGCCGTTGACGGAGTCCGCCCCGGAGACTGGGAAGTCCACCGGCCGCTCCACGTCCTTCGCAGCCCTCACGGTCCCGAGCTTCCGCCTGCTCGTCGCCGGCCAGAGCTTGTCCATGCTGTTTTACGGCGCCTATCTCACGATGCTGTCCTGGTACGCGTACCAGCTCGGCGGCGGAGCCGGGGCCTCGGCAACGGTGCTCGGGGCGGTTGCCCTGTCCACGGTGGCCACGCTGTTGCTGGGCGGCGCGGTCGCCGACCGGCGGGACCGGCGGCGCATGATGATCGTCTCGGACTGCGGACGGTTCCTCGCCGTGAGTGCCCTGGCGGTGCTGGCCCTCACGGACCGCACGAACCTGACGCTGCTCACCGTGTTCGCCGCCGTGACCGGACTGTTCGACGGGTTCTTCTCCCCGGCGTTCAGCGGTCTCGTGCCCCGCACCGTGCCCGTCCACCTCATCGGGTCGGCCAATGCCGCGCTGGGCTTCGTCCGCGCGGTGTGCGGCGTGTGCGGCCCGCTGGTCGGCGGGGCGTTGTACGGCTGGGCGGGACCTGCGGCCGTCCTGGCGCTGACGGCGTTCTCGTTCCTGGTCGCTTTCGTCACCGCGATGCTGCTCGAGCTCCCCGAGGAGCCGCGCCCGGCCGAGGGGCCGCAGCGTCCCGGCGGGGCACTGCGCGACATCGCGGAGGGGGCACGCTACATCTTCTCCGTGCCCCTGCTGATCTCTATCCCCGTGGCCGCCGTGGCGCTGCTGCTGGCGGAGGGACCGACTCAGACCCTGCTTCCCCAGCTGGTTGAGGACCAACTGGGCGCGGGGACCAGTGCGCTGGGAGCGCTGAACACGACCATCGGCGCGGGGACCGCCCTGGGCGCCTATCTGTATGCCAGGCTGCAACCCGGGCGGCGCCGAGCCGTGCTCATCTACACCGCCTGGGCCTTGGCGCACGTGCTGTGCGCACTCATGGCCCTGTCCACCTCCCTCGGGGCGGCGCTGGCCATCTGCCTCGTACGTGGGGTGCTCAGCGGCTTCGGCTACGCGCTGTGGGAGACCCTGCTGATGGACGTCGTGGACCGGGACAAGCTCTCCCGCGTCTTCGCCATCAACATGTTCGGCACCAAGTCCCTGATGCCGATCGGATACGGTCTGTCCGGTTGGCTGGCGCAGTACTACCCAGCGGCGACGCTCATCGTCGTCGGCCAGCTCGCCGCGGCGGTCCTGATGTTCTCCCTGGTCGGTACCCGCTCCATCAGGAGTGTCGACTGACCGTGAGACGGCGGGCCCGGTCCGCCCGGCCCGTCGGCCCCCTGCCGCAGCTCCTTCGAACGAAAGCAAGCCGATGAGAATAGCCCTGCTGGGAACAGGTGCCGTGTGCCACGCCCTCGCCCCTGAACTGCTGTCCCTGGACCACGACGTGGTCGTGGGAACCCGCTCGCCCCGCACCACGCTGGAAGCCAACAAGGCGTACGCGCGGCTGGCCAGCCGGTACCCCGCCCTGGAACTGCGTACGTTCGCTGACGCGGTGCCGGGGGCCGACCTGGTGGTGAACGCGATCGACGGCCCATCGTGCGTCGCGGCGCTCACCCCGCTTGCCCCGGCCCTTGTGGGCCGCGTCGTCGTGGACGTGTCGAGCCCGTTCGACTGGTCCGTCCCGGATGCCGTCCTCGACCCGGTCAACACCGACAGCCTCGGCGAGCGCCTGCAGCGTGCGCTGCCGCGGTCCAAGGTGGTCAAGACGCTCAACACCTTGTCGGCACAGGCCATGACGGCGCCCGCGCTGATCGGTGACGGCGACCATACGGTCTTCGTCAGCGGCGACGACGCCTCCGCCAAGGCCGTGGTGAGCGAACTGCTCACCTCCCTGGGCTGGAAGGACGTCCTCGATCTCGGTGGCATCCGGTCCGCCCGCGCCACGGAGATGATGCTGCGCATGTGGATCGATACCTCGGCGGCCGTGGGCACGCACATGTTCGGCTTCAAGATCGTCCGCTGAGGGCGAGCCGCCCGGCGAACGAAGGGGCCGGGCCGGACGGAGTCCCCGTCCGGCCCGGCCCCTTGCCGTCACGCCGCGCCCCCAAGGGGAGAACACTCGGTGCGGCACTCGCTCATCCGCCGTTCGCGGCCCGGTCCACGTATCGCTGCGCGTGCCCGGCCACCAGTTCCAGTACGGTGGCGATGTCGTGCAGCGAGGTCTCCGGGTTGAGCAGAGTGAACTTCAAGTGGTGCCGCCCGTCGACCACGGTGGCGGCCACGACCGCGTCGCCGTCCGCAGCCAGGGCCTTGCGTGCGTACAGGTTTGCCTCATCGATGATCTCCGGCGCGATGCCCGCGTCCGTGCCGGGCATGTAGCGGAAGACGAGGGTGCTCAAACGCGGCTCGGTGATGACCTCGAAGCGCGGGTCGGCGTCCATCAGTCGCCAGGCGTCTGCCGCTCGAGCGACCACCTCGTCGAAGAGTTCTCCGATGGCGTCTACGCCCATGACGCGCAGGGTCATCCACAGCTTGAGGGCGTCGAACCGGCGGGTGGTCTGGATGCTCTTGTCGACCTGGTTTGGGATGCGTTCGCGCACGCTGCGGCGCGGGTTGAGGTAGTCGGCGTGGTACGTGACGTGCCGCAGCGTGCGCCCGTCACGTACCACGAGCGCGCTGGAACTGACCGGCTGGAAGAAGGACTTGTGGAAGTCCACGGTCACGGAGTCGGCCCGCTCGACGCCCGCCAGACGGGACCGGTGCTGCCGGGACACGAGCAGGCCGCATCCGTAGGCGGCATCCACGTGCAGCCAGATCCTCTCCCGCGCACACAGCGCGGCCATCTCGGGCAGTGGATCGATGCTGCCGAAGTCGGTAGTCCCGGCCGTGGCGGCGACAGCCATGGGCAGCAACCCTGCGGCGCGGCACCCGGCTATCTGCTCAGCGAGCGCGTCCGCGCGCATCCGGCGGTCGGTATCGCACGGCACCGCGATGACGGAGTCCTCCGCGAGCCCCAGGAGGGTGGCCGACTTGACGATGCTGAAATGGCTGTACTCCGAGGTCAGGATGCGCAGGCGCGGTAGCACGTCCGCCCGCTCTAGGCGCGGGTCGGCGGCCGTCGCGCGGTGCCACGCCTCCTCGCGAGCCAACAGCATGGCCTGCAGGTTGGACTGGGTCCCCCGCTGGTGAACACCCCGTCCGCAGTTGGTCCGAAGCCGGCCTGTCGCGCGGCCCAGTCGACCAGCCGCCGTTCGATCAGGGTCGCCCCGGCGCTCTGGTCCCAAGTGTCCAGCGAGGAGTTCAGGGCGGACAGCACCGTCTCACCGACCACGGCGGGTACCACCACCGGGGGGTTCAGGTGGGCCAGGTAGCGGGGGTGGTGGAAGTAGACGGCGTCACGGAGGTACAGCCCCTCCAGCTCATGGAGGGCGTCCGCGACGCTCCCCAACGGCACGTCCAGGTCGACGGCGTCGACTAGGGGAGCCAGTGCGTCGGGCGTCGTACCGCTGAAGGGTTTCTTCGCCGCGGCGACCGACCGCGCCACCCGTTCGGCCCCTGCGGCGACGGACTCCTGGTAGTGCTCGACGCTGTGGCTGTTGAGCAGGTGTGCCCTGCTGTCCATGGAATAAGTCCTCAAAGATCGAGATAGCCGGCGGTTATGCGGGCTCCCGGCGGGACGGACGGCCGCCCCGCCGACGCCGGTGCGGACACGCCGCGACGCGACCGCCTCGTACCGGCCGGGCGGTTGGGATGCGCGCCGCGGCGCACCACGCTGGTCGCCGCTCCGGATACGGATACGGCTGCGACTGACGGCCTCAAGCGGTCCCGTGGCAACCGCGACCGTTGCTGTTGGGCGGGACGTCGAGAGTGGGGTTGCGATCGAAGAAGCCGACCGGCTTCAGGGTGAAGCCAGCGGTGTCCACCGGCATGACCGGCCAGTCCTCGGGACGGGGCCAGTGCGTGAGGCCGAAGGTATGCCACAGCACGATGTCCGCACCGTCGATGGAGCGGTCGGCCGCCGTCCAGGCGGGCAGGCCCGCGCCACCGGGGTGCTGGTTCACCAGGTGACCGGCCGGGTAACGCTCGTCGTCGGCGTGCCGGGTCACCCAGAGGTGGTGCCGGGCGAAGCGCGCGCGGGCCGAGATGGACGACTGTTCGTCGGCGAGCAGCGGCGGCAGGCCCTCGGGTACGAGCGCGTAGCCGACGGGATGGCCGAGGTAGTTGAGAGACCCCGGGTTGACAACGTGCCACTCCCGGTTGAGGGCCGGACACGCGTCGCGCGTCGCCTGCTGTTCGGAGACCAGCCGGGTCGCCCGGCGACCGAAGGCATTGCCGTACGGGTTCTCCGCGCTCAACGGGAGCCGCGTCACCTCGACCTCGTCGACCGCGTTGCGGTCACCGTCCACGGCCATGTCGAGCCGGGCACAGAACAGGTGCTGGTGGAAGGGCGCCCCGAGGCCCGGAGCGATCTCGGTGGCGTGCTCACCGCGCTCCTCCTGGTAGCCGGAGGTAAAGACCACTCCGGTGGCCTTCGTCTCGAACCCGATCGTGCCGTCGAGGTACAGGTACCAGTAGAAGCCGTAGTCGTAGTTGCCGACCGTGGTGAAGAACGAAATCACCAGGCGCCGCTGGCGGCGGGTCTCGTGGACACCGAGCACGAGGTCGGTGTGCTTCCACAGCACGCCATAGTCCTCCTCGTGCATGCAGATCGCGTTGCGGATGGTCCACGGGCTGCCGTCCTCGTTCGCGATCACGGCATCGGTGTAATGAATCTCGCCGAGGCAGTCGCAGCCGAGTTCCAGGGAGTTGGCGTACCGGCCGAAGAGATATTCGCCTTGGTCGAAATAGTTCTGCCAGAAGCGCGTCGGCGAGGGATCGGCATAGGGGACGATCATCTCGGCGATCGACGCGCGGTGGACCACGGAGCGCTGTCGGCTCTGGCCCTTGTCGAAGAACGAGATGTCGTGCAGCGTCAAGCCCTCACGCACGTTGTAGCCGAGCCGCAGGGTCCAGTTCTCCCAGCGGACGACATTGTCCTCCACCGAGAAGCTGACCCCTTCAGGTTGCGTGATCTCGATCGGCTTCAGCGACGTACGGTACGGCCCGGTGTACTCGGGATCGTGGAAGTTGCCCGGGTCCTGCGGTACGGGGACCACCGCGTGGTCGATGACTTCGCGTACCTTGCGGTCCGTCAGGTCGATGTAGGCGACCAGTCCGTCGATCGGGTGCCCCCACGGCTGGTCACCCTTGCGCGGCTGGTTGAAGCCGAAGGCGCGGACGATACGGTGCCCGGCTTCTTCCGCGATGCCGTAGTGCCCCGCCGAGAGCGACGTCGCCAGCACGGTCTCCGTCGTGAGCCCGCGCCGCGCCAGAGCCTGGCGCCACCGGGAGTCGGCGTTGAGGATTTCCTGCACGATCACGAATTCCTCGTTCAGGATGGGCAGCTGGCCCTCCTGAACGGTGTCTATCCGCTCAAAGGAAACGACCGTGCCGTGCGTGACCGAGACCAGCGCCTCGAACGATGCGCTGTCGGCGAGGTCCAGCAACTGCACCCGCATGATCCGGTCCACCGGTCCGCCCGGAACGAACGCCCGCAATTCCGCCTTGCCCGGCTCCTCCGGAATGACGGAAACGAACCTCACGGTGGGTCCCAGCCGCCCCGCCTCCTCCAGAATGGCGCGCGTCGCGTGCACCTCCTCGGTGGTGAGCAGAGCGATCGGATGGGCAGGGGGAACCGGGGTCGGTATACGGTCGGTCACGAAAGAACTACACCTTTTCGAGGAGGTAGAAGGACGAGGCCCGTGGCGGCTGTTCGGCGGGCGGGATACCTGCCGAATTGGAGGGCTCTGCCCATCCGAAGCTACCCCGCTTACGCAAGCGCCTTCACGACCGGGTGCGCAGGCAACTCCATCCAAGCCGGTCAGCGACTCTATCCAAGCCCACCGGAAAGAACCAGTTCAAAGGGCTTGCGAAGCCTCCGGACGTACGGCGACCACGCTCGGTCGGAGTTGGGCGACAGGGTCGTGATAGGAATTGGCCGGTGCGAGCAACTTTGATCTACGGCGCTGAGGACATACGCGTCGAGGACGTTCCTGACCCCCGGCTGCAAGCGCCCACCGATGCGATCGTCCGTGTGCTGCGCTCGGGGATCTGCGGCAGCGACCTCCTGCACTTCGGCGCCATGCCCGCCTCCGCACAGGGGTATCGCATCGGCCATGAATTCATCGGCGTCGTCGAGGAGACGGGCTCGGACATCACCGCGCTGCGGCGCGGTGATCTGGTGGTCGCGCCCTTCGTGTACGCCGACAATGTCTGTTCTTTCTGTGCCGATGGTTTGCACACGTCCTGCCCGCGAGGCGGCCTGTGGGGCCTCGACGGCGTGGACGGCGGGCAGGGGGAGGCCGTGCGGGTGCCATGGGCGCAGGGCACTCTGATGAAGCTGCCCGTGGCGGCGGACTCCGAACTGCTGCCTTCGCTGCTGACGCTGTCCGACGTGTTCCCCACCGGTCATCACTGCGCCCTGCGTGCCGGAGTCGGTCCGCGTACGACGGTGACGGTCATCGGCGACGGCGCGGTCGGCCTCTCGGCCGTCCTCGCCGCCCGGCGGCTCGGCGCCGAGTACATCGTCCTGATGGGCCGGCACGCCGAGCGTACCGGCCTGGGGCGCGACTTCGGCGCCGTCGACGTGGTCGCGGAACGGGGCCGGGAGGGCGTCGAGCGCCTGCGTGAACTGACCGCAGGCCACGGCACCCACACCGTCCTGGAGTGCGTGGGCACCTTGACCGCACTGGAGACCGCGCTCGGCGTCGTGCGGGCCGGCGGCACGGTCAGCCGGGTGGGCGTGCCGCGGTACGAGACCGGCCCGATCGGCTTTGAGGTCTTCAACCGCAATGTCACGCTCACCGGCGGCGTGGCGCCCGCCCGCGCCTACATGGACGAGCTGCTGCCCGACGTGCTCGAAGGCCGGGTGCGCCCCGGCCGGGTCTTCGACCGCACCGTCGGCCTGGAGGAGGCGCCCGAGGGCTACCGCGCCATGGCCGCCCGAGAGGCTCTGAAGGTCCTCCTTCGCCCCTGATCCCCACTCTGCCCGGGTTCGCGGCCCAAGCAGGTACGCGGCTGCTTCGCACCGGGCAGCAAGTGGCTTCTTCTCCTGCCGTTCTGGACGCCGAGGTCGGACAGCCGGCGCGGGACCCTGCCCACGGGCTGCCCGGCACCTGCGGCGGCGCGGCAGGCGTTCACACGGCCTGGGCGAGCGCGGCTAGGAGGGACTCGCGCAGGATCCGGCCGGCGTGGTCGATCTCCTCTTCCGTGCAGTTCAGCGGTGGCAGCATGCGCACCACACAGTCGGCACGGCCACCGAGTTCGAGTATCAGCCCGCGGCTGACAGCCTCCCACTGGACCTTCTTGGCCAGCTCGGCAGCGGGTCGACCAGTTTCCGGATCGGCCAGCTCGACGCCCATCATCAGCCCCAGGCCGCGTACGTCGTGAACCCAGGCGCTGACTTCGCGCAGGGCGCTGAGGTGGTCCATGAGCTGCCGAGACCGCTCGCGGACGTTGTCGAGCACACCGTCGCGCCGGACCACCTTCATGGTCGCGATCCCGGCGGCGAAGGCAGGCTGGTTGCCGCGGAAGGTCCCGCTGTGCGCACCGGGCTGCCACACGTCGAGCTTCTTGTCGTAGAGAATGACGGCAGCCGGCAGGCCCATGCCGCTGAGCGCCTTGGAGGCGACGACGACATCGGGTTCGATGCCGTACTGCTCGAAGGCGAACCAGGTGCCGGAACGGCCGCAACCTGTCTGGACCTCGTCCACGATCAGCGGGACGTCCAGTCTCCGGGACAGCTCGCGCACCCGCTGGACGTACTCCACCTCGGCAGGGATGACACCACCCTCGCCCTGCACCAGCTCCAGCAGCACCGCGGCCGGCAACGGGATGCCGCCGTTGGCATCGCTGAGCGCCCGTTCCAGGTACTCGGCACAGTTGGTCCCACAGGTCTCCCGCTTGAGGCCGAGCGGGCAGCGGGCGCAGTAGGAGTACGGAAAGAAGTGCACGCCAGGCATTCGGCCGCGCACCGGCTCCTTCTGCTCGACCAGGCCGGAGACGGTCATCGCCGCCAGGGTCGCGCCGTGGAAGCCTCCCTGGAAAGCGATGACGTCCTCGCGGCCGGTGGCGGTCTTGCACAGTTTCAGGGCCGCGTCCACGGCGTTGGCGCCGGTCGGCCCGCAGAAGTGGATTTTCGTGCGGGACCGCATGGACTCGGGGAGCATACTGATGGTCAGCTCGGTGAACTCGTCCTTGACCGGTGTGGGGAAGTCGAGACCGTGGACGAACTCGTCCAGCTGGGCGTGCGCGGCCGCCAGCGGCTCAGGGTGGTTGTGTCCGAGCGAGAGCACGCCGGCCCCGCTGAGGAAGTCGAGAAAGACGTTGCCGTCCAGGTCTTCCACGTAGCTGCCGGCCCCCGGCGGACAGCGATGGGCAGCCGGCGCGGATAGGAACGCGAGTTGGACTCGCGCTCCTCCTGCCGGCGCAGCAGGGCGGCGCTGAGCGGGCCCGGCAGGGGCCCGGTCACCGACGGGGCTGGCAGGTCGGCCTGGTCCGGGCGGTCGGTCGGCGCCAGGCCAGGGTCAGGAATGACGGTCATGTCTGTTTCTCCAGTTCCCACGACGGGTGGGGGAGCGGTCTGAGCCGCTCCGCATTCCGTGAAGTCCGGTAGTGGTTGGATCAGCGGATTGAAGAGGTGAACCACCGGCGCTGCCGAAGCCCTCGCCGTACTCGATCAGGATGCGGAGCGAAGCCGTTCTCCTTCTGCGCGGCTCACCGGCCGGGAGCCGCTCGCTGGACTTGCTCGGTGTGCTGCCACGGCCCCTGTGCCACGGCGCCGCGGCACGCCGAGGCCGGTGCCTCGGTCGTACCGTTCAGAGCTCAGCCGTGACTTCGTCGTACGCACTCATGGCCGGCCTTCACGGCGAAGCGCACACCGGCCGCTTCGAGGTCCGCGTTCGCTCGCCGAGACTCCCCTGCCCCCTCGTGGAGTCGCCTGTATTCCTCGCATCCGGCGTCGCGAGCACGCTGCATGCTCGCCGCAGCCGGCCTCGGCCTGATATGTACGGGTGCTGCCATGGTTCCGGTGGTTCTCCTTCGCCAGGACCGTAACCTTGGCATCAGGGACTGTACAAATCTCAGTACAGTTCACTCAGCTGTTCGTTCAGCTGTGCACCTGGTCTTGGCGTGCTGGATTCTCCATCCGTCGCTGACCAGCGACGACGAAGCCCAAGACGTAGCCTGTTCCGCATGTTGTCCGGACTCATCGCGACCCGCCACGTCACGCCGTTGCGTGAGGGCGGGTCACTTCCGGGGATCGTCGAAGCCGACGATCTCGGTACGTACGTCATGAAGTTGTCCACCTGGGGGCACTGACCTGCATCGATGCGGCTGTGCCCGCCCCTGACCTGCGCGGATTAATCTTTCAGCGTCTTTCGGGATCGTGCTGCGTTACGCGGCTCCCCAGATTCTCCCCAGGAAGTGACGTTGCGGCGGGCCTGGGTGGCACGGGAGGTCATGCCGCCGGAGGTGCTGCCAAGGGCACGTTGAGTGACTGCCTGTGAGGCAGGGGAGAAGCATGGAGCTGAGTGGATGAACGCGAGGCGTGAGTCTGACTCTGCCTGAGCAGTCTCAAGTTCGAACCCGCCGCCGACGCATCACGTGGAATGCGTCGCCATCCTCGAACCAGCCGCAATGGTGGTTGGTCGTCCCGGAAGGAGCCGGCCAGCGTAGTGACGTGCCGTGATGACGGCTGCTGACGCCGGTCATGTTAGGTGGGGATCGTGGGGCATGGGCTGCTGCCGGGCGAGCGGCGCTGGCTGATTGGCGGGGGAGGGGGCGCCGCAGTGATGTCCCCTGCGTAAGATCCATTGACTGTGTGAAGATCCGCCCGGGGTGCGGGAGGGGTCGGGTGGTCGGAGGGGAATGTCATGAGCGACTCGGGGACGCAGCTTTCCAGGCATATCTGGTCACTCACGGATCTTCTTCGCGGGGACTTTAAGACATCCGAGTACGGCAGCGTCATATTGCCGTTCACCGTACTGCGGCGTTTGGATTGCCTGCTCGAGCCCACACGCCAGGAGGTCCTGGACGCCGCGGTCAAATGGGCAGACAACGGTCCCCATTCGGACTCGTTCCGGGACGTTGCGCTCCGCCGCGCCTCTGGTCATCCCTTCTTCAACACCAGTCGGTACGCTCTGGATGCTGTCGTCGCCGCCCCGAGCGACTCGGTGGCGTTGCTGCGTGAGTACGTGGGCGGTTACTCCGAGAACGTCAGGGAGGTGTTCCAGCGCTTCGAGTTCGACCGCACCGTCGAACGGCTGCACCACGCTGGGCTGCTGTATGCCGTCGTCAGCCGGTTCCTCTCCATGGACCTGGGGGCGCCCCTCTCTGCCGGCGACATGGGGTTTGTGTTCGAGAACCTCGTACGGCGCTCTGCCGACCAGGCAGGAGGGACTGGCGCCGACGAGCACGTCACCCCCGTGACGTTGGCCGACTGATGTCTGCACTGCTGCTGCAGGACGATCAGCATGAGCCCGGCGTGCTTCGCACGGTTCATGACCCGGCCTGCGGAACGGGCGGACTGCTCGAGGAGGTGGCCAGGCGCATTGAGACCTCTAACCCCGAGGCGCATGTGTCCTTGTACGGCCAGGAGGTCAACGCCGAGACCTGGGCTGTCGCAGGTTCCAACATGCTGATGATCGGACGCGACCCGGGGCAGATCCTGTTCGGGAACGTCCTGCGGGAGGACCGCTTCCGCGGTCAGCGCTTTGACTACCTGTTGGCGCATCCTCCGTTCGGCCTCAGCTG
This sequence comes from Streptomyces sp. Ac-502, assembly GCF_045222935.1. NCBI lineage: Bacteria > Bacillati > Actinomycetota > Actinomycetes > Kitasatosporales > Streptomycetaceae > Streptomyces > Streptomyces sp. Ac-502. The sequence goes on from NZ_JBHFFO010000001.1 coordinate 8,415,075, forward strand.
GAAGCACGCTGAGCGGCAGGTCCGCGCCGAGCATGAGCTGGGCAACGCAGGGCGGTTCGGTGCGGGACTACCGCGTGTCAGCGACGGATCGCTGCTCTTCCTTCAGCACATGCTGGCGAAGATGAAGCCAGTGGACGCTTCCGGTGATGGTGGCAGTCGTGTCGCGGTCCTTTTCAGTGGCTCCCCTATGCAGGGGGAGCCACTGGTCTGGGTGAGTCTGACGTTCGGCGATGGATTGTCGAGAATGACTGGCTCGAGGGCATCGTCGCTTTGCCTGACCAACTTTTCTACAACACCGGCGTCAGCACGTACCTGTGGGTCCTGAGTAATCGCAAGAAGTCGGCGCACAGGGGCAGGGTGGCCCTGGTCAAGGCACAGGACCACTGGCAGAAGGCGCGGCAGTCATCGGGCAGCAAGCGGAAGTACCTTGGCCCCGATCAACTCAACAAGATCGTCCGGCTCTACGAAGAGGCGCTGTCGACTCCGGTCGGCGGATCTCCACGCGATCAGGTGAGTGTCGTGCGGAACGAGGACCTGCTATACCGGCAGATTGTTATCGAGTGCCCCCTGCGCTTGCGCTTCGAACTCACCACCGACGGCTTGCAGCAGCTCTCCTCCCTGCGGTCGATCCAGCGAGGGGACCACCCCGAGAAGCTGGTTGGCGCGCTGCGCGGGCTCGTCGGAACGTCTTGGGCCACCAGCTCCGACGCCTTCTCGGCACTGCGGCACGCGGTCGCGACTGCCGGCCAGACCTGGCCGCGAGGTGCCGCCTTCGAAAGGAGCGTCCGAAACGCGATCGGGGTGCGCGATGACCAAGGAGAAGTGCAGCAGCGCCGAGGTGTGACGGAACCTGATCCGGAGTTGCGTGACCTGGTCGTCATGCCGTTGCGGGACGATCCTGTTGAGTACTTCCGTAAAGAGGTGTTGCCCCACGCTCCAGATGCCTGGCTCAACCATGCGAAGACCCGGCTCGGGTGCGCTATCCGGACTTCGCTCTTCTACGTCGCGGAGCTTGACGGGGAGTTCGGGCCGCTGCGTACCTTCGCGCAGCTGGAGACAGAGCGTGTCAAGCTGCGCCGTCCGCGACGCGGCGAGGCAGAGCCCATCCCGCCCAAGCACCTCACGGCTTCTTACCTGCACAGTGTCGACTCGGCCTTGGAACTGCCGGATGCGGAACTGGATGACTCCGAGCTGACACCCTGTACGGGTGGCGACTTGGTCGGGCGCTCTGGTAACTGGCGCCTTCTGCCTGCAGGGTTCGGTGACGCAGTGACTCGGCTGTTCGTACTGCACCCCACCCCGGGGAGCGGTCGTGGACTATGCGAGTGGCTCAACTCCCGCAAGGGACACGCGGCGTACCCGCAAGCCCGAGAGCTGCTCGACACGCCGGTTCCAGTGGAGCTGGTCGCCGCCCCGGAGGTCGAGGATCTACTGGAAGAGGTGCAGGAGGGCCGTCATGCGCTACGAATGGCGACGGACGGCATCTTGCCGAACGTCTTCGCCGGCTCCGAGACACGCGTTGCGGAGATCCGCCAGTTCATCCGGTTCATCGCCCGCGAGGCGCGCCTCGCGAAACAATTGGTGCGCCCTTTTGATGACCCCGTGTGGCGTGCAGAGGCAAGCTATCCATTTCACGTAGCCGCTCTCGCGCGGCGTTATCGCGTGAGCACCCACCCGGCCGAGAGGAAGGACGGACTGCTCAAGCTTGGTGAAGGAACGGCACGCACGCTGGGTGTCCTTGCCTTGCGTGAACTCATCGCGCACCATGGGAGCTTCACCAGCTCTCTACGCAAGACTATCGGTCATGGGGCGACCTTTGGTACCTGGACCACGCTCATTAAGAGATTTACGGATGAGGTCCCAACGCCTCAGCTGCCGGAACTCCTAGCGCTCCGCGAACACGACGTCACGTTATCGTTCCTAAAGGAAATCAAGGATCACCGTAATAATTCCCACCACGCTCACGGGGTGCGCAGGAATCACGAAATCGACGAGGATGTCGAAAATCTAGAACCTTATGTGGTATCGGCGCTCAACTCAGTTAACTGGCTTTCGAGCACCGACTGGTTTTGGGTGGAGCGTTGTGAATACCTCGATGATTCATCTTTTCAGGCTGTGGGATTGAGGCTACGAGGGAGCCACCCGAGCTGGGAGCCGTTTAGCCGGTCGATCAACCACCCCCTGCGGCCGGACAGGATATATGTCGACGGTAACCCGTCAGGCGTCCCGATTGATCTATGGCCATTGGCGATGGTCAGCCTGTGCCCGGACTGTCGCACGCGGGAACTGTTCCTGCTTAACAGCATTTCAGGTGGCGCGGCAGTTTTGCGCAGCCTGGAGGAGCACGAGCTGACAATCCCGTACACTACCCAGAACCAGAATTGATTTCGCGAGGGATGCGCGGCTGCTGGGGACTGCTTGAGCCGAGTAGAGGGTTTTGGCAGTTGCGGTGTCCCGCAGCCGGAAGGCTGCGGGACACCGCGTCGATCGCAAGCTAGATGCCGTCGCTCAATGTCTTCTCCTGGTTTCAGGGGCGTGACTGGTACGAGGCCCGTGAGCCGCCGATTGCTGATAATCACCGCATGCGTCGACTCCCCCACCACCCGACCATGGTCAACCACCCAGGCCCGGCGTCTCACCGTCAACCGTGCACGAGCTCCTTGACCCCCACGTTCAACCCCGACTCATCTCGCGGTGGAGTTGAGCGTCAAGGTCACAGCAGGTACGAGAAGTACAGTGAGCCTTTTCAGCGTTGCCGCTCCAGGGTGAGGACAGCCCTGGCGATTGACGTCATTCGATTCGGGCTGCAGCGGGCGTGACGGAAGATCCTCCAGGTCTTCAGCCGGGCGACACCACGCTCGACCGGGACTCTTGTGCGGGCGAGCGCGTGATTGACGGTCTTCTGGGTCAGGGTGAGCTCTTGGCGGGGTCGTCGTTTGACCGCCGTGGTCAGCCAGGGGCCGGCTCCTTGGTAGGCGAGGTCGGCCACGAGTGGGACGCCCTGGCGTCCGCAGATCCTGATGATCCGGTGGGTGCGGGCGGCGGTGAGGTCATGGGTTCGGCCCGGCAGAGCGGGCGAGAGCCACAGCAGCCGTCCCGCCGGATCCGTGACCACCTGCACGTTCACTCCGTGACGCCGGTGCCTGGCCGAGTAGTCCGCCTGGCCGTCGCCGACGCGGTCGCACTCGACAAGAGTCCCGTCGAGCAGGGCGAAGCCGGGATCGCTCTCCCGCAGGACCTTGAGCAGGCCCGGCGCACGGACGGCGAGCAGAGTGATGACGGCGCCGACGTAGGCGTGAGCGGTCCCGACGGAGATGCCGAAACCGGCCGAGAGCTGGGCAAGCGTGTCGTGGCGGCGCAGGTACACCAGACCGATCAGGGCACGCTGGTGCGGCGGGAGCTTGCACCGGCGGTCACCTTCGCGGGTGACGATGAGCATCGTGACCCACTCGACCACGGCGTGCGGCAAGTCGAGTGCGGCAGGATAAGGAACCAACGAGGCACCTGCGCTGTTGAGTCGAGACGTTGAACACCTCCCTCAACGGCACGGGTGCCTCGTGCGTTGCGCACCGCCTCACCATCACCCGATCAGTGGGCAGACTGAAAAGGCTCAGTGCCCCGCCCTCCTCGCGGTAGCGGTCCCGGCCGCGCTTTCCGTAGGGGTTGGGGAGCACCTGGATGGCCATCTGGTGAGGGGTGAGGGTGTGGGTGACCACCAGGAGGCGCCAGTGGTCGTTGCCCGCGTGCTGGCGGGCCGCGCGGACCTCGCTGCTTCCCAGCTCGAAGCGGCCGCCTTCGCCACGGGTCGCCTTCACCTCGTACAGGTAGGGCCGGCTGCCGGAGCCGGTCCGGAAGTCGAAGCCGAGGTTGTCGTCGCCGGACGGGCCGGGGAAGGCTTTGCGGCGGTTGCTCGACACCCAGCAGGTTTCGTCCATGCGGTCCGGGTAGTGCGCACACAGCCACTGGTACGCGTACCACTCGCCGACGTAGCCGATGGCCTCCCGCTGGGTGTTGGTCAGCCCGTTGTCCGCGCCGTCCCCGTACTGTCGCCCGCGCGTGCGGCCGGTGGTCCGGGTGCGCTCGGGCTGGGGGCGGGGGTCTGTGAAGCGGAGGGGCCCGGTGGTGGTGATGCCTGGCGCCGAGCCGCTGTGCAGGATCCGGTCGAGCTCGCGGGTGAGGGCGGTGAAGTCGCCGGAGTACACGTCGAAGTTGCGGCCGCCGACGGAGATCGACCGCCGTTTGCGCTCCCGCTCGTGGCGCTCGTGTTCCGCCGCGTCGCGCACCCGTTTCAGGTCGGCCTCGGACAGCCCGTGCCGTTCGGGATCCGTCGCCACCGCCATCCCGTCAGGCCACTGGCCGAGGGCCGCCAGCCAGCCGACGACATCGGTGGGGGACAGGGGCCGGAAGTCCAGCGCGCCCGCAGCCTCCAGTTGCGCGGTGACCTCCTGGGCGGGCTCGTCTCCGGTCAGGGCCGCCGGCAACGAGCGTCCGGCCGCCCTGACCAGCACCACGAGTTCAGCGGCCAGACTGGTGATCGTACGGAAGTTCGCGCCGCGTACCTGGTCGGAGGCAGGCAGGCGTTCGCCCGACCGGGGCAACGGCACCGAGCGGCCCAGGCGCAGCGCCAGCTGCTCCTCCACATGCGCCTCCAGGACCCCTGTGTCGGCCGTATCCATGGTGTACGCCCATGCCTCCGGCGCGGTGATCCAGTCCAGCGCCCGGACCGAGGGCCAGTCAGGCATCGGACGGCGCGCGTCAAAGTCCTCCAGCACTGCCCAGCGCAGCCGGTTGACGAGCTCCTTCTTACGCAGGCCCAGATAGGTGCGGAGCGCCTCTTCGTGCTCGGCGGCGTGGCTGACCGGGTCCAGGGGCGGGCTCATCGCGCGCAGGGTGTCGTTCAGCTCGGCGAATCCGATGCCCAGGGCGCGCCGCAGTTCGTCCGTACCGCGGGCCGCGCGGTCACCGCCTGCGCCGTCCCCTGCCAAAAGGGGCTCTTGTCGCCCGTACGGCTGCGCCGCCATCGCGCCAGTGGATCCCAGACACAGGCGCGGGGGCCGAGCAGCCGCAGGCAGGCGGGTACGACCGTCAAGGCGGCCACCGCCGCCATGACGGGAACGACCATGGCCGCCACGCACAGTCCGCGCAGCAGGGGGACGGGCACCACCATGGCGGCCGCGGCACAGGCGGTGATGGCGGCGGCCGAGAACGCCACCGAGTGCCCGGCGGAGCGCAGCGCGCCCGACAGTGCCGCCTTGAGGGTGGCGCCCCGTGCCGTCTCCTCCCGCACCCGCGCCAGGAGGAACAGGCTGTAGTCCACGGCCAGGCCCAGACCGATCGCCGAGGCGGCGCTGGCCGCGGTCCGGGACACGTCGATCACCTGGGTGAGCGCGCCCAGCACAGGGAGCGAGCACCCGACGGCCAGAGCGGCCACTACGACCGGGAGCAGAGCGGACACCACGGACCCGTAGGCGAACACCAGGACGGCGAAGATCACGGGTGCCGCCAGCAGTTCGGCGCGGCGCGCGTCCCGCTCGATCGCCTCGTCGATCTCCCGGTTGGCCCACACTTCGCCGCTGGGCTCCACGCGCCTGCCCGGGGCGGCGGAGCGGGCGTCGGCCACCACGCGGGGGCTGTGGCCGAGCGTTCCTTGGCCGTGCCCTCCAGTTGTACGGCCACCAGTAGTGTCCGGCCGTCCTTGGACCTCAGCCAGGGATCGCCGACCGTCGCCGCGGACCATGCCGTGCGCACGTCGGGGCGCCGAGAGAGTTTCTCCACCACCGCACGGGCGGCGTCCTCCGCCGGTATCGACGAGTTGTCTGTGGCCCGCGGTGACAGGGCGAGCAGCAGATCAGGGGTGGGCACGCCCAGCCGTTCCGCCTCCCGCCGGGCTCTTTGCGCCTCACTGCCGGTGTACGCCGCACCACCCGTGCTCAGCGCCTCGAACGCCGCCGGGGCCAGCACACCGGCGCACACCATCGCCACAACGGCGCTGGCGACGACCAGCCAGGCTCTTCGCACCCTGCCCACCTCCTGATCCAGCTTGCTGTCTTCGCGGACGACGGGCCGGTGAGCCGCGTGCGCGGTCCCTCGAACGCCCGCCGATGAGGGAGCGGCGGCGTTGTCGTGATGAGGGGAGGTGCTTCCGTCGCGCCGCACGCGACGGCGGCTCACCAGCGGATGAGAGCCAACTCGATGGCGAATCCGGGCCCCATCGCCACGACGAGACCGGGCGTACCCCCAGGCGGCGGAGCTTTTGCCACCGTACACAGCACGTCCAGGACGGACACGGAGGAGAGGTTGCCCTTGGCGGACACCGACCGGCGGGTGAGTTCGAGGGCCTGGGGAGGCAGGGTGAAGGCCCGCTCCACGGCGGTGAAGACCTTCGGTCCCGCGCCGTGCACGATCCAGCTGCCCACGTCTCGCGTCGTCAGTCCGTGCAGGCTGAGCAACTCCCCCACGGCATGGGGCAGGTGCTTCTTCACGAGGGCCGGGATCTCCGGAGACAGGACGATCCTGAAGCCGTGGGAGCCGATGTCCCAGCCGAGTATCTCCGCGCTGTCCGGAAGGAGCAGGCTGGAGGTGTCGACCAGCTCCGGCCCGGTTGCGGTACCGGACCGGCTCCCTCCCACGGCCACGACGGCGGCCGCGCCGTCCCCGAAGATGCTGCCGGCGACGAGGTCCGCGGCACCGCAACCAGCGCGGTAGTGCAGGGAGCACATCTCCACCGCGAGCAGCACGGCCACCTGGCCGGGGCGGGCCAGCAGGCAGTCGTGGAGCCGCGCCAGCCCGGCGGCTCCTCCCGCGCAGCCGTTGCCGAACAGCGGAACGCGCCGCACATCGGGGCGCAGCCCCACCCGGTAGGCCAGCCGGGCCTCCAGCGAGGGCACGGCCAGCCCGGTGACGGTGGTGCTGATGATGGTGTCGACCTGGTCCGGCCGTATGCCGGCTGAGTGCAGGGCCCGGGTCAGTGCCTGCTCTCCCAACTCCAGGGCGGTGGTCAGGTACACGCCGTTGGTCTCGGTGAAGTCCCCGCACCGGAGGAGCTTTTCGAGGTCCGGTAGCGGAAGTGCCACATGCCGTGTGGCGATGCCCGTGCTGGTACGGATCTTGCGCAGAATCTGCAGTGCCGCCGGGCGCTGCCCTTGCATGCGCTCCTGGGCGTCCACGAGTTCTTCCTGCGGGTAGCGGTGCGGGGTGAAGGCCACCTCGACCGCCGCTACTCGTGGTGCAGGCCCGTCCGACTCCCGTACTGGGGGGTCGGTCGTCCTTTCCATCGGTCTGTCCCCTCCCTTCCCTCGCCCCGGGCATCAGCCGGCTGTGAACAGCAGCACCGCGTTTTGTCCGCCGAACCCGAAGGAAAAGCTCAGGGCCGTGCCCGTGGATACCGGGCGCGGGTGTCCTGCCACGATGTCGAGCTTGTGGTCACCGTCCTGGTCCCTGAAGTTCGCCACCGGCGGCACACATCCGTGGCGGAGCGCGAGAACGGTATAGGCCGCCTCGATCGCTCCGGCCGCGCCCAGGGCATGCCCGACGACGCCTTTGGGAGCGGTGACCGGTGGGGCATGGTCTCCGAAGATCCGCGAGATGGCAGCCGCCTCCAGGGCGTCGTTCCTTGGGGTGGAGGTGCCGTGCGCGTTGATGTGGCCGATGTCGCCGGGTCGGCATCCGGCGTCCTGGAGCGTGGTGGTGATGGCGTGGAGCACACCACGGCCCTCGGGGTGCGGGGAGATGGGGTGGTACGCGTCGGTGTTGGCCGCGAAGCCGCGCAGCAGAGCATGAACCGGCACTCCCCGGGCGCGTGCGGCGGACGGACGCTCCAGCACCAGGACGGCGGCGCCCTCCCCAGGACGAAACCGTCACGTTCCGCGTCGAACGGCCGGCTGGCGGCGTGCGGCTCATCCCGGCGGCGGGACAGGGCCCGCATCCGGGCGAAGGCCGCGGAGTTCATACGGGTGCGCGCCGACTCGGAACCGCCGGTCAGCACGATGTCGCACGCGCCGGAGTACAGGAGTTCCCGCGCGGTCCCGATCGCGGTCGCACCCGAGGCACAGGCCGTGGAGACGATGAAGTTCGGGCCACGCGCGTCGAGGTCGATCGCGACCTCGCCCGCCGCCATGTTGGGAATGCTGCGCGGCACCGCGAGCGGGGAGACGCGATCCGGCCGGCCCCCGTTGAGGTGACCGTACTCGGTGTCGTAGGTGCTCAGGCTGCTGCCCGTGACGCCGAGGACGACACCGACCCGTTCCTTGGGCCAGGTCAGCGGATCGAGACCCGCATCGGCGACCGCCTGCCTCGCCGCGATGACGGCGAACCGGGCGAAGGGGTCCAGCCGCTTCGCCGACCGGCCGAACTCGGCCGTGGCGTCCAGGCCCACGACCCGGCAGGAGAAGTCGACGGGCAGACCTTCCAGCACCGGGTCGGCGGCGGCCGTCGACCGGCCCCGGCACAGGGTCGCCCAGTTCTCCTGCGCGGTGTGCCCGGCCGGGGTCACCAGGCCCAGCCCGGTGACCGCGATCTCAGCTCGCCGCATCGAACAGCCTCGCCGCTTCTTCGAGGGTGGAGGCGGGAGAGAGGTCCAGGAGATCGTCGGGCAGGGAGAGCCCGTACGTCTCCTCCGCCGCCACCACGAGTTCCATCAGCGCCAGCGAGTCGAAGTCGAGGCTCTCCAGCGTCATCGCGGGAGAGAGCCGTTCAGGTGGTACCGCCACCTTCAGATGGTCGGTCAGCAAGGTGACGAGTCGCTCGGGCAGTACAAAGTCTTCCACCGGTTCGGTCATGCTCATGGCTCCTATCCCCTCTGTGCAGGCAGCCTGGGAGATGAGCGGCGCTCACCTGCCTGCGCGCGTCCTCTCGTAGAGGTCGCGGGCCCGGGCCGCCCGCGACTTCAGCCGCTCCTCGTGCAGGCCGATGCGCTCCTGCGCCTGTCGGCCGACGGGGCCGAGCCCGGTCGCCGCCGGCACCGAGAGGGTGCGCAGCAGTGGCGCGACGACATGCTCGTGGTGGACAGCCGGGTTGTAGATGCCCGCCGCCGCAACACGGGCGGCCCGCGATCCGAATCCCGGGATGCCCACCCCCGGCATCCGGAAGTCGCCGAGGACGTCCGCCAGGGCCGTCATCGCGTCGTCGGGGAACGCCTGGAACGCGTCGGCCAGCAGCTCTCGGTAGAAGAGCATGTGCAGGTTCTCGTCGGCGGCGATCCTGGTCATCAGCCTCTCGCCCAGCCGGTCACCGCACAGGACACCGGTATTGCGGTGAGCGTGCCGGGTGGCGAGTTCCTGGACGGTGGCGTACGCCAGGGTGTGCAGCGGGGTGAACCAATTGCGGGAAAACCATCCGCTCGCCATGTTCCGCAGCCGCAGATCCTCCAGGACGACCGGGTCCACCGCCCGCCGGGCGTGGAGGTAGGCACGCAGAACGAAGGAGTGCCGGTCCTCCTCGGCCGTCCACCGGTGGACCCAGGCACCCCAGGCTCCGTCCCGCCCGAGCCGGATCGCGATCTCGAAGTGGTAGCTGGGCAGGTTGTCCTCGGTGAGCACGTTGATGATCAGTGAGTCCTGTACGGCGCGCGGCAGCGCCGACTGCTCCGGCTCCCAGGCGTCACCGCCCCAAGGCCCGTCGAAGTCCCGGGCTTCGCCCCACGGCACGTACTGGTGGGGGAGCCAGTCCTGGGCCACGTCCAGATGCCGGTTCAGCAACCGCTCCACGGACGGCTCCAGTTCTCGCAGCATGCTGTCCGCCGAGGTGGCAGTCATATGGTCCGCCTCTTCCTCTCCCGGGATTCCGACGAGCCGCCGGCAAAGGCCAATCGATGCTTATCGGCTTGCGGGTGACGCCTTTCGGCTGATCGTACTTACGGTGAGTGTGTCGCGGGTATGGCGCCTGTATGCAGGGGGCGGGTAGAAGAATTTCCGAGAGACGGCGGAAAGGGAGGAACAGCCGCAAAAAGGCTCGCACGCGCTCGGGGGGCCCGCTGAGGCATTCGAAGAATTCGTACGATAAAAAGCGTACGGCAACCATCCGCCGGGCCGTCGTCGAGCCACCGTGTCCCCGCGCAACGAAGGCGGAACGTGATGTCTTACGTGAACCTGGCGGCCCTCCCCGTGGGTCTGCAGCTCCTTTTGCCGGCAGTGGCCTGCGAGCGGCTGCTCGAACTGCGGCTGTCCCGCCGCCACGCCCGGTGGGCGAGGGCACGCGGCGGAGTGGAGTACGGGCGGCGGCACTTCCCCTTCATGGCCGCCGCGCACATCGGCCTGTTCCTCGGCATCCCGCTGGAAGTGATCCTCCTGCACCGCGGTTTCGTTCCGGCCCTCGGCTGGCCGGCCCTGTGCGTCCAGGTACTCGTGCACGGCGGCCGCTGGTGGTGCGTGCGCTCCCTGGGGCCGCGCTGGAACACCCGTGTCATCGTGGTGCCCGGCATGCCGCTGGTCGACCGGGGCCCGTACCGCTGGATGCGGCACCCCAACTACCTCATCGTGGCCGTCGAAGGACTCTCCCTTCCCCTGGTGTACGGCGCCTGGGTCACCGCCCTGTCGTTCACCGCCGCCAACGCAACCGTCCTCGGCGTCCGGCTGCGGGTGGAGAACTCCGCCCTGTCCCTGGCGGCACGGAACTCCTGAGCCGCCACCGGAAGACGGACGCCAGGCACCAGAACCGGCAAGCACACCACCACTCCGAAGACGCGAGAGGAAACCTCCCGACATCTGGGGCCCAAGCAGCCAGCCACCGTCTACAGCCTTCTCGGCGGCGATGACCTTGGCTATCGCGGTGACCGCAGTTCTGCAACAGTGATGCTGGAAAGCCCTGAGCCCCGTCCAGCCTTAAGTTCTAGTGGTCATCGAAAGGGCCCTGCCGACTGCTCGGCCACGGTGGCACGCTGCCGCTGGAGCTTCCGGTACCAGGGGGCCCACTCGGCGTCGTCCCAGTGCATGACGCCGTCGATGATCTCGGCGTCCGGGTGATCGTTATTCTCCCGGTCGGTCCAGAGGTTCTGAAGGGTCGATTCGCTGAGGTGGTAACCCTCCTGGAGGTCGGCGCGCGAGAAGAGCGTGCGGCCGTCATCTCGGTGCAAGGCGTTCTCCTGCCCGTGCTCGGGGTCGTCAGGGGCCGGCGGGGTCATGAGGTGGCCTCGGGGACATGGGGCGGCACCCAGGTTCGGGTGCCTTCGGGGATGATCCGGGTGAGGGTGGCGACGTCGGCCAGGACGAGGGCTGCGGCCCAGTCGTATCGGTCCGGATGGCCGCCCGAGCGGTTGAGTATGAGACGTTCCCCGCGGGGCGGTACGTCGTCAACGATGACGAAGAGGTCGTCCGGTCCGGCGCCGATGCGGTTACCCACCTTGAGGTGGGCGAGGTCGCCGGGCTGGGGACGAGCGGCGTCGTGGTCGCTTAGCGTGGAGGGGTTCTTTCTGGTGAGAGAACACGACGGCCGGCCAGCGCCTTGTTGCCCTTGTGCGCTGGTCGTCACTTCTGTTTGGGGCCCGACCACCAAGCGGGCCGGGGTACTGGCCGGAGGTTGCCCGCTCAGACCACGACGAGGAAATACCTTCTTTCGGGGCTGTCGGGGACCGCTGCGTTCCGGGCCGTGGCCGTTCAGAAGAGCGTCTTCTATTCCGTGGGGGCGGCCGTTGCCTGCTGGGTTTCCTGGCTCACGCACAACTCGTACCGGAGACGCTGGTCCTGAGACGGCGAACCTTGATCACGTGCCGCCGAAGGCTGACCAACAGCAGCTCGTGACACCGGACTCTGAGCGCCGCAGCATCTGTGCCGGTCACAGACCCGCATGCCCAGCGGGTGCCATGGGTGACGATCGTACGATCCGGTCGTTACACAGGCCATGAAGATCACCTCTTGCATCCTCGCCGTGGCCGCCGCGAGCGGCGCCCTACTGGCCGCCACCGCGCCGGCGCACGCCACCGACGTTCTCAATCTGGTCAACGCCAAGCGCATCCCGGCCTCCGTCTTCTCGCCTGGCAATACCAGCGCGGACAACGTCCAGATCACCAGCATCAAGCAGAGCGGCCGCGAGTAGCCGCGACGGCGTTCGTGGACTGCGCCCTGGGGCACTACCGCGTGCGGCGGTGCCCCAGGGCAGTTGTGCCATGGCACGCGTGGCTGCTCAGAATCAGCGGCACAGGACAACACTTCTTGTACGGCGGGTCGTGTGCTCCTTGCGACAGCGGGCCCGGACCAGCAGCGGCGCGCCGGCACCGATCCAGCCGGGTGGGTAGCGAACGCTGATTTGCCGCCAGAGGCGTTAGCTGCGGGCCAGCGCCCACTCTCCCTGGGCCTTGTCGACGGCCGGGAGGGCTCGCCAGCCGGGGAACGCTCCATGACCGGTTCAACGCACCCCGATCGGGTACGTCACGAACCACTGCCCCCTGATGGCGCATCAGCTCGCTAGACCCCAAAGAGGCCCTGTGACCAGGGGCAACGAAGAAGCACAACTGGAGTACTAGAACGACCGGACACCAGTTCCCCGGCAACAGCCGTACAATCCGGGCGACACCGCGCTGATCTCAGTGCCCACTCCCGCAGCTGCGCCAGCATCCCGCGCGTCAGCTCGCCGGGCGCGCCGTCGAGGTCATCACGGGCGAGGACGGCTTCGTCGGGCTTGCGCCAGTCCACCGCGTTCAGGAACTCGGCCACGACGTGCCGCACATCCGCTGGCTCGACCACCACGTCCGCCAGGCCCTCGAACCGCACACCGTTCCAGCCCTTGGCTACGTACAACGTCACCTCGGATCCGTCGTCCACGGTCTGGGTGATCCGGTACGCCTCCACCGAGGAGGCGATGTCGTAGCCGTCGACCTCGATGACGGCGGACTGCTCGGGTGCGGCGGAGATACGGACGCGGTGGCTCTGATCGGACGTGCTCATGATCCGGAGCCTAGGGGCGCGAAGGCAACACCTGGCCCGCTGATTCGGTGGGGTCGTTGGGCATACGTATGGCTTCGATCTCACTGTCGTGCAGTAGCGCGTTGATGAGGGGTGGGGCCCGGAGACCTTGGTGGCTCACAGGTCGTAGTCGGTGCACAGCACCCATGAGCGGTCGGCGGCCCACAGGTTGGACGGGCTGAACTCGGTCTCGGGGTTGTCGTAGAGCATCACGGCGTCGCCGAGGCGGCCGGTGCGCACGTGCAGGTTCTCGAAGTCGCAGCCCGGGGCCATCAGCGGGTTGTAGTAGGCGAAACAGGCGGTGTCTGTGCCGTCCGGGCTGTGCTCGATGAGGAGGGTGATCAGCCGGTTCCAGGTTTCGCGGTCCGTGCTGCCTTCGGTGGGCGGGATGATGCTCAGTGGCCAGCTGCCGTCCTTCTTGGCTGAAGGGAAGCAGCGGTAGGAGGGCAGCAGCCCCTCGCAGACGACCGGGTCGCCGATGCGGCGCGCGAGGTCTGCCCAGCGCAGGTGCCGCCAGCCGGGGCCGGGGTGCTCGGCGTGGCCCAGTCCTCCACCGGTGGCGACCGACTCGGCGTCGAGGTTGATGCCCGCCACGATGTGCGGCTCGATGCTTCCGTCGGCCAGACGAGCCTGGTGGTACTCGTGGTGCGACATGTCCGCCGGGCCCTGTTCGTGCTCGTACATGGCGTTGAGGACCCAGGCCGCGTCGGGCATCGCCGGCGGCATGAAGCCGGTCACGCCGTCCCCGCACAGCTCAAGGAGCCAGTCGGCTGCAGAGGAGGGAGCCAGCGGCCATCGCGCAGTCACACAAGTGGATATCTCGGGCATACGCTCATGGTCCCACCCGCCGCCTTGGGCCTTTGGACCGCTGGTATCGCCGCGGCATGCCGTCTTCGAGGATGAACCTAGCCGGGCAGAGGCGAGTGTGACTGAACAAGCACCGGATGGCCCAGCCTGTCCGGCGGGCCTGCGGGAGCCCGTCAAGGGCACCGGTCGGCGATGGCCGTCATGCTCGGCAAGCGTACGGTGCCGGTTGTTCAGCCCGCGGGGCGGCGTGCCCAGCCGCCGCCCCGCTGCCTGCCTGCGACAGGGCCGTCAAGAGCCCTTCCTGCGGGAGTGGGCACGGGCCCAGGCGGCTCCCAGGGCCAGCACTGGCATGCTGGCGACGGGAGCCACGCCGCGATGATGGCGTCCTGCCTGTATGGGGTCTCCCAGGTTGTTGCGGGCTTGGAAGGTGAGTTGCCGGGTGGAGAGGTCGTTCAGTGAGGACTGTAGTTGTGCGGGCCCGTGGATCAGTGTGCTCAGCAGGTGCAGGGTTGTCTGGGCGGCTTGTTCTCCGGAGAGGGTTTCGAGGATGAGGTCTTGCATGACGTCTGTGAGGGTGCCGTGCAGGGCGGTGGATAGTTTCAGTTTGGGGTAGAGGCAGCGTACCGATCCTTCGATGTTGGCGACCGACTTGCCTACGACGGAGGTGAGCGGGGTGATCTGGATTCCGCGCTGGGAGGAGTAGCGCAGCAGGGTCATCAGGGCGACGCCGAAGTTGAGTTCTTCCAGGGAGGCGTCGGTCCAGTGGGGGACGATTCTGCTGATGTCCTGGATGAAGGCGGAGGGGTTGCTCCACGGTGTGGCGGTGCCCAGGCTGATCCATTGGCGGGCCATGGCGGCGCCGTCGTTCTGCGCCAGTGCGAGGAATACTCCCAGGGTGGCGAGGCTGGTGCCGCGGTCGATTCTGCCGACCATGCCCCAGTCGATGAGGTGGGCCTTGCCGTCGGTGCTGATGATGATGTTTCCGGGGTGCGGGTCGGCGTGGAAGCGGCGGTCCAGGAAATATCCGCGGAACATGTACTCCATGAGCTGGTAGGCGATGGCTTTGCGGTGTTTCTTGCTGAGCTCGTCGGGCTTGATCCGGTTGACGGGGGTTCCTTCCGCGAAGCTCTGCACCAGCACCCTGGGTGTGGCGTGCAGGGCTTTGGGGACGCAGACGCGTTTGAAGCCTTTGGCGGCTTTGCGGGCGTCCTTCATGTTCCGGGCTTCTTTGGTGAAGTCCAGCTCGGCCTGCATGACGGTGAACAGGACGTCCAGCATGGCGCCGATGTCCACGACTTCGTTGAAGTGGGGGGCCGCCTTGGCGAACAGGCGCACGGCCGTCTTCAGGACGGTCATGTCTTTGAGTACGGCTTCGTGGGCGTCCGGCCGCTGCACCTTGATGACACACGGTCTGCCGTCGGTGTCGACCGCTTTGTATACCTGGGCCAGTGAAGCCGACCCGAGGGGTTTCTCCGTCCGGATCTCGGTGAAGCCGGTCCGCCAGTTGGACCCGAGGTCTTGTTCCAGGACAGTCTCGAAGCGGGAGAACGGTTCGATGCGGGCCTGGTCGTTGAGGCTTTCCAGCTCGTCCCGGATGTATTGCGGGACAAAGTCGGGGCGGGTGGCCAGGATCTGGCCGACCTTGACGTACAGCGGCCCCAGTTCTTCCAGCGTGTGCCGGATGCGCCGGGCCCTGTCCAGCTTGGCGGCTTCGGGGGCGGCTGCCCCTGGGGGCGTCTGCCCCGCGAACGCACCGCCCGGGCGGTCTCGGCGCCGGCGACCCCGGCGACGATGCGGGCGGTACGGCGGGCACGCCCCTCGGGCATGTTTCCTCCCCACGGGGCGGTGTACTGGGCCGTGTTCCGCGTTACCGGTCGGCTGAGCTGCCCTTGCGGCTGTCGGCAACGGTCGAGGTAAGCGCGGTGACCTGCTGGCTGAGCCGGCCTACCTGCTCGGAGAGGGCTTCGAGGTGCTGCTGGTTCTGCTTCGCCCGCTTCTTGGCACCGTTCTTCTTTTTCTTCGTCCCCAGGGCCGTGTTGATGCCTTTTCGGGCGTCCTTGTCCACGCGGTCCATGCCGCGTGTCATCCTCTCAAGAACGTTCTTTTTCTTTGTCATGTCACAACCTTTCTCATGGAAACGTCGGTTACGCGGCAGTGCGGGCGGCAATCGGCGTCGCTGCGCCGTCCGGCACACGATCACGCAGAGCGCAGGGCGGTAACGGTACTGAATACGTCCGGGCCCGTGAAGACGGCTTGATGCGCCGGTCACTGTCACTGCCGAAGAAAAACATTGAGGCGAACAGGTGCTGCCGCCTTCTGCGGCGACCTGTGCTCTTCGACGTTAACGCGACCGGACGCTCTCACGTCAACGCCCCCTTTGCAGAAGGGCGAGAATGTGCGTTCACGCGCTCCGCAAGTGGTTCGCACCGCTGGCCCCAGTACCGGCCGGGAGGGCCTGCTGTCTCACGGCGAGCATGTCAGGAGAGGCAGCGGGAGGCGAGTGTGAGGGACATGGCGAGCAGTCGGCGGCCTATGGCGAAGAGACGTGGGACTCTTTCTGTTGTGCCCTGCAGCCCCCTCTGGCGTACGTGGGGAACATTCCCAGCCAGGCTGGGGGCGCACTCAGGAGTGCGGCGGCCACCCAAAGTGCGCCGACCGGACCGGGCGTTCCTGTTTCACACTGCGTGCGCTTCCCGTGCTCCTTCACCACCTTTTTCCGGGGAATGGCAGCGTGCTTTCGCGTTTTCCGGGTAGAGCGAATGGAGGCTTGGTCTTCCGGTTTCGAAAGGCGGGTGTCATATGCCTGAAGGGAAAACCGCACCGGAGGAGATCAGTGCATTTCTTCGTGGCGGGCCGCCGACTTTGCCGCAGATGTTCTCCTTGGCCGACGCGGTGATCGCGGACAGTGACCGGCTGGTGATTGCTCATTGCGGACGCAACGAGCACTTCACTTTCACCGGCTGGTTCCAGAGGCTGGGGGTGTTGCGGTGCCGGTCGCCGAGTGGGCTTACAGCACCGCAATCGCTGAATGAGGACACTTGGCGCATCCGGCCGGGGCCTGGTGCCGTGCGGCAATGTCTGGAATTCCTGGGCGTCTTGCCGCGGGCAGCGAGACTGCGGCCGGCCTTCCACGCCGAGGCTCTGCGGGGGCAGTGGCGTGGGGCTTTTTTCTGTGATCGAGAAAGGAAGGTTCCGTAGATGACCGACAACAGGGTCGATGAGCCCATCGCCGTGGTGGGGGCAGGGTGCCGCTTTCCCGGGGGCGCTGATTCGCTGGAGGCACTGGAGGAGTTGCTCTTCGCGGGGCGTGAGACGGTGGGTGAAGTCCCCGCCGACCGATGGTCCCAGGCGGACCTGGCAGTCCTGCCGCCCGCGGTGGCCGACCGGATGCGCTACGGCTGTTTCCTCGACGGCGACGTGTACGCGTATGAGCCGGAGTTCTTCGGTGTCAACGCGCAGGAGGCCGCCTGGGTGGACCCGCAGCAACGCCTGCTGTGGGAGGTGACCTGGGAGGCGCTGGAACACGCGGGCATCCCTCCGCTGTCCCTGGCCGGCACCCGGACGGGACTGTACTTCGGTCTCTACAGCCGGGATTACCTGCTGCGCAGTCAGCGGCCGCTGGCCGACAGCGAGCCGTACGCCCTGTACGCGAACAGCGACAGCATCGGCATGGGCCGCCTGGCGTTCCTGCTGGATGTCCGCGGCCCCCAGCTGCCGTTCGAGATGGCCTGCGCCTCCGGCCTGGGTGCAGTGCACCTGGCGTGCCAGAGCCTGCGGGCCCAGGAGGCCGACCTGGCGCTCGCCGGCGGGGCGATCTTGCATCTGCTGCCGGAGACCACAGCCGCCATGGCGCACTGGCTGGTCTTCTCACCGACCGGCCGCTGCTCTGCCTTCGACGCCGCCGCCAACGGCTATGTGCGCGGCGAAGGGTGCGGCGTGGTGGTGCTCAAGCGATACCAGGACGCTGTTCGCGGCGGTGACCGAATACTGGCGGTGTTACGCGGTTCCGCGATCAACCAGAACGGCCGGGACACCCGTCTGACGGCGCCGTCGCTGCGGGCCCAGCAGGCGGTCTACCAGCAGGCTCTGCAGCGTGCCGGAGTCGCCGGGCACGAGGTGGGCCTGGTCGAGACGCACGGGACGGGCACAGCGGTCGGTGACCCGATCGAGTACGCCGCCCTGGCCTCGGTCTACGGCGCGGGGAAAGACGGCTGCGCCCTGGGGGCGGTGAAGACCAACCTCGGGCACTCGGAGCCGGCCGCCGGGGTCGCCGGGCTTTTGAAGGTGATCGCCAGCCTGCGGCACGGTCTCGTTCCCGCGACGTTGAACTTCTCCCGCTGGAACCCGCAGATCGACGCCGAGGGCGCGCGGCTTTTCGTGCCGACGCAGACGGTGCCCTGGCCGGTGCGGGGCTCGGCCCCGCGGCTGGCCGCGGTCTCAGCGTTCGGGATCAGCGGCTGCAACGCGCACATGCTCGTCGAGCAGGCCCCGGCCGACCGGGCCGTCACGCGCTCGCGTTCCGCACTGCCGCGCGGCCCGCAGCATCACCTCAGCGACTGCGGCGACGCGGAGAGCCGGATCTTCCTGCTGTCCGGCGGAACCCGGGATGCGGTGCGTGCCGCAGCGGCTCGCCTGGCGGACTGGCTGGAGCGGCCGGGGGCAGATACGGCCCTGGAGGACATCGCCTACACCCTGGCCACCAGCCGCTCGCACAACCGCTGCCGCGCCGGCGTCGTGGCCGCCTCCCGTCAGCAGCTCCTGACCACGCTCCGGGCCTGCGCGCTGGGCGAAGCGGCACAAGAACTGGTGGAGGGCACGTCTTTGTCCCACACCGGGCCGGGCCCGGTGTGGGTGTTCTCGGGGCACGGCTCGCAGTGGGCCGGGATGGGCCGCAGCCTGCTCGGATGCGATCGTGACTTCACCGCCGCCATCGACGAGCTGAAACCTTTGATCGCCGCCGAGTCCGGTTTCTCCCTGCGTGAAGCGTTGCAGGCGCCGCAGGTGGTGACCGGTGCGGACAAGGTGCAGCCCGCTATCTTCGCCGTGCAGCTAGGCATCGCTGCGATGTGGAGGGCGCGCGGCATCCGTCCGGCAGCCGTCATCGGCCACTCGATGGGGAAGTCGCCGCCGCCGTGATCGCGGGGGCTCTGAGCACGCAAGACGGAGTCAAGGTCATCTGCCGTCGCTCGCGGCTGGTCTTGAACACGCCCGGCGCGGGCGCGATGGCCTCGGTCCTGCTGCCGGGCGACCGTGCGGCCGCGGACATCACGGCCAGCGGCATCACCGGAATCGAGACAGCCGTATTCGCCTCCCCGACCACGACGGTGGTGGGCGGCGACGCGGACCGGATACGGGAGCTGATCGCGTACTGGGAGCAGCGCGATGTCACGGCCCGTCTGGTCGAGGTCGACTACGCCTCGCACACCCGGCACATGGACCCGGTCGTGGACGAACTCACCTCCGCTCTGCGCGAGGTGGCACCCCGTTCCCCGGTCATCCCGTTCTACTCGACGGTGCTGGCTGACCCGCGCGCCGAGGTCCTGATGGACGCCGGTTACTGGGCGGCCAACTTGCGTGAGCCCGTGCGGTTTGCATCCACCGTGAGGGCGCTGGCCGACGCCGGGCACCGGCTGTTCATGGAAATATCGCCCCGCCCCCTGCTGACCTCCGCCGTCCAGGAGACGCTCAGCGACGCCGGGCTGGGCGACTTCGCGGTGCTCGCCTCGATGAGCAAGGAGGCCGACTCGCCGGCGGCCTTCGCCGCACGGCTGGCCGCGCTGCACTGCGCGGGCCACCCGGTGCCGTGGGAACGACTGCAGGCAGACGGCAGCTTCACCGCCGTGCCCGCCACCTCCTGGGACCGGCGCCACTTCGAGGTCGCCCGCTGCCCCCAGTCCGGCGCGCTCTCGCAGGCGACTGGCCCGGCGCACCCGCTGCTCGGCGTCCACCTGGCCGACCCGGCCCGGGACGGCACCCACTACTGGCAGTCCCGCATCGACGTCGCAAACCTCCCCTGGCTCCAGGACCACCAGGTGGACGGCACCTGCGTCCTGCCCGCCACCGCCATGATCGAAATGGCGCTGGGCGCAGCCGTCGACCTGTTCGCCACCGACCCGGCCGAGGTGCGCCTGGAGGACATCGAGCTACGGCACCTGCTGCCGCTGACCGAAGCAACCACGGTCACCTGCAGCGCACACACGGACCGCAACGACAGCGCCCACTGGCAGATGAGTGTGCCGGCCGGTGAGCAGATGGACACCGTCCACGCCACCGCCCGGCTGCGCCGGCACGCGACGCCGCCACCTCGCCAGGACATCGACGCCCTCAAGGCCGCCCACCCCGATGACGTGGCGGTGCACGAGGTGTACGAACGCTTCCGGACCGATTTCCGACTGGAACACGGCCCGGCCTTCGCCGGCCTGGTCACCGCCCGGACAAGCGACACCCCCACGAGCCTGTTCGCCGAGATCTGCCTGCCCGACGCGGCGCGCCGGCATGTACGGGACCTGTACTCGCATCCGGTGACGATCGACATCTGCGGACAAGCAGGCATCGCGGCGTGGACGGTCGCCTGCGGTCTCAGCGAAGGCATGCTGCTTCCCGTGCGTCTGGCCAGTGTCGCCGTCCACGGTGACACGGCCCAGGGCCGCTACTGCCACGTGCGGCTGGAACAAGCCGGGGACGAGGCGTGCACAGCGCACATCGACCTCCTCGACCCCCAGGGCCACGTCCTGGCGCAGCTGGGCGGCCTCGAATACGTCCGACGCCCCGCCCAGTCGCCACAAGACGTCTTCGGCAGCCGTCTGCTCCAGCCACGGTGGGCCCCCGCACCGCTGCCGCCCGCCGCTGCCCCGGCACCCGGCCACTGGGTCGTACTCGACGCCTCGGGGGAACCGGCCGCGCGGCGCGCGACCTGGCCGCAGCACTGGGCACTCAGGCCACTTCCTCCATCCTCACCGAACCGCCCGCACCAGGCTGCGAACCTTCGGTGGAACCCGCACTGCATACCGCGTCCCACCGCAGCACGGCGAGGGACAGCACCCGCCCAGACGGCGTGGCCATAGTGTTCTCAACCGCCCAAGGCACAAACTCAGGCGCTGCACCTGAGCGTGCCCGGCAGGTGGTCGGCCACCTCCTGCACGAGATCGTCCAGCCACTGCTGGCCGCTGGGCACGCCAGCCCGCCGCGCCTGTGGCTCATCACCCACGGTGCACAGCGAGTACGCCCCGACGACATCCCGGACCTGGAGCAGGCGGGGGCCCGCGGGCTGATGCGCACACTCAGCTATGAGCACCCCGAGCTGCAGCCGACCACCGTGGACACCGATACCTCCACCCCGGCCGGCACGCTGGCACGCGAGCTGCTGACGTGCCCCGCCAGCCAGGACGCCATCGCCTACCGCGACGGGCAGCGGTACACGGCGCGGCTGGCGACCGAGCCACTGGGACACAGCGACCTGCGTCACACCCTGGTCGACCCCTCCCGCGACGCCCTCACCCTCGACCTGGAGCACCACGGCGACCTCAGCTCCTTCCGGCTCGTCGCCGAGCGCCGCCGCCCGCCGGCCGCCGGAGAAGTAGAGATCCACGTACAGGCGACCGGGCTGAGCTTCATCAACGTGCTCAAAGCCCTCGGCGTCTACGACCGCTTCCGCGCACCGGGCGACGGGCCGGCCTGCGACACCTTCGAGTGCGCCGGAACCATCACCGCAGTGGGAAAGGGCGTCACCGGCCGCCAGGTCGGCGACCGGGTCGCCGCCTGGGTCCTCGGCAGCCCCATCAGCTCCTTCGCCCGCACCCGCGCCGGCCTGACCCTGCCCCTCCCCGACGCCACAGGGCTGCCCGAGGCCGCCGCACTGCCGTTCGCCTACCTCACCGCCCAGTACGGGCTGCACCACCTGGCCCGGCTACGCCCCGGCGAAACCGTCCTGGTCCACACCGCCAGCGGAGGAGCCGGCCTCGCCCTCATCCACCTCGCCCAGGCCCACGGCGCCCACGTCCTGGCCACCGCCGGCTCCGCTGACAAACGCGCCTTCCTACGGCGTCTGGGCGTGCGCCACGTGATGGACTCCCGCTCCCTGGACTTCGCCGACCAGGTACGCGACCTCACCCAGGGGCGCGGGGTGGACGTCGTCGTCAACACCCTCACCGGACCCGCCCAGAGCGCCAGCCTGGACCTGCTCGCTCCGTACGGCCGCTTCATCGAACTGGGCAAACAAGACATCTACGCCAACACGCGGCTCGGGCTCCTGCCCTTCCGCCGCGGCATCACCTTCAGCAGCGTCGACATCCTGGCAATAGGCCAGCACAACACCCGACTCGCGGAGACACTGTGCAACCAAGTCGCCGACGCGCTGCACAACGGCACCCTCACACCGCTGCCGGTGACCACCTACCCGATCGCGGATGCCGCGATCGCCTTCCGCACCATGGCCGGCGCCCAGCACACCGGCAAACTGGTCCTCACCTGGCCCGAACAGGGCAGCCTCACTGTCCCCGTCCGGCCCAAGGATGCGACAGTCGTCCGCATGGACGCCAGCTACATCATCACCGGCGGCCTGGGCGGCCTGGGACTGCTCGCCGCCCGCTGGCTCGCCCACAACGGCGCCCCGCACCTCGTGCTGACCGGCCGCTCCCGCCCGGGCCGCAACGCCAAGCGGGTGATTGGGGATCTGCGGGCCGCCGGCACCCGCGTCGACATCATCAACGCGGACATCGCCAACCCGGCCACCGCTCCCCGGCTCGTGGCAGCCGCGCAAGCCCACGGGCACCCGCTGCGCGGAGTTCTGCACTGCGCGGCCGTCGTCGAAGACGCCACCGCCGCCCGCATCACCGAGGACCTGCTCGACCGCGTC
The DNA here is from genome assembly GCF_045222935.1 of Streptomyces sp. Ac-502. NCBI lineage: Bacteria > Bacillati > Actinomycetota > Actinomycetes > Kitasatosporales > Streptomycetaceae > Streptomyces > Streptomyces sp. Ac-502. The sequence continues at coordinate 8,437,629 of NZ_JBHFFO010000001.1, forward strand.
TGGCGGCCCAAGGCCGACGGCGCCTGGCACCTGCACCACGCCACCCTGGACGCGGATCTCGACTGGTGGGTCGGCTTCTCCTCCATCGCCTCCGTCCTGGGCAGCCCCGGCCAGGGCGCCTACACCGCCGCCAATGCGTGGCTGGATGAGTTCATCACCTGGCGCCGCGCCCAGGGCCTGCCCGCCACCGGCATCAACTGGGGCCCCTGGGCCCGCTACGGCCGCGGCAGCGGCATGGAGGAACGCGGCCACACCATGATCGAACCCGAGGACGGCATCGCGGCCCTGGAACAGATCCTGCGCCACGACCGCTCCCGCACCGGCTACAGCCCACTCGACATCGGCCACTGGCTCGCCTCCTACCCCGACACCGCGACACGGGAGTACTTCGCCGACCTGGCCGCGGCAGCCCACGGGCCGGGCAGTCCATCCGACGGCTCCGACGGGCTGCTGGCCGCCCTGCACGAAGCCCCACAGGACGAACGGCGTGTCCTCCTCCGGAACCGGACTGCCCAACACATCGCCGACGTGCTGCGCCTGGACCAGGACCGCTGTGATCCCAACGCCTCCCTGACCCTGCTGGGCCTGGACTCCCTGCGCGCTGTGGAGATACGCAACCGGCTGCAGCGCGAACTGCACATCACCTTCCCGCAGACCGCGCTGTGGACCCACCCCACCGTGGCGGCACTGACCGACTACCTCCTCGACCAACTCACCCAACAGCACAATCTTCCCTCCGCGGCCGCAGCCTGAAGCCGCGTGCAGCGGGCGCCCTGCCCCAAGGAGTACTACGAATGACCGAAGCGGACCGCCCAGGCCGCCCGGAACACACCGGCCCCGAAGCGCAGCGCACCAACCCTCGGGGCCGGTCGTCGCCGGCCAGAACGAACCACCTCAGGTCAGGCACGGAACGTCCCCGGGGGCCTGACACGCCCATCTCTCGCTGGCCTTCGAGCAGCCAGGGCCAGCCGACCTCTCCCACCGAACGGAACGCCATAGACGCCGGTACCTGGCTGCTGACCACGACAGCCGACTCGGTCCTCGAAGACCCCCTGCCGCACCGGATCAGCCAGGCCCTGGAACGAAGGGGCGTACGCTGCACCATCCTCGGCCCCAACGCGGTCATCGGACGGCTCACCGGAGCCACCGGCATCATCGCCATCGCACCGCCCCTCACCGGACCGGCAGCCGGCCGCGCGAGGACTGAGCCGGGGCATCGACTCGCACGCTGGCTGACCCGCCTCCTCCGCCACCTGCCCGACCTCGCGGGTGCACCACCCCGACTGTGCATCGTGACCAGGACACACCACAGCAGCCCGCCCGGCATCACGGAACCTTCTGCCGATCAGCGGCTCACCGTTCTCCTGGACACGATCAGAGCCCGTTACCCCCGGCTACGGACCGCGCACATCGACCTCGACGACGCTACGGACCTGCAAGACGTCACCGCGAAAGTCCTTGCGGACACCGCAGTAGAAGAGCGGATCACTTGACGCAACGGCCGCCGCAGTGCCGGGTGGCCGCGGCAGCAAGCACCTGAACAGTGAGACGCACTGGACGACTTGCCCTCGGACACGGCCGTGCCGCACCTGACGTGCGCGGTATTCGCCGCACAAGCCCGTCCCCCTCTGACAAGGGCCGGCCTGAAGCTCAAGTACGGCTGACCGCAACCAAGCCCCAAAGGGGAAACGTCATGCTCAGCCGCCCCCGCTCACTGTTCTTCTGGCTGGTCCTGATCATCGTTCTGTTCATCATCGCCTCAGCCCCCGCCAAGAGCGCCCGCGCGCTGCTGGCGGCCTACCACGGCGTTGTCCACTTCTTCGAGTCGATCCAGATCTTCGTCTCCACGCTCGGCGCGTGACCGAAACACTCCTTCATGGCCAGGAAGGTTCTACAATGCGCCACACTCTCCTCGCAGTAGCCGGACTCATTCTCTTCGGCCTCCTCGGGTGCACGGTGACCCCACTGATCCGTACCAGCCCGGCGCCCTGGTACGAAGAACGAGAAGCCGCAGCGCCCGCCGGAACACAGAGCGTGCCGCCCACCGGCACAACCTCAGCTCAGCCAGAGCCGAAGCCGCCCCACTCCACCACTGCGCCACCGGCCGCCGCACACAGCCCCGCAGCAACAGCCCACGGCACACGGAATCCCATGACACCATCGCCTTCCGCGCCCACCCGCCCCTCCTCCTGCACCTACGGCCCGACGGAGACCAGCACACCGCCAGAAGACGAGTCCGTCTCTTACGCGCCGACAACTGGCCTCATTACCTCCGCCCCCGTCCCCGCCGGTGGAACGCCGCCGCCGGCTTCGAGCGTGCAGCCGGACGCCAGTCCCTCTCCGCCAGCCAGTACGCCTGCGCCGACGCGGACACCGGCGCTCGGCTGTCCTCAACCGTCGGCAACCACAGTTCCTGCGACTCCGAGTGCGTCGTCGCAAAGGCCAGAACCGGCCACCCCCAGCCCGGCGGCAACGCCCAGCAACTCAGCCCCGTCGACGGAAGCTTCTGCTCGGTGCCGCGCTGTGCCAGATCCGACGCGGCCCGAGCCCTGAGTGGCCGCTGGGACGGTCGCCCTGGCGGTGCTGAGTAGCCTGGCATTCGGCTGGCTGTACCGAACGCATGGTCGATGTGAAGCGGCATGATGGCATCACCGTTGACGGGTCTGCGGTCTGACCGGGCGAGGGTAGCTGAGGTGTCAGCGGGTGGGAGGTGTGAGGCTTCGTGTGAGCGATTATGCGCACCTCCACGCAGCGTTGTGGGCAAGACGCAGTGTGCTCAGCATGGGGGCGAAGGGTGCTTCTTTCAGGGCCATGAGAGCCTACGTGTGACGCTGTTGTCGTGTTGCCAGCAATCTCCCATGAGGGCGGGCTGAGAAGGGGCGGACGCCCGCCTCAACCCTAGGGCGCTGGCCTCAACGGCGCGGTGCACAAACGATCCGCACCGCCGACGCTCTCTTCGTTGGAGTGAATTCGAGTCGTTCGGCTTGCGGAGCGCGGCGGTCAGTAAGGCGCTGACCGTCCGAGTGGCTGCATGCCCTGCTCGGCTGCTGGGCCGCTGGCCTGCGATGGGGAATGAAAACACTCACTCATCCTCAAAGAACGTTTCCGTCGCCCATTCCGCCGCCGACCAGTACGGCAGGTCGGCGCCTCCGCAGTGGTTGAGAGCATTAACGACCGGGACTTGCGCCAGCAGCCCTTGTGCCGACCCACTTCCGTTCGACGTCTGCCCGCGGGGCTGTGTCCGCGTGCCATGGTTGGCACACGCATTGTCGAAGCTGGGGGACCCGATAACGATGACCCCGCCCGCTGTCGCGGGAGCGGCGGTAACGAGCCCGGATCCGGCGGCAGCCACGGTCATGGCGAGCGCTGTGAGTGTCTTCCGTGCAGTCATGCTGGGAGAACGATGATCGGTCTGCGGGGACACTCTTGCGGAGCGCAGCGGAGTCGGGAGCTCGGGGAAGTTCGTGCCGGGCGTCGGGGCGCAGGCGGGGGTCCAAAGACACGCTCTGAGCAGCACCATCCAGCACATGCTCACAGCGGCCCGAGCCGGCCTGCAGAAGAACAAACCCGCTTTTCCTGAATAGGCCGCCCTGTCTCACGTAGTCACCGGCACCGGTCCTTCTCCCTGACCGAGCATGTACAGGACCCGCGGTGCGGGGCAGCGACGAACGACGTACTCAGATGCACGAGCAGCGGCACACCGCATGGGAGCGGACTCTGGCGCCCAGCGTGAAGGTGGATGCGGACTGCTCCCGGTGTCGCGGACGGCCATCCGGAGTCGGGGCCTGGGGCGCCGGGCAGCCTGACCGGCTGCGGGGGCTCGTCACCCGGCTTCCCCCGACGCTGCGCGTCTTCCGGCCCGCTGGCTCTGCGCTGCGCCCCGGCACGCATATTCGGCTGTTACCTGCCTTCGTACCGCCTCTTGGCACCGCGGTAACCGCCGGCTGGTGGCCTGCTGATGGGCGTCGTTGTCGCGGCGGGTGCGCCGTCACGCTGTTGCGGTGTTGTCGGGCGGGAGGGGAGGGTGCCGTCAACGAGCCAGGCGTGGGCGAGGTCGTCCTCGCTCGGCGCGGGGGCGCTCAGGAGCAGGAGTTCGGCGGCGTCGGCGTGGTCCCGGGCGGTTTGCAGGTCGCAGTCGGCGATGGGGCCGGGCTGCTCACGGTAGAGGGTCAGGACGATCCCGGCCCGCTGTGCCGGGGCAGGGCCGCTCAGAAGGGGCAGGGCGAAGACCGCGCGGATACGGTGCGTGGCGGCCTGCTGGGCGTAGGCGGGCCACTGACGGGTGGTGGCGGGGCCGTCGAGATCGTCGGCGAGGACCGGGGCGCGTTGGCGCAGGGCTTGGACGCGGAGCCCTGCGCCGAGGTTGATCTGCAGGGCTGCGCCCCGGTTGGCCAGGGGGCCGGCGGCACACTGGGAGACCCGCTGGGCCAGGGTGGCATCGACTGCCAGCGTGATGCCCACCGAGTAGCAGCCGTGCAGAGCCGTGCGGCAGGCTTCCCCGATGTGCCGGGCTGGGTGGTCACGGCCCGGCACATCGGGCGGCGAGGGCTATGGCCCGCGGCCGGGCCCTGGTCACGGGAAGCGCGGTGCAGAAGGGGGCGCAGGCGCGTCCCCGGGTCGGGGATCCATGGGAAGGCGTCCGACCTCCGGCATTCACCGCCGATGCTGCCCCGACCGGAAGCCAATGTCAGGGTGGGACGTCGGACCAGCGTCGCCTGCGGGCAGCCTGTGACTTCACCCTACGCTTCTGCCCGCTGCGGCGCGGGGCGGACATTCGGGGGCGAGGATCTTTTCGGCCGTGCCGCCGGCCGCGGCATAGGCGTGACGGCGAGCGGCAGGGCGCAAGCAGGGCAGTGTCCGGGCGTTCCGTGGCGGCGGCGCCGCCACGAAGGTCACTGCGTGTGCCCTCTGTCCCGTCTCTTTCGGGCAGGAGCCTTACATCGTTGATGTCTTGTGATGCGCGAATGGTGCGGGATGCGGAACAGCCGCAGCGGGCCGGGGAGTTGACGGGCGCCCCGGGAAGCGGCGGTCATGCCTGGCGGGACCGTAGGAGATCCGGTAGCCGCACCGTGTGCATTCTTCGATCACCACGACGGCCTCGTGTGAGGTGACGCGGTGGAACCGTGGCGCGCACCCGTGCAGGGCCATGGTCGGAAGCATCACTTTCCCTCGCACCGCTATGCCGACGAGCGGTCCACAGAGCTAGGCAGGGCCATTGTGCTGCTGCCGGGTGCCGCACCCAAGGGGAAAACGGGCCCTGTGCATTCGCCAGTGCGGTGGTGTCGGCTGGACATGGCGGTGCGCCGCGGCCCTTCCCGTGGCTGCGGCGCACCTGATGTCCGGGGCGCTGGGAGACGGCCCCGGAGAGCTGGTTAGCGCAGGTGGCGTCCCCAGTGCTTGGTGTCGACGACGTGGCGGTGGTCGTTGCGCAGGGTGGCGGTGTCGCGGCGGTTGTCCCAGACGTAGTCGCGGCGGTCCTGGTAGACGTCGCGCCAGGTGTCACGCCCGTGACCTGTGTGCACGCGGACCTCTTGGCGGCCGTTCAGGCGCAGGTTGTTGAAGCGGTAGGTCTTGTGGGTGCGCTCGCTGGTCAGCGTCCAGCCCTTGAGGTTGACCGCTCGGTGGCTGGTGTTCTTGATGGTGATCCATTCAGCGTTGAGGCTGTGGTTGGAGCCGTCGTCGCGGCCGGGGCTGTCGGCCTGCACTGCGCCGATGACGATGGGGGAGCGGTGCGGGGCCGGGAGGGTGCGCGCGTCGGTGGCGGTGGCCGGCAGGGTGGCGGCGCCGACGAGAGCGGCTGTGCCGAGCGCGACGGCCGCGATACGGGCAGAACGGGACATGGTGAACCTCCTGCGGTCAGCCCCGCTGAGGCGGGGCCGGTGGGACGAGATGCCCGGAGCTGCCGGGTGGACCTCACTGTGGGCTAGTCCCGCAGACGGTGGTTGAAGATGGGACGGCCCGTTACAGAAGTAGGACATTTGCACAACCCATTCGTGCCCGCAGTGCACGCCCCCGCGCTCAGGCATCGATCACGCGCCCTCGGCACACCGCCCCGCGCACGCTAGTGACCTGGTGGTTTGCTGGGGCTGGTTCTCTTGAGGGTGGCATCTCGTACGGGCGTGCCCGCATGGCATCGACCGCTGCGAACGCGTGTCCATGCCGAAAGAAACCGTCGAGGGGCAATGGACGGGAAGAAGAACCGTTCAGGCAGCGGTGGCCCGGAAAGCCGTGCGTTTCCTGTCAGCGGAACGATCGTTCAATCCGATACGACGCGCTCTGCACCCTGTCCGTTTGTGTCATGGCTCCCCAACGAGAGCGGGCGAACCGAGGGTTCGCCGTCAGGCGGCGCTCCTCGGCCCGGGGCTGGGCGATATCCCTTCGGGATGCGGGCACCTGGCCGACGCCAGGTGCCCGGTTCGTCATCTTCGAGAGATGAAGGACCACACGTGCAACCTCTCGTGAAACACAGCGTGCTGGTCGCTGCGACGGCGACCGCGATACTGGCCGGCGCGACGGCGGGCGCGCACGGCGACTCGGGTGCAGCGGGACGTACCGCGGCTTCCCCCGGCGTGCTCGCGGGCAACCTGCTCCAGGTCCCGGCTCATGTGCCGGTGAACGTGTGCGGCAACACCGTCAACGTCATCGGCCTGCTCAATCCCGCCTTCAACAACCACTGCGCCAACCCCGGCAGCCACCACCACCCGCCCGGCGAAAAGCCGCCGGGTCACAAGCCGCCAGGCCATAAGCCCCCTGGGCACAAGCCGCCGGGCAACCACCAGCCTCCCGGGGAAGAGCCGCCGGGTCACAAGCCCCCTGGGCACAAGCCGCCGGGCAACCACCAGCCCCCTGGCGAAGAGCCGCCGGGTCACAAGCCCCCTGGGCACAAGCCGCCGGGCAACCACCAGCCCCCTGGCGAAGAGCCGCCGGGTCACAAGCCCCCTGGGCACAAGCCGCCGGGCAACCACCAGCCCCCTGGCGAAGAGCCGCCAGGTCACAAGCCCCCTGGGCACAAGCCGCCCGGCCACCAGCCTCCCGGCGAAAAGCCGCCGGGACATAAGCCTCCGGGTAATCACCAGCCGCCTGGTCACCAGCCTCCCGGCCATCGGCCGCCGGGGCATGAGGTCCCCGGCTCTCCGGGGGCGGGGCATCGGCCGCCGTCCGATGTCGCCGGAGACGTGGACTCCCGAAACCCGTCGGCCGCATCTCCTGCCGGCGGCAAGGGCCGGGTGTCCGGGGCCGTCCAGGCCGCGCAGGGCCCGGCGCTGGCACGCACCGGCAGTGATCACCTCGGTGCCGCGGCTGCCACGAGCGGTGTGCTGCTGCTCGGTGGTGTGGCACTGGTGCGCCGCAGCCGCACCTCGCGCGCCTGACGTCCGCCTCTTCGGCACTGCGTGACCAGTCGCATCTGGCGGCTCCCGAACCGGGGGGCCGCCAGTCGGGTACTCCGGCTCGGGCGCGGTGGTTGGCGGGCACGGGTGAGGGCGCGGTGGAGGTCTCGCCCCCGCCCCCAACGGTGCGCCGTGATCCACCGGTTGTCCCTTCGTGGTCCGGGCGGTCTTCTGGACGGAGCAACGAAGTGCCACGACGTCCGGTCACGTACCGTTGCGGTTCCTTCACCCGATGGTCACGGTCGGTGGTGTCACAGCTCCGGTGGCGGTGGTTCGGCGAAGAGGGCGCTGCGTCCGGCCGGCAGTTCCACGTGGTGCCAGGCGCGGCCGTCTTCGGCCAGCGTGCGGAGCGCGGCAGTGCTGTCGGTGAAGACGGGCAGCAGCGGACCGGTGCCCGTCCGTTCGATGACCTTGCGTACGGCGGGGCAGGGCCCGGCGAGCAGGAGCTGGCCGTCGGCCGCGTGCAGGCGCATGGCCTTGCGGACCAGCACGGCCAGGGCGTCGATGCTCAGCCGCTGTACCGCCGTCACATCGACGATCACGGTGGGCACCGTCGCGCGGCACCGGATGACCGAAGCCAGACAGCTGACCGTCTCGCACGATCCGTCAGGAAGAGACAGCAGGTGGTACTGGGCAGGCCCGGTGGCCGTCATGGAAGCCTCGTATCCGCAGTATGGGACGCCCCGGGCCCAGGAGCGCGCAGCCCCAACGGCACAACGCGCCGACCGTGCCACTGACATACCCGGCCGCCCCGGCGCCACTCTGCCTCGCCGGCACCAAGACCCCTACGCCTGCCTTCCGCCACCGGTAGCCGTCGGGTGAGGATGACCGGCGCCCGCAGCGCAGCCGAAGCCCTGTACCCGCCACCATCCCCAGTTCGAAAGGGGCGGCCGAAAAGTCACAAGAGCACGGCAGTTGCGGTCAGGTGGCGATCGAACTGGGTCGGAAGCGCGCATTCCCTTGAACAAGAAACTTTTTGCTCCGGCGGTATCCGTGCGGTCCGTAAGGTGGCGCCTCACCGACGGCAGAACACGTGTCGCAGGCGCCCCCTCTTCCCGCAAGGAGCTGGCCCACTTGAGCACCCGCACCCCCAAGCCACAGGGGAACTGCCGCACGGTACGGCCGACCGGCGAACTCGACCTGTCGACAGCACCGGCGCTACGCGACCTGCTCCGAGGAAACGATGCGGCACCCGCGGCCCGCCTCATCGCCGACCTCACCGCCGTCACCTTCATGGACACCAGCGCCCTGACCGAACTCGAAACCGCCCACTGCCGCAGCGAGGCCGCCGGCGGCTGGCTACGCCTGGTCTACCACCAGCCCACCATCGGCCGGCTCCTGCGCCTGACCGGACTGACCCGGCGCTTACCCCGCTACGCCACCGTCCAGGACGCCTGCACCGGCCGTCCGGCCCAGGCCATAACCGTCCGGCCCGCTGCCGCACCCGCAGGACCGGTCGCCTACATCAACGGCCACCTGCTCTCCGCCTGGACCAACACCCCGGCAGGACGCCCACCGCGGCCACCGGTGGCCGGTGGCCGACAGGAAGAGCGGCCCAAGCCCGCGTGAGCGGGCGGGAGGGACCTCACTGTCCCGGCAGCCTGAGTCATCGCTCGGTGCGCACACCACTGCACCGCCTTGATCCGCCTCTGGACAGGCGTGCGAGCGCGGATGGCCTGCCCGTTGCTTCGCAGGGCCGTCGGGGCGCCGCAGGGGTGTTCGAGGCAGGGGCCGCCGGGGCGGGGCGCGGTCCGATTGCGCGGCAGTCCTGCGGATGCGCCTGTCCGGTTGAACGGGCAGTGTTCACCAGCCGAACTGTTCGTATTGGCGCGGTGACTATCCGGCCGACATATGCGTCAGCAGAGCCCGGCCAGATCGTCGAAGTCACCGCTCTTGGTGCCCTGGACGAAGGCCGCGACCTCGGCGCGGGTGTAGACCAGTGCGGGACCGTGCGGGTGGCGGGAGTTGCGCACCGCCACCTGACCGCCGGGGAGAACGGCCAGCTCAACGCAGTTGCCGTAGGGGTTGCTGCGGGGACTCTTGCGCCACACCGCGCCCTCGATCGCGCTGGCGCGTGTGCCGTTGGGCCATGACTGCATCAGCTGTTCTCCTTGCCGGGCGATCATTCTGCGGTCCGTACGGGCCCTGCACGCGTGGCGGGAAACGACCGCTACGCAGCCGTTCTTGCCGATGCAATTGCAGATGTACTTGCAGCAGCGAGCCGGCGACGAGGATATTAGCCCTTCCGAACTGCGCGCCCCACCCCCCGAATGCCCCGACGCAGACCGGAACCTGGCGTCATCGCCGCCTCCGGGCACCGCGCGGCTCCCGGCCGTCCCGCGAGCCCCCACCACGCCAGGCGCGCACCTGTTGATCATCACGCCGGACAGCGAGGTACCGCCGTGAGGCACAAATCTGCCGTTTCCCACATTCCTGTCGGCCCGCAGGCGGCCATGTCGCCCCTCGACCGCGAGCCGTATCTGTCGCTGGCCCAGGCCGTCCTGGCCTGGCCCGGGCCCGAGGCGGCGCTCGCGCCCCGCGACTGCGAACAGATCACCCTGCAGCTGGCCGACCACGCCCGCACCGTCACCGAGGACGTCCGGCGCCGCTGTGCCGGGCTGCCCAAGAACAGCGCGGTGCGGACCCTGACCGAGACCGTGCTCGGCGAGGCCGACCGGCGCCTGTCCGTACGGCCGCGCACCACCCTGGCCGGCGCGCAGAGCCTCGCCCGGCTCGTCCGCGCGCTCTACGAACGCCACGACCGTCTGGAACACGTTCGGCACCGCACCGGCCCGTAGCGCCTCGCCGAGGGCTTGCGCTCTGCACAGGCGCACGTACCCCGCCACATCGCGACCGCCCAAAACGCTTCGCGACCTGATCGGGCCAGGGCGGGCTCGCGGTCCCGTGCTCTACTGGCCGGGCGGGGCGGTGCGCTGGGGAGGCACGCCGGGCAGCCGGGGGAGGCTGCCGGCGTGGCCGGCGCGGAGGTGTTGGTGGTGATCGCGGCTTGGAGCTGTCGCTGGAGGGCTTCGGGCAGGGCGGCGCCCTGGAGGCTGTCGATGAGGTCCTGGGCGAGGCGGTGGAGTTTGGTGTTGGTGTTCTGCGAGGTGGTGACCAGGACGGCCCAGGCGGCTTCGGGGGAGAGGGCGAAGGTGGCCATCAGGATGCCGCGGGCCAGGTCGATGACCGGGCGGGTGCGCATGGCCCGGCGCAGATGAGCCACTTCGGCCCGCAACTCCCGGACGCCGCCATCCGGAGGCGGGTCCTGGCCGGGCGGGGAAGCGCGCGCCACCTCCTGGCCGCCGCCCGGGGCCGGCGCGTCGAACAGACGGCGGGTGCCGGTCAGCTCCAGAATCCGGTCGACGCTGCGACTGCTGCTGCACAGGACGACGCTCTTGCCCTGATCCGCGGCATGGCCGCGCAGACGCAGCAGGATGTTCAGGCCGGAGCAGTCGCAGAAGCGCACCGCATCGAGGTAGAGATCCATGCCGGTCACGCACTGGTCCAGGGCGGCCCGCAGACCCGGCTCGACGTGCGCGCCGGTATCCAGGTCCAGCTCGCCCTGGAGCGTGAGAGCAGTGCGCTCACCGTGCGCGGTGGCCGTCAGGGCCACCCGGCACGCCCCCGGCGCCGGCGGCTTCGCGGCCGCGTTCACGGCGCGTTCGGTGTCGCCCCCGGTGAACAGGGGGGCGCTGTACGCAGGCTCCGGCATGGCTTCCTCTTCCTCGTCGGCTCACCTGCCCCCGTGACCAGTCAGACTGCCCCAGCGGAGGCACACACGTCAACCAATACACGAAATATGATACGTGCTTCGGGTTGCGTGAACTGCGGGGCGCTATGATCGCCCCATGCATGACGTGCCCGAGCCGCACACCGGATGGACGTTCTTGACCAGCCACGCCCGGGTGCTGGCCGCCATCGCCGACAACCACCAGGCCCGCATCCGCGACATCGCCGCACACTGCCGGCTGACCGAACGCGCCGTTCAAAAAATCATCGCCGACCTGGAAGGCGACGGGTACCTCTCCCACACCCGCGAGGGGCGCACCAACACCTACCAGCTCGAACCGGGCAAGGTACTGCGCCACCCGGCCGAAGCGGACCTCGGCCTGACCGTGGCCTCCCTGCTCTCCCTGCTCGTCCAGGACGAACGGGACCGCAGCGGCCCCTGAGGCCCCGCCCGCGCGGCACGGCCCGTCCTCCGGGCCGTAAAGGTGGACCGCAAGCTCTGGTCCGGTGCCTGCGGAGCGGTTCGACGTCAGGACCGCCTGGCGGTGACGGCCTGCAGGCGGCGGCCGTCGCACACGCGCCAGGGCGCTGGAGGGCACGGCCCGATGGTGTAGGGCGACAAGCTCCGTCTCGCTGAGCACCAGCTCCGCCTTGCGCCGGCCCGGCTGCGGCATGCCCCTGAGCCCTTCGAGCCGATGGGCAGCGAAGCGCGCACTCCACTTCCTCACCGTGTCCGCGGCACACGCGTATCCGGCACCCCGTCCGCGCACGCCAGTATGATGCGGGCCCGCTCGGCAAGACGGGGCTCTACCGTCCCGTCCGTCCAGCGCGCCAACTCAGCGAACTCGGCACCGGACAGCCTGACTTCAATGTCGTCAGAACCCCGAGGTACGTAAACAGGCTACGGACTTCAACCCGCGTTCTCCGGCCCATCGCGCTCGGTTTCGCGCGGCAGTTCACTTCCTGCAGTATCAATTACCACTCAGTCACCGGTTATGAGGGAGGCAGTGATCGGCAGCGGCGCGGGAGCCCACCGATCGGAGCGTACATCTGCTCAGGCGTCCTGCGGCGACTGAGCAGGGCGCCGCACGCATTCAAGACCGTCGATCTGAGCCAGGCCGTCCCCTGCGCGAGAGCGGTGTGCCCAGGGGTGCCCACTCCGTTACCGCTACCCAGGCAAGTCCGAGGGCGTCATTGCCTTCACCGCCATCGCGCACACTCTCATATGCCACCGTCGCATTTGTGCATGAATCGGTGACCGACGGAGGCGTCAGCGTATTGCCAGGGCCAGACGCGTGTGCTTCCATGGGAGCGTTTGCGGGTAGATGCCTAGCCGAAGTTGCTATGCCGAATTCCTGAGATGGCTGGCGTTCGGTTGACTTCTGTGCCGCACTGTTCGCTGCCTCTCGCTAATACTGATCCGCTCATCGCGTCCCTCCCTCCTCTTGGGAGTGATCATGTATTTGACTCAAGGATTGCATCGAGCCCTGCAGCAAACGCCGGGTAGTCCACTGACCGTTTATGAAGGCCGAGTCACTACTGCTGCCCGGTGTGCGGACCGCACGGCGCGTCTTGCTGCGGGCATGGAGGCACTGGGGGTCCGGCCGGGTTTTCGCGTGGCCCTGCTTTCGCTGAATTCCGACCGCTTCCACGAAACCCTGCTGGCCACCTGGTGGTTGGGGGCCGCAATCGTTCCGCTCAACACTCGCTGGTCGGCAGCCGAGGTGGAGTTTGCCCTGCGCCACAGTGGCGCCTGCGTCTTGTTCGTCGACGATGCCTGTGCTGTGCTTGCGTCGGAGCTCAAGGGCGGGAAAATAGCAGTGGTCTATTGCGGCGACGGAATTGCCCCCGAGGGGGCTCTGTTTTATGAGGAAATGCTGGAGCCGACTCCGATCAACGACAGCGGCACTGGTGGTGATGCGCCCGCAGGCATCTTCTACACCGGCGGCACCACAGGGTTCCCGAAGGGGGTGGTGCTGAGCCACACCAACCTGGTGTCGTCCGCGCTGGGCAGTCAGGCCACCTTGCCTCTGGTCACCCCCGGCGGCAGCTGTCTGCACGCCGCTCCCATGTTCCACCTGGCCGCTCTCGCTCTTTGGACGGCGCAACTGCTGGTGGGCGGCACGCACGTCATCCTGCCTGCCTTCACCCCGCAAGGAGTGCTACGCGCTGTCGAACGGCACCGGGTGGACTCCGCTCTGCTCGTGCCGACCATGCTCCAGCGGCTGCTGGAGCACCCGCAACGCCCCCACACCGACCTGTCGAGCCTGCGCCGGCTGGTCTACGGCGGGTCGCCCATACCGGAAAGTACGCTTGCCGAGGCCCGGGCTGCCTTGCCAGGGGTCGACCTGGTGCAGGCATACGGCATGACCGAACTCGCGCCTATCGCCACCCTGCTGGGGCCGGCCGACCACCAACGTCCCGATACGGCCCGGTCGTGCGGGAGAGCCGCCGCGCACACGCAGGTGCGCATCCTTGCCGCCGACGGGGCTGAAGCCGCCCGGGGGCAGGTCGGCGAGGTGGCCGTCCGGGGAGCCAACGTGATGCTGGGTTACTGGAACGATCCGCAGCAGACGTCCCACGCCGTGCGCGAGGGATGGATGCACACCGGCGACAGCGGATGGATGGACGAACACGGATACGTGACCATCGTGGACCGCATCAAAGACATGATCATAAGTGGTGGCGAAAACGTGTACTCCACGGAAGTCGAGAACGCTCTCCTGCACCACCCTGCGGTGGCTGGTTGCGCCGTCATCGGGGTGCCTGACGCCACTTGGGGCGAACGGGTGCACGCCGTCGTCGTCCTGGCCGGTGAGGGGCAGACGACAGCCGACGGGTTGCGGGCGCACTGCAAGGAGTTGATCGCCGGCTACAAGTGCCCCAAGACCGTGGAGTTCGTGTCCGAGTTACCGATCTCCCCTGCGGGTAAAGTCCTCAAAGAGCATCTGCGCAAGGCCAGGCGACCCACCGACACCGGGTCACACGAGTGAGTTGCGTGGCTTGGCTCTTCAACATCCTCCGGTAGCTCTGTCGCCGATGCTTTCCACCTTTCGGGGCTCTCGGTGTCCGTCTTCACCCATCAGCGCAAAGGCTCCGCGCCCAGAGGGCTTCAGCGATGGGCGGATACCAGATGGGAGAGGGCACGTTGAAGCAGCGCGAGATCCATGTCGGGCAGATCCGCACTCAGTATCTGGAGGCCGGCACCGGACCCGCCCTACTGTTGCTGCACGGTGACGCCGGAACCGCCTTCGACTGGGCCGACATCCTTTCGGAGCTGGCGCCCGGGCATCGCGTGGTGGCCCTGCACCTGCCCGGTTACGGCTATACCCAGACGCTGCCACCGACGTCCGGGGAACAAGACGATGCCGAGCACATCGCGAGGTTCGTGTGGGCCTTCGCCGACGCGGTCGGGATCGGCGACACCATATTGGGCGGCCACTCTTTCGGTGGGCTCACCGCCCTTCACGCGGCCCTGCAGCAGTCCGGCCGAGTGCCCGCCATGATCATTGTTGACGGCGCCGGGCTGGGCCGCGCCGTGGGGCCGCTGCTTTACGCCAACGCCAATACTCCGCTGGGCCGGCTCACTGCCGCGGCCAACCTGATGCCCGGCGGGGCCGAACTCCTCAGTCTGCTGCTCGCGCCTTCGCTGTACCGGCAGCCTTGGCGGGTTTCCCGGGCGGCCTGGAAGCACCAGGTGGAGGCTTCGCGCAGTCGCGTGTATCTACGCATGGCGCTGAGTGTGGCCCGCCGCAACGTCGGCTGGCTCGGCCAGAAGTATCCCGTCGTCGACCGTTTGCCGGAGCTGTCTATGCCGGTGCTCCTCGTGTGGGGGCTGCTGGACAACGTCGTGCCGTTCTGGCATGGCGTCCGCGCCTCCAGGCTGTTGCCCGCTGCCCGGCTGCACCTTGTTCCGTTTGCCGGGCACATTCCGCACGTCGAGGCATCGACCGAAGTCCTGGAGGTCATGCGGCCGTTTCTCGGTAGCGTTGCGGAGGGATCGGCTCGGTGCTCTTCGTAGCTCGCCTCAGTCGATCAGCTTGTCGACTGCATCATCAAGGCGGCTTCCACTCGGTTACTGACACCGAGTTTCTGGAATACGTTGTGCAAGTGGTTCTTTACCGTCTTCTCGGAGATGCCCAGGCTTCGGGCGGTGGCACGGTTGCTCTGCCCGGAGCTGACCACTGAGAGGACGCGACGTTCCTGGTGCGTCAGGGACTGCAGCGCCGCCGGCGTAACCGGAATCTCGCGAACCGAAGCGGCATTACCCTGTTCAAGCAGGGTTCGCTGCATACCGCGCATGACCTCTACCAGGTCCTGTTGCATGGCCACGACGCCCGCCAATTGTTCCGCGATGCTTCGCGCGCACGAGCAGGCACCCGCGTCCGTATCCGCAGGAGGTCGCCCCGATTCATCCATGTCCTGCCCCCTCACCTGGCGGCCGCCCATGAAGAAGTGACTCCCCGCTCCGGAGAGTCTTTGAGTCCGAGGGGTAATCCCCGCAATGGCCTGTCAGTAAGCGCGTTTTTCAGACGAGAACGCCGAGGTGCCGACCGAAAGCGCTCGCAATCTCCGAGGTCGCCGTGGTAACAGGGACGGGTGATGGAAGGGATTTTTTCACCGAATATGACAGCGGCTAGCGCGGTGAAAACGTGATACCGCAGGGAGGACGAGTAAGGCGAACTTCGCTATGCGGCTGGAGACATTGCCAGCGGCTGCTTGCCCCTGGTGAAGTCCAGCACCATCTTGCCAGTGTGCCGCGCCCCGGCCATGACTTCCAGCGCCTCTCGTGCCTGCTCGCCTTCCCAGACGGTGACGGGAGGGAGCGGGAAGTCTTCATGCGCCATACTGCGCGCGACCTGACGCGCAACGTTTCGCAAGATGGTCGGCCGTTGTTGGGCCAGCAACTGCAGATCTACGCTGAAGAACGCGAGGTTGCGGCGGAACGGCGTCAGGCCGAGACTGCCGCCACTGTAGATGTCGCGCTTGCCGAGTTCGACGAACCGTCCGCCGATCGCCAGCGTTTCCAGGCCGGCCTGCTGGGCCGCTCCCGGCAGACAGTTCAGCACGACATCCACCCCGCGCCCTCCGGTGGCCCGGCGGATGCTGTCCGCAAACCCGACCGTACGGGAGTCGGTGACACCCTCCACTCCCAGAGCACGCAGGTAGCGTCGCTTCGCGGGCGAACCGGCCGTCCCGTAGACGCGTGCGCCGGCCGCACACGCCAGCCCCACGGCGATCAGCCCCACACCCCCGGTGGCGCAGTGCACCAAGACGGATTCACCTGACTCGACCCGGGCCAGCGTCTTGATCCCGTACCACGCGGTCAGGCCAACCGCGGGCAGGGCCGCAGCGGTCGTGAAATCCAGTTCCTCCGGCATGGGCAGAACGAGATCACAAGGCACGGTGACATGGGAGGACCAGGCGCCCTGGTCATCCGCCACCAGGGCCGCCACACGATCCCCGATGGCCGGCTCCGTCACTGCCGGTCCCCTGCGGACGACCACGCCGGAACAATCCGCCCCCAACGGGGGTTGCCCGTGCTCGGAGGGGTACTTCCCGCGCGCGCTCAACACATCGACGAAGTTCAGACTCGCCGCTCTCACGGCAATCTCCACCTCGTCATCTCCGGGCTGGCGGCGAGGCTCACGAACTCTCACGATGGCGCCGGATTTGCCGCCGCGGCCCATGCGCAGACGAACAGCCTGGCCCGATACGCCATCACCCATGACATCACCGTCCGCAATCTGTTGCCGCGGCAACCAGGTGTGAGGAGCCAACACTGACGTACCGAATTCCGGGATCGGACAGCAGCGCGTGTCGAGTCCTGGCTCCGACAGCGGGATCGACTGCATGGTAGGCGGCCCGCACCCCGGCCGGTATGGGCCAACATGTCTGGGACCAAATGCCCAGAGCGATATCCGGCTTGCCCGGGTACTCCGAACGTGACCTGCTGTCGCATTCACCGATCGCCGTTCGGAGGACATGTGCCGACAGAAGCTGCAGGCACCAACGAGTGGGCACCTGCCGGCAGTATGAACGGGCTCGAAACCGCGATGTGGCGGCTCGGCCACAGCCCGGACTACCGTACCGACGTAGTGGTGCTCCTCTTGCTCGACACCCGTCCCGACTGGGACCACCTGTGCAGTGCCTTCCGCCACCTGGCCCGTAAAACGGTGCGCCTGGGAGGGCGCGTGGTCGACGGTCCGCAGACGTTAGGGCGCCCGATGTGGGCACCCGACCCCGACTTCACCCTGGAAGACCACTTGCGTCGCGTCACAGTGTCGCAGGACAACGCCTGGAATGAAGTGCTGCTCCTGGCCCGGCAGCTCGGAACACCGATGCTGGATCGCCACCGGCCGCAGTGGGAGGCCCTGGTCGTCGAGAGCCTGCCGGAAGGGCGGGCGGCGCTGCTGCTTCGACTGCACCACAGCGTTACCGACGGAGCCGGATTGCGTCAGGCCATGGAAAGCCTGCTTCCCCGCACACGGAAGCATTCGCTGCGCTCGCCGGCGAAGCCCCCGCTGCCCCTACACGGAACAGCAGTGGCGTCCTGCTCCTTGAGCGGGCACTGCAAGACGTCACTCGTCTGCCGCGGCAGGCTCACGAACAATGGCAGCGGCTCGCCCGCAACGTTTCCCACGCCGTGCGCGCGCCCCTCAAAACCGGCGCCAGCACACTGTCCGGCCTCCAGTCCGTCGCCGAACTCCTGACCACGCCGTCCCCCGCCTCACCCTTGCTCTCCCCACGCAGCCGCAGACGTCATTACGGGACGCTTCACGTACCGCTGAGCGAGATCCAGCGTGTCAGCCGAACCTCGCACGTCTCGGTCACGGCGACATTCCTCACCGCCTTGCTGCGTGCCTTCGCCGACTACCACCAGCACCTGGCATCGTCGCATGACCAGCTGTCCGTCGCCTTGCCCGTCAACGTGCGCTCTCGGGAAAACCACACGGGCGGCAACCTCTTCGCTCCGGTCCGGCTCGCCGCACCACTGAGCCCGGCCGAGCGGCCGACCGACGCCCTGCGCGTCACCGACCATCTTCTGCGCAGCGTCCGAGGCAATGCGGCTCTCCAGCTGTTTCCCGCGCTGGCGCCCGCGTTCGGCCTCTTGCCGGAGTTCCTCCTGCAGGCAGGTATACGGCGGATCGGGTCGACGGTCGACCTGATAGCCAGCAGCAACGTGGGACCAGCTCATTCTCTTTACCTCTCCGGAGCTCAGGTGACATCCGCCCTGGCCTTCGGCCCTCGCGGCACCACCGCGTGCATCACGACGTTGCTGTCGTTCGCCGGCACCTGCGGCATCGCCTACAACCTGGACCCGCGAGCCATCACCGACGTCACGTACTTCGACCATGCGGTCCGCCGAAGCTTCGCGGAGTATCTGGGCGTCGAGGTTCTCGACCCCCTCGGCGGTGCGCCCCGCCGCGGCTGAGCAAGGGTGCAGCAGCTTTCCCACCAGGCTGAACGGGCCCTACAGCAACCCTGCCCCTTCCGTGCCGGTACCCACAAGAACGCAGTTACTCAAGGAGCCGTCGCAGTGAACGCCTCAGCACGCCCGAGCGGCCAGCACACTCAGGCATCATCGCGCAAAGCCGTAGCCATCGTCGGCATGGCCTGCCGCCTGCCCGGCGGAGTGGACAGCTCCGAGGACCTGTGGAACATGATTGTCCAGGGCCGTCACGGCATTTCGCCGGTTCCCCGCGATCGCGGTTGGGACCTGCTCGCCCGTCAGGACGACGACCGTGACCGCTCCGGGGCCTACTACGTGCACGGCGGCGGGTTCCTGCCGGACCCGGCCGGATTCGACGCGCAGTTCTTCAACGTCAGTCCCCGCGAGGCGCTGGCCATGCATCCGCAACAACGGCTGTTCATGGAGATCTCCTGGGAGGCACTGGAGCGCGCACAGCTGCTCCCGCAGTCGCTGCACGGAACCGACGCCGCGGTGTTCGCCGGAGCGTTCGACCTGGAATACGGCCCGCGCCTGCACCAAAGTGACACCACATCGGACGGCCACCTGCTCACCGGCCACACCGGAAGCGTGCTCTCCGGGCGGCTGGCCTATCATCTCGGGCTGCTCGGCCCGGCCGTCACCGTGGACACCTCCTGCTCGTCCGCCCTCACCGCGGTGCACTTGGCAGTGCGGGCCCTGCGCGACGGTGAGTGCTCCCTCGCGCTGGCAGGCGGGGTGAGCGTGATGGGTACGCCGGGGCTGCTCGTCGACTTCAGCCGGCAAGGAGTGCTGGCCGGCGACGGCCACAGCCGCTCCTTCAGCCGGCACGCGAACGGCTTCGGCCCCGGGGAGGGCGCGGTCGTCTTCGTACTGGAACCGTACGAACGAGCCCTGCGCGGCGGCCGTCCGGTCCTTGCCGTCATCCGCGGCACGGCGCTGAACCAGGACGGTGCCAGCGATAACCTCACCAGCCCCAGACAGAGTTCCCAGGAAGCGGTGATCCGCGCCGCGCTGGCCGACGCTGGGCTCACCCCGGCCGACATCGACCTGGTCGAGGCACACGGAACCGGCACCCGCAAAGGCGATCCCATCGAGGCACACGCCGTGCTGGCCACCTACGGCCAGGGCCGCCCCGCCGGGCGGCCCGCGTACCTGGGCTCGGTGAAGTCCAACATCGGACACACCATGGCCGCCGCGGGCGGCGCCGGGCTGATGAAGGCGGTCCTGGCCCTGCAACACGACGTCCTGCCCCGCAGCCGCCACTGCGAGCAGCCCAGCTCCGCCATCCGCTGGGACGCCGGACACGTCCGCCTGCTGGACGAGAACCGTCCTTGGCCCGACCCGGGACAGCCGCGGCGCGCCGCGATCTCCTCCTACGGCATCAGCGGCACCAACGCCCACCTCATTCTCGAACAGGCCCCTGCCGGCGACCGGGCCCACCGGCATGAACAACCTGAGCCGGCATCCGGCCCGGCGCGCGGCCCCCTGCCGTCGTGGGTGCTCTCCGCCCGAACGCCTCAGGCTCTACGGGCACAGGCCCAGTGCCTGCTTTCCCACCTGTCCGACCGGCCGGAGGCCCGTGCCGCGGACGTCGGCTGGTCTCTGGCCGCCACCCGCACGGCATTCACCCACCGTGCAGTGGTCACCGCGTCCACCGCCGGAGGCCGGCACGCCGCCCTCGCAGCCCTGGAACAGGGTGGCGGAAACGCCGAGTTGGTCACCGCGACGGCCACCCCGGGCGCGCGGAACGTGTTCGTGTTTCCCGGCCAGGGTTCGCAGTGGGCGGGCATGGGCCGGGAGCTGCTGGAGACCTCCGAAGCATTCACCGACCGCATCCACGCCTGTGCCGCGGCCTTGGACCCGCACACCGGCTGGTCGCTGCTCGACGTATTGCGCGGAACCCGGCAAGCCCCGGACCTGAGCCGGGTCGACGTGGTGCAGCCTGCCTTGTTCGCCATGATGGTGGCCCTGGCCCACTGCTGGTCGGTCAACGGGGTAGCGGCCGATGCGGTGATCGGTCACAGCCAGGGCGAGATCGCCGCGGCCTGCGTGGCCGGGATCCTCACTCTCCAGGACGCCGCCCGCGTGGTCGCCCTGCGCAGCAAGGCACTGACCCGCATCGCCGGACACGGGGGCATGGCCTCCCTCGCCCTGGGAGAGCACGACACCACCGGCCTGCTCGGACGCTGGGACGGGCGACTCTCCCTCGCCGCGGTCAACAGCCCCGCCGCCACTCTCGTCTCGGGAGACGCACCGGCACTGCGAGAGCTGCTGGACCACTGCCAGGATGACGGGATCTGGGCCCGCGCGGTCGCCGTGGACTACGCCTCCCACTCCTCCCACGTGGAAGCACTCCAAGAACATCTCACCGACGCCCTGGCCACCGTCCGGCCCCACGCCGGCACCCTGACGATGTACTCCACCGTCACCGCACAGGCTCTGCGACCTCTGGAAGCCAACGCCGCCTACTGGTACCGCAACCTGCGCCACCCCGTGCGCCTGGAGCAGACGCTGCGCGCAGCCCTGGCCGACGGCCCGGCCCACTTCATCGAGGTCAGCCCCCACCCGGTACTCACCACCGCGCTGAACGAAACCGCACAGTCCGCAGGCATCCCGGCAGGAGTACTGGGAACACTGCGCCGTGAGGACGGCGGCACCGACCGGCTGCGCCGCGCCCAGGCCGAAGCATGGGCCACCGGAGTCCACGTCGACTGGTCCCGGGTCTTCTCCGGCAGCGGGGCGCGCACCGTGGATCTGCCTACCTACCCCTTCCAGCGGCGGCGGTACTGGCCGGACGCGATCACGGCCACCGACGCCACCCCAACGGGCCTGGACGCCTGCCACCACCCGCTGCTGAGCACCATGACCGAACTGCCCACCGGCGAATGGCTCATGACCGGCACCCTGCCGGGCCGGGCCGAGTCCTGGTGGCGCGACCACGCCGTCCACGACACCGCACTGCTGCCCGGCACCGCCTTCGTGGAGCTGGCGCTGCAGGCAGCAACCGCCACGGGCACGGACCGGGTCGAAGAACTGCTCCTGGAGCAGCCGCTGCTCTTGTCTCACGATGCCCCGGGCTTCGTCCAGGTCCGCGTCGGCCCCGCCGAGGACGACGGCCACCGCGTGCTCACCATCCACACCCGGCCTGCGGACGCCCCACCCGGCACGCCCTGGGCCCGCAACGCCACGGGCGCTCTGGCCCCGGGCGCCCCCGCCCGTACCGAGGCCGAAAGCAGCGGCAGTACGCCTTGTGTCCCGTGGCCTCCTGCCGACGTGACCGCCGTCGACCTGGAGGGGGCCTACGACCGTTTGGCGGCGACCGGTTACCGGTACGGACCCGCCTTCCGTTGCCTGACCGCCCTCTGGCGCGACGACCAGCACCCCGGCACTCTGTACGCCGAGTCGACACTGCCCTCCTCCTTGAGTGCCGAGGCCCGGCGCTGCCATCTGCACCCCGCACTCAGCGACTCCGTACTGCACGGCCTGCTCATCGAAACGGGTGACCGGCTGCTGTTGCCCTTCGTCTGGCGCGATATCCGCCTTCATGCCACCGGCGCTACCGCGCTGCGCGCCCGCCTGGCCCGCTGCCCCGACACGGATGAGGTGGCACTGTACCTGACCGACCAGCACAACCACCCCGTCGTCACCGTCGAGGCTCTCTCCATGCGTCCCGTCACCGCCCACGGCCTGCGCACCCCGGCGGCCGCCCCGTCCGAACTGTGGCGCCTGTCCTGGCCCCAGCAGAACGGTGCCACCGGCACGCGCCGCCACCACGCCCGGGGCCGCGGCGCTGTCATTGCCGGGCCGGCCCCGAGTGAAGCGGAAGCGGCCCACGCCGAGCACTACCCGGACATCGACGCCCTGGTCACTGCCGAGTCACCCGCCGCAGACTGGCACCTGGTGGACTGCTCCGGCCTGACGGACCAGGTGTCAGCCGAAGGAGTGCACGAAGCCACCAGCCGCCTCTTGTCGGCATTGCAGACCTGGCTGTGCGAAGAACGCTTCGCCCGGACCACCTTGTTCGTACGCACCCGCCGAGCGGTGGCCACCGAGCCGGGTGAGCCGGTCGACTGGGCCCAGGCGGCCCTGTGGGGGCTGGTACGCAGCGCCCAGAGCGAACACCCGGGCCGGCTGGTCCTCCTCGACGCTGACGACCACCCCACCTCCCTCCATGCCATGATCGCCGCAGCTTCCTCAGGTGATGCGCAGGTGGCCCTGCGGCACGGTGCCGTACGCAAACCGCGGCTGGAGCGGGCCGGGCTGCAGCGGGGGCTGTGCCTACCGGCCACCGAGGACTGGCGACTCGACACCGGAGCCGACGGGGCACTGCACCGCTTCGCACTGCGCGAGAATCCGGAGGCTGCCGCCCCGCTCGGTCCTGGGCAGGTCCGGGTGCGCCTGCGGGCCGCCGGCCTGAACTTCCGTGACCTCCTGCTCGCCCTGGACATGGTCGAACCCAACGCCTTCGGGCAAGGCTTTGAAGGCGCAGGCATCATCGAGGCCACCGGCGCGGGCGTGAGCGACCTCAACGTGGGCGACGCAGTGACGGGCCTGTTCTCCGCGACCAGCACGTTCGCGCCCCGGGCCGTCACCGACCACCGCTACCTGACCCGTATGCCCCAGGGCTGGACGTTCGCCGATGCCGCCGCCATACCTGTCGCCTACCTGACCGCCGCCTACGCCCTGACCCACCTGGCATCGCTCGGCCCTGGGCAGAAGGTGCTCATCCACGCGGCGGCAGGCGGCGTCGGCACCGCGGCCGTCCACCTCGCCCGCCACCTCGGCGCGGAAGTCTTCGCCACCGCCAGCCCGCACAAATGGCCGGCCCTGCGCCAATGGGGCCTGGACGACGCGCACCTGGCATCTTCCCGCACCCTGCAGTACGCGACCGACTTCCGCACCACCGCAGGCGAGCGGACCTTCGACATTGTCCTCAACTCGCTCGCCGGCAACCACATCGACGCATCCCTCGGGCTGCTGCGCCCCGGCGGCCACTTCCTGGAAATGGGCAGGACCGACCTGCCCGCCTCCCAGGCCGCCGCCAGGCACTACCCGGACATCGTGTACCAGTCCTTCGACCTGTCACAGGCACCCGAACCCGACCTGCACGAGCTCCTGGAACAGATACGCGGGAAACTGGACAGAGGCGACCTCGCGCCGCTGCCGGTCACCGCCTTCGACGTACGCCATGCCGCCGAGGCATTCACCTACATGCGCCAGGCCCAGCACGTGGGCAAGATCGTACTGACGCTGCCACAGCCCCTCGACCCCGACGGCACCGTCCTGATCACCGGGGGCACCGGTACCCTCGGCGCCACCCTCGCACGCCACCTGATCACCCGGCACGGCGTGCGCCACCTGACACTGACCAGCCGCCAGGGCCCCCACGCCGCCGGCGCACAATCACTGCACGACGAACTGACCGCACTCGGCGCACAGATAGACATCCGCGCCTGCGACACCGCGGACGCTGCTGCTCTGGCCCGCCTCCTCGACAAAATCGACCCCGCCCATCCCTTGACCGGCATCGTCCACGCAGCCGGCGTACTGCGAGACGCCACCTTCACCACCCTCACCCCTGAAGCCTTGAAAGCCGTTCTGCGCCCCAAGGCGGACGCTGCCTGGAACCTGCACCAGCTCACCCAGGACCAGGACCTCGCCGCCTTCGTGCTCTACTCCTCCATGGCAGGCCAACTCGGCACACCGGGCCAGGCCAACTACGCGGCCGCCAACACGGCCCTGGACGCCCTGGCGCACCACCGCCGCCTTCGCGGTCTGCCCGCCCTGTCCGTCTCCTGGGGCTACTGGGAACAGACCAGCGGCATGACCGCCCACCTCACCACAGCCGACCGCGACCGCTTACGCCACGCCGGCCTCACCCCGCTCACCAGCACCCGGGCACTGGCCGCGCTCGACGCCGCCCTCGCCCTCCCCGATGCGCACGTCGCCGCCACCCCCGTCGACGCCTCCGCTCTGAGAGCCCAAAGCGCTGGCTCTTTGCCGCCTCTGCTCGCCCACCTCAAGACCGGGCCGCAGCGGGTCAACGGCACAGCACCCGAAGCCGGACCCTCGCCTTCCCCCACCGGGATGCCGCCCGGACCCGAACGTCAACAGGCAGTGCTCGCCCTCATCCTGCGGGCCGCCGCCGAAGCCCTCGGCCACGGGCAGAGCACACAGCTCGACCCTTCCCAGTCCTTCAAGAGCGCCGGCTTCGACTCCCTGGTCTCGGTGCAACTGCGCAACCGCCTCAACCAGGTCACCGGCCTGCGCCTGACAGCCACCGCGATCTTCGACCACCCCACCCCGCACGCCCTGGCGCTCCACATCGACACCCAGCTGACCGACGACTCCACACCACCGAAGGCGCCCGCCAGCGAGCCGCCCAAGCGCCCGCCCCCGGCCGGCACGATGCGCTGGCCCAGCGATTCGAACGCACCTGCCGCACCCAGGGCCCCGACCACGGCTTCGCCCTGCTGCGCGATGCAGCCCGCCAGCGCCTCGCAAGAGAAGGCACCGGCCAGGCGCACCCCGCTTCCTCCCTGCCGGAGCCGGTATCAACGAGCCCCGCGCGCCCCGCCGGACCACGCCTGATCTTCTTCCCCTCGCTGATCGCCCCCGCCGACCCGCACCAGTACCACGACCTGACCAGGCTCCTGGCCGAATACGCCACCACGGCCGTGCCCTGCCCGGTTACACCGATACCGAGCCGCTGGCTCATGACCACAGCGCTCTCATCACCGCACTGGCGGCGAAAGTGCGCCACCATCTCGATGACACCCCCTACGTGCTGCTGGCGCACTCCTCCGGCAGCTGGCTCGCCCACCTTGTCGCACACCACCTGGCCGGCTCCGCCCGCCCCCGGTACAGCTCGTCCTGCTGGACGCCGGCGTGCCGCAGCAGATCCCCCGAAGACGCTTGTCGAATTCACCCGAGCCCTCTGGGGCGACACCCGTAACGGAGCACACACAGAGCTGACAACCGCAGCCCTGACCGCCATGGGCCACTACCTCACACTCTTTCGCGACTGGACGCCCGCCCCGTCACCGGTGCCCACCCATCACATACAGGCAACCGAACTCACCCTGGGGCAACGCTCACAGTGGCCCGTACCGCACACCGCAACCACCGTGCCAGGCGACCACTTCTCCCTCCTCAGCACCGACGCACACACCACCGCCCAAGCCATCCGCGCCTCCCTCCGCCGGCACGCCACCGGGTGAACAGTTCACCCGCCGGGGCGCTTGTAGCAGAGCAACGCGGCCGAAGCACTCGTTGGCCAAGCTGGAAGCCCGCCGAAGATGCTGCTTGGCCGGGGGCTTTCCCGGGGAAGGCCCGCACCTGTGGTCACGAGGTGTCGGGGGTGACCACCGAGGTGCTGTCGCTGTGGGGCGATTCCTAGGGTGATCATCCGGCGTTGGTTCAGGGCTCCGCCCCCGGTTGGGCGGAGCCAGGCGTCGTTCCCGAAGGTGCCGAGGCAGCGCAGGAGCCGATTGCCGTGGACAATGAGCCAGGCGCCTGCGCATTCGACCGGTGGTCTCCCCTGCCGGCAGGCGGAGCTGCAGCCGCCGACACACCGAAGGTCCCACAGACCGAGCAAGTTGCCCCGGCAGCCGACTCCCCGGCCCTGTTCGGGCGTCAGGTCGCTGGCGAACCGGTAGGTCCCGTGCCGCTCACCGTCGCTGGCCTGCCCTGACGGCTTGGTCCAAGGCCACCGTTCCACGCCGATGAGCCCGCCGAGGATGGTCCGTGGCTGCCACTGTTCCGGGGCCCGGAGGTGCGCTCAGGGAGTGGTCTCGCAGTCGGCGACGGTGGCGCTTCCCGCCCCCGGCCGTTGGACGCGGCAGGTGTCGATGCCGTTTCCGCCGTCGGTGAAGGAGCCCGGAGCCAGAGTCATCCGGGTGCCGTTAGGGCCTTCGATGGTGTCGTCGCCGTCCCCGGCCATCACCGTAGTCGCATTACGGCTGATCCTGAGCAGATCGTTGCCGTCGTTGCCCTCCGCCCGCCCGCCGGGATCGACGCTATGGATGTTCAGCGTGTCATTGCCGGCGTCACCGCGAACTTCGGACTGTACGCCCACATCCTGAACGGACAGAACGTCATCACCGTTGCCGCCGGCCACTTCTGACCTGTTCTGAAATTCGCCCGAGATGTGCGAGTTGACGGTTATAGCGTCCTTGTCGTCGCCGCCGTCAATGTGCACCTGTCCGCTGAGGGAGCTCACGGTGATCGTGTCGTTGCCGGCTTCGCCGTTGACCCGCGCGTCCCCGAGGAGCCCCGTGATCTGGATGGTGTCGTTGCCCCCGAGACCGTTGACGGTGTCCCGGCCGGTGAGGGCGAGGCAACGGATCTTGTCGTCACCTGCGGTTCCGTTGATCTCCCCTCCGTTGACGGACATGGGGGCGCCGTTGTTGAAGCAAGTGGAGGCGGCCTGTGCGGTACCAGTGAAGCCGACGGCGGAGGTCGTAGTGGCGGCGAGGAGGGTCGCGGCGATAACCGCTCCGCGTGCATGCCTGCGGCGGGAGGGCTGAGTGGAGTTCACGTTTGGCTCCATTCTCTGCGTAGTGGACGGCATGGCGACCAGAGAACGCTCGCGACACGCCCGTACATAGGCTGGTTCGCTCTACGCGGGATATCTAAGCTCTCTCTTTATTCGCTTTTCAGTTCGCCCCGCCGGTACGGTCATGGTGTGATGTCTGAAATTGAGTTCAAGCACGATTCTCTCCCCGCGGCGCTTACACCGGATAACCTGGCTGGGATTCACGCCTAGCAGTTTGGTGTGCCCGTTTTGCGCAGGGCCGGTACAGCAGTTCGGCCTCACGGCCGGTCCATCTGGTCACCCGGTCACGGCGTCTGCATCCATACGGCGGTGCCCTCCTGCTCGAAGAACGCCTCGTCCCAGGTGCCACTCTCGGAGACGAGCCCGTCTCGGCTGACGAACAGGGCGTCGTCGACGCTGACCCGCTGAGCCTTTCCGCGAGCGCGCAGGGCGCCAAAAGCCGATGCCGGAGACGCCGCTGCAGGCGGCGTATTCCGGGTCCAGGCCGGGGTAAGTACGTCCTCTGCGCAATGTTCGACTTCCCCTCCTTCGAATTGCTCACCGTAGCCGCCCACGTAACCGCGTGGGCCAGCGGGGCTTGTCGGCCGGGTCCACGGCGGTGGCGAGAGAGGCCGAGTGCACGCGAGCAACGGCCAGCACCGGCCTACGTCTTCTCCTGGACTGTCCGCGTTCCAGGCTGTCCGGGAAGGGGCAGGGTGCACCAGACGGTTTTGCCCGCCCCGTGCAGATGGGTGCCCCAGGCGCCGGCGAGGGCTTCGACGAGGATCAGTCCGCGCCCGTGTTCCGCGCCGCTGTCGGTTGCTCGGACGCGGGGCCGGGCGGTGCTGCGGTCGGTGACTTCGATGCCCAGTTCGCGGACGCTGTGCCAGACGCGCAGGCCGATGGGGCCCTGGGCGTGGAGCACGGCGTTGCTCAGCAGCTCCGAGGCCAGCAGCAGGGCGGTATCGGCCAGGTCCTCCAGTTCGCAGGAGCGCAGGTGCGTGACCAGCAGACGGCGCCCGGCCGCCACGGAGGCGGGCTCGCCGGGCAGTTCCGCCGTAACGATGTCCAGGGGGCGGTGGGGAAGGTGACCAGCAGCAGCGTCACATCATCGGCAGCGGCAGGGGCGGCGATGGTGCCGGGAAGCATGGACTGCAGGATGTGGTCGGCGGCTTCTTCCAGGCCGCTGGTGGCGGCGGAGGCTTCCTGGAGTGCGGCCGTCAGCTCGTCGAGGCGGGCATCGATGTCGCTGTGCGGGGTTTCGACCAGGCCGTCGGTGTACAGCGCCAGGGTGGTTCCGGCCCGCAGGGGAAGGCGGACCTGCTGGTAGGACACCTTGCCCACTCCCAGCGGGACGCCCGTCGGCACCGCCAGCTGCTCAACCGCTCCGTCCGGTGCGGCCAGCAGCACCGGCAGGTGGCCGGCCGAGGACACCGTCACCTCGCCCTTGCCCGGGTCTGCCTCCAGGTACAGGCAGGTGACGAACTGCTCGGGCAGGCCGCGGGTGAAGGCATCCAGGCTCTGCATCAGCTCGGCCGGCTGCACTCCGTGCAGAGCCAGGGCCCGGGCCGCCGAGCGCAGCTGGCCCATGACCACGGCGGCCTCCAGACCGCGGCCCATCACGTCCCCGATGACGATCCCGGTGCGTCCGGCGCCCAGGTCGATCAGGTCGTACCAGTCCCCGCCCACCCCCCGGCCCTGGGTGGAGGGCAGGTAGCGGGCCGCGGCGTCGGTACCGGGAATGTGTTCGGCCTCGCCCATCAGCCGTAGCGCAAGCGACAGGTGCCGCAGCTCGGCGAGCTCCTTCTCCGCGCGTCTGCGGCAGGTGAGATCCCGCATGGTCGAGCACGCGCCGGTGATGGTGCCGGTGCGGTCGCGGATCGGCCACAGTGTCACATCGATGTCCACCGGGCGCCCGTCGCGGGTCAGCCGCCGGGTCTCGTAGTGCTCGATGCGCTCCCCGGACGCGATGCGCTTCAGCAGGCCGGCTTCTTCCTCCCGCAGTTCGGGCGGGATGATCAGGCCGATGTGCCGGCCGACGGCCTGGCCGACGGGGTAGCCGAACAGGCGCTCGGCGGCCGCGTTCCAGAAGGTGATCTGCCCGTCGAGGGTCTTGATGAGGGTGGCGTCCTGGGACGATTCGACGAGGACCGCCAGCTCGTCGGTGCGGGCTTCGGCACGTTTGCGGACGGTGATGTCGCGCATCACCGAGCAGGCGGTGTGCACGGTGCCGTCCGGGCTGCGTATCGGCCACAAGGACACATCGACATCCACCAGCCGTCCGCTGCGGGTCAGGCGCTGGGTCTCGTAGTGCTCCACCAGCTCACCGGCGCGCAGGCGTTTGAGGAGACCGGCTTCCTCCTCCCGCAGATGCGGCGGGATGATCAGGCCGATGTGCTGTCCGACGGCCTCGATGGCGCGGTAGCCGTACAGGCGCTCCGCGGCGGCATTCCAGAAGGTGATCTGTCCGTCGGCCGTTTTGACCAGGATCGGGTCCTGCGAGCCTTCCACCAGGTCCCTGAACAGCTCCGGGCGGCTTGCACCGCTGCGCAGGGGCGCCACTGACGTCATCACTGCCTCATCTCGCACCACGCACCCGCATGCGGACCGGCCCCGCGCAGCCGCGCACACCCGGCCCGCATACCCCGCACGGCCCAAGCCCGGCGAGTGCGCATATTTCACCACCGCTGCCACGTCCGCGCCACCTTAGCGCGCCCTTGCCCCCGCACGTACGAAACCGCCTGTTCAGTCCCGCAAAACGACCGCCCACTGACCGCTGGAGAGCAGTTGGCAAGGCCGAAGATGCAGGGCACGTCCGCACCGCGTCAGGCGAACACCTGCACAGCGGTACCAACTGCGCAGTGGTTTCGCAGTGTTCGGGCAGGCGGGAGCCTTCCGTGAACGGCACGGTCAAGCCGTGCAGACTGCGAAGATCAAACCCCGGCCGCGCACGGCCCCTTCGCCCGCCGGCATCCAGACCGAGGCTCCGCCGGACGGCAGGCCCCTGCCAAGTGCCCTGGCCCGCGCACGACACATGGCCGACGGCGCTGGCGCCACGCCCGACGGCCGAGCGGCGGTGGAGGCCGCACTGTGCCAGCACATCACCGTGCTGGCACAGCCCGTGCGGGTCCGCACGGACGCGCTGTGGCACGGCGGCGCGCCATGGGACCGGCTGACCGCCCGCCTGGACGACATCGATCACCTCATCCGCCGTCCGCTGCGCGAGCACCATCCGCCCACCCCGGCCCACCTCGCGGAACTGGCCAACGCCGTCCAGTGGCTGCTGGCCCAGCAGGCACCCGACTGCTGAACAGGGTGGCCCGGGCCTGCACTTGTGGTGGCGCACCGCGGCGGGAAGACGGGAAGGCCGTGTCGCCGGCTGCGGTGCCGCTTGCGTGCCTTCGGAGGCGCTAGGCTCTCCTGCAGCCTGCACCGGTCTGGAGTGTGCGGGACAGGCCCCGGTCCCCGTGACGGGACGAGTACGGCCGGGGCCACCCCGCTCCATACCTTCGCGCCCAGGACGGGCGGCCTGCAGCCAGCACTCCGGGTTCTACCGGGGGGCCAGCCGGTGGTAGCCGCGTACTCCCGCGGCGTGCCGGGCCGGTCCGGGCGCCACCGGAGCGCCGGCCTGGTCAAGTTGGCGTACGAGCTGGTGGAAGCAGAGCACGACGGTGACCGGCGGCAGCACAGCGACGGTGATACCGCACGGTGTGGTGGGCGCAGACAGCACACACAACGTGGTGGCGGTGGCCGCGCAGAAGACGACCACACACCAGGCGTGGGCCGTGCGCCGGCGGTGGACACGGCCCCGCAGGATCGACAGGGTCGCCGCAATCCACGGGGCGAAGATCAGCAGCGGCCACAGAGCCGCGATGCCGGGCGGCGCGGCACCAGCAGCCACATGATGCAGCGGCGGGTAGCACGCCGCCGCACCGAGCACACTGACGACTGCGACCACCGCCGCCGTCAGCAGCACCGCCAGCCGCGCCACGAGCTGGCGCCAGGGCCGGGGGCGTTCGCGGGACGGGGGTGCGGGAGCGTGTTTGCGGTGCCGCGCCGGCCCCGCCCCGGTTCCCGCCGGGACGACAGCAGGCTCGGCGGCCCGCAGCAGTTCGGCCAGTTCGGCATCCAGTCCATCGACAGCGACCCGTCGGCGGGCGGCGGCGCACAGATCGCTGAGGGGCTCCTGTGCGGTCTGGTCGCGGAACAGCGGTCCGCTGATCACTTCCGCCCATGCCTCCCCGTCTGAGCCGGACCAGCAACTGGGCCAGTGGCCGGCGGGGGAATCCGCTGCGGAGCCGGGGGCCAACGGCGCCGCGAAGAAGCCTGGCGCGATGGCGTTCGGGACTTCGTCCGCGTGCGGCTCGCTGACCGGATCGACGTCAGGTTCCAGCAGGTGTCGTAGGGGAGGTTCGTACACAACGACCTTTCAGGGACAGGGAGCAGGGCGATGGGCTGACACGTGCGAGAGGAGTCAGCCTGGCGTCAGGGTGCGGCGGAAGTGGTGCCACGGTGTGGCTCTGACAACCGCAGCCGTGGGCTCTGGCGAATGCTGTCGAGGTCGGACAACAGGCGCACCAGCAGATCCGCGCAGTACACGAGCGCGACACGCTCGGTGCCGCACTGCAGGACGTAGACCGAGGTCGGCGACCACGCCGCCGCGCGAGGCGGGGCGGGCTTGAGGACCCAGCGGCCGAGGCGGCGCACCGGCAGCACATGGGCCTGCGGAGGAATGGTCACGCAGACCGCAACGCCGCCGCGGCCCAGCAAGAAACGCCTATTACCCCTTTTTACGCCTCTAGGTGTGCATAGTCTTATTGCTCATCATTACTGCCAAAGTGCAGACACGATCGCCCCACGAGCGGACCATCAGGCCAGGCAGGCCACCCGCCGCTGCGCCAGAACGAAGGGGGCGGGCAGACGGCGAGCGAGACGGCGGCCGGATAGCCACCGCGCACTGTTCGAGCAGTTCGCCCGGTCAGCGTTGGGCGTAGCCCCGGCTCACCGCCCGGCGTTATTCCCGCCGGGGCGTGTCCCGGCTGCTGAGGATGTCCTGCGCCAGGGCAGGCAGGGGGCGTGCGGTGGTGAAGGCGGTGGCGCGCAGGCGTGCGAAGGCGTCGGTGACCGAGGTATCCAGCAGGTCGGCCAGCAGTCCGCTGGCCCGGTAGGTGGTCTCCCAGTGCGCGTCCAGGGTTTCGGCGGGCTCCCACGGCAGGGGCTCGCCGTCGGTGAGGCGGGGCAGGCAGAAGTCAGCGATGGCGCCCGCGGTCACCTCCAGGGCTGCGGCGGTGTGGGCCAGGACCGTCGCGTCCAGGCGGTGCGGCCGGTAGCGCAGGCACTGTGCGGTGCCGAGGATGTGGGTGCCGAGGGTGAGGGGGAAGGCGTAGACGGCGGCGACGTGTGCGGCTTCCTCGTGCAGGCGCGGCGCGAAGAAGGGGTAGGGCATCGGCCGGGCGCGCAGGTCCGGGTAGAGGACCGGCCGGCCGGTGGCTGCCGCCTCGGTGCCGGGGCCTTCGCCGGTCTCGAACTGGACCTCTTCCAGGCGCAGCGCCGCCGGGCCGCAGGCGCCCAGCAGCTGGCGGCACTCCCGGCTGGTGAACAGGCACAGGGCCACCTCGTCCACCGGCAGACCTTGGCGCAGCGCCGTGCACAGCCGCCGGGGCAGCTGGGCGTGGTCGTGCGGGCGGGCGGCGGCGTGCAGCAGGCGCACCGCATCAGAGCCGGGCTTCATGTGCTGGTTGTCCTTGTCTCGGCGAACACCGGGATAAGTCATGTGCCGCGCGCGCACGACAGGGCGTGCTCCGGGCCGAACCGGTGCTCGCCGGGCGCCTCCGGGAGGCCGCCGGTGCCGGCCTCGGCCTCTTGCGGCGCCCGTGCCCGGCAGGCCGGGGCACCGTCGGGACGCAGGGTGTCGGGCGAGTTGGCTGGGATCGGACCGGACCTTGCTGACAGGCCGTGGCAAGCTGCCCTTGAAGCTCCCTGCGGAGGCGCCGAAGGTGGCCGCCGAGGGCCGACGGTGATCGGGCGCGAGGCCGGACCCCCCGCCCGCTCTCGCACCCGCCCCTTGCCTTCCCAGGAACGCCTCGGCGGCGCTTCCGGTGCGGCGGTGCACGCGCGAAGCTGCGGGCTAGGCTGCGCCGAGGGTGGCGCGGACCGTCTTGCCGCCGCCGGGGTCGTCGAGGACGGCCAGGTCCGTCGACAGCGCGTCGACGAAAAACAGGCCGCGGCCGCCCTCCTCGTACGCGGTGGCCGGACGGGCCCGGGGGTGCGCCGGGTCGTCGTCGTGGACTTCGATGCTCAGAAACCCGCCCCCGCCGCACAGGCGCAGACGGCAGTCGCTGCGAGCATGGCGGGTGGCGTTGGAGACCAGCTCGGTGACCACCAGCTGGGCAGCGTCCGTATCGACCAGGTAACAAGCTGACCCGGGTCGGTCCAGGTATAAGCCGGTCAGGCGCCGGGCCCAGGACGCGGAGCGCGCAGCGGGCGGCAGGAGGTACTCGGCCCGCAGGAGCCGCTGAAGAGGGGAAAGCATCTGCATGGCTGGCTCCCGGTGTCGTGATCCTGCCGTACGGGTGCCCCACCCCACCACGAACACCCGCCCACCCCGCACCCACCGACGGTGCCGGAGGCGAAAGGTTCCCCGTACGCCGGGGCGTACGAGCCGGCGTACGGAAGCCGGGCCGGGCGCTGGTGGGCGAACCGATCGCGCGGCCCGGCTCAGTGGCGCAGGACCATCGCTGGAAGCGTCCGGGCCTGCGCCCCAGGTTTGGCTTTGCCGGGCGTCTTGGCAGGACTCGAACCTTCGGCCAAGTGTTTAGAAGGCACTCGATCCATCATCGAGTGCATGGCGCCTGACCTGGGCAAACGTGCTCTTCCCGAGCTGTCCCCCGGGGCGTGGGGGACACATGGGGAAACGGCAGGCTTTCGATGTCTGGGGGACACGAGAGGTCTGAGTGCCCGCTGTCAGGCTCTCACATCATCTTCACCGATTCGCGGCCCTCCGCAGAAACAATCGTGGCCGTCGCAGGCGTTGCAGGTCGCGGAGTCGAAGAGGGGAAGGTGTCGGGACTGAAGCTGTTCCACACGATGAACGACGGCGTGGCCGAGGTCGCGCCGCGTCTGGCTGAGGTCGAGGCGGACGTGCAGCACCTCATCGAGGCGCACATGGAGACGATGCTGGGCGTGCGGTTCCTGGCGAGCGAGTACAGCACCGGGCCGGTGCACAGCGGACGGATCGACTCGCTGGGCCTGGACGAGGACGACGCGCCGGTGGTCGTCGAGTACAAGCGCGGCACGGATGCGGGAGTGATCAACCAGGGCCTGTTCTACCTGGCGTGGCTGATGGACCACCGCGCCGAGTTCGACCACCTGGTCCGTGAGCGCCTGGGGGCGGCAGCCGCCTCCCGGGTGCGATGGAGCGCGCCGCGGCTGATCTGCGTGGCGGGCGACTTCACCCGCTACGACGTGCACGCGGTGCGCGAGCACCGGCGCAGCATCGACTTGGTCCGCTACCGCTTCTACGGCGAGCAGCTCGTCGGCCTGGAGACGGTGGCCTCCGTCACCGGGCAGACGGCGGCTTCCGGGACGGCCCGTCGCGCCCGCGCGGCCGAGAAGACGCGCGGGCACCTGACGCAGGGGGCGATGACGGAGCTGGCCGTCGCGGTCGACGAGACGATGCTGGGCCTGGGGCAGGACATCACCACGACCGAGAACCGCCTCTACCGGGCGTACCGGCGGCTGCGGAACTTCGCCTGCGTGTGCCCGCCACAGAAGAGCAAGCTGCTCGTCTACCTCAAGGCCGACCCGAAGGAGGCCGGCCTGGTGCCCGGCTTCACCCGGGACGTGACGGGGCTGGGCCACCACGGCACCGGCGACCTGGAGGTCCGACTGCGCTCGGAGCGGGACCTGGAGCGGGCCCGGGACCTGTTCCGTCTCAGCTACACAGCGGCGTAGCGCGAGACGCTGCAGGGCGTCGTCCCGGCCGGGGATGAAGTTGTGGGCAGGTCTGGTGTCGATTGCCTTTCGACGGCGGCGCAGAAGTGGCGGTGGACTTCCAGTGAAGCGGTGATTTCCCGGGTTAGCTGACCGGGGGGCCGCTGATACAAAGCGCCGGGTAGGCGCGCGGTGCATCGCGCGCCTACCCGGCTGCCGCCTGTACGAAGGGAGTGTCACGGTATGCGTTCTGAACCCTCACCGTCTGGGTGGGACCGTCCCCTGACGCAGGGGGCCCGGGTGGCTGTCTTCGCCTGCATCATGGCCGTGCTGGCGCTGACCGGCGGCCTCCTGCTGGCCGCCCTCTCTGCTCAGTGGCTCGCCTGGGTCCGGTGGGGCCTGGAGACGGCCGGCATCTTTACAGTCTTCGCGCTCGCCTGCGCCCTGGTCTTCCGCTGGGTGACCAGGCGCGGGTAGGCCGTTTCTGAAGGCGCTGCTGGGCGAGGTGGGCCCTGCCGTGGCAGGCTCCATACTGCTCCGCTGGAGCCAGGCGCGTTGTCGCCGATGGGAGACGGTGCCCGGCGTGGGGCAGCCCCGCCGCTCCCGCCCTGTTCCTACCAGCCAACGTGCGCTTGCCACCGGTGTCCGGCCGGTGAGGGCGGAATAGCGGCGGACCGGCCAGGAAGGCCGGCCGTTGCGGTGCGCGGTGTTGTGCTGATGCAGGAGTTCGAACGTGGCCGTCACCACGGTTTCCCAAGGGCCGTGACCAGCGGCCCGGTGCGGCACACAAGCACGCTGCGACGAAAACCCCGCACCGAGTTGCCCGGTCCGCCGCCTCGGTCGTTGGGCGGACGCGTCCGGGCCGGGATCACCGGCCGGGTGCGGTGCGCCACTGCGGGGGCACCCTGTTCGTCGGGGCGGGCTTCGCGTCCGGCTGCGGTGGGGCTTGTTTGGCTTGGGCCACGGCGGCCCCCAGGTGGCCGCGGATGTTGTCCGACAGCACGTGTCCGTGGACGCTGTTGACCAGGTCTTCGGCCAGGCGGTGCAGTTTGGTGTTGCTGTTCTGGGAAGTGGCGACCAGTGCGGCCCAGGCGGCTTCGGGGGTGAGGCTGAAGGTGGCCATCAGGATGCCGCGGGCCAGGTCGATGGCCGGGCGGGTCTGCATGGCACGGCGCAGATGCGTGACCTCCGCGGTCAAGTCCTCGGCGGCCCGGACGTGCGAGACTTCCGGGCTGTCGGTGACGGGGCCGGTGGCCTGCCGCAGTTCGCAGGCCGGGGCGGTGAACAGTTTGCGGGCGTCGCTCACCTCCAGCAGCCGCTCGACGGTGGGGCTGCTGGAGGCGATGGTGACGGTCTTGTTGCGCACCAGGGCGCGCAGGCGCAGGCGCAGCAGCATGTTGAGACCGGCGAAGTCGCAAAACGGCACCGCATCGAGATGGAGGTCGAGATGGCGGGCTGTGCGCCGCAGGGCGTCGTGCAGTTCGCGCTCGATCAATGGGCAAGAGGAAAGGTCGAGTTCTCCGTGGAGCACCACGTCCGTGCGCTCGCCTGCGCACAAGACGTGCACCTCATGGGCCGGGGAGTGGTCCGGGCCGGACACGACGGTCACGTCGGGCCCGTCGCCCTCTGCACCGACCTCGTAGGGCAGTTGCGGAGCTTGTGACATGGCCGCTCACTTCCGTCTTCGGCTCGCCGCCACCACTGCCAGGTTTGCCCACCGCGGACATACCCGTCAACAAATGCACGAAACTTGTTGCATACGTCGGGGCGTGTGGGCGGCCGATCGGTAGGCTGGGCAGATGGATGAAGTGCCCGCGCCGCACACCGGATGGACCTTCGTGACCAGCCATGCCCGGGTGCTGGCCGCCATCGCCGACGATCACCACGTCCGCATCCGCGACATCGCGGCACACTGCCGGCTGACCGAACGCGCCGTCCAGAAGATCATCGCGGACCTGGAGCAGGACGGCTACCTCGCCCACACCCGCACGGGGCGCACCAACACCTACCAGATCGTCCCCGGCAAGGGGCTGCGCCACCCGGCCGAAGCCGGGATGGGCCTGACCGTGGCCTCCCTGCTGGCCCTGCTCGTTCAGGATGAGGCGGAGCGCACCGCGCAGCCCGGCAACCCCTCCCACCACAGCACAGCCTGACGGACCGCCCGGACGGACACCGCACGTCGCGCCAACCGCGACCAGCACGGGGAACACGACCGGCAGCCCACGCCGCCGGGCGTCTCGCCGGTGTCTCGCGGGGCCGCTGCCGGACGGCCCCGGACGCCCGGGTGCGCCGCAGCCGAAGGGAAGGCCGCGGCGCACCGCCCTGCGCGGGATGCCGCGCACCCGTACCGCTGGGCACGACGGCCAACTCCCGGCCTGTCACCCCGGTCGCGGGGACCGGCACAATGGCCCCGCCCCCGACCCGTGGGCCACCCGGCCGCAGTTCGGCAGGAGGGGAACACCATGCTCCCGACCATGGTCACGCACGGCTGCCCGACCGAACACCACCGCGTTCATGTGGACAACGGTGTCGTGGTCGGCGAGGAGTGCGTGCGGTGCGGTTACCGGATCACCTACGAGGTGGCCGGCCGCGACCGCCGATTTCCGCCTCCGCGGGCCCCTGCGGCCGACCGGGGACATGATGTCTTCGCTTGCCTGAAGGAAGAAGCCCTCCGCAGGGCGCGGCAGGACGGTGCGGGTGCGGGGCGGCGTCTGCGCCCGCCGCCCCGCGTGGGCTGGTAGGCCCGGCACCGTGCGCCTTCCCGAGCGTCATGATCTTCGCCGACCGGTGCACTGCACGGGTTCCCGCAGCCGGGCAGGCCAGGCTGAGCCATTCGGTGCTTGCCCGGCCGCGACTCCGACCGCCCGCGCCACAGACCGTGTCCCGTCGCCGGGCGGGATCAGAGGGCGCGGGGGCCGTGGCGCCATGGGTGCGGAGGCACGACCGTGTCCGCCAGAACTTGATCGACAGTGCTCGCCGGGTGGCAGAGGCTGCGCAGGCCGGTGATGTCCAACAGGCGCAAGATCTGCGGGGCGTCGCAGACCAGGTACAGCCGGCCCCGCTGCTCCAGGGTGCGCTGCTGGGCGAACATCAGCAGGCGCACGCCGGCACAGTCGAAGAAGGTGACCGGCCGCAAGTCCAGCAGCAAGCTGACGGCCGGCCTGGCGGTCACCGGCTCCAGGTCCCGGCGGGCTTCATCGGTGGTAGCTATGTCGATGTCGCCGTGGAGTTCTACGACGGTCAGGCCACGCGCCCGGTAGGTGCGGGTGACGCGTCGGGGGACGGTGTTCAGCGCAACAACCTGTTCTGCGGGTGCGCGGAAAACCAGTCACGAGCAACCGTGCCGAGGCCGCGGGTGCACCGGAGCGTGAGGAGTCTTGTGGCGGCGGCAGCATCCGCATGACCGTCTTCACTCTAGTACTGCAACGGTGCTTGCCGTGACTGGTGGCCAGTTGGGTCGTTGGTCTGGTTATGGGTGGGGGCCTTGCTGATGTCAGGTTGTGGGCGGGTGAGCTTGAAGCGGTGCATGGGCGGTTCGTGCACCGCTTCAGCCGGGAGGAGCCGCGCCAGTCGGCGCTGGCCTATATGCGCGGGCTGATCTCGCCGCTGGAGCGGAAGAACGGCTGGACGCTGGCGGAGGAGGCTGGTTATGGCGGCCCCGATCGCATCCACCGGCTGCTGAACCGCATCGAGTGGGATGCTGACGAGGTCCTGGGCGACGTACGTGACTACGTCGTGGAACACCTCGGCGACCGGGACGCCGTGCTCATCGTCGATGACACCGGTTTCCTGAAGAAGGGCGTCCGCTCGGCCGGGGTCCAGCGGCAGTACTCCGGCACCGCGGGACGCACCGAGAACTCCCAGATCGGGGTCTTCCTCGCCTACGCGACGGGCCGCGGACGCACGTTGATCGACCGGCGGTTGTATCTGCCCGCGTCGTGGACGGATGACCGTGAGCGATGCCGGCGGGCGGGCATCGGCGACAGTGTCGCCTTCGAGACGAAGGTGGCCATGGCCAAGGAGATGATCCGCCGGGCCATCGCCGACCGGCTCCCGTTTCGGTGGGTGACGGCCGATGCCGCTTACGGCTTCAGCAAGGGCTGGCGCTTCGAGCTCGAGCAGGCCGATGTCTTTCACGTCATGGCCACCACCCGGCACGACACCGTCGTCACCCGCTGGGCCATCGACCACCCCGTCCACGACCTGTTCCCCGGCCTGCCGCGGCAGAAGTGGAAACGCCGCTCCTGCGGCGAGGGGGCCCACGGACGGCGGATCTTCGACTGGGCCCGCGTTGAGGTGCGGCCCTGGCACCGCGAGGACCGTCAGCACTGGGTGATCGCCCGTCGCAGCGTCAGCCGGCCCGAGGAAATCTCCTACTACATCGCCTACTGCCCCGCCGGCACCACTCTCGACGAGCTGATCCGCGTCGCCGGGAGCCGATGGGCGGTGGAGGAATGTTTTCAGAGCGCGAAGCAGGAGTGCGGGCTGGACGACTACCAGGTCCGCCGCTACCCGGGCTGGCACCGCCACATGACGTTGGCCATGGCCGCCCACGCCTGCCTGACTGTCCTGCGGGCCCGTGAGCTGGATGCGGAGAAAGCAGAAACGGATCCTCCCAGCTCATCCACCTCAGTCTTGCCGAAATCCGGCGTCTGATCTACCGACTCACCCACCGCCGGCCGGCACCGGCCGAGCACATCCTGTACTGGTCACACTGGCGTCGACGGCGCCAGCACCAAGCCCGCAACAGTCACTACAAGCAACGCGGGCACAGCCCCTGATCCTGGCCACCAGTCACGGCAAGCACCGTTGCAGTACTAGGCACCGCGCGGGCGTATGGGGATGTTTTTGTCAATTGCCACCCGAAGGGGTGGCCGCGCGGTGTGGTGTTGGCCCGCCGGGTCGGCAGGCGGTCCCGGGAGGCTATCGTCGGCGGGTGCCCTTGCCCTGCGGTCTCGGGTGCCTGGGCCCGCGCATCTGGGGGCGAC
Organism: Streptomyces sp. Ac-502; assembly: GCF_045222935.1. NCBI lineage: Bacteria > Bacillati > Actinomycetota > Actinomycetes > Kitasatosporales > Streptomycetaceae > Streptomyces > Streptomyces sp. Ac-502. Next base: position 8,477,655 of record NZ_JBHFFO010000001.1, read on the forward strand.
GCGCAGAGACCGATCAGCATCGTAATGTCCGCATGTAACCGCTCCTCGCGAGGAGACGGTTGTCGAGATCGACAGCCGCGCTGTCGTCTCGTCGTCGCACCATGCTGGACACCTGTCCGGGCCCGAGCGTGGTTCGCCTCACGGACAAGAGGGATCAGAACACCCCGTCCCGAGGCCGGTCGCGTCCCGCGAGCCCGGCGGACGTGCCTTTATGCCGCTGAATGGTCCCACTGGTTGCTGAAGGACAGCTGGGAACGGGCGGCGGGGGTGGCGATACCGGGCAGCAGGTAGCGCCACAGGGACACCAGGCGTTGGTACAGGTCGGAGCGGCCGGTGGAGATCTGGGAAAGGAGCTGCGTGCCGGAATAGGAGCTGACCAGCGTCCAGGCCAGTTCCTGTACGTCGACGTCCGCCAGCAGTTCGCCCTTCTCCTGGGCGGCGAGCAGTTGCTCGGCGAACTGGGCGACCCAGTATTGGTAAGGGGTATCGTCCTGGGCGCCAAATTCCCCCTGCTCGACGGCCAGTCGCACGCCGGCGCGCAGCAGCGAGTTGGTCTGCAGCTCGCCCGCGAGGTAGAGGTTGATGTCGATGAGGCGCTGCAGGCCATCGTCTCCGGGGGTGCTTCCAGCCCGTTGCCCTGCTCCACCATGACTGCGTGAGCCAGAGCCTGCTTACCGGAAAAGTGGAAATACAGTGCGCCGGGGGTGATTCTGGCCCGGCTCATGATTTTACTGACGCTTGCGCCGCTGTAGCCGTATTCATCGAACACTTCGGAAGCTGCCCGAATGATCCTCTCGCGCGTCGCGACTGCTCGCTCGTGCACTGACTGCACCGTCTCTTTCGTCATCCCTAGGCATGGTACGGAAGGTGTGCAGGGGGAAGGCCGCGGGGTTCAGGCGCAGCTCACGCTCTATGGATGTTGCTCCCCAAATGTGGTCAGAGTGCTGCCTGAGTGCGGCTCCTGGACTGGCTGAAGGCTCGCGGACCGCATCTTCGGGGGCAGGGCATGCGGCCCTCCCGGCAGTGCTTACCCAAGGTGAGCGGTACATCGTAAGGCTTGCTGCTCAGAGAGGAGCTGGTCCGGCGTGGGGGCCGGCGTGCAACAAAAGCGGTGAACTTGCCGAGGGGCCCGGCATGGGGGCCTGCATTCCCTGTCGGATAGTGATAGGCGTCCAGATATGGCGATGCGTGACTTCGTTCCGATACTGGCCGAGCCCGTCACCGAGCTTCCACCGGTAGGCGAATATGGCTTCGAAGCAAAGTGGGACGGGTTCCGCTGCATTCTGGAGCGCGCGGCTGACGGAACGGTGCACCTGCAGTCACGCCAGGGCACTGCGCTGACCATGGCGTTCAGTGACATCGCAGAGGCTGCACAACGCGACTTTCCCGAGGAGGTGCTGCTTGATGGCGAAGTCGTCATCTGACATGGCGGTCGACTGGACTTCGGCCGGCTGCAACGACGGCTGAACAGGAGGCCGGAAACGGTGCGCCGCGAAATCGCGCAGAGCCCGGCTCATTTTGTGGCCTTTGATCTTCTGCGTCGTGCCGGTGAAGACCTGACCGAACGCGCCTATAGGCAGCGCCGAGACGGGCTTGAGGCTCTCTTCGAGGAATGGCACCTGACGCCACCATGGACTCTGTGCCCTGTGACCTACGACCGGCAAGAGGCCAGGCGGTGGATGCAGGAGTGGGCTGCCGCGGGCATCGAAGGAATCGTCGCCAAAAACGTACGACAACCCTATAGACCCGGCGTCCGAGGCTGGATAAAGGTCCGCACCCGGCACACGACGGAAGCCATTACCGGCGCGATCACCGGGACGTTGGACTGCCCCGCCAGCGTTTTGCTCGCCCGGTGGGATGAGCGACAAAACTCGCGCTTCGTGGGCCGCAGCGCACCGCTCGCTCGTCAGCTCAGCCGGGAGATGGGAGCGCAGCTGTTGCCCGCTGCTGCTGGCCATCCCTGGCGCGGACGGGCCTTTTCTGCTGGCTGGGGCTCGCGTGAGACGTTGCGCGTCACGCTGGTCGCTCCGGAGCTGGTGGTGGAGGTCAGCGGGGATACGGCCGTTGACACGGGCCGGTGGCGCCACCCGGTGCGGGTACAGCGTCTGCGGCCGGATGTGAGCGCGTCGGACGTTGCGTTGTTCGGGTCGGGAAACGAACCTTCGGCCGGGTGAGCCCGGCCAGGCGGTGCTGGCCAGGTCCCGGTCCGTCTGCCCGGCCTGGCCCTCGGAGAGGCGGGACGAGAAGCGGCGCTTAGCGTGTCCGGAGGCGCGGGGTGTGGGGGGCTGGGGCGGGAGGGCGGGTGCCGATGCGGTGTGGTGGGTCCGTCGCGGTGAGCCGGTGGAGGGCAGCCGACAGGTGACTTGCCCATGACCGAGTTCGTGGGCGAGTTCTTCAAGGACCGTGACTGGGGTGTCCGGCGAGAGGCGAAAGCGCCAGGTGGGCCTGTCGATGCTGGTGCCGGCCCAGGCGGTCCAGCCCGGCAGTCTGTCGGCGGTCCGGGTGGTGCGGGCGTCGAAGCGCAGGCCGGCGCCGTCGCCGTTGGGCGGTGTCCACTGGATCCCCCAGGTGTAGCTCGTCTGCCGCCAGCCTGCCTTGAGCAAGGTGGAGGCCGCCTGGGCGAGGGCGGGTTCGGGGCCTGCGACCGGAGTGCGACCAGGCCCCGTGCTGGCGGTCCCGGGTCGGTGCGCATCCGGGGAGGTGAGGGTGTCGAGCAGGGTGCGGACGAGGGCTGCGGGCGTCCGGGCACTGGCGGTGGCGTGCCAGAGGCGGTCGCCGACGGGGGAGTCGTAGACGGCGAAGGCCCAGGCCGTGTCCTTGGGGGCGGCCTCGTGGGTGAACTGGGCGCGCCGGGTGAGCGATTCGTGGCTGGCGACGGTCGTGTTGTCGCACCAGGTGCGATATTTTTCCCAGTCGTGATGGGCGTCGAGAAAGTCGGCCAGCAGCGCTTCGTGGTCGCCGGCATCGGCGGCGTAGACGGGGACGGTCCGGGGCGTCGGCTGTAGCGCCGCGGTTTCCGCCTGCGGTTCGCGTGTGGGGGTCAGGACTTGCGCGGCTGCTTGTTCGGCGTCGGTGTCGGGCGCTGGCCCGTTCCATACGGCGGCGCCGTGCAGGCGCTCGAATTCTGTGATGGCTTCGGTCGGCCCGGTGTAGACCGTGGCGATTTGCCGCAGGTGGCCTTCCCCGTGCAGGTGGACGCCGCGGCCGTCGCGGTAGGTGCCGACGGCGACGATGGTCCAGCTGTCATGGGCGTGCAGGTGGATGGTCAGGCGCCCGGCGACGATGTCGTCGTGGATCTGCTGGGCCTGGTTGGAGACGTCACGGATCTCGTCGCGGTCCAGCCAGGGCAGGGGGTGGCCGGCCCAGTCCCACTCGGTGTCGATGTCTTCTTGGAGCGCGGGGGTGATGTCGACGGTGATGCCCGCCGTGCGCAGGGCCTGGGCGGCCTGCTGGGCGTAGTGGGGTTCTTCGTGGTCGATGCGGGCCAGGACCAGGCTGTGCTCCCCGGTGGGGCGGAAGCCGTGGACGCTCAGCAGGGCCCGGGCCGTGGTGGGGGAGGAGTCGGCGAGGGTGGCGGTGACGGCGGAGGTGTGGTGGGGGTGGCGGTCGAGGCGGACATGGGCGGCGGTGTCGGGCTGGGGCAAGGCACTCGCTTCCGGGCCCGGCCGGATACGGCGGTCCGGCCGGGCAGGTGGGCTATCGGGAGACGCGGGTGGTCGGGGAGGCAGCGGTGGCCCGCAGGCGCGGCCCGGCGCGGGGCACGGCCGGGGAGCGGGAGAGCGCGGCGGGGGTGTGGGTGGCGCGCTGCCAGCGGCTGCGCAGGGCGGTCAGGTCGGCCAGGGCGCGGCGGCTGCCGGTGGCGAGCTGGTGCGGGGTGTTGGCCGCATCGTCGGTGAACGCCCGGATGCGCAGGGCGGTGGTGTGGGCCTGGGTGAGCAGGGCGCGCCGCAGGATCTTCTCGCCCCAGTGTTCGGGGATGCCGACCGGGGTGGCGAGCAGATCGATCAGGTCGGCGGGGGTGAAGCCTGCGTGCAGCAGATGCTGGTGCTGGGCTTCCCACAGCACAGTGACCGCATCGACCGGTTCCCGGCGGTGGACCAGCGCGGTCAGGCACGCAAAGAGCTGCCCGTGCAGCGGCAGGACGAAATTCTCGGGCTGCAGCCAGCGCATCTCCCGCAGCCGGGAGGGCCGTGCTGTCGCACACGCCAGCAGCGCCCGTTCCTCCTCCAGCGCCTCCTCGCCCGCGGTGTTACGGGCGGGTGGGGGCTGCGGGGTGCGGGGAAGGGAGCCGGGGTGCGGGGCGAACCGGCCCGACAGTGTTTCCAGGAAGCTGGCCAGGGCGTCGCACTGGGCCAGGACGGTGGCGGCGGGGTCGGGCAGCGACGCATCGGTGGCGTTCTGGGTGAGGCGGTCGGCGTGCTCCCGCAGCATGCGGCGGGCGTGGTCGGCTTCGATCATGCGGGCGTAGGCCGCCGCGTGCCCGGGCCAGGGGCAGCGGTGGACGAGGGTGTGCAGGTAGGAGGCGGTCAGCCCGGGCGCCTGGGGCCGCGCCGCTTCGAGAACACGCCGCAACCAGACCGGGGCCTTACGGTGTTCGTCGGCGGCAGGTACGGCAGCGGTACGCATCGCCGTGAACAGGGCGCTGTGGGCGTGGTCGCCGAAGTGCTCCGAGGCCAGGTGATCGAGGTCGGCCAGGCGTGCGGGTTCAAGGAGGAGGGCGCCGAGCAGGGCCTGCTCGGCGTAGAGCACTGGGGCCGGAGGATGCGGGTTCGCCAGTCCGGTGTCCTCGTCGGGGTCGGGGACAGGGCCAGGGGGTGGTGGAGCATCAGGCGACCAGGGTGAAGTCGTCGGGGCCGAGGGGGCGGCCGAGGTGCGGGGCCAGCAGGTGGGCGGCGAGGCGGGGCGGGACGGCGTTGCCGATCTGGGAGAACTGCTGGCCCTTGTTGCCGGCCCACGGGTAGTCGGCGGGGAAGGTCTGCAGTACGCCCGCCTCCGGGGCGGTGATGCGGATCGCCTCCGGCGCGGGGGCGTCCTCGGCCGTTGCCGGATGGGCGGGGTCGGCGACCCAGACGCACTCATTGGCGCGGTGTCCGAAGAACAGCGTCCCGGCCGGCTCGTCGAGGGTGCGGACGGTGGCGTTGGCCTGGCTGTTGGTGCGCAGCGACCACGTCCTTGCGGGTGCGGTGCCGACCGGGCCGCCGGTGCGACGGGTGCGGGGCGGGGGCTGCCAGGTGCCGCGGTCGCGGGCATCGGCCAGCGTCTTGCGCGAACCGGACGGGAACGGTTCGGGGCCTCCGCCGGGGCCGCCCCCGGCGTACACGGTCGGTACCGGGCGGTCGGTGGCGCCCCAGCCGAGCGCTGCGGCCATGGACACCCACGGCGCACGGCCGGGCCCGAACAGGGTCTCCGGCTCACCGTGTTGTGCGTGGGTCGGCGGCGGGGGCTCGGCCGGGCGGGTACGGGAGGCGAGCAGGATCGCCCGCCGCCGCGTCTGGGGCACCCCGAAGTCGGCCGCGTTGAGAATCCCGCACCACACGGAAAACCCCCACGCGCGCAGGATGACCGCGTACTGCTTCCACAGCGGCAAGACGTCGGGGACCTCCTCCATGGCCACCCACTCCGGCTCGCCCACCGTGTTCAGCGCATGGAGGTAGCGCATCGGCTCGGCGGCCAGCAGCGACCGCACATCCCGGCAGGCACCGAGCAGCTTCTCACGGGTGTCGCGCCCGGCGGCCAGATCGGCGACAGCCTGGTGGACCAGCGGCTGGTCGAGCAGACCGAGCCGCTTGCCGGCCATCGACCACGCCTGACACGGCGGCGAAGCGATCACACCGGTGGTGCGGCCGAGGAACGGCCGCACCGGATAGCGGGCAACATCGGTGCGCAGCGTCAGCTGCCCGGCCGCGGCGCGGGTGCGGCAGGCCCACTCGTCCCACTCCAGCCCGATGTCCCGCACGCCGAGCAGCGACAGGGCGTAGGACCAGCCACCGTGCCCGGCGAACAAATCCAGGATCACGCGGCCAGCCCGAAGGCATCCTGCACCGGCTGCTCACCGCGGCAGGCCCACGGCGAGCAGCCGTCGGCCACGCCCTCCTCCAGCACGACGAGGGCGTTGCCGTCCGGGGCCTGGTCGCCCAGTTCGGCCTGGCGGGCGGCCCATTCGGCGGCGGTGACGTGGTCGATGGGCGCCTGGTCGAGCGGGACGCGGGAGCGGTGCAAGAACGCCTGGCCGAGCAGCCGGTTGCCGGAAGCATTGGCGCGGGCGTTGCCGCCGCGGATGGCCGCATCGAAGGCGACGACGTCGGCCCACTCGGCGGGGCTGTGGTCGCGGATGTGGCGCCACTGGGCGTTGCCGTGGAAGGGGCAGCCCAGACAGCTCGACTTCGGGGTGTCGGCCAGGCCGCGCTGTTTGAGGTAGCGCAGGCAGTCGGCGCGCGACCAGTCCAGCTCGATGAGCGGGTGCCGGTTGCGCATGTAGGCGACGTCGGCGTCCTTGGCCCGGTGGAACTCATCGGTGGAGATGCCGACCCACTGCTCGACGAACACGCCCTTGGGGATGCGCCGGGGATACGGGTAGCCCAGGAGGGCGCGGACCTGTTTCTTGATGGGTTTGATCTTGTATTCGCCGGTGCACTGCCGACGGGTCATCCCGGCCTTGCCGTCTTGGTTGAGGACGTGCAGCGGCATGGACGCGAACCGGTGGTCCGGGTTGAGCGCGTCGCTGCGGATGTTACCGGCCGAGACACGCAGGACGGGGATGCCCGCGGGTTCGGCTACCTCCTCTTCCAGGCGGTCGAGATGGTCGTAAACGGCTGCCGGCTCCCAGCCGGTGTCCGCGAAAATCGCGCAGTCGACGCGCGGCAGGATGCCTTCGGCGGACAGGGCGAGCAGAGCACTGGACTGAACACCGGCGCCAAGGGAGAGGGATCGGAAGGCGGGGGCTGCGGGGATGGGGCGTCCTTGCGGTGTACGGGGGCGGCACCCGCGGGCGGGCGGTCAGCGCCGGACGGGAGCGTCGCGGGGCGGGGCGGGCACCGGCGGGGAAGCGATGCGGCGGGGGCCTGCGGCGCGGCGAACGAAGGGCGCACGCTGTCGAGGCCGTCGGCCAGGTGGCGGGTGGTATCGGTGGCGTCGCGCAGCCACTCCCAGACGGGGGCGGGCAGTTGGCGCGCGTTGTCCCGGGCCCATTCGAGGATTTCGGCGGCGTTGCGTAGCTGCTCGGCGAGCTGGGCCAGCACCGCCTGCCGCTGGTCGCCGTCGCGTGCCGTGCCGAGGGCCTGCAGGAGTTCGTCGAGCGCCGTGGGCAGCGGCGAAGGTGCGGCCGGCAGGCCGTACAGCCGGGCGTGCAGGGACCGGGCCACGCCGGTGACCGGGCCGCCGGAGCCCCGGTAGCCGAAGCGGGGACCGGCCTGGCGCCGCACGCTGAAACTGGCGATCACATCGCGGGGCGCAGCGTCCGGGTGGATCTGGGCGGCGAGGGCGAGGGCGATGTCGTGCGGGGTGGGCGCATCGTCGGTAGGCGTGAGATCTCCCGGGGAGCAGGGGTTACAGAGAGCGGCTGGGGGTGGCTTGGGGCGCCGGGGCCGGGCGGGCGGCGGTGCGCGCGGGGGCCGGGGGCCGGCCGAAGGTGGCGGTCAGGTCGCGGCGGCCGTCGGCGCTCAGGTGCACCCGCTCGTCGTGCAGCCACAGCGGGCACTTCTCGCGGACGAGGAGGCCGCGGGCTTCCAGCGAGCGGAGAGTGGCGAGGGTGATGCTCCAGTCATCGCGGCGCAGGTACGGCTTGCCGTTGGCAACGGTCACTTCGCCGCGGGCCACCGCGCGCAGTGCGGCGTGCTGGGCGGGGGAAAAGCCGGGCGACTGCTGCGGGGGATCTCGCCCCGGCGGCGTCGTTCGGTGACGAAGAGTTCGGCGGCCGTCAGCGTGTCCTGGGGACCCAGGGCGGTCAGCTCCCGGACGAGGGTGAGGCGGCTGTTGGCCGTCTGCAGGGCCTGCTGATAGGTCAACAGGGGGCCATCGCCCTTGACGGGCACGCCGGCGCGGGCGTCGTCGAGGATGTCCTCGGCGTCCAGGAGGTGGCCGGCTGCGGCGGTGGCCAGGTGGGCGAGCTGCCGGACCCGCGCGTACACGGTGCGGATCTCCGGGCTGTGGTGCATCCGCTGGGCGTCGAAGCCCTCGACGATGTCCAGCGCCAGTCGGGCCAGGTCCTGGGTGGGGATGGCCTGCTGCGTCAGGGCGGTCGCGGGACTGAGACCGTCTAGCCGCAGGCGGGAAAGGTAGTCGTTGTGGCGGGCGAAGTCGCCCCCCAGGAGCAGGAGCTTTTCGGCCGGAGCGGTGGCGGTCATCGGCGGCGGGACGGTTCCGTTCGGTGTGGGGGGGCGTACCGGGCCGCCGCGTGAGCGTTGGCGTGGCGGCGGGGGCGTTCACAGACGACACCGGCGCCACGCGGACGGCTTGGCGGGGCGGCGGATACGGGCTGCCTTGGCGGCTCTGCTCGGCACGTCGCCTGGGCGGTCAGCGGGTGCGGCGCGGCCGGTCCGGAGCTGGGGCTGCGGGCGGTGTGGCCGTGGGGGCGCTTGTGCGGGCGGGGGCGGTGGGGATGTCGGCGGGTGTGCGGAAGCCGAGGCCGATGCGGGCGCCCAGGTTCTCCATGGACAGGGCGATCTCTGCCTGGACGACCGCGGCGAGCTGCCGTGTTTCCTGCGTGCCGGCGGGCAGGGAGTAGCCGTCCTGGGTGGGGGTGAAGCCGTGGTCGGCCAGGACGCGGCGGGCGGCGTCGGTGCGGGCGGTGGCGGTGACGCGCTCGCCGGAGACATCGAAGTGGACGTCTGGTTCCGGCAGCGGCTCGTCCGGGTTCCAGCGGGTGGTCCAGCTGAGGTCGGTCACGTCCCAGGTGTGCTGGAAGAGGAAGTGCATGGCTTCGCCGGTGCGGGTGTGGGCCTGCTCGCCGGCGTAGGCGGGCGGCAGCAGGTACAGCGGGCGGCCCGGGCCGCTGGGCTGGCGGGCGGTGAAGCCGTGGTCGGTCAGGATGCGCTGGGCCGCGGGGAGGGCCCGGTTGAGCAGGACGAAGGTGTGGCCGTCGTCGGTGGATCCGATGACGATGTCGTTGTGGTCGAGGAAGGCCATGGTCTCCGAAGGGGCAAAACGGTGGTCGGGTGCGGGGAGTTGCCGCCGTTGGCGGCGTCAGTGCCGGGGCGGGGGCGCCGGAGGTCAGGCGGCCGTGGTGAAGTCGGTCTGCGCGGGGGCGGCCTTGGCGACGGCGCGCTCGGTGATGGCCTTCGAGGCGCGGGCGGAGGCGGCGGACAGCTCCGTGGCGCCGGGCTCGGCGTACCAGGGGCGCAGGTCGAGCATGGCGGCGCGCATGCCGGTGGCGAAGCACAGGGCGGTGCCCTTGGCCAGGGCGCGGATGGCGTCGGCGGGCAGGATCCGCTCCTGGCGCATCGACACGGAGGTCGACTTCCCGGACTCGGAGGTGGAGGTGGACGTGGTCTGCACATCGTGCTCGCCGATCAGGCGGGAGAGTTTGTCGGCGAAGTCGGGGTCGTCGATGCCGGAGCCGATGACCTTCACGGTCGAGGCGGACCACATGGCGTCCATGCCCGCGTCCCCCCAGACTTTCTGGCCCTGCCGGTAGGACTGCAGGTGACAGATGAGAGGGTCAGGCGGGTGAGTGAGACGACGGTGAAGACCCTGCAATACCGCTCTGACGGGCCGGAAGACGCCCCGTGCCTGGTCTTGGGTGCTGCGCTTGGTACCACATGGCACATGTGGGACAGGCAGATACCCGAGCTGACCCGTCACTGGCGGGTCGTCCGGTTCGATCTGCCCGGGCACGGTGGGTCGCCCGCGTATCCGGCGTCCTCCGTCGCCGAGCTGGCCGACCGGCTGGTGGCGACGCTCGACGTGCTCGGTGTGGAGCGGTTCGGGTATGCGGGGTGTTCCATCGGTGGGGCGGTCGGGGCGCAGCTGGCGCTCACCCGGCCGCAGCGGGTCACCTCGCTCGCTCTGATCTCCTCGTCGCCGCGCTACGGCACCGCCGACTCCTGGCGGCAGCGCGGGGTGGTGATCCGTACGAACGGGCTGGACCCGATCGCCCGCACCTCGCCCGAGCGCTGGTTCACCCCCGGCTTCGCGGGGGCCCAGCAGGCGATCGTCGAGTGGGCCGTCCAGATGGTGCGTACCACCGATCCGGGCTGTTACATCGCGGCCTGTGAGGCGATGGCCTCTTTCGACGTCCGCTCCTCGCTCCAGCGGATCGGGGTGCCCACCCTCGTCGTCGTCGGTTCCGAGGACCAGGTGACGCCGACCACCGACGCCCGCTCCCTGGTGGCGGGCATTCCGGACGCGAGTCTCGCGCTGGTTCCCGGTACGTCCCATCTGGCGCCCGTCGAGCAGCCCGCCGCCGTCACCGAGCTGCTCATCCGGCACTTCACGGCCGCCTGGCACGACAAGCCGGGCGGCACGACGCAGACGGCGATCGGTGCTGCCGCGCCCAAGCCGGTGCTGGGGCCCGCGGCCCCGCCCGCGCCGGTGGTGCCCGCGGCCATCGAGTCCGGTCCGGCCCAGCCGGAGGCGGTTCGGGGCGGTGCGTACGAGCAGGGTGTCAAGGTACGCCGCGAGGTGCTCGGTGACGCGCACGTGGACCGGGTGGAGGCCGACACGGACGACTTCACCGGGGACTTCCAGGAGTTCGTCACCCGGTACGCGTGGGGCGAGATGTGGACGCGCGGAGGGCTGGACCGGCGGACCCGCAGCATCGTCACACTCACCGCGCTGGTCGCCGGCGGCCATCAGGACGAACTGGTGCTGCACACTCGCGCCGCGCTGCGCAACGGGCTCACCCCCACGGAGATCAAGGAAGTACTCATGCACACCGCGGTGTACTGCGGTGTGCCGGCGGCCAATGCGGCTTTCGCCGTGGCGCAGCGCGTCATACGGGAGGAGACCACGCCGGAAGGGTGAGGAGGGGGAGGTGAGTCGGTGAGGGGTGTCCCCCAAGGGCCCGCCGGGCACTCGCGCGGCAAGATGGGGGTATGGAACTCACGAAGAAGACGCATGCCTGTGTCCGGCTGGAGAAGGACGGGCAGGTGCTCGTCATCGATCCCGGTGTCTTCAGCGAGCGCGACGCGGCGGTCGGCGCCGACGCGATCCTGATCACGCACGAGCACATGGACCACTTCGACGAGGAGCGGCTGCGCGCGGGCATGGAGGCCAACCGGGGGCCGAGATCTGGACGCTGGCCAGTGTGGCCGAGCAGATTTCCGCGGCCTTCCCGGGGCGGGTGCACACGGTCGGTGAGGGGGACGCGTTCACCGCGGCCGGCTTCGACATCGAGGTGCACGGGCAGCTGCACGCCGTCATCCACCCGGACATTCCGAGGGTGACGAATGTCGGCTACCTGATCACCACCGAGGACGACGGCGCGACCGTCTTCCACCCGGGTGACGCGCTCACCGTCCCCCAGGGCCGTACGGTGGACACGCTGCTGCTGCCGGTGCACGCGCCGTGGAACAAGGTGTCCGAGGTGATCGACTACGTCCGCGAGGTCCGGCCGCGCCGCGCCATCGACGTGCACGACAGCTTGCTCCAGGACCACGCCCGTCCCGTGTACGACGGCCTGATCGACAAGCTCGGCGGTGCCGATCACGCCCGCCTCACCCCCGGTGACCACACCGGTTTGAACTGACTGTCGGACCCCCGCTGTAGGTTACGGACATGCGCATCGCGACCTGGAACGTCAATTCGATCACCGCCCGCCTTCCGAGGCTGCTGGCCTGGCTGGAGAGCACCGGCACGGACGTGCTGTGCGTCCAGGAGACCAAGTGCTCGGCCGAACAGTTCCCGTACGACCAGCTGCGCGAGCTGGGCTACGAGGCCGCCGTCAACGCCACCGGCCGGTGGAACGGGGTCGCGCTGCTGTCGAAGGTCGGCCTGGAGGACGTGACCTCCGGGCTGGCCGGCGGCCCGGACTACGAAGGGGCGCAGGAGCCCCGCGCCGTCTCCGCGACCTGCGGCCCGGCCCGCGTCTGGTCGGTGTACGTGCCCAACGGCCGCGAGATCGACCACGCGCACTTCGCGTACAAGCTCCAGTGGTTCGACGCCCTGAAGGCGGCTGTCGCCGAGGACGCGGCGGGCCCCCGGCCCTTCGCGGTCCTCGGCGACTTCAACGTCGCGCCCACCGACGACGACGTCTGGGACACCACCGTCTTCGAGGGCATGACGCATGTGACGCCCGCGGAGCGCGCCGCCCTGGCCGCGCTGCGGGAGGCCGGCCTGTCGGACGTGGTGCCGCGCCCCCTGAAGTACGACAAGCCGTTCACCTACTGGGACTACCGCCAGCTCTGCTTCCCGAAGAACAAGGGCATGCGCATCGATCTGGTGTACGGCAACGAGCCGTTCGCCAAGGCCGTCTCGGACGCCTATGTCGACCGGGAGGAGCGCAAGGGCAAGGGGGCGTCGGACCACGCTCCGGTGGTGGTGGATCTGGAGGTCTGAGCCGGATGGAGGGGCGGGGAGCCCGGGCATGCGGGTATGCGGGTCCGGGTCAGGGCGTGCCGGGCACGAGTGCGCGCAGGTCCACCGACTCCCCGAGTGCCCGCAGCCCCGCGTCGCCGGGGTGCAGGTGGTCGCCGCTGTCGTACGCGGGCAGCAGCCGCTGCGGGCGTCGCGGGTCGCGGAGCACCGCGTCGAAGTCCAGTACCGCGTCGAAGTCGAGTACGGCGTCGGAGTCGGTGTCGCGTGCCCGGAGGGCGGCGTTCACGGCGGTGCGTCGCGTCTCGACCGCCGCCGTGCAGTCCGGGAAGCCCTCGCACGGCGCGAGGGTCGCGGCCACCACCCGCAACCCGTGCTCGTGCGCGCGCCGGGCGAGGGACCGCAGCCCCGCCACGACCTCGTGCGCCGGAGTGCCGTGGCGTACGTCGTTGACGCCCTCGAAGATGACGACCGTACGGACCGAGGGCCGCGCCAGTACGTCCCGCTCCAGCCGGTGCTGTGCGCTGACCCCGCTGACGTCGGTGCTCACGCCGTCACCCGGATAGCGGTCGGTGACGACCCGGTTCCCCGAGATGCCGCTGTTGACCACGCCGTAGCGCGGGAGCGCGTGCTGGGCCCGGAAGCGGCGGGCCAGCACGTCCGGCCAGCGCCGGTTGGAGCCCGCCGTCGAGCCCTGGCCGTCGGTGATGGAGTCCCCGAGTGCCACGACCGTGCCCGGGCCGCCCGCGGCCTCCACCCCGGTCAGGAACGGCCAGCCGGTCAGCGTGCCGGGATACGCCGCGCCGCCGCTGTCCCCCGTACGGTCGCCGGATCCCGGTGCGCTCACGTACGAGACCTGTTCGGACCGTCCGTGCATCGGTGCTGTCGTCACCGTGCCCGGCAGATACAGGCTGACCAGCAGGTTCCGGTCCGCGGGCACGGTCAGGCGGAGCGGATCGCTGTACGCCTCGGCGCCGGCCGGGACCCGTACGCCGCGCTGCCCGCCGAACGTCAGCGGTACGGGTTCGCGGGCGGCTGACGCGCCGCCGCCCGCGCCCTGGACGGCCACGCTCGCCGCCCCGAAGCGCACCGGCGCCGCCGCGAAGGTGTTCGCCAGCCGGACCCGTACCCGCGCCCCGCCCGTGCCGCTGTGCACGACCAGCCGCAGCGTCCGGCCGCCCCACGGGCCGGCCTTCGCGTACCCGCCCGTACTCGCTCCCCAACTACCCGTCCACCCGGCGCCGTTGTCGCGCACCGCCACCGCGAACACGTGCAGATCCGCGCCCGGTCCCGGGTCGCGGGGCAGTACGACGGCGGCCGTCTCACGCCCGCGCACCACCGGCACGCTCACCGCGTACAGCCGCGCCGGCTCCGCCCGTTGGCCGCCCGGCGTGTTGATGTGCGGCAGCGTCACCGCCTTGGTGGCCGACGGGCCCGTACGCCAGTCCGGCGCGCTCAGCCGGTACGTGCTGCGCGACCCGTCCCGGTAGCGGACCGTGCCGGTACCGGTCACCGTGCCACCCGTCGCGGCCACCAGCAGCGACACCGCGTCGCCGCGCCCGCGCAGCCGTACGGTCTGGCCGTCGGCCCGTACGTTGTCGGGCCGGCCCGGCGCGGTCCGCGGCCACCGCAGCCGGGCCGCGTCGAGAGTCAGCACCCGGCCCGGCGTCCAGCCCGCCGTGGCGAGGTCCCGCGCGGACAGGGAATTGCCCGCGCCGTCGAAGTCGGCCGAGGCCGGGGCGGACGGCTCGCTGATGGCCCTGTTGTCGAAAAGACGCTCCAACGGGGCTGACCCGTCGGGTCGTTGAGGCGGCGCTGCCGGGGCGGCCGTGGCGCTCAGGGTGAGGGCGAGGGCCGGGGCGAGGGCTCCGCCCCACAGTCGTACGCGCATACGGCTTCCTTCCGCGGGTAGCGGCGGGTACGGCCCTGGCCGGAACCGGTGGCCGGGCCGGTGATCCGGTCACCGGCCTGCCGCGCGCCTGTGGCCACCGTCCCGGCCCGGGTGGGACGCTACGCCCATGAACATGTCTTTCCTGGACAAGTGGCGCAAGCGGCCGGAAGTGGGCCCTGCTGTCGTGGACGACCCCGAAGGCGCGGCGATGCTCCTGGCGGAGTGCGAGCTGCTGCGTGCCCAGGCCCAGACCGAGGGCGTCGAACTGGACGACTCGGTGCGCTCGTTGGAGGCGCTGGACCAGCTGCGGCCGGCGTGGCGCGACGACCCCGAGGTGGTGACCTGGCTCGGCAACGACGCGGGCTGCTACCTGGGCACGGTGCTGGTACGGACAGTGCCCGGCGCGGCCTGGAAGGTGTGGCCCGGCGGTGAGCCGGTGGTGCGGCTGGCGTCCGGCCGCGAGGTGGACGTGGTGGCGGCGGGCCGGGAGTGGGCGGCAAACGGCGCGCCCGAACTGTGCCAGCTCTACGCGGAGGTCGCCGAGAGCTGACCGCCGAGCGGGGGAGCGGCGGTCCGGTCAGACGAACCCGATGTCGTACGCGAGGCGCCAGCGGTCGGCCCGTACGACGATGTCCGAGGTCTCGACGGCCCGCCCGTCCGCGTCGTAATGGGTGCGCTCCACGGCCGTCACGCACTGCCCGGGGGAGCATCCCAGCGCCTCCGCCTCGGCACTGGAAGCAGGCCGGGAGCCCACGCGCTCCTCGGCGCGCACCACCCGGATCCCGATGGCGGCCATGCGCCCCCGTACCCCGCGCCGGGCGTAGGGCCCGCATTCCGGGAAGACGACGTCCGTGCCCTCGGTGATGGCGAGCGGTTCCCAGCTCGTGGCGAGTTGCACGGGCTGCCGGTTGGCCAGGTATTCGTACACCGACCGGACGACGCCGGTTCCCGGCACGATGCACAGGCGTCGGGCGACCCGGTCGGACGCCGCGTCCGTCGTCGAGGACACCTCCCAGGTCAACGGTGTGCCCTCGGGGGTACCCTCCAGGGCGATCCGGGCGGCGAACGGGGAGTCCACGGCGCCCGTGGAGCGCAGCAGCGTCCCGATCGGCGCCCGGTCGGCGACGAACACCCCCGTCCGAACTGGCCTTCCGCGTAGCCGGCGGCCTTCAGGACGCGGACCGCGCGGTCCACGGTCTGGTCGCTGGCCTCGTACGCCCGCTTGAGCTCGGACCGGGACGGGATCCGCGCGCCGACGGGCAGGGCCCCGTCGTCGATCTGACGGCGGAGGTCGTCGGCGATGCGCTGGAAGACGGGTCGGTTGTCACCCATGCCCCACAGGCTAGGTACGCAGGCAGGGACTGTGTACCTAGGGGAGAGGCGTGGGGGAAGGCGTCGGGAGAGGCGCCCGCCGAGGGGTCGGGAAGGCGCCCGCCGAGGGGCCGGGACGGGAGCGTGCCGCGGTCCGGGGCGGTGCCGTGGTGCCGGGCGCGCGTGGGCACTTTCCCTGGTAATCAGGGGTTATCGCGGCATTCGTGCGTGTCAGGGGAAAAGTCATGCTTTCGGGCAGGTAGTTTGCGGGGTCTTGCGGTGTCCTGGCTGTACGGATGAGAGTGAGCAGGCTGCACATGGCCGGTGATGCGCTGATCGAGCTGCGCGGGGTCAACAAGCACTACGGAAAGCTGCATGTCCTCCAGGACATCGACCTCACCGTCGGCCGCGGCGAGGTGGTGGTCGTCATCGGGCCCTCCGGGTCCGGCAAGTCCACCCTGTGCCGCACCATCAACCGCCTCGAACCGATCGAGTCCGGCACCATCACCCTGGACGGCCACCCGCTCCCCGAGGAGGGGCGTGAACTGGCCGGACTGCGTGCCGAAGTCGGCATGGTCTTCCAGTCCTTCAACCTGTTCGCGCACAAGAGTGTGCTGGCCAACGTGATGCTCGCGCCGGTCAAGGTCCGTAAGCGCAAGAAGGAGGAGGCCGAGCGGCGGGCCCGCCAACTCCTGGACCGGGTGGGCCTGGCCGCGCACGCCGACAAGTACCCGGCGCAGCTGTCCGGCGGCCAGCAGCAGCGCGTGGCCATCGCCCGCGCGCTGGCCATGGAACCGCAGGCGCTGCTCTTCGACGAGCCGACCTCCGCCCTCGACCCGGAGATGATCAATGAGGTGCTGGAGGTCATGCAGCAGCTGGCGCAGGAGGGCATGACGATGGTCGTCGTCACCCATGAGATGGGTTTCGCGCGCTCCGCCGCCAATCGGGTGGTCTTCATGGCGGACGGCCGGATCGTCGAGGACCGCACGCCGGAGGAGTTCTTCACCGCGCCGGAGAGCGACCGCGCCAAGGACTTCCTCTCCAAGATCCTCAAGCACTGACCGGGGGCGCCGCCATGCACCAGACCCGTACCGCCCTCGTGGCGCTCGCGCTGACCGCCGCCCTGCTGGCCGCCGGCTGCGGCAAGTCCGGCAGCCCGCCGGTCAAGGGCCCCAAGGGCAGCGAACTGCCCCGCTATGCGACTGCCGAGGGCTTCCGACTGCCCGCCTCCGCGACCTGGCGCAAGGCGCAAAGCCGCGGCCGGCTGGTCGTCGGCGTCAAGGAGGACCAGCCGTACATGGGCGAGCGCGACCCGGCCTCCGGGACGTACACCGGCTTCGACGTCGAGATCGCGAAGATGATGTCCGCCTCCCTCGGCTTCGACCCGAAGACGGTCGAGTTCCGGACCATCGCCTCCGCCAACCGCGAGACCGCCCTGCAGAACGGCCAGATCGACTACTACGTCGGCACCTACACCATCAACGCCAAGCGCAAGCAGCAGGTGGGCTTCGCCGGCCCGTACTACATGGCGGGCCAGGGCCTGCTGGTGCGCAAGGACCAGAAGGGCGTCGACGGGCCGCGCGACCTGGCGGGCAGGAAGGTCTGCTCGGCGGCCGGTTCCACGCCGTACCAGCGCATCAAGGCCGACTACCCCCGGGCCGGCCTGGTCGCCTACGACACGTACTCGGTGTGCGTGGACAACCTGCTCACGTACCAGGTGGACGCCGTGACGACAGACGACGCGATCCTCATGGGCTACGCCGCCAAGGTGCCCGACGAGCTGAAGCTGGCCGGCCGGCCGTTCTCCGAGGAGCCGTACGGCATCGGCGTGCCGCGCGGGGACACCGCGCTGCGCCTCGCGCTGGACGACGCGCTCGCCGCCCACGAGAAGAACGGCGACTGGAAGAAGGCGTACGACGCGACGCTGGGCCTGTCCGGCGTCCCCGCTCCGCAGCCGCCCGCCATCGACCGCTACCCGGCGAGCTGAGGACGAGGACCGCCCATGAACGTGCTCACGGACAACTTCTCCCTCTACGGGGAAGGGCTGCTCGGCACCGTCGAACTGACCGTCCTCGCCTCGCTGCTGGCGCTGGTCGCCGGGGTATTGATGGCGGCCTTCCGGGTGGCGCCGGTCGGTTCGCTGCGGGTGTTCGGCACCGTGTGGGTGATGGTGCTGCGCAACACCCCGCTGACCCTGCTGTTCTTCGCGGTGCTGCTCGGGCTGCCGCGCTTCGGCGTCGTCCTGCCCTTCAAGGTCTTCGCCGTTCTCGCGCTGGGCTGCTACACCTCCGCCTTCATCTGCGAGGCGGTACGCTCCGGCATCAACACCGTCCCGGTCGGGCAGGGCGAGGCGGCCCGCAGCCTCGGCATGACCTTCTCGCAGACCCTGGGCGACGTGGTGCTGCCCCAGGCGTTCCGTACCGTCATCCCGCCCGTCGGCTCCACGCTCATCGCGCTCGCCAAGAACTCCGCGATCGCCGGATCGTTCAGCGTCGTCGAACTCCTCGGCACCTACAAGACGCTCAACGAGCTGGGCTACAGCATCATCTGGACCTTCGTCTGGATCGCCGTCGGCTACCTGATCGTGACCCTGACCATCAGCGCGCTGTTCAACGTGCTGGAAAAGCGCTGGGGGTTCCCCGATGACCGCCACCACCGCCCTCTACGACGTCCCCGGACCGCACACCAAGCGCCGGCACCGGCTCTACGGGGCGGCGGCGACGGTGGTGATCCTCGCCGTCCTCGCCTGGGCCGGGTACCTGCTGGTCGACACCGGCCAGTTCAGTTCCCGCAAGTGGACGCCGTTCGCGTACGTGGGCATCCAGAAGCTGCTGCTCGAAGGGCTGGGCAACACGCTCAAGGCGTTCGCGATCGCCGCCGTGCTCTCGCTCGTGCTGGGCGCGGTGCTGGCCGCCGGGCGGCTCTCGGACCATGCGCCGGTCCGGTGGGTGAGCACGCTGCTGGTGGAGTTCTTCCGGGCGATGCCCGTACTGGTCATGATCTTCTTCGTGTACGTGGCGCTGAAGGCCGAGCCGCTGTACGCGCTGATCGCGGGGCTGACGCTGTACAACGGGTCGGTGCTGGCCGAGGTGTTCCGGGCCGGGGTGCACTCCGTCGACCGGGGGCAGCGGGAGGCCGCGTACGCGCTGGGCATGCGCAAGACGCAGGTCATGACGTACGTCCTGGTGCCGCAGGCGGTCCGGGCCATGCTGCCCACGATCATCAGCCAGCTCGTCGTCGCCCTGAAGGACACCTCGCTCGGTTTCCTGATCACCTACGAGGAGTTCCTGCACGCCGGCAAGCTGATCGCCTCCAACCTCGACTACGACCTGCCCTTCATCCCGGTCGTCATGATCGTCTCGCCGATCTACATCGGCCTGTGCATGCTGCTGTCGTGGTGCGCGTACCGGGTCGCGAAGTGGCAGCGCAAGAGCCTGAAGACGGACGCGGTGGACGTCAGCGCGCCGGAGCCGGGGACGCTGCTGCCGGGGGCGCAGCAGCAGCGCTGATCCCGGGTACGGTTCTCAGTCGCGCAGCAGTACTGCCCCCCCGGGCCCGGTCCTCAGTCGCGCACCGGCACCGACACCCACGACGGATCGTTCGCGGGGGAGGAGAAGGTGAGCTTCGCGCCGGACGGGTTGTGCTCGATGTACAGCGGGTCGACGGAGTCCACCACCACGGCCAGCCGGTGGCCCGCCGGGACGTCGTACGCCGTCGAGAACAGCTCCAGGTCCACGCCGAACGGCTTGTCCGGTGCCTTGTCGTGGAAGGTGAACGGCGCGTGCGAGACCAGTTTGCCGAGGCCGAGCGGCCCCACGTCGTACAGGTAGGCGATGCCGGTGCCGCTCTCCGCGGTGCTGGTGACGGTGGTGTGCAGCTTGGCCGTACCGCGTACGTGCTGCGCCGAGGTGTACCGCTCGGACTGCCACACGGCGGCGGCCGAGCGCGGCAGCAGCGGGATCGAGGCCATCGGCGGCAGCCGGAAGAACTGGTCCAGGAGGCTGGAGAGGAAGATCGTGCCGCCGTTGGCGCCGGAGTCGCGGTTGGTGCGGATCCGCTGCGTGCCGTTCAGCGCGATCCTCCGGTTCCCCGAGGGCACGTCCTTCCAGCTCTTGTACCCCTCGTAGGCGCCGGTGGAGCGGGACTTCAGCTGTACGGGCGCCTCGCGGTCGACGCCGTTGTCGGCGCCCTTGAGGTAGTGGTCGAACCAGCGCTTGGTGTGGTCCCAGGTGTCGTTCGGCAGGCCGAGCAGGCCCAGGCCCTCGGCGGTGGCGTGGTCGCCGGGCCGGAACTCCAGCCGCTTGGGTCCCTTGAGCTTCTCGTAGAAGTCGGCGTACTGGTTGGGCGGGAAGAGCGAGTCGCCCCAGGCGTTGCCCAGCATGATCGCCGCGCCATTGGCGTTGATCTTGTCGAGGTAGGTGACCGGGGACCGCTTCGCGCCCCACTTGATCATGTCGCCTTCCTTGGCCAGGTCGGAGGCCAGGAAGTTCTTCAGGATGGTCGTCAGCTCCGGGCTGGGCCGCCCGGTGAGCGCGCCGGCGCCGCCCAGCAGGGCGGCCGCCTGCTGATGCTGGGTGCGGCCGCTGTAGATCGAGTCGATCAGGTCGGCCCAGCCGCTCAGCGCCGCGACGGCCTTGACGCGCTTGTCGAAGGCCGAGGCCAACAGGCTGATCCCGGCGCCGTACGACACCCCGCCCAT
The DNA here is from genome assembly GCF_045222935.1 of Streptomyces sp. Ac-502. NCBI lineage: Bacteria > Bacillati > Actinomycetota > Actinomycetes > Kitasatosporales > Streptomycetaceae > Streptomyces > Streptomyces sp. Ac-502. The sequence continues at coordinate 8,498,024 of NZ_JBHFFO010000001.1, forward strand.
ACCCACCTTCGCCGGGTCGGCCGCGGTGTGGGCCAGCGCCCAGTCGATGACCTTGGAGGCGTCGGCGATGTCCGGAGGGCCGGCCGTCTCGATCTGCCCGCCCGACTGCCAGAAACCGCGCGAGTTGTAGCCCACCACCACGTATCCGGCGTCGGCGAGCTTCTTGGCCTGCACGACGTACTCGATCTGCGGCATGGCCCAGCTGGTGGGCAGCACGATCAGCGGATAGCGGCGGCCGGGCACGGCGTCGCCCGGGGTGAAGACGTTGGCCTTCAGGGTGATACCGCCGTCGCCCTCGATGTCGACGAACTTCACGTCGGGGAACTTCGCCGCGAGTTGCTGCTGCGTGGCGACGCCGGAGGCCGGGGCGCTCGTGGCGGGGGCGGGCGGAGCGGGGGTGGCGGAGTTCGCCAGGGGGCGCCCGCGAGGGTGGTGGTGGCGAGCACGGCGGCCGAGACGGTGCCGACGGTGGTGCGCAGCGTGGTGCGGGAGGGCGACATCAACTGCTCCTAGTGCTTCAAGAGTGAAGTACTGGAGAGTAAGGTGCGCTTCTTACCGCTGGTAACCCGTCGGTAGGTTACGGATGGGTAACGTCCGGACGGGCGGGCCGGGGGCGCGCCCGGTGGCGGGCCGGCGCCGCGCCCGCTTCCCGGTACGGCACCGCGCCCGGCCGGTGGGCCGGGCGCGCGCCCTGGTCAGAGACCCAGGTCGGGGCCGAACACCTCGTAGTGGATGTCCGCGGCGGCCACGCCCGCCGCGAGCAGCTGGCCGCGGGCCTCCTTCATGAAGGGCACCGGGCCGCAGAGGTAGGCGACGGCGCCTTCCGGGACGTCGATCCGGCTCAGGTCGATCCGCCCCTCGTGCCGGGTGACGGTGTCGTCGCCCTGTTCCGCGTCGGCCTCCGGCTGCTCGTACCAGGCGTCGGCGGTCGCGTTCGGCAGCTTCTCGGTGAGCTGCCGCAGCTCGGTACGGAAGGCGTGGGCGGCCGGGGTGCGGTCGGCGTGGACGGAGGCGACACGGCGGCCGGAGCCGTCGGCGGCGAGCCGGGACAGGATGCCGATCATGGGGGTGCAGCCGATACCGGCCGAGACGAGCAGCAGCGGGCGGTCGCTCTCCTCCGGCACCACGTCGCCGAACGGGGCGCTGACGCGCAGGACGTCGCCGGTGTGCACCTGGGCGTGCAGGTGGTTGGAGACCTCGCCCGCCGGGGAGCCGGACGCGTCACCGGTCACGCGCTTCACGGAGAACTGGAGGCCGCCGTCCGGCTCTCCGGACAGGCTGTACTGCCGTATCTGCCGGGCGCCGTCGGCGAGCCGCACCTGTACGGAGACGTACTGGCCGGGCCGGGAGGCCGGGACGGGGGTGCCGTCCACCGGCTGGACGACGAAGGTCACCACGTCCTCGGTCTCCTGGAAGCGGCCGACGACGCGGTACTCCCGCCAGACGTCGCCGTCCGGCGTGCCCGCCTCCGCGTACAGGCGCTTCTCGGCGGCGATGAGGGCGTTCGCCATCAGCCAGTACACCTCGTCCCAGGCTGCCGCGACCTCCTCGGTGACGGCCTCGCCCAGGACCTCCACGATGGCCGCGAACAGGTGCTCGTGCACGATCGGGTACTGGTCGGGGCGGACGCCGAGCGAGGCGTGCTTGTGCGCGATGCGCTCCAGCATCGCGTCGGGGCGCTCGTCCGGGTGCTCCACCAGGTACGTCGCGAAGGTGGCGATGGAGCTGGCCAGGGCCTGGCGCTGGCTGCCGTTGGCCTGGTTGCCGCGGTTGAACAGGTCGCGCAGCAGCTCGGGGTGGGCGGCGAACATCTTGTCGTAGAAGAGCGGGGTGATCTCACCGATGGCCGCGCCGACCGCGGGAAGGGTGGCGCGGACGGTTTCGGCGGACGTGGACGACAGCATCGGGTGCTCCGGTTCTTGTTCTTGGAAGGTGCTGAGGGGTCGGCCGGCTGGTGCGGGCGCCGTGGCGCCGAGGCGTCGCGGTGCCGTGGCGTCGTGCGGCGAAGCGAATAAGTTGCATCTCAGATTCGTATTTCGTCGCCAAGCGTAGGAGCCGGGGTGGGGGTGTGCGTAGGGCCGTTCAGCCCTCCGGGCGGGGAGACAGGCTGAGCAGCAGAGGGCCGGTCGGGGTGCCCACCAGGTCCTCGATGGACAGTGGATCGAGCGCGGCGAAGAACGCTTCCTGTGCGGTACGCAGGGCGCCGCGCAGCCGGCAGGCCGCGCGCAGCGGGCACGGCGGATCGTCCTCGCACCCCACCACGTCGCCGACGCCCTCCAGTTCGCGCACCAGGCGCCCCAGGGAGCCGGTACGGCCCTTCCGGGTCAGGGACAGGCCCCCGTTGCGTCCGCGCCGGGCCTCCACGACGCCCAGGTGCTGGAGTCTGCTCACCACCTTGGCGGCGTGCGTGTACGGGACCTGGACGGCGCCCGCCACCTCGCGGGTGGTCGGCGCGTCGCCCCGGTCGTCGAGGACCGCCAGCCGCATGGCGATGCGGAGCGCGATGTCGGTGCTCTTCGTCAGTCGCACGAGTACACCGTACTGAATTGGATTTTCAGATACCAATTCGGGGTGCGGTGGACGGGGCGGGCGAGACCGGGCATGTCGCACGGGAACGGGTGAGCCGGTCGTACCGGGCACGTCGCGAGACCGGGTGAGCCGGTCGTACCGGACAGGCCGGGCGCGCCGGGCGACCGGCCGCGAAGACGGGCGGCCCCGCGCCTGTCCCGCCGCGCCGGGCAGCAGTACGGTCGGACCGAAGGGCATCCACGGGCCACCCTCCGGCCACCGGGATGCGGTGCCGGAAGCGGCCCGGAACCACCGCGCCTGGAGGCCGCCATGCTCCCGACCCGCACCCTGCTCGACAGCATCACCACCAAGGCCCGGCTCGGCACCGACGTGCTGGCCCCGGCCACCGACGCCCTCGCCGAGTGCGAGAAGGCCGTCCTCGTCTGCGCGACGGGCATGCTCGCATCCGACGACGCCGACCGGATGCGGGAAGCGGTCCGCGCCGACCTGGACTGCCACGACGTCGTCGGCGCCACCCTGCGGCTGCTGCTCAGGGAAGGCGGCGGCGAGACCCGGCTGCTGGCCGCGCAGCTCGACGCGTGCGCGATCGCCTGCGAACGCAGCAACGAGCTGTGCCGGGCGCACGCCGGCCGCCACGAGCACTGCCGCCTGTGCACCCAGGCCACGACCCGCGCGATCGACGCCTGCCGCGGTGTGCGGGAGGCACTGCGGCCGTAACCCGTCCGGCCGGGCCGGGGCGGAGCCGCGCCCCCGGCCCGCTACTTCCCGCGCCGTTCGCGCCACTCCCGTACGACGCTCTCCACGTCGTACGGCTCCAGGTTGAGCGGCGGGCCGGGCGGCGGCTGCCGGACCGCTTCCTGGATCTTGGTGTTGATCTCGCCGGTGATGCGCCGCACGGCCCGCTCGGAGGGGGCCCGCGCCGCGGCCTCCCGGGCGTCCTCGGCCTCCTTGCGCAGCGCGAGGGTGGGCGGCAGGAAGGAGAGGTTTTCCCGGCTCATCTTCTCCTTGACCCACCACAGGGCGTCGTACGGCTCGTCGAGGCCGGTCAGCGGCTTGCCGAAGCCGGGCAGACCGGCGAAGTCGCCGCGCTCCGCGGCCTCGCGGATCTGCCGGTCGGTCCAGGTCTCGAAGCTGACGCCGGGGGGCTTGCGCTCGGTCGTCACGGGACTCCCTGGGGTGGGGAATGCGGCCGGTCACCCTCGGCCCCGGGGCGCGGGGGTCGTTGGTACAGGAGTACCACAGGGGTGTGCCCCGGGTGCGGCCGGCCGCGGCTGCCCGGGCCGGGACGAGGGGCGTCGTGCGGCGGGCGGCTGCCGGTTGTGTAGAACGGTCTGTGCGCGGGGGCGAACCGGAGGAAAGGGCGTGACCGATGGCCGCAGTCGGCGAGTGGTGGCGGGCCGTGGAGACGGAGCGGGGGCGCGTGCGCGGCGTGCCGGAACCGGTGGCGGAGGGCGGAGCGGCCCCGGGGCGGCGGACGGCGGGCGCCGGGACCGGGAGTCCGGCGGACGTGCCGCCGGTGACCGCCTTCCGCGGCATTCCGTACGCGGCGTCGCCGGTCGGCCCGCTGCGCTTCGCACCGCCGAGCCCGCACGAGGGCTGGGCCGGCGTGCGGGAGGCGGTACGCCCCGGGCCCGCCGTGCCGCAGGGCCCGTCCCGGCTGGAGCGGGTCATGGGGACCCGTACGCCCGACTGGAGCGAGGACGGCTGTCTGACCCTCAACGTCTGGAGCCCCGCCGGGCCGTCGGGTGCGGGACGGCCCGTGCTGGTGTGGTTCCACGGCGGCGGGTTCACCAGCGGTTCCGGCGGCTGGGACTGGTACGACGGCGCCCGACTCGCGGCGCTCGGTGACCTCGTCGTGGTCACGGCCAACTACCGTCTCGGACCGCTCGGCTGGCTCCACCTGCCCGAGGCGGGCGTGACCGGCCTCGGGCTCCAGGACCAGGCCGCGGCACTGCGCTGGGTGCACGGGAACATCGCGACCTTCGGTGGCGACCCCGCCCGTGTCACCGTCGGCGGCCAGTCGGCGGGCGCGTACACGGCCCTGGCTCTCGCGGTCGCCCCGGAGACCCGCGGGCTGATGCGCCGGGTCGTCGCGCAGAGCGGCCCGTGGGGCCTGGAACCTCAGGACCCGGCCGAAGCCGCCGGGATCACGGCGGACTACCTGCGTCTGCTGGGGTTGCCGGACAAGGCGGCCGTGCCCGGCAACGAGGACGCCGCCCTGCGGGAGTTGCGCGCCCTGCCGGTGGAGCGGCTGCTCGCCGCGTACGCCCGGCTGGCGGCGGACCGCGCGCGCCCGGGCCGCCTCGCACCGCCCATGTACCCGGTCCTCGGCGGCATCGGGCTGCCGGTCCCGCCCGTGCGGGCCGTGGCGGAAGGCGCCCTGGGCTCCACCGAGTTGCTGATCGGCACGGTGCGGGACGAGATGACCGCGTTCCTGGCCTTCGACGCCGGGGCCCGGTCGTTCACCCGGGACGACGTCCTGCGGCTCCTGCGCGAGGACGCCTGCGGCGACTCCGGCGCGGCGGCCGTCGCCTACGACGACCTGGCGCGCCTGCGACCGGACGCGTCCCCCGTGGACCTGCTGGCCGAGGCGGCCACCGGCTGGATGTTCCGGGACGGCGCGACCGCCATCGCGGAGCGGCGCGCCGCGCAGGGAACGCCCGCGTACGTCTACCGCTTCGACCGGACCCCGGACGGTGACGACGGCACGCTCGGCGCCACCCACTGCGCGGAACTTCCGTTCCTCTTCGGCACGTTCGACGCGTACCCCGAAAGCCCGATGCTGGGACGCGCCGGTGCCGAGGACCGCCGCCTGGCGCAGGCGTTCGGCGGCGCGCTCGCCGCCTTCGCGGCCACCGGCACGCCCAACGGGCCGGGGCTCGCCGACTGGCAGCCGTACCGCGGCGGGCCGGCGCCCGAGGTGATGTACTTCGGCTGACTCGCCCCGAGGGTCCGTGCGGCACGGGGACGGGCGCTACACCCCCGCCCGGTGCCCCTTCGGCTCGGCCGGCGCCAGCGCGGCCTTCGTCACGTCCGCGACGAGTTCCACCACGTCGGGCCCGTACGCCTGCGAGTTGACGACCTTGAGCAGCAGGCAGAACTGGCCGTCGGCGCCGTGCTTGCGGGCCAGCCGCGCCCGGTTGCGCACCAGGTGCCGTACGGCGGCCCGGTGGGTCACCGGGCGCTGCCCGGCCGCGAGGAAGACCGGGCGGCCGCTCTCGACGGCGGTGAGCCGGGCCAGCAGCACGTACTCCACCGCGCCCGGCTCCATCCGGTACGTCGAGCCGCCGACGGCGAAGGTGCCGCGGCCGATGCCGTGTTCGTCGCCGGGGTGGACGGCGACACCCGGCAGCAGGTTGGCCAGGTGCGCCGCGAGACGCCGGTGCGCGGTCGGGTCGCCCACGCAGAACTCGGTGCGCGCCCCGAAACCCTGGAGCCCGGTGTCGTGCGGCGCGACCTCCACGTGCGCGCCGCAGGTCTCCACCACCGAGGCCAGGCCGAGCAGCGCGAGCGCGTCGTGCCGCGGGATGCTCCAGTGGGCCGAGGTGCTGTCCCGGTGGGTGACCAGCACGCATTCCGATCCGTCGGGCAGCCCGAAGAAGCTCTGCTCGCGGTCCAGCTTCCGGCGCGCCACGGCGGCGTGCGCGGCCCAGCCGGCCGCGGCGCCCACGACGAGGGCAGCCGCCGCCACGGTCACGAGGAGCAGGGAGTCGTCCATGGCGGGGGAGCGTAGCGGCTGTCCGGGAGTGTGTTCGAACGCGGGGCGGGCGGCTGGGCGGCCTTGCCCGGGTCCGTACGGGCATACGGGACAGCGCCCGCTATAGGGCACCCCGTACCGTTGCGCCCCGGCGGACGACTCGGCCGTTCGCGCCCCTTTCGCGCCCCGCACTCGCGCCCTCTGTCGCCCCCTTGATCACGCAGGTAGGCTCCGGCCTCTGCCGCCCGAACAGGCCAGGAGGGAACGCCGTATGACACCTGCCCGACGTCTTTCCGCGCTGGGGGTGGTCGCCGCCCTCGCCGGCTCGCTGACCGCCGTCCCGGCCTCGGCCGCGTCCCCGGCCGCCACCGCGCACCCGCCGACGGCCGCTCCGGCCAAGACCCCGCCGAAGGTTCCCGTGGCGACCGGTTACGGCGGCGCGGTCTCCAGCGTGGACGCCGACGCCTCCGCCGCCGGTGTCGAGGTGCTGCGCAAGGGCGGCAACGCGGTGGACGCCGCGGTCGCCACCGCGGCGGCCCTCGGCGTCACCGAGCCGTACTCCGCCGGCGTCGGAGGCGGCGGCTACTTCGTCTCGTACGACGCCAAGTCCCGCACCATACGCACCCTCGACGGCCGGGAAACCGCGCCGCTCAGCGCGGACCGCGGCCTCTTCCTGGAGAACGGCAAGCCGATCCCGTTCGCCGAGGCGGTCACCAGCGGCCTGTCCGTCGGCACCCCCGGCACGCCCGCGACCTGGGACACCGCGCTGGAACGGTGGGGCACCCGCCCGCTGCGCGAACTCCTCAAGCCCGCCGAGAAGCTCGCCCGCGACGGCTTCGAGGTCGACGAGACGTTCCGGTCGCAGACCGCCGCCAACGAGGCGCGCTTCCGCGACTTCCCCGCCACCGCCCGCCTGTTCCTCCCCGGCGGCAAGCTGCCGGTCGTCGGCTCCATCCTCAAGAACCCCGACCTGGCCCGTACGTACAAGGAACTGGGCGACAAGGGCGTCGACGCGCTGTACGACGGGCAGCTCGGCAAGGACGTCGTACGGACCGTCCGGCAGCCTCCGGTGCGTCCCGGCGCCGAGCGCAAAGTGCGGCCCGGGGACCTGACGGCGAAGGACCTGCGGGAGTACGAGGTGCGGCGCCAGGCGCCGACCAGAGCCCGCTACCGGGGCCTGGACGTGTACGGCATGGCGCCCGGCTCCTCCGGCGGCACCACCATCGCCGAGGCGCTCAACATCCTGGAGCACAGCGACCTGTCGAAGCTGAGCGAGAAGGAGTACCTGCACCGCTACATCGAGGCGAGCCGCATCGCCTTCGCCGACCGCGGGCGCTGGGTCGGCGACCCGGAGTTCGAGGACGTGCCGACGCGCGGCCTGACCTCGCAGCGCTTCGCCGACTCCCGGGCCTGCCTGATCAAGGACGACGCGGTGCTCACCAGTCCGCTGGCGCCCGGCGACCCGCGCGACCCGCGGCCCTGCCAGGCCGGCGGGCGGGCCGCTCCGACGACGTACGAGGGCGAGAACACCACCCACCTGACCGTCGCCGACAAGTGGGGCAACGTCGTCGCCTACACCCTGACCATCGAGCAGACCGGCGGCAGCGGCATCGTCGTACCGGGCCGCGGCTTCCTGCTCAACAACGAGCTGACGGACTTCTCCTTCGCCCCGGCGGACCCGGCCGTGCACGACCCGAACCTGCCGGGTCCCGGCAAGCGCCCGCGGTCCTCGATGTCCCCGACGATCGTGCTGCGGGACGGCCGCCCGGTGGTGGCGCTGGGCTCGCCCGGCGGCGCGACGATCATCACGACCGTCCTGCAGAGCCTGCTGAACCACCTGGAACGCGGCATGCCGCTGGTCGACGCCATCGCCGCCCCCCGCGCCAGCCAGCGCAACGCGGCCGCCACCGAGCTGGAACCCGGCCTGTGGGACAGCCCGGTCCGCGCCCGGCTGGAGGCCATCGGCCACCGGTTCACCCGCAACCCGGAGATCGGCGCCGCGACCGGCGTGCAGCGCCTGCCGGACGGACGCTGGCTGGCGGCGGCGGAGAAGCAGCGGCGCGGCGGCGGGTCGGCGATGGTGGTACGGCCCAAGGGGTGAACGGACCAGGGTGAGCGGGCCAAGGGGTGAGCGGGCCAAGGGGGAACGCGCCAAGGGGGAACGTGCCAAGAAGTGAACGGGCCCAGGGGTGAGAGGGCCGAGAGGTGCGGCGGGGCCGGGAGCGGTGCGGGCTCCCGGCCCCGCCGCGCCCTGCCGTAACGGGGTGTAGCGGAGCATAAGGGCGTTAAATAACCGTACGATAGGTTTTCCGGGTGAACGACGACCTGAACGACCACCCGCCCCCTCCCCGGACGGCGACCTGGACGTGGACGCCTTCGCCACCGCGGTCGAGTGCTTCAACCGCTTCTACGTCCGGCTCCCCACGCCGGAGAGACTCTCCCTGACGACCCTGTCGGTGCTGGACACCCTCGCGTACGCGGAAGGGCCGCTGCGGCTGACCGAACTGACCAGGACCGAGCAGGTCAGCCAGCCCGGCATCACCCAGCTGGTCACCCGGCTGGAACGCGACGGCCTCGTCGAACGCCGCCCCGACCCCAGCGACGGACGCGCCGTCCTCGTCCGCATCACCGAGGCGGGACGGCGCGTCGGCCGCACCCGTCACACGGACCGGACGCGCCGCCTGGAACCGCTGGTGGCCCAGCTGACCTCCGGGCAGCGGCAGGCGCTCGCCGACGCGCTGCCCGCCCTGACCCGCCTCGCGGAACTGGGCCGGCACCGGTCGTGACGCCGCGGGCGCGCCGTTGAAGCGGGTGCGCTCCGGAAGCGCGTGCGCCGTTGAAGCAGGCGCCGCCCCCGGTTACCGTCGAAGTCGTTCGTTCGAACGAACAGTGCCGGCAAGGGGAGCCATGGGCTTACGCGACGACGACGGCAGGGAGTACGAAGGACTGGCCGAGCAGGCCGCGGCGCTGGCGGCGGGGCAGGTGTCCTCGGCCGAGCTGGTACGGCGGTCGCTGGCCCGCATCGACGCCACCCAGGAGACGGTCAACGCCTTCCGCCGGGTGCGCGCCGAGGCCGCGCTCGCCGAAGCGGCCGCGGCCGACCGGCGGCTGGCCGCGGGCGAGCGGCTGCCGCTGCTCGGCGTGCCGGTCGCGGTCAAGGACGACACCGACGTGGCGGGCGAACCCACCGCGTTCGGCTGCGCCGGGGAGTTCCCGCCCAAGTCCGCCGACGCCGAGGTCGTACGGCGGCTCCGCGCGGCCGGCGCGGTCGTCGTCGGCAAGACCAACGCGTGCGAACTGGGCCAGTGGCCGTTCACCGAAGGACCCGCCTTCGGCGACACCCGCAACCCCTGGAACCCGGGCCACACACCCGGCGGTTCGTCGGGCGGTTCGGCCGCCGCCGTCGCCGCGGGCCTCGTCCCGGCCGCCCTCGGCACGGACGGTGCCGGCTCGGTCCGCATCCCCGCCGCCTGGACCCACCTCGTCGGCATCAAGCCGCAGCGCGGCCGGATCTCCACCTGGCCGGACCCGGAATCCTTCCAGGGCATCACGGTGCTGGGCCCGCTGGCCCGTACGGTCCGGGACGCGGCACTGCTGCTCGACGCCGCCGCCGGCAACCATGACGGCGATCTGCACCGGCCCCGCCCGGTCGCGGCCCGCGCGGCGGCCGGCCGCGACCCGGGACGGCTGCGGATCGCGCTCTCCTGGAAACCGGCCTTCACCGGTACGCCCAAACCCCTCCACCCGGAGGTACGGTCCGCCGTCACCGCCCTCGCCCGCACCCTCGCGGGCCTCGGCCACCAGGTCGAGGAGGCCGAACCGGACTACGGGCTGATCGGCCTCGCGTTCGTCCCACGGGCGACGACAGGCGTACGGGAATGGGCGGCGCGGGCGCCCGACCGCGCGCTGCTGGACCGCCGGACGCGCGACGCGGCCCGGCTGGGACGGCTGCTCGGCGGCTCCGTGCTGCGCCGGGCGCGGGCGGCGGAACGACGGCAACACGGGCGCGTGGGCGCGCTGTTCGGCCCGTACGACGTCCTCCTGACGCCGACCACTGCCGCGCCCCCGCCGCGCATCGGCACGCTCGCGCGGATGAACGGCTGGCAGACGGACCGCGCCATGATCGCCGCGTGCCCGTACGCCTGGCCGTGGAACGTCCTCGGCTGGCCGGGGATCAGCGTCCCGGCCGGGTTCACCGCCGGTGGCCTCCCGCTGGGTGCCCAACTCCTCGGCCCCGCCCACTCGGAGCCCCTGCTGATCTCGCTGGCGGCCCAGCTGGAGGCGGCGGCGCGCTGGTACGAACGGTGGCCCGAGGCGGCGGCGGTGGAGAGTGGGGCGGAGAGCGCGATGACGGTGCCCGCGACGGACGGCGGCACGGGGAAGCGGGGGCGGGCGCGGATGCGGGGTCTCCATGGGGTGGCCGGCCGGCTCCGGGCGGCAAGTGGGTCCGGGCCCGCGGATACGGTGGGCGGGCCCGGGACTGCGGACACGGTGGGCCGGTGACGGCGCGCGGGGCCGGGCCGAGACGTACGGAGGCCGGGGCGCGCCGCGCGGAGGGCGGGACGGGCCGCGCGGAGGCCGGTTCGCGCCGTACGGAAGCCGGTCCGGCGCGGGATCCGGCTCCCGCCGGCGCGCCGAACCGGGCGGGAGACACCCGGCGTTGCATCATCGGCGCCGTCCTGCGCATCATCGGCCGCGACGGGGTCGCCGCCGTCACCAACCGGCGCATCGCCAAGGAGGCCGGTGTCTCGCTGGGGTCGGTGACGTACCACTTCGCGACCCAGCACGACCTGCTGCGGGAGAGCCTGCTGCGGTTCGTCGCCGAGGAGACCCGGCGGTTCACCGAACTGGCGGAGGACAGCCGCCTCGACCGGATCGGGCTGCCCGAGGCCGCCGCCCTGGTCGGCCAGGTCGCCGGCGGTACGGAGTTCGACAGCGAGCACATCGCGCCGTTCGAACTGTACGTCCAGGCGGGCCGCGACGAGCGGCTGCGGGCCGCGGCCGCCGAGTGCTTCGCCGCGTACGACCGGCTCGCCGCCCGCATCCTGACGGCCCTGGGCGTCGCCGACGCCGAGCGCCTGGCGGGCACCGTGGTCGCGCTGGTCACGGGGCAGCAGCTGCGGCGCCTGGCCACCGGCTCGACCGCCGAGGACCTGGTCGACGCCTTGCTGCTGCTGGCCAGGGGCGCGGCACCGGCGGTTCCCGCCTCCGTCCCCGCGACGCGGGACCGTGGCGTCTGAGTACGCGTACTCATGACCGGCAGGGCGCGTACGGGCACAATCTGCCCTTGTCCGCCGTGCCCAGCCGTATCGGAGTGACCTGTGAGACGCCTGGCCGCAGCAGGAGTGGTCGCGGCCGCTGCCGCGCTGCTGACGCTGACCGGTTGCGGCACCGAGCGCGCCGCCGGTCCGGAGCGTACGGCAGGCTCGGAGGGCACCACCAGCCCGGAGCCCGTCACCAGCTCCCGTCTCTTCCGAGACGTCGCCGCCCGCTGTGCGGGCGCTTCCACCCAGCGTCCGAGCCTTCCGGCGGATGAGCCACCGGGCAACGCCGCGGTGGACCCCGAGTCATCGCGCTACTGGGAGAACCACGGCTACAAGAGGACGGCGCGGCTCACGCCGAACGCCCGCTGCCGGGGCACCGCGCACGCCGAACGCATCACCGCCGAGCTGCGGAAGGCCGGCCCGTCCGGAGTACGGAACGAGGGGGACCTCGCGGCGGTGCTCGAACGGCTCGCCTACCCGGAGGACGTCACCGACGTGTACCGCTCGGGCGGCTCCCTCGGCTTCACGCTGTCGCTCCCGGACGGCCCGTGCCTCACCGGCAGTCTGGGCCCGCCGCTCGACATCGAGACGCACGGTGCCTACATGGAGGGCGGCTGCGCGGAGCCCCGGGGCGGCCACTGAGCCCGCGCGGGGTGCCGTGTCGCGGTCGGCCGCTACGCCTGTGAGACGCCGGCGACCGGCGTCTCACAGGCTCCCCGCCGTCCCCCGGTGCGTGAGCGCCTGACCCCCGTCCAAGCACTCACGCACCGCCCCTCGTGGGGACAGGTCTGTCCGCCCGCGCCGGGGAGGGCGCGGGGATGTGGTGAAAGTGTGCGGCTGTGCGCGCGGGCCTCAGTGGCCCATGCCGGCGCCGCCGTCCACCGGGACGACGGCCCCGGTGATGTACGACGCCTCGTCGCCGGCCAGCCAGCGCACCGCCGCGGCGATGTCCTCGGGGCGGGCCATTCTGCCCAGGGGGATCTGCTCGACCATGGCGTCCAGGCGGTCCTGGGGGAGCGCCGCGGCCATGTCGGTCCGGGTGAGGCCGGGGGCGACCACGTTGGCGGTGATGTTGCGCGAGCCCAGTTCGCGGGCGAGGGAGCGGGCCAGACCGACGAGTCCGGCCTTGGCCGCCGCGTAGTTCGCCTGGCCGGCCTCGCCGCGCAGGCCGACGGTCGAGCCGACGAAGACCATCCGGCCCTTGCGGGCCCGCAGCATGCCGCGGGTGGCGCGCTTGGCCAGCCGGTACGCGGCCGTGAGGTTGGTCGCCACGACGGCCTCGAAGTCGTCCTCCGACATCCGCATCAGCAGGGCGTCGCGGGTGATGCCGGCGTTGGCCACCAGCACCTCGACCGGGCCGTGCGCCTCCTCGATCTGCCGGAAGGCCGCCTCGACCTGCTCCGGGTCGGTGATGTCGCACGGGACGCCCAGGACGCCGGCCGGCGGCTCGCCCGAGCGGTACGTGACGGCGACCTTGTCCCCGTCGGCGGCCATGGCTTCCGCGATCGCCAGCCCGATACCCCGGTTGCCACCGGTGATGAAGACGCTGCGGCTCATGGATGCCTCTCGGTTGCTGCTGGGACGCCCGGCTGCGGCCGGCGGCGCGACGGCGGTGCGGCCGCGGGGGTGCCGCGGCGCGGGGACCCTCGCGCGGTCAGTCACTCTGACATAAACCGATTGATCGTTCTCGTCCGTTGCCGGTCACATGCGGTGACCGGCACCGGGAGTTCCGGTAGGCGGCGTGCCGGTCCGGAGAGGGGGATGGGGGGATGTGGACGTTTTGCGGTGATCTGTAGGACGGGGAGGGCGGGGAGGGCTGGGTCCGGTGCGTAGCGGCGCCGGGTTAAAGTCGGCCGTAACTTTTCGATCCCTTTACCGAATCCCGCGGGGAGTTTGGCAACACATGTCCAATAAGCACCTGCTCGGTGACTTCCTGCGCGCCTGGCGCGGCCACCGGGACCCCACGCAGGTGCCCGGTTTCACCGCCACATTCGGCCACCGGGACCGGCGCGGCATCACCCAGGCCGAGACGGCGGCGCTCACCGGCGTCACCGAGGGCTGGTACCGCAGGCTGGAGTCGGGGCGGATCGAGCGGCCGAAGGCCGAATGGCTGGAGCGCATCGTGCGCATCCTCGACCTCGACGAGGCCCAGCGGCACACCCTCTTCGTCTACGCGCGGGGCCAGGTACCGCCGCCCCTGTACCGCCCCGACGGCTCCGTCGACCCGTCCACGTCCGCGCTCATCCAGGTGCAGCCCTGGCCGGCGTACCTGTCCGACGCCTCGTGGGACGTGCTCCTGTACAACGCGGCGTGCGAGCAGGACTGGCCGTGGATGAAGCACGGCGTCAACGTCATGATCTGGGCGCTGACCTACCCCGAGGCGCGCCTCCAGCTGATCGACTGGGAGGAGTCCTGGGCCAAGCCGATGGCGTCCCAGCTCCGGCTGGCCGCCGCCGAGCAGCCGGACAACCGGAGGCTGGCGGAGGTCGTCGCCGAGATCAAGGAGCGCGACAAGGTCGCGGCCCGGCTGCTCACCGACGACCTCACGACCGTCACCCATCCGGACGGCGACCGGCGCTGGCTGTACCTGCCCGGCCACGGGGACGAGGAGTTCGAGGTCACCTTCCGCTGCTTCGCGCCGCTCAGCGACCGTACGCAGCGGTTCATGCTGGTGGTGCCGTGCGACTACCCGGCGGCGAGCTGAGCCATCCCCTCGACCAGCTCGAACGTGGTGGACGGGACGTTCTCCGCGCCCGCCTCCCGGTAGGCCGCGGCGACCGCGGTGAACAGCCGCTCGGGGTGCGCCAGGCCGCCGGCGTACTCCTCCTCGACCAGCCGGGCGGCCTCGGCCAGCTCCGTGCCCTTGCGGGCGTGGGCGGTGGCCGTGTCCATGATCCGGGACAGCCGGTCGCGGAAGGCCGTGACGCCCGCCCGGTCGGTGATCCGGCCGTGGCCGGGCACGAAGGTCGTGGCGCCGGTGGCCAGGAGGGTGTCGCAGGCGGTGACGCAGGACGTCAGCGAGCCCGACCAGACGATCATGTGGCCGCCGTCGAACAGGGCGTCACCGGTGAACACCACCCCGTCCTCGGGGACGTGCAGCGCGACGTCGCCCGCGCTGTGCCCGGGGCCGAGGTCGAGCAGCCGTACCGCGGTACGGCCGACGGTGAGCTCCAGGCTGCCGGTGAAGGTCCGGGTCGGCGGGGTGACGGTGATGCCGCCGAAGTCGAAGACGCCGAAGTGCTCGACGGCGTACGCGGTGACCGCGGTGGTCGGCTCGCTGCGGCTCAGGGCCGCCAGCATGTCCGGGGTCATCTCCTGGCACAGGTGCGCCGCGGACGCCTCGGACGTGATGATCTCCGCGCCCGCGACCAGCTCGTTGCCCCAGGTGTGGTCGCCGTTCTGGTGGCTGTTGACCACGGTGGTCACCGTCGCGTCCGGTACGGCGCCGGCGATCGCGTCCAGCAGCTCCCGGGTGCCCTCCAGCGTGAACTGCGTGTCCATCAGGAGCGCTTCGCCGTCGGACGCCACGAGCCCGCAGTTGCTGTATCCCCAGGCGGTGCTGTCGTGCGTCCACGCCCAGGTGGTGGGGGACAGCGGGACGAGGCGGGGCGTGGTCAAGGAAGGTCCATTCTCTCGTGGGCGGGCGGGCCGCTGCCGCCGTCGGCGCGGTGTACGGGCCTGGCGGTGCACCCCGACGGAAGCCCCGACGGAAGAGGTCACCCCGGCTCCGCAAGGGGCCAATGTACTCACCACCTGGGGGGAACACGCACTCAAGATGGCTGATAGCTCGCGTTACGGCTGATAGTGCCGCCCTGTGCCGGGCCCGGCCCGGCACCACGGTGATCAGTCTCACCCGCGCGCCCGGGTACGGACCGTGGCGGCGACGGCGTCAGATCACCCGGAAAAGATCGGCGACGGCGTCAGATCACCCGGAAAAGATCGGCGGCGGCGTGCACATCGGTGAAATCCTCGATGGAGCGGAGGTTGTCGCACAGGGCCTCCAGGACCGAACCGGTCCCGGCGGCGTCCGGCGCGCCGATGGCCACACCGAAGACCCGGAAGCCCAGCCGGTGCTTGGCCTCGTTCCAGCCGCGCGTCCATTCCTCGGTGACGTCGCACTCGTCGTCGGTGAGCAGCACGATGTCGCCGCGCTTGCGGGCGGCAGCGTCGAACTCGTCCTCCAGCAGGTCGCGGGCGGCCGACAGGGGCGTCTGGTAACTGGTGCCGCCGCCGAGGAAGGATTCCGCGAACGCGAGCGTCCGGTCGATGCCGGCCGGTTCGCCGGCCGGGAAGCGGAAGACCCGGAGCTTGCCGGCGGCGGAGAACAGGATGCCGACGAAGTCCCGTCCGGCGTGCCGGGCCTGGTCCAGCAGGGCCAGGGCGCACGCCTTGGACCACGCCTCCCGGGTGCCGCCGCCGGGCCCTTCCGTGTACATGGAGTGTGAGGTGTCGACGCACGCGATGATCGCGCCCTGTCCGGCGGTCTGCTCCCCCTGGCTGTCGTAGAGCATCAGCTCCCCGGCGGCGTAGCGCGCGGCGAACACCGCCCGCAGTGCGGGCAGGCCGAGGTTGGCCAGCTCGGACGGGACGACGCGGGAGAGGTCGTCGCCGAGTGTGACGCCGACCAGCTCCCCGGCGGTGTTCTCGACCTTGCGGGCCCGCTCGCCGCTCGCCATCTGCCGGAAGCGGCCGATCAGGTCGGCCCACTGGGCGAGGCGGCTGGTGCGCAGCCGCTCGGCGAGCCGGGCGCGCTCGTCGAACGGCAGCCGTTCCAGTTCGCCGGCCCCGACGCCCCAGGCCCGCATCAGCGCGGCTTCCTCCCGTACGGTCCCGGCCGCCTCCGCCACCCCGTCCCGGGCGGCGGCACGGATGCCGGGGGCCGCCGCCGTGCGGGCCTGCGCGGCGCCCTGGGCGGCTCGCTGCCCGGCGGCTGCCGCGGCCTCGGCGGCCTCGACCGCCTGCTGTACGGCGTCGGCGGCCGGGCCCGGTACGGTGCCGTCCTCGGCGGCCCCTTCAACGGCCTGCCGAAGCGCCTCGCCCACGGCGGCCGCCGCGTCGTCGGCGGCCTGCCGGGCCTGCTCCGCCCGCTCGGCCCGCGCCTGGGCGCCCCGGGCGTGCTCCAGCATCCGGCGCAGCGCGGCGGCCTGGGCGAGTACGGCCATGGCGGCGGCGTAGGGGTCGCCGGCCGTCTCCCGGTGCAGCTCGGCGAACTCCGGTGACTCCACCAGCGAGCTGACGACCTGGTGGTTGACCAGCCGGGACGGGGCCATCTCCGCGTGTCCCCGCAGCCGCGGGCCGGCCTTGTAGGCGGCCAGGAACACGTCGGCCAGCAGGTCGGCGGTGCCGTCGTGGTGCCCGCCCAGCTCCTCGGCCAGCTCGCGCAGCCCGGCCGACTGCTCGTAGGTGTCGCGCCAGGTGAACCGGTCGAACCGGTCCGCGACCACGGCCGTGGTGTACTGCCCGGACACCGCGCCGGACCGGCCCAGCCATGTCCCGGCCCGGCTCACCAGCTCGTCGAGCCTGCCCGGCGTCCCACCCATGATCCGCAACCCCTCAGAGCCGGTCCTGCACCATGCTCGCGTCCACGCCGAGAGCCTCGGTGAGGACACGGGCGCGGACGGCGCGCCGGCGGCCGGCCACCCGGTCGATCGCGGCCGTGGAGCGCCCGGCGCCCACCGCCTCCTCGCGCAGCTTCTCCAGCCGCTGACCCGCCCTGGCCAGCTTGTTGTGGGCGTTCTTGATGACCCACTCGCTCAGCGCCTCGCGGGACTGCCCGGCCATCGCGTCGAGTTGCGTCTCCAGCTCCTCGATGGCGTCGGCCAGGTCGAGCGCTTCCTTGGCGTCGGGGTTGACCAGGTGCAGCACCTCCCGTTCGACGGTCGGGCGTTCGGCGGGGGAGTCCCACAGCACGTGGGTCAGTACCGACAGGTCGTTCTCGGCGACCGCCTCGCGGCCGTCGAGGTACGCGGACGCCTGGAGCAGGCCCACCGCCTGCCGCCAGCGCCGGTCGGAGGCGACGAGTTCCTTGCGGCGCAGGGCGGCCCGCAGCGTGCACACCGCGTCCACGATCGCGTCGGGGACGTCCACGGCCGGGACCGCGACGGTCACGGCCTGCTGCAACGCGGCCAGTTCGACGGTGGTCCGCTTCGGCGCGGCGGGGCGGCGGACCGCGGAGCGGACCAGCGCGGCGAAGTTCGCGGGGTCCTCCAGGTACCCGACCTCGATCCGTACCAGCAGCCGGTCGTAGATGGCCGCCGTGTCCTCGCCCGACGGCAGCTCGTTGCTGGCCGTGATGGCCCCGATCAAGGGGCAGCGGATCGGTTCGCCGCCGCTCTCGGGGTGGTAGATCCGCTCGTTGAGGTAGCCCAGCGTCTCGTTCAGCGCCGCCGTGGAGCACTTGAAGATCTCGTCGATGAACGCGACGTGCGCGGTCGTGGCCCGGCCGTCGTACACCTGGCGGTACTCGCCCCGGGCCAGCGCGGCGACGTCTACGGGACCGAACATCCGCGTCGGCGCGGTGAACTTCGACAGCAGGATCTCCCAGTAGGCCGCTCCCTCGATCCGGCCCGTCAGCTCCCTGGCCAGCTCGGACTTCGCCGTGCCGGGCGGCCCGAGGACCAGCGAGTGCTGCCCGGCCAGCAGCGCCACCACCAGCGTCCGCACCACGTCGGCCCGCTCGTAGAAGCGGTCGGCCAGCTCGTCGCCGATCGCCCGCAGTCTCCCGGCCGTGGCCGGCGCGCCCTCCGCACCCATCCTCAACTCCCTGCCTGCGACGCCCTGCCGGGCTGACGAGACGGCCCTTGCCCCGGCGCCACGGCGAAGTGACGAGTAGCTGAGGGGACGGCGGTGACGCCGGGCTGCTCTCGGAAACGGTCCTGTGTCCGAGCAAGATAACTCGGGAGGCCGGAGGGATCTTCCGGGGCCCCGGCCGGCGCGACCGAGTGCCCTGACCGGCCCGCAGCACTCGAAGACCCGCCTGGCTTGCCGCACCCGAAGACCCGACCGGCCCAACGCCCCAGCCCTCCACCCGCCCGACGCCCCCGCCTACTCCGCCTCCCGCGCCTCCAACGCCTCGGTGGCCGGGCCTTGCAGGACCGAGCCGTCCGGCGCGAAGCGGGAGCCGTGGCAGGGGCACTCCCACGCCTTCTCCGTCGCGTTGAAAGCGACCAGGCAGCCCAGGTGGGTGCAGCGCGCCGACACGGCGTGGGCGGTCCCGTCCTCGTCGCGGTAGACCGCGCAGCGGCGGCCCCGCACCCGTACGACCGCACCGGTGCCGGGGGCGATGTCCGCCGCCGAGTCGGCGTGCGTGGAGCGCAGCCGGTCGCCGACGAAATGCAGGCCGGTCTCGGCCTGGTGCCTGAGGAAGGCGGGGGCCTCCCGTACGGCGCTCCACAGCCGGCGCGGGTCGTACAGGCCGGCCCACGGCGGCGGGTCCCCCGTGATCAGTCCGGCCAGCAGGCGTCCGGCGGCCACGCCGCCGCTCAGGCCCCAGCCGCCGAACCCGGTGGCGACATAGGTGTGCCGCGCGCCCGGGTGGAACGGGCCGATCAGCGGAACGGTGTCGGTGGCGTCGTTGTCCTGGGTGGCCCACCGGTACGCCACCTCGGTACCGGGGAAGTGCCGGTGCGTCCAGTCAGTCAGCGCCGCGAACTTCTCGCCGGCGTCGGCCGTGCCCGGCTTGAAGGTCTCGCCCGTGACGATGAGCAGCCGCCGCCCGTCGCCGTACGGCGCGGTCCGCACGGACCGTTTGCCCTCCTCCTGCGTGATGTACATGCCGCCCGGGTCGCGGCCGGCGTCGATCGGGGCGGCCACCACCACCTCCCGCCGCGGCGACAGGCGGGTGAACAGCAGGGCGCGGTCGAAGACCGGGTAGTGGGTGGCGACCACGACGTCCCGCGAGGTCACGGTGGCGCCGGTCTCCGTCGTCACCCGGCAGGGCGTCCCCTCGTGCAGGCCGGTGGCGCGGGTGCGCTCGTGGATGACGCCGCCCCGGGAGCGGAAGTCCTCCGCCAGCGCGAGCAGGTATTTGCGCGGATGGAACTGGGCCTGGTCCTCGACCCGCACCGCGCCCGCCACGGGGAACGGCAGCCCGGTTTCGGTGACGAAGGCGGCCGGCAGCCCGGCCGCGCCGGCGGCATCCGCCTCGGCGCGCAGCTGTCCGGTGCTCTCCGGGTCCCGTACGTACGTGAAGGCGGGCCCGCGCTCCAGGTCGCAGTCGATGCCGAGGAGCCGGGCGGTCTCGACGACGTGCTCGACCGCGCCCTGCTGGGACTGCGCGTAGTGGCGGGCGCCCTCGGGCCCGCGGGTGCGGCGCAGCCGGTCGTAGACCAGGGTGTGGAGCGCGGAGAGCTTGGCGGTCGTGTATCCGGTGACCCCGGCGGCGATCCGGTCCGCCTCCAGCAGGACGACACTGCGGCCACTCCTGGCCAGCTCCCAGGCCGTGCTCAGCCCGGCGATCCCGGCGCCGATCACCGTGACGTCGGCCTCGGTGTCCTCGGTGAGCGGCGGGTGGGACGTGCCGGGTGTGGTGGCGATCCAGTACGACTCGCCCAGGCCGGGCGGTCCACCATGGTCGGTCGTGCGAGAGCCGTTGTCGGTCATGCGACAGCGGGTGCCCCGCCGGGCCCGCCCGAAGCACGGCCGCGCCCCGGCTCCCCCGGACGGACCTGTGGCCGGCCGCGGCGGCGGACCGCAGGGTATCGGCCAGATCGGCGGACCGTTCCCACCACCGACAACGGCAGGTCGCCGCACCGTCCGCGCGGGAGGTCCGCGCAAACCGCCCGCGGCCCGCCCCCGATCCAGGCCGAAACCCGGCTGGTGCCGCGTGCGGGGCGGGCGTGGGGTGGGGACGGGCGGACGTACGGGGGCCGGGGGAAGGGAGAGCGGAACGTGGCAGCGGAACAAACGGGCACGCCGGTGGAGGAGTTCGCGCGGTTCCTGCGCGGGTTGACCCGGCTGCTCGACGAGACGGCCGGGTGGTACGGGGTCTTCACGCTCCGCGACCCCGAGGGGTTACGGACCTGCCTGGACGGGAGGGACGTACCGCCCTGGGACGTCGTGGAGTCACTGCTGCACGACCTCGCCGAACGGCGTGGAGCACACACCGTCCGCACCGCCGGGTTACGGGCGCGCCGGCTCCACCACGAGGCGGTCGCCGCGTACGACACCGGGCCGGACGCCTCCGCCCGGCTGGCGGACCGGCTGGACGAGATGCTGCGCGAACGGCAGTACGCGGCGCTCCGCGGCCGGGAACTGCTCGCCGAACTCCGGGCGGCGACCGGCGGCCCCGAGACCGAGCGGCTCACCGGCGAACTGGCCTGGGCACGCGACGACCACGTACGGTCCGGGGCCCGGGCGCGGGAACTCAAGGCCCGTATCGACGCGTTGACCGGACAGCGGGCGGCACCC
The DNA here is from genome assembly GCF_045222935.1 of Streptomyces sp. Ac-502. Lineage (NCBI taxonomy): Bacteria > Bacillati > Actinomycetota > Actinomycetes > Kitasatosporales > Streptomycetaceae > Streptomyces > Streptomyces sp. Ac-502. Next base: position 8,518,922 of record NZ_JBHFFO010000001.1, read on the forward strand.
AGCCCGGCCCCTCATCCCCCTCCGACCCCTGCCCCCACCACCCCTCGCACCTTCACCAGCGCCGCCCGGCTCGCCCGGCTGCGGGCGGCCGGGCGCGGCGGGGAGGCGCACGCCCTGTTGTGCGCCGCCGCGCACGCGCCCCCTGCCGAGCTGCCCGTGCTCATCGCGGAGCTGGAGCACGCCGGGCTGGTGACGGAAGTGCCGACCCTGCTCTGGGAGGCGGCCTGCCTGCCGCCCGACCGGCTCGCCGCTGCCGCCGACGCGCTCGCCGCCGCCGGGCGTACGGCCGAGAGCGCGCGCCTGCTGCGTCAGGGCGTCACCCGGCCCGTCGAGGAAGTGGCGCACACGGCGCTGGCGCTGCTCGGCGCGGGCCGCCCGGTCCAGGCGCGCGAACTGTTCGCGGCGCTGGTCCGGGCCCGTACGCCCGAGGAGGCGGTGGAGGCGACCGCGAGCGCACCGGGCGAGCTGACCCCGCTGCTCCTGGACGCCGCCGCCGGGGTCTCGCCGAACCGGCACCGCGACATCAGCCACGCCCTGCGGGCCGGCGGCCCGAGAAGCTGACTCCGGTCCAGGAAGTGGTCCGGCCCGGCGTCCGGCCCGGCAAGTGACTCCGGCCCGGCGGCCGGTCCGGCCCCGCGTCCCGCCCGGCCCCGCGTCCCGCCCGGCCCCGCGTCCCGCCCGGCCCCGCGTCCCGCCCGGCCCCGCGTCCCGCCCGGCCCCGCGTCCCGCCCGCGGGGGAGATGGTCTTGCCTCGCCGCCGCACGAGGCCTACGGTCGCCTCCACACGCGTAGATCCGCATGGCCCGTGGCCGACGGCTCGACGAAGGAGCAGCTCATGGCCGATGTTGTCCGTAACGTCGTACGCGCCGCACTGGTTCAGGCGTCCTGGACCGGCGACACCGAATCGATGATCGCGAAGCACGAGGAACACGCCAGGGCGGCGGCCGCGCAGGGCGCACAGGTGATCGGCTTCCAAGAGGTCTTCAACGCCCCGTACTTCTGCCAGGTGCAGGAGCCGGAGCACTACCGCTGGGCCGAGCCGGTGCCGGACGGCCCCACCACGCGCCGGATGCAGGAGCTGGCCCGCGAGACCGGCATGGTGATCGTGGTGCCGGTCTTCGAGGTCGAGCAGTCCGGCTTCTACTACAACACCGCCGCCGTCATCGACGCCGACGGCACCGTGCTCGGCACCTACCGCAAGCACCACATCCCGCAGGTCAAGGGCTTCTGGGAGAAGTACTACTTCAAGCCGGGCAACCTCGGCTGGCCGGTCTTCGACACCGCCGTGGGCCGGATCGGCGTCTACATCTGCTACGACCGCCACTTCCCCGAGGGCTGGCGCCAGCTGGGTCTGAACGGCGCGCAGCTCGTCTACAACCCCTCCGCCACCTCGCGCGGCCTGTCCGCCTACCTCTGGCAGCTGGAACAGCCCGCCGCCGCGGTGGCCAACGAGTACTTCGTCGCGGCGATCAACCGGGTCGGCGTGGAGGAGTACGGCGACAACGACTTCTACGGGACGAGCTACTTCGTCGACCCGCGCGGGCAGTTCGTCGGCGACGTCGCCAGCGACACCAAGGAGGAACTGGTCGTCCGCGACCTGGACTTCGGTCTGATCGACGAGGTGCGGCAGCAGTGGGCCTTCTACCGGGACCGCCGCCCCGACGCGTACGAGGGACTGGTCCAGCCGTGACAGCGCGGCACACGCCCCCGGACGGCGCCGGGGCCGCCGCACCGGACGCGGACCTGCGCTCCCGGCACCGCGCCGTCCTGCCGGACTGGCTCACCCTGCTCTACGAGCGGCCCATCGAGCTGACGCACGGCGAGGGCCGCCACGTCTGGGACGCGGACGGCAACCGCTACCTGGATTTCTTCGGCGGCATCCTCACCACCATGACCGCCCACGCGCTGCCCGAGGTGACCAAGGCGGTCGCCGACCAGGCGGGCCGCATCCTGCACACCTCGACGCTCTATCTGTCCCGCCCCATGGTGGACCTGGCGGAGCGGATCGCCGCGCTCTCCGGCATTCCCGACGCCCGGGTCTTCTTCACCACCTCCGGTACGGAGGCGAACGACACCGCGCTCCTGCTGGCGACGGCGTACCGGGGCTCGAACCAGATCCTGGCGATGCGCAACAGCTACCACGGCCGGTCCTTCTCGACCGTCGGCATCACCGGCAACGCCAGCTGGTCTCCGACCGGCCTCTCGCCGCTCCAGACGCTGTACGTGCACGGTGGCGTGCGCGGCCGGGGCCCGTACGCCGGGCTGTCCGACGCCGCGTACATCGACGCCTGCGTCGCCGACCTGGAGGACATGCTCGGCCAGACGGCGAACGTCGCCGCGCTGATCGCCGAGCCGGTGCAGGGCGTCGGCGGCTTCACCGCGCCGCCCGACGGGCTCTACGCGGCCTTCCGCGAGGTGCTGGACCGGCACGGCATCCTGTGGATCTCCGACGAGGTGCAGACCGGCTGGGGCCGCACCGGCGACCACTTCTGGGGCTGGCAGGCCCACGCCGGCAACGGCCCGCCGGACCTGCTGACCTTCGCCAAGGGCATCGGCAACGGCATGTCCGTCGGCGGTGTCGTCGCCCGCGCGGAGGTGATGAACTGCCTCGGCGCGAACTCCGTCTCCACGTTCGGCGGGAGCCCGGTCACCATGGCGGCTGCCCTGGCCAACCTCGACCATCTCCTCGAACACGATCTCCAGGGCAACGCCCGGCGCGTCGGCGGCCTGCTCATCGAGCGGCTGCGGGCGGCCGGCGCCGGGCTCGGGACCGTGCGGGAGGTGCGCGGGCGCGGCCTGATGATCGGGGTCGAACTGGTGGCGCCGGACACCGGGGAACCGTCGCCGCAGGTGGCGAACCTCGTCGTGGAGGCGGCCAGGGAGCGCGGCCTGCTCATCGGCAAGGGGGACTGTCGGGCGCCGTGCTGCGGATCGCGCCCCCGCTGTCCCTGACCGCCGAGGAGGCGGCGGAAGGCGCCGCGATCCTGGCGGACTCCTTGCGGGCGGCCGAACGCGGACTGTCGTCCGCCTGAAGTGGACCGACCGGTTCTGATCGGTTCCGACCGGTTTTGGCCGGGGAAACTCCCTGGCCGCATAAAAAGACGCGAGCCGGAAACTTACCCTTCCGGGTGAAGCTCCGGCTCGCGCCTAGGCAGTCCTACGGTCGCGGCGGCGGTCCGCTGGGACCGGCCGGCCTGCGCGCCGTCGTCAGGCGAGAACGATGTTCTCGGCCTGCGGGCCCTTCTGGCCCTGCGTGACGTCGAAGGAGACCTTCTGGCCCTCGACGAGCTCACGGAAGCCCTGAGCCTGGATGTTCGAGTAGTGGGCGAAGACGTCGGCGCCGCCGCCGTCCTGCTCGATGAAGCCGAAGCCCTTTTCGGAGTTGAACCACTTCACGGTGCCGGTTGCCATGTCTGTATCCTTCGATCGAGGCAGTTGAGGAATCCGCACTGTGCGGTTTCCAGGGTCGCCGCAATTGAGCCCATCCGGATGAGACCGGCAGAAAACAAATGCGCCCGACGGTCACATACCGTCAGGCGCACATAACGTTTATGGGTACCAAAACTGCAACTGATTCGAAGGTAGCACGGAACCTGTCGCCGGAACAGTACCCACGGTGATCCCCGGGTGTCGTCCGGGCCACGCCGACGGCGACCCCGGGGTGCCACCGCGGTGGCACCCCGGGGTCGCGGGGCCGGGCCCCGCGGCCGTCAGCCGACGGATCAGCGCTGTCAGATCGTCGCGGTGTCGATCACGAAGCGGTAGCGGACGTCGCTGGCGAGCACCCGCTCGTACGCCTCGTTGATCCGGTCCGCGGCGATCACCTCGATCTCCGAGGCGATGCCGTGCTCGCCGCAGAAGTCCAGCATCTCCTGGGTCTCCTGGAGGCCGCCGATCAGCGAGCCGGCGAAGGACCGGCGGTTGCCGATCAGGGCGAACGGCGCGACGGGCAGCGGGTGCTCCGGCACACCGAGCTGGACGAGGGTGCCGTCGGTGCGCAGCAGGCCCAGGTAGGCGTTGAGGTCGAGCTCGGCGGAGACGGTGTTGACGATCAGGTCGAAGCTGTTCGCCAGCTTCTTGAAGGTATCCGGGTCGGACGTGGCGTAGTAATGGTCGGCGCCGAGCCGCAGGCCGTCCTCCTGCTTGCGCAGCGACTGGCTCAGTACGGTGACCTCGGCACCCATCGCGTGCGCGATCTTGACGCCCATGTGGCCGAGGCCGCCGAGGCCCACCACGGCGACCTTCTTGCCGGGGCCGGCCTTCCAGTGCGCCAGCGGCGAGTACAGGGTGACGCCGGCGCACAGCAGCGGCGCGGCGGCGTCCAGCGGCAGGCTGTCCGGGATGCTCAGCGCGTAGTTCTCGTCGATGACGAGGTGGGTGGAGTAGCCGCCCTGGGTGGCCACGCCGTCCCGGCCGACGGCGTTGTACGTGCCGACCTGGCCCAGCTCGCCGGTGCAGTACTGCTGGAGACCGGCCAGGCAGTTCTCGCACGTCCGGCAGGAGTCGACGAAGCAGCCGACGCCGACCCGGTCGCCGACCGTGTAGCGGGTCACCTCGGAGCCGACCTCGCTGACCACGCCCGCGATCTCGTGGCCGGGGACGATCGGGAAGTGCCCGCCGTCGCCCCACTCCGCCCGCACGGTGTGGATGTCGGAGTGGCAGATGCCCGCGAACTTGATGTCGATGACGATGTCGTGCGCGCCCGGCTCCCGGCGCTCGATGGTGGTGCGCTCCAGCGGAGCCTTCGGGGCGGGAGCTGCGTATGCGGGAACAGAGGTGCGGTTCATGTTCTCCAGGGTGGACTTGCGTGCCTGGTGCAACCAGTGCCCTGTTGAGCCTACGCTCGGCGTTCCTACCACTGCGAAAACCACCCTGGCGGTACGGCGGCCGTCGCCCCCGGCGATGCGGTGGCCGACGGCACCGACCCGCACGGTGGCCGGTGCTCCTGTCCGTACGGCGCCCGGGGCCCGGCTGCCGCCGGTGCCGCGTTCCGGGCGGCGACCGTCATAATTCAGGGATGGACCAGCGCACCGAACTGAGCGAATTCCTCCGCTCCCGCCGCGCCAGGCTCCGGCCAGAGGACGTCGGTCTGGCCCACCACGGCGGGCGCCGGAGGGTGCCCGGCCTGCGACGGGAGGAGCTGGCACAGCTGGCCGGGGTCAGCGTGGCGTACTACATACGGCTCGAACAGGGACGGGGGCAGAACGTCTCCACGGCGGTGCTGGACGCGATAGCGGACGTGCTGCGGCTGACCCGGGCCGAGCGCTCCCACCTGACCCACCTGGCCAGGCCGGCCTCCCGTCGCCTGCGTCCCGCTCTCCGGCCGCAGCGGATCCGTCCCGCCTTCCAGGACCTGATCGACGCGATGGAGGGCGTCCCCGCGTACGTGGTCGGCCGGCGGCTGGACATCCTCGGCTGGAACCGGCTCGGCCGCGCGCTCCTCGGTGACTTCGCCGCGATGCCGGCCGAGGAGCGCAACATGGCCTGGCAGCTCTTCCTCGCCCCGGCGACGCGCGAGCTGTACGCCGACTGGGCGGAGAAGGCGGCCCACGTCGTCGCCCACCTGCGGCGTGACGTCGGCCGGTTCCCGGAGGACCCGAAGCTGTGCGCGCTGATCGACGAGCTGTCCGCGCGCAGTGCGGACTTCCGGCGGATCTGGGCGGCCCACGACGTCCAGGACAAGGGCTTCGGCACGAAGCGGCTGAAGCATCCGGTGGTGGGGCCGCTGTCGCTCGCGTACGAGACGCTCGCCCTGCCGGCCGACCCGGACCAGCAGCTGGTCACCTACCACGCCGAACCCGGGTCGCCGTCGGCGCGGGCGCTGCGCCGGCTGGCGGAAGGCGCGGCGGGGCCGGACGCACGCCTCGCGGAGCGGCCGGGCGTCCTCGCGGAGCGACCGGGTGTCTGCGCGGAGCAGTCGGCCGTCCGTGCGGAGCGGGTGGCCCCGGTGTTCTGAAAGCGGCGACGCGCCCTGTTGTGCGGGCGCCCGGCTGGGTACCGTACGACTGGGCCCCGCTGTGAGCATTCCGGCGGGGCCCGCCAAGTGCACAGCGCTCGGCGTCCGCCGTCGGTACCGCTCGTCGGGCACTTGTGCCCACCCGCTCCACCGTGCGCTTCTTTACTTCTCCATTACCTCTACAGTGCTGTAGATTTTTGATCCCCGGCCGGTGGCGACGGCCGCCGCCTGCCCAAGGCACGCCATCCCGACGCAGGAGTGACAGCACATGACCGTGAACCTGGACAAGGGTCAGAAGATCAGTCTGAGCAAGTCCGGCGGAGGCGAGCTCAGCGTCGTACGGATGGGACTCGGCTGGCAGGCCGCCGCCCGCAAGGGCTTCCTCGCCAAGCTGATGGCCCGCGAGATCGACCTGGACGCCTCGGCCGTCCTCTTCGCCGGGCAGGAGCCCGTCGACGTCGTCTTCTTCCAGCACCTGATCAGCGACGACGGCTCGGTGCGCCACACCGGTGACAACCTGGTGGGCGGCGCGGGCCAGGGCGGCGACGACGAAGTGATCCTCGTCGACCTCCAGCGGGTGCCCGCCCGCGTCGACCAGATCGTCTTCACGGTGAACTCCTTCACCGGGCAGACCTTCGCCGAGGTGCAGAACGCGTTCTGCCGCCTGGTGGACGAGACCAACGGCCAGGAGCTGGCCCGCTACACCCTGACCGGCGGCGGCCCGTACACCGCGCAGATCATGGCGAAGGTGCGCCGGGCCGGCGGCGGCTGGGAGATGGCCGCCATCGGCGAGCCCGCCAACGGCCGCACCTTCCAGGACCTGATGCCGGCCATCGCCTCGCACCTGTAAGCACGGCTGAAGGGCGCGCCCCTCCCGGGCGCGCCCTTTCGCGTGCCGGGGTCAGCCGACGTTGACGCCGTAGTCGGTGGCGATACCGGCCAGCCCCGAGGCGTATCCCTGGCCGATGGCCCGGAACTTCCACTCGCCGCCGCGCCGGTAGAGGGCGCCGAAGACCATCGCCGTCTCGCCCGCGGCGTCGTACGACAGCTCGTAGCGGCACATCTCGCGGCCCGTCAGGTTGTCCACGACGCGGATGTACGCGTCCTCGACCTGGCCGAAGCTCTGGCCGCGCTGCTCGGCGTCGTGGATGGAGACGGTGAAGACGACCTGCCCGGTCTCCTCGCCGAGCCGGTCCAGGTCGATGAGGATCTGCTCGTCGTCGCCGTCGCCCGCGCCGGTGAGGTTGTCGCCGGTGTGCCGGACCGCGCCGTCCGGGCTGGTCAGGTTGTTGTAGAAGACGAAGTGCGCGTCGGACAGGACGCGTTGGTCGGTGCCGCAGACGACCGCCGAGGCGTCGAGGTCGAAGTCGGCGCCGGCGGTGGGCCGGGCGTCCCAGCCCAGGCCGACGGTGACGTCCGCGAGGGGAGTGCCGTCCTGGTTGAGGACGACGTTCTGGCCCTTGCTGAGGCTGACGCCCATGGTGCTGTGTCTCCTGTTGCGTGTGCGTACGGTCCGGTGTGTCGTGCTGTCCCCCATCGGGCAACGCGGCGGCCGAGGGCAAGGTTCCCGAGTTGCGCAATCAGTGAAGTAACCCGGTCCGTTCGCCGGCCGGCTCCCCTGAACTGCGGTCATGGTGTTGCCACGGTGGGTGACATGCTTCTACGGTCGGCTGCACGGCCGCGCTCTACGGGTGTAGACCGGTCTTGACGCGGCGTCACCTGGGGCGGACCGCCCGGACGGCGGAGCACGCCGGGCCAGCTCCCTTCCGGCGCCGCCGAGCACCACTGGTGTGTGGAAGGGAGAACCGGAAGCATGACCCGTACAGTCGTCCGCGGCGGCCTGGTCGTCACCGCCGCCGAGGAAGTGCACGCCGATGTGCTGGTCGAGAACGGCCGCGTCGAAGCACTGGCCACACCGGACAGCCAGCAGTGGACAGCCGACCGCGTCATCGACGCCACCGGGAAGTACGTCGTCCCCGGCGGCGTCGATGCCCACACCCACATGGAATTCCCGTTCGGCGGAACGGCTTCCTCCGACACCTTCGAGACCGGCACGAAGGCGGCGGCGTGGGGCGGCACCACCACGATCATCGATTTCGCGGTGCAGTCGAAGGGCGCCGCGCTGCGGGAGGGGCTGGACGCCTGGCACGCGAAGGCCGACGGAAGATGCGCGATCGACTACGCCTTCCACATGATCGTGTCGGATGTGAACGAGTCCACGCTCAAGGAGATGGACGGGCTCGTCGGCGAAGGCGTGAGCTCGTTCAAACTGTTCATGGCGTATCCGGGCGTCTTCTACTCCGACGACGGACAGATCCTGCGCGCCATGCAGCGGGCCGGTGACAACGGCGGCCTGATCATGATGCACGCCGAGAACGGCATCGCGATCGACGTGCTCGTGCAGCAGGCGCTGGAGCGCGGCCAGGCCGACCCGCGCTACCACGGCGAGGTCAGAAAGGCCCTCCTGGAAGCGGAGGCGACCCATCGCGCGATCAAGCTGGCCCAGGTCGCCGGGGCGCCGCTGTACGTCGTCCACGTGTCGGCGCGGGAAGCGGTCGCCGAACTGACGCGCGCTAGGAACGAGGGCCTGCCGGTCTTCGGCGAGACGTGTCCGCAGTACCTGTTCCTGTCGACGGACAACCTCGCCGAACCCGGCTTCGAAGGCGCGAAGTACGTGTGCAGCACACCGCTGCGGCCGAAGGAGCACCAGGCGGCACTCTGGCACGGCCTGCGCGCGAACGACCTCCAGGTGGTGTCCACGGACCACTGCCCGTTCTGCTTCTCCGGACAGAAGGAGCTGGGCCGCGGGGACTTCTCCAAGATCCCGAACGGGATGCCCGGCGTCGAGAACCGGATGGACCTGCTGCACCAGGCCGTCGTCGACGGACACCTCACCCGGCGGCGCTGGATCGAGATCGCCTGCGCGACACCGGCCAGGATGTTCGGCCTGTACCCGAAGAAGGGCACCATCGCGCCGGGCAGCGATGCCGACCTCGTCGTCTACGACCCGCACGCCGAGCAGACCGTCTCGGCGGCCACCCACCACATGAACGTCGACTACTCGGCCTACGAGGGCAGGCGCCTGACCGGACGGGTCGAGACGGTCCTGTCGCGCGGCGAACCCGTCATCATCGCGCGCGAGTTCACCGGCCGGGACGGGCACGGCGCGTACACCCCGCGCGGCACCTGCCAGTACCTGAACTGAACAGCGGAAGGGGTTATCACCATGGACTTCGGACTCGTTCTGCAGACCGACCCGCCGGCCTCCCAGGTCGTCAGCCTCATGCGGCGCGCGGAGGCAGCAGGCTTCACCCACGGCTGGACCTTCGACTCGTGTGTGCTGTGGCAGGAGCCGTTCGTCATCTACAGCCGCATCCTGGAACACACCGAACGCCTGATCGTCGGCCCGATGGTCACCAACCCTTCGACCCGCACCCCGGAGGTCACCGCCTCCACCTTCGCCACCCTCAACGACATGTACGGCAACCGCACCGTCTGCGGCATCGGACGCGGCGACTCGGCGATGCGGGTGGCCGGCCGCGCCCCCAACACGCTGGCGCGCATCAGCGAGACGATGAAGATCGTCCGCGCTCTCGGGCGCGGCGACGAAGCCGACCTGGGCGGCGGCATGGTCGTGAAGTTCCCGTGGGTGCGCGAAGGGGCGCGGCTTCCCGTCTGGATGGCGGCGTACGGTCCCAAGGCGCTCAAGATGACCGGCGAGGAGGCCGACGGTTTCATCCTCCAGCTCGCCGACCCGTTCCTCACGGAGTGGATGGTGAAGGCGGTACGCGCGGCCGCCACAGCGGCAGGCCGTGATCCGTCCGACGTCAAGATCTGTGTCGCGGCCCCCGCCTACGTCACGGACGACGACTCGCCCGAGGCGCTCGCCCACGCCAGGGAACAGTGCCGGTGGTTCGGCGGCATGGTCGGCAACCACGTGGCCGACCTGGTGTCCAAGTACGGCACGGACTCGGGCGCGGTGCCGCAGGAGCTGACCGACTACATCAAGTCCCGCGAAGGCTACGACTACGCCCACCACGGCCGTTCGGGCAACCCGGACACCGCCTTCGTCCCCGACGAGATCATCGACCGTTTCTGTCTCATCGGCACGGCGGACGCACAGGTCGAGAAGTTGCGCAGGCTGCGGGAGCTGGGCGTCGACCAGTTCGCGCTGTACGCGATGCACGACGCGAAGGAGAAGGTGATCGACGCGTACGCCAGGGACGTCATCCCGAAGGTCAACGCCTGAGCGGAGCGCCGCCTGGCCGGTGCGCCGGTGAGACGAAGGGCTCGGAACACGCCGGTGGGTGTGTCCCGAGCCCTCGTCGTGCCGGGTGGGAACTCTCGTAGCGAACCAACCGGGGTCTCGGACGGTGGTGCTGAGGAGGCGGCACCCAGGTGCCCGCGATGTCCCGGCGTGGCGTGGGCCTCTTCCGTCAGATGGTGCGATCACCCAGGATGGGGGACGGCTTCGGCGGGTGCCGGGACGGACCGCGGAGTCAGGGAGTCGCGGAGTCGTCGTGCGTACCGGACCGGCCGGAGGGGCCGGCCGCCCGCCGGGAGGAGAGGCAGATGCGCGTCGCCGTGGTCGGTTCGGGCATCGTCGGCGCGAGTGCCGCCTGGCACGCGGCCGGGCTGGGGGCGGACGTGGTGCTCGCCGGGCGTGCGGCGCCCGGCGAGGCGACCGCGGCCGGCGCGGGCATCATCTGCCCCTGGGCCTCCGAGCACGACGACCCGGACTGGTTCCGCGTCGCCGCGGAAGGGGCCCGGTACTACCCGGAACTGATCGGCGGACTCACCGAGGCGGGCGAGCGCGGCCTCGGCCACCGGGCCGTCGGCGCGCTCGCCCTGGCCGCCGACGACGCGGACCTGCACCGCATCCGCCGGCGGGTGCTCGAACGGCGGCGCGGCCCTGCCGACACCGGCGACGTGGACCTCCTCGGCGAGTCCGAGGTGCGCACGCTGTTCCCGCCCCTCGCGCCCGGCTCCCGGGCCGTACACATCGCCGCCGGTGCGCGGGTCGACGGCGGCCGGCTGCGGGACGCGCTGCTGCGCCAGGCGCGGCACCGGGGCATCGATCTGCGGACCGGCCGCGCCGCACTGCTGCGTACGGCGGACCGCGTCACCGGCATCGAGGTGGACGGCGAGCGCATCGCCGCGGACGCGGTCGTCGTCGCGGCCGGGGCTTGGGCGCCGGAACTGCTGGCACCGGTGGGCGTCACCGTACGGGTCGCACCGCAGCGCGGCCAGATCGTCCACCTGTCGCTGCCCGGCGCGGACACCGGGAACTGGCCCGTCGTCATGCCCCGCGCCACCGGGCACTACCTCGTCCCGTTCGACGGCTCGCGGATCGTGGCGGGCGCCACCCGGGAGGCCGGCACCGGCTTCGACCACCGGGTGACGGCCGCCGGACTGGCCGAGGTACTGACCGAGGCCCTGGCCGTCGCGCCCGGACTGGCGGGCGCCACCCACCTGGAGACCCGGGTCGGCTTCCGTCCCGTAGGACCGGACATCCGGCCGCTGCTCGGCCAGGTCCCGCAGTTGGCGGGCCTGGTCGTCGCCGACGGTCTCGGGCCGACCGGGCTGACGGTCGGCCCCTGGGCGGGGCGGGTCGCCGCACTGCTCGCGACGGGCGGGGACCCGGGGCTGGACCTGAGCCCGTACGACCCGGTGCGCTGACCGGCGCACGGCCTCGGCGGGGGCGCACAGGACGCGCGGAGGCGCGCGGGGGCGCGCACCGACTCAACCGTCCCTGCCAACTCTTTGCCCACTCCTGATGCTCCCCATACGGGGCGGCCTTGGAGCCGCACGCCCGATGCGAGGACCATGGACCGTATGAGGCGCCCTCCATCGGGAACACCCTTCGGACCTGCTGCCCGGACGACGACCGCCGCGGCGGGCCGGCTCTCCCACGTGCGGTGGATCGCCGGCGGCACCGGAGCGGGCAAGAGCACGCTGGCGATAATCCTGGCCCGGCGCCACGGCGCCGTGATCTACCGCGGCGACCTGGCCCAGCACACCTGGCTGCCCCGCTGCACCCCACGACAGCATCCGCACTTCCACGCGGCCCGCGACGAGCCGCCCGGCTCCCTGTGGGACAGCCGCAGCCCCGACGAGGCATGCGGCTTCGCGCAGCGCGTGGTCGCCGAGACCTTCGCCTTCGAGGTCGAGGACCTCCTCGCGATGCCCGCCGACCGGCCCGTCCTGGTGGACTGGTTCGGCAACCTGCCGAGCCAGCTCGCGCCCCTGCTCACCCGCCCCGACCAGGCGGTCTTCCTGCTGCCCACCCCCGAATTCCGGATGGCCGCGCTACGCGCCCGGCGCAACGTCCCGGTACGGTCCCTGGTCAGCTGGGGCAGCCGGGCCCCGGAGTCCACCCTGGCCAAACGGCTGGCCCGGGACGAACTGTGGGACGCCGAGGTACGCCGTCAGGCCGCCGCCCACGGAAACACGGTGATCACCATGGACGGCGGCCGCCCGGCCGGCGACCTCGCGGACGAGGTGGCGGCACGCTTCCGGCTGGGCACGGCGGCGTAGCAGACGGGGCGTACGAGACGGGCCGTACGAGACGGGCCGTACGAGACGGGAGCGCAGGAGACGGCGGTCGCCCCTACGGAACCCGCGCGGTCCACTCCGGCGAGCTGAACTTCCCGCCCGCCAGCTCCTGGGCCCGCGTCATCTCCTCCGGGGACACCGTGCCGTCGCTGCCCCCGTACCGTGCGCGGAACGAGCCGATCATCCGCTCGATGACCTCCGCCCGCGGCAGCCCGGTCTGGCGGCGCAGCGGGTCCACCCGCTTCTTCGCGCTGCGGGTGCCCTTGTCCGACAGCTTCTCCTTGCCGATCCGCAGCACCTCGACCATCTTGTCCGCGTCGATGTCGTAGGACATGGTCACGTGGTGCAGCACCGCCCCGTCGCCCGCTACCATGCGCTTCTGCGCGGCGCCGGCGATCTTCCCGGCGTCGGTGGCGATGTCGTTGAGCGGCTTGTACCAGGCGTTGACGCCCATGTCGCCGAGGGCGGTCAGCACCCAGTCGTCCAGGTAGGCGTAGCTCTCGGCGAAGGTCAGCCCCTGCACGAGCGAGGCCGGTACGCACAGCGAGTACGTGATGGTGTTGCCCGGCTCCACGAACATCGCGCCGCCGCCGCTGATGCGCCGGACGACCGTCACGCCGTGCCGTGCGGCGCCCTGCGGGTCCACCTCGTTGGCCAGCGACTGGAAGCTGCCGATGATGACGGCGGGGCGGTCCCACTCCCACACCCGCAGGGTCGGCGGGCGCCGGCCGGCGGCCACTTCGGCGGTCAGCACCTCGTCCAGGGCCATGTGCAGCGCGGGCGGCTGCGGCGCCTCGTGGATGATCTGCCAGTCGAAGTCCGTCCAGTCGGTGGCCTGCGCGACGGCGCGGCGTACCGCGATGCCCACCGCCTCCGCCGTGAACCCGAACAGCACCGCGCCGGGCGGCAGCGCCGCCTCGATCCGGGCCGCCAGCCCGCGCGCGTCGGTGTCGGCGGGCGCGCCCTCCAGCGCCGCGTTGATGGCGCCGAGCGCGTCGTCCGGCTCCAGGAAGAAGTCGCCCGCGACCCGGACGTCGCGCAGCGTTCCGCCCGTCACGTCGAGATCGACGACCACGAGCTTGCCGCCCGGCACCTTGTACTCACCGTGGTGCTTGCCCTGCACGGCGCATCCTCCCGCTGTTCTGTCGCGGCGCACGGCCCGGTCGGCCGGCAGCCGGGTCAACCGTAGCGCCGCCGGTGGCATTCCTGGCAAAGGGGGCGGTTCAGGTCGCTCGAGCTGCGGCTCTCACCTCGGAGACGAAGCCCTGGAGCACGGTGGACCGGTGGTCCTCGGGGAGGCCGGCCAGCGTTTCGCGAGCCATGTCGAGACCGGCGTGCACGTCTCCGGACTTCACCACCGACAGGGCGCGGTGCACGCCTGTGTGGGCGGCGTACCGGCTCAAATGGGCAGGCCTGAGGAGGTCGGCGGTGTCCTGTTCCGCCTGCGACCGGTCCACGTCGCCGAGCCTTGCGTGGACGAGCGTCTTCGTCAGGCTGTAGCCCCAGCGCGGCATGGAGAACACGGATGCCTGTTCGTGGGTTTCGACCACCGGGAACATCTCGTCAGCGTTTCGGAGAGCCCCCAGAGCCAGGTCGGGCTCGCCCAACTTGCCGTACCCGTGCGCAAGCGCCAGGAAGGCGCACAGCCGTCCGAGAGAGGAAGCCTCCGACAGATCCAGTCCGTCGCCGGCCATGAGGATGACCGGCTCGGGCTCGGCGCCCTCGTACACCAGAGCCAGCGCGCCCTGCCCTCGCGTCCACTCTCGTAGTGAAGTGCAGCCGCTGCGGTCGGCGGCGGCCACGGCCGTCCGGTACCAGCGGGCAGAAGCCGCAGGACCGTTCAGGGAAGCGGTGGCCATGCCCATCACGACCGAAAGCCGAGCGGCCGCCTCCCACAACGCCGACCGGTTCTCACCCAGCTTCCCCCGCAGCAGCAGAAGATCGCCTGCCAGACGCGGCTCCACTTCTCGGGCGGACAGGGCCATGAAGTCGTGTCCGTAGTCGTCCGCGATCCGGTGCCAGTCGTCCGTCGCGGCGGCCTCGCCCATGGCTTCCATGAGTCCTTGCCGTGCCACCTCGGCCAGCGCCGACGGGTGGCCGGCTCCGGCGGCCTGCAGGGCTGCGAGGGGTACGGAGAACACCTCGGCCAGGAACGGGAGCCAGAAGCGGCCCGGAGACCGTCTCCCCGACTCCCACCGGCTGACCTCCTCACGGGTCAGGGTGGGGTGTCCGGACCGGTCGCAGAGATGGCCGGACAGGTCTGCCTGGGACCAGCCCCTGCCTGCCCGAAGGACCTTGATCAGCTCTCCGATGCGCACGCGGCCAGTTTGGCCACCAATACGGCCACTGGGCGGGGAGCCGGACTCGATTACACCTGAAGCATGACCAAGACGTACCCCGGTGACCCGGTGGAACTTCCCCTGCGGCAGGACGCCGCGCCCCGCCCTCGGGCAGGCTGCAAGACGTGTTCGGAGATCGGCATCCGCAGGAAGAACCGGCGTTCGGCCCACGACCACAGCGGCGTGTCCGACGCCAACGTCGACCTGCGCAGGCACCAGATCGCGGGGTGCCCCTCATGAGGCGCAGGACGTTGCGGTTCGTGCCGTTCCGGATCGAGCAGGACCGGACGGCGGAGCCCACCTATGAGGCAGTGTGCGTGTCCGGTGACGACAAGGAGTGCGGGCAGTCCTCGGATGAGTGGATCACTCCGCACCCTGTGGAGGTATGGATGCGCGAGCACTCCAGGGACACCGGGCACACACGGTTCCGCCGGGCGTTCGTGGACTACGCGGACGTGTCGAGACAGGGCTGACCACAAGGGTGAAGACGTCCCCTTCCGAGATGATGATGAATTCAGGGGGCGCCTCCATGCGATTCCGCCGTCGCCGACGAGGCTCGTGCGGACAGGCCCGGCAGATGTGATCAGGAACGGCCCTGCCCGGGGCATTCCCGGGTGCTCTGCGGGGGAGAGGGCGGGAAGGAGACCGTCCGTACGACGCGAGGAGAACCGAGAACCGTGTTCACCACCCGCCCGACCCTCCAGGGAACCTTCGGCATGGCCGCGACCACGCACTGGCTGGCCTCCCAGTCCGCGATGGCCGTGCTGGAGGACGGCGGCAACGCCTTCGACGCGGCGGTGGCCGCCGGGTTCGTGCTGCATGTCGTCGAGCCGCACCTGAACGGGCCGGCGGGCGAGGTGCCGGTCGTCCTGGCGCCCGCCGGCGGGCCGGTGCGGGTGCTGTGCGGCCAGGGGCCGGCGCCCGCCGGGGCGAGCGTGGCGCACTACACCTCGCTCGGGCTCGGGCTGGTGCCCGGTACCGGACCGCTCGCCGCCGCCGTGCCGGGTGCGTTCGACGCGTGGATGCTGCTGCTCCGGGACCACGGCACCAAGTCCCTCGGCGAGGTGCTCAGGTACGCCGTCGGGTACGCGGAGCACGGGCACCCGGCCGTCGAGCGGGTCGGCGAGACGGTGGCGACGGTCCGGGAGCTGTTCGAGACCGAGTGGATATCGTCCGCCGAGATCTACCTGCCGGAGGGGCGGCCGGTCGCGCCCGGCGGGCTGCTCAGGAACCGGCCGCTGGCCGCCACTTG
Organism: Streptomyces sp. Ac-502; assembly: GCF_045222935.1. NCBI lineage: Bacteria > Bacillati > Actinomycetota > Actinomycetes > Kitasatosporales > Streptomycetaceae > Streptomyces > Streptomyces sp. Ac-502. The sequence continues at coordinate 8,535,024 of NZ_JBHFFO010000001.1, forward strand.
GCGCCGTCTGATCGCCGAGGCGGAGGCCGCCGGGCCCGGCCGGGAGGCGCAGATCGACGCGGCCCGGCGGATCTGGCGCGAGGGCTTCATCGGCGAGGCGCTGGCCGGCTTCGCGGCCCGCCCCGCCATGGACACCTCCGGCGAGCGGCACGCCGGCACCCTCACCGGCGACGACCTGGCGGCCTTCTCCGCGACGTACGAGGACCCGGTCACGTACGACTGGAACGGCTGGACCGTGGCGAAGCCGGGCGGCTGGTCGCAGGGCCCGGTCCTGCTCCAGCAACTCGCGCTGCTGCCGCCGGAACTGCCCGCCTACGGCAGTCCCGAGTACGTGCACCTGCTGATCGAGGGCTGCAAGCTGGCCATGGCCGACCGCGAGGCCTGGTACGGCGACGCGGCCGAGGTGCCGCTCGGCACGCTGCTGAGCGAGGACTACAACGCGGTGCGGCGGGCGCTGATCGGGGAGCAGGCCTCGTACGAGTTGCGGCCCGGCAGCCCGGACGGCCGTACGCCCCGGCTGAGCAAGCACGCCCTGGCCGTCGCGGCCGGGGAGGACGCCGCCGGCGCGCCGGGCGCCGCCGGTGCCGGGGCGGGCGAGCCCACGGTGGCGACTCCCGGCACCCCCGGGGCCGCTCCCGTCATCGCCCCCGAGGTCGACCGGAGCGGCGCCACACGGGGCGACACCTGCCACATCGACATCGTGGACCGCTGGGGCAACATGGTCTCCGCGACGCCCTCCGGCGGCTGGCTCCAGTCCAGCCCGGTGGTCCCCGCGCTCGGCTTCCCGCTCGGTACGCGCCTCCAGATGGCCTGGCTGGAGGAGGGGCTTCCGAACTCGCTGACGCCCGGCCGCCGACCGCGCACCACCCTCTCCCCGTCCCTGGCGCTGCGCGACGGCGTGCCCGTGATGGCTTTCGGCACCCCCGGCGGCGACCAGCAGGACCAGTGGCAGTTGCACTTCCTGCTCGCCGCGGCCCTGCGCGCGCCGGTGCGCGGGGGCTCGATCTGCAAGGCGCCATCGACGCCCCGAACTGGCACAACGACTCCTTCCCCGGGTCCTTCTTCCCGCGCGCCATGCGGCCGGGCAGCGTCACCGTCGAGTCCCGCGTCGGCGCGGACGTGATCGGGGAGCTGCGGCGGCGCGGGCACGCGGTGACCGTCGGCGACGCGTGGTCGGAGGGGCGGCTGTCCGCGGTGGCGCGGGACCCGGAGAGCGGGGTGCTGTCGGCGGCGGCGAACCCGCGGGGGATGCAGGGGTATGCGGTGGGGCGGTAGCCGGGCCGGGGCGGGCCGGGCGGGCCGGGCGGGCTGGACCGGGGCCGGCGAGCCGGGCGGGCCGACACCGGCCGCGGGCGGGCCGGACCGGGGCGGGCACCCGTCCGGAGCGCGGCCGGCACCCCGCCGGGCCCGGCCCCCGGCATCCGGAGTTCACCTCCTGTCCAGCTCCCGTGTCAGTGGTACGTGGTTCGATGGGGTCATGATCGAAGCGATTCGTACGGAAACGGGAGACACGACGGACGAGACGGGTGCGGTGGGCGCCGCCGCGGCGCACACGGCCGAAGAGAAGGGCGCGGCGGCCGGTGCCGCGGCGCACACGGCGGACGAGGTGCTGCGCGCGCTGAATCCGGCCGCCGTCGAGGACGCCGTCCGCAAGGCCGCGGCGGCCGAGATCATGCCGCGGTTCCGGCAGCTCGCCGCCCACGAGGTGCTGGAGAAGAACGGCCCGCACGACCTCGTCACGGTCGCCGACCGGCTGGCCGAGGAGCACCTGACCGCCGCCCTGACGAGCCTGCTGCCCGGCTCGCTGGTGGTCGGCGAGGAGGCGGTGCACGCCGATCCGGCCGTGCTGGAGGCGCTGGACGGCGACGCGCCGGTGTGGATCGTCGACCCGGTCGACGGCACCCGTCAGTTCGTGCACGGCGACCCCGGCTTCGCCACCCTCGTCACCCTGGCGCTGCGCGGCGAGCTGCTCGCCTCCTGGACGTACGCCCCGGCCCTGGACCTGATGGCCACCGCCCGCCGCGGCGCCGGCGCCGAGCTGAACGGGGAGTCGCTGCGCCGGAGCGCCCCGGTGGCCGGTGCGGTCCTGGACGTGGCGATATCGCACTACGACTTCACCACCGACGAGCAGAAGCGGGTGCTGGCCGCCCTGGAGACCGACGGCGTCGCCCCGCGCCCCTGCGGCTCGGCGGGCCTGGAGTATCTGCACATCGCCACCGGCGAGCTGGACGCCGTGGCCTTCAGCTGGGAGAACGCCTGGGATCATGCGGCGGGGCTGCTGCTGGTCCACGAGACGGGCGGGGCGAGCGGCACGGTCGCAGGCGAGCCGTTCCGCATATCGGGGGCAACGCGCTGCCGTTCACCGCGGCACGGGACGAGGAGACCGCCCGGCGTATCCTCGGACTGCTGGCGGCCGCCAACTGATCCTCGACGGCGAGGGTCGCTGACGAGGGAGTGGCGCAGGTGCCGACGATGCTCGATGCCGTGGTGATCGGGGCGGGCCCCAACGGGCTGACCGCTGCCGTCGAACTGGCCCGCCGCGGCATGTCCGTGGAGGTCTTCGAGGCCCACGACACCATCGGCGGCGGCGCCCGCACGGAGGAGCTGACCCTCCCCGGCTTCCGGCACGACCCCTGCTCGGCGGTGCACCCGCTCGCCGCGGGCTCGCCCGCCTTCGCCGCCATGGACCTGGAGCGGCACGGCCTCCGGTGGCTGCATCCCGACCTCCCGCTGGCGCACCCCTTCCCCGACGGTACGGCCGCGGTGCTGTCCCGCTCCGTCGGCGAGACGGCGATGTCCCTCGGCGTGCACGACGCCGGGGCGTACCGCCGCCTGCTGGCGCCCTTCCTCGGCAAGTGGGACACCCTCGCCGCGGACTTCCTGCGCACCCAGTGGCTCGGCCTGCCGCGCGACCCGGTGACGTACGCCCGGTTCGGCCTGGCCGCGGCCCAGCCGGCCGCGCTGCTCAACCGGCGCTTCCGGGACCAGAAGGCGCGCGGCCTGTTCGCCGGCCTCGCCGCGCACGTCATCGCGCCGCTCAGCAGCCCGGGCACCGGCGGCGCAGCGATCATGTTCGCGCTGGCCGCGCACGCGGGCGGCTGGCCGATCCCGCGCGGCGGCTCCCAGGCCATCCCCGACGCGCTGGCCGCGCTGCTGCGCCTGCACGGCGGCGCGGTGCACACGGGGTACGAGGTCAAGCGGCTGGACGACCTGCCCCCGGCCCGCGCGTACGTCTTCGACACCTCACCGACCGCCCTGGCCCGGATCGCCGGCCTCGGCAACGCCTACCGCGGCGTACGGTACGGACCCGGCGTCTTCAAGATCGACTACGCGCTGTCCGGCCCGGTGCCGTGGACCTCCGCCGCGGCCCGCCGGGCGGGCACCGTGCACCTCGGCCCCACCAGCGGCGAGATCGGCACCGCGCTGCGCGCCGCCGCCGACGGCCGTGCCCCGTCCGTACCGTTCCTGATCACCTCGCAGCCCACCCTGACCGACCCCACCCGGGCGCCCGAGGGCAAGCACACCTTCTGGGTGTACGGGCACGTCCCGCACGGCTGGGAGGGCGACGCCACCGACGCGGTCGAACGCCAACTGGAGCGCTTCGCGCCCGGGTTCCGCGACCTGGTCCTGGCCCGCGCCGTCGCCGGGCCGCCCCAACTGGCCGCCCGCAACGCGAACTACGTCGGCGGGGACATCTGCGCGGGTTCCGCCGCCGGGCTGGGCCTGGTGATCCGCCCCAAGCTGGCGCGCGTCCCGTACACCACCGCCCATCCGGCGGTCTTCCTGTGCTCCCAGTCCGCCCCGCCGGGACCCGGCGTCCACGGGATGTCCGGCCACCACGCCGCCCGGGCGGTCTGGTCGCGGCTGCGGCCCACCCGCTGACGCGGAGCCGGACGGCCAGGGCCCACCGGCCGGACGGCGTGGCGGTCCGGCCGACGGGCCCGTGCGCGGCACGCACCGCGTCCTCCGTACGGCTCGGAGCCTGCGTCAGCACCCCGGCCGGGGCCACGACACACGCGCTCAGAGATCCAGCACCAGCCGCGGACCCAGCGCACGGGAGACACAGGCGAACATCCGCCCCTCATCGGCGCCGACATCGTCCCGGTGCTCCACCTCCCCCTCCAGGACGGTGATCTCGCAACTCCCGCAGACGCCTTCGCGGCACCCCGAAGACACCGGGACCCCGGCATGTTGCAAGGCGTTCAGCAGCGAATCGTCGGCATCCACCTGCACCGTCCGCCCCGACCGGGCGCACGCGACCTCGAACGCCTGGTCGGGGGCGAAGACCTTGGGCACCGGCTGGAACCGCTCCGTGCGCAGCTGCCCGGCGGGGAAGGCGGCCTCCACCGCCGTGAGCATGGAGGCCGGCCCGCAGCAGTAGACCAGGGTGCCGGGTGCCGGCTCCGCCGCCAGCGCGGCGAAGTCCGGCCTGCCGTGCTCCCGGGTGGTGACGATGCGTACGGCGTCCCCGTAGGCCGAGCGCAGTTCCCCGGCGAAGGGCATGGTGGCGGCCGCCCGGCCCGCGTACACGAGGGAGGCGGGCAGTCCGGCCGCCACCGCCGCTCGCAGCATCGGCAGGACGGGGGTGATGCCGATCCCGCCGGCGAGGAAGAGGTAGCCCGGCGCGGGGTCGAGGGGGAAGTTGTTGCGCGGCAGCGACACGTCGAGCGGACGGCCCGGGCGCAGGAAGCGGTGGATGTACTCGGAGCCGCCGCGGCTGAGCGGGTCGTACCGTACGGCGACGCGATAGGTCTCGCGGTCCGCGGGGTCACCGCACAGGGAGTACTGCCGGGTGAGCCAGTTCGGCAGGGCCACGTCGACGTGGGCGCCCGGCTCCCAGGGCGCCAGGGGCCGTCGGCACCGCGCAGGACGAGGGAGACGACGTCCTCGGCGACCGGGTCGATACGGTCGAGAAGAGTCCGCTGCATGGATGATTCCCTTTCCGGCACGGTCAGAAGAGCTTGCGGTAGGACGCTTCGAGGACGGCTTCGAACTGTTCCGGGGCGATGTCGGCCCCGAACTGCGCGGCGGCGATCTCCCCGGCCGACGGCAGCTCGTCGGCGAGGACCTGGCTCGCCGGGTCCCACAGCCGGGACCGCAGGAGCGCGCGGCCGCAGTGGAAGTAGGCCTCGGTCACCTCGACGACGATCGCCAGGGCCGGCGCCTTGGCCTCGGTACGCATCCGGGCCAGCACGTCGGGCTCGTCGGTGGGGTAGGCCCGGCCGTTGACCCGCAGCGACTCCCGCATCCCGGGGACCAGGAAGAGCATCCCCACCTCCGGGTTCTCCACGATGTTGCACAGCGAGTCGGCGATCCGGTTGCCCGGCCGGTCGGGTATCGCGAGCAGGTTCTCGTCGAGGACCTTCACGAAACCGGGGTAGTCGCCGCGCGGCGAGCAGTCGGCCCGTCCGGCCGCGTCCGCGGTGGCCAGCGACATGAAGGGCGAGTGCGCGATGAACATACGGGCGAACCGGTCGATGTGGTCGATCTTCTTGTTCTCCAGCATCGGTTCGGGTTCACCGATCCGGGCGCGGACCTCGTCCAGGGACAGCCGCCGTGGGCGGGTGCGGATGTGCGTCGTCATGAAGACTCCTTCCGGGAGGGCGGCACGGCGGACGGGCGCGGGCGGCACCGGCGCTCCCGACCCCCTCGCGCTCCGCGACGGCTGCGGCGGCAACCGCTCCGCCGCAGCTCATGGCACCATTGTGAGCAATTGCTCAGGTCTTCGCTACTCGCATTCACAGGCCTCCCAGGAGGTGCCATGACCACGGACCGCCGCGGCCTCCAGCCACGTAAACAGCCACGTCAGGCCCGCGCCGAAGCCACCAGGCAGCGCATCCTCACCGCCGCTGCTCGCGTTTTCGCCGAGTACGGTTACGCTGCGGGGACCACCAACCGCATCGCCGAACGGGCGCGGGTCTCGATCGGCTCGCTGTACCAGTACTACCCGAACAAGGACGCGATCCTGGTGGAGCTGGTGACCCGGCACCTCGACGCCGGGATAGCCGCCGCCGGCCGCCATCAGGACGGCGAGGCGCCCGAATCCCTCGAAGAGACCATCCGCCTCTTCGTGCGCACCTCGATCGACAACCACCTCGACGACCCGCAGCTGCTGCGCGTCATGGCCGAGCAGGGGCCCCGGTCCCCGGAACTGCTCGACAAGATCTCCCGGCACGGGCGGGAGCGGATCGCCTACGCCCACGAGCTGTTCGCCCGGCACCCGGAGGTCCGGGTCGCGGACACCGGTACCGCCACCCGGCTCGTGGTCAGCACCATCGAACTCGTCGTCCACCAGCTCCTCGCCGCGCCGGACCCGGTCGACACCGCCCGGCTGGAGGACGAACTCGTCACCATGCTCACCGGCTACCTCACGGCGGCCCGCTGACGGTACGGACGCCCGCGGCACGGGCGGCGTGGGCGGACGAGCCGGAAACTCCCGTGCGCGCCGCTCGTCGCGCGTGGTAATCCCCCTGCCATGAGCGATCTGCAGACAGCGCGGCTGGTGCTCCACCCGCTGACCGCCGCCGAGGCGGAGCGGCTGGTGGCGCGTGCCCCGGCGGACGGGGAGCGGTGGGCGCCCGGCTATCCGACGGACGGGGACGTGGAGTCCGCCACCGACTTCCTGGGCCACTGCGCGGGCACCGGTGACCCGCAGCCGTTCGGTGACTACGAGATACGCCGCCGGGCGGACGGACTGGCCATCGGCAGCCTCGGCTTCCACCGGCCGCCCGACGCGGACGGCACGGTGACGATCGGCTACGGACTGGTCCCCGCGGCGCGCGGCGAGGGGTACGCGGCCGAGGCGCTGCGCGGGCTGCTGCGCCTCGCCAGGGAACGCGGCATCACCCGGGTCAAGGGCGACGCCGACCTCGGCAACGCCGTGTCCCAGCGCGTCATGGCGGCCGCCGGGATGCGGCCGGTGGGGGAGGACGAGCGGGTGAAGTACTTTGAGATCACCTGGTCCGGCGGGGCGGCGGGCCCGTCCGCCGACGGCGACAGCGGGCCATGACGTCCGTACGGAGGGCCGCACGCCGGGCCATGATGGCCGTATGACCGCACACCCGTCTCACCCACCCGCCCTCACGCTCGTCGCGGGCGACATCACCGAGCAGCCGGCCGACGCCGTCGTGAACGCCGCCAACTCCTCGCTGCTGGGCGGCGGGGGAGTGGACGGCGCGATCCACCGGCGCGGCGGCCCCGAGATCCTGGCCGAGTGCCGTGCGCTGCGCGCCTCGCACTACGGCAAAGGCCTGCCCACCGGGCAGGCCGTGGCGACCACGGCGGGCCGGCTGCCGGCCCGCTGGGTGATCCACACCGTCGGTCCCGTCTGGGCGAAGTCCGAGGACCGCTCGGACCTGCTCGCCTCCTGCTACCGCGAGTCGCTGCGGGTCGCCGACGAGCTGGGCGCCCGTACCGTCGCCTTCCCGGCGATCTCCGCCGGGATCTACCGCTGGCCGCTGGACGACGCGGCCCGCATCGCCGTCGAGACGGTGCGGGCCACGGAGACGGCCGTCGAGGAGGTGCGCTTCGTGCTCTTCGACGAGCGGGCGTACGCGGCGTTCGCCGCGCGGGTGGGCTGACCCCGGGCACCGGCCGGGAACCGCTCGGGGCGGTCCCGCCGGCGGGTGTCCTGCCTTCCGCCGCTCAGGTCACCAGACGATCCGCGCGGACACGCAGGGGTCCTCGTTGCGGTAGCCGAGGCGGTCGTAGAGCCGTTCGGCGGGCGTGTTCTCGGCCAGCTGCCACAAGGTGCAGAACCCGTGCCGCCGTACGGTGTGCCGGGTCAGCCACGAGGTCAGCGCGGCGCCGAGGCCCTGGCCGCGCTGGGCGGCGTCGGTCGCGACGGACGCCATCAGCGGCGCGCCGCTGTCCCGCAGGCTGCTCATCGCGCCGCACGCCACCAGTCGCCCGTCCGCGCCGCGGATGCCCGCCCACAGGCTGACGTCCGCGGAGCCGGGGCCGGTCGAGTGCGCCGGACTGTGCTCGTTGAGGAAGGCGAGCAGCTCGTCGTGGTGGCTCTCGTCGAGCGTGACCACCCGGTCCTCCGCAGGGTGGACGGCCGGTTCCACCAGCGTCCAGCGGAAGATCCACTCGACCACGTCGGTCACCGCCAGATGACGGCCGACCAGCGTCTCGGTGCCACGCGGCCCGGTGAACTCCCGTACCTGGTCGGGAAATCCCTGCGCGGCACGCAGCACGAGACCGGCGGCGGCATCCGCCTCGCCGACGCTCCACACATGCCCGCGAGGGGCGTCGAGCCAGGCGACAGCGCCGCTGTTGCACCAACTGCTCCGGTCGGCGGGCCGCTGCCGGGCGGCGCCGAAACGCAGGAGGGCGGCGCCCTCCTGGAGCTCCAGGCCCTGGGTGAACAGGTCCTCGGTCCGGGGGAGAAGAGTCGTTGCCTGCATCACTCTCTGAGAAGGACGTAGGGATGGGAACGACCCCGGACACGCTGGAGGCGCGGCCGGAACCGTTCGTCTGAAGTAGGGGGTCCCGGCAGCGGCTGCACGCCCGTGCGCGCCCGGCCGACCGGGTGGTCAACTCTCGCACACCGCCCCCGGCCCGGCGCAAATCGTCGGCGGGTGCCGTATGCCACCCGGCAGGTCGTCGGCGGCCGGACTGGTCAGCGGACGCTGATGTCGGAAAACCGCCAGCCCAACCCTGGTGGCTGCCGGATCCTGGAGGCATGCACACCGACTTCGAGCGCTGTCTGCGCGCCGTGCGGTCCAAGGACGCCAGGTTCGACGGGTGGTTCTACACGGCGGTGCGCACCACCCGTATCTACTGCCGTCCCAGCTGCCCGGTGGTGCCGCCCAAGCCCGAGAACATGACCTTCTACCCGAGTGCCGCCGCCGCTCAGCAGGCCGGATACCGCGCCTGCAAGCGGTGCCGCCCGGACGCCAGCCCCGGCTCGCCGCAGTGGGACGAGCGCGCCGACCTCGTGGCGCGCGCCATGCGCCTGATCGCCGACGGCGTCGTCGACCGGGAGGGCGTCCCCGGCCTGGCCGCCCGGCTCGGTTACAGCACCCGCCAGGTCGAACGGCAGCTGCTCGCCGAGCTGGGCGCCGGGCCGCTCGCCCTGGCCCGCGCGCAGCGCGCCCAGACCGCGCGGCTGCTCGTCGAGACCACCGAACTGCCCATGGCCGACGTGGCGTTCGCCGCCGGTTTTGCCAGCATCCGGACCTTCAACGACACCGTACGGGAGGTGTTCGCGCTCGCCCCCACCGAGCTGCGGCGCCGCGCCCGGCCCGGAGCCGTCACGGCCCTGCCCGGCGCGCTCGCCCTGCGGCTGCCCTTCCGGCAGCCGCTGTGCCCCGACAACCTCTTCGGCCACCTGGCCGCGACCGCCGTACCGGGCGTCGAGGAGTGGCGGGACGGCGCGTACCGGCGCACGCTGGCCCTCCCGTACGGGCACGGCATCGTCGCCCTGTCCCCGCGCCCCGGTCACATCGACTGCCGGCTCTCCCTCACCGACCTGCGCGACCTCGCCGGGGCCATCGCCCGCTGCCGCCGGATGCTCGACCTGGACGCCGACCCGGAGGCGGTCGACGGGCTGCTGGCCGAGGACCCCGTCCTGGCGCCGCTCGTCCGCAAGGCGCCGGGGCGGCGGGTGCCGCGCACCGCGGACGCGGACGAGTTCGCGGTACGGGCCGTACTGGGCCAGCAGGTGTCCACCGCCGCGGCCCGTACGCACGCGGGCCGGCTGGTCACCGCGCACGGCCGCACGGTCGACGACCCGTCCGGCGGCCTGACCCACCTGTTCCCCTCCGCCGCCGAGCTGGCCGGGCTGGACCCGGAGACGCTCGCCATGCCGCGCACCCGGCGCGCGACCCTCACCGGCATGATCGCGGCCCTCGCCGACGGCGCCGTACAGCTCGGCGTCGGCAGCGACCGGGAGCGGGCCCGCGCCCAGCTCGCGGCGCTGCCCGGCGTGGGCCCCTGGACCGTCGAGTGCGTCGCCATGCGCGCCCTCGGCGACCCCGACGCCTTCACCCCCACCGACCTGGGCCTGCGCCGCGCCGCCGCGCACCTCGGGCTGCCGGCCACTCCTGCGGCGCTGGTACGGCACTCGGCGCGCTGGCGCCCGTGGCGCGCGTACGCCGTCCAGTACTTGTGGGCCACCGACGACCACCCCATCAACCACCTCCCCTCCGATTGAGGCCACCATGTCCGATCCCGTGCCCACCCGTACCGGCGGCGAGCGCTGCCACGCCGTCCTGACCGACACCCCGTACGGCCCGCTGACCCTGGTCGCCGAGGGCGAGTCCCTTGCCGGCCTCTACATGACCGACCAGCGCCACCGCCCGCCGCAGGAGTCCTTCGGCCCGCCGGAGGACCTGGCGGCCGCGCCGTTCGCGGCGGCCGTACGGCAGTTGCGCGCCTACTTCGACGGCGCGCTCACCGTCTTCGACCTGCCCCTGGCACCCCGGGGGACGCCTTTCCAGCGCCGCGTCTGGGCCGCCCTGTGCGACATCCCGTACGGCGGGACGCTCTCGTACGGGCAGCTCGCCGCGCGCCTCGGCCGGCCCTCCGCCGCCCGTGCCGTGGGCCTCGCCAACGGGAAGAACCCGATCGGCATCGTCATCCCCTGCCACCGTGTGATCGGGGCCAGCGGCAGCCTTACGGGGTACGGCGGCGGACTCGACCGCAAGCGCCGCCTGCTGGACTTCGAGCGGGCCGGGGCCGGGGAGGGCCGGGGACGGCGGACCCGGGCGGGCAGCAGGCTCTTTTCGGCTGAAGCGTCGGGTGGAACGAGCGGCGCAGCCTGTACCGGCGTGCAGATGTACGGGCGCTCCGGCGGCCAGGCGTTCAGTCGCCGCCCTCGACCGCTGCACGTACGTCGGCGACCAGCAGCTCCGCCGCTTCCAGCGACCGCGCCAGCTCCGCCTCCGTACGGCCCAGTTCGCCCAGCAGGGCGCTCGCCCGCTCCGCGAACCCGGGCGGTGTGCCGGGCATCGCCGCGGCGGCGGCGAGCGCGCCCTTCTCGTTGATGCACCAGGTCCGGTGGTGGGCGTGCAGCGCCTGGGTCAGGTCGCCCACCGCCCGCGCCAGGCAGAGGGCCACGTACAGCGGGTCCGCGGACGCCTGGGACTTGCCCGCGACGGTCACGGAGAACCCGGCGTCCCAGACTGCCGTTCCGGTCAGCGCGGCGCGCAGCGGCTCCGGGTACTCCCGCATCTCCTCCTTGAGGCGGCCCAGCTCGCCGGTGGGGTCGGCCAGTACCCGCGACAGGGCCAGTTCGCCCGCGTACGCGGGGGACCAGAAGCCCAGCGGATGCCCCACCTGGGCACCGATCTCGTACCGGCCCGCCTGACACTCCCGCCACACCCGTTCCACCCGGTCGGCATCCCGCAGGAGCCAGTCCACGGGGGTGCCGTCCGGCATCACCAGCCACGCCCCGCCGTTGACCCACGCACCCCACGCGCCCGGCGGGTGGATCTCCACCGGCGCCCCGGTGATCTCGGCGGCCAGGTCCGCCAGGCCCGCGAGTCCCAGCTCGCCGCGGTAGTAGACCCCCAGGTCCCAGTCGGAGTCCGGGCGATGGGTGCCGCGGGCCCGGCTGCCGCCGAGCGTCACGCCGACGACTCCGGGCACCTCGGCCAGGGCGGCCGCGCCGATCCTCGTCCAGTAGTCCTCGTGCGTCCCGTCCGCCCGGGTGGCCGCTGTGTTCTCCATACGGGCAGCGTAGAGCGCCCCGCCTCCGACAGCGGCAGCCGGGTCCCTCAGCGCAACAAGGCCCGTACGTCTGCCAGTAGCTCCACCTGATGGCGCCAGTCGCCGCCCGCGATGTCCATCAGGACGCGGGTGACCCCGGCTCCGCAGTAACGGTGCAGGCGCTCCGCCGCCTCCCGGGGGCCGCCCGTCACGGGGGCGCCCGCGAAACGCCCGGGCGGGAAGCCGTGGGCCGAGGCGAGGTCCGCGGCGAGATCCGCGCCGGTGGGCAGCCCCGGTTCCGTACCGAGCACGCCGGTCGTGCCGACGATGACGGCCGGGGCCGGGCGGCCGAGTGCGGCGGCGAGTTCGGCCAACCGCACCGATCCCTCGGCCACTTGGGCGGCCGACGTCAGGGAAGGGAACCAGCCGTCACCCAGGTGCGCCGCCCGCCGCACTGCGCTGCGCGAAGTGCCCGCGATCCACACCGGCGGCATCGGCACGGCGAACTCCGGCTCCACCACCGGGTACCCCGGCCCGTACGGCAGCGGCACCCGCTCGCCCGCGAGCAGGCGGGGCAGCAGCCGCAGCGCCGTGTCGGTCCGGCGCTCCCGCTCCTCGTACGGAACTCCCGCGGCCGTCCACCGCTCCCGGCCGCCGCCCGTCCCCACCCCCAGAACCAGCCGCCCGTCCGCGACGTGCTGGAGGCCCGCTATCTGTTCGGCGGCCTGGGACGGCGGCCGGAGCCCCGGCGCGTACCCGGCGCCGACGACGGTGATCCGTTCGGTCGCCGCGGCCACCGCCGCCAGTACCACCGCGGTGTCCAGGGCCGCCGCGCCGCCGCCGGCCGGTCCCCGTACGCGACGAGGTCGAGCCCGGCCAGTTCCGCGTGCCGGGCCGCCTCGGTGAGCGGAAGCTTCTGCTCCCGCCGCACGGCGGGCGACGGCAGCAGCACGCCCACCGCCAGGCGGCCGGGCCGGACCGCGGAATCCGGGAGAAACGTCATACGGTGACGATGCAACTTCAAGCGGACTTGAGGTCAAGGGGCGGCGGGCGCGACCCCGTCCTCCAGCTCCACCGGCCCGCGGCCCCGCGCCAGCGCGTCCAGCGCGGCCCGTATCCGCAGCGCCATCGACGGCGACAGCCGCGGTTCGGCCTCCTCCCAGGTCAGCAGGGACCAGGACAGCAGCTCCGACTCTTGGAGACGGACGGCCGCCAACTGGTCCGCGTCCAGCACTCCGCCGTCGTACAGATACGACACGAGCGGCGGCCGGCCGGTGCCGCGCACCCAGTCGACGGCCAGCAGCGGGCCCGGCTCGATGTCCAGGCCGATCTCCTCGGCGGCCTCCCGCCGCGCGGCCTGGCGGGGTGACTCGCCCGCGTCCGACTCGACGGTGCCGCCGGGCAGGTTCCAGGTGTCGCGGTAGTTCGGCTCGACGTACAGCACCCGGCCGTCGGCGTCGCGGAAGATGACACCGGCCCCCGCGAGCACACGCGGAAGACCGGCGATATAGGTGGCGTAGTCCGTGGTCATGCGGTGAGCGTAGCCGGGCCGGACGGCGGCCCCGCGGAGCGTTTCACCGGGCCGCCGCGGCGCCTCAGGCGTCGTAGCGGTAGTACGGGGTGTGGTCGAGGAGGTCGGCGGGCGTCATCGTGTGCCAGGGAGACAGCGGGGTGTGCAGACCGGGCACGTCCCGGGCGGGCTCCAGCGGGAGGTAGTGCGGTACGCCGGGGTGCCGGCGCTGCCAGTCGGCCCAGATCTTGTCGACGAAGCAGTGGTGGAGGAAGAACACCGGGTCGTTGGGCGAGGCGACGAAGTCCATGTGGCCGCCGACGAAGACATGCGCGGAGCCGTGCAGCTTGCCCCAGTCCCGCTCCCACGGGAACTTCGCGTAACCCTCCAGGTGGTTGCGGAAGCTGGGGTACGGCGGCTCCTCGCCGCTCAGGTGGTTCCACGGAGGGCAGTCGTAGACGGGCAGCGCGAGGGCCGCCTCCAACTGGCGGGCCGTGGAGAGGACGCCGGGCGGGCGCAGCGCGCGGGTGAGGAAGTCCCGGTCGTCCTGGGTGTAGTAGCCGTTGGCCCACGCCACGTCGTCGCCGGTGGGCCGGGCGTTGACCCGCAGCCGCCAGCCGTTGCGCCGGGCGAAGGGGCCCGAGGTCACCTGCCGGTCGCCGGGCCGCCCGTCACCGCCCATGAAGTCGTCGGCCCACAGCGGCGAGTCCCGGCCGCGGTCGCTCGTCCAGTCCCAGTACGGCAGGGAGACGGCGGGGTCGATCGCGCGCAGCGCCTGCTCGAAGTACAGCAGGAACTGCCGGTGCCAGGGGAGCAGCGAAGGGGTCAGGTGCGCGGTGCGGTACCCGTGGTCGCGGTGGATGTAGTCGTGGGAGTTCGCCCGGATGTGGACGGCGACCAGCGCGTCGTAGACGCCGCTGCGCTTGGCCTCCAGGACGGCCCGCACGAAGCGGTGCCGCTCCCGCGCGGTCAGGGCCAGATGGTTCTTGCGGACGTGCGGGCGGCCCGGGGTGGCGGGACCGGACGGTACGACGGGCTCCGGCCATGACCGCGGCGGCGGGGACGGCAGCAGCCGGGCGCCGCGCAGCCGCCGCACGGCGCGGCGCGCGGCGTCGAGCGGGGTCCGGTCGAACCCGTAATGGCACAGCGGGGACAGGTAGGCGTCCTCGCCCATCCGCGTCAGTCGCAGCTCACGGCCGTCGATCGTCACCCGGGCGCGGCCCTGCGGGGCCTCGACGCGGATCGTCCGGCCGCGGTACCGCTCGGTGTACGGTCGCGGATCGCGCGCGTCGGCGGCCGCGGGCAGCAGCGCCGCGGCACCGGCCGCCGTCGCGGCCACGAACACGTCGCGCCGTCGCACCAGACCCCTCATCCGCCACGCCTCGTCCGGTCCCCCTCACCCGACCCGCCTCACCCTCGTCCGGAGCATCCCCAGGCTCGGGCTCCGGACGCCTTCCCCGGCCGAATGCACCCGAACGGGTGATCCACCCCGGCCCGTCCCTCAGCTCTTCCCGGCTTCCGTTCCTACGCCCCCGTCGGCCCCTGCCCGGACGGGCCCGCATCGTCACCCGTCCGCTTGGCGTCCGCCGCCCGCCGCAGCCGTGGGTGCCGGGTCGCCCCCTGCTCGGTGATCGTCTCGCCGACGATGGCGCGGACCGCGTGGCGCAGCCCGTGCATCGCCTGGTGCCGCGCCGGACCGGCGCCCGGGTCCTCGCGCAGCTCCTTCAGCAGTGCCCAGCACAGCGCCAGCATCACGAACACGAAGGGCAGCGCGACCAGGATCGTCGCCGTCTGGAGCGCGCCGAGCCCGCCGGCCACCAGCAGCACCGCGGCGACCGCGGCCATCAGGATGCCCCAGGTGACCACCAGCCACGTCCGCGGGTGCAGCGCGCCCCGGCTGGTGAGCGAGCCCATCACCAGGGACGCGGAGTCGGCGCTGGTGATGAAGTACGTCATGACCAGGATCATCGCCACCCAGGAGGTGACGGTCCCGGCCGGCAGCGCGTCCAGCATGCCGAACAGCGACGCCTCCGCGTCCTTCGCGTTGCCCGCGAGGTCGGCCAGGCCGCTGGCGTCCAGCCGGATCGCGCTGCCGCCCAGCACGCAGAACCAGATCATCGTCGCGCCGCTGGGCACCAGCAGGACGCCGATCAGGAACTCCCGTACGGTGCGCCCGTGCGAGATACGGGCGATGAACGTGCCCACGAACGGGGCCCAGGACAGCCACCACGCCCAGTAGAAGATCGTCCAGGTGCCGAGCCAGCTCGCGTCGGTGAACGCGCCGGTGCGCGAGGCCATCGGCAGCAGGTCGTTGAGGTAGCCGCCGACGCTCGCCGGGATGCTGTCCAGCACGTACACCGTCGGGCCGAGCACGAAGACGAACAGCATCAGCAGCGCGGCCAGCACGATGTTCAGGGTGGACAGCCACTTGACGCCCTTGTGCAGGCCGGAGAAGGCGGACGCCACGAAGGCGGCGGAGAGCGCGACGATGATGATCAGCTGGACCGCCGTGCTGTCCGACGTGCCGGTGGTGAGCTGGAGGCCCTTGCTGACCTGGAGGGCGCCGAGGCCCAGGCTGGTGGCCGTGCCGAAGACGGTCGCGAAGACGGCCAGCAGGTCGATCAGGTGCCCCAGCCGCCCGCCGGCCCGCCGCTCGCCGATCAGCGGGACGAAGGCGGAGCTGAGCCGGTTGCTGCGGCCCTTGCGGAAGCCCGCGTAGGCCAGGGCCAGGCCGACGATGCCGTAGATGGCCCACGGGGTCAGGGTCCAGTGGAAGAACGAGTACTCCAGCGCGGTACGGGCCGCGGCGCCGGTGTGCGGGGTGACGCCGCTGGAGGGCGGCGGGGTGACGTAGTGCTGGAGCGGTTCGCCCACGCCGTAGAACATCAGGCCGATTCCCATGCCGGCGCTGAACATCATCGCGATCCACGCGAGATTGCCGAATTCCGGCTCCGCGTCGTCCTTGCCGAGCCGGATACGGCCGAACCGGCTGAAGGCGATGAGGAAGCACAGGACGAGAAAGACGTCGGCGGCCACCACGAACAGCCAGCCGAAATTGCCCAGCACCCAATTCAGCGCGCTGTCGGTGACCGATTCGAAATTCTTTCTGCCCAGCGCCGCCCAGGCCACCACCGCGAGCACCGCGGCGACCCCGGCGCCGACCAGGACCAGATCGGGCGGCGGATCGTGCTCCGCGTTTCCCGGCTCGGAATTCGGCGTCGGATCCTCGGACGTCTGCACGCTCATGGCGTCCCACTATGGCCGGGAAAACGATGTTTCGCCGGATGGGCGCGCCGTCCGGCGTCACCGGTCCCTGTTCGCCGCGGCCCGCGCCGGATAAGGTCGCAGCGGCGCGACTGCCAGTTCGAAAGCAAGGGGAAACAGTGGCGGACGCAGCAAGGACACCGGCGGCGGACCAGGACCGGGCACCCCGGGTCCTGGTCGCCGCGGACAAATTCAAGGGCTCCCTCACGGCCACCGAGGTCGCCCGGCACGTCACCGCCGGGCTGCGCCGGGCCGTCCCCGGCCTGACGGTGGAGTCCGTCCCGGTCGCGGACGGCGGCGACGGCACGGTCGCGGCCGCCCTGGCGGCGGGTTTCGCCCGGCACCAGGCACGCGTCACGGGCCCGACCGGCGAGCCGGTCACGGCCACCTTCGCGCTGCGCGAGGACGGCACAGCCGTGGTCGAGATGGCCGAGGCGTCCGGCCTCCAGCACCTCCCAAAGGGCCGCTTCGCGCCGCTCACGGCCACCACGTACGGCACCGGCGAGCTGCTGCGCGCGGCGCTGGACGCGGGCGCCACCACTCTCGTCCTCGGCGTCGGCGGCAGTGCCACGACCGACGGCGGCGCGGGCATGCTCGCCGCCCTCGGGGCCCGCTTCCTGGACGCCGCGGGCGCACCGCTCGCCCCGGGCGGCGGACCGCTGCGCGACCTGGCCACCGCCGACCTCTCGGGCCTGGACCCGCGGCTCGCCCGTACGGAGGTGGTCCTCGCCAGCGACGTGGACAACCCGCTCACCGGGCCCAAGGGCGCTCCCGCCGTCTACGGGCCGCAGAAGGGCGCGAGCGAGCAGGACGTCGCGGCGCTGGACGCGGCCCTGGCCCACTACGCCAAGGTCCTGGAGACCGCGGTGGGGCCCCGCGCCGCCGAGCACGCAGCCGCGCCCGGCGCGGGCGCGGCGGGCGGCATCGGCTACGGCGCCCTGGTCGGCCTGGGGGCCGCCTTCCGGCCGGGCATCGACGTGATGCTGGAGGTGCTGGGCTTCGGCCCGGCGCTGGGCCGCGCCACCTTCGTCGTCACGGGCGAGGGCTCACTGGACGCGCAGACCCTGCACGGCAAGGCCCCGGCCGGCGTCGCGGCCGCGGCCCGCGCGGCGGGCCTGGAGGTGGCGGCGGTCTGCGGCCGCCTGGCCCTGCCGCCGGAGGCACTGGGTCGGGCCGGCATCCGCCGCGCCTACCCGCTGACCGACCTGGAGCCGGACCCGGCCCGCTGCATGGCCGAGGCGGGCCCGCTCCTGGAGCGGGCCGCGGAAGCGCTGGGGCGGGACTTCCTGCTGTGAGGCGCTGACGTAGTACGGGTCCGAGGCGCTGCCGTACCGCCTGAAGCGCCGACGTGCGGCCCGAGGCGCCGACGCACGGGCCAGGGAGCGCGACGCGAGGCTCACGGGACTCACGGCGCGCCCTCTGCGCCCGCGTGCCCCCGGATACGACAAAAGGCCCCAGCCGAGCTGATGCGCTCGGCGGGGGCCTGTCCGGTCCGGGGACCGGACACCGCTACTGAATCTGTGCGCTGCGCGCCTCACGGCGGTTGTCGCGGAAGGTGTTGACCCGGCGGGCCGTCGCGAAGACCGGGATCATCGCGCCCAGCACGATCTGGAGGGAGCAGCCGGTCTGCAGCAGCATCTGGCCGCCGGGGGCGTCCAGCGCCCAGGCCGCCAGCATGCCCATGCTCAGCACGATCCAGCTGAGCATCGCCACCGCGAGCCGCCCCCGCGGCTTCGGGTACTCCACCCGGCTCACCATCAGCCAGGCCACCCCGACGATCGCCAGCAGCGTCGGCACGAAGGGCAGCTCCAGCAGGACGATCGCGACGACGGTCAGCGCGCCGAACGGGCTCGGCATCCCCTGGAAGATGCCGTCACGCAGCGTCACACAGGAGAACCGGGCCAGGCGCAGGATCACCGCCAGCAGCACCACCACCGCCGCGACCACCGAGACCCGCTGGTGCGAGTCCGGGGCGACCATGCCCCAGGTGACGACGAAGTACGCCGGCGCCAGCCCGAAGCTGATCAGGTCGGAGAGGTTGTCGAGCTCGGCCCCCATGGCCGAGGCCCGCAGCTTCCGTGCCACGAGCCCGTCGAACAGGTCGAAGATGGAGGCCAGCAGCATCAGGATCACCGCCATGGCGGCGCTGTGCCGCGCCATCCCGCCGTCCTCGGTGCCCGTCAGGTGCGGGATCAGAACGCCGGTGGTGGTGAAGTACACGGCCATGAAGCCGCAGATCGCGTTGCCGAGGGTGAGCGTGTCCGCTATCGACAACCGCGTCGACAGCGGCATGTCGTCGGCCGCGTCGTCCTCCTCGACCTCCGCGACCCAGCCGGGCTGTGTGTCGGGATCAATCACGGTCAAGGCGTGTCACCCCCGCGGTGGTGGCCTGGCCGACCTCGACCGCGGCCTCGACACCCGCCGGGAGGTAGACGTCGACGCGCGACCCGAAGCGGATCAGGCCGATGCGCTCGCCCTGCTCCACCTTCGAGCCCTGGGGCACGTAGGGGACGATACGGCGGGCCACCGCGCCGGCGATCTGCACCATCTCGATGTCGCCGAGCTCGGTGTCGAAGTGCCAGACGACCCGCTCGTTGTTCTCGCTCTCCTTGTTGAACGCCGGGACGAACCCGCCGGGGATGTGCTCCACGGACGTCACCGTGCCGGCCAGCGGCGCGCGGTTGACGTGGACGTTCAGCGGGCTCATGAAGATCGCGACGCGGGTGCGCCCGTCCTTCCACGGCATGATGCTCTGCACCACGCCGTCCGCCGGGGAGATGACCCGGCCCTGAGCGATCTCCCGCTCAGGGTCACGGAAGAACCACAGCATGCCCGCGGCCAGGGCGGTGGCGGGGACGGCGGCGGCGGCCCAGCGTCCCGAGCGACGGGAACGGACCAGGCTGACCGCTGCCGTCGCGACGGTCGGCAGAAGCCACGGCGACGCTCCGCGCGCGAGGCGGACACGACCGCGTTGTGCAGAGGATTGGCTGTGGGGCATGGATGACCTTCGTAGCGGAGGATGCCGCATATGCGATGGGGGACGGCGGCTTTCCCGGGATGGTATCGGTTGCGAGCGGCAACTGGCCAAGAGCCAGAGCCAATCCGTGGCCGAAGCGCGATGACGGGGTGTGATCTTCGTCCTGAATAAAACACCCCAAATCGGGCGTTCACCCCTGGATTCGGTACTCCTCCAGTAGCCGTCGACCGATGATCATTTTCTGGATCTCGGCGGTACCCTCACCGATGAGGAGCATCGGTGCCTCCCGGTAGAGGCGCTCGATCTCGTACTCCTTGGAGAAGCCGTAGCCGCCGTGGATGCGGAACGCGTCCTCCACCACCTCCTTGCAGTACTCGGAGGCCAGGTACTTGGCCATGCCCGCTTCCAGGTCGTTCCGCTGCCCGGAGTCCTTCTTGCGTGCGGCATTGACCATCATCGCATGGGCCGCTTCCACCTTTGTGGCCATTTCGGCAAGTTTGAACTGAATCGCCTGATGCTGGGCGATCGGCTTGCCGAAGGTGTGCCGCTGCTGCGCGTACGAAACGCCCAGCTCGAAGGCGCGCTGCGCCACGCCGCAGCCGCGCGCGGCCACGTTCACCCGGCCGACCTCGACACCGTCCATCATGTGATAGAAGCCACGTCCGGTCTCGCCGCCGAGCACCCGGTCGGCGGGAATCCGCAGCCCGTCCATGATCAGCTCGGTGGTGTCGACCCCCTTGTAGCCCATCTTGTCGATCTTGCCGGGGATGGTCAGTCCCGGCCGGACCTCGCCGAAGCCCGCCTCCTTCTCCACGAGGAAGGTGGTCATCGACTTGTGCGGCGCGGTGCCCTCCGGATGGCCCTCGTCCGTACGGCACAGCACCGCGACGAGAGTTGACGAACCGCCGTTGGTCAGCCACATCTTCTGGCCGGTCAGTACATAATCCCTGCCGTCCCTCACCCCCTTGGAGGTGATGGCCGAGACGTCCGAACCGAGCGCCGGCTCCGACATCGAGAAAGCGCCACGGACCTCACCCGCCGCCATCTTCGGCAGGAAGTATTCCTTCTGCTCCCGCGTGCCGTGCTGCTTGAGCATGTACGCCACGATGAAGTGCGTGTTGATGATGCCCGACACGCTCATCCAGCCGCGGGCGATCTCCTCCACCGTCAGCGCGTACGTCAGCAGCGACTCGCCGAGACCGCCGTACTCCTCCGGAATCATCAGCCCGAAGACACCGAGTTCCTTCAGCCCCTCGACTATCTGTGTCGGGTACTCGTCGCGGTGCTCCAGCTCGGTCGCAACCGGCAGAATCTCTTTGTCGACGAAGTCACGCACCGTCGAAAGGATTTCCCGCTGGATGTCCGTCAGGCCCTCGGTCTGTGCGAGGCGTCCGCTCATCTCACTTCTCCTTACGGGCCGGTTCCCGCAGCTCGGGGCGGCCCGGCTGCTCCCCGCCGCGCTCCTTGACGTACGTGGCGGTCGGCACCATCACCTTGCGCCGGAAGACGCACACCAGAGTGCCGTCCTGCTTGTAGCCCTTGGTCTCCACGTACACGATCCCGCGGTCGCTCTTGGACTTCGACGGCGTCTTGTCGAGCACCGTCGTCTCGCCGTACAGCGTGTCCCCGTGAAAAGTGGGCGCCACGTGCTTCAGCGACTCGATTTCCAGATTCGCGATCGCCTTGCCCGACACATCCGGCACCGACATGCCCAGCAACAGCGAGTAGATGTAGTTGCCGACCACCACATTCCTGCCGAAGTCGGTGGTCTGCTCGGCATAGTTGCTGTCCATGTGCAGCGGATGGTGATTCATCGTGAGCAGACAGAAGAGGTGGTCGTCGTATTCCGTGACCGTCTTTCCCGGCCAGTGCTTGTAGACGTCCCCGACGGTGAATTCCTCGTAGGTACGGCCGAACTGCATCGCGCTCACGCCTCCGGGGCTTCGAACTTCGAGGTACGGGTCATGCCGGCGGCGCGGCCCTTTCCGCTGACCACGAGCGCCATCTTGCGGCTGGCCTCGTCGATCATCTCGTCACCGAGCATCGCGGAGCCCTTCTTGCCGCCCGCCTCCGAGGTGTGCCACTCGTACGCGTCGAGGATCAGCTCGGCACGGTCGTAGTCCTCCTGCGACGGCGAGAACACCTCGTTGGCCGCCTCGACCTGACCGGGGTGCAGCACCCACTTGCCGTCGAAGCCCAGCGCGGCGGCGCGCCCGGCGACCTCCTTGTAGCCGTCCACATTCTTGATCTGGAGGTAGGGGCCGTCGATCGCCTGGAGATCGTTGGCGCGGGCCGCCATCAGGATGCGCATCAGGATGTAGTGGTACGCGTCCGCGCCGTACCCGGGCGGCTGCTCGCCCACGACCAGCGTCTTCATGTTGATGGAGGCCATGAAGTCGGCCGGGCCGAAGATGATGGTCTCCAGGCGCGGCGACGCGGTGGCGATGGCGTCCACGTTCACCAGGCCCTTGGCGTTCTCGATCTGCGCCTCGATGCCGATCCGGCCCGCCTCGAAGCCCATCGTCGTCTCGATCTGGGTGAGCAGCAGGTCCAGCGCGACGATCTGCTGGGCGTCCTGCACCTTGGGCAGCATGATGCAGTCCAGGTTCTGCCCGGCGCCCTCGACGACGGTGATGACGTCCCGGTAGGTCCAGTGCGTGGTCCAGTCGTTGACCCGCACGACGCGGGTCTTGCCGGACCAGTCGCCGTTGTTCAGCGCGTCCACGATGGTGTGCCGGGCGCCTTCCTTGGCCAGCGGCGCGCAGGCGTCCTCCAGGTCCAGGAAGACCTGGTCGGCGGGGAGGCCCTGGGCCTTCTCCAGGAAGCGCGGGTTGCTGCCGGGGACGGCGAGGCAGGAACGGCGGGGGCGAAGGCGGTTGATGCCACTCATGCGGGGACCTCCAGGGGGTCGAGCTTGTTCGCGGTACGGATCTCGTCGACGATACGGCCGATGATCTCCGTGATACCGAAGTCCTTCGGGGTGAACACGGCCGCCACTCCGGCTTCCCGGAGGGCCGCCGCGTCGGCGTTGGGGATGATGCCGCCGACGATGACGGGAATGTCGTGGTCGCCGGTCTCGCGCAGCCGCCGCAGCACGTCCGGCACCAGCTCGGCGTGCGAGCCGGACAGGATCGACAGGCCCACGCAGTGCACGTCCTCGGCGACGGCCGCCGCGACGATCTGCTCGGGCGTCAGCCGGATGCCCTGGTAGACGACCTCGAAGCCGGCGTCCCTGGCCCGTACGGCGATCTGCTCGGCGCCGTTGCTGTGGCCGTCCAGCCCCGGCTTGCCGACCAGCAGCCGCAGCCGCCCGGTGCCCAGGTCGGCGGCGGTCCGCTCGACCTTCGCGCGGACCGCGGCGAGCGGGGTGCCCGCCTCGGCGGTGACGGCGAGCGGCGCGCCCGAGACACCGGTCGGCGCCCGGAACTCGCCGAAGACGTCCCGCAGGGCCCAGGACCACTCGCCCGTGGTGACGCCCGCGCGGGCGCATTCGAGCGTCGCGGCGAACAGGTTGGTGTCACCGGCCGCGGCCTTCTTCAGCGCCGACAGGGAATCCTGCGCACGCGCCTCGTCGCGGTCGTCCCGCCACCGGTGCAGCGCGCGCACGACACCCGCCTCGTTGTCCGGGTCCACGGTCATGATGGCCGTGTCCAGGTCGGCGGTGAGCGGGTTCGGCTCGGTCGACTCGTAGCAGTTGACGCCGACGATCTTCTCGTCGCCCGCCTCGATCCGGGCCCGCCGCTCGGCGTGCGAGGAGACCAGCTGCGACTTCAGGTAGCCGGACTCGACGGCGGCCATCGCCCCGCCCATCTCCTCGATCCGCGCCATCTCCGCCAGGCACTCCTCGACCAGGGCCGCGACCTTGGCCTCGACGACGTGCGACCCGGCGAAGATGTCCTCGTACTCCAGCAGGTCCGACTCGTGGGCCAGCACCTGCTGGATGCGCAGCGACCACTGCTGGTCCCAGGGCCGCGGCAGGCCCAGCGCCTCGTTCCAGGCCGGCAGCTGCACGGCGCGGGCGCGCGCGTCCTTGGAGAGGGTGACGGCCAGCATCTCCAGGACGATCCGCTGGACGTTGTTCTCCGGCTGCGCCTCGGTCAGACCCAGGGAGTTGACCTGCACGCCGTAGCGGAAGCGGCGCTGCTTGGGGTTCTCCACGCCGTACCGCTCGCGGGTGACCTGCTCCCAGATGCGGCCGAAGGCGCGCATCTTGCACATCTCCTCGATGAACCGGACCCCGGCGTTCACGAAGAAGGAGATCCGCGCGACCACGTCACCGAACTTCTCCGGCGGCACCTGTCCCGAGTCCCGTACGGCGTCGAGCACGGCGATGGCGGTGCTCATCGCGTACGCGATCTCCTGCACCGGCGTGGCGCCCGCCTCCTGCAAGTGGTAGCTGCAGATGTTGATCGGGTTCCACTTCGGGATGTGCGCCACCGTGTACGTGATCATGTCGGTGGTCAGCCGCAGGCTCGGGCCCGGCGGGAAGACGTGCGTCCCGCGCGAGAGGTACTCCTTGACGATGTCGTTCTGCGTGGTGCCCGACAGCTTGGCGATGTCGGCGCCCTGCTCCTCGGCGACCACCTCGTACAGCGCCAGCAGCCACATGGCCGTGGCGTTGATCGTCATCGAGGTGTTCATCTGCTCCAGCGGGATGTCCTGGAACAGCCGGCGCATGTCGCCGAGGTGCGAGACGGGGACTCCGACCCGGCCGACCTCGCCGCGGGCGAGGACGTGGTCCGGGTCGTAACCGGTCTGCGTCGGCAGGTCGAAGGCGACCGACAGGCCCGTCTGGCCCTTGGCGAGGTTGCGCCGGTAGAGCGCGTTGGACGCCTCAGCGGTCGAGTGCCCGGCGTAGGTCCGCATCAGCCACGGACGATCCTTGTGACGTTCGGTCATGTTGGTCCGTACTCTCGGGGTCCGTCCGCCCGGATCAGACGTTCCGGAAGCGGTTGATGGCGTCGATGTGCTTCGCGCGCTTCTCCTCGTCGCGCACGCCCATGCCTTCCTCGGGTGCCAGCGCGAGGACGCCGACCTTGCCCTGGTGGAGGTTGCGGTGCACGTCGTACGCGGCCTGCCCGGTCTCCTCCAGCGTGTACGTCTTCGAGAGCGTCGGGTGGATCTTGCCCTTGGCGATCAGGCGGTTGGCCTCCCACGCCTCGCGGTAGTTGGCGAAGTGCGAGCCCACGATGCGCTTGAGCGACATCCACAGGTAGCGGTTGTCGTACTCGTGGGTGTAGCCGGAGGTGGAGGCACAGGTGACGATCGTGCCGCCCTTGCGCGTGACGTAGACGCTCGCGCCGAACGTCTCGCGTCCCGGGTGCTCGAAGACGATGTCCACGTCCTCCCCGCCGGTCAGCTCGCGGATGCGCTTGCCGAAGCGCTTCCACTCGCGCGGGTCCTGGTGGTGCTCGTCCTTCCAGAACTTGTAGTCCTCGGCGTTGCGGTCGATGATCGCCTCGGCGCCCATCTTCCGGCAGATCTCCGCCTTCTGGTCGCTGGAGACCACGCAGATCGGGTTGGCGCCGCCGGCCAGCGCGAACTGCGTGGCGTACGAGCCGAGTCCGCCGCTGGCGCCCCAGATCAGCACGTTGTCGCCCTGCTTCATCCCGGCGCCGTTGCGGGACACCAGCTGGCGGTACGCGGTGGAGTTGACCAGTCCGGGCGCCGCCGCCTCCTCCCAGCTCAGGTGGTCCGGCTTGGGCATCAGCTGGTTGGACTTGACGAGCGCGATCTCGGCGAGGCCGCCGAAGTTGGTCTCGAAGCCCCAGATGCGCTGCTCGGGGTCGAGCATCGTGTCGTTGTGGCCGTCGGCGGACTCCAGCTCGACGGACAGGCAGTGCGCGACGACCTCGTCGCCGGGCTTCCAGGAGTTCACGCCGGGGCCGGTGCGCAGCACGACCCCCGCCAGGTCGGAGCCGATGACGTGGTACGGCAGGTCGTGGCGCTTGGTGAGCGGCGACAGCTTGCCGTAGCGCTCCAGGAAGCCGAAGGTGGACATCGGCTCGAAGATCGAGGTCCAGACGCTGTTGTAGTTGACCGAGGAGGCCATGACGGCCACCAGGGCCTCGCCCGGGCCCAGTTCGGGCACCGGCACCTCTTCGACGTGCAGCGACTTTCGGGGGTCCTTCTCCTTGGCGGGGAGGCCGTCGAACATGTCGGCCTCGTCCTTGTGCACGGTCACCGCGCGGTAGGAGTCGGGGAGGGGCAGAGCGGCGAAGTCTTCGCGGGTGCTCTCTGGCGCGAGGATCGCGTCAAGTATCTGGTTCACGGTGTGCCTCCGGCGAAGCCAGTCGAGGGAAACGGCTTGAGGGAACGTCGGGGGTGGTGCAGAGGCGATGCCGTCGGTTCGGCTGAGGGGTGTTCCGGCAGCGCTGGTGAGCGCGGTGAGGGTGCCTGTGACGCAGGCGTCCGGGCGGGCAGGCGCGAGTGGCCTGCTGGGACAGCCGGCGAACGGTGATGCGCCGTCCGCCGGCCGCCCGGACAACATCAACGTATGACACCGCGTGCCAGTCGACAAGACACTGAGTGCCAACAATTTCTCTCAGATGTCATCCGGGTGACACGCATGAGCGGCTGGATGGCCGGGTGAAATGGTGAAATGTCGCCCCGTAAGGGGCGCAAAACGGTGCAGCCCCGACGCCGGACGTGGTGTACACCACCCCGGCGTCAGGGCGTACGTCCCTCAGGACCGCTGCTTGAGCGCCTTCTCGATCGTGCGCATGACCTCGTCCAGCGGCGCGTCCGTACGGGCCACCGTGACCAGTACCTCGCCCTGCTTCGCGGCCCGCGCCGGGGGCTCCTGGTGGTCCCCGCCCAGCCCGCGGCCCGCGCCGATCCCCGTGCCGAAGGTGGCGCGGACGATCCCGAAGGCGTGGTCGAGCTGGGCCTCCACATCGCCCTCGGCGCCCGCCCGCAGCCAGCGCCGCAGTACGTGGTTGTGCGCGGTGACGACCGCGGAGGCGGCGACCTCGGCGAGCAGCGGGTCGTCGTCGCCCTCGTGGTGGGCGCCCTCGTCGAAGTGGCCGAGCAGGTAGCGGGTGAAGAGCCGTTCGTAACGGGCCACCGACGCGATCTCGGCCTCGCGGAGGGTGGGGACCTCCCGGGTCAGCCGGTAGCGCGCCACAGAGACGGCGGGGGAGGCCGCGTACATCCGCATGACTTCCTTGATGCCGCGGCAGACCGTGTCGAGCGGGTTCTCGTGCGCCGGCGCGGCGTCCAGGACGGCCTCGGCCCGTACGAGGGTGTCGTCGTGGTCCGGGAAGATCGCCTCTTCCTTGGAGCGGAAGTGGCGGAAGAAGGTACGGCGGGCGACGCCGGCCGCGGCCGCGATCTCGTCCACCGTCGTCGCCTCGTAGCCCTTGGCAGCGAACAGCTCCATCGCGGCGGCCGCCAGTTCGCGGCGCATCTTCAGACGTTGGGCGGCGGCCCTCCGGGTGCCGGGAGTGCTGGCTTCGGATCCGTCGGACGGCTGCGTACGGGCGGGCTGGGACATGTGGGGACGGTACTGCATATTCCCGCGGCCTGCGGCATCAGCCGTCGCAAAGGCCCCCTCGCGCGGGCGCGGGCCGCCGGAGGGTTCCAGCAGCCCGCCCCATCCGCCGCCCGCCGGCCGGGCCGTCCGCCACGCGTCAGCGCCGGGCGTACTCACGGAAGCCGCGGCCGGTCTTGCGGCCCAGGCAGCCCGCCGCGACGAGGTGCTCCAGCAGCGGCGCCGGCGCCAGCCCCGGGTCGCGGAACTCGGCGTGCAGCACCTTCTCGATGGCCAGCGACACGTCCAGTCCCACCACGTCCAGCAGTTCGAACGGGCCCATCGGGTAGCCGCCGCCCAGCTTCATCGCGGCGTCGATGGCGTCCGGGGTCGCATAGTGCTCCTGGACCATCTTGACCGCGTTGTTCAGGTACGGGAACAGCAGCGCGTTGACGATGAACCCGGCCCGGTCCCCGCAGTCCACCGGGTGCTTGCGGACCTGGGCGCAGACCGCGCGCACGGTCGCGTGCACGTCGTCCGCGGTCAGGACCGTCCGCACGACCTCCACCAGCTTCATGGCCGGCGCCGGGTTGAAGAAGTGCATGCCGACGACGTCCTGCGGACGGGAGGTGGCGCGTGCGCAGGCCACCACGGGCAGCGAGGAGGTCGTCGTGGCCAGCACGGCGCCCGGCTTGCACACCTTGTCCAGCGTGGCGAACAGCTGCTGCTTGATGCCCAGGTCCTCGGCGACCGCCTCCACCGCCAGGTCCACGTCGGCGAAGGCTTCCAGCGACCCGGCGGCGGTCACCGCGGCGAGGGCGCTGTCGCGCGCCTCGGCGGTCAGCCGCCCCTTGGCCACCGAGCGGTCCAGGGACTTGGCGACACGGGCCTTGGCCGCCTCGGCCTTCTCCAGGCTGCGGGCCGCCAGCACCACCTGGAAGCCGGACTTGGCGAAGACCTCCGCGATCCCGCTCGCCATCGTCCCGGAACCGGCCACCCCGACGCCGCGCACCGTGCGCCCGGCGTCCAGGTCGTGGGTCGCGGTGGGCGTGCGGCCGTCCGGCACGACCACCGGGCTGCCCGGCGCCTCGTACGTGTAGAAGCCGCGGCCCGCCTTGCGGCCGGTCAGCCCAGCCTCGGCGAGCTGGCCCAGGATCGGCGCGGGGGCGTGCAGCCGGTCGCGGGAGGCGGCGTACATGGCCTCCAGGACCGTACGGGCGGTGTCCACGCCGATCAGGTCCAGCAGCGCCAGCGGGCCCATCGGCAGGCCGCAGCCCAGCTTCATCGCGGCGTCGATGTCCTCGCGGGTCGCGTACCGGGACTCGTACATCGCGGCGGCCTGGTTCAGGTAGCCGAACAGCAGCCCGTCGGCGACGAAGCCGGGCCGGTCGCCGACCGCGATCGGGTCCTTGCCCAGCTCGCGGGCCAGCTCGGTGACGGCCGTGACGGCGGCCGGCGCGGTCAGGACGGAGGAGACCACCTCGACCAGCTTCATGGCCGGCGCCGGGTTGAAGAAGTGCAGGCCCAGGACGCGTTCGGGGTGCGCCGAGTCGGCGGCCAGCCGGGTCACGGACAGCGCGTTGGTGCCGGTGGCGAGGATGGTGCCGGGCCGCACGATGCCGTCCAGCGCGGTGAAGACCTGCCGCTTGAGCTCGTACTCCTCCGGGACCACCTCGATGACCAGATCGGCTTCGGCGGCGGCCTGGAGGTCGCGGAACGTACGGAAGCGGGCCAGCACGTCCAGCCGCTCGCGTTCGGTGACGCGCTCCCGGCGCACGGCCCGCGTGGTGGACGCCTCCAGCGCCGCGACGGCCCGGCGGGCGGCGGCGTCGTCGATGTCGATGCCGATCACCTCGCGGCCCGCGCGGGTGAGGATCTCGGCGATGCCGGTGCCCATCGTGCCGAGACCGACGACGGCCACGGTGGCAAGGGCCTGGGGCGCCCCGGCAGGCGAAGAACCGGTGGAGGAGGTGGAGACCTTGGGGACGGTGGAGACATCGGTTGAGAGGTCAGGGGTGGACTTACGGTCCATCGCGAGACTCCAGAGAGTGGATCCCGTGCGAAAGGGGTTCCCGAGGAGCGGAGCCCGTGAGCGCAGGCGGGAAGTGACGACTGAGGAGGGGCCGGGCACATGCGCGAACGCCATGTACGAGGCGGGTGGTGCGGCGGCGGGCCCTGTCCCGGGGCCGCGCCGTGAGCGTCGTGCTGGACGCCGAACCGACTGCACGCTGTGGCGGCTGCGTCACCAGGCCGCCCGGGCAGGGGTGCTGCCCGTGCTCAGCAGATTAACTCGCCGGTAACCAGGAGCGCCAGGGGTGGCGCGGGGATTTAGGCTGTGGCCCGGGCCACGTCGGACGTACCGTGAGAAATCCGCCGGAGGGGAGTGGCAAATGGAAGATGAATTCCACGAGTTGACGGACCGGGTGCGGGCCGAACTCCGCTCCCCGCAGGACCTCGTCGCCTACGAGCGGCTCCTCGGACTGGCCCGCAAGAACACCACGGCGGGACGCGAGGAACTGGCCCAGGTGCTCACCGCCGACGAGCGCCCGCTGTGGGCCCGCGAGATCGCCGCGTTCATCCTGGGCACCGCGGGCGACCGCCGCGCCTTCGAGACCCTCGTCCTGCTGCTCAACTACCGCGACCCGGTACGGTGCGCCACCGCCGCCCACGCCCTCGGCCGCCTCGGCGACCCGCGCACGGCCCGCGCCGCCGCCGCACTCGCCACCAACCCGCTGCGCACCGCCTACGCCCTGCACCCGGTCCGCCTGCTCGCCGAACTGCGCGCCCCCGAATCCGTACCGGCCCTGATCGCCACCCTGGAACGCCTGCTCACCCCGCACAACCCGTACTGGCGCGTGGCCCTCGCCTGCGTCGAAGGCCTGGGCGCCCTGGGCGACCGCCGTGCGGTCCCCGCCCTCACTGCGGCCCTCGACCACCCCCGCCTGGCCGCCGCGGCGGCCGCCTCCCTGGCCCGCCTGGGTGTTCAGGAACCGGAGGAGCGGGCGGGGCCCTGAGAGTCCGCCGCGAGCGTCACGGCGGCCGGCAGGGACCGCCAGTAACGCACCTCCGGTACGGCCACCCCCGCGACCTCGTACACCTCCTCGGCGCCGTCGGCCCGGAAACCGGCGCGCTCGTAGAAGCGCCGGGCGCGTGCGTTGCCCTTGAGTACCCACAGACACAGCGCACGGAAACCGTTCTGCCCGGCGCGCGCCAGGCAGGCGTTCATCAGGGCGCGCCCGACACCCGTACCGATGCGCTCCGGAGGCAGGTAGAGGGCGTACAACTCGCCTTCGGACGCCGGGGGCGGCGGTGCGCCGTCTTCGGCCCGGACCGGCCCGAAGACGGCCCAGCCGACCAGACCGCCGTCCTGCTCCGCCACGAGGTTGACCACCTCGGGCGGCGCCGCGGCGAAGAACTCCCGGCGCACGGCAGCGTCCTCGGCGACGCTCAGCCCGTCCAGGTACGCCCGCGGCATCAGCCCCGCATAGGCGGTCTGCCAGCCGCGCACCCGGATGGCCGCCACGGCGTCGATGTCGGCCTGTGTCATGTCCCGTATCCGCACCGGTTCCACCATGGCTGCCAGATTAGGCTCCAGGACACTTCGGCCACCGGTCATTCACCGGCAGCGAGCAGCGCACACCCGCGCCAATTCGGGTGCACGGAGCGGTCTCGATGATGTGGGATGCGAGGCATGGCGATGGTGGTGCTGGGCAAGCCGGGAGCCGACGGGCTGGACGAGGCGGTGGCCGCCCTGCGGGAGTGGCAGGACGACCGGGCGCCCGTGCAACTGCACCCGGGGGACCTCGGATGGTTCCGGCGATTCGGCGCGGCGGCGACGGCCGCGGCGGTCCGGACCTGGAGCCGGGACGGACGGATACTCGCCGTGGGGCTGCTGGACGGCCCCGGGCTGCTGCGACTGGCGATCGCGCCGGACGCCCGGCAGGACGGGGAACTGGCGCGGCGGCTGGCCCAGGATGTGACCACCCCGGAGCGCGGCGTCCTGCCGGCGGGAAAGGCGCGCGTCGACGCACCGGCGGGCGCGCTGCTCCACACCCTGCTGGCCGAGGACGGCTGGCGCACCGACGACCCGTGGACACCGCTGTGCCGCGACCTCACGGAACCGGTCGAGGACCCGGGCGTACGGATCGAGGTGGCCGGGCCGCAGCAGGCAGCCGTACGGGCCGCCGTGCAGCGGGCGGCGTTCGACGGGTCGACGTTCACGGACGGGAACTGGCACGCGATGGCGGCCGGGGCGCCGTACACCGACGCCCGGTGCCTGATCGCGTACGACGAGCGGGGCGACGCGGTGGCAGCGGTGACGGTGTGGTCGGCCGGCCCCGGGAAGCCCGGACTGCTCGAACCGATGGGCGTGCACCGGGAACATCGCGGTCAGGGCCATGGCAAGGCGATCAGCGCCGCCGCGGCGGCCACACTTCGGCAACTCGGCTCGTCGAGCGCGCTGGTCTGCACCCCGGGCTCCAACACGGGCGCCGTCGCCACCTACATGTCGGCCGGTTTCCGGCGACTGCCTGAGGTCCGGGACCGGTACAGGGACCGCTGAGATATGAGATACAGGGGCCGGAACGTGCTGGCGGCACGGCCCGCATACGGGTTCAGGGCTGGTACTCGTATCCGATCGTGAACCGGGGCCGCAGGCACCACTCCCCGTACTCGATGACTCCTTCGGCGTCCGACCACCTGTGAGCGCCTGCCAGGATCGGCGAACCCACCGCGAGCCCGAGAGCGCTGGCCTCCCGTGCGTCGGCGTCCCGGGCGTGCATGTCGTCCCTGGCGTGCGTGATGGTGCGCCCGGTGGCTTCCAGGACTCGCGCGGTCAGCCCGTGGTTCCGTCCCGGAGTCGTGTTCAGCAAGTCCGGAACCAGGGCGGCGAACGGTGCCGGGTACCACGTCACGGCGAACACGGTCCGGGTCTTTCCCCGGCCGGCGAGCCACTCCCGGCGTACGACCTGATCTCCGGCGCCGAGGTCGAGGATCTCGGCGACGTACAGCGGCGGGGCAACCAGTCCGGCAGCGGTGACCCGGCTCGTCTCGCCCTCCGCCAGGAACGACTTGACCCGTTGGACGCGGGCCAGCCGGTCACGTGCTGAGAGCGTCCACCTGGGGTCGTCGGCAACGTAGGTGCCCCTGGGGGTGGTCCTGATGTAGTTCTCGACCTGTAGGGCTTGCAGAGCCCTGGAGACGGTGGCGGCTGCCACCTGCCACTGCCCGGCGATCTCCCGGTTGGTCGGTAGCTGCGCGCCGGGTTCGAGCTCCCCCGACAGGATGCGCTCCCGGAAGTGATCGGCGATCTTCGTAAACGTCTTCGGAGCGGCCATTCGGCCTGCCTTCCGCGCGAGTTGACTCGTGTCAATGTCGGCACACTAGGGCGCTGCCAACCGTAGCGTTGCCGTGCGGTTCCGTGCGGACGCCGTGGGCGACATGACGACCGTGACCGGCCCTCGGCTCGTCGAACGTGATCGTCTGCGACGGGCCCGCCGAGGACGGCAGTGCCGGATGCGTGCGCGGTGCACGTGCTGGGTGTGCGTACGGGCTCGGGGCGGCAGCGCCATCAGGACTGCTCGACCTCGGCCATCAGGAGCCGCAGCGTAAGTGAGTGCTTCTCCGGGGGCAGGGAGTCCAGTGCGTTCCGTGCGTAAGCCACTCCTCCGGACACGTCTCCGGAACGGGCGAGCATGAGCCCTCGGTGCATCTCCAGGTGCGTCGCGAACCGGGGCAGCTCGGCGGGCAACTCGCGCCGTGCCGCGTCCTGTGCCGCTACCGCTGTGGTCTCGTCTCCGAGGCGCGCGGCCAGCAGCGAGACGAACACGTTCATGCGCCACCACGGCACCGCGTAGTCGCTGGTCTGCGCGTAGGATCCCGCCTTGTCGAACACGCGGCGCCCGTCATCCATGAGCTTTTGCGCCGTGGTCACGTCACCTCGGACCGCTGCTGCGTGAGCCTTGCCGAAGATGGCGTTCAAGAGCCCGAGGGACGGCCGGTCGCTGATGGCCATCGCCTGATCGGCCAGTACGTCGGCTACGCCCAGTGACGCCCCCTCGTACCCGAGCGCGATGGCTGCCCGGCCCCGGACCCACACCCGCGCGTCATCGTCACCCGACTGGTCCGCCGCCTTCGCCGCCAGGCGGTACCACTGCACGGCCTTGGACCCGTCGGAGCCGGGAAAGGTCTTGGCGTACAGCGTCATCAGCCGAGCTGCCACGGACCACAGGCGGGGTCTGTCCAATTGTTGCTGCACCACCACCAGTTCGCCGGCCACCCGCCGCTGGATGTCGGCAGCGCCCAGGCTCATGTACTCGGTGCCGTACGTGGCGAGCTTGGCCTCCCACGCGTCCGTGGAAGGCCCCCTTGGAGCCGGGCGGCGAAACCCACGCTGAGGAGGTCCGAGGCGACCACGGGCGCTATCGCGGCTCCGGCCGCGTCGGTCAGGAACGTACGGCGCTTCACTTCACCCTCTAGAGCGGCCAGGGGCACGTCGAGGACGGCCGACAGGCACCGGAGGTAGTAAGCCCCCGGAGTCACCTTGGAACGTTCCCAGCGGCTCACGTACTCCCGGTCGAGGTTCGTCCCGAAGGCGTCATTGATTGCTGACGCCAGTCGCCCCTGACTCCAGCTGCGGGCTTTGCGTAGGTCCTTGATCAGCGCCCCGATGGCCATGTGCCCATCTTGCCCCTGCCGCTGCCTCCAGGCTGGGGTGGAGCAGTGATCGAATGCCACTTGCCCCTAGAGGTGCCCCTACTTTGCCCCGTTGGTCGGCGGGAGTATCCACGGGACCGAGACCCAAGGAAGTGGCGGACATGAGCCAGCCGACGCGGTACAGCAGTGCACCGATCGAACTGCCGTTGTGTCTGGAGTCGGAACCGACTCCGGTGGAAGGGTGCGCGGGGTGTACCGAACTGGTCAACGTACGGATCCGTGCGCGCGCCGTGGGCGACATGACGACCGTGACTGACTGCAACGTCTACCTGCGACGACACCCCGAGGGGCATTGATGGTCACGCCGGACGACATCGGCAAGCGGGTCCAGGACGATGCCGGGCGCGTCGGCATCCTGTGTGACGTGATCGAGGAATACCGAGATCCGACCGTCCGCCCGAGCGGGTGCCCTGCGCAGGCGGTTGCCTTCCTGCGACCGGAGGGCGGGGGGTGCGAGTGGCTGGTTCCGCCCGGCGCGGTGGATCTGGCCTGAGTCGCTGACGCTGTGGGTCCCAGTAGCTCGGTCCGGACGCGATAATAGAACCTTCGTTCGTGTGAGGTCTGTCGCGTCGCTCCCGGCGCGCCCCCGGCCCCGGAGCCGTCCGGTCCGGCCGCGGCACCTCGGGCCCCGGGCCCCGCCTAAGGTGGTGGTCCTGCGGCACGGCGCGGCGCCGGTACGGCTCGCGGGCCGCGGGAACAGCAGACGAGCACCGGAGGAAGAGACACATGGGCCAGGTCGAGGCCAGTACGCAGCGCGAGATCGCGGCGGACCCGGAAGACGTGTTCGACGCGCTCGCCGACTACAGCGGTACGCGTCAGAAGCTGCTGCCCGGGCACTTCAGCGAGTACGAGGTGCGCGAGGGCGGCGACGGCAAGGGCACCCTCGTCCACTGGAAGCTCCAGGCCACGAGCAAGCGGGTGCGCGACTGCCTGCTGGAGATCGACGAGCCGACCGACGGCCAGCTGGTGGAGAAGGACCGCAACTCCTCCATGGTGACGACCTGGGTGGTCACCCCGGCGGGCCAGGGCCGCGCCAACGTCGTCGTCACCACGACCTGGCAGGGCGCGGGCGGCATCGGCGGCTTCTTCGAGCGGACCTTCGCTCCCAAGGGGCTGGGCCGCATCTACGACGAGCTGCTCGCCAACCTCGCCAAGGAGACGGAGAAGAAGTGACCCGGCGCTGACGCCGGGGGACCGGGCGGTGCCGTGCCCCCGGGAGGGGCGCGGCACGCTCACCGGTTCGGGTGGTTTCCGTCGGCCCGTCGTCCGTGCCGGAACGTACCGCCACCGCCGGGAAACGCCTGATGGGCGACCGACGGGCGCTCCCGGCACCGTAGTTGGGCCCCGTACCGCCCCGTCCACCGCCGCTCGCCGCGCTTGAACGCCGTTGTCCCCGATGCGAGAAAGGGGCGGCGGCGCAGGCGTGACGAGGGGAGCATTACGTGGGCGGTACCACCTTGACCGAACCGGGGCGGTGGGCGGCGGCACCGGACATCCGTCCGGCCTGGACGGAGGACGGCGGCCCGCCGGGCCCCCGCGGGGCGCCGGCCCTCCTGTCCGGGCTGCTGGCGGCCCTGCTGCCCGGCGCCCTCGGCGCGACGGTCGCCGTCACCGCGCTGCCGCGGATCGCCGGCGACCTGCGCGGCCCGGACACGGTGTCCTGGGTGGTGACCGTGTACCTGTTCGCCGCCGCGGCCGGCCTGCCGCTGCACGGCAAGCTCGGTGACGCCTTCGGCCGCAAGGCGGCCCTGGTCCTCGCCGCGGCTCTGCTCACCGCCGGTTCGGTGCTGGCCGGCCGGTCGCACTCCATGGGGGAGCTGGTCGCCTACCGTGCCCTCCAGGGGGCCGGGGCAGGAGGCCTGCTGGTCGGGGTGCAGGCGGTCGTCGCGAGCCTCGTACCGCCCGGACTGCGCGGCCGGATCATGGCCGGAGCGGGCGCCGCCTGCGGACTCGCCTGTGCGGCCGGGCCGTTGCTCGGCGGCTTCCTCACGGACCACGCGTCCTGGCGCTGGTGCTTCTTCTCCGGTGTGCCCTTCGGTGTGCTGGCGCTGCTCGTGGCGGCGTGCGTGCCGAGGCTGCCCAAGCCTGCCGTACGGGGCCGACTCGACCCGGCGGGAGCGCTGTTGCTCGCCGCCTGCGCCACCTGCCTCGCGCTGCTCGTGAGTTGGGGCGGTACGGAGTACGCCTGGACCTCGCGGGCCGTCGTCGGCCTCGGACTGGGCGCGCTCGGCGCCGCCCTGATGTTCCTCGCCGTCGAGTACTTCGGCACCGACCCGCTGCTGCCGCTCCGTCTCGTGCGGGACACGGTGTTCGCCGTCCCGGGACTGGTCGGCGCCGCCCTGGGTGTCGCCCTGTTCGGCGCCGCCGAATACCTGCCGACCTTCCTGCCGGTGGCCGACGGCGCGTCACCGGCCCGGTCGGGCCTGCTGATGCTGCCCGCGACGGCCGGTCTCGCGTTCGGCGCGGTCCTCTGCGGCCATCTCGGCCGCCGTACCGGCCGGCACCGCCTGCTCCCCGTCGTTGGCTGTGCGCTGGCGGGCGGGGCGGTGTGGCTGCTGTGCCGGGCGCCGCAGGATGCCGGGCAGCCCCTGCACGCCCTCGGGACGGGGGTCCTGGGCCTGGGCGTCGGCTGCGTGCTGCCGGTGCTCGTGCTGGCCGTACGCGACTCCGTACGGCGCGCCGGGGCCGCCACCACCGGCACGCACGCCACCAGCACCCACGCGACCAGCACCCACGCCACGCTCCGGCAGCTCGGCGGCTGCGTCGGCGCGGCGCTCTTCCTCACCTTCCTCGCCGACCGGCTCGTCGGGCACATCGGTCCCGGCCTGCCGGGGTCCGGACGGCACGCCGCCGAACCGGAGTCACTTGTCCCGGGACTGCTGGGCGCGCTGCCCGCCGTACTGCGCGACAGCCCGGCCGCGGCCTACGCGCAGCCCGTGCCGCGCGTCCTCCTCTACCTCCTGCCGGTGCTCCTTCTGGGCCTGCTGCTCGCCGTCCTCCTGAAAGAGAAACCCCTGGTGACCCACGCCTCACCCTTCCCGCCCGTCCCGGTCCCGCCGCCCGCCGGGCAGCGGGAGGCGCTCTCCGTGCCGCAGGCCCGTACCGAGGCGGCGCCGCCCGGCCCGCCGGAGCGACCGGAACCGGACCGCGCGCCGCGGGCACCGGCCGCCGTCGCCGACCCGTACGTGCCCGGCGTCCCGATGGGCGGCACGGTCCGGCACCGCGACGGCAGCGCGGTACCGCACGCCGCCCTCACCCTGGTCGGCACCGACGGCCGGCAGGTGGCCCGCGGCGCGACCGGGGTGGACGGGCGGTACGCGCTGAGCGCGCCGGGCCCCGGCGCGTACGTGCTGATCGCCGCCGCCGGCGGGCACCGGCCGCAGGCGGTCGCCGTCACGGTCGGCGAGCGGCCGGTCGGGCTCGACCTGCTGCTCGGCGGCGCCGGACGGCTGTCCGGCACGGTCACCACGGCGGACGGCACGCCCGTGCGCGACGCGGCGGTCACGCTCACGGACGTGCGCGGCGAGGTCGTCGCCACCGGGCGCAGCGGGCGCGAGGGCGGCTACGTCCTGACGGACCTGGTGGCCGGCGAGTACACCCTCGCCGCGAGTTCCCCCGCGCACCGCCCCGCCGCCCTGCCGGTCACCGTCGGGTCGGCCCGGGAGACCCGGCAGGACATCGAGCTGGCGGGCGGCGCGGTGCTGCGCGGCACCGTACGGTCCGGCGGCGGGCGACCCGTCGAGGACGCCCGGGTCACCCTGCTGGACGCGGCCGGCAACGTGGTGGACTCCGCGACCACCGGGCCGGACGGGCTGTTCCGTTTCCTCGACCTGTCGGCGGGCGAGTACACCGTCGTCGCGGCGGGCTACCCGCCGGTGGCGACGGTCCTCCAGGTCACGGGCGGCGGCCGTACCGAGCGCGACCTCCAGCTCGGGTACGGGGACTGACCGGCCGCCCGTACGGCCGGGGCCGCCCCTACGGCCGGCGCCGCCTGTGCGACGGGTGCCGGCCGTACGACCGGTGCCGGCCGCACGGGCCGGCACCGGCCTGCCCGGCCCGGGTACGCGGGCCGGACACCGGTGTCCCGGATCAGGTGCGGCGCCACAGC
The DNA here is from genome assembly GCF_045222935.1 of Streptomyces sp. Ac-502. NCBI lineage: Bacteria > Bacillati > Actinomycetota > Actinomycetes > Kitasatosporales > Streptomycetaceae > Streptomyces > Streptomyces sp. Ac-502. Next base: position 8,572,723 of record NZ_JBHFFO010000001.1, read on the forward strand.
GCCGGGACGGCCGGCGGCTCCCATCCGGCGCGCGCCGTGTGCGGCTGGAGGCACGCGTACGTGGCGCCGTCGTAGGTGACCTGGTCACCCGCGCGGTAGTCGGTCCCCGCGGACCAGGTGCCGCCGGGCGGATCGGTCGGCTTGCCCGTCGGCGTCGGGGTGGTACCGCCGCGCACCCGCAGGACGAAGTCGAAGGACGCCTCCTTGGCCGACCCGTTCTGCCGTACGTTCATCAGCAGCGCGGGGTCGAAGAGCGGGTCGGTGTTGTTGCGCGGCTCGCCGGGGAAGTAGAGCTGCGTGGTGAGGATCGGCTGGTTCGGTGCCTGGAGTTTGACGTGCAGGTGCCGGGTGCGGCCCGGGTAGAGGCCCGGCACGATCGTGGTGAGTTTGAACGCGCCGCGCTGGTCGGTGAACTGGTGCCCGCGGAAGCGGAACCCCACGTTGTCGTACGCGCCGTTGACGTCCGCCTGCCACCAGTCCAGCAGCACGTTGGCCAGCGGCTGGCAGGTCAGCCCGAAGACGAACCCGCTCACGGTGAGCCGGGTGCCCTGGGTGCCGGGCTGTATCAGCGAGTCCCGCAGGGGCGAGTTCGGCTTGAAGTAGGGACCTTCCATCTGCGGCGGAGTGGGGTCGTCACCGTCGTCGCAGTACGGGGTGGGAGTGAGCGGGCCTTCGGAGGGCCTGGTGTCGCGGGCCAGGGCGACACCGCCGAGCAGCATCGGCAACGGCACGGCCGCGACAGCGGCCTTGAGCACGTTCTTGCGGCTGATCCGTCTGCGCGGACCACCGTCCTGCACCGGGTCGGTGCGGTCTGTGCGTTCGTCGTCCATCGGGCGCTCCTGTGAGCAGGGGGAAGGGCGGGGCGGCCCGGTCACGGGGTGGCAGCAGGAGCCGGGACCGTCCTCGCCGCAGGGGCTGGCTGACGGCGACAGACGCTATTCGGGCCGCCGCGGCGCAGCGATGGACTCGGCACCGGGGTCATGGTGAATTCCTCCGGTGCCGTCCGCGGCCCGGCGGAAGTCGCCGGGGCTCAGGCCCGTCTCCCGGCGGAAGAAACGGCAGAAGTACGCCGGGTCGCCGAAGCCCACCCGGCGGGCCACCTGGGTCACCGTCAGCTCGGAACCGGACAGCAGCCGCTTGGCCTCCACGGTCTGCGCGTGGCGGATCAGCCGGCCCGGGGTCCGGCCGGTGCCACGCTTGACCAGTTCGGTCAGATGCCCTACGGACACGCCCAGTTCGTCCGCGTAGGACCGCACAGGCCGCCCCAGGGAGCCCGGCTGGGCCAGCAGCCGGGTGAACTCCCGGGCGACCAGGGCGGACCGGCCGGACACGAAGTCCGTACGGCGGGCTTCCTCGGCGCCGGAACCGGAACCGGAACTGGGTGCTCCGTCCTGGCCCGGCGCACTCCGGGGTACGGACATCCGCAGCGCGCGGGCGATGAGGATGTGCAGCTGCGCCTGGAGCACCGACGTGAACGACGGGGCCCGCTCGCCGTACTCCCGCAGCATCTCGGCGACCAGACCGGACAGCCGCGCCGCGTCGTCGGCGCCGGGCCGCAGCCACGGGCGTTCGCCCAGCCGGGCCAGCGCGTCCCGGTCACCGGGGTGGGCCAGCAGGAAGTCGTCGGTGAACAGGACCACCCAGCCGCGCAGTCCGTGCACGCGGTCCCAGTAGTGCACCTGGCCCGGCGTGATGAAGCACAGGTGGGGCGGGCGTAGCGGACGGCGGTCCTCGTCGAGGACGTGGGTGCCGGTGCCGCCGGTCACGTACACGATCTCGTGGAAGGAGTGCCGGTGCGGGAAGCCGGCCCGGGAGAGCGGGCCGATGGTGTCGAAGGAGCCGATGGCGAAGGGCAGCAGGTGGGGCGCCGGCACGTCGAGGCGGTGCAGGGGCACGGGGCCGTCGGCCTGGTCGTTGCCGCCGCGCGGGGCGAAGACGTCCGGTGCGGGGCCCGCCCGCCGCCCGGCCCGGCGGGCGGCGGTCCGGCGGGTCCCCGCGGTCACCTGTTCGGTCCGTCTGGGCACGTCCTCACCATACGGGCGCCCGCAAGACCGCGACCGGTACGGGAGGAACGGTTCGGCTCGACCGGCGCGCGACCGGCCGGTGCCGGCAGGGCCCGCATGACCGTCACGACATGACCGGTACGGCCGGTTCCGCCGGGCGGCGGCCGCGCACGACGCACGGCGCACGGCGCACGGCGCACGGCGCACGGCGCGCGGCGCCGGTGCGGGAAGGGGCGGCAGCGGCGCCCGGGGCGACCGATCGCCTTGCGCCATGGTCGTTCACGCGGGGCGCACCACCTATTCGGTGAATGCGGCCCGCACTGTCACCCCACGGCCGTACCGTGGTAGCGGTGGTGCAAGATCGGTGTACGAAGGAGCAACCGCCCATGGAGCGTGGCCCGTCGCACGGCGACGACAGGGTGGGCGCGGCGCCTCAGGTGCCGGCGCCACGGGACACCGTGCCCGGGCGGATCCCGCTCGCCGTAGTGGTGGTGGACGCCGACGGACTGGTCTCCCACTGGAGTACGGGCGCCCGCAAACTCTTCGGGCCCTCCCGTGAGGACGCGGTGGGGACGCCCGCCGTCGATCTGATGCCGGTCTCCGGCGCGCTCGGCGACGAGGAGTGGACGGACCGGAGCTGGGACGAACAGCCGTCGGGCGGGCGGTGCGACGGGCCCGGCCTGGGGCCGTCGTTGGGCGGCGGGACCGGCTACCCGACCGCGGGGCGCGCCCGTATGGCGGACGTGGAGCGGGGCACGGTCGACCTCCTGTGGTGGGCGTACCCGCTGGTGGGCCCCGGCGCGGAGCGGCTGCTCGTGCTGGCCGCCGACGCCGACCAGCTGCACGGCCGCGGCGGCGCGGGAGCCGCAGCCGACGACACCGCGGAGAACGAGCGTTTCGTCCCCGGCTTCGCGCTCCACACGGACTTCGAGGGCTCCGAGGTGCTGGCCGCCCAACTGCCCCAGATCCTGCCGAGCATGAGCCCCCAGGAGAGCGCCCGGATCGTCTCCCAGGTGCTGGAGCTGGGCTATCCGGTGCTGGAGGTCAGCCAGCAGGAGCGCTTCCCGGTCACCCCGGACTGGGGCGTGCCGCGCCGGGTGGAGCGCCGGGCCCGGCCGCTGCGGGACGCGGACGGCGCACCGGACGCGCGGACCGCCGCCGAGGCCGCGGCGGAGCTGGAGACCGACCTCGAATACGCCGCGGTGCGCGAGCGGTTGGAGTTCCTGAACGAGGTCAGTGGCCGGATCGGCTCGTCCCTGGACCTCGCCCACACCATCCAGGAGGTCAGCGAGGCCGTCGTACCGCGCTTCACCGATGTCGCCGGCACGTACCTGCGCGAGCAGGTCATCGCGGGCGAGGGCTTCCCGGACGGCCCGCCGGACGCCACGACCCTGTGGCACCGCGTCGCGGTGGAGCACAACGACGAGCCGGGCCGGTGGGACGACGTCGTGCCGGTCGGCGAGTCGATGCCCTTCCCCGTGCACACGCCGTTCTTCCAGTGCATGACCACCGGCGAGCCGGTGCTGATCCCGCGCATCAGCGAGGAGCTGGGCAACGCGATCGCCGCCCAGTTCGAGAAGCGCGACATCAGCCCGCTGATCAACCGGCGCTCGCTGCTGGTGGTCCCGCTCAAGGCGCGCAACGTGGTCCTGGGCTTCATGATCCTGCTGCGCCATCCGGAGCGGATGGAGTTCAACGACATGGACCGGGTCACCGGCGCCGAACTGGCCGCCCGCGCCGGTCTCGTCCTGGACAACGCCCGGATGTACACCTACCAGGAGAACGTCGCCGAGACGCTCCAGGACAGCATGCTGCCGCACATCGCGCCGCGGATGGCCGGCTGCGACACGGCCACCCGCTACCTCCCGGGCACCCGCCTCGGCCGGGTCGGCGGCGACTGGTTCGACACCATCAAACTGCCCGGGTCGCGTACCGCCTTCGTGGTGGGCGACGTGATGGGCCACGGCCTGAACTCCGCCGCGATGATGGGCCAGCTGCGTACGGCGGTGCAGACCATGGCCGCCATCGACATGCACCCGGCCCAGCTGCTGCGCAGCCTGGACGACCTCGCGCAGCGGCTCGGCGACAACTACCTCGCCACCTGCCTGTACGCGGTCTACGACCCGATCGGCCAGCAGCTCGTGATGGCCAACGCCGGGCACATCCCGCCGGTCCTGGTGCGGGCCGTGGACGGCCGCAGCGAGCTGCTGGAGCTGCCGACGGGCGCGCCCATCGGGGTCGGCGGGGTGCCGTTCGAGGCGGTGACGGTCCCGGTGGCGGCGGGCGACCGGCTGGTGCTGTGCACGGACGGCCTGGTCGAGGTGCGGGGCGAGGACATAGGCGTGGGCCTGGCGGCGCTCGCCGAGTCCGCCGCCCACCCGGCCGCGTCCATGGACGACGCCTGTGACGCCATCATCCGCGCGCTGAACGTCCGCGGCGGCCGCAAGGACGACGTGGCGCTGCTGATGGCACGGCTCAACGGCATCGCCCCGGAGGACGTCGCGGAGTGGCGGCTGGCCATCGACGCGCGCGAGGTGGGCCGCGCCCGCCGCCTGGTCCGCCGCCGGCTGGCGCGGTGGGGGCTGGAGGCGGCCTCGGAGACCGCCGAGCTGCTGGTCAGCGAGGTCGTCACCAATGCCGTACGGCATGCGCACACCCAGTACGTGGTGCTGCGGCTGGTGCGGACGGACGCCCTGCTGTGCGAGGTGTCGGACGACGACCACGCCCTGCCGCAGATGCTGAGCGCGGCGGACGACGACGAGTTCGGGCGCGGGCTGCGGGTGGTCAGCAGGCTCGCGCGGGAATGGGGTACGAGCCGGACGGCGACCGGAAAAACGGTGTGGTTCGAGCAGACTCTGTCACGTAACGGAAGCACCTGGCCGCGCGACGGGCGTACGCCGGTCCGCAACGGCGCATGAAAGAACGGTCAACAGACTTGCGGAGGTCCGGCGCGCCGCAGTAGCAAGGGGCCATGAGCGCTTCGAGCCACTACCTGCGGGCCTGGGAAGGCTTCTGGCGGGACGCCCCGGCCGGTGCGGGCGAGGTCTTCTGGGACTCCGACCCGTCCCTGACGGCCGAGCTCCATTTGCCGCTCTTCGCCGGCCACTTCGACGCCGCGCTGCCGGTCGTCGACCTGGGCTGCGGCAACGGCACCCAGACCCGCTTCCTGGCGGGGCGCTGTCCGCGCGCGGTGGGCGTCGACCTCTCGGAGGCGGCCGTCGCCCGCGCCCGTGCGGACGACCCGTCGGCAACGGCCGAATACCGGTGCCTGGACGCCGCCGACCCGGCGGCGGTCCGCGCGTTGCACGGCGAACTGGGCGACGTCAACGTGTACCTGCGCGGCGTCCTGCACCAGTGCGCCTCCGAGGACCGGCCCCGGATCGTGCGGAACGTGGCGACGCTGCTGGGCCGGCGCGGCCGGATCTTCGCCGTCGAACCGGCCGAGGCGTCCAGGGACGTCTTCGCCTCGCTGGCGCAGGGCCCCGACGGCCCGCCGGGCAAGCTGCGGGCGGTCCTCGCGCACGGCATCGCGCCCGGCGAGATGGCCGACTCGGTCGTCCCCGAGCTGCTCGCCGCCTACGGGCTGCGGGTGATCACCACCGGCCGGCTCCCGCTGACGACGACCGAGTACCGGGCGGACGGCTCCCGTATCGAGATCCCGACGAACTGGCTGGTGGCCGGGGCGGCGGGCTGACCACCGGAAACACCGCCCGCGCTCGCCGGGGCACGACGGTCCCGGACGAGCCAGGGGCGGCTCCGGCGCGGGCCGCCGCGGCGTCAGTCGTCGAGCGCCTGGTACAGCATGGTCCAGAAGTCGTGGATGAGCCGCGGCGAATCCGCGGTGGACATCCCGACATGGGTGAGCAGGATGCCGGTGAGCTGCCCGTCCGGGTCGGCGTACGTCGAGGTGCCGGCTCCGCCGTCCCAGCCGAACTGGCCTACGGGCGCGTAGTCACCACGGTAGGTGTGCACCGCCATCCCGAGGCCCCAGCCGCCGTGCAGCCCGAGGCCGAACGAGCCCTCGGAGTTCGCGGCCTGGGCCTCACGGAGCGCTTGTTGCGCGGGGGTGAGGCGGTTGGTGGTCATCAGCCGGACGGCGGGCCGGGACAGGATCCGTTCGCCGTCGTGCGTCCCGCCGTTCAGCAGCATGCGGAAGAACGCGTGGTAGTCGTCGGCGGTCGAGACCAGGCCGCCGCCGCCCGAAGCGAACGCCGGGGGCCGGCTGTACCGTCCGCCTGCGGCTTGGTCCCACACGATGAAGTCTCCGGTCTCCGGGTCGGGCACGTAGCCGGGAGGCAGCCGGTCGATCTTGTCGTCCGGCACATGGAAGCCGGTGTCCCGCATCCCCAGCGGATCGAGGACGCGTTCCCGCAGGAACGTCTCGTACGACTGGCCGGTGACCCGCGCGACGAGCACGCCGAGCAGGTCGGAGCCGATGTGGTACCCCCACCGCTCGCCGGGCTGGGACATCAGCGGCAGCGTGCCGAGGCGGCGCATCCACTCGTCCGGGTCGGGCAGCGGTGTCCGCTGACCGGTGAGTTCCAGCTCCTGCAGCGCGGCCTGGATCGGATGATGCAGCGACAGCATGTCCATCCCGAGCCCGAACGTGCAGGTCAGCACGTCCCTTACGGTGATCTGCCGCTGCGCGGGCACGGTGTCGTCCAGGGGGCCGTCGACGCGCTTCAGCACCTGGCGGCCGGCGAGTTCGGGCAGCCACGGCTCCACCGGGTCGTTCAGTCGCAGCCTGCACTCGTCGAGCAGGATCATCCCCGCCGCGATACCGACCGGCTTGGACGTCGAGGCCATCCGGAAGATGGTGTCCCGGCGCATCGGCGCGCCGCCGTCGTGGCGCATGGTGCCGAGCGCTTCGACGTGCGTCTCCCCGTGCCGGCTGACCAGGGCGACCAGCCCGGGAATCTTCCCGGACGTGACATGCCCTTCCAGTACGTCGCGCATCCTGCGCAGCCCCGCTTCGGAGAAACCGCTGGTGCTCTTCGCCATCACAAACCCCCTGGTGCAGTGCCAGCAGTGTTCAGAGATTCCTGAACGACTGCGACAGTACATTGCGTTCAGTGAATCGTAAAAGCTTTTCAAGCGCCGAGCGTGCTGCAAGAGCTGGGTTCTTTGGCCGCAAATTGCAATGGTTATGACGTTGAACGCAAGGACGGCTGGACGCGGGAATTGCAATGAGCCGCATGCGAACGCATACTGTGCAGCGGAGTGCGCGGGCGCCGAGCACCGCGCGGGACGGCAGAGGGAGGACGAGCACCCGTGCCCGGAGGCAGGCTCACCGAGGAGGACCGCCGGCGGATCGCCGCGGGACTGGCCGAGGGACTCGGATACACGGAGATCGGCCGGCGTCTGGAGCGGCCCGCCTCGACCGTCATGCGGGAGGTCACCCGTAACGGAGGGCCCGAGGGCTACCGGGCGGACCAGGCGCACGAGGCCACGCGGCATCGCGCGCGCCGGCGCAAGCAGCCCCAGCCTCCGGCGCCGCCGGTCCTGGACAGCGGCCATGGGCGTGACCCCCGGGCGCTCCAGGAGTTCACGGAGTCCTTCACCGATCTGCTGGCGCAGCAAGGGCTGCCCCGGATGGCGGCCAGGGTGCTGGCCTGTCTCTGCGTCACCGACTCGGGCGCCCTCACCGCCGCCGACCTGGTCGAACGGCTCCGGGTCAGCCCGGCGTCCGTCTCGCACGCCGTCGCCTTCCTCGAACAGCAGGGGCTGCTCGAACGGGACCGGGCCGCCGGCGCGCGCCGCGAACGCTATGTCATCGACGAGGACGTCTGGCTCCGCTCCATCCAGGCGGCGCTGGAGATGAACGACGCCCTGTTGGCCGCGTCGCAGCGGGCGACCGGGGTTCTCGGGGCCGGGACCCCGGCGGGGGCCCGCTTCGAGTCCTGCGCCGCGTTCCTCGTCCTCGTGAGCGAGTCCCTCCGGGGAGCCATGGAGCAGTGGCGGCAGAGCCAGGCCGCCCGGGGGTGAGCCGGCGCCCGGGCGCCGCGTCCGCACGGCCCCCGACGCCGGGTCCGTACATGACAGCAAAAGGGCCTCGGACCGGCTTCCGGCCCCGCCCGGTCCCGCCGTACGGGCGCACTTGGGCCGAGGCCGGGAGCGCGATGGCCGCTCCTGGTTATGGTGGGGAGCCTGCCCGGCGGCGCGCTTGACGGCGCGGTCCGCCGGGCGGGTGCCGGAGCGGTCCGCCTGCTAGCTGTGACGGGACGGTGCATGGTGAAGATCCTCATCTCCGCGGACATGGAGGGCGTCACCGGAGTGACCTGGCCGGACGACGTGCTGCCGGGCCACGCCCAGTGGCAGCGGTTCCGGCCGGTGTTCACCGGTGACGTCAACGCGGCGATCGCCGGGTTCTTCGACGGCGGCGCGGACGAGGTGCTGGTCAACGAGGCCCACTGGTCCATGCGCAACCTGCTGCTGGAGCAGCTCGACGAGCGGGCCCAGTTGCTCACCGGCAAGCACAAGGCGCTCAGCATGGTCGAGGGCGTCCAGCACGGCGACGTGGACGGCGTCGCGTTCGTCGGCTACCACGCGGGCGCCGGCACCGAGGGCGTGCTGGCCCACACCTACCTCGCCAACTCCCTGACGGGCGTGTGGGTGAACGGCACGCGCGCCAGCGAGGGGTACCTCAACTCCCTGGTGGTGGCCGAATACGGTGTGCCCGTGGTGCTGGTGACCGGCGACGACCGGACCTGCGAGGACGCCGTCGGGTACGCGCCCGGGGCGCGGGCCGTCGCGGTCAAGGACTACGTATCGCGGTACGCGGCCGTGTGCCGGCCACCGGCCCGTACGGCGGCGGACATCAGAGCCGCCGCGTGCGAGGCGGCGGCCCTGGCGGTGCGCACCGAACCGGTGCGCGGCGGCCCGTTCACCGTGGAGATCGAGTTCGACGCCGAGCACCTGGTGGGCCAGGCGTCCTGCGTCCCCGGAGTCGAGCGCACCGGTGAGCGGCGCGTCGCGTACACCAGCGAGAACATGTACGAAGCGATCCGCTGCTTCAAGACGGTCACCACCGTCGTGTCGTCGGCGGTGGAGGAGCAATATGGCTGACAGCGCCGGCGACGCGGTGGACGGGCGGGCCCTCGACGAGGTCGTGCGGTTCACGTCCGATCTGATCCGTATCGACACCACCAACCGCGGCGGCGGCGACTGCCGGGAGCGCCCGGCCGCCGAGTACGTCGCGGAGCGGCTCGCCGAGGCCGGTCTGGAGCCGGTGCTGCTGGAGCGCAGTCCGGGCCGTACGAACGTGGTCGCGCGCGTCGAGGGTTCGGACCCGGGCGCGGCGGCCCTGCTGGTGCACGGACATCTGGACGTGGTGCACGCCGAGCCCGCCGACTGGAGCAGGCACCCGTTCTCCGGCGAGGTCGAGGACGGCGTCGTCTGGGGCCGGGGCGCGGTGGACATGAAGAACATGGACGCGATGGTGCTCGCGGCCGTCCGGCAGTGGGCGCGTACCGGCGTCCGGCCGCGGCGCGACCTGGTGCTGGCGTTCACGGCCGACGAGGAGGCCAGCGCCATCGACGGCTCGGGTTTCCTCGCCGACCACCACCCGGGCCTGTTCGAGGGCTGCACGGAGGGCGTCAGCGAGTCGGGTGCCTTCACCTTCCACGCGGGCGGCGGGATGCGGCTGTACCCGGTCGCGGCGGGGGAGCGGGGTACGGCCTGGCTGAAACTGACCGCCGAGGGCAAGGCCGGGCACGGCTCGAAGGTCAACCGCGCCAACGCGGTCAGCCGGCTCGCGGCGGCCGTGGCCCGCATCGGCGAGCACCGCTGGCCGGTACGCCTGACCGACACCGTGCGGGCCGCGCTCACCGAACTGGCCGCCCTGCACGGCATCGAGGCCCGTCCGGACGCCCCGGACTTCGACGTGGACACGCTGCTCAGCAAGCTCGGCCCGTCGGCCGCGCTGGTCGAGCCGACGGTCCGCAACAGCGCCAACCCGACGATGCTGGAGGCCGGCTACAAGGTCAACGTCATCCCGGGCAACGCCGTCGCGTACGTCGACGGGCGGGTGGTGCCCGGCGGCGAGGCGGAGTTCCGCACCACCATGGACCGGCTGACCGGGCCCGAGGTGTCCTGGGCGTACGACCACGGCGAGGTGGCGCTCCAGGCGCCGGTCGACTCGCCCACGTACGCGGCGATGCGGGACGCGATCGAGCGCTTCGACCCGGACGGCCATGTGGTCCCGTACTGCATGTCGGGCGGCACGGACGCCAAGCAGTTCTCCCGGCTGGGCATCGCCGGATACGGGTTCTCGCCGCTCAAGCTGCCCGAAGGTTTCGACTACCAGGCGCTGTTCCACGGGGTCGACGAGCGCGTCCCGGTGGAGGCGCTGCACTTCGGCGTGCGGGTCCTCGACCACTTCCTGCGGGCGTCGACGGGGCGGCCGCAGCCCGGATGAGCGGGTGAGCGTCTGAAGGAATGCCGGAGCCGCCGGGCCCGCGACCGCCCGGCGTGGCCCGCCCGTTCCCGCCCGGACCGGTCGATCCCGGCCAGGACAGGACCTCCGTGCGAAAACCGTACGGGTTGATGCCCGGGCCCGTGTACGACAGGCTTGGCGGCTCCAACGCCTAAGGAGGAACGCCACCATGGTGACCACGGCCCCCTACGGAGCCTGGCCGTCCCCGATCGACGCCCGGCTGGTCGCCGAGCACGACGGCCGGCCCGAGTACGTCGGTGTGGTGGGGGACGAGGTGTGGTGGACCGAGGCCCGCCCCGCGGAGGGCGGCCGGCGCGCGCTGGTCCGCAGACGGCCCGACGGCACGGAACAGACGCCGCTGCCGGCGCCCTGGAACGTCCGCAGCCGGGTCATGGAGTACGGCGGCCAGCCCTGGGCCGGTGCGGTGGACGCGGACGGCCGCGCGGTCCTGGTGTTCTGCCACTTCGCCGACCAGCGGCTGTACGCCTACGCGCCGGACGGCGACGCCGCGCCCCGCCCGCTCACCCCGGTCTCCGCCGTCGGCGGCGGGCTGCGCTGGGCCGACCCGGTGCTGCGGCTGGACCGGGGCGAGGTGTGGTGCGTCCTGGAGGAGTTCACCGGCCCCCGGCCGACCGACGTGCGCCGGGTGATCGCCGCGGTGCCGCTGGACGGCTCGGCGGCCGACGACCGCGCGGCCGTACGGGAACTGAGCGACGACCGGAACCGTTTCGTCACCGGCCCGCGGATCTCGCCGGACGGACGGCGGGCCGCGTGGATCGCCTGGGACCACCCGAGGATGCCGTGGGACGGCACGGTCGTGCTGCTCGCCGACATCACCGACGACGGGGCGTTCATCGGCGTACGGACGTTCGCCGGCGGCACCGAGGAGTCCGTACCGCAGATCGAGTGGGATGCGGACGGCACGCTGCTGTACGTCTCCGACGCCGACGGCTGGTGGGAACTGCGCCGCGCCGACCCGGACGCGGCCGGGACCCCGGGCACCCGCCTGTGCCGCCCCCGCCAGGAGGAGTTCGGCGGCCCGCTGTGGCAGCTCGGGGTGCGCTGGTTCCTGCCGCTGGAGGGCGGCACGATCGCGGTGGTGCACGGCCGTGGCGCCATGACGCTCGGCATCCTCGACCCGGTCAGCGGCGAACTGGTGGACGCGGCCGGGCCGTGGACGGAGTGGGCGTCCACGCTCGCCGTGCACGGCAGCCGGGTGGTCGGCGTCGCCGCCAGCCCGCGCAGCGCGTTCGAGATCGTGGAACTGGACACCTGCACGGGCCGGGCCCGGGTGATCGCGGCCCGGCACACCGACGCGGTGGACCCGGTGTACTACCCCGAGCCGCAGATCCGCACCTTCACCGGCCCGGACGGCCGCGACATCCACGCCCACATCTATCCGCCGCACAGCCCGGGACACCGCGCCCCCGACGGCGAACTGCCGCCCTACGTCGTCTGGGCGCACGGTGGACCCACCGGCCGCACCCCGCTCGTGCTGAACCTGACGATCGCCTACTTCACCTCCCGCGGCATCGGTGTCGCGGAGGTCAACTACGGCGGCTCCACCGGCTACGGACGCGCCTACCGTGAGCGGCTGCGCGAGCAGTGGGGCGTGGTGGACGTCGAGGACTGCGCCGCCGTCGCCGAGGCGCTGGCCGACGAGGGCACCGCCGACCGGCACCGGCTCGCGGTCCGCGGCGGCAGCGCGGGCGGCTGGACCGCCGCGGCCTCGCTCGTGACGACCGACCTGTACGCCTGCGCCTCGATCAGCTACCCGGTCCTCGACCTGGTGGGCTGGACCGTGGACGGCACCCACGACTTCGAGTCGCGGTACCTGGAGAGCCTGATCGGCCCGCACGCCGAGGTGCCCGACCGCTACCGCGAGCGCTCCCCGCTGCGGCACGCGGACCGGATCACCGCCCCCTTCCTGCTCCTCCAGGGCCTCGACGACGCCGTCTGCCCGCCCGGTCAGTGCGAACCCTTCCTCGCCGAGGTCAGCCGGCACGGCGTCGCCCACGCCTATCTGGCGTTCGAGGGCGAGGGCCACGGCTTCCGCCGCGCGGAGACCATGGTCCGCGCCGTGGAGGCGGAACTGTCGCTGTACGTCCAGGCCTTCGGCATCGACCGTACGGACGTCCCGGTGCTGGAACTGACGAAGTGACGGCCGGTCACGCCCGTACGCGGACGGCGGAGCGCCCCGGTACCTGGCGCCCGGCGACCGGGTCGCCCTGGTCGCGCCGAGCGGCCCGGTCGCCCCGGAGCGGCTGGACGCCGGGGCCGATCTGCTGCGCGGCTGGGACCTCGAACCGGTCGAGGCGCCCCACGTACGCGGCCGGCACGCCACCCTGCCGTACCTGGCCGCCACGGACGGGGAGCGCGCCCGTGACTTCCAGGAGGCGCTGTGCGACCCGGGCATCGCGGCGGTGTTCGCCGCGCGCGGCGGTTACGGCGCGCAGCGCATGGCCGGCCTCGTGGACTGGGCGGCCGTGCGGGCCGCCTTCCGCGCCCACGGCCCCAAGCCGCTGGTCGGCTTCAGCGACGTCACCGCGCTGCACGAGGCGTTCGCGGTGCGCGCCGGGGTGGCCACGCTGCACGGCCCGGCCGTCGCGGGCGAGGTGTTCCTCAAGGACGAGCCGACCCGCGAACACCTGCGGCGCACGCTCTTCGAGCCCGCTTCGGTGCGGACCGTCACCTCACCGACCGCCCGGCCACTGGTACCGGGGCGGGCGAGCGGCGTCACCCTCGGCGGCTGCCTGTCCCTGCTCGCCGCCGACCTCGGCACACCGCACGCGCGCGCGGGCGCGGGCGGCGGCCTGCTCCTCCTGGAGGACGTGGGTGAGCCCGCGTACCGCGTCGACCGCGCGCTGACCCAGCTGCTGCGCGCCGGATGGCTGTCCGGCGTCGCGGGCGTCGTCCTCGGCTCGTGGGCCCGCTGCGGCCCGTACGAGGAGATCCGCGCGGTGCTGCTGGACCGCCTCGGGCCGCTCGGCGTCCCGGTGGCGGAGGAGTTCGGGTTCGGGCACGGCGACTCGGCGCTCACCCTGCCGCTGGGCGTACGGGCGGAACTGGACGCGACGGCCGGAACCCTCACGTACGACGTGCCGGCGCTGCGGGAACGCTTCTGACACCGGAGCCACCCGGACGAGCGATACGGCCTTCCCACCGCGTTCCCGGCGCCTTACCCGTACGGGTGGTCCGCCGGAGCCCGGCCCCGGTGTTCGTGCAGCCCATCGGGTGGTGCGGGCGGAGCCTTTCGGATGGACCTGGCGTGGCTCGGGAGACAATCCCCGGTGCGAGCGTCGTCACCTTTGTTACTCGTGTCACGACATGAGCCGGCCGTCACCGACCGCTTGGTGCGGCGTGCCTTTGTGGAGGTCTGCGTGCCCAGCGTGTCCAGAGCCCTGCCCCGCGCCGCGGCCCGGCCCGTCCGGCGGGCGGCGCGGACCCGGCACGCCCGGCTGCCGGTCTCCGCCTCGGTGTGCCTGGCGGCGTGCGCGGCGCTCATCGGGCCGGTGAGCGCCGCCGGGACGGCCGGCGCGGCGGGCAGCCGGCACCCCGGGTACTCCGTCACCGCCCTGAAACTGCCGGTGCGGGCCGGCGGCCGCGACTGCACGCTCGACGCCGATCTGTACCGCCCGACGGGCGTGGACGCCGCGCATCCGGCGCCCGCCGTCCTGACCACCAACGGGTTCGGCGGCAGCAAGTCGGACGGCTCCACCGACGCGATCGCCCGCGCCTTCGCCGTCCGCGGCTATGTCGCGCTGGCCTACTCCGGCCTCGGCTTCGGCCGTACCGGCTGCCCGATCTCCCTCGACGACCCGCGCATCGACGGACGGGCGGCGAGCCGCATCCTCGACTTCCTGGCCGGGCAGCGGACGGCGCGGGACGGGACACGGGTCGACTACGTCGCCATGGACGGCCCCCGGGACCCGCGGGTCGGTATGTTCGGCGGCTCGTACGGCGGCGCCATCCAGCTGGCCACCGCCTCCGTGGACCGGCGGCTGGACGCGCTGGTCCCGCTGATCACCTGGCACGACCTCGGGTACGCCATGGCGCCCAACACCGCCGACCGCACCTCCGGTGTGACGGGCCCCGGGCCGGGCGTCTACAAGTACCAGTGGACCAACGGCTTCTACCTCATCGGGGAGGCACAGGGCCTGCTGCGTCCGCGCCTGGACCCCTCGCGCGGCGGCGGCTCGGGCTGCGTGCACTTCGTCGCGCAGGCGTGCGAGACCAAGAAGCTGCTGAACTCCGGCCGCTACCCGGCCGCCCGCACGGAAGCCGTGCTCCGCTACACGCGCAGCGTCTCCCCGGCCTCCTACCTCGGCTCGGTCCGCACACCGACCCTGCTCGTACAGGGGCAGGCGGACACCCTCTTCACCCTCAACGAGGCGGCCGCGACGTTCGAGACCCTGCGGGCGCAGGGCACCGACACCGCGATGATCTGGCAGTCCTGGGGGCACAGCGGCGGCATGGCCGACCCCGCGGAAGGCGAACTCGACCTGTCGAAGGGGAACTTCGAGAGCAGCTACGTCGGGCGGCGGGTCCTCGCGTGGTTCGGCCGGTATCTGCGGCACGAGTGGGAC
Source organism: Streptomyces sp. Ac-502 (assembly GCF_045222935.1). Classification (NCBI taxonomy): domain Bacteria; kingdom Bacillati; phylum Actinomycetota; class Actinomycetes; order Kitasatosporales; family Streptomycetaceae; genus Streptomyces; species Streptomyces sp. Ac-502. The sequence continues at coordinate 8,587,746 of NZ_JBHFFO010000001.1, forward strand.
ACCGACACGGGGCCGGCTTTCGCGTACTACCGGGACTGGGTGCGCCACGGCCCGGTGTACGGCACCTCGGAGGTCTTCCCCGAGGGCATCCCGCACCGGCTGTACCTCTCCGGCGACGGCAAGCTGGTGGGCAGCCGCGCCGACGTGGTGCCCGGCAGCCGCTCGTACCGCAACTGGCGGGTCTCGTCCAACCATTCGGAGAGTTCGCTGGCCGAACTCCTCAGGCTGCCCAACCCCAAGCCGTACGACACCCGGGGCACCTACCTGGACTGGACGTCCGACCCGGTACGGGGGCGGCCCGTGGACGTGGTCGGCGCGCCGCGGGCCACCCTCCGAGTCCGTTCGCCCGAGGCCGAGCGGGTGCAGCGCTCCGGCGACGCGGCCGACCGGCTGGTCCTGTTCGCCAAGCTCTACGACGTGGCGCCGAACGGCGGCAAGACGCTGGTCCACCGCCTGGTGGCGCCGGTCCGGGTGCCGGACGTGACCAGGAGTTCACCGTCGACCTGCCCGCGATCGTGCACCGCTTCGAGCCGGGGCACCGGCTGCGCTTCGTGGTGGCCGCCAGCGACAACGCGTACTTCGGCAACCGCGGCGGCAAGCCGGTGACCGTACGCAGCTCCCGCGAGCGGACCGGCACGCTCGAACTGCCGGTGGTCATGGAGACTCGGTGACCGTGATGGCCTGGACCGGGCAGGCGCGGGCGGCCTCCCGTACCAGCGGGTCGCCCGCGCCGTCCTCGCGGCCCGGCAGCAGGGCGCTGAACCCCTCGTCGTCCTGTGTGAACACTCCCGGCGCGGTCAGCGCGCACTGGCCGGAGCCGATGCACACGGACGTATCGATGTCGATCTTCATGGCGGCTCTCTTCCGTTCGTCGGCGGGCACACCGGGCACGGCCGGCCGCCCGCTCACCAGGTGACGGGCAGTTCGACCAGGCCCTGGAGGGTGTGGCCGGGCTTGTGGGGGACCTCGGCGGCGGGCACCACCAGCCGCAGGCCGGGGAAGCGGGCGAAGAGCGTCCCGAAGGCGATCTCCATCTCCGCGCGGGCCAGGTTCTGGCCCAGGCACTGGTGGACGCCGAAACCGAAGGCCACGTGGTGGCGGGCGGAGCGCTGCCAGTCCAGGGTGTCCGGCGCGTCGTAGGCGGCGTCGTCCCGGTTGACGACCGAGGTGGAGAAGATGACGCCGTCGTCCGCCCGGATCGTCTCGCCGCCGACCTCGATGTCCCCGGTCGCCACCCGCACCACCCCGTCGGCGATCGACAGGAACCGCAGCAATTCCTCCACCGCGTCCGGGAGCAGCGACGGGTCGGCGCGCAGCGCGGCGTACTGCTCCGGGTGCTCCAGCAGCGTGAAGGTGCCCAGGGAGAGCATGTTGGAGGTGGTCTCGTGGCCGGCCACCAGCAGCAGCAAGGCCATCCGCACCAGTTCGCGGTGACCCACCTCGCCGGTCTCCAGACGCTCGGCGATCAGCTCGTCCAGGAGGCCGTCGCCCGGCTGTTCGCGCTTGTGGGCCACCAGGCCGGTGAAGTAGTCCTCCAGCCGGTCACGGGCGTCGGTGATCTCCCACGGATCGACGCTCTGCAGGAGGGTGCGGGACAGCTCCTCGAAGAGTTCGTGGTCGGCGTACGGGACGCCCAGCAGCGAGCAGATCACCATGGACGGCACGGGCAGCGCGAAGGCGGACACCAGTTCCGCCGGGGGCCCTGCTCCTCCATGGCGTCCAGCAGCCGGTCGACGATCTCCTGGATACGGGGGCGCAGCGCGGCGACGCGCTTGAGGCTGAAGCTCGGTATCAGCATCTGGCGCTGCGTGTTGTGTTCGGGGTCGTCGACGCCCAGCAGCGGGGTCCGCACGGCGCGCAGGGACTCGAAGCGCGGCGCGGGGAGGGGAACGCCGGATTCTGCCGGTCGGCGGACAGGCGCGGGTCGGTGAGCAGCGCCCGGGTCTCGGCGTGGCCGGTCACCACCCAGGCGGTGCGGCCGTTGTAGAGCGTCACACGGGCCAGCGGCCGGGCGTCGCGCAACGGCTGGTATCCGACGGGCGGCTGGTAGGGGCAGGTGCGGTCCTGCGGGAAGGGCAGAGCCTCGGTCATGGGACCTCCTGGCGGAAGGCTGGGTGGGCGACGGGGGTGATGGGCTCCTGTGACAAGGCTGGCGGACGGCGGGTCGGGGGGAGATAAGGGCGGGGGAGTGGACGGGCGGAGCCGGGCAGCGGCGAGGCGGCGGTGGGACGGAGATGGTCCGGCCCGGACCACCTTCCACTCCATGTCCTATGCACGTAATACGTCCATGCCCAGACCGGCCAAGTCCGGCCGCGCCGTGAGGTGCCGGGTGGCGGCGGACAGTTCCGGTCGCCGGCAGCCGTTATCGGTCGCTGTCGGTTGCTTTCGGTCGCGCCCGGTCGCTGCCGGTTGCCTTCAGTTGCGTCAGGTCGCTGTCGGGTGGACCAGCTTCGCCCGGTCTCTTGCGGTCACTCCCGGCAGAGCAGCGTGTCGATCACCGAGTCCAGGTAACGGTCGCGGTCCGTCCCGCCGGGCAGGCTCTCCGGGGCGGCGTGCCCCAGCTGGGTGTGGCCGAGATACGCCGTGTACGCGAGCAGGCCCCGGCGGTGCGCCTCGGCCGCCGGGAAGCCCAGCGCGGCGAACAGGCCGGCGACATAGCCGACCCGGCGGTCCGTCACCCGGCGCAGGGCCGCCGCGACGCGCGGCTCCGCCGCCGTCGCCAGGAGGAGACCTCCAGCGGGTCCGCGGCCGACGCGGCGGACGCGTGCGCGAACAGGCCGCGCAGCCGCCGCTCCGGGTCGGGTTCGGCCTCGACCGTGCGGATGACGGCCTCGGTGTGCAGTTGCTCCCAGCGCTCCAGCGCGGCGTCGACCAGCGCGTCCCGGTTGGCGAAGTGCCAGTAGAAGCTGCCCTTCGTGGTGCCGAGGCGGGTGGCGATCGGCTCGACGGCCACCGCCGCCAGGCCGCCTTCGCCGATGGCCGCGAGGGCGGCCGCGGCCCAGTCCTCGGCGGTCAGGCGGCGTCGGCCGCCGACGGCGCCGCCGGTCTTCCTGCCGCGGCGGGGTCCGTCCGAGGGGCTGCCGTGGGGGACTTGAGGATCGTCCGTGCTCCGTCGCGCCATGACCGTACGCTACCGTACGGTCAAACATACGCCACCGTATGGAGGTGCCCGATGCGCACGGTCCGCGATGTCCACACCCGCACCGTCCAGGCCCCCGCCGCCACGGTCGGAGCCCTGCTCGACCGGCTGGCCGGCGACGACGACCCGCTCTTCCCGGTGCCCGTCTGGCCCGCCATGCGCTTCGACCGCCCGCTGGGTGTCGGCGCGACCGGCGGCCACGGCTTCGTGCGCTACCGCGTCACCGCCTACGAGCCCGGCCGCCACGTCCGGTTCGACTTCCCCGGGGGCGGCCACCACGCCTTCGAGGTGACCCCGCTCGGCGCCGGCAGCTGCCGGGTGACCCACGTCCTGGAGGACCGGCTCGGGGGCGCGCGGCGGGTGGTGTGGCTGCTCGCGATCCGCCGGCTGCACGCCACCGTCGTCGAGGAGGTGCTCGACAACGTCGAACGCGCCGCCACCGGCACGGTCCGCACTTCGGTCCGCCGCTCGCGGTGGGTGCTGCTGCTGAACCGGCTCCTGTGGGAGCGCCCCGTCGCCGTACCCGTCCCGCCCGCCGCCCGGCTGGCCCGTACCGCCTTCGCGCGTACGGACTTCCAGGACGCCTGGCAACTGCCGCTGCCGCCCGGCATGCCGCGCGACCCGGCGGCCTGGAAGGGCGTGCTGCGCGGCGCGTTCCCCGAGAAGGGCCGCGCCACTACCGAGGACGGCGGGGAGATCCTGCTGGGCAAGGACGCCCGACACCTGGACTTCCGGGCGTCGCTCCTGGTCGAGAGTCCGGCCGAGGGGGCGGACGGGCGGACCGCGGGCCATGGTGGCCGGGTGACGCTCAGTACGGTCGTGCGCACCCACCACACCGGTGGGCGGCTCTACTTCGCGGTCGTCCGGCGCGTACACCCCGTCCTGGCCCGGGCGATGCTCCGCCGTACGCACCGCCGCTTGGCGCTGGCCGCGCCGAGCGCGGGGGAGCGGGGGTCGGGGGCACGCGCCCCGCGCGCCGGGTACGGTCACCGGACGCGGCCGTAACGGCTCCCGGCACCCGCGCCGGGCCGTCCGCACGGGCCGCCGACGGACGGACGGCCCGGACGACTCCGGGCGGCCGCGCAGGACGACGACGAGGGAGTGCGACCGATGACCACGGGCGAAACCTGGGCCCCGAGCGAGGAGAGCGGCGCCGTGCGGCCTGCCCTGACCCCCGAGGTGTACGACGCGTCCGCGCTGCCGGACCCGCTGCCGGCGGACGGCGCCCGGGAGGTGTCGCTGTGGCTGGTCCGCAGCGTGCCCGAGGCCGGGCTGCACGACATCGCGGTGCTGGACGCGGCCGAGCGCAAGCGGACCGCCGCCTTCGTCCGGCCCGGTGACCGCGACACCTACGCCACCTCGCACAACGCGCTGCGCCGCCTGCTCGGCGCGTACCTGGACCGCGACCCGGCCGGCATACGGTTCGTACGCGAGGCCTGCCCCTGCTGCGACGAGCCGCACGGCCGGCCGGCGCTGGCGGGGCCCGGGGCGCCGCTGCACTTCTCGCTCTCCCACACCGGCGACATGGCGCTGATCGGCTTCGCCCGTACGCCCGTCGGCGTGGACATCGAGAAGCCGGCCTCGCCCCGGACCGTGGCGGAGGTGTCGGGCATGCTGCACCCGCAGGAGCGCGCGACGCTGGACGCCCTGCCCGAGGACGGGCGGCCGGCCGCGTTCGCCCGCTGCTGGACCCGTAAGGAGGCGTATCTCAAGGGCACGGGCAGTGGTCTGGCGGGCGATCTGATGACCACCACACTGGTCGGTGCCGGGCCGGAGCCGGTCGCCGTGCCGGGGTGGGAGATGGCGGACGTGGCCGTCCCGGAGGGGTACGCGGCGGCCTGCGCGATCCGTGCGGCGGCTGTCACTCACTGACCGGTCCTGACCGAAGCGGCCCGGAGACTGACCGTTCGCATCCTGGCTTCCGCCGGGCCGCCGAGGCGACGACTCGCTCGTACGATCGATATACCTGGCGGCCGGGCCCGCCACTTCGTACGATCGGACGATGGCTGACGATCGCTACCTCGCCACCGGCCCGCGGGTCGGGCTCCGGCACTTCACGGCGGCGGACCGCGCGGAGTTCACGGCGCGGGCCCGGGAGAGCGTACGGCTGCAGCGGCCGTGGCTCTCCTCGCCGACCACCGACGCGGCCTACGACAGCTACTTCGCCAAGCTCCAGGAGCCCTCGCGTGAAGGGTTCCTGATCTGTGAGCTGGAGAGCGGCCGGATCGCCGGCTTCCTGACCGTCAACAACATCGTGCACGCCGCGTTCCGCTGCGGGGCGGTGGGGTACGGCGCGTTCGCGCACGCCGCCGGGCGGGGGCTGATGAGCGAGGGGCTGCGGCTCGCCATGGGACACGCCTTCGGCGAGCTGGGGCTGCACCGCCTGGAGATCAACATCCAGCCGGCCAACGAACGCTCGATCGCCCTGGTCAAGCGCGCGGGCTGCCGGCTGGAAGGCTACTCGCCCGACTTCCTGTTCATCGACGGCGCCTGGCGGGACCACGAACGCTGGGCCATCACCAGTGACATGTTCGAAAGGACCTGATGTCCGAGATCACCTCCGAGATCGCCTCCGGGGTCACCGCCCGGATCGCCTTCCGGCACCCCGTTCCGGTGCTGCGCGTCTTCGACGTGGCCAAGGCGCACGCGTTCTACCTCGGCTACCTGGGCTGCGCCGTCGACTGGGAGCACCGCTTCGCGCCGGACCTGCCGCTCTACACGCAGGTGTCCCGCGGCGGCCTGGTCCTGCACCTGTCCGAGCACCACGGGGACGGTACGCCGGGCTCGGTGGTGTACGCCGAGCTGAGCGGCGTACGGGCGCTGCACGCCGAACTGGCGGCGAAAGACTACCCGTTCCAGAAGCCCGGCCTGGAGGAGGACGGCGAGATCGGGCTGTCGCTCACCGTCACCGACCCGTTCGGCAACCAGCTGCGGTTCAACGAGCCGCCGGCGGACGGGGACGAGGCGCCGGCGCGGTGAGCGGCCGCCGGGAGGCCGGCCGCATGGAGTCCGGCCCACCTGCATCCGCCCGGCACCCGCTTCAGCGTCCCTTGCGGTTGACCTTCATGGTGTCCATGTCGGTGGCGGACGAGCGCAGGTCCCGGTAGCCGTATCCGGCCGCCGTCAGTGCCGCCTCCGCCTTCTCCTCGGCGAGGGCGGCCGCCAGCTCCTCGCCGTCCGCCGCGTCCGAGACGATCACGTACCGGTACGTGAACGACCGCAGCGCCGTGTCGTAGGCGAGCGAGCCCTCGGGCGTGAAACGCAGCTGTGCCGGGCCGTGGTCGTCCACCTCGGCCAGCAGCCTGCCCCTGGCCTCGTCCGTCAGCCCGTCCCACCGGCCCCGCACGATCACCCGGTAGGTGTGCTCCGTCGCCATCGCCGTCCCTCGTCTCGTCGCCGGCGCGGCGGCCCTCGCCGTACCGATGCGCTTGCAACGGTACGGCATGCGGAGCCGCCGCGTGGCACCCGCCCGCCACCTGTCCCGCACCGCGGCGCGGCACCCCTCGCCACCCGTCCCGCACCGCCGAAACCCGGTTGAAGTCCGCGGGCCGGTGCGGTGGGATGGCCGGATGCGCCGCATCGTCCTCCTCGACGCCCCGTCCAACCTCGGGCTGCGCCCTCCGGTGCCCGGCACCGTGCCCGGCTGCTACAAGCTGGCGGGCGCCCTGCGCGAACAGGGGCTGCTACGGCGGCTCGGCGCCCTGGAAGGCGGCGTCGTGACGCCGCCCCGTTACGACCTCGGCGGCTGGCGGGAAGGCGAGGGCGACTTCAACGCCGCCGCCATCGCGGACTACACCCGCCGGCTCGCCGCCCGGGTCGAAGCGCACGTGCGCGCGGGCGAGTTCCCGGTCCTGCTGGGCGGCGACTGCTCCATCCTGCTCGGTGCCGTCCTGGGCCTGCGCCGCGCCGGCCGGTACGGCGTCGCCTACCTCGACGGGCACGGCGACTTCCGCCACCCGGGCAACACCGACCGCACCGGCCCCGTCGGGGCGGCGGCCGGTGAGGAGCCGCCCAGATCACCGGCCGCGGACAGGCCGACCTCACCGGCATCGACGACCTCGGACCGTACGTACGCGACAGTGACCTGCACATCATCGGCATCCGCGACGACGACGAGGACCGCGCCGAACTGGCCTCGCTGGGCATCGCCCACCGCACGGCCGGCGAGATCCGGCGGCAGGGCCCGGAGGCCGTCGCCCGCAGGACCCTGCGCGACCTCCAGGACACGGCACCGGACGGCTTCTGGATCCACCTGGACGCCGATGTGCTCGACCCGTCGGTGATGCCCGCCGTCGACAGCCCCGACCCCGGTGGTCTGTCCACGGAGGAACTGCGCGAACTGCTCGCCCCGTTGACGGCCTCACCGCGCTGCGCGGGGCTCGACCTCACCATCTACGACCCGGACCTCGACCCGGAAGGAACCGGGGCGGCCCTGCTCGCCGACCTCCTGGAAAGCGTCCTCACGCAACCCTGACCGCCGCTGGTCGTCTCCGGCCACTTCTGACCGTTCCTGGCCGCCGCGGGACCGGCATGCGACAGCGGGCGCCGGTACACATGGCCTCAACAGGCCCTTTCCAGGCACGCGCCGACAGGGTTCCATGGTCAACAGGCGGCCACCGCACCCGAGGTGGCCCGGTACAACCTTGCGAGGCAGCCGTGGCCACTGGCGTACGACGCACGACCCTGACCCTTCCCGCGGCGCCCGTCGGCCCGGCCGGCCCGCTGCCCGCCGTCCGCGCACCGGGCGACGTCCACCGCGTCGAGCTGCCCGAGGGCCTGGAACTGCCGCCCGACATGGCCCGCCAGCTCCGCTACGCCCCACTGGACTCGCTGCTGCCCGTCGCCGTCCACGACGGCTACGGCCGTACGCGCGCCGAGACCACCCTCGACGCCCTCGTCATCGAGAACGACCGGCTCCGCGCCACCGTCCTGCCGGGCCTGGGCGGCCGTGTGCACTCCCTGTACCACAAGCCCACCGACCGCGAACTGCTCTACCGCAACCCCGTGCTGCAACCCGCCAACTTCGCCCTCAACGGCGCCTGGATCTCCGGCGGCATCGAGTGGAACACCGGCGCCACCGGACACACCGCCCTGTCCTGCGCCCCCGTGCACGCCGCGACCGTACCGGCGCCCGGCGGCGGCGAGATGCTGCGCCTGTGGGAGTGGGAGCGGCTGCGCGACCTCCCCTTCCAGGTGGACCTCTGGCTTCCGGAAGGCTCCGACTTCCTCCTCGTCGGCGTCCGCGTCCGCAACCCGCATCTGAACGCGGTGCCCGCCTACTGGTGGTCCAACATCGCCGTCCCGGAGGACGAGCACACCCGCGTCCTCGCCCCCGCGGACGACGCCTGGCACTTCGGGTACGAGCGCACGCTGCGTCGCGTGCCCGTACCGGAGTCGGACGGCACCGACCGCACGTACCCGCTGCGCAGCGAGCATCCCGCCGACTACTTCTACGAGATCCCGGACGGCGACCGCCGCTGGATCGCCTCGCTCGACGGCGCCGGGCACGGCCTCGTCCACACCTCCACCGACACGCTGCGCGGCCGCAAGCTGTTCCTGTGGGGCGCCGGACGCGCCGGGCGGCGCTGGCAGCAGTGGCTCACCGAGCCCGGTACCGGCGGTTACGCGGAGATCCAGGCGGGGCTGGCCCGCACCCAGCTGGAGCACGTACGCCTCGAAGGCGGCGCGGAATTCGCCTGGCTGGAGGCGTACGGACCGCTCGCCGCCGACCCGGCCGTGGTGCACGGCACCGACTGGGCCGCGGCCCGCCGCGCGACCGGCGACCGGCTCGAAGCGGTACTGCCGCGCGCGCAGGTCGACGCGGCCTTCGCCGCCTGGCGGCCGTACGCCGACGCCGAGCCGAAGGAGATGCTGGCCACCGGCTCCGGCTGGGGAGCCCTGGAACGGGCCCGTACCGGCCACGACCTGCCCGGCACCCCCTTCGCCGAGTCGACCGTCGGCCCCGACCAGCGCCCCTGGCTGACGCTGCTGCACACCGGCGACTTCCCGCGCGGCGGCGGTGTGCCCGCGGCGCCCCTGGTCGCCGCGCCGTGGCGCGACCTGCTGGAGTCCGCGCCGCCCGGACCCGGCACCGACTACCACCTCGGCATCGCGCAGTGGCACGCGGGCGACCGGGCCCAGGCCGTCCGCAGCTGGGAACGGGCCCTGGCCCACGGAGCGGACTGCCGGCCGCTTTACTGCCTCGCCGTCGCGGAGGAGACCGCCGGCGAAACGGCGCGCGCGGCGCAACGCTATGCCGAGGCGCTGGCGTGCGTACCCGACGAGGAGCCTGCGGACGGTGCGGACGGTGCGGAGGGCGTGGACGGTGCGGAGGGCGTGGACGGTGCGGCCCCCGTGGGCGCCACGGGCCGCATCGGGCCTCTCCTCCCCGCCCTGGTGCGCGCCGCGGTCCCCGCGCTGCTCGCCGCCGGCCGCGCCGACGAAGCCGCGGCCGCTCTCGGCCGGCTGCCCGAGGCGGCCCGCGGTGACGGCCGTCTCGCCCTGCTGACGGCCCAGGTGGCCCTCGCCCAGGGGGACGCGCACGCGGCCCGCGCCGTCTTCGACCGCGGCTTCGACGTTCCCGACCTGCGGGAGGGCGACGAAACCCTCAGCGACACCTGGTACGCCGTCGCCGAAGCCCTGATCGCGGGAACCCGGCCCGTCACGCCCGACGTCCGGGCCCGGGCGCGTGCGGAGCATCCCCTTCCGGACCGTTATGAATTCCGGATGCGGGCAGTGGGAAGCGCGTGAAAGCCGCCAAAGGTGCATAGGGTGCGGGCGAGGATGGGTGCTGTGTGCTGTGCGCGCACGCCGCCCGGCCCCGGCCCCCGGCCCGTCCCGCCACCGCGCCGCCGTGAAAGAGCACCGCCATGCCGATCCGTGCCGACAGCCGACTCCACACCGTCTCCCTGCGGCACGTCCTCGGCGGTCTGCGCGAGGGCGGCCCGCTGGCACTGATGGAACGCACCGGACGGCAGGCGCAGGGCGCGCTGACCCGGCTCGACCTGGGCACCTTCCGGCCCTTCCTGGTCACCCACCCCGACCACCTGCGGCACGTACTGCGCGACCACGGCGGCAACTACCGCCGCGGCACGACGATGTGGAAGGCGATGAGCCGGCTCACGGGGCTGGGGATCACGGGCGAGGGGCCGCGATGGCGGGCCAGCCGGGACCTGTGGTGCAAGGGCCTGTCGGGCGGCGCGCCCACGCACGCCGACGGCACGGCCGTCGCGGTCGAGGGCGCGGTGGCGGAGCTGGAGCGGCGCGTGGCGGGCGGGGCGACGGTGGACGCGCTGGCTGAGATGACCCGCGTCGTGCTCCGGGTCGTCAACCCGGCGTTCTTCGGTTCCCGCATCCCGCAGCATCGGTGCGACCGGCTCGCCGCCGCGGTCGCCGTCGCGTTCGACTCGCTGCTGTGGCGGATGGCGCTGCCTTTTGTACCGCTCGCGGTACCGGTGCCCGGCGACCGCGCCTTCGGGCGTGCCACCCGTACGGTCAACGAGATCCTGCTGCCGCTGATCCGGCGGGCGCGGTACGAGCGGCACACCGGCCCCGACCTGATGAGCGTGCTGCTCGCGGGGGCGGACGCCGACGGCCGCGCGCTGAGCGACGAGCATGTCGCCCAGGACGTCGTGGCCCTGTTCGTGGCCGGCTCGGAGTCCAGTGCCCTGACTCTGACCTGGGTCTGGGTCGCGCTCGCGGCGCATCCGGACCTCGCGGCCGAGGTACGCGCCGAGGCCGACGCCGTACTGTGCGGCGGCCTTGCCCGGCCGGAGCACGCCCGCCGGCTGGTGCTCACCCGCCGGTTCCTGGCCGAGGTCTGCCGCCTGTACGCGATGGCGTGGGCGGTGCCGCGGACGGCCGTCACCGAGGACGTCATCGACGGGGCGACCGTCCCGGCGGGGGCCACGGTGGTGCTGTCCCCCTACCTGACGCACCGGCTGCCGCAGTTCTGGGAACGACCGCTGCGCTTCGACCCCGGCCGGTTCACCGCGGAGCGCGTCCGGGACCGGCACCCGCTGGCCTACCTGCCCTTCGGCGACGGGGCGCACCAGTGCGTGGGCCAGGCGTTCTTCTTCCAGCAGGCGGTCCTCGTCGTGGCCGCGATGATCAGCCGATTCGACTTCGCGGTGCCGGGGCGGGCCGAGCCCAGGGCCGCGGTCGCGCTGCGGCCGCGTGGCCGTGTCGACCTGGTGCTCACCCCGCGCCGCTGACGGGGCTCGTGCGCGGGGACCGGCCTCCGGCCGTCTCCCCGGCTCCCCCGGGGCCCCAGTTCCCCGGTTGTCATCAACGCTGCGGCCTCAGAACCGGTCCCACCACCAGGCGATGGACGGAAGCGGCGGCGGTGCGTCGGCCCGCGGCGCGGTCTGGGTGAAGGAACCGGTGGTGATGACCGCGCCGGGGTGCCGGCCGTCGGGGTTGGTGTACCGGCCGGCGCGCAGCCCCCATTCGATGTTCCCCCGGATCAGGTGGGAGAGGTGGTCGAGGTGCAGCCGCAGCGGCGCGCAGGCCGTGGGCAGCACGCGGTCGCGCAGTTGGACGAAGCGCAGGGTCAGCCGGTCGCACAGGTCGACGGCCGCTGCGAGCGCAGCTTCGAGGCCCAGGCCGTGTTCGGCGGCCAGGATGTCGACGAGGTTGAGCCGGCAGCGCGAGGCGTGCGGGCTGCGGACGGCCAGCCAGCGTTCCTTGCCGTACGAGAACAGGTCGTCGTCGAACGCCGCGGTCGTGAAGGCCAGTTCGTTCAGCGCGCGCACCGCCGGTGAGTCCATCGCCGCACCGGGGACCTCCGTACCGTCGATGATCTCCGTCCAGCTCATGGTGGCCGTGCCGGCCGCGGTGTGCTGGCGCAGGTGGGCGTAGTCGTCGAGGGACGGCGTACAGTCGCGCAGCCGGCAGCCGAACTCCCACAGGACCCCGAGGAACCAGGCCCGGTGTCCGTCCACCATCCGCCGGACCTGCACCGGCGTACCCGCGGCGCGGCAGCGTGCGGCCAGGTCGTCCGCCGCCGCGAGAAAGGGGTCGGCGGCCCCGCCCCGTACGGTCCCCGGCGCTTCCAGCACGCGCAGCAGACGGGTGGCGAAGCCGGTGAAGTCCTCGGCGCGCAGGCTGGCCGGGCCCTCGTCGCAGTGCAGGTCGTCGAAGGCGAACATCAGCACGCACCAGTCCACCGCGAGCTGGAGCCGGCCGGCCGGCGCGGCGGGCATGATGCGGCCGTAGAAGCCCCCGCAGTCGTTGCCGGCCATCCGTACGCGCTGCGCGCCGTTCCGGCACAGCCCGTACCCCTGGATCCAGTCCGCCGCGAGTGCGTTCAGCCGGCCGGCCTCCGGGTGCCCGGTGCCGGGCAGTGGGCAGAAGCGCGGCGGGATCGTGACACGGATCGGGTCCGTGGCGGTGTCTTCGCGTACCCCGGCGGCCACCGGAGCCGCTACGCGGTCCCTCATGGCGCCCCTCATGGTGTGTCCCCCACGGCGTTACGGCAACAGGGCGCGGGAGAGCGCCTGCGCCGCCTCGGCCACGCTGCCGGAGGCGGTGGCGTCGATCACCGTGCCCTGGGCGGGCAGCGGGCTGGTGCCCAGGGCGTTCTTCAGCGCGTCGTACCCGCCGGTGCCCAGGCTCAGGGCCGCCGCGCCCTGCCCGGTGCCCTTGGTGACGTCGACCCGGGTCCTGCCCGTCTCGAAGGCGAAGGCGAACAGGTCCACCGACGGCTGCTGCCGCCCCCGGCGGGCCTTGGCGCCCTCGGCGGCGGCCGTCCCTTCGGCCTTGTGGGAGCCGAAGTCGAAGGCCATGTCCGTGAAGGACACCGCCGCGCCACCGGACTTCCTGAAGGTCAGGCCGCCGTCGGCCGGAACGGCCCCTTTGCTGAGGTCCAGCGCGAACTCACCCCGCGTCATCGGCAGCCGCACGCACCGGCGACCGTCGACGTCGACCACCCGCCCCGGACTCCGCGCCTCCAGCGTCACCCCTTGGTCGGCCAGCGCCTTGGCGACGGCCGGTACCGGACACAGGTCCATCTCGGCCTTGCTCACCTTCACCTGGGGAGCGGGCAGCACGCTCGGGGTCACCCCGGTCGCCGCGCTGGCCCAGGACAGGACGCAGCTCCCGGCGGCCACCGCACAGACCGGCACGACGCGGCGGCACCAGCGTGGCAAGGACATGGCGACTCCTGTCGACGGCGCTCAGGGACCAGCGGTCCACTCCGCTGCACCGGCCCGGCGCCCCGTACAGGGCGCCCGTCTTCTACGCGAACACACCGTGGGCCCCCGGACGACCGCGCACGGGCCGCTCGGGTGACGACGAGGAGCCACGGAACGGCGTCCGGTGTCCCCGATCGCCGGAGGACGTCTTCCAAGCGGGTGATCCGCGGCCGGATCCGTGTGCGTGTGCCCCCTTGCCGGGTGTGCGCGGGGGAGAACGCGGGGACAGGCACCGCGCAGACCGGGCCACCCCGTCGGCCGACCACCAGGAGACACGATCATGAAGGCAGTCATCGCCCACCGCTACGGCGACCCCGACCAGCTCATCTGCACCGACCGGCCCGACCCCAAGGTGGGGCCGGACTCGGTGCTGGTGCGGGTGAAGGCGGTCGGAGTCAATCCCGTGGACTGGAAGGTCCTGGCCGGATATCTCGATCCGCTGATGAACGTGCACTTCCCGCTGATCCCCGGCTGGGACGTCGCCGGGGTGGTCGAGCGGACCGGTCTGGACGCGACCGAGTTCGCCGTCGGCGACGAGGTCGTCGGCTATGTGCGCAAGGACGAGGTCCAGCACGGCACCTTCGCCGAACTGGTCGCCGCTCCGGTGCGGACCCTGGCGCGCAAGCCCGCCGCCCTGAGCTGGCAGCAGGCCGCCGGGCTGCCGCTGGCCGGCCTCACCGCCTCCCAGGTGCTGGACCGGGTCGGCGTGACCAAGGGCGAGACGGTCCTGGTGCACGCCGCGGCGGGCGGCGTCGGGTCGCTCGGCGTGCAGATCGCGGTGGCCCGCGGCGCCCGCGTCATCGGTACGGCCAGCGAGCGCAACCACGACTTCCTGCGCTCCCTGGGCGCCGAGCCGGTGACGTACGGCGACGGCCTGGCCGGCCGGGTGCGCGAGCTGGCACCCGACGGGGTGGACGCGGCCGCGGACTTCGTCGGCAACGGCGTCATCGACGTCTCGCAGGAGCTGCTGCGCGACACCTCGCGGGTCGCCTCCGTCGCCGACAACGACGTGCTGGAGAAGGGCGGGCACATGGTGTGGGTCCGCCCGGACAGCGCCGGCCTGGCCGCGCTGGGCGACCTCGCCGACGCCGGGAAGCTCACCGTGCACGTCGACACGGTGCTGCCGCTGTCGCAGGCGGCCGAGGCGTTCCGCCGCAGCCAGGAGGGCCGCACGCGCGGCAAGATCGTGCTGGAGGTCTCCTGACGGGCGACGGGGTGCGAAGGAGGGAAGCGTGCCGGCGGGTCAGGCTCGGCGGGTCAGGCTTCGCTCGGCCGGTCTCCGTCCGGCCAGGCCGGGGAGCGGCCGAGGAGGGCCAGGATCCGGTCCAGGGCGGGTACCGCACCGGTGCCGACGGCCGGTGCCTCCCGTACGGGCCCGAAGGCGGCGTCCGGCTCCTCCCTGGCCGCGCCGCCGGGCACGGTGCGGGCGATCTCCAGGGCGGGCGTCAGGATCTCCGCGGGGAAGGTGACCGTCGTCCCGAGGGACCTGGCCACGTCCCAGGCGTGCACGACGGTGTCCACGAATTGGAAGCCGATGCCCCGCCGGGCCCGGACCGTGACGTCCGGCCCCAGCTCGGGCAGCGCGAACCGGCGCTGCAACACGCCGGGTTCGGCGAACGCGGCGACCACCCGGCGTGCCGAGTCCGCGAACTCGGCGCCGGGCGCGTCGCCCGCCGGGCGGGGCGCGAAGTCGGCGGCCGAGGTGACCTGTCCGCGCGCGGCGGCGGCGAAGCCGAGGTTCTGACCCGTCATGTGGGCGACCAGCCGGCCGAGGTCCCACGCGGCGCACGGCGTGGGCAGCCCGAAGTGCTCGGGACGCACCCGCCCCACCAGCTCGGTGGCGGTGTCCAGGGCGGCGCGGTGCAGGGAACGTAAGTCGGCCGCCGGTGCCGTGGTGCCGGACATCAGGCCGCTTTCCGGTCGACGTATTCGAAGACCGAACCGTCCGGGTGGCGGGCGACCAGGTTGCGGCCGGCCGGCGTCGGCAGCGGGCCCGCGATGATCTGTGCGCCGACCGCGTTCAGATCGGCCACCGCGTCGTCCACGTCCTGGACCGCGAGCGTCGCGGTGATCTTGCTGAGTACCGACAGCTGCGCCTCCGGACCGCTCATCAGGACGAAGCAGCCGACGGCCGCGACCGAGACGCCGCCGTGCTCGAAGCGCATCGCCTCCGCGCCGGTCAGCCGTTCGTACACACCCACCGCCGCGTCGAGGTCGGTCACGCACACCCGCAAAGAGGTCCCCAGAATGTCCATGGAACGAGCGTAGTTGGGGTGCCTCGCCGCGCGCGATCAGTTGGATGATTCCGTGGTGGGGGACCGGGGCACGGTCAACCCGTCATCGACAGACCGTCGTCGGCGGCGCCGCGGGAGAGGACCACCTCGCGTACGGCGTCCCGGGCCCGCGCGTGCGCGGAGCCGCCGGGTGCGCCGTCGGTCAGCGGGACGACGCGGAACGCGTGCTCCACATCCGTGAGTTGCGGGGTGAACTCCGCCTTGGTCACGGTCCAGCGCCGGCCCGCCGCGTCCGGCGGCGCGAAGGTGAAGCGGGCCATCGAGCTCTGGTTGCCGCGGGAGTCGACCGCGCCCTGCGGGTTGTACATGTAGCCGGCGAGCTGGTCGCCCATGCCGTAGACGACCCAGGTGCCGTTGACCTTCTCGTAGGCCTGCGGGACGTGGGCGTGGGTGCCGAGGACGAGATCGATGTCGGGCCGGCCGCCGGTGCGGGCGGCGGTGAGGGCACGGGAGAGGGTGCGCTGCTGCTCGTCGGGTTCCTGCTGCCACTCGGTGCCCCAGTGGAGGCTGACCACGACCACGTCGGCGCCCGCGCGCCGGGCGGCCCGCGCGTCGGTGAGGATCCGGTCCCGGTCGATGAGGTTGACCGACCAGGGCTGTCCTTCGGGTACGGCGATGCCGTTGGTGCCGTAGGTGTAGGCGAGCTGGGCGACCTTCGCCCGTCCCGCCTTCAGGAGAGTGGGACGGGCGGCCTCGTCGGCGGTACGGGCCGAGCCGGCATGCCGTACACCTGCCGCGTCCAGGGCGCCGAGGGTGCGGCGGATCCCGGCGGGGCCGTCGTCCAGGGTGTGGTTGGAGGCGGTGGAGCAGGAGTCGTAGCCGGTGGCCCGGAGCGCGGCGGCGACCTGGGGCGGCGACTTGAACGCGGGATAGCCGGTGAACGGGCCGCCGTCCTCGCCGTACACCGTCTCCATGTGGCAGATCGCGAGGTCGGCGCCGGAGACCAGGGGCCGGACGCCGGCGAACATCGGTCCGAAGTCGTGGTCGTGGCCGTGCGCGTCCTTGCGGGCCTGCTCGATGATCTCGGTGTGCGGGAGCACGTCGCCGGTGGCCAGGAGGGTGAAGCCGCCGGCCGCGGCGGCCTGCGCCGGCTGCCCGGTGGTGGCTCCGTGGCGCCCCGCGGCGGGCTGCTGGGGACCGCAGCCCGCCGCCAGGAGTGCCAGCACCGCCAGGACGGCCGGTCCGTGCGTTCTTGTCACGGCTTCTTCTTACCGGGTGGAACGGGATAGTTCGTGCTGGTTGTGGCGGTCGGGTCACGCCCCATTCGTGGGCATGCCCGGCGAGCGCCTCACACCCGGCAGAGGATCTCGCCGTGCAGCACGCTGAACCAGGCGTCCTCCCGCGCGCCCCACTCCCGCCACGCACCGGCGATCCGGTCCAGCCCGGCCTCCGTGGCATGGCCGCCGTCCACCGCCAGCCGGGCGTACGCGGAGGCCACGGTCCGGTCCGCCCACAGGCCGCTCCACCAGGAACGTTCCTCCGGTGTCGCGTAGCACCACGCGCTCGCCGTCGAGGTGATCGCGGCATCGGCGAAGCCGGCCTCCCTGGCCCAGGCGCGCAGGCGCCGTCCCGCGTCCGGCTCACCGCCGTTGCCGCGGGCGACCCTGCGGTAGAGGTCCAGCCAGTCGTCCATCCCCTCGGTCGCCGGGTACCACGTCATGGCCGCGTAGTCGGCGTCCCGTACGGCGACCACGCCGCCCGGCCTGGTGACGCGCCGCATCTCACGCAGTGCCTGCACCGGGTCGCCCACGTGCTGGAGGACCTGGTGCGCATGGGTGACGCCGAAGGAGCCGTCCGGAAAGTCCAGTGCGTGGACGTCGCCGGTCACGAAGCGGACGTTGGCCAGGCCGCGCCGCCCGGCCGTGGCCCGCGCCTGCTCCAGTACGTCCGGTGCGTGCTCCAGTCCGGTGACCCGGCCGTCCGGCACCAGCGCGGCCAGGTCGGCCGTTATGGTGCCGGGGCCGCAGCCGATGTCCAGGATCTCCATGTGCGGCTCGACCGCGTCCAGCAGGTAGGCCGCCGAGTTGGCGGCGGTGCGCCAGGTGTGCGAGCGCAGGACGGACTCGTGGTGCCCGTGGGTGTAGACGGCGGATTCGCGGTGGCCCGGGGCGTGGGCGGCGGACCCACGGTGGCCCTGGGTGTGGACGGCGGACTCGTGCGGCATGGCGGACGGCTCCTTCGCGCTCCCGGTCGGCAGGTGTGAGCACCGTACGCCGGGCGACCGCATGATGAGAATGCCGTCTCGCCATTCGGGCGGCAGGTGGTAGACGTTCAGCGCCTCGCTTCCCCTATTCGGGCAGCAGCCGGTACACGGTCAGCGCCTCGTTCTCCTTGCAGATCGTCAGCTCACGCGGCGCGGGCGACACTTCGCCGTCGTACGCGAGCACGCCGCCCTCCGCCAGGCCGCCCAGGCGGACCGACCGCAACCGGGACTCGCTCAGCACGGGGAGTGCCGCAGCGCACCCGTCAGGGCCGCGGTCAGCAACCGCGTACGGGCCAGCCGCCCGCCGTGCACCACCCGTACGTCCAGCACGCCGTCCGCCAGATCGTGCCGGCGCACCGGCGCCAGCCCCAGCCCGCGGTACGCGCAGTTGCCCGCGAACAGCAGCCACACCTCCCGCCGCTTCCCGTTGACCTCCACCGTCACCGGGTCGGCCGTCCGCAGCACCTTCCAGGCGGCCAGCACCCCGGCCGGCCAGGCGCCGATCCGGCCCGCCCACTCCTCCCGTACGCGCACCAGCTCCGGATACGCGCCGACGGAGAAGGTGTTGAGGAAGTAGGTCGGGTCCTCGCCCGGCGCGGCACGGAACCCGGCCAGGTCCACCGCGACCGCCTCACCGCTCTCCACCGCCCGGGCGGCGTCCGTGAGCGTCTCGATGCCCAGGTCGTACGCGAAGTGGTTACGGGTGCCGCCGGGCAGCACCGCCAGCGGCAGACCGTGCCGTACGGCGACCGCCGCCGCGGCACACACGGTGCCGTCCCCGCCCAGCACCCCCAGCGCGCCGCCCGCCTGCTCGGCCTGCTCCGCGGCCTGCTCCAGCGCCTTGTCCATCGGCGGGGACTCCGGGTCGCCGCACAGCACCACCTCGGCCTCCGGCAGCACGCCGCGCACCTCCTGCACCCGGTCGGGGCGCGGCCCGGTGCGCTGCCCGGACGCGTGGTTGGCCACCACGTACAGCCCGCGGCCCCCGGCAGCGAGGGCGCGTCGGCCGCCGGCCGCGCCGGGGGCGCCAGCTGCGCCCGGGTCGGCGCCAGCCCGCGCACCGCGAGAGCGGCGCCCACGCCGAGCGCGGCCCCGGCCAGGACGTCACCCGGGTAGTGGACACCGGTGTAGACGCGGGAGAACGCGACGGAGGCGGCGACCGGCGCCAGCGCCAGGCCCCACCACTTGTTCTCGAACGCGACGCCCGTGGCGAAGGCCGCGGCCGAGGCGGCGTGGCCGGAGGGGAAGGAGGTGGTGAAGGGCTGCCGGTTCAGCTGCCGTATGACGGGCACCGCCTCCAGCAGCGGCCGGTTGCGCCGCACCGAGCGCTTGCCCAGGGTGTTGACCGTCGCCGACGCCGCGGCCAGCGAGGCCACCCCGCGCAGCGCGGCCCTGCGCATCGGCCGCCCGCCGAGGGCGGCCGCGCCCGCCGCGATCCCCATCCACAGCAGTCCGTGGTCGGCGGTGCGCGTCAGCCGTGGCAGCACGCGCTGCGCGCCCGGCCAGTGCCGTGACGCGACGCTGTCGAAGATCTCGCGGTCCCAGGTGCTCAGCAGCTTTCGCATGGCCCACCTGTACCCCGAAGAACGGGGCACATACAGCAGCCCCACGGTTCCCCGCGTCGTCCGTTTCATCCGCAGCTGCTCCTGTCGGTCGGATGCCTCGTACGCCTCGTACGCCTCGTGTGCCTCGCATCGGCCTTACCGGTGCGGCCCGGCGGCCCGGCCCGGCGACCCGGTGCGTCCGGGCGACGGACCGTGACCGCGCAGCCCGGCTACAGCCATGGCCTGACTACAGCTACGTCCGGGGCCAGGGCCAGGTCCGGGCCCGGTTCCCGCCCCGGACCCACGGCTCAGCCCCTCCCCGGCCCCCCGTTCCCCACGTCCGGCCAGCTGTCCGGGGCGGCCCGGCTGATGTCCGCGAGCGCCGAGTCCGGGTCCTGCGCACGGGCCAGGTCACCGATGCTGATCACCCCCACCGGCGTCCCGTTCTCGACCACCGGCAGCCGCCGCACCGCATTGGTGCGCATCAGCGTGACCGCCTCGCTGATGTGGTCGTCGGGGCCGACACAGACCGGCTCGGGAGTGCACACCGAGCGGCAGGACACGGCGAGCGGATCGACCCCGTCCGCCACCGCGCGCAGCGTGATGTCCCGGTCGGTCACCACCCCCAGCAGCACGCCGTCCTGCGTCACCAGGACGTCCCCGATGTCCTGTGCGCGCATCAGCTGTGCCGCCTCGACCAGCGAGGCGTCCGGCAGGACCGCCGCGACGTCCGGGGTCATGACGTCCCTTACGAACTGTGCCATTGCTGTTCGCCTTCTCTCGGTCGGGCCGGCGGGCGGCAGGAGGGGCCGCCGGGGCACGGGAGCGCCCCGGGGCCGGTCACCCCGGGGCGTCGTGCGGCTGCGCACCCGCGGCGCCGGATCCGCCGTGGCGGTGCCGGTCGCCGCGCCGAGCCGGAGCGGTCCTCGTACGATCGAAGGAGGCGACCGGGCGGACCGGGTGGTCCGAGGTACCGGAACGGCCCGCGGGACCGGGGCCCGGCCTGGTAGTGAGTGGGGTGAGGAATCCGAGTTCCATGCCTGCCTCCGGGGCTCGCTCCGAGCCTGCCGCCGGACGTGTCCGGGTGGTTGTGCGAGCGGGTACCCGAAGGGATGCACCCGACACGGAGGGAGAAACCCCGATGCCGTCCCACGACACGCCCACGGACTCCCCGCGGCCCGCGGAGACGATGGCTGCCGCACCGGGCACCGCGACCCTGGGCGTCCCGCCCGCCCGGCTCGACGAGCAGCAACTGCTGCGCGAGCTGGAAACCATCCACCGCACCCGCCACGACACGCTCCTGCACGGCTCCACCGACGCCCTGACCACCCACAACGCACGCATGGCGGAGCTGGAGGGCGAGTACCTGCGCCGCCACCCGCGCCGCTGGGTCGCCTCCGGCCGCACCCGTTCCGGAGCCCGCGCCCGCACCGGCTGACCGGCCCGCGACACCGCCCCTCGCCACCGCCCGGTGACATCGGGACGTTTGACCGGACGCCGGCCTGGTACCCGGTGACCGGCCGAGCGGCCACGGAGAAGGCCCCGGGAGCCAGGGCGACGGGGCAGTGGGGAGAGCGCCCGGGTGCGGGATGTGGGGTTCCGCGCCTGGGCCTCTTTCGTGCTCCGTGGCATCGGGCCGCGCCCCGCACGGCAGGTGTGACTTCCGGGGTGGTCATCATCGGTGCCCCTCCGAATGCAGATGACCGACTCGCTGCCCGGTACGGCCGTGCGGGAGACGAAGGAAGAGACCGGCCTCGATGTGGAGATCACAGGGCTCGTCGGCACGTACACGAAGCCCCGGCACATCATTGCCTACAGCGATGATGAAGTGCGGCGGCAGTTCAACGTGTGCTTCACGGCGCGAGTCGTCGGCGGCGAGCTTGCCATTTCGAACGAGTCCAGGGAACTGCGGTTCGTCGCGCCGGAAGATATCGCTGCGCTGTCCGTGCACCACACTCAGCGGCTCCGACTGATGCACTTCCTCGAACAGCGTGCGACTCCGTATCTCGGCTGACCCTCGGCTGACCAGGAACGCATGGAGGAGGCGCGTAGATGAATGAAACGAACCTTGCGTTTGTTGCGATCGTCATTTCTGTGGTGGTTGGAGCGGTGACCCTCATCCGCGCCCATCAGCGTTGAACAGGGAATCTCTGGAGTGGAGTACGCAGTCCTTGCAAAAGAGACCAAGAAGGCACGGAAGGTGCACGAGAGACAGGCCAACGTCACGGCGTGCATCCTCCGTCATTCGCTGGTGAACTGGAAGCGCGGCGTTCGCCGGAGTCCGAACCGCCGAGTGGTGCGAGCTGAAGCCGTTCGTGCTCCGTACCACCGGGCCCAGCCCGTTCGCCGCCATGCCGTGATCCAATACGGTGACCGGCCGCCGGCCGGCGGCTCTCAGGGAGGGACACATGGCGGACATCCGGCACACCACGGCAGGCGGCGCGTCGCAGCAACCCGGCGCGCCCGCACGCTTCAAGGACCTGGCCCTGGACGCCCGCGACCACCAGGCGCTCGCCGACTGGTGGTGCGAGGCCATGGGCTACGTCCGCCGCCCGTCCGCGGCGGGCGAGGAACAGCCGCGCGCCTGGCCGGTCCCGATCGTCGATCCCGCCGGCCGCGGCCCGCTGATCTGGATCAACCCGGTCGCCGAGCCCAAGACCGTCAAGAACCGTATGCACCTGGACGTCTGGGGCGACACCGGCCGCCTGCTGCGGCTGGGCGCGACCCTGGTGCGCAAGCGTGACGAGGACATCGCCTGGGATGTGCTCGCCGACCCGGAGGGCAACGAATTCTGCGTCTTCGCCCCTGCGGAAGTCATCACCGCGCCCGGCGAAGGGAGTTGACGGGCGAGAACCGGGCAGCCCGGCCGCCGCTTCACAGCACCCGGTACGGCGTCGCCTCCTCGTGATGGAAGTGCAGGCCGTGGCCCGGTAGTTGTTCGGCGCCGGGGCGGATCGTTCCGCCGGACGGGTCGAGGCCGCCGTCGAAGAACATCGACTCGATGCGTACGTGGTCGTGGAACCACTCGATGTGCCGCAGGTTCGGTACGCAGGCGGCCGGGTGGGCGTGGACGTGCGGTGCGCAGTGGGCGGAGACCTCCAGGCCGTGTGCCTCGGCGAGGGCCGCGGCGCGCAGCCAGACCGTCAGTCCGCCGCACCGGGTGGCGTCGATCTGGAGGCAGTCCACGACCGGGGCCAGCCGCGCGAAGTACGGCAGGTCGTAGCCGTACTCACCGGCGGTCACGTCGCACACCACCAGGTCGCGGACGACCCGCAGGCCCTCCAGGTCGTCGGAGGAGACCGGCTCCTCGAACCAGCCGACGCCCTGGTCGGCGAGTGCCCGGCCGACCCGTACGGCCTGCTTGCGGGTGTACGCGCCGTTGGCGTCCACGTACAGTTCGGCGCGCGGTCCGATGGCCGTACGGGCGTGGTGGACGCGGGTCAGATCGCGCTCGACGGCCCGGCCCCACTCCTCGCCGATCTTGATCTTGACCCGTTCGATGCCCTGCCCGTGCACCCACCCGTTCAACTGCGTCGCCAGATGGGTGTCGTGGTACGTGGTGAAGCCGCCCGACCCGTAGACCGGCACCGTGCTGCGTACGGCGCCGATCAGATGCAGCAGCGGCAGTTCCAGCAGCCTGGCCTTGAGGTCCCACAGGGCGATGTCCACCGCGGACAGCGCGCAGGCGACCAGCCCGGGCCGGCCGGCGTTGCGCACCGCCCGGCTCATGGCCTCGTAGGCGCCCTGGACGTCCAGCACGCTGCGGCCCAGGACCGAACGGGTGAGCAGGTCGCGGACGACCGAGCCGGCGTCGGCGGCGGCGTAGGTCCAGCCCAGGCCGGTGGTCGTCCCGGAGCGGGCCTCGACGACGATGATGGTGGTGGTGTCCCAGGCGAGGGTGCCGTCGGCTTCCGGCGCGTCGGTGGGAACGGTGTAGGCGGTGACGTCCAGCCGCTCGACTTCCATGGTGACGGAGGGCTCCTCTTCGGTCTCGGTGCGGACCCGGGGCTCGTACGCGTTCCTGCCGCTCCGCGCCGCTCGCAGGGGGTCGCCCCACTGCGCGTACACCGTCGGCCGGCCCGGCCGCCCGGCCGATGACCGGTGGCCGGCGGGCCGTTCCGCACGGGTTACCTGACCCGCGGGCCGGAAACCTCCCGTACCGGTGTGCGCCGCGCCCCATTCGGTTCGCGAGGCGTTTACCGCCACGGGCTCCGGGCACGCGATCCGTGTGCTTCGGACCGGAGGCACGCCCGTGGGAGCGAACCTGCTCTCCGAGCGTGCACTCCGGCTGCGCTCCCGCGGAGGACCCCAGTCCACCGATCAGGGAGCCGAGACCATGCCCTCTGTACGCACACATCATCGCGCGAGCAACCAGCGCGGCCGGCCCGCCGACCGTCCGCTGGGCGCGCGCCGCACCCAGAAGAGGCACCCGCACGACGACGCGCCGGACACCAACGCCGATTTCCGCAGGCTGACGGCGCTGCCCGACGGGCCGGAGCGGGACGCGCTGCGCCAGAGCATCGTCTGTGCCTGGCTGCCGATGGCAGAACGGCTCGCGCGGCAGTTCCGCAACCGCGGCGAGACCACCGAGGACCTGACGCAGGTCGCCTCGCTCGGCCTGGTCAAGGCCGTGGACCGGTACGACCCGGACCGCGGCTGCGCGTTCGAGAGCTTCGCCGTGCCGACCATCGTCGGCGAGGTCAAGCGGCACTTCCGCGACCACATGTGGGGCCTGCACGTGCCCCGGCGCGTCCAGGAACTGCGCAACCGCGTCCGTACGGCCACGCTGGAACTCACCCACGCGCCCGACGACCACCGCCCCGCCGCCCGGGACATCGCCCACCACACCGGTATGACGCTGGAGGAGGTACTGCTCGGCATGGAGGCGCTGGAGAGTTACTCGACGCTCTCCCTGGACGCCGAGCTGCCCGGCGCGGACGACGGGTACGCCATCGTGGACACCCTCGGCGGCCCGGAGCCCGGCTTCGACCTCGTCGTCGACCGCGAGGCGGTCAGGCCCAAGCTGCAGATGCTTCCCGAGCGCGAGCGGCAGATCCTCTACCTGCGGTTCTTCTGCGACATGACGCAGAGCCGCATCGCCGACCGGCTCGGCATCTCGCAGATGCACGTCTCCCGGCTCATCAATCGCACCTGCACCCGGCTGTGCGATCAGGTGGGCGAACGGGAAGCGGCCTGAGGCCAGGGCCCAGGGCCCAGAGACCCATCAAGGGCCCATCAGGGGCTCAGGGGTGCAGCGCGCGCCCCAGGTGGCGGGCCAGCCGGTCGACGGCGCCCGCCTCCGCCAGGCTGAACGCCCGCCGCCCGCCGGTACGCAACAGCGACAGGACACCCCGTACGGGCCCGGTCCTCGCCCGCAGCGGCACGCACAGCAGCGACGTCACCTCGGCGCGGGCCAGGATGGGCGCCCCCGCGGCATCGTGACCGAAGGCACCGAGGTCCTCCGGGCGCACCTGGAGGGTGGCGTTGCCCGCGCGGGCCGCCTCGACCACGACCGGGCAGTCCCCGGGGAGTTGCGCGGCCAGGATCTCCGCCAAGGTGTGCGGGGGTGCGGGCCCCCGGTGCCGGACGGGTCCGCCGCGCCGTCCGCTGCCGGGCCGTACGCCTCGTCCCCGGCGTACGGCCCGGGTCTCTCCGGCCCGTGCACCGCCACCCTTGTCAACGGGCCCCCGCCGCCGGTCACCAGATCGGCCGTCACCCAGTCGGCGAAACGCCCGCGCAGCACCCGGCAGGCCCGGTCGAGCACGGCGGTGGGGTCCCGAGGTGACTCCAGGAGCGCGGTGGTCATGTCGTCGAGGAGGTCCATCAGTTCGGTGTTGCGGGTCACCTCGGACAGGCCGGGCCGCGGGGTTGCCGCACGGCCGGCTTCTCCCGTACGGCCTGCGTTTCCCGTAAGGGCTGCGTCTTTCGTACGGGCCGTTTCCGCCGCGCGACCCGTTTCCCCCGTACCGCCCGCTTCCCCCGCACGGCCCGCGTCTCCCGTACGGCCGGCATCCGCCGCGCGACCTGTTTCCCCCGTACGGCCCGCGTCTCCCGTACCGCCTGCTTCCCCCGCACGGCCTGTGCCCCCCGTACGTTCCCCGGCTCCGGGCCGGTCCGCCGTCATCGCCTCCGGGCCGGTGAGGAAGACGGTGAGGACGGACGTGCCCGGCTCGCCCTGGGGCCGCAGCGCCGTCATGGTGGCCCGCAGCGACTCGTCCGCGCGCCGGACCCCGTCCGGCGGCGGCAGCAGCCGGACGACCAGGCTGCGGTCGCCCTCGTTGCGGGCGACCGCGGCCACCTGGGAGCGGAAGGCGGCCCGTTCCTCGGGGACGAGCGAGGCGGTCAGCGGGCGTCCCGCGGCATACCCGGCGCGCATCCCGAACAGCCGGGTGCCGGCGAAGTTCAGCCGCCGTATCACCGCGTCCGGGTCGAGCAGCACCACCGCGAACGGCATCCGCTGGAACAGCGCGCGCAGTAACTGCTGTTCCTCGGCGGCCCGCCGGGCGCCGTTGTCCCGCTCCGCCGGCAGGCTCCGTTCGAGGCGGGGCAGGAACACGTCCACGACGTGCTGGAGTTCGAAGAGAGCGGCGTCCAGGACGGACAGCCGCTCGGTGGAGGGCAGGGCGCGTGCGGCGCGCAGCTCTTCGACCCGTCTGCGGAAATCCGCGAGTTCCGCAGCGACGCGCTCGACCTCGGCCATGCCCTCACGCTAACCGGTGCGCGACCGGACCGTACCCCGGTGGCGGCAAGCCGACCGGCGGCCGGGCCCGCGCACCCGAACTCGACGGGAAACAGGTGTTTTTGACCGCCCGCACCGGGCAGCCGAATGGGTACGGGGTCCATGACTTCCCGTCCACGGACCCGAAGGGACTGACCACACAGTGGACGCGACAACGCCGACCCGTACCCGCTTCGAGACCGGGACGTCCGACCTCGCCGAGGGGTCCTCCGCCCGCAACCTCGCCCACCTCGCCGAACAGGCTGCCTGGTGCACCCCGGACAGCTGCGGCGCCGCCGCGACGGTGAGCACCGCCGACGGCACCGCCGAGGCCCCGGCCGCGGTGACCCACCCCGACCTGTCCGCCCTGGTCAGCGTGCAGTGGGAATCCGGCGAGGGGCCCATCCCCGCGGCGCTGGACACCGGCCGGGCCACCGGCACCGACGACCTGCTGCACGAGAGCCGCTGGCCCGAGTACCGCGCCAAGGCACTGGAGGCCGGGGTACGCTCCAGCGCCACCCTCCCGTACCGCCGGGACGGCCTCACCCTCACCCTCACCGTCTACGGCTTCCGGCCGGGCCTGAAGGTCGAGAAGGGCTGTACGGCGACGGACGTGCTCGGTGAGCTGGCCGCGACCGGACTGGCACGGGAACGCCGCTACCGCGAGGTGCTCGTCGAGGTGGACCAGCTCGACACCGCCCTGCGCACCCGACCGGTGGTCGACCAGGCATGCGGCATCCTCATGTACGTGCTGGGGTGTGACGCGGACACGGCCTTCGACACGCTGCGCCGGCTGTCCCAGCGCACCAACCGCAAACTGTCCGACCTCGCCGGCGCCCTGGTCCGTACCCGTGGGCACGGGCTGGAGGCGGAACTGCGGTGCCTGGGCGAGAAGACCCGGCGCCCGCACCGCGCGGCCGCCTGGGGCAAGCGCGCGGACACCGCCGTCGACCCCGCCGACACCGCCGGCACCGACGCGCCGGACGGCGGCCCCACGCCGTAGCGGCGGCCGTAACGCTGTGTCCCGAGGCCCCGCGCCCGGGCACTCGGACGGAACCGGTGCCGCGCGCCCGCCTCCCGCCGCGCCCGGACACCGGCACTCGGCCGACCGGCGACGTGTCGCCCCGCCTCCCGGCCCCCGCGATCTGCAAAGGTGGTCGGGGCCCGCACTCATGTGATGGGCCCACGATCGACCTGCCGTGGAGTGTGGAGGTACGGATGCAGCGGACGGCCCTGGATCCGGAGCCGGCCCCGGAGCCGGATCCGCCGGCGGGGCTGCCGGTCCTCCCGGAACTCGCCGCGTACCTCGCCGCCGCCGCGGACCGCACGGAACCCGAGCCGCCCGGCGGCTCCCGGCCGCTACGCGCCGCCGCCTGCGACTACTGGGGGCGCCGCGGCCTGGAGACCGCGCCGGAACGGGTGCTCGCCGCGCCGGGCGCGCCCGCCCTGCTCCTCGCGCTGCTCGCGGCCGCGGGCGGCGACGTGCTGCTCCCGCGGCCCTGCGCCCAGTGGTACGCGCCGGCCGCCGGACTGCTCGGCCGGACGGTGCACCGCGTCCCCGTACCGGCCGAGTCCGGCGGCGTCCCGGACGCGTTCGCGCTGCTGGAAGCCGTACGCCGGGCCCGGCTGAGCGGCGCGGGGCCGCGGGTCCTGCTCGTCTCCGTCGCCGACGACCCCAGCGGCACCTGCCCGCCGCCCGAGCTGGTGCACGAGGTGTGCGAGGCGGCAGCGGCGGACGGGCTGTGGGTCGTCAGCGACGAGACCGGCCGCGACCTGCTGCACGACCCCCACGACACGGTCGTGCTGAGTCCGGCCGAGATGCTGCCGGACGACGTCGTCGTCCTGGCCGACCTGCGGGCCACCCTGGTGCCCGCTTCCTGGCCCGTCGCACTGGCCCGCTTCCCGGACACCGGACGCGGTGCCGCACTGCGGGCCGCGACCCTGGAACGGCTGGAGGCGCTGCGTACCCCGGTGGCCGGGCCGGTCGCCGCCGCCGTCGCCCACGCGCTCACCGAACCGGGGCCCGTACGGCTCCGCACCGCCGCCGCTGCCCGGGTACACGGCACGCTCGCCAGCGCGCTGCACCGCACCCTCACCGAGGCGGGCGCCGTCTGCCGCCCGCCGCACGCGGGCAGTCACCTGTACGCCGACTTCGACCCGCTGCGCCCGCAACTGACTGACCAGGGGATCACCGGACCGGCCCAACTGGAAGGCGCCCTCGCACACTGGGCAGCGCGCGGCGGGCACCGGTTCGGCGACGATCCGCGCGCGCTGCGCGTACGGCTGAGCACCGAAGTACTGCTGGGGCCCGACACCGGCCACCGGAGACGCGTCCTCGAAGCTCCCGACCCCCTGCGTCTGCCCCATGTGACCGAGGCGCTGAGCGCCCTGTCCGCCACCCTTGCCGCGCTCGTGGACACCGGCTCCTCGTAGTCCGTCGGCGTCGGCCATGCCGCCGTCCGCGCGCCCTCTGCGGCCCTCGCCCCTCCGATCCTCCTCCTTCCTCCCTCCCTTCCCTCTTCCCCTCCGGCCTCGGTCCCCGGCCTCCGCCCGTACCTCCGGTGGCCGTCCCGACCGGCAGTACGGCCGGTCATGCCCACCGAATGGAGCCCCTCGATGACCGAACAGACCGAACGTTCCCTCACCGAGCCTCTCCCGCCGCCCACCGGCCCGCACCCGGCCGGCGCCGCACCCGCGCCGGTCCGCCCGCAGGGCGAGGTCCGCACCTGGCCCCGCGACTTCACCGACCGGCTCACCGCGCCGCTGCCCGGCGTACGCGCCCTGGCCCGCATCGCCCGCGAAGGCAAGCTGCGGCCGTCCGCCCAGGCCCTCCTGGACATCCCCGACCTGCCCTTCGAGCCTGGCCCGCTCCCGGAGCCCGGCCCCAAGGACATCGCCGTCACCTGGGCGGGCCACGCCAGCTGGGTGCTGCGCATCGGCGGTCTGACAGTGCTGACCGACCCCGTGTGGTCCCGCAAGATCCTGGGCACCCCGCCCCGCGTCACCCCGGTCGGCGTCCGCTGGCAGGACCTGCCGCCCGTCGACGCCGTCGTCATCAGCCACAACCACTACGACCACCTCGACGCCCCCACCCTCAAACGGCTGCCGCCGCACACCCTCTCCTGGTGCCCGCCGGACTCGCGCGCTGGGCCCGCCGGCGCCGCTTCACCCACGTCACCGACCTGGACTGGTGGGAGGCGGTCGAACTGCCGGGCCCCGCCGGACCGGTCCGTTTCGACTTCGTCCCGGCCCACCACTGGAGCAAGCGCACCCTGACCGACACCTGCCGCTCGCTGTGGGGCGGCTGGGTGCTGACGGCGCCGGACGGGCGGCGGGTGTACTTCGCCGGCGACACCGGATACGGCCACTGGTTCGAGGAGATCGGCGGCCGGTACCCGGGCATCGATCTGGCGCTGCTGCCGATCGGCGCGTACGACCCGCGCTGGATGCTGCGCCCGGTGCACACCGACCCCGAGGAGGCGGTCCGCGCCTGTCAGGACGTGGGCGCCCGGGCGATGGCCCCGATGCACTGGTCGACGTTCCTGCTGTCCGCCGAGGCGCCCCTGGAGCCGCTGCACCGCGTACGCGCCGCCTGGGAGGCCGCGGGGCGCCCGCGCGCGGACCTCTGGGATCTGGCGGTGGGTGGGTCGCGGGTGTTGGAGGCCGGGGGCGGGGCCGGGGCCGGGGTCGGGGTCGGGGAGGGGGAAGCGGCCGGGTGAGCCGGGTCGTCCGGGTGCGCTGGGCGATCCGGGTGCGCTGGGCGATCCGGGTGCGCTGGGTGTTCCGGGGGACTGGGTGGCTCGGGCCGGCCGAGGACGCGTACGGCGCGGCACCGGCGGCCGGATCCCGCGTACACCCGCTCAGCCGGCCCGTCCGTGACGCAGCCGCCGCCACGCCGCCGGCGCCCCGCTGACCAGCAGCGTCAGACCGACCGCCGCGGCCACGCCCTGCCACGGCTCGCCGAACAGGGAGCCGCCCAGCACGCCGATGAGCTGGTACGTCACCGCCCAGGCCAGACAGGCCGGCAGGTCGCCGCGGGCGAAGTGCCGCAGCGGCATCCGGTACAGCAGGCACGCCAGCATCACCGGTATCCGCCCGGCCGGCACCAGCCGCGACAGGACGAGCACCAGCACGCCGTGCTCGCGCAGTCTGGTCTGCGCCTGCGCCAGCCGTTCCGGTGCCGCGCGGTCACGCAGCCGCTCCAGCCAGCGCGACCCGTTGCGGGACCGTACGCCGCGCTGCCCGAGCCAGTACAGCCCCAGGTCGCCGAGGAAGGCGGCGAGCGCGGACAGCCCGAAGACGATCAGCAGGGCCCACGGCGACCGCTGGTGGAAGGCCACCACCGCGGCGGAACTGACCACCGCGCCGGTCGGCACCACCGGCACCAGCGACCCCAGCACCACCAGCAGGAACAGCGACGGGTAGCCCACCACCTGCTGGGTCGTCTCGGGGGGCACGCCGCCCGCCGGGCCGCCGATCACCGCGCCGTCGCCAGCCGTACGGACTCGCCGTGCGCGAGCCGGTGCACCGCCACCTGGGGCGCCAGCCGCCCGGCCTGCCGCGCGAACTCGTCACCGGGGAGTGGAACTCGTGCGGGCGCACCGCGTCCAGGCCGATCGGCCAGTACGTGCCGTAATGCACCGGCACCGCGCTGACCGGCGTCAGCCGGGCCGCGGCCTCGGCCGCCCGCCGCGCGTCCAGGTGGCCGTGGCCGAGGAACGGTCCCCAG
This sequence comes from Streptomyces sp. Ac-502, assembly GCF_045222935.1. Classification (NCBI taxonomy): domain Bacteria; kingdom Bacillati; phylum Actinomycetota; class Actinomycetes; order Kitasatosporales; family Streptomycetaceae; genus Streptomyces; species Streptomyces sp. Ac-502. Next base: position 8,618,566 of record NZ_JBHFFO010000001.1, read on the forward strand.
CCGCCCACCGGCAGCAGCGCCACGTCGACGGCGCCGACCTCCTCGGCCATGGTGTCGAAGAGCCCGGTGTCGCCCGCGAAGTACGTCGCCACCGCGCCGTGCACCACGTAGCCGAGCGCCGGCACCCGGTGCGGGCCGTACGGCAGCCGCCGCCCGTCGTGCGCCGCGTGCACCGCGCGGACGGTCACCTCACCGGACCCGTCCTCGTACCCGTTCCCGTTCCCGGTCTCGTTCCCGTCCGGGTGTGCCGCGCGGACCGTGACCGATTCGCCGGGCCGCAGCTCGGTGACCGGCAGGCCCCGTGCCGTCGCCACCCGCCGCAGCCCCGGCACCGCGGCGACGGCGCCGCGCGGCACCACCAGCCGGGTGCCCGGCGCGAGGCGGGCGAGGGAGGCGGGGTGCAGGTGGTCGGCGTGCAGGTGGGAGACGAGTACGGCGTCGGCGCGGGCCGCGCCCGGCGGCGGCAGCTCGCCCCGGCGGCGCCGCAGATGCGCCAGCCGCCGCGTGAACAGCGGGTCGGTCAGTACCCGTACGCCCGAATCGGCGACCGTAACGGTGGCATGTCCCCACCAGGTGACCTCCACCGCCACGATGACCTCCCGACCGGAAACGGAAACGGCGTGCCGCGCGCGGGCGCACGGTCTCCGTCCGCCGTACGCCCCACCCTCCGATCCTGCCTCATTCCGCTCCGGCGCCGGCCAGGCCGGGGTCAGGCCGGGCCGTGTCCACCGGCGGGCCCGCTCGCGGACCGTTCCCCGGCCCGCCGGACGAAGATGGCGTGCGGGTCCCGCGCCGCCCGGGGTGCCGAGTCCGCCCGGCGGCGCTGGATCACCATGCGGACCTCGGTGGCGTCGTCGCGGCCAGCGGGCGGCAGGTGAGCGCGCCGCTGCGCTCCAGCGGGTCGCCGAGCACGCTGTAGTCGGGCAGCACGGTGGCGCCGAGCCCCTCGGCCACCATCAGCTTGCCCGTTTCCGCGCCGTCGGCCGAGTACGAGAAGGACGGTGTACGGCCCCTGAGCAGCCGGTGGACGTCACAGTGCATGACGTACCCGGACCGCATCACGATCAGCGGCTCGGCCGGCAGATCGGCGACGGTGGCAGCCTCCAGCGCGGCCGGCGGGCTCTCCGGGCGCACGCACACGATCGGACGGCCGCGCAGCAGCGCGGTGGTGTGCAGGTCGGGCGGCAGGTCGTCGCCCCGGAGGCAGTTGACCAGCCCGAGGGCCAACCCGCCCTCCGCGAGGCCCTGCTGGACGCCGTCCTGCTGTGCCGCGACCACCTCCACCCGCGTCAGCGGATGGACGGCGCGGAACTCGCGGACGGCCGGCCCGAGCGGCGCACCGTGGCCGCGTTGACCGTGCTCAGCCGCACCACCCGGCTGGCCTGGTGCTGGTCGTCGGCCGCCCGCCGCAGCCGTGACCACCGCCAGGTATTCCAGCTGTTCCGTCCGCAGGTGCGCCGCCTCCAACCGATAACGGGTACCGGCGAATTCGCCGGACGACGGGGTGGCGGAAGGGGGACCCTGTCACCACCCCGCCGATGCCTTGTCGACCCGCGGCGGTTGCCTGGGTAAACTCCGGTACAGAGCGAGGATGAACGGCCGGCCGTGGCCGTAGCGCCGAATTGTTGCGGGGAGGTGACGTGTTGACGAAAAAGCCCGGACAGCTCACTCAACGGCGTCATGTGGACCTCGTACGCGTCTCCAGCGCCCTGTGTCGGCGCTCCGGACGGTAGCGGCGCGACACCGGGCCGGTTCTCCGGCGGACGCCGGGCGGGCCGGTTGATGCACCTTTCGCGACGCTCGCGCATTCGCGCTGCATTTCCCCTTTCGGTGTATGGGAATGACCGGTTGTGTGTCCGCGCCTGTTTTCTCGGGATACCGGGGCTGGTGGGGCGGTGGAGATGATCGCGGGTCGATGCTGCATCGCTGCATCGCCGGATCGCCGGATCGCCGGATCGCCGCATGGCCGCTTTGCCGTATTTCCCCAGTTGTTCTTCCGGGCCGACCGCGTACCCGTGACCGCGCACCGCCCAGCACGCTCTTCCAGACCTGCCGGGAGTACCCCATGCCCGCACCACCCCCTCCGAGCCGCTCCGCCTCGCCTACTGGGTGCCCAATGCCGGCGGCGGCCTGGTCCTCACCACCGAACGGCCGAAGGCCATCGCCGCCGTCCACCCCGGCCTCTGGCACTCCGGTGTGCCGGCCAAGCCGGGCGCCACGGCGGACCAGCTCTCCGGCGGCCGCCGGGCGGCCCGCGCCCCGCTTCGGGCTCAACGGCTTCCTGATCGCCCGGGACGCCGAGGCGGAGGGCCGCGAGGTGCTGCGGGAGATCGTCGCCAAGGCGGACACCGAGGCCGCGCGCGGCATCTCGGCCGTCGTCACCCAGGCGGGCCGGTCCACGGCGGACGGCAAGGGCATGTGGCAGGACTCGTCGTTCGAGGACCTGGTCCAGTACAACGACGGGTTCCGTACGGGGCTGATCGGCACCCCGCAACAGATCGCCGAGCGCGTCGTCCCGTACAAGCGGCTCGGCGCGCACCCCTTCCTGCTCGGCTTCCTGCACTACCAGGAGGAGGTCGTGTACTTCGGCAAGCATGTCCTGCCGCTCGTACGCGAACGGAAAGCCCAACTTCCCCACCTGACAGACCAGTCCGCCACCACCTTCGTCCGACCACACACACCGAGGAGACCGTCATGCCCACCATCCTCTCCGTCTCCGGCAGCCCCTCTGCCACCTCCCGCACTGCTCGCCTGTTGCGTCACCTGGACAGCAGGCTCACCGCCGAAGGCCACCGCGTCGTCGAGCTGGACGTCCGGACACTGTCCGCCGAGGCACTGCTCGGCGCCGACTTCCAGCACCCCGACATCGTCCGGGCCGTCCGGCTGTTCGCGCAGGCCGACGGGGTGGTCATCGGCACGCCCGTCTACAAGGCCGCCTACTCCGGGCTCCTCAAGTCGCTGCTCGACCTGCTGCCCCAGTACGCGCTGGCGGGCAAGACGGTGCTGCCGCTGGCCACCGGTGGCAGCACCGCCCACGTCCTGGCCATCGACTACGCACTGCGGCCGGTGCTCTCCTCCATGGGCGCCGCGCACATCGTCCAGGGCTGGTTCGTCCTGGACCGCCACCTCGACGTCCGGGAGGACGGCACGCTCGGCATCGAACCGGGCACCGCTGAAGCCCTGCACCAGGTCCTCGACCAGTTCTCCGGCGCGCTCGGCCGCGCCCCGCTGCTCGCCGCCGCGGGTTGAGCCACCACCCGTAAGAACTTCTCGTGACCACCTCCTCCCGGCGGCACCCTCGGCCACCGCAGCCCATGTCGTCGCCGACGAGCCGAAGCGCTCACCGTGGCGGCCGCACTGGCCGACGCCTTCCGCCCCGGCGCGACGGAACGCGACGCCCGGCGACGGCTGCCGCGCGACGAACTCGACCGGCTCTCGGCGAGCGGCCTCCTCGGCATCACCGTGCCCCGCGCACACGATGGCACCGACGTCACGGCCAGGACGCCGGCCGAGGTCTTCCGGCTGCTGGCCGCCGCCGACCCCAGTCTCGCCCCAATCCCGCAAAGTCACTTCGTGTACGTGAACGTGCTGCGCGCGGATTCCGTTCGCCGGGAGAGCCTGAGGCAGGTGCCCGGGGCCGGGGCCTTTCGGCGCCGTCGTCCGGCCGCGCTGTCAGTGGGCTGTGACACGCTGTATGCATGACGCCCGGCGAGGGTGTCGGAGCGTGACGAGTGGCGGGAGCGAGGTGAGCGTGCCATGCGGCGGCCCCGGTGGCGGACGGCGGGCGGAGCCCTGCTGCGGGTGACGGCGGTCTGGGTGGTGTCGTCGCTGACGCTCCTGGTGCTCGCCGGCCTGCTGCCCGACTTCCGCCTCCAGTCCGCGAGCGGCGACAGCCTCACCCGTACGTTCCTCACCGCCGCGCTGGGCGCCGGAGCCTTCGGCCTGCTCAGCGCCCTGGTCTGGCCCCTGCTCGTACGGGCCTTGCTGCTGGTGCCCGCCCTCGTCCTCGGGCTGCTGGTCTTCTTCCTGAACGGTTCGCTGCTGCTGGTCGCGCTCGGCCTGATCCCCGAGGGGCGCGGCCAGGCCGCGCCCGAGACGGCCGTGATCGTCGCCGCGGTGATGTCCGCGACCTCGTCCGCCACCTCGACCTTCCTCGCGGTGCGGGACGACGAGGCGTACCGCCGTCGTCTGGTGCGGCTGGCCGGCCGCCGGCACGGCCGCCGCCGCGGTGCTCCCGGCGACCCGGGCCCCGTAGCGCCCGGCACGGTCTTCCTCCAGCTCGACGGCCTCGGCCACGACCTGCTGCGGGAGGCGACGAGCGGCGAACGGCCCCTGATGCCTACGGTCGCGGACCGGCTCGGCAGCACCCACCGGCTGACCCCGTGGCGTACGGACTGGTCCAGCCAGACCGGCGCCAGCCAGCTCGGCATCCTGCACGGCAGCAACCACGACCTGCCCGCCTTCCGGTGGTACGAGAAGGAGACCCGCCGGCTGATCGTGAGCAACCGGCCCAGCGGCGCGGTCGAGCTTCAGCGGCGCGCCGAGGCCCGCACGGGCGACGCCGGGCTGCTCGGCTTCGACGGCGCCAGCCGCGGCAATCTCTTCAGCGGCGGCGCCGACCAGCTCGCCCTGGTGATGTCGGTGGCCGCTCGCCGCGGTCGGCACAACCGTTCGCGCGTGGGCTATTTCGCGTACTTCTCCGACCCGGCCAACGCGACGCGTACGGCGGTGTCCTTCGTCGCCGAGATCTTCCGCGAGGTGGGCCAGTCCCTGCGGTCCCGCTTCCGCCGGGAGACGCCGCGGGTCAAACGCGGCGGCCTCTACCCGTTCATCCGGGCCTTCGCGACCGTCGTCGAGCGGGACGTGGTGGTCGCCGCCGTCATCGGCGACCTGCTCGCCGGCCGCACGGCCGTCTACGCCGACCTCGTCGCCTACGACGAGGTCGCGCACCACTCCGGCCCCCGGCACCGCGACACCCACCAGGTGCTGCGCCGCCTGGACCGCGCCGTCGGGCTGATCGCCGACGCCGCGCAGTACGCCCCCGCCGCTACCGCATCGTCCTCCTCTCCGACCACGGCCAGAGCCCCGGCGCGACCTTCCTGGACAGCTACGGACTCGGCCTGGAGGACCTGGTGCGGGCCGGCTGCGGCCTGCCGGTCTCCCGGCGCGCCGGGCGGACCGCGAGCGGCGCCGAGGCGCGCGAGGCGGCCCGCGCCGCGCTGCACCGCCCGGAGGGTGCGGACGGCTGCGGCCCGACCGACCCCGTCGTGCTGGCCTCGGGCAATCTGGGCCTGGTGTCCTTCCCCGACCTGCCCGGCCGGGTCACCCGCGAGGAGATCGAACGCCGGCACCCCGCGCTGCTGGCCACCCTCGCCAACCATCCCGGCATCGGCTTCCTGCTCGTCCGCTCCGCCACGGACGGCGCCGTGGTGCTGGGGCCCGGCGGCGCCGAGCACCACCTCGACACCGGCCGGATCGTGGGCGAGGACCCCTGGCCGGCTTCGGCGCGGGCGCCGCTGACGCCGTACGGCGCACGGACGGTTTCCCGCACACCGCGGACATCATGGTCAACTCCTCCTGCGACCCGGCCACGGGCGCGGTGCACGCCTTCGAGGAGCAGATCGGCTCGCACGGCGGGCTGGGCGGCGAGCAGAGCAGACCCTTCCTGATGTGGCCCACGGAGCTGTCCCCGCCCGCCGCCGACGGCACGGAGCCGGTCGGCGCCGAGCAGATCCACACCATCCTGCGGCGCTGGCTGCGCGAGGTGGACGGGCCCCAGATACCCCTCGGGGGTCCGGTGGACGAACTGCGGCCGCAAGGGCCCACGCCCGAAGTATTTTCACCGGCCGACGGTGCCGTGCGGGACAAAACCCGCTGATTTTGTGCAACGTTGCAGGTCGAAGACGATGAGCAGTCGCCCGGCACCTCCGGGCCCGCACAGCACGACGAGAGGCTCACCACAGCCATGCACGACCGGCACACCCGCCGCTTCGGTCTGGGGACCGCAATCTGTCTGGTGATGGGAAACATCATCGGCGGCGGCATCTTTCTCCTGCCGGCCTCGGTAGCCCCTTTCGGCACCGTGAGCCTGGTCGCCTTCGGCGTCCTGACCGTGGGCGCCATCGCGCTGGCCCTGGTCTTCGGACGGCTGGCCGCCCGCCACCCGGACACCGGCGGCCCCTACGTCTACGCCCGCGAGGCGTTCGGCGACTTCGCCGGCTTCCTGTCGGCCTGGTCCTACTGGACCATGACGTGGGTGAGCAACGCGGCCCTCGCGGTCGCCGCGGTCGGCTACGTCCACGTGCTCTTCCCCGGGCACGACTCCAAGGGCATGGACCTGCTGGTGGCGCTGGTCGCGCTCTGGCTCCCGGCGCTCTCCAACTTCGCCGGCACCCGCTACGTCGGCGCGGTCCAGCTGGTCTCCACGATCCTGAAGTTCGTCCCGCTGCTCTTCATCGCGATCGTCGGGCTGTTCTTCTTCGACCCGGACAACCTGGGCGCCTTCAACGAGGGCGGCGGCAGCGCGGTCGGCGGCATGTCGGCCGCGGCGGCCATCCTGCTCTACAGCTACGTGGGCGTGGAGTCCGCGGCGATGAGCGCCGGCGAGGTGCGCGACCCCGAGCGCAACGTGGGCCGCGCCACCGTCCTCGGCACGATCGGCGCCGCCGTCGTCTACCTCCTCGGCACGGTGGCGGTCTTCGGCACGGTCGCGCACGACAAGCTGGTGGACTCCAAGGCGCCGTTCTCCGACGCGGTCAACGCCATGTTCGGCGGCCAGTGGGGTGGCACGGTCATCGCGGTCGCGGCGGTCGTCTCCATCGTCGGCGCGCTCAACGGCTGGACGCTGATGAGCGCCCAGTCGCCGTACGCCGCCGCCAAGGACGGCCTGTTCCCGGCCGCCTTCCTGAAGAAGCAGCGCGGTGTGCCGACCTTCGGCGTGCTGGCCGCCTCGGTGCTGGCCACCGCCCTGACCGTGATCAACTACCTGATCGGCGCGGGCGGCGTCTTCGAGATCCTCGTACTGATCACGACGTTCTCGGCGACCGTGCCCTACCTGCTCGCCGCGGGCGCCCAGATCTACTTCCTGCTGACCGGCGAGCGCGACAAGGTCCGCCCGGCCCGCTTCGTGCGTGACCTGGTGCTCGCGCTGGTCGCCTTCGGCTTCACCTTCTGGCTGGTGGCCGGCGCCGGGTACGCCGCGATCTACCAGGGCGTGCTGTTCCTGTTCGCCGGCATCCTCGTCTACGCCTGGATGGCGGCCCGCCGCACGGGCCGCCGTCGGCGCGCGGAGGAAGCGGCGGCCGAGCAGCAGCCCGCGGCGGTCGAGGCCACGGCGGCTGAGGCCACGGCGGCCGGTGACCCGACGGCCGCTGGGGAGCCCACGGCGGCCGGGAAGCCCGTGGCGGGCAAGAAGCCCACGGCCGTCGAGCAGCCCGCGGCCGGAGGGCCGGAAGAACCTAGGCGGTGACACCGCCGTCCACCACCAGCTCCGCGCCCACGGTGAACGCCGCCGCGTCGGACGCCAGGTGGAGCACCGCCGCCGCGATCTCGGCGGTGCCGGCCGAACGGCCCGCGGGCACCTCGCGCCGCATCCGCTCGGCCTTCTGATCCGCGGTCTCGCCCGGCAGCGTCGACATGGGAGTGTCGACCTTGCCGGGCGAGACCGCGTTGACGCGGATGCCGTCCTCGATGTGGTCGAGCGCCGCGTTGCGGGTCAGGGCGCTCACGGCGGCCTTGGCGGCGACGTACGCGCTGACCCCGGGGCGGCGCAGCGAGGCGCCCAGGTTGGACGCGATGTTGACGATCGCGCCGCCGCCGTGCGCCCGCATGTGGCCGATCTCGTACTTCATCGACAGGAACGTGCCGGTGAGGTTGGTGTCCAGGGCGCGCCGCCAGTCCTCCTCGGGGATGTCGGCGGTCGGCGCCGGGGGCACGAACACGCCGACGTTGTTGACGGCCACGTCCAGCCCGCCGAAGCGGCGCACGGTCTCCGCGACCAGCGCGGCCACGTCCGCACCCCGGGTCACGTCGGCGGTCACGGCCGCCGCCCGGCCTCCCGCGGCCTCCACCAGCGCGACCGTCTCCTTCAGCGGCCCCTCGGTACGGCCGGCGACCACGACGCTCGCGCCCTCCCCGGCGAACGCGAGGGCGACCGCCCGGCCGATGCCGGTGCCGCCACCGGTGACGAGCACGGTCTTTCCGGTGAAGCGTGCGGTGGTGTCCATGGTGGTGAACCCTTCTGTGGTGTGCCAGGAAAGAACAGTATCGAGAACGATCGGTCTTGAATGAGGGCGTACGGCGCTACGCGGGTGGCGCAGGATCGGCACCCCGCTCTCCGCCCCTGTCCCGGCCGTTCTCAGTCGAGCAGCGCCAGCGCCTGCTCCGCCGCGTCCCGCAGCCGGCCCGGCTCCTGGCCGGACTTGCCCATCAGGCGCAGCCCCTGCATCAGGACGAGCAGCATCCGGGCCAGCGCCCGCGGGTCGCGACCGGCGGGCAGCTCGCCCTGGGCCCGCGCCCGGGTCAGCGCCGAGGTCAGCGCCGTCTCCAGCACCGTCCAGCTCGCCTCGACCTGCCGGGCGGCGTGCCGGTCGTGCGCCGCCAGCTCGGCCGCCGTGTTCGTCACGAAGCAGCCACGCCCCAGGTCGTCGCAGGCGGCCTCCTCCGCGAACCGGGTCACCAGCGCCCGCACGGCGGGCAGCGCGGGGCCCGGCTGCGACAGCTCCTCGATGAGCCCCGGGTCCGAGAGCCGGCTGTACCGCTCCAGGGCCTTGAGGTAGAGGTCGTGCTTGCTGCCGAAGGTCGCGTAGAGGCTGGCGCGGGCGATGCCGAGATGGTCGACGAGGTCAGTCATCGACGTCGCCTCGTAACCGCGCCGCCAGAACAGTTCGAGGGCTGCCTGGAGCGCGGCGTCCGGATCGAATGCCTTGGTCCGTGCCATGGGAAGGACCCTAGGCTTTCGAGACCGACCGGTCAATAATGACGGGCGCGGGCGACGCCCCGTCAGTTGGCCCAGCGCCTGCGTCACGTTCCGGTCCAGTTCCGCGCGCAGCTTCGCGCACTCCCGTACCGGGCCGTCCGTCGGGCAGGTCAGCAGGTGGGCGAGGCGCTGCCGCGCGGCCTGGAGATCCGCCACGCGGTCCTCGATGAGCTGGACCGCACCGTGGAGACTCCTGAGCACGGCCGGACCTCCACCCTGGACCTCGTCGGCGCCGACTGGGCCTTGTTCGCCGGGCCGCACGGCGCGCCCTGGCTGTCCGCCGCGACGGAGGCGGCCGCCGCCCTCGATATCACCCTGAGCGCGCACAGCGCCCCCGACGGCACCCTCCCCGGACTGGTACCCGACGGAGCCGTACTCGTCCGCCCCGACCACTTCGTGGCCTGGCGCGCGGACCGCCTCGCCGCCGACCCGGGAACCGCCGTCGAGCGGACGCTGGCCGCGCTGCTGGGCCGGGAGATGAGCCGGATGCTGACGGACGGCCGACCACGGCAGGGCACCACCCGGCCCGGCCCATTACCTGCCGGGTAATCGACCTGCCCGCCGCGCCCCGGCATCTTTGAGGCATCGGTTCACGGGCCGGCGCACTCCGGCCCGCGAACCGGCCCACCAGGGCCGCGGCGCACCGCGAGCCCGTGACGGACGACGAGACACGAGGAGAGTCGGCGATGACGCAGACAGACACCCGGCAGACGGGCGCGGAGCGCTACGAGGGCGCGGTCGAGCGGTACTTGGCGGCGTGGAACTCGGCCGGACAGGACGCGGACGGTGCCGTCGAGGCCGTCGCCGCGGCCTTCACCGAGGACGCCACCTACACCGACCCGCTCGCCGACACCGTGGGCCACGACCAGCTCGCCGCCGTCATCGCCGGGGTCCACGCGCAGTTCCCCGGGTTCGCGTTCCGGCGGCTGGGGACGCCGGACGGGCATCACGACGTCGTCCGCTTCGGCTGGGAACTGGTGGCGCCGGACGGTTCGGCGCCGGTCGCCGGGTTCGACGTCGCCACGCTCGCGGCGGACGGCCGGATCCGTACCGTCTCCGGCTTTCTGGACCGCGTGCCCGCCATGTGAGCCGGTGCGGGGCTGCCGCCCTACGGCAGCCACGTCCGCAGATGTCCGGCCGTCTCCGGGTCCGCCGGGAGGAAGGTCTCCAGGGCGAGTTCGGAGACGGTCACGTCCATCGGGGTGTTGAAGGTGGCGATCGTGGAGATGAACGACAGCACCCGTCCGTCGTGTTCGATGACCATGGGCAGCGCGTACGGCGCGTGACCGCCGCCCGCGGCCGTCTCCCGCCCGCCCTCGGGCAGCGGGTAGGCGCTGACCTCCTCGTAGACCGCGCGGAGCGGCGCCGACCGCATGACCGCCAACTGCCGTTGCATCTGCGTCAACAGGTGCTCCCGCCACTCCAGGAAGTTGCGGATGCGCGGGGCGAGCCCGTCGGGGTGCAGGGTGATGCGCATGGCGTTCAGCGGCGGTTCCAGCAGCTTCGCACCGACGCCCGCCGTCATCGCCTGGATGCCCCGGTTCGCGGCGACGACGTGGTACGTGGCGTCGACGACCAGGGCCGGGAACGGCTCGTAGCCCGTCAGCAGCCGCTCCATGCCGGTGCGCAGCGCGTCCATCGACGGGTCGTCCAAGGGGGTCTCCGGGAAGCCGGGGGCGTAACCGGCCGCGATCAGGAGCGCGTTGCGTTCCCGTACGGGTATGTCGAGGTGTTCGGCCAGCCGGAGCACCATCTCCTGGCTGGGCCGGGCGCGGCCGGTCTCGACGAAACTGATGTGCCGGGCCGAGGAGTCGGCCCGCAGAGCCAGGTCGAGCTGGCTGACGCGGCGCCGGACCCGCCACTCGCGCAGCAGCGCGCCCACCCCCGGCGCGTCGGATGCCGTCTTCGAGGAGACCGCAGCAGTCGTCATGGCCGAACCGTAACCGATTCCGTACGGGTGCCCGGGTGTCCGGGCGTACGGGGTCGGAGGTGCGCCCCGGGCCGTGGCGCGGCGTCGCCGAAAAGTTCCCCGAGAAAGTCCCCCGAAAAATTCGTCGGTCCTGTCGATCCGGCAGTGGTCCGTTCGACGCAGGGGTGAGAGGCGGGGAACGGCCCCGCCCGCACGACCGAGGAGTCACTGTGCCGCGCTTCCTGACGCTGATCCGCATCGACGAGAACGACACACCCGAGGGCGGCCCCAGCCCCGAACTCCAGAAGCGGATGGGCGCGCTGATGGAGGAGATGACCAAGGCCGGGGTCATGCTGGACAACGCCGGGCTGACCCCCACCTCCGAGGGCACCCGGGTCACTTGGTCCGGCGGGAAGCTCAGCTCCACCGACGGGCCCTTCACCGAGACCAAGGAGGTCGTCGGCGGCTACCTGCTCATCCAGGCCAAGGACAAGGCCGAGGCGCTGGAGTGGGCCAACCGGTTCCTGCGCGCCCACGAGGAGCACTGGACCGTCTCCGTCGAGGTCCGCGAGATCGCCGCGAACTGCTGACCCGGCCGTGCTTGTCGCTCCCCGCGCACGGCTGATCTGATGGGGCCGTGACGGGAGCGGACACGGCCGACGCGGTCGAGACGGTGTTCAGGATGGAGTCCGCGCGGATCATCGCCGGTGTCACCCGCATCGTGCGGGACGTGGGCATCGCCGAGGAACTCGCGCAGGACGCGCTGGTCGCCGCGTTGGAACAGTGGCCGGAGTCAGGCGTTCCGGACCGGCCGGGCGCCTGGCTCATGGCCACCGCCAAGCACCGCGCGATCGACCTCGTGCGCCGCAAGGAGACGTACGCGCGCAAGCTGGCCGAGGTCGGGCGGACGCTGGAGGACGTGCCGCCGCCCGAACCGGCGGACGCGGAGGACATCGACGACGACCTGCTGCGGCTGATCTTCACCGCCTGCCACCCGGTGCTGCCCGCCCCGGCCCGCATCGCGCTCACCCTGCGGCTGCTGGGCGGGCTGACCACACCGGAGATCGCCCGCGCCTTCCTCGTCGCCGAGCCCACGGTGGCGCAGCGCGTGGTGCGCGCCAAACGGACGCTCGCCGAGGCCCGGGTACCCTTCGAAGTCCCGTACGGTGTTGAGCGGTCGGCCCGGCTCTCCTCCGTCCTGGAAGTCATCTACCTCGTCTTCAACGAGGGGTACGCCGCGACGGCCGGCGACGACCTGGTGCGCCCGGCCCTGTGCGAGGACGCGCTCCGCCTCGTCCGCGTGCTGGCGAACCTGATGCCGGACGAACCCGAAGTGCACGGCCTGGCGGCGCTGTTGGAGTTCCAGGCGTCGCGCATCCCCGCCCGTACGGGGCCGGACGGCGAACCGGTGCTGCTCGCCGACCAGAACCGCGCCAAGTGGAACCGTCTGCTCGTCCGCCGCGGCGTCGACGCCCTGCACCGCGCCGGGCACGGCCCCTACTCGCTCCAGGCCGCGATCGCCGCGCACCACGCGGTGGCCCTCCGGTACGAGGACACGGACTGGGCCGCCATCGCCACCCTCTACGACCGGTTGCTGGCGCAGTCCCCTTCCCCGGTGGTCGAGTTGAACCGGGCGGTCGCCGTCTCGCTGGCCGAAGGCCCCGCCGCCGGGCTTAAACTGGTGGACGCCCTGGCCGCCGACCCCGCCCTGAAGGGCTACCACCTGCTGCCCAGTGTCCGCGGCGACCTGCTGGAACGCCTGGGGAGGGCGCCCGAGGCGCGCGAAGAGTTCGAACGGGCGGCGGCCCTGGCCCGTAACGCGCGGGAACGGGAACTCCTCCTGGCCAGGGCGGCCCGCTCCGGACCCCGTACGGACTGAACGGTACGGCCGGGACGCCCGGCACCCGTACGGCCAGCGCGCTCGGGCCCCACCCGTGCCGGCCAACCGCACGGCCCGCACACCCAGCGCGCCCCCACATCACCCCAGGTCGAAGACGTTCCGCAGCCCGAGCCGATGCCGCGTCTCGTCGTGTCTTCTGAGCGGCGCGAACTCCGGAGCGCGGTACAGCGGCACGACCGTACACCGTTCCGCGGCCGAACCGGACGCGTCCAGCAGCGCGTTCACGGCCTGCCGCGCGGACGCGTTGGCGCCCTCCATCGTCGCCAGGTCGATGTCGACGGCCACGTAGTCCCCGGCGAGGAAGAGGTTGGGGATCGCCGTACGGGACGTGGGCCGGTTCAGCCAGGAGCCGGTGGGGTGGATCAGCAACTGCTCGTCGTTGGCGGGGTGCGGGGTGCCGAGCCCGGAGACCGCCGGGTCCAGGAACCAGGAGTGCAGCGTCGCGTCGCGCAGCACGGACTTGCCGGTGTCGTTGAGGCCGGCCTTCATCTGGGCCCAGACCTCCCGCGCGACCTCCTCGCGCGTGCACTGCTTGGCCGTCTTCCCGTACAGGATGCCCGGCTGGTCCCACTCCGAGATGTCCACCGACAGGCAGTCGGCGGCCTGCCCGTCGCCGTAGTCGGCCGGGAAGTCCCGGTTCTTCCAGTACTGCGCCTGGCCGACCGCGGTCAGCGACCAGGGCGAGTCGATGTGGTTGACGTGCCCGTGGATGACCGGCGTGGGCTCGGTCAGATAGAACTGGATGCCCGTCATCCAGTCGGTGGCCAGCTTGTCGCAGCGCGCCAGCTGCGGATCGGCGGCCCGTACGGCGGTGTTCCAGGTGGCACGGGCGTGCTCGACCGGCATGGCCTGCACGAAGTGGTCGGCGACGACCGCCTGCCGTGCGCCCTGCGGGTCGGTGACGACCGCCTCCGTGATCCGGCCGCCCGCCAGCCGCAGGTCCCGTACGGCCCAGCCGACCCTGAACTCCACCCCGAGCGACCGCAGATACGTCACCCACGGGTCGATCCACGCCTCGTTGGTGGGCAGGTTCAGCACCCGGTCCGGCTGCCCGTCGGCGCCCCGCCCGAGCAGGTTGAAGACGAAGGCCTCGGCGCAGGTCGCGACGGTCCGGGTGGAGGCGATCTCCGCCTTGGTCGCGACGATGTTGCGGGTCAGGCCGATGGCCAGCAGACGCTGGTAGTCGGGGGACATCGACGCGGCCCGCAGGAAGCGCCACCAGGGTGTGTGCTCCCAGACGTCCAGCCGGCGCCGGTCGCAGCTGGTGAGGAAGACCAGCAGCCGGTTGGCGAAGTACGCGATCTCGTGGGCGGGGAGGCGTGTCGCGGTGTCCAGCAGGCCGGTCAGCATGCGCAGGAACGCGTCGGGGGTGAGGACCGGCGGGGGAGTGCCGACGGCGGAGAACGGGATACGGATGTCCTCCCGGCCGGCGGTACGGGCGAACATCACCTCGGTGGAGGCCACCAGGTTGTCGTGACAGCCGTTGGCGTTGCCGGGGAACGGGATGCGGCGCAGGGTGTCCGGGAGGTTGTGGTAGATGCCCGGGATGAAGCGGAAGCCGTGCTCGCCGGGCAGCGGCTTGCGGCCGCCGCGCGCGCTGTCCGGTACGTCCATACTGCGGGCCTTGCCGCCGAGGCCCTTGGGCTTGCGCTCGTACACGGTGACCTGAAAGCCGCGTTCGGCCAGTTCGTGCGCGGCGGTCAGCCCGGCCACCCCGCCGCCGAGGACGGCCACGGTCCGGCCGGCGGCACGGTGCCGGGCGACGGACGCGGCGGCCGCCGTACCGCCGGTGCCCAGGGCGAGCGCGCCGCCCATCGCCGCCGCCCCGCCCAGGAACGTCCGCCGGGGCTGCCCGCCGCCGGTTCCGCGCGTGTGCTCCGTACGGCCTTCGGTGTCCACGGCTGCTCCCTACTACCCCCGGTAACGGACGGCCCGTCAGGCGCAGGAGCATAGAAGTGGCCCCGTGACCCCGGAAGCCCGCGGCGTGCCCGTCCGCACATTGGCGGGAAAGCGTCCTCGGCGTGCCACGCTGGAACTGCTGCAATCGACAGTGCGCGGACGGCCCGGTGGTACGGGCGGTACGCGCGGCCATGCGCTGTGACGGAGAGGCGGAGCGAGATGGACGCTCAGGTGGACCTGCTGACGGACAAGGAGATCGAGGACCGCCTCGCGGAGTTGCCCGGCTGGTCGGTGACGGACGGCAGCCTGACCCGCACCTACACCTTCGAGCGGCACCTGCCGGCGGCCGCGATGGTGATCCACGTCGCCCAGATCCAGGAGGAGCTGAACCACCACTCCGAACTGACCCTCGGCTACAACACGCTGACCGTCGCCGTGAACACCCACAGCGCCGGCCACGCCGTCACCGCCCTCGACTTCACCCTGGCCCACCGGGTCGAGGAGATCGCCACCGGCCACGGGGGAGCTGAGGGACGGGCGGCGGCGGGCCGAACGGGAGAGCTGGGCGGGCGCGCTCAGCTCTTCGCCTTCTTGGCGCCATCGGACTCGCCGGGCTCGCCGGACTCGCCGGGCCCCGCCGCCCCCTCGGACGCGTCCGCTTCCCCGCTCTCCATACGGGCCAGCTCGGCGTTGAACTGGGCGCCGCTCAGCAGGGACAGGTGGGAGAACCACAGCCATATCAGGAAGACGACGGGCCCGGCGAGCGACCCGTACAGCCGGTTGAACGTGCCCACGTACGAGGCGTAGAACGTGAACCCCGCCGAGGACACCAGCCACATCAGCACCGCCACCACCCCGCCGGGCACCGCGCACCACCCACGCGTCCGGGACGGGCCCGTACGGAAGAGCACCATCACCAGCACGACGGCCAGCAGCAACAGCAGCGGCCACTGCAACAGGTTCCACGTCTCCTCGCCCGCCTCGCCGAGCCCCAGGGCCCGCCCGGCCGCACTCGCCATCGGCGCGCTGATCAGCAGCACGACCGCACTGCTGATCAGCAGCGCCAACAGCAGCAGCGCCGTCGCCAGGATGCGCGGCGCCTTGCGCCACGGCGGCCGGTCGTCCTTGACGCGGTACATCGCGTGCAGGGCCCGCCGGAACACCGCCAGGTAGCTGCACGAGGACCACAGGGCGCTGACCAGCGCACCCCCGACCAGCATCCAGACGGCGGTCCGCTGCTGGGCCATGGTGACCAGGGCCCGGCGGACGGTGCCGCCCGACCCGGCCGGGGCGAGGGCGCTGATGTGGTTGATCAGCTCCTCGGTGGACGCGGGGTTGGCCAGGCCGACGAGCGAGATGGTGACGATCACCGAGGGCAGCAGGGCCAGCACCGAGTAGTACGTCAGGCTGGCCGCCCAGTCGGACACGTCGTCGTTCCAGATCGAGACCGGCGTACGGCGGGCCGCGGTCCGGATCCGGGGCCAGCTGGGCAGCGCGGCGCGGCGTGCGCGTGGCCTGCCGGTGCCGGCCGCGAGCATCGGTGGGTGCAGTCCGCGGTCCGTACCGCTACCGCCCATGAGTGTCCGTCCTCTCCTCGTGCCGTGCGCGCGCCGGGCGCCTCGTCCGTCTGCCCGTTTGCGCAGCGTACAAGCGTGTGTGGCGCACTCCGTCCGGTGGTGTGCCGTGGTAGGCGTCTTTCCTGCGGCCGGATCGGGTGCCGGAGGGGAATCGCCGGTTACTCCCGTATCGCGTCAAAGCGGCGCATCGCGCCCGCCTCCGGTGAAGATGGTCGGGGAAGGAAGGAGCCGGTGAGTGCCCGAACCCAGCGACGCCCTGCTGGCCGTACGTGCCGCGGAAGGGGACGAGGGGGCCTTCGAGGTGCTCGTACGCCGCCACAGCGCTCAGCTCCTGCGCCTGGCCACCCGACTGCTCGGCAGCCGTACCGACGCGGAGGACGCCGTGCAGGACGCCTTCGTGAGCGCCTGGCGCAGAATCCCGGAGTTCCGCGGCGACGCCTCGTTCGCGACCTGGATGTATCGCATCGTCACCAACCGGTGCCTGAACCTGCTGCGGGCCCGCAGACCCACCCAGGACCTCGGCTCGGTGCCCGAGCCGAGCGCGCCCGAGCACGCGTCGTCACCGGTACGGGCGGCCGAGTCGACCGCCGCCGTCGAGGCGCTGATGCGGGCGATGGACGGACTCACCCCGGAGCAGCGCGCCTGCTGGGTGCTGCGCGAACTGCACGCCCTGCCGTACGAGGAGATCGCCGCGGTGGTGGGCATCAGCCACCAGGCGGTCCGTGGCAGGGTCTTCCGAGCACGCCGCTATCTGACGGAGGCGATGGGCGCATGGCGCTAGGTGAGCACGACGACCCGATCCTGCCCTGCGGCCGCGCGCTGTCGTCCGTGTGGGAGGGGAGCGAGGCGGACGAGGCGGACGAAGCGGCTGAAGCGGGCTTCGCGGGCGGCCCGGCCGGGGACGGCGCCCTGGACGTCGGTCCGCAGGCAGGCCCGGACGCCGGTCCGCAGGGCGGTCCGCACGCCGCCCGGTGCCCGTACTGCCAGGAGGCGCTGGCGGGCCTCGGCGTCCTCGACCGCTACGTACGCGAAGCCCGGCAGACCGCGGCGGCGGGCCGCGACGAGGAGGACCGGAGCGCCGAGCGCTTCACGGCCCGGGTGATGGACCTGGTCAGAACCGAACTCCGGCCCGGCAGGACGCTGCCGCTGGGCGACCCGGAGGATGACGCGTGGATCACCGAGGCCGCGGCGGCCAAGTCCTTCCGCGCCGCCGCCGAGACCCTGCCGGACGTCCAGGCGGGCAGCTGCCGGGTCACCCTGCTCGCGCCGCGGGGGCCCATGAAGGTGGCGATCGAACTGGCGGCCGGGTACGCGTGGCCGCTGCCCGCGCTGGCCGACCGGGTACGCGAACGGGTGCGCGCGGCGGCGCGGGACGGCATCGGCCTGGAGGTCGAGGAGGTCGACGTCACCGTCGTGGACCTCGTCGAGGACGCCGCCGAGGGGGAGACGGGGGCTCCGGCGGGCATCCGGAAGCCCGCGAGGAGGGCAGGTCATGAGTCAGACCATGAGCGGTGACGCGCAGCTGCACGCGGCGGTCCTCCGTGCCGCCGCCGGGGCCGCCAAGGACACTCCCGGTGTCGCCTTCCTCCGGCCCGGCCTGGGCGAACTGCTCCGGGGGACGGTGGCACGGACGGCGGGAACGGGCTCCGGCTCCCGGTCCGCCTCGGGTCCCGGCTCCCGATCGGCCTCCGGCTCAGGCTCCGGCGTGGGTTCCTCCCCGCCCGGGCGGGGAGGCCGCGTGTCCGGCGTACGGGCCGACCACGGGCCCGGTCCCGGACCGTGGCGGATCCGCGTCCACCTGGCGGTCCGGCGAGGTCACCGGGCCCTGGACGTGGTCCGCGCGGTCCGGCCACGTGTCACGGCGGCGGTCCAGGAGGCGCTGCGGACGGCGGACGAAGCCGCGCCCGAGGTCGCCGTGACGGTGACCGTCACGGACATCACCTGAAGGCCCTCCGCCACGAAGGCCCTCCCCGCCACGAAGGCCCCCCCGTTACCAAGCCCTCCGCGCAAAAAACGTCCGCGCGAAGCCCTCCGCCGCGGCCCCGTCAGGCGAACGGCAGATTCACCCACGGCGAGGCCGGATCCTGGCCGAGCACCCGGTGCAGGTGCACCGCTTCCTGGTACGCCGTGCCGAACCAGCCGTTGTCGAAGGCCAGCGCCCGGCCCAGCGCGTACCCCCCCGAGAACTCCTGCCAGGAGCCGTACGCCGCGCGCGCCAGCTCACCGGCGCGCAGTACGGCCTGTTCGGCCTCCGGGGGCGCGCAGTAGCGGGCCCCGAGCCCCCACCGGACGAGGGCGACGGCATGCGCGTAGTCCAGGGCGACGAGCGACTTCACGTGCCCGTCCGCAGGCAGCAGCCCCTCCGTACGGAAGTGCTCCTCGTACTTCTCCACCAGCTCCGGTACGCCGCCGGGCCCGGCCTCTTCCCCACCGTCGCGGGCCCGCAGCGCGGCCTCCGTCTCGGCCGGTACGAAACCGGCGTCGAGCAACTGGCCGAGGCGCTGCTGCCAGGACGCCGGATCGGTGACCGACCACTGCTCGTGCAGCAGTTGGGCGTCGGCCGCGTAGTCGAGGAAGGCGGTGCCCAGCTCGTTCCACGGCACGCTGTGGTGCACGGCGATCGGTGCGCCGCAGGCGAGTCCTTGGGCGAGCGGACCGTGCAGCGGACCGCCGAGGTGAGTGGTGAGCAGCCCGCCGGGCCGGACACCGTACTGGGCACGGATCCGCGTCCAGGTGCCGCGGTGCGCGGCGGTGGCCGGCAGGTACGCGGCGCACGGCGTGCCCGGATTGACCGCCAGCTTCCACTTGTCGTTCGGCCAGTCCTGCGCCAGCTCCTCCACCGAGACCCGGTCGAAGAGCTGCTGAGGATGCCAGGGCGGCAGCATGCCGCGGGTCGTCACGGGGATGCACGTACCGCCGCCGGCCGGGTCCTCGTAGACCGGCAGCGGGTCCTGGCCCTGCTGGGGCACCACCAGATACAGGTCTTCACCGGCCACTGCCGCGACCTGGCCTTCCCAGTCGCCCCGTGCACCGGCCTCGCACAACCGCCGTTCCGTCTCGGTCGGCGGTATCCATCCTGGAGTTCCCACGGAGCAGAACCTTACGGTGGGCGGTCCGGCGGCCCCGGAGGCGGGGTGCTTTGCCGGTCCGGCAAGGTTGTTTGCCTTATGGCGCGCCCTGCCGGACGCTCGCACCATGACGGACCACAACCATGGCACCACCACCCCGGCACGTGGGCACGGCCACGACCACGGTCAGGGCCACGGCCACCACCACGACAACACGCACATGGACTGGGACGCCCTCGCCGCCTACCTGGAAGGCGAGGCCGAGTTCCAGACCCCGCTCCTCGAACAGGCCACCGCCTGGCTCCGGGACCTGCTGACGCGGACGTCCGGCCCCGGGCCCGACGAGGTCCGCCGGGTGCTCGACGTCGGCAGCGGCCCCGGCGTCACCAGTTGCCTGCTCGCCCAGGCCTTCCCGCAGGCCGAGATCGTGGCGGTGGACCCGACCGAGGCGCTGCTCGAACGCGCCCGGAACCGCGCCGCAGACCTGGGCCTCGGCGACCGGTTCCGTACCCGCGTGGCCGAGCTGCCCGACCACATGGACGGCATCGGGGAAGCGGACCTCATCTGGTCCAGCAAGGCCCTCCACCACGTCGGCGACCAGGCGGCCGCCGTGGCCGCGCTGGCCCGCCTGCTCCGCCCGGGCGGGCTGCTCGTCGTGTCCGAAGGCGGCCTCGCCCCCGGTTCCTGCCCCGCGACTTCGGCATCGGCCGTCCCGGCTTCCAGAGCCGTCTCGACGCGGTGCAGGACGACTGGTTCGCCCAGATGCGCGCCGTGCTGCCCGGCGCCCGGGCCGTCGTCGAGGACTGGCCCGCCCTCCTGACCGCCGCGGGCCTGCGGACCCCGCTCAGCCGCAGCTTCCTGCTCGACCTGCCCGCTCCGCTGGGCCCCGCCCAGCGCGCCCAGGTCACCGGGCTGCTCTCCCGCTTCGCCGAGAAGACCGGCGACGACCTGGACGAGGAGGACCGGGCCACCCTCACCCGCCTCCTCGACCCGGACGACCCGGCGGGTATCGCCCGCCGCCCGGACCTCTTCTGGCTCTCCGCCCAGACCTTCCACACGGCACGGGCGGCCTGATCGCACGGCTCCCTGGTGGACGTCCGCCGCCGGGCCGGCGACGCCGCCCGCGCGTCCCGCCCTGGGAGCGGCGGGACGCGACGGCACCGTCCGGCCGCCGCCCCCGTAGAGCCACGTCCATGCCCTCCGCGCACGCCCCCGTCGGTGTGCTCTCGTGCGCGGTGGGCAGGACGTGGCCGAACGGCGGCCGGCCGGTGCCGGGCGGGGTGGTGGCCCTCCCGGGCCGGGAAGACCCCCACCACCCCGCCGTGTGATCAGCTCGCCGGCCCGTGGCGAGGGCGGATGGCCGGGCCGGCGGGCTGAGCCTCAGCAGTTCAGGTAGGCGCGGTGGATCCACACCCCGGTACGGCCGCCCCACAGGTCACCCATGACCCAGGAGCCCTCGGAGCCCCGCGCGTTCATCTTCTGGCCCCGGTTGACCTGGCCCAGGACCGGGTAACCGGTGCCCGGTCCGCCGCGGTAGTTGACGCCGTTGTCGTTGACGGTGCAGACGACGGCCTGGACCGCGGGCGAGGCGGTCTGGCGGGCGGGGGCCGAACCGGCGGCGGTGGCCATGGTGCCGCCGCCGAGTGCGAACACGGCCGCGGTGGCCGCGAGAGCGGCGGCGGCACGAGGAATGCGGATCATCTGGGTCTCCTCCGTTGGGTGACTCTCGGTGCTCCGGGGCCGTCGGCTGCCCGGACCCGGCACCTTGACCTTCGTCCCGCGCCGGGCGGCGGGCCAAGGGGTTTCCCGTCCCCCGCGGGGCGTGGGAAACCGGGAAACCGGGCGTGAGCTGGGAGGGACCCGAGGAGGAGAAGCGGAGAGGGGGCGGAAAGAGCGGCGCCGCCGTCCCGGGCGAAGAGGTCGGGGCGGAAAAAGCGGCGCCGCCGTCCCGGGTGGGGCGGCGGCGCCGGAGGGTGCCGCACCGGACCGGGGTCCGGGGATGTGTCTCAGCCGTTCATGGTGTCCGGGTCCGGGCCCAGGCGGGTGCCGGAGTCCAGGGCCGCGAGGGCGGACAGGTCGGCGTCGTCCAGCTCGAAGCCGAAGACGTCCACGTTCTCCTTGATCCGGGACGGGGTCACGGACTTCGGGATGACGACGTTGCCGAGCTGGAGGTGCCAGCGGAGCACGATCTGCGCGGGGGTGCGCTCGTACTTCTCGGCGAGCCCGGTGACGGTCGCGTTCTTGAGGAGGTCCTTGCCCTGGCCCAGCGGCGACCAGGCCTCGGTCGCGATGTCGTGCCGGGCGTGGAAGGCGCGCAGCTCGGACTGCTGGAGCTGCGGGTGCAGCTCGATCTGGTTGACCGCGGGCACGACGGACGTCTCGCCCATCAGCCGCTCCAGGTGGGCGGGCTGGAAGTTGGAGACGCCGATGGCCTTGGCGCGGCCGTCCTGGTAGATCTTCTCGAACGCCCGGTATGTGTCCACGAACGTGTCCTTGGCGGGCATCGGCCAGTGGATCAGGTACAGATCCACGTACTCCAGGCCCAGCTTGCCGAGGGAGGTGTCGAAGGCGCGCAGGGTCGAGTCGTAGCCCTGCTCGTCGTTCCACAGCTTCGTCGTCACGAACAGCTCGTCACGCGCGATGCCGGAGGCGGCGAGCGCCTTCCCCGTGCCCTCCTCGTTGCCGTAGATCGCGGCGGTGTCGATGCTGCGGTATCCGGCTTCCAGGGCGGTGCCGACGGCCTTGGCGGCCTCGTCGTCCGGCACCTGCCAGACGCCGTAGCCGAGCTGCGGCATGGCGACACCGTTGTTGAGGGTGATGTGGGGGACCTTGCTCACGACGGATTCGATCCTTAGGTCGTCGTACATGTTCTCCAACGTCAACGATCATCCGGTACGGAGCATTCCCGCGCACCTTCAGAAGGTGTCGACACGTTTCGGCTCGGGTGCGGACGAGGGCGCCGGACAGGCCGTCTCGGCGGCCAGGGTGAGGGTGCCGAGGCAGAGCACGACCAGCCCCGCGACCAGTTCCAGGGCGCCCGCCAGGCCGGGCAGGCCGCGGGTGGGAGCCGAGCCGCCGCCGGACAGGGCGTCGGCCACGGCCCACGAGAGCCACATCGTTCCGCCCCACGCGAACACCGTCGCGGAGCCCAGCCAGGCCAGCGCCAGCGGCACCCGCGTACGCAGCCGCCGCACGCGCCCCCACCGGGGGAAGAGGAGGGCCGCCAGTCCGGCCGCGCCGGCCAGCGCCAGCAGGCCCTGGACCACACCGGACGTGGCCGTCACGACGCTCCGCGCGGGCAGGGCCGCCGCTCCGGGGCCCGTCGGCACGCCGAGGCCCCACAGCACGTCGACGACGCCGAGTACGGCCAGGAGCACCGCAGCGGGCACGCCGAGCAGCCGCCGTGCCGCCCGTACGCCAGGGGCGGGAGTGGGTACGTACTCCAGCCGCCGGCGCAGCAGCGCACCCCAGCGCCGGTGCGCGTAGCACCAGAAGGCGCTCAGCAGGGTCAGGCCCTCGACGATGAAGGCGCCGTAGACCAGGACGTAGACCCAGGGTTCGAGGAAGTCGCCGGACGCCATCGGGTTCGCGGCGCCGGTCAGGGCGGCGACGGCGGAACCGGTGGGCACGGTGATCATCAAGGGGGTGAGCAGCCCGGACGCCATCCACAGGGGCAGTGCGAGCAGCCAGGCGGGGGCCCGCAGGCCGGACGGGCGGGTGAGCGTGTACGCGATGGCGGCGGCCACGGCGTCCATGAGGAAGGTGACGACGTTGGCCGCGATCCAGGCGCCCCGGCCGACCCTGCCCACGTCCACGATGCCGATGTCATGGCCCAGGACCCACAGCAGCTTCAGGAGGAGGTACGGGGCGCAGGCCGCGACGGCCACGCGCCCCAGGAGGACCTGGCGGCCCACGAGCTGATCGGTGTTCATGACACGAGCCTCCCGGCGGCGCGCGGACGGCACCTCCGGCCGGGGGATGAACCGCCTCCGCCGCGCGGCGGAGGGGCGGGTGCGACCTGTAACGGCGCCCAGCACCCCTCACGTCCGGTACAGCGCCTCCACCTCCGTCGCGTACGCCGCCTCGACGGCCTTGCGCTTCAGCTTGAGCGACGGCGTCAGCAGGCCGTGCTCCTCGCTGAACTGGTGCGCCAGTATCCGGAACGTACGGATCGACTCGGCCTGCGAGACCAGCGTGTTGGCGGCCACGACGGCCCGCCGGATCTCGGTCTCCAGATCGGGGTCGTGCACCAGGTCGGTCGGCGGCAGCTCCGGCTTGCCGCGCATCCTGAGCCAGTGCCCGACCGCCTCCGGGTCCAGCGTCACCAGCGCGGCCACGTACGGACGGTCGTTGCCGACGACGATGCACTGGGCGACCAGGGGATGCGCCCGTACCCGCTCCTCCAGGACGACCGGGGAGAGGGTCTTGCCGCCGGAGGTCACGAGGATCTCCTTCTTCCGGCCGGTGATCGTCAGGTATCCGTCCTCGTCCAGCGCGCCGAGGTCGCCGGTGGCCAGCCAGCCGTCGCGCAGGACGGCGTCGGTGGCCCGGGCGTCGTTCAGATAGCCCTGGAAGACCTGGCCGCCGTGCAGCCAGATCTCCCCGTCCTCGGCGATGTGCACGGTCGTCCCGGGGACGGGGGAGCCGACCGTGCCGAAGCGGGTGCGCTCGGGCGGGTTGGCGGTGGCGGCTGCGGTGGACTCGGTCAGCCCGTACCCCTCGTAGATGGTCACCCCGGCGCCGGCGAAGAACAGCCCGAGCCGGCGCTCCATCGCCGAACCGCCCGACATGGCGTGCCGCACCCGGCCGCCCATCGCCTCCCGCACCTTGCCGTAGACCAGCTTGTCGAAGAGCTGGTGCTGCATGCGCAGCGGCGCGCCGGGCCCGGAGGCGGTGCCGAACGCCTTGTGCTCCAGCGCCTCGGCGTAGCGGACCGCCACGTCGACGGCCTTCTCGAACGGGCCGAGCCGGCCCTCCTCCTCGGCCTTGCGCCGGGCCGCCGCGAAGACCTTCTCGAAGATGTACGGCACGGCGAGGATGAAGCTGGGCCGGAACGACTGGAGGTCCGGCAGCAGGGCGGCGGCCGACAGGTCCGGCTGGTGGCCGAGCTTGACCCGCCCGCGGACGGCGGCGACCTGCACCATCCGTCCGAAGACGTGGGCGAGCGGCAGGAACAGCAGGGTGGACGCCTCGTCGCCGGGCCTGGAGTGGAACACCGTCTCGTAGCGCTGGACGACGTTGTCGGCCTCGGCCATGAAGTTCGCGTGGCTGATCACGCAGCCCTTTGGGCGGCCGGTGGTGCCCGAGGTGTAGATGACCGTCGCGGTCGCGTCCGGGGTGACCGCCATCCGGTGGCGGTGCACCACGTCGTCCTCCAGGTGCGCGCCCGCCGCCGTCAGCTCGGCCACCGGGTCGGCGTCCAGCTGCCACAGGCGGCGCAGCTGCGGCAGCCGGTCGATGACCGAGCCGACGGTCATCGCGTGGTCCTCGTGCTCCACCATGCAGGCCGAGACCCCCGCGTCGTGCAGCATCCAGAAGACCTGCTCGGCGGACGAAGTGGGATACAGCGGTACGGACTGGGCGCCCACCGACCACAGGGCGAAGTCGAACAGCGTCCACTCGTAGCGGGTACGGGACATGATCCCGACCCGGTCGCCGAAGCGGACGCCCTGGGCGAGCAGCCCTTTGGCCAGGGCCAGCACCTCGTCGCGGAACTGCGCGGCACTCACGTCCCGCCACCGGCCGGCGGCGTCCTTACGGGCCAGTGCGACCCGGCCCGGATCCGAGTCGGCATGGTCGAATACAGCGTCCGCCAACCCGCCGACGCGGGGCGCCGTGGCCAAAGGTGGGACGGTGAACTCGCGCAATGACCCAGCTCCTCGACGTGCTTCTCACCGGGCCGAGACCGTACCCCAACACCGGGGCCCGCGGGAGGGGCGTCCAGCCGGCCGGGCCGGTGGCGTAGTCGCTGGTCATGCGGCGAAAACGGGCTACTCCGGAGAAGCTTGGACATCGGCGGGGGCGCCGCGCGCCCGACGATCACGACGCCGGGACCGGATCTGCACCAAATCTCTCCGTGGCTTTCGGCACCTCTCGGCACCTCTCGGCACCTCTCGGCGTCTCCCGGCAGCTCTCCGGGGAGGGCCGGCCGCGTTGCTAAGGCAACTGCAATCGGTCGCCGCCCGCCAGTATCGCGTCGGCCAGCGCGTCTGCCGGGCCCTTGGCCGCGCCGTCCCGCTCCCCGTACAGCAGCACGAAGTCCACCCCGCCGAGGTCCGGCAGACCGGCCCGGGACGGCACCCGCACCAGACCGGGCGGGATCATGCCGAGGCTGTGCGCCATCACGCCCAGGCCGGCCCGGGTGGCCGCGATCAGGCCGTTGAGGCTGCCGCTCGTACAGGCGATGCGCCAGTCGCGGCCCTGCCGCTCCAGCGCCTCCAGCGCGCGGGCCCTGGTCACCGCCGGCGGCGGGAACACCACCAGCGGGACCGGCCGCCGGGCGTCCAGCCGCAGCCGGTCCGTGCCGACCCACACCAGCCGGTCCCGCCAGACGAGCCGGCCGGTGGGCGCCTCCGCCCGGCCGCGTGCCGGGCCGGGGCGGCGCTTGGCCAGGACGAGGTCGAGGCGGCCGGCCGCCAGCAGTTCGTGCAGCGTCCCGGAGAGCTCGACCGTCAGCTCCAGATCCACCTCGGGGTGGTCGCGCCGGAACTCCTCCAGCACCTCCGGCATCCGGGTCAGCACGAAGTCCTCGGAGGCCCCGAACCGCAGCCGGCCGCGCAGCCGCGTGCCCGTGAAGAAGCTCGCGGCCCGCTCGTTGGCCTCCAGGATGGTGCGCGCGAAGCCGAGCATCGCCTCGCCGTCCTCGGTCAGGTCCACGGCATGGGTGTCCCGGGCGAACAGCCGCCGCCCGGCCGCGTCCTCCAGCTTGCGCACGTGCTGGCTGACGGTGGACTGCCGCAGGCCGAGCCGGTGCGCGGCCTGGGTGAAACTCAGCGTCTGGGCCACCGCGAGGAACGTACGCAGCTGCACGGGGTCGAACATCGTCCCGGCCTGGTCGGTCATCGCACACCCTCACTCAGCACTCAGCGGCACCCCGTCATTCATCACACATCATGATGACAGTCACCACGGTAAGAGGGCTTCCCGATGGCTGCGGCGCCAGGCAGGGTGGAGAGGGCACCGCCCGCCCCACCCGCACCGTCAGTCCCTTCCGCTCCGTCCGCCCCCGCCCCACCCGCGAAGAGAGAACATGCGCCGTCCTCAGCTCAGCATCCCCTCCTGGCTCCCCGTGGACGGCTTCATCCTGGCCCTCGTCGGCACCGTCGGCCTCGCGGCCCTGCTCCCCGCCCGGGGCGCGGCCGCCGCCGTCGCCGACGACGCGTCGACCGGTGCCGTGGCGCTGCTCTTCTTCCTCTACGGCGCCCGGCTCTCCACCCGGGAGGCGGTGGACGGGATGCGCCAGTGGCGGCTGCATCTGACGGTGCTGGGGTGCACGTTCGTCCTCTTCCCCCTGCTGGGGCTGGCGGCCGGCGGCCTCGTTCCGTACCTCCTGACGCAGCCCCTCTACACCGGCCTGCTCTTTCTGTGCCTGGTACCGTCCACCGTCCAGTCCTCGATCGCCTTCACCTCCATAGCGCGCGGCAACGTCGCGGCGGCGATCTGCGCGGGCTCCTTCTCCAGCCTCATCGGGATCGTCGTGACGCCGCTGCTGGCGGCGCTCCTGCTGGGCGGCGACGGCGGCGGGTTCTCGGCCGGCTCCCTGGTCTCGATCGTCTGCCAGCTGCTGGTGCCGTTCCTCGCCGGCCAGCTGCTGCGCCGCTGGATCGTCGGCTTCATCACCCGCCACAAGAAGATCCTCGGCCTCGTCGACCGCGGCTCCATACTCCTCGTCGTCTACACCGCCTTCAGTACGGGCATGGTCCAGGGCATATGGCACCAGGTCTCGCCGTGGCGCCTGCTGAGCCTGCTGGCCGTCGAGGCCGTTCTGCTGGCGCTGATGCTGACGATCACGTCCTACGGTTCCAGGAAGGCCGGTTTCGCCCGCGGCGACCGGATCGCCATCACGTTCGCGGGCTCGAAGAAGAGCCTGGCCGCCGGTCTGCCCATGGCCAGCGTCCTGTTCGGCGCGCAGGCCGGGCTGGCCGTGCTGCCGCTGATGCTGTTCCACCAGATGCAGCTGATGGTCTGCGCGGTCCTCGCGAAGCGGTACGCGGCACGGGCGCCCGAGGAGCGGGAAGCCGGGGCGGAGTCCGGGGGCGGGGCCGGCGCCGAGTCCGGGGCTGAGTCCGAGGACGGGTCCGGGGTTCTGCCCGGGTCCGGCGAACGGAGGGAGGACGTGCGGCCGCGGCGCGGCGACAGCGTCGGCGCGGGCGGCTCCCGCTGACCCTCGGGGCCGCACCCCCACATCGCCCGAAATGCCGCCAACTCCCCCTGCTGTGCCGGTCGTGCGTTGACGTACACCCGGGGTTCGTGTGTCATGAGTTGGCAAAGGAATGGCAACGGGGGTCTCATGAGTCAGGGCACGAACGTCGAGAGCGACGCGCTGCGCACGTACGCGCGCGCCGCCGAGAGCGCGGCCGACCGGATCGCGAAGATCCGCAGTCGGACGGCGGCGCTGGATCTGTCGGACGGCACCTTCGGGCAGTTGCCGGAGGCCAACAGCCTGCGCGCCGACTACATCGAACAGAAGACCCAGTCGGGTACGGACCTGGAGGACAGCGCGGAGATGCTGCGCACCATCGCCGAGGCGGTGCGCGGGTCCGCGGACAACTACGACGCCAACGAGGACGAGACGGCGCGCGGCTTCGGGGGCGGTGCCTGATGGGCGTCGGTCAGGCGGCCGGCAGCGCCCTGGACCGCGTCAACTACGTCCTGGACTGGAGCAATCCCCTCGCGTCCACCCTCGACGAGGTCATCAAGGGCGTCCTCAAACAGTGCGGCGCCGACGAGTGGTTCGACTGGGTCACCGGCGACAGCGAGCTGCTGGAGAAGACCGCCCAGGAGTGGCGGGGCGCGGCCCGTGACCTGCGGGGCGTCGTGGAGGACCTGGTCGCCGAGCGCAAGTCCGTCGAGCGGGTGTGGGAGAGCGAGGCCGCCCAGGGCTTCGGCAAGACCATGACCGACTTCGAGCAGGCGCTGCTCGGTGAGGCCGACGACATGGACACCGTCGCCGAGCTGCTGGAGATGGCGGGCGCCGCCTGCGTCATCGCCGAGCAGGCGATGACGGACCTGCTCGTGGAGATCGTCGAGGCGCTGATGGTCACCGCCGCGACCACGGCCGTCCTGGCGGTGCTGACGGCGGGCGCGGCGGCGGCGATCGGCCCGCTGGCGGGCGCGGCGAACGTGGCGTACCGGGCGGCCAAGGCGACCCGGATCGCGGCGAAGCTGGCCGACAAGCTCGCCGACATCGCCCGCCAGACCCAGGCCCTGGCCAAACTCTCCCGGCTGCGCCGGTATCTGCGCGGCCTCGACCGCGCCAAGATCAAGGAGTGGAAGGGCGCGAAGTGGAAGATCGCCGGGAGTCTGCGGCGCGGTGAGATGCCCGCGGCGAGCGACATCGCCCAGTACGTGGCGTGGAAGCAGGGCAAGAACCTCGCGAAGGGGATGCTCGGCGTCGATCCGGGCGGCGCGGTGACGGGTTCCGTCGCGGAGAACGGCCCGGGGCTCGCGGAGGAGGCGTACGAGTACGGCAAGCGTCCGCCCGCGCAGAGCTTCGACGAGCGGATGGGGCAGAATCCCGACCAGGCCAAGAAGTCCGTGCGAGAGGCGTTCGGGTGAAGATCGGCGAAGTGCTCATGTCCTGGTCCGGCTTCAAGGCATGGCTGTCGCCGCCCGACCGGCACGCGCTCGCGCGCGAGGCCAAGGGGCGGGCGGCGGCGTTGCTGCCGCCGGCCGAGACGTTGGTGGACGGCCACACCGTCGAGCCGGGCGAGCGGGTCCCGGAACCTCCGGCGGCCCACCGGGTGGATGCCTTCGGCCGTCGGCCGAAGGCCGGCGACCGGCTGCTCGCCGGGGCGTGGCGCGCCGAGCAACTGCTGGACCGGATCAATCCGGTGAACGCGGCGGTGGACGCCTGGGACCGGCGGAGCGCGGACCGCGACGCGCAGTGGTACGGCGGCTGGCAGAGCGCGGCCGGGCGGCTCGCGGCTGCCCTGCGCCCGCGCACCGAGCAGAAGTACCTGTCGGTGCTGCTGCTCACCGGGGGCGGGATGCACGTGGTGCGCGTCCAGCTCTCCTCCGACGGCAAGAAGGTCGCCGGCGCGGTCGAGCACGCCTACGCCGTCGCCCGCCAGGACATCACCTGGCTGCGGGACCGCGGAGATGTGCGGCACGGCACCCACGAGATCGGCTTCGCCGACGGCTCGTGGGTGACGGTGTTCTTCCCGCTCGGCGGCTGGGGCACGCTCGTGGAGGCGTTCCCGCACCGGCTGCGGTACACCGACCCGATCGCCTGAGCGTCCGCTCCGGGGAGCCCGGGGCGGCGCGGAGCGGGCCGGTGCAGGCCGGTGCGGTACGACCGGCCCACTCCGTGACCGCCGACGGACGCGTGGGGCGTGACGGGCCGTCAGTCCTCCTCGTCCACACGGTCCAGCGGCAGGCGCAGGACGACGGGGCCGGGGACGCGTGCGTTGTCCTGTCGTACGCGTGCCAGCTCGTCGTCGTCCAACGCGCGCCCGTAGACCCGTACTTCGTCCAGGTCGCCGGAGAGCTGGGAGCGGCTGTCCGCCTTCTGGCCCGCATGAACACCGAAGACCGCATTGCGGCTCACGGAACCGGGCACGTCGGGGACCGTTCGGGTCTCGGCGCCATCGACGGTGAGCGTCAGCCGCCCGCCGGTGCGCCGCAGCGCCAGGTGGTGCCATGCGCCGTCGTTGTACGCGGTGGTGGTGGCGACCTCGGCCGTGGCCGGCGGCCGGGCACCGTCGAGCGCGGTGACGTGGGCGACGACCCGGTTACGGGCGGGGTCGCCGCGCAGCGCCACCTGCGGACTGCGGCTGCCCACCCCGCCCATCCACAGGAAGGGCTGCTCACCGGCGGTGGCGCGGTAGCGGAACCAGAGACTGCACGTGAAGTCGCCGCTGCCGAGGGGCAGCGAGCGGCGGAAGGGCAGCCGTACGGCGTCGTCCCGGCCGTCGAAGGAGAGCGCGTCGCCGAAGCGGCCCGCGGCCGGTCGGGCGCCGCCCAGGACGAGCGCCGCGCGGGCGTGCCGTCCGAGGTCCGGTGTCGTCGGATCGGGTGCGCGGCGCGGGCCGAGCCAGCCGTCGGTGAAGCGCGCGAAACGGATCTCGTCGCGGGCGTCGGCCGCGCCGCCCTCGTACAGCAGACCGGTCAGACCGGGCGCGACGGACACCAGGTCGGAGTAGCCGGACCAGTCGGTGGTGACCCGGGCGCCCCGGTCCACGCCTTCCCAGGTGCGGCCCTCGTCGTAGGAGGAGCGGATGGTCATCGTGCGGCGGCGGTCGGGGTCGGCGGGCGCGGCGAACAGCGTACGGACGGGGTGCCCGGGGTCCCGTTGGGGCAGCCGCAGCACCGAGCCCTGCACCATCGGCGCGTACAGGTCGGGCAGGGTGCGGAAGGGCCGGGCGAAACTCTCGCCGCCGTCGTGGCTGACGGCCGCCGTGCGGTGGCCGAGGTCGGTGCCGTCCTGCTCACGCGCGTTGACGTACACCGAGCCGTCGGAACGTTCCAGCAGGCTCATCTCGGACGGCTTCTGGCGGAACGTGCCGTCGGCGGCGATCGGGTAGCTGTCCACGGCGCCGACGCGCCAGTTGTCGCCGCCGTCGTCGCTGAGCATCAGTGCCGCGTGGTTGGCGGTGATCCGGCCGCCCGCGTAGCTCTCGGCGTTGACGGTGAAGACCAGGCGCCCGGCGTGCCGTCCCCGGGCGAGCTGGACGCCGTGCACGGGGCCGGTGGCGTACCAGGAGTTCCATCCGGCGGGCCGGAGTTCGGCGGTCAGGTCGCGTGGCGCGGACCAGGTGGCGCCGTCGTCGTCGCTGTACTGGAGATGCGGGGTGCGGTCGCAGGGCACGCCGCAGTTCGCGGCGTCGGGGCGGCCCTTGTTGTAGGTCTCCGCGAGCAGGATGCGGCCGGTCTCGCGGTCGACGACGGGGGCGGGGTTGCCATGGGTGTCCCCGCCGCCCTCGTTGACGATCTGGAGGGGGTCCCAGGTGCGGCCGCCGTCGGTGGAGCGCTTCAGTACGAGGTCTATGTCGCCGGCGTCGCCACAGTCCCGTACCCGGCCTTCGGCGAAGGCCAGCAGGGTGCCGTCGGCGGACCGGACGATCGCCGGGATACGGAAGCAGGCGTAACCGTGCTCCTGGGAGGCCTTGAACAGCACCTGTTGTTCGAAGCCGGTGGAAGGGGCGGCAGTGGCGGTACGGGAGGTGGCACCGGAGGAGGTGGCGGGTGGTGCCGGGCGGGCCTGGGCGGTGGCCACCGGGACGAGGACGGCGGCCGCCGTGGCGAGTGCGGCCAGGGTGCGGGCCCGGGTCCGGTGGCCGCCGTGGGCGGGACCGCCGGTCCCGGTGGCGGGTCTGCGGCGGTGGTCGTCGTGGGCGCGGAGTGGTGACGTCATGATCCGGCCTGCCCTTCGAGGCATCGGCGAGGCGTCGGGGGAGTGAAGAGAGAAGGGGAGGTGCGTGCTGCGTGCTGCGTGTTGCGTTCTCTGTTCGACATGGGACGTAGGACGTCCCATGTCCGTCTCCGGTGCGCAGGAAGCTACTGAACCCCCGTCACCGCCACAAGCCACGCGCGGCGCTTCTTCGCACCCGGCCGGATTTCCCCGTCCGGGCCACGGCGGGTACATCCGTACGACCGGCCTCGCTTCGAGGCCGGTCAGGGGATCAGTACGACCTTGCCGAGGTTGGCGCGCGCCTCGATGATCTCGTGCGCGCGTGCGGCGTCCACCAGCGGGACCCGCGCGTGCACGGTGGCTCGCAGGCGGCCGGCGAAGAAGTGGTCCCACAGCTCGGCGCCGTGCCGCGCGTACAGCTCCGGGCGGGTGGCGGCGAACCGCGCCATGGTGAGGCCGGTGATCGTCTTCGAACCCGCCAGGAGCTCGTAGGCCGGGACCGTGCCGCCGCCCGAGTTGAAGAAGACCAGCCGCCCGCCCGGCGCGAGGGCCGCCACCGCGCGCGGCAGCAGGTCCCCGCCGACGCCGTCGAGGACGATGTCGACGGGCTCGCCCCAGGACGCGTCCTCGTACGTCACGACCTCGTCGGCGCCGAGCCCGTACAGGAAGTCCGCCTTCGCGGCGGAACTCACGGCTGCCACCACCCGCGGCACACCCCGCAGCTTGGCCAGTTGCACCGCCAGGTGCCCGGTGGCGCCGGCCGCGCCCGTGATCAGTACCGACTCCTCGTCGGCCGGGGCGGCGGTGGCCAGCGCCGCGAGCGCGACCTGCCCGCCGCGGACCAGCGCGACGGCGTCCACGCTGGACGCGGCGTCCGGCAGGCGGGCGGCCATCGCGGCGGGCACGGTGGCCGCCTCGGTGTACGAGCCGGTGAAGGAGAGCGAGGTGACGCGGTCGCCGACCGCGAAACCGGTGACATCCGGGCCCAGGCCGACGACCTCGCCGGCCACCTCGCCGCCGAGTACGGCGGGCAGCGGTACGCCACCGCCGGTGCCGTCGCCGCGCGTCCGGCGGACGGACGGCAGGGTCACGCCGATGGCCTCCGTACGGACGAGCAGCTCGCCGGGGCCAGGCTCGGGGGCCTCGGCCTCCTCGACGCGCAGGACTTCGGGACCGCCGTAGGAATGGAAACGGACTCGCCGCACGGGCACCTCCGGGAAACGGGAACGGGACGCGGACGGACGCCACGCAGGGACGGTCACCCCGGGAGAGCCAGGAGAGCCAGGAGAGCCAGGAGAGCCAGGAGAGCCAGGAGAGCCAGGAGAGCCAGGAGAGCCGGGAGAGCGGGGGCCGTTGGGTGGCCCAACGATAGCAGTAGTCATTGGTGACACCAATGGTTTTCCCGGTAGGCTGGTGGCATGCCAGAGACTCCGTACGCCCCCTCCCGCATCCGCTCCCTCCCCAGCTGGCTGCTCGGCCGGGCGGCGGCCCGCGGCCACCGCCTCGTCGCGGAAGCGCTGGCCGAGGAGGGGATGCGGATGATGCACCACGCGGTGCTCTCGGCCGTCGGTGAGCTGGGGCCCGTCTCGCAGGCCGAACTGGGCCGCAGTGTGGGGATCGACCCCAAGGACATGGTCGCGGTCGTCAACGACCTCCAGGCCGACGGGCTGGTGACCCGTACCCCCGACCCGAAGGACCGGCGCAAGAACGCCGTCGAGATCTCCGCGGCGGGGGAGCGCCGGCTCCGGCGTACGGAGGAACTGGGCGACCGGGCCAACGACGAGCTGACCGCGGACCTCAGCCCCGCCGAACGGGAGCAGCTGATGGCGCTGCTCGCGCGTGTGGTGGAGCCGGGGGCGGTCGCGAAGGGGGAGTCGGGGGCGGGCTGAGGCCCTGCCCCGGCGCGTGCCCCGCTCTCAGGCCCTCCCCGCCGCCTCCAGCGCGAGCCGCTCCTCGCCCGCGTACACGTTCATCGACGTCCCCCGCAGGAACCCCACCAGCGTCAGTCCGCTCTCGACGGCCAGATCGACGGCGAGGGAGGACGGCGCGGAGACGGCGGCGAGGGCCGGGATGCCCGCCATGACCGCCTTCTGCACGAGTTCGAACGACGCCCGGCCCGAGACCATCAGGACGGTGTCGCGCAGCGGCAGCCGCCCCTCCTGGAGGGCGCGTCCGACGACCTTGTCGACGGCGTTGTGGCGGCCCACGTCCTCGCGGACGTCGAGGAGTTCACCGTCGGAGTCGAAGAGCGCGGCGGCGTGCAGCCCGCCGGTCCGGTCGAACACCCGCTGCGCGGCCCGCAGCCGGCCGGGAAGGGCGGACAGGGTCGCGGGCGTGATGCGGGCCGCGGCGTCGGCGGGCGGGTCCAGGTGCCAGCGGGCGGACGTGCGGACCGCGTCCAGGCT
Organism: Streptomyces sp. Ac-502; assembly: GCF_045222935.1. NCBI lineage: Bacteria > Bacillati > Actinomycetota > Actinomycetes > Kitasatosporales > Streptomycetaceae > Streptomyces > Streptomyces sp. Ac-502. The sequence continues at coordinate 8,652,872 of NZ_JBHFFO010000001.1, forward strand.
CGCCTTGCCGCACAGGCCGCAGGACGACGTCGTGTAGACGTTGCGCTCCAGCGAGATGTCCGGGACGGTGACGCCGGGCGCGAGCTGCACGTCCACCACGTTGTACGTGTTCGACCCGTCCTCGGTGGCCCCCGCGCAGTACACGATGTTCGCCAGCTCCCCGGCGCTCCCCAGTACGCCCTCGCTGACGAGGAAGCCCGCGGCCAGCGCGAAGTCGTCGCCCGGTGTGCGCATCGTGACGGCGAGCGGCTTGCCGCCGAGGCGGATCTCCAGCGGCTCCTCGCCGACGAGGGTGTCCGGGCGTGTGCTCACGGCTCCGTCGCGGATGCGGATGACGCGGCGTCGCTCGGTGACCCGTCCCATGTCTGATCAGTCCCGTCCGTCCTGGTGCGCCGGCCCGTGGCAGCGGGCCGGTCTCGGCGGTTCCATTGTCCGGTACACGCTCGGCTGCTCGTACGGGGTCCGCCTCCCGTCACCGGCCGCCACCCGCCGCCAGTACGGGTCCGCCGTCGCTGCCGCCCCCTCATGTGTGGTGCCGTAGCTACCGCCCCTTTCGTGCGCGGTGCCGGACCTACCGCCGCCTTACGTGCGGTACCGGGTCTACCGCCCCGCCGCGCGCGGCGCCGGACCGCTCGCTCCGGACAGTCCCCGCCCGCCGAACGCGCTCGCCCCCGCGCCTGCCCACAGCGCGTCCAGTTGCGCCTGACCCACCGTCCGCCAGTCCGGACTCCGCAGGACGAGGGCTTCGCCCAGCCGGCGGCCGAGCTCCATCATCGACACTCCTACGGGACCGCGCGCGGCCTCGTACGCGGCAGGCACCTCGGACCAGGTGTCCGCGGCGGTGAACGCCGCCTCCAGAGCGGTGGCGTCCTGAAGGGCCTTCACCGCGCCGCCGCCGGTGTGCGGACGGGCGACCGTGGCCGCGTCGCCGGCGAGCAGCAGGCGGCCCGCGGCGTACTGGGGTGCCGTGAAGTCGTACAGCGGCTGGATGAACAGCTCCTCGGGGCGCGTCAGCTGGAGCAGGCCGCCCCAGTAGGGCGGCAGGAGTTCCCCGGTGACCTGGGCGAAGCAGGCGTGCAGTGCCTCGCTGAGGGTGCCGGGCGGAAGGCTGGTGGGGGTGTCCAGGCCGAGGACGGTGTCCGGTGGCGGGACGGCGTACAGCACCCAGTTGGCGCGGTGGCCGCCGGTGCCGTCCGGGATGCGGTAGATGACGGCGTGACCGCCGGTGAAGACGGCGAAGACGCAGTCCTCGACCGGCCAGGCGTCGTCCGGGTCCGGGCCGAGCGCGGCCAGCCGCTCGGCGGGGAACGCGCCGCGCCAGGCGAGGTACCCGGCGTACGCGGGCCGTACGTCGGGGAAGGCGGCGCCACGGACCACGGAGCGGTAACCGTCCGCGCCGACGACCAGGTCGGCGTGGTGGGTGCTGCCGTCCTCAAGGCGCACCGCCGCGCCGTCGGGTGACGTCTCGACCGTACGGACCGGGCTGTCACCGCGGAACACGGCGGTCTCGGGCATCCGGGCGCGCAGCTCACGCCAGAGCGGCCCCCAGTTGTAGGTACGGAACGGGAAGGGAGTTCCCCCACCGGCCGGCCGAGCGGCAGTTCACCGTCCCGCGTGTACCAGCGGCGCCGGCAGAGCTGCAACCAGGGCATACCGGTGTCCAGGTAGCCCGCCGAGGCCAGTTCCGCGTAACGGTCGTTGTGCACCGCCAGTCCGGCGCCGCGGTCCGCCAGATGGCCGGCGGCCCGTTCGTACACCGTGACCTCCGCCGCGCCGCCCCGGTGCGCGGCGAGCGCGGCGGCGCAACCGGCGATGCTGCCGCCCACGACGGCGACCGTTCCTCCGTGCATCGGCAACCCGCTTCTCTCGGCGGCCCCGAGGGGAGCCGCGGTGGTTCGGGGGAGTGCAAGCGGTCGTAGTTTTACAGGAATCGCGGGTGCCCGGGGTGGTGGACGACGGTGGACGGTCGTGGTAACCGAGGAGGGCCGGCTGGTGATCGAGGAGGCCGGTCGTGGTGACCGACGGCGGACGGTCATGCCGGCCGTAGGGGGACGGGGGCGGCGATGATCGGTAGACTGTAGACGATAACCAATCGGGCGCCGGGAGTCCGGGGAACCGGGCGCCCGCGCGTGCACACCGTCCCGGCCGCGTCACGGAGGGGTACTCGATGCTGTCCACAGGGCTGCCGCAGGGCGCCGTACCGAAGCTGGAACGCCCCGGACCGCTGCGCGAGCGGGTCTACGAAGCGCTCCTGGAACTGATCACCACGCGTACGCTGCGCCCCGGCCAGCACCTGGTCGAGAGCGAGCTGGCGGGCCATCTCGGGGTCTCCCGGCAGCCGGTCCGCGAGGCGCTTCAGCGGCTCAACACCGAGGGCTGGGTCGATCTGCGCCCGGCGCAGGGCGCGTTCGTGCACGAGCCCACCGAGGAGGAGGCCGACCAGCTGTTCACCGTACGGACGCTGCTGGAGGCCGAGGCCGCCCGGCTCGCCGCCGCCAACGCCGGGTCGGCCGGCATCGCGGAGCTGGAAGCACTGTGCGACAAGGGCGAACAAGCGGTACGGGACGACGCGGTGGAGACCGCGGTGGCTACCAACGCGGAGTTCCACGCCAAGGTGATGGCACTGGCCGGCAATGCCGTACTGGCCGACCTGGCGGCGCAGGTCGGACGACGGGTGCGCTGGTACTACACGCCCGTCGCCCGACAGCGCGGAAAACAGTCCTGGGCCGAGCACCGGGAGCTGATCGCGGCGATCACCGACCGGGACGAGGCACGGGCGTCCGCCGTCATGCGGGCGCACACCGAGCACACCCGACGTTCGTACCACGAACGCGATCGGGACTGACGGCCGCGCGTCGGCGCGGTGCGGGGCGCGCTTCGGAGGCGCGACTCGGAGACGCGACCCGAAGCGCGCCTCGGAGGCGTACGGGGCCGAGGCGCTCGGCTGGAGCCTCAGTCGGACGCCATCTGGCGCAGTGGGTTCATGGCCACGTCGTTCACCGGGTCGACGGCCGGGTCGCTCACCGGGCGGGGCGCGACGGCTGAGGACTGCTGTTGCGGGGTGCCGGGGGACTGCTTCTGGGCGGTGCCTGGTGTCTGCTTCTGCGCGTGGGCGGGCGTCTGCTTTCGGGCGGTGCCCGGCGTCTGCTTCTGCGCGGCGCCGGGCGACTGCTTCCGCGCGGTGCCGGAGGCCCCGGGGGACGGGTGGGCGGCGGCCGGGGTGGCGAGCCGGACCGTACCGTCCCCGTCGAACACCCGCTGGCCCGCGGCGAGCGGCGAACGTCCCTGGAACGCGCCGCGGAAGGCGCCGACGCCCCGCTCGGTCAGGGTGAAGGGCAGCTGGGCCCGTACCTGTCCGCCGCCCACCTTGACCCGGTTGCGGTCCACGCGGAAGCCCAGGAAGTCGGTCCGGTGCGCCTTGGAGCCGCCCACGTTCGCGGTGACGCGCGAGGTGGCGAGGTCCGCCCGCAGGGAATCGATCTTCAGATGGCGCGTGTCCTTGCGTACGAAGTCGAAGCCGCCCCTGAAGGTGAGGTGTCCGGCGGTGAAGCGGGGGTCGAACGCGCCGCCCGAGACGGGCGCGGACACGCACCGGCGCCCGGCCGGACCCGTGAGCTTCGCCGGGGCGACCGCCGTGAGACGGATGCCGGCCTTGGCGAGCGCGCGGGTGGCGCCGGGGGTGAGACAGAAGTCGGCGGTACCCGTCCCCACCCGCACCGACGTGTCCCGGGGGGATTGCGGTGCGGCGTGCGCGGGGAGGCGGCGAGGGCGGCTCCGGCGCCCAAGGTGACGGCGAGGGCCATGGCGCCCGCCGAGGCTAGGGGGTGCGGGCGGCGGCGGTCCGTGGGCAGGGACATGTGTGGTGTTCCGTTCTCGTGCGGGACGGCCTGCGATGGGCGACACCGGACGTGGCCGGCGCCGGCTCTTCCTGTCAGCAGACGTATTGACGGTGGAGCGCCCGCTGTGACGGCCCTGCCGGCGAATCACCCGGATAGCTGGGCCGTGCGGGGCACGCGGGAGTCGGCGTCCATGCCCGTCCCGTGCGTGCCAGTCCGTGCCAATACGCGTCCGTACGTGGCCGGGCCTGCGAGTGCGTGCCAGTCGCCTGCCTGTACGTGTCTGTGCAGGTGAGCTGTAGGCGGCGTGTAGGCGGCGGCTGCGACGGTCGTTTCCCTGTCCCGCACATCGCGCCACCGTCGTAGAAGGCCGGTGGCCCGCCCTCAGGAGAAACGATGCAGCAGCAGACTCCCCGGCCGGTGTCCCTCCCCGTCCGGTATGTCCAGGTCGCCGCGGTCCGGCGCCTCTCGCCGCACCTGGTCAGGATCACCTTCGGCGGTCCCGACCTCGCCGGGTTCCGCCTCGACGCGCCGGACCAGCAGGTGAAGCTCTACTTCCCCCGGCACGGTCAGCGTGCCCCGCGGCTCCCGGAACCGCCGGCCGACGGCGACCCGATGCGGTGGTACCAGGCGTTCCAGGCGATCCCCGAGGACGAACGGCCGTGGATGCGCAGCTACACCGTCCGCGCGCACCACCCCGAGGACGGCACGATCGACATCGACTTCGTGCTGCACGGTACGGGCCCGGAGAGCGGCCGGGGGAGTGGCCCGGAGGGTGGCCAAGGGAGTGGTTCGGAGAGCGGCCAAGGGAGTGGCCCGAAGAACGGCCAGGGGAGCGACTCGGGGAGCGGTCAGGTGGGCGGATCGGCGAGCGGCCCGGCCACCCGCTGGGCGCACACCGCGGCGCCGGGCGACACGCTCGGCATATTCGGTCCGTCGGCGTACTTCGCCCGGCCGGTCCCGCTGGGCACGGCCGACTGGATGCTGCTCGCCGGGGACGAGACCGCGCTGCCGGCCATCGGCACCCTGGCCGAGTGGCTGCCCGAAGGCGCCCGCGCGGTGGCGTACATCGAGGTCGCGGACGCGGCGGACGAGCAGGCATTCGTCACCCGCGGGGACCTGACCGTGCATTGGCTGCACCGGGACACGGGTCGGGGCGCGGGGCCGGATACGGGTACGGGTGCGGGTACGGCCGGGCCGGGTGAGCTGCTGGTCGAGGCGGTGCGCGAGGCGCGGTTCCCTGCGGGGACGGTGTTCGCCTGGCTCGCCGGGGAGGCGGGTGCGGTGCGCGCGCTGCGCAGGCACCTCGTCGAGGACCGCGGCCTGGACAAGCGGGACATCGACTTCACCGGTTACTGGCGGCGCGCGCTGACCCAGGACGACGCGCCGACGGAAGACGACCTGGCCGACGCGCGGGAACGGCTGGCCGACGCGCGGTAGCGCGGGCGGCGCCGCCCGTCAGACCAGGTCGGCGGCTTCCCTCACCGCGAGGCCGCCGCCCTCGGCGAGGGCGCGCCGGTACGCCTCCGTACCCAGCACGGCACACAGCGCTGCCCCGGCCTGCTGCCGGACCCGGGCCTCGGCCTCGGGCGGCAGCGGCTGGAGCCCGAAGCCGTCGGCGCCGGGCGCGTGACGGTCGTACGCCCCCAGCAGACGGGCGCCGTCCTCGGCCGCGCCCGAATGAGCCATGGACCACCCGCCGCAGAGCAGCTGGTGGGTCAGCAGGTGCGGAGCCACCAGGGGCGCGAGGTCGGCGAGTTGCCGTACGGCCCGGCGCACGTGCTCACGCGCCCGGACGAACTCCCCGTCGAGACAGTCCAGCCAGCCGTGCAGCCCGGTCACCATGCCGGTGAAGAGGGCTGGGGTGCCGGTGGTGAACGCCTGCTGCGCCTCCCGCAGTTGCTCCCGGGCGAGGCCGGTGCGTCCGGTCCGGCCGTAGTGCCGGGCCAGCAGCAGGCGCGCCGTGCTCAGCGTCTCGCCGGAGGAGGGCCGCGACTCGGCCACGGCTTCCAGCAGCAGCCGCTCGGCCTCCCGCACCCGTAGAGAGAGGGAACCGCCGGCCATCCCTTCGGCGTTACCGCCCTCCTGGCCCGCCCCGCTCTCTTGGCCCGTCCCGCCCTCTTCGCCCGCCCCGTACGTGTCGTCCGTCCCGTCCCCCTGGCCCGTCCCGCCCTCTGTACCTGCCCCGTACGCGTCGTCCGTCCCGCACATGTCCGCCATGTACGTGTCGCCCGTCCCGTACGCGCCCTCCAGCCGTACGGCCGCCAGCCTCGCCTTGAACTCCGGCACCTGCACATCCGCGCCGACCCAGGCGGAAGACTCCATGGCGCGCTCGAAGTCCGCGTCCGCCAGTGCGTACTGCCCGCGCCGCTCGTACGTGTCGCCGCGCGCGGACAGGGACTCGGCAGTACCCCACAGGTCCCCGGCCGCCTCGAAGAGCGCCAGCGCTTCCTCCGCGTCGCGCGCCGACCGTTCCAGCGTGCCAGGCCGGCCGCCGAGCAGCTTGGTGCGCAGCAGCAGCGCGAACCCCAGGTCCCAGCCGTCCCCCAGGTCCCGGCAGTGGCGCACCACGGCGTCGACGGTCTCGTCGAGCCCCGCGAACCCGCCGGTCATCAGCCGGGCGAAGAACCACATGACGCCCGGCTGCCGCACGGTCTGCGGCAGCCCCGGCCGGTACGCGGCCACCACCGCCTCCGGCCGTACCGGCGCGGCCGGCCCGGACAGCCCGGCCTGGTCGCTGCTGCTCGCCAGCACCAGCAGCCGGACGCCACGCCGAGCCTCGCGCAGCCGCTCCCCCGACCAGGGCGGAGGAACCGTCGTACACCGCTCCGCCAGTGGCTCGGCGGGCCGTACGGGGTCCGCGAAGGGGTCGGGGCCGAGGTCCGCGACGGCGGCGGCCCAGTGCCGGGCGTCCGCCTGGTGGTTGCGCAGCTGCCAGAACCAGCTCATGGACAGCGCCAGGCACAGCCCCTCCTGCTCCTCGGCCAGGGCGACCGCCGTGCGCAGCGCGGCCCGCACGTTGGCGTGCTCGGTCTCGAAGCGCTCCAGCCACTCCGCCTGGCGCGGCCCGCGCAGCTCGGGCTCGCCGGTGCGGGCCAGTTCCCGGTACGCCGTCAGGTGGCGCCGCTCCACGGCCGCCCGCTCCCCGGAGCCCGCCAGCCGCTCCCCGGCGTACTCGGCGACCGTTTCGAGCAGCCGGTAGCGCATCCCGCGCGGGCTCTCGGGGGCGGCGGTGACCAGGGACTTGTCGACGAGGGAGGTGAGTACGGACAGGACGTCGGCGGGGGAGTGGGGGCCGTCGGCGGAGGAGTGGTGGCCATCGGCGGAGGAGTGCTGGCCATCGGTGGAGGAGTGCTGGCCGTCGGCCGGGGCGGTGGCGGCGCACACGTACTCCGCCTCCGCCGCCTCGCAGCCGCCGGAGAAGACGGACAGACGGCGCAGCACCGCGCGCTCGTCCCCCGTGAGCAGGTCCCAGGACCAGTCCACCACGGCGCGCAGCGTCTGCTGCCGGGGCAGGGACGTCCGGCTGCCGCCGGTCAGGAGCCGGAACCGGTCGTCCAGCCGTTCCGCGATCTGTCGCGGGGTCAGCGCGCGCAGCCGTGCCGCCGCCAGCTCGACGGCGAGCGGCAGCCCGTCGAGCCTGCGGCAGATCTCCGCGCACGCGGCCGGGTCGTCCTCGGTACGGAACCCGGGGCGCGCGGCGGCGCCCCGCTCGCCCAACAGCCGGAGCGCGGCCTGCGGCGGCAGCGGCTCGACGGGGCGTACGGACTCGCCGGGGACGCCGAGCGGTTCGCGGCTGGTGGCCAGGATCGTCACGCCCGGGCAGCGGCCCAGTACGGAGTCCGCCAGCTCGGCGGCCGCGTCGATCACGTGCTCGCAGTTGTCGAGCACCAGCAGCATCCGCCGCTGCCCGCAGTGCTCCACGAGCTGATCGAGAGGGGTCGGAGGGCTCCCGGAGGCGCGCAAGTCGTCGGCGCCCGGGGCCCGCACCTGTGTCGTCCGGCCGCCGAGCGCGGTCAGTACGGCCTCGGGCACGCTCTTCCCGTCCCGTACGGAGGCCAGCTCGGCGACCCGGATGCCGTCGGGCCACCGTTCGCCCTGTGCACCGGCGGCCTCCGCCGCTTCCAGGGCCAGGCGGGTCTTTCCGACGCCGCCCGCGCCCAGCAGCGTCACCAACCGTTGCGTGGTCAACTCGCGGGTGAGAGCGCCCAGTTCAGCGGATCGGCCGATGAAGGAGGTGAGGCGGGCGCGGAGGTGACCGGTCGGGGAGGGGGTGGCGGGGGCCGGTGCGGGAGGGGCTGGTGCCGTGGATGTTTCCGTGGCCGTGGCGGAGGGGCCCGGTGCGGTGGACGGTCCCGTGGCCGTGATGGGGAGGCCGGGTGCGGTGGACGGTGCCGTGACCGTGGCGGAGGGGCGTGGTGCGGTGGACGGTGCCGTGGCCGTGACGGAGAGGCGTGGTGCGGTGGACGGTCCCGTGGCCGTGACGGAGAGGCCCGGTGCGGTGGACGGTCCCGTGTTGGAGGGCCCCGCTGCGGTGGACGGTTCCATGGTCCCGGCCAGCAGGTGCGCGTGGAGGGTGCGGAGTTCGGCGCCGGGGTCGGCGCCCAGCCGTTCGGCGAGCCCCGTCCGTACCCCCTCGTACGCCAGAAGCGCCTCGGCCTGCCGCCCCGCCGCCCACAGTGCCCGGATGTGCAGTGCCTGCAAGGGCTCGTCCAAGGGCTCCGCCGTGGCCAGCGACGCCAGTTCGGCCAGCGTGTCCGCCGCCCGGCCCATCGCGACCTCGGCCGCCAGCCGGGCGCGGCGGGCCTCGCCGTGCCGCCGTTCGGCCCGTACGGCGAGCGGTTCGCTGTCCCGCCCCGGGAGGTCCGCCAGTGCGGGGCCCTGCCACAGGGCCAGCGCCTCGTGCAGCAGGGCGGCCGCCCGCGCGGGGGCGCCGTCGCGCAGCGCGGCCGTCCCTTCCGCCGTCAGCCGTTCGAAGCGGAAGAGGTCGACGCTGTCCGGCCCGGCCGCCAGCCCGTACCCGCCGGGCGACGAGGTGACCGCCGGTCCGCCAAGGGCCCGGCGCAGCCGACCGACCAGGGCCTGGAGCGCGGCCGAGGCGTCCGCGGGCGGTTCCTCGTCCTCGCCCCACACCTGGGCGATCAGCTGGACCGCCGGTACGGGCCGCCCGCCGCCCGCCGCGAGCGCGGCCAGCAGGGCACGCAGCCGCGCCCCCTTCACGGGCACCTCGGTGCCGTCGGGGCGGCGCGCCTGAGTGGCGCCGAGCACGCGGTAGCGGTAGTTCACCGGCCCATTCTCCCCGGACCGCTGCCCGACGTCGGCCGGTGCCGCCCGGTGCCGCCCGGCGCCCGCCGCTCTCGGTCGAGGGCGGCCGGGAGCTTTGTCCTCACGCAGGAGAAAGTCGGCAGGGATCCTGCCCGTACTTCTTCCCCGCCCGGACAAGCGCTGCTACGTTCCCCTCGAAAGCCCCGGCGCCGCTCGGTGCCGGACCACGTACGGCCGACAACGGCTGGAGGGGTGGCGTGAGGCGCATGACGGCGAGGCCGGCCAACGCGCACCAGGCGCGGCTCCTGCGCCTGCTCCGCGACCACGGCCCCAACTCCCGCGCCCAGCTGGGCGACCGCGTCGACCTCTCCCGCTCCAAGCTGGCGGTGGAGGTGGACCGGCTGCTGGAGACCGGGCTGGTCGTCGCCGACGGCCTCGCCGCCTCCCGCGGCGGCCGCCGCTCGCACAACGTCCGGCTCGCGCCCGCCCTGCGCTTCCTGGGCATCGACATCGGCGCCACCTCCGTCGACGTGGCCGTCACCAATGCCGAGCTGGAGGTACTGGGCCACCTGACCCAGCCCATGGACGTGCGCGAGGGCCCGGTCGCCGTCTTCGAGCAGGCCCTCGCGCTGGCGGGCAAGCTGAAGGCGAGCGGGGTGGCCGAAGGGTTCGACGGCGCCGGCATCGGCGTGCCGGGACCGGTCCGCTTCCCCGAAGGCGTCCCGGTGGCGCCGCCCCTCATGCCGGGCTGGGACGGCTTCCCCGTACGGGAGGCCCTCAGCCAGGAACTGGGCTGCCCGGTCATGGTCGACAACGACGTCAACCTGATGGCGGTGGGGGAACAGCACGCGGGCGTGGCCCGCACCGTGCGGGACTTCCTCTTCGTCAAGATCGGTACGGGGATCGGCTGCGGCATCGTGGTGGGCGGCGAGGTCTACCGCGGGACGACGGGCAGCGCCGGCGACATCGGCCACATCCAGGTCGAACCGGACGGCCGCCCGTGCGCCTGCGGCAACCGCGGCTGCCTGGAGGCGTACTTCGGCGGCGCCTCCCTCGCCCGCGACGCGGAGGCCGCCGCGCGCGAGGGCACCTCGCCGGAGCTGGCGGCACGGCTGGCGGCGGCCGGTACGCTCGGCGCCCCCGAGGTGGCCGCCGCTGCCGCCGCCGGCGACCCCGTCGCACTGGACCTGATCCGGACCGGCGGGAGCCGCACCGGCCAGGTCATCGCCGGTCTCGTCAGCTTCTTCAACCCTGGGCTGGTGGTGATCGGGGGCGGGGTGACCGGCCTCGGCCACACCCTCCTCGCCGCGATCCGCACCCAGGTCTACCGCCAGTCGCTGCCGCTGGCGACGAACAACCTGCCCATCGTGCTGGGGGAGCTGGGCCAGGCGGCGGGCGTCACCGGCGCCGCCCGCCTCATCAGCGACCACCTCTTCTCACCCGCCTGACACCCCGCTCACGGCACCACCCGTCGTACCGCCACCGTTTCGCCGCACCGCTCTCGTTCCGTCGTACCGTCCGCGTTCCGTCGTACCGTCTCCGTTCCGTCGTACCGTCTCCGTTCCGTCGTACCGTCTCCGTTCCGTCGTACCGCCTGCGTTCCGTCGTACCGCCTGCGTCCCGTCGCACCGCCCGCGTTCCGTCGTACCGCTCTCGTTCCGTCGTACCGCTCTCGTTCCGACGTGCCGTCTCCGTTTCGCCGTACCGCCTGCGTCCCGTCGCACCTTCCTCGTTCCGTCGTACCGCTCCCGTCCCGTCGCGCCACCCCCGTCCCGCCGTACGTCCCGCACGCGTCCGTCCGCCCGTAGCGCCCCCCCCCGCACCACCGCCCGGCCCGTTCACCGACGTCGTCGAGGAGGCTGCACGCCATGGCACCAGAGCGCCACCCCGGACCGCCGGCCCCGTCCGGCCCGGGGCCTTCGGCCGGACCGCCGGGCCCCGGCGGGCCCCTGCTCACCATGCACGGCATCAGCAAGTCCTTCCCCGGAGTCCGGGCCCTGGACGGCGTCGATCTCGATGTGACGGCCGGTGAGACGCACTGCCTCCTCGGCCAGAACGGCGCCGGCAAATCCACCCTGATCAAGGTGCTGGCCGGTGTCCACCAGCCCGAAGCGGGCGAGATCCGCTGGCAGGGCGCACCGGTCGTGCTGAAGTCGTCGGCCGCCGCGATGCGGCTCGGCATCGCCACCATCTACCAGGAACTCGACCTGGTGGAGCACCTGTCGGTGGCCGAGAACGTCTTCCTCGGGCACGAGCGGGCCACCGCCGGCTTCGTCCGCTCCCGCGAGGCCCGGACCGCCACCGCCGGCATCCTCGGCCGCCTCGGACACCCCGAGATCGACCCGGGTGCTGCGGTCGGCTCGCTGTCCGCCGCCGGGCAGCAGATCGCCTCCATGGCCCGTGCCCTCTCCCACGACGTACGGCTGATCGTCATGGACGAGCCGTCCGCCGCTCTCGACCCGGACGAGGTCAACAACCTCTTCCGGATCGTCGACGGCCTGACCGGCGCGGGCGTCGCGGTCGTGTACATCTCGCACCGGCTGGAGGAGATCCGCCGGGTCGGCGACCGGGTCACCGTCCTCAAGGACGGCCGGGCCGCGGCCCGCGGGCTGGACGCGCGGACGACCCGTACCCGGGACATCGTGACCCTGATGACGGGCCGCGCCGTCGAGCACACCTTCCCCGTACGGCAGTTCAACGTACGGCAGGGCCCCGCCGCCACGGACAGGGCCCCCACTGCCACCCCCGCCTCCGCTCCCACCCCTGCCTCCGCCCCTACCTCCACCCCCATCCTCGCCGCTCAAGGCCTCGCCCGGCGCGGTGAGTTCGCGCCGCTGGACTTCGACCTCTACCCGGGTGAGATCCTCGGGCTCGCCGGGCTCGTCGGGTCCGGGCGCTCGGAGATCCTGGAGACCGTCTTCGGCGCGCGAAGCCCCACCGCGGGCCGTGTCCTCGTGGACGGGCGCCCGCTGCGCCCCGGCAGCGTGCCCGCCGCCGTACGCGCGGGGCTCGGCCTCGCCCCGGAGGAGCGCAAGTCGCAGGCCCTGCTGCTCCTGGAGTCCGTCAGCCGCAACGTCTCGGTCTCCTCGCTGCCGCGCTTCTCCCGCGCCGGGTGGCTGGACCGCGTGGCGGAACGTTCCGCCGCCCGCGCCGCCGCCCGCGGCCTGTCGCTGCGGCCCGACGACCCGGACCGGCCGGTGCGGACCCTGTCCGGCGGCAACCAGCAGAAGGCCGTACTGGCCCGCTGGCTGCTGCGCGGCTGCCGGGTGCTGCTGCTCGACGAGCCGACCCGCGGGGTGGACGTCGGCGCCCGCGCCGAGCTGTACGCGCTGGTACGGCGGCTCGCCGACGACGGGCTGGCGGTGCTGCTGGTGTCGAGCGAGCTTCCCGAAGTCCTGGGCCTGGCCGACCGCGTGCTCGTCCTGCGCGAGGGCCGGGTCGTCCACGAGGACAGTGCGGCGGCACTGGACGAGCACCGGGTGCTGGACCTGGTCATGGCAGGCAGCGCCGACCCGTCGCGAGGAGACCGACCGTGAACACCTCCGAAGAGAAAGTGCCCGGCCGCCCGGTTCCCGCCGGTGCCGGAAGCGCCCCGGCGCACGCCCCCGCGCCGGAGGCACCCGCCCCGCCCCTGTTCCGCGCCTCCGGCGTGCGCGGCCGGCTGCGCGCCCACGCCGACCTGCGCAACCTCTCCCTGCTCGGCGTCCTCGCCGCGCTCGTGGCCGTCGGCGCCCTCACCCGGCCCGAGCAGTTCCTGAGCGTGCAGAACCTGCAACTCGTCCTCACCCAGGCCTCGGTGATCGGTGTGGTGACCGTCGGCGTCACCTTCGTGATCATCGGGGGCGGGATCGACCTGTCCGTCGGCGCGATGGTCGCCCTCGCGACGGTCTGGGCGACGACGGTGGCCACCCAGGAGTACGGACTCGGCGGCATCCTGCTCTGCGCGCTGCTCGTCGGTCTCGGCTGCGGGCTGGTCAACGGGCTGCTGGTCTCGTTCGGCGGCATGGTGCCGTTCATCGCGACGCTCGCCATGCTCGCCGCCGCCCGCGGGCTCGCCCTCCAGATCAGCCAGGGCGGCACGCAGATCGTGTCGATACCGTCCGTACTGGACCTGGGCCGCCGTGACGCGTACGTCCTCGGCATCCCGCCGATCGTGCTGGTCTTCGCCGCCGTCACCGTCACCGGCTGGCTGCTGTTGAACCGTACGACCTTCGGGCGGCGCACCGTGGCCGTCGGCGGCAACCCGGAGGCGGCGCGGCTGGCGGGCATCGACGTACGGCGGCAGCGGCTGCTGCTCTACCTGCTGTCCGGGATGTGCTGCGGCATCGCCGCCTTCCTGCTGATCGTGCTGACCGGGTCGGGCCAGAACACCAACGGCAACCTCTACGAGCTGGACGCCATCGCCGCCGCGATCATCGGCGGCACCCTGCTCAGCGGCGGCCGCGGCACCGTCACCGGCTCCGTGCTCGGCGTCCTCGTCTTCACCACCATCACCAACCTGTTCGCCTTGAACAACCTGGAGACCGCCGTCCAACAGATCGCCAAGGGCGCCATCATCGTCATCGCCGTACTGGCCCAGAAGGGGCACAAGTCATGACCGACAGAACGCCGGGCCCGTACGGCACACCGGATCCGTACGACACACCTGTCCCGTGCAGCACATCCGGCCCGTACGGCACGGAGGCGGACGCCCCGGCCATCGCCCGCGGTGGCAGCCGTCGGCACGTGCTCTTCGGCGCGGCCGCCGTCTCGGCCGGCGCCCTGCTCAGCGCCTGTACGAGCAACCAGCGCGGCGACGCGTCCGCAGGCGCCACGCAGCAGCAGGCGGGCGGCGCGGACGACGAACCCGGCAAGAAGGTCACCATCGGTTTCGCCGGACCGCAGGCCGACCACGGCTGGCTCAACGCCATCAACCAGAACGCCAGGAACCGCGCGAAGCGCTACCGGGACGTCACCCTCGACATCACCGAGGGCTCCAACGACACCGCCCAGCAGATCGGGCAGATCGAGACCCTCATCAACAAGAGGGTCGACGTCCTGGTCATCCTCCCCGCCGACGGCAAGGCGCTCACCCAGGTCGGGCTGAAGGCCATGCGGGCCGGCATCCCCGTCGTCAACCTCGACCGGGTCTTCGCCTCCCCGCAGGCGTACCGCTGCTGGATCGGCGGCGACAACTACGGGATGGGCCTGAACGCCGGGCGCTACATCGGCGAGCAGCTCAAGGACAAACCGGATGCGAAAGTCGTGGAACTGGCCGGCATCGACACCCTCGAACTGACCCGTGAACGCACCAAGGGCTTCGACGACGCCCTGAAGAACTACCCCAACATCCGCAAGGTGGGGCGGCAGGCCGCCGAGTTCACCGTGGAGTCGGGGCAGGCGAAGATGGCCGGGCTGCTCCAGGCGCACCCCTCCTTCGACGCACTGTGGAACCACGACGACGACCAGGGCGTGGGTGCGGAACGCGCCATCGAGCAGGCCGGCCGCGACGGCTTCCTGATGGTCGGCGGCGCCGGCTCGCGCCGCGTCATGGAGACCATCAGGGCCGGCACCTCCGTACTGAAGGCCACCGTCCTGTACCCGCCGACCATGTCGGCCTCGGCCGTCGACCTGGCCCGTGCCCTCGCCCAGGGCCGGGGCATCTCCGGCACCGCCGAGCTGGAGATCCCCGCCTCGGTGACCCTCTACTCCGCCGTCGTCACCAAGGACAACGTCGACGACTACCTGCCCACCGGCTTCAACTGACGATCTCAGCCGAGCAGTTACCGGAAGACCGCCGACCACGGCCGACCGACGAGGTGATGCATGAATGACCGCGACGAGTACGACGACCGTGCTGAGCACGACGACCGCGACGCCCGTGCCGAGCAAGACGACCGCGACGCGCACGACGAGCACGACGACCGCGACGCGCACGACGACCACGTACGGAATCCGGCACCGCACGCCGCACGACCGGTTACGGAGGTGACCCCGCCGGCCCCGCGCCCCCAGCAGCCCCCGCCGCCCGGCCCGCGGACCGAACTCGGCATCGGCATGGTCGGCTACGCCTTCATGGGCGCCGCCCACTCCCAGGGCTGGCGCACCGTGGGCCGCGTCTTCGACCTGCCGCTGCGCCCCGCGATGAACGCGGTGTGCGGCCGGGACCGGGACGCCGTCGCGGCGGCCGCGACCCGGCACGGCTGGGCCGCCGCCGAGACCGACTGGCGGCGCCTGATCGACCGTGCCGACGTGCAGCTCGTCGACATCTGCACGCCGGGCGACAGCCACGCCGAGATCGCCGTCGCCGCGCTGGCCGCCGGCAAGCACGTCCTGTGCGAGAAGCCGCTGGCCAACTCCGTGGCGGAGGCGGAGGCGATGGCGGCCGCCGCCGAGACCGCGCGGGCCCGCGGCCAACGCGCCATGGTCGGCTTCAACTACCGCCGTACCCCGGCCGTCGCCCTCGCCCGCCGTATGATCCGTGACGGCCGGATCGGCACCCTGCGACATGTACGCGCCACCTACCTCCAGGACTGGCTGGTCGACCCCGAAGCGCCCCTGACCTGGCGGCTGCGCCGGGAACAGGCGGGCTCCGGAGCGCTCGGCGACCTCGGCGCGCACATCGTCGACCTCGCCCAGTACCTGGCGGGGGAGCGGCTGGCGGGCGTCTCCGCGGTCACCGGCACCTTCGTACGGGAACGTCCGCTGCCCACCGGCGGCCGGGGCACCGTTACCGTCGACGACGCCGCCCTGTTCACCGGCCGCTTCGCCTCCGGCGCGCTCGCCTCCTTCGAGGCCAGCCGGGTAGCCGCGGGCCGCAAGAACGCGCTGCGCATCGAACTGAACGGGGAGCACGGCTCGCTCGCCTTCGACCTGGAACGGCTCAACGAGCTGTCCTTCCACGACCACACCGAACCGGCCGTCGCGGCCGGCTTCCGCCGCATCCTGGTCACCGAACCCGGCCATCCGTACCTGGAGGCGTGGTGGCCGCCCGGCCACGGCCTCGGTTACGAGCACACCTTCGTCCACCAGGCCCGCGATCTCGTGCACGCCATCGCGGCCGGCCGTGAGCCCGTGCCGTCCTTCGCGGACGGGCTGCAGGTGCAGCGGGTGCTGGCGGCGGTCGAGGACAGCGCGGCCAAGAACTGCGCGTACACGCCCGTGGCCGGGTCCGCTCCCGCACCCGAATCTGCATCCGTACCCGAGTCCGCCCCCGTGCCCGAGTCCGCCTCCGTACCCGAATCCGCACCCGTGCCGGTGGCCGACATCCCCACCTGACGCACCCCTCCCTCTTGTCAGCCGCGTCCGCCGACCGGATCGTTTCCTCGCAACCGGCCACCGCACCACCCGTACCGCCCCGCTCCCCGTATCCCCGTATCCCTGTACCGCTCCGCACCCCCGTGCCGTCCCGAAACTCCGCACCCCGCACCGCGCCGTACTCCCGTACCCCCCCGCCCGTCCATCCGTCCGTCCGTCCCGAGGAGTCACGTATGGCCAGACCGTTCACGCTCTTCACCGGGCAGTGGGCCGACCTGCCGCTGGAGGAGGTCTGCCGACACGCCCGCGACTTCGGCTACGACGGCCTCGAACTCGCCTGCTGGGGCGACCACTTCGAAGTGGACCGGGCCCTCGCCGAGCCGGGCTATCTCGCCACCCGTGGCCAGCTCCTCGACAAGTACGGCCTGAAGTGCTGGGCCGTCTCCAACCACCTGGTGGGTCAGGCCGTCTGCGACGCGATCATCGACGAGCGGCACCGCGCCATCCTGCCCGCCCGCGTCTGGGGCGACGGCGAGCCGGAAGGCGTACGGCGCCGGGCCGCCGCCGAGATGGCGGACACCGCGCGCGCCGCCGCGGCCTTCGGCGTACGGACCGTGGTCGGCTTCACCGGCTCCGCGATCTGGCACCTGGTGGCCATGTTCCCGCCCGTACCGCTCTCGACGATCGACGCCGGTTACACGGACTTCGCCGAGCGGTGGGGGCCGGTCCTGGACGTCTTCGACGCGGAGGGCGTGCGCTTCGCCCACGAGGTGCACCCCGGCGAGATCGCGTACGACTACTGGACCACCCGCCGCGCCCTGGAGGCGATCGGCGACCGGCCCGCCTTCGGTCTGAACTTCGACCCCAGCCACTTCGTCTGGCAGGACCTCGACCCGGTCGGTTTCCTGTACGACTTCCGGGACCGGATCTACCACGTGGACTGCAAGGAGGCGCGGCGCCGGCTGGACGGCCGCAACGGCCGCCTCGGCTCCCACCTCCCCTGGGGCGACCCGCGCCGCGGCTGGGACTTCGTCTCGGCCGGACGTGGCGAGGTGCCCTGGGAGGACGTCTTCCGGATGCTGCGTTCGATCGGCTACGAGGGTCCGGTGTCGGTCGAGTGGGAGGACCCGGGCATGGACCGCCTCCAGGGCGCGCCCGAAGCACTGGCCCACCTCAAGTCGTACGACTACGAGCCGCCCGCTGTCGCGTTCGACGCGGCGTTCGGAGCGGACCCGTCCGGCAGCTGAGGACCAGGGCGCTTCCGACGGCTCTCCGCAGGCATGGCGACGCGACACCCGGCACCCACCCTGGCCGGGCCGCCTGGCCGAGCGACAGCCTGCGCCCGCCCACCCCTGGCCGGGCGCATGGCCGAGCAACCCTTCGCCCACCCACCCCGGCCGGACCGCCTGACCGAGCGACACCTCTCAGCCCACCCACCCGCAAGGGAGGCACCGTGCACCGAAGATCACGCCGAGGCACCCTGCGCCCGGCACTCGCCCTGTTCGCGAGCGCGCTGCTGGCCGCCACGTCCCTGTCACTGGCCGACGTCCCGGCCGCCGCCGCCGTACCGACCACCGCCGTGCCGGCCGTAGGTACGACGCCGGCCGCGCCGGCCGCCGCCGAGGACTTCCAGCAGGTCACCCTCGCCAAGGGCGAACCCGAGACGGGCGAGCCGATGACGCTCGCCGTGCTGCCGGACCGGTCCGTGCTGCACACCTCGCGGGACGGAACGGTTCGCCTGACCGACGCGGGCGGCACCACGAAGGTCGCGGGCAAACTGCCCGTCTACAGCCACGACGAGGAAGGCCTCCAGGGCGTCGGCATCGACCCCGGCTTCGCCGCCAACCGCTTCGTCTACCTCTACTACGCGCCCCCTCTCGACACTCCTTCCGGCGACGCCCCCGACGAGGGCACCGCAGCGGACTTCGCGAAGTTCGACGGCGTCAACCGCCTCTCCCGCTTCGTCCTGAAGACCGACGGCACCCTGGACCTGGCCGGCGAGAAGAAGATCCTGGACGTGCCCGCCTCGCGCGGCATCTGCTGTCACGTGGGCGGTGACATCGACTTCGACGCACAGGGCAACCTCTACCTCTCCACCGGCGACGACTCCAACCCGTTCGCCTCCGACGGTTTCACGCCCATCGACGAGCGTGCGATCCGCAACCCTGCCTACGACGCCCAGCGCAGTGCGGGGAACACCGATGACCTTCGCGGCAAGATCCTGCGTATAAAGGTCAACGCCGACGGCACGTATGCGGTTCCCGACGGCAACCTCTTCCCGGCCGGCACCGCCAAGGCCCGGCCCGAGATCTACGCGATGGGCTTCCGCAACCCCTTCCGGATGAGCGTCGACAAGCCCACCGGCACCGTCTACGTCGGCGACTACGGGCCCGACGCGGGCACCGCCGACCCGAAGCGCGGCCCGTCGGGGCAGGTCGAGTTCGCGCGCGTCACCAAGCCCGGCAACTACGGATGGCCGTACTGCACCGGCGACAACGACGCCTACGTCGACTACGACTTCGCCACCGAGACCCCGGGCACCGCCTTCGACTGCGCCGCTCCCCGGAACACCTCGCCGCGCAACACCGGCCTGACCGACCTGCCGGCCGCCCAGCCCGCGTGGATCCCGTACGACGGCGGCTCGGTGCCCGAATTCGGCACCGGATCCGAGTCCCCGATGGCCGGACCCGTCTACCGCTACGACGCCGCCTCCACCTCGCAGGTCAAGTTCCCGCAGGCGTACGACGGGAACTTCTTCGCCGGGGAGTTCGGACGCCGCTGGATCAAGCGCATCGAACAGGCCGCCGACGGCACGGGCCGCACGATCAACGCCTTCCCCTGGAAGGGCACCCAGGTCATGGACATGGCCTTCGGCCCGGACGGCGCGCTGTACGTCCTGGACTACGGGACCGGCTACTTCAACGGCGATGAGAACTCCGCCCTCTACCGCATCGAGAACGCCACCGGCGGCCACTCACCGGTCGCCGAGGCCAAAGCCGACCGCACCTCGGGTCAGGCTCCGCTGCGCACCAAGTTCACCGCCTCGGCCACCGACGCGGACGGCGACGCGCTGACGTACACCTGGGACTTCGGCGACGGTACGAGTGCGAACCAGCAGAACCCCACCCACACCTACCGCAAGAACGGCACCTACACCGCGACCGTCACCGCCAAGGACCCCGGCGGCCGCACCGGCTCGGCGAGCGTGTACCTGACCGTCGGCAACACCGCGCCCGAGGTCACCCTGCAACTCCCCGCTGACGGCCAGCTGTTCACCTTCGGTGACAAGGTGCCGTTCCAGGTCAAGGTCACCGACCCCGAGGACCGGGCCATCGACTGCGCCAAGGTCAAGGTCACCCACATCCTCGGCCACGACAGCCACGGCCACCCCGTCACCTCCGCCACCGGCTGCTCCGGCACCATCCAGACCTCGGCGGATAACGAGCACGACCCCAACGCCAACATCTTCGGGGTCTTCGACGCCGAGTACACCGACCAGGGAGCCAACGGCCAGCCGCCGCTGACCAGCCACGACCAGGCCGTCACCCAGCCCCGGCACCGCCAGGCCGAGCACTTCGGCAGTTCCCGCGGCGTCCAGGTCATCACCCACGCACCGGCGCACGGCGGCCGGACCGTGGGCGACATCCACCACGGCGACTGGATCGCGTTCCAGCCGTATGTCGTCAAGAACGCCACGAAGTTCACCGCCCGGGTGTCCTCCGCCGGATCCGGCGGCACGCTGGAGATCCGTACGGGCCGGGCGGACGGACGGCTGCTCGGCAGCGTCAAAGTCCCGGTGACCGGCGGCTGGGAGACCTTCACCGACGTCTCGACCACCCTCAACGGCAAACCACCGGCCGGTACCACCACCCTCTACCTCGTTTTCAAGGGCAGCGGCACCGGCGCCCTCTACGACGTGGACGACTTCACCTTCACCACCCGCTGACCCAGGTGGCTACCGGGGCGGGCGGACGGCGCGGACGTCGCGGACGGCGTCCGGGACGACCGGACGCGGAGCCGTCGGCCGCCCGCCCCGTGGCCGGAGGAAGGAGACCGCTCATGCACCCCGTTGCCCGGCTGGCCACCACCGCGGCGGCCGCCGCCACCCTGCTGGCGACCATGACCCTGCCCGGTGACACCACCCGTGCCCCGGAACGCGACGAGAACCGGGTCCTGGTCTTCTCCAAGACCGCCGGATTCCGGCACGACTCGATTCCCGACGGCATCGCCGCCGTCCAGGCCCTCGGCAAGCAGCACGGATTCACCGTGGACGCCACCGAGGACGCCGCCGCCTTCAACGACAAGCGCCTGGCGCGCTACGCCGCCGTCGTCTTCCTCTCCACCACCGGTGACGTGCTGCACACTGCCCAGCAGCAGGCGTTCGAACGTTATATAGCGCGCGGCGGCGGGTATGTGGGGGTGCACGCCGCCGCCGACACCGAGTACGACTGGCCCTTCTATGGGGACTTGGCGGGCGCCTACTTCCAGTCCCACCCTGCCGTGCAGCCTGCCACCGTACGCATTGAGGACCGCGCCCACCCGGCCACCGCTCACCTGGCCGCGGCCTGGGGCCGCACCGACGAGTGGTACAACTACCGCAGTAACCCGCGCACCCGCGCCCACGTCCTCGCCGCACTCGACGAGACCACGTACAGCGGCGGCACGATGCGCGGCGACCACCCCATCGCCTGGTGCCAGGAACACCGCGGCGGCCGGGCCTTCTACACCGGCGCCGGCCACACCCGGCAGTCCTTCGCCGACCCCGCCTTCCGCACGCACCTGCTGGGAGGCATCCGCTGGGCCACCGGCGCCGCACAGGCCGACTGCCGCCCGGAGACCGGCTACCGGGCCCTCTTCGACGGCACCTCGACCCGTGGCTGGAAACAGGCGGGCCCCGGCTCCTTCACCCTTCAGGACGGCACCCTCACCTCCAGCGGCGGCATGGGCATGCTCTGGTACGCGGCCCGGGAATTCGGTGCGTACTCCCTCAAACTGGACTGGAAGATGTCCGGCGCCGACGGCGACGACAACTCCGGGGTCTTCATCGGCTTCCCGCCCTCCGACGACCCCTGGTCGGCGGTGAACAACGGCTACGAGATCCAGATCGACGCCACCGACGCCCCGGACCGCACCACCGGTTCCGTCTACGGATTCCAGGCAGCCGACATCGAGGCGCGCGACGCCGCGCTCAACCCGCCGGGGGAGTGGAACACCTACGAACTCCGGGTCGAGGGCGAACGGCTGCGCGTCTACCTCAACGGGCGGAAGATCAACGACTTCACGAACAGGGACCCGGCGCGCAGCTTGCGCCAGGGCCACATCGGCATCCAGAACCACGGCGACGAGGACCGGATCTCCTTCCGCACCATCCGGGTGAAGGAGTACGCGACGGCGGCGAAGGGCGGTAGATGATGACGGGGTTGGAGTGGGTGGCGGGGGCGGAGCGTAGGGCGGGGGCGGGGAGTACGGCGAGAGTGGAGAGTACGGCGGGATCGGGGAGTACGGCTGGGTCGGGGAGTACGGCTGGGGCGGGCAGAGGTGTGGAGGGGGCCGGGGGTGGTGGCAGGCCGGAATACGGTGGGGGTGCCGGGGGTGCCGAGAGCGCCGGGGGCGGTGGCGGGCGTACGGGAGTGTGGCTGATCGGGGCGCGGGGATCGGTCGCGACGACCGTGATCACCGGCTGCGCCGCCGTCGCCGCCGGGCTGCACCCGCCGACCGGCATGGTCACCGAGACCGCGCCGTTCGACGGGGTACCGCTGCCGCCGCTGTCCGCCCTCGTCTTCGGCGGCCACGACACCACCTCGTACCCGCTGCCCAAACGGGCCGAGGAACTCGCGGCGGGCGGCGTACTCCCGTACGGCCTGCCGCACGCCGTACGCGCCGAACTGGCCGCGGCGGACGAGGCCGTACGGCCCGGCGGCCCGCTCCCCGGGGACGACCGCGACGACCGGGAACTGGTCACCGCCTTCACCGCCGACCTGCGCGCGTTCCTGCGGATCCACGCACTCGACCGTGCCGTCGTCGTCAATGTGGCCTCCACGGAGCCCGCGGCAGGGCAAGAACGCGACGACGACCGCCTCCCGCCCAGTTCCCTGTACGCGCACGCGGCGCTGCGCGCGGGCTGCCCGTACGTCAACTTCACGCCCTCCACCGGTATGCACCACCCGCTGCTCCAGCAGATGGCCGTCTGTAGCGGGCTGCCGTACGCGGGCCGCGACGGCAAGACGGGACAGACCCTGCTGCGCTCCGTACTCGCCCCGATGTTCGCCCAACGGGCCCTCCCCGTCCGTGCCTGGTCCGGCACCAACCTGCTCGGCGGCGGTGACGGCGCCACCCTGACCGACCCGGCGGCCGCGGCCGCCAAGAACGCGGGCAAGACACGCGTCCTCGCGGACAACCTCGGTACCGCACCGCCCGGCGAGGTGCACATCGACAACGTTCCGGCCCTCGGGGACTGGAAGACCGCCTGGGACCACGTCGCCTTCGAAGGGTTCCTCGGCAACCGCATGATCCTCCAGACCGTCTGGCAGGGCTGCGACTCGGCGCTCGCCGCGCCGCTGGTGCTCGACCTCGTGCGCCTGACGGCCGCCGCGCACGCGGCCGGCGTCTCCGGGCCCCTCGCCCCCCTCGGCTTCTACTTCAAGGACCCGGACGGCGGGCCCGCCGCCCTGGCCGACCAGTACGCCGAACTCCTCACCTTCGCCCACGACCTCCGGACCCGCCGATGAACCTCCCGCCGACCGACGCCTCCGCGACCACCGGTCCCATCACTCCCGTCACTCCCATGGCTCCCACTGGTCCCACTGCTCTGCCTGGTTCTGCCGAGCCCGCCGACGCTCCTCCTCGCCGCGGACGCGCCGTGCCGGCCGGCGCCTCCTCGCCCTGGCTGGAACTCTTCCGCGTATCGGCCCTGTTCAGCGTGCCGGGAGACCTGCTGGCTGGGGTTGCGGCAGCAGGGGCCGGCCCGGCCGCCGCACCCTTCTCGCCACCGGCTCCTCCCTCTGCCTCTACGAGGCGGGCATGGCGCTCAACGACTGGGCCGACCGCGACACCGACGCCGTCGAACGCCCAGGACGCCCCATCCCGTCCGGCCGTATCGCCCCGGCAGCCGCCCTCGGCGCGGCCGCCGGGCTGACAGCGGCGGGCCTCGCCCTGGCGGCAGCGGCCGGCCGCCCGTCCCTCGCCACCGGCACGGCGCTCGCCGCCACCGTCTGGGCATATGACCTCCACCTCAAGAACACCCCGGGGGGCCCACTCGCCATGGCCTGCGCCCGCACCCTCGACGTACTGCAGGGCGCGGTTTCGGCGGCTCCGGTGCGTTCGGGGCGGACTATGCGGAGGGCGTTGCCGTCGGCCGCGTTGCTGGGCACCCATACGCTCGCGGTCACCACCGTCTCGCGCCGCGAAGCGCAGGGCAGCTCAACGGCCCTGCCACTGGCCGCGTTGGGAGTGGTGGCCGCGGTGGGCGGGGTGGTTGGTGGGGTGAGCAGGAGGGGCGGGCCCCATGGCAGCATCCCCGTCACCGACCCGGTGACCAAGCCCTTCGCCAATGTCCTCCCCACTTCCCTCGCCAAAGCCGCCGCTCTCCTCTACGCCGGGACCGCTGCCCGCCCCTTCTTGCACGCGGCCCTGAACCCTTCGCCCTACCTCCTCCAGCGCGCCGTCGGCAGCGGGATCCGCGCCATGATCCCGCTCCAGGCGGCCCTTGCCGCACGGGCCGGTGCCCCCGGAACAGGGGCCGCACTGCTGGCCCTCGTGCCCGCCGCCCGACGGCTGTCCCGGAAGGTCAGCCCGACATGACCACGACGAGCCCGCTGCGCCTGGCCTACGGCACCAACGGCCTGACCGACCTCCGGCTGACCGACGCCCTGGCCCTCCTCGCCGACCTCGGCTACGACGGCGTAGCCCTCACCCTCGACCACATGCACCTCGACCCGCTCGCCCCCGACCTCGCGTCGCGGACCGGACAACTGGCCGGCCGACTCGGCACCTTGGGGCTCTCCGTCGCCGTCGAAACCGGCGCCCGATACGTCCTGGACCCCCGGCGTAAACACCACCCCACGCTCCTCGACCCCGATCCGGACGCCCGCACGGCCCGCATCGACCTGCTCCGCACCGCGGTCCGCGTCGGTGCCGACCTCGGCGCCACGGCCGTGCACTGTTTCAGCGGGCCCCTGCCCGCCGGTACGCCGGAACCGGAGGCCTGGCACCGCCTGGCCGAAGCGCTCACCCCCGTACTCGACGCGGCCGCCACCGCCCGCGTCCCCCTCGCCGTCGAACCCGAACCGGGCCACCTCCTTTCCGACCTCGCCGGTTTCCGCCGCCTGCGTGCCACCCTCGACGCCCCACCCGCCGAAGCCCTCGGCCTGACCCTGGACATCGGCCACTGCCAATGCCTGGAACCCCAGCCGCCCGCCGCGTGCGTCCGCGCCGCCGCGCCTTGGCTGCGGCACGTCCAGATCGAGGACATGCGGCGTGGTGTGCACGAGCATCTGCCGTTCGGCGCGGGCGAAATCGACTTCCCGCCGGTCCTGGCAGCGCTCCGGGACACCGGTTACCAGGGCCTGGTCAGCGTCGAGCTGCCCCGCCACTCCCACGCGGGCCCCGACCTCGCCCGCACATCCCTCTCCTTCCTCCGCGCCGCCGACCCCGCACACCCCGACACCGA
Source organism: Streptomyces sp. Ac-502 (assembly GCF_045222935.1). Taxonomy (NCBI): domain Bacteria; kingdom Bacillati; phylum Actinomycetota; class Actinomycetes; order Kitasatosporales; family Streptomycetaceae; genus Streptomyces; species Streptomyces sp. Ac-502. The sequence goes on from NZ_JBHFFO010000001.1 coordinate 8,677,877, forward strand.
ACCACCGACCCCCGCCCGCACCGCCCAACCCACGCCCTCCGGCACCGAACCACCGAGCCCTGCCCGCACCGCACAACCCACGCCCTCCGGCACCGAACCACCGAGCCCTGCCCGCGCCGCCCAACCCACGCCCTCCGGCACCGAACCACCGAGCCCTGCCCGCGCCGCCCAACCCACGCCCTCCGGCACCGAACCACCGAGCCCTGCCCGCGCCGCCGGTCCCGCTTGCTCCGGCACCGAACCACCGAGCCCTGCGGGAACCGCCCAACCCGCAGGTGCCACAGACCCGTCGCACCCGCCCGTTCCGAGCGCAGGAGGCCCGCGATGCTGACGCCGGAGGCCTGGATGGCCCAGCTCCAGACGGCCCTGCGCGACCGGCTCGGCGGCGCCGCCCGCGCCTGGCTCGACGAGGCACTGGACGAAGCGCAAGCCGAAGCACGAGCCACAGCTCAAGCCGCAGCACGAGCCGAAGCCGCAGTTCAAGCCGCAGCCCAACCCGGCGCACGAGCCGAAGCTCAAGCCGCGACCCAGCCCGAAGGCGCAACTCAAGCCGCAGCCCAACCCGGCGCACGAGCCGCAGATCCGGCCGCCAGTCAGGGCGCAGCCCAACCCGAAGGCGCAGTCCACCCCGAAGCTGCAGCTGAGGCCGCAGCTCAAGCCGCATCCGTAGACCCCCGGGGCTCGGCGGTCAGCGGTGCCGCCCTCTCCTACACCGCTTACGCCCCGCCCGTGTGGGAGATGCGCTTCGCCTCGGCGGGCCGGCACTGCACCCGTCGTGAGCCGCCGCACGCGCGGGACCGGGAAGCGGCCGAGGCTGCCCGCATCCTGCTCCTGCACACGGCCCGCGCCGACGCCCGGACCGTCACCCGGCTCTACGAACACGGCACCGCCGCCGAACGCCGCGCCGTGCTGATGGCGCTGCCCCACCTGGACCTCGGCCCGAGTGCCCGGCCGCTCGTCGAGGACGCGCTGCGCACCGACGACACCCGGCTGGTCGCCGCCGCCGTGGGCCCGTACGCCGCCCGTCACCTCGACGCGCACACCTGGCGGCACGCCGTGCTCAAGTGCCTGTTCACCGGCGTCCCGGTGACCGCCGTGGCCGGCCTGGCCGAACGTGCCCGCGGCGATACGGAGCTGGCCCACATGCTCACCGCGTACGCCCGGGAGCGCACCGCCGCGTACCGCCCCGTACCCGCCGACCTTCAGCGCGTCCTGGACCTCACCGCACCGCCCGCATCCACCGCCCCACTCGCATCCCCCTTCCCGTCCGATCCCGCACCCGCCCTCGCCCCTGGGCCCTCACCCGCACCCCGGTCCTCACGCGTACCTCGGCCGTCCCCCAAGCCCGGGCGCTCACCCGATCCCGCCCCCACAGTCGCTCCCGGCCCCGCCTCCTCTCACGCTGCTCACGATGCCTCCCTGCAACCTCCGCCCGTACCTCCCTTGTGATCTTCGCCCCGCACCTGAAACTGCACCCCCAGCGCCACACCCCCTCACCGCACCGCCCCGGCACGCGAGGAGACCCGATGCGCATCTTCGACCCGCACATCCACATGACCTCCCGCACCACGGACGACTACGAAGCCATGCACGCCGCGGGGGTCCGCGCCGTCGTCGAGCCCTCCTTCTGGCTGGGGCAGCCCCGCACCTCACCCGCCAGCTTCTTCGACTACTTCGACTCCCTCCTCGGCTGGGAACCCTTCCGTGCCGCCCAGTACGGCATCGCCCACCACTGCACGCTCGCCCTCAACCCCAAGGAGGCGAACGACCCCCGTTGTGCCCCCGTCCTCGAAGCCCTGCCCCGCTACCTCGTAAAAGACCCGGTCGTCGCCGTCGGTGAGATCGGCTACGACTCGATGACCCCCGCCGAGGACACCGCCCTCGCCGCCCAGCTCCAGCTCGCCGTGGACCACGGTCTGCCGGCCCTCGTCCACACCCCCACCGCGACAAGGCGGCGGGCCTCAGGCGCACCCTCGACGTCCTGCGTGAATCCGATCTGCCCCCCGATCACGTCGTCCTGGACCATCTCAATGAGACAACGGTAGGGGAAGCCACTGACAGTGGCTGCTGGCTGGGCTTTTCCCTCTATCCGGACACCAAGATGGACCCCGACCGCATGGTGCGCATCCTGCGTCTGCACGGCACCGGCCGGGTGCTGGTCAACTCCGCCGCGGACTGGGGCCGCAGCGATCCGCTGACGACGCGGCGCGTCGGCGAGGCGATGCTGGCCGCCGGATTCACCGAGGACGACGTGGATCAGGTGCTGTGGCGCAACCCTGTCGCGTTCTACGGCCTCAGCGGCCGGCTGGACCTCGGCACCCCGGCCCCGGGCGCCCTGCACGAGGGCAACTCCATACTCCGCGGCGGGGAATGAGGGGGAGCGGGACATGCGCTTCCGGCACCCCGACGGTTCGACCGTCCACCTCGCGTACTGCACCAACGTCCACCCGGCCGAGACCCTGGACGGGGTGCTCGCCCAACTCCGGGACCACTGCGAGCCCGTACGCAAACGCCTCGGCCGGGACCGGCTCGGCATCGGCCTGTGGCTCGCCCGCGACGCCGCCCGCGCCCTTGTCAGCGACCCGGCCGCACTGCGCGGGCTGCGCCGTGAACTCGACATCCGCGGCCTCGAAGTCGTCACCCTCAACGGTTTCCCGTACCGCGGCTTCGGCGACAGGCACGTCAAATACCGCGTCTACCGGCCCGACTGGACCGAGCCCGCGCGTCTGGACCACACCGCCGACCTCGCCCGGCTGCTGGCCGCGCTCCTCCCCGACGACATGACCGAGGGCACGATCTCCACCCTCCCCGTCGCCTGGCGCAACGACTTCGACGCGGTACGCGACGCCGCCACCCGGCGGGCCACCGCTCTCGCCGCCCTGCACACCCTCGCCGACCGGCTCGACGCCCTCGAAGAACTCACCGGCCGCTCTCTCCGCGTCGGCCTGGAGCCCGAACCCGGCTGCCTCGTCGAAACCACCGCCGACGCCGTCGAGGCGCTGGGACACGGGCGGAGCGAGCCGTCCGGCCCCGCCGAGCCACCCAGGCCCGCCGACCCGTTCGGTTCCGCCGAGCCACCCAGGCCCGCTGCCCCGTTCGGTTCCGCCGAGCCACCCAGGCCCGCTGCCCCGTTCGGTTCCGCCGAGCCACCCAGGCCCGCTGCCCCGTTCGGTTCCGCCGAGCCACCCAGGCCCGCCAGTCCCACCGACCCGTCCGGCCCCACCTATCCACCCAGGCCCACCGGCACGTCTCACACCACCGACCCGCCCAACCCCACCACCTCCGCCCCACCCCCACCCCCACCCCACCGCATCGGTGTCTGCCTCGACACCTGCCACCTCGCCACCTCCTTCGAGGAGCCGCACACCGCCCTCGAAGCTCTCCACCGCGCAGGCGTCCCCGTCGTCAAGGCCCAGTTGTCCGCCGCGCTGCACGCCGAACACCCCGACCGCCCGGACGTACGCGCCGCCCTGAGCGCCTTCGCCGAACCGCGGTTCCTCCACCAGACCCGCACCCGTACCCCCGACGGGCGGCTGCGTGCCACGGACGATCTCGACGCAGCCCTGGCCGGGGAGGCCGTCGGCGGCCTGCCGGACACGGCGCCGTGGCGCGCCCACTTCCACGTGCCGCTGCACGCCCCGCCCGAGCCGCCGCTCACCTCCACCCTCCCCGTCCTCCGGGACACGCTGGCCCTCCTCGTGGGCGGGCCCGTACCGCGCACCCATCACCTCGAAGTCGAGACCTACACCTGGCAGGCCCTCCCGCCGGGCCTGCGCCCCCGCAGCACAAGCCGCCTCGCCGACGGCATCGCGGCCGAACTCGCCCTCGCCCGCGACCTGCTGGCCGACCTCGGGCTCAAGGAACTCCCATGAGCGCAGCACCGAACCGCCTGCTCGTCCTCGACGTCGTCGGCCTCACCCCCCGCCTCCTCACCCACATGCCGCACCTCCAGGCGCTCGCGGACACCGGCGCGGTCGCGCCGCTGGCCACCGTGCTGCCCGCCGTGACCTGCACGGTCCAGTCGACGTTCCTCACCGGCGCGACGCCCGCCCAGCACGGCGTCGTCGGCAATGGCTGGTACTTCCGGGACGTCGGCGAAGTCCACCTCTGGCGCCAGCACAACGCCCTCGTCGCAGGCGACAAGGTCTGGGACGCCGCCCGCCGCGAACACCCCGGTTACACGGTCGCCAACATCTGCTGGTGGTACGCCATGGGCGCCGGCACCGACTGGACCGTCACCCCGCGCCCCGTCTACTACGCCGACGGCCGCAAGGAACCCGACTGCTACACCCGGCCGCCGTCCCTCCACGACGAACTCACCAACCGCTTCGGCACCTTCCCCCTCTTCACCTACTGGGGCCCCACCGCATCCCTCCCTTCCTCGCAGTGGATCACCGACGCGACCCGCCACCTGCTGCACACCCGCCGCCCCGACCTCACCCTCTGCTACCTCCCGCACCTCGACTACGACCTGCAGCGGTACAGCCCGGACGAACCCCGCGCCGCCACGGCCGCCGCCGCGCTCGACACCGTCATCGGCCCCCTCCTGGCCGACGCGCGCGCCGCGGACGTCACGGTCGTCGCCCTGTCCGAATACGGCATCCGGCCCGTCCGCCGCCCCGTGGACGTCAACCGCGCCCTGCGCCGCGCCGGCCTGCTGGAGGTGCACACCCAGGACGGGATGGAATACCTGGACCCCACCGCTTCCCGGGCCTTCGCCGTCGCCGACCACCAGATCGCCCATGTCTACGTACGCCGTCCCGAAGACCTCGACGCGGCCCGCGCGGCCCTCACCGGACTGCCCGGCCTGGACCGCCTGCTCGACGACGAGGGCAAGAAGGCGTACGGCCTCGATCACCCCCGCTCCGGCGAACTCGTCGCCCTCGCCGAGCCCGACGCCTGGTTCACCTACTACTACTGGCTCGACGACGCCCGCGCCCCCGACTTCGCGCGCCTCGTCGACATCCACCGCAAACCCGGCTACGACCCGGCCGAACTCTTCATGGACCCCCGGGACCCGTACGTACGCCTGCGCGCGGCGACCGCCCTGGCCCGCAAGAAGGCCGGGATGCGCTACCGCATGGCGGTCGTACCGCTCGACCCCGAGCCCGTACGCGGCAGCCACGGCCTGCTCCCCGCGACCGGAGCCGACCCTGCCGACGGCCCGGTCCTCATCTGCTCCGCATCTGACGCACCCCTGCACACCCCCTTCCCCGCCACCGACGTGAAGTCCCTGCTCCTTCATCTTGCCCGCACCCACTGACAACGTGCCCCGCCCGCCCACCGGACACCGACCGAGGAGCCCGCCCACCATGCCCTTCCCCCGAGACCGCCACGACGACCCGCAACAGGCCGCCCTCAGACGGACTCTCCACCGCCGCGGATTCCTCGGCGTCGCCGCCGGCGCCTCGGCGACCGCACTCCTCGGTACCGGAGCCGCCGTCCCCGCCTACGCCGCCCCGGCGAACCTCGGCCGGCACCCCCATCACCGCCCCGTACTCCCGCCCGGCCGCCTCGGCATCCAGCTCTACACACTCCGCGACCAGACCTTGTCACTCGGTTTCGCCCGCGTCTTCGAGGAACTCGCGTGCTACGGCTACGACGAGGTCGAGTTCGCCGGCTACACCCAGGGCTCCGCCGGCGCGATCACCCTGCGCCGGATCAAGCGGCTCCTCCGGGACAACGGCCTGCGCGGCATCGGCAGCCACGTCGGATACGCCTCGGCCGACCCCACCGCGTACACCTTCGCCACCGCCCTGACCCAGGTCCTCGACGACGCCGAGGCCCTGGGCCTGCCGTACGTCGGCACCCCGTCCAGCCCCGACCGGTACGGCAACACCGTCGACGCCTGGAAACGCGCCGCCGACGAGTTCAACGCGTACGGCGCTGCCGCCCGGGCCCGCGGCATGCGCTTCTACCACCACAACCATGCCGAGGAATTCGCTTTCGCCACCGACGACCCACGCGTCCGGCTCTACGACGTCCTGCTCGCCGAGACCGACCCCCGGCTGGTCTTCTTCGAGATGGACATCTTCTGGGCCTATGTGGCGCAGTACCGTTTCTCCCGGCGCCCGGACGGCACCCCCGCCCCCTTCGAACCCCTCGACTACGTCCTGGCCGCGCCCGCCCGCTACCCCCTCTTCCACGTCAAGGACGGCGAGCACGACACCGCCACCCAGGACGGCTACCGCATGGTCGACGTCGGCGACGGCGACATCGACTACCGCCGCTTCCTCTCCGCGGTGGAACGCCGCCGCGGCCGCCGCTCCGCCCACTGGATCGTCGAACGGGACGACGCCGTGGACCCGGCCGCCAACCCGGCGGGCTCCCTGTCGACCGCCCGCCGCTCCGCCCGCCATCTGCGGAACCTGCGCGCACCGCGCGGTTAAGCCGTACGCCCGTGGCCGGGTAGTGTGCTCAGGATCAGCGCTACCCGACCGGGGCCACCGGTACGACCAGATTGGCGAGAGGTACATGAGCGAGGGGACCGCACCACCGGCGGGCGACGCGACGTCCGTCGCCGACGAGGAGGCGCGGGAGCGTCTGCTCTACCTGCGCGGCAGCATCGACAACCTCGATGCCGCACTCGTGCACCTGCTCGCCGAGCGCTTCAAGTGCACGCAGCAGGTCGGCGAACTGAAGGCCCGCCACAACCTCCCGCCCGCCGACCCGGCCCGTGAGGCCACCCAGATCGCGCGCCTGCGCACCTTGGCCGCGGACGCCAGACTGGACCCGGCCTTCGCGGAGAAATTCCTGAATTTCATCATCGGCGAGGTCGTACGTCACCACAAAGCCATCGCGGACCAGGAGGTCGGCCGGGAGGACGCCCCCGGCAGACGCGACGTCGCCATCGGCTGACGGTTCCGGCGCGCTCCGGTCCGGTGAGGAGGGCGAGCGCCGGGAAGTTCGCGGGTGGGTCGTACTTCCTGTGCCCCGAGCAGGACGGCCGTCGGCCGGTGGTGTACGCGAGCTCCGAGGACGGGGACGAGTACGGTCCGCTCTTCGGCGATTTCGCGGAACCTCGTGAGGGGGCTGGGGCTGAGCCGCTGGGTGGGCGGACCGGCAGGCGCCGGCGCGAAGGGCGCCATCCGCCTCGGCACTGACCGCCCGCCTCGGCGCTGACCGTCCGCTCCCCGAACAGGTTTCCCCTGTCCCTTCCATACAACTTTCCCCCAGGACCGGCAGTCTCTGTCTCCGTCACGGCCTGTGACGACGCCATTCCTGCGCCGGCGCCCTTCCCGTACCGGCGCCCTTTCCCGTACTGGGGGAACCATGCACCGCACCACCGTCTCCGCCGCTGCCCTCGCGGTGCTCTGTCTCGGGCTCACGGCCTGTCAGCCCGCGGGGAGCACCGACGGCGGCGGAGGCTCGCCCACGAAGGCTGCGGCGGAGCCCAGTGTGGCCGCGGAGACCACGCCGGGGCCCGCTCCGGACCGCAAGGCCACGCTGCCCGATCTGGTGGGGAAGGGGCTGCAGAGCGCGCAGGACTCCGCCCAGGCGGCCGGGTTCCGGGTGCTGCGCAGTCACGACGCGCTCGGCCGCGGACGGATGCAGGCGCTCGACCGGAACTGGAAGGTCTGTACGCAGGCCCCGGGGCCCGGTGAGGCCGACACCGGCAGGACAGTGGACTTCGGTGCGGTGAAGCTGACGGAGTCCTGCCCCGAGACCGACGCCGGGTCCGGTGCCGCGGCGGACGCGTCCGCCGCGGCCGGATCGGCCATGCCGGACTTCCGGAACAAGTCGGTGAAGGTGGCCCGGCGCGCTCTCGATGCCGGTACCGGCATCACGGTGAAGGACGCGTCGGGCCGCGGGCGGATGGTGCTCGTGGAGTCCAACTGGAAGGTGTGCCGGCAGAGTCCGGCCGCGGGCACGAAGGTGGACGGGCAGCCGGTGACGCTGGAGGCGGTGAAGTTCCAGGAGGACTGTTGAGGCTGATAGGGACTGTCGCAGCCCGCTGAGCCCGCTGAGCCCGCTGAGCCCGCTGAGCCCGCTGAGCCCGCTGAGCCCGCTGAGCCCGCTGAGCCGGCCGGGCCGGCCGGGCCGGCCGAAGTCCGCTTCAGCGCGGGCGTCGGGCTCGCAGGACGGTGTCGTGAGTGTGCGAGGTGCCGGCGGGCGCGGGAACCGTCCGGGGGCGGGTTTCGTTGATCTGTACGGTCCAGTCGGGGTCGAGGAGCCGTGCGACGTCGGCGGGCCGGTAGTAGTCGGCCGGGTCGAAGTCGGGCTGTGCGGGCAGCCCGGTCATGTCGTGGCCGACGAAGAGCAGGGTGCCGCCGGGCGCGACGGCGGCCAGCAGCCCGCGCAGTGCGGTGTGCTCCGGCTCGTGCTTGAGAGGGAAGTACTGGACGGACACGAGGTCGAACGCCTCGGCCGGGGGCGGCGTGACGGCCAGGTCGGCCCGTGCCCAGGCGACGCGGTCGGCGACGTCCGTGGCCGCTTCGGCGGCGCGCCGCAGGGCGACCTCGGAGATGTCGACCCCGGTGACCTGCCAGCCCTGCCGGGCGAGCCACCGGGCGTCGGCGCCCTCACCACACCCCACGTCGAGTGCCTGCCCCGGCGGGCAGCCGGTGATCTCGGTGACGAGCACTCCGTTGGGTGATCCGCTGAAGAGCTGGTCGCGGCTGCTGTACCGGTCGTCCCAGAACCGGGCGTCCATGGCGTTCTCCTGCATGTGTGCTCCTGAGGGCGTGAGAAGGAAGGGGTTACGGGCCGTGGGGCGTGAGAAGGAAGGGGTTACGGGCCGTGGGGCGTGAGAAGGAAGGGGTTACGGGCCGTGGGGTGTGAGAAGGAAGGGATCACAGACCGTGGCGACGGTCGCCGGCCACCAGCTCGCACACGCGGGCTTCCGACGCGGCGGAGAACGGGTCCTTACGGGCCCGCACCGCGCGGCGGGTGTCCTCGGCGACGAGATCGCCGTTGATCGCCCCCGCGGCGGCCGAGCCGGAGGCGGCGGAGCCGAGCACGTTCGCGGTGAGGTCGGCGGCGTTGCCCGCGACCCACACCCCCGGCACGTCCGTCAGACCGGCCGGGCCGGCGGCGAGGTACGAGCCCATGCCGCTCGGGTGCTCGGTGGGAGCCAGCCCGAGGGAGTCCAGGAACGCGGCCGTGGCGGCACTCGGGACGGCGCGGGGCGCCACGGTCAGCGCCCGGAGCGGGACCAGCTCGCCGGTGTCCAGGCGCACTCCGGCGAGGCGGTCGTCGGCGACCTCCAGGCCGGTCACCTCGCCGGGTACGACCGCGATGCCGCGCGCCGCCAGCTGCTCGTACTCCTCGCTCGTGGGGCGGGGGCCGGTGTGCAGCAGGAGGGTGAGCCGGTCGGTCTACTGGCGGAACAGCAGGGCCTGGTGCACGCTCATCGGGCCGGTGGCCAGGACACCGATCGGCTCGTCGCGTACCTCCCAGCCGTGGCAGTACGGGCAGTGCAGCACATCCCGCCCCCACCGCTGCGCGAGGCCGGGGACGTCGGGCAGTTCGTCGGTGAACCCGGTGGTCACCAGCAGCCGCCGCGCCCGTACGGTACGCCCCGCGTCGTCGGTGACCTCGAACAGCTCGCCGTCCCGTACGGCCGACCGCACCCGGCCGGTGCGGACCTCGACCCCGTACCCGGCCACTTCCCGCCGTCCCGCCGCCAGCAGGTCGCCGGGCGGCGCCCCGTCGCGGGAGAGGAAGCCGTGCATGTGCGACGCCGGCGCGTTGCGGGGCTCACCGGCGTCGATCACCAGGACGGACCGCCGGGCACGGCCCAGCATGAGCGCGGCGCTCAGGCCCGCCGGGCCGCCTCCGACGATCACCACGTCGTACCGGTCGCCGTGGCCGGGGCGGATAGTTCGGGGTTCTCGGGGTTCTCGGGGTTTTCGGGTTTCCCGGATGTCTCGGGTCATCGTGACCACCTCCGCCCCCAACGTGCGCCCTCACCCACCGTCCTGACAAAGTTCTTTGCGGAAACCGCAAAACGCGGGCAGAGTGAAGAGGTGGGCAGCGAGCGGACGAGCGACGACTTCGATGCCGTGCTGGCCGCGGTCGGGCCGCGGCTGCGCGAGGTGCGGCGCCGCCACGGCGTCACACTGACGGCCGTGTCGAAGACCACCGGCATCCCGGTCAGCACCCTGTCCCGACTGGAGTCCGGACACCGCAAGCCGGGGCTGGACCTGCTCCTGCCGCTGGCCAAGGCCTACCGGATGCCGCTCGACGAACTGGTCGGCGTCCCGGCCGCCCTCGACCCGCGGGTGCACCCGCAGCCGTTCACCCGCAACGGCATGACCGTCGTCCCGCTGTCCCGTAACCCCGGCGGCCTCCAGGCGTTCAAGCAGATCCTTCCGGCGGGCCCGGCCGACCGGGAGCCCGACCCGCGCTCACACGAGGGCTACCACTGGCTGTACGTCCTCAGCGGACGGCTGCGCATCGTCCTCGGCGATCAGGATCTCGTCCTGACCAGCGGCGAGGTCGCCGAGTTCGACACCCACCTGCCGCACTGGTTCGGCAATGCCGACGCGCGGCCGGTGGAGTTCCTCAGCATCCTCGGCCCCCAGGGCGAGCGCTTCCACATCAAGGCCCGCTACCGGCCCACCGATCCCCGATAGGCCGCAGCGGACCCGCCCCGGCCGCCACCGGAACGGACCCGCCCAACCCTCACCTCCACCCGACCACTTCCCCTTCCCCGCCGGCCGCCGCAGCAGCAGGGACAGGCCCGCTGCCAGCAGACCCACACACCCGGCGACCGCGTACGCGCCCTCGTACCCCCACGCCGCCACGACCGCCGCGCCGATGCCGCCGCCCAGGAGGCCGGAGACCAGCTTGGAGCTGTAGACGAGGCCGTAGTTCGACGCGTTGTTGTTCTCGCCGAAGTAGTCGGGGACGAGGGCGGCGAACAGCGGGAAGAACGCGCCGCCGCCGAAGCCGGACAGGAACGCGAAGACGAGGAACAGGGGCTGGTTGGCGTGTTCGCCCGCCCACAGGACGCCGAACTGGGCCAGGCCGAGGACCAGGCACACGTAGGTCAGCGTCACGCGCCGCCCCAGCCGGTCCGAGAGCCAGCCGACCACGCCCCGGCCCGTCCCGTTGACCACCGACATGAGGCCCATGGAGGACGCCGCGACCAGCGGCCCGAACCCGGCGTCCTTGGCGTACGGCACCTGGAAGGAGATGCCGAAGATCGAGACGCCGGCGGTGCACAGCAGGCAGACCCACATCAGGGGCAGCATGCCCGTACGGACGGCCTCCCGCGGCGTGAACTGGGCCGCCGCCGGCGGGTTCTTGCGCAGCGCGGCGGAAGTACGGGCGTCCCGCGGTACGGCCAGCGGGTCGACGTGCGCGGGCCACCAGTTCTTCGGCGGGTCCTTGAAGAACAGGCCCGCCGCGGCGGTCAGCAGCAGCACGTACAGGCCGACCAGGTCGAGGACGGTCCGGTAGTTGCCGGCGTCGAAGCCGTAGGAGAACAGGAAGATGAACGGCACGGCGCCGTACGCGAAGCCGCCGTTGACGAAACCGGTCTTGCCGCCGCGCCGTTCCGGATACCACTTGCCGACCGTGTTGATGCAGGTCGCGTAGATCAGCCCGGCGCCGGTGCCGCCCAGCACGCCGAACCCGGCGATCGCCCACCAGAGGTCCGGAGCGTGGCTCAGGCTCAGAAAGCCCGCCAGGGACAGTACGGATCCGCAGAGCATCGCGGCGCGGCTGCTGAGCAGGCCTTTCTCCCGCAGCCTGCCCGCGGGGAAGGCCACCGCCGCCTGGAAGAAGACCCAGACGCTCAGCACCCAGAAGGTGTCCGTGTGCGTCCAGTGGTGCGCCGCGGAGAGCGTGGTCTCGGCGGCTCCGAAGGCGTACTCGAAGATGCTGATACCGAGCATCGCCGCCCAGGGCAGCAACACCATGGTCCACCGGGGGTGGCCGAGCAACTGCCGGTCGGTCTCGCCCAGGCGGTAGACCCGCCCCTGCGCGTCGCGGACCTCGGTGACCGTGGTGCGGTCCGCGCTCCTGACGTCCTGAGTGGTCACCTCACATCGCCTCCCGTCCCCTCGCCGTGCGGATCACAGCCGGCCGGCGGCGCGTGCCCACCGGTATTTCGCGCCGAGCGCCGCCACCGGCTTCTCGGTCGAGTACGGGTACGCCACCACGCCCCGCGCGAAGAGGTACGTACTCGCCTCCGCCACCTCGGTGTCCCCGGCCAGCGACGCCACCACCGGCTTCTCGGTACCGGCCGCCCGGAACTCGGCCACCACACGCGCCGTCAGCTCCGCGAACACCATCGGCGGGGTGACGAGGGTGTGCCAGTAGCCGAGAACCAGGGAGTGGACCCGGGGGTCGCGCAGGGCGAGCCGGATGGCGGCCTCGTACGTGGCGGGCGGTTCGCCGCCCGTGATGTCCACGGGATTGCCGGACGCCCCGAAGGGCGGGATGAGCTGCCGGAACGCGGCTTCCAGGTCGTCCGGGACGGTCATCAGGCGCAGCCCGTGATCGACGGCCGCGTCCGAGAGCAGCACGCCGGAGCCGCCCGCCCCCGTGACGACGAGGACGTTTTCACCCTTCGGTGTGGGCAGCACCGGCAGCGTCCGCGCGTACTCCAGCATCTCGTCGAGCCCCGGCGCCCGGATGACGCCGGCCTGCCGCAGGATGGCGTCGTAGACCGCGTCGTCCCCGGCCAGCGCGCCGGTGTGCGACCCGGCGGCCTTGGCGCCCGCGCCGGTCCGCCCCGCCTTCAGCACCACGACGGGCTTCTCGCGCACGGTCTTCCGCGCTGCCGCCACGAACGCGCGCCCGTCCTTCAGGTCCTCCAGGTGCATCGCGATGCTGCGGGTGTGCGGGTCGTGGGCGAAGTACGTGAGGAGGTCGTCCTCGTCCACGTCCGCCTTGTTGCCGAGTCCGACGATCGCCGAGACGCCCGTCCCGGTGGCGCGGGCGAAGCCCAGGACGGCCATGCCGATGCCGCCGGACTGCGAGGTCAGCGCGACCGGGCCGGTGACGTCGTACGGGGTGCAGAACGTGGCGCACAGCCGGTGCCAGGGGGAGTAGTAACCGTAGATGTTCGGGCCGAGCAGCCTGGTCCCGTACTTCTCGGCGATGGCCACCAGCCGTTCCTGGAGGGCGTGTTCGCCGGTCTCGGCGAAGCCGGAGGGGATCAGTACGGCGTTCGGGATGCCCTTGCGCCCCACTTCCTCCAGGGCCGCGGGCACCAGGCGCGCCGGTACGGCGAAGACCGCCACGTCGGCGCCGTCCGGTACGTCCGCGACGGACCGGTACGCCGTACGGCCGAGAATGGTCCCGCCCTTCGGGTTCACCGGGTGGACCGCGCCGTCGAAGCCGCCGTCGAGCAGGTTGCGCAGCACCGCGTGCCCGATCTTCCCCGGCTCTGCGGAGGCACCGACGACGACCACCGCGCGCGGCCGCATCAGCCGCTCCATCGAGGCGAGGATCTCCTCCTCGGTGTAGCGGCGGCGCTCCGGGGAGGCCCGTCGCCGAGCACGATCCGTACGTCGGCGGCCAGCACGCCGTCCGGGGAGGCGAACACCGGGTTCAGGTCGATCTCGGAGATCTCGGGGTGGTCGGCGGCCAGCCGGGACACCCGCACGATCAGATCCGCCAGCGCCGCGCGGTCCACGGCGGGCCCGCCGCGCACGCCACGCAGCACCTCGGCCGCGCGGATGCCGTCCAGCATGGACTCCGCGTCCGCCGTGGAGGCCGGCGCGAGCCGGAAGGTGACGTCCTTGAGCGTCTCCACCAGCACACCGCCCAGCCCGAAGGCGACGACCTTCCCGAAGGTCGGGTCGGTGACCGCGCCGACCAGTACCTCCAGCCCGCCCTCCGGCGCCATCCGCTGCACCAGTACGCCCTCGACGCGGGCCTCCGGGGCGTACGCGGCGGCGCTTCGCACGATCGCCGGGAACGCCTCGCGCACCTCGGCGGCCGAGGAGAGGCCCACCCGTACGCCGCCCGCGTCCGTCTTGTGCGGGATGTCCGGCGAGACGATCTTCAGAGCGACCGGGCCGCCGATGCGGGCGGCGAGCGCCACCGCCTCGTCCGCCGTCTCCGCCAGCCCCTCGGCCGGGGTGGGAATCCCGTACGCGTCCGCGAGCAGCCTCCCCTCGGGCGCCGTCAGCGTCGTACGCCCGGCCGCCCGCGCGGCCCGCAACACCGCCGCCGCGTCCGCTGCTGCCATGCCCGCCGCCATGTCCACTTCTGCCGCCCTCTCCGCTACCTCGCTCTCCGCTACCGCGTCCACCGTCACCGCACCCTCCGCCCCCGCCCCCGCATCCGCATGTCGATCCGCCATCAGATGACTCCGTCCGCTGCCAGCCGCCGCAGTTCCTCGTCGCCGAGCCCCAGCTCGCCGCCGTACACCTCGTCGTTGTGCTCACCGAGCAACGGTGAACGGTCGATCTCCACGGGGGAGTCGGACAGCTTCAGCGGCGATCCGACCGTGGTGAACGTGCCGCGCCGCGGATGCGGGACCTGGACGATCATCCCGTCGGCGGCGAGCGACGCGTCCCGCACGATCTCCTGTGTGGACAGCACCGGACCGCAGGGGATGTCGTGCGCGGTCAGCCGCTCCAGCACATCCCACTTGGGCAGCGTGGCGCTCCACTCCTCGACGAGCTGGAAGACCTTCGCCAGCTTGGGCAGCCGGGCGGCGGGCGTCGACCACTCGGGGTCGCGGGCCAGCTCCGGCCGCCCGATGAGCCGGGTGAGCGGTTCCCAGCCGGCCGGCTGCACGATGACGTACACATAGTCGTTGGGGCCGCCGGGCGCACACTTGACCGCCCAGCCGGGCTGCCCGCCGCCGCTCGCGTTGCCGCTGCGCGGCACCTCGTCCCCGGAGGTGTCGTCCGGGTACTCCGGCAACGGGCCGTGCTCCAGCCGCTGCTGATCGCGGATCTTGACCCGGCACAGATTCAGCACCGCGTGCTGCATCGCGACCTGCACGCGCTGCCCGCGCCCGGTGCGCTCGCGCTGGTAGAGCGCGGCGAGGATCCCGGCGACGCAGTGCACGCCGGTGCCCGAGTCGCCGATCTGCGCGCCGGTCGCCAGCGGCGGCCCGTCCGCGAACCCGGTGGTGGCCATCGACCCGCCCATGGCCTGCGCGACGACCTCGTACGCCTTGAACCGGGTGTACGGGCCCTCGCCGAAGCCCTTGATCGAGGCGTACACGATGCGCGGATTGATCTTCCGGACGCGCTCCCAGGGGAAGCCCATCCGGTCCACGGCGCCCGGCCCGAAGTTCTCCACCAGCACGTCGGACCGGCGGATCAGCTCGGTCAGCAGCTCCTTGCCGCGGTCGGTCTTGGTGTTGAGGGTGATGCTGCGCTTGTTGCAGTTGAGCATCGTAAAGTACAGGGAATCCACGTCCGGTATGTCGCGCAGCTGCCCCCGGGTGACGTCGCCGGTGACCGCCTCCAGCTTGACGACGTCCGCGCCGAGCCAGGCGAGCAGCTGGGTGGCGGACGGGCCGGACTGCACATGCGTCATGTCCAGCACCCGCACGCCGCTGAGTGCCTTCCCGCCGGCCTCCTGAGCCGGGACCGTGCTCATCGCGCTCATCAGCGGCTCCTCACTTGTACATGGTCTGGTTGACGGTGCCGGGGGCGTACGCGTCCGGATCGATCCAGACGTTGATCAACGACGGCTTGCCGGACTGCCGGGCGCGCTCCAGCGCCGGCCGGATCTGCGCGGGGTCGCGGACCTCCTCGCCGTACCCGCCGAGCATCCGCGCGAACGCGTCGTACGGCACGTCGCCCAGCGTGTTGCCGAGCCGCTCGCGCGCCGCGCCGTACTTGGCGCGCTGCCCGTAACGGATCTGGTTCATCGACGAGTTGTTGCCGACGATCCCCACGAACGGCAGGTCGAAGCGGACCAGCGTCTCGAAGTCCCAGCCGGTCAGCGAGAACGCGCCGTCCCCGAAGAGCGCCACCACCTCCGTCTCCGGCCGCGCCTTCTTCGCCGCCAGCACGAACGGCACGCCGACGCCGAGCGTCCCCAGCGGCCCCGGATCCATCCAGCGGCCGGGCGCCTTCGGCTGCACCACCTGGCCGGAGAAGGTGACGATGTCGCCACCGTCCCCGATGTAGAGCGTGTCCTCGGTCAGGAAGTCGTTGATCTCGCTGACCAGGCGGTAGGGGTGGATGGGCGCGGCGTCCGAGCGGAGCAGCGGCAGCCGCTCGGCCACCGCGGCCTCCTCGACGGCCCGCAGCTCCTCGACCCACTCCTTGCGCCGTCCGGCGCCCGCGCCCGCGTCCACACGGCCCGAAGCGGCCTGCGTGGCGGCGGCCAGCACCAGCCCCGCGTCGCCCACGATGCCCAGGTCGACGTCCCGGTTCTTGCCGACGGTGCGGTAGTCCAGGTCGATCTGGACGACGCGCGCGGTGGGGGACAGCCGCTTCCCGTACCCCATCCGGAAGTCGAAGGGGGTGCCGACGATCACGATCAGGTCGGCGCGGGCGAAGGCGTGGCGGCGGGAGAGCTGGAAGTGGTGCGGGTCACCGGGCGGCAGCGTGCCGCGGCCCGCACCGTTCAAGTAGGCGGGCACGTTCAGGGCCCGTACGAGAGCGACCGCCGCGTCCGTACCGCGCGTCGTCCACACCTGGCTCCCGAACAGGATCGCCGGCCTTTCGGACCGTACGAGCAGGTCGGCCAGCTTCTCGACGGCCTCGGGATCGCCCGCCGAACGGGTCGAGGCCCGGTAGTGCCCGGCCCGGGGCGTCCGCGCCGTGTCCCGCGGCACCTTCGCGTCCAGCACGTCCCGGGGTATCTCCAGGAAGGCGGGCCCGGGGGCGCCGTGGAAACATTCGCGAAACGCCATCGAGACCATGTCGGCCACCCGCGCCGTGTCCGGCACGGTGGCCGCGAACTTCGTGATCGGCGTCATCATCTCGACGTGCGGCAGATCCTGGAGAGACCCCATCTTGTGCTGGCCACGCGCGCCCTGCCCGCCGATCAGCAGCATGGGTGACTCGGCACGCAAGGCGTTGGCCACACCGGTAACGGCGTCGGTCGTGCCCGGGCCCGCCGTGACGACGGCACAGCCCGGCCGCCCGGTGATCCGCGCATGGGCGTCCGCCGCGTGCGCGGCGACCTGCTCGTGCCGTACGTCGACCACGTCGATGCCCTCGTCCGCGCAGCCGTCGTAGATGTCGATGATGTGACCACCACAGAGGGTGTAGACGACGTCCACCCCTCCGCCTTGAGCGCTTTGGCGACGAGGTGTCCGCCGGAGACGAGGTCGGGACGGGCGGGGTCCGGGGCGAGGTCAGGGGATTCGTCGGGCTTCGGTGGCATGGGGCATCGCTTCCCTTCGGATACGCGGGATCGGACTCGGACTCGGGCTTGGGTCCGGGCGCGGGCTTCAGCGTCCCGTTGCGTAGATCGCATACAGTCGACGAATACTGTATGGAACCTGTATCCCGCATCGAACCCTCGCTGTCCAGACCCGACCGCACCGTTCCAGCCACCGGGCCGGGGCCTGCCTCGCCCCATAACCTCCAGTTATGCCCGGGGTGGATATGCAGGTGAAACCCACTCCAAAACCTTGGTAGAGTTGTCCATGTCGCCGCGGGGAACACCCCGCGAAGACGACACCCAGTCCGGGTGGCGGAATGGCAGACGCGCTAGCTTGAGGTGCTAGTGCCCTTTATCGGGCGTGGGGGTTCAAGTCCCCCTCGGACACAGAGGTCAACCGACCCAATAAGGCTGATCGCAGCAACGAACTGTTGCTGCGATCAGCCTTATTGCTGCCTCCGGACGCGCGCCGGCCCCTTGCGGTTCGCAAGGGGCCGGGCGTGCGCGGGAGGTTCTCGCCGATCAGGGGGTGCCTGTGCGGGGGTCGCTGCCTCATCTGACCCCGCCGGGTCGGCCAGGCGCTCGGGTTCGAGTACGAAGACGGGGATCGCGCGGTCGGTCTTCTGCTGGTAGTCGGCGTACGCCGGATACGCGGCGACCGCGCGTTGCCACCACTGGGCCTTCTCGTTCCCGGTGATTTCACGGGCGATCATGCGTTGGCGTTCGGGGACGTCCTGGAGTTCCACCTGGTCGCGCACCCACTGCGCCGGACTCGGCTCGTACTCGCCCTCAAGAGGCATCGCCTGCACCCCATGTCGTGTACGGATGGTGTCGGGACAGTCCAGCACAGGCCTCGCGCGGAGGGGAGAGCGTCGTTCCCGCTCTGTCGGCGCCTTCGAGTGGGACGGCGGGATCCCGGTGGCGCGTCCGGCTGGCGTGGGACGGCAGGGGGGAGGGGGTGGTCGGTTCCTCTGGGGTGGTCGGGGTGGTCGGGGTGGTTGGGGTGGGCGGTGTGGGCGGGTGGGTTGGGTTCGGGGCATTCTTCTGGGGTGGGATTCGGGGTGGGCTCCGGTGCTTTTCGTTACGCGCCGTGAGGGTTTTGGGGGAGGTCCCGGGGAGGGCTTCGGAGAGGAATGGTGGACTCCTGAAATACTTTCCGGTGCGGCCTGGTCGGAGGGGCGGGCCGGGGTAATGTTGAGGTAATACGGAACATGTTCGACGGGGCGGTCGGCGCCGGGGTGCGGACGCGGGCGGTGACCGTTCCGGAGGCCGGGGGACCGGCCGGTGTGGATTTCCTGAGACCGTTGGAGCCGAAGGGTCGGTTGCGGCTGGATATCCGTCCAACTGAACAACGCGAGTCCGGATACGGGGGTGAACCGGCTCATGAAGTTGGTGGAGCGGGACACGGAGCTCTCCGTCCTGGAGGGCCTGCTCGACGCCTGCGCGGCCGGGCGTGGGGGCGCGGTGGTGGTCAGTGGTGCGGTGGGCGGTGGCAAGACGGCCCTGCTGCGCGCCTTCCGGGAGCGGGCCGCGCCCACCGGAGCCCTGTGGTTGCAGGCCACGGCGGTCGCGGCGGAGAAGGACGTGCCGCTGCGCGCGGCCGGGCAGCTGCTGCGTACGGCGGAGCTGGCCGGTGCGGGCGCGGAACCGGTGGTGTGGCTGCCGCCGCCGGCCGGGGGCGGTGGCGCGCCGGTGCGGGCGGCCGAGGGGACGCTTCCCGCCGAGATCGCCGTGAACGTCATTCCGCGGGTGTGCGGCATTCTGTTCGCCCAGGCCAGGAAGCGGCCGGTCGTCGTATGCATCGACGATGTCCATCAGGCCGACGCCTATTCGCTGGAATGCGTGGCGTATGTGGTGCGGCGGCTGGCTGTCAGCAGGATTCTGGTGGTTCTCGGGGAAAGCAGCGGTACGGCGTGGGAGGACAGCCCGGTGCGGCGGGAATTGCTGCGCGGTCCGGCGTGCCGATTCCTGCATGTCGGTCCGTTGCCGCGGGACGGTGTTGTCGCCATGCTGGCCGCCGGGCAGAAAGGGCGGCGTTCGGCGCCGCCCGTTGCGGAATTCCACCGGCTGAGCGGCGGTAGCCCGCTGTTGATGGGGGCGCTGCTGGACGACTACGCGGACGCGGAGCGGGCCGGGGAGCCGGGCCGGTGCCCGGTGAGGCGTACGAACGTGCGGTGGCGCAGTGCCTGAGCCGCACCGACGACCTCACGCGGCGTACCGCGTGGCTGCTGGCGGTGCTCGGGGAACGGGCCACGCACGCCGGGCCCGCCGAACTGCTCGGGGTGTCCCGCCAGGCCGGCGAACGCAGCCTGCGCGCCTTGCACGACATGGGGCTGCTCGCCCATGGCCGGTTCCGTCACGAGGCGGGGCGGACGGCGGTGCTGCGGCGGGCGGAACCGCCGCGCAGCGCGCGCCTGGAGGCCCGCGTCGCCCAAGTGCTGTACGAGCACGGTGCGCCGGCGACCGCACTGGCCCGTCACCTGGTGGCCGCGGAGACCGTCGACGCGCCGTGGGCGCTGCCCGTACTGCTGGAGGCGGCGGAGGCAGCGCTGGCCCGCGACGAGGTGGGCACCGCGCTGGACTGTCTGCGCGTGGCCAGGGACAGTTGTGCGGACGAGCGGCAGTTGCTGGAGGTCAGGCTCGCGCTGGTGCGCGCCGGGTGGCGGGTCGACCCGTCCGCCGCCGTACGGCACCTGTCGGCGCTCACCGACGCGGCACAGGCCGGGCGGCTCACGGTGCGCGCCATGAAGGCGCTGGTCGGCCATCTGCTGTGGTTCGGCAGGGCGGACGATGCCCTGGAGGTCCTGCGGATCGTGGAGCAGGAGCAGGAGCAGGAGCAGGAAGGCGAGGGGGTGGCGCGGGGGCGGCGCTGGATCCGGTGCGGTTCTGGTTCGCGTACGGGTATCCGGGGCTGGCGGGGAAGTACCGCGCCGAGGTGGCCGCGGGCCCGTATCGCGGTACGGCGGCAGGTGGCCGGGCCCCCGACTTGTCGCCCGAGCAGGAGACCCAGCAGCGCGCGCTGGCCCTGATGGCGTCCGTACTGGACCAGAGGGTGACCGGCGACGTGACCGGCCGCGCGGAGCGGATCCTCCAGGAGACGCGGCCGGAGGACCGTACCCCGGCGGCGGGGCTGGCCGCGCTGGTCGCGCTCGTCGTCGCCGACGGGCTGCCGGAGGCCGCCCGCTGGTGCGAGATCCTGCTCGCGGAGGCGCGGGAGCACCGTACGCCCATGTGGCAGTCGCTGTTCGCCGCGGCCAAGGCGTTCATCGAGATCGGACTCGGCGAGCTGGCCGCGGCGGAGGAGTCGGCGCACACCGCGCTCACCGTCGTCCCGCCCGAAGGGTGGGGGACGGCCGTCGCCGCCCCGGTCGCCGCGCTGCTGTACACGAAGGCCGTCACGGGACGGCTGGACGAGGCGGCGGCCCACCTGAAGATCTCCGTGCCCGACGCGGCGTTCCGGACGCCCGCCGGGCTGCTGTATCTCTGGGCCCGTGGCCACTACCAGCTCGCCGCCGGCCGGCCGTACGCCGCGCTGGAGGACTTCCACCGCTGCGGCGACCTGATGACGCGGTGGCGCCTGGACCTGTCCGGGCTGGTGCCGTGGCGGACCGACGCGGCGCAGGTCCATGTCGCGTTGGGGGACGACCGCCGCGCGCGGGCCCTGCTGGAGGAGGAACTGGTCCGTACCGGGTGCCGCCCCCTGTGGACGCGGGGCGTCGCGCTGCGGGTGCTGGCGGCGCTGGCCGAGCGCGCGGACCGGCCGCGGCTCCTCGGGGAGGCGATGGACATCCTCCAGCGCGGCGGGCACCGGCTGGAGCTCGCGTACGCGATGGCGGAACTGTCGTACAGCTACTGGGACATGAACGACGACAGCCGGGCCCGCATCGCGGCGCGCAAGGCGCAGCAGCTGATGCGGGAGTGCGGCATCAAGGCGCCCGTCCTGAAGGCCTCGCCGGTGGGTGCGGCGAGCGCCTGCCCGCCCGAGCGGTCCGGGGCGGGCGGCGCGTGCCGTCCGCCCGCCGAGCTGAGCGGCGCGGAGCTGCGGGTCGCGACGCTCGCCGCCCGTGGCTACACCAACCGGCAGATCGCCGGGGCGCTGTTCATCACGATCAGCACCGTGGAGCAGCATCTGACCCGGGCCTACCGGAAGCTGGGCGTCCAGCGCCGTACCGATCTGGCGACGCGGCTGGAACCGGACGCCGTGGAGGACGCCGGTCTCGTCGGGGGCGGGGACGGCGCCTCGCGGGACTGCCTGCGTGCCGGGTAGGCGGGGCGCGCCGGACAGGCGGGGCGCACCGGACAGGCGGGGCGTGCGGAGCCAAGGGCTGTAGCCAAGGGCCGTAGCCAAGGGCCCGTAGCCAAGGGTCGTAGCGAAGGGCAGGCGTGCGGTGCTCCGTGGAGGTTGCGCGGTTGGACAGTCCGGCGCGTGCGTGTGGAATCATTGACGGTGATACGAAATACCGCGAACTTCGCTGTGCAAAAGGGGAGTTGACGCGTTCCGGTGGCTCGGACGGAGTTGGCGGACGGGTGCGTACCGAGGCCGAACGGTCCGTACGAGCCCCGACAGCCGGTCCGGCGCACGGCAGTGCGGGCGTGCGCCGGTTTCCCGTCCAACCACACCCGGCCGGCCGGTGCCGGTCACTCAACAGGAGGAACCCCTCATGGTGGTGGTGATGGCCCCCGGGGCCACGCAGGAGGATGTCGACGCCGTCGTCGGCCTGGTGCGCTCGGCGGGTGGTGACGCCTTCGTCAGCCGGGGGTGACCCGGACGATCGTCGGCCTTGTCGGGGACGTGGACGAGTTCGAGGCGCTCAACCTGCGCAGCCGCAGGGGTGTCCTCGACGTCGTACGGATCTCCGTGCCCTACAAGCTGGTCAGCCGGGAGCACCATCCGGCCCGGTCGGTCGTGCGGGTCGGCGGTGTGCCGATCGGGCCCGACACCCTGTCCGTCATCGCGGGTCCGTGCGCGGTGGAGTCCGCCGAGCAGACGCTCGCCGCGGCACGGATGGCCCAGTCCGCCGGGGCCGCGCTGCTGCGCGGCGGCGCGTTCAAGCCGCGCACCTCGCCGTACGCCTACCAGGGGCTGGGCGAGGCCGGGCTGCGCATCCTCGCCGACGTACGGGCCGAGACCGGGCTGCCGGTGGTCACCGAGGTCATCGACCCGGGCAGCGTCGAACTGGTCGCCTCCTACGCGGACATGCTCCAGATCGGCACCCGCAACATGCAGAACTTCGCGCTGCTCCAGGCGGTGGGCTCGGCGGGCAAGCCCGTGCTGCTCAAGCGCGGGTTCGGCTCGACCATCGACGAGTGGCTGATGGCCGCCGAGTACATCGCGCAGCGCGGCAACCTGGACATCGTGCTGTGCGAGCGCGGCATCCGTACGTTCGAGACCGCGACCCGCAACACGCTGGACATCAGCGCGGTACCGGTGGCCCAGCGCCTGTCGCACCTCCCGGTGATCGTGGACCCGTCGCACTCGGGCGGCCGCCGCGAACTGGTCCTGCCGCTGATGCGGGCGGCGCTGGCGGTCGGCGCGGACGGTGTCATGATCGATGTGCATCCGGCGCCGGAGACGGCGCGGTGCGACGGTGACCAGGCGCTGCTGGAGGCCGACATGCGGGAGATCGCCAGTACGGCCACGATCCTGTCGCCGCTGATGGGCCGGACGCTCACCCAGCCGGTGCCGCAGGCCGCGGCCGCCGCCTCCTGAGACCGACGGAGCCCCGGCTCCTGTCGGCGGGGTGCGCACCGCCGGTAGGGGTACCCCGACGGGCGGCCGGACGAAAGCGCACACGACCCACCGTCCGGCCGTCTGGTACAGGCCAATTTCCGTGTCGGCGACCGGACGGTGGGGCGTCCGGGAGCCGGTGTCCCCCGGAGTACGGGGCCGCCCGCGATAGGGGTACCGGTGCTGAACCCGTGATGTCGCCGGAGGCTGACCCATCGGGCATCCTGGGGTATGTCGGAGAGATGCGATACGCACAGGGCGGCGGACTGACCGCCGAGCGGCGGGAGTTCCGCGAACGGCTGCGGCTGAAGGCGGTCGAGCGGTTCGCGCGGGACGAGAGCAACGCGGTGATCGCCCGTGAACTGCGGGTGAGCGTGCGGTCCGTGCAGCGGTGGCGCAGAGCCTGGCAGCAGGCGGGGGAGGGGGCGCTGGACTCGAAAGGGCCGGCGTCCCGGCCGCGGCTGAGCCCGGCCCAGTTCCGCCGGCTGGAGGCGGAACTCGCCCGGGGGCCGGCGGCCTACGGCTGGGCGGGGGACCGGTGGACGCTGGAGCGCATCCAGGCCGTGATCGTGCGGCGCTTCCACGTCACGTACACGGTGCAGGGCGTGCGCAAACTGATGCGTCGGCACGGGTGGACGTACGTGGCGCCGGCGGCCGGCGGGGAGGGGCGGGAGGCCGGCGGGTGGACGCGGGGGTGGACGCGGACCGGCTGACCGGTGCGGGCTGACGGCGGAGTCTTCTGTGTCGTCGGTGTCCGGGAACGGGAGCCGAACAGGGATCGAACGGGAGTCGAAAGGACCGATTCCGGTGTCCGGTGGAATGCGACATCGCGGGTTCAGGCACTTCAGGTAGGGGTGCCCCGTAGATAAAGGCACTGTTAGAGTATGTATCTGTATGGGGGAAGATGGTTTGTTTGAATAGGTGTTCCGCTGCACGTGGGGCGTTTTCTGCGGTTCGGGAACCTTCCTCCCCCGCCGGGAGTTGTCACCGGTCGAGAAGCGGGGGTGGGTTCTACACACCTGAACGGCCCGGCGATGTCCTCCTCAGGCCGGCATCGCCGAAGCACGGGCCTGCCGTACGTCGTTAGGGTGCGTCGGCGCGAGCTTGCGCACGGGGGAATCACAACGCGAGGAGCCTGGAGTGGAACCTGGGCAGGCGCACCTGGATATGCAGACGGTCGTCGAAGTGGAGATCAACGCGCTTTCGGTGGCCGGTTCTCCGCGCATATCCGGGGAAGACACGGAACATGTGGACATGCTGACGGTGGCACAGGCACCGCTGCCGCCCATCATCGCGCACCGCGCGACGATGCGGGTCATCGACGGTGTCCACCGACTACGAGCCGCGGAACGGCGCGGCGACGACAAGATCGCGGTGAGGTTCTTCGACGGAGACGAGGCCGACGCCTTCGTCCTGGCCGTCGAGTCGAACATCACGCACGGCCTTCCGCTGTCCATGGCGGACCGCAAGAACGCGGCCGAACGCATCATCCGTTCACACCCGTTGTGGTCGGACCGGATGATCGCCTCGGTCACCGGCATCGCGCCGGGCACCGTCGCGGAGATCCGCCGGCGGGTGGCGGGCGCGGCCGCCGCGGGGCGCGGCAGGATCGGCCAGGACGGCCGCTTCCGGCCGCTCAACGGAGCCGAGGGCCGCCGGCTCGCCGGCAACCTCATCGCCGAGAACCCCGGTCTGTCGCTGCGGCAGATCGCGCGGGCGTCCGGGATCTCGCCCGAGACGGCGCGCGACGTCCGCAACCGGCTGCGCCGGGGCGAGGAACCGCTCCTGAAGGGGCGGGGCCGGCCGGTCCGGGGGCCGCGGGAGCAGCTGTCCGCCGAGCCGGCCGACGCGGGGGACGGCGGTGGCGGCACGGTGCCCGTCCGGATGCCCGTCCAGGACCGGACGGTGGTCGTACGCCGCCTCAAGGTCGACCCGGCCCTGCGGTTCAGCGAGACCGGACGGACGCTGCTGCGGCTGCTGAGCATTCACACGATCAGCGCGGAGGAGTGGGACGACATCATGGCGAACATTCCTCCGCACTGCAGCGGCATCGTCGCGCAACTGGCCCGGGAATGCGCGGACATCTGGGCGGACTTCGCCCAGCGGGCCGAGCGCAATGTCGCCGAGGCAGTCTGACCGGCGGCCGCACCATGTCCAAGTGAGGAACGCGGCCGGTTGGACGGTTTTCGGGCCGGCCGGCCGCGTCTGACGGAAAAGCGCGATACGGTCGGTACCGGCGGGCGCCCGCGAAAGCGCCGCCCGCCGGGCCGCCCGGCACCCGGCGCCGTGAATTCTCCGGTGCACCGGCGTGCCGTGGACCGGTGCCGCACTCTCACCTTTTCCGTGGCCGGGCGAGAAATCCCTGGAGCCGCCCCGGGCCCATCGGCCTGGCTGGCGGGTGTTGATATGGGTATCGTCGAAATGGCGCACCGCAGCAGTATTCCGGTCACCGCATCAGGTGGGCCGGTCTTCCGAAAAGCTCGCCGAACATGACGGATCGGGCGCCCCTCGGGGTGCCGCCTTTTCCATGCGGTTCGACCGCGTGACCAGGAATCCCGACCCAGGAGGTTTCCGCTGATATGTTTGCCGGACAAGGCTCGGGCATCATGCTGGCGACGTACGACGACCCGGGTAATTCCACGGCTTCGCAGCGGCTCCGGCCGGGAACACTCCGCCGGATTCTCGCGTATGCGAAACCGCATTCCCGCGAGAGCGTCCTGCTGTTGCTGCTGACCGTGGTGGACTCGCTCATCATCGTCTCCACCCCGCTGCTCCTCAAAGAACTCATCGACGTGGGCATCCTCCAGAAGGACACCACGGTGCTGACGGTGATCTCGCTCGTCGTCGCGGGGCTCGCCCTCCTCGACGCGGGGCTTCAGCTCGCGCAGAGCTGGTACTCGGGCCGGATCAGCCAGGGCGTCAGCTACGACCTGCGGGTGCAGGCGTTCACCCACGTACAGCGCCAGCCGCTGGCCTTCTTCACCCGGACTCAGACCGGGTCCCTGGTCAGCCGGCTCAACACGGACGTGGTGGGCGCGCAGCACGCGCTCGGCACCCTCCTGGGCTCGCTGTCCAGCGTGTTCACGCTGTTCCTGGTCCTCGGGAGCATGTTCTACCTGTCCTGGCTGGTCAGCCTGCTCGCGCTGGTGATCCTGCCGGTGTTCATGATTCCCGGCGCGCTGGTCGGGCGGCGGCTGACGCGCTACTCCCGCGAACAGATGCAGATGAACGCGGAGATGGGCGCGACCATCGGCGAGCGCTTCAACGTGGCGGGCGCGATGCTCTCCAAGCTCTTCGGCCGCCCGCGTGAGGAGGCGCAGCTGTTCGCCGCGCGCGCGGAAAAGGTGCGCGAGGTCGGCGTCACCTGGATGGTGCTGAGCCGGCTGACGGTCATCATCATGACGCTGCTCGCCGCCGTGGTCACCGCGCTCGTCTACGGCCTCGGCGGCGCCATGGTCGTCGACGGGACCTTCCAGGTCGGCACGCTGGTGGCGCTGGCCGCTCTGCTGGCCCGCCTGTACGGCCCGATCACCCAGCTGTCCAGCGTCCAGGGCGAGGCGCACACCGCGATGGTCAGCTTCGACCGGATCTTCGAACTGCTCGACCTGAAGCCGCTGATCACCGAGCGGGAGAACGCCACCGACCTGCCCGCGCCGGACGACGGGGCCGCCCCCGAGATCACCTTCGACGGGGTGTCCTTCCGCTACCCGAAGGCGAGCGAGGTCTCCCTGGCGTCCCTGGAGTCGAACGCGCTGCCGGTGGACGAGCGGTCCCAGGAGTCTGCCGAGGTGCTGCGCGACCTCAGCTTCACGGCACCGTCCGGCCAACTCACCGCGCTGGTGGGCCCGTCCGGCGTGGGCAAGACGACCGCCACGCACCTGGTGTCGCGGCTGTACGACCCGTCGGCGGGCAGCGTCCGCATCGCCGGGCAGGACCTGCGCGACGTCACCCTGGACTCGCTGCGCCGGGCCGTCGGTGTGGTGTCCCAGGACGCCCACCTGTTCCACGACACCATCCGCAACAACCTGGCGTACGCCCGCCCCGGCGCCACCGAGGAGGAGCTGATCGAGGCGTGCCGGGCCGCGCAGATCTGGGACACCATCAGCTCCCTGCCGAGCGGCCTGGACACGGTGGCGGGCGACCGCGGCTACCGGCTCTCGGGTGGCGAGAAGCAGCGCCTGGCGCTGGCCCGGCTGCTGCTCAAGGCCCCCTCGATCGTCGTTCTCGACGAGGCGACCGCACACCTGGACTCGGAGTCCGAGGCGGCCGTCCAGCGGGCCCTGAAGACGGCGCTGCACGGCCGTACCTCCGTCGTCATCGCCCACCGGCTGTCGACCATTCGCGAGGCCGACCAGATCCTCGTCTTCGACGAGGGCGGCATCCGTGAACGGGGCACGCACGAAGAGCTGTTGGCGGCCGGCGGGCTCTACGCGGAGCTGTACCACACGCAGTTCGCCCGGCAGGCCGTCAACGGCAGCGGGCCCGGCCCGGACGAGCCCGGCCCCGATGAGGACCGCGGCCCGCAGGAGGCCGCGCCGCAGATGATGCCGGGCGGCATGGTCTTCTTCGACGGCTCCGGGCCCGACGACGGCGGCGGCGCCCCGGGTGGCGGGGTGTGGCACGCCAAGGGTCCGGGCCCCGGCGGCCGCTGACCGGCGGCCGCGTACACGGGAACGACGCGCCACCGCGGCGGGCGACCGCCGCGGTGGCGCGGCAGGCAGAACCGAGCATCGGGTTGTCCGTGAATAGGGGAGAAATGGAAGGCCAGGCACAGTTCACTGCGCCCCTGACCGCTTGCCAGGAGGGGACGTGGCTGGCCCAGCGCGCGGAGAACCCGCCCCGGCAGTACGACATCAGGCAGTACGCCGATGTCCTGGGCCCGCTCGACGCGGACGTCTTCCGGCGGGCGCTGCGGCAGGCCGTCGCCGAGACCGAGGCGCTCCGGCTGCGGTTCACGCAGGACGGCGGCGCCCCGGCGCAGGTGATCCGGGCGGCCGGGGAGAAGATCGCGCTGCGGCACGTCGACCTCACCGACGAGGGGGAGCCGTGGGAGGCGGCGCAGGCGTTGATGCGCGCGGACGGCCGGCACCCGGCCGATCCCACCGAAGGGGACCTTTACGCGCACGTCCTCTTCAAGCTGGCACCCGACCGGTACGTCTGGTATCAGCGCCACCACCAGCTGCTGGTCGATCACTTCGGCAGCACCCTGCTGGCCCGCCGTGTCGCCGCTCTCTACAGCGCGACCCTGCGCGGTGAGCCGTACTGCCCGCCCGGACACGCCCCGCTGCGGGAGCTGGGGGAGCAGGAGGCCGCCTACCGGGAGTCGCCGCAGCACGAGGCCGACCGCCGCTACTGGCACGAGCACTTCGCGGACCGCCCGGAGCCGGCCACCGTGCCGGGCCACCGGTCGGTGCTCCGCGACGCCCACCCCCGCGCGTCCGGTCGCCTGTCGGCCGCGGGCCGGGAAGCGCTGCGGACGGCCGCCGGCCGTACGGGGGTGAGCCGCGGCGCCCTCGTCGTCGCCGCGGTGGCCACCTTCGTGTGCCGCACGACGGGGGCGGACGAGGCGCTGCTGAGCTTCCCGGTCGACGGACGTACGGGCCCCGCGGCCCGGCGGACGCCCTGCGCGACCGCCAACGTGCTGCCGCTGCGGCTGCCCGCCCGGCCCGGCGACAGCCTCGCCGGGCTGGCCAGCGCCGCGCAGCGCGAGATCGACGGACTGCTGGAACACCGGCGGTACCGCGGCGAGCGCCTGCACGCGGAGCTGGGACGGCCGGGCGGCCGCCGCGACTTCGGCCCTTCGGTCGCCGTCCCGGCGAGCGGCCCGGACCTGCGGTTCGGCGTGGCCCGGGGCACCCTGCACGACCTGCCGGGCGGGCCCGTCGAGGCGTTCTCCGTGGTGGTGCGCGAGCTGCCGGGCGACGCCGGGACGAGCGTCGTCCTCGAAGCCGACCCGGCGCTGTACGACCAGGAGTGGGCCGGGGCGGGACACCGGGCCTTCGTCCGGCTCCTGGAGCAGGCGGCGGCCGAACCCGAGCTGCCCGTCGGGCGGTTCGGGGTGCTGGGCGCGCCGGAGCACGGACTCGTCGTGGAGGGCTGGAACGCCACGGGGGCCGAGCGGCCGGGCACCTCGGTGCCGGAGCTGGTCGCCCGCCAGGCCGCGCGCCTGCCCGGTTCCGTCGCCGTGTCCGACGACGAACGGTCGCTGACGTACGCGGAGTTGGACGCGGACGCGGGTCGCCTGGCCACGTACCTGATCAGTCAGGGGGTGACGCGCGGCAGCCGGGTCGCCGTGCTGATGGAGCGGTCGGCCGGGCTGCTGGTGGCGCTGCTCGGCGTCTGGAAGGCGGGCGCGGCGTACGTGCCGGTGGACGCCGCGTACCCGGCGGAGCGGGTGGCGGTCATGCTGGCCGACTCGGCGCCGGCGGCCGTGCTGTGCACCGGGAGCACCCGGGCCGCGGTGCCGCCCGGCGTGCCCGGCGACGTCGTGGTGCTGGACGCCCCCGGACACGGGCGGCCGTGGCCGCAAGCCCGGCGCTGGACCCGGCGGTCCGGGTGGGCCCTGAGGACCTGGCGTACGTGATGTACACCTCCGGTTCGACCGGGGTGCCGAAGGGTGTGTCGATGCCGCACGGCAGCGTCGCCGGACTCGTGGGACAGCGCGACTGGTCCGTCGGCGCGGGCGACGCGGTGCTGATGCACGCGCCGCACGCCTTCGACGCCTCGCTGTTCGAGGTGTGGGTGCCGCTGGTCTCCGGCGCGCGCGTGGTGGTGGACGGACAGGGCGTGGTGGACGGGCCGCGGATCCGTGCGGCCGTGGCGGCGGGGGTCACGGCGGTCCATCTGACGGCGGGGTCGTTCCGGGTGGTGGCCGAGGAGTCACCGGAGTGCTTTGCGGGCCTGCGCGAGGTGCTGACCGGCGGTGACGTGGTGCCGCCGGCTGCCGTGGCCCGGGTGCGCGCAGCCTGCCCCGAGGTGGCCGTACGGCATCTGTACGGGCCGACCGAGGCCGCCCTGTGCGCCACCTGGCACCGGCTGCGCCCCGGTGACCCGGTGCCGTCCGTACTGCCGGTCGGCCGCCCGCTGGACAACCGCCAGGTGTACGTACTTGACGCGTTCCTCCAGCCCGTACCGCCAGGGGTGACGGGGGAACTCTGCATCGCCGGCACGGGGCTGGCACGCGGCTACCTCTCCCGCCCCGGCCTGACGGCGGAACGCTTCACCGCCAGCCCCTTCGTCCCCGGTGAGCGGATGTACCGCACCGGCGACATGGTGCGCTGGACCGACGACGGTGAACTGGTCTTCGTGGGCCGGGCGGACGCCCAGGTCAAGGTGCGCGGCTTCCGTATCGAGCCGGGGGAGATCGAGGCGGCGCTGGCGGCCCACCCGGCGGTCGGCGAGGCGGTGGTGGTGGCCCGCGAGGACCGGCCGGGGGAGCGCCGGCTGGTGGCGTACGTCGTCGCGCAGCCCGCGTCCGACGGCGGGCCGCCGCCGCGCGACAAGCAGCCGTTCCGCGACGAGCCGGGCGGCGGCCGGGCCGCCGTGGGCGCGGGCAGCGCTCCGGAAGCCCTGCTCACCGGGGAGTCCGGCGGCAGCGCGGCGGCGGGCCGGGACACCGGCGCGCTGCTCGCCGCGCTGCGCGAGTTCGTGGTCGGACGGCTGCCGGAGTACATGGTGCCGTCGGCGTTCGTCCCGCTGGACGGGCTCCCGCTGACCGTGAACGGCAAGGTCGACCACCAGGCGCTGCCCGCCCCCGACTTCACCGGCAGCGGCTCGGCGCGGGAGCCGCGCGGCGCCGCCGAGGAGACCCTGTGCGCGCTGTTCGCGCAGGTGCTCGGCCGGGAGCGGGTGGGGCCCGAGGACAGCTTCTTCGAGCTGGGCGGCGACTCGATCATGGCGGTGCAGCTCGCCTCGCGGGCGCGCCGGGCCGGGCTGGTGCTGACCACACGCCAGGTCTTCGACGAGCGCACCCCGGAGCGGCTGGCACGCGTGGTCCCCGCCCCGCAGGCCGGGCAGTCGGCCCCGGACACGGAGACCGGCGAGGTTCCCTGGGCGCCGCTGAGTCCCGCGCGGGGCGGCGACTTCGCGCGCTGGGCGGTGCTGGCGGCCCCGGACGGCCTGCGGACGGGCCCCCTGCGGGCCGCTGTCGCCACCCTCTTGGACACCCACGCCGTACTGCGCGCACGGACCACTGCCGGGGACGCCGGACCGCGCCTGGTGGTGCCCGACCGCGGCACGCTGGACGCGGCGGCACTGGTCACCCGCGAGGCCGTGGCCGCGGCGGACCTCGGCCCCGCCGCCGAACGGGCGGCCCGCGAAGCGGTGGCACGGCTCGACCCCTCGGCCGGGGCGAACCTCCAGGTGACGTGGCTGGACGCGGGCGCCGCGCAGCCCGGCCGCCTGGTGCTCGCGGTCCACCACGCGGTGGCGGACGCGGCGTCCTGGCGCATCCTGGTCCCGGACTTCGCGGCCGCGTGCGAGGCCGCGGCCGCCGGCCGCACGCCGACGCTCGGCCCGGTGGGCACGTCCTTCCGGCACTGGGCGGTCCGGTCGGCCGCGCAGGCCGCGCAGGCCGCGCAGGAGCACCGGGACGCGGAACCGGACGTCCCGCGCGCCGGCACCCTCCCGGAGGGCGTCGCGGCCGCGAGCACAGCGGCGGACGCGGACACGGAACCCGCCGGAACGGCGCGCCGCATGGTCTGGACCGTGCCGCCCCAGCAGACGGCGGCGCTGGTGGACCGGGCGCCCGCCGTATTCCACTGCACCGCCGACGAGGTGCTGCTGACCGCGCTGGCCGCCGCCGTCGCCCACGGGCGCGAGGACGCCCGTACCGGTGTCCTGCTGGACATCGAGACGGACGGCCGCCGCGAAGGCCCGGACGGGCTCGACCTGTCCCGTACGGTGGGCCGGTTCACCCGCGTGCACCCCGTACGGCTGGACCTCTCCGGCACCGCCCTCAGCGAGGTGCTGATGGGCGGCCCGGCGGCCGGGGCGCTGCTCAAGTCGGTGAAGGAACAGATCCGTTCGGCACCCGACGGCCACGGCCCGCTACAGCTCCGTACTCCGGAGGCGGGCACCGCACCCACCGCTCCCGCGTCCCCCCGCATCGCGTTCAGCTGCTCGGGACGTCCGGAGCGAGCCGGCGCCCAGGTCACGGCCGGAGCCGTAGCGACCGGCCGCGACGCACCCTCCCCGTACGACCTGGAAGCCGGCGCGGCGATCGGTACGACCGCCGCCGGACCCACCCTGACCCTCAC
The DNA here is from genome assembly GCF_045222935.1 of Streptomyces sp. Ac-502. Classification (NCBI taxonomy): domain Bacteria; kingdom Bacillati; phylum Actinomycetota; class Actinomycetes; order Kitasatosporales; family Streptomycetaceae; genus Streptomyces; species Streptomyces sp. Ac-502. Next base: position 8,710,124 of record NZ_JBHFFO010000001.1, read on the forward strand.
GCTCACCTGGCGGCACCAGGACGGGCACGGCCAGGCCGACGCGGCGGCGCAGCGGCTCGGCCGCCGCTGGGTGGAGACGCTGGGCGGACTCGCCGCCCACGCCGCCCGGCCGGGAGCGGGCGGCCACACGCCCTCCGACTTCCCGCTGCTCGCCCTCACCCAGGACGGCGTCGCGGAGCTGGAGGCCGCCGTGCCGCGGCCGGCCGACATCTGGCCGCTGTCGTCCCTCCAGGAAGGGCTGCTGTTCCAGTCCTCCTTCGAGGAAGAAGGCCCGGACGTCTACGAGACCCAGTGGATGCTGGAGCTGTCCGGCCCGCTGGACGCCGCCCGGCTGCGCGCCTCGTGGGAGGCGCTGCTGGACCGGCACGCCGCGCTGCGCGCGAGCTTCCACCGGCGCGCGTCGGGCGAGGCCGTCCAGGTCGTGGCCCGTGAGGTGCGCCTGCCCTGGCGGGAGATCGACCTGTCCGGCCTGTCCGAGGCCGACGCGCTCTCCGGCATCGAGGAGCTGGCCACGCGGGAGCAGGAGCGCCGCTTCGACACGGCGGCCGCGCCGCTGCTGCGGCTGCTGCTGATCCGCCTCGGCGCGGACCGGCACCGGCTCGTCGTCATCAGCCACCACATCCTGATGGACGGCTGGTCCATGCCGGTGCTGCTGGCCGAACTGGCCGAGGTGTACGCGGCGGGCGGTGACGCGTCGGCCCTGGCCCCGGCCGCGTCCTACGGCGACTACCTCGCCTGGCGCGCCCGCCAGGACCAGGACGCCGCGCGGGCCGCCTGGGCCGCCGAGTTCACCGGCACCGACGAGCCGACGCTCGTCGCGCCGGGCGCGGCCGACCGGGGCCCGGTGGACGCCGGTCACGTGATCACCGACATCCCCGAGCGGACCACCCGCGGCCTCACCGCGCTGGCACGCCGGCACGGCCTGACCGTGAACACGGTGATGCAGGGGGCCTGGGCCCTGGTGCTGGCCCGGCTGGCGGGCCGTACCGACGTGGTGTTCGGCGCCACCGTCGCGGGCCGGCCGCCGGAGCTGCCCGGCATGGAGTCCATGGTCGGTCTGCTGATCAACACCGTGCCGGTACGGGTACGCCTGGACGCCGCGCAGCCGGTGCTCGGGCTGCTGCGCGACCTCCAGGAACGCCAGTCCGCACTGGTGGCCCACCAGCACCTGGGCCTGCCGGAGATCCAGCGGCTGGCCGGGCCCGGCGCCGTCTTCGACACGCTCGTCGTGCACGAGAACTACCCCCGCGCGATCGCCGCGCCCGGCTCCCCGGACGCGCTCTCCTTCGCCGTCCTGGGCACCCGCGAGGCGACGCACTACCCGTTGACCCTGGGCGTCATCCCGGGCGAACGGCTGCGCGTGCACGTGGCGCACCGCCGCGGCCAGGTGGCGGCGGACATCGCCGAGAAGCTGGTCGGGCGGCTGGTGCGGGTCTTCGAACAGCTCATGGCGGACTGCTCGGTGCCGGTGGGCCGGGTCGGTGTCCTGGACGCGGACGAGCGCACGCTGGTCGTGGCGGACTGGAACCGTACGGACGCGCCGGTGACGGTGGCGACGATGCCCGAGCTGTTCCGCGCCCAGGCCGCGCGCACGCCCGGTGCCGTCGCGGTGCAGGACGGGCACGAGGCGCTCACCTACGCCGAACTGGAGCACCAGGCCGGGCAGCTGGCCCGGCACCTGACCGGGCACGGCGTGGGCCCGGAGTGCCGGGTGGCGGTCGTCGTCGAACGGTCGGTGGCGATGGCCGTCGCCGTGCTGGCCGTGGCGATGGCGGGCGGCGTGTACGTACCGGTGGACCCCGAATACCCGGCCGAGCGCATCGCGTTCGTCCTGCGGGACGCCGAACCGGCCGTCGTGGTGTGCACGACGCGCACCCGGGCGGCGGTCCCGGCCGGGGCGTCCGGAGGCACGGTCGTCGTCATGGACGACCCCACGGTGGCCGCGGCGGTGGCGCGCCGGGCGGGCGGCTCGCTGTCCGACGCCGAGCGGCCCGCGCCGCTGCGCGCCGACCACGCGGCGTACGTGATCTACACCTCCGGATCGACCGGCGTGCCCAAGGGCGTCCTGATCGCGCACCGGGGCCTGGCCAACCTCGTCGCCGACCGCGTCGCGCGCTACCGCATCGGCCCGGACAGCCGCGTCGTCCAGCGCGTCTCGCCCAGCTTCGACGTGTCCATGGGGGACATCTGGCCGGTGCTGTGCGCGGGCGGGCGGCTCGTGCTGGCCCCGGCCGGGCAGGAGTCCTTCGGCGAGGACCTGGCCGACCTGCTGCGCGAACGCAAGGCCACCCACGTGGTGCTGCCCGCCGCGTTCCTGCCGCAACTGCCCTCCGACGGGCTGTCCCGGCTGCGGGTCCTGGTGACCGGCGGCGAGCCGATGACCGACGAGGTACGGCGCCGCTGGTCGGCGGGCCGGGAGCTGTTCAACGAGTACGGCGTCACCGAGGCGACCGTCACCTCCACGGTGACCGCGCCGCTGGACGCCGGCAGCGCCCCCGCGATCGGCCGCCCGATCACCAACTCCCGTGCGTACGTCCTGGACGCCTTCCTCCAGCCGGTGCCGCCGGGCGTGCTCGGCGAGCTGTACGTGGCCGGGGTGAACCTGGCGCGCGGCTACCTGGGGCGCGCGGGGCTGAGCGCGTCGCGGTTCGTGGCGGACCCGTTCGCGCCGGGCATGGGGGTCCCCCCGGCCGAAGGCTGGGGGAGGATGTACCGGACCGGGGACCTGGTCCGCTGGACCGGCGACGGCGAACTGGTCTTCGCCGGGCGGGCGGACGCCCAGGTCAAGGTCCGCGGCTTCCGTGTCGAACTCGGCGAGGTGGAGGCCGCGCTGGCCGCGCACCCCGCGGTGGCGGACGCGGTCGCGGTGGTCCGCGAGGACCGCCCCGGCGAACGCCGGCTGATCGGCTACGCGGTCCCCGCCGGGCCCGGCCTGGACGAACGGTCCGTCCGGACCCACGTCGCCGGGACATTGCCGGACTACATGGTGCCCGCGGCCGTGGTGGCCCTCGACGAACTGCCGAGGACCCCGAACGGGAAGCTGGACCGCGCGGCCCTGCCCGCGCCCGACTTCGCCGGGCAGGTCACCGGCCGGGAGCCGCGCACCCCCGCCGAGACGGTGCTGTGCGCCCTGTTCGCCGAACTCCTGGGCCTGGACCGGGCCGGTGCCGAGGACAGCTTCTTCGAGCTGGGCGGCGACTCGATCACCTCGCTCCAGCTGGTGGCGCGGGCCCGCCGGGCCGGGCTGCTGCTGACCTCCCGGCAGGTCTTCGACGAACAGACCCCGGAGCGCCTGGCCGAGGTGGCGGAGCCGGTGAGGTCCGGCCCCCGAGCCGACACCGCGGGCGCGGGCACCGGCGAGGTGCCGTGGACACCGGTGATGCGGCTGCTCGGGGAGCGGATCACCGGCGGCCGGTTCGCGCAGTGGACGACCGTGGGCGCCCCGGCCGGGCTGGGCCGGGACGTGCTGGCCGCCGGGCTGGCCGCCGTACTGGACACCCACGCCATGCTGCGGGCCCGGGTGGTGCCGCGGCCCGGCGGGCCCGTACTGACCGTCGGCGGCCGCGGCTCGGTGGACGCCGACGCGCTGGTCACCCGGGTGGACGTGGCCGGGGCGCCGGACAGCGGCCTCGACGGCCTCGCGGAACGGGCCGCCGCAGAAGCGGTCGGACGGCTCGACCCGGCCGCGGGCGTCCTGGTCCAGGCGGTCTGGCTGGACGCGGGACCGCACCGCACCGGCCGGCTGGTGCTGGCCGTGCACCACCTCGCGGTGGACGGCGTGTCCTGGCGCATCCTGCTCCCGGACCTGCGGGCCGCCTGCGAAGCGGTGGCGGCCGGGCGCGCACCGGAACTGGACCGCGCCGGTACGCCCTTCCGGCAGTGGGCCGGACTGCTGGCCGCGCAGGCGACACAGCCGTGGCGCGTGGCGGAACTGCCGCGCTGGGCCGCCGTACTCGACGGACCCGACCCGGTGCTCGGCGCCCGCGCCCTCGACCCGGGCACGGACACCCAGGCGACCGTGCGCCACCGCACCTGGCAACTGCCCCGGGAGCAGGTGGCGGTCCTCGCCACCCGGACGCCCGCGGTCTTCCACTGCGGCGTGCACGAAGTGCTGCTCGCGGCACTGGCCGCGGCGGTCGTGTGCGCCCGGACGGAAACGGAGACGGCGTCCGGGGTCCTCGTGGACATCGAGGGGCACGGCCGGGAACCGGTCGCCGGGGCGGACCTGTCCCGGACGGTGGGCTGGTTCACCAGCGTGCACCCCGTACGGCTCGACCTGTCCGGCGTGGACCCGCACCAGGTCATGGCGGGCGGCCCCGCGGCCGGAGCACTGCTCAAGGAGGTCAAGGAACAGACGCGCGCGGTGCCCGGCGACGGCCTCGGCCACGGGCTGCTGCGCCACCTGAACCCGGAGACCGCCGCCGTACTGGCCGCCCTCCCCGCCCCGCAGATCGCCTTCAACTACCTCGGCCGGTTCCCCGCGGGCGCCCCCGAGGGCACCGTGCGGCCGTGGGAAGCAGCGGGCAGCACCGCACTGGGCGGCTCGGACGACCCGGACATGCCCGCACCGCACGCCCTGGAGGCCGGCGCGGTCATCCGCGACACGCCCGAGGGGCCCGCACTGACCCTGACCGTCGGCGGGCCGGCCGGTGTCCTCGACGACGCGGCCGTCACCCGCCTGGGCGACCTCTGGAAGGACCTGCTCGGCGGCCTGGCCGCCCACACGGCCGCGCCCGAGGCGGGCGGCCACACACCCTCCGACTTCCCGCTCCTGGACCTCGGCCAGGACGAGGTCGAGGAGTTCGAAGCGATCGCGGCACGGCTCGAAGGGGGACTGTCGCTGTGAAGACCTCAACACCCGCCACGGGGCCGGCATCCGGCAAGGGCTCGGCACTCGCCGAGGTGTGGCCGCTGTCCCCGTTGCAGGAAGGGATGCTCTTCCACGCCGGGTTCGGCGACCAGGGGCCCGACGTCTACGTCATCCAGCGGACCCTGACCATCGACGGCCCCCTGGACGCGGACCGCTGGCACGCGTCCTGGCAGGCGCTGCTCGGCCGGCACGCGGCGCTCCGCGCCAGCTTCCACCGCCGCAAGTCGGGGGAGGCGGTACAGCTCGTCAGCCGGGAGGCCGTACTGCCCTGGCGTGACGCCGACCTGTCCGGCCTGCCCGAGGCCGACGCGCTCGCCGAGGTCGGACGGCTGGCAGCCGACGCGTGCGCGGAACGCTTCGACCTCGGGGTGGCGCCGCTGCTGCGGGTGCTGCTCGTACGCCTCGGCGCCGAGCGGCACTGCATGGTGCTGACGGCTCATCACATCCTGCTCGACGGCTGGTCCATGCCCATCCTCTTCGACGAGGCGACCACGGTGTACGCGGCGGGCGGCGACCCCTCGGTGCTGCGGCGCACCGCCTCCTACCGCGACTACCTGGCGTGGCTGGGCCGGCAGGACAAGGACGCCGCGCGGGCCGCGTGGCGCGCCGAACTGGCCGGGGACGGCGAGCCGACGCTCGTCGCCCCCGCGGACCCGGCCCGCACTCCCGAGCTGCCCGACCAGACCAAGGCCGACCTGCCGGCGTCCCTCACCCGCGCCCTCACCGACCTGGCCCGCCGCCACGGCCTGACCGTCAACACCGTCGTGCAGGGCGCCTGGGCGCTGCTCCTGGCCCGGCTGTCCGGGCGCGACGACGTGGTCTACGGCACGACCGTGGCGGTCCGCCCGCCGGAACTCCCCGGCGTCGAGTCGATGGTCGGCCTCTTCATCAACACGGTGCCGGTGCGGGTGCGCCTGGACGCGGGGCAGCCCGTGGTGGAGATGCTCAAGGACGTACAGAGCCGCCAGTCCGCGCTGCTCCCGCACCAGCACCTGGGCCTGGCCGACATCCAGAAGCACGCCGGTCCGGAAGCCGGCTTCGACACGCTGGTGGTGTACGAGAACTACCCGCGCCCGGCCGCCGAATCGGCCCCCGGCACGCTCACCTTCACCACGCTCGGCCTGCGCCAGGCCACCCACTACCCGCTGACCCTCGGCATCCTCCCCGGCGACCGGCTGGAGGTGGAGGTCTCCTACCGGCCCGACCTGGTCACCGCCGAGCTGGCCCGCGCGCTGGCCGGGCGGCTGGTGCGGGTGCTGGAGCAACTGATGGCGGACCCGTCGGTGCCGGTGGGCCGGGTCGACGTCCTGGACGCGGCCGAGCGGCACCGGACCGTGACGGAGTGGAACGCCACGGCGGCGGAGGCCGCGGGCGCCACCGTGCCGGAACTGTTCGCGGCACGCGTGGCGGCCGCGCCGGATGCCGTGGCCGTGACGGACGGGCGTCAAAGTGTTCAATTCGGTGAGTTGGACACCGGGTCGGACCGCCTCGCCGCGTACTTGCGCGGCCTGGGCGTCGGCCGTGGCGACCGGGTCGCGGTGCTGCTGGAGCGGTCGGCCGAGCTGATCACGTCGCTGCTGGCGGTGTGGAAGGCGGGCGCCGCGTACGTGCCGGTGGACGCCGGCTATCCGGCGGAGCGGGTCGCGTTCCTGCTGGCCGACTCGGGGCCCGCGCTCGTGCTGTGCACCGAGGCCACCCGCGCGGCGGTCCCGGCGGACCTGGCCGGGCAGACGGTCGTGCTGGACGACCCGAAGGTACGGACGGCGGTGGCGGAAGCACCGGCCGGTGATCCCCGACCGCCCCTGCGTTCTCAGGACTTGGCGTACGTGATGTACACCTCCGGCTCCACCGGCGTACCGAAGGGCGTCGGCGTGCCGCACGGCAGTGTGGCGGCGCTGGCCGGGGACCGCGACTGGGCGCTCGGCCCGGACGACGCGGTGCTGATGCACGCCCCGCACGCCTTCGACGCCTCCCTGTTCGAGACATGGGTGCCGCTGGTCTCCGGCGCCCGGGTGGCCGTGGCGGCGCCCGGCGCGGTGGACACGCAGCGGGTACGGGAGGCGGTGGCGGCGGGTGTCACGGCGGTGCACCTGACCGCCGGGGCCTTCCGGGTGGCCGCGCAGGAGGACCCGGCGTGCTTCGCCGGGCTGCGCGAGGTGCTGACCGGCGGTGACGTGGTGCCGGCGGCGTCGGTGGCGCGGGTGCGCGAGGCGTGCCCCGAGGTGCCCGTACGGCATCTGTACGGGCCCACCGAGACCACCCTGAGCGCCACCTGGCACCGGCTCCGGCCGGGCGGGCCCACCCCGGACGCCCTGCCGATCGGGCGCCCGCTGGCCAACCGGCAGGCGTACGTCCTCGACGCGTTCCTCCAGCCCGTACCGCCCGGCGTGGCCGGCGAGCTGTACCTGGCCGGCACGGGCCTGGCCCGCGGCTACCTCGACCGCCCCGGCGCGACGGCCGAACGCTTCGTCGCCTGCCCGTTCCCGCCCGGCATGGGGGTCCCCCGGCCGAAGGCTGGGGGAGGATGTACCGCACGGGCGACCTCGCGCGCTGGACGCCGGACGGCGAACTGCTCTTCGCCGGGCGCGCCGACGCGCAGGTCAAGGTGCGCGGCTACCGCATCGAACCGGGCGAGATCGAGGCCGTGCTCGCGGCCGCGCCGGGGGTGGCCCAGGCCGCCGTCGTCGCCCGCGAGGACCGGCCGGGCGAACGCAGGCTGGTCGGCTACGTGGTGGCGGCCGGGGACGGTACGGACGGCCAGGCTGTGCGCGAGCACCTGGCCCGCGTACTGCCGGACTACATGGTGCCCGCCGCCGTCCTCGTCCTGGACGCCCTGCCGGTCACGGCCAACGGCAAGGTCGACCGCAAGGCCTTGCCCGCCCCCGGCTTCGCCGGAAAGACCGCCGGACGCGCACCGCGCACGGCGGCGGAGGACATCCTGTGCGGGCTCTTCGCCGAACTGCTCGGCCTGGAACGGGTCGGCGCGGAGGACGGCTTCTTCCGGCTGGGCGGCGACTCGATCATGTCGATGCAGCTCGCCACCCGGGCCCGCCGCGAAGGGGTGGTCTTCAGCGCCCAGGACGTCTTCGAGCAGGAGACACCGGGCGCGCTGGCCGCCGTCGCCCGGCTCGCCGACGAGGTGCACGCCGCCCCGGACGCGGGCGTGGGCGAGGTGGCCTGGACCCCGGCCATGGCGGCGCTCGGGGAGTACGCGCTGAGCAGCGGCTTCGCGCAGTGGATGGTCGTCACCACCCCCGCGGGCCTGCGGCCGGACGTGCTCACCGGAGGGCTGGCCGCCGTACTGGACACCCACGACATGCTGCGGGCCCGCGTGGTGCACGCGGAGGGCGAGCCTCGCCTGGAAGTGCGGGGGCGCGGCACGGTCGACGCCGCCACCCTGCTCACCCGGGTCGACGCGGCGGACGTACCGGCCGCTGCCCTTTCCCTGGACGACATGGCCGACAGCGCGGCCAGGGAGGCGACCGGGCGGCTGGACACCGAGGGCGGCGTGCTGGTGCAGGCCGTCTGGCTGGACGCCGGGCCCACCGAGCCCGGCCGGCTGGCGCTCGTGGTGCACCACTTGGTGATGGACGGCGTGTCCTGGCGCATCCTGCTCCCGGACCTGCGAGCCGCCTGCGAAGCGGTGGCGGAGGGGCGCGTACCGGAACTCGACCCCGTCCCCACCTCCTTCCGGCAGTGGGCGGGCGCCCTCGCGGCCCAGGCCACCAACGAGGACCGAATAGCCGAGCTCCCTGACTGGGCAGCCCTGTTCAAGGACGCGGCACGTCCGCTCGGCGGACGGGCGCTCGACCCGGCCGAGGACACCTTGGCCGGAATGGTCTGGCGCACCTGGACGCTGCCGGGGCCGACGGCGGCCACCCTCGTCGGCACGGCCCCCGGGGTGTTCCACTGCGGCGTCCACGAAGTGCTGCTCGCGACACTGGCGGGCGCGGTGGCGCACGACCGGCCGGAAGCCCCGCTCGTCGTGGACGTCGAAGGACACGGGCGCGAACCGGCCGGCGGGGCGGACCTTTCCCGGACGGTGGGCTGGTTCACCAGCGTCCACCCGGTCCGCCTGGACGTCTCGGGCATCGACCTCGACGAGGCGCCGCGCGGCGGCCCGGCCGCCGGTGACCTGCTCAAACGCGTCAAGGAACAGGCCCGGGCAGTGCCCGGCGACGGCCTCGGCCACGCCCTGCTGCGCCACCTGAACCCGCTCACCGCACCGGAGTTGGACACCCTGCCGGACGCCCACATCGGGTTCAATTACCTGGGCAGGTTCGCGGGTGCGGGCCGGGCCGGAGCGCCGGGGGACGCCTGGCAGCCGGCCGGCACCTCGGTGGTCGGCAGTTCGGCCGACCCCCGCACACCCGCCCCGCACGCCCTGGAGGCGGGGGCGTACGTCAAGGACACCCCGGACGGACCGGAACTGACCCTCAGGCTCGGCGGGCCCGCCGGACTGTGGCCGGAGGCGGCCGCCGAGCGGCTGGGCCGGCGCTGGCTGGGCCTGCTGGACGGCTTGGCGGCACACACCGCCGACCCGGCCGCCGGCGGGCACACCGCCTCCGACTTCCCCCTGCTGGACCTCGGTCAGGACGAGGTCGAGGAGTTCGAAGCCGGTTTCGCGGACGGCGCCCCGTAACGCGCCCCGCGAGCCGCCGGCCGCACCTCGTAGCCCGATGAACGCATGCCGTTTTGAGGAGTAAGCGATGACCCGATCTCTTGTCGAGGACGTGTGGCCGCTCTCGCCGTTGCAGGAAGGGCTGCTGTTCCACGCCGCCTTCGACGAGGAGGGCCCGGACGTCTACCAGGGCCAGCGGACGCTGGCCCTGGACGGCCCGCTGGACGCGGACCGGCTGCGCGCCTCGTGGGAGGCGCTGGTCGCCCGGCACCCGGCGCTGCGGGCGGGCTTCCGGCGGCGCAGGTCGGGCGACGCGGTGCAGGTCGTCGCGCGTGAGGTGACGCTGCCGTGGCGGGAGGCCGACGTGTCGGGCCTGGCCGGGGCGGGAGCCGCCGCCGAGGCCGAACGGCTGGCCGCGGAGGAGCGGGCCGAGCGGTTCGACCCGGCGGTGCCGCCCCTGCTGCGCCTGCTGCTGATCCGCCTGGGCACCGACCGGCACCGGCTGGTCATCACCTCGCACCACGTCCTGATGGACGGCTGGTCGATGCCGGTGCTGCTCAACGAACTCACCACGGTGTACGCGGCGGACGGTGACGCGCGCGGGCTGCCCAGGGCGGCCCGCTACCGCGACTACCTGTCCTGGCTGAACCGCCAGGACAAGGACGCCGCCCGGCAGGCGTGGCGGGCCGAACTGGCCGGCAACGACGAGCCGACCCTGGTGGCACCGGCCGACCCGGCCCGGCTGCCGGTGGTGCCCGAGAGCCTGATCAGCGAGATCCCCGAGGATCTGACGCGCGGCCTGGTGGGGCTGGCCCGCGCCCATGGGCTGACGGTGAACACCGTGGTGCAGGGCGCCTGGGCGCTGCTCCTGGCGCGGCTCGCCGGGCGCGACGACGTGGTGTTCGGCGCCACGGTGGCCGGCCGCCCCGACGCGCTGCCCGGTGTCGAGTCGATGGTGGGCCTGTTCATCAACACGCTGCCGGTCCGCGTCCGGCTGGACGGCGGACAGCCGCTGCACCGGCTCCTCGCGGGCATCCAGGAGCGGCAGACCGCCCTCATGTCCCACCAGCACCTGGGGCTGGGCGAGATCCAGAAACTGGCCGGGCCCGGGGCGGTCTTCGACACCCTGGTGGTCTTCGAGAACTATCCGGCGGCGCCCGCCGGGGCGACCGGCCCGGACGCCTTCACCCTGCGCTTCGTCGAAGGGCGGGAGACCTCCCATTACCCCTTCACCCTGGTCGTCGTGCCGGGCGAGCGGATGCTCTGCAAGCTCGACTTCCGCCCGGACCTGTTCGACCGCCGTACCGCCGAGGCCGTCTTCGCCCGGCTGGTACGGGTGCTGGAGCAGGTGGTGGCCGACCCGTCGGCGCCGGTGGGCCGGGTCGGCGTCCTGGGGACGGACGAGCGGCACCTGGTCGTGGACGGCTGGAACGCGACGGCTGCAAAGGCGGCGGGACCGTCGGTGCCGGAGCTGTTCGCCCGGCGCGTGGCGTCGGCGCCGGACGCCGTGGCCGTCCGGGACGAGCGGCGGACGCTGACGTACGGCGGGCTGGACGCCGAAGCGGGCCGCTTGGCCGCGTACTTGCACGGTGCGGGCGTGCGGCGCGGCGACCGGGTCGCGGTGGTGCTGGAACGGTCCGCCGACCTGGTGGTGGCGCTGCTGGCAGTGTGGAGGGCCGGGGCGGCGTACGTGCCGGTGGACGCCGGGTACCCGGCGGAACGGATCGCGTTCATGCTGGCCGACGCGCGGCCGGCGGCCGTGCTGTGCACGGAGGCGACGCGCTCGGCGGTGCCGGTCGACGCGGACGGACGGCTGGTGGTGCTGGACACGCCGGAGGTCGCGGAGTACGGCGGCCAGGCCGCCGAACCCCCGCTCACGGCCGACGACATGGCGTACGTGATGTACACCTCCGGCTCGACCGGGGAGCCGAAGGGCGTGTCCGTGCCGCACGGGAGCGTCGCGGCGCTGACCGGCAGCCGCGGCTGGGCGCTCGGCCCGGACGACGCGGTGCTGATGCACGCTCCGCACGCCTTCGACGTGTCGCTGTTCGAGATCTGGGCGCCGCTGGTCTCCGGCGGCCGCGTCGAGGTGGCGCGGCCGGGCGCGGTGGACGCGCAGCGGATCCGCGAAGCGGTGGCGGGCGGCGTGACGGCGGTGCATGTCACGGCCGGGCTGTTCCGGGTGGTGGCGGACGACTCGCCGGAGTGCTTCGCCGGGTTGCGCGAGGTGCTGACCGGCGGTGACGTGGTGCCGGCGGCGTCGGTGGCGCGGGTGCGCGAGGCGTGCCCCGAGGTGTCCGTACGGCATCTGTACGGGCCGACCGAGGTCACGCTGTGCGCCACCTGGCACGTCCTGCGGCCCGGTGCCGACGCGGGCCCGGAGCTGCCGGTGGGCCGCCCGCTGGACAACCGGCAGGTGTACGTCCTGGACGCGTTCCTCCAGCCCGTACCGCCGGACGTCGTCGGCGAGCTGTACGTCGCGGGCACCGGCCTGGCCCAGGGCTACTGGCAGCGCGCGGGGCTCAGCGCCGAACGCTTCGTGGCGTGCCCGTTCGGCACCGGCATGGGGTCCCTCGGCCGAAGGCCGGGGAGGATGTACCGGACCGGCGACCTGGTGCGCTGGACGCCCGAGGGCGAGCTGGTCTTCGTCGGGCGGGCGGACGCGCAGGTCAAGGTGCGCGGGTTCCGGGTCGAGCTGGGCGAGGTGGAGGCGGCGCTGGCCGCGCACCCGGCCGTCGGCCAGGCCGTGGTCGTGGCCCGTACGGACGGCCCCGGTGAACGGCGCCTGGTGGGTTACGTGGTGCCCGACGGGCAGGAGGCGGACGCGGACCAGATCCGCGAGCACGTCGCCAAGGTGCTGCCGGACTACATGGTTCCGGCGGCCGTGCTGGTGCTGCCGTCCCTGCCGGTGACGGTCAACGGCAAGGTGGACCGGGTGGCGCTGCCCGCCCCCGACTTCGCCGGGCGGGTGTCCGGGCGGGCCCCGCGCACCCCGGCCGAAGAGCTGCTGTGCGGTCTGTTCGCCGAGGTGCTGGGCCTGGAGCGGGTGGGGGCCGACGACGGCTTCTTCGCCTTGGGCGGCGACTCGATCGGCTCCATGCAGCTGGTGTCGCGGGCCCGCCGCGCCGGACTCGTGCTGACGCCTCGTCAGGTATTCGACCTCAAGACGCCCTGGCGGCTGGCGGCGGTGGCGGCCCCGGCCGACGCCGCGGCCCGCACCGGCTCCGACACGGGCGACGGCGAGATCCCGTGGACGCCCGTGATGCGGGCGCTGGGGGAGCGCGCCGCCCGTCCCGGCTTCGCCCAGTGGACGGTCATGGGCGCGCCGGCCGGGCTGGGACTCGACGCGCTGACCGCCGGGCTGGCCGCCGTACTGGACACCCACGCCGTCCTGCGGGCCCGGGCCGTCACCGGCGAGCGGCCCACGCTGCACGTGCCCGGCCGCGGCGCGGTGGACGCCGCCGCGCTGGTCACCCGTACCGACGCCACGGAAGCGCCGGAAGGCGCCCTGGACGGCATCGCCGAGGACGCGGCCCGCGAGGCCGCCGCCCGGCTGGACCCGGCCGCCGGTGAGATGGTCCGGGCCGTGTGGGTGGACGCCGGCCCGCACCGGACCGGACGGCTGGCCCTGGTCGCCCACCACCTGGTCGTGGATGGCGTGTCCTGGCGCATCCTCGCCCCAGACCTGCAAGCAGCCTGCGAAGCGGTCGCCGCGGGCGAGGTACCCGAACTGGACCCCGCCGGCACGTCTTTCCGCAGGTGGGCGGAGCTGCTCACCGACCAGGCTGTCGACGCGGCCCGCACCGCCGAACTCGCCGACTGGACCGCCCTGCTCGACACCACGGCCCCCCAGCTCGGCACCCGTACACCCGACCCGGACACCGACACCGCGGCCACCCTGCGCCGCCGCTCCTGGACGCTGACCGGCGCGACGGCCGCGGCCGTGCTGAACCGTGCCCCGGCGGCGTTCCACTGCGGAGCCCACGACGTGCTGCTGGCGTCGCTGGTCGGCGCGGTCGCCCACCGGCGGCCCGGGGCCGGCACCGCGCTCCTGGTGGACGTGGAAGGACACGGCCGGGAACCGCTCGACGGCACCGACCTGACCCGTACGGTGGGCTGGTTCACCAGCGTCCACCCGGTCCGCCTGGACCTCTCCGGGCTCGACCTGACCCAGGCCCTGACGGGCGGACCCGCGGCCGGGACACTGCTCAAGACCGTCAAGGAACAGGCACGCGCCGTGCCCGGCGACGGTCTGGGGTACGAGCTGCTGCGCCACCTCAACCCGGAGACCGGCCCCACCCTGGCCGCCCTCCCGGCCCCGCAGGTCGGCTTCAACTACCTCGGCCGCTTCGCCGCGGGCGCGGACGGCGGCACCGTCGGCCCGTGGCAGACGGCCGGCGCCACCGCGATCGGCGGTACGGCCGCGCCGGACCTGCCCGTCCCACACGCCCTGGAGGCGAGCGCCGTCGTCCGCGACACCCCGGACGGGCCGGAACTGGACCTCGCGCTGACCTGGCCCGCCGCCCTCCTCGACGAGACCGCGGTGGACGGACTCGGCCAGGCCTGGCTGGACCTCCTCGGCGGCCTGGCCGCCCACACCGGGAGCCCCGGCGCGGGCGGACACACCCCCGGCGACTTCCCGCTCCTGGACATCACCCAGGAGAGCGTGACGGCGCTGGAGACCGCCGTGCCGTCCCTGACGGACATCTGGCCGCTGTCGCCCCTCCAGGAAGGACTGCTCTTCCACGCCGCTTTCGACGAAGAAGGCCCGGACGTCTACGAGACCCAGCGGCTGCTGGAACTGAACGGCCCCCTGGACGCCGCCCGGCTGCGCGCCTCCTGGCAGGCACTGCTCGCCCGGCACGACGCGCTGCGGGCCAGCTTCCACCAGCGGGAGTCCGGCGACACCGTGCAGGTCGTCGCCGGGAACGTCGAACTGCCCTGGGGCGAGGCGGACGTGTCGGCGCTTCCGGAACCCGAGCGGCAGGCCGCACTGGACCGGCTGGCCGCCAACGAGCGGGCCCGGCGCTTCGACCTCGCGTCGGCACCGCTGCTGCGGCTGCTCCTCGTACGCCTGGCGGAGAACCGGCACTTCCTCGTCGTCACCAGCCACCACATCCTGCTGGACGGATGGTCGATGCCGATCGTCCTGGACGAACTGGGCGCGGCCTACGCCGCGGGCGGCGACGGCGCGGGTCTGAAGCGGACCGCCTCCTACCGCGACTACCTGGCCTGGCTGGGCGAGCAGGACAAGGACGCCGCGCGCGCCGCCTGGCAGGCGGAACTCGCCGGCGCCGAGGAATCCACCCTGGTGGCCCGCTCCGACCAGGGCCGGGCCCCGGCGGAGCCCGAGACCGACGCCGCCGAACTCTCCGAGGACGGCACCCGGGCCCTGACCCTGCTGGCCCGGCAGCACGGCCTGACCGTCAACACCGTGGTGCAGGGCGCCTGGGCGATGGTGCTGTCGCGCCTGGCCGGGCGGATCGACGTGGTGTTCGGCGGCACCGTCTCCGGCCGCCCGCCGGAGCTGCCCGACGTCGAGTCGATGGTCGGCCTGTTCATCAACACCCAGCCGGTACGGGTACGGCTCGACGGCGCCGAACCGGTCCTGCGGATGCTCACCGGCCTCCAGGAGCGCCAGTCGGCGCTCATGGCCCACCAGCACCTCGGCCTGCCGGAGGTGCAGGGCCTGGCCGGTCCCGGCGCGGTCTTCGACACCATGCTGATGTTCGAGAACTACCCGCGGACCACCGCCACCCTGTCCGCCTCCATGCGGGCGGGGGGCGAGGTGACGATCTCCCAGGCGAACCTGGTGGCGGGCACCCACTACCCGCTGGCCGTGGGCGTCGTCCCCGGCGACCGGCTGCGGGTCTACGTGACGTACCGGCCGGACCTGTTCGACCGGCGCGAGGCCCGGCAACTGGGCGAGCGCGTCGTCCGCGTACTGGAACAGGTCGTGGCGGACCCGCGGGCGCCCGTCGGCCGGATCGGCGTCCTGGACGCGCCGGAACACCACCGTGCCGTGGCGGAGTGGAACCCGGATGCCGTCGTGGAGTTGTCCGCCGCCTCGGTGCCGGAGCTGTTCGCCCGCCAGGTGGCCCGTGCCCGCTCGGCGGTGGCCGTGGCGGACGGGGGTCGGACTGTTCAATATGGCGAGTTGGACAGCGAGTCGGACCGTCTCGCCGCGTACTTGGGCGGCCTCGGCGTGGGCCGTGGTGACCGGGTCGCGGTGATGATGGAGCGCTCGGCCCACCTGATCGCGGTGCTGCTGGGCATCTGGAAGGCCGGAGCGGCGTACGTGCCGGTCGACGCCGGATACCCGGCGGAACGAGTCGCGTTCATGCTGGCCGACTCGGGCCCGTCGGCCGTGCTGTGCACCGAGGCCACCCGGACGGCGGTGCCGGTGGACGCGGCCGGGCAGGTGGTCGTGCTGGACACGCCGGAGGTACGGGCGGCCGTGGCGGCGTGCGCGGCCGGAGGACCGCAACCGCCCGTATCCGCGCATGACTTGGCGTACGTGATGTACACCTCCGGCTCCACCGGTGTGCCCAAGGGCGTCGGCGTGCCGCACGGCAGTGTGGCGGCACTGGCGGCGGACCGCGGCTGGGCCCTCGGCCCGGACGACGCGGTACTGCTGCACGCCCCGCACGTCTTCGACGCCTCGCTGTACGAGATCTGGGCGCCGCTGGCCACCGGCGGCCGCGTGGTGGTCGCCGCCCCCGGCACGGTCGACGCCCGGCGCGTCCGCGAGGCGGTGGCGGCGGGCGTGACGGCCGTACACCTCACGGCGGGCCTGTTCCGTGTGGTCGCCGAGGAGTCCCCGGACTGCTTCGCGGGCCTGCGCGAGGTGCTGACCGGCGGCGACGTGGTCCCGGCCGGTTCCGTCGCCCGCGTACGCGAAGCGTGCCCCGGCGTCGTGGTCCGGCACATGTACGGGCCGACCGAGACCACCCTGTGCGCCACCTGGCGGCCGCTGCGGCCGGGTGAGCCGGTGGCGGACGGCGTGCTGCCCATCGGGCGTCCGCTGGACGGCCGCCGGGCGTATGTGCTCGACGCCTTCCTGCGGCCCGTGCCGCCGGGTGTGGACGGTGAGCTGTACCTGGCCGGCGCGGGACTGGCGCGCGGCTACCTCGACCGTGCCGGCGCGACGGCCGAACGGTTCGTCGCCTGCCCGTTCCCGCCCGGCATGGGGTCCCCCCGGCCGAAGGCTGGGGGAGGATGTACCGCACGGGCGACCTGGCGCACTGGACGTACGACGGTGAACTGGTCTTCGCCGGGCGGACGGACACCCAGGTCAAGGTGCGCGGCTACCGGGTGGAACCGGGCGAGGTGGAAGCGGCGCTGGCCGGACACCCGGCGGTCGCCCAGGCCGTGGTGGTGGCCCGCGAGGACCGGCCCGGCGAGCGGCGCCTGATCGGGTACGTCGTGCCGGACGGGACGGCCGTGGACGCCGAGGCGGTCCGCGAGCACGTGGCCGGGCTGCTGCCCGAGTACCTGGTCCCGGCCGCCGTGGTGGCCCTCGACACGCTCCCGGTGACCGCGAACGGCAAGGTCGACCGGGCCGCGCTGCCCGCGCCCGACTTCGCCGCGCGAGCCTCGCGGCGGGCACCGCGCACCGGCACCGAAGAGACCCTGTGCGCCCTGTTCGCCGAGGTGCTGGGCCTGGACCAGGTCGGCGTCGAGGACAGCTTCTTCGAGCTGGGCGGCGACTCGATCATGTCGCTGCAACTGGTGTCACGGGCCCGGCGCGCCGGAGTGGTCGTCACGCCCTGGCAGGTGTTCGAGGAGAAGACCCCGGAACGGCTGGCCGAGGTGGCCGAGACGGCCGGGGACGACACCGCGGCCGCGCCGGAACCGGCCGGCACCGGATCGGGCGAGGTCGCGTGGACCCCGGTCGTACGGGCCCTCGGCGTATCCGCCGCGACACGCGGCGAGTTCGCGCAGTGGGCCGTCGTCGGCGCACCGGCCGGGCTCGGCCAGGACGTCCTGGCCGCCGGGCTGGCCGCCGTACTGGACACCCACGCCATGCTGCGGGCCAAGGTGACCGACGGCCCCGAAACCGACGGCCCCGAACCGGCGCTGCACGTCGCCCCGCGCGGCGCGGTGGACGCCGCCGCGCTGGTCAGCCGCGTCGACGCCACGCACGTACCGGACGACGGCCTGGACGGGGCGGCTGACCGGGCCGCTCGGGAGGCGGTACGCCGCCTGGCGCCCGCCGACGGCGTCCTGGTGCAGGCGGTGTGGCTGGACGCCGGTCCCGCGCGGACCGGCCGGCTGGTGCTCGCCGTCCACCACCTGGTCGTCGACGGCGTCTCCTGGCGCATCCTCGTCCCGGACCTGCAAGCCGCCTGCGAAGCCGTCGCGGCGGACCGCGAGCCGGACCTCGACCCGGTCGGCACGGCCTTCGCCCAGTGGTCGGCCCTGCTCACCGAACAGGCGGCGGACCCCGCACGCACCGCCGAACTGGAGCACTGGACCGCCCTCCTGGACGGCACCGACCCCCTGGTGGGCGAGCGCGCACTCGACCCGGAGCAGGACACCGCGGCAACCGTCCGACGCCTCACCTGGACCGTGCCCGCCACCGCGGCCGCGGTCCTGGCGGCCCAGGCACCGGCCGCCTTCCACTGCGGCGTCCACGACGTGCTGCTGGCCACGCTGGCCGCCGCCGTGACCCGGCGGCAGCAGGAGCGTGGCCAGGACACCGGCGCCGGAGTCCTGGTGGACGTCGAAGGACACGGGCGCGAGCCGGTCGCGGGCGCCGACCTCTCCCGTACGGTCGGCTGGTTCACCAGCACGCACCCGCTGCGGCTGCGGCTGGCCGGTCTCGACCTGGCCCAGGCCCT
The DNA here is from genome assembly GCF_045222935.1 of Streptomyces sp. Ac-502. Taxonomy (NCBI): domain Bacteria; kingdom Bacillati; phylum Actinomycetota; class Actinomycetes; order Kitasatosporales; family Streptomycetaceae; genus Streptomyces; species Streptomyces sp. Ac-502. The sequence goes on from NZ_JBHFFO010000001.1 coordinate 8,728,458, forward strand.
GACGGGCGGGCCCGCGGCCGGGACACTGCTCAAGACCGTCAAGGAACAGGCGCGTGCCGTGCCCGGCGACGGTCTGGGGTACGAGCTGCTGCGCCACCTCAACCCCGAGACCGGCCCCGTACTGGCCGCCCTCCCCGCCCCGCAGATCGCCTTCAACTATCTTGGCCGCTTCACCGCCGGGTCCGCCCCGGAGACGGTCGCGCCCTGGCAGATGGCCGGTGAGGCGGCGCTCGGCGGCTCGGTGGACGAGAGCATGCCTGCCCGGCACGCTCTGGAAGCGGGCGCGGTGGTCCAGGACGGCCCCGACGGGCCCGGGCTGACCCTGACCCTCAGCTGGCCCGGCGGACTGCTGGACGAGGACGCCGTACGGCGGCTCGGACAGGACTGGCTCACGGCGCTCGGCGGCCTGGCCGCCCACACCGACGGGCCGGGCGCGGGCGGGCACACCCCTCCGACTTCTCCCTCCTGGAGCTGACCCAGGACACCGTGGAGGAGCTGGAGACGGCCGTGCCGTCCCTGGCCGACATCTGGCCGCTGTCACCCCTCCAGGAAGGGCTGCTGTTCCACGCCGCGTTCGACGAGGACGGTCCGGACATCTACGAGGGCCAGCGGATGATGGAGCTGACCGGCCCGCTCGACGTCGCCCGGCTGCGGGCCACGTGGGAGACGCTGCTGATACGCCACCCGTCCCTGCGGGCCAGCTTCCACCCGCGCGCGTCGGGCGAGACCGTGCAGGTCATCGCCCGGGACGTGCCGCTGCCGTGGCGCGAGGCCGACCTGTCGGACGTGGCCGCCGACGCGGTACCGGCCGCCCTCCGGGAACTGGCCGACGGCGACCGCGAGCACCGGCTGGACCTGACGGTCGCGCCGCTGCTGCGGCTGCTGCTGGTCCGGCTCGCCGAGCGGCGGCACATGCTGGTGCTGACCAGCCACCACATCGTCAAGGACGGCTGGTCGCTGCCGGTCCTCATCAACGAGATGGCCGCCGTGTACGCGGCGGGCGGCCACGACCGCACCCTGCCGCCGGCCACCTCCTACCGGGAGTACCTGACCTGGCTGGACCGCCAGGACAAGGCGGCCGCCCGGGCCGCGTGGCGGGCGGAACTGGCCGGAGTGGACGAGCCGACCAGCGTGGTCCCGGCCGAACTGGTCCGGGCCCCCGCCGTGCCCGAACGCATCCGCTTCGAGCTGACCGACGACCTCACCCGGCGGCTGACCGAGCTGACCCGCGGCCTCGGCCTGACCACGAACACCGTGCTCCAGGGCATGTGGGCCCTGCTGCTGGCCCGGCTGACCGGCCGCGACGACGTGGTCTTCGGCACCACCGTGGCCGGCCGCCCGCCGGAGCTGCCGGGCGTCGAGTCGATGATCGGCCTGTTCATCAACACCCTGCCGGTCCGCGTCCACCTGGACGGCGCCCAGCCGGTCGTCGACATGCTCACCGACCTTCAGCGCCGCCGTACCGGGCTCATGGCCCACCAGCACGTCGGGCTGCCGGAGATCCAGCACCTCGCCGGGCCCGGCGCGACCTTCGATACGCTCGTGGTCTACGAGAACTACCCGCAGCCGCCCGAGGCGCCCGCCGACCCGGACTCCCTCGCCGTACGCCCGGCCGGGATCCCCGAGGACCGGGGCCACTACCCCCTCACCTGGATCGTGGCCCCCGGAGAGCGGGCGCAGGGCGACTTCATCTACCGCCCGGACGTCTTCCCGCGGGCCCGAGCCGAGCGGATGCAGGCCGCACTGGTCCGTGCCCTGGAACAGGTGGTCGCGGACCCGACGACGCCCGTGGGCCGCGTCCGGCTCCTGGGCGAGGACGAACGCGAGCTGGTCGAGACGCGGTGGAACCGGACCGCGGTGCCGGCCCCGGCCGCCACCCTGCCGGACCTGTTCGCCCGCCAAGCCGCCGCGTCCCCGGACGCGACGGCCCTGGTGTCGGACGACCGCACACTGACCTACGGCGAACTGGCGCAGGAGGCCGGCCGCCTGGCCCGCCACCTGACCGGGCTCGGCGTCGGGCCGGAGCAGCGCGTCGCGGTCGCCGTGCAGCGGTCGGCGGCCATGGTGACCGCCGTACTGGCCGTGGTGGCGGCGGGCGGCGCGTTCGTACCGGTGGACCCGGCACACCCGGCGGAGCGCATGGCGTACGTCCTCGCCGACGCCGGACCGCCGGTCGTGCTGTGCACCACGCGGACCCGGCACGTCGTACCGGACGGGTACACCGGACGCGTCGTGGTCCTGGACGACCCGGCGGTGGCGGCCGAGATCGCCGCCCTGCCAGGCGGCCCGCTGACCGACGCCGAGCGGACCGCGCCGCTGCGCCCGGCCCACGCGGCGTACGTCACCTACACGTCCGGCTCCACCGGACGGCCCAAGGGCGTCGTCGTCCCGCACGCGGGCGTGGGCAACCTGGCCCGCGCCCAGATCGAACGGTTCGCGGTGACACCGCGGTCCCGGGTCCTGCAGATGGCGTCGCTGAGCTTCGACGCCGCGGTATCCGAACTGTGCATGGCCCTGCTGTCCGGCGCCGCCTCGGTCGTCCCCGGCGCGGAAGGGCTGCCGCCCCACGTGGCGCTGGGCGCCGCGCTGCGCCGCTGGGACATCACCCACGCCACGGTCCCGCCGAGCGTGCTGGCGGTGGCCGAGGAACTGCCCGCGACGCTGGAGACGCTGACCGTGGCGGGCGAGGCCTGCCCGCCGGGCCTGCCCGCCCGCTGGGCCGGGACCCGGCGCATGGTCAACGCGTACGGGCCGACCGAGACGACGGTGTGCGCGACGATGAGCGCCCCGCTGACACCGGACGCCGAGGTGGTGCCGATCGGCCGGCCGATCGCCAACTCCGGCACGTACGTGCTGGACGCCTTCCTCCAGCCGGTACCGCCGGACGTCGCCGGCGAGCTGTACGTCACCGGCGTCAACCTCGCCCGCGGCTACCTCGACCGCCCGGGCCTGACCGCGGAACGCTTCGTGGCCTGCCCGTTCACGCCCGGCATGGGGACCCCCGGCCGAAGGCCGGGGAGGATGTACCGCACCGGCGACGTGGCACGCTGGACGCCGGACGGCGACCTGGTCTTCGTCGGCCGCGCCGACGCCCAGGTCAAGGTACGCGGCTACCGCGTCGAGCCGGGCGAGGTGGAGGCCGCGCTGGCCACCCACCCGGCCGTGGCCCAGGCCGTCGTGGTGGCCCGCGAGGACCGGCCCGGCGAACGCCGCCTGGTCGGCTACGTGGTCGCGGACACGGCCACCGGCGACCGCGACGAACGGCTCGAGCAGGAACACGTCGGCGAGTGGCAGGACCTGTACGACACGCTGCACGCCAACCCGGAGTCCGACGTCCTCGGCGAGAACTTCGCCGGCTGGAACAGCAGTTACGACGGGCAGCCCATCCCGCTGGAGCAGATGCGCGAATGGCGGGCCCGCACCGTCGAACGCATCCGGGCCCTGCGCCCCCGCCGGGTGCTGGAGCTCGGCGTCGGCACCGGCCTGCTCCTGTCGCACATCGCTCCCCACTGCGAGACGTACTGGGGCACCGACTTCTCCGCCACGGCGATCGAGGAGCTGCGGCGGCACGTGAGCGGCGACAAGGAACTGGCCGAACGGGTCGAGCTGCGCACCCAGGCCGCGCACGAGGACGAGGGCCTGCCCGCCGGGTACTTCGACACGATCGTGCTCAACTCGGTCGCGCAGTACTTCCCCAACGCCGGATACCTCCAAGAGGTCGTCGAGCGGGCCGTACGGCTGCTGGCACCGGGCGGCGCGCTGTTCGTCGGAGACGTACGCAACGTCCGTCTCCTGCGGGCACTGGCCACCGCCGTGCACGCGGGCCGCGCGACGCACGACGGCGACCCGGCCGCACTGCGGCGGGCCGTGGAGCGCAGCGTCGTCCTGGAGAAGGAACTCCTGGTCGACCCGGAGTTCTTCACCGCGCTGCGGGACCGGCTGCCGGACACCGCCGGAGTGGACATCCAGCTCAAGCGCGGACACCACCACAACGAGCTGACCCGCTACCGCTACGACGTGACGCTGCACAAGCGGGGAGCCGCCGTGCTCTCCCTCGACGGCGCGCCCGAGCGGGACTGGGCCGCGCACAACGGCGGCCTCACCGCGCTGCGGCGCCACCTGGACGCCGAACGCCCGGACCGGCTGCGCGTCACCGGTGTGCCCAACACCCGGGTCGCGCACGAGGCGGCACTCGCCCGTACCGTCCAGGACGGCGGGGACCCGGCACAGCCGGAAGCCGCCGGTACGGGACACCGGCGCCCGGGCGGCGACACCCCCGACGTCGAGGCGTTCCACGAGCTGGGGGAGAGCCTGGGCTACTGGGTGGGCGCCACCTGGTCCACCGGCACGCCGGAGACACTGGATCTCGCGTTCGTCCGCGCCGACCTGGCCGACGGCAGCGCGCCGGTGGACACGTACGTCCCCGGCGCGGGCCCGGCGGACCCGGCGGCCCCGCTGACGGCGTGGACCAACGCGCCCGCCGCGGGCCGCGACACCGGGGCGCTGCTGGCCGCCCTGCGCGAACACGTCGCCGAGCGGCTGCCCGAGTACATGGTCCCCGCCGCCCTGGTGCCGCTGGACCGGCTGCCGCTCACTCCGAACGGCAAGACCGACCGCGCGGCGCTGCCCGCGCCGGACTTCGCCGGCCAGATCTCCGGACGCGCGCCGCGCACTCCGGTGGAAGAGACCCTGTGCGCCCTGTTCGCCGAGGTCCTCGGGCTCGAACGGGTGGGTATCGACGACAACTTCTTCCACGTGGGCGGCGACTCCGTCATGTCGATGCAGCTGGCCTCCCGGGCCCGCCGCGCCGGACTGACCCTGACGCCACGCCAGGTCTTCGAGCAGCCGACCCCCGAACGCCTTGCCGAGGCCGTGGAATCGGACCGGGCGGCGGACCGCGCTCGGGCGGCCGGGAACGTGGGCACCGGCGAGATCGCACCGACCCCCGCCATGCGGGAACTGGGCGCACACGCCTTCGGCCGGGGCCTCGCCGAGTGGATCGTCGTCACCGCGCCGGCCGGCCTGCGGACGCACACCCTGACCGCCGGCCTCGCCGCCGTACTGGACACGCACGACATGCTGCGGGCCCGGGTACGGCCGGACGACGACGGGCGGCCGGTGCTGGTGGCCGGTGAACGCGGCACGGTGGACGCCGAATCGGCCGTCCTCCGTATCGACGGCACCCGCATCCCCGACGACGACCTGGACGCCGTCGCGGACCGGGCAGGCCGCGAGGCGGCGGAACAGCTGGACCCCGCCACCGGCCCCGCGCTCCGCGCCGTGTGGCTCGACGCCGGGGACGGGCGTACCGGCCGGCTGGCCCTCGCGGCCCACCGCCTCGTCGTGGACGAGCCGTCCTGGCGCGTCCTGGTCACCGACCTCGCGGCGGCCTGCGCCGCCGTGGCGGCCGACGTCGTACCGGAACTCGCACCCGTCGGTACGTCCTTCCGGCGGTGGGCGGCGGACCTGGACGCGCCGCCGGCCGAGGAGAGCGGGACCACCACCGGGGAACGGTTCGCCGCCGGCCCCGTACAGCACCGGACGTGGACCGTACCGCGCGAGACCGCGGCCACCCTGCTGCACCGCACCCTGCCCCTCTACCACTGCGAGCCCGACGAGGTGCTGCTCGCGGCCCTGGCGGGCGCCATCGCCCGCCAAGGGGACGGCGAACCCGTCCTGGTGGCCGTCGAGGCGGACGGCAGGCGGTCGGCACCGGACGCGGACGACGGGGAACTGGCCCGTACCGTCGGCCGGTTCACCCGCACCCGCCCCGTGCGGCTGGACCTGTCCGGCACCGATTTGGACGGGGCTTGGGCAGGCGGACCGGCGGCCGGTACGTTGTTGAAGGCCGTCAAGGAACACCTGCGTGCCGACCCCGGGGCCGACGCGGTCCCGGACGCCCTGCCGGAACCCCGCCTCTCCTTCACCCACCGGGACCGGACCCGCACCGGACCCGCGGACACGCCCTGGCAGCCGGCCGGGCCCGCGGCCACCGGCGGTACGACCCGGCAGGGTCCGGCCACCCCGTACGACCTGGAGGCGAGCACCGTCCTCCGGGGCACCCCGGACGAGCCGGAACTGACCCTCACACTCGGCCGGACCGCACGCACCGCGGACGCGGTGGCCGAGCGCGTCGGCCGGGCCTGGCTGGACCTGCTGGCCGCTCTGGCCGCGCACACCACCGATCCCACGGCGGGCGGTCACACCCCCTCCGACTTCGGCCTCCTCGATCTCGCCCAGCGGCAGATCGACGAGCTGGAAGCCGGGTTCACCAATGACTAGCGACCGAGCACGACGAGGCGTTGGAGGAGAAAGCGATGACCCGATCCATGGTCGAGGACGTGTGGCCGCTGTCACCACTGCAGGAGGGGCTGCTCTTCCACGCCACCTTTGACGAGGAGGGGCCGGACGTCTACACGGTGCAGTCCGCACACGCCGTCAACGGCCCCTTGGAAGCGGGCCGGCTGCGCGCGGCATGGCAGACCCTGGTCGCCCGGCACGCGGCCCTGCGCGCCTGCTTCCGCCGGGTCAGCGGGGCCCGCATGGTGCAGGTCATCGCCCGCGAGGTGGAACTGCCCTGGCGGGAGGCCGACCTGTCCGGCCTCGCCCCGGACGACGCCGAGGCCGAGGCCGGGCGGCTGGCCGACGCCGAGCGCGCCCGCCGCTTCGACCTGGCCACCGCGCCCCTGCTGCGGGTCCTGCTGATCCGCCTCGGCGCCGACCGGCACCGGATGGTCGTCACCAGCCACCACATCCTGATGGACGGCTGGTCGATGCCGGTCGTCCTCACCGAGCTGTCCGCGGCGTACGCGGCGGGTGGCGACGCCACCGCGCTCCCGCCGACCGCCTCCTACCGCGACTATCTGGCCTGGCTCAACCGGCAGGACAAGGACGCCGCCCGCGAGGCGTGGCGGGCGGAGCTGGCCGGCGTCGACGAGCCCACCCTGGTGGTCCCGGCGGACCGCACCCGCGCCAGCGTGGTGCCCGAGGACGTCCTGATCGACATCCCCGAGGGGCCCTCCAGGGAGCTGACCGGCCTGGCCCGCCGCTACGGGCTGACCCTCAACACCCTCTTCCAGGGCGCCTGGGCGCTGGTGCTGGCCCGGCTGGCCGGCCGTACCGACGTGGTGTTCGGCGCCACCGTCGCGGGCCGCCCGCACGACCTGCCGCACGTCGAGTCGATGGTCGGCCTGTTCATCAACACCCTGCCGGTACGGGTACGGCTCGACGGCGGACAGCCCGCGATCGACCTGCTCAGCGCGCTCCAGGAACGCCAGTCGGCGCTCCTGCCGCACCAGCACCTGGGCCTGTCCGAGGTGCAGCAGCTCGCCGGGCCCGGCGCGTCCTTCGACACCCTCGTGGTCTACGAGAGCTTCCCGCGCCCGCCCGCCGGACCGGACGACCCGCGGGCCCTGACCCTGGAGCCGGCCGGGCTGTCCCGCAACGCGGCGCACTACCCGATCACCCTCGGCGTGTTCCCCGGCGACCGCATCAGCCTGCGGCTGTCCTCCCGCCCCGACCTGTTCGGCGAGGAGGCGACCCGGCTGATCGGGCAGCGGGTGGTGCGGGTGCTCACGCAGCTCGCCGCCGACCCCACGATGCCGGTGGGCCGCGTCGGCGTCCTGGAGGACCAGGAGCGCGACCTGGTGCTGGCGGGCTGGAACGCCACCGCCGCCAAGGCCCCCGGCACCTCGGTGCCGGAGCTGATCGCCGGACAGGCCGCGCAGGTGCCGGGCGCCGTCGCGGTGAGCGACCCGCGGCGCTCCCTGTCCTACGCCGAGCTGGCCCGGGAGTCGGACCGCCTCGCGGCCTACCTCGCGGATCGCGGCGTGGCGCGCGGCGACCGGGTCGCGGTGCTGATGGAACGCTCCGCCGACCTGCTCGTGACGCTGCTCGCGGTGTGGAAGACGGGCGCCGGGTACGTGCCGGTGGACCCCGGGTACCCGGCGGAGCGCGTCGCGTTCCTGCTGGCCGACTCCGGCCCGTCGGCGGTCGTGTGCACACGGGCCACCCGTGACGCGGTGCCCGTCGACGCCGCCGCCGAACTGGTGGTGCTGGACGACGACCGCACCCGGGCCGCCGTCGCGGCGAGCCCGGCCGACGCCCTGGTGCCGGTACGCGTGGGAGCGGAGGACCTCGCGTACGTCATGTACACCTCGGGCTCGACCGGTGTGCCCAAGGGCGTGGCCGTACCGCACGGCAGCGTGGCCGGCCTGGTCGGCGACCTGGGCTGGTCGGTGGGCCCGCGGGACGCGGTGCTCATGCACGCGCCGCACGCCTTCGACGCCTCCCTGTTCGAGATCTGGGTGCCGCTGGCCTCCGGCGGCCGCGTGGTGGTCGCCGCGCCGGGCGCGGTGGACGCCCAGGACATCCGCGCCGCGGTCGCCGCCGGCGTGACCGCCGTCCACCTGACGGCCGGCACGTTCCGCGTCCTGGCGGAGGAGTCACCGGAGTGCCTGAACGGCCTGCGCGAGGTGCTGACCGGCGGTGACGTGGTGCCCGCCGCGGCCGTCGACCGGGTACGCGCGGCCTGCCCCGGCATCGCCGTACGCCACCTGTACGGACCGACCGAGACCACCCTGTGCGCCACCTGGCACCTGACCCGGCCGGACGACGCGCCGGCCGCGGTGCTGCCGATCGGCCGCCCGCTGGGCAATCGGCAGGTGTACGTGCTGGACGCGTTCCTCCAGCCGGTGCCCGCGGGCACCACGGGCGAACTGTACGTGGCCGGCACCGGACTGGCCCACGGCTACCTCGGCCGCAGCGGGCTGACCGCGGAACGCTTCGTGGCCTGCCCGTTCGCCCCCGGCACGGGGTCCCCCGGCCGAAGGCCGGGGAGGATGTACCGCACCGGGGACCTGGTGCGGTGGACGGAGGCGGGCGAGCTGCTGTTCGCCGGCCGCGCCGACGACCAGGTCAAGATCCGCGGCTTCCGGGTGGAGCTCGGCGAGGTCGAGGCGGCCCTGACCGCGCACCCGGCGGTCGGCCAGGCCGTGGTCGCGGCCCGCGAGGACCGGCCGGGGGAGCGGCTGCTGGTCGGCTACGTCGTCCCGGACGGCCAGGAGGTCGACTCCGACGAGGTACGCGACCACGCCGCCAAGGTCCTGCCCGGCTACATGGTCCCGGCCGCGGTGATCGTGATGGGCACGCTGCCCGTCACCGCCAACGGCAAGGTCGACCACAAGGCCCTGCCCGCGCCCGACTTCGCCGAACGGGTTTCCCAGCGGGCGCCGCAGAACGAGACCGAGGAAACCCTCTGCGGCCTCTTCGCCGACGTCCTCAAGCTCGAACAGGTCGGCGCCGACGACGACTTCTTCGAGCTGGGCGGCGAGTCCGGCCTGGCGATGCGCCTGATCGGCCGCATCCGCGAGGAGTTCGACGCGGCGCTGAACCTGCGGCAGTTCTTCAGCGCGCCCACCGCGGCGGGCGTGGCCCGCACCCTGGCCACGAAGGCCCGCCCGGTCCTGAACCCGGCCGGCCACGACGGCGAGGCACCCGCCACCGTCGCCCAGCTCCGCACCTGGCTGCTGACCCGGCTGCACGACAGCGGCCCGGCCCACCAGTTCTCCGCCGCGCTGCGTCTGACCGGCGCGCTGGACCGCACGGCGCTGGAAGCCGCGCTCGGCGACGTGGCGGCCCGGCACGAGATCCTGCGGACCACCTTCTCCGGCGCCCGCAACGAGCTGCGCCAGCACATCGTGCCCGCCACCGACGACGCCGCCCGGCCGCGGCTGACGGTGACCACGGCCACCGAGGAGGACCTGCCGGACCTGCTGGCCGACCGCGCCGCCCGCACCTTCGACCTGACGCGGGAAGCGCCCTGGGCGCCACACCTGTTCACGCTGTCGGACACCGACCACGTCCTGCTGGTCACCGTCCACCGGATCGCCGCGGACGACCAGTCCCTCGACCCGCTCTTCCGCGACCTGTCGGCGGCGTACGGCGCCCGCTGCGAAGGCCGGGCACCCGAACGGGCCCCGCTCCCGCTCCAGTTCGCCGACTACGCCGTGTGGGAACAGGAGCTGCTGCGCGGCGCCGACGAGCCGGAGAGCCTGGTCAACGACCAGCTCACGTACTGGCAGGACGCCCTGGCCGGACTGGCCGGCGAACTGGAACTGCCCACCGACCGGCCGCGGCCCGCACTGCCCTCCCGGCGCGTCGAGCGCGTACCGCTGCGCCTGGACGCGGCGGACCACGCCCGGCTGACGGCCGCGGCCGAACCTCGCGAGGCCACCGGCTTCATGATCGTCCAGGCCGCGCTGGCCCTGCTGCTCACCCGGCTCGGCGCGGGCACCGACATCGTCCTCGGCACCACCCGGGCACGCCGGGACGAGGACGGCCTGGAAGGACTGGTGGGTCCGTTCGACGGTCCGCTGGCCCTGCGGACGGACACCTCCGGCGACCCCGGCTTCCTCGAACTGCTGCGCCGTGTCCAGCAGGCCCACCGGGAGGCCGTCAACCACCAGGACGTGCCCTTCGAGCGCCTGGTGGACGCGCTGCCACTGCCGCCCTCCGTGGACCGGCACCCGGTCTTCCAGGTCGGCCTGGACATCCATGAGGGCAAGACCGAGGTGTGGGACCCGTGGGAGCTGCCCGGGCTGCGCACCGGCCGTCTCGACGTGGGCGGCGCGACCGGTGAGCTGGACCTGTCGGTCGGCCTGACCGAGCGGCAGCGCGCCGACGGTTCAGCGGACGGCATGGACGGCCACCTCACGTACGCCACCGACCTGTTCGACCAGGACACCGCGCAGGCGTTCGCCGACCGGCTGGTACGTGTACTGGAACAGCTCGCGGCCGACCCCGAACTGTCCCTGAGCCAGGTGGACGTCCTGCTGGACGAGGAGGAGTTCCGCCGCCTGGTGGCGGACTTCCACGGCACCGAGGCCGAGACCCCGGACCGTACCGTCGTCGAGCAGCTGGCCGCGCAGGCGGCCCGCACCCCGGACGCGGTGGCCGCCACCGACCCCGACGGCGCGCTCACCTACGGCGCGCTGGACACCGCGAGCGGTGCGCTGGCCCGCAGGCTCGCGGAGCGCGGCATCGGCGCCGGGGACGTCGTGGCCGTGGCGGAACCGGTCACCACCGCCTTCCTGGTCGCCCTGACCGGCGTCCTGAAGGCCGGCGCCGCCTGCCGCCTCGTGGACTCCCACCGGCCGGTCGAGGACATCGAGACCGGCCTGCGCGCGAGCCGGCCCGCCGCCCTGGTCTGCACCCCGGCCACGGCCGCGCGGCTGTCCGCTGACGGCCCGGTGCCGACCGTCGTCCTGGACGGCCCGCTGACCGCCGCACCCGACGACGCCGCCACGGCGGGGCCGGAGTTCCGGCCGCCGCTGCCCGCCCAGCCCGCGCTGGTGCTGGACGGCACGGCACCGGACGGCCCCGCGGCCGTCGTCGACCACCGGACGCTGGCTGGCCAGACGGCGTACCGCGCCCAGGCCACCCCGGCGGTCGGCGGCACCGCACTGCTCGACACCCGGGCCCCCGTCGCCGCGCTCGTCACCCCGCTGCTCGCGGCCCTGTGCGGCGGCGGCAGTGTCCGGCTCGGCGCCCCCGAGGACGTCCGTACGCCCGCCGGGTCCGGCACCGCACGGCTGCTGGTGACCACCCGGGACCTGCTGCCGACGCTCACCGAACTGCCGGACGGGCAGCGGCCCACGGAGGTCCTCGCGGTGTCGGCGGGCACGCCGGAGGCCGACGACGGCCTGCTGAAGTGGCGGACGATGCACCCGGACGTCACCGTGGTCACCGGCCACGCCGCCGCCGGGACGGCAGGTCCCTGGCTCGAACACCGCGCGGCCCCGGGCGAGTCCGTACCGTCGCCGCTGCCCACGGGCCGGCCGGTGCACAACACCCGCGCCTACGTCCTCGACGAGCGGCTGCGGCCGGTCCCGCCCGGCGTCACCGGCGACCTGTACGTCGCGGGCGCGGCGGCGGCACACGGCTACACGGGCGGCTCCGCGCGGACCGGCGAACGGTTCGTCGCCGACCCCTTCGGCCCGACCGGCGAACGGATGCTGCACACCGGCGACCGGGCCCGGCGCGGCACGGCCGGCCTGATCACCGTGGCGGACGCGAGCAGCGTGCGCACGGCCCGTACCGGCGCGGTCCGCGGCACCAGCCGGGGCGACCTCGGCGTCCTGCTGCCGCTGCGCACCCAGGGCAGCCTGCCGCCGCTCTTCTGCCTCCACCCCAGCCTGGGGCTGAGCTGGGGCTACCGGGGCCTGCTGCCGCACCTGCCCGCCGACCGGCCGGTCTACGGGCTCCAGGCCCGCGGCCTGTCCGGGCCGGAGCCGCTGCCGCTGACCATGGAGGAGATGGCCGCCGACTACGTCGACCAGATCCGCACCGTCCAGCCCAGCGGCCCGTACCACCTCCTCGGCTGGTCCTTCGGCGGTACCGTGGCCTACGCGGTCGCCACCGCGCTGGAGGCCCAGGGCGAGAAGGTCGCCCTGCTCGCCCTGCTCGACACCTATCTGGGCGGGGACACCGGCGAGTTCTTCGACGAGACGCCCGCCGCCCGCGAGGGCGAGGACGTCACGATGCGCCGCGAGCTGGGCGAGCAGGGCCCGCCGGAGGGCGGCGGGGAGCCCGGCGGTGACGGTGGCGGCGCCGGGCTGGGGCTGGACGAACAGCTCCTGACCGCCATCAGGGAAGTGACCGTCAACTCCGGCCGGCTCTCCTACGGCTACACCCCGAAGCGGTTCGGCGGCGACCTCGTGGTCTTCGTCGCCACCGTCGGCCGGCCCGAGAACTCCCAGGCGTGGGACGCCGTCGCCAGCTGGCGGACCTTCGTCGCGGGCGACATCGACACCCACGACATCGCCGTCGACCACAACGACATGCTCCAGCCCGCGCCCTTGGCACAGATCGGGCGCGTCGTAGCGGAAAAGCTCCAGGCCGTGCGGCCGACAGGGGAAAGGAACCCGTCATGACCAATCCGTTCGACAACGAGAACGGCACCTTCCTGGTGCTCGTCAACGACGAGGGCCAGCACTCGCTCTGGCCCGCCTTCGCGGAAATTCCGCAAGGCTGGACCTCCGTGCACGGAGAAGCCGGGCGCCAGGAATGCCTCGACTACATCGACGAGAACTGGACGGATATGCGTCCGAAGAGTCTCATCGCGGAAATGAGCGCGAGCGGCAACGCGTAACCGCTCGTTCGTACGGCCATGGAGGGGGCGGTCCGGACGCGGGCCGCCCCCGCGGGGAGGGGCTTGGAAGTGCGTACGGAAACCGTGGTCACCGTGGTCATCGGCGATGTCGCTCTGATCGTCCTGGCCTCCTGGCTCCTGGGGGCCGCGGCCCGCCGGATCGGCCAGCCGGCCGTCATCGGACAGATCGCGGCGGGCATCGCCCTGGGGCCGACCCTGCTGGGCCGGCTCCCCGGAAACCTGACGGATCACCTGTTCCCGCAGGAGGTCCTGCCGTTCCTGACCGTGCTGTCCCAGGTCGCCATCGTGCTGTTCATGTTCGTGGCGGGCTACGAGATCGACCCGCGCCAACTGCGCAGGGGCGGCCGGGCGGCGGCGACGGTGGCACTGTTCGGACTGCTCGTGCCGGCCGGCCTGAGCGCCGGAACGGTGCAGCTGCTGCCCGGCCTCTACGAGGCGGTCGACCCGCGGCACGCGGGCGGCCGCTCCTTCCTGCTCTTCATGGCGGTGGCCGCGTCCGTCACCGCCCTGCCGGTCCTGGTCGCCATCGTCCGCGAGCGCGGACTGGCGGGCACGTCCGCCGGAACGGTGGCGGTCGCCGCCGCCGGGTTCATGGACGTGGCAGCGTGGCTGGTGCTGGCCGCCGCCCTCGTCGGCACCGGCCACGCGCCGGGCCCGCCCTGGGCCGTGACCCTGCTGCTGCTCGCGGTGTTCGTGGCCGGCCTGTTCCTGGTGGTGCGCCCGGTGCTCGGCTGGTGGCTGCGGCGCTCCAGGGCGCTGCCGGCCCACCAGGTCACCATCGCGCTGGCGCTCGCCCTGGGCAGCGCCTGGGTCACCGCGTCACTGGGCCTGCACCCGGTCTTCGGCGGGCTGCTGGCCGGCCTGGCCATGCCCCGCCGCGACGGCGTACCGGACGCGGACGTGCTGCGCCCGATGGAGCAGAGCGCCGGCCTGCTGCTGCCACTGTTCTTCGTCACCACCGGCCTGTCGTTCAACATCGGCTCGCTGGACGGCGACTCCGGGCTGCTGCTCGCGCTGATCGTGGCCGTCGCCACCGTCGGCAAACTCGTCCCGGCCTACACCGCGGCCCGGCTGAGCCGGCTCGATCCGCGCCGGGCGGCCCTGGTGGCTGCCCTGGTCAACACCCGGGGTCTCACCGAATTGATCGTTTTGAACGTGGCACTGGAATCCGGCGTCATCGGCCCCGAACTCTTCACCGTCCTGGTGCTCATGGCGCTGATCACCACCTTCATGACCGGACCGCTGCTGTCCCTGATCGGCCGGCCCGGCACACCGGAACCCGGTGTCAAATCATCTTCCTTGACGACTTCTCAGAGAAAATTAACAATCGAATAGCAGGCGGATCGGAATCTGCGCGCAAACGCACAGAAACATTCCGCCCGAGAATGGGGGAGAGGGTCGTGGCGAATTCGGTGAACGCAGGGAACTCCGCTCGCTCACAGACGTACGACGTGGTGGTCGTCGGCGGCGGGCCGGCCGGCTCGACGCTGGCCGCGCTGGTGGCGCGGCAGGGCCACCGGGTGCTGGTGCTGGAGAAGGAGTTCTTCCCCCGCTACCAGATCGGCGAGTCGCTGCTGCCGTCGACGGTGCACGGGGTGTGCCGGCTGACGGGGGTCGCGGACGAGCTGGCGGCGGCGGGCTTCACGCGCAAGCGGGGCGGGACCTTCCGCTGGGGGGCGACGCCTGAGCCGTGGACGTTCTCCTTCTCCGTCTCGGAACGCATGGCCGGGCCGACCTCGTACGCGTACCAGGTCGAGCGCTCGAAGTTCGACGAGATCCTGCTGCGGCACGCCGGCCGGTGCGGCGCGGAGGTGCGCGAGGGGTGCGCCGTCGCGGACGTGATCGCGGACGCCGAGCGGGTACGGGGCGTGCGCTACACCGACGCCGACGGGACGGAGCACGCGGCGTACGGGACGTACGTGGTGGACGCCTCGGGCAACAAGAGCCGGCTGTTCCAGCGGGTGGGCGGCGAACGGAAATACTCGGAGTTCTTCCGCAGCCTCGCCCTGTTCGGCTACTTCGAGGGCGGCAAGCGGCTGCCCGAGCCGAACTCCGGCAACATCCTCTCGGTCGCCTTCGACAGCGGCTGGTTCTGGTACATCCCGCTCAGCCCCACCCTGACCAGCGTGGGCGCGGTGGTACGGCGCGAGATGGCGGACAAGATCCAGGGCGACCGGGAGAGCGCGCTCTCGGCACTGATAGCCGAGTGCCCCCTGATATCGGAGTACCTCTCCGGCGCCACACGCGTCACCGACGGCCAGTACGGCCAACTGCGCGTCCGCAAGGACTACTCGTACCACCAGACGACGTTCGCCCGCCCCGGCATGCTCCTGGTGGGCGACGCGGCGTGCTTCGTCGACCCGGTGTTCTCCTCGGGCGTCCACCTGGCGACCTACAGCGGCCTGCTGGCCGCCCGCAGCATCAACAGCGCGCTGGCCGGCCTGGTCGACGAGACGGTGGCGATCCGCGAGTTCGAGGCGCGCTACCGGCGCGAGTACAGCGTCTTCTACGAGTTCCTGCTCTCGTTCTACGAGATGCACCACAGTGAGCAGTCCTACTTCTGGGAGGCGAAGAAGGTCACCCACCACGACCGCTCCGAGATGGAGGCGTTCGTCGACCTGGTCGGCGGCGTCTCGTCGGGGGAGGCGGCGCTCTCCGACGCCGACGCGATGGCGGAACGGCTGCACGCCGGCTCGGCGGAGTTCGCGGGCGCCGTGGACCAGCTGGCGCACAGCGAGGACGGCAGCATGCTGCCGCTCTTCAAGTCCGCCGTGGTCAGCCAGGTGACCCGCGAGGGCTCGCAGGTCCAGATGCGGGCCCTGCTGGGCGCCGACGCCGAACCGGAGGCCCCCCTCGTCCCCGGCGGACTCGTCTCGTCCCCCGACGGCATGTTCTGGCTCCCCGCCAGCAGCGGCTGACCCCGAGGAAGGAAAGGATCAGCGGATGCCCGAGACACCCGAGATTCCCGCCCACTACCGGCGGGACCGCTTCGACCCGGTGCCCGAACTCGTCGAGATGGCCAGGGAGACGCCCCTGGTCGAGACCGACGTGACCATCGGCCCCTCCCGCCAGCTCGGCTGGGTGGCCACCGGGCACGCCGAGGTACGGGCGGTGCTCTCCGACACCGAAAGGTTCAGCACCCGGCCGCCCGCCGACAGCGAGGAGGACGCGCAGAACCTGGTGCAGGCGGGCAACCTCCTCCAGTACGACCCGCCCGACCACACCCGGCTGCGCAAACTGCTCACCGCGGAGTACACGGTGCGGCGGATGCGCCGGCTGGAGCCCCGCGTCGAGGAGGTCGTCGAGGACTGCCTCGACACCATGGAGCGCATCGGGCGCCCGGCGGACCTCGTACGGTACTTCGCCTGGCCGATCCCGGGGCTCGTCAGCTGCGAGCTGCTCGGCGTGCCCCGGGACGACCAGACGGAACTGGCGCGCTACCTCGACATCACCCGCGACGTCGGCCGCACCCAGGAACAGCAGCTGGCCGCCGGCAAGGCGTACTGGGCGTACATGGGACAGCTCGCCGAGCGGCGGCGCCGCAACCCCGGCGAGGACATGATCGGGAACCTGGTGCGCGAACAGGGCTCGGCGATCTCCGACGCGGAACTGGCCGGCATCGGCGCGACGGTGATGGCCGCCGGCTTCGAACAGGTCGCCAGCATCATCGGCCTGGGCACCCTGCTGCTGCTGGAGCACCCGGACCAGCTCGCCCTGTGGCGCGACAATCCCGAGCTGACCGACCGCGCCGTGGAGGAGATGGTCCGCTACCTCACCGTCATCCACACCGCCTCTCCCCGCACCGCGCTGGAAGACGTCACCATCGGCGGCCAGCACATCAAGGCCGGGGAGAGCGTCGCCTGTTCGCTGCTGGCCGCCAACCGCGTACCGGCCGCCGGCCAGACCGAGGACCGCTTCGACATCACCCGGGAGCCGACCCCGCACATGGCCTTCGGGCACGGCATCCACCACTGCCTCGGCGCCCCGCTGGCCAGGATGGAACTGCGCATCGCCTTCCCGGCGCTGCTGCGCCGCTTCCCCGGCCTCCGGCTGGCGGTGCCGTCGGAGAAGGTCCGCTTCCGGCCCGCCCGTTCACGCCAGTACGCCTTGGAATCCTTGCCCGTCGAATGGTAGGAGACGCAATGCCGGAGGAGACCCAGCACCAGTTCGACCACGCCCGACGGGCGGGCTTCGGCCCGTCGGACGACATCCGTCAGCAGCGCGCCCAGGGCGCCCTCGTCAAGGAAGAGGTGGCCCCGGCGCCCGGAGCCGCGACCGAGCCCATCTGGATGGCCCTGGGCTACGAAGCGGTCCGGCAGGTGATGGGCGACCACGTCCGCTTCAGCAACCAGCGCCGGTTCCGCGCCCAGGCCATCCGCGGCGGGAGCAAGCACCGCCCGCAGGAGATGTCCGGCCACCTCATGGACTACGACCAGCCCGAGCACACCCGGCTCCGCAAGATGCTCACACCGGAGTTCACGGTGCGCCGCATCCAGCGGCTCAAGCCGGTGACCGAACAGATCGCGGAACGCTGCCTGGACGCCGTGGAACGGGCCGGGCAGCCCGCCGACCTGGTCGACCTGTACGCCGGCCCGATCTCCGGCGCCGTCCTGTGCGAACTGCTCGGCGTGCCCCGCGACGACCGGCGCGAGTTCCTGGTCAAGCATGGATGGCAGCTGGAGCAGGACCGCAGCCGCAAGGACCGGGCCGCGGCCCAGGCGTACACCTCCGGCTATCTGCGCGCGCTGGTCAAACGGCAGCGCGCGGACCCCGACGAGGGGTTCATCGGCCAGCTCATCCGCGACCACGGCGACGACTTCGACGACGAGGAACTGCTCGGCATCTGCGGCCTGATGGTGCTCGCCGGGCTCGACAACGTCACCGGCATGATCAGCCTCGGCGTACTGGCCCTCCTGGAACACCCGGACCAGCTCGCCGTCTTCCTGGCGGACCCCGAGAAGAACGTGGACCGTGTGGTCGACGAACTGCTGCGCTTCCTGTCCGTCGCGCACGCGCCGACCCCGCGCACCGCGGTCGAGGACGTCGTCGTGGCCGGCCAGCTGGTCAAGGCCGGGGAGGAGATCGTCTGCTCGATCCCGATGGCCAACCGCGACCCGGTGCTGGGCCCCGACGTCGACCGGTTCGACGTGAACCGCGACCCGCTGCCGCACATCGCCTTCGGGCACGGCATCCACCACTGCATCGGCGCCGCACTCGGCCGGATGGAACTGCGCACCGCCTACCTGGCGCTGTGGCGGCGCTTCCCCGACCTGCGGCTGGCCGTACCCGCCGCGGAGGTGCCGCACAAGACGAACTCCATCGCCTACGGCCTGGAGCACCTTCCGGTCGCCTGGTGACGGCCGGGAACCACCAGGGCGCGCGGCGCCCGGACACCCCGGAGATGAGGAGAACACGATGGTCGAGGTACGGGTGGACCCGGAGATCTGCGCCGCTTCCGGCATGTGCAAGCTGCTGGTGCCCGCGGTCTTCGACCAGTCGGAGGAGGACGGCACGGTGCTGCTCACCGACCCGGTGCCGCCCGCGGACCTGGAGGCGAAGGTACGGACGGCGGCCCTGCGCTGCCCGTCCGGCGCCATCGCGGTGCACGAGATGGAGACCGACGCCTCGTAACGCCAGCGGACCCGGCGCCACGGCGGGCCACCGGAGAACACCACGAAAAAGAGCTCCTGGTGGCCGGAATCCCCGGCCGCCAGGAGCTTTTCGCGTCGCCACTGTGCACCGGCGCTATGGACCACCGGCCTCCACCCGGACGGGACTGCCCCGGCCCCCGGAGGGCCCGGCCGCGGCCCCGGTCCGCACCGTACGCAGCCGCCGCGCGTCCGCGACCGTGGCGCAGCCCGCCAGCCCCAGCGCGTCGGACAGTTCGGCGGCCAGTATGCCCAGCACCCGGTGCGCGCCCGCCTCCCCGGCCGCGGCCAGGCCCCACACCGGGGGACGCCCGACCAGTACCCCGGACGCGCCCAGCGCCAGTGCCTTGAGCACGTCCGTACCCGAGCGGACGCCGCTGTCCAGCAGCACCTGGCAGCTCCCGCCGACCGCCTCGGCGATCTCCGGCAGCGCCTCGATGCTCGGCAGGGCACCGTCCAACTGCCGACCTCCATGGTTGGACACCACGACGGCATCCACCCCGAACTCCGCGGCACGCACCGCGTCCTCCGCCGCCAGAACTCCTTTGAGCAGCAGCGGAAGCCGGGTCCGCGCCCGCAGCTCCGCCACCTGCGCCCAGGTCAGCGCCGACGAGAACTCCTGGCCGGTGTGCACGGCCACCGCCGAGGCCCCGGCGGCACGCCGATGCGCGGCCGAGGCGCCGCCACCGTCGAGATGGACCGCCCGCACCCGCTTCGGCAGCGCGAACTCGTTGCGTACGTCGCGCAGCCGCCGCCCCATCCAGGGGACGTCCACGGTCAGCATCAGCGCCTCGCAGCCGGCGTTCTCCGCGCGCCGCGCCAGCTCCAGCGCCCGCCCGGGCGCGCGCAGCCAGTACAGCTGGAACCAGACCCGGCCACCGAGCGCGGTGATCTCCTCCACCGGCACGGTGCTCAGCGTGCTCACCGTGAACGGCACGCCCGCCGCCTTCGCCGCCCGTGCCGCCGCCAGTTCACCGTCGGGATGCACCAGGGCCTGGTACGCCACCGGCGCCACCGCCACCGGCATCCGCGCCGGACGGCCCAGCAACGCGGCCTCGGCCGTGCACCGCGACACGTCCCGCAGCACCCGCGGCCGCACGAAGACCCGGTCGAACGCCTCCCGGTTGGCGGCGAGCGTGCGCTCGCGCCCGCTGCCGCCCGCCACGAAGTCCCGCACCCCGGCAGGCAGCACCGCGGCGGCGGCACGCTCGACGTCCTCAAGGGTCAGGAGCGTGTCCGCCGCCGCGTCGCCGGGCGCCGGGTCCTCACAGGACACGCTGGCCCTTCTTCTCCAGCTCCACGGCCTCGTACAGCGCCTTGATGTTGGAGCTGCCGAACGTCTCGGCGCCCTGCCGCTCGATGATCTCGTAGAAGATCGTGCGCCGCGGGTGGGAGGAGGCGGTGAAGATCTGGAACAGCTGCCCGCCGTGGTCCTGGTCCGCCAGCAGACCGGTCGACCGCAGGTCGTCCAGGCTGTGGTCGCTGAGCGCGATCCGCTCGCCCAGCAGGTCGTAGTACGTGGCGGGGGAGCTGAGGAACTCCACGCCGCGGCCGCCGAGGGTGCGCACCGCGTGCACGGCGTCGTCACAGGAGAACGCGAGATGCTGGACCCCCGCCCCGTGGTGGCTCTTGAGGAAGTCGTCGATCTGCCCCGGGGCCGCTGTGGTGTCCGGCTCGATGAGGGTCAGGGTGACCCGGCCGGTGGGGCTCTGGACGACCTTGGAGTCCATCGCCTGCGCGCCCACGACGATGTGCTCCTCGAAGATCTCCTGGAAGCCGAGCGCCCGCTGGTAGTACGCGACGGTCGCGTCGAGGTCGCCGTTGTTCAGGCACACCGCGATGTGGTCCAGTTCGAGCAGCCCCACCTCGCTGGGCACCGGCTGCCGGGACTTGAGCGTCGGCACGAAGCCGGCCGGCAGCCCGGGGCCCTCGCCCGGGGCGCGCTGCACCAGCGTGTGCACCACGTCGCCGAAGCCGCTGACGGTGGCCGTGACGCCGCCGCCGGGCTCGTGCCGGGCCGGCTCGCGCAGCGGCTGGGCCCCGTTGGCCACCGCGCGCGCGAACGCGCCCTCGACGTCGGCGGTGCGCAGCGCGATGTCCGCGACGCCCTCACCGTGCGCCAGGACGTACACCGACGCCGGGTGCCGGTCGGAGGTCGCCATGGTGAGCACCAGGGTGATCGTGCCGTGCCGCAGGGCGATGCTGCGGTGATCGCCGGAGCCGCCGGTGCCGACGACGGTGAACGCGTACCGGTCGACCCAGGCGAACGCCGCCGCGTCCAGGTCTTCCACGTACATCTCGACGTAGTCGATCGCGAGATCGCTGACCGGGCTGACAGCAGCCGTGGCCGCTGTGGTTTTCGAAACTGTCATGAGAGTCCCCGTTTGAAGGAATGATCTGGACGCGGTGCGTCGAACCGGCTCACCTGCCGGAGTGGACGGATTACCTGCCGCACGACCGCGCCGATGACCGACCGGTCCGGCCCGGTCCAATCCATGGACCTCTTCGCGGGTCCGCCACTGCCGCCGGACAGCGGAAGGCGAACCATTTCAGTGATGCCCGACATTACACCGGCGCTACGGCTGTCGCACCTGTCAAGAATTACGGCAGGACGGCCGTCGGCGCGGTGCGCGGTATCACCTTGACCCCGTACGCGCGCGGGAGAACCATTGCTGTCGATCCGGCCCTGGGGGATGCTGAGGGCCCGGCGCGGGCCGCGGACGCGCGCGCCGTACCCCTTCCTGACTGACAGAAGGCAGCCATGGAAATCACGCAACCGGAAATTGTCGCCGAGTTGAATGCCGCGACGCTGCACGCGTCGCTGGCCGATGCCTCGATGGAGTCCATGAATCTTCTGAATCAGATCGCCGACGAGTATCCGGAAGCGATCTCTTTCGCGGCGGGGCGGCCGTACGAAGGCTTTTATGACGCAGCCCAGGTGCATGAATACCTCCAGACCTTCTGCGATCACTTGCGGGCCGAGCGCCGGATGACGGAAGCGGAAATCGCGCGGACCCTGTACCAGTACGGCGAGACGAAAGGGATCATCGCCGGACTCATCGCGCGGTGCCTGGCCGTGGACGAGGGCATCGAGACCGTGGACGGGTCCGTGGTCGTCACGGTCGGCTGCCAGGAGGCGATGTTCCTCGTCCTGCGCGCGCTGCGGGCCGGCAGCCGCGACGCCGTGCTCGCGCCCAGGCCCGCCTACGTCGGCCTGACCGGTGCCGCGCTCCTCGCCGACCTGCCCGTGCTGCCGGTGCACACCGGGGAGCACGGCATCGACCTGGACGACCTGCTCACCCAGCTGCGCCGCGCGCGGGCCGCGGGCCGGCGGGTGCGGGCCTGCTACGTGACGCCCGACTTCTCCAACCCGGTGGGCGCCAGCATGGAACTGGCCGACCGGCACCGGCTGCTGGAGATCGCCGAGAACGAGAACCTCCTGCTGCTGGAGGACAACGCGTACGGCGTCTTCCACACGTCCGCCGAACGCCCGCCGACACTGAAGTCCCTGGACCGCAACCGCCGGGTCGTCTACCTGGGCTCGTTCGCCAAGACCGGGGTCCCCGGGGCGCGGGTCGGTTTCGTGGTCGCCGACCAGCGGGTGACCGGCGACGGCGGCGACCGGCTGTTCGCCGACGAACTGTCGAAGATCAAGAGCATGCTCACCGTCAACACCTCGCCGATCGCCCAGGCGGTCATCGGCGGCAAGCTGCTCCGGCACGGGTGCAGCATGGTCGAGGCCAACCGCCGGGAGACGGAGGTCTACCGGCGCAACCTCAGCCAGGTGCTGGCCGGACTGGCCCGGCGCTTCGCCGACTGCCCCGGCGTCACCTGGAACGAGCCGACCGGCGGCTTCTTCGTCGTCGTCAGCGTGCCGTTCACCGTCACCGACGCCTTCCTCCAGCACGCGGCCCGCCGCTACGGCGTGCTGTTCACCCCGATGCACCACTTCTACGGCGCGTCCGCGCAGTGCCGCCAGCTCCGGCTGTCCATCAGCACCCTCACCCCCGAACGCATCGAACAGGGCCTCGACCGGCTCGCCGCGGTCATCACCGACCGGCTCCGCGCCAACGGTGGTGCGGCGGCCCAGGAGGCCGGTGCGGCGGACGGGGCCGCCACCCCTCCGCCGCACCGGCCGGCCCGCCCCCGGACGGTGTCCGGTGATCCGTACCCTCGCCGTCGTCGGCACCGGACTGATCGGCACCTCACTCGCCCTCGCGGCGGCCCGCCAGGGCGTCCGGGTGTACCTCCAGGACAGCGACCCGTCCGCCGTACGGACCGCTGCCGCGCTGGGCGCCGGGCTGGCGGGGCCGCCGCCCGAACCGGTGGACCTCGCGGTGATCGCCGTACCGCCCAGCCTCGTCGCCACCGTCCTCGCCCAGCAGCAGGCACGCGGACTGGCCCGTACGTACACCGACGTGGCCAGCGTCAAGTACGAGCCGGAACGGGCGGTCCTGGCCAGGGCACCCGACCCGACCCGCTACATCGGCGGCCACCCGCTGGCCGGCCGCGAACGCTCCGGCCCCCTCGCGGCCCGCGTCGACCTCTTCCAGGACCGCGTCTGGGTGCTCACCCCGTCCCGGCTCACCTCCCGCACCGCCCTCGACCGCGCGCTCTCCCTGATCGGACTCTGTGGAGCCGTACCGCTGGTGATGCAGAGCAAGGCGCACGACGAGGCGGTGGCGCTCACGTCCCACGTGCCGCACGTGGTGTCCAGCCTGATGGCGGCCCGGCTCGGCGACGGACCGCCGCAGGCCGCGCGGCTCGCGGGCCAGGGTCTCCGGGACGTGACCCGGATCGCCGGCGGTGACTCCCGGCTCTGGAGCGACATCCTCCAGGCCAACGCCGGTGCCGTCGCCGGTGTCCTCACCGACCTCCAGGCAGACCTCGCCGAACTCCTCACCGCCCTGCGCGACCTGGCCGGACCGGCCGACCGGCGCAGCGAGCACAGCCTGGCGGCGGTCGTCGACCTCCTCGACCGGGGGATCACCGGGCTCGGCGAGATCCCCACGGGGCTCCCGGGCCGTCCGGCGCGCACCGCGTCCGTACACGTCCGGATCGCCGACCGCCCCGGCGAACTGTCCCGGCTGCTGGCCGTCACCGCCGAGCTGGGGGTCGGCCCCGAGGACGCGCAGGTGCGCCCCGCCGACGGGGTGCGCGGGGACCTGACGGTCCGGCTCGCCGTACCCGCCGCCGTTTCCGGCCCCTTGCTGGCCCGCGTCACCGCCGAGGGCTGGGATGCCGGCACCGATGCCGACGGGCACCCGGCGCACGTCGCGTGAGCCGGACCGGCCCGTGGGAGAACGCCGGCGGCCCGCCTCCGCCTAACCGACGGGTGCCGCGGGCTCGTACACGAAGGGCTGGGTCGTCGTCACCTCGGTGAACCCGCGCTTGACCAGCGTCGGTTCGGACGTGGGGAGCGCGTCCACACACGCGTGGGTACGGCCGCGGGCAGCCGCCTCCCGCAGCCGGGCGGCCACCAGCGCGGTGAACAGCCCCCGCTTCCGGTACGCCGGGCGCGTCCGCCCGCCGGCCAGTTCGGCGAAGGCGCCGCCCGGCCGGTAGTACACCCGTCCGCAGGCCGCCGGTACACCGTCCACGTACGCGACGTGGACGCTCATCTCCTCGGGCGCGTCCCGCAGGCTCAGCTCCAGCTGCCGACGCTCCTCGGCGACGTTGCGGCGCCCCGAGTCCCGGGAGATCTCGGCTACATCGTCCAGACCTTGGGCGTCCTGGACGCGGCGGATCTCGTACGCCGGTGACCGGAACGCCGCCGCCGTCGCCTCGCTGACCGGCAGCAGCAGGACCTTTTCCGTGTCGTCCGGCTCGAACCCGGCCGCACGCAGACGGTCCCCCATACCGGCCGGGGCGTCATGGCCGTACAGCTTCCACTCCAGCGTGCAGCCGAGCGCGTCGGCACGGGCCGTCTCCGCGCGGATCACCAGGTCGGCGTCCTCCTCCGTACAGCGCGCGTACACGATCCGGCACTCCGAGCCGTCCGGAGCGGTCTCGCGCACGGTCGTCCCGTCCGGGGCGGCCGTACCGGAAGCCCGGCGCTCCTCGTCCAGTCGCGTCAGCAGACCGGTGATCTCACTTCTCTTCATGTGGTGATGTCCTCACAGGTCTCATGGGTCTCCTAGGGCCCACAGGGTTCTCAGGGCTCACAGGACGGCGGGCAGGCCCAGGACGACGAAGAGGCCGGGGCCGAAAACAGTGACCTCCACGATCCGTCCGTCCTCGACGCGCAGCACTTCGAGGGCGTGGGCACGGTGGGTCGGCTCGCCCGGACCCCGGGGCTCGCCGGGTCCCCGGGCGTAGAGCGCGACAGCGGGCTGCCGGTTCATCCAGGTGGGTACGGTGCGAAGGTCCGGGGGCAAGGTGAGCCGGGCAGAGCCTGCCCCCTCTGCCAGTACGGCGGCAAGCGCATTATCGTCCCGGCTCTCCAGCGCCGCCACGTAATGCCGGAGCACAGCGCCTGCGCCGGAGCCCGCCGATCGCGCGGGTACCTGGCTCCGCACCCTCGGGCGAGCCCGTTGCAGCGCACTGTTCACCGCCGCCACACTGCCCCCTAGCGTCGCGGCCGTCTCGTGCGCGGACCAGCCCAGTACGTCCCGCAGAACGAGGACGGCCCGCTGGCGCGGCGGCAGCGACTGGAGCGCTGCCACGAAGGCCAGCCCGATCGTGGGCCCGGCCACCACCTCATCCGAAGCCGGCTCCTGGGCGAGTACCTGATCCAGCAGCGTGTCGGGGCACGGCTGCACTGTCGCGGGGGTACGGGTACGAGGGCGGGCGGCCGAGTGGTCCAGGCACGCTTGGGTGGCGATGCGGTACAGCCAGGTGCGGAACGTCGGGTGCCCGGCGAAGGTCTCCCGCTCGCGCCAGGCCCGCAGCAGCGTTTCCGTCACCAGCGTGCCGGACTCCTCGAACGAGCCCAGCATCCGGTAGCAGTGCACCTGTAACTCCGCCCGGTACCGTGCCCCCAGCCGGGAGAACGCCGCCGCGTCCTCGCCCTCCGCCTCCCCGCCGCCCATCGAAGCCTCCTGTGCCCCATGCGTACCGCACAACATCACCTTTCTCGGGTGAGGGTACTGACGTTGCGTGAACGCCGGTGCTTCGTACGGGGGTTCGAGGACGGCCGGTGGCGCGTGCGCGCCGCCCCCGACGGGGGTCTTCGTCGGGGGCGGGGGAGGGGGAACGTTTCAGCTCAGCCCAGTTCCAGGCTCGTCACCGCATAGCACTGCTCCGCCCGCACCGGCGCCACCGGCCCCGTGTACATGCGCATCGTGTGGGAGTCCGGGGCCAGGCCCCGGGAAAGGGCCAGGGAGCCCGCGCCGTGGTGCGGGTCGGGGATGTCGACGTGGACGGTGTCGTCCGGGCCCACGTGCGACGTCAGCGCGTCGAAGAGGGCTTCGGCGCCCTGGGACGTGTCGGCGAAGAGCGGACCCAGGCGGTACCCGTCGCGGGCCGGCCGGAGCACGCCGTACCCCGCGATCTTCCCGTCCCGCAGCCGCGCGTACGCGTGGTGGCCTTCGGTGGTGAGCCACCGGGAGAGGAACGCCCGCCGGTCGGCCGGGAAGCACTGCTGGTCGTACGCGGCGAGGGCGTCGAAATGTTCAGGCGTCACCGGGACGACCGGCGCCGCGGGGGTCCCGGGGCGGACGGGGCGTCCGCGGTAGCGGGTGGTGCGGTACGCGGTGGTGAAGCCGGAGCGCCGGTACGTGGCCTCCTGCGCCGGGACCGCGTCCAGGCCGATGGTCCGGTTCCCGGCGTGCGGCACCGCGGCCTGCCAGGTGGCCAGGCCCAGCCCGGTGCCGCGGTGGTCCGGGTGCACCAGGTAGTAGCCGAGGAAGGCGTACTCCGCTGAGTAGTTGACGACGGACACCGACGAGACGAGCTGCCCGTCCAGAAGGCCTATGAAGAAGCCGTCCGGGTCGGTGGCGTGGAAGCAGTCGGTGTCGCGGTGGCCCGGGTTCCAGCCTTCGTCGGCGGCCCACCGTGCCACGTCGCGCCACTCCTCAAGGGTGGCGGGGCGGACGGTGAACTCACCGGCCGGGGTGCCCGCAGCCGCGGCGAGGGTCGTGGTGCCGGGGGCGGCGCCGGCCGTGGTGCCGGTGGTGGCGTTCTGGTGCGGGATCTCGCCGGGAGAGGTCATACCTGGTGGGTGTCCTTGGCTGTCGGGCCCCGCCGCCGTGCGGGGCGGCGGGGCGGTGGCGGAACGTCAGATGAGGTCCATGGCGGCGACTTCGTCGGGCCGACCGTAGCTGACCGGGCCCTGGAAGCGCCGCCGGGCGGTGGCGAACCACCACACGGTAGCGATGACGAGGACCGCGCCCAGCGCGATCGGCGCGTAGTTGAACGATTCCGCGGTGATCGGCGAGGCCTGCGGCAGCATGAACAGCACACTGCTGATCACGATCCAGGTCACCGCGACGGCCGCGACCAGCTTGCCGTACCGCCCCAGGTTCCACGGACCGGGCTGGAACGTGTCCAGCCGCAGCCGCAGGAAGATCGGCACCGCGTAGGCCAGGAAGAGCCCGACGACGTTGACGCTGACGACGGCGGTGAACGCGGTGTGCGACCACCAGCCGGGAATGACCAGGACCAGGGAGCAGGCCGCGGCCAGCCAGACCGCCTTGACGGGGGTACGGGTGCGCGCGGAGACCGAGTGCCACCACCGGGACCCGGGCATCGCGCCGTCCCGCGAGAAGGCGAAGATCTGCCGGGTGTTGCTGGTCATGTTGGCCAGACCGCAGAAGAGCATCGCGCCGATCACGATCAGCAGCAGGAACTTGGCGGTGCCGGTGCCCAGCGCGTCGATGAGGATCTGCACCGGCGGTGCCTCGGCGCCCGCCGCGCCCGCGTAGTCGCGGATCGCGAAGACCAGGGCGAGCATCAGGACCAGGCCGGCGACCGCGGAGTAGCCGATGGCCCGCATGATGCCCTTGGGCGCGTTGACGGTGGCCTGCACCGTCTCCTCGGACATGTGGAAGCTGCCGTCGAACCCGGTGAAGGTCCAGCTGGTGACGAGCAGGCCGAGCATCGCGCCGTACAGGCCGTTGGTGAACCCGGTGTTGTTGACGAAGTGCGTCACGAACGACGGGGACTGGTGGTGCGAGGGCAGCGCGATGAGCGCGGTGACGATGACCACCAGACCGATCAGCAGCCACCACACGGAGATCCGGTTCAGCACCGCGACCAGCTGCACCGTAAAGGTGTTGGCGAGCGCCTGGACGAACAGGATCGCCGCGGTGATCAGGACCGCCCGCTGCGGAGTGGCCTCGTAGGACGGCCACTGCATGGCGATGAAGGCCTGGATGAAGGTGGCCGCCGCGTAGCCGGTGGCGGCCGTGCCGCCGACCTGGCCGACGAAGTTCAGCCAGCCCGTGTACCAGGACCAGGCGCCCCGGTGCCGCTTGGCCAGTTTCCCGGCCGAGAAGTACAGCGCGCCGCTGGTCGGGTAGGCGGAGGCGATCTCCGCCATCGAGGCGCCGACGAACAGCACCATGGCGGCGACGGCTATCCAGCCGAAGACCAGGATCACCGGCCCGCCGGCGTTCATCCCGAACCCGAAGGAGGAGAAGATCCCGGAAAGGATGTTGATGATGGTGAAAGAGATCGCGAAATTGTCGAACGCGCGGAACCGCCGGGTCAGTTTCCGCGGATAGCCCATGGCGTGCAGCGTCGCGTCGTCGTCGAGCGTGACGGGATCCGCGGCGCGGTGGCTTCTGGTGCGGGCGGGGGACACGGAATCGGACACAGCCGCAACCTTTCTGGTGGGGGACAGGAAGACATCGGCGCGGAGCGCCGATACGCGGTGTCGCACCTGTCTTCGGGGCGTGCCGGGGCAAGGGGGCCGTGTCCGGCAGGCCGGGCGGGACATGGGGAGCGGGGGATCAGGGGACCGGGGGCCGGGCGGCCGGGGACGGGGCGCGGGCGCGGTGGGTGGTGGGTTCCGGTCCGGGGACATGGGACGGCGGTTCCGGGGGCGGGCGCGCGGCGCCTTGCCCAGAACCGCCGGGAGCGTCAGGAAGCATCGGGCACCGGGAGACCGCACGCGCGTCTCGCCTTGTTCAACTGCTCCTCGGGGTCGCCGAAGGCGCTCCACGGCATACGGGAGGCGTACGGGCCCATGGCGGTGAACACCGCCCGCGCCTCGAAGGCGCACTGCGCCATGTGCAGCGCGTGCGCCAGGTAGGCCAGGTCCAGCACGGGGGTGAAGCGGTAACCGGCGACGTGCGGCAGCCAGTTGCGGTAGACGCTCAGGGCCGTGGCCTTCCACTGCGGCTGTTCCCAGGTGCGTTCCGCGAGGAGCGAATCGGCGTTGTAGCCGTCCACCAGGGCCACCAGCGGCAGCAGGCGCAGCGGTGAGGAGGCCGGTGCCCGCTGGCTGAGGAACGCGGCGACGTCCCAGGACGCGTTCGCCTCGCCCCCGTGGCGCGGGAAGAAGAACGACAGGAACCGGTGGTGGCCCTCGCGGTTCCAGGGGTCGAGCCGCAGGATGTGGGAGAAGAGCGTCCAGGGACCGGGCGGCGCGGTGAGCAGCCCTTGCGGGGCAGGGTCACGGGGCTGCTGGAGGCGGGCCAGGGTCAGTTTGGCCGACCACGGTGTGGGGTCGTCGGGGGCCGTCTCGGCGGCCCGGTCGCAGGCGGCCACCGCGATCCGGCCGAGGGCTTCGGCCCGGCTGTCGCCGCCGTCGGCCGCGCGGACGGCCCGCAGGACCGCGACGCGCGCCCACAGCAGGGCAGCTTCCCGGCCGGGTTCCTCGGCCAGCCAGCGCTCCGCCAGGTCCGAGTCGGCCGCTTCGGAGGCCAGTACCAGGGAGCGGTGGGCGCGTACGCCGTGATCGCCGCGTGCCTCCCGCAGGATCTCGCGCGCGCCGAAGTAGCGGCCTGCCCGGATGTCCACGCAGGCCCGCGCGAGCGGGAGATCATCGGCTGCCGGATGCCACATGTACTGCCCTTCGAATAACCCAGCGGTCATGTCCCCTGCCGCTCCTGCCGTTCTGCCGGTGAGGTCGGACACCAGCACATTTTCAGCCACGCCGAAATCAACCGGTACGCACTGTTCCCCCAGTTCCACCGGCAGTGCCACACCCTACTCAGCAGCAACTGAGTTCGAAACTGGTGATCGGAATTACCTGATTCCGCATCGGCGGCGTGCGCGACATTGGCGGCGAAATCGGTCGATCGTGCGACGGCGGGAAATGCGCGGTATGCAATTGGCATATGCCAAAGCAGTGGAGAGTGCCGTCCGGCGGGGGTTCGGCCCGGCACGTCGCCAACGCCCCGCTTCTGGCGGGGCGGGGCGGAGCCGGTGCACCGTATGCCCGGCGTGGCGGTGCCGACGGGCGGTCCGTCGCCTGTTCACGCCTCGTCCCGCGGCTCTTTACCCGGGCGTCACGACGTCTTCCCACGGCCTCGCTCCTCTTGGAACACTCCAGTCGCGCCCGTACCCTCCCAGCCCAAGGGGGCATTTCAGCCATGCCAGAACTCGACCGGCGGCGGTTCCTGCAACTCACCGGCGGGGCCGCCGCGTTCTCCGCGCTGTCACAGAGCATCGCCCGTGCCGCCGCGATCCCCGCCGACCGCCGCACCGGCTCCATCGAGGACGTCGAGCACATCGTCGTCCTGATGCAGGAAAATCGCTCTTTCGACCATTACTTCGGAACGCTGCGCGGGGTACGGGGCTTCGGCGACCCGCGGCCGGTGACGCTGCCCAGCGGCAAGCCGGTGTGGCACCAGTCCGACGGCAAGGGCAAGGAAGTACTGCCGTTCCGGCCCCGGGTCGCGGACGACAACCTCGGGCTGACCTTCATCGAAGACCTCAACCACGACTGGAAGGGCAGCCACCGGGCGTTCAACGACGGCCGCTACGACCAGTGGGTCCCGGCCAAGACGTCCACCACGATGGCGCACCTTGCCCGCAAGGACATCCCGTTCCACTTCGCGCTGGCCGACACGTTCACCGTCTGCGACGCCTATCACTGCTCGTTCATCGGCTCCACCGACCCGAACCGCTACTACCTGTGGACCGGGTACACGGGCAACGACGGCAAGGGCCCCGGCGACCCCAGCGGCCCGGTCCTGGACAACGCCGAAAAGGGCTACAGCTGGACGACGTACCCCGAGCGGCTGGAGGCGGAGGGCGTCTCCTGGAAGATCTACCAGGACATCGGCGACGGCCTGGACGCGGCGGGCGGCTGGGGCTGGATCAAGGACCCGTACCGGGGCAACTACGGGGACAACTCCCTGCTGTACTTCAACAGCTTCCGCGACGCGAAGCCCGGCGACCCGCTCTACGAGAAGGCCCGGCGCGGCTCCAACGTGAAGGGCGGCGGCAAGCTCCTCGACGACCTGCGGGCGGACGTCAAGAACGGCCGGCTGCCGAAGGTCTCCTGGATCGCCTGTCCCGAGGCGTACACCGAGCACCCGAGCTGGCCCGCCAACTATGGGGCCTGGTACATCTCCCAGGTACTGGACGTGCTGACCTCCGACCCGAAGGTCTGGGCCAGGACCGCGCTGTTCCTCACCTACGACGAGAACGACGGCTTCTTCGACCACGTCGTCCCGCCGTACCCGCCGGCCGACGCCGCCCAGGGCCGGTCCACCGTCTCCACCGAACTGGAGCTCTACCCCGGCGGCGCGGGCTTCCCGGCCGGAGCGTACGGACTCGGCCAGCGGGTGCCGATGCTCGTCGTCTCCCCTTGGAGCACCGGCGGGTACGTCTGCTCCGAGACCTTCGACCACACCTCGGTCATCCGCTTCATGGAGCGCCGCTTCGGGGTCACCGAGCCGCACATCTCGAAGTGGCGGCGCGCCGTCTGCGGCGATCTGACCTCGGCCTTCGACTTCAGTCGTACGGGCAGGCCGGGCGCGCTGCCGGGCACCGGCGGCTACACGCCGATCCACCCGAAGCCTGCCGACTTCCACCCCGCGCCGCCGACCGCCGGCAGTCTGCCCAAGCAGGAGCGCGGCACCCGTCCCACCCGGCCGCTGCCTTACGCGCCGTACGTGGACGGCGCCGCCGACACCGCGGCCGGAAAGTACCGCCTGACCTTCAGCGGCGGCGACGCGGCCGGGGCGCACTTCTACGTCACGGCGCCGAACCGCGGCGACGGCCCCTGGACGTACACCACCGAGCGCGGCAAGGCCGACTCCGACAGCTGGAACACGGCCTACTCGAAGGGCACGTACGACCTCTCGGTGTTCGGCCCGAACGGCTTTCTGCGGACGTTCCGGGGGCCGGGCAGGACGGCGGGCCCCGAGGTGACCGCGCGGCACAACAGGGCCACCGGCAATCTCGACCTGGTCCTGACCAACGCGGGCGACGGCGCCCGCACTCTGAAGCTCACCGACGCGTACGGCGCTGCCTCCGGCACGTTCACCGTGCGCCCGGGGCAGCGGGTGACCCACACCGTGGACCTGCGGGCGGGCAAGCGCTGGTACGACGTCAGTGTGGTATGCGACGCGGACCACACGTATCTGCGCCGGTTCGCGGGCCATGTGGAGAACGGCGCGGCCGGGGTGAGCGACCCCGGGATCCACACGGTGTGATCCGTACAGCCGCCCCCTGTATGCCGTAGGGGGCGGCCGTACGCGCTGGCCGGATCATGGCGGCTTCCGCCCGGCAGGCGCGCGATATCGTGCCGACGCCTGATCACCCGTTCGAGGGAGAGAGCCCATGGCCAGGAACTCGGCAGTCCGTATGACGTGCGTGGGCGCGGGAGCGCTGTCCTTGGCCGCGCTGCTGGCGGTGGTGCCCGGCAGCAGCGCGGTCTCCGCAGATCAGCCAGGAGCGGCCGAGCCCGTCGCGGCGCGCGCGGCACAGACCGCCGGGGGCAAGCCGCGGCCGGATGCCCGGCATGTCGTCATCGCCGTCCACGGCGGCGCGGGCACCGCCCTGAAGCGCGAGGACACCACCCCCGCCCAGGAGGAGGCGTACCGCGACGGTCTGACCGAGGCGTTGCGCGCCGGCCAGAAGGTGCTGCGCGAGGGCGGCAGCAGTGTGGCGGCGGTCGAGGCCGCGGTCCGCAGGCTGGAGGACAACCCCTTGTTCAACGCGGGCAAGGGCGCGGTGTTCACCGAGGACGCGGGCCACGAGCTGGACGCGTCCGTCATGCGCGGCTCCGACCTGGCGGCGGGGGCCGTGGCCGGGGTGCGCAACGTACGCAATCCCGTCTCCGCGGCGCGGCTGGTGATGGAGAAGACCAAGCACGTACTGCTGGCGGGCGAGGGCGCCGACGATTTCGCGGCCCGCAACGGCCTGCCGACCGTGACCCAGGACTACTACTGGACCGAGAAGCGCTGGCAGGAGCTGATGAAGGCCAAGGGCCGGCTGAAGGGCTCCGGCGAGACCCTGACCCAGGGCACGGTCGGCGCGGTGGCCGTGGACGGGAAGCGGGACCTGGCGGCGGCGACCTCCACCGGCGGGCTGACGAACAAGATGGCCGGCCGGGTCGGCGACTCGCCCGTCGTCGGCGCGGGCACGTACGCCAAGAACGGCACGGTCGCGGCCAGCGCCACGGGCGCGGGCGAGGTGTTCCTCCGGGGCGCCGCCACCGGCACGATCTCGAACCTGATCGAGTTCGGCGGGCGGGACCTGGCCGGTGCCGCGTACGAGGTGCTGGTGAAGCGGCTGCCGCGACTGGGCGGCACAGGCGGCGTGATCGCGCTGAACGCCCAGGGGGTCTTCGACGCCCCGCACAGCAGCGAGGGGATGCTGCACGGCTATCTGACCGAGGGCGGACACGTCGTCACCAAGGTCTTCGCGGACGAGACACCGGCGAACGAGTGAGCCCGGCCCCGGCGAACCGGTGAGCCCGGCCCCGGTGGCCTGGTGCACACCGGGTGGCGTGATCCGCTCGCTCCTCCCGCCGTCCTGACGATGGCTCAATAGGCCCTCTCCCTCCGGAACCGGAGCGGCACTACCGTCCCCCGACGCGGGGGGATCACTCTGGGGAGGGGATCAGTTACATGTTCTATTACTTGTTCAAATCCATCGTCATGGTGCCGCTGCTGCGGTGCCTGTTCCGCCCCCGCGTCGAGGGACGGGAGAACCTGCCCGCCTCGGGCGCCGCCATCATCGCCGGGAACCACCTCTCCTTCTGCGACAGCTTCCTGATGCCGGCCACGGTCAAGCGCCGGATCACCTTCCTGTGCAAGCAGGAGTACTTCACCGGACGCGGCGTCAAAGGCCGGCTGACGGCGGCCTTCTTCCGCGCCTGCGGGCAGATCCCGGTGGACCGCTCCGGCCGCAGCGCGGGCCAGGCAGCCGTGGAGGAAGGCGTACGGGTGCTGCGCGGCGGCGAGCTGCTCGGGATCTACCCGGAGGGCACGCGCTCGCACGACGGCCGGATGTACAAGGGGAAGACCGGCGTGGCGGAGATGGCGCTGCGTACGGGCGCGCCGGTGATCCCGTGCGCGATGATCGGGACGTTCGAGGCCCAGCCGGCCGGGCGCCGGCTGCCGCGGGTCGTCCCGATCGTCATCCGCTTCGGGGAGCCGCTGGACTTCTCCCGGTACGCCGGGATGGCCGACCAGCGGCTGGTGCTGCGGGCCGTCACGGACGAGATCATGTACGCGCTGCTGAAGCTGTCCGAGCAGGAGTACGTGGACACGTACGCGGCGGAGGCCAAGGCACGGGCCGCGTCCGGAACCGCAACCGGCTCCCGGTCCGGAACGGTGGCCGGGGACGCGCCGCGGCCCGCCGTTCCGCTCGGCCGCGCCAGTTGACGGTGCGCAACCGGCCGGCCTCCGTGCCGCTCACCAGGAGTGAGCGGCACGGCCCGTACGCCAGGTCAGCGGCCGAGTGTGCAGGTGGCTTGGACGGACTTGCGGGGGTCGCTCTCGGAGCGGGCCTTCAGGACGACCCGGCCGTGCCGGGAAGCGTCCGGCTTGGCGGTGACGGCGACCGGGACACTCACCGTGCTGCCGGCCTTCGCGGTGGCGATCCGGTTCGGCAGCCAGGCGGACCAGCCGCGACCGGTGGCGGCGGCCGAGAGCCGGTACACGTCGGAGTCCAGGTGCGCGCCCCCGCTGCCCGGGCGGCCGGTGTTGGTCAGCGGGAAGGCGCACACCGCCCGGCCCTTGGCGGGGCTGCCGTACGCCGTGCCGTGCCGCAGCTTCGCGCCGCGGCGCTGCGGGCCCGCGCCGTCCAGGGACCGGACGGCGACGGTGTAGCTCAGCACGCCCTTCTTGTCCCGCTGGATGTCCAGCACATAGAAGTGCAGCCGGTTGGCCCGGTCCACGTACTCGTACGCGCTGCCGGAGTCCGCGCCCGCGTGGAACAGCGCGTCGCTGAGCTGCCGGTAGTCACCCATGGTGATCATCTGCGGGGTGCCGTCGGGGCGCCGGAAGTCGACCATGCCGATGTCTTCCGGGTGGGCGTCGATCACCCACGCGAACGGGGCCCGGTCCTCGTTCTTGGTCTTGGACAGCAGCACCCCGTTGTCCGGGGTGAAGGAGTCCATGCCCATCCGGTCGACGACCTCGACGGTGTAGTTGTCGTAGCCGCCGCCGTCGCACAGCGGGTCGGTCGTGGTGGAACAGGCCGGCTCCAGGTCCCGGCCCATGGTGATGTTGACGCCGGACAGGCCCTTGGGGCCGGGCGGCGCGGAGCGCGCGGTGACCTTGGCGACCGCGACGCCGGACGTCTTCAGCGCGTCCCGGTCCAGGCGCAGCACGTTCTTCTCGTCCACGATGCCGAGCTTGAGCTTGTCGCGCAGGA
The DNA here is from genome assembly GCF_045222935.1 of Streptomyces sp. Ac-502. Taxonomy (NCBI): domain Bacteria; kingdom Bacillati; phylum Actinomycetota; class Actinomycetes; order Kitasatosporales; family Streptomycetaceae; genus Streptomyces; species Streptomyces sp. Ac-502. The sequence goes on from NZ_JBHFFO010000001.1 coordinate 8,764,002, forward strand.
CGTGCTGCGAGCCCATCGAGGCGCCGTTGGCCGCCGGTATCTGCCAGCGGGTGTGCGGGCCGCCGGGGCCGTTGAAGGAGCCGCGCGAGAGCATGCTCCAGATGCCGGTGTAGGCGCGGCGCACCGGGGTGCCGTACGGGTTGTTGTAGTTGTCCGCGATGCCCAGGATGTGGCTGAACTCGTGGGCGTACACGGCCATGCCGGAGCTCTCGGCCTGGGTGGAGGAGCCCGTCTCGGCGTTGGGCCAGATGCGGGCGGCGGCCTTCCAGGAGGTCCACGGCACGTACCGGGTGCGGGCGGCGTTGCCGCCGCCCTGGATCGGGGAGGGCGGTCCCCAGGCGGCCGGGACGTCCTCGGGGAGGAGAACTTCATCTGCCCGAACTCCTGCCAGGCGGCCGACTCGTCCTGGCCCGCGGTCAGGTAGAAGATGAAGTCGTACTTCTTGGTCTCCGCGTCGCCCACGTCGGCGGCCCAGGCGGCCTTGCCGTCGGTGCGGATGTTCTTGCCGCAGCTGTCGCCGACGGGGCAGGCGCCGGGGTTCATGCCGGGCTCGATGCCGTACTGGTAGGACTTGAACGGCATCCGGTAGACGCCGAACGACGTCAGCTCGACGCCGAGCCGGCCGCCGGAGTCCTCCATCCAGTACTCGTTGATGGTGTGACCGTGGTTGAGCTGGCCCGGCTTGTTCAGGAAGTCCCGGTAGAACGCGGGCACCTTCGCGCGGGGGATGTCGTGGGCGCTGGGCTGCGGGTTGCCGAAGACGGACGAGCCGGCGGGCCTGCTGACGCTGAACTCCTCGTCCGGGTAGTCCAGCAGCACGAGTGCGCCCTTGAACATGCGCTTGGTGGGCTTCAGGGCGGGGTCCGCCCAGTTCGTGCCGGGGACCGAGCGGTATTCGGTCCACGTCATGTCGTCGGGATTGCGCCAGTTCTGCGGGTCGACGGGCCGGACGAGCGGGGGCCGGACCGCGGGCGCGGCCTCGGGGGCCGCCCGGGCGGGGCCGGCGGCGACGGCGGCCAGGACTCCGAGGAGAAGGGCCAGAACACCCAGTCTGCCGGCGCTGCCGCGGTATGGGCGGGCCGGTCTGTGGGGAAGGAACAAGGCGCACCTCTTGTCTGTGATCTCAAGTCCAGGACATGACCGGTGATCGAACAGAATTCCTACCCCCGACAAGGTAAGGCGGGGGACTCAGTGACGCCAGAGTGCCGTGAGGAGCCGATGATGCCGCGAACGGTCCACGACCGGCACGGTCACGTGATGACGCAGACCAGTGCGGAAGCCGTGTCCCACTACGAGGACGCGCTGGGCGAACTGCTCTTCTTCCGCGGGGCGGTCGCCACCGCGTCCCAGGCGGCCCTCCAGGCCGCACCGAAGTCCGTCATGGGCAACGTCCTCGCGGCCTACCTCGGCCTGCTGGGCACGGAGGAGAAGGACGCCGCCGCGGCCAAGACGGCGTTCACCCGCTTCACGGACTGTGTACGCGCCGGGCGGCCGACGGACCGCGAACGGATGCACCTCGCCGCCGCCACCTCCTGGCTGAACGGCGACATCCACCGCGCCGGGCACGTACTCGGCGAGCTGAGCGTCGCCTTCCCCCGCGACGTGCTCGCGCTCGCCGTCGGCCACCAGATCGACTTCCTCACCGGGGACGCCGTCCACCTGCGCGACCGGATCGGCGGCGCGCTCACCGCCTGGCCCGAGGACGACCCGCACTACGGCCACCTCCTCGGCATGTACGCCTTCGGCCTGGAGGAGACGGGCCACTACCTCCGCTCCGAGGAAGCCGGCCTGGCCGCCGTCCAGCACAACCCCCGCGACGTGTGGGGCATCCACGCGGTCGCGCACACCTACGAGATGCAGGGCCGGTTCGCCCAGGGCATCCGCTTCCTGGACGCCCGTACGGAGGACTGGGCCTCCGGCAACTACCTGAACGTGCACAACTGGTGGCACTACTGCCTCTACGCCCTCGAATCCGGCGACCCGGACCGGGCGTTGGAGATCTACGACGCCGTGCTGCACCACGAGGAGTCGCCGGGCCTGGCGATGGAACTCCTGGACGCCTCCGCCCTCCTGTGGCGGTTCCTGCTGGCCGGCCGCGGCACCGGCCCCCGCTGGAACCGCCTCGCCGACGCCTGGGCGGCCCGCCAGGACCCGCCGTACTACGCCTTCAACGACGTGCACGCCGTCATGGCGTACGTCGGCGCCGACCGCCTCGCCGACGCCGAACGCCTCGTCGAGGAGCGGGCGGCCTGGCTCGTCCGCGCCCGGCCCGGACTGTCCAACGTCACCATGACCGCCGGTATCGGCCTGCCCGTCTGCCGCGCCCTGATCGCCTACGGACAGGGCAGGTACGGGCAGGCCGTCGACCTCCTCGCCCCCGTACGGCACCGCCTGAACACCTTCGGCGGCAGCCACGCCCAGCGGGACGCCGTACAGAAGACGCTGCTGGAGGCCGCGCTCCGCGCCGGACGCGACGACACGGCCCGCACCCTGCTCAGCGAGCGCATCAGCCTGCGCCCGGTCTGCCCGTACAACTGGCTGGCCCAGGCGCGCCTCGCCGATCAGCTCGGCGACACGGCCAAGGCGGCCGCGGCCCGGGCCCGGGCCGCCGAACAGGCGGCGCCGGGGGCCGCCGCGCTGGCGCGCCGGGCGGAGGATTAGGGCGCTTCTGACGGATCTCCGCGGCATCGCGACGCCCGGCACCCACTCTCGCCGCACGGTGCAAAGGGACAGGTGACTCCGCCACATGCCCCTTCACACCGCTCACCGAGAGCACGCACCGAACGCCGCTCAGTGTGCTCCACGGAGATCCATCAGAAACGCCCTGAGCCCCCGGACGTTCTTGATCAATTTCCTGCTGGCCCGATGCCCCCGGACCGGTCATCCTTGACCCGTCCGGGTGCGGTCCGGGCGAACCGCGTGGACCGCACCCGGACGAGCAGCCCGACCATCGGCCCACCAGCACAGGAGCACGTACACATGACGGGGAAGAACGCTTGGATACGGGACGTACGCCGGGGGCCGCGGCCCGCCGCCCACCTCATCTTCTTCCCGCACGCCGGGGGATCCGCCTCGTACTACCGCCCGTTCGCCGCCCACCTCGGTGAACGGTTCGACGTGTCGGCGATCCAGTACCCGGGTCGCCAGGACCGGTGGAACGACCCGTTCGTCACCTCCGTGGAGGGCCTCGCCGACGAGGTGGTCGGCTGCCTGGACCCCCACGACACCACCCCGCTGGTGCTGTTCGGACACAGCATGGGCGCGTCCGTCGCCTTCGAGACCGCCCGGCGCCTCGCGGACCTCGGGCGGCCCGCGCCGCGCCGGCTCGTCGTCTCCGGCCGTCGCGCGCCCTCGATGTTCCGCGAGGAGCGGCACCTCCACCGGGGCACCGACGAGGAACTTCTCGCCGAGGTCGGCCGTCTGGACGGCACCCACAGCCAGCTCCTCGACGACCCGGACATCGTGCGGCTGATCCTCCCGGCGATCCGCAACGACTACCGCGCGATCGAGCTGTACCGGCCCGCCGCCGACGCCGTGCTCGACATTCCGCTGCTGTGCCTCACCGGCGCGGCGGACCCCCGGGTGACCCGCGAGGAAGCGGCCGCCTGGAAGGCGCACACCGTCGCCGAGTACCGCGAGGAGACCTTCCCCGGCGGCCACTTCTACCTCGCCGACCACGCGGCCGCCGTCTGCCGCGCGGTGGAGGACTTCGCCTCGGGGGAGTGAGACCGGGGCCGGCCCGGCCCGTCCGCGGCGTACGGCCGCCGGCGGGCGGGTCAGGCCGCGAACGTGACCGGCAGGTGCGCCAGGCCGTGCATCAGACGGGTGTGGCGCCAGGGGAGTTCGGCCGCAGGCGCGGCCAGGCGCAGGTCGGGGAAGCGGGTGAGGAGGGCGTGGAAGGCGATCCGGGCCTCCAGGCGGGCCAGCGGGGCACCGAGGCAGTGGTGGGGCCCGTGGCCGAAGGAGAGGTGGCCCGAGGCGCGGCCGGGGGCGAGGGTGTCGGGGTCGGTGAAGCGGGCCGGGTCCCGGTTGGCGGCGCCTGGTGAGACCAGGACCACGTCGCCCGCGGCGATCTCCGCGCCGCCCAGGGTGAGCGGTTCGGCCGCGTACCGGAACGTGGCCGTGGTGATCGGGGAGTCGTAGCGGAGCAGTTCCTCCACGGCGTCCGGGACGAGCGCGGGGTCCTGGCGCAGGCGGGTGCGGAGCGCGTCGTCCTGGAGCAGTGCGAGCGCGCCGTTGCCGATCAGGCTGGTGGTCGTCTCATGACCGGCGACGACCAGGAGGACGGCCAGCGAGACCAGTTCGAACTCGCTGAGCCGCTCGCCCTCGTCGCGTGCGGCGATCAGGTCGGTCAGCAGGTCGCGGTCCGGGCCGACGGCGTCCTCCGCCGCCCCGGCGGCCCGCTTCTTCGCGATCAGCTCCGTCATGTAGTCGCTGATCGCGTGCGAGGCGGTGTCGATGGTGTCCGGGGCGCCGGCCGCGAAGAGGTCGTTGGACCAGCCGCGCAGCGCGGTCCGGTCCTCGCGGGGCACCCCGAGCAGGTCGCCGATGACCTCGATGGGCAGCGGTACGGCGAAGTCCTCGACGAGATCGGCCGTGCCGCCGCGGGCGGCCATCCGGTCCAGCAGACCGGCCGCGATCTCCGCCACCCGCGGCTCCAGACGGGCCACCGCGGCCGGCGTGAACGCCTTGACGGCCAGCCTGCGCAGCCGGGTGTGGTCCGGCGGGTCGGTGGCGAGCATGGTGGCGCTGACGGCGGGAGCCAGATCGCGCCGGGACGGCTTGTCCGCGAAGTAGCGGGTGGTGTCCTTGGACAGCCGGGGCTCCGCCAGGGCGGTACGGGCCTCGGCCCACCCGGTGACCAGCCAGGTCGCGCCGTGCGGCCCGGACCGTACCTGCTGGACGGGGCCGCGCTCGCGCAGCGCGGCGAGCAGCGGGTACGGGTCGCGGAAGAACTCCGGTGACTCCATGGGGTGGCTCACGTGTGACCTCAGATTCCTGCGGCGGGCCGGGACGGTGCGGACGGTGCGGGGCCGGTGCCGGACGCCATGAACGCGTGCGAGACCCTGCGCAGCCAGCGGGCCTCGTCGAACAGATCGTTCAGTTCGGGGCGGGTCAGCGTGGCGTCCTCGGCGCTGACCGTGTGCGCGGGGGCGCCCCCGCCGCGCCGGGACTCCAGCGCCGCGGCCAGCACCGCGGCCTCGACCCCGGCGTCCAGGTCCCGTGCGTCGGCCCCGTCGGACCGCAGGCGTTCCTCGGCCGCCCGGCGCACCCCGTCGCTGCGGTGCGGGCGCAGCGCCAGCATCCCGTCCCGGATCTCGATCACCCGGCGGTAGAGGCGGAACTCGGGGTCGGGCGCCGCGTACCGGTTCTCGGTGGCGGTGAGCTGGATCTCCGGGACCGCCGCCGTCAGCGCGGCCCACAGCGGGTGCAGCCCGCGGTGCAGCCGCCACAGCTGGATCCGCCGCCAGGGCCAGGCCAGGGCCGGGCCGACGGCGGGCAGCAGGACGCCGATGACCAGGAGCAGGCTGCAGATGGCGGGCAGGCCGACACTGAAGGTGCAGGTCGCGGGCGTCACCAGGGAGCTGCACAGCTGCTCGGGCGGCAGCCAGGCGGCGTCGGTCCACAGGCCGACGACGTGGACGATCTTGTAGCCGATGTAGACCATGCCGAGCGCGCAGCCGGCGGCGATGACGCGCAGCCCGTAGCGGAGGCTGGTGCGCGGCGCGTGCCGGGAGTAGCGCAGCGCCTGACGCAGCAGGTCGACGATGGCGGCGCCGAGGTGCGCGGTGAACACCAGGACGTAGATGTTCAGCAGCGGCTCGGTGCGCGGCAGCTCGCCGAAGGTGGGGGCGCCGGGGGAGTCGTCCACCGGCGAGGCGAAGAACAGGGCGGCCATCGCGACCAGGACGACCCCCAGCGTCACGAGCCGGTGGCGCGCCTTGCGGTCCGCGTCCGGCGGCTCCTCGTTGAAACGCAGCAGCAGGATCGAGATGCAGGTGGCGGCGGCCAGCGTGCTGCAGTTGCCGAGCAGCCGGCCCAGCTTGGGCGTGACGACGCTCAGCGCGTCGCCGACGGCCGGCGTCAGGAACACCAGCGAGGCGCCCAGTCCGGTCAGGAACCCGCACAGGGCACCCAGGCCCCGCGGCCGCGGCCGGCGCAGCAGCGGCCGCGCCTTGTACGCGGCGGCCAGCAGCAGGACGGCGGCTATGGAGAGGAAGAGAACGTTGACCATCTGGGGTGTCTACCGTCGCTTCGGGGAGCCGAAGACGTCGTCCATCCGGCTGAGGACCTCGGCCTGCTGGGACGTCGCCGGGCGGCGGGCGGGGGTACGGTCGGCGCGCCGCAGGATCAGCGAGGCGATCATCTCGGCCTCCTGCTCGTCCTGGTCGCTGTAGTGGCTGCGGCCCAGGACGGATTCCACCGACGCGGGGTCGAGGTCGGGCACGAGGGCGTGCGCGGCCTCGCCGGAGAGCAGGTTGGAGTGGCCGCTGAGCATGTGGCCGACCTCGTGCAGCACGATGTGGTCGCGGTGCAGCGCGGTGGTGGCCGCGTCGTGGAAGACATAGTCGGCCCGCCGCGTGGCGATCCACAGGCCGCACGGCCCGGCGGGCGGCGTGACCTGTGGCTCCAGGTGGATCGGGCGGCCGCGCTGTTCGGCGAGCCGGTCCAGGAAGGCACCCAGCTCGAAGGGGCGGGGGATGTGCAGCCCCCGTAGCCGGTCCGAACAGTCGGCAAGCACACGGTCCGGTCGCCGTGTGAACTTCATGGCGTGCTCTCCTTCGGCCTCAGCCATGAAAGGTACACGTGCCAGTCTCATGCAGCGCCGGATGGCCCCTCCCGAACGGGGTCGTGTGCGGGCCCGGGGGCCGCCGCTGGCCCGGCCGCCCGGTCGTCCGGCCCGGAAAGGGGCGGGGCGGCAGCCGGGGACGGCGCGGGGGGTATGTCGGTCAGGGCCATGGTTCAGCGGGCGGTACGCCAGGTTTCTCCCGTGTTGCCCACCGGATTCCCCGCGCCGTTGCCCGTCGTGCTGCCGACGTCCGGCAGCCCTTCCAGCTTCCGTACGCGGTCGATCATCTCCAGTACGGCCGTACGGGACTCGGCGGACATGTCCATGAAGCGCGCGGCCATGGCGATGACCCCCGCGTCCTGCATGGCCTCCAGCAGCTCCGGGGGCCGGCCGGTGCGGTCGGCCGCCGCGCCGCCGGGACCCGCGTCCTGCTGGTCGTGGAAGTGCGCGGCGGGCACGCCGAAGTACTCCGCGAGCGCTTCGATGTGGCGCTTGGTCGGGTTGTCCCGTTTGCCCTTGCGCAGCTGCCAGATGTAGTTGCCGGAGATCACCTGCTCGCCGGCCCTGATGTTGATGTCGGTGGCGACGTCGTTGGCGGACAGCGATTTGCCCCGCTCGCGACTTCGTTCCCGGAACAGCCGGTCCAGCTTTTCGGCCAGGCTGACCGGCCCGCGGTCCTCGTCCCCCATCGCGCCGCGCTCCCTTCAAGGCCAAACGTGAGACCTCCACTGTAGTGGCCCGGTGGCCGGGACGGATGGGCGCTCCCTCCCGTGTGGGCTGGCACGCTCCGCTTGGAGCCTCTATTCTTCACACCTGAGTCAAAGACTCTGGTGTGACGCGGGGCGGACAGTTCGGACCGGCACGGGGGTGTGGTCCGAACCCGTCCGCAACCGCGAGTGGGGCCCGCCCCGTCTCCGGGGAGCCCCACGTCCGCGCTCGCACGCTCAGGCGCGCCCGCGCCCCGGCCGTGCCGCGGTCACTTCACCGCGCTGCGCTGCTGCCACTGCTCCCAGCTCTCCTGCCAGACCTCCAGGCCGTTGCCGACATCGGTCTTCTTGGTGCTGGTGGTGTTCTTCACCTCGACCGTGGAGCCGATCGTCAGGAAGTCGTAGGCCCGCTTGGCGTCCGAGGTGGTCATGCCGAAGCAGCCGTGGCTGTTGTTGACCACGCCGACCGACTTGTTCCAGGGCGCGGAGTGCAGGAAGGTGCCCGACGCGGTGAGATGCGTCACCCACTTCGAGTCCAGCATCCACTCGTTGCCGTGGCCGATGGTGGAGGAGTCCATCGTCTCGGCCGCGTTCTTGCTGCGTACGGTGTGCACGCCGCCGCGCGTCGGGTCCTGCGGCGAGCCCGCGGAGCCGCGGATCGTGTCGACCGCCTTGCCGTTCTCGTACAGGGTCATGCTGTGCGCGGTGACGTCGATGACGGCCTTGTGGTCCGCGCCGATGGTGAACCCGAAGTCGTAGTCGCGGGCGAACCAGCCGCCCTTCTCGCCGGAGTCGATCCCGCCCAGGCCGCCCTTGACGGACACCTTGGTGCCGGCCGGCCAGTACGTCTTGGGCCGCCAGTCGAGACGGTCCTTGCCGCCCCAGTCCCTGACCCAGCCCCAGGCGCCCTCCACCTGCGGCTGCGTGGTGACCTTGAGGGCCTTCTGGACCTCGGCGCGCCGGTCCTTGGCGACCGGGTTGTCGAAGAGGATGGAGATCGGCATGCCCGTGCCCACCGTCTGCCCGTTGGACGGGGTGTTGGTGAGCTTGTTGACCTTCTCGGCCTGCGCGGTCGTGAAGGACGAGTCCGCGGCCGCCTCCTTGCCGTCCCCCGACTTCGTCTTCGTGTGCACGGTGTACGTGGTCCCGGGCTTGACCTTGCCCTCGGACGTCCACGACGAGCCGTCACCGGACAGCTTCCCGTCGACCTTGCCGCCCTTGTCGTCCTTGGCCTCGACGGCGGTGAGGCTGCCGCCGTCGACCTTCACGGATATCGGGGAGCCCAGCGCGGCGGACTTGCTGCCCGCCGCCGGGGTCACGGTCACCTTCGCCGCCGGCTTGTCCGACGTCTGTGAGCCGCCGTCCGCTCCGCACGCGGTCAGCAGCGCGGCTCCCACCAGGGTGGCGGACAGCAGGACGGTGCGACGGGCTGATCTGACGTGCACGAGCGGTTCCCTCCAGAGCAACACAACAGGCTGTGGCGGGCATCGCCCGGCCTCCGGCGCGGTCACGCCGCCCCCGGAACCCGGTCGCAGGCAACCGCCGTAGATGCAGACGGGTGACACCGCATGATCGGTTGCCTGGAGAAACGGATATTTGTGTCACAGATCGGTACAGGTGTACGCCGAGCCGACGAGGCGCCCGGCGGCCGGGTCACCGCCGGACCGGACCGGAACGCGAAAACCCCGCCAGGCGTGGCCTGGCGGGGCGTGAACGGTGGAACGTCCGGCGGCGGACCCTCAGGGCGACGCGGCGGTCGGGCCCTGGGAGTCGCCCGGAGCATCGGCTGTCTCCGCGTCCTCCGGGGTCTCGGCGGCGTGTCCGGCCAGGACGCAGGTGCGCTTGCGCTGGACGAACCAGTAGTACGTGAAGCCGCCGACGGCGACGATCCCGACGAACAGGAACGCGCCCCAGCGCAGGTACCAGTGCTGCGGGCCGGTCGCGTTGTAGACCTCGGGGCGCGGCCAGGCGAGGTTGGTGGCCATCGCGGTGCCCCACAGGACGGCGAGGATGTTGACCGGCAGCCCGAACCTGCCCAGCGAGAACTTGCCCTCGGCCGGCTCCCACTGGCCGCGCAGCCGCCGTACCAGCAGGGGCACGGTCACCATCAGGTACGCGACGTAGATCATGATGATCGCGATGCTGGTGATCACCGAGAAGATCTGCGGCTGGTTCACGTTGATCAGCAGGATGCAGACCGCGATGCACCCGATGATCACCGCGGGCGCCACCGGGGTCTGGAAGCGCGGGCTGACCCGGGCGAGCAGCGAGGCGGCCGGCAGGTTGGTGTCCCGGGCCATGGCGAACGCCAGCCGGATGCCCGCGGTGTGCACGGCCAGCGCGCACACCGTGATCGCGATGACCACGCACCACAGCATGATCTGGCCCATCGTCGAGCCGAGGGTGCTGAGCACGACGTACTGGAGCCCGTCCACGGACAGCTCCTTGGCGTGCAGGTCCGGGGTGGCCAGCAGCGCGAACAGCAGGATCAGCCCGCCGATGAGGAACGAGGCGAACAGGGCCCGCAGGATCGCGCGCGGCGCGTTGCGGCCGGGGTCCTTGGATTCCTCGCCGAGTGACGACGCCGTGTCGAAGCCGTACATGACGTAGGCGGAGGCGAGGCACGCGGTGAGGAACGCGCCGAGGTAGCCCAGCGACTGGCCCTCCGCCAGCCCGTAGGTCTCGGTCAGCGCGCTCGGGGGCGGGTGATGTGCGCGGCCAGCAGCACGATCAGCGCCAGCGCGGCGATCAGCTCGATGGCCACACCGGCGGAGTTGATCTGGGCCATCAGCTTGACGCCGAAGGCGTTGATGAGCGTCGTGAACAGGACGAGGACGGCACCGAGGAGCACCGCGTTGGCGGCGTGGTCGGTCTGCCCGCTGCCGTCGCCGACGAACTGGAAGAACGAGGAGATCTGCGGCAGCGTGACCTGGTAGGCCAGCGCCACCGCGGCCAGCGACACCATGGTCGCGGTCATCATCATCCAGCCGCCGAGCCAGCCCACGTGCGGCCCGCCCAGCTGCTTGGACCAGTTGTAGACCGATCCGGCCACCGGGTAGCGGGCGGCCAGTTCGCAGAAGCACAGCGCCACCATCAGCTGGCCGCAGAAGACCATCGGCCAGGACCACCAGTAGGCGGGCCCGCCGTGGCTGACACCGAAGTAGAAGAGCTGGAAGGTGCCGGTGAGGATCGAGATGTAGCTGATGCCCGCGGCGAAGGTGTGGAAGTTGCCGAGGGTGCGTTTCAGTTCGGGTTTGTAGCCGAGTTCCGCGAGCGACTCGTCGTCGTCGGGACTGTCGGAGGCGTCGTCGGCCGGCGCGGTGCCGTTGCCGGTCGCCTCCTCGTCGGCAGGCTTCCCGCCGTCCGCCGCTCCACCCTCCTGCGCGGGGCCGCCCGCCGCCGGCCCGGTGCCGCTCACTCGAACCACCGCTGCGGCCGGGGCGCGGTGTTGCGCCAGACGTGCTTGGCCTCCTGGTACTCCCCGAGCCCGGCCGGGCCCAGCTCCCGCCCGACGCCGGACTGCTTCATGCCGCCCCACTCGGCCTGCGGTACGTACGGGTGGAAGTCGTTGATCCACACGGTGCCGGCGCGCAGCCGGGCGGCCACCCGGTGCGACCGCTCCACGCTCTGCGTCCACACACCGGCGGCCAGCCCGTACACCGTGTCGGCGGCCAGCGCGACGGCCTCCTTCTCGGAACGGAACCGCTCCACGGTCAGCACCGGGCCGAACGATTCGTCACGCACCACCGACATGCCGGGAGAGCACTCGTCCAGCACGGTCGGCAGGTAGTAGAAACCGTCCCGCAGGGCCGCGTCGTCGGGCCGCGCGCCGCCGCAGCGCAGCACCGCGCCTTCGGCCAGGCCCGCCGCCACGTACTTCTCCACCTTGTCCCGGTGCTGCGCGGAGATCAGCGGCCCGCTGCGGGCGTCCTCGTCGAACGGTCCGCCCAGCCGGATCGCGCGGGCCCGGCGCACCAGCTCGTCCACGAAGTCGTCGTGCAGCCCGTCCTCGACCAGCAGCCGCGCGCCGGCCGAGCAGACCTGCCCGGAGTGCAGGAACACCGCCATCAGCGCGTAGTCGACGGCGGTGTCGAAGTCGGTGTCGGCGAAGACGATGTTGGGATTCTTGCCGCCCAGCTCCAGCGCGATCTTCTTCACGGTGGGCGCGACGGCGGCCATGATGCTCCGCCCGGTCACCAGACCGCCGGTGAAGGACACCAGGTCCACCCGCTCGTCGGTGGTCAGCGGCGTGCCGACGGCGGCCCCCGCGCCCAGCACCAGATTGGCCACCCCGTCCGGCAGCCCCGCCTCGGCCAGCGTCCGCATCAGCAGGATCGCGGTGTGCGGGGTCAGCTCGCTGGGCTTGAGGACGAAGGTGTCGCCCGCGCCGACGGCCGGCGCCACCTTCCAGGCGGTCTGCAACAGCGGATAGTTCCACGGCGTGATCAGGGAGCAGACGCCGACCGGCTCGTACACCACCCGGCTGTCGACCTCCGGCTGCCCGGTGTCCACCACCCGGCCGTCGTTGCCGGAGGCGACCAGGTTGCCGAAGTAGCGGAAGCAGTTCGCGATGTCGTCCATGTCGTACTGGCTCTCCACGAACCGCTTGCCGGTGTCCAGCGACTCGGCACGCGCGTACGTGTCCTTGTCACGCTCCAGCAGATCCGCGACCCGCAGCAGCAGCGCCCCGCGCTCCGCGGCCGGGGTGCGCGGCCACGGCCCGTCGTCGAACGCCGCACGGGCCGCGGTGACGGCGGCGGCCGCGTCCGCCGCGCCCGCCTCGTCGACGGTGGCGACCAGCGTGCCGTCCGCCGGGCAGCGGATCTCGCGCACCTCCCCGTCGGCCGCGGCGGTCCACTGACCCCCGATGAACAGCTCCGGCATGGGTGAGCCTCCGTGCCTGTGCTCGCGGTCGGGCGGCCCGGCCGGACAGCCCGTGGTGACGATCTGTGCGATCTGTGTACCGAGCGTAGGCGGGGGTGGTGGGCCCGCACGGCGCGCTGCTCCGGGTGGCTGCCCCGGGAGGGCGGCGGACCGGTGGACTCCGTACGAAACCGGCCCCCGCCTCCGGAGAGACGGGGGCCGGTCCCGGCCGTGCGAGGTCAGGCGGCCGTCGTGGCCAGCTCGCGCAGCTTCTTCTTGTCCGGCTTCCCGGCGTCGGTCAGCGGCAGCGCGTCGACGAACCGGATACGGGCCGGCTCGTACATGGCGCCGCGCGCCTCGCGCACCATCGTGCGCAGGCCGTCCTCGTCGACGCTCTCACCGGCGGCGGGCACCACGGCCGCGTACACCTGCTCCATCCGGTCCTCGTCGCGCACGCCGAAGACGGCGCTCTGCGCGACCTGCGGGTGGGTGTTGAGGAGGTCCTCCAGCTCGGTGGTGTACACGTGCCCGCCCACCACGACGATCATGTCCTTGATCCGGTCGACGATGGTCAGGTAGTTCTCGTCGTTCAGGAACCCGATGTCGCCGGTGTGCAGCCAGCCGTCGCGCAGTACCTCGGCGGTCAGCTCCGGCTGCTTCCAGTAGCCCTGCATGATGCTCTCGGAGCGGATGCAGATCTCGCCGTGCTCGCCGCGCGGCAGGTCGCGGCCGTTCTCGTCGCGGACCGCCACCTCCACGTTGGGCAGGATGCGGCCGGCCGAACGCAGCCGCTCCAGGTTGTCCGGGTCGTGCTCCCCGGCGGGCAGCACGCTGATCCCGCCGGCCTCGTTCTGCCCGTAGAACTGGACCAGCACCGGGCCGAAGCGCCGGATCGCGTCGGCGATGCGGGCGGGCGAGGACTGGCAGCCGCCGTAGGTCAGGCAGCGCAGGCTGGAGGTGTCGGTGGTGGCCGCGTCCGGGTGGTCGGTGAGCTGGTAGAGCAGCGGCGGCAGCAGGAAGAGGTGGGTGATGCGCTCCCGCTCGATGGTGGCCAGCACCTCGCCCGGCTCGAAGTCCTCGTGGAGGACCACCAGGCCGCCCTCGCGCAGGGTGACGTCGGCCATCATGCCGCCCGCGTGCGCCAGGGTGGTGCACACCAGGAGGCGGGCCCCCTCCTCGTCCGAGGGGCGCTCCCAGAGCACCTTGGCGTCGCCGGCGTCCTCGTCGTTGTCGGCGACGAAGGAACGGACCTGCCCGTAGGTGGTGCAGATGCCCTTGGGGTGGCCGGTGGTGCCACCGGTGTGGCGGATGGTGCAGATGTCGTCGGGCTGCGCGAGGCTCGGGAACGGCTCGTCGCTCTCGGCGGCGGCCAGTTCCAGCAGGTCGGTGCCCAACTTCGCGGGACCCAGGGTCAGTACGGTCGCCACCGGCGCCAGCGCGGTCAGCTCGGCGCCGCGGTCGTCGAAGCGCGGGTCGACGATCAGCGCGCTGGTCTCCACGTCCTTGACGATGGTGGCCTGCACGTCGGCGGAGAGCTTGTTGTAGAGGTGGTTGACCCGGCAGCCGATGAGGTTGGCGGCGTAACGGGCGGCGATGGTCTCGGGCAGATTGCCGCTGAGCAGCGTGACGGTCCGGCCGCGGTCGATGCCCTGACCCCGCATCGCGCGGGCGATGCGGTGGACGAGGGCGCGGAACTCACCCGCGGTGACGCGTCGCCCTTGGTGCACCAGCGCCACGCGCCCGGGGTCGGTCCCCAGAGCGTCGAGGTTCTCCTCCACGTAGGTGCGGAAGTCGTGCGCGGTGTCGGGCATAGGTGATTCCTCCTTGATTCCGGGGCACGACGGATAGTTAGTTGCCCCGGACAACCAATTCCATGCTAACGGTCGTCGATCAAGGGTTCCAAGTTGGCACGAACGCCCGTTGGCGGGCCTTTTACCGAGGCGCGGACATTTGGCCAACCGGCCCGGTCGCGCAGGAGCGCCCGCGAGCGCGGTGCCCCTTCCCCCGCAACTTTGCGGGCGCATGAAGCGGCAGGTCAGGCGGGTGGCAGGGGGAGCCTGAGGGCGTTGCGAGAATGGCCGGTTAACGGGGGGCGAGGCCGCTCGGGCGGTATACGGGCGTGAGCGGCCGTACGCGCGGAGGCGACGGCCGCTCACGGGGAAAACACAACGTCCGAAATGACGGACTCTCGCTGACGGCGAATTGACGGAGTATTTGCCTTCCTTTTACGGGTGGCGCTCCGCGCGATGTGCCTAAAGCGTCGATTTGCCCGGGTCGCCCATCGGGACGGCGTCCAGCACGGCGACATCCATCGGCGCGGCGAGCAGCTCGCTCACCCCGGCGGCGATCCCGGCGAGCGCGGCACCCCGGGAGTGGGCGTCCAGCGCCGCACCGTCCGCCCAGTTCTCCACGACCACCACGCGATCCTCGCCCGCGTGGACCGCGTACAGCAGACAGCCGTCCTCCTCGTGGACGGCGGGCGCGTGCGAACGGAAGACGTCGAGCGCCGTCTCCAGCTCGCCGGGCTTCGTGCGGACCGTGGCGACTACGACGGGCATACCTGCGACCTCCAGGGCGAACGGAATGTCGTACGAACCTATCCCACCGCCCGTCCGGGACCGTAACGCCTGGTCAGAAACCGGAACGTGTCATGGGCGCCGCCGGCGCGGGCGGCATCTGGGCAATCGTCCAAAGTGCCGCGAACAACAGCCCGCGTACCCTGCGCGACAGCCCCTGGTACTACATCTGGGTCCTGACCCGCGGCAGCGAGCGATACCAGTAAGAAGCACTCTGGCGCGAACGGGCTCAGAGCTCCTGACGCGACATGAGTAATCTTCGGCCCGGTGACGCGCACTGTCTGGCCGTACGACTCAGCGTGCATGCCTCGCCACCACACCGCGGCCGGCCGGGCTACTGCCCTTCGACAGTGCAGTTGGACCGATGGTCATCGAAGTAGGACTGCCGGCCTCGGGTATCCACCGGGTATGAGGCGCTGGTGGCTGTGGGTGGGAGTGCCGGTCGTCCTGGGCACTGCGGCAGGCGCCGCCACGACCCTTCTGACGGACCGAGCATGGGGCTCTGAGCTGGTATCTCGCTGCGTCATATTCGCGGTCGTCTACTTGACGATCAAGCTAACGACGCTCCTACGACGCTCTGCACGGCGAAAGAAGCGAACGCCGACGGTGGACAACGAAGAGACCTTGCACGATCGAGAGAGGTAAGCCCTGAGGGGTGAAGTGGGTGGGCCCGTGAGCAGGCCCACCCGTCGACATGTCGGCAATCCACTGCTCAGATGCTGCTGCGGCCTCGGCCTGCCGCTTCCTTGAGGATGGTGAGCAGGTCGGTGGTCTCAGCGGCCGGAGGCGCCTTGATGGCCGTCGTGGTCCCGTAGTCGGAGTAGGACGCAGAGGTGCTGACGGTGCCCAGCGGCGTCTTGACGTCCACGGTCATCCGCACCGGCAGGTCGTCGCTGTTGACCCACACGTCGTAGTCGTAGCCCTTGATGCCGCTCTTCTTGACGTTGGCGAGCAGCTTCTCGCGGTCTTCCGGCTTCAGCGCGTTGACCGTCTTGGCGCCCTTGAGACCCTCCTCGACCGTCAGCGAGCCCTTGTAGTGCTCGGCGCGTACGCCGTCGACCTGGCCGGAACCGAGGTGCTTGACGTTCGGCGAGCCGAGGAACATCGCGAGCTGCTGGGCCGGGTCCTGCTCCGCGTCGTCGAGGCCGGCGGTCACGGCCTTGGTCATCTCTTCGTCGCCGGCTTCCTTGGCGGCGGCCTTCAGATCGAGCTTGCCCCACTTCTTGCCCTCGAAGTCGCCCATGTCCATGTAGGCGACGCCGTCGACCCAGATCATGCGCTTCGGCTCGTCGTCCCCCGACTTCGCCTTGGCCCCGCCGTCGCTCATGGTCATGTCCAGCGCCGTGGGATTCCAGGCCATGGTGCCGGTCATCTTCGTCTCGCCATTGTCCGGCATCCCGTCGGGCACCGACATGGTCATCGTGACCTTCGCCGACTTCACGCTGGTGGTCTTCTTGTAAGCCGCGGTGAGCGCCTGCGCCGGAGTGCGACGGACGGCGGGGCTCCCCCATCGGCCTTGGTCTCATCGTTGTGGCAACTGGTTATGCCCGCCAGTACGGCTGCGGTCGCCAGCGGGACGCCGATGCGTCGCGCGATGCCCTTGCGCATTCCCTCACCCTGTTTGTCCATCTATGTCGTGCACCTTCCGTGCGCAATGCACGTTAATGCATGGGACTGACAATCACTTTTCACCGCGGCCGCGTCAACGGCGGACGCGTCGACGCCGCTGTACGGCCCTGCGCTGGTGACACAGGGTGTGGTGTCCGCGCAAAAACATCCGGGACAGGAGCTCTCGACTTTCGCGGGTTTCCTGATCGATGGGCCGGCCTGGGGTGTTGCGGGAAAACCTGGTCGCGGAACGAGGGAGTGGTGAAGCCCCCTTCAGGTTCTCCAGCAGACCCGTGAGTGAGGCGGGTAACCGTCGTATCGGGAAGCCCGGCGGGCCCCTCCAGCAGGAGTGTGGATCAGCACCGCCGATGCTCCGCCCGGCTCCCTGGCCCTACAGGCACTTCAGCCGAGCTGTCAGTGGTCAGTTGGTGGAGAATGCCTGGCCGTCACTGGCCACTCGGCGTGCTGAGCAGAGACCGCTGTCAGAGCGGGATCGCTCCTGTGGAACGCTGCCGAAGGTCATGCGGTGCCCGCGGGCTGTGTCCGTGTATTCGCGGACGCGGTGGATCAGCCCGTCCCGGAACTCGAAGACGAAACAGTAGTCGTTGCTGTAGTGGTTGCCGTTGGCGAGCGTCGCCGTCACGGTCGCCTCCACGATCCCTCGCTCGTTGTCGGCGTGGGACGTGCGGAAGGTGACGTCGAGGTCAGCAACGAACAGGCGGGGAAGGCCTCGGCCCAGAAACGCACGATCGTCTCCCTGCCCACCATGTGGTTGGTCACTTTGAGCGTGTGGTCGATCAACTTGAGCGCGACGACCGTGGCGTTCCCCGGGGGCGACAGCCACTCGGCGTCCTCGGTGAAGACCGCGGAGATTTGGTCGGGGTCGTTGCCGGCGAGCGCCTGGAAGGCGACTTCGATGAGGCTGCGGGTCATGAACCCACGGTCGCCGCTGCCGGGGACCGGAGTCTTGGACAAATGTTCCGGTCGGTCACCCCTAGCATGGGGTCATGCGATCCACCGCACACCCGCATGCGGCCGCGGTCGGGTGGGACGTCGCGCGGCCGCCGGGGCCCGGCCGGACAGCCGGCGTCCGCATCGCCGGGTTCCGCGATCGGAGCGCGGGCCCGGTCGAGGTGCCGTTGTTCCCGCACCCCGCCGTCACGCTGGTGGTCGCGTTCGGCGAGGGCTCGCTCGTCGTGGCCGACGCCGGTGGCCGGCACCAGTGGGGAAGTTTCGTCGCCGGGCTGGTGACCGGCGCAGCGGGTATGCGGGGCGAGAAGGTCATGTGCCTGGAGGTGCGCCTGTCCCCGGTGGTCGCACGCGCCGTGCTGGGCGTCTGCCCCTCGGAGCTGGATGGTGCCGTGGTCGCCCTCGATGACGTGTGGGGCCGGGACGCGGCACGGATCCGGGAGCAACTCGGTGGTGCCACGTCGTGGCAGGAGCGTTTCGCGCTGGCGGAGGCGTTGCTCGCCCGCCGGACAGAGAAGGGTCCGTCGGTGGACCCGGAGGTGGCCTGGGCCTGGGACCGGATTACCGTCAGCCACGGCCGGGCGCGGGTCGAGGAGTTGGCGGCCGAGGTCGGTTGGAGTCGCAAGCGCCTGTGGTCCCGGTTCGGGTCGCAGATCGGCCTTCCTCCCAAGCGCGCCGCGCGGCTGGTCCGCTTCGACCATGCCGTCCATCGCCTGGCCGCGGGTGAGGGCCCGGCCCGGGTCGCGGCGGAGGGAGGCTACGTCGACCAGTCCCACCTGCACCGGGACGTTGTGGCGTTCACCGGAGTGACGCCGGCGACCGTGGCCGGGGGCCGTGGCTGGCTGCGGACGACCACGCGTGGGCACAGCACGGCGTCAGCAAAACCGACTGACACCTCGCCCAGCGAACTCCCTCGCTCGACACAGACGCAAAAATCACGTCCCCTTGTGGAACCCAACCGGGTTCCTCCGCTGCCTACCGACCATGAACTACAAGCTGACCGGACGTCTTCCCGCAGGCACCGGCCCCGGCGGGTCTCGGACCACCCTTCGCCACGAAGGCCCAAGCGTCGCCGCCACCTTCACCGCCACGAACTGGCCCGAGGAAGATGATGGCCGAGCGCGGTATGGCCGCCCCGGCTGCCGGGTCTCCCGCATTCATGCCATCGAGGTGGGCCTGAACACGTTCGCGTCGCAGGCAGGTGCCTCCCTCAATAGCCGCGGTGCATCTTACCCCGGTATTCTTTGCCGGTTTTCTTGACCTTCATGTAGCCGCTTGCATTGTCCACTTGCCCCTTGGAGTTGCAGGTAGGCATGCTGATTTCCCATTTCGCCTCGTTGTTTTCTCCGGACACCTCGTTGATGAAGCTGGTATCCAGGCGGACGCCCGTCTTTCCCCAGGAGGAGGCGAATACTCGGATTTCCGCCTCATCTCCTTTGTCATTGATTATGACGTTCACCTTGATCAGGGAGCCTTCCTTCGGCTTCAGGTTTCCGGTGTAGGCGCTACCTTTCCAGGCCGCGATGGTGTCTCCGCAGAAGCCAGGGCTTCCCTGCTTCACGGAGGCGGCCGTGGCGTGCGGAGCGCCTGCACAAGCGGCCAAGAAGAGAGTGCTCATGGTCACTTGCAGGAGACGGTTGACTGGTATGGGCATGAGAAATTCCTTCCTGAAGGGTTGGGCGAACCCTCTCCTGTCGATTTCTGTGGTGCGCGGATTTTCGTTCCCGACGGTAAGCCTCGGAATTGTCCCCACTCTTTTGGGGGCATAGTGGGTGGTGTATCCTCCGGATCCCTCAAAAAACTCGGAAGAAGTTCCCAAGAAGTCGTAGAAAGGGTCGCGTATCGGCGTCGCCGCTGAGGGCCACCTTCCCTTCCGGGCGCGTCACGGACGTATCCGCAGTCGGCCCGGAAGGCATCGGCCGGTCCGTGTGCACGGTTTCGAAACCGGTCGGCTTCGGAGCAGCGGCGGATGCCGGCGGTGCGGCAGCAGCGGGCTGCCCGGCGAGCACGAGCATGCCGGAGAGTCCCCTCGGTAACAGCGTCGTCGCGGGCGAAGGTGGGCCGGTAGCGCGCGGGGACCGGAGGCTCAGATGGCGGTTCCGGTCAGGCTGGCTGCGGCCCGAGCGGCCGAAGGCGGCTATCGGTCTGCGCATGGCAGGGTCCGTTCTTCGAACTGATCCCAACACCGGTCGGAGTGCCCCCCAGCAGGATGCTGATGCTTCCCACTGTCCCGACCAACCTGAATGGCCCACACCGTTGTAGCTCCCGGCGTTGGAGTGCTTCGTCGCGCCGACTGTCCGTACTCAACCTTGGAGACCGCCTTGCGTGGGACCGTGCCTGGCGGGCGTGACGGGCAAGGTTGCTGAGTGACCGGCCGGGTCCTCGCCGGCGCCGCCCACGGATCCTCGGATGAGCAGCAGGCGGGGCCTTGACGGCTCTCCGGGGGCCGGGCTGCTGCCCGGGCCGAAGCGCCGGACAGGATTCGTGCCCGCGTTGAAACAGGGCCTTGAGGCCGGCGCTCAAGGGTGCCTTCCACGCCTCCGAGGGGGTCACGGCCGTACCCCGGCGCTGGTTCGCGGCCCCTGCGCCCTCCTGCCGGATGGTCGCCCACACGCCTGTCCGCGACATCGGGGTAACGGCTCTGACCTGGTGTGCTCGGCTTCTGCCACCTGGGGCCTGCCGTCGTCAACGCCCTGTCGCAGCGGATGACGGCCGAGGTGCGGCGCGGGGGACGCCGGTGGGTCCAGGAGTACGCGCGCGGCGTGGCCATCACCCCGCTCACCGAGGCGGGGGACGGCGACCAGCAGCGGGACCACCCTTGCTTTCTGGCCCGACGCCGCCGTCTTCGGAGCCGCGGAGTTCTCGTTCGACGCCCTGGTTGGGCGGTACAGGGAACTGGCTTTCCTGAACCAGGGCCTGCAGCTCTCCCTGACCGACCTGCGCCGCCCGGATCGGCCCCGCTCGGCGCGGCTCCGCTTCCCGGGCGGGGCGCGGGACTTCGTCGGCTTCCTCGCCGGCCATGCGGCGGCGTCCGCTCCCGTGGACTCCATCGCCTTCGAGTGCGAGGACCCTCGCATGGCGGGGGTGATGGAGGTGGCCTTGTGCTGGTGCGACTGCTCTGGGGAGCGGATGCGGAGCTTCGCCAGCAGCCGGCCCACGGTCGACGGTACGCACGTGGTGGGCTTGCGCGACGGGGTGGCGGCCGCGGTCACCGCGTACGCGCGGAAGCAGGGGCTGCTGACGGCTGCGGACCCCGATGTCGGCGCCGATCGGATCGGCGAGGGCCTGACGGCGGTCGTGTCGGTGAAGCTGGACCGTCCCGAGTTCCAGGGCGCCACGCGCTCCGTGCTGGGCGACTCCGACGTACGTGACTGCGTCGGACAGGCTGTCCAGGACCATCTCGGCAGGTGGCTGACGGAAGACCCGGAGCGGGCCGCAGCCGCCATCGACCGGATCGTCCAGCGTGCCCGCCGACACTGACCACCGACACTGACCGACGATCAACCGCCCTGCCGCGACCGCGGCGGGGAGCCCTCAACAGGCAGCGCTGCCGCGGTAGTTCGTTGCCCCGTTCCTCCGGTCTTCCCCCTGCCTGTGTCAGCGTGGCGGCCGCGCCGGCCTTGAGCTATTCCGGCCTGCTCTCCACAGACCGACGGCGCCCCGGAGGGCTGGATGCCGGTCGGCGAGGGCGCGCACCGACCCATCACTCCGGCACCGCGAGGCCGATCATGAAGGGGGCGGTCGGCGCCGGGTTGCGGCCCGGTGGGAAGCGGAAGTGGCGTACGTGCTTCATGGTGAAGCCGGATCCCGGAATGGCGCGGTCCGTCCTGCGGCTCACCCGGCAGCCGCCCGAGATGTGCGGCCACACGTGGTCCACCGCGCACTGGTAGGCGGCGAACCCCCGGGAGCGCGAGCGGATGTGCTCGTAGAAGCAGAGGTGCCCGCCGGGGCGCAGCACCCGTCGGATCTCGGCGAGCGTGGTCGGCAGATCGCGTACCGAGCACAGCACCAGTGAGCAGACGACCGTGTCGTACGACGCGTCCGCGGCGGGCAGCCGTTCGGCGACGCCGTCGGACACGGTCACCGGTACACGGGCCTTGGGTGCTGCCTCGCGCGCCAGGTCGCGCAGGGTCCGTTCCGGTTCGAGTGCCACGACCTCGGTGACGGTGTCCGGGTAGTGGGGGAAGTTCAGGCCGTGTCCGGCACCGATCTCCAGGACTCGGCCGGTGGCGGGGGCGAGCGACTCGGCGCGGTGTTCCTGGGCGCCGTGTTCCTCCGCCCAGGCGGCGAGTTTGGGGTACATCCGGGCGAAGCGTGGGTGGTTGACCTCGGTGTTCACTGTCCGTACCTCTGTCTCGGGTCCGACGGGTCAGTTCAGGGGGCGGCGGCCGGGGACGACCGGATCAGCGCACGTACAGGTCACGGCCGGCGAACTGGATCCGGCCCAGGCCCACCGCGTAGAAGCGCAGCAGCATGGTGTGCCGGGCCAGCGGGCGGCCGGTGCTGATGGTCAGGCGGGTGCGGGCCGTGCCGCCCGCCGGTACGCGCACCGACTCGTCGTCGAGCCGGAAGCCGAAGCCGTGCGGCTTGCCGTGGGTGATGCGCCCGCCCAGGAGGAGATCCAGTTCCTCGTCGCCGCCGTTGCCGATCTCCACGCCGAGCTCGGAGTCGGCGCCGGGGCGCAGCCGGTTGTCACCGGTGATGGTCAGCGTCACCGCCTCGTCCTCGGTGTCCTGTACGGCACCGCAGATCGCGCAGCTGATCAGGTAGCGGCGCAGGTGGGGGCGGAGGATGTTGCCGCTGACGTAGCGGTGGAGGGCCTCGCCGCAGTAACGGCACGGATCGTCGGTGCTCTCGGTGCGCTGCACCGTGTAGGTGTGGCGGTACGCCTCGACGAAGTGGTACTCGCGGCTCTCGGTGGCTTGCAGGAGCTTGTCCATGACGCCGCGGTCGAGCGCGGCGCACTTCTCCTGGATACGCTCGACGGAACGGCTGAACCGTTCCCACTCGGTCAGTTCGAAGCGTGTGTTGCGCGCTCTGCGGGCCATCGTGGGCAGGTTGTTGATCATGTCGGTCAGTACCGCGCGGCCCTTGTCGAGCTTGATGTCCAGGAACGCCAGGTTCTCGTACCGTTCGAAGGCCCGGGTCAGTCCGTCCAGTTCGGCCCGCGGCGCCGTGGCGCGTACGTCGAGGACGCGGGGCGACTCCTCCGTGAGCAGCGGCCGGTCCTGTACGCCCAGCACCATCACGTCGAGCCCGCCGTCGATCTCCGCGGCGGCCGCGTAGAACGGGGTGCGTCCGCCGAACGGTGTGGCGGGCCGGATGTCCAGGGTGCCGTCGCGGTGCGCCGCGAGGAGGTCCGGGTCGTCCAGCCGGACGCGGCTGTACGTCGGCATGAGGCCGTCGAAGCGGACGGTGGCACGGTCTCGCTCGTACGCGACCGACGGCACCGGGCCGGTCCGCGGCGCACCGCGGTCGCCGTAGGCGGCCTCCGGGTCGCCGATGACGATGACAGCCGGCGCGTCCACGCCCCACCGTTCGAGGTTGTCGTTGACCGCCCGTACGGCGGCGCCGACCGTCAGACCGTCCTCGATCAGGGCGTGGAAGAGCAGGTTCTCGCCGGGGATGCCGTCCTTGAGCAGCGGGCTGGCGATGAAGCAGCCCGCCCAGCCGTCGAGGAACCGGCGGGAGATGGTGAAGCGGTTGTGCTCGCCCATCAGCTGGGTGCCGAACTTCAGCGTCAGGCAGGCGTTGGCGAAGACCACCTGAGCCGTGACGGCGGCGGGGTCGTGCCGCCGCGCGTCCGGGTAGACGCAGGTGTCTCCCTGCATGCAGGCGGGCAGCGGGCCGGGCGCGCGCCGGGCCGCCGCCTGCTCCTCCGGGTCGTCGGTCAGACCGCACAGGATGTCGTCGGGGGTGACCCGCAGATAGTCCTCGCTGGCGTGGGCGATGAAGCTCAGCACCCGGCGCAGCACCGTGCCGTCCATGAGGTGGTCGGCGTCGACGGCGTCCGTCGGGTAGACCGTCAGGCGACCCGACGTCATCGGTTCCTTGCCCTTGAGGAGCCCGGCGAAGAACTCGTCGCGCTCCGCCGGGACGTGCGGGTAGACCAGCGTCTTGAACACCAGCTCGCTGAGCTTGGCCGGGGTCGGCCCGCACAGGACGCCCGTGTTCACCTCCGGGACCTCCCGGCGGAGCCGGTTCAGCAGGGCGAACTCCAGCACCCGTTCCGGGCCGACGACCGTGAGGTAGCCGCCGGGCGGCAGCTCCAGCGCCGCCTTCACGACCTGGCTCACGGTGTCGGCCCGTACCAGCCGGGCCTCCTTGGCCAGCGCGAACACCAGCGCCGGCGCGCAGAACCCGGCGTCGTCGGTGAGGGCGACGACGAGGTGGTCCTCCCGCCCGTCGCGCGCGCAGTCACCGGCCCCCGGAGGGGCGGCGGCCCCGGCCCGGGCCGGTACTTCGACCGTTTCCAGGCCGAGGCGCGCCGCGATCCTGCGGGGCCACACGTGCTTCCCGGCCGGGTCGAACACGGGCAGGTACCGCGCCCCGCGGCCGTGCTGAGCGAACGCGTACTCCAGATAGTCGCCGAGCGTCGTGGCGAGCCCTATGGTCACGTCTTCCAGCCCTTCTCGTCTCCGCGTTCCGGTGGCCGGGCCGCGCGGCACCGACCGGCATCGTCGTGGGCAGCCCTGGCTCAGGCGCCCGGCTTACGGGTCATGGCCCAGGTGCGCGGGCCGCCGCCGGGAAGCGGGTAGTCGGCCGTCACCTCGAAGCCGAGGCGCTCGTAGAAGCGCACGTTGCGTTCGTCGGAGGTCTCCAGGAAGGCGGGTACACCGGCCTGTTCGGCGGCTTCCAGGCCGGGCCGGATCACCGCGCCGCCCAGCCCCTGACCCTGGCGGCCGGGGTCGACGCCGACCGAGCCGAGGAACCACACGGGTTCGGTGGGCCGGTGGGGGCCCATCGCGGCCTCGGCCTGCGCGGAGACGTCGGCACGGTCCCCGGCGATCTCCGCGAACTGCGGGCCGATCTCGGCGAAGACGTTGCCCGCGTTCGCGGTTTCGGGGGTGGTCCAGACGGCCACCGCGTCGCCGTCGTCGGCCACCCACACCTTGCCGTGGTCCAGGCCGATGCGGGAGACGAACAGCTCGTTGAAACGGTGCAGGCGGGCGAGGTGGTCGTCGGCGGCGATGGTGTGGCGGGTGAAGGGGTAGTCGGCGAACGCGCGCTGGAGGGTGCGCAGGGCGCGAGGGAGGTCGTCGCGGGTGGCGGGGCGGACGGCGGGGGCGTTCGAGGTCATGGGTGTCACCAGTTCAGTTGGGTGGTCGGGTGGCTGGGTGGTTGGGTGTTGGGTGTTGGGTGGCCGGATGCGGGCAGAGCACCGGCTCGGTTCGGGCAGGGGCTCAGCCCCCGTCCGCGCACGGCCCGCTGTCGTCGGCGCCGAGAACCCCGACAGCCAGTTCGTGCAGCCGCGGGTTGGCCGACAACGCACCGCCTCCGGTGAGGATGTCGCCGCCCGCCAGGTCGGTGCAGCGGCCACCGGCCTCCTCCACCACCACCCGTACCGCAGCCACGTCCCACGGGCTGACGACAGGCTCGGCGGCGATGTCGACGATGCCCTCGGCCACCATGCAGTGCTGGAGGAAGTCGCCGTACGCCCGGTCTTCCCAGCAGGCGTCGGCCAGCCGCAGGTAGGCCTCCCTGGAGTGGAACTTCGGCCAGGTGCACAGGCTGGTGGTGGACAGGTAGGCGTCGCCGAGACGGTTCACGCCGGACACGTGAAGGGGGCTGGCGGCTCGTCGCCGCGCCGTGTCCAGGCGCCGCTGCCCGCGGCGGCCCACCAGCGCTGCCGCAGCGCGGGAGCGCTGACCACGCCCACGGTCGGGCGGCCGTGCTCGACCAGCGCGATCAAGGTCGCCCAGACCGGTACGCCGCGCAGGAAGTTCTTCGTGCCGTCGATCGGGTCGACGATCCACACGCGTGGCCCGTCCGGGGTGCCGCCGTGCTCCTCGCCGAAGAAGCCGTCCGCGGGTAGCCGCTCCTTGAGGGCGGTACGGATGGCGTCCTCGACGCTGAGGTCGGCGTCGGTGACGGGGGTACGGTCGGGCTTCTGGTCGACGCGCAGGTCGCCGGAGCGGAAACGGGCACCGGTGACGGCGTCGGCGAGGTCCGCGAGGTCGAGGGCGACGTCCAGGTCACCCGGGCTGGGCATATCGGTGTCTCCTTGGGGTGGGCGGTGGGGCGCCCGGGCCCGGCCGCCGCGCGGGGCGGCGGCCGGGGCACGCGGGCCGGGAACCGGGGGCTACTTCTGGTGCAGCTCCAGCAGGTGGTACTCCATGACCCGCACCACCTCGATACGACGGATGCGGCGCAGCAGCTCCACCCGCATGCCGGCGTCCTCGGCGAACCGGTCGAGCATCTCGCGGTCTCCGAGGTCGGCGGTGCCGATGAACAGCCGCCCGCCGTCGGCCAGATGGTCGCGCGCCCCGGCCAGGTAGCGGGCCTGGCCCTTGTAGCCCGGGTCGAACACGGCGTGATGCAGGTGGCTCTTGAGGCTGAAGTCGTCCTCCACGAACGTCCACGGTACGTTCCAGAAGATCGCGTCGAAGCGGTCCTCGGGGGCCAGGGCGTCGTACAGGTCACTGTGCAGGGCGCGTACCTTGTCGGCGACCTGGTGCCGGCGCGCGTTGGCCTCGGTGTTGGCCACCGCCTTCTCGTTGATGTCCAGCGCGGTGACCTGCGCGCAGCCGGAGAGCGCGGCGGTGACGGAGATGACGCCCGTGCCGCAGCCCACCTCCAGGAACGAGCCGCCCTCCGGGTACGGCAGGGCAGAGGCCATCACCTCGGTCGCCGCGGTGATGGTGCCGGGGAACACGTCGCGGTGCAGGTCCCACTCCCGGCCGAGCAGGGTGAACGAGTCGGGCAGGTCGTCGCCCTCCATCGCCCGGTTGAGTACGGCCTCGGCGGCTTCGGGGGATTCCTTGACAGCCATGGTTCCTCTCCAGTCCTCATGTCGGTCGTGCGGGTGGGGCAGGGCGGGGCGGGGGGCGCCCCGGGCCGTTCGGTGGTCAGGGACAGACGGTGCTCCGGCCCGTATCGGGGACCGGGTACGGGGGCGGGGCAGGATCCCCGCGCCCGTACGGCGGTGGGCCGGGCGCTCGTCAGCCGTCGTCGCGCGCGTGCCCGGCGAGCGCGGCGCGGTGGCGGCCGACCTTCTGGAACGCCTCGATGTAGGCGTCGATCAGCTCCTTGTCGGCGGGCCAGTCGTTGAAGGTCGGCAGGGACAGCGCCTGCTGCTCGACGCGCTCGGCGGCGGTGCCGGGGGCGGCTACGTTGGCGTGCTTGGGGGTACCCGGGAAGAGCGGGCTCTCGGCCGACGCGTACAACGGCAGGGTGGACAGCCGGGGGCCGGACGGCGCACCGATCTCCATGCCCTCGGCCCGCAGCGCGGTGATGAGCTGCTCGCGGGTGACGCCGGGCAGCGCCTCGGGCCGGAACAACGGCTTGTAGCCGTACCAGGCCCCCATGTCGACGTCCTCGCCGACGTGTACGGGCTCGATGTAGTCGACCTCGGCCAGCCGCTCACCGAAGTAGCGCAGCGCGCTGTGCCGGGCCTCCTTGCGCTCGGGGAACGCGGCGAGGGAGTGCAGGGCGACGATGGCGTTGAACGGCGACATGCGCAGTTTCAGCCCGAACCCGGTCACCCAGTGGTCGCGCAGCGCCTCGTCGGTGACCTCCTCGCGGCAGCGGTCACGGTAGTGCCCGAGCAGGGTGGCCCGGTCGTGCACCCCCGCGTCGTTGGTGACGAGGATGCCGCCCTCGCCGGCGAAGACGGCCTTGTTCGCCTGAAGGGAGAAGACCGCCGCGTCGCCGAAGGTGCCGCACAGGCGGCCCTTGTAGCGGCTGCCGTGGGCGTGCGAGCAGTCTTCCAGGACGCGCAGGCCGTGCCGCTCGGCGATGTTCATGACCGCGTCCATGTCGCAGGGGTGACCCCACTGGTGGACGACGGTGACGACCTTCGTCCGCTCGGTGATCGCCGCTTCCAGGGCCTGCGGGTCGATGCCCCGGGTGAGCGGGTCGATGTCGGCGAGGACGACCTCGCCGCGCAGCGCGTGGACCGGGCTCAGCGCCGCGTGGTACGTGAGCGCCGGGCCGACGACCTCGACGTCTTCCCGCACCCCGAGGGCGAAGTAGGCGGCGAACAGGGCGCTGGTCCCGGAGTTGAAGGTGACCGCCCAGCGGACCTGGTCGTCGAGGAAGGCGCGGAAGGCGTCCTCCAGCTCGCGGACCGGGCCGCTGCTGCCCTTGATGGAGATGTCGTCGTTGCGCTGCGCTGCCAGGGCGGTGAGTTCGGCCTCCTCGGCGCGGGGCGGCCAGATCTCGTGCGGGAGCGGCCGGGTGATGGCCGGGGTGCCGCCCAGCAGGGCGAGGCGTTCGCCGGTGGAAGTCACGGGGTCCTCTGTCTCTCGGTCGGGAAGCGGTCGTACGGGCGCAGGACGGCAGGGGCCGGGGCCCGGGGCTGGGGAAAGGGGCGGCCGGCAGGGCGTCGCGGGGTGGCGGTGAAGGCCCGTACCGGCGGTGTACGGAGGCGGCCGGGGGCGGCGGCCCCGGCGGCCGCGGGTCAGGCGGGGACGGCCCGGCCGGGTGCGGTCAGCGGTGGCCCGGCTTCCGCGGCGGTGCGGGTGCCGGCGGGCCGGTCGCGGTAGATGCGGTCGAGCAGCCGTACCGCGGAGAGCTGCCGCCGGACGTGCGTGGTGCGGTAGTCGCGGTCGTCCAGGTGCCGGAAGTAGTGGGCGAACATGGCGTTCACGGCCGCGCCCTTGGGCTGCTCGGACACCAGGCGGTACGCGACATCGCCGTCCGGGGAGTGCAGCGCCGCTTCTGTGGGCGTGACGTTCAGGGCGCCCTCGGTGCCCAGGATCGTCAGTTTCTCGACCTTCTCCAGGTTGTGCCGCGAGATCCGCAGCGAGCCCGCGAAGTCCAGCCCCGGGTAACTGAACTGCACGCTGGCCAGGTCCTCCAGGCGCCGCTCGCGCATCTCCTCGTAGCGGTGCAGGAAGGTGGAGCGCACCTCGGCCGGGGCCGGGAACAGGCCGCTGAGCACGTCGAGGAGGTGGTACCCCATGTCGAGCAGGACGCCGCCCAGGGCGAGATCGCTGGTGGCGCGCCAGCCGCTGGTCGGGGTGGGCAGGTTCAGGTGGTAGTCGTACGAGAACCAGTACGGCCTGCCGATCTCCGCCAGCTGCTCACGGGCGAACGCGAACACCGGGTTGAAGCCGCGCTGGACGAGGGTGAAGGCGCTGCGGTCCGCGTCGTCCACCAGCTTGACCAGTTCGCGGGCCTGCGCCTCGGTGACGGCGAAAGGCTTCTCCTTCAGGACGTGCTTGCCGGCGCGCAGCAGATCGCAGCAGATCGCGAAGTGCGCGTTGTGCGGAACGGTCACCACGGCGGTGTCGAAGTCGGCGGACCGCAGGGCCTCGTCGAGGCTGCCGTAGAGCGGGAAGTCCCACTGCCGGGCCAGCGCCGCGGCGTCCCCCGAGGGGTCCACGCCGCCGGCGATGTCGGTGTGCCGCCGGACGATCGGTAGGTACTCCTGCCCCTGGTGCCCGGCGAATCCGATCACCAACGAACGACATCGGGGGCGACTGCTCGGTTCAACCACGTGTGTCACGCGCTCTTCCCTTTCTGACCCGATTGCGGACGTACGTGCGTCACTGGCGTCACTGGACCGGCGACCGTCACAGCGTGTCGCCGATGTCCTTCCGGTGGGGTGCCGGTGTCCGGGCGAGCCAGGTGTGTGCCGCGGCCACCGCGTCCCGGACGAAGGTGCTGCCGCTGCGCCGGACGCTGTCGTCGAGGAGGGCGAGGTCGTGCGGCCCCACCCAGGCGCAGCGCGGGTGCTTGTCCCGTTCCAGGCGCGGGGCGGTGAGGTCGCCGACGGCCTCGACCAGATAGTCGATTTCGGTGCGGGTGCCGTCGTCGGCGTCCCACTGCCCCTCGGCCACCCGGTGCAGGACCCGGCCCAGGCGCCATCCGGTCTCCTCCGTCAGCTCGCGGGCGAGCGCCTCCAGGGGCTCTCGTCCGGCTCGACGTGGCCGCCGACCACGTCCCAGCAGCCGGGAAAGAGCCGGCGGTCCGCGGAGCGCTGCTGGAGGAAGACACGGTCCCGGCTGTCGACGATCAGAGCGCCGACCACCAGCTTTCCGGCGGCTCGCGGGCGGCCGGCGGGGGCCGGTGCCGGCCGGCCGTCCACCGCCCGCTCAGCCACGGCCGTGCGCCGCACGGTCGGTACGCGCCACCGCCGTGCCGGCGAAGTGGTCCAGCGTCCGGACGAAGGCGTCGCCGTGCTTGCGTGCCGCGGTGGCGTTGAAGCTGCCGGCGTTGTCGCACACCTGGTGGTAGCAGGGGTCGAACGGCTTGCCGGCCGTGCCGCCCCACAGGCGGGCCTGCTCGGCGGTCTTCAGCTCGAAGGAACCGCCGTTGAGGCCGCCGGCCGGAATGCCGGCCTTCATGAAGGGGGCGTAGTCGGACCGGCCGTCCAGCTTCCAGGTCTGCGCCACCTCGCCGGCCTCGGCGAAGGCGCGGGTGAAGCGGTCCGCGATGTCGGCCGAGCCCTTCGGCGGCGTGATGCCTCCTCGGGGTCGGCGTTCTTCCCGTCCATGGTGAACAGCCCGGAGTTGGGGCCGCCGATCATCTCCAGGTTGAGGTAGGCGGCGACGCGCTTGCGCTGCGCCGGGGTGAGCCGGTCCACGAAGTACTGCGAGCCGAGCATGTCGAACTCCTCGGCGCCCCAGAAGGCGAAGACCAACTGGTTCTTCGGGGCGGGCCGCTGGGCGCCGCGCAGCGCGCTCTCCAGGAGGACGGCGACGGCGGCGCCGTTGTCGTTGATCCCGGCGGTCTCGGGCACCGAGTCGAGATGGGCGCCGGATATCACCTGGTGTGCCGGATCGCCGGTCCTGGTACGGGCGATGAGGTTCTCGGTGGTGCGCTTCTCGGTGCGCGAGCGGAGCGTGAGGGTGCCGGGCGCGTCCTGCCGGGCGGCACGGGTCAGGGCCTCGCCGGTCTCCGGTGACACCCCTGAGACGGGGATGCGGGCCCCGGCGGCGTCCTTGAGCCAGCCGTACAGCTCGCCCGGCCGGTCGTTGATCACCACGACCGCGGCGGCTCCGGCCGCGGCGGCGGCCTTGCCCTTGTCGTCCATCGTGCAGCCGCCGTTGCCGACCAGCGCGATCCGTCCGGTGACCGTGGCACCGTCGTACGAGGCGGGCGCGCAGCCCTGCCGCCGCTCCTCGGGGCCCGTGAGCGCCGCGAACCGCGCGGTCAGGCCCTTCGCGGGGGTCGAGGGTGAGTACTTGGCCAGGGTGACGGGCACCGGCTGCCCGCCGGGCAGTGTGAGCCGTTCCGTGAGGACCTGGGTGAAGAGGAAGCCGAAGGGCTGCCGCTCGACCTCGTAACCCGCCTTCTTCAGCCGCTGTTCGACATAGTCGAGGGACTCCGCGTAACCGCTGGTCCCGGAGGCGCGGTTGCCGCCGTTACGGTCGGCTATGCGCTGGAGCGCGTCGACATGGGCACGTACCCCGCTGTCCGTGAGAGACGCCGGCGCCGTGTCCGCCCGGGCCGGCACCTGTGTCAGCAGGAGCGCGGACAGGACGGTGGCCGACACGGCAGCAGTCGTCGGCGTGCGGAAACCCACTTCTTTTCCCCTGTTGTGTGCCGTCCCGGGCGTGTTCCACCGGGGCGACAGGTGCGAAGCGCTTCCCGTGGCGGATGCGTGGCACGGGAGAAGCACTGGCCGGTTCGATGCGGCAGCGGGCATGCGAGCCCCTGCACACCGATGTGAAGGAAGCGCGGAGTGTCAGGAGTGACGCCCCGGCTTGAACGTGTCTCAGGTAATAACAAGTCATCGCGACTTTGCAAGCCCTTGGCGATCAAAGGGCGGGTTGTGAGGGCTGGGAGCCGACAATTCAGGCCATCGGTCGCCGGTCCGCCATCACGCCTCTGACCTGCAACGTAAGGGGTTCGAGAGGCGTCGAACGGCGGGTTCCCGCGGTTGCTGGCATGGCTGGATGGCAGCGGTCCGTTTATCTCCGCACCTTGCCGGAACTTTGCCCATACCCCGGGTAAACCGACTCCCGAGAACAATAATTGCCCGTTGAACCGTGTCCGCTTCGGCGATGCTTACCAGCCAAATAGGCCGAGCCCTGGAACCCCGCATTCCAGGGGTGGGTAGCCCTGCGTATCCGCGACACCTAGGCGTTTCACGGCGCGTGTCCGGCTCGTTCTCACGGCGGAAATCCCGCCCAGCGGAAAACTCAGGTCGGCAGATCGCCGCCGTGGCGGGGAAGCGAACCCGCTGAGCAGAGTCGTGCGGCCCGCTGCGTCCTGGGCGACAGCAGGCGCTGATCGCGACGCTTGCTATGGGGTGACGTCGGTCCACAGGTCGGTGCTGTGGGTCCCGATGAGGGCGCTGACGCGGGTGAGTACGTCGCTGACCGGCTGCGGGGCGAGCCGGCGTCCGTCACGCAAGCGCAGTGCGACGTGATCGTCAGCGGCCTCCTTGGCACCGATGACGGCCTGGTAGGGAACCAGGCGGGCCTCCCGGATACGGGCGCCCAGGCTGCCGCGGTCCGGTCCCGCGATCTGGGCACGCAGTCCGAGACGGGTGCAGCGTTGGGCGAGGGCTGCGGCGTTCGGCAGTTCGGTGTCGGAGATCGGAAGAATGACCAGCTGAGTGGGGGCCAGCCAGGCGGGGAAGGCTCCGCCGTGCTGTTCGATCAGATGGGCAACGGCACGTTCCACGCTGCCGATGATGCTCCGGTGGACCATGACCGGACGGTGCTTGGCGCCGTCCGCGCCGATGTAGTGCAGGTCGAACTGCTCGGGCTGGTGGAAGTCGACCTGGACGGTGGACAGGGTGGACTCCCGGCCGGCGCCGTCGGTGACCTGGACGTCGATCTTGGGGCCGTAGAACGCGGCCTCTCCCTCGGCTGCCTCGTAGGGCAGGCCGGAGCGGTCGAGAACGTCGGTCAGCAGGGCGGTGGACCGCTGCCACTTCTCGGGTGCGGCAACGTACTTGCCACCGGGCCCCGGGAGGGAGAGCCGGTAGCGGGTGGGGGTGATGCCCAGCGCCTCGTACGCCTGGCGGATCATCTCCAGCGCCGCCTGCGCCTCCTCCGCGACCTGGTCCAGGGTGCAGAAGATGTGTGCGTCATTGAGCTGGATGGCCCGCACACGGGTCAGTCCGCCGAGCACGCCGGAGAGTTCGGAACGGTACATGCCTCCCAGTTCAGCCATGCGCAGGGGCAGTTCGCGGTAGCTGTGGGAGCGGGAACGGTAGATCACCGCATGGTGGGGGCACAGGCTCGGCCGCAGGAGGACCTGCTCTCCGCCGAGATCCATCGGGGGGAACATGTCGTCGCTGTAGTGCGCCCAGTGCCCCGATATCTCGTACAGCTCCCGCTTGCCGAGGACGGGTGAGTACACGTGCTGGTAGCCCGCCCGCCGCTCGGCGGAACGGATGTACTCCTCCAGGGCGTGCCGCACGGCCGCGCCGTCGGGCAGCCAGTACGGCAGGCCGGCGCCGATGAGCGGATCGGTGTCGAACAGGCCCAGTTCACGGCCGAGCCTGCGGTGGTCGTGCACGGTGGTCATCGCGGTCTCCTTGCTGGTTGCGGAGCAAGTGACCGGGCCTACGACGAAGCCCCGGGGCACTTGCCCCGGGGCTTCGGATCAGGTCGTCTGTCAGCGCGCCGGGACACTCTCCGGCGTCGTCGTCATGGCAGCGCGCTTCATGTCGCAGACGTTAGCAGGCCGCAGCGACGTTCACACGGTCATTTCTCGGCACGAGTGTCCGGGCCACGCAGGGGGCACAGGCAGCCGGGCAGAGGCCGATCAGGCAGCCGGAAGGCATACCGGCCGGGCAGGTCGATGTGATGTCGCACGAATGGTGAGAGGCGGGGCCACGCCCTCTTGATCCGCCAGGGTGGGGTAGTCGTTGTAGCCGACGGCCCCGCCCACGTACATGAAGTACCGGTCCCGGACCGGGTTGAGCGGCGCCTCGCGGCGCAGCCGGGCGACCAGGTCCGGGTTGGCGAGGAAGGGCCGGCCGAGCGCCACCAGGTCGGCGCCGGCCGTCAGCATCTCCCGCGTGGCCTGGGCGACGGCGACGGTGATGCCCGAATGACCACGCCCCCTTTTGACGCGCCACAATGGCCTCATCGCGTTCATCACCGGCCTGCAAGACACACCCCAACGTGCCTGGTTCGACACACTGGCCGCGGACTGGATCAACACTGCGTCCGGCATCATCGGCATCGGAGACCAACGACTGGTGGCCGGGCTTGGGGCGAAAAGACGCAAGGCCAGCTGCTCCACGGTCGCGCCGGCGGCGGGGAAGGCGTTGCGGGCCTGCACGATCCCCTCAATGCGCCGCACTGGCCCCTGCATCGCACCGGGTTGCACGCCGAAAACGTCTGCGCACTATGGCAAGACCCGCAAGCTGGGGCCGGCTCGCATCGGACCGGCGGTCCTCGGGGGCCCGCCTCCGCCGTCAGGAAACTTTCTCGAAGCGGAACTGCTGTGCCGTTTCCGCGGACACCGGAAGGTAGAGGCCGTCCTCGGCCCCCTGGCCGTTGACGCTGAAATCGAAACCGGTCCGGATGCCAGGTCCTGTGTCGAGCACGACTTTGATCTCCTGGTCCGCGGCGGACGACTTCCTTTTCTTCAGGGACCACGTTCCGCTCCCGCCGGCTGTGGTGATCGGAGTTCCGTCCGGCCTGAAGCCTACGGGCACCTTCACCCCGGTCGCTGTTCCGTCCTCGCGCAGGGTCAGCCCGGCTCCGCGGGAGCCGGTCCAGGAGCCGATGACGTCACTGCGCTCCGCCGTGCCCGGCTTCATCGCGTCGATGGCGGTGAAGAGCAGGAACCCGCCGACGGCGAGTACCAGTACGGACGCTGCGATGGTCAGCGGCACTATCCTTTTCATCGGAGTATCATTTCCTCTTCCCGGTCAACTGTTTGGTGTTCTGTTCGGAATGGCCCGCCAACCCCGTCCGCAAGGGAGTTGGCATAGTTTTGTTCTCGATTTGTGGATGCGCAATTCGGGTTCACCCGTTTTTGCGTATCGCGAGAGAACGTCGAGATTATAGTCGTACGAGCCGACGAAGGTGGCGGACGACGTGCTGTACTTCCCTCCAGTGCGCGCAGCCCTTTCGAATTCGGCAGCCTCGCCGCGCTGTTCCGACCGTGTCCGCCAGGGAGCCGGACGGGCCGGTGTTGAGTGTGGCGGTCCGGGACCGTTAGGAAGGCCCCATGCGTATACGAGCAGCACTGGTCGACATACCCGGCGGTCCCTTCACTGTTCACGAGGTCGAACTCGAAGAGCCGAGGGCGGACGAGATCCTGGTGCGGATGACCGCCACCGGCATCTGTCACACCGACCTCAGCATGCGGCAGGCCTGGCCTCCGGGGCGGCTTCCCATGGTCTTCGGGCACGAGGGTGCCGGAGTCGTCGAGGCGGTGGGGGAGGCGGTCACCACCCTCGTCCCCGGGGACACCGTGTGTCTGACGTACCGGAGTTGCCGTGTCTGCGAACAGTGCTCGGCGGGAGAGCCCGCCTACTGCGAGCACTCCGCGTTGCTCAACGCCGGCGGGTCCCGTCCGGACGGCAGCTTCCCGCTCTCCCGTGTGGGCGGCGCCCCGGTGTACGGCAGCTTCTTCGGCCAGTCGGCCTTCGCCTCGCACTGCCTCACCACGGAGAGCAACACCGTCAAGATTCCCGGCGACATTCCCGCGGTTGTCGCCGCTCCGCTGGGATGCAGCGTCCAGACCGGTGTCGGTACGGTCCGTACCGTGCTGCGTCCGGAAGCGGGCACCACCTTGGCCGTCTTCGGTGCCGGCAGTGTCGGCCTGAGCGCGGTCATGGCGGCCGTCGCCGCGGACTGCCCTGTCATCGCCGTCGAACCCCTCGCCGCACGCCGCGCCTTGGCCCGCGAACTCGGGGCCACGGCGGTCGTCGACCCCGCCACCGGAGACGATGTGGTCTCGGCTCTCCGTGACCTGACCGGCGGCGGACCGCACTACGCCGTCGACACGACCGGCCGCCCGGCCGTGGTCTCCCAAGCGGTGCACGCCCTGCGCAGGCGCGGCACGCTGGCCCTGGTCGGCATCGGTTCGGCGGAGTTCGCCACCCTGCCGGTCATGACCAAGGGCCTCACCATCCGGGGCGTGACCGAAGGCGACGCCGTACCGGCCGTGGCCATCCCGCAATTGATCGGCCTCTACCGGCAGGGCCAGCTTCCGCTGGAGAAACTCATCACCGAGTTCCGCTTCGCCGACATAGAGGCCGCTGCCGACGCCGCGTCGGCGGGGCGTGTCGTCAAGCCTGTGCTGAGGGTGGATTGAGGGCGGGCTGAGGTATCACCGCTGCGCCCCCGGATCTCTTGATTGCAGCAGTCCGCGTACGGCGGCAGGGCGAGCGGTGCAGCCAGCCGTTGGCGTGGAGTGTCCGACGGCGGGACGGATTTATCGCAGCGCTGTTATATTAGCGCTGTGACATCTTCTGACCCCACGGCGGTACCCGATCCCTGGCACTCGCTGCACGAGCTTCTCGCGGCCATGGATGCCGAGATCGAAAAGGTCTATGTCGAGCGGGGCATCGAGGGGGTGCGGCCCCGGTTCGCCTATCCGCTGATCCGGCTCGCCCACACCGGACCACTGACCATCCGCGAGCTGGCGAAGTCCCTGGACCGCTCACACTCCGCGATCAGCCAGACGGTCGCCGCCATGCGCAAGGAGGGGCTCGTCACCTCCGAGCCGGGGCCCGACGCCCGTACCCGGCGCATCGACCTGACCGAGCGCGGCCGGTCGCTGGTGCCGTTCCTGGAGGCGGAGTGGCGCGCTACCCATGAGACGGTCGCCGAGCTGGACGGCGAGGTTCCGTACGCGATGACCAGCGTGGTCGAGGAGGTGCGGCGGGCGCTGGAGCGCCGGTCGATGCGCCAGCGGATCCTCCACCATCTCGCGGGGCCACCGCGATGAAGCGGGGTGTCCGGGCCCGGTTGCTCGACACCCGTCCGCTGCGCGGCAGCCGGTCGTTCCGTGACCTGTGGATCGGTACCTCCGTCTCGCAGCTCGGCGGGCAGATGGCCGGCGTGGCGGTGCTGGCCCAGGTCTGGGACCTGACTGGCAGCCCGCTGGGTACCGGCGCCATCGGGCTCGCCACGGGGCTGCCGATGGTGCTGTTCGGGCTGCTCGGCGGCACGTTGGCCGACACCTTCGACCGCCGTGCGGTGGTGCGGGCCACCACAGCGGGCCAACTGCTGGCCGCCGCGGGGCTGTGTGCCCAGGCCCTGGCGGACAACCGCAACGTGCTGCTGCTTCTCGCCCTGGTTGCCGCGGAGACCAGTTGCGGCGCTCTCGGGGCGCCCGCCCGGCGCACCTTTCCGGTCCGGCTGTTGCCGGGTGACCAGGTCGCGGCCGGGCTCGCGCTGACCAACGTCTCCTTCCAGGCGGCGATGCTGGCCGGACCCGCGATGGCCGGGCTGGTCATCGCCCGCTGGGGTTCTCCGGCCGTCTACGCGGCCCAGGCCGTGGCCATGGCGGTCGCGGTGCTCACAGTGGTCCGGCTGCCTGCCGTGCGGCCCGAAGGCGCCGAGACGGACGGTGGCAGGCGCGGGCCTGGGCGTAGGCGCCGGCCGGAGCGTGGTGGCTGGGGGTCGTCCTGCGCCGTCCGACGCTGTGGGGCTCGATGGCCACCGACCTGTCCGCGACGTTGCTCGCCATGCCCATCGCGCTCTTCCCGCTGGTCAACGAGGTCCGGTTCGCGGGTGACCCGCGGACCCTCGGCCTGTTCCTCTCGGCCGTCGCGGTCGGGGGGATCACGGCCGGCCTGCTCTCGGGCACGGTGACGCGCTGGCGCCGTAGCGGCTTCGTACAGCTCTCCGCGGCCGGTGTCTGGGGGCTGGCGCTGGCCTGCTTCGGCCTGGCGGAGCCGTTGTGGCCGGCGCTGGGGTGCCTGGCCGTGGCGGGCGCTGCCGACACCGTGTCTGTCGTCACCCGCAGTGCTCTGGTCCAGTTGGAGACGCCGGACGTGTACCGGGGGCGGGTCTCCTCGGTGGAACACGTCATCGGCGTCGCGGGCCCCGAACTCGGCAACTTCCGTGGCGGCCTGTTGGCCTCGGCCACCTCCGCCTCCTTCTCCCTGGTCTTCGGCGGGCTGTCCGCCGTCCTGGCGATAGTCGCCGTGACCGCGGCCAATGCGCCTCTGCGCGCCTACCGCACGCCGTCTGCTGCCGCGAAGCCGGCCGTTCCCGGAGCCGCCGATGCGGCGGCGGCCGCCGGTCAGGTCTGCTGATGCGTCTCCTGTGGTGCGCTTCCTGTGATGCGCCTCCAGCCAGGCCGTGCGTCGGGCGGCTACTGCTCCGTGTCCGGCTGGATGTCGGTGATGCGCAGGGTGTTCAGGTCGGAGGTCACCAGTAGATGGGTGTAGCGAGGCTGCTCCGGGACGCCCCAGGTGAGG
This sequence comes from Streptomyces sp. Ac-502, assembly GCF_045222935.1. NCBI lineage: Bacteria > Bacillati > Actinomycetota > Actinomycetes > Kitasatosporales > Streptomycetaceae > Streptomyces > Streptomyces sp. Ac-502. The sequence goes on from NZ_JBHFFO010000001.1 coordinate 8,802,033, forward strand.
CGGACCCGGGTCCAGGCGCGGCCCATGGCGCTGTCGTTGTAGGTGACGCGCCAGGCCGTCGGGGTGCCCTGGCCGCGCAGCACGCCGTCCGCGTGCTCCCGCTGCTCCCAGTTCGCCAGCCGCGCCCGCAGCTCGGGGGTGAGGTAGTGGCCGCGCAGCGCCTGGGCCAGCGCACCGCGCCCGTCGTCGGTCACGGCGTCGAGGTAGCTGCCGTAGAAGTGGGCGACCCGGTCGACGGCCGAGTCGGTGCGGCCGCTGTGGGCGGGTGTCTCGGACCGGTCTCCGGCCGGTGCCGGGGCGGGCGCGGCGGTGGCGCTCGATCCGGTGGGCGCGGTGACGGCGAGGGCCGACAGGGCGGCGGCCAGGGCGGCGCGGCGGACGGTCCGGTTTCCGGGCATGGTGACGCTCCTCCTCAGGGGTGTCTCCCCTCCCGCCGGTGTGCCGTGCGGGCGGCGGCCGCCGGCCGGGTGCGCTGCGCGGGAGGAGAGGCGGGTACGTCGGAACGGCCGCCTCCGCGCGGTACACGGGTATCCGGCGGGCGGACCGCCAACCCCCTGACGGCCGGATGCCCCGGGGAACGGCGCGAACCGTGGCCCCGGCGGCCGGATGTGGCCGGTGGGGGAGCCGGGACGCGCCGGGTAGGGGCCCCGGCGGGCGCCGCGTGGTGCGGCGGGGGCACCATGCAGGGGAGACAATCGTCCGACGAGGAGAGTGCCGTGGCCCAAGACGTCAGGTCGCTGCTGGCCGAGCTCGACTTCGCGAGCGTCACGCCCGAGGAGTTCGCGCGGATCGTGAAGGGGCTGTCCACCAAGGAGATCGCCGCGCTGGCGCGGGGTGAGCTGCGCGACCGGGTGCTCGGGGAGGTCTTCGGCAGGATGGGGCGGCAGTTCCGCCCCGACGCCGCGGCCGGGGTGCGGGCGGTGATCCGCTGGCGGATCACCGGCGAGCGGGAGGCCGTCTGGGAGACCGTCCTCGCGGACGGGGAGTGCACGGTGCGCGAGGGTGCCGGTACGGACGCGCCGCGGCTGGCGATGACCATGGGGGACGCGGAGTTCCTGCGGCTGGTGTCGGGCAACGGCAATCCGGTGACGATGGTCTTCACCCGCAAGATCAAGGTCTCCGGCGACCTGGGGCTGGCCGCCAACATGAGCCGGTACTTCGACATTCCCAAGGTGTGAGGGACACCCGGCCACTGGAGGTGTGGCGCCCGGCCACGGGAGGTGTGGCGCCCAGCCACCGGAGGTGTGAGAAACGCCTGGCCGCGGGCCGCGGGAAAGCCTGGCCACAGTGTCCGGGAAGGCCCGCCCCCGGCGACGTCCGACTCCCGCCCACGAGGCGAGGCGGCATCCGTTTGTGGGGCGCGGGTGACTCCTGAGGCGGCACGAGGTGATGTCCGCCCCCTTGACCGGGGCCTGCCAATCGGTAAAGTCTAGACCAATTGGCGAGCGGGATTCCGGCCTTCCCCAGGTAGTCGGCACTGCACTCGGGGACGGCCGTGGGTCCTCGCGCGTCGGCACCACACCTTCGCGTCACCCACCCCCACCAGCGGGGCCCGCCCGGACCGGACGCACCGCGCGACAGCGCCGGTGCGTGTCCGTCCCGCGCCGGGCCCCCACCGTGAAGGAGTCGACATGCACCAGAAGAGGAAGATCGCCACGGCCGTCGGCGCCGCGCTGGCTCCGCTCCTCGTCGTGACCCTGCCCGCGAGTTCGGCGAGCGCCCACGGCTATGTGAACGCCCCGGCCAGCCGGCAGGCCCAGTGTGCGGCGGGCACCGTCTCGTGCGGGCCCATCAAGTGGGAGCCGCAGAGCGTCGAGGGGCCCAAGGGCCTCAAGAGCTGCAGCGGCGGCAACGCCCAGTTCAGAGAGCTGGACGACGACAGCAAGGGCTGGAAGGCGACCTCCGTCGGCAGCTCCCAGAACTTCACCTGGCGGCTGACGGCCCAGCACCGCACCAGCACCTGGCAGTACTTCATCGGCGGCCGCAAGATCGCCGAGATCGACGACCACGGGGCCAAGCCGCCCGCCACCGTCACCCACAACGTCAACTTCCAGGGCATCAAGGGCAAGCAGAAGGTGCTCGCCGTCTGGAACGTCGCGGACACCTCCAACGCCTTCTACGCCTGCATCGACGTCAACATACGCTGACGCCAGGGCAGGGCGGCGGGCCCGCGCCCACCGCCCCGCCCCACAGGCCGCCCCCGCGGCCCTACAGCTCCTTGATCCGGACGTCGCGGTACGAGATGACGTCGGCCGGCCCGTGCACCTGGAGGCCGATGCAGCCCGCGGCGTACCGGCGCCCGTCGGTCCCGGGATCGTCGGCCCGCGGCGGGAAGAACCGCTGCCCGCCGGTGTTGTCGAACTCGTTGATCAGCACGCCGTTGCGGAAGACCGAGTAGTGCTGGCCCACCACCCGGATCTCGTAGTCGTTCCAGGTGCCCTTCGGCGTGACGCCGGCGCCGCCCAGCCCGACGCGGTCGAAGCCGTACACCGACCCCGTCTTGTACAGGTCGCCGTCCGGCCGGTCCAGGATCTGGATCTCGTGCCCGTACTTGATCGCCACCCACTCCGGCCGGGGCTCCTCGGGGTGGTCGTACACGGACGGGAAGCGGACGAAGACACCGCCGTTGGCGTTGCCGGTGCCCGGCGCGTCGTCGCGGAACCGCAGCCGCAGCGAGAAGTCGTCGTACGTACGCCGCGGGAACCACAGCATTCCCATGCCCGGAACCGTGGAACTGCTGGTCATCGCGCCGTCGGCGGTCAGCCCGAAGGCGCCGCCGCCGACCTGCCGCCAACGGTCGAAGGACGCCTTCGTCCCGTCGAACAGGTCGCGGTAGCCGGTGTGGTGGCCGGGCGTGCCGATGCCGGACTTGTCGGCGGCCGTGTTGACGGCCCGGCTCTCGCGCTCGTCGAGCACACCGTCCGCGAGCAGCTTGGCGGTGACCGTCCTGACGTGCTTGAGGAACAGGGCGCGGGAGGACCAGTCCTTCTCGTCCTCGATCAGTTCGTTGACGGTGCAGCGGTTGCGGGTGACGCGGTTGGGTACGCCCGTGTCGACCGTGCCGACAACGACGGTGCGCCGCTCGTCCCACTCGGGGCAGTTCGGCGCGGGCACCCCGCCGCCCGGGGCGATGGTGAAGGACTCCCGTACCGCCTCGGACGTGTTGCCCGCCCGGTCGGTGGCGCGGTGCGCGACGGTGTGCCGGCCGGTGCGGTCCACGACGACGGGCGCCGTGTACGCGAGGAACGGGCCGCCGTCGAGCGAGTACTCGGTCGTGGCGACCCCCGACCCGTCGTCGGCGGCGGTGACCGTCACCGTGGCCCGCCCCAGGTACTCGCCGTCGGAGTTGCGCTGCCCCTCGGTCGTCGCGGCGGTCCGCGGCGGTGTCGTGTCACCGGGCGGCGCCACGACCGTGAAGCCCGCCGACTTCTCGGCGGCGGTGTTGCCCGCCTTGTCGGTGGCGCGGTAGCGGACCTGGTACGTGCCGGGCTCCCGGAACAGCACCGGCGCCGTGTACGGCTGGAACGCCCCGCCGCCCACCGCGTACTCGACGGTGGCGACCCCGGACCCGGTGTCGGAGGCGGCGACCGTGACGGTCGCGTCGCCGACGTACGCGCCGTCGGCGTTCCGTACGCCGTCCACCGTCGCGGAGGTCTCCGGCGGCGTGGTGTCCGGGCCGCCGCCGTCCGTGACGACCAGGATGCCCTGCATCTGCTCGTGGCCCGGGATGGTGCAGTGGTAGCGGTACGTGCCGGGGGTCAGGGTGACCTCGGTGGTGTACTTGCCGCCCTGCGCGTCGCCCGGGTTGGCCATGATGTTGAGCTGTACGTCGTTGTTGTACCGCGGGTCGGAGACGTCGAAGGTCAGGGTGTGCGGCATCCCCATGGTGTTGCCGGTGGCCGTGCTGTTCTCGAAGACGATGGTGGTCCGGCCGGCCACGGCGGTGGTGGGGGCGGTGGTGTACTTGTTGATGTCGTCGCCCGCGGTCCAGGTCAGGGTCTGCTGCGCCGCCGGGGGCGCGGGCGCCGTCGGCCGTGCGGGCGGGCGGCCGTGTGCCGCCGAGGCGGTCAGGCCGACGAGCATCAGCAGCGCGGTCAGCAGGACCGTCCAGCTGCGCCGTGGAGTCATCGTCCGGCCTCCCGTCCCGCACGGGCCAGTTCCGCTGGTCGCGGGGTGGGCTCGCCGCCCGTGTAGGTCACCCGCCACAGTGCGGACTTGGCGTCCGAGGTGAAGAAGCCGCGCCCGTAGTCGAGGACGTACAGCGCGCCGTCGGGGCCGAACGTCCAGCCCATGAGGTTGCGGATGCCGTCCACACCGACCGGCACGATCTTGTCCAGGCTCTCCGCGTGCGCGGGCAGGCCGCCGGAACCGGCCGTCCGCGGGTCCATCACCAGGGCGTGCCGTGGCTGGTCGCCGTCGTAGAAGTCGCCGACGAACCACTTGCCGTCCCAGTAGGCGGGCCAGGCGCCCTGGCCGGTGGCGGCCGCGTCGTGGCGGTACACCGGGCCGTCCATCGCGGCCTGGCCGCCGCCCTTGAGCCAGGGCAGCAACAGTTTCTGCTCGGACAGCTTGTAGCTGGGAACGCCCTGGGCGTCGCGCGGGAAGTCGGGGCCGCCGCCCTGCGGTGCGTACCAGACGTTGTTGGGCTCGGCGGGCGGGAGGGAGACCAGGCCGTCGTTGTGCGGCGACTCGTTCTTGAGGTGCTCGCAGTCGTACCAGCCCAGCGGCTTCGACGGGTCGGGCAGATTGCGGTCGCGGTACGGCTGGTTGTTGCCCATGCAGTACGGCCAGCCACGGTTGCCCGCGTGGGTGATCGCGGCGAACGTGTCGTACTTGGCCGGGCCCCAGGTGGTGCTGGGCTCGGTGGCGTCCGGTCCGACCCAGCCCGCGTACAGCGTGTCGGTCTTCTTGTCGACGGAGATGCGTGACGGGTTGCGTACGCCCATCACGTAGATCTCGCCGCGGGTCTTGCCGCCGCCCTCGTCCGGCTCCTTGCCGGTGAAGAGATTGCCTTCCGGCAGGGTGTACGTGCCGTCCGGCTCGGGGTGGATGCGGAGGATCTTGCCGTTGAGGTTGTTGGTGTTGCCCGCGGTGCGCCGCGCGTCGGCGAAGGCGACGCCCTTGTAGGTGGGCTGCGGGTTGTTGCCCGAGTAACCGTCGCTGAAGCGCGAGGAGTTGTTGTCCCCCGTGGCGATGTACAGGTTGTTCTTGGAGTCCCAGGCCAGGCCGCCGCCCGCGTGACAGCAACTGTGCACCTGCACCGGCCACTTCAGCAGTACCTTCTCCGAGGCCGGGTCCAGCTTGTCCGTACGCGGGTCCAGCGTGAAGCGGGAGACGCGGCGCTCGGCCATGCGGGTGGTCCGGTCGACGCCGGAGTGCGGGGTGTAGTGCAGGTAGACCCAGCCGTTGGTGAGGAAGGCGGGGTCCAGCTCGATGCCCAGCAGCCCTTCCTCGTTCTTGACGAGTTCGTCGCCGCCGCCCTTGTTGCCGAAGACGGGCACCGTGCCGACGAGGGTGGCCTTGCCGGTCTTCGGGTCCCAGACGTGGACGGTGCCCTCGCCCTTGCCGACGGCCGGGTCGTTCCAGTCGGTGACGACCGGGGCGCTCGCGTCACCGCCGCCACGGCCGATGGAGAAGACCCGCCCGTCCTTGGCGGTCACCAGGCCGTGCGGTTCGCCGATCTGGTCCGACTTGCCCGGCTGGTTGGGGGCGGTCAGCCGCTCGGCCTTGTAGTGCGAGGCGATGGTGGCCTGGCAGTCGGCGCGGGCCAGCCGGGTGGTCCACAGCAGCGCGCCGCGCAGATGCGTACGGAAGTCGGCCTCGCGGAAGCTGTCGGGTGTGCCGCCCATGCCGGTGTAGAACGACCGGCCGCCGTCGTAGTCGCGGCACCAGGATACGGGGTGGTCCCAGCCGTTGGCCCCGGGGCCTGGCTGGTAGGTGTTCTCCCGTACCCGGGCCACGGTGTGCACCGAACCGCTGGGGTTGGTGGCCCAGTTGAGCCACTTGTCCGGGCGCTTCCACTGGAGGGGCAGGTCCCGGGTGGCCGGATGGTCGCGGTCGCCGATCTCGACGACGGCTTGCTGCGCCGTGCCGGGTACGGTGGCCGTGGGGCGGGCGCCGATCAGGCCGGTGAACCAGTCCGAGTACGGCTCGGCGCGGGCCGCGTCATGGATGCCGACGAACCCGCCCCCGGCCTCCAGGTAGCTCTCCAGGCCCGCTTCCTGCTCGGGGTCGAGCAGGTCACCGCCTCCGGTGAGGAAGACGACCGCGTTGTACGTGCCCAGGCGCGGGTCGGTGAAGACCGACGCGTCGTCGGTCGCGTCCACCGCGAAGTGCTCGGCGGGCGGGCCCTGGCGGCCGATCCGCTCGACGGCCTCGATCCCCGCGTCGACGGTGGGCGGCTCCGCGCCCGCCGAGGCGTGGAAGACCACGACACGGACGTTCGCACCGCCCGGCGGACTCGGCAGCCGCGGTCCGGCGTCCGGCCCGGAGGCGTTCGCCGGCGCGCCGCCGAGCAGGGCGGCCGACACGGCCAGCAAGAGCGCGCAGAGGCCGGCGGCGCGTCCGGCCGGCGGGCGTTTCGGCGGTCTGTGTCTGCCGGTGCGCGCCAACGCGCGCAGCGGCCGTGGTAATTGGTGCCGGATTCGTCGCACGGGTGCACCCACCCCTCTGTGGCCACGGACAGCAGCAGCCGTTGAAGCTAGACCCCTTTCGGTGACTCGCCAAGAGCTATGGCTGTAACGCACCCAACTTTGTCCTGAGTGTGGATAAACGGAGTGGGTGCGGCTACCGTCCCAGACGTCCCCTCCGACCCGTCCCCTCCTTCCGTGGGAGCACGATGACCGAGGAACGCGACGTCCCCCGACGCAGTTTCAACCGCCGTCTCCTAGCCGGAGGCGCCGCCGTCGCGGCACTCGGCGCGGCGGCGGTCCCGGCCGTGGCCCCGGCCCCGGCCGCGGCCGCCGGGCGTCCGGCGAGGGCGGGCCGCTCCGCGGTCGCCGCGGGCGCGGTCAAACACCTCAAGCTCTACATCGAGGAGCTGCCGGACGGGCAGCTCGGATACGGCCTGGAGAAGGGGCAGGCGACCGTCCCGGGCCCGCCGATCGAGCTGGTCGAGGGCGACACACTGCACATCGAGTGCGAGAACACCCTGAAGACCGCGGCCAGCCTGCACGTCCACGGCCTGGACTACGACGTGGCCGGCGACGGCACCCGGATGAACCGCAGCCACCTGGAACCCGGCGCCACCCGTACGTACACCTGGCGCACCCACGCCCCCGGCCGGCGCGCGGACGGCTCCTGGCGGCCGGGCAGCGCGGGCTACTGGCACTACCACGACCACGTCGTGGGCACCGAGCACGGCACCGGCGGCATCCGCCGGGGGCTGTACGGGCCGGTGATCGTACGGCGGGCCGGTGACCCGCTGCCCGACCGCCAGTTCACCATCGTCTTCAACGACATGACGATCAACAACCTGCCGAAGGGGCCGGACTTCAGGGCCACGGTGGGGGAGCGCGTGGAGATCATCTCGATCACGCACGGCGAGTACTACCACACCTTCCACGTGCACGGTCACCGCTGGGCGGACAACCGCACCGGGCTCCTGACCGGTCCGGACGATCCCAGCCGCGTCATCGACAACAAGATCACCGGCCCGGCCGACTCCTTCGGCTTCCAGTTCGTGGCGGGCGAGGGCGTGGGCGCCGGCGCGTGGATGTACCACTGCCACGTCCAGAGCCATTCCGACATGGGCATGGCCGGGCTGCTCCTGATCGCCAAGCCGGACGGCACGGTCCCCGGCCACGACGGGCACGGAGGCCAGGGCGGGCACGGAGGTCATGGAGAGGCGCCGCCGCGGCCTCCTGCACAATGATCGACATGACGGAGACGACAGGTACGGATGCGGGACGCGGCGTGGCCGGCGGCGGACTGCTGGACGGCAAGGTCCTGCTGATCACCGGCGCGGGACGCGGCATCGGCGCCGCCGCGGCACGGCTGTTCGCGCGGGAGGGCGCCGCCGTCGTACTGACCGCGCGGACCGCGCCGGAGCTGGCCGCGGTGACCGAGGAGGTACGGGCGGCGGGCGGCACCGCGGATCACGTCGTCGCGGACCTGGCGGACCCGGCCGCCGTGCAGCGCGCGGTGGACACGGCCGTGGAGCGGCACGGCCGCCTGGACGGCGCGTTCAACAACGCGGGCATGGGCATCGGGCACGCCCCGCTCGCCGAGATCCCCGTCGAGGAGTTCGACCGGATCACCGCCGTCAACCACCGGGGCGTCTGGCTGGCGATGGCCGCCGAGATACGGGCGATGCTCGCCACCGCGGGCACCGGCGCCATCGTCAACAACAGCAGCGTCGGCAGCCTGAAGCCGTCCGCCGGGATGAGCCTGTACGGCGCCTCCAAACGGGCCGTCAACAGCCTCACCCAGACCGCCGCCGTCGAGTACGGCCCCCAGGGCATCCGCGTCAACGCCGTCGCCCCCGGCACGACCATGACCGCCATGATCGAGGACTGGGCCGCCCGCGAACCGGACGTCGTCGACCGGCTCACGGCCCGTACCCCGCTGCGCCGCGCGGCCGCCCCCGAAGAGGTGGCCCAGGCCGCGGCCTGGCTGCTCAGCGACCGGGCCTCGTACGTGACGGGCGCGATCCTGCCCGTCGACGGCGGCCTGACCGTCTGAGCGGGGGACCGGAGTGGACCTGCCGTCCCTGCGCACGTTCCGGGTGGTGGCCCGGCACGAGCACATCAGCCGGGCCGCCGCCGAACTGCGGGTCGCCCAGCCCGCGGTGAGCCGGACGATCGCCCGGCTGGAGGCCGACCTCGGGGTGCTGCTCTTCGACCGGCAGGGACGCTCGGTCCGCCTCAACCGGTACGGCGCGGCCTTCCTGCGCCGCGTCGAGCGGGCGCTCGGCGAACTGGACGACGCGCGGCGCGAACTGGCCGACGCGGCGGGGCCGGACCAGGGACGGATCGTGGTCGCCGCCGAGACGCTGCTGACCCTCACCTCGCTGCTGTCCGCCTTCCGGGCCGCGCACCCCGGCGTCGAGATCCGGCTCCATCAGTCGACCGCGGCCATGATGCGGCGTCAGCTGGCGGCGCGTGAGGTGGACGCCTGTGTCGCCTCGCAGCCGCTGGGCGGGGCCGGACTGCGGTCGGTGGTGCTGATGGAGGAGGACGTGCTGCTCGCCGTACCGGTCGGGCATCCGCTGGCCGACCGGGAGCGGGCCGGTCTGGAGGACGTCGTGGACGAACCGTTCGTGACCACCCGCCCCGGCCACTGGCAACGCGAGCTGTTGGACCGGCTGTTCGCCGCGGCGGGCCGCACACCGGTCATCACCTGCGAGGGCGACGAGCCGGCCGCGACCCAGTTCCTGATCGGCGCCGGGCTCGGCATCGGTCTCATCCCGGCCCTCGCCCGCAACGAGACGCCGGAGGCGCCGGTGCGCTGGCTGCGTCTGGACGTGCCGGGCTGCCGCCGCACCCTGAGCCTGGTGCGACGTGCGGACCGGTATGTCTCCGCGGCGGAACGGTACTTCGAGGAGGCGGCCGTCGCGCACTTCGCGCCCAGGGCCCCGGAGGAGTGAGTACGCGCGTCGGCTACCGTGGTGTGCCTCACCGACCCCTGGGGAGGGCCTGTGCCCGTCACGCTCAACCACACCATCGTGCCCGCCGCCGACCACCGCGCGGCGGCCCGGTTCTTCGCCTCGGTCATGGGGCTGGAGGAACTGCCGCCGGCCGGGCGGAACGGGCACTTCGCCCCCGTACGCGTCAACGACCAGCTGACCCTCGACTTCATGGCGGTGCCGGAGCCCGAGGGGCACCATCTCGCCTTCGACGTGGACCCGGACACCTTCGACGCGATCCTCGCGCGCATCCGGGCGGCCGGGGTGGCGTTCGGCAGCGAACCCACCCGGCCGGACAACGGCCGCATCGACCACCCGCTGTGCCCGCGCGGCCTGTTCTTCAAGGACGACGCCGGGAACCTGTTCGAGGTGATGTCCCCGGCGTGAGCCCGGCCGCTACCGCTCGTCCGGCATGCCGAACGCCTTGAGGATCCGCTCCGCCGCGAGTGTCGCCGTCAGCGTGCCGGACCGTACTTCCCGCTCCACCTCCGGCGCCACGTCCCGGACGCCGGGGTGGTCCTGAAGCCGGTTCAGCAACTGCTCGCGGACCATCGACCAGGTCCAGTCGACCTGCTGGTCGCGGCGCTTCTCCGCCAGGGCCCCGGTGGACTCCAGCAGCTTGCGGTGCTGTTCGACGCGGTCCCACACCGTGTCCAGGCCGGTGCCCTCGCGGGCGCTGCACGTCAGGACGGGCGGCGTCCAGGCGGCGTCCGGGGGCTGGAGCAGGCGCAGCGCGCCGGACAGCTCCCGGGCCGCCGACTTCGCGTCCCGCTCGTGCGGCCCGTCCGCCTTGTTGACCGAGACCAGGTCGGCCAGCTCCAGTACGCCCTTCTTGATGCCCTGGAGCTGGTCGCCGGTACGGGCGAGGGTGAGCAGCAGGAACGTGTCGACCATGTTGGCGACGGCGGTCTCGGACTGGCCGACGCCCACCGTCTCGACGAGCACCACGTCGTAGCCCGCCGCCTCCATGACGACGATGGACTCCCGCGTCGCCCGCGCCACCCCGCCGAGCGTGCCCGAGGTGGGGAGGGCCGTACGAACGCCGCCGGGTCGGCGGCCAGCCGCTCCATCCGTGTCTTGTCGCCCAGGATGGAGCCGCCGGTCCGGCTGGACGACGGGTCGACGGCCAGTACGGCGACCCGGTGCCCGGCCCCCGTCAGCTGGGTGCCCAGCGCGTCGATGAAGGTCGACTTGCCGACCCCGGGCACGCCGCTGATGCCGACCCGCCGGGCCGATCCGGAGTACGGCAGCAGCTCGACCAGCAGCCGCTGCGCCAGCGCCCGGTGGTCGGCCCGGGTGGACTCCACCAGGGTGACGGCGCGCGCGATCCAGGCCCGGGAGCCCTCGCGCACGCCCGCCGCGTACTGGTCGATGTCGATCGTCGGTCGCTTGCGGGCCGGGCGGGGCCGGGGCGTGTCAGGTGTCAACGTAGCGGCTCACAGGTCGTGGCCGAGGGCCTCGGCGAGGTCCTGGACCAGGTGGTACGCGGCATCCGGGATCACCGTACCGGGCGGGAAGACGGCCGCGGCGCCCGCCTCGTGCAGCGCCGGGATGTCGCCGGGCGGGATCACCCCGCCCACCACGATCATGATGTCCTCCCGGTCCTGCGCCGCCAGTTCCTCGCGCAGCGCGGGCACCAGCGTCAGATGTCCGGCGGCCAGCGAGGAGACGCCCACCACGTGCACGTCCGCCTCCACCGCCTGCCGGGCGACCTCGGCCGGCGTCTGGAACAGCGGGCCGACGTCCACGTCGAAGCCCAGGTCGGCGAAGGCCGTGGCGATCACCTTCTGGCCGCGGTCATGGCCGTCCTGGCCCATCTTGGCGACCAGGATGCGGGGCCGGCGCCCCTCGGCCCGCTCGAACTCCGCCACCAGGTCCCGGGTCCGGTCCACGCCGGAGGACGGCCCTGCTTCGTCTCGGTACACACCGGAGATCGTACGGATCTGGCCCGAGTGGCGCCCGTAGACCTTCTCCAGTGCGTCGGAGATCTCACCGACGGTCGCCATCGCGCGGGCGGCGTTCACGGCCAGCGCCAGCAGGTTGCCCTCCAGTCCCTGACCAGGACCGGCCTCTGCGGCGGCGGTCAGCGCCCGCAGCGCGTCCTGGCAGGCCGCCTCGTCGCGCTCCTCGCGCAGGCGCCGCAGCTTGTCGATCTGCTGTGCGCGCACGGAGGAGTTGTCGACCTTCAGCACGTCGATCTGCTCGTCGGTGTCCACCCGGTACTTGTTGACGCCGATCAGCGCCTGCCGCCCCGAGTCGATCCGCGCCTGCGTACGGGCCGCGGCCTCCTCCACGCGCAGCTTCGGGATACCCGCGTCGATGGCCTTGGCCATGCCGCCTGCCGCCTCGACCTCCTCGATGTGCTGCCAGGCCCGGCGCGCCAGGTCGTGGGTGAGCTTCTCGACGTACGCGCTGCCGCCCCACGGGTCGATGACCCGGCAGGTGCCCGACTCCTGCTGGAGGAAGAGCTGGGTGTTGCGGGCGATGCGGGCGGAGAAGTCGGTGGGCAGGGCCAGGGCCTCGTCCAGCGCGTTGGTGTGCAGCGACTGGGTGTGGCCCTGCGTCGCGGCCATCGCCTCCACACACGTCCGCGTGACGTTGTTGAACACGTCCTGCGCGGTCAGCGACCAGCCGGAGGTCTGCGAATGGGTGCGCAGCGACAGCGACTTGGGGTTCTTCGGGTCGAACCGCTGCACCAGCTTGGCCCACAGCAGCCGGGCGGCACGCAGCTTGGCGATCTCCATGAAGAAGTTCATGCCGATCGCCCAGAAGAAGGACAGCCGCGGCGCGAAGGCGTCCACGTCCATCCCCGCGTCGATGCCCGCCTTCAGGTACTCCACACCGTCCGCGAGGGTGTACGCCAGCTCCAGGTCGGCCGTCGCGCCCGCTTCCTGGATGTGGTAGCCGGAGATGGAGATGGAGTTGTAGCGCGGCATCTTCTGCGAGGTGTACGCGAAGATGTCGGAGATGATGCGCATCGAGGGGCGCGGCGGATAGATGTAGGTGTTGCGGACCATGAACTCCTTGAGGATGTCGTTCTGGATGGTCCCGGCCAGCTTCTCGGGCGGTACGCCCTGCTCCTCGGCGGCCACGATGTAGAGCGCGAGGACGGGCAGCACCGCGCCGTTCATCGTCATCGACACTGTCATCTTGTCCAGCGGGATGCCGGAGAAGAGCTGCCGCATGTCGTAGATCGAGTCGATGGCCACGCCCGCCATGCCGACGTCACCGGTCACCCGCGGGTGGTCGCTGTCGTAGCCGCGGTGGGTCGGCAGGTCGAACGCGACGGACAGGCCCTTCTGACCGGCCGCCAGGTTGCGCCGGTAGAACGCGTTGGACTCCTCGGCGGTGGAGAAGCCCGCGTACTGCCGGATCGTCCAGGGCTGGTTGACGTACATCGTCGGGTACGGACCACGCAGGTACGGCGTGATGCCCGGGTACGTCCGCAGGAAGTCCAGCCCGGCCAGGTCCTCGCCGGTGTACAGCGGCTTGACCTCGATGCCCTCGGGCGTCTCCCACACCAGGTCGTCGACGCCCTTGCCGGTGGCCTCCTGGACGGCCGCCGCCCACTGGGCCGCGTCGCCTTCGGGAGCCTGCTCGCCCAGTTCGACCGTGCTGAAGTCCGGGATGGCGCCCGCCTGCCCCGTCGCGCGCTCCATCACGCCACCTCCATGACATCCAGGGCCGAGGACAGCACCCCGACCGCGTCGCAGCCCGCGAAGACGAAGGCGTCCACTCCGGCTCGTTCATATGCTTCCCGCTGCTCGCCCGGTTTCCCGGCCAGCAGCACCTGCCGCGCGCCCGCCGCCTTGAGCGCCGCCGCGACCTCGGCGGCCTGCTCGGCGTACAGCGCGTCACTCGAACACAGACAGGCGATACCCGCGCCGCTCGCCGTGAACGCCTCGGCCACCGACTCCGCGTCCACCGAGACCGGGTCGTGCACCGGCTCGATGCCGCCCGCCTGGAGGAGGTTGGAGGCGAAGGTGGCGCGCGCGGTGTGCACCGCGGCCGGGCCGAGCGCCGCGAGGAACGCCTTCGGGCGGCCGCCGGTGGCCGCCAGGTGCGCGTCCGAGCGGGCGCGCAGCGCCTCGTACGCCTCGTCCCGGCGCACCCGCGGCAGTCCGCCGCCCGCCGGTACGGGCGCGGGCTCGCGCTCCACCGCCGGCTCGGCCAGGAACGGGAACTCGCTGACGCCGGTCACCGGTTCGCGGCGGTGGGCCAGAGCCTTCGACCGCTTGCGCCAGGTCGACGCCAGCCGCTCGCCGACCATCCCGGAAGCGAGCGCCGCGGCCTGCCCGCCCACGGCCTCGATCTCCTGGAACCAGCCCCAGGCGGCGCGGGCCAGCTCGTCGGTCAGCCGCTCCACGTACCAGGACCCGCCCGCCGGGTCGATCACCTTCGACAGGTGCGACTCCTCCAGCAGGATCGACTGGGTGTTGCGCGCGATCCGGCGGGCGAACGCGTCCGGCAGGCCGAGCGCCGCGTCGAACGGCAGGACGGTGACGGCGTCCGCGCCGCCCACCCCGGCGGAGAGACCCGCCACGGTGGTGCGCAGCATGTTCACCCACGGGTCCCGACGGGTCGTCATGACGGTCGAGGTGACCGCGTGCTGGCGCTGCGCCCGCGCGGCGGGGGCGGCCCCGCACACCTCGGCGACCCGCGACCACAGCCGCCGGGCGGCCCGCAGCTTGGCGATCGTCAGGAACTGGTCGGCGGTCGCCGCGTACCGGAACTCCAGCTGCGCGCAGGCGGCGTCCACGCCGAGGCCCGCCGCGGTCAGCTCCCGCAGATAGGCCACGCCGGTGGCCAGCGAGCAGCCCAGTTCCTCGGCGGTCGAGCCGCCCGCCTCGTGGTACGGCAGCGCGTCCACGGCCAGCGCCCGCATCCGCGGCGCCTCGTCGGCGCAGCGCCGGGCCAGCCCGGCCGCCGCCTCCAGCCGCCCGGCCAGGCCGTCCGCGCGGCCGGTGCGGGCCACCGTGCCCAGCGGGTCGGCGCCCAGGGTGCCCGCCGTCTCGGACGGTGCCACGCCCTTCGCGTCGCAGAGCCGGAACCAGGCGTCGGCCGCCGCGGCGAAGTCCGCGCCCGCGTCCAGGGCGACGGCCGCCAGGTCGAGGTAGACCCCGTCGAGCGCGGTGGGCAGGTCCGCCGCCGGCACCCCGCCGTCCCCGACGGTCAGCCACAGCGAGGTGACGCCGTTCTCCAGGTCGGCCAGGACCGCCTCGTTGGCGCGCCGCGGATCGGTGTCCGCGTGGCGCTGCCGGACGGCCCAGCCCGCGACGGTGCTGCCGGTGGCCCGGCCGGCCCGTACGAACGGGGGAATCCGGGGCGGCCGACGGCATCGGCGGCGGGCGCGTCCTCGGCGGTGTAGAGCGGACGGACCTGGATGCCGTCTTCGAGCGCGGTGGTGAGCACGTCTTCGGCGGCGGCGCCGGTCGCCTCCGCGGCGCCCGATTTGCGCAGTACGCCTTCGACCAGGCGCTGCCACTGCTCACGGTCCGCGTCGGGGAACGCGGCGGCCAGAGGGAGTTCGGGGGACTGGGCGGTCATGGCAGCAGGCTAGGCGAACGGTCGTTAGCCGCAGCAGGGCATCGGGCTGTGACCTTGCACTCGTTGACCTGGGATTGCTCCATTGGGAAGCTCTACGATCGCCCTTCCGGGCGGGTGCGTACCCGCGAGTAGTGGCGTCGGGGCGGGCGGATCGCCGCATTTTCGGCAGGTCGGGGTGGCTCGCGACCGCAGCGCGGCCGGTTCTGTACGGTGGGCGGCCCGTCACCGTGACGAGGAGGGACATGCGTGTGCCGGTGAGGCGAGGCGTCGCCGTGGCGGCGGTGCTCGCCCTGATCGCTGGCCTGGTCCTGCTGCTCACCCTCCCCGGCGAAGAGGGCCCGGCGTGCACCGGACGGAAGATCGGCTCATGGGCCGCCGAAACCCGCTTCACCGGCGAGTTCACCCGGTACGGCAACGACAACACCCGCGTGGACGACTGGACCGGCGGCGACGGCACCCACTCCGTACGGCTGCCCGACGGCCGGACCCTGTGGATCTTCTCCGACACCTTCCTCGACCGGGTGCAGCCCCCGCCCGGCCCGTACGGGCAACCGCGCCCCTGGCGCTCCTCCGACACCGGCCGCGAGCCCGCCCTGACGCACAACTCCCTCGTGGTCATGGACCGCGCGGGCCGTCTGGAGCGGACCCTGACGGGCAGCACCGGCACCGGCACCGGACCGTTCTTCCCCGACACCCCGGACGGCTGGCGCTGGCCGGTGCAGGCGCACGTGGAACCGCGCGCGCCCGGATCACCCGAACAGGTCGTCCGGGTCCTGCTCTGGAACCGCACGCCGGGCCAGGGCCCCTGGGTCTTCGGCGTGCCCCGCGCGACCGAGATCGCCACCCTGTCCCTACCGGACCTGCGGCTGGAGGGCATCACCCCGGCCGTCGACCAGACCTCGGTACGGGACCCGGGGGACCGGGTGCTGTACGGCACCGCGTCCGTGCGGGACGGCGCGTGGACGTACGTCTACGGCGGCGACGACGGGCCCGACCGGGCAAGCTCGAACGCGTACCTCGCCCGGGTGCCGACCGGGCAGCTCGGGGAGGCCGGGGCCTGGCGATTCTGGGACGGGCAGGACTGGCAGCCGCAGGCCGGCCGGGCGGCTCCGGTGATCCGCGAAGGCCGGGGGCGCGGCGTGGGCAGCGCCTTCACCGTCGTACGGGACGGCGGGACCTGGGTGCTGCTGACGATGGACGACCCCGGGCCGCCGGGTGACGGCCTGTCGGCCGTCACCGCCTACTGGGCGTGCTCGGCCCAGGGGCCGTGGCACGGACCGGCCGGGCGGATCACCCCGCCCCGGCCGGCCGACCCCACCGGACAGCAGCGCGTCGCCGTGTACAACCCGCAGGCCCACCCGGAGTTCACGGCCGACGGCGCGCTGCTGGTCAGCTACGACGTCAACTGGCTGGGCCCGCCGGGTGCCCCTCCGTGGCCCAGGTCAACCGCGACGTCGAGCTGTACCGGCCGCGCTTCCTGAGGCTGCGGCTGGACCGCGGATGACACTCCGGCGCGACGGCGCGACGGCGCGACGGCACGACGGCGCGACGGCACGACGGCAGGACGGCGGGCCCGCCGGTCAGTCGGTCTTCGGACCCGACCGGAGCGAGCAGCGCAGCGAGAACGGGTGCCCGGCCGGATCGGAGTAGACCCGCACCTCGCGGGGACCGGAGTCCTCCTTGGTGTCCAGCGGTCGCGCGCCGAGACTGACCGCCATGCGCTCGGCCTCGTCCATGTCCCCCTCGTCGACCAGCAGGTCCAGGTGTGCCTGGAGCGAGCTGTCGGGACGCGGCCAGGTCGGCGGCGTCATGTTCAGATCGCGGCGGAAGGAGATCACGGTGCCGTTGGCGACGACCTCCACCCGGTCCGGCAGGTGTTCCCTGCGCACCTCGCCCTCCAGGAAGTCGGCGTAGAAGTCCGCCAGCTTCTCCGGGTCGGCGCAGTCGAGCACGATGACGGCGGCTTTGACCAGTCCCATGGCATCTCCTCGGCCCCGTGGGCCCTCCTCGGCAGGGCACCGTCGGCGGTGCCGGCCGCGCGGCGCGCGGGCCGGGACGACGAGTACCGCGGTCAGGCCGGTTCACTCCCGCCGCGGGTGGCCGGTGCGGTCATCAGCGGCAGCACCACGGCGGACGGGCGGCCCGGCTCGTGGAAGACCTCGAACCGGATCGGCCGGCAGGCGACGGCCGACGCGGCCGGCGCACCGGTCCCGTGGTGGCGCGCGAACCGCGGGAACGCGCCGCCCGCCACCTGCACCCGCAGGCAGTGCCCGCGCAGGAACCGGTAGCCGGTCGGGTGCATCTCCACCCGGGCCGCCACCACCCCGTCGGCGTCCGCCGCCGGTGAGCCCGGGCGCAGCCGCAGGATGCCGTCGGTGACGTTGCGCGAGACGCCCGCCCGGTCCACGTCGCACAGCCGTACGAAGACATCGCCGTACCCGGAGTCCGTACGGACGTGCACCACGGCCGACACCGGGCCGATCAGGTCGAGGTCGCGGGGCAGCGGAGAGCCGGTGAAGACCAGCACGTCGGGCCGCCGTTCGACGGCCGTGTTGTCCTGCTGCCGTATCTCGCCGGGCAGCAGCAGCGGGCCGCCGGTCGACGGGGTCGGATCGGCGCCGTGATACGTGAACCGGTCCGGCGTACTGCCGGGCGGCTCCGGCCAGTCGAGCCCGCCGGACGGCTGGAGGCGCAGCGGTGTCGGTACGGACTGCGGCGGCGGCCAACGGTCGAAGTCCAGCCAGCGGCCCGCCCGCTGGAGGTAGAGCCGGACCGGCGACTGGTGCAGCTGCGTGGTGTCCCCGGCCAGCTGGGCGCTCAGCCACGACACGTGGTCGGTGAGCGTCGCCTTCAGCGCGCCGCGGTCGTGGGCCCACGGCCCGATCGTGATCCGCGAGCGGTGCCCGGCGGCGGTCAGCTCGGTGAAGTCCCGCAGCTGGTACGGCAGGAAGAGGTCCCACCAGCCGGTCACCATGCTGGTCGGCGTGGTCATCCGCAGCGCCGCCGCACTGTGGTCGATCGGGGCCCAGAAACCGTCCTCCGGCTCCGCGTGCGCACTGACCTCGCGCAGGAAACGCTCGGGCCGCCCGATCGCCGCGAGGTCGGACTCGCCGACCGGCAGCGTCCGCATCGCGCGCTGCACCCTGCGGGTCTGCAACGGGTTGGGCAGCAGCCCGCCGAGCGGTGCCTCCTCCTGGGTGCCCGTCGCGGAGGACCACACCAGCATGTTGTGCAGCGCCAGCACACCGCCCGGGTAGAAGGCGGCGGGGAAGTCGGACGTGGTGATGCCCAGGCACATCGCTTCCAGCGGCGGGTCGAGGTACGGGCCGACCGCCCACTCCGCGTGCCCGAGGTAGCTGGCCCCGGCGGTGGCCAGCCGGCCGTCGCACCAGGCCCGCGCGCGCAGCCACGCCGCGGTCGCCAGCCCGTCGTCCTTCTCGTTGACGAAGGCCCGGAACTCACCGCCCGAGCCGAAGACACCGCGTACGTTCTGCGCGACCACCTGGAAGCCCCGCCGTACCAGCACGCCTGCGAACAGCTTGATGTCGGGCTTGTGCTTGCCGTACGGCGTACGCAGCAGCACCACCGGCAGCGGCCCGGCGCCGCGCGGCCGGTAGCGGTCGGCGAGCAGCACGGTGCCGTCCCGCATGGGAACGCGCAGGTCACGTACGCACTCGATGTCGGGTGTGACCGGCTCGGGCATGTCCAGGTACCGGTCCACCAGGCGGCCGAACGCCCGCCCGGTCCGGTCCCGCAGCATGGATTCCGCCATCGGACCCTCCCATCGTCCGTCCTGGCCGCGCCCCGGGGAGAGGTGTCACACAGCGTCCACGCGTGTCACTTTCCGTGCGGTTCCGGAGATCACCCCGGGGGATCCAGTGTCCGGCTTTCCGCCGGATCGCGCATGTACGCGCTCAGGAGCCGGGCCCCGGCACCGGCCGAGCGGCGCGCAGCAGGTCCGCGGCCCGTTCGGCGATCATCACCGTGGGGGCGTGGGTGTGGCCCCGGGTGACGGACGGCATCACCGAGGCGTCCGCTACCCGCAGGCCCGTCACCCCGCGCACCCGCAGCCGGGGGTCGGTCACGGTGTCGTCGCCGGTGCCCATCCGGCAGGTGCCCACCGTGTGGTAGAGCGTTTCCGCGAGGGCGCGCACCGTCTCCCCGGCGGCCTTGTCGTCCTGCTCCCCGGGCCACGGCTCCAGTGGCCCGGTGACGTGCGGGGCCAGCGCCCGCGTCCCGTACAGCCGCTCCGCGAAGCGGACCCCGGCCAGCAGCCGCCGCAGGTCCGCCTCGGACGTCAGATAGCCGGGATCGATGACCGGCGGCGCGTCCGGGCCCGGCCCGCCCAGCGTGATCCGGCCGCGGCTCTCCGGTCGCAGCAGGACGATCCCGATGGTGACGCCGTGCTCGGTCGGTGCCTCCAGGCCGTGCCGGACGAACGGGACCGGCGCGAAGATCAGCTCCAGGTCCGGCGCGGTGCGCTCGCCGGCGCTGTGCAGGAACGCGACGGCCTCGCCGATGTTGGAGGTCAGCGGGCCGCGCCGGGACAGCAGGTAGCGCGCGATGTTGGCCGGGGTGTCGGCGCCGGTGAGGGTGCGGGGCAGCGCGGTGCGCATCAGGACCGGTACGGACAGGTGGTCCTGGAGGTGCCGGCCCACGGCGGGGACCTCGGCCACCGGCTCGATCCCGGCGTCCGCCAGCTCGCCGGTGTCACCGATGCCGGAACGCAGCAGCAGGTGCGGTGAGCCGACCGCGCCGGCGCACAGGACGACCTCGCGGCGGGCCCGCAGCACGCCGCCTGGCAGCTCGACCCCGTACGCCCGGCCGTCCTCGAACAGCACCCGGCGGGCCTGCTGCCCCGTGACGACCCGCAGGTTGGCGCGGCGCAGCGCCGGGCGCAGGTAGCCGTCGGCCGCGCTCCACCGGCGCCCGCGCCGCTGGTTGAGCGGGGTGGGCGCGCAGCCGCTGTGGTCCGGGCCGTCGGGTGCGGCGAGCCGCGGCAGGCCCGCCTCCGCGCAGGCGTCGAGGAAGGCGTCGGTCAAGGGGTGGAAGCTGCGCGCGGGGGAGATCCACAGCGGGCCCGCGGTGCCGTGCGCCGTCCCGCCGGGCGGCCCGGCCCAGCGCTCGGCGCGGCGGAAGTAGCGGGCCACCTCGTCCCAGGACCACTCCTCGCCCGCGGTCTCGGCCCAGCCGTCGTAATCGGCGCGGTGGCCGCGCACCCACATCATCGCGTTGAGCGACGAGGAGCCGCCCAGGGTCCGGCCGCGCGGCCAGTACAGCTCCCGCCCGTGCAGGCCCGGCTGCGGGGACGTGGTGAAGTTCCAGTCGTACGGGGTGCGGAAGAGCTTGGGGAACGCCGCCGGGACGCGGACCTCCTGTCCGCGGTCCGGTCCGCCGGCCTCCACCAGCGCCACCCGTACCGTCGGGTCCTCGGACAGCCGCGCCGCGAGGACGCACCCCGCTGATCCGGCGCCGACGACGACGTAGTCGTGCGCCTGGTCGTACCGCACCGCACCGGCCATCCGAGACCGCCCTCCCGATGCCTCGACGTCCCGTCCCGTACCCGTACTTGCCGGTAGTGATCGTAGGGCAAGCGGGTGCGGGCGTCAGGACGGCGGCGCGACGGGCGGGCGGGCCGTCAGTCCGGCTGCGCGCTGGAGGGGCTGGGCTGGATGAACGGGAAGGCGTTGGTGCCGCCGCACACCATCGGGCCGACCTGCACGCCGCCGCCCTGGAGAGTCACCAGGACGTCCGACGGGCTGCGGCTGCCGGGCACGGAGGCGTTGGCGGCGGTGCACACCAACTGGCTCATGGACGGGGTGTCGAGCCGCTTGGCGTTCATGGGCACATGGACGGTGATCCTGCCGTTCTCCGTCTCCGCGGTGACCGGGCCCGGGAGCACGGGCAGCACGTTGGTGAGGCCGCGCTGCCGTTCGGCGTCGTTGGGACCCTTCAGCAACAGGTTGATCGCCTCCTCGGGGCCGACCGGCGCGGTCGCCGGGCGGCTCGCGGGACGCAGCCCGGTCGGGCCGAGGAAGTACAGCTGGACGTCGGGCGCGGGCTTGCCCGGCGCCTTGAGACCGTGGGCGGGCTCGCCCGCGTCGATCACACCGGTCGGCGCGATGCCGCAGCCGGCGAGGGCGCCTGCCGACAGAGCGCCCAGCGCGCCCAGCAGCAGTCCGCCCAGCGCGATCCGCCGGGTCAGCCGGGTCCGCGCGGAGTTCGGCACGCTCACGTCTGGTCCGCCTTCCCGGCCGGCGCGGCCGCCGGGCTCTTCGCCGGGCGGTCACCGCCGCCCGCCGTGTCCTGACCGCCGTCCGTACCGGCGGAGCCGTTCCTCGTACGGTCCCCAAGCGCCCGGTCGGGTTTTCCGGGCGTCTCCGGGGCATCGGCGGCGGTGCCCGTCTCCTGCCCGGGCAGCGGCAGTTCCACGGTGAACACCGCGCCGCCCTCGGGGCAGTTGGCGGCCTGCATGGTCCCGCCGTGCAGCCGTACGTTCTCCATGGCGATCGCCAGGCCCAGCCCGCTACCCTCGGAACGGGCGCGCGCCGAGTCCGCCTTGTAGAAGCGGTCGAAGACGTGCGGCAGGACCTCGGGGTCGATGCCGGGACCGCTGTCCACGATCCGGATCACCAGCCGCCCGTCGCCCGGGTCCGGCGCCCGCAGCAGTACCCGTACCGGCTCCCCGCCGTGGTGCAGCGCGTTGCCGACCAGGTTGGCCACCACGACGTCCAGCCGCCGCGGGTCCAGCCGGGCCCGTACGCCGTCCGGCAGTTCGGTGCCCACCCGGTCCTGCCAGGCCCTGGCCTGGAGCGTCTTGCGGATCGTCTCGGCGACGTCCACCTCGTCCAGGTGCAGCGCGGCGGCCCCGGCGTCGAAGCGCGAGACCTCCATGAGGTCCTCGACCATCCGGGCCAGCTTGCCGGTCTCCTGGCTGATCAGCCGGACGGCGGAGGCGGTGTCGGGGTCGAGGGCGTCGGCGTCCTCGTCGAGCACGTCGGTGACGGCGGTCATCGCGGCGAGCGGCGTGCGCAGTTCGTGCGAGACGTCGGCCGCGAACCGCCGCGCGTTGGCCTCCATCCGGCGCAGGTCCGCGACGCTCTCCTCCAGCTTGGCGGCCATGTCGTTGAACGTCCGGGACAGGTCGGCCAGCTCGTCGGCGCCCTTGACCTCCAGCCGGGTCTCCAGCTTGCCCTCGGCGATCCGCCCGGCGGCCTGCCGCAGCCCGCGCACCGGCCGCAGCACACCGCGGGCCGCGAGCAGCGCCGGGACCACGGCCAGCCCGAGCACCGGCAGGGCGCCCCGCTGCGCGGCGCTCACCAGCGCCTCGACGTTGGCCTCTTCCGCGCGCAGCGGGAGCTGGGCGTAGACCGACAGCGGGGACGCCGTACGGGTCTCGGTCTGCGACTGCATCACCGGCATACCGATCAGCAGCCACGGGTCGCCGTCCCGGTCCACCCGCTGGAACGCCGTCACATGCCGCTTCTCGACGGAGTCCCGCAGCTCCTCGGGGACGATGACGCGGCGGCGCACCCGGCTCGGGTCGTTCTCCGCGACGCCCTCGTACCGGACGTAGACGTCCCAGTCCCTGGCCTTGCCGGAGCGGTCGAGCTGCCGGGTGAACTCGTCGACGTCCGCCCGGGTCGGCGGCACGGCGAGGTCGGGCGCCAGCGAGTTGACCTGGCCCCGCAGATCCTGGATCGCGGTGTCCTGCGAGCGCTGGAGGATGGCGTTACGGGCCTCACGGTAGGTCAGCGCCGCGGTGGTGAGCGCGCTGACCGCGGCGACCAGCAGGAACGCGACGACGAGCCGGGCCCGCAGCCCGCGCGGCAGCGAGCGGGCCAGCGTGGTCCGCCGCATCCGGCCGGCGGACCAGGGGCGCTTCACAGGGGGCCGAAACGGTAGCCGAAGCCGCGTACGGTCTGGACGTACCTGGGGGAGCGCGGGGTGTCCTCGATCTTCGTACGCAGCCGCATCACGCACGCGTCCACCAGGCGCGCGTCACCGTGGTAGCTGTGCTCCCAGACGTGCTCCAGCAACTGCTGACGGCTGAAGACCTGGCCGGGGGTCGCGGACAGGAACAGCAGCAGTTTCATCTCCGAAGGGGCCAGCGGGAGGTCGGTGCCGCCCTTGGAGACGACGAGTCCGGCCCGGTCCACGGTCAGCTCGCCGTAGGTCTCCACGGGGGCCGGGCCCGGCTCGGCGGGGCCGGCGGCGTCCCCGTCGGCGGGCAGCGCGGTGCGCCGCAGCACCGCGCGGATCCGCGCTTCCAGTACTTCGCCGCGCGCGGGCTTGACGATGTAGTCGTCGGCGCCCGCCTCCAGGCCGAGGACCACGTCGAGGTCGTCGCCGCGGGCGGTGAGCATGATGATCGGCAGCTGGCGGTCGGCGCGGATGCGCCGGCAGACCTCGAAGCCGTCCTTGCCCGGGAGCATCAGGTCCAGCAGCACGATGTCGGGGCGGAAGGCGGGCAGGAGGTCCAGGCCGTCCTCACCGCTGGCCGCGGCCGCCACCTCGTGGCCGCGCCGGCGGAGCGCGAGGGTGACTCCGTCGCGCACGGCGGCGTCGTCCTCGATCAGAAGTACTCGGGGCATGGCACCAGTATCAATAAGTTTCATGATGGATCGGTAACAGGTGGATCCTGACCGCAATTCTTCGCATCTGTCGTACTGCAAGGCAGTGAACGCGCGAGCGCGCCGCAGGGGAAGCGTACGGCGCCGACGGAGGCGTCCGTACCCGGGTCCGCGGTGGCCCGCGCACGGCAGTGAGGGACGGGATTCGCATGGCACGGCACGGCAGGCGGAGCGGCATCATCGGGGGAGCCGCGGTGGCGGTGGCGTCGCTCGGGGTGGCCGGCTATCTGACCTTCGGGCAGTCCGGTGCCACCTCCGAGGCGCACGCGGGCCCCACCGAACAGGCCAAGCCCGCCCCGGTCGACCCGAGCATCGTGCACGCCTCCGACCGGCCCGGCAAGAGCCTCAACATCACCATCGACGACGGCCCGGACCCGGTCTGGACCCCCAAGGTGCTGGCCACGCTCAAGAAGTACGACGTCAAGGCCACCTTCTGCATGATCGGCCCGCAGGCCGCGGCCCACCCGGACCTGGTCAAGCAGGTGGCGGCGGCCGGCCACAAGCTCTGCGACCACACCATCAGCCACAACACCGGCATGGACCACCGGCCCGAGACGTACCAGTCGCAGCAGGTAGTCGACGCCCAGCAGATGATCGAGAAGGCGGCCGACGGCCCGCGGGTCGACTACTACCGGGCGCCGGGCGGCGCGTTCACCCCGTACAGCAGGAAGCTGGCCGCCGAGCACGGGATGCGCCCGCTCGGCTGGAACGTGGACAGCAAGGACTTCGAGCGGCCGGGCACCGACGCGATCGTGCGCACGGTGCGCCGCGAACTGCGCAACGGGCCGACCGTCCTCTTCCACGACGGCGGTGGCGACCGCAGCCAGACGGTCGCGGCGCTGGACCGGCTGCTGCCGTGGATGAAGCAGCAGGGGTACGGGTTCGGGTTCCCGAAGCGCTGACGCGTGGCGGGTGGCGGCGCCGGGGGCCGGGCAGGGCTGGGCGCCGGGCGCCGCTCATCACCCGTCGGGCGGGCCGGGCTCCGCGTCTCACACGTCGCCGAGCAGCTCCGCGAGGCCGCGGTCCACGTCGAGGAGTTCCCGGCCCGCGGGTACGGCCTGGTACGTGCGGTCCAGGAAGCGGCTCAGCTCGGCGGTGTCGACCTGCACCATCGCGACGCCGTCCTCGACGTGGAACTCCAGCACCGTGCGGCCCCGGCCCACCGGGCGCACCCGTACGTCGCCGCTGCCCGCCGGGGACCGCAGACCCTCGGCGAGGAGTTCGCGGGCGAAGGCCCAGTCGACCGCGGCCCCGTCCAGCGAGATCTCCGGCGGGAAGGTGATCCGCACCGCGAGCGGGTCGGCCGGGTGGTAGTGCAGCACGGCCGGCACGGTCCGGGAGCCGGGCGCGGTCGCGATGAGACGTACCTGGACGGCTTGGTCGATGACACTCTGCACCGCGGCTGCTCCCTTACGGCTGTCGGGTCGGGACATGGCTTTCACCGTGTAGGACGGTGTGCCCGCCCGGGCCGTGCACGTGACAGGGGTGTGATTTATGTCATGTCCAGGTCGTCATGGTTGGTGGGCAACGCGTGGGTTGACAACGGTTTGTGATCAGCTCCGGTGCAGGTCCGGCCGGGGCTTCGCGGGACCGTGCGCCAGGAACTCCTCCAGGATTCCGGGCGCCGCGGCCGCCGCCAGGGCCGGAGCGTCGTCCGCCGGGATGTCCCGTACGTGATAACCGTCCTCGCCCGCGGCGACCGCGGCGGTGAGGGTGACCAGCCCGGCCCGCCGGCTGAACGGCGTACTGGAGAACGTCCAGGCCGCGACCGCCTCGCGCTGGAGCACGACGGTGTCCCGGCTGAACGTGCCGGAACGCGCGACCAGGTAGGGCCCGTCGAGCCCGTGCCCCAGGCCGCGGTACGCGTCCCGGGCCAGCCACAGCACCACCGGCACCGACACCAGCGCGAACACCCAGGCGCAGTGCAGGAGTACGGGCGTCAGGAGAGCGCCCGGCACCGCGAGGGCGAGGGTGCCCGGGACCGTCACGCAGAGCAGCCCGCGCATCCGGCGGCGGCGCAGGGCCGCGCGCGGATGCCCACGGAGGCCGGTATCGGAGAACCCGGTACGCAGTGTCCCCGAGGCCGTGCGCATCGCCTCGGCGCGCGGCGCGGGCGGCAGGATCACACTGCGCTTGCGGTTCTCCTCCTTGTTGCCCAGGCCGCCCGCGACCGCGCGGACGGTGGCGCCGCCCCCTGCCCGCAGCAGCAGCGGCTCGCGCAGGACCACACCCCGCAGCCGGGCCCGCTCGATGGTCACCGACCGGGTGGTCAGCAGGCCGCGGCGCACCCGCAGCGTGCGTGCGTCGGTCCATTCGAGGCGGAACTTCCACCAGCCCTCGACGTAGAGGGCGAGCGCCCCGACCGTGCCCAGGGCGACGACGGCCAGCAGCGCGACCGGGATCGTCACCCAGAGCGCCCGGGCGCCGAACTCGTCGAACGCGCTACGGACGATGCCCAGCTTCCACGGCTTGATACCGGCGCCGTCCAGGACGCGGTAGACACCGCCGGCCGCCGCGAAGACGCCGCCGATGACCCAGAAGGTGAGCGGTGCGTAGCGCAGCCACCGCCAGTTGATACGGGAGACGACCGGGTCCTCGTCCGTCGCCCGGACGTCGGCACGGGCGAGCAGCGCGGTCCGCAGCCGCTCCGCGTCGGCCGTCGTCAGGGCCTCCAGTGAGAGGTCGCCGCTGCCGTCCGCCGAGCCCGCGGTGCCGGCCCGCAGGACGGTGACGCCGAGCAGCCGGTGCAGCGGCGAGGCCGTCAGGTCGACCGTGCGGATGCGGTGCAGCGGCACGGACCGCAGCCGCCGGGTCAGCACCCCGCTGCGCACCTCGAAGGAGTCGTGGGTGACGCGGTAGTCCGTACGGGCCCAGCGGACCGACCCGATCACGGTCAGGACCGCGAAGGCGGCCGCGATGGACGCCAGGGTGATCCAGGCGCCGGTCCCGATCCGGCCGCCGGTGGCCAGCGCGGTCAGCGCGAGCGAGCCGAGCGGGGCGGCCAGCCAGCCGCAGTGCACCAGGAGGGTGCGCCGGTCCAGCCGGTGCCACTGGGGTGGCGCGCCGGTGACGGGAGTGGTGGCGGCGGTCATGCGGCATCACCCGGCACGGCCTGCGCGGCCTCGCCGATGCGCCGCGACAGCTCCTCGGCGTCCGCGTCGGACAGCCCGGCTATCTTCACGTCGCCCGCGGTGGAGGCGGTGGTGACGGTGACCGTTGCGAGCCCGAACCGCTGTTGCAGGGGGCCGCGCACGGTGTCCACGGTCTGTACCCGCGACAGCGGCGCGATCCGCCGCTTCTGCCAGAACCAGCCGCCCGCCGCGTACACCGCGCGGCTGCCCAGCTCCCAGGCGTGCACGGAGTACCGCCACCGCGGCATGACCAGCAGATAGCCGAGCGCCGGCAGGACCAGCACGACCAGCAGGAGCGGGGCGAGCCAGGGCAGGGCGCCGGGGAAGAACAGCACCGAGCAGACCGCCAGGGCGAGCGCGGTGAGCAGCGTCGGTCCGCTGACCGTCAGCAGCGCCTGGACGGTCCACCAGCGGCGGGCGCGGGGGTCGACCCGGTTGCGGGGTGGCCGCAGCAGGGGGTGGCGGGTGCGGACATGGGGAGCCCCGTTCTTTGCAAGTCGCCTGTATTGAGTAGCGGTACGTTATAACGGTACGAGCGACTTGTAAAAAGAAGGCGAGGCCACGGAACACGTGCCGAAGAAGGTGGACCACGAAGCGCGGCGCCGGGAGATCTCCCAGGCGCTGTGGCGGATCGCGAGCACCCGGGGCCTGGAAGGGGCGAGCCTGCGGGACGTCGCCGCCGAAGCGGGCATCTCCCTCGGACGGCTCCAGCACTACTTCCGCACCA
This sequence comes from Streptomyces sp. Ac-502, assembly GCF_045222935.1. Taxonomy (NCBI): domain Bacteria; kingdom Bacillati; phylum Actinomycetota; class Actinomycetes; order Kitasatosporales; family Streptomycetaceae; genus Streptomyces; species Streptomyces sp. Ac-502. The sequence goes on from NZ_JBHFFO010000001.1 coordinate 8,829,696, forward strand.
AGGACGAAATGCTCGTCTTCGCGCTCCGCTACATCGAGACCCTCGCCCAGGAGCGCATCCGCGCCCGCATCGAAGCGCTGGACGGCGAGCCCACCCCCGCGACATCCTGCGCGCCTGCCTGACGGGAATGCTGCCCCTGGACGAGCAGAGCCGCATCGGCTTCCTGGTGGGCGTGGCCCACTTCCACCGGGCCGTCCACGACGCCACCCTGCGCGCCGACGTCCGCGACGGCATCCCCAAACTGCGGGACCTCTTCGCCGACCAGTTGCGGCAGGCGATGGAACGCGGCGAGGTGCGCCCGGACCGGGACGCCGACGACGAGGCGATGCTGCTGATCAGCCTGGTCGACGGACTCTCGACGTACATCCTGCTGGACGTCCACACCCCCGAGAAGGCCGTCCAGCTCCTGGACATGCGCCTGGCGCAGTTGTTCGACGGGGCAGGGGCGGGCTGATGCCGGGGGTGTGGACGCGGCCGGGCTGACGCAGGGGGTGCGGACGAGGGGTGTTCTCAGAGACGGGTGCCCTCGGCCGCCGGCAGCGCGTCGAGTGCGGCCAGCGCGGTGGGCGACAGGGTGACGTCCGCCGCGCCGGCGTTGTCCACCAGGTACTTCGGGGTCTTGGTGCCGGGGATCGGGACGACGTACTGCCCTTGGGCGAGCACCCACGCGAGGGCGACCTGCGCGGGGGAGGCGCCGTGCTCCCCGGCGATGGCCCGGACCTTGCCCACCAGCTCCAGGTTGGTCTTGAGCGCGTCCTGCTGGAAGCGCGGCAGCCGGCGGCGGAAGTCGTCCTGCGGCAGCTCGTCGAAGGAGGTGATGCTGCCGGTCAGGAAGCCGCGGCCGAGCGGCGAGAACGGCAGGAAGGCGATGCCCTGCGCTTCGCAGTACGGCACGACCTCGTCCAGCGCCTCACGGGTCCACAGCGACAGTTCGGACTGTACGGAGGCGACCGGGTGCACGGTCTGCGCGCGCCGGATCTCCTCGACGGTCGGCTCCGACAGGCCGATGTGCCGGGCCTTGCCCGCCTGGACGGCCTCGGCCAGCGCGCCCCAGCTCTCCTCGACCGGCACCTCGGGGTCCACCCGGTGCAGCTGGTACAGGTCCACGTAGTCGGTGCGGAGGCGGCGCAGGCTCTCGTCGATGGAGCGGCGGATGTGCTCGGGGCGGCCGTTGCGGACCAGCGCGGTGTGGTCACCCGGCCGGCCCGGGAGGACTCCAGTCCGACCTTCGTGGCCAGTACCGCCCGGTCCCGGTACCCGCCCGCCAGCGCCTGGCCCACCAGCTCCTCGTTGGTGTACGGGCCGTAGACATCGGCGGTGTCGATGAGCGTGACGCCGAGGTCGACCGCCTGCCGGAGCACGTCGACGGACGTCGCCTCGTCCCGGCCCGCCGGGTCGTAGGCATGCGTCATCCCCATGCAGCCCAGGCCGATGACGCCGACCTCGGGCCCGGTGCTGCCGAGCGTGATGGTGCGCATGATGAGGCTCCTCAGGACGAGTGCTGGATCGTTTCGCTGATCACTCTTCCTGTTGAAGCGCACTTGAAGTCAAGCGGTCGCCGGAGGGGAGACTCCCGGGACGCGGTCTCCCCGGCCGGCGAACGGCTCTCGGTCACGAGGAATCGGCCACCTGTCCGGATGCGACTGAGGCAGAACGGCCGCACCCGGCGGCCTACGCCTGGCGCAGCAGGGCCGCGAGGTCGCCCTCGACGTCGAGGTGGCGGGCCTCGCCGCCCAGCGGCACCACGCCGTACGACCGCATCAGGAAGCGGCGCAGGTCGCGGGCCGGGAACTGCACCATGGCCAGGCCGTCGGCGGTGTGGAACTCCAGCATCGTGTTGTCCGGGCCGCACGGCCAGATGTGCACGTCCCCCTGGCCGGACGGCTCCCGCAGGCCCTCCGCCAGCAGGTCGCGGGCGAACGTCCACACGACCTCCGCCCCGTCCAGCGACGCCGCGGGCGGGAAGACGACGTGCACCGCCAGCGGGTCGGCGCTGTCGTAGCGCAGCCGGGCGGGGACCTTCCGCGAGCGGGGCACGGTCGCGATCAGTCGGGCGTGTACGGCTTGGTCGATGACGTGGGGCATCGCCGGCTCCCTGGGTGCTTGTGCGGACGGGTCTCTGCCTCTACGACCCGTAAGACGCGCCGCGTATTACGCCAGTGCACCGAATGGCCGCGTGAGGTGCGTCACGAACTTTGATTGCGGCGATATGTGCTCCTTACGCTTGCGAAATCCAAGCAAGGCCGTCAGAACCGGAACGGGTCTGCCCGCAAGTGAGAGCCTGTGACCGGACCAGGGCGCCCGGCCGGGGCCGCGACGCGGTTCCGGGTGCCGGCGGCGACACGTCAGGGGTTGCCCGTTCATGTCCGAAACATCCGCAGGGTCCCCGGCATCGGCGGCGGACGACTACACCCGGCTCTACGAGCGCGAGCACCCGCGCCTGGTCGCCTACGCACGGTCGCTGACCACCAGCGCCTGGCTCGCCGAGGACCTCGTCGCCGAGGCGCACTTCCGGGTCTGGCGCCGCATCCGGTCCGGTCACCGCATCGACAACGTCCCGGCCTACCTCCGCACCACCATCCGCCACCTCGCCTCGGCCGTCGGCGCGGCCGCCGCCCGCGAGATACCGCAGGACCCCGAGGACGGCCGTCCCTGGCCCGGCACCGGCCCGGCGGCCGAGCACGACGACCCGGCGCAGCGCGTCGCCTACGTCGATCTGCTCGCCCGCGTCATGGAGCGGCTCCCGCAGCGCTGGGTGACGGCGCTGTGGCTGGCGGAGGCCGAGGACCAGCCGCTGGAGGCGGTCGGCAAGGCGATCGGGGCGGGCAAGGGCGCCACGGCCGTGCTGCTGCACCGGGCCAGGGAGGGCATGCGGCAGGCGTTCCTCGGCTCGATGCCAGGCACTCCGGACGACCCGGCGTGCGAGGTGCACTGGCAGCGGCTGCCCGCGTACGTACGGGGCGAGGCCACCGCGAAGCAGGCCGACGGGGTCACGGGCCACCTCGCGGACTGCCCCGACTGCCGGGCCCGCATGGCGCTGCTCACCCGGGCCAACGACCGGCTGCCCGCGCTCACCGGCCCCGCGCTGCTGGTGCTCCTGGCGGGCGGTTCGGCGAAGTTCCTGCTCCCGCTCGCCGGGGCCGGGGCCGCCGCGGCCGGAGGCGCCCACGCGGCCGGGAGCGGCGCGGCCACGTCCGTACAGAACGCGCTCACCGCCGTACGGAGATCCGTGCGGCATCTGCTGCGCGGCCAGATCGGGCAGGCCGGGCCGGTGGCCGCCACCGCGGCGGGTGTCGGTGTCGCGGTGGTCGCGGGCGTGGCGGTCGCCGCGGGCATCGCGCTGACCGGCGGCGCCACGGCGCCGACGGCCGAGCGGACGGCAGCGGCTCCGGACGGGGGCGGCGGCGCGGGCCGGGCGGTGCCCGGCGCCACGGCGGAGCGGTCGGCGACCTCCGTATCCACCGGCGCTCCGGCGGTTCCGTCGGCACCGGCGGCGCGAGACACGGCGAGTACGCCGCCGGCGCCCCGCGCGGGCACGACCGCTTCGCCGGCTCCCGGGCCGTCGGGATCGCGGGCACCCGCGCCGTCCGCGACCGGGCGGCCCGGCCCCACCCCGGTGCCCACGGGACCGGCGACGAGCCCGGCTCCGGACCCGACGGCGTCCGGACCGACCGGCAGCCCCACGGCACGGCCCACCCCCGTACCCACCCCCACCCGCACACCGCTTCCGACGATCACGCCCACTCCGACGGTCTCGCCCACCCCCACCACCGGCCCGACCCCGCCCGGGCACTGCCTCTGGACCTGGCGCTGGGGCCCGGTCCGGGTCTGCCGTATCGGCTGACGCCGCGGCTTCAGTCCGTGACCGTGCTGCGGTTCTCGTAGGCGAGGTCGCCGTACTCGGGGTGCCTCGCCATCCACCCCGCGACGAACGGGCACACGGCCAGCACCCGCACCCCGTCCGCCCGGGCCGCGTCCAGCGCGTGCCGTGTCAGCGCCGAACCGACGCCGTTACCCTCGTACACCGGGTCGACCTCGGTGTGCACGAGGGCGATGAGCCCCTCGGCACGCAGATAGGCCGCCACGCCCGCCACCTCACCGCCGAGCCTGGCCTCGTAGCGGTTCGCGGCGCGGTCGTCGGTCACCGTCACCGGGGCCGGCGCGTTCATGAGCGGATCTCCTGCCGGTCCATCGCCGTCTCCTCCCGCTTCGCCCCCGGCTGCTTCCGCACCCCTGTTCAGCACAGTAGGAGCGGCGCCGGGCCGGCGCGAGGCGAGGCGCGCACGGAGGCGCGTACGGGAATGTCTGGACGGGGCGTCCCGGCTGGGCTAGCTTCCAGCGTCATGAGGGTCATGGGGAAGCCGGGACAGCCAGGACGGCCGGGGCGCGGGAGACGCGGGCGCGGAGTGTGGGCGGTGGCCTGCGCCGCGGTGCTCGGCGTCGCGGGCGCGGCTCCCGTGTCGGCGCAGCCGTCCGCCGACGCCCGGTCCACCGCGGGGCCGCTGACGGTGTCAGGGGTGCTGGGCGGCGGCTGGGACGAGAAGGACAGCGACAGCGACGCGCGCTTCCGCGGCCTGGCCGCCGTGAGCCGCAGTACCGCCTGGGTCGCGGGCACCGGCGGAACCGTGCTGCGCACCCGCGACGGGGGCGACCACTGGCGGGACGTCTCGCCGCCGGGCGCCGGGAAGCTGGAATTCCGCGACATCGAGGCGTTCGACGCACGGCACGCCGTGGTGCTGGCGGCCGGCGAGGGCACGGCGTCCCGGGTCTTCCGTACGGACGACGGCGGCGCCACCTGGACCGAGAGCTTCCGCAACACCGACCCGCGCGCCTTCTACGACTGCATGACGTTCTTCGACAGCAGCCACGGCATCGCGCTGGCCGACCCCGTCGACGGGGCGTACCGCATCCTGTCCACCGTCGACGGCGGCCGGAACTGGCGGGTGCTGCCCACCCGCGGCATGCCGCCCGCCCAGCCCGGCGAGGCGTCCTTCGCGGCCAGTGGCCAGTGCCTGGTCAGCTCCGGCGCGTACGACGCGTGGTTCGCCACCGGCGGCGCGGCGAAGAGCCGCGTCCTGTACTCCCCGGACCGCGGCCGCAGCTGGACCGTCTCCGAGACGCCGGTCCCGGCGGGCGACCCGGCGCGCGGCGTCTTCGGCCTGGCCTTCCGCGACCGTACGCACGGGCTCGCGGTCGGCGGCGACCACCGCACCGGCAGGCCCTCGCCCAAGGCCGCCGCGGTGAGCGCGGACGGCGGCGCGTCCTGGCAGGCGTCCGCCCGGCCGCCGAAGCGCTACCGGTCCGGGGTGGCCTGGTTCCCCCGCACCACGCGCGTCGCCCTGGCCGTCGGGCCGACGGGCAGCGACGTCACGCTCGACGGCGGCCGGTCCTGGCACACCTTCGACCGCGGCTCGTACGACACCGTCGACTGTTCCGCCGACTCCGGCTGCTGGGCGGCGGGGGAGGACGGGCGCGTCGCCCGCCTGGAGCCGTGACGTAGCGGCCCGGCGGACGCGCGGAGACCGTCGCTCCCGGCCTCAGGCCACCCGCGCCGACACCGCCACGACGTGCGGCGCCGCCAGGTAGCGCGCGAACAGTGACGCGCTGCCCTCGGCGGCGGTGCGCGGCAGCTGCCAGGCGATGTCGGTGAACCCGGCCTCCGTCAGGGCCCGTTCGTGCGCCTCGCGGGACCAGTAGTAGGCGGTCACCTGGAACGTTTCCTCTTCGGCCCGGCCGTGCAGCCCGACGGGGTCGCCGTCCCGCAGGTGGGCGTCGGCCACGGTGAGGTCGAAGCCGTAGGGCCGGTAGTAGTGGGGGACCGTCGCCAGGTCCGGGTTGAGCGTGGCGGCCACGAAACGGCCGCCCGGGGCGAGCGTGTCGCGGGCGGCGGCGCACAGCCGGGTGAGAGCCGCCGGGGTGGCGGCGTGGGACAGCGCGTAGACGGCCACGGTCACGTCGAAGGCACCGTCGAGGGCGTCGGTGGTCGCCGCGTCCAGGACGCGGTACGACACGCCGAGGGGCTCCACCTCCTCCCGGTGCCGGGCGTGCGCGATCATCCCGGGCGACCGGTCGACACCGAGCACCCGGCCCGCCCCGTTACGGGCGAAGAAGCGGACATAGTGCCCCGAGCCGCAGCCGAGGTCCAGGACCCGCCGCCCCGCCACGCCGTCCGCCGCGGCGAGGACGGAGGGCATTTCGATGTGCCGTCTGAAGGGCAGCTCGTCGATGCTGCGCTCGTGCAGCGCGGCCATGCCGTCGAAGGAGGAAGTCATGACGCTGCCTCAGGAGTACGGGTCGCCGGGCGACGGGGCGGGCGGTGGACGGGCGGGCCCCGGGAGGCCCGCGGCCTACGGAACGCATCATTCCGTAGCCGGCGGGTGTTCCCGGGGAGGCACCGGGCGAACGGACGGCGTGCCGCCCGGTGTCCTGCTCGCCCATCCGCCCCCTCTCGCGGCCGTCAGTCCAGCAGGCTCCCCAGCCGCCCCTCCAGCAGCACCAGCAACTCGGCCAGTCCCTCGGACAGTTCGGCCCGCCGCTTGCCGTCGATGCCCTCCAGCAGACCGGCCTCGTAGCGCAGTTGCTCGGGCAGCAGCCGGTCGATGACCGCGCGGCCCTCGTCGGTGAGCGAGAGGTGCGAGACCCGCCGGTCCCGCTCGTCGGGCCGCCGCGCGACCAGCCCGCGGGTCTCCAACTGCCGTACCCGCTTGGTGACCGCGGCCCCGGAGGCGAACGTCTCACGCGCGATACGGCCCGGCGTCAGCTCACGGTCCATCCGCCGCAGCGTCCCGAGGATGTCGAACTCCGGACGGGTCAGGCCCTCCCGCCGCAGCGGCGCGTCGGCCGCCTGCTGGAGCAGCGCGGAGCAGCGGTTGAGCCGCCCGATCACCGCCATCGGACCGGTGTCCAGTCCCGGATGGACCTGCTGCCACTGCCGCAGCACCCCCGCGACGATGTCCTCGGTCACACGCACCCCTTCTTCCCGGGCTCTCCCGGCCCCCGTCGGCGTCCTGCTTCGCGTACGGCGTGCCGCGGACCGCCGTACGGGCCCCGCGCCGCGCCCGGCCAATTCTGCCTGGTGCCGCTTCCGGCAGCAGGGCGGGGCGGTACGGGCACGGGCCGGGCCGGGCGGTGGGGAGCGGCGCGCGGCCACGGGAGTACGCGGCTACGCGGCCAGCGCCGGAGCGGACAGCCGGCCGACGAGCCGGGCCAGCGTCCGGTGCCCCTGCCGCTCGGCCAGGGCGACGCGCTCCTCGGGGACGGCGCGCTGCCACCACTCGCCGGCCGACACCTCCACCGCCTCCCGCAGCTCGACCAGGCCGGCGGCCAGGCGGTCGCGCGCCCAGCCGGTCTCGCGCGCGTCGTCCTCTCGTACCGCCGGGTCCTGGCCTGTTCCCGAGGCCTCCGGGCCGCCGTCTCCCTCCAGCAGCCGGAGCGCCGCGGCCTCGGCGGCCGTCACCCGGTCCAGTGCCGCCTCGATGCGGTCGGCGGCGCGGCGGTTGGTGACCAGGACGCAGCAGGCCAGACCCACGGCCGCCCCCACGACGGTGTCGGTCCAGCGGTCGGTGACCAGCGTCCGGGCGGGCAGGTGGCTGCCGAACTCGGTCAGCAGCAGGGCCATCGGGGTGACCCAGACCGAGCCGAGCCAGTAGTTGCGGGTGATGCTCGCCTCCGCGCAGAACTGGAAGGTGAGCGCCAGCAGGATCATCGCGAGGTGGCCGGTGTGGATCACCGGCAGCAGCGCGGTGAAGAGCAGCAGTCCGAGGAGGTTGCCGAGGGTGCGCTGAAGGGCCCGCTGCCACGAGAGGGTGGTGTTGGCCTGGTAGATGGAGGCGGCGGTTACCACGGCCCAGTACGGGTGGCCGACACCGACCGCCATCGAGCCCCAGCCCGCCAGCGCGCAGCCCGCGGCCACCCGCGCGCCGATGGGCAGCAGGGGCGAGCCGGGCGCCAGGCGGTGGAGCACGGCGCGGACGCCGTGCGGGTGGCCGGGCGCGGGACGGCGCGGCTCCGGGCCCGCGGCCCGTCCCGTTTCACGGCCCGCATTTCCTTCGCGGTCCGCGTGCTCCGCGGCGATCCCGGCCAGCTCGCCGGCCTGTGCGCCGGTGAGGGCGACCTCCGGCAGCGCCCGGCCCCGGCGCAGGTCGCGCGCCCACGCCGTACAGCGCTCGGCCTCCTCCGGGTCGGCCCCTTGCGCGGCGAGGGCCGACTCGGCCCGTACGAGCAGCCGCTCCAGCCCCGAGCGGTCGGCGGCCGCGGCGGGGGTGCGGCCCGGGACCTGGAAGAGCGTGTGCCAGGCGGCGTTCACGGCGGCGGCGGTGGCATGCCGGGCCCGGTCGGGTGCGGCGGGGGAGCCACCGGTCTCCGGGCCGGTGCGCAGCAGTGCCGCGGCGGCCTCCAGCGCGCGGGCCGTGGCGATCCGCTCCGGCCCGCGCGGCCGGACCAGCGCGGGGGCCATGCACACCAGCCAGGCGAGCACGCCGGCGCCCAGGGCCAGTGACAGGTGGAAGGGCACCTGGCCGATCCGCTGCGGCACGAAGAAGGCGGACGCCGAGATGAAGGTGAAGATCAGGTTTCCTGGCGGCCCGACGCGCGTCGCGTCGCAGACCGTCTTGTGCACGGCGGCGACCAGCGAGGCGAGCAGGACGAGCAGCGGAACCGAGGTGGTGAGTGAGGCGGCGGTCAGGGCGGCACCGAGGCTGGCGACCATGCCGAGCACCACCCACGCCAGCGTGCGCGCGCGGGCCGCGTACGGCAGGCCGTGCGCATACAGAGCGCACATCGCCCCGGCCGAGGTGTAGAGGACCAGGTCCAGACGGCCCAGCGCGAACAGGATGAACTCGGGGATGCCGAGGGCGACGACCGCGCTCAGCGCGGGCTTGTGCCAGATGTCCACGGGGCGGCGCAGCAGGACCGTGCTCCTGAGGGGCAGCGGGCGCGCGCGGACCGCTACGGCGCCCCCGGAGAGGGCCGCTGCCTGCTTTCCCGACGGTCTGGCATGTTTCCCCATACGAAAAGCTTAACAGGTGTTTTACTCGTAAAGGATTTGCCTCCGTGTGCTCACCCCGCTCACCGGCCCGGCGTGGGGGAGGCCAGCACCCGGGCCCGGCACTCCGCGGGCGTGCCCCAGGCGCCCCGCAGCGCTCGCGCCTTGCGGATCCACAAGGAGAGGTCCAGTTCGTCGGTGTACCCGAGGGCGCCGTGCAACTGGAGCGCAGTCCGGGCCGCGGCGTAGGCGGCCTCGCCCGCGGCCACCTTCGCCATCGCGATCGCGGTGCCCGCGCCGGCCGGGTCCGCATCGGCCGGGTCCGCGCCACCGTCCACCGTCCCGCCCGCGAGTTCCACCGCGGCCCCGAAGACGAGCGGCTCGGCGAACTCCAGCGCCACCAGCACATCCGCCAGCCGGTGCTTCACCGCCTGGAACGAGCCGACGGCGACACCGAACTGGGTGCGCTGCTTGACGTACGCCACGGTGTCGTCCAGCAGCCGCCGGCCGACGCCGAGCGCCTGCGCCGCGGTGAGCAGCCGCGCGGTGTCCGCGGCGTGCGCGGCGGCGGCCCGCACGGCCGGTCCGCTCGCCAGGACGTCCCCGCCCTCCGCCACGCACCGGGACAGTCGCCGGGCCGGATCGACCGACGGCTGGACCGGCCCCGGCCCGCTCCCGCCGGGCCGCCGCAGCGTGTCGCCGTCCGTGAGGAAGACGGCGTCGGCGGCCGTCGCGTCGAGGGCGTACGGCCCGTGCGCCGGATCCGCGTACGAGATCATCGCGTCCCCTGCCGCGATGGCGGGCAGCCGGTGCTCGGCCAGACCCCAGTCGTCGAGCCGGCCGAACAGCGCGGCCGCCGCGGCCGTCTCCACCAGCGGGCCCGGGACGGCGTGCCGCCCCGCCTCGATGTGCGCCACGACCAGTTCGACCGGCAGGAACCCCGAGCCCCCGTACTTCTCCGGTACGGCCAGCCCGAACACCCCGGCCTCCCCGAGCCGCCGCCACACCGCGCGCCCGGGGCCGCGGTCCCCGGAACCCCAGGCCCGTACGGCGGCCGGGGTGTCCGCCGCCGCCAGCATTCGGCCGAGCGTCCGCCCGAAGTCCCGCTGCCCGTCGTCCAGGAGGAACCGCATCCCTCAACTCCCCTCGCCGGTCCGGCTCAGCGTCGTCCCTTGGGCAGGCCCAGCAGCCGTTCGGCGATGATGTCGCGCTGGATCTCGTTGGTCCCGGCGTAGACCGGGCCGGCCAGCGCGAAGATCCAGCCGTCGGCCCAGCTCCCGTGGTCCGGCGCCTCGGCGGCGTCGGCGGCCAGCTCGCCGTACGGGCCGCAGAGGTCGAGCGCGGTCTCGTGCAGGGCGATGTCCAGCTCGGACCAGAAGACCTTGGTGAGGCTGGCCTCGGCGCCGGGGGCGGCGCGTCCCGCCGCCGGTGCGCCGCCCGCCGCCTTTGGCGCGCCCCCGCCGCGATCCGCGCGGCCTGGGCACAGGCGGCCAACTGGTACGCGCGGGCGCCGATGACCGCGTCGGCGACCCGGTCGCGCAGTGCCGTGTCGGCCGGGTCGGCGGTCTCCCGCCACAGGGCGGTGAGGCGGGCGGCGGCGGCCGTGAAACGCCCCGGGCTGCGCAGCGTCAGCCCCCGCTCGTTGCCCGCCGTGCTCATCGCGACCCGCCAGCCCCGGCCCGGTTCGCCGATCACATCGGCGTCCGGCACGAACACGTCCTCCAGGAACAGCTCGGCGAAGGCCGGCTTCCCGTCGAGACGGCCGATCGGCCGCACCGTCACGCCCGGCGCGGACAGGTCGAACATCAGATACGTGAGCCCGTGGTGCGGCCGGTCCGCGCCGGGGTGGCTGCGGAACAGCCCGAAGGCCCGGTCCGCGAAGGCCGCCCGGGAGGACCACGTCTTGTGCCCGCGCAGCAGCCAGCCGCCTTCGGTCCGTACGGCGGCCGACCGCAGCGCGGCGAGATCGGAACCGGCGCCGGGCTCGGACCATGCCTGTGCCCAGACGGTCGCCCCGCTCGCCATGGCGGGCAGCACGCGCGCCAACTGCTCGTCCGTACCGTGCTCGAAAAGGGTGGGGGCGAGCAGGCTGATGCCGTTCTGGGAGACCCGGGCGGGCGCCCGCGCCGCGTAGTACTCCTCCTCGAACAGCAGCCGGCGGACCAGGGAGGCGCCGCGCCCGCCGTACTCCTCGGGCCAGGACACCACCGACCAGCGTCCCGAGTGCAGTTCGCGCTCCCATGCGCGGTGGGCGGCGAAACCCTCCGCCGTCTCCAGGGAGGGCAGGGGCGCGGCGGGTACGTGGGCGGTCAGCCAGTCCCGTGCCGCGCGCCGGAACTCCTCGTCTTTCGCGCCGAGTTCGAGATCCATCGACGAGCGGCCTCCCTGGTGGCGGCGGGCTCCTGCGGGACCGTTCCCTAACAAGTGTTTGGTAGGTTAGCGTACCGCCATGACGCCCGAGAAGCCTCCGACGGCGCACCCGGCACCACCCCCGTACGTCCCCGGGCACGGCCTGCTCACCGGCCGCACGGCCGTCGTCACCGCCGCGGCGGGCACCGGCATCGGCGGCGCCACCGCGCGCAAGCTCCTGGAGGAAGGCGCGGACGTCCTCCTCTCCGACGCGCACACCCGGCGCCTGAAGGAGTCCGAGACCGCGCTCGCCGCCGAGTTCGGCCCCGGACGGGTCGCCGCACTGCCCTGCGACGTCACCGACGAGACCCAGGTCACCGCCCTCTTCACGCACGCCGAACGGCTGCACGGGCGGCTGGACGTCGTCGTCAACAACGCCGGACTCGGCGGCAGCGCCGACCTGGTGGCGATGACCGACGACCAGTGGACCGCCGTCCTCGACGTCACCCTGAACGGCACCTTCCGCTGCACCCGCGCCGCGCTGCGCCGGATGCGCGCGGCCGGCCGGGGCGGCGTCGTCGTCAACAACGCCTCCGTGGTGGGCTGGCGCGCCCAGCGCGGCCAGGCGCACTACGCCGCCGCCAAGGCCGGGGTGATGGCGCTGACCCGCTGCGCCGCGGTGGAGGCCGCCGCGTACGGGGTCCGGGTCAACGCCGTCTCACCCAGCCTGGCCGTCCACCCGCACCTGGCGAAGGTCACCGGCGAGGAACTGCTGACCGAGCTGACCGGCCGGGAGGCGTTCGGGCGCTCCGCGGAGCCGTGGGAGGTCGCCAACGTCATCGTCTTCCTGGCCAGCGACTACGCCTCGTACATGACCGGCGAGACGGTCCCGGTCAGCAGTCAGCGCGCGTGACCGGGGAGGGACAATGAGCCCGTGTCCACCGCAAAGAAGACCGCGAAACCGGCCGCCATGACCCCGCCCTCGCCCGCCCGCCGCCGCGAACTGCTCGCCACCGCGGCCGAGGTGTTCGCCGCCCACGGCTACGACGCCACGACCGTACGCCGGATCGCGGACGAGGCCGGACTGCTCGCGGGCAGCCTCTACTACCACTTCGACTCCAAGGAGTCGATGCTGGACGAGATCCTCAGCACCTTCCTGGGCGAACTGTGGGACGGGTACGACGCGGTGCTCGCCGCCGGGCTCGGCCCCCGGGAGACCATCGAGGCGCTGGTCACCGAGTCCTTCCGGGAGATCGACCGGCACCGCCCCGCCGTGGCCATCTACCAGAAGGAGGCCAAGCAGCTCGCCGGGCGGCCCCGCTTCGGCTATCTCGCCGACTCCCAGCAGAAGTTCGAGAAGGCGTGGCTCGGCACCCTGGAACGCGGCGTCGCCGACGGCGTCTTCCGCCCCGACCTCGACGTCCGGCTCACCTACCGGTTCGTCCGCGACACCGTCTGGGTGGCCGCGAGCTGGTACCGGCCGGGCGGGCACCACGGCCCGGAGGAGATCGCCCGCCAGTACCTGTCGATGGTGCTGGACGGCATCGCGGTACGGGACTGACGCACCCCCGTGCCGCGCACCGCACCCCCGCACGCTCCGCCCGCCCCGACGACCGAGGAGCCGGCATGGCAGAGGCCTACATCATCGACGCGCTGCGCACTCCGGTCGGCAGGCGCGGCGGCGGGCTCGCCGCCGCGCACCCGGCCGACCTCGGCGCGCACGTACTGAAAGCACTGATGGCGCGTACGGGCGTGGACCCGGCCGCCGTGGACGACGTGGTCTTCGGCTGCCTGGACGCCGTCGGCCCGCAGGCCGGTGACATCGCCCGCACCAGCTGGCTGGCGGCCGGGCTCCCCGAGGAGGTGCCGGGCGTCACCGTCGACCGGCAGTGCGGCTCCTCCCAGCAGGCCGTCCACTTCGCCGCGCAGGCCGTGCTCTCCGGCACCCAGGACCTGGTCGTCGCGGGCGGCACCCAGAACATGTCGATGATCCCCATCGCCTTCGCGAGCCGCCGGGCCGCCGAACCGCTCGGGCTGACCGAGGGGCCGTTCGCGGGCAGTACCGGCTGGCGCGCCCGGTACGGCGACCAGCCGGTGGACCAGTTCCACGGCGCCGAACTGATCGCGGACCGGTGGAACATCTCCCGTACGGACATGGAGGAGTACGCGCTGCGCTCGCACCGGCGGGCCGTACACGCCGCCGACACGGGGCGCTTCGCGCGCGAGCTGGTCCCGTACGGGGACGTGACGGCCGACGAGGGCCCGCGGCGTGACACCTCGGCGGCGAAGATGGCCGCCCTCGCGCCCGTGGTGCCCGGCGGCCGGCTCACCGCCGCCGTCTCCTCCCAGGTGTCCGACGGCGCCGCGGCCCTGCTGCTGGCGAGCGAGCAGGCCGTACGGGACCACGGGCTGACCCCGCGCGCCCGCGTCCACCACCTCTCCGTACGCGGTGAGGACCCGGTCCGGATGCTGTCCGCGCCGATCCCGGCCACCGCGCACGCGCTGAAGAAGACCGGGCTGACCATCGACGCCATCGACCTCGTGGAGATCAACGAGGCGTTCGCGCCGGTGGTCCTGGCCTGGCTGGAGGAGACCGGCGCCGACCCCGCCCGGGTCAACGTCAACGGCGGCGCCATCGCCCTCGGCCACCCGCTCGGCGCGACCGGCTGCAAGCTCATGAGCACCCTGCTGCACGAGCTGGAGCGCACCGGCGGACGCTACGGCCTCCAGACGATGTGCGAGGGCGGCGGCCAGGCCAATGTGACCGTGATCGAACGGCTGTGAGGCGGGCCGGGAGCCGGGATCCGGGCCGGGAGCCGGTCGGCGCCGGGCTCCGGGCCCGGCTCCCGGCCCGGTGTCAGCAGGCCCGGTTCTTCACGTACAGGGCGCGCGGGCCCCGGTCCGTGCCGTACCGGACGTCCTTCGTCGCGGCCTTGGGCAGCCGGCCGTTCACGGCGGGCCGGGCCGGTACGACGATGGTGTAGCAGGCCGTGCGCTGCGCGCAGAGGTTCTTCAGGCGGACGTACCGCTTGTGGTCCTTGGTGAAGTACTTCATCACCTTGGCGCACTGCGGCGCCCGCGGGGCCGCCGCGGCCTGCGAGGCCGAGGCCAGGCCCAGTGTCGTGCTGAGCGCCGTCACCGCGACGGCCGTGGCGAGGAACTTACGCATGTGATCTCCCCCGATGGAAACCTCCGCCCGCGGCGGGAGCCGGGGCGGCCCTCAGTGGTCGGTCTCCACCGTAGTGCGACGGAATCCAGACCGGTGTTCGGGTCCCGTTTCGAGCCGGGCGGGCCGCTCGCCCGGACCACCTCCGCTCGCCCGGACCACCTCCGCCTGCCCGGACCGGCCGTCCCGGACGGATCGGCCGGCCCGTCCGGCCTGTTCACCCCGCGCCGTCCCGCTCCAGCCGGTCCAGCCCGTCCAGCGTCGCCGCCGCCTCGGCCATGATCCGGCCGACCAGCTCCGCGCACGACGGCAGGTCCTCGATGACCCCGGCCACCTGCCCGGACGCCATCACCCCGACGTCCGTACGGCCCTCCACCAGCGCGGCCCGCAACATCATCGGCGTGTTCGCGGCCAGCAGCACCTGGCTCCAGGTCAGCCCGGCGCCCCGCTTCATCGCCAGCCCGTCCCGTACCGTACGGACCCGGCCCGTCCCCGCCTGCTTCCGGAACGCCGCCGCGTGCCGCACGGCCCGCAGCAGCGCCGCCGGGCGCCCGGACCGTTCGAGGGCGGCCACCAGGTCCGTCCGCAGCATCCGGTGCGGCAGCCCGTCCACCGCACGCGTCACGGTGACGTCCCCGACCGAGGCCGCCAGGTAGCGCGCCTTGACCGCCTCCGGGACGGTGCTGTCGGACGTGAGCAGGAAGCGCGTACCCATGGCCACGCCGGCCGCCCCGAAGGCCAGGGCGGCGACCAGCCCGCGCCCGTCGTGAAAGCCCCCGGCCGCCACGACCGGGATGTCCACCGCGTCCACGACCTGCGGCAACAGCACAGTGGTCGCCACCTCACCGGTGTGCCCGCCGCCCTCCGCGCCCTGGACGATCACCGCGTCCGCACCCCACGCGGCGACCTTCTCCGCGTGCCGCCGCGCCCCCACCGTCGGCATGACGACGACCCCCGCGTCCTTGAGGCGGGCGATCAGCTCCCGCGAGGGCGCCAGGGCGAACGAGGCGACCCGTACGCCCTCCTCGACGATGATGCGCACCCGCTCGGCCGCGTCCCCGGCGTCCGCCCGCAGATTGACGCCGAAGGGCCGGTCCGTACGGGAGGCGACCTCGCGGACCGCGGCCCGCAGCTGCCCGGCCGACATGGTGGCGGACGCCAGGATGCCGAGCGCCCCCGCCTCGGCGGTGGCGGAGACCAGACGCGGCCCGGCGACCCACCCCATGCCGGTCTGGACGACGGGGTGGCGGACGCCGGTCAGCTCGGTGAGCGCGGTGGTCAGCGGCCGCACGGCGGCACCTCGCGGTCGCGCAGCCCGCCCGGGTCGACGGCCTCGCGGATCAGCCGCAGCTCGGCGGCGTCCGGTGCGCGCGTGCACGGTACACCGCCGTCCGGTACGGACAGCTCGAACCCGGTGGCCGCGCGGACGTCGTCCAGCCGTACGCCGGGGTGCAGCGACCGGACGCGCATGGTGCGGCCGGGCGTGTCGAAGTCGAACACGCCGAGGTCGCTGACGACCTCCGGGACACGGTGGTAGCGGGCGGCGGACGGCCCGGCCGCCGCGGCCCGGTCGTACCCGACGCCGCACACCATGTCAACCCGCTCGACGAAGGTCCGCGGCGAGTGCTTCGGCACCCAGTAGCTGGTCGGGTGGTTGAGCGAGTTGGCCGGAGCGCCCCGCACCCCGAGCAACTGCCGGGACGGGCGCGCCCAGTCCCCGATGCAGGAGATGTTCTGGTTGCCGTACCGGTCGATCTGGCTCGCGCCCATCATGACGTGCCGGCGGCCGGTGGCGACCAGCGCCAGATGCCGGCGGTACGGCAGCCAGCCCTCGGCCAGTGCTGGTGGCGCGCCTGCCGTTCCGGGCGCTGTCCCTGCTGCGTCCGCCGCTGCTCCCGTCGCCGGTCCTGGCGCAGCTCCCGTCGCCGGTCCTGGTGTCGGTCCTGGCGCCGGTACGCCGTCGATGAGCAGCGCCTCGCCGTCCGTCAGCAGGAGGTCGGGGAGAAGGTCAGCTTCGCCAGCCGCGCGCCGAGGGCGGGAATCGTGCCCATGGGGGAGGCGAGCACCTCGCCCGCGCCGCGCCACACCTCGGCGCAGGCGATCACGCAGTACTCGGCGCGGGTGACGGCCGCGGAGCCGCTGTCGGCGGTCATCGGCGCCCCTCCACGTTCTCCTCGGTCTTCCGGGCCGCTTCGGCGTGTCCGGCCTGTTCTGCCTGCTCGACCTGTTCGGTCTCCGCGGCTCGTTCGGTCTCCGCGGCCCGTTCGATCTCTACGGCTCGTTCGATCTCCGCGGCTTCGGTCTCTTCGGTGAAGGCCGCCACCGCCGCCCGGTAGTCGTCCTCGCCGCCCGACAGGAAGCGCTTGACGAACGCCGCCCAGGTGTCCGGGTCCGCCGCCGCCCGGACGTACGCCCGCTGGAACGCCTCGTCCCGCCCGTAGTCCGGCACGCAGGACGTGAAGTGCGCGCCGTGCGGCGCCTCCACGACACCGCTGACGAACATCCGGCTGACCAGCAGCGTCTGCGGGCAGCCCGCCCGCGCCAGCTCCGCGCCGTCCACGATCCGCTCGCACGAGACGTACGCCGCGTCCGCCGCCTCGCAGAAGAGGTCGTCGAAGTACGGGTCGGGCCCCAGGTACTGGGCGTTGCCCCGCGCGTCCGCCCGGTTGAGGTGCACCAGCGCCGCGTCCAGCCGCAGCGCCGGGGCGGCGGCCAGCACCTCGCCGTCCGCGTACGGCGAGGTGACCGTACGGAGCTGGGGGTTGACCCGCAGCACGTCGGAGCCGAGACCGGCCCGTACCGGCATGAACGGCAGCCGCTGGGCCGCCGCGGTCAGCCCCCACAGGAACATCGTCTCGTCCAGCTCGGTCAGTTCCAGGGCACCGCGTTCACGGGCCGCGCGGAAGTGCGGCTCTAGGGGGACCGAGTCCAGCGTGACGAAGGGCGTGACCAGCCGGCGGATCCTTCCGGCGGCCGCCAGCAGGCCCACGTCGGGGCCGCCGCAGGAGACCACCGTGAGATCCGTCAGGCCGGAGCGCAGCAGGGCACGGACGAGCGCCATCGGCTTGCGGCGCGATCCCCAGCCGCCGATCCCGAGCGTCATTCCGCTCTCCAGCCGGGACACCACGCCGTCGGCGGTCATCCTCTTGTCGCTCAACTCTGCTCCTTCCCGGGAGTGTCGGATCCGGGGGTGTCGGATCCGGGAGTGTCGGCTTCGGGTGTGTCGGCTTCGGGTGTGTCGGCTTCGGGTGTGTCGGAGTGTCGTCCGTGCTCCGGGCCGTCGGCTGGCGCGTTCCTCCGCGTGAAGGCGTCCCGGTGCCGGTCGGCGACGCCGCTGAGGTTGGCCTCGAACGTGAAGCCCTGTTCGTAGCGGTAGCTGCGGTGGACGTCGACCGGGTCGATGCCGTTGATGGCGGCCTTGGCGAGCCGCAGCAGGTACCCGTCCTTCGCGGCGATCTCCCCGGCCAGCGCCAGCGCCGCCGGCAGCACCTCGTCGCGCGGTACCACGGCCCAGACCGAGCCGTGCCGGTGGAGTTCGGCGGCGGTCGTGGTGCGCGAGGTGTAGTAGAGGGTGCGCATCAGGTGCGGCGGGACGAGCCGGGCGAGGTGGGTGGCCGCGCCGAGCGCGCCGCGGTCCAGTTCGGGCAGGCCGAAGGTCGCGTCGTCACTCGCCACGATCGCGTCCGCGTTGCCCACCAGCCCGATGCCGCCGCCGAGACAGTGGCCCTGCACGGCGGCGACGACCGGTACCTCGCAGTCGTAGACGGCCGCGAACGCCTCGTAACAGCCCCGGTTGGCGCCGAGCAGCGCGGCGTGCCCCGGCGTCCGCCGCATCTCCTTGATGTCCACGCCCGCGTTGAAGCCGCGCCCCGCCGCGGCGAGCACCACACAGCGGACGCCGGGGTCGCGGCCGGCCGCGCGTACGGCATCGGCCAGGTCGAACCAGCTCTGTACGGGCAGGGCGTTGACCGGCGGCCGGTCGACGGTGACGAGCGCGGTGCCGTCCTCGGGGCGGGACACGGTGACGGTGGTGGAGACACCCATGGGCGGATCAGCTACCTTTCCACCAAACGTTTGTTAGGTGCAGGCTGCTTGAGAAGGTAGCAGCGCGATGCCCCCAACGGGAGGGCGGAGGTGGCCTTTTGGCGCTCGACATCGACCTGTCGGGGCGCGTCGCGGTCGTCACGGGCGGCACCCGGGGCGTCGGCGCCGGGATCGCCCGAGCCCTGCTGGCGGCCGGAGCCGAGGTCGTCGCCTGCGCCCGCCGCCCGCCGGAACGGCCGGTCACGGCGGCGGACGGACGCACCGCCGCCTACGAGCCGGTGGACGTGCGCGACCCCGACGCGGTCGCCGCCTGCTTCGACCGGGTACGGGCCCGCCACGGACGCCTCGACATCCTCGTCAACAACGCGGGCGGCACCCCGTACCGGCTCCTCGACGACTCCTCGCCGCGGCAGGCAGCCCGGGTCGTCGAACTGAACCTCGTCGCCCCGCTGACCGCCTCCCTCGCCGCACGGGCCGTCATGGCGCGCCAGCCGGCCGGCGGCTCGATCATCATGATCGGCAGCGTCAGCGGCACCCGCCCGTCACCCGGCTCGGCCGCCTACGGGGCCGCGAAGGCGGGCCTGGAGAACCTCGCCCGCACCATGGCCGTCGAATGGGCGCCGCACATCCGCGTCAACACCCTCGTCGTCGGCATGGTCCACACCGAACTCTCCCACCTGCACTACGGCGGCGAGGCCGGCCTCGCCGCCGTCGGCCGCACCGTCCCGCTGGGCAGGCTCGCGACCCCCGACGAGATCGGTGAACTCTGCGCCTTCCTCGCCGGTGACCGGTGCGCCTACGTGAGCGGAGCGAGCCTGGCCGTCCACGGCGGCGGCGAACGGCCGGCATTTCTGGAGGCGGCCGGACAACCGGCTTCCCCGGAGGCGGCTGGCCAACTGGCCTTTCCGGAGGCGGCTGGACGGCCTCCCGGTGCACCGGCCCCACACCCGTCTGCGCCCCCGTCCCCACCCGCACCCTCAACACCCCTATCCGCAACCCCATCCCCATCCCCGGCTGCCGGTACGGGTACGGCCGCCACCGTCGACCCGGAGGGCAGCGATGACCGATGACCACCCGACCGGAAGCGCCGCCGCCGGCCTCTGCGCCGGCCGCGTGGTCGCCGTCACCGGCGCGGGCCGCGGCCTCGGACGCGCCCACGCCCTGGCCTTCGCCGCCGAAGGCGCCCGGGTCGTCGTCAACGACCTGGGGGTACGGCCGGACGGCACCCCGGACGAGGAGGCGGGCGGCCCCGCCGGCGCGGTGGCCGCGGAGATCCGCGCGGCGGGCGGCGAGGCGGTCGCCCACGGCGGTGACGTCGCCACGCCCACCGGAGCTGCCTCGCTCGTCGCCACCGCGCTGGGTACGTACGGACGCCTGGACACCCTGGTCAACAACGCGGGCTTCGTACGCGACCGGATGCTGGTGAACCTGGCGGAGGACGAGTGGGACACCGTCCTGCGCGTTCACCTCAAAGGCCACTTCCTGCCACTCCAGCACGCGGCGGCGCACTGGCGCGCGCAGGCCAAGGCAGGCCCTCCGCCACAGGCCCGCGTCGTCAACACCAGCTCGGGAGCGGGCCTGCTGGGCAGCATCGGCCAGGCCAACTACTCGGCCGCCAAGGCAGGCATCCTCGGCCTCACCCTCGTGGCCGCCGCCGAACTGGGCCGGTACGGCGTACAGGTCAACGCCGTCGCCCCGGCCGCCCGTACCCGGATGACCGAACGGACCTTCGCCGAGACCATGGCGGCACCGGCGGACGGCACCTTCGACGCGATGGCCCCCGAGAACGTCTCTCCGCTCGTCGTCTGGCTCGGCTCCGCAGCCTCCGAGGGCGTCACCGGCCGGGTCTTCGCGGCCGAAGGCGGACGCATCACGGTCATGGAGGGCTGGCGCCCGGGCCCCACCACCGACCGACAGACCCGCTTCACCCCGACCGAGGCGGGCGACACGGCACGCAGGCTGCTCGCCGAGGCGGTCGCACCGGAACCGGTGTACGGGGTGTCGGGGTAGGCCGGCGGCCGTGTCACCCCGGTGATCGCTGGGTCCGGTGGGTTGCCGGGCTGGCGGATTGCCGGGCTGACGGGTCGCCGGGCTGACGGGTCGCCGAGCTGGCGGGTCGCCGAGCTGGCGGGGTGTCAGTCCAGGTGGGGCGCCGGAGCTGCGGGGGTGTCAGGTTCGGCGGGGTGTCGGGTTCGGCGGGGTGTCGGGTCGGGCGGGGTGTGGGGCCTGCAGGGTGTCAGGGCCGGCGGGCGGTCGGGCCAGGTGGGCGTGGGGGGTGCGGGTGCTCAGGCCTGCGTGCCGTCGGGCTCGGCGAGTTGCCTGGCCTGACGTGTCGCCAGGCCAGGCGGATCGTCACGTACGGCGGGTCGTCACGTACGGCGGGTCGTCACGTACGGCGCATCCTCAGGTTCGGCGATCGTCACACTCGCCGGGCGGCGATGCCTGCCGGGCAGCGACGCCTGTCGGACGGGAATGCCCGCAGGGCGGGGTGTGCCCGCCGGACGGGGAGGGGCCCGCTGAACCACCGCGCTCGGCGAACCGCGATACTCGCCGCACGGCAATGTTCGCGAACCACCATCCCCAGCGAACCACCGCCCCACCGAACCACCACCCCGCCAAGGAGCGCTCCATGCCGGCACCGTCCCGTACCTGCCTCGTCACCGGAGCGGCCTCCGGCATAGGCCGGGCCACCGCCGCCCGGCTCCGCGCGCAGGGCTGCACCGTGATCGGGGCCGACCTCGACGGCACCGACATCCAGGCGGACCTGGCCACCCCCGAGGGCCGTACGGAACTGGTGACGCGGGCCCGCGAACTGACCGGCGGCCGGCTCGACGCGGTGATCGCCTGTGCCGGTGTCGCCACCTTCGATCCGCTGACCGTGAAGGTGAACCACTTCGGGGCGGTGGCCACCCTGGAGGGCCTGCGTCCGCTGCTCGCCGCGGGCACCGACCCGCGCGCGGTCGTCGTCTCCTCGGTGGCGTCCGTGCACCCCTGTGACACCGCTGTCGTCGACGCCGCGCTGGCAGGTGACGAGCCGGCCGCGGTCGCCGCGGCGCAGGCGGCCGTCGACCGCGGCGAGGGGTACCTCCTGTACGGCTCCTCGAAGGCCGCCGTCGCGCGCTGGGTCCGCCTTAACGCCACGACCGCCGACTGGGCAGGCGCCGGAATCCCGCTCAACGCCGTCGCGCCGGGCACCGTCGTCACCCCCATGACCGCGCCCATGCTCGCCGACCCGGAGACGCGCCGGGTCGTGGACACGAGCGTGCCGATGCCGCTGCACGGCCACGCCCGCCCGGAACAGGCCGCCCCACTTCTCACCTGGCTGACGTCGCCCGAGAACACGCACGTCACCGGGCAGGTCGTCTTCCTCGACGGCGGCGCCGACGCCGTACTGCGCGGCGACCGCACCTGGTGACGCCACGTCGGCCCGCCGCCGGAGCAGCCGGGCCGGGAGTCGCTAGTACTGCAACGGTGCTTGCCGTGACTGGTGGCCAGTTGGGTCGTTGGTCTGGTTATGGGTGGGGGCCTTGCTGATGTCAGGTTGTGGGCGGGTGAGCTTGAAGCGGTGCATGGGAGGTTCGTGCACCGCTTCAGCCGGGAGGAGCCGCGCCAGTCGGCGCTGGCCTATATGCGCGGGCTGATCTCGCCGCTGGAGCGGAAGAACGGCTGGACGCTGGCGGAGGAGGCCGGTTATGGCGGCCCCGATCGCATCCACCGGCTGCTGAACCGCATCGAGTGGGATGCTGACGAGGTCCTGGGCGACGTACGTGACTACGTCGTGGAACACCTCGGCGACCGGGACGCCGTGCTCATCGTCGATGACACCGGTTTCCTGAAGAAGGGCGTCCGCTCGGCCGGGGTCCAGCGGCAGTACTCCGGCACCGCGGGACGCACCGAGAACTCCCAGATCGGGGTCTTCCTCGCCTACGCGACGGGCCGCGGACGCACGTTGATCGACCGGCGGTTGTATCTGCCCGCGTCGTGGACGGATGACCGTGAGCGATGCCGGCGGGCGGGCATCGGCGACAGTGTCGCCTTCGAGACGAAGGTGGCCATGGCCAAGGAGATGATCCGCCGGGCCATCGCCGACCGGCTCCCGTTTCGGTGGGTGACGGCCGATGCCGCTTACGGCTTCAGCAAGGGCTGGCGCTTCGAGCTCGAGCAGGCCGATGTCTTTCACGTCATGGCCACCACCCGGCACGACACCGTCGTCACCCGCTGGGCCATCGACCACCCCGTCCACGACCTGTTCCCCGGCCTGCCGCGGCAGAAGTGGAAACGCCGCTCCTGCGGCGAGGGGGCCCACGGACGGCGGATCTTCGACTGGGCCCGCGTTGAGGTGCGGCCCTGGCACCGCGAGGACCGTCAGCACTGGGTGATCGCCCGTCGCAGCGTCAGCCGGCCCGAGGAAATCTCCTACTACATCGCCTACTGCCCCGCCGGCACCACTCTCGACGAGCTGATCCGCGTCGCCGGGAGCCGATGGGCGGTGGAGGAATGTTTTCAGAGCGCGAAGCAGGAGTGCGGGCTGGACGACTACCAGGTCCGCCGCTACCCGGGCTGGCACCGCCACATGACGTTGGCCATGGCCGCCCACGCCTGCCTGACTGTCCTGCGGGCCCGTGAGCTGGATGCGGAGAAAGCAGAAACGGATCCTCCCAGCTCATCCACCTCAGTCTTGCCGAAATCCGGCGTCTGATCTACCGACTCACCCACCGCCGGCCGGCACCGGCCGAGCACATCCTGTACTGGTCACACTGGCGTCGACGGCGCCAGCACCAAGCCCGCAACAGTCACTACAAGCAACGCGGGCACAGCCCCTGATCCTGGCCACCAGTCACGGCAAGCACCGTTGCAGTACTAGGTCCTGTCGTCACATTCCCGTTGTCCGCCCGGAGGGCGAGCCGCGCGGCGTCTGGTGCACTCCGCTTCGCTACGTCTCGGCTCTTTGCATCTGCCCTTCGGAAGCCGAGCCGATCGCAAGGCACCGGAGCGTCCTCGGTCGGGCCCCTGGCCCTTCAGGCCTTGGGGGAGGAGCTACGCGGGCGTTTCGGCAAGGCAGCGTGGGGGCACCTCCCAGCGGTAGCTGGGGGAGTGCGTGCTGGGGGAGTCGCGCGGCAGGCGGGAATTTGACGACCGGGCCTACGGCTCGGGGGACTCGGCGGGCTCCCATACCGAACCGTCGTGCGCGAACATCACCCGCCGCGGCTCGAACGCGCTGAGCCGCTCCAGCCACGGCGGATGACCGGGCAGCGGGGCGGCGACCCCTTCGAGGGCGGCGTGCCGGGCCAGCTGGTCCGACGCGAAGTCCGAGGCGAAGTCACGAGCCTGGCCCGCGAGGACCACCGTGCCGTCCTGCTGCTCCACCACCAGGGACTGGTGTCCCGCGGTGTGCCCCGGCGTGGGGACGATGTGCACGCCGGGCCACACCTCGGCCTCGCCACGCAGTTCCTCGTACACGACGCCCGGGAAGTCGACCAGGGCGTCCACGGTGTACCCGCCCGCGCGGGCCTCGGCCAGCTCTGTCTCCTGCACCATGACGGGCCGTCCGCCGAACAGCGGATTGCCGCCGCAGTGGTCGAAGTGCAGATGACAGTTGACCACCACGGACACGTCGTCGAGCCGGTGCCCCGCCGCGGCCAGCGCGGCCTCCAGGGACCGGCGCCGGGGGCGGTAGTGCGCCTCGGTCTCCGGATCGGCGGCGCCGATCCCCGTGTCGAACAGCAGTAACCCGGCATCGTGGCGCACCAGATACGCGAGCACCGGCTCCACCCGCGGCTCCGGCCCACCGGTCTCCGACGTGGGGCGGACGAAGTAGCCGAGATTGATTCGGCGCACGCTCCGCACGGGAGAGCGGCGCGCCGTACGCCTGTGTACCGTCACCTTCTGATCCAGAGAATCCATCGGGCCATCGTGACAGTGGCCGCCGGGCGCCGCCAGGTGCCGATCAAGCCGGGCACGTGCGACGGCGCGCCGGACGACGCGACACCGCGGGGCACAGGCCGCGGGGCGCCAAGATCATCCCGAGAGCCCCGAGAGCCCCGAGAGCCCCGAGAGCCCCGAGAGCCCCGAGAGCCCCGAGAGCCCCGAGAGCCCCGAGAGCCCCGAGAGCCCCGAGAGCCCCGAGAGCCCCGAGAGCCCCGAGAGCCCCGAACACCCGGACGTTCCAAGCGCCCGGAATGCCCCTGGCATCAAGCTCGCCCCGAGCACCCGGAACGCCCGGAGCACAGCCCCCGGAGCATGTCCGCGCGACTGCCTGTCTGCCGGTCAGTCGTCGGCGGCGGTGCGGGCGGCCACCACGCGCAGGCCCCGTTCGCCGAACTCCCGCCGGACGGACTCCCCCGCGCCGCTGTCCGTGATGAGGGTGTCGAAGACGTCCGCGCCGCCGACCCGGGCGAAGCAGCGGGCGCCGATCTTCGAGGAGTCCGCGACGACCACGGCGCGCCGCGCCCGTTCGGCCATCAGGCGGTTGATCCGGGCCTCCGCCTCGTCGTGCACGGTCGCGCCCATCACCGGTTCTATGCCGTTGGCGCCGATGAAGGCGATGTCCACGGAGATCTGCTGGAGGACCAGCTCACTGAACGGACCGACCAGTTCGAACGACCTGGAGTGCGCCACACCCCCGGTCAGCACGATCTTGATCTGGGGCCGTACGGCGAGTTCGTTGGCGATGTTCAGCGAGTTGGTGACGATCGTCAGATGCGGCTGCGGTCCCGCCTCGGCGAACTCCGGACGGGTGGCCAGTACCCGGGCGATCTCCGTGGTCGTGGTGCCGCCGCTGAGGCCGACCACGTCACCGCGCTCGACCAGCTTCGCCGCGGCCTGCGCCACCGCCCCCTTCTCCGCGGCGCGGTGCGCCCGCTTGTAACGGATGGGCAGGTCGTACGCCACCGAGCTGAGCACCGCGCCGCCCCGGGTACGGGTCAGCAGCTGCTGGTCGGCCAGGGCGTCCATGTCACGCCGCATGGTCGCGGCCGACACCTCCAGCTGGGACGCGGCCTCCTCGACCTCCACCCGGCCGCGTTCGCCGAGCAGCTCAAGGAGGGCGTTCATCCGTTCATGGCGGTTCATGGCGCGAGCCTAAGTCCTCTCCGGCGGCCTGCGTGATATCGGGGAGCCCGTCGGCCGACCGGGGGCGAGGGGAGGGCAGGCGCCACGTTGACCCCGTGGTGGGAGGGTACGCAAGCGTTTTCGCACCCTCGGCCGGAGGGGTGCCCCGCCCACCGCCGTCCGCCCACCGTCGCCCGTCATTGTCCGCCCGCCGTCGATCCGCTCATCCGCCGCTCACCGGGACGCACGCCCCCGCAGGACACGCCCCCGGAGGCCCCCGGAGGTCACGCCTCCGGAGCACACACTCACCTCTCACTTCTGCACGGGCGCCTCCGCTGCGGCCGACTGGCCCGGTACCGCGGCCGGGGCGCCGAGCAGGGCCAGGAGCCGGGCTGCCTCCTGGGCCACGGCCTCGCGCGCCGGTTTCACGTACTTGCGCGAGTCGACGAGGGCCAGGTCCGCGTCCAGGGTGTCCCGGATGCTGCGGGTGAAGACGGAGACCAGATGGGTGGAGATGTTGATCTTCGTCATGCCGGCGGCGACGGCCCGGCGCAGCTCGTCGTCGGGCACGCCGGACGAACCGTGCAGCACCAGCGGCACCGGCAGCTTCCCGGCCAGCGCCCCGATCAACTCCTTGTCGAGCACGGCGGTCCGTTCGTGCATCGCGTGGGAGGAGCCGACGGCGACGGCCAGCGCGTCCACCCCGGTCGACCGGACGAACGCCAGCGCCTCGTCGGGGTCGGTGCGGGCACCGGGGGCGTGCACCCCGTCCTTGCCACCGACCTCGCCCAGCTCGGCCTCGACATAGGCGCCGCGCTGATGACACCAGGCGGTCAGCTCCGCCGTGGCGGCGACGTTCTCCTCGTACGGGAGGGCCGAGGCGTCCACCATCACCGACCGCACCCCGGCGTCGACTCCCGCACGCACCAGGTCCGGTTCGGTGATGTGGTCCAGGTGCACGGCGACCCGGGCGGAGGACGCCTCGGCGAGCGCGAGGGTGGCCCGGGCGATGGGCAGCAGGCTGCCGTGGTAGCGGATGCAGTTCTCGCTGATGCCGAGGATGACCGGGAAGCCGCTGCGTTCGGCGGCCGTGACGAGTGCCTCGGCGGTCTCCAGGTGGATGACGTTGAACGCCGCGGCGCCGGCCCGCGCCTCACGGGCGGCGGTGACGATCGACGAGGTGGGGACGAGGGGCATGGGGTCCTGACTCCCTTGCGGAACACGGCCATTCCGGCGGTTCGTGGACGATGCGGGCGTGGGCGGTGCGTGCGTGGACGATGCGTGTGTGGACGGTGCGGGGCGGTGAAGGCGGCGGCGGTGAAAGCGGTGGGCAGGGAAGGCGGGGAACGGTAACGGTGGAGGGCAGGGAAGGCGGGGGACGGTAACGGTGGAGGGCAGGGAAGGCGGGGGACGGTAACGGTGGAGGGCAGGGAAGGCGGGGAACGGTAACGGTGGAGGGCAGGGAAGGCGGGGGACGGTAACGGTGGAGGGCAGGGAAGGCGGAGGACGGTAACGCGGAGAGCAGCGAAGGCGGCGGGCCGTGCGAGTGGCAGAGCGGGGTAGTAGGCCGCCCCGCCCCCTCCCTTCCCGTCCCCTCCTGCCCCCTCCGTTCCCTCCTCGCTACCCGGCCGCCGGCTCCGGTGCCGTGAGCAGTACCGACCGGGTCAGGCCGCGCGGGTTGTCGGGGTCCAGGCCGCGGGCGCGGGCCCGCTCCAGGGCGACCCGCTGCACCAGCACCAGGTCGGCCAGCGGGTCGCGCCCGTGCCGCACGAACCCGGCGCCGGTCCGGGCGACATCCGCCTCCAGGCCTTCCGGCACCGGGCCGAAGACCCAGGTGACGCGGCCCGGTGCCGCTATGGAGATGGGGCCGTGGCGGTACTCCATCGCGGGGTAGGACTCCGTCCAGCTCTGCGACGCCTCGCGCATCTTCAGTGCCGCCTCGTTGGCCAGCCCGTACGTCCAGCCCGTGCCGAGGAAGGAGAACTGCTCGGCGTCCAGCCACTCCTTTTCCACGGGCGCGGTCAGCGCCTCTTCCGCGTCGCGCACCGCGCCGGACAGGTCCTCGCCGAGATGGGCCCGCAGCAGCGCGAGTGCGGTCGTCGCGAACCTCGTCTGCACCACGGACTTCTCGTCGGCGAAAGGCAGGGAGACCGTCGCGTCCGACAGCGCGGTCGCCGGGGTGTCGGGGTCGCCGAGCACGGTCACCGTCGGGATGCGCCCCTTCATCTGCTCCAGCAGGCGCAGTACCTCGGTCGTGGTACCGGAACGGTGATCGCCACGACGGCGTCATAGCCCCGGTCGGCGCCGAGGAACGCCTCCGAGGCCGGGAAGGCGTCCGTCACCCCCAGTCCGGCACCTTCGCGTAGGGCGGCGTACGCCTGCGCCATGAACCACGAGGTGCCGCAGCCCACCACCGCGACCCGCGAGCCGGCGCCGGGCAGCGGGGTGCCCGCGCCACCGATCCGCGCCGCTTCCCGCCAGGTGTCCGGCTGGCTGCGCAGCTCCTGCTCCATGTACGAGGTCCCGCTCACGACACCCTCCAGTTGTCTGCGTGAACTTGCAACATCATGCTCGGTTGCAAGCAACTCTACGCACGCCCTGCGGCGTAATCCATCCCTCGGAAGGGTGGAAGCGCCCGTAAGGCGGGAAGGGATGACCAGCGAACTGGCGTTCCGGGCAGGAGGTATGCGACAGACCGGGGTGCCCGAGGGGGCTGTTGACACATGAGTGAAGGGAGTCGAATACTCGCAAGATCACTCACGCAGCCGCAGTGGAGCGGCGGCCGTCGGGCAGCGCTGTCGGCGTTGGCGCCGGGCGGTACGTCCGGACACCGGCCGTCCACCGGCAGCTGCCGCGGTGATCGTCACGCAGCAAGGCCGTTCCGCCGACAGTCGTCACAAAGGACTCCCCATGTCCGTTGCAACGCGCTCCACGCAGTCACCGTCATCGCCGCCGGGCCCCGAGGGCCCGCCGCCCCGGCGCACCGGCCGGCTCTTCGCCCTCACCGGAGCCGTCGTCGGCGTGATCTACGGCTACGACACCGGCAGCATCTCCGGCGCCCTGGTGTTCCTGAGCAAGGACTTCCACCTCAGCGACACCGAGAAGGGCCTGGTCAACAGCATCCTGGTACTGGGGTCGATCCTGGGCGCACTGATCGGCGGCAAGCTGGCCGACGCGCTGGGCCGCAAGGCCGCCATGCTGATCGTCGCCGGTTCGTACACGGTCTTCGTGGCGCTCTCCGCCCTCGCCCCGAACGTCGTCGTCCTGGACGCGGTGCGGTTCCTGCTCGGCGTCGCCATCGGCATCTCGATCGTGGCCGCGCCGCTGTACATCGCCGAGGCGTCACCGGCCCGCATCCGTGGCGCCTCGGTGGCCGCGTACCAGGTCGCCACGGTCGCCGGCATCGCCCTCACGTACTTCGTGAACTGGGGGCTGTCCGACGGCGGCCACTGGCGGCTGATGCTGGGACTGTCCGCGGTCCCCGCCGCCCTCGTGCTGATCCCGCTGTTCCGGCTCCCCGACACACCCCGCTGGTACGTCCTCAAGGGCCGGACCGACAAGGCCGTCGAGGTCATGGCGCTGACCGACCCCGACGTCGACCCGCGCGCCGAGACCGAGGCGGTCCGGGCGGCTCTGTCCGAGGAGAGCGGCGGGTCGCTGCGCTCACTGCTGCGCAAGCCGTACGCCCGCGCCACGCTCTTCGTCCTCGGGCTCGGCTTCTTCTGCCAGATCACCGGCATCAACGCGGTGACGTACTACAGCCCGCAGATCTTCGAGGAGATGGGCTTCACCGGCGACGGCCAGAACTTCCTGCTGCCGTCCTTCGTGCAGCTCGCCTCCCTGGCCGCGACGGTCCTCGCCATCCTCATCATCGACCGGCTCGGCCGCCGCGTGGTCCTGCTCTCCGGCATCGCCACGATGACGGCCATGCTCGGCGTCCTGACCGCCGTGTTCGGCTTCGGGGACCTGAAGGGCTCCGGGACGTGGATCGGCTTCGGCGCCATCCTGCTCTTCACCGCCGCCTTCAATTTCGGCTTCGGTTCGCTGATCTGGGTGTACGCCAGCGAGGCGTTCCCCGCCCAGCTGCGCTCCACCGGCGCGTCGGCGATGCTGACCGCCGACCTCGTCGCGAACCTCCTCATCGCGCAGTTCTTCCCGTCCCTGATGTCCTGGGCGGGTGCCGCGACGACCTTCGCGGGCCTCGGGGTCCTCGCGCTCGGCGCGCTGGTCTTCGCCGCGTGCACCGCCCCCGAGACCAAGGGTCGGCAGTTGGAGGAGATCCAGGGCTTCTGGCTCAACGGGGGGCGCTGGCCCACCCCGGCCCCGTAGGAGCGTGGGCCAGGAGGAGGGGATCGATAGGAATCGTCCCAGCTCAGCAAGGGTGTCAGCTGGGGCGATTCTTCAGAGATTGCGAAGGGGGCTGCGGGTGCGGGGCCTGAACGGAGTGGCCGGCGACTGACCCAGGGAGAAATTAGGGAGATCTTTTAGGAATCCGCCTCGAACCACCGCTGCATCGCGTGGCGTCCGCGGCCGTCGGCCTCGGGCATCATGTGTGCGTACACGCGCAACGTAATCGACGGGTCGGCGTGCCCCAGCCACTTCGATACTGCCACGATCGTCTCCCTCGCGTGTAGCTGCACCGAGGCGAAGGTATGCCGCAAGGCATGGAAGCCGTCCTCGCGCGCCGCTGCATAGCGGGGGACGATGCGCCCCAGAGCGCCCTGGCGCACCATCTCGGGCTCGGGGATGATTCCGGCCGCGGCAAGGGCTGGCTTCCAGCTCCACTGGTTCCAAGAGTCGCGGCGGATCGCGCACCCCCTGGCGCTCGTGAAGACAAGAGGGAAGGTCTGCGGGGCCCGCTCCTTCTCCTCCTTCTCCGAAGTGGGGGCGTCCGGGTCCCCCCAAGGCAAGGTGATCTTTTTCGGAGGGAATGCCTCCATGTGCGCCTTCAGCTGCGCCAGCAGGTGGGGCGGGGCGGGGACGGCGCGAATCTTTCCTCTCTTCGGCAGGGCGAAGACCAGTTTGGAACCGACCTTCTTCAGCTGACGGCGCACATGGATGACGCCGCCCTCCATGTCTATGTCGCCTTCGGCCAAGCCGAGGACTTCCCCTGCCGAAGACCAGCTCCGACGCCCACATCCACCATCGTTCGGAAGCGCTCAGGCAGAGCCGAGCACACGGCACGGACCTGCTCGCGAGTCCATGGCTGAACTTCGCGGTCAGGTAGCGTCGGAAGCGTGATCGACTTGGTCTTGCACGGGTTCTTGCGGATCCGTTCGTCATCTACGGCAGCCTGCAAGATGGCTGACAGGTAGCCCCACACGCCAAGCGTCGTGTTGGGGCCTATGCGGGACTGCAGCTCCTTGAGGAACAATCGCAGCTGCTGGGCCTTGATCGCGCCGATTTCGGTAGCGCCGAGATGCGCCTCGATGTGCTTCAGTCGGCCGAGGATCGTCCTGCGGGTTGCCGGGTCGTCATGGCGGGCCGGCAGCCAGTGGTCCTCGATGTACTCCGTCAGCGTGATGCGGCCGAGGCGGGGGTCCAAGAACTCGCCCTGGCTCGTCTCGTGTTCCGCCTTGGCCTTCCATCGCTTGGCGTCGGCGATGGCATCGAAAGAGCGAGCCCGCACGCCAGGGATGCCGGTGACCTTGTACCTCTTGCCCTTGCCGTAGAGGGCGGTCTTGCGCTTCTTACCCGTTTCGGGGTCAGGGCGCTTGGTCCACCAGCGGTCCTCGATGTATCCGGCCATGCGTGAACCCCCTCAGCTCCGGCGAGTGTATGGAGATGACCTCGCCCCTCCACAGCTGGAACCACTGTCCGCCAGCGATGACTTGGGCGGTGGCCGAGTTGAGTGCGGCCACTCCTTCGGGCAGGAAGAGGCCGCGGTACAGCTCGAACTTGATCTTCCCTCGGGTTTCCCTGACGGCTACGGGCTCGTCGAGGGTCCGGTCTTCGGAGTAGACGTACTGGACATCGAGCATCCTGCACCCCCATGCGCGCACACAGGGGTGTGGGGGTTCCCCTGGGACGAATGTGTTCAGTCCCGAAAAGCTACCGCCAGAAAGATGAACGGACAACAGCCTGTAGACGATCTGTATCGGTGCGGAGCCGACGTGGGTCCTGCGGGTTTCATGAGAGGTCGCGCTCGGCCCGGTCCGCTGCCTCCATCATGGCGCGCCACTTCCTCTTCTCCGCCGGGGGCATCCCCGCCAGGTGGGCGACGATGACGCGAACGTCGTCGTCGTACCCGGACAGTTCGGTTGCCTGGTAGTCGAGGAACTGGATCGCCGCGGCGCGCTGAATCACGGACACGGGGCGGCCGAGCGCTACAGCGATGGCCTTCAGGCGGTCGGCGCTCGGCGCCACGGTGATCACGTTGGTGGCCAGCTTCTGCAGGTACGCCTTGGAAACCTGCTCGCCCGTCTCGGGGTCGACGGCCTTCGTGGCCATCTGCTGGTAGCTCATGCCTGCGTCGTTCGCCTCGCGGATCAGGCGGCTCAGCTCGTCGCGGTCCATGTCGTGCGTCAGGGAGTCGGGCAGGGGCGTTGGGCTGCCGTCTCGTTCGCGGTCCGGGGCCGCAGCCTCCATGTCGCCATCCTTCCGCGTCACATCCACACCGACTGTCTCTCGAAGGAGTCGGGGCGACTCTACAAATCGCAGGTCAGCCCGTACAACCATTCCGCCGCAAAGACATTTCGTCTACAGCGCGATGTTATCGCTGCCGCTGCTGCGCAGAAACTTCAGATCCGGCCGTCTCTAGCTGTAGACGAACTGTCTCGGAGATGCTTCACTGGTCTCAATCGAAGACGCTTCGTCCCAAGGGGGAGACGTTGAGGGTGCGTTACACGCTGCGCAGCCGGGAGTGGCTCCAGTTCGCCATGAAGCATCCCGGCCGCGGCGCTCCGTACAGCGTGCGGTCCCTGGCGGAAGCCGTCGGCCTCAGTCATCACTCGCTGATCGGGCACCTCCTCAGCGGTGAGCGCAAGGACTGCAGCGCCGAACTGGCGCACGGTATCGCGGAGGCTGTCGGCGTGGCCGTGCTGACTCTTTTCGTACCTCCGGCGTCTCCTCCGCGAGACGAAGTGGCTTGACAGGAGAACGCCCATGTCAACCGGAAGGACTGCCGTGTCGAACACCCCGCGGAAGGCGCCGCCTGGGTGCCTGTGGCTCCCGGACGCTGCCGACCGTCTCGGATACGAGCCCTGCACGCTCAGGAAGTGGCGGCTCAAGAAGAAGGGGCCGGCCAGCTTCCGGGTGGGCGGCAGGGTCGTCTACCGCGTCGCAGCGCTCGACGCCTGGCTCGCCGCCCAGGAGGCCGCCGACCCCTGCTCCAACCCCGCCATCGACCCGGCCAACGCGCCGGTCGAGGCCAAGGCCGCCGCGTAGCGGTATGCGGCCCCAACCGCCGGGCTCTCACACACCGGCAGCCGGGGCCTACGCACCACCCCGAGAACGGATCAAGAAAGGGGAGGCACGTGACCTCCATCTTCCCATCTGGCACTCCCGTCCCGGTACCGGCGGCGGTCGACTGGTTCAAGGCCTGCGGCCTCCCGCAGCATGTCAAGGACGCCGTCCGCGCCCAGGCCGCTGCCGTGTACGCCTACGGGCTGGCCCGCGGCCCGCTGTACGCCGAGGGCCGCGAGGTACAGCTGGCCCGTATCGCCCGCGCCAACAAGGTGCTCGCCACAGTCCCGGCCCGCGGGTCGCTGGTTGTGCGAGGTGCGGTATGAGTGCCCGTCGCCTGTCGGCCAGCCCCCTGGAGCGCGTATTCGCTCGATCCGTGGCCGGCCCTAGTGCCTGCATCCTCTGGTGTGGCGCAAGGACTCCTCAGGGCTATGGGCAACTCTACGTGTCCGGGCGAAACCTGTCGGTACATCGCATCGCGTATGCGGAGTTCGTGGGCCCCATTCCCGGAGGGCTGGAAATTGACCACCTGTGCCGAGTACGGCACTGCGTGAACCCGCATCACCTCCGCGCGGTTACGCACGCGGAGAACACGCGACGTGCGATCCGCTCGTCGCTCGTGATCTGCCGACGCGGCCATGCACTCACCCCCGAGAACGTCTATCTGCACAAGGACGGAATCAGGGAGTGCCGGGTTTGCAAGCGGGCCCGTAACAACGCGTACAGCGCCCGGCGTAGGGCGGCGAGTCATGACTGAGTCGATGCCCCCGGCCGCCGCGCCGAGATCGACGACCTGCTGTACGACGAGACCGCCACTGCCGCCGAGCTGCGCGCGGCCGGGCGTGAGCTGGCCACCGAGAACGACCGGCTGCGCATCCGGCTCGCCCGGCTGACCCTCCTGCTGGAGCATGCGCAGCGCGACGCCAGTACCGCCCTCGCCCGCACCGGGGGTGAGTCGTGATGGCGACTCCCCTCTGCCGGTGCGGCCAGGAGAAGTGCCTCCACCCGTGCCTGACAGGCAACGGTTTCAGCGTCTCGTGCCTGGCCTACGACCCGATGGACTTCGGTCGCTTCGAGGGTGAGCTCACAGGTGATGGCAACCCCAACTGCTGCTGCTGCGACCTGTGCAACGCCGTCGCGCACGCCGCGAGCCTTCCGATGGGCGACCTGGCGACGCCGACCATCGCCCTATGGGACGCCCTGGTCGCAGGCACCCACGCCTTCCTCAGTTGGGACGAATGGGCGGAGAAGCTCCGCGCCAACAGGCAAGACGGGCCGAAATACCAGAGCTCCGGCAGCTTGATGGGCGGCCTCGGAGTCGGCGTCACGCTCGGCGGTGTCCCTGGGGGCGAGTACCGCCGCCTTCGCGATCTCGCCAACGAGCAGGCACAGAACGGCGGTGAGCGGTAATGGCGACGACGACCCCGCGCCCCGCGATCGAGGCACCGCACGCAGAGCGGTACGTCATCGGCCGGAGCGGCGTGTTCGCGACGCTCTGGGACCGGCAGGAGAACCGGCTGGTCGTGGACAACGCGACCGAAGAGCACTGCCGCCGGGTGCGCGACCAGCTCCTCATGGCCATCGAACTGGACCGAATCCAGCAGGCCCACGACGTCGCCGACGGCCGCCTCGCCGAGCAGCGCCACTACCTGGACGCCGACCCCGACACGGCCGTGCCCCTGCCCGGCATCCCGCACCCCAAGGAGGGGCTGTGAGCTACAACCTGACGTTCTTCCTGGAGTCGCAGGCCACCGCCCGGTCCGGGTCAGCGCCGCTGTCCGTCCTGTACATCGAGCCCGACGGGCCCATGCGGAACAGCATCAACCTGCAGTTCCCGAACAGCACACCGCTGGATGAGCAGGTCGCCACGGCGGACCGCATCCTCACCGCTGTGCAGGAGTGGCGGGACGGCATCGTCGCCTACCGGGACCGGACCCGTACCGCGGCCGACGAACTCGCCGCGGCCTACGCGGAGATCGTCCGCCTGGAGGGCGGTGACGAGACGTGACGACCGTCGACACCCTGACCGTCCGCATCATCCGCGCGCTGGCTGAGGGCGACGAGCAGTTCCCGCTGATGCGCAGCTGGCGCACGGACCGTACCGACGACGGGCTGCTCCTGCTCTCCGGCGAGCTGGCCGTACAGCACCCCGTGATCGTGATGGCCGTGCTGAAGCGGGTGGGTCAGCATCGGCTGCACCGGCAGCTGGACGTGTCCGACCCGAAGCGGTTGACGGTGGTCTTCACCTGGCCCGAGCCGAGCGCCGAGATGCCGGTGCCCGAGCCGGCCGCGGTCGTCGAGCTGTGGGCACCGGCCGTCGCGGAGGCGGTGAGGGCCGCATGAGCGAACGCCTGGACGTCCGGCGCATGCTCCTCGCCCGCGGCTGGACGGAGAAACGGCACGGCCTGCTGGTGAAAGGCGACGCCTCGTGGGCCGCCACGAACGACTGCGGCGACTCCTCCTTGAGCGGTCCGGCACGGGGGCGTGGCGACCGGTTCACCTTCGACTTTCCCGGCGACGTCCCGGCCCGCGTGATCGTGGCCGCCGCCGAAGCAGCGGCGGAGGTGAGGGCCGCGTGACCGCCATCCCGCCGGCCGTCGCCGTCGTCGACTTCCTCGTCCTGCTCGCGCTGATGCGCCGTATCGCCGACCTGGAGGACCAGCTCGCCGGGGCCCGGCTGAGCGTCGAGCAGCAGCAGACCGACCACGCCGCATGGCGGCTCCAGCACGGGCCGCGACACAACGGGGGAACCCAGTGAACGACTACTCCGACATCGCCGCGCGATTCGCCCGCGACACGGCCCGGCTTGAGATGACCGTCCTGTGCGTCGACGGTCTGTACCGGCACCTGCGGTTTTCCACCCCCGAGCAGGGCCGCATCGGCCCCTTCGAGTTGATCACCTGGCCGTACAACCTCGTCGTCAAGGCGGGCTGGGTCTTCCACTTCGACATCGACGCCACCCCCGACATGTTCGACCTGTTCCGGCGCACCGCCTTCAGCGGCGAGATCAACCCCGGCTACTGGTCGGAGAAGGTGCGGGCCGGAAGCGGCGAGGTCGAGGGCTACGACCCGGACCTGCTGAAGGGTGAGATCGCGTCGGCGCTCGCACAGTGGATGCGCGATGACCTCGACGACCGTATCGCGGAGCAGGCGCAGCGGTTCGGCTACGTGCTGAGGGAAGTGGCGACCACGCCGGAAATCCGCCGCGAGCTGTCCCGACAGGTCCGGCCGCGGTGGAGGAAGGCCAACCGGCGTCTGCGCGAGGCGGTCGAGGACCATTTCTTCAGCGAGATCGCCGAGTACAACATCGAGTACGAGGAAGACGCTCGTGGCGCCCTGCGCGAGTTCCAGTTCATGCAGGTGCCGCGCTACTTCACCGACTGGCGGGACTGGCAGCTGAAGGACTACACGCCCGCCTTCCTGCACTGCTGCCACGCGATCCGCCGCGGCATCGAGCTGTACGACGCGGCCCGGAAGCAGGTGGCGGCATGAGCCCGCGCCGCACCACCGCCACCATCGTCGCGCTGCTGCTGGCCGCGTCCGCGCTGACGGCGTGCACCGACCAGGACGACGACTGCGACGACCGGTCCATGGCCCCGGTGGCGGTGTCCGTGCCGCTGAAGCCCGGCCCCGGCGCCCGCAGCGGCAGCCGCGGCAAGGCGGCCAAGCCGAAGGCGAAGACGCCGCGGCACAAGACCGGCCGCACGCACACCTCCACCGACTACTGCGACGAGGGCTGAGCCATGAACGCCGAGCAGTGGAACGACAAGTACCCCGTCGGTACGCCCGTCATCGCTTACCCGTGTGTCCGCCCGGAGCATCCGCTCGCCGTGGCGGTCCGGGAGCAGCAGGAGTCCGGCGGCTACGTCGATCCGGGCGACGCCGACCTGTGCAAGCGGCTGGTGACCGTAACCCGTACCCCGGCCTGGACGCTCGGCGACGGCGAGGCCGTCGTCTCCGTCGAGGGCTACGCGGGCGGCATCTGCCTCACGCACATCGACGTGGCTGACGACCGCCTCACGCAGGACCACAAGCGCCTCGCGGCGTATTACGAAGCCCTCCTCGAAGCGTGGCAGGCGTATCAGGAGCAGCAGCCCGTCGGCCCCGACCTTGAGCACGTGCTGGCCGACGCCGCGAAGGCTGTCGCCGACAAGGAACAGCGGCAGCTGACCGAGCAGTTGGAGCAGGCCCGGCGCATCGCCTTCCGAGCAGCGTGCATTCCCGCCTGGGAGGCGGTCTACGAGCCGGGCAACGTCAGCGACTACCTGATCGGCTTCACCAACGGCGAGGCCGCGGCGAAGGGTGCGGCCATTGCCTGGCTTCAGTCCGAGAGCGACATGGACCCGGCCAACCTGGAGTGGGTCAAGGAGCCGCCCGGTAGTCGACACGACCGCTGGTACGAGCTGATCGAGAACCACGAGGACGGCATACACACAGGCGTCGGGATCATCGTGCGGCGCACGGTCGCCGGGGGTGACCTGACATGAGGTCCCCGATCGCCGCCGTCCGTTCCCGGGCCCGGCACCGCGGCAAGACCCCGGCGATGCTGCGCGCCGAGTGCGACGAGCTGGTGTGCACCGTCGTGCGGCTCACTGCCGAGAACGCGCGGCTGCGGACACCGCCCGCGGCCTGGTCCGAGAAGGAAGGGGTGGCGTGATGACCACTACCGCTGTGACCGAAACCCTGGAGCAGGAGTACCGCCGCCTGACCGACGAGGGGTTCGCGCTCAGAGCGCTCATCCGGAATAAGGGGGCCACACCGTCGAAGAGCAGGCCCGCTATGCCGCCATCCTCGGCAGGCTACGTGAGATTCTCGCGGTTCCGCCGACCGGGTATGGGCTGCCGAAGGCGGCGGCCGACCTGCTCGCGCACGCCGAGGCGCACGGCTGGGAAACGGGGATCCAGTGGACCTCGCCCGGCTACAGCGGCGAGGTCTACGTGCGGATCGGTATCCGCCGGGACATGACCGAGGCCGAGAAGGGGGCCGCGGACTTCTACTGGTCCGGCATCTGGCTGTACGAGCTGACCTACCACTCGCGCGGCTGCCCGGTCGGCAAGGTCAAGCGGTTCGGCGCCGGCCGGGGCCTGACGCCCGACAAGGCGCCGGGCGAACACCCGCCGGCCCCGTCGCTCAAGGCGATCCGTGCGGTCATCAGCGCCCACCCGGCTCCGGTGGACGCCTCATGACCCGCCCGCCGCTCGTCGGAGCCGCCCTGTGGAACACGGTGATGAAGAACGCCGGTGACCGCTGCGAGTGCCGCGGAGTGTGCGGCAGCAGGCACGATCCCGACCGGCGCGGACGGCAGATGCGCTGCCCGCACGAGAACGGGACGCACGTCAGCAAGATCGGCGAGATCAAGCTGATCGCCGTACCGCGCGACCCGTCGGTGGATTTCGCCGCCGCCGCGTCCCTGCCGGCCCGCCGCCTGATCGCGCTGTGCCCGTCGTGCGACGCCGGAGTCCGGCGGGTCTTCAAGCGGGCGGAGAAGAAGCTCCCGCCGCAGGCCGACGTGGGCGCCGCCTGACAGCCGGGCCGCCGGATGACCCCGGCCGGCGGCCCGGCGATCCACCACCCGCCCTGCCGGCCGCCCGCACCCTTCCCGCCGCGGGCGGCCAGACACCCCACACCCGAAAGCAGGTCACATGAGCACCAGCACCCGTACCCGCCTCTTCGGCCCCGACCGGCAGCGCATCGGCTACGAGGACCAGGAGTGGGCCGTGTGGATCCTCGGCATCGACGACATCCACCCCCACGGCAGCCTCGCCGAAGCCCTCGAATCCGCCGCCGAGCACAACGCCTGCTTCGCCGACCTGCGCCTGCAGGACCCCAGCCAGTACACGCCGGTCCTGCACGCCGTTGTCCTGCACCACGGCTACGCCTGGAACCGCGCCGTCGAGCACCAGCACGGTCTCGACTGCGGGCACCCCGACTGCATTCCCTGCTCCTTCGACCGAGCGGTCCCGAAGGCGGCCGGCCAGTGACCGCGCAGGCCGCCGTACCGTCCGCCGTCCTGCTCGGCACCTTCACCCCCGGCTC
Source organism: Streptomyces sp. Ac-502 (assembly GCF_045222935.1). Lineage (NCBI taxonomy): Bacteria > Bacillati > Actinomycetota > Actinomycetes > Kitasatosporales > Streptomycetaceae > Streptomyces > Streptomyces sp. Ac-502. The sequence continues at coordinate 8,868,728 of NZ_JBHFFO010000001.1, forward strand.
GCCGGAGTGGGAGGAGGCCCGCGGCGGGCTGTGCATCACCGCTACCGAGATCGCCGCGGTGCTGAACCTCAACCCCAGCACCTGGGCCAACCGCTACGAGCTGTGGCACAAGAAGGCCGGCCTGCCGGTCGCGTCCTTCGAGCCCAACCCGTTCACCAAGTGGGGCGTGCGCCTCGAAGACGACGTCGCCGAGGAGTACGCCGAACGCCACCCCGAGCACCCGCTCCTGTCGACCGGCACTTGGCGGCACGTCGAACGCTCCTGGCAGCGCGCCACCCCCGACCGGCTCCACAGCCACCGCATCGTCGAGATCAAGACCAGTCCGTTCGACGACGGCGAATGGGGCCCGGACGGCAGCGACCAGGTGCCGCTGCACTACCGGTGCCAGATCATCTGGCAGCAGGACACCCTCGGCCTGCACGAGCGCGCTCACGTGGCCGTCCTGATCAGCGGCTGGGACTACCGGGAACTGTACGTCGACTACGACGAAGCCGACGCCCTGCTGATGCGCGACGCCGCACAGACCTTCCTGCACGACGTGCGGCACGGCGTCCGGCCCGACATCGACGACAGCGACCGCACCTACAACACCCTGCGCCGCCAGCCCGACCGCTACGACCGCGAAGACGTCGAGATCCCCGGCCCCATCGCCGACCAGTACGAGAAGGCGGGCGCCCACTACCGGGCCGCCGACACCGCCTACACGCAAGCCAAGAGCCACGTCCTGGCCGCGCTCGGCACCGGCCGAAACGCCGTCCACCTCGGCCGGCGCATCGCCTACCGCGTCGCCAACGACGACGGCACCACCCGATCCCTGCACCCTGCCCGCTAGGAGCCTTCATGGCCAGCATCTCCGACGCCGTCAACAACCGCCGCCAGCAGCCCGCCGTCGACGACTTCGGCAACGCCGACTTCTCCTTCGCCCCCGCCACCCGCGAGAAGGCCAAGGCCCGTCTCGCCCTCATGGGCGTCTCCGGCTCCGGCAAGACCTGGACCGGGCTGCGCATCGCCCACGGCCTCGACACCCGCTTCGCCGTCATCGACACCGAACGCGGCGCCGCCTCCAAGTACGCGGGCATCAACGGCATCTCCTTCGACACCCTGCAGCTCACCTCGTTCGACCCGCGCAACCTCATCAAGGCCCTCGCCGCCGCAGCAGCAGCCGGCTACGGCGCGGTCCTCGTCGACTCCCTGTCTCACTTCTGGTCCGGCACCGACGGCACCCTCGAACAGGTCGACAAGGCCGCCAAGGAGCGCTACGGCAAGAACACCTTCGGCGGCTGGAAGGAAGGCACCCCGCTGCAGAACAGCATGGTCGACGCCCTGCTGTCCTACCCCGGCCACATCGTCGCCACGATGCGCGCCCACACCGAATGGTCCCTGGAGCGCAACGGCAACGGCTCCCTGGAGCCGAAGCGGATCGGTACCCGGCCCGAGCAGCGCCGCGGCGTGGAGTACGAGTTCGACGTCGTCGCCCAGATGGACGTGAACAACACGCTGTCCGTCATCAAGTCCCGCTGCCCGGCCCTGCACGGCCAGGTCGTCGAACAGCCCGACGGCCAGCAGCTGGCGGCCACGCTGCTGGACTGGCTCAACGACGGCGCGGCGCCCGTCGACCCGTCCACCTACATCGACCGGGCGACCGCCGCTGATGCCACCTACGACGGGCTGCGCGCCCTGTACGGCGAAGTCGAGTCCCGTGGCCTGCAGGCCACGCCGATGCTCGACCCCGCCACCGGCGACGGCACCAGCCTCGGCGACTACATCCGCACCCGCGGCACCGCCCTGCGAGCCCAGTAGCCCGCGGCCGTCCCCGCCTGCGGCCATCAGGCGGGGCGCCGCTACCCCAAGGAGTAGCACACGCCATGAGCATTACACCTGAGCAGGCCCGCGACCGGGCTGACGCGACACTGCGCGCCCTGTACGCGACCGTCACCGCCTGGGACGCCGCACTCATCCGGCAGGCCGTCGAGGCCATAGGCGGCGACGGCCGCCCGTTCTCCATGAACGAGATCCGGGATCTGCTGCCGAGCCTCGCCCACGGGGCGGCCGGCCTGTACCTGCGGTCCGAGTGCTGCCGCAAGAACCCGCTGCTGGTCAAGGTCGGCGAGGTCACCTCCACCTCGACCGCCACCCACGGCAAGCGGATCTGCCAGTACATCCTCGCCGAGCACGCGCCGCGCCGGAGGGCAGCATGAGCCCGATCACCCTCGCGCTGACCGCGGCCCTGTCGGCCTACATCGTCTACAGGTTCTTCGCGCTCGCACACGACAACCGGCGCACCCTCCAGCGCCGCCTCGCCGCCGCCGAGGCCCGCCTCACGCGTCGAGGTGTGCTGCCCGAGGAGAACTTCCTCCTCCGCCTCGAGCCTCTTGAGGACGGCCCGGCCGCAGCCGACGCGCGGGCCCTCGCCGAAGCCGACCTCGCCGTCTGCCACCAGATCCTCGAGCGCACCGAGCAGGGGGAGAAATGAGCACCGCGACCAGGCCGCTGCCGCCGCACGGCGAGCGCCGCTGCTACCTCCGCGGCTGCCAGCGGCCCGAATGCGTAGCCGCCAACAAGCGCTACTGCAAAGCGGCCGACCTCCGCCGCCACCGGGAGGGGCCGCGTCGCATCGACGGCACCGCTGCCGCGAACCACCTCCGCCACCTGATCGACAAGGAGGGGTGGACGCAGATCGGCATCGCCGACACCCTCGGCATCTCCCGCGACACGGTCGGCGGACTCGCCTCCGGCAGAAACAAGACCTGCACCCGGAAAGACGCGCGCCGCATCCTCGCCTTCCAGCCGGACTTCGACACCGAACGCCCCAGCCCGCGGGTGGACATCGTCGGGTCGACCCGCCGCCTGCGAGCCCTCGCGGTGCTGGGTCACGCGCTCTACGACGTGTCGGCCGAGGCCGGCGTCAGCTATGCCGTGATCCGCCGCATCCTCCGGGGCGAAGGCCGCTACACCAGCAAGGACTTCGGCGCCCGCATCCGGCGCGTGTACGAGCGGCGGCGCCACACGGAAGGCCCGTCCTACGTCACCCGCGGGCACGCCCGCGCCAGGGGCTGGTACGGGCCCGACGCCTGGCGCGACATCGACGACCCGCAGTGCACACCGCACGAGAACCGGCGCCAGCTGGCCGCCCTGCGACGCGCCGATGTCGAGCACCTCGCCGGCTTCGGCATCCCCGAGCACGAGATCGCGGCCCGGCTCGGCATGGCCCCCGCCTACGTCCACGACCTCATCCGCGACATGAGGAGCGCGGCATGAGGGCCGACGGCTGGCGCGACGAGGCGATCTGCGCCCAGACGGCACCCGACGTCTTCACGCCCGCCAGCTACGCCGACGCCGATGTCAACGCCGCCAAGCAGGTCTGCGCGAGCTGCCCCGTGCGCCGGCCCTGCCTCGACGCCGCCCTCGCCGAAGAGGACGACCAGCACTTCCGGGAGCGCGCCGGCGCCACACCCCGCCAGCGGTGGGGCATGCAGCGGCGGGAGGCGGCGTGATGACGAACCTCAGCCTCTGCTCCGGCGCCGGCACGCTCGACCTGGCCGTCGAGCAGATCACCGGCAGCAAGACCCTCGTCTACGCCGAGACCGACCCGTTCGCCGCCCAGGTCATGGCCGCCCGCTTTCCGTGGGCTGCCAACCTCGGCGACATCACCACTGCCGACTGGGCAGGCGTCGCCGCTCAGTGGCAGATCGAAACCCTGGCGGCCGGATTCCCGTGCCGCAACATCTCCCACGCAGGACAAAGGGACGGCATCAATGGTCAGTGGTCACGGATCTGGAAGAACGTCGCTCAGGCTGTTCGCGTCATTCGACCGCCTCTCGTCTTCCTGGAAAACGTGGAGGCGCTCCGCTCGAAGGGCCGGGGGCTGGACGTCGTCCTCGCAGACTTGGCCGCGATCGGGTATGACGCGCGATGGACGTGCCTACGAGCTGAAGAGGTCGGTGCCCCGCACCAGCGCTGGCGCTGGTTCGGACTCGCCTATCCAGCTGATGCCTACCCCGTCGGCACGGGATGGCATGGGGGACCTGGGACCTCGCCGAAGCGCAAGGGCGGCATGAACCTGCGGACGGCGGTCTCACAACTGCCGCTGCCGGAGGAGCTGGACTAGCGCTTCTGCCCACGCCGGCCGCCCGAGACTGGAAGTCGGGCGCGTCCAACCTGATGGGGCTGCGCGGGGAAGGCCGCCCGCTCAACGAATTCGTTGTCAACATGCTCAAGGGCACCCTGCCCGACCAGCAGTGGATATCGACGGCGGGCGTCGACTACGGGCCCGCGATCCGCCGCTGGGAGGCGATCCTTGGCCGCCCCGCGCCAGCCCCCGTCGAACGGGGGCCCCGCGGCGGGCGTGCCCTGTCCGCCAAGTTCACCGAGTGGATGCAGGGCAACGACGACGGCTGGATCACCGACGTCGACATCCCCCGCAACGAGCAAATCAAGATCGCGGGAAACCAGGCCGTCACCCGCCAGGCCGTCGAGGGCTACCGCCGGCTGCTGTGCGCCGACCTCGAAGCGATGGCCGCGTGAGAGCCCCCGGCCGGCCCCGCGCCCCGCCCCGCCGGCCCGCACCGAGGCCGCCGCCCCCAAACCACCCGCACCGCCAGGAAGAAGAACGCCGATGGGGTACGAACTCCGCCGCCAGCTGCGCGAAGCGCTCGGGCCGGGCATCACCGGGCTGCAGCGCGCCGTCGCACTGGAGATCGCCGACGACGCAGATGAAGGCACCCGGCGCAGCGCGGTGCCGCTGGAGGATCTGGCCCGGTGGACCGGGGCGAAGGATCCGGACGTCATCCGTAATGCCCTCAAGCGGCTCGCTGTAGCGGGCTGGGAGTTCCGGGAGGCGATCGGTAAGGGCCGCGACGGGCGGGTGCTGTATGCGGTTCCGGGGCGTCGGATGACGTTCGTCGTGCCGCCGCTTCCCTACCCCGAAGGGGGAGCGGGGGCTACCCCTTCGACGCCTAAGGGGGAGCAGGGGCTCCTTCAAGGGGGAGCAGGGGCTCACTCAGAAGGTGCCACGGCTCCCCCTTGGAGCGATAAGGGGGAGCAGGGGCTACCCCTAGGGGGAGCGGGGGCTACCCCTTTCGAAGACCACGCTTCTGTCCGTGATTCCGCAGGTCAAGAAGCGCTTTCGGGTGATCCCGACCCCGCACAAGGGGAGCCACGGCTCCCCCTTCGACTCCCCAAGGGGAGCCGTGGCTCCCCCTCTTCAACTACATACCTACCTACAGCTAGCAAGCAGGCAGGCACGCGCGCGCCAACCGACCGGAGCGCCCGCATCCCCGACTTCGCCAAGCCGCTCATCGACCAGATCGCTTCCGCCGACGTACACGTCCGCTGGGGCGGCCTCCGGCAGCACGAGTGGTTCCAGATCGACGCCCTCATCAAGAAGTGCGGCATCCCCGCCATGACCGCCGTCGCCGTGCGCGCAGCCCGCCGCACCGACGTCGACTCCGCCCGCTACTTCCTGCCCGGCTGGAGCGAGCTGCCGCCCCTGCCGCCGCCCGGTACTGAGCGCCCCCGCTGCGTGCCGTGCCGACCCAGTCCACCACCGACGCCCGCGTCGCCCAGGGCCTCGCCCTGGCCGCCAAGTACCGCGAGCAGGAAAGGCGAGCCGCCCTCGAAGGCGGGCCCGCACCCCAGGAGACCGCATGACCCTCGCCGAAACAGCCGAGCTGCTGGCCATCGCCGCCGGGATCGACCAGCGGACCATCGGGGACGCCGACGTCCACGCCTGGCAGATGGTCCTGCACGACATCCCCTTCGCCAACGCCGCCACCGCCCTGCAGGCCCACTACCGCAGCACCAACCGCCGCATCATGCCGTCCGACATCGTCCAGCGCGTCAAGCCCGACACCGGCTACGAGACCTATGCCGAGAAGGGCATCTTCTGATGACCGACGATGAGCACGAGGCCCAGAGCTTCGAGCGCGTACCGCCCCACGACGTCACCGCCGAGATGGGCGCCCTGGGCGCCTGCTGCTTCGACACCGGCGCGGTCCGCGTCCTCCTCGACAACCTCGACCCGGCCGCCTACTACAAGCCCGCCCACGCGCTCATCCACCAGGCCATTGCCCGGATGCACGCCGACGGGCAGCGCATCGACCCAATCACCCTGTCCAAGCACCTGGAAGACAACGGCGACCTCGCCCGGGCCGGCGGCCGGCCGTACATCTTCCAGCTCACCGACTACCGCAACGTCGTCACCGCCCACGCGGCCGAGTACGCCGAAATCGTTCAGGACCGCTCCCTGCGCCGGGCCCTGATCGCCCTCGGCGCACAGCTCGTCGAGATGGGCTTCAACCCCGACGGGGCCACCGCCGACCACGTCGAGCGCGCCGTCACCATGACCCGCGAACTGCGCGACCGCGGCACGGCCGCCGAAGACCTGCCCGTCGAGGACATCCTCGACTTCGTCCAGCACGAGGACACCTACGACTGGATCGTCCCCGGCCTCCTCGAACGCCGCGACCGGCTGATCCTCACCGCCTCCGAGGGCGGCGGCAAGTCGACCCTGCTGCGGCAGATCTCCGTCACCCTCGCCGCCGGCATCCACCCCTTCCGCGTCTGGGAACCGATCGCCCCGGTACGGGTGCTGACCCTCGACTGCGAGAACAGCGCCCCCGTCTCCCGCCGCAAGTTCCGTCCGCTGTTGGCTGCGGCCGAGCGCATCGAGCAGCCGGTACGCCGCGGCCGGTTCCACATCGAGTGCAAGCCCGAGGGCCTCGACCTGACCCGTCCCCAGGACCGGGCGTGGATGATGCGCCGCGTCGAGAAGCTCAAGCCCGACGTGCTGATCGTCGGCCCGGTGTACCGGCTGCACGCCGGCGACCCCAACAGCGAGGAACTCGCCCGCAAGGTCTCCGTCGTCATCGACGAAGCCCGCGCCACTACCGGATGCGCCGTCCTCCTCGAAGCCCACGCCCCCCATCACAACGGCTTCGGCCAGCACCGCAACCTGCGGCCCCTCGGCTCGTCGCTGTGGATGCGCTGGCCTGAGTTCGGCTTCGGCCTGCGCCCCGTCGAGGACGAGAAGTCCGCCGCCAACACCGAAGGAGCCCGCGGCCGGCGCGTCGTGCCCTGGCGCGGCATGCGCGACGAACGCGACTGGCCCGCCTTCATCAAGCAGGGCGACAAGTGGCCCTGGGTCTCTTACAAGCCCGTCGACGCAGACCAGTTCACCGGCTACTCACAGACAGGAGCGATCTGGTGACCGACCCCAACCCGCTGTACGGCGACGCCTGCGAGGACTGCGGCACCTACGACGTACTGCCCGAGTCAGCGCTGCGCGACGGCGCCCACGGCATTACCGCCGGCTATCGCTGTCCCAACTGCCGCCACACCTGGACGTGCGGCTGGCAGATCGTGCCCGGCCGCGCCATACCGCCCGAGCCGACCGCCGACTCGCCGCTGTTCGACCGCGACGTCACCGCGCAGGTCCACGAGCAGAGCGCCATCAACCGAGCCCGTAAGCACCTCAGCCGAGAGGACGGAACCGCATGAACACCACCGAGATCGCCAGCTGCCACGGCTACACCGGGCCGATGGCCTGCCAGGACTGCGGCACGTCGAAGAACCTCCACTTCGCAACCTGGTTCGACCCGGCCGCGGGCGAGAGCGGCGACTTCCTCGAGTGCTGCGCCTGCAGCATCAAGGCCGGCGCCCCGGCCGAGGTGCACGACGACTGCGAGCCCGACGCCGAGGAGGACGAGCCGGAAGGCGCAGCCGGGCCGGAGGTACGTGTCTTCCGCCGCGACACCGGCTGGGTGATGCAGCCGCCCGGCCCTGAGCCGTGCACTACGAACTTCCACCGCGCCCAGGACGGCCGTCCCGCCTGCACTGACACCGCCGTATGGAAGGTCGTCAAGGACCGCGGCATGCACCTGACCATCGGCTTCTACTGCGACACCGACCTGCCCGACGAGCACAGGACCGAGCACGGAGAGGCCGCCTGATGGCCGCCCGCCCGACCGCCTCGCAGATCAACGACGACCAGCTCGACGCGCTGTACGCCCGCCTTGCCCGCGCCGAGGCGGCCCCTGATGGCCCGCAGGAGACCCCGAGCGCCCGCGAGACGGCCTGGGAGGGCTCGGGTGGCGCCGGGCTGGCACGTGCAGCCGAGAGGCCGTCAGAGAGCCGCCCAGCGCGTTCCGTTGGTGAGCGGACCGCTGCGGCGGGACCGCGAAGGCCCTTCGGCGGCCCCGAGAGCGCCCCGCAGCCGCCGGACGCCCCCGAATGCCCCGAGCCCCGCGAACGGGCCGCAGGCGCCCGCACAGGGCTTCAGGCCCTCCTCGCTCGGCTGATCACCGACGCTGCGCACCACACGCGGTGCGCCGAGTACGGCCGCGAGTTCGGCCGGCCTGCGGACTCGATCGGCGTTCACGACGGGTTCGCCGCAGGGTTCAGCTCGGCCGCGTGCTACGTCGCAGAGCTGATCGCCACCGGGGCGCTGCAGTGGCGCGGCGGCCACCACGTCCCGGCCGACGACGAAGCCGCCGCCGCACGCATCGCCGGTCAGCTCGCCGCTACGGGGCCCGAGCGGGCCCGGCAGATCCTCCGCGCCATCCGCGGGGAGGCCGGCAAGGCGTGCTGCGGCAGCCGCACCGGCCACTACCCCGGCTGCCCCGCCAACGACACCGCCGCCTGACCCGCCCGCACGACCGCAAGGAGACCGCCGTGATCCACGACCTCGACGCTGTCAACCCCGTTTGCGCGATCTGCATGTACGGCTTGCGCGACGGCGAGCGGGACCGTCTCGCCTGCCGTATCTGCCAGGACCGCGGCACCGCGATGCTGCGCGAGCTGCCGGCCCTGTACGACCAGCTCGGCGATCTGCTGGAGCCGGGCTCGGGCCGGGGCGGCGGGCGCGTAAGCGGAACCCGCGGCGCCCCGCTGCCGTGCTCGCTGCACGTGCTGGACCTGCGGGCCCCCGGCGGGCTGGTCACCATGCTCGCCGACTGGGAGGCGGCCGTGCGCGACGAGTTGGGCTACGAGGCGGCGCCGTTCCGCGGTGACCTGCGACAGACCCTCGCCGGGACGGTCACCTTCCTCGCCTCCAACAGCCCGTGGATCTATGGCGGCTTCGCGGGAGTCGCCGACCTGCACCGGGAGATCCGCAACCAGCACGGCCACGCCGAGCGCCTCGTCACCGGCGAACAAGCGGAACGCCGCGTCACCGTCCGCTGCGCGTGCGGGCAGCCGATGCGCGTCACCCTCACCACCCCCGGCCGGCGCTGCACCGCCTGCGGCGCCCAGTACGGGCACGCCGAAGTTCTCCAGCTGCCGCTCGCCGACCGGGCCGCGGCATGATCCGCGAGTCGGAAGCATCCGACGCCGGGCTGCCACTCCAGCAACACGGGTGACAGCGTGAACCCGCTCCGCTCCCAAGTGTGTTACCCGCCCCGGGGACGCCCGCCGCTGTCAGTGACGACCCGTAGGCTTGTGCCCCACGGGGGTTGTCGCGCGGCTGCGCGCGGACAAAGAGCTGCCCTCGCGCGGAGTCGTACCTCCGCCGAGGGCCACGGATCAAGGAGAAGTGAGCTCCTGTGAACCAACTCCACCCTAACCTGCCCGCCCCCGGAGACAACCCCGGGGACCGATTCGAGATCGGATCGTTCGACTTTCACGGCGATCCGGTCACCATCCTGTCCGACCGCGCCGGCAACTGGGCCGTGCTCGGCCAGCTCTGCCAGAACTTGACGTTGGACCCGAACGGCCAGCGCCAGATGATCGAGCGGAAATCCTGGGCGCGAGGCAAGACGTGCGTTTCACACGTCATGCTCCCCGGCCAGGTCAGGGCCTACCCTCAGTTCCTCATCCACGAGCGCATCGTGCCGATGTGGCTCGCCAACATCACCACCAGCCGTATCGCTGACGAAGCCGTCCGCCGGAACATAGAGCTCGCCCAGACCGAGCTCGCCGACGCCCTCTACGAGTACGTCACCCGCCACGGGGTCACCCGGGAGCCGACCAAGCTGGAGCTCGCCCGCGACCTCGTCGCCATGCTGGAAGCGAAGGAGGCGCTGGAGACGGCCAACAGGGCCCTCACCCCCAAGGCCGACAAGTGGGAGCGGTTCGTGAACTCTGACGGCCTGATCGCCATGAACGCCGCCGCCAAAGCGCTGCGTGAGATCACCGGCGGGCTCGGCCGCACGAAGTTCATGGACCTGCTGCGCTCGGACCGTATCCACTTCCTGCAGAAGCAGAACCCCCGCATCCCCTACGAAGAGCACGTCAAGAAGGGCCGTGCCGAGGTGAAGCTCGTCGAGGCCGGCTACCGGTGGACGGAGCAGACCTTCTTCACCTCCAAGGGCCTGGACTGGCTCGCCGACCGGCTCAGCACAGACGTGACCCCAGCAGCCTGACGCCTGCCGCGGGTTCCCGGCGCCGGGAACCCGCCGCGGCTACAGCCCCTCCGCCGCGAGCCGCCGCGCCACGTTCGCCGACCACGCGCGGGCCAGGGCCGCCGCCTCGTCGCCGCCCCGCCCGTAGTGCGCCAGCAGCGCCACCGCGGCCCGCGCCTCACCCGCCGTGATCAGCGGCAGGCGCGGGTCTTCGGTGTCCAGCAGCAGGTGCAGGGCGGCGGGGCTCGGGGGGCAGCTCCGCCCCGCTATCTCTGCGGCCTGTCAGCAACGGGCACTGCCGGGCCGGCTCGCAAGACCGGGACCAAAGCCCCGGCTATCACGCCAATCACTTGGGTCTTATCGATGAAATGCCCAGCCGTTCGGCTCACGAGGCCCGGGACCAAAGCCATGATTCCCGGGGTAATCGCATGTGCAACCTGTTGCCCGGCCCTCGCATGTGCCAAGTTCAAAGGCATCTGCACCTGGCATATGCCAACCATGGCGCCAGGGGTGGACGCATCTGCCTACGAAGGGTTTTCATGAACCACCGCCAGCGCATAGCCAGCACCATCGCCGCCACCATCAGCGCGGCCGCACTCACACTCGGAGCAGCCTCCACCGCCTTCGCCAGCGACACCCCCTCCCCGGCCGAGCAGACCGCGGCCGTGGTCGAGAAGGCCACCGGCACCACCGACGTCGCCCCGGCCCCGGCCCCGGGCACCACGATCCCCCAGCGGTCCACCGGGGACGCGAAGGCCACCACCGCGACGGGTGACGCCGTCTCCATCGCCCTTCCCGGCACCAACAACGTCTCCGGCGCCACGGCCGGCAAGAACACCACCGTCTACCCCGACGCTGCCAGGGCCACCGACCTTGCCGTCCAGCCCACCACCGACGGCGGCATCCGCGCCCTGGCCGTCCTCAAGAACGCCACCGCCCCGCGCGAACAGCGCTACGACATCGGCCTGCCCACCGGCGCCCACCTCGTCAAGCTCGACAACGGCGCGGTCGCCGCCATCGCCAAGAACGGCACCTTCCTCGGCGGTTTCACCACTCCCTGGGCCAAGGACGCCAACGGCAAGCCCGTACCCACCAGCTACCGCGTCGACGGCAACACCCTCGTCCAGTCGGTACGGACCACGGACTCCACAACCTTTCCCGTCGTCGCCGACCCCAAGTGGCTGGACGAGGCGGCCAAGGGAGTCACCACCGGAATGATCGGCGGATGCGCGGCCGGCGCCCTCGCCGGGGGAGCCGGATGCCTTCCCGGAGCCGTCGCATCAGGTGTGATCGGTGGCATCGGCGGGGCGATCGGCGGCCTGTTCGGCTAACAGGCGACGCCGCCTTCCCTCGATCCCAGACGATACGACCTGTGAGGAGCACCGAAATGACAGACGATTTGAAAAGTCGTTCCACCGGTCTTGAGCGGGCCGTCGAGCTCGGGGTGTTCAGCGGGCTGGGTGTAATCCTTAGCATGCGTGTGGGCGACCAGTCCTTCGGGGCCAGCATCCTGTGGGGACTGGCCGGAGGGATCGTCGCGGCGCCGGTGCTCATGGGTGCCACCCGAGTCGCTCGATACGTGGCCAAGCGGCGATCCACACGCTGACACAATCGAGACCGCGCCACACCGCACACCGCCATCGCTGAACACCGGAAAGCCCCCGCCCGACCACCGAGCGGGGGCTTTCTGCTGCACACAAGTGCCGCAACTCGAAGGGAACGCCCATGCCCATCATCGGCCCCGGCTACGACGACCCCGAATACGACGACTACGACCCCGCCTGGAAAACCCAAGAAACCCCGTTCCGGCAGTGGCTTTACATGCGCTTCGCGGCGGCCGGCTTCTCTCACGCCGCCGACATCGCCGTCAGCTACGCGCCCTCCAACCGGTACCACGGTCTCGACGACCTGGAGGCGGTCACCCTCGCCATGCTCACCGACACCAGCGTCGACGACGTCCTGGCCGCGCACACCGCCGACCTCGCCGCATGGAAGCACGAACAGCAGCTGCAGCAGCACCCCGACCTCGCCGTCCTCGACGCCGACCTCAACCGGATCGCCGGGCACTGAACAGCAACCAGCCCCCGCCCGATCACCGGGCGGGGGCTGGTTGCTGTGCGGTCAGCCGGTGTCCGGCAGGCCTTCCTCTCCGGCGGGCAGCGTCGGGCTCTCGGCCTGCCGCTGCGCCTTGCGGGCGTTTTCCTCCCGCAGCGCCGTCAGCCACGGCCACAGGTCCGGCAACGGCTGCCCCGGGCACGCCAGCGCGTGCTCGATCCGGCACCGCTGAGACTGCTCGGGCGGGCACACCCCGTACACCGTCACCCGGCCGTCCGACAGCTCGATCCAGCGGCGCTCAGCCGGCACCGTGTGCGCCGGAGGCCGCGTCTCCGGCTCCAGCAGAACCGGATCGCGGCTGAGCGTGAGTACCTGATCCTGCGGAAGGCCGCAGTACGGGCACGTCAGCCGGACGCTGGCCGCCCTGCGCGAAGACTTGCTCGAATCCCCCATAGCGCGAGCGTGCGGCTTCCGTGGACATCCCGCACGCCGCCTTCAGGACGGGGCTTGCGAGTCCTCGGCGGCCGCTTGGCGCCCCGCGAGGCGCACGCCGGGCGCATCAGACCCACACGGCCCCGCGGCGGCGGCCGACGGGCGCTCTGGACACGACAAGCCCCGGCCGGATAGGTCGGCCGGGGGCATGCTGTACTGCGCTCAGCGCGTCGCGCACGAAGCGGGATCCGCCTGGAGTGCGAGGCGGCGGATGTCCGCGGCGTGCGCGGCCAGCTGGTCGGCGAAAGCGAGCGCGGCGTCGCGGTACAGGCTGTTCACCTCACCCGAACCGTCCGGGTCGATCGCCAGATATGCGCGGCCCTTGTCCTCGTCGTGCGCGAACGGCCACAGCGCCAGGTGCGCCACCATCACCGTCTCCGTGCCGCCGCCATACAGCGGCACCGACATCTGCACCCGCGGTCCGTAGTGGTGCACGTCCTCCAGGAAGGACAGGTCCTCGGCGGCGTGGTCCGTCACGCACCAGTCCGGGCAGGGCACGTGCACCGGGACACCGCGCACGGAAGTGGCGGCCAGGCGGGGAAGCGCCTCGGCGGCCGGGGTCAGGGAGTAGGGGATGGGGGCGTCGGCGGAGTCGGCCGGGATGTCGTGCCTTGCTACGCTCATGGCAGAGCGCTCCTTCCTGTCGAGGGATCGATCTCTATTGGTCGAGCGAGGTGCGAACTCGCTGGTCCAGCAGCGGCCGGACGGGTGCGAACCGTCCGGCCGTTGCGCTGCCACAACCCAACCACCGACGCGCGGAGCGAAGGGCTACAAAACGTAACCCTTCTGAAGGGCCGGGGCGCCGCCCCTTGGGGGGACTCAGGCGCAGGCGAAGGGCGTCGCGGTGGCTGCGCCTAGTCTTTGGAGGATCCCTGTGCCTTAACAAGGGCCCTCTGCGTGTCATGTTGTGTCTTCTTATGTCCTAACGATGTCTTTCTGTGTCGGCAGCGACAGCGGACTGGTGTCCAGGCGCGGGACGAAGCCCGGTTGTCCGCGTTCACGAAACTACTCGGCCACCAGAGATGGGCGATCAGTTCTAGCGCTCTCGCAGACGTTGCACATGCTCGTGGGGGCGGTGACAGATTCTCATTCTGTACAAACTGCAGGTCAGGGTGACCTGCGGACTTCTCGCGAGGCGGTGCTCCTCTCGCACTCTGAGCACGTTCTGCCGCGCTCTCGGCACCCTTTCCCCCTCCCTGAACGTGGCTGGAAGCGGTAGGTGGGCGGGGGTCACAGCCCCGTCGCGCCGGTCCGGTACTGCCGCTGGCACAGGTGACCAGGCTCGATGCCGCTACCCAGGGAAGCCGCACCGGCGAGGCCAGTCGTGAGGCAGCTTCGGCCGGGCGGCGACGAACAGTCCGCGTCCTGCCGAGAAGGTCAGCAATCCCTCGGCCTTGAGCAGGGCGACAGCCCGGCCCACCGGCTGCACGGTGACGCCCGCAGGTTCAGCGAGAACCCTGAGGGGCGGGATGCGCGCCCCGGCCGGCCACCTACCGCTGAAGATCTCGCGTCTCATCAAGTTCGCGATCCGTGGCGCCTTGGGGCTCTCCGCCACCTTCGGCCAGGATGCCGGGTCGAAGGTGACGTCGTCGTAGTTGTGCGTGCCGTTGTAGAGCGGCTTCTCTGCCCTGATTGCAGCCTCGTCGGCGGCGAGCGCCAGCGGGCGGGAGGCGTACCACTCGTCAACGCGGCGGACGGCCCGCTTCGGCCAGTCGCCCCGCCGATTCTCGTACAGGTGCGCCTTCGCGCGGAACTCCGGCCGGTTCGAGATGCCGATGTACAGCAAGACGTTGGCGGCGTCGTAGTAGCGGTAGAGCGCGGTGCGCTCGGGTCGTTCAGACATACGGGTCCTCACGGTGCGGGTGACCTCGACCACTCTGGCGCAACTGTAAGAGGATCGTTGAGAACTCGGCAAGGTGTCGAACGGCATGGAACGCGAAAGAGCCCCGTCGCCTGAGCGGTGGGGCTCTTTGTTGTTGCAGGTCAGAACTCGTACTCCAGCTCGTAAAGATGGCCAGCCTTGATCATGAACTCCGCCTGGATCGGGCGGTCGTCCACGCTGTAGGTCACCCGGAACTGTCGCAGCACCGGCAGCTTCGTCGGCATCTTGAGCGCCTTCTGCTGCTGAGGGGTTGGCCAGCGAGCCGCGACCTTGTCTACGCACCGCAGTGTCGGCAGGCCGGCCTCCGCGAGAACGCGTCCGGCGCCGCCCTTGATGCGCCGCTTCTCGGCGATCGGTGTCCCTCGGGCGAGTTCGATCGGGAAGTAGACCTCGACCAACTCGCACGGCTGGTCATCCAGGTGCAGTACCTGGCGGCGCAGGATTGCGGTTCCCTCGCTGTCGAGCCCGAACGCTTCGCGGACGAGATGCGGCGGTACAACCTCCTCAACGTCCAGGAGTTCGGCTCGACCGGAGGAGCCCTTGCGCTCTGCGGCGGTAATCCACTGGTACTTTCCGCCATCGGTGGGCGGGTTCTTGTATTCGGCTGGCGTCATCGTCCGCTGGCGATGCTCGCGCGCAAAGACGCCGGCGCCGCGGCGGGTGTAGACGAGCCCCTCGCGCTCAAGGATCTCCATCGCGTTCTTGATGGTCTGGGCTGCGGCGCCGAACTGGTCGTGCAGCTTCCGGCTCGAAGGCAGCGCCTTGCCGGGCGGGAAGTCGCCGTTCAGGATGCCATCACGCAGGTAGGCCGCGATCTGGTCCTGTACGGGCCAGACGGTCTCCTCTTCGGGCGTCTCTGTCACGTCAGTCGACCTCCATCGAATAGTGGAGCCGCCCAATGCGGCCGGGGTTGACCATGACCGACACCTCATAGGGGTGTCCGTCTGGGGTTGCGATCGTGCGGGTGAGGGTCAAGACCCATTCGCTGTTGTCGGCGAGTTGGAGAACTTCTGCTTCCTCCTTCGTGGGCGGTCGCGTCTGTACGTCCTCGCCGACGGTGCCGGGCTGGTAGCCAAGCTCGGCGAGGAGGCTCACCGCGCCGCCGCGGATCTTCCCAGTCGCCGCCAACCGTGTGCCTTCGGCGACGCTGGCAGGCCAGTACGAGTTGGCGTACTCGATGGGCTGTCCGTCGAGCAGGATCAGGCGCTGCCGGGCCACGACGGGCGTGCCCACCTCAACTCCCATCGCTTCGGCGACAACGAAAGGCGCAGGCTGCATGCCTGCGCCGAGGATGCGCTGGGTTCCGGAGCGTCCTCTCTCGGCTGCTTGTTTGCCCCAGGCGTCACCCTGGCCGCTTTGGATGTATGGCGTTGATGAGCCGGTCCACCGGTCGTTTGCCACTCCAGCTCCTCTAGTGCGCGGCATCTCTTGAGGCATCCATCAATTTTTCCACCATATGCCCACGTCAGTGCGGGCCGCGGGGCTGCCAAGACCGCCAATCTCGAATGAGAACCTTGCAGCCTCTCAAGAGACCTGTCACAGTGAGGTTGTCAGCCCGCCCCAACTCCAGGATTGGAGAGCCCGATGCTGCCTGCGGCTCAAGAGCTGCTCACCGTGAAGGAGACCGCAGCTGTGCTGCGGGTTTCCGAGCCGACGGTCTACCGCTGGATCGCCAATGGCGACCTCCCGGCCATCCGCTACGGGCAGCCGCGAGCCGAAGGCGACACCAGGCGCGGCGGAGCGATCCGAATCGAGAAGGACGTCGTCATGGCGCTCCGCTCTTCCGAGGAGGTGGCCTGAGTGGCTACCGCAACCCCGCTTTCCCCCACCGTCTCCCTCCCCCGTCAGCTGCCCGCCTTCCCCCGCTGGCCGCGGAGCTGGTGCGCCGGGCCGTGTCCGCCGCGTCCGCGCCGGGCGTGGACCGTGGCGAGGTGCGGCTCCTCGCGGCCCGGTTCCTGGAGTGCCGCGCCCGCTACGGCGAGCAGCACGCCCACCTGGTGTGGGGCCGCGATCTGCTGGCCGGGCTGGGCCTGTCCGAGGGTGACCGGGCGTACCTGTACGGGACGACGGGCTGCGGTTTCATGACGGCCCTGGTTGAGGGGATCGCCGCGGTCTACGACGCGCCGGCCGCCGCCCTCGCGGAGGCGGCGCGGGTCAGCGATGACCCGGCCGGTATCGCGGTGGCCTACGTCGTAGCGAGCCTGTCGCTGGCCGCGGCGGTGACGTCATGACCCCCACCGTCGAGCTGCCCCGCCAGCTCCCCGCCGGCTCCACCCGCTCCCTGCCCGTCCTCGACGCCTACGCCGAGGCCCTCCGCGCCGCGGGTGAGGATGTCCGCGTGGTGTACAGCCCCCGCGGCGACGTCTTCAAGATCGTGCCCCGGGAGGCGTCGTGAACGACACCCCCGCGCCGGAACTGGTGCCGAACGCGGACCGGATCGCCGGCCACCTGCTGCGCCTGCTCGCGGTGGGCATGAGGCTGCAGCCCGACGCGAGCCCCTGCTCGGATGTGACCGTCACCGTCACCCAAGGGTCCGGGCCGGACGCCGGGCGCGTGGCCGGTTACTTCGAGATCCCCGAAGAGCTGGCCCTGCGGGTGATCGGCGTGCTGGACGCCGAGCTGGCGCTGCTGTCCGCCGACGAGCACAACCTGCGGCTCGGCCACTTCGACGACGGGAGCGCGACGCCGGTCACCGGTCTCGGCCGGGACGCGCTGGAACGCCGCCGCGGAGACGATCCGCAGCGCGGGCCGGTGCGGATCGTGCCCCGGGAGGCGTCGTGACCGCAACCCGCTGCCCGTTCTGCGACATCATCGCGGGCCTGGCCCCGGCCACCGTGGTGGCCCGCTGGCCGGACGCCATCGCGACCGTGCCGATCGATCCGGTGACCGACGGCCACGTCCTGGTGATCCCACGAGTGCACGTCGACGACGCGGCGGAGGAGCCGATGGTGACCGCGGCGGTGATGCAGCGGGCCGCCGAGTACGCGAACGCTCTCGGCACCCCGCTGAACCTGATCACCTCGCGGGGCCGTGAGGCCACTCAGAGCATCTTCCACCTCCACATCCACGTCGTGCCGCGCGCCATCGACGACGGACTCCCGCTGCCGTGGACGGTGCAGGAGGTGGCGTCGTGAGCGCTCACGGTTCGCAGCCCGGTTCGGTCGATCCGGCGCTGGTCGCAGACATCGACGAGATCTTCCTCGGCTACTGGGACGACGCGGTGCTCGACCTGGTCCGCGACGGCTACCGGCCGTGCGCCCTCCAGATCTACGCCCGCCGGCACGGCTCCGCGGCCCGCGAGAACGAGCCCGAGCCGAATGACGGCCTGACCTGATCCACCCCGGGCCCGCACCGCCGGGCCCGGCCGCCCACTCGTATCGACATATCGACAGGAGCCTGTCCGATGACAACTGCCGAGCTGTACGAGCTGCCCGACGTCGCCGACTACATGGCCGCAGAGAGCATCGACGCCTACCGCGCGCAGCTGGTCACCCGCTACCACTCCGCCACCAACCCCGTCGAGCAGCTGCGGCTGTACGCCGAGGCCGCCCGCTACGACCGCCGCCACCCCGGCGAGTCGCCGCTGGCCGACGAGCTGTACGGCGCCGAGCTGGGCGAGGTGGCGTGATGTCCCGCTACCTGGAAGAGGCCGCCGCCCTGCTGCGGAAGGCCGCCGAAGCCCACGAGCGGTCATGCAAGACCAACACGCTCATGACGACCGAGCAGGACATCAAGCGCCGCGAGAGCCTCGCCCGGCACTTCGCGACCCTCGCCGCCATCGACAAGGGCCTGCTGCCCGCCGAGATGGTCCAGGACGCGGTGCGTGCCTTCGCCGGCCGGAACGGGGGCGCGTGATGAACACCGACGCCCTCGTCGCCGCCAGCTCCGTGCTCGCGGGTGCCGGGATGACCGGCCTGATCCAGTACGCGACGGTCGCCCGGACCGCACGGGCCCGGCAGCGGGCGCGCATCGGCGAGGCCGCCGACGCTCTGGGCGGCGCGCTGATCGACTACCGGCGTCCCGTCTACCTGAAGGTCACCGCCGCACGCGACGGGGCCGACGCCGCTTCCGGGCGTGAGGCCCGCTGGGCGGCGTGGTCGACGGTCACCCGGTCTCTGGGGCGGCTGCAGCGGGTAGCGGCCGGCATTGCGGGCGCGTCGGACCTCGTCCGCGTGGCCCGCGAGGCGGTCGCCACCACGGCCGCGCTCAACGACGCGGCCAGCGACGTGGCCAGCGCGATCCGCGGCCGGGCTCCGGCGTCACGGCTCGCCGAAGCCGAGGACGCGCTGGCTGAGGCGGGCGACGAGGCCCGGCACCTGGACGAGCAGCTGATGGCCGCCGCGATCCGCGCGACCGGGGGTGCGTGATGACGATGCGTCCCGCCGCCTGGACCGCCCTGATCCTGACCGTCGCCCTGTTGGTCGCCTGCCCGGCCCTGCCAGCCGCAGCGCTGACCGCGGTCGGCTGGCTGCTGAATACGCCGCTCGCCGCGGGTGCCGCCCTCGCCGCCACCCTCGTGTGGATCGCGATGCGGCCCGAGCACGGGCGGAGGTGGGCGCGGTGAGTATGAGTGACCCGGTTACCGACCTGATGGCGATCCTCGATGCCCGGATCGCCGAGGACAAGGCGCGCAAGGCCCGTCAGGAAGCCGAGGCTGCCCGCAGGGTGCCCCGGCTGCTCGCCAAATACCTCACCCTCGCGGGGGAGGCCATGCGGGATCCGAACCTGGCTGTCAGCGTCAACGAGATCGACCGTGATGAACGCGGCGGAAGCGTGCACGCCACCGTCTCCGCGTGTGGTGGGTGCCCGGATACCGAGCGCGCCTACTGGGAGAACGGCTCCTACGACTACGGCGGCCGCTGGCGCCCGCTGACCGGCCAGGAGTCCCGCCAGCGAGCTGAGCGCGAAGCCCGTGCATGGGCTCAGGCGCACGCGGAGAAGTGCCGCGCGATGCCGGGTTCGGAGGTGTCGTGATGAACCTCCGCGACATCCAGGCCGCTGCGGTTGCCAACAAGCACGCCAAGGGGCTCAACACCACCGACATTGCGCTGGAGTTCGCTCTGCTGACGGCTGAGGTCGGCGAGGCCATCACCGCCTGGCGCCGGGCCCTGCCCGACTTCCCCGAGGAACTCGCCGACATCCAGCTCTACCTCGTCGCGGTCGCCGAGATGACCGGCGTCGATCTGCAGGACGCCGTCGAACACAAGATGCGGATCAACGCGGCCCGCACCTATCGCCGCGACGATCGCGGCGTCCCCATCAAGGTCACCGAACCGGGAGCTGTCCGATGAACCACCCCAAGTCCATGGTCGCCGAGATCCTCATCCTCGCCGTCAGCGGAGGCGTCGGCGCGAGCCTCGCCCTCCAGCTGGCCGAGCACGGCGTCGGCATCGCCGCGATCGTCTGCGCCGTCTGCGCCGTGGTCGCGGCGGGTGTCGCGCTCGCCGCCCAGGTCGGGCAGGGCCTGCGCACCACCGTCTACACCTGCCCCGCCAAGGGCTGCCGCGTGTCCATCCGCGCCGTCGGCACCAGCCCCGAGGAGCTGCAGCGGCTGCGCGACCTGGCCACCGACCACGGCAAGCACGGGGGCACCCGATGAGCGACGCCGCTACCTCAGCCTTCGCCGCCTCCTTCGTCGGCCTGTACGCCGCCCACCATGCCGCGGACTACCTGTTCCAGGGCGACCGCATGTCAGAGCGCAAGTCCGGATGGACCGAGGACTTCACCGACCCGCAGCCCGGCCGCCACCACCACGGCTGGGGCGCCAACCAACTGCACGCTGTCACCCACACGCTCACCGAACTCGCCGTGCTCGGCCTCATGGCGCTCGTGCTCGACATGCCGCTGCCTGTCGTCGGCGTCGCGGTAGCCGTCGCGTGGATCCACGTCACCCACAGCCTGATCGACCGGCGATGGCCCGTCCGGATGTGGATGAAGCACACCGGCAGCGCCGACTTCATCGACCGCGGCGGCATGCCGCTCGTCGACCAGGCCATGCACATCGCGGTCGGGATCTTCCCCGCCGCGCTCGCGATCGGCGGGTGGGCCTGATGCGCACCTTCTCCCTCGTCTTCGGGGTCATCGTCCCGGCCGTCCTGCTCGCCCTGTACGTCGCCGGCCTCCTCACCGGCCGCATCCACTGACCGAAAGGACCACCCGTGTCGGAGCAGACGGTCCGTCACCGCTGGGACCCGCTCGTCGCGGTGTCGCTCGCGGCCGGCGTCGGCTTCACCGCCTACGCCGAGTACCAGCTCGCCCGTGCCATCGGGGCGGCGGTACCGGTGGCGGTACTGCTGCCGCTCGCCATCGACGTGTACGTGGTCGCGGCGATCCGCCGGTCCCGCGGCCGGGACATCGCCCTGTCGCTCGTGCTGATGGGTACCGCCCAGATCGCCGCGCACGCACTGGAGGCCCGCGTGGCGACCGTGTCGGTACCGCTCGTCGCCGCCGTGTCCCTGTTGGTACCGCTCGTGATCTGGCGGGTGCACACCCTCGCAGTACCGGCCGCCGAGCCGGTACCGGTACCGCCCGCAGAGCTGGCCGAGGAGCCCGTGCGCGTCACCGTCGAGCAGCAGCCGGTACCGGTACCGCAGACCACCCCGGTACCGCCCGCCGGTACCGCCGATCTACCGCGCGAACTGCCGGTACCGGATGAGGCGGTACCGCGCCCGGAACTGCAGGCCGTACCGGAGCCGGAGCCGCAGCACGAGACAGCGGTACCGGTACGGCGGGCACGTCGCACCACCCGGTCCAGTACCGCCCGCAAGCCGAAGGTCACCGGCTCATTCGACGAGCACGTCAGTACCGCCCGCCAGTGGCTTGCCGAGGACCCGGACCTGTCCGGTACCGCGATCGGCAACCGGCTCGGTACCGGCGACTCCTACGGCCGCCGCGTCCGCCGCGCCGCCCTCGCCAGCTGACCCCTCAGTACCGCTACTGCGGCCCATGGCCGCGCGCACCGGACCGGCACCCGGTACCGGACTCCAGACCATCACCTGACCAGGAGAGATCGAATGGCCGTCAACGGCAACCGGGTGTCACGCCTCCCGCAGCCCCCGGACAACTTCCTGCCGCCGGGCGTGTGGGCCGAGCAGCCCCGGCTGAAGCAGTCCTCGCCGCGCCAGCGGGCGGAGGCCCGTGAGGCGAAGCGCAACCGCACCACCTACAAAACCAAGAGCCGGACGAAGGAATATCACGTCCACATCAACGCCCAGCGCAGCGCGGCGGCCGCGGCCGCCGCGGGCGGCGGGCAGTGGGGCCGCCAGCAGGGCATCGGCGACATCGAGGTGCTGTCCGCCTCCGGTCTGCGGGCGCTGTGCGAGCGGGGGCGGCGCGTGCTGCGCGAGGCGAGCAATGACATCGCGTTCGCCGAGGAGACGCTGCGCAAGGCGCTGCGCCAGGTACCCCCGCCTTCCGGGGAGGGCCGTTCGGCCGCGTGGGTGCGCGCCAACAAGGTGGCGCGTCACCTGAAGCGAGCCAAGAACGCAGCTCAGGCCGGATCGGCGCACATGGCCGCGACGTGGGTCACCTACACGCGGGAGTACGAGCCGGAGCTGAACCGCTTCGGCGGGCCGCGGGCCCAGCGCCGCCAGGCCATGGACTTCGGGGCGTGACGTGATGGCGCAGCAGCAGACCACCGAGGTTCCGCAGGGCGGCGGCAAGATGCCCGCGGTCCTGGCGTTCCTCAACCGCAAGGTCATTCCGCACACGCCGCCGTTCGCGGTGTGGCTGGCCGAGTGGCCGGTCGCCGCCCTGGCCCACCTGCAGTGGGGCGGCTCAGCTACCGCATCAGCGTTCCTGTCCCTGGCTTCCGCCGGACTGACCTGGCACACCTGGTACGTCGGGCGGGACGCGAAGAAGCAGCGGCAGATGCAGGCCACCGTCACCGTCGGCGCGGCAACCGGCTGGTTCACCGCCGCCACCATCGCCGGGGCCACCGACCCGACGCTGGTCAACGCCTGGCTGATGGGCGGCCCCGGCATCGCCCTGGCCTGGTCGATCAAGATGACCATGCGCGTCAGCCCCGAGGGCCAGCAGGCGGGGGACGAGACGCAGAAGACGCTCTGGTCGAAGATCGGCCTGGGGCGGGCCAAGGCCAAGGAGATCCGCGCCGAACCCAACAAGGTCGTCATCCCCATGCAGCTGGAGGCCGGGGTCCAGACCCAGGAAGACGCGGCCAAGGCCGGCTCCCGCCTCGCCTCGGCGGTGGGCGTGCGCCCCAACGCGGTGCGCTGGCAGCCGGACCCGGAAGACGCCTCCCAGGGCACATACACGCTGGTCATTGACGACATGCTCAAGGAGTTCACCCCCTGGCCGGGGCCGTCCTGCCCCGGCGGCAGCATCGGCGACGCCCCGGTCCCCGCCGGCGTGTACGAGGACTACGGCACCGCTGACATCTGGTTCCCCGGTGACGAGGCGGACGGACGCAACGCCGCCCACTACCAGTTCATGGGCATGACCGGCGCCGGCAAGTCCCAGGGGGGCCGGGTCATCCTCGCCGATTTGATGACCCGCCGCGACGTGTGCCTGTGGCTGTTCGACCCGTCCAAGGGAGCGCAGACCTTCGGGCCGATCCTGCCCGGCGCCGACTGGGCCCTGCTGACCATGAAGGAGTGCAAGGCCGGCATCTCCGTACTCCCCGACGTGATCACCGCGCGGGCGAACGAACTGGGCAAACACGGCTACGACCAGTGGACGCCAGAGGCTGGCGAGAAGCTCGGAATGCCCTACCTGGTCTGCTGGTTCGAGGAGGTCGCCAAGCTCTTCCGCGACGGCGTCGACCTGGCGCCCGTCGCCCAGGAGGCACGCTCGGCCGGCATCTCCCTGGTGTTCTCCCTGCAGCGCTCCTCCCACACGTCGATGGACACCGACGTCCGGGGCAACATCACCGGCGCGGCCGTGTTCGGCACCAACAGCTCCGTGGACTCCGGCTTCGCCCTGTCCGACGACACCATCGACGCCGGGGCCCGCCCCGAACTGTGGCGCAACCGCAAGGCCGGCTACTGCTACATCGAGGGCCCCGGCATCGACGAACAGCGCTACGCCACCCCGGTGCGCACCTACCTGCTGGACAAGGAGGTGGCGGCGAAGGCCGTCGCGGCCTACCGCGACGTGCGCCCCGCGGACGCGGGGCAGGTCACGGCCGAGGCCGCCGGCCCGGCCTACGCCAACCGGGTCCGCTACGCCGGCGCCGAAGACGCCGCGGCAGCCCAGAGCGCGGCCGCCAACGACGCCTCCGATCCCGAGCTGGACCCCGAGGACGACGCGCTGTGGGGCGAGGGAGACGAAGCCGCCGAGGCCCGCCGCATCGACATCGACCAGGAACTGCCGCCGCACACCGGCCGCGACTGGCACTTCGGCGAGCAGCAGCGCGACACCAAGACGCGCGAGCAGGCGCTGGCCGCCCTGAACGAGGTGCTCGCCGAGTTCGCCGCCCGCGGCCGGATGGAGTTCGGGCCGAAGGATCTGACGCCGGAGCTGCCGCGGATCGGCAAGTCCGCCTCGTGGGTGCGCAGGGAGATCCCCAAGCTCGTCGCGCAGGGCGTCCTCGCCGACGGCGACGAAGGAGGTGTGTACCGCATCGTCAAGACCCTCACCGGGGCCGGAACAGCGTCCTGACCTGTTGGAACAGCACGGAACAGCGGCGGAACAGGGCCTGCACAGCACGGAACAGGCACCGAACAGCGGCGGAACAGCCCACGGAACAGCTCCGACCTCGCGGAACAGCGCAAATGTCCTGTTCCGCCGACGGAACAGCGCCGCCTCAAAACCGTAACGCGCGCGCGAGAACAGCCCACGGAACAGCGACGGAACAGCGCACCGAACAGCAAGGAACAAACCACCACAAAAAGGAGCGCGAAATGAACTTCGATCCACCCCGCTACACCTGGACCGCGACCACCGCCCGACAAGCCTCGGTGGTGCTGCAGGCGGCCGCCGACCTCCTCGACGCCCACATCGGGACTCTCCGGCTCTCCGTGCCCGACGGGGAGAGCCGGGCCGAGACGGAACGCCGCACGCCCGTCCGGCTGGAAGTCAGCCTCGACCTCAGCACGGCCGCCGAATGCATCAACGCCGCGCGTACAGCGCTCACCGAGACGCCTCCGCTGCCCGCATGGCCGGTCGAAGAGCCGGAACCGAAGCTCGGCAAGCACCAGGCGCGGGGACTGATGTGGGACTTGATCCACCAGTTCGCGGAAGAAGGGCGCCGGATGATCGGCCCCAAGGACTTCACCGTCTACCTGCCCCGGCTGACGCGCTCTCGCCCCTGGGTCGTAGCCGAGCTGCAACGCCTGGTCGTGGACGGCGTCATCGAGGCGGGCCGCAGCGGCGAGTACCTGCTCAACGGGGACCTCTTCGCCGATCGCCAGCCGGAGGCGCCGTGAGGCTGGCCCACACGATCGTCGACACCCTCATCTTCGTGATCCACGCCGCAGCCCTCGGCGGCTCCCTCTGGATCTTCGGAAGCACCCTGCCCGGACCCGCCATGGTCCTGCTCATCTGTCTGATCGCCGCCGCCGACCTGGTCCTCACTGTCCCGCTGGGACGGCTTGCCAACACCATCCGCGCCAACACCCGCCTGTAGGAGGCCCCATGTTCACCGGAAATGCCCGAGATCTGCGCAAGCGCGAGAAGCAGGCCGCCGAGCACGCGGCTCAGATCGCCGAACTCCTCAACAAGATCGACGACCTGAAGTGCGGAGCGCTCCTGCTTCGTCCCGGCCAGCTCGCCGGGCCCGGCTTCGCCATCCGCCGCGTCCACGACCGCTGGGCCCTCTACGCCTGACGGCTGCCCGCGTCGCCCCGGCCTGCGCCGGGGCGGCAAGGGGAGCCGGGACAGTCCCGGCCCGTATCGAGAGGAACCGTCATGTCCCTCTTCCGCCGCACCCCTGACGACAGCCCCGAAGGTCGCGAACTGACGGCCGCCCGCGAGGCGCTCGCCTCCGACCCGGTCAACACCGGCTCGCTCGGCTGCATCGACATCGACTCGCCCGCCGGCCGGGCCAACCTCGACGCCCAGGACCGCCTGCGCGACGCCGAGCAGGCCTACCGCAACCGCTGACCGGCTGCCCCCGATCCGCCCGGACCTGTGCCGGGCGGTGAGGAGGACGCCGGGCAGCCCGCCCGACGCCGAACCGAAGGAGCCTCATGGACACCATCACCCAGAGCACGGCCGGCGAGCGCCGCGCCGACCAGATCCCGCGGGCCCCCGGCCAGCAGATGCGCGCGTACACCGACGACGGCGCCGTGGTCATCGACGTGGCCGTGCAGGCCGTCGGCCGCTGCCACGCCTGCGGCATGACCGTGCCGTTCGGCATCGGCGAGGTCCACGGCAGCGCCCAGAAGTACGTCGACGGCCCGTACAAGACCGGTGTGCTCGCCGCATGGAACTGGACCGACCAGCACCTGACCACCTGCTCCGAGATCCGCACCGACAGCAACCGCCCCTGAGGAGACCGCTATGAGCGCAGCCCAGAACGCCGCGGACGCCATCCAAGGCCTGATCGACGCCACCAACGAGCACGGTCTCGGCAGCGCCGAAGCCGACCAGGCCGCCGTCATCGCCAACGTCGCGCTCGACGCCGCCCACGCGGCCGGCGCCACCGACGACGACATCAAGAATGCCCGAGGCTGAGAGGAACCGACCATGCCCGTCACCACGCACACCTGCTACGTGGCCCGCTGCGACGTCTGCGGCGAAGGCTACGGCGAGGATCACTTCACCCAGCACTTCGCCACGGCCGAGGAGGCGGCCAAGGCCGTCGCCGCCGACCCCGCGTGGACGGTCAGCGGCGACCGGATCGTGTGCCACCTCGGCGGCTGGATCAACACCGAGCACCAGGCCGCCATCGACGCGATGCCCGGGCGCCACGCCTTCACCCAGCGCTTCGACGACAGCAACCGTCCCTGAGAGGAGCCGCACCGTCATGTCCCCGCAGCCGCTGCCCGACCCGCAGCATCAGTACGGCGGGCAGCAGCTGCCCGTCCCCGCCCACCACCGGCCGCCGAACGTGCTCTACGACGCGGAGGGACGGCCGGTGCATTTCACCATCGGCCAGCCCCTACAGCCGCCGCCGGTCGTCGTGCAGGCGCCCGTGCAGCAGGGCCTGCCGCCCGAGCTGCAACGCCTCGTCATCGTCACGTTCCTGATCCTCGCCGTCATCGTCGTATGCACCGGCGCGCTCGTCGCCATCGTCGTCATGATGGGCGGCACCCTCATCGGCATCATCGGCACCGTCGGCAACGCCCTGCCCTACATCGGCATCACGTTCATCGGCCTCGTCCTCGCCGCCGGATGGGCCGCATCCAAGCTCCGCGGCGCCGTCGGCTCCAACTCGAAGGAGAACTGACCATGGGCTACGCACGCTACGAGATCACGCGCAGCGACGGAGTTGCGATCGAAGCCGGATACGCGGTCGAGGCCCTGTGCGACTGGCCGGGCTGTCCCGAGACCGTCTCGCGGGGGATGGACGCCCTGTGCGGACTGACGCCCGGCGGCGACGAGTTCGGCTGCGGCAAGTGGTTCTGCAACGAGCACCTGGTCATGGCCCCCGACGGGGCCGGCTACCGCTGCCCCGGCTGCCGCACCAAGGGCGCCGACCCGCTGGCGCATTCCGAAGACGCCATGGTCGCCACCTTCGGTGACGGAGCGCCCTCGTGAGCCCCTGGACCGGGCGCATGAAGACGGCGCTCCTCGGCCGGCACGTGCACCCTGCGGAGTTCTCGACCTGGGAGGGTGCCCGCCGCTATCACGAGCGGTACTGGCGCGACCGCGAGACGCTGGAGCACCTGCGGGCCACCATCCCGGAGCGGGGCATCGAGGAGCCGCTGCTGCTCGGCGTCCGCGAGCGCGACAAGTTCGTGTTCGTCTATGAGGGCCACCACCGGGCCGTCATCGCCCTGGAACTCGGCGTCCCCTTCTTCCCGTTCCGCTGGTTCTGGGATCCGGACGTGCGCGACGTGCAGGAGGTCGCGTTCCCGTGGCGGATGGTGGGCTGATTTCCGTCTGTGCTTGACCGCCGATCACCGCTATGTCACAGTGATCGCAGGCGCCAGTAGTGTGCCCGTAGACCACAGGAGCCCTCGGCCATGTCGGGGGCTTTCTGCATGCCGGGGAGGTGCCGTGCGGCCCCACGACCTGTTCCCCGACGACCTCGTCTACGCCCACGACGCCGAACGCCTCACCGGCGTACCGCAGGCGGTCATCCGCAAATGGGCCTCGCGGGGCCGCATCCAGCGCTTCCAGGGCGACGGCCGGCCCACCGGACTCGGCCACGCAGCACGCACCATGTACGCCCTCCCCGAAATACGCGCCCTCGCCGCCACCTACCGGCCCACACCCCAGCGCGCACCCCGCGCCGCCTGACCCCCGACCGGGCCCGACGTCCCCCAGGTCGGGCCCCGCCTGCTGCCCGGCACCACGGCGGCCCGCCGGGCAGCAGGCACCCCCAGCGGCCGCGGCCGCGCCCCGCATACCGAGCCGGACGGCTCACCGTCTACCGAGGAGCCCGTCATGGCCCGCACCGCCATCACCCCCACCCAGGCCACCCGGGCCGGCACCGTCCTCCCGGCACCCACCACAGGCGACGCCACCAACGGGCACTCCGTACAGAACGACGGCCGCGTGATCCTCATCGTGAAGAACACCGGAGCCAGCAGCAGGAACATCACCTTCCTGACCGCCCGCTCCATCGACGGCCTCACCGCACCCACCCGCGTCGAGGCGATCCCCGCAGGCGAAACGCAGGTGTTCGGGCCGTTCGACGCCAACGACTACGGCACCGGCCTTGCCTTCGACGTGACCCACGCCGAACTCACCATCAACGCCGTGCGGGTCTGATCCGCACCGAACTGGGGAAGCCCACATGGCCCGCATCCAGATCCTCGAACTGCCCACCATCTACCGCGAAGGCAGCGATGACGAGACGCCGTTCGCCGTGATCGTTGACCAGTGCAGTTCGGTACCCGACGTGAACGGCGTGCTCAACGTGAGCTGGGAGCGTTTCGCGAAGAACGTCGGAGCGCGCGCCCTGATGGTCACGCCGGACACCGTCGAACTGCCGTGAGCGGCGGATGACAGGGGGCGCGCCATGGCTGACCAGAAGATCGGGCAACTGCTCGACAATCTCGGCGTGACGGCGGATCTGGAGGCCGACGACATGCCCACCGACGCGCTCGTGCTGATCAAAGCCGTACAGCCCGACGGAGGCGTGGCCATCTCCATCGGCAAGTCCGAGACGCTGGACTGGGTAGGGCAACTCGGGCTCCTCCACGGAGCGCTGACCCTCATCTCCGACAACGGCGTCGAAGGGCCGTGAGGGGCGGCCCGCAGAGGGCGAGGGGGTGACGCGATGCCTTCACGCCTCAAGCCCCCGTGCTCACGTCCGGGCTGCGAGAACACCAAGCCCTGTCCCGAACATGGGCAGGACACGCGTGCGCGAGGGGGAGCGCGGCAGCGCGGCTACACGATCAGGCATGAGCGGCGCTTCAGGCGTGGCGTGCTGGATGCCCAGCCCGTGTGCGTGCTGTGCAGGCAGGCCCCGGCCACCGAGGCAGACCACTGGCCGCGATCACGTCGACAGCTCGAAGCTCAAGGACTCGACGCCGATGACCCGCAGTACGGGCGAGGACTGTGCAAGCCGTGCCACGGCAAGGAGACCGCCCGGCACCAGCCCGGAGGCTGGCACGCGAAACAGTGATCAGTGCGACGGGGCGGCGAAATCGGGGCTCGGGACGGCGCATTTCGAGGCGAACGAAGCAGCGAATTCCTGAAAATAATCAAGGATTTTCGGGCCGAGACCTGGGGGTGACCCCCTTGATCATCCCGACCCGGACCGCGGGGGAGGGAAATTCCTGGCGCCGCGGATCATGATCTTTTGATCCTGGGGGTGATCAAGCGTGTCCGTGCCTGGACGCAAGCCGAAACCCCCGCTGCAGGTCGTCCGCGAAGGCAACCCCGGCAAGCGGCCGGTCCGTGAGGGCGTCAAGCTGCCGCCGGCTGAGCTGGTTGAGCCGGACTGGGCTCACTTCTTCCCCGACGTCCGCGTTCCGGCCAAGCCCCGGGCCCCTAGGGGTGCGGATGACGAGGAGCTGAAGGAGTACCGGCGTGAGGTCGAGGCCTGGCAGCGGGTGAAGCTGGCTTCCGAGGCCGCCAAGTTCGGCCGCGAGGTGGCCGGGCGGGAGTGGGGCCGGGTCGTCCCGGTTTTGCAGTTGATGGCCGGGCTGACGTCGGTGGACCGGTCGACGGCGGTCGACTACTGCGTGTGTGTCGCCCGTCTGGAGTGGTGTGAGCGCCAGTTGTCCATCGAGGGGCTGGTCACGATGGGGCAGCGCGGCCCGTGCCGCAACCCGTTGACGACGATCGCGACCCAGTACCGGACTCAGTTGAAGGCGTACATCGGGGAACTCGGGCTGTCGCCGTCGGCTCGCGGCCGGCTGACGCCGCCGGAGGGTGGCGGCGATGGCGACGAGGACGACCCCTTCGACTGAGAGGCTCTCGGCCCGGGACCGCGAGGAGGGGCTGCCGGTTCCGCGGGCGGCTCTTCGCGAGCTGGGCATGTCGGACGAGGAGATCTCCGAGGCGCTGGCGTCGCGGCCGTTGGTGTCGGCGTTTCGGATGCCGGACCAGCCCGGGGCCTGGTTCGATGTGGCGGCGGCGCGGCGGGCGCAGCGGGCCATCGAGTCGTTCCGGCACACGAAGGGCCGCTGGGGCGGTACGCCGCTGAAGCTGGCCGGGTGGCAGTTCCTGTGGGTGATCGCCCCGGTGTTCGGCTGGCTGTGGCACGACCCGGAGCTGGGGTATCCGGTCCGGGTCGTGCGGGCGGTGTGGATCGAGGTGCCCCGGAAGAACGGCAAGTCGACGCTGTCGTCCGGGATCGGGCTGGCGCTGCTGCTGGCGGACCGGGAAACGGGTGCCGAGGTGTATGCGGCGGCCGGGTCGCTGGAGCAGGCCAAGCGGGTCTTTGACGACGCGAAGCGGATGGCGCAGACGTCGAAGGCGGTCAGGGGCCGGGCCGAGGTGCTCACCTCGGTGATCCGGGTGCCGCGCACGGGCGGCGTCTTCCGGGCCCTGTCGCGGATAGCGGAGACGGCGCACGGTCTGAACGTGTCCGGCGCGGTGATCGATGAGGTTCACGTGCACAAGAGCCGGGATCTGATCGACGCGATCGAGACAGGGACGGGCGCCCGCGACCAGCCGCTGATCGTGTTCATCACGACGGCGGACGATGCGCAAGAGGGCTCGATCTACGACGAGAAGCACGCCTACACCCGCAAGGTCGCCGAGGGCGTCGTCGAGGACCCGGCGCACTACGGCGTCATCTGGGCGGCCGACGAGAGCGACGACCCGTTCGACGAGGCGACGTGGCGCAAGGCCAACCCCGGTCTCGGCACCAGTCCGACGCTGGCCTACCTGCGGCGTGAGGCGAACAAGGCCCGTGCCACGCCCTCGTACTTCCCGACGTTTCTGCGCCTCAGCCTGAACGTCCGCGAGAAGGCGTCCACGCGGTGGATCGATGTGCGCAAGTGGGACGCCGTCGCGGGCATGGTCGACACAGGCGCTTTGAAGGGGCGCCGGGCGTGGGGCGGCCTGGACCTGTCCGCGGTGAGCGACCTGTCGGCGTGGGTGCTGGCCGTGGAGTCCAAGCAGCCGGGCGTCGAGGTGGAGCTGGTGCCGCGGTTCTGGCTCCCCAGTGAACGGATGGAGGACCTGCAGCGTCACCTCCAGGTGCCGCTGGCGCAGTGGGCCCGCGAGGGCTTTCTGGAGCTGACCGAGGGCGACGCGGTCGACTACGACACGATCGAGCGCCGCGTCCTGGAGGACTGCAAGACCTTCGATCTGCAGTGGATCGGCTACGACCGGATGTTCGCCGGCCAGCTGGTGCAGAACGTGGACCGCGAGACCCGGCGGGGCGTGAAGGTGGCGCCGATCAGCCAGACGTTCCTGGGGCTGTCGCCGGCGTGCAAGGAGATGGACCGGCTGCTGCTGGAGGACGCGGTGCGGCATGGCGGGCATCCGGTGCTGCGGTGGATGGCCGGCTGCGTGGA
The DNA here is from genome assembly GCF_045222935.1 of Streptomyces sp. Ac-502. Lineage (NCBI taxonomy): Bacteria > Bacillati > Actinomycetota > Actinomycetes > Kitasatosporales > Streptomycetaceae > Streptomyces > Streptomyces sp. Ac-502. Next base: position 8,900,539 of record NZ_JBHFFO010000001.1, read on the forward strand.
GACGATCGCGGACGGCAACGACAACTACCGGCCCACCAAGCCGGACCGCAAGAAGTCGCAGGCGCGGATCGACGGGGTCGCGGCCACGGTGATGGCGCTGGACGGCTTCCTGCGGCGGCCGAAGAAGAAGTCCCGGGTGGCGGTCGGATTCTGACGGGGGTGCCGGGTGGCGCAGCGACATCCCGTGGGATCCCCGGAGTGGTGGCTGGAGCGGCTGTGGGCGCAGCTGGAGGACCGCCGGAAGTACGTGGACGTGATGCGCACGTACTACTCGGGCGACCATCCCCTTCCGATGATCACCGAGAAGGCCAGGCCCGCCTTCCAGCGGCTGCTCAAGCAGGCCCGCTCGAACTATGTCGGCCTGGTGGTGGACGCCACCGCCGAGCGCATCCAGGTCGACGGCTTCCGGCTGGGGGATGCCGAGGTGGGCGATGAGGAGGCGTGGCGGATCTGGCAGGCGAACCGGATGGACGTCAACTCGGACCTGCTGATCGCTGAAGCCGTGAAGGTGGGGCGCAGCTTCGCGCTGGTCGCTCCCAACCCGGCGGATGCCGCGACGCCCCTAGTGACGGCCGAGGACGCTTCCCAGGCGATCGTCGCCTACGAGCCCGGCAGCCTCTATGTCCGGGCGGCCGGGCTGAAGGCGTGGACGGACGACTGGACCGGCGATCTGATGGCCACGCTGTATCTGCCGGACGGCCTGTACAAGTACCGGGCGCCCGAGCCGAAGAAGGGGCTGGGCGGCACGCCGCGGTGGGTGCAGCGGGAGGTCGCGGGCGAGGCGTGGCCGGCGCCGAACGACCTGCGCGAGGTGCCGCTGGTCGAGGTGCAGAACCACCCGGACCTGCTGGGCAACCCGCACTCGGAGATCGAGGATGTTCTCGACGTCCAGGACCGCATCAACAAGACGCTCATCGACCGGCTGATGGCGCAGGAGTACAGCGCCTTCCGGCAGCGGTGGATGACCGGCTACGAGGTGCCCGTCGACGAGGACGGCCAGCCGATCGAGCCGTTCAAGGCGGCCGTGGACCGGCTGTGGGTGATCGAGGACGAGAACGTCAAGATCGGGGAGTTCTCGGCGACCGACCTGGGCCCGTATCTGGAGTCGATCGAGGCGGACGTGCAGCACATGGCCGCGCGCACCCGAACGCCCGCGCAATACCTGCTGGGCAAGCTCTCCAACGTCAACGGCGAGACGCTCAAGGCCACCGAGTCCGGCCTGGTGGCCAAGGTGCGCCAGCGCTGCCGGCCGCTGGGCGAGGGCCTGGAGGACGTGGTGCGCCTGTATCTCAGGGCCGCGGGCGATACCCGGGACCTGGCCCGGACCGAGGTGATCTGGCACAACCCGGAGTTCCGCACCGAGGGCGAACTCGTCGACGCTCTGGTGAAAATGAGCACGCTCGGGGTGCCGCACGAGGCTTTGTGGGAGCGGTGGGGTGCCTCCCAGACGGAGATCGCCCAATGGCGGGAGCTGCGGGAGCAGGCAGCGGCCCGCGTGATGGACGGGGACCTGGCCGCGATGTACGGGCCCAAGCCGGGCACGGGGGCCGATGATGGCGACGGCGGCTGACCTCGCGGCGGGCCGCTACCGGCAGGTGGCCCGCACCGAACGCGCCCTGGTGGCCCTCATTCAGCGGATCTGGCGCCGCCTGTCGGCGGCCACCATCGCGGAAGACCTCGAAGGCGAGGCCGGGGCAGCCATCCTTGCCGCGGTCGTCGCCGGGCAGATCTCCGTCGCCCAAGGCGCGCAGGCGTTCGTGGCGGCCTCGATGGCCGCCCAGGGCGGGGCTGGGGTGGCGGAGGCGGCGCTGACGGCGGCGGCCTTCGCGGGCTTCGCGCCGGGCGGGGGCTCGCTGGAGACACTGCTGTTCGTGCCTGCGATCGGGGTACGCCAGCGTCTTGCAGCCGGGATGCCGGCGCAGGAGGCGATGCTCGGCGGCCTGGCCGACATGGCGATGTACGCCACGACCACCGTTGCCGATACGGCCCGCTCCTCCGCGCAGGTGGCGATGGCCGCCGACCCGCAGGTCGTCGCCTACACGCGGGTCGTGAACCTGCCTGCGTGCTCGCGGTGCATCGTGCTGGCCGGCCAGCAGTACGCCTACTCGGAAGGATTCCTGCGCCACCCGCGGTGCGACTGCCAGACGGTGCCGCTGCGGGAGAAGGAATGGGCGGGCGTCCAGTCTCCCCGCGACCTGTACGAGGCGATGAGCGAGGCCGAACGGCGGCGGACGTTCACCGTGGCCGGGTCCCGGGCCGTCGGTGAGGGCGCGGACCTCGGACAGGTCGTCAACGCACGCCGCGGCATGTCCCGCCCGGACGCGGCCACGACGTCGGAGGGCACCACCCGCCGGGGCCTGTACGGGCGCCGGGTGCGCCGGACCGGGGGCGGCACGGCCCGCATCCCGGGCGAGCGGTACGCACGCACCACGCAGTCCCGCCTGACGCCGGAGGAAATCTTCCGCCGGGCCGAGGGCCGCGCCGAGCAGCTTCGCCTGCTGCGGCGCTACGGCTACCTGGTGTAGCCCGCACACTTCCCCGCCGCGAGGGCGGGGCGAGCAGGAAGGCAGCCGTGATGGCTGACGAGAACAGCACCACCGACCGGGCCGAGGAAACGTCCGAGACGGACGGCACCGAGGGCACGGACCCCCGCGCCAGCGAGCAGCCGAAGGAGACACAGGGGCAGACGGTCCCTCCGGAGGTCGAGCGCGCGCTGCGCAAGGCCAACAAGGAAGCCGAGTCGCTGCGGCTGAAGCTGAAGGCGTTCGAGGACCGCGACAAGAGCGAGGCGCAAAAGCTCGCCGAGCGGGCCCAGACCGCCGAAGCGGAGGCGGAGAAGGCCAACAGGAAGCTGCTGCGCTTCGAGGTCGCCGCCCGCAAGAAGCTCCCGCCCGGCTGGGCCGGACGCCTGCAGGGCTCCACCCGGGAAGAGCTGGAGGCCGACGCGGAGACGCTCGTGAAAGAACTGGCCGAGCAGCAGCGGCGCCACAGTCCCAGCTTCGACGGCGGCGTGCGCAAGCAGGCGCCGAAGACCAACGACATGAACGCCGTGATCCGCCGCGCGGCGGGCCTCGGCTGACCACCTCCGGCACGGCAGGTTCCGGCCGGCATGACCGAGAAGGGGCCGGAGCATGGCCTATGACAACGTGACCTCCAGGACGGACGCCGCGGCGCTCATCCCGGAAGAGGTCTCCACCGAGATGCTGGGCAAGGCCACGGACCGCTCCGCGGTCCTGTCCCTGTTCCGCCGGGTGCCGGTGCAGCGCGCCCAGGTCCGCTTCCCCGTGCTGTCGGCGCTGCCGGTGGCGTACTTCGTCTCGGGGGACACCGGCCTGAAGCAGACCACCGAGGTCAACTGGGCGAACAAGTACATGAACGTCGAGGAGATCGCGGCGATCATGCCGGTGCCGGACAACGTCCTCGCCGACGTCGAGGCGAACATCTGGGACGAGGCGATGCCGCTGCTGACCGAGGCGTTCGGCCGCACCCTGGACGCCGCGGTGTTCTTCGGCACCAACGCCCCTTCCTCGTGGCCGGTAAACGTTCTGACCGCCGCCACCTCCGCGGGCAACAGCGTCAGCGCGGGCACCGCAGCGAACCAGGGCGGCTACTTCGGCGACATCGACAAGCTGTACGCCGCGGTGGAATCCGACGGCTACGAGATCACCGGGTTCGCCGCGGCCAACGCCGCCCGCGGCAAGCTGCGCTCGGCCCGCGACTCGCAGGGCCGCAAGCTGGACGACGGCCGCACCTCCGGCGCCCTGGACCTGCTCGACGGCAAGCCGATCGTGTACCCGATGAAGGGCATGTGGCCCGCGGCGGGCGGCGCCGGCGTCGACGGCGTCGACCTGTTCGGCGGCGACTGGTCGCAGTTCATCGTCGGCGTCCGCCAGGACATCACCATGAAGATCCTCACCGAGGCGACGCTGTTCGACAACAGCGGCAACGTGATCTTCAACCTGGCGCAGCAGGACATGACCGCCGTGCGCCTCACCTTCCGGGTCGCCTGGCAGGTCTCCAACCCCATCAACAACGAGCGGCCCACCGAAGCCGACCGCTACCCGGCCGGCCTCATCAAGACCGCCGGCGCGTAAGGAGACCGTCATGGCTGACACCGCCCCCTTCGTCAAGGTCATCGAGGCGGACGTCCCGCCCGTGTCGACCGCCGGTAACGACGACGACACCGTGCTGGCCCAGGCGCCGTTCGCCTGCACCGTCACCGCCGTCGAGTACGTCCCCGAGGCCGCCATCACCGGCGCCGCGACCAACAACCGCACCGTGTCCCTGGTCAACAAGGGGCAGGCAGGCAGCGGCAGCACGGCCGTCGCCACCCTCAACTTCGACAACGGCGTCACGGCCGCCGCCAACAACGAACGCGTCATCCCGCTGTCGGGCACGGCCGCGAACCTCGCCCTCGCCGCCGGCGACACCCTGCAGTGGCGATCCGTGCACATCGGCACCGGCATCACCGACCCCGGCGGCCTGGTCCGCATCACCGTCTCCCGGAACTGAGGAGTACTCCATGGCTTCGCAGACGCCCAAGAGCGGCAAGCAGGCGACACCGGATGACGGGGTGGCCCAGGAGATCCAGCGCCGCACCGATACCGCCGAGGACCAGGGCTTTCTCGGCACTGAGGTCGACCCGACACCGAACGCGCACTACACCTTCGCCGGGCAGGCGGCGGGCAAGCCGACACCGGAGACCGACGGGGCCACCGCCAAGGCGGCCCGCGCGGCCTCGCACGGCTGACGAGAGGAGGCCGCCGTGCCCCTCCCCCGCTGGCGACGGCGGCCGACCTCGCCGCGCTGCTCGGCCGCACCTTCACCCCCGCTCAGGAGGCGCAGGCGCAGGCCCTGCTGGACCAGGCGTCCAGCGTCATCCGCGGCTACCTGCGTCAGGACATCACCCGCGCGACGACCACCGGCACCTTCACGATGCGCCGCCCGGACCCGCTGCGGCACCGCTGCGCCGGCGTGGTGACCCTTCCGCAGCGGCCCGTCGAGGAAGTCGCCACGGTCGTTGTCAACGGCACTGCCACCTCAAACTGGTGGCTGGACGGTAGCGACCTGCTGGTGCGGGCGTGGACCTGGGATCATCCGCCGGCGGCCCACCAGCCGCCGCGGGTGACGGTGACGTACACCCACGGCTGGGACCCGGTGCCCGGCGACGTCACGGCGATCGCGATGCAGGCCGCCAACCGGGTCATGGTCAACCCCTCGCAGTTGCGCTCGGAGACCGTGGGCGGCGAAGCGGTCACCTACCTGATCCCCACCACCGGCGAGGCGCTGGGCGTGCTGCTGTCGCGCACCGAGATGCGAGTCCTGGACCGCTACCGGCGCACCGCCGGGACTGTGCGGGTCAGGCCCGCCTGATGCTGTTCACCCAGAGCGTGACCGTCGTGCGGCCCGCCGCCGACACCGACGAGTACGGCAACCACAAACCCGACTGGGCCGACGCCGCCCGCACCACCGTGACCGGCGTCAACGTCCAGCCTCAGGGCGGCAGCAGCGAGGACACCGACGACCGGCAGGTCACCGTGACCGGCTGGCGCCTGTACACGCCCCGCGGCATGGACCTGGACCTGCGCGAGAGCGACCGCGTCGAAACCGGCGGGATGACGCTGCAGGTGACGGGCAAGGTGGCGCGCTGGCCGGCGCCGGGCGGCGGAGTCCACCACATCGAGGCCGACCTGAAAGAGGTGGACTGATGGCCGCACGCGGATCGCGCTTCGAGCCCAACCCCGACATGTACCGCCAGTTCGCCCGCAGCGACGAGATGTACGACGTCCTGTTCGACGCCGCACAGCGCGGCGCGAACGCCGCACGCGTGCGCGCGCCGACCTACTCCGGCCCCACCTGGGCGCCCGGCGTCTCCCGGCACGGCGAGTACCGGGCCAGCATCTACTCGGCGGCCAGCTTGCGTCCCAACGGCTGGCGGGCGGAGTTCGGCGCGCGAGCCCCCTGGTCACTGCAGGTGGAATTCGGCTCCGGCGTCACCCGCAGCGGCCGGCCCCGGCGCCGGGGCGCCCGGCCGCAGCACGGACACTCCCCGAAATGGCGCACCCTCGGCCGCGCCCTGGAATCGCTGAGGAGCAGATGATGCCCCGCATCACCCTCGCCCACTGGCACGGCGACGCTGCCCCCGGTGACACCATCGACGTCACCGACGAGGAACTGGCCGGCCTGGCCCGCGACGGCCGTATCGCCGCCGTCCACGATGCCCCGCCCCCTGTCCGCGCGGATGCGGGCCCGCAGGCGCCTGCGGAACGCCCGCGCAAGGACCGATGAGCATCCCGGCCGCCTTCCCCGACGCCGAGCTGGTCGTCACCACGCTGCTGCGCACCGGCCTGCCGGTCAGCTCGGTGGGCACCGAGTGGCCCGACGATCTGGCCGCGCGCCTGCCGGTGGTGGCGGTCACCCGCGGCGGAGGCGCCATCGTGCAGCGCGGCGTGACCGAGGACGTCTCCTTCGACATCGACATCCTGGCTGCGGCCAAGAAGCAGGCCCAGGACCTGGCGCAGCAGGTCCGCGCCCTGCTCTACGGGGCCGAGGGCAGCGTTCAGCCCGGCGCCCGCATCTACGGCGTGCGCGACATCAGCCTCATCTGGCTGCCCTACCAGCCCGGCGAGGACACCGACCCGATCCCGCGGTACGTGCTGGTCATGCAGGCCCGTATCCGCCCCGCCTGACACCCAACCCGCACCCCTTTGCCCCTACACCCGCCGGCGAGCGCCGCGCGGGTCCTCGCCATGCCTGGAGGCGCACGTGGCGCTCAACGCCGACAACGTCAGGGTCGGGCTCACCGGCACCATCTACCTGGCCCCCAAGGGCACCACCGCCCCCACCGACCTGGACACCGCATGGGGTCCCGGGTGGGCCGACCTGGGCTACATGTCCGACGACGGCGTCGAGATGGAGTACTCCACCGACACCGAGGACATCACGGCCTGGCAGTCGCTGAGCCCCGTCCGGAAGGTGCTGACCAGCGTCGACATGACGCTCGGCTTCACCGCGATCGAGCTGAAGACCCGCACCGTCACCCTCTACTTCCCGGGCAGCACGATGACGGACGTCTCCGGCACCGTCCACAAGCTCGACATTCCCGCCGCCCCCAGCCCCGCCGAGTGGGCGTTCGGCCTGGAATGGGCCGACGGCGCCATCAAGAACCGCCTGGTCGTCCCGCGCGGCGAGGTCACCGACCGCGACGCCATCACCGTGGCCCGCTCCGAGGCCGTGGGCCTGAACATGACCGTCTCCGCCTACGCCACCAGCGCCCCGGAGCTGGCCACCTGGCTGTCCAACGACCCGTCCTGGTCCGCCGCCTGATACCCCCGGCGGGCGCGCCATGCGGGTCGCGCCTGCCGGGCCAAAAACCCGCTACCACCCGCAAGGAGAACCCATGGCAACCAGCAAGCCGGCCGGGCGTGAAGTCGTCTCCCTCGACGCCCGGGCCAAGCAGCGCCGCGAGGCCCTCGGCGAGCCCACCACCTTCGAACTCATGGGCGTCGAGTTCACCCTGCCGCCGTTCCAGACGCTGCCGATGGACCTGCAAGAACGCGTGGCCAACAGGGAAGACGCCCTCGGCATCCTGCGCATCGCTGCAGGCCCCGACACCGTCAAGGACATGGTCGCCGCCGGGTACACCATCGACGACCTGGAACTGATCTCCGAGGAGTGGATGGCGCGCTCCGGCGTCGACCCGGGGAATTCGCGGCCTCCTCCGGCTCCTGAGCGAGCACGGGGAGGCCATCGAAGCCGACCTGCTGCGCTACTACCAGCTCGACGTACTGGACCTGTGGCGCGGCGCGCTGACCTGGCGGCGCCTGCGCGTTCTCGTAGAGCACCTGCCGCCGGACGCCGCGACCGTGCGGGTCCTTACCGGCCGGAGCCCCGAAGAGGAGTTCTGGACCCCGGACCGGCAGCTGCTGGCCACCATCGCCGACCGGGTCGCCGAGGGCACCTACGCGCAGGTGCGCCTGCACGGCGACCCCAAGCGCACCCGCCGGCTGAAGCCACCGGACCCCATCCCGCGCCCCGGCGTGGCCGCCCGCAAGCCCCGCAACACCATCCGCTTCGGAGGCCGCCACGGCTCCGGGGCTCAGCAGCTCGCCGGCGTCTTCGGAGGCGCACCGACCTGATCAGGGAGGTGCGCCATGGCCACCGGCGGCGTTCTCGTCGGGCGCGGATACGTCGCCATCCGCCCCGAGTTCCAGGGCAACTGGAACCGCACCCTGCGCGAGCAGGGCACCGCCGCAGGCCAGGCATTCGCCGCCCAGTTCGGCAAGGTGCTGGCCACAGCGGCCGTCCCGATCGCCGCCATGGGCGCCACCGTCGGGGCCGCCCTGGCCTCCTCGGTGGCCGCCGCCGGCGCCGGAGCGGGCGCCTTCGCCGCCGCCGTCAAGCCGCAGCTTGCGAAGGTCACCGAAGCCTCCGAGCTGTACACCAAGGCCCAGGAGGCGCAGGCCGAGGGCGGCAAGAAGGCGGCCGAAGCCCAGAAGGCGTACACGCAGGCCCTGGCGGCGATGCCGCCGGCGACCCGCAAGACGGCGACGGCCTTCATCGGGCTGAAGAAGGACTTCACCGCCTGGTCCGACTCCCTGTCCGGCACGACGATGCCGCTGTTCACCCGCGGCATCAACCTGCTACGCGCGGCCCTGCCCAAGCTCACCCCCTTCGTCAAGAGCACCGCTGCCGCCTTCACCGGCTTTCTCGACACTCTCGGCAAGGGGCAGGCCGGCCGCGTTTTCGCCGAGTTCGGCGCCACCATGCGCCGCCTGTCCGGCTCGTCGCTGACCTCGTTCCTGAACGTCTTCCGCAACATCGCGGTCGGCTTCGCCGGCGTCCTCAACGCCTTCGCGCCCATGTCGCGCGGGGTGACCGGCGGTCTGGAAAGCCTCACCGCCCGCTTCGCCGCCTTCGGCGCCACACTGCGCACCTCCAGCGGCTTCCAGCAGTTCATCGCCTATGTGCGCGCCACCGCGCCGCAGGTGCTGGGGCTGTTCGCGAGCCTGGCCAGAACCGCGGTGACGCTGGTTCAGGCGATCGCGCCGCTGGGCGGCGTGACGCTCCAGGTGGTCACCGTCTTCGCGCGGCTGACGGCCGCCATCCCCACGCCGGTCATGCGGGTGCTCGTCAACGTGCTGGCCGCCACCGTGGTCGCCGCCAAGCTCTACGCCGTCTACGTCACGGCCGCGGCGGCCGTGACCCGCGGCTGGGCGGTGGCCCAGGGCATCCTCAACCGCGTCATGGCGCTGAACCCCGTCCTGCGGGTGGTGCTCATCGTCATCGCCCTGGGGACCGCGCTGGTCCTCGCCTACCGGCACAGCGAGACCTTCCGCAACGTCGTCCAGGCCGCCTGGCAGGGCATCCAGACGGCGGCCTCCTGGGCCTGGAACAACGTCCTGAGGCCCGTCTTCACCGGCATCGCCGCGGCGGCCCGTGTGGTCGGGCAGGTGGCGATGTGGCTGTGGAACAACGCGATCGGCCCGGCGTTCCGCTTCATCGGTGCCGCCGCGCGCATCCTGCTCGGCATCGTTGCCGTCGCCGTCTTCGGGCCGCTGGTCGTCGCCTTCAACGTCGTCTCCGCGGTGGCACGCGCCCTGTGGACCGTCGCCATCAAGCCGGTGTTCAACGCGATCGCGTCGATCGCCCGGTGGCTGTACAGCACGGTGATCAAGCCGACGTTCGCCGCGTGGGCGGCGGCATTCCGGGCAGCAGGCGCGGTGGCCCGCTGGCTGTACGAGAACATCGCCAAGCCGGTGTTCAACGGGATCAAGACGGTTGTCGCTGCGTGGTGGGCCGCGACCCGCGTCATCTTCGGCCTGGTCCGCGCCTACATCGCCGGCCCCCTCGGAGCTGTCTTCCGGTGGCTGTACGACAACGTCGTCCGGCCGGTGTTCAACGGGATCAAGACGGTCGTCGGCTTCGTGTGGCAGAACGGCATCCGACCGGTGTTCAACGCGGTCAAGACGGCCGTGCAGGCCGTGGCGAAGGCGTTCTCCGCTTCAAAGGACGCCATCGGCCGGGCCTGGGACAAGCTGCGGGACATCACCCGCAAACCGGTCCAGTTCATCATCGACACCGTTTACAACAACGGCATCCGCAAGGTGTGGAACACCGTCGTCGGAGCGTTCGGCGGCAAAGAGCTGGGCGTCGTCAAGTTCGCCACCGGCGGCGTGATGCCCGGCTACACCCCGGGCCGCGACGTGCACCTGGCCGCCCTCTCTGGCGGCGAGGCCATCATGCGCCCGGAGTGGACCCGTGCGGTCGGCCCCGGCTACGTCAACACCATGAACGCCGCCGCCCGCGGTGGGGGCGTCTCCGGCGTCCAGCGCGCCCTCGGCCTGCCCGGCTTCGCCGACGGCGGCATCTTCTCCGGCATCGGGTCGTTCGTTTCCGGCGCCTGGGACAAGCTCAAGAAGGGCGCCAAGTGGCTGGCCGACACCTTCGGCGGCGCCATCAAGAACGGCGTCCGGTCCCTGGTCAACCCAGTCATCGATCTGATCCCCGGCAGCGGAGGCTTTCCCGGCCTCCTCAAGGGCGGGATGCGGCGCTTGGTCGAGAAGCTGCTCGGGGCCGGCGAGAAGGGTGACAAGCTCGCCGTACCGAACATCAAGTACAACCCCTCCGCGGGCGTCGAGCAGTGGCGGGGCGTCGCAAGCGCCGTCCTGCGCGAGCTGGGAGTGTTCTCCCCGTACAACCTGACGGCGATCTTGCAGACGATCCGCAAGGAGTCCGGCGGCAACCCGCGCGCGATCAATCTGTGGGACTCCAACGCCAAGGCGGGCACGCCGTCGATGGGGCTCATCCAGACGATCCTGCCCACCTTCAACGCCTATGCGGGCAAGTACCGCGGGCGCGGCCCGTATGACCCCTACGCCAACATCTACGCCGGCATCAGCTACGCGAGGTCGCGGTACGGCTCCGGGTGGGCTGCACGCATGGCCCGGCCCGGCGGCTACGACTCCGGCGGCTGGCTCATGCCGGGGCTCAGTGCCACCTACAACGGCACCGGGCAGCCCGAGGCGGTCTTGACCGGCCGACAGTGGGACGCCATGTCGGCCGCCGCGGCGCGGTCCGAGGAGCCTGTCGTCGTCGAGGTGCACACGAAGGACGACGCGCTCGCCGACTTCATCGACGTGCGCGTGCGTCGCGGACAGCAGCAGCTCACCAGCGTGCTCCGCGCAGGAAGGAGGTGACCGTGGCGATCCCCGGCAACATGCTGTCCAGCACGACGGAGAGCGTCGACCCGAACACCTCCGGCTGGATCAGCAAGCTGAACTGCACGCTGTCGCTGGGCTCGGGCGGGCGGAACGGCGACGGCGTCCTGACGGTGAAGTCGGTGGCCGCGGGCGAGATGCAGGCCCGCACCGTCTCCTCGTACCCGGTCGTGCCGGGCACGGTGTACCACACCTTCGCGGATTCGTCGGGCAGCGTGCCGGAGCGCATCGGTATCCGCTGGCTGACCGCGGCCAACGCGGAGATCAGCATCACGTGGTCGCTGACCACGTCGGCTGCCTCGGCTTCGTGGCACCGGGTGAGCGTGGCCGGGGCCGCGCCGGTGAACGCCGCGCGGGCACAGGTACTGCTGTCCTCGACGCCCGCCGCGGGGAACGTGACCCATTTCTGGGAGAACGGCTACCTGGGATTGCCGCAACGCACGGTCGGCAACCTCCTCGGCTTCAACGCGGAGACCACCGAGGTCGACAGCTCCGGCTGGACCGCCGAGACCAACGCCACGATCGCCCGGCAAGCGCCGCCGGTGACCTGGTCGGCGACCGCGTACACGGTGGGCGGGCACGTCATCGCGGTCACCGCCACGGCCGCGGGCAACGCGTCGGCCATCAGCGCCGAGCGGCCGGTCGTCACGCCGGGCACCGAGTATCTGGCCTACGCCTACCTCAACCCGCCGGCCGCAGTCGCGGACACGTGGATCGAGCTGCGGTTCTACGACGCCAGCAACACCCTGGTCAGCGTCTCGCGCGGCTCGCTCGCCGCGCCGGGCACCGGCTGGTACCGGCAGCGGGTCTCGGCCGTCGCGCCACCGACCGCGGCGACGTGCGCCGTGGCCGCGGGCATCGTGGGCGCGTCGGCCGGGCAGGTGCTGCGCCTGGAGCAGACCTCGGTCATCGTCGCACCGACGGCCCGCGCGGGCACGGTCATCCCATACCGCAGCATGTCGTTCGAACAGGACGCGGGCGGATGGGCCGTCACGTCCGGCGCGGCCACCATCGCACGCAGCACACCGTGGGGCGCCTACGGTGCCGACGGCTCCTACGCGCTCACCGTCACCAGCGCGACCGCCACCGCCTCCACCCTGCGCTCCCCGCTCTTCCCGCTCACCCCGGGGGTCGGCCTGAACTGGCGATCTGAGCTGTACAGCCAGGTCACAGCGGGCGGCTGGACGGCGGTGCGCGGCATCCGCTGGTACGACGCAGGAGGTACGAGCCTCGGCTTGTCCAGCGCCGCGTCGAGCGCGGTGCCGGCCTCGGGCTGGTGGATCCTGACCAACGACTGGGTCGCGCCCGCCAACGCTACGCAGGCGGCGATCGAGTGGACGCTCACCGCCACCAGCGTCAGTAGCGTGCTCCGGCTGGACGTGGCCTCGCTGTGGCCGGCGCTGCCACTCCAGCACGTGGACGTCGACGACACCGCGGCGGCCATCACGCTCACCCTGCGCGAGCTGCCGATCAGCTACCTCATCACGGTCTACCGGACCGGGCAGGACGGCAGCCAGACGCTCGTGCGCGGCCCGGCCGGGCTCCTCGACAAGTCCGTCAACACCTCGGATCTGATGGTGATCGAGGACTATGAGGCGCCGCTCGGGGTGCCGGTCGCCTACCGCGTCGAGATCGTCCCGGCGGCCGGGGGCAGCATCCAGATCCGCACCACATCGGCCGTCACCATCGACCCCGGCGACCCGCAGGAAGCCTGGCTCAAGGACCCCGGGCAGCCGCAGAGGAACACCCGCGTGCTGGTGGAGCGGGCGCCGGACTGGTCCCGGCCGATCGAGCAAGCCACCTATCGAGTCAAGGGGCGCCGCAACGCCGTCGTACTGAGTGGCCTGCGCGGCGGGTTGGAGGGCGACCTCTCCATCTGGACGCGCACCGACGACGAGCGCGCCCGGCTGCACTGGCTGCTGGACTCCGGCAACGTCTTGCTCTGGCAGGCCGCCCCCGGCATGGGCGTGACGGACATGTACGTCACCGTCGGCGAGGTCACCGAGGGCCGCATCGGCGGGCCCGCGCAGGAGCCGTGGCGCACCTGGAAACTCCCTCTGACCGAAGCCGACATGCCCGTCTCGGTCGGTGTGGGCGGCACGGCCGGCCGCACCTGGCAGGACCTCTTGAGCGAGTTCGCCACCTGGGCTGACGTCCTTAACGCCTACACGACAGGTGAAGATCTCCTGTTCGACCGCCGGGGGTGATCGGTGTATCCGGTCACCCCGCGGTTCCTGGCGGCCCTCACCGAGTCCCACACCCCCGTCACCGAGGTCACGCTGTTCCGGGCGGATGGCCGCGTCGAGCCGCTGGAGGTCACCGGCGGGTCGGTGACGGTGGACCGCGGGCAGGCGATCCGCCGCACCTGCACGGTCACCATCGCCGGCACCTCGCTGATCCCGCGTACCCCGAGCGACAAGCTCAGCGTGTACGGCGCCAAGCTGCGCATCTCCCGCGGCGTCCAGTACGGCGACGGCTCGCGCGAGCTGGTGCCCCTCGGGGTGTTCCGCCTGGACTCCGTCGTGGGCGACGTCGACGAGGGCCCGGTCACGCTGGCCGGCAAGGGCCTCGAAGCGATCGTGACCGACGACCGCCTCACCGCGCCGTACCGCGCCTCCGGCACCGCGGTCGGCGCCGTCACCGCGCTCATCCAGCGCTCCATCCCGGACGCCACGGTCGTGAACAGAGCGACCGACGCCGCCATCGGGCCGCGGACCTGGGACGTCGAGGGCGACCCGTGGGCCGCGGCGCAGGAGTGCGCGGCAGCGATCGGCGCCGAGGTGTACGCGGACCCGGACGGCGTCTTCGTCGTCGCCGAGCTGCCCGATCTGCTCACCACCACCCCGGCGTGGACGGTCGCGGCTGGGGAAGGCGGCGCCTACATCAAGGCCGACCGCGGCATGACCAGCGACAAAGTGTTCAACGGAGTGCTCGCGCGTGGCGAGAACACCGAGAGCAACACGGCCCCGGTGGCGGCGCTCGTCGTCGACGACGACTCCACCAGCCCGACGTACTGGTCCGGGCCGTTCGGTCACCGGCCGACCTTCTACACCAGCTCGACGCTGACCAGCACGGTCGCAGCGGAGGGCGCCGCCCGACTCAAGCTGCGGGCCGCGAAGTCGCCGAACGCGACCGGCGACCTGAGCAGCCTGCCGAACCCCGCATTGGAGCCCGGCGACGTGATCCGTGTCGTCTACCCGGACGGCACCCGCGAGCTGCACCAGATCCAGAGCCTCAGCGTCCCGCTCGACGTCGGCGGCGACTTCCCGATCACCACGATCGCCGCGAAGGAGGACGCCTGATGGCCAGCTCGGACATCGCGGTCCACGCCGACCTCGCCGACGCCCTCCAGCAGCAGGCCATCCAGGCGGGCGCCACCAGCCCGGCCGTGCGCGGCGCGGACTGGCGCCTCGCCGTCGTCGCTACCGTCGGCTCGGACGGCACCATCACCACGACGGACGGCATCATCGCCCGCCGCATGGCTACCTACCTCTCCCCGGCCGCAGGGGACACGATCGTCGTCAGCGTCTCCAGCTCGGGCAACTGGCTCGCCCACGGCTGCACTGCTCCCGCGACAGCCGCTGGCACATGGCAGCCGATCACCCTCTCGGGCGGCTGGACGACCTACGGCACGCCGTACTGGGCGCCGTCCTACCGCATCAACGGCGACGGAACCGTGTCCTTGAGCGGGCTCGCGAAGGCCCCCGTCAGCGCAGGGCAGCCGCAGACCCTGTGCACCCTGCCCGCGGCCATCGTGCCCGCATCGAAGAGCCGCTTCCCGACCGAAGTCGCGTCCGCCATCCACGGCGTCCTCGACGTCAACGCAACCGGCACGCTGCAAATCCAGGACTACGCGGGCAACGCCACGTGGGCCGCCCTGGACGGCGTGCAGTACCGACTTACCTAGGAGCCCTCATGCCACACCCCACCGACGGCTATGCCCCGGAGACGCTCACCCACTGGGTCCGCGTCATCGACCTGCAGACCGACAACCCGCTCTTCTCCTACACCTCCCAGCTCTGGCTCGACGGCCGCGGCCAGGGCCTCACCACCGAGCTGCTCGACCGGATCACACAGACCGTCGCCGACTACGCCGCCGAGCAGCTCACCGACGTCGGAGGCACGCACGAGACGCGCGCCACCCTCTCCTACACCGGCGGCCACAGCGTGACTCTCCTCCCCGCCCCGGGGGCCTGATGCCCACCACCGACGCCTGCGGGCAGGGCGTGCAGATCGCGGCGCTCACGGACGCCCCGAACATGGAGACGCTGGCCAACAACCTCGCTGTCGGCCTTGTGCCCCGCAGCGTGATGCGGTTCGCGTCCGCGTCCGCCCGCAACGCCACCCTGAGTAGTCCGACGGCGGGCATGACCGCGTTCCTGATCGCCGAGAAATTGCTGACGGTCTACGACGGCACCGCGTGGACGGTGGTCGCCGCGGGCACGTCGGCATGGTCCACCATCCCACTGGCCTCCGGGTTCTCGCACAACGGCAACTCGAACGGCACCGCGCAGTACAGGATCGTGAATCTCTTCGGGGAGCTGACGGTGATGCTGCAGGGCGGAATCGACATCAGCTACTCCGGAAGCCCGGCCGTGATCAGCAACGGCGGCATCATCACCAGCACGGCGCTGCCGTCCGCCGCCCGGCCCGGATCGCTGCGCACCGTGCCTGCGAGCTGCTCCGCCGTCACCAGCGACTCGCTATCGCTCAAGTTGGACGCGCAGCCTGACGGTCACCTCAGGATCGTAGGCACCACGGCCAGCACCGCCACCGAACGCATCACGCCGCCGTGGATCTCGCTGAGCGGGCTGCTCTACAGCCTCTGAGCAGCTCTTCCTTCCTAACGCCCCTGCGATGGGGCCTTTTTCATGCCCGGAAAGGGGCCACCTTGAAGCTCGTCACCCGCTCGCAGCTCGGCTGGCCCGCCTCCGCCGCGCCCGCGCAGGCGACCACGAAGGGCGTGAAGGTCCACTACGAGGGGACCGCGGTCAGCACCAAGCTGCTCACCGACCACGCCGCGTGCATCGCCGAGTGGAAGGCCATCCGGGCGAGCCACCTCGCGAACAAGGTCGAGAGCTACTCGGACGTCGCCTACAACTTCGCCGCCTGCCCGCACGGCTACCTTCTCGAAGGCCGCGGTATCGGCAAGCGCACCGGCGCCAACGGCAACCAGACCCTGAACCGCGCGCACTACGCCGTCCTCGGCCTGGTCGGCAGCAGCGGCCTGGTCACCCCCACCGACGCCATGCTCGGCGCGATCCGCGACGGCATCGACCTGCTGCGCAAGCACGGCGCCGGACCGGAAATCAGAGGCCACCGGGACGGATACGCCACCACCTGCCCCGGAGCGTCGCTGTACGCGTGGGTGCAGAAGGGCGCCCCGCGGCCCGGAACCACCACACCACCTACGGAGGATGACGTGACGCTCACTGTCGCTCAGGCCAAGCAGCTCGCCGAGCTGCACGACGTGCTCGTGCCCTACGCCGGCTGGCAGTACCGAGGCAAGGACGAGACCACTGACGCCTACGCCTACCTCCGCGGCACCAACGCCTCGGTGAAGGCCCTCACCATGCAGATCGCCGCACAGACCGCCGCGATCAGCAAGCTCGCACAGCTCGTCGGCTCCGGCGTCAACACCCAGCAGGTCGTCGACGCCGTCGAAAAGGCCATCGCCGAAGCCGTCGTCAAGGTCGACGTCGACGTCACCGGCGTGCAGAACCAGGAGTCCTGACCATGAAGATCTTCGGCAGAGAACCCGTCGTCATTCTCAACACCCTGTCCGCCCTCCTCGGTCTGATCGTCAGCCTCGGCATCACGTCGCTGACCGCGGAGCAGGCAGGCGCGATCGTCGGCGCGGTCACCGCTGTGCTCGGCGCCATCGCCGCAGCCCTGACCCGGCCGATCGCACCGCAGGCGTTCACCGTGGCCGTCGCGGCCGGCGTCACCCTCGTCGCGACGTTCGGCTACGAGGTGTCCCAGCCCACGGTCGGCGCCATCAACACGCTCGTGCTGGCCGTGCTGACGCTGCTGACCCGCTCCCAGGTGTCGCCCGCCTCGCCGTCGGCTCCGCTCCGGGGCGTGTGAGTGTGCGCGGTGGCCCGGCGGCTCCGCGAGCACCTGGGCCGCCGCGGCGTTTTCCTCCTTGTGCTCGGGCTGGGCAAGACGTGCTGGGGGATCGGCTTCATCGTCTCCCCGGTTGCCGACCCGGCCGGGCTCGACCTCCTCACGCAGGTCTGCAGCCCGCGCCACTGGGCATGGCTGTGGATCGCAGCCGGTCTCACCATGCTCGTCTGCGCCTGGCTGCGCGTCGGCCGGGACTGGGCTGGATTCGCGGTCGCCCTGGTGCCCCCCACCACTTGGGCCACCGCCTACACCGTCGCCGTCATCAGCGGCGAGTATCCCCGTGGCGGTTTCGTCGCCATCTGGTATCTGACCTCCCATGTCGGGGTCATCCTGTGGGCGGCTGCGGTCCCCGAGCACTCGGTCCCCCCAGAGCCGCGCGCCCGGAGAGGCAAGGGCGCATGACAAACATCTGGGCGGGGATCGTTGGGGCGTTGGGCGTGGCGCTCGCGGCGTGGTTCGCCGCGCGGGCCACGAAGGCCGCAGCTCAGGCCACCGCGGAAGCGTCCCGGGCAGCAGCTCAGGCGGCAGCGGAACCGGCACAGCGCGAACGGGACCTGGAGGCGTTCAAGGCCATAAGGGACGACATGCAGGAAGAGATCCGCGACCTGCGCAGCGAGACGACGCGCCTGCGCTCCGTGGTCAGGGCGTTCGCCGGGTACGTGGGGGAGCTGACCCTGCAGATGCGCGCCGGCGGCATCACCCCGCCCGAACCGCCGCCCCTCATCGACGAGTACAACCGCACCGGAGTGTGACCATGCCTGATCAGCCTGCGCCGCTGCCTGCCGAGCTACGCGTTGACGAGACCGCGGGGGACATCGGCTCGCTGGTGCGGCTCGGTGTCGTCGACCCGCCACCCGTACCGTCCCCGGAGCCGCCACCGCCGCCCCCCGAGACGCTCGACGCACCCGCATGACCGCGCCCCGCCCCTGCTCCGGCAGGCGGCGGGGCGCTTCGTCGTACTCGCTGCGGGCGGTCGCATACTGGGGGAATGGGCGAGCAGCCACAGTACGGCGACTATCCGACCACCGCGGCCTACGAGCTGGCTTGGTACACCTGGCGCGCCATCCGGCGTGACGGCCGGCTGACCCGCTATGAGATGGAAGCTCAGCTCGACGCAATACGGGAGCGCATAGCTGCCCAGGACTGGTGAAGGCAGCAGGACGGCCGATGAGGTGGGCTTCAAGTCCCACACCCCGAAGGGCGCTGCGAACGCTCACCGGCCGCGAGCACACCGTAGACCGGGGCGCCGGTCGCTGTCAGCCCCTCACGCCACACCGTTCACGCGCTGCTGAGGCTCGACCCGACCGGCGTTGTCAGTGCCCGCCCCTACCCTCGAATCAACACACCCGTTGTGTGCGCTCATGCTGGGAGCGCTGCTCGAACCGCCCCGCCCGGACAGCGCCGCGCGGGGCGGACGGCTGTCGGACTACTCGCCCTCGGGCTCCGGGTGCCGCACGCGCCGCTTCAGCTCCCGCTCGACCTCGAACCTGCTCGCGCCGGTCGCCTCGGCGTGCGCTGTGATGGCGGCCTGCACCTGCTCGGCGGTGTCCGCGGTGAGTGCCCCGGCCTGGATCTCGGCCCAGGCAGCGGCCTCCAGCTTGATCAATTCGCCTGTGAGTTCGATAGCCACTGGCTGATCCTACGCGGCCATGGCCAAATCCCGACGCACCGCCGCGGCCCACGCCTCCAGCAGCCGCTCGTACTCCGCCTGCTCCTCCGGCCACAGCGGACGGTCGGCGCGCGCCGACATGAACGCGCGGATCGCCTCGTTCGCCTCGGTGGCCGTCATGGTGCGGATACTACGGGCGAGCACTGACAATCTCACCTGAGTTGCGGCCCCGTAGGCTGGCCGCATGATCGAAGCGGTGGTGTTCGACGTCGGAGAAACCCTCGTCAGCGACGAGCGGTACTGGCGTGACTGGGCCGACTGGCTCGACGTTCCCCGGCACACCCTCTCCGCTCTCGTCGGGGCCGTCGTTGCCCAGGGCCGCGACAACGCCGACGCCGTCCGGCTCCTCAAGCCGGGCATCGACATCGCCGCCGAATACCGGGCACGCGAGGCAGCCGGCCGCGGCGAGCACCTCGACGACAGCGACCTGTACCCCGACGTCCGCCCCGCCCTCGAAGCTCTCCAGTACGCCGGGCTGCGCGTCCTGATCGCGGGCAACCAGACCGTCCGCGCCAGCGACCTGCTGCGCGGCCTGGACCTGCCGGCCGACGCCATCGCCACCTCCGGCGACTGGGGTGTCGCCAAACCGGACCCGGCCTTCTTCGCCCACGTCACCGAACTCGCCGGCACCACTCCCGAACGCATCGTCTACGTCGGTGACCACCCCGCCAACGACATCGCCCCCGCCCGCGCGGCCGGCCTGCGCACCGCCCACATCCGCCGCGGCGCCCTCGGCCATCTTTGGGCCGACACACCCGACGCCGCAACCGCCGACTGGCGCATCGACTCCCTGCACGACCTGCTGCCACTCATCCGCTGACCGGCGTCAACACCACGGCCCCGCCCGCGCATTGCGGACGGGGCCGTTCGCCTACCCGCACGTCGCCGCGCGGGTACGGTTCGGAGTGGACGCCCCGAACGGAGCCAGTATGCCCGCCACCGTGTACCGCGGGGTAGGCGCACGCGTCGCCTACCAGCGCCGCCTCGCCGCCCTCACCCAGGCCCAGCTCGCCACCGCCGCGGACATCGCCCTCGGCACCCTACGCAAGATCGAACGCGACGAGCGCGGCGCCTCCGACGCGGTCCTCGACGCCCTCGCCGACGCCCTCGGCATCGACACCGCCGACCTGCTGCCCGGCCAAGACCGGCCCGACGACCGCGTCCACCAGGCCATGCCCGCCCTGTCCACCGTCATCGCCACCTACGACACACCGGACGACGGGCCCGTCCGCCCCCTGCACCAGCTGCAGACCGCGGTGAAGGACGTGGTCGGCTGGCGCCTCGCCGCCCAGTACGTGCGCATCACCCGCCACGTACCCGCGCTGCTTCCCGAACTCTCCCGCGCCCTGCACACTGCGCCGCCGGGCGAGCGCGCCGCCATCGCCGCGCTGCTGGTCTCCGCCTACCGGGCAGCCGACGCCGTCGCCTACAAGTACGGCGCACGTGACCTGTCCGCCCGCCTCATCGACCTCATGCGCTGGGCCGCCCCGCAGGCCGAGAACCCTCTGCTCGACGCCACCGTCGCCTACGTCCGCACGGAGACCTTCTTCGCCGCCCGCGCCCACGACGCCGGGCTCCGCACACTGGAGCGTGCGATGGGCGACGCTCCCAGCAGCACCACCACCGCCGCGCTCGCCGCCCGCAGCGCCCTGCACATGCGGGCTGCCGTCATCGCCGGCCGCGCCGGACAGCACGCCGCCGCCGAAACCCACCTCGACGAGGCCCGAGCCCTCGGTGACCGCGTCCCCGAGGGCGTCTACGGCGGCACCGCAGTCGGCCCGGACAGCGTCCGCATCCACGAGGTCTCTCTCGCCGTCAGCCTCGGCGACGCCCACACCGGCCGCGCCCTGGACCTCGCCCGCGAATGGCAGCCACCCGCCGACCTGCCCGCCGAGCGGCGCTCCGGCTTCTACATCGAGCTGGCCCGGGCCCAACTGTGGGCCGGCCAGGCCGACCACGCCTTCGAATCGCTCAAGGTCGCCCGCCGCATCGCCCCGCAGCACACCCGCGAACACCGCTGGGTACGCGAGGACGCCGCCACCCTGCGCCGCCTGAAGCGGGCCGACGCCGAGACGCTCAACAACTTCGCCGCTTGGTGCCGCGCGGGCGAGTGACCCCGCTACCCCTCACAGGGGTACTTGTGCCCCTTGCGATGGATCACCATCTTCCTGACCGCACCCCAGGGAGACCAGGTGAAAGCAGCCAGCGCCCCAGCGGCGCCCCCGCTCCGCCCGACGTCAGCATCGTGCGCCTGCACGGCGAAGCCTGCTGGTGGTGCGGCGCAGCACTCGGCGACCTCCACGCCGCCGGGACCGTCACCACGCCCCTACAGGAGGGCGGCTTCCGCCAGTGGTTCATCGTCGCCTGCGACGCACACCGGGACCGGAGGGCCACGTGAGCACCGAAGCGAGCGCCGGCACGGCGGAGATCCAGCGCACCATCACGGCCGCGCTGTCGATGCGGCACGGCCGCACCTCCATGCCCGCACTCACCGACCTCGACCGGCAGCTGCGCGAGCACGTCGCCCGCCTGCTGCCCGAAGCGGAGAAGACCGTCGACGGCCTGTGGCGCGGCTCGATCGACTGGTACCGCCAGGCCAGCATCCTCGACGCCATCCGCGAACATACCCGGCCTCTGCCCGCCTCGCCGCTGTCCGCCCTGGCCGACATCGAGCAGCGCGCCCGGCACTGCCAGTGGCTGCTCGACCAGCACGCACCGCCGGGGTGACTCACCCGGGGTGTAGATCGGGCGCATATGGGGACTCGGATCACACCCTGGCATATGCGCTTGGGGGATAGTTTACTGTTGCATGAACATCGGCTCGGGCCCCCAACCGGGCCGTCAAAAGGCGATGACCCATCTGTCCGTGGGGAGGACGAGATCCGCCACCTCAACCACCGCACCCCGCTCATCCAGCCGGGTGCGCTCCAGCAGCAAGGCGAGCGTACCGACAGCCAGGCCCAGCAGGGCGGCCTCCTCACGGCCCATCGGCCGCACCTGCGCCGTACAGCGGAACGACGCGTGGCGCCGGGCAGCGCCGCGCCGCCAGGTCGTCACCAGCATCGCCGGCCGCCCGTCGGGATCCAGTAGCTCGGCACGCTCGCGGCGTAGCGGCGTACCCGGCGATACGCCGAGACGTTCCGCCAGTCCGTTGGTAGCGCGGACCGAGGCGTGCTCGACGTCACCGTGACCGTGCGGCCACTCGGCGTCCGGGTCGGTCAGGGTGCGCACGGCTACAGGGTGCGCCACGGTCAGCCGCCGACGGGGCTCTCCGTCGAGGAGGCCCTCCGTGCGGAGTAGCTCGACGGCCCGGTAGGCAGCGCCAAGGCCTACCTCGTAGTCAGCGGCGATCGTGCGGACCGAGGGGAAGGTGCTGCCGGGTGGGTAGGTGCCGTCGGCCATGCGCTGCCGCAGCAGCGCGGCGAGGCGGCGGTGCGGCACGTCCATGGGGGTCCCTGCGGCGAACGATCTTGCGGATGGTCACCGTAGGAGAACCTGCAGAATCTGCTACGTAACAGATACTGTCGGGAGATCGACGCGAGATTCCGCCGCACTGGCCTGCTGTCGCACGACTGAGACGCCTGCGCTAAATTCGAATGAATGTTCACTCGGAAGAGTGAAGAACTGCTGATCAGTACATCCGTTGACCAGGGAAAGCGATCGACACCCTCAGGCGTGCCGGGGCATCCAGGTGGCCCCCTCGATCTCCGGCACAGGCGAGCCCCCTCCACTCTGCGGAGGGGGCTCGCTGGCATTCTGCCCCTCAGTAGGCACGCCCGCTGCCCCAATCACAGCCAACTGTTCGCCCTGACGCCCCTCTCCCGCGTGGGAGAAAAATGGGAGACGATCATGCAGTCGAAACCCGGCGGTACGCACAAGCAACCCAGAGCAATCACCAACACACGAGGTGAATGAGCCGCGTATCAAGGAGATCGCCGAGGCCGTAGACCGCGACAGTTCCATCTACACGATCTTCGAAGGGACGAGCGAGATCCAGCGGCTGGTCATCGCCCGGACGGTGGCGGGAGTGCCGATCCGCTAGCGGACGCCGCCCGCCGCTCCGCGGCGCTTCCGAGGAGGCGCGGACCCGGCCGAGCCGGTCCGGCCGGGTCTCCGCCACCCGGGCGTTGGTCTCGGGCCCGGGGGTTCACGATGCCGCTCGGGCACTGGTCAGCGTGACCGGCAGCTTCGTCGCGGCGCACCGCGAACTCGCGGAGCGCCGGGAGCCCTCCGGGCCGGCAGAACCCGACGCCATACAGGAGCGCCTCGCCGACAGCAGGGCGGATGTGCACGCCCGCCTCAGCGACTTCTCCGCCGCCTGCCGCGACGTCCTGCTGCGCGACAACAACGGCTGAACCGCGGCGCTGTTGCCCGCTCAGGCAGCGGCGTCCTGTCGCGGCACGACCTTGAACACGTCACCGTGCGCGGCGTACACCACGTGCACATCCTCACCGGCGGCGCGCAGTACCTCCACCACCGCGTCCAGCATCGGCAGCGACCGGGCGCTGCCCGCGGGCAGCTGGCGCGGTAACGACACGGCGGGCACGCGAAGCGGTTCCTGAACGACGTTCATGACATCAGCCCCATCTCGGCACGGAATATCCCCCGTCGGCACCACCGCGCCGTCGGCTCAGCCAGCTTGCGACACGGCGATGAACAGAAGCTCAACGCCGCGTCAGGCGGCGTCAATCCGGCCCGGCCCGGCCGTCCGCCTCCCCCTCAGCAGCGGCGATCCCACCAGGGCAGGTCATCCGGCAGGTGCGGGTCGTGAAGTGTACGGGAGAGGAAAATGTGATCCAGGGGCTCGACGAGGGCGCGGAGTTGGCGCGCGCTGCGGCGAGGGAGGGCGTGCAGCGCGAGTTCCAGTTCCGTGCGCCCGTGCCCGCCGTCGCAGCAGCAGGGGCAGCCGAACGGTGTCGTATCAGTCGGATAACGGCCCGGCAGTCGTACTTGCTGCCGCCAGCTCTTCAGGGCCTTGGCCAGGACTCCGGGCGCCAGGCGTGTCTGTTCGAACCTGCGGACATCGAGCTGGGCGGCGGCGTCGAGGCCGTCGACCACCGTGAAAGCGGTGGGCCGCCGGAGCGCCAGGCCGTCCCGGACCTGGGCTGGGCGCCTACGCGCCATGGGCCTTCCGCACCGGGCGCGGGTGCCGGCCGGTGGATATGTGTGGGATGTGCATGAGGGGATCTTCGCACGGAGGCGAACGACCGGGCACCCGAATTCCCGGCCGCTGTCCGGCCTGGTCACGTGGTGGGCGCCGGGCCCGCCTCCGGTGCCAGGGCGGCCGCGACCGCGCGTACGTACGCCTCCGGGTTGTCCAGCATGATGTTGTGCCCGCAGTCGGGCACCGGCACGACCCGTACGCCCGCCGCCGCCAGTGCGCCGGCACCGGGCAGCGGGCCGTCGGCCGCGGGCAGCAGGAACGTACGCGGAATCGCCAGCTTCATCAGCAGCTCCCGCATGACCGGCTCGCTGCCCCGGGCGAGGTGGACCGCGCTGCGGTGCAGCGCCTCCAGACCGGCCAGCCGCATCGTGGACCACCAGTGCGCGCCCGCGGCGTCCCGTATCCGCTCCCAGCCGCCCGCGAGGAACTCCTCCTCGCAGAGCGCGGCGATGCCGCCGCTGCCCGAGGCGCCGCGCCGCGGCTCGATCCGGTCGAGGTTGGCGTCCACGAGGACGAGTCGCGCCACCAGATCCGGGTGACGGACGGCGAGCACGATCGCCACTGAGCCGCCCATGCTGTGGCCGACCACGTCCGCCGCGCGCACACCGGCGGCGCGCAGCGCCTCGGCGACCGCGTCGGCGTGCGCCTCCAGGGTGTACGGGAAGCCGGTGGGCCGGTCGCTGATGCCGAAGCCGAGCAGGTCCAGGAGGAGGGAGCGGCGGCCCGCCAGGAGCGGGTGCGCGGCGGTCTCGGTGAAGTAGGCGGGGGAGGTGGCGCCGAGGCCGTGCAGGTAGACCCGGGTCGGTTCCGCGCCCGGCAGTTCGGCCCAGCGGATACGGTCGCCCCCGGCGTCACCACGGCGTTGCGCACGGTCGTCCCTCCAACTCGTCGGATGTGGGCTGCGGGCCCGAGGCGGTCGCGGACGCGGGCCGCCCGGGGCGCGTCGCGGCGCGACCGGGGCCCGGGCACACCTTCTCAGGCCCGGGAATTCGCTGGCGAGGCGGGTGCTGACGGCTCATCATGGGCGGTGATGCAGCCCACGACGGAAATCCTGGTCCTGTGCGGCGCCGCCGGGGTCGGCAAGTCCACGACGGCGTACGAGGTGTCCCACCAGCTCGGCCGCGCCGACGTCCCGCACGCCCTGATCGACACCGACCAACTGGACCAGGTGCACCCCTGGCCGCCGCCCGGTCTCGGGCCGGGCGAGCTGTCCCGCCGCAACCTCGCCGCGCTCTGGGCCAACCTGGCCGCGGTCGGCCACACCCGGCTGATCCTGACGGGGGTGTTCGTCACGCTGGAACGGGAGGTGGCGTGGATCGCCGACGCCGTGCCGGACGCCGGCATCACCTCCGTACGGCTGACCGCCGACGTGCCCACCCTGGAGCGCCGGGTCCGCGGCCGGGAGATCGGGTCCGGGACGGCGGACCAGCTCGCCCGTACGCTCCGTCAGCACGCGGACCTCGCGCGCCCGGAGCCGCCGGGCACGTGGGTGATCGACACCACCGGACGGTCGGTGGTGTCGGTGGCGTCCGAGGTGATCGGGGTGTGGCTCGGCGGGGGAGCGGGCCGGGACGGGGCCGACGAGCGGCTCGGTGGCGCCGCCTTGTGAGGCCGTAGGGATCAGAGTCCCGCGCGCTCCATGAAGAGGGCGCGCAGGTGCGCCAGGCTCCGCTCGGCCAGGGGGCGCAGGGCGGGGGCCGCGGCCAGGGCATCGGCCCGCAGCCGGGCCGTGGCGCCGGGGCCGAGGGCGTCCGTGGCCTTGGTGGCGAAAGCCGGTTCGGTGAGCCACGTGTCCAAAAGACCGGGCGTGACCTCCAGGTGGAACTGGATGCCCCAGGCAGCCGGGCCGGCGCGGAACGCCTGGCACTCGGTGGTGCCCGTACGGGCCAGGACGCGGGTGCCGGGGGCGGGCACGATGCGGTCGTCGTGCCAGTGAAGTACGGCCGGGGCGTCGGCCAGCGGGCCGACGAACGGGTCGGCGCGGTCCACGTCGACCAGCGCGGACCAGCCGATCTCGCTCTCCCGGCCGAGTTCGGCACCGGTCCGTACGGCCAGGCCCTGGGCGCGGGCGAGGAGCTGGGCGCCGAGGCACACGCCCAGCGTCGGGACGCCGGCCCGCAGCGCGTCGACCAGGAGGTCCCGCTCCACCTTCAGCACCGGGTGCTCCGTGGTGTCGTCGGCGTTCATGGGGCCGCCCAAGACGACCAGCCCTGCCAGGTCGGACAGCGGCGGCAGGTCGTCCGCCGAGGCGCCCGGCATGTCGATCAGATTGCGGATGTCGACGTGCAGGCCGCTGCCGTCCAGGGCGTCCAGGATCAGGCCGGGCTTCTCGACCTCTATGTGCTGGAGCATCAGGACGGTGCGCGGGGGCATGGGGCGGTCTCCTCCGTGGGGGCGGCAAAGCGACAACAGGGGGATGAGCAGCTTAACGTGCCTGGTCAGGGCCGTGCCGCGGCGTATGGGCCGACGCCCTCGGGCCTGTCTCGGCCGCGCCTCCGCCCTCTTCGACGCACCGGCCTGCCGGGGTTCTTCTCCGTACGGCGATCCCTTGACGGCGGGAAGAACGCGCTCTACTTTCGTCGTTACTTCCGCAGAGTAAAACAAGTATTCCACTATGCGGAAAGAGCCCAGCTCGCGCTTCCGCCCCGGGCCGGAGCGCGATCCCGACCGGCCGACGCAGGAGTACTCGATGCCTCGAATGACCGCCGCCCGTGCGGCTGTGGAGATCCTCAAGCGCGAGGGCGTGACCGACGCGTTCGGTGTGCCGGGCGCGGCGATCAACCCGTTCTACGCGGCGCTGCGGGCCGGGGGCGGCATCCACCACACGCTCGCCCGCCACGTCGAGGGCGCCTCCCACATGGCCGAGGGCTACACCCGCGCCCGCCCCGGCAACATCGGCGTCTGCATCGGTACGTCCGGGCCCGCCGGCACCGACATGATCACCGGCCTGTACTCCGCGACCGGCGACTCGATCCCGATCCTGTGCATCACCGGCCAGGCGCCGACCGCGGTGATCCACAAGGAGGACTTCCAGGCCGTCGACATCGCCTCGATCGCCGCCCCGGTCACCAAGGCGGCCACCACCGTCCTGGAGGCCGCCCAGGTCCCCGGCGTCTTCCAGCAGGCGTTCCACCTGATGCGCTCCGGGCGGCCCGGACCGGTCCTGATCGACCTGCCGATCGACGTGCAGATGACGGAGATCGAGTTCGACCCGGAGACGTACGAGCCGCTGCCGGTGCACCGGCCGAAGGCGACGCGCAAGCAGGTCGAGAAGGCCCTCGCCATGCTGAACGCCGCCGAGCGCCCGCTGCTCGTCGCGGGCGGCGGCATCATCAACGCCGACGCCTCGGACCTGCTCGTCGAGTTCGCCGAGCTGACCGGCGTCCCCGTCATCCCCACCCTGATGGGCTGGGGCACCCTCCCCGACGACCACCGCCTCAACGCCGGCATGGTGGGCCTGCAGACCTCGCACCGCTACGGCAACGCGACTTTCCTGGAGTCCGACTTCGTCCTCGGCATCGGCAACCGCTGGGCCAACCGGCACACCGGCAAGCTGGACGTCTACACCCAGGGCCGCACCTTCGTGCACGTCGACATCGAGCCCACCCAGATCGGCAGGATATTCGCCCCGGACTACGGCATCGCCTCCGACGCCAAGGCCGCGCTGGAACTGTTCGTCGAGGTCGCCAAGGAGCTGAAGGCCGCGGGCGAACTGCCCGACCGCGGCGAGTGGGCCGCCTCGGCCCAGCAGCGCAAGGCCACGCTCCAGCGCCGTACGCACTTCGACGACGTGCCGCTCAAGCCGCAGCGGGTGTACGAGGAGATGAACCGCGCCTTCGGGCCCGAGACCCGCTACGTCACCACCATCGGCCTCTCGCAGATCGCCGGCGCCCAGATGCTGCACGTCTACAAGCCGCGTCACTGGATCAACTGCGGCCAGGCCGGGCCGCTGGGCTGGACCATCCCGGCCGCGCTGGGCGTCGCCACCGCCGACCCCGACGGCAGCGTGGTCGCGCTCTCCGGCGACTACGACTTCCAGTTCATGCTGGAGGAGCTGGCGGTCGGCGCCCAGCACCGCATCCCGTACGTGCACGTGCTGGTGAACAACTCCTACCTGGGCCTGATCCGCCAGGCGCAGCGCAACTTCGC
Source organism: Streptomyces sp. Ac-502 (assembly GCF_045222935.1). NCBI lineage: Bacteria > Bacillati > Actinomycetota > Actinomycetes > Kitasatosporales > Streptomycetaceae > Streptomyces > Streptomyces sp. Ac-502. The sequence goes on from NZ_JBHFFO010000001.1 coordinate 8,928,866, forward strand.
CATGGACTACCAGGTCACCCTGGAGTTCGAGAACATCAACACCCCCGAACTCGGCGTCTACGGCGTGGACCACGTCAAGGTCGCCGAGGGGCTGGGCTGCAAGGCGATCCGCGTCACCGAGCCGGACCAGCTGCTGCCCGCCTTCGAGGAGGCCAAGAAGCTGGCCGCCGAGCACCGGGTCCCGGTGGTCGTCGAGGCGATCCTGGAGCGGGTCACCAACATCGCGATGAGCGGCACCGACATCGGCAGCGTCAACGAGTTCGAGGACCTGGCCACCGAGCCAGGCCACGCGCCGACCGCCGTCGTGCCGATGAGCTGAGCCGGGCCGGGTGGAGCAGGTGGGGGCGGGGGCCCTCGCCCACCACCTCCCGACCGCTCTGCTTCCGCATTCCGTTCCATGGAAGACCCCGCTTCAGGCAAGACCCCGCTTCACGCAAGACCCCGCTTCACGAAAGGACGGCCCGGCATGGGCTTCTCGGACGCGCGTTTCAACGTCAACCTGTCGATCCTGTTCACCGAACTGCCGCTGCTGGAACGCCCGGCGGCGGCCGCGGCCGCCGGGTTCGGCGCGGTGGAGCTGTGGTGGCCGTGGGCGGACGCCCCGGTGCCCGCGCAGCGGGAGCTGGACGCGCTGCGCGGGGCGTTGCGTGCTGCGGGCACGCAGCTGGTCGGGCTGAACTTCTATGCCGGGCAGCTGCCCGGTCCCGACCGCGGCGCCCTGTCGATTCCGGGGCGGGAGTCCGAGCGGTTCCGGGCCAATGTGGAGGTGGCCGCGGACTTCGCGCAGTCGCTGGGCTGCACCGCGCTCAACGCCCTGTACGGCAACCGGGTGCAGGGCGTGGACCCGGCCGCCCAGGACGCGCTGGCGCTGGAGAACCTGACGCTGGCCGCGCGCGCCGCACACCGCATCGGGGCCACCCTGCTGATCGAGGCGCTCAACGCGCCCGAGTCGCCCGCGTGCCCGCTCGTCTCCGCGCCCAGGGCCGTCGAGGTGGTGGACGCGGTCAACGCCGCCACCGGCCTGGACAACGCCCGCTTCCTGATGGACCTCTACCACCTGGCCAGGAACGGCGAGGACCTGGCAGAGGTCATCGACCGCTACACCCCCGGACCGGACACGTGCAGATCGCCGACAGCCCCGGCCGCGGCGCCCCCGGCACCGGCACCCTGCCCCTCGAAGACCTCCTGGAGCGGCTGCACACCAACGGCTACACCGGCTTCACCGGCCTGGAGTACACACCCGGTGACCGGCCCTCCGCCCAGTCCTTCGCCTGGCTGCCCCGCCCCCTGCGCGCCGCCACCGCCGCCCCCTGACACCCCCGTCTCCCGAAAGGCACCGCACATGAGCACTCTTTCGAAAATCGCCTGGATCGGGCTGGGCATCATGGGCGCGCCCATGGCCGAGAACCTGCTCAGGGCCGGCTACCCGGTCACCGGCCACACCCTCGAACCAGCCAAGCTCGACCGGCTGGCCGCCGCCGGCGGCACCCCCGCCGCCTCGGTCGCCGAGGCGGTCCGGGAAGCGGACGTCATCGTCACCATGGTGCCCGCCTCCCCGCAGGTCGAGGCCGTCGCCTACGGCCCCGACGGCATCCTGGCCAACGCCCGGCGCGGCGCGCTGCTGATCGACATGTCCTCGATCACCCCGCAGACCTCCCGCGACCTGGCCGCCGCCGCGGCCGAGCGCGGGATCCGGGTGCTGGACGCCCCGGTCTCCGGCGGCGAGGCCGGCGCCGTCGAGGCGGTCCTGTCCATCATGGCCGGCGGGGCCCGGGAGGACTTCGACGCCGCCTGCCCGCTCTTCGAGGCCCTGGGCACGACCATCGTGCACTGCGGCCCGCACGGCGCCGGACAGACCGTCAAGGCCGCCAACCAGCTCATCGTCGCGGTCAACCTCCAGGCCTGCGCCGAAGCCGTCGTCTTCCTGGAGAAGTCCGGCGTCGACCTCGCCGCCGCCCTCGACGTCCTGGGCGGCGGCCTGGCCGGCTCCACCGTCCTGACCCGCAAGAAGAACAACTTCCTGAAACGCGACTTCACGCCCGGCTTCCGCATCGACCTGCACCACAAGGACATGGGCATCGTCACCGACGCCGCCCGCGCCGTCGGCGCCGCCCTGCCCACCGGCACCCTCGTCGCCTCCCTGGTCGCCGCCCTGCGCGCCCAGGGCGACGGCAACCTCGACCACTCCGCCCTCCTGCGCGGCGTCGAACGCCTCTCCGGCCACACCACCGGCTGACACCGCGCCCGTACCGGACGACGCCTGCCCGAGCCACCGCCGCGACCAGCAGCCCGCGGCGGTGGCTCAGGCGTCCGCGGGCCAGTCGTCGCCCGCGATGCGGGCGTGCAGGTGCTCGTCGTGCCAGCCGTCGGCGTGCAACAGCGCGCTGCGCAGGGTGCCTTCCAGCCGGAAGCCCGCCTTGGCCGCCACCCGGCAGGACGCCGGGTTGGCCACGGAGTGGCTGAGCCGCAACCGGTGCAGGCCGAGATCCTCCAGGGCCCATCGGCTGATCCGTACGGTCGCCGACGCCGCGAGCCCGCGCCCGCGTCCGGCCGGGAGCAGCCAGTAGAGGAACTCCGCGCTGCCGCCCCTGAGGTCCAGGTCCGCGAGTCCGGCCAGTCCCACCGCTGCGCCGTCCGCGCCGTCCGCGACGGCCCAGACGGCGGCCTGCTCGTCGTGCCACCGCTGATGCCAGTGCGCGATCTTGGCCCGCGCGCCCTCCGCCGAGACCTGCGCGGGCCGGTTCCATTGCCGGATGTCCGGGTCCTGGCAGGCGGCGACCAGTGCGTGCGCGTCGGTGGGCCGCCACGGGCGTAACTCGGCGTCCGCGGTGAGCCCGAGGGTGGGCTGATCGCTGTCCCGCATACGACCGGCGGGTACCACGGGAGGTATCGGGGACGGTGTGGAAGCGGCCGTGGAAGGAACCGCGGCAGGCGTGGTGGCGTAAGTCATGGGTGGATCTTGCCAGCGGCCGTGCGGGAGCGGCGTCCTGGGTACCACGCGACCACCAGCGCCCCGCCCGCCACGACCACCGCGGCCAGTACGAGCATCGCGGCATCGAGCGACCCGGTGAAGGCGTCCAGCACCGCGTCCCGCAGGCCGCTGCCCGCGGGGCCGGACGCGCTCAGTTCCCGTTCCGCCGCGGCCACGGTCGTCGGCGGATGCGGGCCGCGCAGTACGGCGGGCAGGCGGGCGGTGAAGAGGGCGGTGACGATGCTGCCGCTGATCGCGATGCCCAGCGCGCTGCCCAACTCGCGGGCCAGGCTCTGCAGTCCGGAGCCGGTTCCGGCCCGGTCCGGCGGCAGCGCCGACATCATGCCGTGCGAGAGCAGGGGGTGGCCAGGCCGCAGCCGGCCGCGGTCAGTGTGACACCGGTGGCGTAGAGGACGTACGGGGTGCGCGCGCTCACCGTCGACACGGTGGCCAGGCCCGCCGCAAGTACCAGCAGCCCCGTACCCACGGTGGCCCGGCCGCCCAGCCGCCGCTCCAGTGCCATCGCACAGCGCGGGGCCAGCAGAAGCGCGGCCGCCATCGGCAGCAGGCGGATGCCCGCACCCAGCGGCGAATGGCCTTGCGCGTACTGGAGGTACTGGCCGTTGACGTAGAACAGGCCGAACATGCCGACGAAAGCGAGCGCCAGACCGAGCGCTCCCGCCCGCACGACCGGCAGGGCGAAGAGCCGCGGGTCCAGCATCGGCTGCGGCCGCCGGAGTTCGTACCGCACCCAGCAGGTCAGCAGTACGGCGGCGAAGGCGAACCCGCCCACCGTCCGTCCCCCAGCCAGCCCGACTCCGGCCCGGAGACGATGCCCGCCAGCAGGGCCAGGAAGCCGGCGGTCAGCAGGGCCGCCGAGAGCGGAGAGACCGGACGGCCGTGGCGTACGGCGGCCGGAACGCAGACGGCGATCAGGACGAGGGCCAGGAGGGCCGGCGGGACGACGCACAGGAACAGGGCCCGCCAGGAACCGGTCTGGAGAGCCGCGCCGCCCCCGACATTGCCCAGCACCGCCGCCAGCCCCGTCATCGACGCCCACACCGCCACCAGCCGGGGCCGGCGCTCCGGCGCCGCGTCCGCCACCAGCAGGGCCAGCGTCGTCGGCAGTACGGCGGCGGCACCGGCTCCGGAGAGCATCCGGCCGGCGATCACCACCGCGATGCCGGGCGCGACGGCGCACAGCGCGGACCCCGCCGTGAACAGCGCCATCCCGCCCAGCAGGGTGCCCTTGCGGCCCAGCCGGTCCGCGAGCGCGCCCGCCGGGACGAGCAGGCAGGCGAAGAACACCACGTACCCGTCCACGACCCACACCACCGCCTCGGCGGACGGATGCAGCGCGCTGCGGGACAGCGACGGGATGGCGAGGTTGACGGCGGACACCATGCCGACGACGAGGGTGACGCACAGGCACAGCACGGCGATGTTGAGGCGGGTCGGGCCGGTGGCGGCGGCGTTCGCGGCGCGGGGGAAGCGGTACGGGAGGTGGGTGCGGCGCGGGTCATCGGTCGTCACCTGCCGGGCCGGAACCGTTGTACTCCGTCGGGGCGGACCCGTGCTTCCCCTCAAGGCCGGAACCGGCGGGCGGGCTGCCGGGCGCACCGGTGTCCCGGCCCAGCTCCGCGCGGAACGCCAGCCGGTCGCCCCGTACGCGCAGGAACTCCAGGTCGACGGGGCGCCCGTCCGGCAGCCGGGTGAGCCGTTCGACGGTGAACACCGCCTGCCCCGGCGGGGTTCCGAGCAGGGCCGAGGTGCCGGGGTCCGCGTTGACCGCGTGCACGGTCACGCTCGCCGAGCCCAGCGGGCCGCCGACCGACTCCTCGATCAGGCCGAACAGGTCCCGGCCCGCCAGGTCAGCGTCCAGCAACGGCCGTCCGATGTCGGTGGTCAGGTAGGTCAGGTCCAGTGACAGCGGGTCCTCGCCGAGGCGGCGCAGCCGCTCGATGTACACCACCTGTCCGTCCTCCGGGACGCACAGCTTGCGTGCCACCTCACGGGGCGGCCGGACCACGTCCGCGACCCGTACCTCGTTGCTGATCCGCCCGTACGCCGACAGGGTCTCGGCCAGTCCGGTCAGCCGCTCCAGCGTGTGCTCGTACGTACGGTGCCGGATCACCGTGCCCACGCCCTGCCGCCGTTCCACCACGCCCTCGTCGCGCAGGACACCCAGCGCCTCGCGGACGGTGTTCCGCGAGGCGCCGTGGTCGGCGACCAGGCTCCGCTCGTCCGGCAGGACGCCGGAGGGAAAGGCGCCGGAGGCGATCTGCCGGCGCAGCACCTCCGCGACCTGCCGGGCCCGGTCCGCGCGGGACCGGGTGCGGGGGCCTGCCGGAGCGGCGGTCGGGTCGGACGGCGACGCGGTCATGGGATCTCCGCAACTCGGCTCGGGGTACGCCGGGCGGCAGGGTGCCAGGCGCCCGCCCAACCTAGGGTCCGCACATTTCCCCGAAGTTACGCCACCCGCGCTGACCTGGGACGACGCTGGGACATGCGAGTTTGTGCGCCGTGTCGGGGGGTTCCGCCACCCGGGGCGGCGCGCTCGTGGGGATACGGCTTCTCCCGTATGCCGGAAGGGTTGTTCCGTGTCGCGGGCTCCTTTATCGTCGGCCCGCCCGGCCCAGGGCGGCGGGAAACCGGCTACGGAGGAGAGCGCGTTGGCGAACCAGGCAGGGCGGGAGCGGTCGGGGGACGAGGGCGCGCGGGCGGCGGACGAAGGGCCGCGCCCGGAGGAGGGCCGGGGGAGCCAGAAGGAGCGGCCGGGTCGGGAAAACCCTCAGGGCCGGGAGGCGGGAACGGGGCGCAGGTCCTTCCTGACGCACGCCGGGCTGACCGGGGCGGGCGGGCTGCTGGCGGCGACCGCGGGGACGGCGACCGCGGCGGCGGGTCCCGCGTCGGCCGCCGCCCCCGCACTGCGCCCCGAGCACTTCGAAGGCGACGAACTCCTCCTCGTACCGGAAGCGTTGCTGCTGCCCGGAGGGCCCGTCAGGGACCATGCCGTACGCGTGGCCGACGGAATCTTCCGGGAGGTCGGGCCCGCGCGCAAGCTGATCGGCACCCACCGTCGCCTGACCCCGGTACACCTCGGACGCACGCTGCTGATGCCGGGATTCGTGGACGCGCACCACCATCTGACGCAGAGTTTCGGCAAGGCGCAGGCGTTCGGGCAGCCGTCGGAGATCTTCAAGACGGTCTGGGAGCCCTTGGAACGCGCGCTCGACGAGGAGAGCGCCTACCTGGCGGCGAAACTGGCCGCGCTGGAAGCGCTGCGCGGCGGGTTCACCACCGTCGCCGACGCCGGGACCCGCGCGCCCGTCGACGTCGCGGTCCTGGCGCAGGCCACTCAGGATGCCGGTGTCCGCTGCGTGCTGGGCCGGGTGTGCTCGGACGGCAAGGGCGGCGAACGGCACCTCGCCCGCTGGGACGGATCCCGGCTGGTGCACCCCTCGCTGGCGATCCCCGTGCCGGAGGACGCCGCCGACGCCGGGGTACTGCGGCGCACGGCACGGCTGTGCGCCGAAGCGGGCGCCGTCTTCCAGGTGCACGTCAACGAACACCTCGCCTCCGTCGAACGCTCCCTCAAGAGCGTCGGCCGGCGCCCGGTGGAACACCTCCACCACGTCGGCGCCCTCGGACCGCACACGCTCGGCGCCCACGCCACCCTGCTCACCCCCGGCGAACTCCGCCTGCTGGCCGACACGGGCACGGCCGTCAGCTACAACCCCGTCGCCAGCGCGTGGAAGGGCAACGGCGTCGCGCAGGCCGGGACGATGGCCGCCATGGGGGTGCGCTTCGGCACCGGCACGGACGGCACCCGCGGCGACGGGTTCCGGCTGGTGGACGCCGCGGAAACCGCGCAACGGCTGGCGTTCGGCCTGGAGAGCGGCGACTCGGTGTGCGGCGCCGGGCGGCTGTGGCTGGAGCACGCGACCTCGCGCGGCGCCGACGCGCTCGGCCTCGGCCGGGTCACCGGCGAGATCACGCCCGGCAAGGCGGCGGACTTCCTCGTCGTGGACCTCGACGTACCGGAGCTGACGCCGTCGTGGGACCTGAGCTGGGAGCTGGTACGGCTCGCGGGCCGCGACCAGATCCGCGCGGTCGTGGTCGGCGGCCGCCTGCGGCTGTGGGAGGGCCGGCCGCCCCACTGGGACGGCGCCGCACTGGTACGGCGGGCCGCCGAGGTGGGGCGCGAGGTCGTGCGGCGGGCGGGCATCCGGCGTGTGGAACCGGTGCCCTCGGCGTCGTAGCGCGCGCCGCGGGAGTGCGCCGGGGGCCCGTCCGCGTACGTACAGCGCGCGCACCAGCCGGTACGCAGCGCGCGCCGCACACCCGCGTAGCCGTACGCAGCGCGCCGCGTACGCGGAGAGCCCCGGTTCTCAGTCCTCCGCCACCCTTGACGGTCGGTCCTTAGCCTTCCGCCGCCCCCGATGGCAGGCCCCCGGCGGCCGGCCCCGTTGGCTAGCTTCCCGTCGGCCGGCCCAGGACCCGCAGGCCGCGCAGGCGGTTCAGGGCCGCGGCCACCTCGTGGCGGCGCGGCAGCGCGAAGTCCTCGTCGCGGACGGCCAGGAGGCGGTGCGCGCCGTCCTCCAGGTCGCCGTCGAGCAGGTCGAGCGCCTCGGCCAGGGTGCGCTTCCCGTCCACGTGTCCGCGCCGCACCATCAGTTCGAGGGCCAGCCCGATGCCCACCACCTGGCGCGCGTCCGCGATCTGTTCGACGGCCCGCAGGTCGATGTCGTGCTCGCCGAAGGTCAGCCCGTCGTCGCCGCGCGCCCGGATACGGGAGCGGCCGCGTACGGACGTGTCGAGCGAACCGGGGTCCGGGCGGCGGTGGGCGACGCCGGGGAAGGCGTCCGCCTCGGCGGTCCGGCCGGTCGGCACCGCCGCCAGCCGGCGTGCCTGCTCGGTGACGTCGGACGGCCGGTACGCGTCCATCATGACCACCTGGTCCGCGACCTCCATGTAGTCGCCGGACCCGCCCATCACCAGCACGGTCGAGACCCCGTGGTCGCGGTGCAGGGAGCGGACGAGGTCCACGAACGGCGTCAGCGGCTCCCGCTCCTTGGCGACCAGCGCCTGCATCCGCGCGTCCCGGATCATCAGGTTGGTGGCCGCGGTGTCCTCGTCGATGAGCAGAGCCCGCGCGCCCGCCTCGACGGCCTCGCACAGGGAGGCGGCCTGCGACGTGGAGCCGGAGGCGTTGTCCGTGCAGAAGTCGGTGGTGTCCGCGCCGCTCGGCAGATGGTCGACAAAGGCGTGCACGTCCACCCGCTCGACCCGGCGGCCGTCCTCGGAGCGGATCTTGACGGTGTCGGGCCGGGCCGCCACGCGCTCGCGGCCGTCCCCCGGAACGTGGTCCCACACGCCCGTCTCCAGGGCCCGCAGCAGCGTCGACTTGCCGTGGAAGCCGCCACCGACGATCAGGGTGACGCCTTCGCGTACGCCCATGCCGGTGACCGTCCCCGCGTGCGGCAGGTCGACCGAGACCCGCAGCTCCTCCGGAGAGGTGAACGGGACGACTCCGTCACCGGCCGCCGGGCGGTCGTCCACGCCGCTGCGCCGCGGCAGCACCGCGCCGTCGGCCACGAACGCGACCAGGCCGAGGCCGGGCAGCGCGGCGCGCAGGGCGGCCGAGTCCTCGACGGTGTCGGCGAAGGCCCGTACGTCGTCGGCGTCCAGCGCCGCGTACCGCAGCGCGCGCTCGGCGACCCTCGGCAGCAGACCGCACAGGACGTGCTCCGCGGCGTGCCCGTCGATGCGGCGGCCGTGCCCCGGCAGGTCGACGCCCAGGCGCAGTGTCACCGAGCCGTCCCGCGCGTCGACCAGGCAGGAACTGCGCTCCAGCACCTCCTGGCCGCCGGCGTCCACCCGCAGCGCCCGGTGGTCCGCCGCCTCGGCGGCCCGCCGCGCCAGATAGCTCGCCAAGGCCCGCCGCCGGACCGGCGACTCCCACAGATCGGCGGGGAACCCGGCCTCCTCGGCCGGTACGCGCAGGGCGACCCGTGCGGGCGGCGCGTACGGGTCGGACTGTCCGCGGATCACCTCCAGGGTGAAGCCGGGCATGGACCAGCTGCCGAGGAGCGCCTTGTATCTGCCGTACGAGGCGCCGTCCATCCGGCGCAGTTCCCCGGCCAGTCCGTCCCGTACCCCTTGCGGGCGGTCGGCCGGCGACCAGTCCTGTGGACGGCCGTGGCCACGGGGCTGCCCGCGGTCCCGGCCGTGTGCGCGTCCGCGGTCGTGGTCCCGGCCTTGAGGGCGTGGCACAGCGCCTGCACCTTTCTCGTCGTGTCTCGTCGTGTCGTACGGTCACCGGCGGTCCACCGGCCCGACGGCCGACGATACCCAGACCGGCCCCGCGCCGTCGCACGCGGACGCGTGACCGGCCACGGCGGGGCGCACCCGTCCGCGGCCGGTCACGGTCACCGGTCCCGCGCGTCCCGGCCGTCAGCCGGACGGGCGGCCGCAGACCGACCAGGGGCGAGCCGCCGCACGCGCAGATCACGGACGTGGCGATGAGCAGCCGGCCGGAGCAGTCGACGACCGGGGCGGTGAAGGTGCGCGGCTCCGAGGCCCCGCACCGGCGGCACGCCGCCGTCGGCGCCGCGCTCACCGTCGCCGTCCCGTCCCGCCGCGCACGGCGGCCGGCGTGCGCGCCGATGCCACGAGCAGGACCCAGAGGGAGCCCTGCGGGACGGGGAAACCGGTGGGGGAGGGCGTCACCAGGCTGACGCCCACGACGAGCACCGCCACGAAGGCGATGCCCGTACAGCGAAGGGCTATCCTGAAGTCGACGGACATGAGATCGCCTTGTGGGGAACACGAGGTTTTCCGAGTTCGGCAGAAGGCCGTTCCCCGCTTCCCGCCAGAAGCACCAGGGAGCGGCCTCTTCGCGTGCCGGTGGCGGTACGGGCGCCGCCCGTCCGTCGGTTCGTCCGGGTCGGTCGCGATCGGCTGTCAGGTCACATGGCGTCCTCCTTCCCGCGCTCCCGCCGCGCGGAGCCGATGCAGCCCGTACACCGGAAGTGTCGGCCCCGCGCTCACCTGCGCCTATGGCACAGAGACGGGCGCAGGCACTTCTGAGCACCGCGACAGCGCGGCGGAACACTGGCGAACACCGGTGGCACCGGCGGACAATGACGGACAGGCACGGAACATCTGTGACGCCGCCGCCTCGCACCCGGGGGGATGATGATCCATTGACCGAACGGCCGGCGTCCCCGCCCGTCCCGGAGCCCGTGGAAGCATTCGCGGAGCAACTGCGCGAACTGCGGCCGCGCTGCTTCGAACCGACCGAGGCCCGCCTCGCCCTCCAGATGAAGTGCGGGCGCAGCTCGGTGTCCGCGATGCTGAACGGGCGCCGCTTCCCCGGTTGGGCACCGACCTCCGCCTTCGTCAGCGCCTGCGGCGCGGAACCGGCGGACTGGCTGGACCGCTGGCGGGAAGCGAAGCGCCGCCTCGACGCGCCGCGCCGGGGACCGGCCGGACAGGACGGTGCGGCGGCCCCGGCGGCGCTGCCGGACGTCGGCGGTGACGCGCTCCTCGCCGCGACCTGGTACCGCAGCAACCCCGAGTTCTACTCGGCGGCGGCCCGGTACGTCCGGGTGGCCCGGTCGGAGATCAGGGTGACGTACACCCGCCGCTATCCGCCCGACCAGTACACGACCAAGGCCTCCGCCGACTACTTCGCGGACACCCTGGCCTGGGCGCACGAGGACACCGAGGACCAGCGAAGCGTCCGCCGCATCATCGGCATCCCCGAGACCCACGGCGTGCCCGACCGGGACGTCCTCGCCTGGGCCCGGCAGCACCGGCAGGAGACCGGTCGCCTGCTCAACTACGAGGCGAACGTCCTGCGGTGGACGGCGGCGGCCGACGGCCTGAACATGGCGCTGATCGACGACAGCACGGTCTTCCTGACCTTCTCCGGGGGCGCCCACCAGAAACTGAACGGCTTCAGCGTCCAGGCCCCGACGTACATGTCCTACTTCGCCGCCTACTTCGAACAACTGTGGACGCCGCTCCAGCCGCTGGGCGCCTACCTGGACACCACGGGAGGCTGACATGGCGTCGTCGGCCGGCACACCGTTGCCGCACGAGGGCGGCGCCACGGCGCATACTGCCAGGGTGAGCAACGAGTCCTCGGACGAGGTGCCGGACACTGCCGCACAACAGTCCGCCGAACGGGAACGGCGGCTCGAAGAGCGCGAGAAGGAGACGGACCGCCGCGAACGCCACGCCGACCAGCGGGAAGAGCTGGCGGACCGGCGTGACGAGGCCGCCGACCGGCGAGAACGCCTCGCCGATGTCCGGGAGGGCGAGGCCGCCCTGCGGGAACGCCGCGCGGACGACCGGGAGAGAGCCGCCGACCGGCGCGAGGACGCGCTCGACGCGCAGGAGGAGCAGGCGGACCACCGGTCCCGCGCGGCCGGGGAGCGCACCGCCGGCCACCGGCAACGCTCCTCCGAGGCCATCGACCGGGCCCAGGGCCTGATCGCGGCCAGCCGGGACCAGCTCCTGCGCGCCGACGAGGCCCTGCGCCGCGCGGAAGCGCGCGACGATGTCGAACAGCGGGCCGTCGATCAGGAAGTGGCATTGTCGGAACGGCAGAAGCGGCGCGACGGGCATGCGCCACACGACGCCGGCCCGTCGGAGCCACGGCAAAAGGACAGCTGACGGGAGCCTAGGGCGCGTCAACCGGCGCGAGCGCGTCGTCGGCGAAGCGCGGTACCCCCGGGTTCTCGTCGTGGCCGCCGTTCTTCTCGCGGATCCACTTGCCGGCCAGGGCGGGGATCCAGGCCGAGTACTCGCTCCGCGTCAGGTCGCCGGGGACCTCGCCGCCCAGCTTGTCGATGTCCGCCGCGGGGTATCCGCCGGGCGCGTCGATGCGTTCGGCCGGGGTGTCCTTCATCGTCGCGTCCCAGACCTGGAGGGCGAACGTGGTGCAGTTCCTGGCGGAGGTTCCCGCCCAGCCGCCGGTCAGGAGGAAGTTCCAGCTGGGCAGGAGCGTGTACTTTTCGTCGAGTTTGGCGCGCCGCTGGATCTCCTGCTTGAAGGCGCTCTGCTGGGCGCCGGTCAGTGCCGTGCAGCGCGCGGCGCGCGGGGAGTGCGCCTGGCCCTGGTCCTGCTTGCGGCTCGGCCGGTCCCACTCGACCAAGGGCTTGCCGGGGACGTTGATGTCGTAGCCGGTGTAGTTGACGGACATGCCGTCGACCGGGGAACCGTCGCCGTTGATGCCGTCCGGGTCGTTCGGCTGGAAGGAATACGTGTCGTACCGGGCCTCTTCGCCGTTGTCCAGCTTCCGGTGCAGCTTGCCGCCGGTGGTGAAGTGGACGAGCCAGCTGTGGCCGAACACGTGCTGGCTCACGTTCAGTTCGTAGAGCAGCTTGTTCGTCTGCTCGGCGTAGGACAGGTCGCCGTACTTCTTCGTGAAGTCGTCGCTCTTCCACAGCGCGTGGGCCCGCTTGCCGATGTCCCAGACGTAGCCGCCGGTGGTGCGGTCGGTGATCTCGGTGCTGTAGATGCAGAGCACGTTGTCCAGCGATCCGGCGCCGGACGGCCGGGGCCGGTCGGCGGCCTGGGCGGCGGGGGCCTGGAGCAGGCCCAGGAAGAGGGCCGCCGCGGCGCCGGAAGTGATCACGGCGGGTGTACGTAAGGTCATCAGGTGCGGGTGCTTTCCTTCGGTCGGCCGGCGGCTCGGACGCGCCGCCGGCTCGGCGTACCAAGATCATTTCGGTCGACGGTCCCGTGCGCCAAGGGCGGAAAGTCCTGGCCGGGCGGGACTTTCGCCCTTACGGGACCGGGGTGGCCGGGCACCCGGGACGCGGCCCGTGATCAACTGGACCGGTCCGGCCGCGAGGGCGGCCCCGCCGGCCGCGCCGGACGGCACCGTGACACGACGTCCGACGTCTTGACCCCGGGAGAGTGGCCCGCGATGAGCAGCATCAGCTACGAGGACGTACAGGCGGCGGCCGGCCGGATCGCCGGAGACGTGCGGCCGGTCACCGTCGCACCGGCCGACCCGGGCGGGTTCGGACCCGGCGAGGGCTGGCTAGCCTACGAGTTCACCCAGCACACCGGGTCCTTCAAGGCCCGCGGCGCGGCCAACTTCGTCGCCGCGCACCGGGAGGCCGGCACCCTGCCCGAGGCCGGGGTGGTCATCGCCTCCGGGGGCAACGCCGGGCTGGCCTGCGCCTGGGCGGCGGGCCGCCACGGCGTCCCGGCGACGGTGTTCCTGCCGGAGACCGCGCCGCCGGTCAAGGTCGCCCGGCTGCGCCGGCTCGGCGCCGATGTGCACCAGGCGGGCACCGAGTACGCCGCCGCGCTGGTGGCGTCCGAGGAACACGTCGCGCGCACCGGGGCGTTGGCGGCACACGCGTACGACCACCCGCTGATCGCGGCCGGGGCCGGCACCCTGCTGGAGGAGATCCGGGCCGCGCTGCCCGGCCTGGACACGGTCGTGGTCGCGGTCGGCGGCGGTGGCCTGTTCAGCGGGGTCGCCGCGGCCGCGCACCACCACGGCGTACGGGTCGTGGCCGTCGAGCCGGAGAACTGCCGGGCGCTGAACGCGGCGATCGAGGCGGGCCGGGTCGTAGACGTCCCGGTCGACTCCGTCGCCGCTGACTCGCTGGGCGCCCGCCGCGCCAGCCGGATGGCGCTGGACTGGGCGCGGCGGACGGAGGCGGTCTCGCTGCTGGTCCCGGACGAGGAGATCGTGGCCGCGCGCCGGGGCCTGTGGGACGACCGCAGACTGGCGGTCGAGCACGGCACGGCGGCCGCCCTCGCCGCCCTCCGGTCCGGTGCGTACCGGCCCGCGCCGGGGGAGCGGGTGTGTGTCGTGGTGTGCGGCGCGAACACCGACCCGTCGGACCTCGTACGTCCCGGTGAGTGACCCGGGCGGCCCGTTCTGGCGCACGTATTCGACGTACGCATGACTGCCGGGCCGGTCGCCGGGAAGCCGTCCGGGCCCCGGAACCGCCCGGCCCCGCCCTCGTTGTTCCGCCGGTGAGCTGCGCGTCAGCGGTTCCCCGGGCGGTCCGCGGCGCGCGCGCCGCCCCCGTCTCCGTACACCTGTCCAAAGAGATTTGCCGACGAACCGATACACCCGTCGTGTGGTGCTCGTTGGCCCTTTACGGCGCGTGAGTCGCGACCGGTCGCACGGCCCCCGCCACGGCCCGGTCGCCGCCGTACACCAGCACCTTCGTCAGGAGACGGCAAGCATGAACAGGAAGCCAGGCCACCGCGGTCGCCGATTGCCGCTGACCGTCGCGCAGACGGGGATGTGGTTCTCCCAGCAGCTGGACGCGGAGAACCCGATCTACCGCGCCGCGGAGTACGTGGACATCCACGGCCCGGTCGACCTGGCCGTGCTGGACGCCGCGGTGCGCCGCGCCGTGGCCGGCATCGACGCCGTACGGGTCCGGTTCGAGACCGACGAGGACGGCGGCGTCTGGCAGATCCCCGACCTCGCGGACGACTGGCCGCTGCCCGTCGTCGACCTGCGGGAGGCGGCGGGCCGCCCCGCGGGACCGCTGCCCGGCCCGGCCCGGGTGGTCGCGCCGGCCGACCCGTGGACCCGCGCGAAGGAATGGATGTGGGCCGACCTGCGCAAGCCCGTCGACCTGCGCCGCGCCCCGCTGTTCAGCTTCGCCGTGCTGCTGCTGCCCGACGACCACTGCGTGCTGTACATGGCACTGCACCACATCGTCCTGGACGGCTACGGCTTCTCGCTCCTGATCCGGCGAGTCGCCGAGATCTACAGCGCTCTGGAGGCGGGCGAGGAGTGCCCGCCCAGCAGCCTGGGCACCCTGGAGGAGCTGCTGGCCGACGAGGCCGAGTACCACGCCTCCGAACGGTTCGCCAGGGACCGCGCGTTCTGGGCCGAGCGCTTCGCCGGCCGGACCGCCGGGACCGGTCTCGCCAGCCGGCTGGCCGCCGTCCCGCACCGCTTCGTGCGCGAGACCGGCCACCTCCCGCGCCCGCCGCCGACGGACTGCGCTCCCTGGCCCGGCAGGCCCGGTCAGGACTGCCCGTGGTGGCGATGGCCGCGCTCGCGCTGTACGTGCACCGCATGAGCGGGTCCACCGAGGTGACGCTGGACCTGACCGTGACCGGCCGCGTCGGCGCCGTACCGCGCAGCACGCCGTGCATGGTCGCCAACGTGCTGCCGCTCCAGGTCGGACTGGAGCCGTACACGACCGTGCGCGAGCTGCTGCGGCGCACCTCCGAGCAGGCCCGCGGCCTGCTGCGCCACCAGCGCTACCCGTCGCCGTACCTCGTCCAGGAGATGGGCGCCGCGCACACCGGCGGCCCGCTCGGCGACTGGGGCATCAACATCATGGGCTACGACCCGGAGCTGGCCTTCGGACGGCACCCGGCCACCCTGCACAACCTCTCCAACGGCCCGGTCACCGGCCTCGGCGTCAACGTCTACGAGCGGACCGACGACGGCTGCCTGCGCATCGACTTCCAGGCCGACCCGGACCTGTACGACGCCGAGGCCACCGCCGCCCACCAGCGCCGCTTCCTGGCCCTGCTGGACACCCTGGCCGGCATCGACCCCGAACAGCCCGTCGGCGGCATCGACCTGCTGCCCGCCGCCGAGCGCCGCCGGGTGACCACCGGATGGAACGACACCGCCCGTACGGTGCCGGCCACCACGCTGCCCGCGCTCTTCGAGGAGCAGGCCCGCCGCACGCCCGACGCCACCGCCCTGGTGTGCGGCGCCACCACTCTCTCGTACGCCGCGCTGAACTCCCGGGCCAACCGGCTGGCGCACGCACTGATCGGACGCGGTGCCGGGCCCGAGACGTTCGTGGCGCTGGCCCTGCCGCGCACCGCCGACCACCTCGCCGGCCTGCTGGCGGTCCTCAAGACGGGCGCCGCGTACGTCCCCGTCGACCCGGAGCTGCCCGCCGAGCGGATCCGCTTCCTGCTCGCCGACACCCGCCCGGTCTGCGTCCTCACCACGGCGGCGGCCGCCGGGCACCTGCCCGGCACCGCCGCCACCTGGTGCCTCGACACCCCGGCCGCCGCACGGGAGCTGGATTTTTGTCCGGACACCGACCCCACCGACGCCGACCGGGTGACCCCGCTGGCACCGGGCCACCCGGCGTACGTCAGCTACACCTCCGGCTCCACCGGGCAGCCCAAGGGCGTCGTCGTGGAACACCGCCAGCTGACGAACCTGTTCTTCGACCACCGGGCCGAGCTGATCGACCCGGAGACGGCCGCCGCCCGGCGCCGCCTGCGGACCGCGCTGACCGCCGCGTTCTCCTTCGACACCGCCTGGGAGGGCCCGCTGTTCCTGGCCGCCGGCCATGAACTCCACCTGGTCGAGGACGCCGTACGGCTCGACCCGCCCGCCCTCGTCGACTACATCGCCGACCGGCGCATCGACTTCCTCGACCTCACCCCCACCTACCTGCACCAGCTGATCGCCGCCGGACTGTTCACCGGCGAACGGCACCGGCCCCGGATCCTCATGGTCGGCGGCGAGGCCGTCGACGCCGCCCTCTGGGAGACGCTGCGCGCCCTGCCCGGCACCACCGCGTACAACTACTACGGGCCGACCGAGTGCACCGTCGACGCCGTGTACTGCCGCATCGCCGGCCAGGGGGAGCAGCCCGTCATCGGACGGCCGGGACGCAACGTGCAGGCGTACGTGCTCGACGCCGCGCTCAACCCCGTGCCGGCCGGGGTACCGGGGAGCTGTACCTGGCCGGTGACCAGATCGCCCGCGGCTACCTCCACCGGCCCGCGCTGACCGCGGAGCGGTTCGTCGCCAACCCGTTCGCCCACGCGGGCAGCGGATCGGCCGCCGGTACCTGCGGCGACCCCGGGGTGCCCTGCACCTGCGGCGCGCCGGGGTCGCGCATGTACCGGACCGGCGACCGGGCGCGCTGGACGCCCGACGGCGTCCTCGAATACCTCGGCCGCGCCGACGGGCAGGTCAAGGTACGCGGCTTCCGCATCGAGCCCGGCGAGGTCGAGACGGCGCTGGCCCGCCACCCGGGCGTCGCCCACGCGGTGGTCACCGTACGGGAGGACACCCCCGGCGACCGGCGCCTGGCCGCGTACGTCGTGCCCGTCGCCCCCCAGCGCCCGGCCGCCCGCACCGCGCCCGGCCGTGTCCCCGCCTCACGCCGCTCCGGTTCCGGTACCGCCGCGCCCGCACCGGTCGACGCGGACATCCTGCGTGCCTGGGCGTCCGCCCGCCTGCCCGAGTACATGGTCCCCGGCGCCTTCGTCCTCCTGGACCACCTGCCGCTGACCGCCAACGGCAAGCTGGACCGCGCCGCCCTGCCCGCGCCGGAGGCCCCCGCCGCCTGCAACGGACGGCAGCCGCGCAGCCCGCAGGAGAAGGTGCTGTGCACGCTGTTCGCCGAGGTCCTCGGAGTACGGCAGGTCGACGTGGACGACGACTTCTTCGCCCTCGGCGGACACTCCCTGCTGGCGGCCAAGCTCATCAGCCGTATCCGCTCCGCCCTGGGCACCGAGCTGTCCATCCGCGCGCTGTTCGAAGCACCCACCGTCGCCGAACTCGTCAAAGTGCTGCGTACCGGCGGCGGTTCGGACGGGTTCGAGGCCCTGCTGCCGCTGCGCACCCGGGGAAGCCGCCCCCGCTCTTCTGCGTCCACCCCTCCGGCGGCCTGAGCTGGTGCTACGCCGGGCTGCTGCGCCACCTGGACCCGGACGTCCCGGTGTACGGGCTCCAGGCCGGCGGACTGGAGCGGCGCGCGGCGCTGCCCGCCACCTTCGAGGAGATGGTCGCCGACTACGTCGGGCAGCTCCGCGCCGTACAGCCCGCCGGGCCGTACCACCTGCTGGGCTGGTCGCTCGGCGGCGCGCTCGCGCACGCCATCGCGGTCCGGCTCCAGGCCAGGGGCGAGCGGGTGGCGCTGCTGGCCATGCTCGACTCGTGCCCCATCGACCCGCACGGCACGACGGATTCCGCCGTGACGGAGCACGACATCCTCGCCCTGCTCCTGGAGGCGGCCGGGCACGACCCCGACCGGTTCGCACGGCCGCTGACCGTGCCGGGCGTGGCGGCGGTGCTGCGCGGTCAGGGCGGCGGCGACGAACTCCTGGACTCGCTCAAGCGGCACCCGGCGCTCGGCGAGGACCGGCTCACCGCCGTCACCGAGGTGTTCACCAACTCGGTGAAGCTGCTGCCGACCTTCTCCGAGGGCATCTTCGACGGCGACCTGCTGTACTTCCACGCCACCGAGGGCAAGCCCGCCCACGCGCCGACCGCCGAGGCCTGGCGCCACCTGGTCACCGGCCACATCGAGAACCACGACGTCACCTGCACCCACCACGCCATGACCCAGGCGGAACCGCTGGGCCGGATCGGGCGGGAGGTGGCCGCGCGTCTGGAAGCGACGGTGGCGGTGCCCGGTCCGGGGGCGCGGGGGTGAGGCGGGCCGGCCACGGCCGCCCCGCGCGACTGCCGGGCCGAGGTGCCGCGCCCGGTGGTGAGGTCATGGCGCCGCGTAGCGTGCCGCCAGTTCGGACGCCGCGCGGGCGACGGCGGCGCGGAGGCCTGGCGGGCCCAGCACCTCGGCCTCCGTGCCCAGCCGGAGGAGGTCGCCGACCGCGACGGCCGGTGCCTCGACCGGGAGGTCCACCAGCACCCAGCCCTCGCGGTCCGGTGGCCCGGCGGCCTCCAGGGCCCGGCTGCCGGCCGCGCCGAACTGCATGGGCAGCATCCGTTGGGCGCGCGGGGAGATCCGTAGCCGTGCCGTCGCATGGTGCAACCTGGCCTCCAAGCGCTGGGAGGACGCCTCCCAGCAGGCGGCCAGGTCGAAGCCGGCCGGCCGCTCGAAGGGCGTGTCCGTCGTCTCGGCGCTCACGAGGCGGGAGATGCGGTAGGTCCTGGTCCGTACGGCGGTGCCGTCGGCCCCCGGGGCAGTGCCGTCCGGTGGGGCGGTGTCGCCCGGTGGCGGGCCGTCCGTCCAGGCCACCGCGTACCAGATGCCGCTCTTCAGGACGAGGCCGAGCGGGCGCAGTTCCCGGTGCGCCTCACGGCCGTCCCACGCCCGGTAACGGACGTGCAGCGTCCGCTGTTCCCAGACGGCGCGGGCCACGGTCGCCAGGTGGGGTACGGGGTCCGAGTGCCGGAACCAGGCTGCGGCGTCCAGGTGGAAGCAGTTCTGGAGGCGGCGGGTCCGCTCCGCCAGGCCGGGCGGCAGCGCGGCCTGAAGCTTCAGCTGGGCCGTCGCCAGGCCCGCGCCCAGGCCCAGTTCCCGCGCGGCTCCCGGCACGCCGGCCAGGAACAGGGACTCCGCCTCGGCGTCGTTCAGCCCGGTCAGCCGGGTGCGGTAGCCGTTCATGAGCGAGTAGCCGCCGTCCGGGCCGCGTTCGGAGCGGACCGGGACGCCCGCGGCGCCCAGCGCCTCGACGTCCCGGTAGACCGTCCGCAGGGACACCTCCAGTTCGGCGGCCAGCTCGGCCGCGGTCATCCGGCCGCGGTTCTGGAGCAGCAGGAGGAGGGAGAGCAGGCGGTCGGCGCGCATGGGGTCATTGTCGCGCCGTACCTGACAGAAGGTGTCAGGTACGGCGGCCAGACTTCGGGCACGCCGCGCGGACCGCACCGCGCGGCCGGACGGAAGGACCACCATGGCCGCCCAGACCAGCGCCGCACGCACCCGCACCACCGGGCACTTCACCTACGCCGACTGGCAGGAGCGCGCCCTTGGCGAGGAAGACACCTTTTCGCGCCTGGCCCACGCCGCCGTCGTCAACACCTTCGCCGGGGGTATCGCGGCAACCCGGACGACCTGCGAGTACACCATCGTCTACATCACCGAGAAGACCGGCACGTTCACCGGGATGGAGCTGCTGACGGGCACCGTCGACGGGCGGCAGGGCGCCTTCGCCGTGGAGGAGCGCGGCTCGTTCGACGACAGGGGAGTGTGCACTGCACGTTCGAGGTCGTGCCGGGTTCGGCCACCGGGGAGCTGGCCGGGCTGCGCGGTACAGGGGAGTTCACGGCCGAGCAGGGCAGCCCGTCCGTTCCGTACACCTTCGACTACGACTTCGGCTGAGGTGCGACTTTGGCTGAGACAGACCGGGCGCGGCCCGCGCCCCCTGCGGACCCGCTCCCTCCGCCGCTCCGCGCGCGTCCTAAGATCGGTCGTTCGAGGAACAAGGTGTGCGGGCCGCGTCCAGCGGCCCGCGCGCAACGGGGAAGACGGGGAAGCAGCAGTGCAGCGCAACAAATGGATACGTACGGCGGCGACGGTGGCCCTGGTGGTCTCGGCGGCCAGTGCCTGCGGATCGTCCGGGGAACCGGCGTCCGCCAAGGGCACGCCGGTGCCCAGCCCGACGGCCGCGCCGCCCGAGAAGGCCGCTCCCCAGCACCCGGCGCCCGGCAAGGAGGCGCCGGTGCTGGAGCAGATCAAGTACGACCTGGAGAGCCGGGTGCTCTCCATGGGCGGAGCGGTGTCCAAGCCGACCAGCAGCTCCTGTGACACCAAAGAGGTGGGTGACCAGCCCCAGACGTTCACCTGCACCGTGAAGTACATGGGAGTCGACGTGCCCTTCCGCGTCGAGACCAAGGGCGGCTTCATCCTGATGCAGTACACGGCCACGCCCACCAAGGGCGGCGTGCTGACCGCCGAAGGGATGCGGGCCCGGGCGTGGCAGCAGTACGGGATGTACGGGGGCAAGGCGGCCAGGTCGCTGCGCTGCGACAAGGCTCCGGCGGTGCAGCTGGTGCCGCTCGACAAGCCCAGCGGATTCCGCTGCTACGTGGGTGAGGGCGGCCTCAAGGGTGACTACGACGCGATCGTCACCGCCCACGGTATGCGGCTGACGTGATCCGGGTGCCGGGCATCCCACCCCCGTGAGGATGCCCGTCCACCCCCGGCCGCACAGCGGTGCGGTGCTGCGCCGGCCCGGTCCCGTCGACGCCGGAGGGTGCGGACGCGGGCACCGCGGACCGGCGCGGGTACAGCTCACTTCACCGCACCGGGCATTGATTGGCAGCCCCTTTCCGTGCGGCCAATCAATGCCCGCACGGCCGGAAACCGGCCTTGTGGGGTCCCACCGGCCTCCGTACCGTGGCGCTCCTCGGTCAGCTCGGCGCGGAGGCCGTATGGGGCGTCGCGAAAAGCCCGTGGACCCCGGGGCGGGTCCGGTACAGCGGTTCGCGTACGAACTGCGCAAGCTGCGCCTGGAGGCGGGCAGTCCGACCTACCGGGCCATGGCGGAGCGGGCGGCCTACTCGGCCGCCGTACTCTCCCAGGCGGCGGCGGGGGAGAAGCTGCCGTCCCTCCCGGTGGCGCTGGCG
The DNA here is from genome assembly GCF_045222935.1 of Streptomyces sp. Ac-502. Taxonomy (NCBI): domain Bacteria; kingdom Bacillati; phylum Actinomycetota; class Actinomycetes; order Kitasatosporales; family Streptomycetaceae; genus Streptomyces; species Streptomyces sp. Ac-502. The sequence continues at coordinate 8,950,141 of NZ_JBHFFO010000001.1, forward strand.
TATGTGACGGCGTGCGGCGGGGACACCGGGCACTGGCAGCGGCGCTGGCACGAAGCCGTACGGGAGGACGCGGCCCGCGTCCTCGACGCGGAGGAGGACGGCGCCGTCGCGCCCTACCGCGGCCTGGCCCGTTTCGAACCGGACGACCACGCACGCTACTTCGGCCGTCGGCGGCTCACCGAGGAACTTCTCCGACGGGTGCGGGAACGCCGGGTCGTCGCCGTGTTCGGCCCGTCCGGCAGCGGAAAGTCCTCCCTGCTGCGCGCCGGGCTCATCGCCCGCCTGCGGCAGCCCGCCGCCGACCCGCCGCTCGGCTTTCCCCCGCCCGCCGCGATCCGCGTCCTCACCCCCGGCGCCCACCCCGAGCGCGACGCCGGGCGGCTGTTCGCCCCGGCCGGGACGCCGGGGGACACCTGGCTCGTGGTGGACCAGTTCGAGGAGGTCTTCACCCTCTGCGCGGACCCCGACGAACGGAACGCGTTCATCCGACGCGTGCTGACGGCCCACGACGCCGCGAGCCACCTGCGGGTGGTGCTGGGCGTACGGGCGGATTTCTACGGGAGGTGCCTGGCGCACCGGGAACTGGCCGGTGTGATCCACGAGGCGAGCCTGCCCATCGGCCCGATGACACCGCAGGAACTGCGGGAGGCGATCGTCAAGCCCGCGGCCGCCGAGGGCCTGATCGTGGAGCGGTCGCTGACCGCCCGCCTCGTCGAGGAGATGGCCGAGGAGCCCGGCAGTCTGCCCCTGCTCTCGCACGTCCTGCTGGAGACCTGGCGGCGGCGCCGTGGCCGTACCCTGACGCTCCAGGCGTACGAGGCAGCGGGCGGCGTCCACGGCGCGGTCGCCCAGACCGCCGAACAGCTCTACGGCCGGCTCTCGCCGCAGCAGGCCGGGACGGCCCGCCGGATGCTGCTGCGCCTGATCACCCCGGGCGAAGGGTCGGCGGACACCCGCCGCCCGCGGCCAGGGGGAGCTGGACGCCGGTGACCCCGCCGCCGCCCAGGTCGTCGAACAGCTGGCCAGGGCCCGTCTGATCACGGTGGACCAGGACACCGTGGACCTGGCCCACGAAGCGCTGATCACGTCCTGGCCGCGGCTGCGCGGCTGGATCGAGGAGGACCGCGGACGCCTGATCGTGCACCGGCGGCTGACGGAGGCGGCCGGGCTGTGGGACGAACTCGACCGCGATCCGGGGGCGTTGTACCGGGGCACCCGTCTGGACGCCGCCGAGGAGGCGTTCGCCGCGGAGGAGGCGCGCGGCCCGGCGGAGGCGTTCGCTCCGCAGGAGGCGCCCGGCCCGCAGGAGGCGCCCGGTCCCGCGTCGTCCTCTGCCGACACTCCTGACGAACTCACCCCCTGGAGCGCGCTTTCCTCACCGCCAGCCTCGCGGCGCGCGACCGTGAACGCCGCGCCGCCGCCCGGACCACCCGCCGGCTGCGCCAGTCCGCCGCCACCCTGTCCGTCCTCCTCGCCCTCGCCCTCGCCGCCGGGCTGGTCGCCTGGGACCAGTTCCGTACCAGTGAACGGCAGCGCGACGCGGCGGTGGCCGCCCAGCGGATCTCCCTGTCGCGGCAGCTCGCCGCCCAGTCCTCCGCCCTCATGGGGGACTGGCCGGACCTGTCCTCCCTTCTGGCGGTTCACGCCTACCGGACCGCCCCCACCAAGGAAGCCGTCGCGGGGCTGTTCAGCGCTGTGGACGTGCCGCTGCGGCGCCGGCTCGACGCGCACTCCGGCGGGGTGCGGGCGGTCGCGTTCAGCCCCGACGGGCGCACCCTTGCCACCGGCGGTGGGCGCGATGCCACCGTACGTCTGTGGAACGTGCCTGCCGGAACGGCCCGCGCCACCCTCCCCGCGCCCGCAGAGACCCTCGCCGCCCTGTCCTTCAGCGCCGACGGGCGCACGCTGGCGGGCAGCACCAGTGACGGAGTCTGGCGGCTGTGGGACGTGGCCACCGGCCGTACCCGCGCGACGTTCGGCGGGCACGGCGGCCCGGTGGCGACCACGGCCTTCAGCCGGGACGGCCGCACCCTGGCCGCCGGCGGCACCGACGGCACCGTGCGCCTGTGGAACGCGGCCACCGGCGCGCTCACCGCGACGCTGCGCGGTCACACCGGGAAGGTCGTCTCGGTGGCCTTCGCGCCCGACGGACGCTCGGTGGCCACCGGCAGCCTGGACGGGACCGTACGCCTGTGGGACACGGCCACCGGCGCCGCCCGCGCCCGGCTCGAATCGCCCGCGGGCAGCAACAGAGCGGTCGCGTTCGGCCCGGACGGGCGCACGCTGGCCATCTACGGCAGCAACGAGGCCGCCATCAAGTTGTGGGACATGGCCGCAGGCAAGGTCCGCACCACCCTCGCCGGACCCGCCGGGTACGTGCTCACCATGGTCTTCGGCCCGTCCGGCCGCATCCTGGGCGGCGGCAGCGACGACGGCACCGTACGGCTGTGGGACGTGGCCACCGGCGCGAATCTCGGCACCCTCCCCGGCCACGCGCGCCGCGTCAGCTCGGTGGCGTTCAGCCCGGACGGGCACACGATGGCCAGCGGCAGCGACGACGGCACGGTCCGGCTGTGGAACACCGCCCTCGGTGACGTGCTCACCACTCTGACCGGCCACTCCGGGCCGGTGGGCGCCGTGGCGTACGGCCGGGGCGGCCGTACGCTGGCCAGCGGCAGTGACGACGGCACCGTACGCGTCTGGGACCTGGGCACGCGCGGGATCCGGACGCTCGGCCGCCGGTCCGGCAGCGGCGGGAGCGACCGCGTCCGCGCGGTGGCGTTCAGCCCCGACGGCCGCACCCTCGCCACCACCGGCCGACACACCGGCCTGCGCATCTGGGACGTGGCCACCGGCAGACTCCTCGCCACACTGGCGCGGTTCACGGGGAAGCGGTGGCCTTCGGTCCGGACGGCCGGACCTTGGCCGGTACCGACGGGTCCGGAGCGGTGTTGCTGTGGGACACCCGCAGCCACCGGAGCCGGACCCTGTCCGTGTCCCGTACCGATCCGGCCACTTCGGTCGCCTTCAGCCGGGACGGCCGGACCCTGGCGAGCGGGAGCCGGGACGGCCCCGTACGGCTGTGGGACGTGGCCACCGGCCGGGCCCGGAACGTGCTGACCGGCCCCCGGGGCAACGCCGGAGTGGTCGCGTTCAGTCCGGACGGCCGTACCCTGGCCGGCGGCGGCGCAGACGGGTCGGTACGGCTGTGGGATGTGGTCACCGGCAAGGCCCGTACCACCATCACCGGGCACACCATCGGCGCGCTGGGCGCGGTGGCGTTCACCCCCGACGGCCTGACCCTGGCCGCCAGCGGGCGCGACACCGGCAGCGTACGGCTGTGGGACGTGGCCACCGGCCAGGCCCGCGCCACCTACGCGGGCCAGACCGGCCTCGTACGGTCGGTGGCGTTCAGCCCCGACGGCCGCTCGCTGGCCACCGGCAGCAGCGACGGAGTGGTACGCCTGCGGGAGGTGTCCCTGCCCGGCCCTGCCGAGTCCGTCAAGAGAATCTGCCGCGCCGTCAACCGCGAGCTGACGCGCGCGGAACACGCCGCGTACCTGCCGGACGAGGCGCCCCGCAAGGTGTGCGGGACGTCCTGAGGCAACCCCGAACACATGTGCCCCTGTTGGAGTGCTGCGTACCGTCTGGTGCGGGGGCTCCGTTGGAGGTAGGAGGTAGGCGGGGCTGCGCGCGAGGGACGGGAGGGCCCGCCCGGCGCGCAGAGCTAGGGGGCGTCATGAGCACTCCGGCAGCGCTGCGCCTGCTGCGCGGCACCGACCTGCTGGACCTGTCGTTCGGTTTCGCCGGGCTGACGGTGGAAGGGACCGGCGGGGACCGGCGGCTGGTCCGCGCGAACGCGCAGGCGGACGGCTGGATCGCGGTCACCTTCGGACCGCAGCACGCGGTGGAACAGGCCTTCAGCGACGAAGTGCCGGGGAGTCCCGCGACCTGCCGGTGGGCTCCCTGATCAGCGGCCGGAGCGTCCTCGTCTTCGAGGTGGGCCCGCGGGACGCGGTGCCGTTCACCGAGGACGGACTGCTCGACGCCATGCGCAGGCTCCCGCTGCGCGTCGTGGACGCGGCACGCGAACCGGACACGCCGGCTCCCGTGGCACCGGTGTTCCGGCCGCCGCCCGTCACACCGGACGGGCAGGACGCCGCGGCCCGCGCCATGGCACTCGTGCGGCTTCTGCGGACGACGACCGAACTCACCGCCCGCTTCGGCCCCGAGACCTCGCGCGCCCTCGCGGAAGCGGCGGGTGCGACGGCGGGGGGCGAGGCGGCGGCGGAAACGGAAGCCGCGGTACCGGCCGTATCGGAGGGAACGGAAGCGGGAGCACCGGCCGTGGCGGCCGGGCCGCAGGACCCGCTCGCCGACCCGGCCCGCCCCCGTACCGGCATCGAACTTCCCTACCGGCTGTACCTGTCGCCCTCGCAGAAGGGCAGGTGGATCCACCGGGGCAGGATTCCGGCGCCCGAGCCGGGCGCCCGCGTCCCGCTCTGGCACACCCGGCTCGACGCCGGGACGGTCCGCGCGGTGTGGAACCGCGAGCGCGGCGGCGACCCGGGCGCGCCGTACGCCTTCCGGCAGGCGCTGGAGCCGGACGACCGGCGGGACATCGTCGACCTCACCACCGGCGCGGGCCTGCTCGAGCCCGACGGCAGCCCGTACGTGCCGCAGCCCGTGTCCGTACGGCTGCTGATGCTCTCCACGGCCGGCGGCTGGCTGGACGGCCTCGGCTCCTGGCCGCGACGGCCGCGCGGCGTCTCGCTCTCCGAATGGCGCCACCGGGCCACCATGGGACGCGACCACTACGTCCGGGTGATGCGCGAGGGATTCCTCTGCCCCTTCGGGCACAAGGCGGTGTATGTCCGCGTCACCGAGCGGAAGTTCGACGACTCCCGGGCCGCCTACCTGATCCAGCGGGAGTTCGTCGTGGTGCGGCAGCCGCTGCGCACGTACGACCCGAAGACCGCGCTGCCCACCGGTCCCGAGCCCACCAGCGACCTGGCGAACGTGCTGTTCCCCTTCACCAGCGTGCGTCTGGACACCGTGGAGACCCCGAACCTCGTACCGCCCGCCGACCGGCGCAAGTTCTTCCCCGCGACCCCCGCGGAGCAGCCGTTCCACTTCAAGGTCACCGCGGTCGACCACGGCGGGAACGCCGTCGAGTTCCGTACGCCGCTGCTCTTCCTCGACGAGACGCTGGCCACCGGCGCCGGACTCGCCGCGGCCGTCGCCGAGTACAACGCGCTGGACCGCGACCCGCCGACCGCCGCGGCCGCGCCCGGCGCCGCGGCGGCGGAGCACCCGGTCGAGGCCAGCGCCGACCTCCTCGGCCAGTCGGTGGCGCTCGCGCCCGTCCTGCGGCCCGACGACACCCGGCTCGACGTGGCCCGGATGGTGTGGGGCATGGCGGCGCCGCCCGCGCTGGCCGACCCGGCGCCGGGCGACCCGGCCGTGTCGAAGAACGCGCAGTTCCTGCCGCAACTGCGCTGGGCACAGGCGGTCGTGCCCGCCGTCGGACGGCTCAGCGGTACGGACGCCACGGTGCCCGTCGCCTATGCGAAGCGGTACGCCCTGTCCGGCTTCGACACCGTCGGCGGCCCGGTCCGCAAGGCCAACGCGGGGCAGGTCTTCCTCAGCCTGCTCACTCCCGAGAGCCGGCCGCTGCGAATGGACTTCGGCCGGCAGAGCGACCGGTCCGGCGGCCTCACCGCGCCCAGCATGATCGTGTCCGGACTGTCCCGTCTGACCGGACCGGTCTCGGGCGTCCCGGCCGTCGGCGGCGAGGACCCGCTCCAGCTCATCGCCGACGGAACCTTCCGCCCGGAGGAGTTCTTCCGCCCGCTGGACGTCCTCGACGCGGTCGGCCCGAGCCTGCTGGGCGTGGTGCCGCTGGCCGAGGTGATCAAGGGTGTGGACGGGCTCGGCAAGGCCTTGAAGGTGCCCAACTTCTTCACCGAGACGGTCAGCGCGGTCACCGGCTTCCTCTCCGACCTCGGCCGTGCCCGGCAGCTGCTCACCCACGAACTCGACCGCTATCCGCCCGCCGCCCGGCAGGTCGCCGACACGGCGGAGAAGTTCGTCACCGTCGTCGGCGACTTCGTGGCCCAGGGACTCGCAGGCCGCACCGGGCCGATCACGATGCAGCAGGTCGACGCGGCCTTCACCGCCTTCGCCACCGCGCTGACCAACCTGCTGAACACTCTGCCCGCCGGTGCCGACCCGGGCGTACGGGCCCTGCTCACCCGCGTCCAGCAGCAGATCGCGACCTGGACCCGGGCCGCCGGAGAGGTCGTGGCGCTGCGCGACGCCGTCCAGCAGGCCGCCAACGGCTTCCGGCTGCCGGAGACCGTCAACGCGCGCCTGGAGTGGAACCCGGACATCCAGCCCGTCCTCCTGGACGGCTCACCGGTCTTCCTGCCGGACGCCGACGGACGGCTGTCCCTCGTCGTGGACCTGCGCGGCTCCCTGCGCCGGGATCTGAGCGTCGGTGCCGACGTCAGTTGCAGCCTGGAGAACTTCGCCCTGATCCTCGTGCCGAAGTTCAACGCGCTGCGGCTGAGCTTCCGGCACGTCCGCTTCACCGCCCGGGCCGGCCGCAAACCCGACATCGACGTCGTCCTCAAGAGCGTCGACTTCATCGGCCCGCTCTCCTTCGTCCAGACGCTGCGCAAGCTCATCCCGGTGGACGGCTTCAGCGACCCGCCGGGCATCCAGGTCACGCCCTCCGGCATCGTCGCCCGGTACGGGCTCCCGCTGCCGAACCTGGCCATCGGCGTGTTCAGCCTGGAGAACCTGCGCCTGGACGCCTACCTCGACCTGCCTTTCCTCGGCCGGTCACTGGAGATCGGCTTCTCCTTCTGCAGCCGGCAGGCGCCCTTCCGGCTCACCGTCTCGCTGCTCGGCGGCGGCGGTTTCTTCGGCATCGTCCTGACACCCCAGCGGGTGGCCGTCCTGGAGGCGTGCCTCGAATTCGGCGCCGCCGTCTCGCTCAACTTCGGCGTGGCCAGCGGCAGCCTGTCCGTCATGGCGGGCATCTACTTCCGCCTGGAACTGCAGACCGGGGAGTCCCGGCTGACCGGCTACTTCCGGGCCCGCGGCGAGGTCGACGTCCTCGGCATCGTCTCCGCCTCCATCGAGATCTACCTCGACCTCACCTTCGACACCGCGACCGGAACCGTCTACGGACGGGCCAGGATCTCGGTCAGCGTGCACATCGGCTTCTGGTCGCAGTCGGTCACGATCGAGTGCGAGAAGCGCTTCGTGGGCAGCGGGCCGCCCCCCGCCCCGCTCGGCGGCGCGGGGGCCGCGGCGCAGGAGCCACCCCGGCCGCCTACGTACGCCGAGATGATGGCGCCCTACACCGACCCGGCCACCGGCGCCCGGCGCGACCCCGTCACCGAGTACTGCACCGCCTTCGCGGAAGTGAGCTGAGCCATGCCCGAGACGATCCGGTGGACCGTACTGCCCGACGGCCCGGCCGCCGACGGCACGCTGCGGCTGACGGTGCTGGTCAGCCCCCGCCTCACCGGCGGCACCCGCCTCGACGCCTTCCAGGGCTTCCGCGACTGGCCGGACACCCTGCGCAAGTACGCGCCCGCGCTCCAGGTCGCCTTCCGCGCGCCCGGCACCACCGGGCCGGGCGTCCTCGTCCCCGCCACGGTCCAGACCGGGCGCTTCCCGCCGGCCGACAGCGCGCTGTGGACCGAGCTGTTCAAGCCCGACACGGTCGTCCACGCGCCCTCCGGTGCCTTCACCGCCACGGCGGCACCGCTCCCGGTGCTGCGCTCGTTCCCCGCCGGGGCGGTGCACGACCAGGTCACGGCGCTGTACGAGGCGGCGGTGAGCGCGACGGCCGACCGCCGGGCGAACCCGCCGGCCGAAGGCAGCGAGCTGAACCTCGCGGCGCCCCTGGAGGCGCAGGGGCCCGCCGCCGACTGGGACCACCCCCAGGGCAGCGACCTCACCGACGTCCTGACCCGCACCATCCGGGCCTTCTCCGGCCAGGTCGGCACCACCTACCCCCGGCTCGACGGCCTCCTCGGCGCCCCGCCCGCCGGACGGCAGGACGCCACCGCCGACCCGAACCCGTACCGCCCCCGGCACATGGACCGCGCCGCACGCGACTACACGCAGGACAGCGCGCTGCTCGGACTCGCCGAGATGTACCGCTTCTACGACCGGGCCGCACGCCCTGCGGCCTCCGCCGCCGTACCGTCCCAGGCCGCGTCCGAGGCCGAACCGCCCCCGCAGGCGCCGGACTTCGACTTCCACACCGCGTGCGCCCTCCTCGCCGACTACCCCGAACTCCTGCGCCGCTTCGGCCTCGCCCTCGACCTGCTCGTCACACCCCCGGCCGGCCTCGCCGACCGCTGGCAGGCCCGGGTGACCTTCACGGCCGCCCAGGAACACCTGAACGCCGACGAGACGCTGCGTCCCTGGACGGCGCTGAGGTACGTCCCCGGCCGGCGCTTCGAACCGTACGCCGCCGACGACGGCTTCCACGGCCACCGGATGCTCAGGCTGGGCGCCGACACCGTGCACACCACCGACCTGGACCTCGACGGCGCCGCGATGAAGTTCGTCGAGTTCTCCCGCGTCATCGACCAGTACCTCAGCGGTACGGGCGAACCGGGCACGGCCGTCGCCGCCGACCCCACCGCCGTACCGGCCCTGCACGGCGCGGGCCTGACCGTCGTCCACGACGACCGCGACCGGACCCTGGCCGACCAGATGGAGGCCGACGCGCGGCACACGGCGGGCGTCGGCCCCGGCGGGCAGCCCGTCGCCGCCGCGGTCCTGGACGCCGCGCACCTCGTCCGCGGCCTGCGCGTGGACGTCGGCGTGGCGGACGAGCGGACCGGGCGCGTCACCGCCTGGTACCCGCTGTGCGCGCGGACGGGGGAGTACGCGATCAGGCGGCCCGGCGCACCGGCCGTACCGCTCACCGCCGCGCCCGACGAGGGGCACGTCAAGGCGTCCGCCGTCACCCGCGACCGCGCCGCCGACCACCAGCTCTACGTCCACCAGGCGCTGTTCGGCTGGCACGGCTGGAGCCTGGCCGCTCCGCCGCCCGGCCGGACCCTCGGCGCCGACAACCGGCCTCAGGTGCCCGCACCCGAAATCTCCGACCGCTTCCCGCTCGCCGCCACCTTCCGGCCGACCTCCGGCACGCTGCCCGCACTGCGCTACGGCCGTACGTACCGGCTGCGCGCCCGCCTGGTCGATCTCGCGGGCAACAGCCTCGGGCCCGGGGCGCCCGCCGTGGAGGGCACCGCCACCGAGCCCGTCACGTACGGCCGCTGGGAACCCGTACCGCCGCCCGTGATCGTGCCGAGGTGGCCGTTCCTGGAAGGCGAGTCGGAACCGCACCTGGTCATCCGCAGCACCGTCGACGAGGACGGACGGCCGCTGTCGCCCGGGGAATGGGCCGATCTCCGCAACCCGCAGGTCCCCGACCACGGGAAGAACTCGCCCGCCGACGGCCTCGACCGCCGCTACCGCGCCTTCGACGAGCGGCACCTCAGCCCGCCCAAGAGCGCGCTCCAGATGGCCGAGCAGCACGGCGTGTACGACGCCGCCTTCGGCCCCGGCAAGTCCGAGGCCCTGCGCCGCCAGTACTTCGCCGCGGCGTCCCGCGAGGCGGGCAGCTACCTCGATACGGTTGTCAGCCTCCCCGAGGATCCCCGCGTCACCCGCGACCTGAAGGCCGCGAAGGAGATCCACGTCGCCAAGCACAGCCCGCACGACACCTCACCCCTGACCGAACTGCCGGTGGCACGCGGCGACGGCCTGCGCACCGGCGAGTACGTCGTCCACGACGCCGAACGGCTCCTGCTCCCGTACCTGCCCGACGTCCCCGCCCGCGGCATCGCCCTGCGCGGACTGCCGGGCACCGGCGCCGACCCCCACCGCACCTACGACTTCACCGGCACCTGGCCCCAGGCACGGCCGCTGCGGCTGCGGATCGTGGAGGGGGACCGCCCGCCGGACCCGCCGGTGGGCGGCGTCCTGACCGTGTACGTGCCGAAGGCGGAGGTGGTGACCGTCCGGATGAGCTGCCGGATCGCGGAGGCGGACCTCCCGCTGTTCCGCGTCTGGCGGCTGCTGACCGCCTCGCCCCTGTGGAACGACCCGCGGCGCCTGACCCCGGAGCAGCAGCGGGGCCTGACGGCCGCGTCGGCGGCCGGCGAGAACTGGATGATCACGCCGTGGACGGAACTCACCCTCGTGCACGCCGTCGAGAAGCCGCTGGCCCCGCCGTCCCTGGCCGGTCTGCGCTTCCGCCGTACGGCCGGGGAGACCTCCGCGCTGGTCTCCGGCACGCTGACCCTGCACGCCAGGAGCACCGGCCGGATCGACCTCGACGCGACCTGGGAGGAGTGGCTCGACGACGTCAAGGAGTCCGCGCCCCGCCGCGTGACCGGCTACGACCACGTGGGCGACCTCACCACCGACCGCTTCCGGGACACCCGCGCCTTCGACGGCGTACGGCACGACTTCCGCGACACCCGGCACCGCAACGTCACCTACACGCCGACCGCGACCACCCGCTTCCGCGAGTACTTCCATCCGGTGATCACCGACCGCCCCGAGCTGATCACCAGCCGGGGCCCGGCCGCCGCCGGACCCACCGGGCGGGGCTGGCCGGTGCCGCCACCCGCCGCCCCGAGCCGCCCGAAGTGAGCCACACCGTCCCCACCTTCACCTGGGAACGCACGGTGGACACCGAAGCGCACCGGGTGACCAGGACCCGCCGGAGCGCGGGCGTACGCGTCCACCTCCGCCGCCCCTGGTTCAGTTCGGGGGACGACGAACTCCTCGCCGTCGTCCTCGACCCCGGCAGCAGGCTCCCGGCCGAACTGGTCACCCGCTGCGGCACCGACCCCGTATGGGCGAACGACTCCGTCCTGCCGCGCCTGCGCCCCGCCAACTTCCCGAACGCCGCGGTGACCGCCACGGGACGGCTGCTCGCCGAGACCGTCGGCGGCGCGCCGGCGGCGGTCACGGTCGCCGCGTACGTGCCGGAGTACGACGCACAGCTGGGCCTCTGGACCTGCGACATCGACGTGGACCTCGGCGACCTGGCCGACAGCCCCGCCTACTTTCCCTACCTGCGGCCGGTCTTCGCCCGCTACCAGCCGTACGCCGTCGATCCCCTGCACCTGTCGAAAGCGGTCACCGGGGAGTTCGTCCAGCTGATGCCCGACCGTACCGTCACCGCCGCGATGACGGCCGACGGCCGGATCCGCGTCGGGCTGCGCGGCCCGGCCGCCGCCAACGACGCGGGGGAGTTCGCCGGGCCGGGACGGGACGGCATGGCGGCCAGTCGCCGCGTCACCGCCACCGTGCAGCAGCGGGCCCGCTCCGGCAGTGACCTGGACTGGACGGCGACCGACGCCACGGCCGAGCTGACCTGCACCCCCGACGGCACCGGCTTCGCCTGGACCGGCGAACTGACCCCGCCGCCCTCCCGGTTCCCGTCCCCGAGCCTGTACCGGCTCCTCGTCGAGGAGTCCGAGACCTGCTTCACCGACCGTACGACGGCCACCGGCACCCTCACCGCGCACGGTGTCACCCGTCCGGTGGCCCGGCGCCTGGTCCACGCGGATTTCTTCGGGCTGACGACGACGGTGTTCGGGCGGGTGGTGCTGGAGGAGTAGGGGCCGTCGCCCGCCCGCCCGTCCGGCCCGCCTGTCGCCCCTGTCGTCCCGGTGCCTGATCCGGGGCAACGGGGGCGTCGGCCTGCGCTCTTGCCCCCAGGGCAAGAAGCGGTGGGAAAAAATTCCGGTCCCGGTGTGTGAGGCACCGACGCCGGGACACAAGAGCGTCAGTGCTTCGGAACCGCAGGCACCCCGTCCCAGAGGGGCCAGTCTGCCGATTTCCGGTGAGTGGCCACTCATCTGCCTGCGAACCGCCCACAAGCGTCTAAGGAGAGCCGGCGATGGCCACCACCATGATCGCGCGCCGCCACGGGCGCCGTCACGACGACCCCGACACCAGCGAGGAACTCCGGCTGCTCGTCACGCTGCCGGACGGGCCCAAGAAGGAGCGGCTGCGCCAGCGTGTGATCACCGCGTGGCTGCCGCTGGCCCACCGGCAGGCCGTGCGGCTGCGCGAGCGCGGCGAGCAGCTGGACGACCTCAAGCAGGTCGCCGCCCTCGGCCTGGTCAAGGCGGTCGACCGCTTCGACCCCGAGCGTGCCGACGCTTTCGAGCAGTTCGCCATCCCCACCATCACGGGCGAGCTCAAGCGGCACTTCCGTGACCACACGTGGGACGTGCACGTGCCCCGGCGCACCCAGGAGCTGCGCAACAAGGTCCGCAAGGCCGTACGGGAGCTGAGCACGACCCTGGACGGCCGGTCGCCGACCGTGGCGCAGATCGCCGAGCACGCCCGGCTCCCGGAGGACGACGTGGTGCTCGGGCTGGAGGCGCTGGAGACCTACCGGTCCCTGTCGCTGGACGTGGCCCTGGACCGCAGCGGCGACAACGACGACTACACGCTCATGGACACCCTCGGCACGGCCGACGGCCGCTTCGGCCTCATCGAGGACCGCGAGACGGTCAAGCCCGCGCTGGCCCGGCTGCCCGAACGCGAACGCCGCATCCTCTACCTGCGGTTCTTCAAGGACATGACGCAGAGCGCCATCGCCGCCGAACTGGGCCTGTCCCAGATGCACGTCTCCCGGCTGATCAGCCGGGCCCTGGCCCGGGTCCGGGCGGAGGTCGAGCGGAACAACGCGGAGCCGGAGTTCCGGGCCGCCGCCTGAGTGCGCGGGGCCTGCGGACCGGCCGCTGCGACGGTTTCGCGCCGTGGCCGGTGCCGGCGGCCGCCGGGTGTCCCCGAGGGCGCTCGGCGACCGCCGGGACGTCGAGCCGCTGTCTCTCCATCCGCGACGCCCGGGTCGGTGCCCGGAGCATCGACACCGACAACAACGACGGCCGCATCAGCCGTGAAGAGTATTTCGTGGCCTGTCGTGACCTCTGTTCCAGGGAGGCGCCGAGGACCGCATCAGCCAGGTGTCGGGGCCGCTGACCCGTACCTGAAAGCCCGCGGAGTACGAGAATGCGCGGGACGCGGAGAGAAAGACCGCGAGATGCTCCTCGGGGATGCCGATCAGCGGGCAGAGGACGGCCACGGTGAGCGGTTTGTGTACGCGGCGTGGTCACCGTGCGGCGGGCGGATCCACGTCAGTACGGGGCGGCTGCGGAACTGTTCGTATTCCGGGCCGACGGTGAGCCCGTACGGCTCGGAAAAGGGTGATCCACGGGTTCGGGGTGTGTCCACGGAATCTCCATCACGGTATTCGAAGCCCTGCCCGCGACCTTTCTTCCCCGGCGCCCCGGGCGTGCGGTGCTTTCCGTGCCTGTGCCGCGCCCGGGCCCGCCCGGCGCGGCGACTCACCGGAAAGACGGCAGTGCCGCGGTGCCGCCGAGGGGCGTCCCCAACCAGTCGTTTCCCGGCCCGATCGAATGGTTCCGCCGGGTGCCCCGGCGGTGGTCCGCCGGGGCGTTCGGCGGATGCCGTCCGGGTGGCCAGAACCGTTGCTTGACGGCTGCCCGGCCCTCGGCAACTCTTGCAGCCGGATGCGGGATTTCCGGGCGCACTCGCGGCATCGCGTGGATTTCGTACCGCCGCACTTCCTGTCGCCGCGGGAACCGCAATGCCCGCGCGGCCGCTCGCACTTCCTTTTCCTGTCCATGGGCCGGCACCGGGAGGCAGAAGGGGGACGACAGCAGGTCCGGTCCCGCCGGTCCGTATGCGGTACAGACCGCGACGGAGGGTGTTTCACATGACCGCCGAACCGAGTTGGACCGGAGTCTTTTCCCACCGGGAGATCGAGCGCACCTACGCCATGCTCACCGTCCTCGAAGAGGAAGCCGACGCCGGACCCGACCGGCATTTCGGTCTGTGGCACGGCGCCGACGACCCGGCCTCCGTCGAGGAGGCCACCGGGCGGCTGACCGAACGGGTCCTGTCCCGGCTCGGGGCCGCCAGAGGCAGCCGGGTCCTGGACGTGGGGTGCGGCAACGGACGCCCCGCGGTACGGCTCGCACAGACCTCGGGCGCGAGCGTCGTCGGCATCGACACCGACGACCGGGCGCTGCGTGCCGCGGCCGCGTACGCCCAGCAGCTGGGGCTGGGCCACGCGGTGCGCTTCCAGCACGCGGACGCGCTGCGGCCGCCGTTCGAGGACGCCTCCTTCGACGCGGCACTGGCCTTCGAGAGCACGCCGCACTTCGACGTCGCGGAGCTGTACGGGGTGCTCGCCAGGGTACTGCGGCCGGGCGGCCGGCTGGTCGTCGAGACCCCGTACGTACGCGGACGGACGACCCGGGAACTGCTGGACCGCATCGGCCCCTACCTCAGCCTGCTGAACGCGGTGTCGCTGGACCCGCCGCACGTGCACCTGGCGGCGGCCCGGCAGGCCGGGCTGCACATCACCGAACTCTCGGATCTCACCGAGAGCGTACGGGGCTCCTCCAGCAGGCTGCTGGCTCGGCTGGAGAAGGCCGGCACCCGCCTGACGGACACGCTGGGGGCCGAACAGGCCGGCCGCCTCCTCGCGGCTTTCAGCGGCTGGGCCGAGGCTCCCGAGGTCGGCGCCATCCTCATGACCTTCACCAGGACGGAGCACTGACATGGCGGACGTGACCGTGGTCGGGGCCGTGTGATCGGTTCGGGAGTGGTCAGGGCCTGCGCCGCGGCCGGCCTGGAGGTAGCGGTGGGGAACCGCACCGAGTGGCGTGCCAGGGAAGCGGCGATCCTCAACTACCCGGACACCATCGGCACCGGCGCCCGCTTCACCGTCTACGGCGGCGCACCGGAGGACTCCGCCGAACTGGGCCCGGTGACCAGGCGCGTTCCGGCGCCTGCACGTCTACCTGCGGGCGCTGGTCGAGGCGGCCCGCGCCACACCCGGCGACAACGTCCCCGGCCACCTGGTCACCGCGCACGGAACCGGCCTGAGCGACGACGAACTCGCCGGCGCGGCCGAGGAGCTGATCCGTCACCTGTCGGTGGGGGCCTTCGGGACAGTCTTCCAGGCGACATGCGGCGGCTGCCGGGCCTCCGGCTGCGCGTTCCTCTCGTCGACCTGCGTTTCACGCCGCTGAACGCCGCGTACGGGGTGGAATCCCTGCCGGTGGACCGGTGGACCGGTGGACCGGTGGACCGGTGAACGCGGAGGCGCCCGGCCCGCACGGCGCAGCCCTTCGCGCCAGGCGGGCGACGAAGGGCTGCGGGCCGGTGCGGCGGGAGAACGCGTGGTGGGAACCGGGTGGCGAGCGGTCAGCGCACCCAGTGGTGGTAGAAGTGCTTGTGCTTCTCCAGGTCGCTGACCTTCTTGTGCGAGACGGCTCCGGACTCGCCGATGGTCACGCCGTCCGGCCCGCCGGCGTTCACGGCCTGCTGGTAGGCGGCCTGGTAGTGGCTGGCGGTGTGGTGGTGCAGGTGCTTGCCCCCGCCACCGGCGGTGGCGGCTGCCGCGGGAGTGGCGGCGAGGAATCCGGCGGCGATGATGCCGACGGCGGTTATCGCGGTGCGACGCATGGTCTCTCCTCTGAGAGGGGGATGTGTGAGTCGACTCTCACCCGGCCCGGCGCGCGCCGCACGCGGGAACCGGCGAACGGGTTGCCCGGGCGGAGCTACCGCCGCGTACGGTGACGGCCGGGCCTGCGGCCCCGCCGCTGGACGGCGGGTGCCGCCACCTGCCTGCCGTCCGTCCGTACCGGTGTCCGTCCCCGGGGGCCGCCTCGGCGGGAGGCGACGTTACGAAGGCCCGCCCACGCTGATGCCCGGTCCCTCGGGAGGAGCGTCCCGGTCGTGCGGCTTGAGTTCGATCTCGATGCGGTGGGTGCTCTCGCGGGACAGCGCCCCGCCGGCCTCGGCGGTGACCACACCGATCCGCAGGCCGCCCCTGCCGGAACCCTCACGGCGGACCTGCACGGCGAACTCCACGTTGACGCGGTCCACCAGGAACCGGAGCCTGCTGCGCTCACCCTCGCGCTGCGCCGTCTCCAACTCCTCCCGGATGCGGCCGATGACGTCGGCCAGACCGGCGGCCTCCGCGCCCTCGTCCCCGCCCCGTCCGCCCGGCCCGCCGTTCGCACCCATCACGGCCCTTTCGTCACACGGCGGGGAGCGGTTGTCACTGCCCGCGGCTATCGTTTCGGAGTATGAGGGAGCTCGGGGGAACTTCCAACCACTACTCAGGCGACGGATGTTGGCGGGTCCGGTTGTTCCAAGGGGGACACCGGGACGCCCCGCCGCTCGGCGCGGGCGTGCTGCTGCCCGGCGGGCTGGTGCTCACCTGCGCGCATGTCGTCCTGGCCGCCCGCCGGCCCGCCACGGCCGGCGGCCGTCCGGCCGGCCCGCCGGTGCCGCTGCCCGACGTGTACGCGGAATTTCCCGCTGCCCTGCCGGCGGGGCACCGGCCGGTCGCCGCGCAGGTGCTCACCCGTCATCTGCGCCCGCCCACCGCGCAGTTCGGCGCCGACATCGCGCTGCTGCGGCTGGCCGAGGAGCCGTCGGTGGAGCCCGCCGTGCTGCACCGGCAGGTCCCGGCGCTGGGTGAGCGGGTGCACACCGTCGGATATCCCAAGGACCTCCCGGGCGGCGAGCACATCACCGCCCGGCTCATGGGGCGCGGCGGGCCGGGCCGCTGCCCCGAGTGGGTGCAGCTCGACCCGGAGACGGCGCCCTACGTGGTCCGGCACGGCTTCAGCGGCAGCGGGGTGGTGCACGCCCGTACGCGGGGCGTCATCGGCATCCTGGTGCACCAGCACGGCACGGTGCAGTTCCCGGTGCCCTCCAGCCACGCGTACATGATCCCGACCGATACGGTCCTGGGGCACCTGGCCGACGAGCAGATCAAGCTGCACGCCACCGGAGCCCGCGCCGTGTCGGGCTCCATCCGGCTCGTCCCCGGCGCGGCCGACCGGGACCAGGCGCTCGGGCTGGGCCGCTGGATCGCCCGCTGGCTCGGCGACGGCGGACCCGCCGGGGGCCCGGCCACCGGCGTCGGCACGGGCAAGGGCACGTGCCGGGAGAGCGCAGCGGGACGGGCTGCCGGTACCGTCCCCGGCAGCCGGGCCGGTACGAACCTCGGGGCCCGGGCCGGTACGGATTCCGGGACCCGGGCCGGTTCGGGTTCCGGTGCCCGGGCCGGTACGGGCAAGGACCCGTACACCGGAGCGCGGCGGGAGACGTCGGCGTATCCGGACGGGAGCCGGGGCGCGCCCACCCTGGGACGCGGCTGCCAGGCCGGGACCGCGGAGCCCGTGGAGCTGGCCTTCGTCGCCGACGGCGACGCGGAGGCCCGGTCCGTCCTGCACTCGGCGCTCGTCCTGGCCGACCGGGAGCGCGGCCCGTGGTCGCTGCGGCGCGGCCGTGCGGCGGAGCCGCGGGCCGGCTCGATCGACCTGGCCCTGGACGCGACGGGCTGGACGGCCGAGAAGCTGGTCCGCCGTACCGCGGCCCGGGCGGGGGTGCCCGAGAGGGCGGAGCCGCCCGACACCACCGACGCCATGACCGCGCGGATCGCCGAGCAGGCCCCGCCCCTGTCCGCCGCCTTCCTCTCCGTCGACCGGGTCCGGTCGTCCGACGGCGAGATCATGGCGCTGCTGCACGCGCTGCTGGCGCGCGGCCACAGCCGGCTGCTGCTCGTCTTCCGCGGCCCGTGCTCGTCCCTGCTGGCCCGCGTCGTCGGTGAACTCCTCGACGAAGGCTGGGCCGACCGCCACGAGAAGGCCGTCGCCGCGCGGCTGAACGTCCTGGCGGACCTGGAGAGCCGGCACCGACGGCCGCGGACGAGGCAGTCGGCGGCCGCCGACGGGCACGTACCGGTTCAGCCCCGGCTCGCCGGCCGGCTGGCGGCGCTGCGCCAGGGCGGCACCCTGCGCAACAGCGCGGACGCCGCGTACCAGCTGTTCCGTGTCGGCATCGATGTCGAAGAGGCACTGCAACGTCTCGACCGGCCCCGCGCGCCGCGGGGGTACGTCGTCCTTCCGCCCGGCGACGGGCTGACCGACCTGCCGCACGTCACCGTCGGCGACCCGGACGCCCTTGTCGAGCCGGAACCTCCGCCGGACCCGCCCCCGCCGGTGTCGGGTCCGCCCGTACCGGTGCCGGACTCGTCCCTGCCGACGGCGGACCCGCCCCCGCCGGTGGCCCCCGAGCAGGCACCCGGCGCGTACCGTCCGTACCGCCCGCCGGACACCACACCGGAGACGGCCCTGGCGCCGATGACCGCTCCCGCGCCGATGACCGCTCCCGCGCCGATGACCGCTCCCGCGCGGCGGAACGCTCTCGTCCGCGGCCAGCAGTTGCACCAGCAGTACCAGGTCGTCGGCCGTCTCGGCCAGGGCAGCTACGGACAGGTCTACCTCGCCCGCGACCGGATGCTGGCCGGCCGGCCCGTGGCGCTCAAAGGGGTGCACGACCCCGACGACGAGCAGGCGGTGCGGAACGCCGTGCAGGAGCGCCTGCGGCTGGTCGGCCTCAACCACCCGTCGATCATCAAGGTCTTCAACTACGCCAAGGGGCCGGGATCCTCGGAGGACCAGCTCAGCTTCATCGTGATGGAGTTCGCCGACGGAGCGCCGCTGCGGTGGGTCGCCGAACAGATCGAGAAGCGCGTCGAGCCCTTCCACGACCACCGGGTGTACGAGTTCATCGCGGCCTACGGACTGCTCGTCCTGGACGCGCTCACCTACCTGCACGAGGAGCGCGGGCTGGTCTACGGCGACCTCTCGCTCACGAACGTGATCCACTGCGGTGCCGGCATCAAGCTCGTCGACGTGGCCGGCGTACGGCCGATCGGCACCTCGGGACCCGTCACGTACCCGGCGCCCGAGGCGCACGGGGCCGCCGGACTGACCGTCGCGGGCGATCTGTTCGCGGCCGGCGCCGTGCTGGAGGAACTGGTCGTCCGGGTGCCCGAGGCACCCCCGGGGCTCGGCACCCAGTCGCTGCGGAGGGTGCTGAACCGTGCCACGGGCGAGCTGCCGGAGGAGCGCTTCGCCACGGCCCGGGAGATGTCCGTCCAGCTCCGCGGCGTCCTGCGGGAGCTGCGCTCGCTGCGGCTCGGTGAGGAGGCGGCCTTCGAGCCGTCGGCGCTCTTCGCCCCGGTGCCCGCGGCGCTCGACGGCGAACTGGGCAAGGCCCCGCCGCTCGGCCAGTGGCGGACGGGCGGCAACGTCAAACGGGCGCTGCGGGCGGAGCCGCCGTTCCCCGCCGAGGTCGCCCTCGGCCTGCCGGTGCCCAAGCCGAGTGTGGCCGACGGCAACTGGACGGAACTCCACCGCACCTCCTACGACGACCCGGTCGGCCTGCTCCAGCTCAGCGACGCCTGGAAAGAGTCCCCGGAGAAGGCGCTGCTGCACTGCCGGCTCCATCTGGAGATCGCCCGCGACCACCCGGAGGAGGCCGTCTCCGAGCGGGCCGCCGCCGAGGCGGAGCTGGCCCGGGCCCGTACCTCCGTCGGCGAACTGGCCGAGTTCGACTGGCGGCTGTACTGGCACGAGGGGCTGCTGCACCTCGTGCACGACCGGGTGGACGCCGCGCGGGCCTGCTTCGACCTGGTCAACGAGGCGATCCCGGGGGAGTACGCGCCGAAACTGGCCCTCGGCTACTGCCACGAGGTCCTGGCCGACCCCAAGGAGGCCGTGGCCCTGTACGGCGCGGTGTGGCACCGCAACCACGCCCTCGGCGGCGCCGCCTTCGGCCTGGCCCGCATCCACCTGGCCACCGGCAAGCCCCAGCTCGCCCTCGACTGCCTCGAAGCCGTGCCCGCCGACTCGCGGCACCGCACCGCCGCCCGTACGGCCATGGTCCGCATCCTCGCCGCCCCGCCCGCCGACGGCAGCCCGCCGACCGTCGCCGCGGCCCGGCAGGCCTGGGTTGCTCTGCACCGGCTCACCCGGAAGGAGGGGCTGACCGACCGGCACGCCCAGGACCGGCTCCGCGCCGACCTCCAGGAGCTGCTGCTCCTGCTCGTGACGGCGGCGCCCGCCGGCGCCCGGCCCGGCCCGCTGGACGCGTTCTGCGCGGAACCCGACATCCAGGCCGAGAAGATCCCCGTCCCGCCGACGGAAGACGTACTGCGCGAGCAGCTCGCCGCCTGCTACCGGCGGCTCCTGGACCAGATGCCGCCCGCCGAACGGGCCCGTGACCGGGACCTGGCCAAGGCGCTGCTCGACAACTCGTACCACACCCGCCCCATGGGCACCTGGCATCGGCGCGGTGACCAGTCCCCCGCCGACGGGACCGCTGGAAGCGTTTCCGGCTCGACGGCAGGGGCCTCCAGACGTACGAGGACACCACGACCGAGGGGCCGGGATGAATCACGACGACGGCCCCCGGCCAGGCCCGCGACGGCCCGGCCGGGGCGATCCAGGACCCGCGGGCCCCGCACCCGCCGACGCCCGGCCCGCCGAGCACGGCGGGAAGGACTCCGGCGCGCGGTCCGGGGACCGCGGGAGGTGGCGGGGACCGGGCCGTGCGCTGTGGCACTGGTCGGCCGGCCGCGACGCGGGCGGCGCGCTGCGGCCCACCGGGAAGTTCCTGTTCAGTCGCATGGTGCTGCTGCCCGCCCTGATGTTCACGGTGCTCGCCCTCGCGGGGACGGCGTACTTCGACGTCCACCGCCGTACCGAAGAGCTGCGCGACCGCTACGCCCCCGCGCTGGTCGAGCTGGCGCACGCCCGGGTGTCGCTGGTCCTCGCGCAGCAGGAGGCCGAACAGCGGCTCGGCACCGGCGACGACGACCCCCCGCCGCAGACCGCCCTCGTCGGGCTCGGCGAGCGCTATCCGTCCCTGGTGACCAAGGCGTCGCAGAGCCTCAACAACACCGTGCAGACCGGAGCGCTGAGCAGGGCGCAGGAGCAGGTGGTCCGCGTGGTGTCGGGCCTGGTCAGCGCCTACGACGGCTGGATCGACTGGGCCGGCGGTCACCACGACAGCGCGCCGCTGCGCAAGGCGGGCATGGACTACGCGGCAGATCTGCTGCGCACCGGCCCGACCGCCGTGCTCCAGCGCATCGACGTCCTGGAGAAGGACCTGCGCGCCGCCGTGACCGACCGAGGAGACCGCCACACCGTGCTCGCCGTCACGGCCTCGGTCGCGCTGCCGGCCACGCTGCTCCTCGTCTTCGTCTTCGTCGGCCTGCTCGACTTCGTACGGGCCGGCCTGCGGGTCCGCGGCCCACTGCTGGTGCTGTACGCACTGCCCGTCCTGCTGGTGCTCGTGGTGCTGTCGTCCGGTGTCGCCGCACAGCAGCGGGCCCAGCGGGACGTGGAGCGTTCCGTGTCACGGATCGGACAGATCACCGTGCCCCGCCCGTCCGGCGACGGCACGCGGCAGGCCGGCTCGTCGCGCGGGCCCGACGCCGCGATCGACCGGGCGGACGCCGCACTCGCCGAGAGGCTGCGTGGCACCCACCCGGACGGGTGGGCGCGGGCGTCCGTACTGGCCCTGTCCGTCGGCGCGGCGGGTGCCGTGGGCTGCGGCCTCACGCTCCGCCGGTACGGCAGGGAACACTGGAAGATCGACTGGGGGAAGGCATGAGAAGCACGCGCCGGCTGCTGCGCCCGGCCCTGGCCTGCTGCCTGCTGATCACGACCGCCCTGGCGTCGGCGGGCTGCTCCACCGGGCAGGACCGGACGGTGGTGGTCCTGGGCCCCTGGACGGACGGCGAGGAGACTCCGTTCGTCGGGATGCTGAAGGAGATCGGCAGACGCACGGGACAGTCGTACGAGTACGAGGGCACCCGCTCCCTGCGGGAGACCCTGTCGGCCCAGCTGCGCACGAAGACACCACCCGACGTGGCGATCCTCAACGGCCTGGGCGAGCTGGCCGAGTACGCGCGCGACGGCGACGCCAAGATACTGGCGGACGACGTGGCGGGATCGGCGCTGGGGCCGTGGGCGCAGCAGATCACGCTGGAGGACGCGACGGGGGAGCGGCGGCGGCATTCGTACTGGGTGCCGGTGCGGGTGGACCTCAAGAGCATCGTCTGGAGCCGCCCCGGCGACCTCAAGGCGGCCGAGAACCCCCGCTGGTGCCTGGGCATGGCGTCGGGCGCCACGTCCGGCTGGCCGGGTACGGACTGGATCGAGGACCTGCTGCTCCAGAAGTACGGCGCGAACGTGTACGAGGACTGGGCCACCGGCAAGCTGCCCTGGACCAGTCCGCAGGTGAGGTCGGCGTGGCAGGCGTGGCGGGACGTGCTCGCACAGGACGGGCCCAAAGCAGCCGAAGAGGCGATATCAACCGAATTCGAGAGCCTGGGCGGCGGCCGGTACGGACTCCTGAACAGCGGCAAGTGCACCCTGGAGCACCAGGGGTCCTTCATCCGCCGGCACTACGGCGACGACGTGCTGCCCGCCCCCACCCGAACGTTCGTCCCCGGGCTGCCGGCCGGCCCCGGGCGTTCGAGGTCTCCGGCGACATGGCGGCCGTCTTCCGGCCGAGCGACGCCGCCTGGGACCTGCTGCGGGAGCTGACCTCGCAGCCGGCCCGTGACGTGTGGGCCCGGACGGCGAAACCGGAGGAGCGCCCGCTGTTCCCCGACCGGAGCACGGGCGGGGGCCGGCTCTCGGCCGGCACCGCCGCGGTGCAGAAACTCTTCGACGCGGCGGACGAGATCTGTTTCGACGCGTCCGACGCCATGCCGTCGACCTTGCGGGGCGCGTTCCAGCGGGCCGTACTGGAGTTCTTGCAGGACCCGCGGGACCCCGGCTTCCTGAAGAAGCTGCTGGTGCAGTTGGAGGCCGAACGGCTGATGCAGGACCGGGCCGGGGCGTTCGCATTGGATCACCTGTGCGGCGACCCCGGCGACTGACGGTCCGGCGGCGGGCGCCGCGGCGGCGGCCGTCTGCGCGCCGTGCGCAGTTGGACCGCGGCACCGCCGTCGCCGGCCGGGGTCCCCCGTAATGATCTTTCTTCCGGGCGGGGCCGGTACCGATGCGGCAGGGTTCGCGTTTTCTTCGTACCATTCACGTGTTTGCCGAGGGAAATGGTGCGGTCAGTGCAGGAACGGGCGGTCAAGACCCGAGAGGCTATTCTCCGGGCGGCTTCCGAGGTGTTCGACGAGTTCGGATTCAGCGGCGCGAGTGTCAGCAAGATCATGAAGCGGGCGGGGGTCACCCAGGGCGGCATGTATTTCCACTTCCCGTCCAAGATGGCGCTCGCGCATGCCGTGATGGTCGAGCAGGGAGACGGACTGGAGCTGCCGTCCGGGGAGGACGGCCTGCAACGGCTGATCGACACCACGCTGTACCTCGCCGGGCAGCTGCAGACCAATCCGGCGCTGCGGGCCGGGGTGCGGCTGGCGATCGAACAGGGCGAGTTCGGTGTCCAGGACGACGCTCCGTACCAGTACTGGGTGCAGGAGTTCGCCGGTCAGCTGAGCGCCGCCCGGGACAAGGGGGAGCTGCTGCCGGAGGTGGACGTGGACGAGCTGGCCTGGGTGCTGGTCAGCTCCTATTCCGGCACCCAGCTGCTGTCGCAGATCTCCACCGGCCGGGCCGACCTGCACCAGCGGATCACCACCCTGTGGCGGTACCTGCTGCCGGGGATCGCCGTACCCGCCCTCCGGCCGCTGCTCACCTTCGAGGAGCAGCAGGACGGCACGGTCGCCTGACCGCCCGGCCGCCTGACCCCCTGACCGCCCGGCACCGCGGCCACCGCCCTACTTGAGGCCGCTGAGCATGACACCCCTGATGTAGTACTTCTGCAACAGGAGGAACAGAAGAAGCACGGGCAGCACACTCATCATGAGCCCGGCCATCATGACGGGCACCATGCGGTTCGGATCCAGATAGCTCTGCAAGGTCTGGATGCCCACGGGCAGCGTCATCAGACGGGGATTCGCGGTCGATACCAGCAGCGCCCAGATGTACTCGTTCCAGGCGCCCACGAAGGTGAGCAGCGCGAGGGTCACGGCCACCGGCTTGGTCTGCGGTACGACGATGCGCCACCACACCGTGAACTCCCCGGCACCGTCGATCCGGGCCGCCTCCAGCATCTCGTCCGGTACGGAGACGATGAACTGCCGCATCAGGAAGATCCCGAACCCGGACACCAGGAACGGCATGACCAGCGCGGCGAGGCTGACCGTCAGCCCCGCGCCGCCGTCCCCGAGCAGTCCGTTGCCGCCCGCCAGCGGCCAGTGCACGAGGATCAGGAAGTGCGGGATGAAGAAGACGAACGGCGGGAACATCATCGTCGCCAGCACCAGCCGGAAGATCAGGTCCCGGCCGGGAAAGCGCAGCTTGGCCAGGGCGTACCCCGCCAGGGAGGACGTCAGCAGCACCGAACCGGTGATCACGGCGGTGGCCACGACGCTGTTGCGGAACAGCAGCGGCAGATCGAGCCGGACGAACGCCTCCCGGTAGTTGGACAGCTCGAAGGCTTCCGGAAGGAAGCGGTACGGGAGCCTGCCGTACTCGCCCGCCCCCTTGAACGAGGTCAGCAGCATGTCCAGGAACGGTACGACCGTCACCACCGCGCCCACACCCACCAGCAGGTACGACAGCCACGGGAAGCGCCTGCGCCGTCTCACGCGTCCTCTCCCTTCCGCCGGAACAGCCACAACTGCACCAAAGTGATCACCAGGATCAGGACGAACAGCACGAGGGCCGCCGCGCTCGCCGAACCCCAGTCCCCGTACTTGAACGCCCGCTGGTACATCTCCAGGGCGGCGACACTGGTCGCGTCGCCCGGCCCGCCCTCGCCGGTCATCACGATGATCAGCGCGAACGACTGGAGCCCGGTGATGAACTGGGTCACGCACACGAACAGCAGCGACGGCCGCAGCAGCGGCAGCGTGATGCGCGTGAAGACGGTGAACTGCCCGGCCCCGTCCAGCTCCGCCGCCTCGTAGTAGGAGCGCGGGATCGCCTTCAGGCCCGCGGTGAGGACGAGGATCGCGGAGCCGAGGGAGGCCCACGCCTGGACCACCACGATCGACGGCAGCGCCGTCGCCGGGTCCTGGAGGAAGGCCACGGAGCGCAGGCCGAGCGCGTTGAGCACCCCGTTGACCAGGCCGCCCGGCTCGTACATGTACTTCCACACATTGCCGACCGCGACCACGGTGGTGACGATCGGCAGGAAGTACAGCGTCCGCCACAGGCCCTGGAAGCGCAGGTTGGTGATGCAGTGGGCGACCAGTACGGCGCCGGTCAGCGCCAGGACGACGGTGCCCAGCGCGTACAGCAGCGTGTTGCTCAGGACCGGCGTCAGGAAGGACGAGCCGCGGGCGAAGAGGGCGGCGAAGTTTTCCGTGCCCACCGGCCGTATGTCGGCGAGATCGAAGCCCGCCCAGCGGGACAGCGACAGCAGCACCGCGAAGAGCAGGGGCAGGACGAGGAAGACCGCGAAGAAGAGCAGACTGGGCGTGAGGAAGAGATAGGCGACGACGGTCTGCCGACGGCGGCGCCGGTGCGCGGCGGCGCGGGCGCGGCTGCCGGCCGCCCGTACGGCCTCCCGCCCGCCGTCCTCGTCACCGCGGCGCAGGGCGTCGGTGCCGGCCCTCCCGCCGCCCCCGTCCTCGTCCGCGCTTCCGACCGTAGTCGCCATGCAGCACCAGCCTTTCGGGACGGGCGGGCCGACGGGTGGGGGCCCGAGGGGCGGGGCGTGGGGTCAGCGGGAGAGCTCCTGGTCGACCTGGTGTACGGCGTTGCGGACAGCGTCGTCCGGTGACAGGCGGCCGGTCCACATCTGCTCGATGTTCTTGCGCAACAGCGCCTTCGCCTTCTGCGCGCGCGGCCCGTTCGGCTCCGGCGTGGCGTAGTCCAGCGCGTCGACGAACGGGCCCAGGTTCGGGTCGCCGCCGGCGGCCAGCAGCCCCCGCATGTCGCGGCTGCGCCCGGTCATCGTGCCGACCGACATCTGCAGGACGCTCATACGGGTGGCGCGCACCGCGGCGGCCCGGCCCGCCCGCGGGCCGGCCGGCACCACCTCGTCGTTCAGCCAGCGCAGGAACTCCCAGGCCTCCCGCGGATACCGGCTCTTGGCGTTGACGCCCAGCAGGAAGCCGGTGGTGACCGTGCCCCGGTTGCCGGGCGCGGGCCCCGGGACCGGCGCCACCGCGACATCGCGGTAGTCCCGTCCCATGGTCTGCTTCAGGCTGCCGGTCCACCAGCCGCCGCTGACCGCCATCGCCACCCGCCCCGCGGGGAAAGCCTTCATCAGGTCGATGCCGGGGTCGCTCGCGCCCCGGTCGATCAGCCGGCGCTCCAGCGCGAAGACGGCCCGGCCGGCGGGGGAGTCGAGGGCACTGCGTGCGCCGTCCGCCTGGAGGAACGATCCGCCGCGGGAGGCCAGCAGCGCCAGCGTCTGGTTCACCACGGTCGCGTCGTCGGTCCGCGACAGCCCGAAACCCTGTACGAGCGTGTTGCCGTGCCGGTCGCGCCGCGCGGTCCGGTACGCGGTCTCCTCCAGCTCCCGCCAGGTGCGCGGCGGCCCGTCCACCCCGGCCGCGCGCAGCAGCCGCTTGTTGTAGTACAGCGCGTAGGACTGCACCTCCGTGGGATAGCCGATGATCCGGCCGCGCACCGAGGCCGCCCGGACCGCGGCGCGGGCGAAGCCACGATCGATGCGGGCGGCGTCTTCGGGCGGCGCCGGCCGCACCACCCCGGCCTGCGCCAGCTGCCCGGCCCACAGACTGTACGGGTGGATGATGTCCGCGCCCTGCCCCGCGGCCTGCCGGACCATCAAGGTGGTCAGCAGATCCTGGAAACGGACCGCCGTGGTCCGCACGTGCACCCGGTCGTGCCCGGCGTTCCAGGAGTCGACCGCCCGTTGCAGCGCCGACTTCAGCGGCTCCGTCGCATAGTGCGACAGCAGCGTCAGCACGACCGGGTCGCCGGGGCGGCCGCTCCCGCTCCGGTCCGGGGCGCCGCAGCCCGCCGCGGTCACCGCCGCTCCCGCCAGCCCCGCCAGCACCCGGCGCCGCCTCATGGCCGTCCCTCCCGCCGTAGGATCTCGAACGTACGGGTCGTGACGAACCCCGCCGACCTGTACAGCCGCCCGGCCGGGCTCCGCTCGCCCGTCCACAGGAACCACGCGCCGTGCGCGCCCGCCGCCCGCATCCGCTCCAGCGTCAGGTGCAGCAGTACCTTGCCCAGGCCGGTGCCGCGCTGGTCCGCCCGCACCCCGAACGGCCCGAACCGTTCGGCCAGCCCCTCGTACGCCCCGTGCATCGCCCAGCCCACGACCCGGCCCGACGGGTCGTGCGCCGTCACGATGCGGTCCAGCGGCGCCCCGCCCTCCAGGGCGCGGCGGATCGCCCACGGCCAGTCGGGGCCGAACTCGTCCCCGGCCAGCCGCAGCAGCCCCACCAGATCGTCGTCCCGCGGCGTGCCGAAGCGGTAGCCCTCGGCGGTCAGCGCGGCGGCCCGCTCGCGCACCGCGTCGGGCATCCGGTGGCCGACCAGCCCGAGATCCATCGCGACGGCCTCGCCCCGGGGCCGGAAACCCAGCTTCGCCAGCAGCCGGGCGGCGTCCGGGTAGGCGGCACGGTCCAGGCCGGGCAGGAAGTAGTGCGGTGTGTACGAGGCGAAGTCCACCCGGGTACGGCCGTGCCCGGCGAGCCAGTCGAGCACCCCGGTGAGCAGCCGGCGCCCGAGCCCGGCACGGCGGACGGCCGGGTCCACGAAGAAGAACGGGACCCAGCCCTGCTCCGGTTCCAGATCGCCGCCGGCCGTCGGGACGGTCCGGCGCACCCCGTACGCGGCCCCGACCACCGCACCGTCCCGCACGGCCACGTGCAGACCCGCCGGATCGAAGTTCGGGTCGAGCAGCACCTGAAGGCGGAAACGTTCCGGCGTCACGGGGTCGTACGGAGCGCCGCGGGCCCACGCGGCGACGAGCGGGGCCACGTCCCCGGGGGCGAACGCGCGGACGTGCCCCGCGCCCGCGTGCGGCGTGGCGTGGTCCATCGGCGTCCTCTCGTCCGCGTCCCTGACGGGTCCCAGGCCCATGGTCCCGGCCTCGCGTCCAGGCTCCAACACCTTCCGCACCCCGGGCTTCAAGACGTGCGCGCCGACGGCGATCGGTCCCCGTCAATCCCCCGGTTGGCCCGCTCCGGGGCCCCGGCGAGGGGCCTGCGCGCCGGCCGGCCCCGGATCAGGGCGTGCCCAGGTTCAGGACGTGGCCAGGATCAGGGCACGACCCGGATCAGGGCGTGACCAGGATCTTCCGGCCCTGGCCCGCCTTGAAGCGGTCCAGCGCCTCCGCGTACCGGTCCAGGGGCAGCCGGTCGCTGATGAAGACGTCCGGGTCCAGGACGCCCGCGGCGAAGAGTTCGGCGGCCCGTTCGTAGCTGTGCAGGACCGCCATCGAACCGGTGATGGTGATCTCCTGGTTGTAGATCCGGTACGGCTCGATCACGGCGCGCGCCGCGTAGTCGGAGACACCGAACTGGAGGAACGTACCGCCCTTGCCGACGCGGCCCAGCGCGTCCTGGATGGCGCGCTCGTTACCGGTGGCGTCGATGACCACGTCCCAGCCGCGCGGCCGGTCCAGCTCGTCGGCGGAGACCGCCGCGTCGCCGCAGCCGAGCTGCCGCGCGGTGGCCAGCCGCTGCGGATTGACGTCGACGACGTCGACGCCCGCCGCCCCGGTGCGCTTGGCCAGTTCGAGCATCATCAGCCCCATGGTGCCGGACCCGTAGATCAGCACATGGGTGCCGAGCTGCTGCGAGCGCAGGATGTCGTAGCCCCGTACGGCGCAGGACAGCGGTTCGATGAGCGCCGCGTCCTCGGTCCGTACGTGCTCGGGCAGCTTGACGCAGTTCGCGGCCGGCACGACGGCGAACTCGGCGGCGCCGCCGGCCGTGGTCACCCCGATGGCGGCCCACCGTTCGCACAGGTTGTTGCGGCCGATGCGGCAGTAGTGGCACGCGTAGCAGTACAGGGAGGGGTCGACGGCGACCCGGTCGCCCTCGGCCGGCCCGGTGACCTCGGCCCCGGTGGCGACGACCGTGCCGGCGAACTCGTGTCCGGGCACCACGGGCAGCGTCGGCGCGAACTCGCCCTGGAGGATGTGCAGATCGGTACCGCACAGCCCGCAGCCCGCGACGTCCACGACGACTTCCCGCGGCCCGGGCGCCGGATCGGCGACGGTGGTGACCTCGACCCGGCCCGGGGCGCTGATGACTGCGGCCTTCATTTCACGGCTCCTAGCGAGAGGCCCTGGACGAGCTTGTCCTGGGCGGCGAATCCGGCGGCGAGCACCGGCAGGGAGATGACGGTGGCGGCGGCGCACACCTTGGCCAGGAACAGGCCCTGGCTGGTCACGAACCCGGTCAGGAAGACCGGTGAGGTCCCGGCGACGATGCCGGTGAGCACCCGGGCGAACAGCAGTTCGTTCCAGCTGAAGATGAACGAGATCAGCGCGGTGGCCGCGATGCCGGGCAGCGCGACCGGCGCGACGATGCGCACCAGCGTCGTCGGCAGCCCGGCACCGTCGATGGAGGCCGCCTCCAGCATCTCCACCGGCACCTCGGCCAGGAAGGACCGCATCATCCACACCGCGATCGGCAGGTTCATCGAGGTGTACAGGATGACGAGCAGCCAGATGCTGTCCAGCATCCGGGTGTTCTGCGCGATCAGGTAGACCGGCAGCAGCCCGGCCACCAGCGGCAGCATCTTGGTGGACAGGAAGAAGAACAGCACGTCGCTCCACTTGCGCACCGGCTTGATGGAGAGCGCGTACGCCGCCGGGACGGCGAGCGCCAGCACCAGCAGGGTGGAGGCGACCGAGGCCGTCAGGGAGTTGATCAGCGGCGGCCAGGGGCTGATGCCGGTGCCCGCCCCGAAGAACTCGCGGTAGCCGTGCAGCGTCAGTCCGGCGCCGACGCCCGGCGGGTTGGTCGCCGCGTCCGTCTCGCTGTGGAAGGAGGTGAGAACCATCCACGCCACCGGCAGGAAGAAGGCGATGCCGCAGAGCCAGGCCGCCAGGCCCAGCAGACTTCCGGTGCGCCGCCGTCGCCGTTCGGCGGGTGCGGTACCCCGTACCGTGCTCGCGCTCATCGGGTGACCTCCTCACGGAGCAGGGACGAGACGGTGCGCAGCGCGAACGTCGCCACCAGCAGGGAGCAGACGACGACCACGACGCCTTGCGCGGAGGCCCGTCCGTAGTCGTGGGCCTGGTAGAAGGTCTGGTAGATGGTGTACGGGAGGTTGGCGGTGCCCAGGCCGCCCGAGGTGATGGTGAACACCGCGTCGAAGTTCTGCACCACGTAGACGGTGCCGAGGAGGGCGGCCAGTTCCAGGTAGCGGCGCAGGTGGGGGAGGGTGAGGTAGCGGAACACGTCGAAGGCGGAGGCACCGTCGACCCGGGCCGCCTCGACCGCGTCGGCGGGCCGGCTCTGCAACCCGGCCAGCAGGATCAGCATCATGAACGGCGTCCACTGCCAGATCAGCGACACCTCGACGGCCGCCAGCGGTGAGGCGGTCATCCAGTCCGGCTGCGGCGGGTCGGCGCTGCCGAACAGCTTCCATATCCAGGTGAGCGTGCCGTTGATCAGGCCGTACGAGGCGTTGTAGAGCGCGTGCTTCCACAGCAGCGCGGCGGCGACCGGCACGACCAGGAACGGGGTGATCAGCATCGTACGGACGACGCCGCGCCCCCAGAACGTGCGGTCCAGCAGCAGTGCGAGGCCGAGGCCCAGGACGAGGCTGACCAGGACCACGGTCACGGTCAGCAGGACCGTGGTCCAGATGGCCGAGCGCATCGCGGGATCGGTGAAGACGGCCTTGTAGTTGTCGAGGGCCGCGAAGCCCTTGTTGTCGGGGGCCAGCGCGTTCCACCGGGTGAAGGAGATGACGACGGTGGCGACGAAGGGCAGTTGGGTCACCACCACCAGGAAGACCAGGGCAGGCAGCAGCGGGGCGCGACGGGCCCAGCCCGCGGCGCGTCGGGCGGTTCCCGCGCCCCCGCGGGGGCGTGCCGCACCGCTCGGCCGCCGGGTGTCGCTCCGGCCGCCGGGCTCGTCGCGCGTCTCAACGCTCTTGGTAGGCACGGGCCACCTCCTCTGCCAGCCGCTGGCTCTTGTCGAGCGCCTCGGACACGCTCTGCCGTCCCGCGATCGCCGAACTGACCTCGTGGGAGACCTTGGTGCCCAGGTCGGAGAACTCGGGGATGCCGACGAACTGGATGCCGGGCGCGGGCCGCGGCTGCACCCCGGGATCGTCGGGCCGGGCCGAGCTGATCGCGTTCTTCGTCGCGGCGGCGAACGCCCCGCTGTGCCGCAGGTAGTCGGGGTCGCGGTAGGTGGAGGCGCGCTTGCCGGCCGGCACCTTCGACCAGCCCAGCCGCTCGCCCACCAGCCGCTCGTACTCCTTGCCGGAGGCCCAGGAGATGAACTTCCAGGCCGCGTCCTGATGGGTGCTGGCCTTCTGCACGCCCCACGCCCAGGTGTAGAGCCAGCCCGAACTCGCGGTCCGCTCGACCGGCGCGGGCGCGTAACCGACCTTCCCGGCGACCTTGGAATCACCGCTCTCCAGCGAACCGGCGCCGGCGGTCGCGTCGTACCACATGGCGACCTTGCCCTGCTGCATGTCGTTCAGGCACTCGGTGTACCCGGCCTGCGGGGCGCCCGCCTGCCCGTGCGTACGCAGCAGGCCGACGTAGAAGCGGGTGGCGGCGGTGAACTCCGGGCTGTTGACCCGGGCCTGCCAGTCCTTGGTGAACCAGGTGCCGCCGAAGGTGTTCACGACCGAGGTCAGCGGCGCCGCGAGCTGCCCCCAGCCGGGCTGACCGCGCAGGCAGATGCCCTTCATGTCCGGGCGGGCGCCGTCGAGCTTCGCGGCGAGCGCCGCGACCTGCTTCCAGGTGGGTTTCGCGGGCATCGTCAGCCCCAGGTCCCGCAGCACGTCCTTGCGGTACATCAGGAAGGACGACTCCCCGTAGAACGGCTGCGCGTAGACCTTCCCGTCGGCCGCGGTCAGCGACTTCCGTACGGGGGCGAGCAGGTCGGCTTCGTCGTACCCGGTGTCCCGCGCGGCCCGGTCGCCGAGTGGGGTCAGCCAGCCGTTGCGGGCGTAGATGGGCGTCTCGTAGTTGCTGAGGCTGGCCACGTCGTACTGGCCGGCCTGGCTGGAGAAGTCCTGGCTCATCTTGTCGCGCAGGTCGTCCTCGGGCAGCACGGTGTAATTCACCTTGATGCCGGTGTTCTTGGTGAAGTGCTCGGCGGTCAGCCGTTGCAGGTCCGCCATCTGCGGGTTGTTCACCATGAGGACGTTGATCGTGTCCCGTCCCTCGTTGCCCAGGGCGCCGGCGCCCCGGTAACAGCCCCCGAGGGCCAGGGAGACGGCCGTCACGACGGCCGCCAGGCCCAGCGGACCACGCCGTCCGGTCGGTGGGAAGAACCGCCGTGGCCGGCCGGTCCTTCCGGGAGATCGTGCTCGCACGGCTCGACACCTCTCTGCTGGGGGCTGTGGGAAAAGGCCGGGAACGCTCCGAAGGTGCGGCCCGGGGCGCGCGACGGCGCGGGTCCGCGCGCACGACGGACCGCGCGCCCGGAGCGCACGCCTGTACGGGACGGCGCGCGCTCCTCGCGCGGGGTGCGTGTACGGCGCGTGGTGCGTGTGGTGTGCGTGTGGTGTGCGTGTGGCGCGTACCGGCGTCAGACCCGCAGGACCTGCGGGCCCAGCAGGGTGTACCGATGGGCCTCAGGCGCGGACAGCCCGGTGTCCGTGACGATCGTGTCCAGATCCCGTACGGCGGCGAACTTGCAGAAACTGCTCGCCCCGAACTTGCTGTGCACCCCGATCAGCACCCGCCGCCGCGACGACCGCACGGCCTGCGCCTTCACATCGGCGACGGCCGGGTCGGGAGTGGTCAGGCCGTGTTCCCGCGACACCCCGTTCGCGCCGAGGAACGCCAGGTCGATGACGAACCCGGCGAGCATGTCCCGGGCCCAGGAACCCACCGCCGCCTGGGTGCCGGACCGCACCCGCCCGCCGAGCAGCAGCACGGTGGTCGTGTCGGACGCGGAGACCAGCGACGCGGTGCGCAGCGAGGAGGTCACCACCGTCAGCGGCCGGTCGGTGGGCAGCAGCATCGCCAGCAGCTCCGGCGTGTACCCCTCGTCGACGAACACGGTCTCGGCCTCGCCGACGAGCTGCGCCGCGGCCGCCGCGATCCGCCGCTTCTCCGCCACCTGCTGGGTCTCCCGCCGGGCCAGCGTCGTCTCGAAACCCGCGCTCTCCACCGGGTACGCGGCCCCGTGGGTGCGCCGGACCAGTCCGCGCCGCTCCAGCTCGCTCAGGTCCCGCCGGACGGTCTCGCGCGCCACCCCGAACTCCCCGGCGACGTCCGTGACATCCACCCGGCCCGCCTGGCGGGCCAGGACGAGGATGCGGTGCTGGCGTTCCTCGGCTCTCACGGCGCACTCCTGCTCGGTTCCCTCGGTTCCACGGCGTTCCGTTCGGTCATCGTCCTGCCCGTTTCTGCCCGGCACCAGGTTTATAGCAAGCAGAAGGGCGCGTTCCGATGCCCGTCATGGCGTAAAATCCGCCCGCTTCGGCCCGCTCGTGCCCCGCCGTCACGGGCCACGGCGGCGCGCCCCGGCCCGTTCGCCTCCGCGGCGCGCCCGTTCTCCGGTACACGGACTCCGGCCCCGGTACGCGGACGCACCCGATCCGGCCCGTGACGCACCGCCGGGAACCGCTCAAGGCCGCCCATGGCTGCCCGGGGGCTCAGCCCAGCACCAGCCGCTCCGTGTCGAAATCCGCGACGATCTCCAGCCGGCCGCTCAGGGCCGCCACGTAGGCAGCGAGGGTGTGCACTTCGACGCTGCCCGGTCCGCCCTCCTCGACCGCCGCCACCCGCGCGGCCGGAACGCCCATCCGCACGGCGAGCTGCTCCTGCGTCAGCCCCCGGTGGCGGCGTACCGACGCCAGCCGCCGCCCCCGGTTCCGCGCCATGAGCAGCGCCGCGCCGCGATGCCGCTCCTCGTCCCGGCCGGGGTACCAGCCGCGGAGGAGGCCCCGGCCGCCGCAGAAGGTCTCGTCCTCCGCGCCGGGCTCCCGGCCCGCCGACTTCCGTCTTGCCAGGCGCTCGCGGGCCAGCGGCACGGCGTACTCGTACCACTCCCACCACTGCGCACGGTCCGCGGCCACGGCGAGCAGCACCACGGCCTCGGCGGCTCCGGCGTCCCTGTCGGCCTCCCCGGTCTCGACGGTGCACAGCACCCGCAGATCCCGGCCCGTCAGTGCGCGGAGCCGCAGCTCGTACAGCTCCGTCTTCGGTGGCCGGTCGCCCAGCGGCTCCTGGAGCGCACGCTCCAGCCGTTCGGCCTCGGCGACCAT
Source organism: Streptomyces sp. Ac-502 (assembly GCF_045222935.1). NCBI lineage: Bacteria > Bacillati > Actinomycetota > Actinomycetes > Kitasatosporales > Streptomycetaceae > Streptomyces > Streptomyces sp. Ac-502. Next base: position 8,984,475 of record NZ_JBHFFO010000001.1, read on the forward strand.
GTCGCGGGCCGTGAGGCGGGCCCTGACGACCGCGCCGTCCGCCGCGGCGCACGAAGCCGCGTCCGCGCCGGTCTCCCCGTCCGCCGCACCGCACGCCTCGTGGACGTCCTGCTGGGCACGCCCGGCCTGCTGGACGGCCTCCACCGCGGCTCTGCGGGACCGGAAGATGTCGACCTGGTTCTGCACCCGGCGGCTGATCCCGAGCAGAGCGGCCTCCCGCTCGCGGACGTCGGCACGCGACTGGCCGAGCAGCACCTGCTGCTGCCGCACCGCCGTCCAGCGGTCCTGCGCCTGCTGGGCGAGATCCCTCTGGCCCGACGCGGCGGCCTGTGCCCCCTGGTCGGCGAGTCGCCGGGCCTGTCTCGTCAACTCGGTGATGCGGTGGTCGAGTCGGCGGTGGCACAGGGCCACCTCGGCCACCGCCTGCCGCACCTTCAGCAGCAGGGTGAGCTGGCGCTGGTACCAATAGTCCAGGGCCTCCCGCGGCTCGCCCGCCCGTAGGGCCGCCCCGACCGGTACCACCAGGGAGGGCCCAGCCGCGTACCCTGCTCCAGGAGCGCGGTGACCGCCTCCCCGACGAGCCGGGCCGCCCGGACGTCGTCGTGGCGCAGGGCGTTCAGCCGGCTCCGTGCCTCACGTGCCATCACCAGCCGGTACGTCATACGGCCTCACTCCCCGACAAGTCCCGCACGGGCCAACGGTTTCCACTGTGCCGCCCGCGCCCGGCCGCTGTCCCGGCATCGAGGCAGGCCGGGACGGCCGGGCCGTGGGCGGCGGTCAGAGGCCGAGGTCGTCGACCACGGTGGAGGCCGGGACGCTCAGGATGCCGTCGAAGGCTTCGGCCACGGGGGTCTGCACATAGCCGCTCTGCATACGGATGCGGTCCGGACCGCCGGAGCCGTCCGTGCCCCGCAGTTCCCGCAGTCCGGCGAGACCGATGCCGGAACCGAGCCCCGCCTCCTCGAAGGCCGCCTCGACGCTGCCGGGTTCCGGCGTGCCGAGCGCGGTGTCCTCGACGCGGAAGCCGAAGGCGGTGTTCTCGTCCAGGTGCATCTCGGCGGTCCGGCCGCGCACGCTGGTCATGCCGAGGGCGAAGTAGTCCTCGCCCAGCGCGTGGCTCAGGTGCAGGCCCATGGGGAGCCCCGTGAGACGGCCGTCGAACGAGATCGTCGTCCGCTGGATGTGGGCGTTGTGCGCGGGGAGCACGACGCGCGTGCCGGGCGCCGAGCGGTCCAGGAGCCACCGGACCGAGTCGGCCATGAACACCTCACGGGACGAGGTGTCGGCCGGTGAGCCGCCGCCCGCGTACAGCGCGGCCATGGCGCGGAACTGGTGGTCGGTGTGGCACGCCGCCTCGGCGCGGTGCAGCGCGATGTCGTACTCGCGTCGGCCGCCGCGCTCGACGTACAGCGGTTCCATGGCGCGCAGCCGGATACGCAGGCGGGTCAGCGTTGCGCACAGGGCGTCCTGCTCGTCGGTGCCCAGCTGGGACCAGGCGGGTGCGGCGAGTGCCATGGAGGTGGCGCCGAACCGTTCGGCGGTCTTCATGGCGTCCTGCACGAGCGGCAGGCCGTCCGGATCGACCTCGCGGAGGTATGCGGCGAGCGGCGCCAGGGCCGGGAGCAGGGAGCCCCCGGCCGCGGGGACGTCGACACCGGTGAACCGTACGGGCAGGGTCGCGGTCCGGTTGTAGCGGCGCAGCCAGTGCAGCGGCCCCGACAGCCCGATGGGAATGGTCGCCGCGGTCTGCCGTGCGAAGTCCTCCTCAACGCCCTGCCCTTGGACCCACGCGTCCAGCGCGAAGCCTTCGCTGAAACCGAACTCGAAGGCCAGGGCGGTGAAACCGCAGCGCTGCACGAGGAAGCGCAGCACCCGCTCGCGTGCCAGGCCGAACTCCTCGATGAAGTGGGAGTTCTCGCCGAGCGCGACGACCCGCGCGTCACCGATGAGCGCCCGCAGCGGCTCCAGGTCGTCCAGCGGCTCCTCGGGGTCGAGGGTGCGGAGCACGGTGGTCCGTTCGCGGAGCCGGCCGGCGAACCGGCTCCCGGCGCCGCCGTCGGTCGCCTGGTGCTGATCATGGTGGGTTTCGGGCATCTCGGGCGTTCATTCCTCTGCGGTCGGTGGGGTCAGGGCAGGATCGAGTCCACGTAACCGCCGTCGACGCGCAGCGCGCCGCCCGTGGTCGCCGACGCCCGCGGTGAACCGAGGTGGACGGCCATGTTGGCGATCTCCTCGGGTGCGATGAGGCGTCGCAGCAGCGGCTGTGGGCGGTGCTTCCGCATGAACTCGCGCTGCGCAGCGTCCCACGGAAGATCGCGGTCGACCAACTGATATACGAAGTCCTCGACACCGCCGGTGTGCGTCGGCCCGGCGATCACGGAATGGACGGTGACGCCCGTCCCGGCGGCCTCCTTGGCGAAGCCCCGCGCGACGGCCAGCAGGGACGTCTTGGACATCCCGTGATGAATCATCTCGGCGGACACCACGACCGCGGAGTCACGGGCGATGTTCCGCACGCGTCCCCAGCCGCGTTCCTTCATGCCCGGCAGGTACAGCCGGATTAGCCGGACGGCGCTGAGCACGCGACGCCGGCCACGGTGGCGCCGGGCACCGCGTCGCGCGGTTGTCCGGCGGCCTCGTCGAGCCGTCCGGAGTGGCGCCCCGTCAGCACTACGTCCGCCCCCGACCGTGCGAGGTCGGTCGCGATGGCGTGGCCGATGCCCTGGGACGAACCCGTCACCACGGCCGTCCGGCCGGAGAGATCGATGCGCCTGCCCGGGCTCCCTTCGCCGGTGCGTCGCTGTCGGTACGTCGGCTGCCGGCATCGCGTGTGCCGCGCGTCCGGTGTGCGGGACGCGCGGGACGCGGGGTGTGCTGTGAGGCGTGTGATGTATCTCCTTCTCCGTGACGCATGGAGTGCCGGGAGGCGGGTAGCTGCCGCGATGCATGAAGGCGATCATGTGACGAAAGGGGAAAACGATGTTGTTGGCGCACCCGGTGGTGTTGGGTAACCTCGTCGAGCAGTAAGAGACACTGCGGGTGCTGCGTGCTGAGGACGGCAGTCCTGAGCTGCGCGGGAGGATGGAAGATCTCGCCTACTCGCTGTGCGTTTCCACCGGAACGAAGGATGTTGATGCGGCACTGGTCGCGGCCAGGCACCGGCTGCCCGGCACAGGCGTACGGGAGGACTCCCTCCTCACCGCCTGACTCGCGCTCCGCCCGCAGTTCCGGCGTCGTTGTAGTTTCCGCACACGCACTCCCGCCGCGGGCGGGGGACGGTGCGGCTGAATGGTTCGAGGACTGACCCCACATGACCGCTGCCCGCCTGCCCGCCGGCCCACCGATCTACGAAAGCCTCATCGAGGAGCACGGCGACGTCCTGGCGCAGGTGCGCCAGCTGGCCAAGGAGACGGAGCGCGAGGCCAACGAACTGTTGGACTGGAGCGAGCTCCGCGCGGGCCGGGACTGACCGCCGGCCGGTGAACGGGCCGCCTCCTCCGGGGCGGCTGACCGCTGAACGGCCCGCCCCGGCGCGGCTCCGCTCAGGCCCTGCCGCTCTCGTGCGGCGGCGCCGGCCGGGGCTGCAGGCGGCGGGCCAACTGGTCGAGTGCCTCCACGGTCGCCAGGCTGGTCTGCACATGGTGCAGGGACTGGGCGAGACAGGTGTGGGCGCCCGCCACGGTGTCGTGCGCGTGGTCCCGGATCTGGCCGATCAGGTTCTCCAGCATGTCCAGCGACGCGAAGAGGTCGGCTAGGGCTGAGCGGTTGGCCTCGGTCAGCCGCACCGCGTACGGGTCCGAGCGCCGGCTCGCGTCGGAGGGGGCGCCGCTAGGAACATCAGGGGAAACGCCGGAAGGCACACCAGAGGGCACGTCGGAGGGCACGTCGGCGGAAAGAGGACGCCCGTTCCAGCACGGCGTCACGGTCGGCTCCTGCGGCCAGCTCGGCATGGGCGGTCCTCGGGTGTCTGTCGGGGTACGGGCGGGCCGCCGCGGCCGCCCCGGCCGTGCGCGCCGGAGCGGTGCGGGGACCGCGCGCCGGGTGTCGCGTCCCGCCCTCGTACGGCGCTCGAAGTCGTCCGGTCGCACTCGGAATTACAGCACGCGGCCGCCGGCCGCGTTGTCTCACTCTGAGACGGTACGGCGGCAACGCCCCTGATCGCGGCGGGCTTTCGGGCCGGAGCGGGGGAATGCCGCACACGGTGGGGCGATTGAGGCCGCTCGCGGGGATCGCGGTTCGGCCCCCGGGGCATGTCTGCAACCATGGATTTCCGGCAGTCCCCCGACCAGGCGGTCATGCGGGCACGAGAGCGGATGCTCAGCCGTGCTCCGGAGACGTCCGCGGCGGCACGCGGACCGGACGGGCGCGGCACGGCCGGCTCCGCCGCTGCCGCCGGCCCGCCCGCTTCCTCCCACCCCTCCTCGGGCGCGGCGGCCCCCGGCGTGCCGCGCCCCCGGATCCGGGAAGCGGTCCTCTCCTCCTGGAGACGCTGCCGCCTGCACGCGGTGGACTCCGACCACCTGCACGTCCCGCACGTGGAGCAGCACATCGACTGGGACAGCCGCCTCCTGTCCGCCGCGGCGCCGGTCCTCGACCGCGTCGAGCAACTCCTCGCCGACTGCACGGCCGGCGTCGTCCTCGCGGACTCCGCGGCCCGGGTCCTGTACCGCCGGGGCGGCGACACGGCTGTCGTGCGCCTGATGGACCGGGTGCACCTCGCCCCCGGATTCAGCTACGCGGAGGAGGCCGTCGGCACCAACGGCATCGGCACCGCACTCGCCGAACGACGCCTGAGCACCGTCTTCGGCGCCGAGCACTTCGCCGAGCCCTTGCAGCGCGCCGCGTGCGCCGGCATCCCCGTACGCAACCCGCTCACCGGACGGCAGGAAGGCGCCGTCAACCTGACGTGCCTGCGGCAGGACGCCTCCCCGCTGATGGCCGCGGTGGTACGGCAGGCCGCCGCCGACATCGAGGAGCGGCTGCTGGACCGGTACTCCGGCAAGGAGCGCGCCGCCCTGGACGCGTTCCTCGCCGCGGGCCGGCGCACCAGCGGCCCGGTGCTCCTGGTGACGCCCACCCTGCGGACGGCCAACACCGAGGCGGTCCGCCTCCTGGAGCCGCAGGACCTGCGCCAGGCGGGCGCGCTCGCCGCCGACCTGCTGGCCGCACCGGCGGCGAGCCGCCGGCAGCGCGTGGACGTGTCGCTGCGCCTGGCGTCCGGCACCGACGTACGGGTCCGCTGCACCCTGATCGGCCCGCCCGACCGGCCGATCGGCTGTGTCGTCGGCCTGACGACGGGGGAGGGCGGGGCCCCCGCCACGGCGGACCGTACCCCCGGCGCGCGCACCGGCTCGCAGCCGCCCCCGGCGCCCCTTCCGGCGCTGGCCGGCCGCTCGCCGTCCTGGCGCTCCGCGAGCCGCGACGTCGCGTCCGCCTGCCGGCAGCGGCTGCCGACCCGTGTGGTGGGCGAGGCCGGGGTGGGCAAACTGGCCCTGGTGCGCGCCGCCCACCACTGGGTACGCCCCCGGAAACGGCTGTACGTCATGGACCTGACGTCCCATCAGCACCTCCCTGACCTCCTGGCCCGCGCCGAAGAGGCACTCCGGGACGAGGACGGCACGGTGGTGCTCCAGCACCTGGAAGCGGTGAACCGGGACCTGATGTCCCGGCTGGAGACGCTGCTCACCGGAGCGCGGCGCAGCCGCGGTACCGGCCCGTGGGTCGTCGGCCTGTACACGGCCCCCGGACAGGGACCCGCCCTGGCCGCCACCCCGACGGGCGCCGCGCCCCCGGCGCTGGACAGCGCCGTCTTCCCGTGCACCGTGGCCGTGGCGCCGCTGCGTTACCGGCCCGAGGACATCCGTGACCTCGTCCCCGCGCTGCTGGCCCGGCACGACCGCGGCGGCACCGTGTCCTGCACCCCGGCGGCGATGCAGGTCCTCACCCGCTGCGACTGGCCGGGCAACGTACGGCACTTGAGCCGGGTCCTCCAACAGGCGGCGCGCGGGCGACGGCAGGCCGACCTGCAACCGCACGACCTCGCACCGGAGTGCCACAGTTCCTGCCGCCGCACTCTCACTCCCTGGGAGGCCGCCGAACGCGACGCGATCGTAAGGGCGTTGCACGACGCCGCCGGCAACCGCGACGTGGCGGCCCGGCAACTGGGCATCTCCCGGGCCACCATCTACCGCAAGATCCGCCTCTACGGTGTCACCGTGGCATCCGCGCGAGCCCGCTGATGCGGTGCACGCCACCGGAAGCCGGCACCCTCTCACGGCTGCGCCGCCTCCGGCCGCCGGGTGGCCACCGCGCCGGCCGACGCGGCCGCGATGCAGCCGATCGCGGCCCACTGTGCCGCCGTGAGCCACTCGTCCAGCAGGAGCAGACCGGCGAGGCCCGCCACCACCGGCTCCAAACTCTGCAGCACCCCCGCGACCCGGACCGGCAGCCGCCGCAGCGCCGCCAGTTCCAGGGAGTAGGGCACCACCGAGGACAGGACCGCCACGCCGAGCGCCACGGCGAGGACCGGCGGACGGCCCAGCCGCGCTCCGCCGTCCTCCAGCAGGCCGCAGGGGACGGTGAGCACGGCCGCCCAGGTCACCGCGAGCGCCAGCGGGCCGCCGCCGGGCAGGCGGGCGCCCACCCGTCGGCTCAGGAGCAGATACGTGCCCATGGACGCCGCTGACGCGAGCGCGAAGGCCAGACCGGCCAGGGGCAGCGAACCGGCCCGGCCCGGGGCCGAGAACAGCAGGACGCCGGCCACCGCCAGCACGCCCCACAGAGCCTCGCGCCACCGGCGCGCGGAACCGAGCGCGAGCGCCAGCGGGACCAACAGTTGGAGGGTCACGGCGACCCCCAGCGGCAGGCGGGCCATGGCCGGGTAGACCAGGTTCATACCGGCGATCGACGTGCCGAAGGCGAGGACCAGCAAGCGGTCCCCGCGCGCGGCGGGCAGCCGGGGCCGCCGCCACACGAGGAGGACCGCCGCGGCCAGGGACAGCCGCAGTGCGACCGCGCTCCACGGCCCGCCGGCCGCACCGATCAGCCCTTTGCCGAGGGCCTGCCCGAACTGCACGCTGACGACACTGCCGAGGATCAGCATCGGCGCTCGCGCGGCGTCCGCAGGCACTCGCGCCGCTTCCGTCCCGGTACTGCTTCGCCGAACCACCATGCGGCCAGCCTGCGCCCCGGTGATCGTGCGGGTCCATCGCACATTTCCGTACGGCATCGTGTTGAATCACCGCATGATTGATCTGCGGCTGCTCCAGACGCTGCGCGTCCTGCACGCCCAGGCCACGGTGACCGCCACGGCGCGCGCACTGAACCTGTCGCCGTCCGCGGTTTCCCAGCAACTGCGCCAGCTCTCCCGGCAGGTGGGCGCCGACCTCCTGGAGCGCGACGGCCGGCGGCTGCGTCTGACCGAGGCGGGCCGGGTCCTGCTCAGCCACGCCGACGCGCTGACCGCGCAGTGGGAGCGGGTACGGGCCGACCTCGGCCGGCACGACGCCGGACCGTACCGCACCCTGCGCGTCGGCGGCTTCGCGACCAGTGTGGGCTCCCTCCTGGCCCCCGCCGCGCAGGCGTTGCTGCGCGAGCCCCGGCCCGTCAGGGCGCTGCTCACCGAGACCGACACCGACAAGTGCTACCGGCAACTGCTCTCCTCAGAGATCGACATCGCCGTTCTGACACCGCTGTCCGGCAGCCCGCCCCTGGACGACGAACGGTTCGACCAGCAACCGCTGCTCGACGAGTTCCAGGACCTCGCGGTCCCGGCCGGGCACCCGTTCGCCGCCCGGGACCACATCGAACTGGCCGACGCGGCCAGGGAGGACTGGATCTCCGCCCACCACGACCAGAACCGGCTGACCCGGGCCCTGTGCACGGCGGCGGGCTTCGCCCCGCGGCTGACCCACCATGCCGACGCCTGGCACGCCGTCCTCGCGATGGTCGCCCACGGCCTCGGCGTCTGCCTCGTCCCGCGCCTGGTCCCCTGCACGGCGCACGAGGGAGTGGTACGCGTACCGGTGCACGGCGACCCCCGGCCGCTGCGCCGCGTACTGACCTGCGTACGGCGCGGCAGCCACCAGCAGGAGAGCATCGCCCGTGGACTGGCGGCGCTTCGCGCGAGTGCCGCCCGGGCCCTGGACGACTGATCTGTACGGCTGACATGAACGAACGATCCGGACGACAGCCCTGGACGGCTGACGGACGTCCGGATCACCCGCCCCCGGGCCGTCGCCGCCCGGCGCCCCCAGGGAGTCCAGCAGAGCGACGAACCGGCGGAACCGCCCGTGCGCCGCCTCGGCCGTACGGTCGACGGCGACGGCACCGAGCTTTCCGAAGCCGGGCAGGGCGCCCAGCATGTGGAGGATGACGCCCCGGCGGTCGTCGTGCCGGTAGAGCAGGCCTTCGCGGGAGGCGGCGGCGAGGACCTGCTCCGGGGTGAGCGAGCGGCAGGAGTCCCGGTGCAGGCGGTCGGAGGCGACGTAACAGCACGGTTCCCCCTCCGGGGACAGGAATTGCCCGGTGCGGGGGTCGTGGCCGCCGCCGGTCGCGCCGTGCAGGAACATGAGGGGCGCGGTGCCGCCGCCCATCCGCAGATTGATCTCCACGGCGTGGTGCCGGAATCCGGACGTCCCGCGTACCGAGACGAAGTCGACGCTGGCGATACCGACCGTCCCCGCGGCGGCGAGGGCACGGCCCGCCCGGTGGGCCAGTTCCCGCAGCTCCGGGCGGTAGTCCGCCCGGGCGGGGGAGGAGCAGCCGGTGTACGTCTGGCGCAGGGCGGCGTCGAAGAGCTGGTCCTGGGTGGAGATCACCCGCACGTCGCCGGAGGGCGACGCGTGCACCTGGGCGGACGGGGAGGTGACCTCGGCCCCGTCCAGGAACTCCTCCACGACACCGCCCATGACGTCCAGTTTCCCGGCGTAGTGCGCCCAGGTGTCGGGCGGAGTGGCGAACTCGATGCGGTCCGGGAGGACACGCCGGATCCAGCGCCCGGCGCCGCTGCCCCGAGGTGCCCCGCGGAAGGCGAACATCGCGTTGCCGCCGGCGCCGAAGCCGTCATTGAGTTTGATCATGGCGCGGTCCACGTCCGGGTGCGCCGCCCGGAGTTCGGTGAGCGCGGTGACCAGGTCGTCCCGGTCCCGTACGCCCTCGATACCGCGGGGTACGGGCACACCGGCGGACGTGAGCAAGGCGCGCGCGCCGCTCTTGGTCCCCAGGTGCGACAGGTCCGGGTCGCACGCGTACAGCGGCACGCCGAGCCGTACGGCCAGTGACCGCTCGTGCCGCGAGCCGTTGAAGGCGAGCAGGCAGGCATCCTCCGGGTCGCGCACCAGGCTTCTGATGCGGTCCATCAGGTCCGGGCGCCCGAGCATCTTCTGCGTGAGCGGGACGGGGCGGTCGTCCCCGCAGTCCAGGAGGACGAGCCTGCGCCGGGCGTCCGGGACGGACAGCGAACGGACCAGCCCGAGCGCGTAGGCGACCAGCGGTTCGGGCAGCGGCAGGCTGGTGACGTACACGAGACGACGGCGCGGGGCGCGGAGCAGGTGCAGGAAGGCGAGCAGGCGTTCCTCGTAGTGGATGATCCCGGGGACCTTGTCCATCCCGGCCTGGTCGAGCGTGAAGCTGGGCACGACCACGACGACCCCGGGCGGCCCGTCGCCCGCACGCACCCCGTCACTCCCGAACGGACCGCGCAGCCGCTCCCGCAGGTCCCGGAAAGCGGCTGCCTCGCCCGCCGGATCCATGCCGCCGTCCGCCGCGTCCAGTGCCACGATGGCACCCCTCCAGCCGTCTCGACGTCCTGGCCTTGAGCGTCAGCATGACAAACAGCGGACGGCGAGGGACGGACGCGGACGACGGCGAGGCCGACCGGGCCGGGCCCGGTCGGCCGATGCCGCCTGCCGGGGTCAGCCCTGGTCGGCTGTGATCATCTCTGCCGCCCGTTCGCCGACCACCATGGAGGGAGCCATCGTGTTGGCGACCGTCACATGGGGCAGCACCGAGGCGTCCGCGACGCGGAGGCCGTCGATGCCGTGCACCCGGAGCCGGGCGTCCACGACGGCGTCCCGGTCCCGGCCCATCCGGGCCGTGCCGCTCTGGTGCCAGTACGTCTCGACGGCGTTGCGCAGGAACAGGTCGAGCGTGTCCGCCGTGGAGGACGCGGGGGACACCTCCCGCTTGGCGAACGGGCGGAGGGCTGCGGAGTTGCCGACCTCGCGGGCCATGGCGACCGCGGCCAGGGCCGAGCGGACGTCGTCGGGGTCGGCGAAGAAATTCGTCTCGATACGCGGTCCGGCCAGCGGGTCCGAGCTCACCAGGCGGACCCGGCCACGGCTGCCGCCGCGCAGGCGCATGGCGGGCATCAGGGTGAAACACCGTTCCGGCGGCGGGTACTGGGCCGCGCTCTCGGGGGAGACGGACGGCGCGGGCGAGAGGTACATGACGAACTCCGGCGCGCCCGGCCGCGTGTCGTCGCCCCAGAAGCAGACGGCCTGGCTGCGCGTGGGCACCGGCATCGGCACGTCCTCGGCCTCCCACACGCAGGGCAGGCGTATGTGGTCGTCGAGGTTGCGGCCGACGCCGGACAGGTGCTGGACCACCGGCACACCGGCGGACCGCAGTTCGGCCTCGTCCCCGATCCCGGACCGCATGAGGGCGGCCGGGGTGCCGATCGCGCCGAGCGACAGCACCACCTCCCGCGCCGCGTGGACGCGTACCGGCCTGCCCTCGTGGACGAACTCGACGCCGGAGGCCCGGCTCCCGGAGAGCAGCACGCGGGAGACCGTCGCGTGCGGCAGGACCGTGAGGTTCGGCCGCCCCAGGAGGGGGCGACATAGCGGCTGAAGGGGGTCTGCCGGACACCCGCGTGGTAGTTCTCGTCCCGTACGGAGCAGCCGGCGTCCTTCTCCATCAGGGCGCCGTTGGCACTGTCGAACCGGGAGACGCCGGTGGCCTCGGCGCCGTCGAGGAAGGCGGTGAAGAGCGGGTGCACGTCCTGCGCCGGCTGGATGCGCATCGGCCCCCGGAGCCCCGGCGTTCGGGGTCGGGCGTGCCCTGCCAGTCCTCGATCTTCCGGTAGAGCTCCAGCACGTGCGCGTAGCCCCACCCGGCGTCGCCGGTCAGCTCGGCGTAGGAGTCCCAGTCGGTCCGGTGCCCGCGGGCCCACACACCGGCGTTGATGGCGCCGCCCCCGCCCAGGCCGCGGCCCGTCGCGTAGGCCAGCCGGCGGCCGTTCAGGTGCGGGTTCGGCTCCGTGACGCGGTCCCAGGTCCGCTCGGTGCCGAGGTTGGCCGGCCACAGGTCGGGGTTGCGCACGCGCTCGTCATCGTCGTCGCCGCCGCTCTCGACGAGCAGCACCGTGACGGCGGGGTCGGCCGCGAGCCGGCCGGCCAGGACGGAACCGGCCGAACCGGCGCCGCACACGATGTAGTCGAAGGCGGCGCCGTCGTCGACGTGGTCGGCGAGGCCGGGCCGGTGCGGTAATGCGGCGGTCGTGGCGCTGCCGTGTCCGGGCGCGTTGCTCATGCTCATCATCTCCTTGCAGCCGGGTACTGAGCGACCGGCGGTCCCCGTACCCGTTCCGCGGCCGGCGCGTCGAAACGGCCGGACCGGTCGGGCAGTTCGCCGTCGCCACCCCCAACCGCCCGGAACGATCTTCTATTCCGAGCGCCGCCGGGCCGGTCCGGCCCGTAGTTCTCTGCCGCGTCGGTGCAGGTCCTCCAGAGCGTTCAGCACAATCGTGTCCTGGTGCCACTCCAGCCACCGGCCCGCCTGGGCGGCCAGCCCCTCCAGAGCGGTGGCCTGCACCCGCGTGAGGTCTTGTCCCGGCCGGGGAGGTGGAGGGAGAACACCCCGACGACACGGCCCGCGGGCGAGAGCATCGGCATGCTGTGCGCGGTGCGGCTGCCGACCGCGAGGATCATTTCGCGGGCCGGTTCGCTGATCGCCGGATCGGTGGCGATGTCCGAGACGACGCGGACCCGGCGCCGGGCGGCGAGGGAGCAGGACGTGCCGTCCTCGACCACGGCGAAGAAGTCGAGGAACTCCTCGCTGAGCCCGCGATGGTGCGCCATCCGGAGACCGACGGCGGACTCCACCACCTGCAGATCCCCCATGGGCGCCTCGGTGAACGCCAGCGCCTGGTGCAGCACCTGCTTCAGGACGGTGCTGCGGTTGACCTTGTCCGGGCGGTGGCCGGGCAGGAACCGCAGCGGGGGAGCCGTCCGGCCGGTCCGGCCGGGGAACCACAGGCCCCGCTCGTCGTCGGGACGGGGGACGGAGACCACGGCGGACGCGAGGTTGCGCAGTTTCAGGTTGTGCTGCTGGGAGCAGTGCTTCATCAGCTCGAACGCGGTCTCCGCGTCCGGCAGCCGGTAGCGTTCCTGGAGCAGGCCCTGCGCGTGGGATATCAGCGGATGGGCGAGCAGCTTGCCCCGCAAGTCCCGTACTTCCCGGCGGAGCCGGTCGATCTCCCGCGACTCGCCGTCGGCGTCCGGCGGCATGGCGGCCGGGTCGGGACCGTGCGCCGCCGGCGGTGGGGCCATTGGCTCTTGCATGGCGATACTCTCCCTGATGAAGCCGTTCCCAGGGCGCCGCGAGCAGTCAGCGGCGGGCTGCTCGGGCGGCACCCCGATCTCTGCGAACCTAACCCATCCACCGGTGGCGCCCCGCAGGAGGCGGACATTCCGGGCGCCTTGTGGTAAGGGTCACTCGGCGCGGACGGGCGTCAGTCGACCAGTTCGCCGGACGCCATCAGCCGTGTCAGCTCCGTCCGGGAGCGGACGCCCAGTTTCCGGTAGACGCGCGTGAGATGCGCCTCGACCGTCTTGCGGGAGACGAAGAGGGAGACCGCCGCCTCGGTGTTGTTCAGGCCGCGGGCCACCGCGCGGGCCACCTGGAACTCCTGCGGCGTCAGTTGCTCCCAGACACCCTCCGGCGCGGCCGGTGCCGTCGGCGGAGCACCCGTGGCCGCCAGCTCACCGGCCGCCCGCCGCGCCCACGGCACCGCACCCAGGCTCTCGAAGCGCGCCAGCGCCGAGGAGAGCGGGGCCCGGGCGGCGGCGGGGTGGCGGTAGCGGCGCAGCAACTCCGCCTCGCACAGCAGCGTACGGGCCTGCTCGAACGGCTCCCGGATGCGCTCGTGCGCCGCGAGCGCGGTGGCGAACGCGGCCCGCGCGGCTTCGTACGACGCGGCCAGCAGACCCCGGCAGCGGGCGGCGGTGGCCTCCGCGGCCGCCAGCCCGGTGGCCCGCGCCCGTTCCTCCAGCCAGTCCGCGACCTCCCCGGCGCGGGCGGTGTTGCCCGTCCGCAGCTGCGCCTCGACGAGATCGGCCGCGCACGGCACGACCAGCGGGTTGCCCACGCCCTGCGCGGTGACCATCGCGAAGCTCTGCTCCAGCTGGTCGGCGGCGGCGCAGTGGTCACCGTGGGCCAGCGCGGCCAGCCCCAGCGCGGCGGTCAGGTGCCGCTCCAGACAGCCGATGCCGTACCCGCCGACCTCCCGCCGGGCCCGGCCGACCTGCTCCTCGCACCGCACCCGGTCGCCGCGCAGCGCGTCCAGCCGGGCGAGACACGCCAGGCTGTAGCCGACGCAGGAGATCTGGCCCAGCTCCTCCGACCAGTGCAGGGCCTCGGTGGCGTCGCCGTACCCGGCGTTCCAGTGGCCGACCCGGGCCTCCAGATCGCTGCGTACGGCCAGCGTGAACGGCAGGACGCCGGGCGCGCTGTGCCGGCGGGCCGACTCCACGGCGGAGTTGAGCAGCCGGCGGCTGCGGTCGCGGTCCTCGACCCAGTTCCACGCCTGCCCGGCCAGCGCGTACAACTGCTGGTTGCGTACGGGATCGCCCGTGCAGTGCCCGTCGGCGGCGCCCAGCATGGCCACGCCCCGGCCGATCTGCCCGGAGACCGCCAGCGCCGAGCCGAGCAGGGCCATGCTCAGCCAGCGGTCCGGCCCCGACTCGGAGGCCAGGCGGAACGAATCTTCGGCGGTCCGCACGGCGGCGGCCACCCGGCCGTCCATGCTGGCGGGCACCACTGCCTCGGCGAGCAGGACACACGCCCGTACGGCATCGGTGCGGCAGACGGTGCGCGCGGCCTCGGCGAGGAGTTCGTAGGCGCGCGCGGGCTCACCGTTCCAGGTGTGGATGCGCCCCAACAGCAGCTCGATGTCGGCGCGCACGGAGGGCTCCGTGGTCGTACGCAGCGCTTCCTCGCACCACTGGGAACTGGACGCCGAGCCGCCCAGGAAGGCGTCGGACGCGGCGCGGTGCAGCAGGTCCGCGCGCGCTGCCCGGTCTTCGGTCAGCTCCGCAGCACGCCGCCAGGTCAGCGCCGACTCCTCGAACGCACTGCGCCTGCGGGCCTCTTCCGCCGCCTCCGCCAGGGCGGCGGCGGCCTGAGCGTCGGGGCCGGTGGCGGCGGCCGCCCGGTACCACGCGTGCAGCGGGCCGCGCGTGACCTGCGCGAGGGCGCCGAACGCGGCGAGCCGGTGCGCCAGCGGCGCCCGCCCGAGCACCAGCGGGCGCAGCACCGGATGCCGGAAGTCCAGCCCGTCACCGGTCGACGTCACCAGGCCGTCCTCCTCGGCCGGGCACAGGGCCGACAGCGACAGGCCGAGCACCCCCAGCGCCTCGCACAGCCCGGCCAGCGCGGTCGACCGGTGCGCGGCGAGTACGGTGAGGGCCTGCCGGGTGGCCTCGGGGAGCGCGTTGATCCGGGCCGACCAGGCGCGCTCCAGATGCCGCCCCAGCGACGGCGGGTCGTGCATCGGCTCCTCGCCCCGCGCCTGTTCCGGGGTGAGGGAGCGGGCGGCCTCCAGCAGGGCCAGCGGATTGCCACCACTGATCTTCACCAGGTCCGCCTCCACCGCCGGCGCCGTCACGACGCCCGCCCGCCGCAGCAGCTCCCCGCACTCGCTCCGCGACAGCCCCGTCACCTCGACGGACGGCAGGCTGTGCGGCGCGCCCGGCTCGCCGGGCTCCTCGCGCGAGGTGAACGCGAGCGCCACCCGCTCACCCGCCACCCGCCGCGCGACGAACAGCAGCACCCGCTGGGAGGACGGGTCGACCCACTGCAGATCGTCCACGAGCACCGCCACCGGCTTCTTCTCGCCGAGCGCGGCCAGCACGTTCAGCGCGCCCATGCAGGCCGCGTACGGGTTGGCCAGCGGCTCCCCCGACAGGGCCAGGCACGATTCCAGCGCCGCGCGCTGCACCCCGGGGAGTTCCCTGAATTCCACACCGAACGGGAGCAACAGGTCGGCGAGCACCGCGAACGGCAGGACCGTCTCCGACTCGATGCCCCGGGCCCGCAGCGCGGCGTCCCCGGCCTGCTCGGCGGCGTACTCCAGCAGCGCCGTCTTGCCCACGCCGGGCTCGCCCCACAGCAGTAACGCCGCGCCCCCGTCCGCCCCGGCGGCCAGCAGGTCGTCGAGGAGACGGCGTTCGCGCCCGCGGCCCACGAGGCCCGGGCCCGCCGGGCGGGGGAGCCGGGACGAGCCGGTGGTCCGTCGCCTGCCGTCCATGTCGCCCCCCGGGCGCTCGCATGTCCCGTGTGCGGCCCGTACTCCGGCGCCGGGACCATCATGCTCCCCGGGCAGCGCCCCTGAAGGGCCTCGCACATTCTTCGGGCACATGTGGGGACCTCCCCGAAGCGGCCATGCCGTACGAGGAGTTGAGTGGGGGCACGCGCGGACACGGAGAACAACGGGGGGCGCGTCATGAGAGGCTCCGCAGGGCCCGTTCCTCGGCTGGACACGGTCGAGATCAAGGCCACGTTCTCCGGCGCGCGGGCGGAGGTGGCCGCCGAGGCTCTGGCACCGGACGACGGGGGCGTCTGGTGCCAGGTCTTCTTCTGCGAAGGCCCCCGCCACCGCCACCCGGGCGAACTGCCGCTGCTGGAGGCCGGCGTGATCCTGCGCCTGCGGTCCCGCCAGGGGAAGAAGGGCGACGCCACGGCCAGACTCCGGCCCTGCCGCCGGGCCCGCGTCCCCGCCCACTGGCTGGACTACCACCGGCACGGTGACGACGAACTCCGCCTGGAGAGCGACTGGGCGGGGGAGCGCCAGGTCCTCTCGGCCTCCCTCACCCGTACCCGGGACCGCCAGGACATCGACGCGGTGGCCTCCGGGCACCGCCCGCTGCACACCGCCTTCTCCACCGCCCAGGAACGCTTCCTCGCCGACTGCGCGGACCGCGCCGTCGACTTCCGGGAGCTGACCGTGTACGGGCCGGTGCGCGCCCAGCGCTGGCGCGACGTCCGCCGCCGGCACCACGAACTGACCGTCGAACGCTGGTCACTGACCCCGCCCACCGGACCGCCGCTGGACTGGCTGGAGGTCTCCGAGCGGGTGGAGCCGGAGGGCTCCGAGGTCGTCCGGGCGTCGCTGCTGGCCCTGCTGCGGCAGCTGGACCTGGAGCCGGACCTCGAACAGGAGAGCAAGACCCGGCGCGTCCTGGAGGCGCTGACCAGGGACGCGTGAGGGCACGCGGGGGAGGTGGGCAGCAGGGGGCCGCCGTTCCGCCCGGCGTGTTCGAGGTCCGGGGCCAGCGGGTGGTCATGCGTACGACACCGCCCGGCCGGGCCGACGCCACGTCGGCCAGCGGCTCTCCGGCACACGGGAACCACCGGCACCACCGGCAGCCCCTACGGGCCGACGCACCGACTGGACAAGGAGGCCGTCATGGCCTATCCGCAAGGTCCGCCCGGCGAGGACTGGGGCGGCAAGACACCCTCGACCGGACCGTCCCGGCCATCGCCCGACGGGCCCCCACCGCCGCCGCGGTACCAGCCCCAGTACCCGTCCCAGCATCAGCACCAGCCGCAGTACGGCCCCGGACACCAGCAGTACGCCAGGCCGCCCCAGACCTGTCTGATCCCGGCGATCCTGGTGACGCTCTTCTGCTTCCTGCCCACCGGCATCGCGGCCATCGTCTTCGCCACCCAGGTCAACGCCAAGGCCGGCGCCGGTGACCGGGCCGGCGCCGAACAGGCGTCGAAGAAGGCCAAGCTGTGGACGTTCACCAGCCTCGGGATCGGCCTCGTCGGCGGCCTCATCGTCGTCCTCTCCAACGCCGCGGGCGGCGGCTACTGACCGTGCCCGCGCCGGACCGCGCCCGGCACCGGACGCGCGAAGCCTGGCCCGGCGCCCTGCTGTTCGCCGCCCTGCCCGTGCTCGTGGCCGTCCGCGATCCCGAAACCCCGGGCCACTACCCCAGCTGTCCCCTCCGCTCCGCGACCGGCCTCCTCTGCCCCGGCTGCG
The DNA here is from genome assembly GCF_045222935.1 of Streptomyces sp. Ac-502. Taxonomy (NCBI): domain Bacteria; kingdom Bacillati; phylum Actinomycetota; class Actinomycetes; order Kitasatosporales; family Streptomycetaceae; genus Streptomyces; species Streptomyces sp. Ac-502. The sequence continues at coordinate 9,001,741 of NZ_JBHFFO010000001.1, forward strand.
GCACCATACGGGCGCTGCGCGACCTCACCCAGGGCGACGTGGCCGCCGCCCTGGCCCACGACGCGCTCTTCGTCGCCGCCCTGCACCTGGCCCTGTTCTCCGGCTGCGCGCGGTCCGCGGTCGACCGCCGGTCCTGACCTCGGTGTGGGCGGGCGTGGCGGCCGTGGGGGTGCTGTTCCTCCGGGGCGTTCCGCGCAACTGCGGATGACCGGTGCGCGAGGGCTGGGGAGGTGCGGGACACCCCTCCGTGGGGCTGACAGCGGCAGACAGGTGATATCCCGCGCGCCTGGTGCGCCCGCGCGGGAGATGCGGGCAGCTTCCTGGTGTCCGGTCCACCAGCGAGGTGCAGGAGTTCCATGACGACGACGGCCGACGACGCGGCGGGAGAGAAGAGCCCGCACCCGGCGGGGGAAGCGGGCATCAGTTTCGCGCGCCCACCGTCCGACGGGACGGAGGAAGCGGCTCGGCGCGCGGTGCTGCGGGCCACGGACCACCTGCTGGCCCGGCAGCATAACGAGGGCTGGTGGAAGGAACTCTTCACCACGGACGTGAGCTACGACGCCCACGACCTGTTCCTGCGGCATCTGCTGGGCATCCTGGACGAGCGGGTGGCCGCCGCGAGCGGCCGGTGGATCCGCTCGCAGCAGAGCGCGGACGGCTCCTGGCCCCTGGTCTTCGACGGCGCGGGGCACCTGGGCACCACCGTGCAGGCGTACGTGGCGCTGCGGCTCGCCGGGCACGGACCGGACGAGGAGCACATGTCCCGGTGTGCGACATGGGTGCGCGAGCAGGGCGGCGTCGGGGCCGTTCAGCTGGAACCCCGCATCTGGCTCGCCATGCTCGGCCTGTGGAGCTGGGACGACCTGCCCGAGATCCCGCCGGAGATCATTGCCCTGCCCAAGTGGGCGCCCATGAACATCTATTCCTTCGGCTACGCGATGCGCCAGGCGCTCGTGTCCCTCAGCGTCATCAGCGCGCACCGGCCCGTGCGACCGGCTTCCTTCGGCATCGACGAACTCCTCGCCCTGTCCGACGGCTCGGACGCCGCCGCCCGTACGCCGACGCCCGTCACCAGCTGGGCAGGTGTCTTCCAGCGCGCGAACACCGTGCTGCGCGCGTACCGCAGAGTCGTGCCCCGCCCGGTGCGCAGGCTCGCGACGAACGCGTGTGCCCGCTGGCTTGTCGACCGGCAGGAGGCGGACGGCAGCTGGGGAGCGTGCACGCCGATCACCACATGGGTGGTTCTCGCTCTGCACCTGCACGGTTACCCGTCGGACCACCCGGTGCTCAAGGCCGCCATCGGCTACCTGGACGCATGCGCCTTGCGGCCCGAGGACGGCGTACGGAGACTGCAGACCGTGCACAGCCCGGTCTGGGACACCTGCCTGTGCGCCAACGCACTGCTCGACGCCGGGCTGGCCCCCGGCCATCCCGCGCTGGTCGCGGCCGCCGACTGGCTGCTCACCCGGCAGACCAGCCGGACCGGTGACTGGGCCGTACGGCGGCCCCACCTCGCTCCTGGAGGCTGGGCCTTCGAATTCGAGAACCAGAACTATCCCGACAACGACGACACCGCCGAGGCGGTCCTCGCGCTGCGCCGCATCGGCCATCCGGACCGGCCACGCGTCGACGACGCGGTGGGCAAGGCGGTGCGCTGGAGTCTCGGTATGCAGAGCGGGAACGGCGGATGGGGCGCCTTCGACGCCGACAACACCAGCACCCTGCCCAGCAAGCTCCCCTTCTTCGACTTCGGCGAGTACTGCGCCGACCCGCCCGTCGCCGATGTCACCGGCCACGTGGTGGAGATGCTGGCAGCTCTCGGCATGCGGCGTGATCCCCGCACCCGGCACGCCGTGGGCTGGCTGCTCGGGCAGCAGGAGGACAACGGCGCGTGGTTCGGGCGCTTCGGAGTGCATCATGTGTACGGCACCGGCTGTGTGCTCCCGGCCCTCGTCGCCGCCGGGGTCCCCCGGGACCACCCCGCCGTCCGGCGCGCTGTCGCCTGGCTGTCGTCCGTGCAGAACGAGGACGGCGGCTGGGGTGAGGACTGGGCGGCGTACACCGATCCGGCGTGCGTCGGCCTTGGTGTGTCCACCCCTTCGCAGACCGCCTGGGCGCTGCTGGCGCTGCTCGCCGCGGGCGAGCGGGACAGCGCCGAGGCGCGGTCCGGGATCCGCTGGCTGACCGGTCGGCAGACGGATGCGGGTACCTGGGAGGAGCCGCAGTTCACCGGCACTCTCATGCCCGGGACCGTGGCCTGCCACTACGGGGCCTACAGCCATGTCTTCCCCCTCATGGCCCTGGGCCGTTACGCCCAGCACCACGATCCGGAGGACGCCTGCTAACGAGACCGCCGCAGGGAGGCCCGCACGGCCGCCTCCGGCGGACCGGCCGCGGTCACCGGTGCGGGCACCCCGGTGGCCGCGGCGCCCACCGCGCAGTGGGAGCGCGTACGGAGGTGGAAGACGAGCAGGGCCGAAGCGCTGGTCGCGGCGGCCCAGGCGAGCGAAAGCAGGCTGTGGGACCAGGGGGTGCCGGAGGTGAACGCGGCGGCCAGCGTCAGCTGGTTCGCGCCGTACAGGGGCAGTACTTCGAGACCGGACAGGTCGACCACCGTGAAGACCGGGTTCTGCAGGCCGGTGTCGACCAGGCTGAGCATGATGACGAGGAAGAAGCCCTCCAGCTCACCACGGACCAGCGATCCCAGCAGCAGGCCGATGCCGCCGTACGCGAGGCCGGCGCCGCAGAGGCCGAGGGCCACCGGGCCCAACTGCCGTACGGACACCGAGGTCCCGAGCACGGCCACGGTGTACAGGGCCAGGAGAGCGGCGATGAGGGCGACGGCGGTGACCTTCGCCAGCAGCATCGGGACGCGGGGGTAGCCGGCCAGCAGCAGCCGGCGATCCACCTCCCCGGCCTTGAACGTCTCCATGAACGTCACGAAACCGGTGACCAGGGTGACGGCGGCGAGCGCGTTGACGACCTGGCTGACGTGGCTCGCCTGCGCGGCGGCTTCCGTGCCGAGGGAATCCAGGGGGAAACGCACCTCCTGGTCCGAAGCGCACAGGCGGGCCACGGCGATCCACCCGGGAATGAAGGCGACCGCCAGGAGCAGGGCCATGCGGTTGCGCAGCTGGCCGAGGAGCGTGCAGTGCAGCATCTCGGCGAACGCCGCCGGGTACGGCCTCATCGGGCGGTCTCCTCGGTTTCCAGGCGGCCTTCGCGCAGGTGGCGGACCGCGTCGAAGTGGTGCAGGTCGTGCAGCAGGTGCGAGACCACGACGATCGAGCGGCCCGCGTCGCGCAGGCGGGCCGCCAGCGCCCAGAAGCGCTGGTGGGTGTCCCAGTCGAAGCCCTGGTACGGCTCGTCCAGCACCAGCAGCTGCGGATCGTGCATCAGGGCGATCAGCAGGTTCAGCTTCTGCCGTGTCCCTCCGCTGAGCTCCCCGTCCGCCGGCGCCCGCAGTGGGCGAACCCCAGTACGTCCATCAGCTCGTGGGCCCGCGCCAGCGACGGCAGTCGGTAGGCCACCTGGAACAGCCGCAGATGCTGCAGGACGGTGAACGACTCGTTCAGCACCGCCTGCTGCGGGCAGTACCCCACCGCCCCGGCGCGCACCACCGTGCCCCGGTCGGGTGTCAGCTGCCCCACCGCGATGCGCAGCAGCGTGCTCTTGCCCGCGCCGTTCTCGCCGACCACACCGACCAGGGCCCCGGGTGGTACGTCGAGGTCGGCGCCGCACAACACCTGCCTGCGGCCGTACGCCTTCCAGACGCCCTCGATGCGCAGCCGTGACTGCCGTTGCGTGACCTCTGACGGCACATGGGCCCTTTCGTCAGCGAAGTGTGTAGATCGAGGCGGCGAGGGCGAAGGTGTACCACTGCTCCACCAGGCGGTAGCTGCGCTGGTCCTGCTCCGGGCCGCGCAGGAGCAGCACCCTGGCCGCCAGGAGCAGGCTCAGGCCGCAGAGAAGGACGTCGGTGGCCACGAGCCACCAGTGCCGGCCGGCGGGCGCCATCAGGAAGTGGTGGATGAACACGGGGCCGACGGCGAAACCGGCGCACAGGAAGATCCGGGTGGGCAGTTCGCCGAAGACCAGCGGCATGGTGGAGCGGCGGACCGCGCGGTCACCGTGCATGTCGCGCAGGTCCTGAACGGACATCAGGAAGGTCACCGTGATCGTCAGCGTCCAGATCCAGCGCCAGGCGTCCGGCGTGAGTCCGGTGACGATCTCCCACGCGGCCGCCAACTGGGCGATCACCCCGATCCCGGCGTACAGGTTCCTGCCCAGCCAGTGGCGGCCCCAACCGTACTCGTGCTGAAGCAGGGAGAGGATCTGCCACATCAGCGCCCATTTCAGGACGCCCAGGCAGTAGCCGTAGACGGGGAAGGCGACCCGGACGGCGATCAGGCGCAGTTGGGCGCCCCGAACGGTGCTCTCACCGGTGACCAGCGGCCGGAAAGGCTTGTTGAGGCGGTCCTCCTCGACGCCGACCAGCTGGTTGGCCAGGGTGTGCTCGTAGATGAACAGCCAGAAGTACACCGCTCCCAGAGCCACGGTGACCCCGGCACCGGGCAGGGACAGCCGCGAGTGCACGGTGGCCGCCGCGACGAAGCAGGTGCCGGGGAAGATCGTGGTCCAGCGGTCGACGCGGATGAACAGCCAGCTCAGGCGGATCTCCCGCCAGACGGTCTGCGCCACCGCCGTGGGTGCGCTCGTCGTCGGGGTCGTCATGGGGCGGCTCCGTACTGGTCGGGCAGCGGTTCCCGGTCCGCTCGGCTGGCGGTGCCGTCGGCGGCCGGGGCCGCCGCACTCATGCCGTGCGGTGGACGGCCGCCTCCGCGACGGCCCTGAGCGTGCGCACCGCGCTGCGGGTGAAGGGCGCCACGTCCAGGACGTCCAGCGCCTGCCGGTACCGTTCCGCGATCATCCGCTCGACGTCGGCCCGGGCTCCGGTGCTCGTGAGGATGTCGCGGACCTCCGCGGCGCCCGGCTCGTCCAGCTCGGGGTCGCCGAGCAGCGCGCGCAGCCGGTCGGCCTGCGCGGGAGCGGCGGCCCGCAGCGCGCGGACGACGAGGCTGGTGCACTTGCCCTCACGCAGGTCGTCCAGGTGCGACTTGCCCATCCGGTCCGGGTCGCCGAACACCCCGAGCACGTCGTCCCGGAGCTGGAACGCCTCGCCCAGGGGCACACCGTAGGCGCTGCAGGCGTCCAGGACCTGCTGGCCCGCGCCGGCCAGGGCGGCGCCGACCTGCAAGGGCCGTTCGATGGTGTACTTGGCGGTCTTGTAGCGGACGACGGTCAGCGCCGTCTCCATGCTCACGTCGAGGTCGCCGGTGGTCAGCAGGTCCAGGTGCTGGCCTGCGATCAGTTCGGCCCGCGCGAGGTCGACGATGCGCAGTACGGCGACGCGGTGGGCGTCGGGCATGGGCGTGGTGTGCAGCAGTTCGTCGGACCAGACGAGGGCGAGGTCGCCCACCAGAATGGCGCCACTGGTGCCGAAACGGTCCGCCATTTCCGGCAGCGGATGCCGGTCGGCCAGCAGCCGGTGGACCGAGGGGCGTCCGCGACGGCTGTCGGCCGCGTCCATGATGTCGTCGTGGACGAGGGCGCAGGCGTGCGCCAATTCGATGGAGGCGGCCAGTCTGACGGCCTGCGCGGGGTCTCCTCGCCGCCCGCGGCCCGCCAACCGGCCACGCACAGCAGCGGGCGGACCCGCTTGCCCCCGTCGATGAAGTCGCGCAGCAGGAGGACGAGCGCCGACTGGCCGGGGACCGCGGAGGCCTGCGCCCTCTCCGTCAGGAACGAGGACAGCAGGTCGTCGATGGCGGCGCGGGGGGCGAAGAACTCGGACTCGACCGGAAGCGTCTCAGTACGCATCGGAAGGGCGCGTCTCCGCTCCGAGGGCCGACTCGGGCGGGTGCCCGACCAGGTGCGGACCGCTGCCGGCCGGGCCGGGCCGTCGCCGGGCCCCCGGATCTCCGTGGCTGCGGCGAGCACGGCCCGAAAGGACCGAAGCCGGCGGGGTCTGGGCCGGCCGAACGCGCTGTTTGTTCATTCATCCAATCCTTCGGTCAACTTCGGCCCGTGCTTCCGAACGAAACGTGGGCTTAGTTGATGTACACCGAAGTCCAAGGAAATCATGCCTGTACGGCCGGTTTTTACCTATTTGTAGTAACCGTTTGGCGGAAAAAGGTTCAGGCGGTCGCGCCCAGCCCCTCGCCCAGCGCGGCGATCGCCTCGGGGGAGTGGCCCGCCGCGCGCAGCGGGGCCCGTACGTCGTGTTCCAGGTCGGGGAGGTAGCCGAGGAGCACGTCGGCGGGGCCGTGGATACGGACGCCGGAGACCGTCGCGGCGGGCAGCAGAAGCGTTTCGGCCGGGCCGAGGGTCTCCCGTACCGCTCCGCAGGTCACCTCCGTCGCCGCACCGATGTTGCTGAGCACCACGCACGTGTCGAACGCCGGCACGGCGTCGCCCGGCGCCCGTACACGCCAGTTCTCCAGCGCGAAGTACGGCCCGGCGCACAGCATCCGGCGCTCCACCCCGCCCTCCGCCGGCAGCCGCAGCCCGGCGTGGAAGTCCGGGCGGTGCTCCGGCTTCCACTCGCACAGCAGCGCCTCGACGTTGGCGCGCCACTGCGCGTCGTCGATCGGCGCGCCGTCCTCCATCCGGTGGCGCATCGCGTGCTGTTGCAGGTCGGAGGTCTGCTCGATCTCGTAGACGAGGGTGTCGGGGCCAAAGCTGTGCGGGGTGCCGCCCGGGACGTACAGGGTCTGGCCCGAGCGTACGGGCAGGCGCCGCAGCACGGCGTCGAAGTCCTGGTCGAGCAGCGCCTGCCGCAGCCGGTCGTGGTCCACGCCCGGCCGTACCCCGGCCAGCGCCGTGCTGCCGGGCGGCGCGTACAGGATGTGCCACGCCTCCGTCTTGCCGTTCGGCTCGCCCTCCCGCTCACGGGCCGCCGTGTCGTCGGGGTGCAGATGGACCGGCAGGGGCCGGTGCGCGTCGATGAACTTCGTCAGCAGCGGGAACCGGGAGCCGCGCCAGCCGCGCCCGACCAGCTCGTCGGGGTGGCTCAGGGCCAGCTCCCGCAGGGTGTGACCGGCCAGCGCCCCGTTCAGGACGTGGGAGTGTTCCCCCTCGACATCACTGACCTCCCACGTCTCCGCCACCGGCCCGTCGGGCAGCCCGGTCCGGCCGAGCCGTTCGGGCACGGCCCGGCCGCCGAAGACGTGCTGCTTGACCGGTGTGGTCAGCCGCATCGGATACCAGTTCATCGTTCGAGTACACCCCTGCTTTCCGCGCGTCCGGATTCATTACGCCGACCACTGGCGCGCCCCGGGCCGGTCGTACGGGCGGGCGCGGCGGCGCGGCGTGGCGCATGGCGGCGGGTGCCCGGCGCGGACCGGCCGAATCCCGCCCTTCGTCGGCGCGAGGATTTCCGCCCGTATGAAATCGGGCTGTTTACCGGTCGGGCCTACGGGCACGCGACTGACTGTCAAGGAAACGGCTCGACCGAAAAGGAGCGCGACCATGACCGCCGAGAAGAAGACTTCCACGAAGGCCGAGCGCGCCAAGGGCGCGGTCAAGGAGAACGTCGGCCGTGCGGTCGGCAACGAACGCATGACGGCGGAGGGCCGCGCGGAACGCGCCAAGGGCGACATACGCGAGGCGGGCGAGAAGGCCAAGGACGCCTTCAAGCGGTGACATCACCGGCGTGACCCTGCCCTTTTCCGGGGCAGCCGCTCCGATGTGACCCTTTGTGCCCCTGGGTGATTGTCAGCGCGACCCTCCGAAAAGCGTGCGGGTATGCGCATACCCATCAGAGTTCCGGGCGGTGGCCCGGCGGAATTCCCGCCGGACCATCGCCCGGCCCGTTTTTTCGGGACGTGTCCGGTAACCGCGTCGGACACGTCCCGAACCCGTTGCGACCCGTCGCCGCTACGCCTCGGCGTCCTGCGGGTACCAGCGCAGCTCGACCGTGTTGCCGTCCGGGTCCAGGACGTACACGGACTGCGCGTCGCCCCGGGCGCCGTACCGACGGCCGGGGCCGTCCACGACCGTGAAGACGCCCGAGTCGACGACTTCCTGCCAGTCCAGCGGTTCGACGACCAGGCAGATGTGGTCGACGTTGGACTCGCCGCGGTCCCCTTCGACGAGGTCGATGATGGTCGTCGGGCTCACGCGGGCGGAGGGGAACGGGACCTTGCCCGCGCGCCACTCCTCGACGCGTACCGGTTCGAGGCCGAGCGGGCCGCAGTAGAAGCCGAGGGCGCGCTCGGCGTCCGCGACGTTGAGGACGAGGTGGTCGAAGGCGATGACGCGCATGGGGTTCGTCCGTCTCCTGGGTGAGGAAGGGGCTCGCACGGTGCGGTCCGCCGCTGGCCGGCGGGTTGGAGTGGACGATAGCGGGTGCGCCCGGCCGTGTGATCGGCCGTCGGGTCTGCGTCCGAGGTCCCGAACATGGCGATGAACCGCACCGTGCGGTACGGGGGCGTGCGCTGGTGCTCGCGGCGGCGGCCGCGGGCCTGGCCGCGGCGATGACCGTGCCCGCCGCGGCGGCCGGAGGACCGGACCGCAAACAGCTGATAGCCGACTGTGCTTCCGGCGAAGGCAAGTGCACCTTCAACGAGCCGGTACTCGGCAAGGCGTACCTGGGCGACTTCCGGCAGGTCTCCAACTCGCTCCACAACTGCACCACGTCGCCCGCCCGATGACGGCGTCCGAGAAGGCGTCCTGCTCCGCCGGCGCGCACCAGGGGGAGACCTTCCAGCTCAAGCGCTGACGGGCGACGGCGTGCGGGCACGGCACGGTGCCCGCACGCGTGCGTACGTCAGCCGGCGCCGCCGCCGTCCATGCGCAGCCGTACCAACTCGTCCAGCCGCTCCAGGCTGCGGTCCAGCTCGTCGGTGACCGCGTCGGCGCCGGGGTCGTGCTGCTCCTCGAAGAAGGACAGGTGGACCGTCACCTCGCTGGCGCCGCTGCCGATGCCGGCGACCTGGAGCCAGCCGGCGTAGCTGCCGCTGTCCCTGGTGCCCCACTCCAGCCGCATCTGGTCCCGCTCGGCGCGGAAGAGACCGGCCTCGTCCTCGCCCGTGCGGTCCTCGTGCACGGTCACGGCCGGCAGGCCCGCCGCCTCCACGTGCAGTCCCTGCGGCATCCAGCTGTCGAGTTGACCCACGACACTCGCCTGGTCGAACACGTGCTCGGGCAGTGCGGGCATCGTACGGGAACGCTCGTATTCGCTCATGCCAAACCCATCGTCGTCGCAAGCCTTCCGTCCCCCTCCGTACCGTGTGCCCGCGCACGGCGTGCGAAGGCCCACAACCACCCGTTCGCTGGGACCGGGTCCGCCCTTCAGCCGCACCGTCACCGGTCGCGGCGCCGACGGCGGCAACAGGCAAGCGCGGTGTCCGCCCCGGGAAAGACAGGGCGGCCGTGGCCGGGTTGACTTCCGGCCACCCACCCCATCCGACCGGACGGAACGCGGAGCACGCCATGCCCGAGCAGCCAGGCGACGAGTTCTGGAAGAACCTCCAGCCGATCAAGGACTCCCTCCAGCCGGACGCCCTGCCCGAGGTGTACATCCCGGACGCGGCCACCGACGACGACCGGTACTACGCCCCCTTCACCGAGACCGTGGGCTCCCGCCCGTTGTGGATCAACGTCAAGGACAACACCTGGTCCGACATCCTGTGCGCCAGGGAAGCCGGGCTGGTCAACCGGCACTACCACCCGCACGAGGTGTTCGCCTACACCCTCTCCGGCAAGTGGGGCTACCTGGAGCGGCCCTGGACCGCGACGGCCGGGGACTTCGTGTACGAGGCGCCGGGCGAGGGCCACACCCTGGTCGCGTACGAGAGCGACCAGCCCATGAAGACCCTGTTCATCGTCAAGGGGCCGCTCGTCTGGCTCGACGAGAACGGCGACCCCACCGGCTACTTCGACGTGCACGACTACATCGCGATGTGCCGCGCCCACTACGAGCGGGTGGGCCTCGGCGCCGATCACGTCGACGGGCTGTTCCGCTGAGCGGGCGCCGCCCCTCCCGGGCCGTGTCCGGGCGCGGCGCCCGGGAGTAGGCTGCGCCTCCCGGTCCCGGCCCGCCCGGCCGGGGCCACGCCATCGGACACTCGCGCACGGCAAGGAGGCGGAGGTGCCCGGACATTCCGCCGCCCGCTACTCCCGCATGTCGACCCGGACCGTCGCCCCGGCGGACCGGGTGGGCCTGTGGGAGGAGTACAACCGGCGGGCCCTGGTCGGCCTGCGCTGCTCCCCGTACTCCGAGGACGGCCTGCTGGCCACCCAGACCAACACCGGACTCGGCGGTCTGCGGCTCGCCGACATCACGGGCAACGAGCACGTCGTCGAACGCAGCCCGCAGACCTGCCGGACGTCCCCCAAGGACTCGGTCTTCGCCTCGCTGCTCGTCTCCGGCCAGGCGGTCTTCCTGCACAGCGGAGGCTGCTTCACCCTCGCCGCCGGCGACCTGGTGCTGTACGACACCCGGCGCTCGTACCTGCTCGGATTCCCCACCGCCATGCGCCAGCTCCTGGTGGACATGCCCCGCGAGGTGTTCACCGAGCGGTGCCTGCCCGGCGGCGTGCCCGCGCCGCTGGTCTTCAGCAGCGACACGGCGGCCGAGGCGCCGCTCCTGCGCCGCCTCGGAGCCGTACTGTCCGGGCGCTTCGACGGGCCGGACCCCGGCGACGCGGCAGCGGCCGAACGCGGCGTGCTGGACCTGCTGCACTGCCTGGCCGTACGCGGCGGCCCGGACGGTACGGACCACGGCCCCCGGCTGCTGCTCGCCCGGGACCACATCGACCGGCACCTCGCCGACCCCCGGTTGTGCGCCGCCCACGTCGCGGACGCGCTCGGCATCTCCACCCGCCAGCTGAGCCGCGACTTCCGGCAGACCGGCCGCAGCCCGTCCCGCCACATCCTCGAACGCCGCCTGGAGCGGGCCCGGCAGCAGCTCGCCGACCCCGCGTCCGCCCGGCTGACGGTCGCGGACATCGCCCACCGCTGGGGATTCGCCAGCCAGCCGCACTTCACCCGGGTCTTCCGCGAACACTTCGGCCGGACACCGGGAGAGGTCCGTCCGCCGCGCCGTGCCCGGAGCGACGGGCAGGAAAAGCCCTCCGCGCGGAGAACTGACCGCACGGAGGGCGCCGGACCCGCACCGGCCGGCGCGGACCCGGCCTGGTGTCAGTCGTCGAGGGACACGTGGTAGACGACGCGGCCGTTCAGCTCGGGGCGGGGGCGTACGTACTTGCGGTACGGGGATTCGTTGGAGACCCAGAGCTGCTCGGTGGCGGGCCAGTACGACAGGTTCTCGGCGGCCGCCGGGGTACGGCTCCACACCCGCACGGCACCGCCGGAGTCGCCCCGGTACAGGCAGTACGGCTCACCGAACACCCGGCGGGCGTCCGGGCACATCGCGGTGAAGTAGAACCGTTCGTCGTGCTGGACGACGCCCTGCGGACCGGCCAGCGGAACCCGGTACCCGGCACTGGCCCGCACCAGGCCACGCCCGTCGGAGCGCAGGAGGTGGGACGACGGGCTCAGCGGCCAGCGCACCACACGGGAGGTCGGCGAGCTGGTCTCGACGGTCACCAGCGACGGCGCGAACGACGAACCGTGGTCGATGGAGGCGCCGCTGAAGCACGGCGTCTCGTTCGGGCCGCTCCCGCACCCGTTACGGCCGACGAAGGAGTACTGCGCGACCTGCGGCAGCGCCGCCGCCTGCCAGTTGGCGCTCACCGAGCCCCGGCTCACCCCCACGCGCCCGGAGGACGTGGTGGTGGCCCACAGGTGGCGTACGTCGAAGACGCGCAGCCGCTCGCTGCTGTACAGGAAGAGGTAGGGGCCGTACCAGGAGAGGGTGTCGCCGTGGCCCTTCAGAGCGGTGAACCCGCCCGTGCCCTGCGGGGTGACGAGCAGGGCACTGCGGTACCGAGGCCGCCCCCGGTCGGTGACGTCCGTGAAGGACACCTTCATGAAGTGGTCGACCAGCTTGGCGCCGCGCCAGGGGCGGTTCCTGGGGTTGCGCGGGGCGCTCGGGTGGTCGTAGCTGGACGCCCAGCTCGCGGCGACGATGCTGCGCCCCTGCCAGCGGCCCGAGCGCGGCTCGGCCTCACCGGACCCGGTGAGCCCCTGCGGAACGTACGCCCAGCCCAGGTCGTCCGCCGACCCGCGCTGCCAGCAGAAGCCGTCCGCGCCGCTCAGCGGCACCCTGGTCGGGCAGCCCGACAGGTGGGTCGCCGCCTGCGCACGGGAGTTCAGCCAGGACGTGAGGGAAGCGGGGCGCAGCTGGCGGTGGCGCCGTTCGAGCGCCAGTACGCGTCCGCCGTCCGAGCCGTCGTACCGGAGCTGGAAACCCTGGTGACCGATGGGGGTGATGACCCCCTTGGACCTGCCGCCGGGCATGGCCCGCTGCGGGAGCTGCTCGTGCTGGAAGGCCCGCTGCTCGCCCTCGTGGGCGTAGCGCGACGAGTCCGCGGCGGCCGGCGGCGGCTCCTGGGACGTCGCCGCCGGGGCGCCGACCGTGAGGGCGGCCGCCAACGACCCTGCCGCGGCCACCAGGGCTGTACACCGAGAAAACTTCAATTCTACCAGCCACTCTTTCCGCAATTCCGTCCCCGGCCCGCGCGCACGGCGGCGCCGGGGTGCGGCGCGGTGCGGACGCGGGGCGGGGGAGGTGGTTGCAGCGTCATGGGGCTCCCCGAATGGCAGCTCCCTGATCACGGCAGAAAGGATTCCACTGATAAGCCGTCCTGGTGGAGTACGTCGGCGCCAACAGGCGCGTACTTCACCCGTACGAGGTATGCGTGGTGAGGGCTGTGCTCGTGCTGAAACGTTTTCGTCGGTAAATAAGATGAGCTTTTAGGGAGATAATGGGAGTGCAGGAAATCCCCCGGAACGCTCAGTTCCCGCGCCTTTCCGGCCTGGGTGCGCCGCCGGAATGCGCCGCCGCCCCGCGGGCGTTCCGCGGGGCGGCGCGTACGGTGCTGTCCGGCCGCTCAGGCCGCTCCGGCGCACGCGGGATGACCCCACCCGTCCGGGTTCTTCGCGATCGTCTCGCCCTTGCCGTACGACTGTCCGCACCGGCACTGACCCGGGAACCGCGCCTTGACGGAACCGCCCCGCGGCCGCGTGCTCCGGTCCGCCCGCGCGGACGGGACGCGGGCGGCCGACGACTGCCGGGGCCGCCCGCCGGAGGCCGCACCGGCCGGTTCCGGCGCCGGGAGCGCGGAGCCCTGGGCGCTGCCGATGGCCTGCTGGCTGCGCGCGGTCTCGCTGGCGGCGCCGTCCGCCGCCGCGTTCAGCGGGTCGCCGTCGACCTGGTGGGCCGGTACGTAGACGAACTCCACCGCCCGCCCGGTGAGCAGCTCGTCGATGCCGACGATCAGGTCACGGTTGGCCACCGGCTTGCCCGCCGCGGTCTTCCAGCCCTTCTTGCGCCACCCCGGCAGCCACGTCGTGACCGCCTTCATCGCGTACTGCGAGTCCATCCGCACCTGGAGCGGTACGGCGGGGTCGGTGGCCGCCAACAGCTCCCGCAGCGCGGTCAGTTCCGCCACGTTGTTGGTCGCGGTCCCCAGCGGGCCGGCCGCCCAGCGCTCCACCGTCCCCGCGCCGTCCCCGACGACCCATGCCCAGGCCGCGGGCCCGGGGTTCCCTTTCGACGCCCCGTCGCACGCGGCTGTGATCTGTTCTGCCATCCCTCGATACTGCCAGCCTTCGCGGCCCGTGCCGACCACCGGCCCGTCCGGCCCCCGGAGCCCCGGCGGGCAAGCGGCCGTCCGCCTGCCCGCCCGCCGGGGCCGTACCGTCTCAGCAGGTGGGGCGCTGCGCGTGGGCCGGGTCGAGGGCGTTCTGGACGAGGCGGGTCGCCGTCCGGTCGTAGGTGATGTTGATGTGGGCGGTGGTGTTGACGAGACAGTGGCTCTGGATCGTCTGGTTGCTGACGTTGCGGGCGGGCGCCAGGAACGCCGAGGTGTACGGGGTCACGACCTCGTCGTACCAGGTGGCGATCACCGTGTAGTCGACGGCCGGATCGGTCTCGCCGCCCGCGTTCAGCTCTTTCAGGAAGCGCGAGCCGACGATCTGCTGCTCGCAGGCGGGGCAGGCCGCGCCGACGACGACGTCCGCGCCGGGAACCAGCCGGGCCAGCAGGCCGAGGCCGAGGAGCGAGGTGCCGTGGTTGGACGGGACAAGAGCCACCAGCCGGCCGACCTTCGCCGCCCCGCCCAGGTTCTTGATGTAGTGCCGCGGCATCATGCCGCCCTGCGAGTGTCCGACGATGTCGACCTTGTCCGTGCCGGTCGCCGCCCGCACCCGGTCGACGAACGCGGCGAGCTGCCCCGCCGAGGCGGCGATGTCGCCGGTACCGAGCACCGGGCCCGTGGTCCCGCCGTAGTTGAGGGCGAAAACGCAGTACCCGTCGTCCTTGAGCTTGGGGGAGAGGGCGGCCCAGTTGGCGTACCGGTTCTCGAAGGTGCCGTGGACGAGGACGACCGGACGGGGGTGCGCCCGGCCCGGCTTGCACGTCCAGTCGTCGGCGCCGGTGGGCAGGGCGGTGGGCCGGGTCGTGGAGTAGAGGAAGGCGGACAGGAAGTTGCCCTGCGGCGGGCCGACCGGGTCGGCGGCCGTGGAAGTGCCCGAGGCGGCCGTATCGGGCACTGCTCGGCCTGCCGGTGCTGGAGCGGTCGGAGCGGTCGGAGCGGTCGGAGCGGTCGGCGTGGTCGCCGCGGCCCGGCCGCCCGGCGCCTCGGCGGCCGTCCGTGCCGTCGCGGGTGCCGCGGTCGCTCCGGCCAGTACCAGGCCGGCCGCCACCGCGAGCCCGGTCAGCGCGGCGATCGGCCGTCGCCGGTGTCTTGCGCGCATGGTCCCGTTGCTGCGCATCAGTTGTTCTCCTCATGCCGTGGTTCGGTACGGGCGCCACAAGGGCGGACGCCACGGCGCCGGACCGGGACCGCGTGGTGCGGGCGGCGCCCGGGGGCTACCGGCGCGTAACGTCGGGGCCACATTCGCGCCGTACGGCCCGTGGCACCAGGGAAAGCGGTGAGGAGAGGGGAAAGGTGTCACCCGCGTGACACTTTCGTCCGGCACCGGGTCAGCCGCCGCAGCCTCCGCACAGTGGTCCGGACAGCGGCCCGGAGGGGGTACGGCCTGCGCGCTGCCCGCACAAGGCTGGACCGGCGGGGCCGGGAGAGGGCACGATCCCGGCCCGGGGACATGCGTGTCCCGCCGCCCACGGTCCGGAGGAGGCCCGCGATGCACAAGCCGCCGGGTGACACGTTCGCGCGCGGCCCCTGGCACGAACTGCCCGCGGCGTTCGGCGCGTTGCTACGGCCGCGGATCGACGCCGTCGCCGCGTCGATGGTCGAGGCCATCCGCCAGGAGGTACCCGCCTACCGGCGCCCGCTCGACTCCTCCGTGGGCCGGGACCTGGTCGCTTCGGTGTGCCGCGCGATGCGCCAGTTCGCGGAGCTGACGGAGGCCCCGGAGAGCTCACAGGACCACCACGTACGGCACTTCCGCCACCTGGGGCGCGTGGAGTTCCGCAACGGGCGCACCACGGACGGCCTCCAGGCCGCCTTCCGGGTCGGCGCGCGGGTGGGCGGCCGCCGGTACGCCGAGATCGCCCGTACGGCGTCGCTGCCCACCGAGATCGTCCTGCCGCTGCACGAAGCCGTACTGACCCACATCAACGCCCTGTCCAACGAAGCGGTCAGGGGCTTCGTCGCCGCCCAGGCCCACGCGGAGGGCGAGGTGCAGCGCAACCGGCGGGCCCTGGCGCAGGCGCTGCTGGAACAGCCGCACGGCGCACCGCGCGAACCGCTCGGAACCCTCGCGGCGCGGGCCCGCTGGCCGCTGCCCGCCAAGGTCGCCTGCCTCGTCGTCCGCGGCGCGGCGGGCAGCCGCGGCACCGTGCCGTGGCCGGACGCGCTGGTGGTACCGCGCGGCGCCGACCTCGTGGCGGTCCTCCCGGAGCCGGCCGGCGGCGGCCCCGCCGGGACCGCGGAGATACGCGCCGCGGTACACGGCCGCACCGCGGCGCTCGGGCCGTCCGTCGCGCCGCACGACGCCTGGGTGTCCCTCGCCTGCGTACGGCTCGCGCTGAACCATCACCGGGACACGGGCGCGCCGGACGGCGAGCTTGTGATCGTCGGCGACCGGCTGGCCGACGTCCACCTGCTCGGCGGCGCGCCCATCGGGCGCCTGCTGGAGGACCGGATGCTCGGTGTCCTCGACGGGCTGCCCGCGGGCCGGGCGGCACGGCTGGCGGAAACGCTCGAAGCGCTCCTGATGTCCTGGGGCCGTACCGCCCCCGAGGTCGCGCAGGCCCTCGGCATCCACCCGCAGACGGCACGCAAGCGCCTGCGGCAGCTGGACGCGCTCTTCGACGGCCGGCTCGCCGACCCCGGATTCCGCTTCGGGGCACTGCTGGCACTGCGCACCCGGGCGCTACGGGGCTGAGCCGTACGGGCCGCCCGGTACGGGACGTACGCCGTCCGGCACGGGACAAGCGCCCGGTACGGCCCCGCCGTGCAGCCGGTACGGCCCGGTGCTCACTCCTTCAGCGGGTCGTGGCCGATGTCCATCAGGCCGTGCCGCCAGTCCGCGCCGCCGGCCTTCGGGTCCGTGCCCTCCGGGTGCTGGCTGCCGACGATCTCCACGACGCGGCGCATCGCCTCGGCGTCGCTCCCGGTGAGGTCGGTACGGCGCTTGCCCAGGATCTCCAGCACCTGCCGCCCCAGGGGCCGCCCGGCCCGGTCGGGCACCTCCTCGCTGTTCTCGCCCGCGGACTCGACGCTCAGCCATTCCCGCAGCTCACGCGAGGTCATGTTGACGGCCTTGTGGAACTCGTCCCACAGCCCGTCGTCGATCTGCGCTGTCATGGACGCCTCCTGGAGATCGTTTCGAACGTACGCACACTGGGTGTCCGGTGCCCCGCCCGGACAAACCCCGTGCTCACCCACGCAGCCCCACCAGCACCGGCCGGTGGTCGCTGCCCAGGCGGTCCGGGAGCACGGTGGCCCCGGTGGTGCGCAGCCCGCGTACCAGGACGTGGTCGATGCGGACGAGCGGGAACGCCGCGGGCCAGGTGAAACCCGGGCCTCGCCCGGCGTCGCGCTGGGTGGAGGCGAGCTGCCGGGCCAGCGGCGCCAGGCCCCGGTCGCGCAGACTGCCGTTCAGGTCGCCCAGGAGCACCACGCGCGCGGCCCGGTCCGCGCCGATCCGGGACGCCAGATCGGCCGCGCTGCGGTCCCGCGCCCCTATGGTGAAGCCCGCGTCGGCACGGACCCGTACGGACGGCAGGCGCACCGCGTAGAAGGCGGTGTCGCCTCCGGGGGTGCGGACCAGGGCCCGTATCGCGTGCGGCCAGGCGCCGCCCAGGTCCAGGGGCGTCACCTCGCCCACCGGGTAACGCGACCACAGGCCCAGGGTGTTCGCCGTGGTGTGGTGGGGGTAGGCCGCGCCGAGCGCCTTCTCGTACGCGGGCAGGGCGGACGCCGGGACCTTCTCCAGCGCCACCACGTCGGCGCCCGTGCCGGTCACCTGCCGGGCGATGGCGGCGGGGGAGGTGCGCTCGCCGCCGACGTTGTACGTCAGGACGTGGAAGTCGGCCCGCGCGTCGTCGCCTCCCGGAAGGTACCCCGGCAGGAACTGACAGGCCCACACCACCGCGGGCACCAGCGCCGCGGCCACCCCCACCGCGGAGCGGCGCAGCGCCGCCCACCCGAGCAGGACCGGGACCGCGGCGCCGAACCAGGGCAGCGCGGTCTCGACCAGACTGCCCAGATGCCCGGGCGTGTTGGGCAGCAGGCCGGGGAAGGCCAGCAGAGCGGCGAGGAGCAGGGCCGGTACGGCCATCCGGAGGCCGGGCCGCCGGGCGCCGGATGGCCGTACCGGCCCCCGCCACCGGTTCACCAACGCCGTCCGTCCGTACGGCGCGAGAGGCAGCGCCAGCCCGCGACGGCGAACCCGACGGCGGTGCAGCCGGCCCCCAGGAGCCCCGCGCAGATCAGCCGGGTGGCGGCCGGCGGGGACAGGGCGACGGCGGCCACCACCACCGCCGGGAGGACGGCCACGGCGAGCAGGGTGCGGATGCCCTCCGCCACACCGGCGGGGCTTCCGGACGAGCCGGGTGCGGTCTTGCGCTGGGGATGGGGCTGACGCATGGTGCTTCTCCTCGGGTACGGACCGTTCGCGGATGACAGCTCCCGTCGGCCCGGGACGCGACCGCCTGGCGGCCCTGGCGGCCCTGGCGGTCCGGGCGTCCGGGCGTCTAGGCGGCGTTCGCGGGGCGGTGCTCTGCGGGCAGCAGCAGGACCCGGTCGTCGGCGTCGTACTCGTACAGCTCGGCGTAGCGGCCCCAGGTGACCGCCGTGGCCAGCTGCCGGCGCGCGGCGTGCTCGGGGACGTGGCCGCAGAGCCGGCCGACCAGGTACGGCTCGCGCAGCCGGCCGCCCGCCGAAGCCAGCAGGAGCGTGCGGATGGTGGCGATGAGCGGGACGTTGGCGAGCGCGGCGGCCGCGAACAGGTGCTTGCGGGGCAGGATGTCGGCGCGCGCGAAGCCGCGGCCGGTCATCGTGAGGTGCAGCCGGTTGGCGGTGACCTTGGCGTAGCCGAGCAGCTGCGCCGCCTCGACCAGCGGCATCAGGTCGTCGACCTCGTACGACAGCGCGTCGCCCAGCGCCGCCAGGTCCAGCGAACCGCCGCGGGTGTCCAGGAACTCCAGCAGTCCGGTCAGCGCTTCCACGGAGACGTCCGGCAGCGGACCGGCGACCCGCAGCGGGTCCTGGGCGACCGCGTCGTCGGGCGCGGCCGCGGTGCGCCGGCCGGTCAGCGCTTCGTACGCGTCCTCGACCAGCGCCTCGAAGCCGGGATCGCGGCGGCCGCGGGGGCGCGGCAGGGCGACGCGCAGCTCGGCCTTGACGCGGCCCGGGTCGGTGTCGAGCACCAGGATCCGGTCGGCGAGCTGGACGGCCTCCTCGATGGAGTGGGTGACCAGCAGCGCGGTGCGGGTGGGGGAGTCGGGGTGGGCGAGCAGGTCCAGCAGCTCGTTGCGGAGGGTCTGCGCGGTCAGGACGTCCAAGGCCGAGAACGGCTCGTCCATGAGCAGCACGTCCGGCTCGACGACCAGGGCGCGGGCGAAGCCGACCCGCTGCCGCATCCCGCCGGACAGCTCCTTGGGGTAGGCGTTCTCGAAGCCGTCCAGGCCGACCATGTCGATGGCGCGCAGCGCCCGGCCCCGCCGTTCGACGGCGTGCACCCCCGGGCCTGGAGGCCGAGTTCGACGTTCTGCTGCACCGTCAGCCACGGCATCAGGGCGAAGGACTGGAACAGCATCGCCGTACCGGGGTTCGGGCCGGTGACCGGCGTCCCGCGGTAGTGGACGGTGCCGCCGGAGGGCGCGAGCAGCCCGGCGACGTGGCGCAGCAGTGTCGACTTGCCCGAGCCGGACTTGCCGAGCAGGGCGATGACCTCGCCCTCGTACAGGTCGAAGGTCACGTCGTCGAGGACCGGCAGGACGCCGCCGGAAGGGGCGGGGAAGGTCTTGCGGAGGTCGCGGACGCTGATGACGGAGGTGTTCATGGTGAGGCTCCGAAGGGGAAGTGGTCAAGGGGGCGACGGTGGGCCGGGCGCGGCAGGGCTACGGGCGCCGCTACAGCGAGCAGCGCTTCATCGCGAACCGGTACAGCCGCCGCCAGAACAGCCGGTTGATGACGACGACGTAGACGCTCATCAGGACGGCGCCGAGGAAGTTGCGGGCGAAGTCGCCGTCGGTGGTGGCCTGCTGGATGTACGCGCCGATGCCGAACGCGGTGAGCGTGGTGGTGCCGTAACTGACGGTCTCCGCCTGGATCGAGGCGTTCCAGGCGCCGCCCGACGCGGTCAGCGCCCCGGTGACGTAGGAGGGAAAGACGGCCGGCAGGATCAGCTTCCGCCAGCGCAGCCAGCCGCGCAGCCCCAGGTCGGCGGCGGCCTCGCGCAGGTCGCCGGGGATGGCGCCGGCTCCCGCGATGACGTTGAACAGCACGTACCACTGGGCGCCCAGCGCCATCAGGACGATGCAGCCCCAGTTCAGCGAGATGCCGGAGGCGCCCAGCACCACCACCGCGAGCGGGAAGACGAAGTTGGTCGGGAAGGAGGCCAGGACCTGGACGACCGGCTGGGCGATCCGGTTGACCTTGGGGTTCATCCCGATCCACGCGCCGATGGGCACCCACACCACGGTCGAGAAGGCGACCAGCAGCAGCACCCGGCCGTAGGTGACCAGCGCCAGGAGCGCGTCGTGGCCGATCTCCGGCAGCGGCACGTGCGCCAGTACGTAGGAGAACGCCTTCCACACGATGGCCGCGACGGCCGCGGTGTAGAGCACGGTGAAGGCGATGTCGGCCGCCCTGCGGCGCGCGGCGTCGTGCCGCAGCCGTCCGCGGCCGGTGCCCAGCACCCGCATGGCACGGTCCAGCCGCTCACCGGCCGGGCGCAGGGCGCGCGCCAGGTGGCCGGGCAGGGTGGAGCGGCGCAGCAGTTGCAGGAACCAGCTGCGCGGCTGCTCGGCGATCTCGCACTCCTCGGTGCGGAACCGCTCGGCCCAGGCCGTCAGCGGCCGCCAGAAGAAGAAGTTGACCGACACCACCGTCACGATCATCACGACGACGGCCAGCGCGACCCGGGCGCCTTCGCCGTCGTCCAGCGCCTGGGCCACGTACGAGCCGATGCCGGGCAGGGCGTTGTCGCGGTGGTTGACGCTGATCGTCTCTGAGGCGCTGAGCGCGAACCAGGCGGCACCGAAGCTGATCATGCCGTTCCAGACCTGGGAGATCATGCCGCTGGGCACGTCCAGCTTCCAGAACCGCTGCCACCGGGTGAGCCCCATCAGCCGGGCCGCCTCGTCCAGCTCCCGGGGCTGGGTGGCGAGCGACTGGTAGAAGGCCAGCGCCATGTTCCACACCAGCGCGGTGAAGACGGCGAAGACCGAGGCGCACTCCAGGCCCAGCGTGGAGTGCGGGAACAGGGCGACGAAACCGGTGACGGTGATGCTGAGGAAGGTCAGGACCGGTACGGACTGGAGGATGTCGATCGCCGGGACGATCACCTTGGCGGCCCGCCGGGACCGCGCGGCCCAGGTGCCGAACACGAAGGTGAAGAGCACCGCGGGCACCAGTCCGGCGAACATCCGCAGGACGGAACGCGCCGCGTAGTACGGCAGATTTCCGGGATCGGTGGAGACGGCCGGCGGATTTCCCGGACGGAAAGGCTGGTCGGTGCCGGCCCCGACCCGGGCCACGAGGTAAAAGAGTGCGACGACACCGCAGAGAATGAAGAGGTCCACGGGGCGCATTCGGGCAGCGCGTATCGCGCCGCCGGACGGGAACTGGCGGAGTTTCGTCATGGAGGTACCCGAGAGAATTCGTGCGGGCAGGCCGGCGCGGCGGCGCGGGGGCCGTCACGGGACGCACTGCCCGGCAGAGGGACGCCGCGGGCCGTACGGGCCCGGTCAGCGGGGACGGCGGCCAGCGGGACTGGGAGGATCGCCGTACTGCACAACGACCACCTCCTCGAATTCTTCGGCACAGGGCTGCGGCGGCCTCGGACGGCCGGCAACGAAAAGAATGATGGCACGCAATGCGTGGCCTGGTCAAAAACTCGCGCGAGATTCCGGAAAGCTGAAAGCCTCCTCAGGAAACGGGCTCCGGCCGCCCCGTGGCAGCGGACCGGTGAAAGGGAATCCGTATTTCCTGAGGAGGCTTTCAGGATTTCCTGAAGGCGTATTCAGAATGGGCCGGTGCGGGCCCCGTCGCCCCGGCCCAGGACCGGACCGGCCCCCGGGGCACCGGTGTCCCGCCGGGTGATGGGACAATGGCGGTGATGATTAAGGAAGACCACCGCAGCGAGAACCAGACCGACCCGGCCGCCCCCGAGGACACCGAGGCGGACACCGTACGGCGGCAGGCCCGGCTGACCCTGGCGGGCCAGGCCCGTGACGCCGACGAGCTGAAGATGCTCCTGGAGATGCTGGGCCTGCACCCTTCCCAGGAGGGCGAGAGCTGAGCGTCCCGGAGGGACGAGATCCAGCGGACACGCGGGCGGGCCCGGCCTGTGACCGGGCCCGCCCGCGTACCGTCCGCCCGGCGCGGTACGGGGATCAGCGTCCCTGCAGCGCCTTGACGTTGTTGCCGAACGACCACGCCTTCGAGCCGTCCCAGTTCAGCGACCAGGTCATCAGGCCCTTGAGCCCGCCCCGGTAGGTGTTCCACGCCTGGCTCACCAGCCCCGGCGACATGTAGCCCCCGCCCGCGCCCGGCTGCGCCGGCAGGCCGGGGACCTGCTTGTCGTACGGGACCTTGATGGTCGTGCCCTGGATGACCAGCCCCTTGTTCAGGCAGTCCGTCTGCTTCGTGAAGCCCTGGACGGTGCCGGCGGAGTACGCGTCGCCGGAGCAGCCGTACATGCTCCCGTTGTAGTACTGCATGTTGAGCCACCAGAGGCGGCCGTTGTCCGCGTACTTCTTCACGATGGGCAGGTACGCGCCCCAGATCGAGCCGTAGGTCACGCTGCCGCCGGTGACGTACGCGGTCTCCGGAGCCATCGTCAGACCGAAGTTCGCGGGCATCCTGGCGAGCACGCCGTCGATGATGCGGATCAGGTTGGCCTGTGAGGCCGAGAGCGTGTTGATGTTGCCGCTGCCGGTCAGACCGGTCTCGATGTCGATGTCGATGCCGTCGAAGTTGTACTTCTTCAGGATCGGCACCACCGTCTCGACGAACCGGTCGGCGACCTTGCTGGAGCTGAGGTCGATACCGGCCGCCGCGCCGCCGATGGACATCAGGATCGTCTGGCCCGCCGCCTTGGCCTCGCACATCTCGGCGGGCGTCGCGACCTTCACGGTCGCGTCCATGCCGTCCTCCCACAGGACCGTGCCGTCCGAGCGGATGACGGGGAAGGCGGCGTTGAGCACGTTGTAGCCGTGCGCGCCGATACGGGGGTCGGTGATCGGGGTCCAGCCGAACGGCGGGTGGACGCCGTTGGCCGCGCCGTCCCAGTTCTCCCAGTACCCCTGGAGCACCTTGCCGGCGGGCCTGGACTTGACCGGGCAGGTGGTCTCCCGTGGTGCGGCGCCCGGCGCCGCGGCGGTCAGCAGTGAGACGGCGCAGGCCGACGCCAGGCCGATTCCGAGCAGGCGGGACGCCCGACCGAACATGAGGTGCTCCTTTCCGGCCGTGGCCGGGGAGACTGAGGAGGGGGAACGGTGGCGCGCGGGGAGGGAACGCGTGGTGCTGGTGGTGCGCGGGGGGTGATTGGGGCACTGCACGGTGCGTTGCCCGAACCGTAGGGTGGCCCATGGAGACCGTCAATAGGTCTGGACCAACTCGGTACGGAGGTGCGCCCGGTACGCGGTGGAGCGCGGTACGGAGGCGGGCGGTACGAGGGCGGACGCGGTACGAGGGCGGACGCGCGCCGCCCGTACGTCACGACCTGGGCAGCGCCGTCGCCCCGTCGCCCCTGGCCGGCAACCCGCCGTCCCCGCTGTCCCCTCTGTCCTCGGCTCGCGGCTCCCGACGGGACGCCGGCAGGTCACGGACCCGCCGGAGCGGTGAGCAGAGCAGGAACACGGCGGCCAGCGGAATCCCCGCCGTGGTGATCCAGACGGCCGCGCGCAGGCCGAGCGCGGAGCCGAGCGCACCGCCGAGCAGCGCGCCGAGCGGGATCGTGCCGTAACCGAGGAAGGTCGAACCGGCGGTGACCCGGCCGAGCAGCCGCGGCGGGCAGTAGCGCTGCTGGAAGCCCGCCTTGATCACGTTCCCGGCCACCACCCCGGCCGAGACGCAGCAGCCGCCCGCGACGAAGAACACGACCCCGGCGCCGTCCGTGGTCAGCGGGATCAGCAGCGCGAACAGCGCCAGGCCGAACTCGAACAGCAGCGTCGCGCGGGCCGTCCCCACCCGCACGGCGGCCCGGCGGGCGAGGAAGGCGCCCGCCACACCCCCGGCCCCGGTCACCGCGACCAGGCCGCCGACCACCGCGGGGGACAGGCCGACGGTCTGCACGAGGAAGATCACCAGAACGGCCTGGTACCCCATCAGGGCCAGGTTGGAGGCGGCGCCGAACAGGGTCAGCGTACGCAGCCAGGGATCACCGGCGATCAGCCGCAGCCCTTCGCCGACCTCGCCGACGAGCGCTCCCGGGCGCCGCTCCGCCCGCTCGGCGCGAGGCTCGCGGTGCCGGATGCCCGCCAGGCACAGCAGCGCGACGAGGAAGGTCGCGGCCTGGGCGAACATCCCGTTCACCGCCCCGGCCGCCTGCGTGATCAGACCGCCGGAGCCCTGACCGGCGACCTGCGCGGCGGACGCGCTGCCGTGCAGCTTGGCGTTGCCCTCGGCCTGGTCGTCGGGGGCGAGGATGCTGGGCAGGTAGGCGGTGTAGGCGGTCTGGAAGAACACCGTCGCCGTACCCGTCAGCAGGGCGACGGCCAGCAGCAGGCCCGTACTCAGCAAGCCGCACCACGCGGCCACCGGCACACCGGCGAACAGCACGCACGAGACCGCGGCGGCGGTCAGCATGACCGGCCGGCGCCGCAGCCGGTCCACCCAGGCGCCCACCGGCAGCCCGATGACCAGCCAGGGCAGCCAGGCGGCGGCGCTCAGCATCCCCACCTCGAAGGCCCCGGCGTGCAGGGTGGACACGGCGACCAGCGGCATCGCCACTCCGGTCACCGAGGCGCCGAACTTGCCGGCGGTCTCGCCGCACCACAGCAGCCGGAAGTCGCGGTGGCGGCGCAGCAGGCCGCCGTGCCGCTCGGTGTTCCGCTTCACGTCTCGCCCCGCTCTCTGCGCGGGAAGGACTGGAGCTGGACGACGACGGGGAGCGCGTCCGGCGCGGCGGCGGCGTCCGGGGCGGGGGTGTGGCGCGCGACGACTTCGAACAGTTCCGCGTTCAGCGCCTTGAGCTGGGCGGGGGAGAGCCGCAGGTCGTGCCAGTCCGCGACGGTGCCGGCCTGCCGCCAGGTCTGGTCCCAGCCCTCGGTGACGTAGTCCGTGACCCGGTTGAAGTACTGCTGCACGAGTTCATGGAGATAGACGGAAAGGGCGCCACGGGAATCGGGGTCGTCGTGGAAGTCGGCGGTGTTCAGGTCATTGGTGACATCGACCCGTTTCCACCAGCGCTCGCGTTTGGTGCCGCGTCCGGTCTCCTCCTCGATGAAGCCGTGTTCGGCGAGGTGGCGCAGGTGCCAGCTGACGGTGCCGGTGTTCTCCCCGAGGCGTTCGGAGAGCCGGGCGGAGGTGGCCGGGCCGTCGAGGGTGAGCAGTTCGAAGATGCGCATCCGCAGCGGGTGGGCGAGCCCGCGCAGACTGCGGGCGTCCAGGCGGCGGGCGGGGCGGGAGGGCGCGGAGCGGGTGGCGCCGGAGTGTTCGAGGGCGCGTTCGGGGGTGCGTTCGGGCTGGTGGGACATGGCGGCAGCATAGGTTGCAGAGAGTTCTCTGCACAGGGGTTGCAGAGAACTCTCTGCACGTTGTCCCAGGGGTGACGGTCCCGCTCAGCCGGGGCGGCGTGTCCCGCGCCGTGCGGCGGCGGGCGCCGGTGTCCCGCACGCACGGTGTGCGCATACCGGTGTGCGCATACAAAAAACCCCGGTCCGTATTGACGGCCGGGGTGAATCTCTGCGTATATTAGGCGTTTGCATGTCTTGGTAATTCTTCAATACATGACTTGCCACTAGAGAACACGGTATCGGAGCGGAGCTGAATTGTCAAACGAGGAATTGCGGCAGGAGCAGGAATTCACCGACCTGCTCTACGGGCGCCTCGCCGAACTGCGGGCCGGGGCCGAGTCCGCCGTGCAGCGCGCGCTGCCGCTGGAGGGGAACAACTTCCAGGCACGGCTGGAACGCGATGTGACGGTCGCCGAACAGTCCGGGCTGCTGGCCGCCCTCGACGCGGGGGAGAACGGCCTGTGCTTCGGCCGCCTCGCGTTCCGCGACGGCGCCGACCACCACATCGGCCGTATCGGCATCCGCCGCGACGACGCCGACCGTACGCCGATGGTCGTCGACTGGCGGGCCGACGTCGCCCGCCCCTTCTACCTCGCCACCGGCCACACCCCCATGGGCCTGCGCCGCCGGCGTCACATCACCACCCAGGGGCGGCAGGTCACCGCCCTGCACGACGAGATCCTGGACCTCACCGACGCCGAACGCACCGGCCACGAGGGCTCCGACGCGGACGCCGTGCTGCTGGCCGCCCTCGACGCCGCCCGCACCGGCCGGATGCACGACATCGTGCAGACCATCCAGGCCGAACAGGACCGGATCATCCGCGCCCCGCACCAGGGCGTCATGGTCGTGGAAGGCGGCCCCGGCACCGGCAAGACCGCCGTCGCCCTGCACCGTGCCGCGTACCTGCTGTACGCGCACCGCGAGCACCTCGCCCGCCGCGCCGTGCTGATCGTCGGCCCCAATCCGGCCTTCCTCGGCTACATCGAGGAGGTGCTGCCCTCGCTCGGCGAGACGGGCGTCCTGCTCGCCACGCCCGCCGAACTGTTCCCCGGCGTGACCGCGACCGGCACCGACACCGCACGTGCCGCCGAGGTCAAGGGCGGGGCGGCGATGGCGGACGCGCTGGCACGGTTCGTCCGCGACCGGCAGGCCCTGCCCGACCCGGCCCGCGTCATCGACCACGAGGACGGCGAACTGCTGCTGGACGCGGACATCGCGGCCGCCGCCCGGGAGCACGCCCGCACCACCCGGCTGCCGCACAACCTCGCCCGCCCGTACTTCGCCTTCCACGTCATCGACGCGCTCACCGCCCAGCTGGCCGACCGGATCGGCGCCGACCCGTACGGCGGTCCCAACCTCCTCGGCCCGGACGACGTCGCCCAGCTCGGCAAGGCGGTCGCGGCCAGCCCCGACGTACACGCCGCGATCCAGGAGCTGTGGCCGGAACTCACCCCGCAACAACTGGTCGCCGACTTCCTCGCCGACCCCGTCCACCTCCCGGACGCCGACGCGGACGCGATCCGCCGGACCAACGGCCACCACGGCCCCTGGCCGGAGGAGGACGCCTGGACCCCCGCCGACATCCCGCTGCTGGACGAGGCCGCCGAACTCCTCGGCGAGGACGACTCCGCGGCCCGCGCCGCCCAGGAGGCGGAACGCCAGGAGCGGATCAAGTACGCCCAAGGCGTGCTGGACCTCTCCTACGGCTCCCGCACCCAGGAGTTCGAGGACAAGGACGACGAGGATTCCGAGGTACTGGCCGCGCACGACCTCATCGACGCGGACCGGCTCGCCGACCGCCACGAGGAGGCCGACCACCGCAGCGCCGCCGAACGGGCCGCGGCCGACCGCACCTGGGCCTTCGGCCACATCATCGTGGACGAGGCGCAGGAACTGTCCGCGATGATGTGGCGGCTGCTGATGCGCCGCTGCCCGACCCGTTCCATGACGCTGGTCGGCGACCCGGCGCAGACCGCGGAACCGGGCGGCTGCGGCGCCTGGGAGTCGATCCTCGCCCCGTACGTGGACGACCGCTGGGAACTGGTCCGGCTGGGCGTCAACTACCGCACCCCGAGCGAGATCATGGACGTCGCGGCCGAGGTGCCCCGCACCGCGGACGCCTCCTTCGAGCCGCCGCGCTCGATCCGCTCCACCGGCGTACGGCCCTGGGCCCTCGGCACCACCCCCGGCGACCTGCCGCGGGCGGTCGCCGAAGCGGTGGTACGGGAGACGGCCGACGGCGCCCGGTCCCGCCCGGCGGAAGCACGGGAGGGCGGCGACGGCGGTACGGCGGCAGGCGGCCCCGGGGAGGGCCGGCTCGCGGTCATCGCTCCGCGGGACCGGCACCCGGCCCTGGCCGCCACGCTCTCCGCCGCCCTGCCGGACGTGTCCACCGGCGCCGACCTCGACCTGACCCGCCCGGTCGTCCTGCTCGACCCGCGGCAGGCCAAGGGCCTGGAGTTCGACACCGTACTCGTGGTCGAACCGGCCGAGTTCGGGACCAGCGACCTGTACGTCGCCCTCACCAGGGCGACGCAGCGACTGGGCGTGGTACACACCGGAGCGCTGCCGACGGCGCTGCGGTCCCTGGCGAAGGCGACTACGGAGCCCGAGGCGGCTACGGAGTCCGAGACGGTTACGGAACCCGAGGCGGCCGGCCCGGGCCGCTGACCGTACGTACGGGGGCGCCGCACACCCGATGCGGCGCCCCCGTACCGCGCCTCGTTTGCCGAACCGGCAAAAAGCCTGGAAAGAAGGGCCACCCGTCGCGGATGATCACGGCAGCGGCGCAGGAGACCGGCGCCGCCGGACCGTCGAAGCGAGGAGCCCGCGATGCATCAGCACACCGACACACCGCCCCCTGCCGAACACCGCACGGTCGAAGTGCCCGGCGGGCGCATCCATGTGGTCGAGCAGGGCAGCGGTCCCCTGGTGCTGCTGCTCCACGGTTTCCCCGAAACCTGGCGCTCCTGGCGTCACCAGCTCCCGGCCCTGGCCGCCGCCGGCTACCGCGCGGTCGCCATGGACGTGCGCGGTTACGGGCGCTCCTCGAAGCCCGCGGACACCGCGGCGTACCGGATGACGGCACACGTGGCCGACAACGTCGCCGTCGTCCACGCCCTGGGGGAGCGGACCGCGACCGTCGTCGGCCACGACTGGGGCGCCACCATCGCCGCGAACACGGCGCTGCTCAAGCCCGACACCTTCACCGCCGTCGGACTCCTGGGCGTGCCCTACGCGCCGCGCGACGGTGTCCGGCCGTCGGACGCCTTCGCCATGATGGGCGGTGACGAAGAGGTCTACGTCAGCTACTTCCAGCGGCCGGGCCGCGCGGAAGCGGAGATCGAACCGGACGTGCGCGGCTGGCTGGCGGGCTGCTACGCCAGTCTGTCCGCCGACACCATGGGCCCCGAAGCCGTCCCGAGCTGCTTCTTCGTCCCGCCGGGCAGGAAGATGTCCGACCGGTTCGTCCGCGGGGTCCGCCCGGCCTGGCTCAGCGAGGACGAACTCGACACGAGAGCGGCGGAGTTCGAACGTACGGGCCTCACCGGCGGACTCAACCGCTACCGCAACGCCGACCGCGACTGGGAAGACCTCGCCGCCTGGGACGGCGCGCCGATCACCCAGCCCTCGCTCTACATCGGCGGCGACCGCGACGCTTCCACGACCTGGCTGGCCGACGCCATCGAGGCGTTCCCCACCACACTCCCCGGCCTGTCGGCCAGTCACCTGCTCACGGACTGCGGCCACTGGATCCAGCAGGAACGGCCCGAGGAGGTCAACCGCATCCTCGTCGACTGGCTCGGCTCGCTGAACTGACGGCCCGGCGGCGACCGCGCTGCCGGAGCCCTACTGGGCGCTCGCCGTCGGCCGTACGACCAGCTCGTTCACGTCGACGTCCGCGGACCGGCCGACCGCGAAGGCGATGGCGTCCGCGACCGCGGCGGCCGGGAGGGCGACCGCCCGGTAGGCCCGCATCGCCTGCCGGGCCGACGGATCGCCGATGCCGTCCGCGAGTTCGGACTCGGTGACGCCGGGGGAGACGACGGTGACACGGATGTCTCCCCGGACTCCTGCCGCAGCCCCTCGGACAGGGCCCGCATCGCGAACTTCGTGGCGCAGTAGACCGCGGCGGTCGGCGACACCTCGTACGCGCCGACCGAGGCGATGTTCACGAAGTGCCCGCCGCCCTGCGCCCGCATCACGGGCAGCGCGGCGGCGATGCCGTGGAGGACGCCGCGGACGTTCACGTCGAGCATCCGGTCCCACTCCTCGGTCCGCAGCGCCTCCAGGGGTGACAGCGGCATCACACCGGCGTTGTTGACCAGGACGTCCACCCGTCCGTACGTGGCGCGCGCCGCGTCGACGAAGGACCGCACGTCGGCGGCGTCGGTCACGTCCAGGCGCCGGTACGCCGCCGAGCCGCCCTGGCCGGTGAGCCGGCCGGTCAGCTCCGCCAGCCGCTCGGTGCGGCGGGCGCCGAGGAAGACCCGGTGCCCGTCGGTGGCCAGCCGCAGCGCGGTGGCCTCGCCGATGCCGCTGCTCGCGCCGGTGATCAGGACGACCTTGCCGGATACGGCGGCGTCCGCGCTGTCCTGACCGCCGGTGCCCGGGGCCGGAGCGGTGTCCGTGGGCGCGGGAGTGTTCGCGTTCATGCTGTGCTGCCTCTCGAAGCTGCTGTGCCAGGCTCGACCGCCTGCTCCCCAGAGGCTGGGCCACGGCGCGCACCGCCACCAGGACGGATCGTGCCCGGGTGCCCCGCACCCACCCTCGGCGCCGGTCCCGGTCTCTCGGCTGAAGGGGAGGGGCAGGGACGGCTGTGCGGTGCTTGTCGTTCCGCGGTGCCGGAGATAATCCGGGCCAGGAACGTATCCCCTGAGCCGGGAGGTCGCATGGACGTGTCGGAGCGGTACCGCCAAGCGTGGGAGAGCTACTGGCGCGACACGTCGGACGCTCCGGGCGCGGCCATCTTCGACTGCGCCGCCGAACTGGCCGCCGGGCACCACTTGCCACTGCTCGCCCCCTTCGCCGACGCCACGCTGCCCGTCGTCGACCTGGGCTGCGGCACCGGTACCCAGACCCGCCATCTGGCCCGGCACTTCCCATCGGCCGTCGGTGTGGACCTCGCCGAGGCCGCCGTCGCCCACGCGCGGCGGGCCGACACCGGCGGCGTCGCCCGGTTCGAGCGGTTGGACGCCACCGACCAGGACGCCGTCCGGCGGCTGCACCAGCGCATCGGCGACACCAACGTCTACCTGCGCGCGGTGATCCACCAGAGCGAACCCGACGCCCGCCCGGCGATCGCCGCCGCGGTCGCCACCCTGATCGGCGACCGTGGCCGCGCCTTCGTCGTCGAACTGCTGGCCGGCGCCAAGGACGTCCTGGCCCACGCGGCCCAGGGTGCCGACGGCCCGCCTCCCAAGCTGGCCAGCATCTTCGCGCACGGCCTGACGCCCGCCGCCGTGGACGACGACGCCGTCCCCGGCTTCTTCCGCGACCTCGGCCTGCCGGTGCTGGACCGCGGTGTCATCGACCTGGTGATGACCGAACACCGCGCGGACGGCGTACGGATCGACCTGCCGGCCCAGTGGATGGTCCTCGGCCGCTGAGCGGGCCCGGCAGCCGGCCGCCCGGCCACCCGCCTGCTTCCCGACACGGGAGTCACCACCGGTACCGCCACGAACTCCCTGCCCGCCGGGCCGGATTGACTGCTCGCGTGGCTAAGATGAAGCCATGCACCTAGTTACTCCAGGCGCATAAGGGAAGCCGGGCCCCGCGACGCAAAGGGGGTGTTGCGGGGCCCGGCGTCCCTTCGCCGGGCAGGGCGAGCACCCTTTCTCGCCCTGGCAGTGAAGGCACGTCCGCTTCACTGCGACGCCTGGAGTAGAGGAAGGTGCAAGATGGCCGCGAAGGAGAAGAGGTCGTGGACCAAGGAGCTGGCCTCACGATTCGCCGTCGCAGTCGCCGCTAAGGCGCTGTGGACGGTGATTTCGAGGATCGCTCTGCGCGACGACGCCTGAGTGCCGCCGTCCGGCTGACCCCCGTCGGGGCCCCTTCCCGCACGGGGGTCAGCCGTTCCGAAAGCCCCGCGATCTCGCCCGCGTGTGCGCCGTTCGCTCGTAAGCACATCCGCATGGCGTGTAGTTGCTGCTCCGACAGCGTCTTTTCGGCCGGGTGTGCAGCGGGTGCGTACCGGCTGCGCCTGGGAAGCATCGACGCACGGCCCAGCCGGGCAGGCTCCCCGCCTACATCGTCTGAACACGTGCTGTACGGGGGTGCCGGTGGGGCGCAACAAGGACTACATGACGGCTCTGCTCATGGCCCGCAAGGGGCTCTCCAAGGAGGTCGCCGGGCTGGGCCGGCGCCTGGACGACGTCCGGAGCGAGGTGGCGCTGCTGCGGCAGGAGGTCGCCGACGTACGGCAGTTGCTCACCGAAAGCGCGAAACCGGCCGAGGTGACGGAGCCCGAGTGGACCGACCCGGACCTGGCCGACACCGGCCGAGAGCCGCCCTTCCCTCCTCTCACGAACGGCGACATGGACGGCGACGTGGAGGGCGACGTGGGTGACGAGGATGACGTGGACGGTGAGGAAACGGACGCGGACGCGGGCGCGTCCGGTGCGGGCGTCTTCGCCGAGAAGATCGACGCCGCCCCCGGCCGCCACGAGACGCAGGAGGACGTCGACCACGGAGTGCTCCTCCTGAAGGCGGCCCAGGCCGGGCCGCTCGCCCTGATCTGCCACCGGGAGGTGTGGGAGTTCCTCGCCGTCTGTGCCGCCGACGAGGAGCACTTCCGCTTCGCGTACGAGCTGACGGACGAGGGCGACGGCCGGGTACGGGCCATGCTGTCCGGCCGCTCCGTCATCGGCGCGCTGATCGCCCTGCGCCGTACCCGCGACGCCAGCCACCTGGACGGCACCTGGGCCCTGGCGAGCGTCTTCTACTCCCGTATCGCCGAGAGCCTGCGGGCCACGGTCCGGGACGGGAAGCGGCCGCCGGCCGTCCACCTGGACGACGGTGAACGGGATGCGACGACCGGCACGACGACCAGTACGGAATCCTGACAGGCCATCACTTCCGTCTCATCGATTGATTTTCGATAGGTACCCATCGATAATCGATAGATGCACCGTTACTTCATCGCCATACTCCGTGCGGGCATCGCCGCCGCCCTCCTGTTCGGTCTCTTCGGGCAGGCGGTGGTCATCCCGTCGGCGGCCGCCGACGAGGTCGACCGCTTCCCGCCGTACGCCGCGTTCGCCACGCCCTACGTGGTGGTGGCGATCGCCGGTGTCGCCTGTGTGCAGGTCGCGCTCGTCGCCGTCTGGATGCTGCTGACCATGGTCGAACGCGACGCCATCTTCACGACGCGCGCCTTCCGCTGGGTCGACACCATCATCGGCGCCTCGGTCGTGGCGACCGTGCTGGCGGCCGGCGTCACCGCGCACCTGGGACTGGCGGAGATCCCTCGCCCGACGACGGCATGGACGTCGTCGGCGCACTGGCCGCCGCGACCGTGGCCGTCGGCGTGGGAGCGGCGTTCGCCATGCTCGTCGTCGTCCTGCGGAGCCTGCTGCGCAAGGCGACCGACCTGCAGAGTGAGATGGCCGAGGTGGTCTGATGGCGATCATCGTCGAACTCGACGTCCAGCTCGCCCGGCGCAACCTGTCCGTCGGCGAATTCGCCGACGCCGTGGGCATCACCCCCGCCAACATCGCCGTACTGAAGAACGGCCGCGCCAAGGCCGTACGGTTCACGACGCTGGACGCGATCTGCCGCACCCTGGGCTGCCAGCCCGGCGACGTACTGCGGTGGGTCCCGGACGAGGAGGCGGACAAGCGGAGTTAGGGCAGCACCACCCCCGGCGGGCGACTCGCGGCGGGCGGGCGGCTGTGAGGCTGGGCGGGCCGGGAACGAACTGCCGTGGGAGGGCGGGGCCATGGCGAACATCCGTCTCGTCCGGCCGCTGGCGGTACGCGTCGTGCGGCAACTGGTCAGGGACAATGTGCTGGATCTCGCGTTGCCGCCGGTACCGAGGCCGTCCGGCGCCGGATGCGGCTACCGCCCGTACCGTCGGAACTGACCTCGCCGTCGGGTCGGCCTGGAAAGCGGCCTTCCAGCCGAGCAGTTGGCGCAGGCAGAAGCCGCGCTGCCGCCCGTCCGGCCCTTTGACGCGCTCCCAGCCGAGGAACATGTCGCCGGCCGCCTGCATCAGCCGCTGTTCGGTGACGGCCCGTCCCCCTGGTTCCCGCCGGGGGCCGGGCCCGCGAGCGGCGCGAGCGCCGATTCCTGCGCCTCCTCGGCCTGGAGGAAGGGGGCGCGTCGCCCCGGACGAGCAACAGGACAGCTCCCGGCGCGCACTTGGCGCCGTGGTGTGCCTCCATGGCCGCATCGCACCGCCGCACGGCGGGCCCCGCTTCGTCCGCCGCGGGTGAACCGCGCCCGGGGACCGGCCCGGAGGCCGGCGCCCGCCCGGGGACGGATCAGTCGTCCACAGCCTTCAGCACGTCCCGGAGGTCCACGAACTTGAAGCCGGTCGAGGGGCGTTCGGCGTCCCGGGGGTGTCGTGGCCGTCCTGCACGACGAGCAGACCCTTCGGGTACCTGGCGCCCAGCGGTGCCGCCAGCGCGGCGGCGCCGTCGCACTCCTCCGATCCGTCGAGGGTGGCAGAGGCCGCGGTGACGCGGAAACCGCCCTCGTACTCGTTGTCGTCGGACATCTCCCGGTCGTACGCCACGAAGGTGTTGTCGCCCTGGCTGGACGCCAACAGATAACCGTCACCCTTGGGCTCGGTGACCAGCGTCAGCCCCTCCACGTCGGCCGTCAGCCGCTTGCCGCCGTAGCCCGGGTCGGCACCCGCGACGCACTCCTCGGTCGCCTCGTCGTACGTGGCCGGGACGCCGTACTCGCGGACCTTGTCGACGAGCTTCGGCGTGCCGGTCAGGTCGGCGCGCAGCCGCCAGATGCCGACGTCCTCCTGGCCCGCGTACAGCGTGCCGTTGTCCGGGTCGACCACCATGCCCTCGACCTGCGGCAGTTCACCGGGCTCGGCGCAGGGGGACCACGACTTCCCGTTCGGGAGGCGGAAGGCGGCGGGCAGGTCCAGGGTACGGACCTTGCGGTAGCCGACCGTCCCGCCGGAGCCGGGGACGAGTTCCACCAGCGCGACGGTCGTCCGCTCACGGCGGCTGACCAGCGCGTACGAGCGGCCGCTGGCCTTGTCGGTCCAGGTGGCGAGGCCGTAAGCGGTCCGCTGCCCGTCGATCTCCTGCTGCGAGCCGGAGAAGACGGGCGGGGCCGCGGGGTCCGTCACGTCGGTGAGCGGTCCGCCGGCCCGGTCGCGGTCGATGCGGTAGAAGCGCAGCCGGTCGCTGCCGCGGTCGCTGGTCACCGCGAGGTCGGCGCGGCCCGTGGACAGCCGCAGGCCGGATATCAGGTCGACGTTGTTGAAGCGGCCGGGCGCGTGGCCCGGGCCGGGTGCGGCGGGCGCGGGCAGGGACTGCACCTCGCGCGCGTCGAGGTCGTAGACCCGCAGGCCGCCCTTTTTCGCGGTGGCGATCACCAGACTGCGGTCCGGGTCGGCGGCATCGCGCCAGATCGCCGGGTCGTCCGCGTCGGCGTCCCCGCCGGCCGCGTCGTCGTGCAGGGCCTCGGTCTCGGCCCGCGGGGTGACGGCGGGCGGTGCCGCGGCCGGGGCGGCCGCGGCCGGGAAGGGCACGGCCGCGGCGGCGAGCGCCGTGAGCGCCGTGGCGAGCGCGAGCGTTGCCGTCCGGGCGCTGCGGGAGGTGACCACGTGGAAAGCTCCTTGGTGTGGGGAGGGCGGGAAGCACGGGGAGTCTGGAGCCCGCGAGTGACCACTTACCAGTAGGTAACGTTTCCGTCGCCCTTCCGGGGCGTGAACAGCCGGAGCCGGACCGCCGCGCAAGGGCCGCCGCGCCGCGTGGTCCACCCGTACGGATTCCGTGTCCGTGGCAAACGGTGCGACCACGGGCCGGACGGCGTTTCCCGTGGCGGGTCGGCTCGTTGGGCGGGGTCGAGTCCTTTCGCGCCGCTGGTCCCCGACGAGCTGCCGGAAGGCTCACGCGCGTCCGGAGCGCTGGGTTCCGGCGCGAGGAGACCCGAGGAGGGATGACGACCATGCGACGGACGACCTTCGCCCTGGCTGTGGCGGTTGCGACGAGCGGTGTGCTGTTCACCGGGGCGGCCGCCGAGGCGGCCGCGACGGCTCAGCCCCGGGCGGAGCAGAGCGGGCCCCCGTTCCCGTACGCCGACTGCCTCAAGGAAGTGAAGAAGCAGTACAAGGGGAAGAAGGACCCGGTGGCCACGTGCGACGCCCTGGTGAAGAAGGGCTGGATCAAGAAGTAGGGGCAGGGGCGGGGGCCGGGGGCTCCGGAAATCCGGGGAGCCGGAACACGGAGAAGCCCCGGCCCCTGCGATCGTCGCCGTCTCACCGCCCCCGCCTCAACGGGCCCGTCTCACCGCCCCGGTTCCCCGATTTGCCGAACCAGTCGAGGCAGAGCACCAGCGCGTCGTCCATCGACTCGGCGTCGCGGTGCTCGGCCAGGTCGCGCAGGACGGCCCGGGGGACACTGGCCGCGGGGAGCAGGCTGGTGGCGTGGATCGCACGGGCGAGGGAGTGCTCGCCGTACTCCTCGCCGGGCGGCGAGACCGCCGCGTACACGCCGTCGCTGACGAAGAGGAGCCGGTCGCCGGGGAGCACCTCGAACTCCTGGGCCACGTACTGCGTCTCCTCGAACATGCCGAGCGGCAGCTGCGGTTCGAGGGGGACGCGGTCGATGGTCCGGCCCCGGCGCCGCCACAGCTGCGGCGAACCGGCGTCCACGACCTCCACCCGGCCGGTCGCGAGCTGGAAGCGGAGCAGCAGCGTCGAGACGTAGGCGGAGCCGCGGTACTGCCCGTAGAGGGCCTGGTCGGCGAGGGCCGCCTGGTCCGCGATGCCGATGCCCGCGCGGCGGGCGTTGCGCAGCGCGTTGACCGCGAGGTGGGAGAGCAGGGACGCCTCGATGCCGGTGCCCATGCCGTTGGTGACGGCGAGCGTCAGCTCGTCCGCGTCGGCGGCCCAGTCGTAGTTGTCGCCGTGGATCGCGTAGGCCGGCTCCAGCTGGGCGCCGATGGCGTACTCCTCGGCCACGCAGGCGCGCGCGGGCAGCAGCTGCCACTGCATCTCGGCGGCCAGGGTGAGCCGGGTCGTACGGCGGGCCCGCTGGTAGACGTCGGTGTCGCGCTCGGCGACGAAGATCTCGTGGCCGAGCAGGTCCGCCGCGTGGGCCAGGTCGTCGGCGACGCCGGGCAGGTTGCGCTCGCCGGGCAGCCGGACGGTCAGGATGCCGAGGCGTTCGCCGCGGACCGTCACCGGCAGGTGGTGGTCGACGGCGCCGTCCTGTCCGGCCTGCCGTTCGTGCCGCTCCTGGCTGCCGAAGGCGCGTCCCTCCGGTGTGTTGGAGATGGACAGTGCGGCCGTGGGGTCCTCGCCGAGCGAGGAGAACGGCCTGAGCACCGTACCGCCGTAGTCCGCGAGGAACAGATGCACGGACGTTGCTCCGTAGGCCGCGGCGAGCGCTGCGCGCAGCGCGTCCACCAAGGCGTGCGGCGCCGCCGCGCGAACCGCTCTTTCGACATCACAGCTCAGGGTCACGGGCTCTCAAACATTCTTATTCCGGTGGATTTCGACATGGCCGGGCTGACGCGGGCGGCCGGAGGGTGACAGAGTGGTCGTGTGTCCCGTTTCCCCGGCCAGTCGTACGCACGCGAGCAGGTGACCGAGGCCACCCTTGCCGCCTCCGAGTTGTTGGAGGTGCTGTGGGGCCGCGGTCAGGAGACGGCACGCTCGGCGCAGGTCTCGACGTCCCAGTTGCGGGCTCTTCTGGTGATCGAGGAACACGAGGGTACTAACCTGCGCGCTCTCGCCGACGAGCTCGGCTCGCGACCGCCCGCGGTGAGTCGCCTCTGCGACCGTCTGGAGGCCCTGGGCCTGGCCGAACGATGTCAAAGCGCGACGAGCCGGCGGGAGGTGGAGCTGCGGCTGAGCCTGCGCGGGCGGGCCTTCCTGGAGGAGTACCGGGCGGCGCGTACGGGCGAGGTCGCGGCCATCGTGGCGCGGATGGACCCGGCGCAGGTCGCCGATCTGGCGTCCGGGCTGGCCGCGTTCCGCAGGGCGGCGGCCTTGCACCGCACGGCCCAGGAGGCGAAGGGCGGCCGCCCGGTCGCCGGGCGCCGTAGGTTCGGCGCGGACAGCGCGGACACCGCGTGAAGTCATTCAGGCCCCGCTTCTCGATCCGAAGTCACTCCGGGCAGAGCCGTGTTGCTCAGTGACGGGGACAAGATTGTTGCCTTTCTGGAATATTGTCAAACGGCAACAATCGCTTCTATTGTTGATCATCCGATCCGGCCGGACAGCAGTCCGGATCCGGCCACCGATCCCGTAACCGCCGAGGATGACCGTGCAGTCACAGTCCAGCCCAGACCGGCCGACACAGGTCGTGGTGCGGGAGGGCCACCGTGCCGAGGACGCGGTGGTCGTCACCGTCACCGGACCGCTCGACATCGACACCGTCGCCCCCCTGGAAGACGCCCTTCGCGCGACGGGCGGCGACGCGCACGGGACCGGGCCGGCCGGAGGTGAGCCGCGGCCGGTCGTCGTCGACCTGTCCCAGGTGGACTTCGCGGACTCCACGACCGTCAACGTGCTGTTGCAGCAGCACGCGGTCCTCGGCACCCGGCTGCGCCTGGCCGCCCCGTCACCGGGGCTGCGCCGCCTCTTCGAGCTGACCGGCCTCGACGGGGTGCTCCCGCTGTACGAGACGGTGCCGGAGGCGGCGGCCGCCGACGGCGTGGCCGGCGCGGGGGCGTAGCCGGCACGGGGAGAGTGGCCGGCGCGGGAGAGTGGAGCCGTACGCGCCGCCGGGCGGCTGCCGGGCCCGCCCGGTTCAGCCCGCCGCGGCGGTTTCCGCGAGTTTCCGGAATTCCCCGAGGTCGTAGTTGGCGAGGGTGGAATCCAGGTTGGTCAAGGAACCCAGATGTTCCACGAAACCTTCCGGTGAGTACTCTATTTGCAGCGTGACACGGCTCGATGTGTCACTGAGCCGGTGGAAGGTGACGACGCCCGCGTGATGGACGCCCTCCGTCGTTTTCCAGGCGATGCGGTCCTGTGGTGCGACTTCTGTGAGTTCCGCCACGAAATTCTTGTCCGCGCCCGGCAGCGAGAGCTGCCAGACGAAATGCGTGTCGTCCAGGCGCTCGACCATCCGCACATGGCTCAGGAACTTCGGCCAGTGCGTGACGTCCGACCACAGCGCCCAGCTCACCGCGACGGGAGCCTTGATGTCCACACTCTCCAGCAGCGAGGACGACATGGAGTATTCCTCCTTGATCTCATGAGCGGTCGTAAGCGGGCATCCGACCCCGCGGCCGCGCACGGCCGTGTCCACGGATGTCCGGTGCTCCCGGCCGGCCCTGTCGTGAACCGGACCGAGGTTTCCCTTGTACCCCGCTCCGGACGGGGTACCCGGTCTGTTGGGCAGCGCTTACGAGTGGCCCGCCGGGGGCGGTGAACACCCCATGGGGAACGTACGGTTCCCTGTACACCGGGGTGATTGCGCCGTGATCCGGCGGGAAAGCTGCCTACTTGTACGCCTTACGGTCCAATGGGAAACGAGGTGAGCCCGATGAGCAGCGCCACGGCCCCGCACAGGGTTTCCGCTGCGCCACCACTGGTGGTGACGCTGGAGAACACCCCCGAGGCGGCAGCCGTCGCACGGGACGTGGCCGGCGACTTCCTGAAAAGTCTGGGCCCGCCACCGGACCGGGACGCCTCCGACGCCGTCGTGCTGATCGTCTCCGAGCTGGTCACCAACGCCGTCCGGCACACCCTCACCCGCACCTGCACGCTGAGCCTGGCGGCCGGCCCCCACACCGTCACGGTGGCCGTGGCCGACGCCAGCCCCCGGCCGCCGTGCGAGCGGAACCCGGACGTACGGGGCGAGGGCGGCGGCTTCGGCTGGCCGATGGTCCGCCGCCTCGCCGCCTCCACCTCGGTGGAGACCTTCCCCCAGGGCAAGACCGTCAGCGCCGTCGTCGCCCGGCGGAGCAAGCGCTCAGGGTGAGCGCGGCGACAGCCGGACGGCCAGGGCGAGCGTGTCGTCGGAGTGCAGGATGACGGTGTGCATGTCCTCGGCGATGGCGCCGGGGATCTCCCGGACAGGCCGGTCGCGGTGCCGCCGCGCGCTCTCGGCCAGCCGCTGTTCGCCCTCCCTGGGGTCCCGGCGGCTCTCGGTCAGCCCGTCGGTGTACAGGACGAGCAGGTCCCCCTCGTCCAGCTTCGCGTGCAGCAGCCGCTCGCTGCCGGGGAACGGATAGCCCACCCCGCGCCCCCGGACCTCCAGATACTCCTCCCCACCGGCGGCCCGCACGACCAGCGCCGGCGGATGGCTGCCGTTGGCGAGCAGCAGATCCCCGCCGGCCGGGTCGATCCGGGCCAGCAGCACCGTGGCCATCAGCTCCGGGTCGAGCGGAGCGAGGATCTCGTCCGTCCGGGCCACGATGGACTTCAGCGGGTGGCCCTCCAGCGCGAGCGTCCGTACGGCGTGCGTGACGTTCAGCGCGCTGCGCGTACTGCGTACGCCGTGTCCGAGCGCGTCGACGACGGTGATGTGCACCGTCCCGTCCGGCAGCGTGAACCAGTCGTAGAAGTCCCCGCCGGTGGGCGCGTCGGTACCGGCCGGCGCGTAATGGACGGCGAGCTCCAGCCCGTCCACCGCGATCGGCGGCGGGCGCAGCGCGTCCTCCAGCTCGCGCAGGATGTGGCCGTGGGCCGTGCGCAGTTGTTCGTCGCGCTCCTCCAGCTGCACGTAGAGGGCCAGGACCCCGCTGTTCGTCTCGGCCAGCTCGTGCGTCAGCCGGCGCTGGTCGGCGGCGAGGGAGTCCACCCGGGCCAGCGCCACCCGCAGCTCCTCCTCCAGGAGGCGGTTCTCGGTGGCCGGATCGGTCGCCGTACCGTCCCCGTTGCCGTCGGAGGCGCCCGTCGGCAGGGGAGCGGGGCCGCTGCCGCGCAGCCGGCCGCTGCCGCCCGTCGTCGCGTTGCCCGGCCCGCGTACCGAGGGGATACGGACCTCCGGTGTCCCGGACGGCAGCGGTACGTGCCAGGTGGCCGCGTCGGGTGACACCTCGGCCGGGAGCAGCAGGGTGGCTCCGGCGGGCGGGGTGAGCACGGGGGCGGGAGTGCGCAGCGTGACGGCGAGGAACCCGGATCCGGTGGCGGAGGAGCCGGTCGGGGCGTCCGCGGCCGGTGGGGCGGCGGATCCTGCGGCAGCGCCCGAGGCGCCCGGGGCTTCCCCGGTGCCCCGGTCAGCGGCGGGCGCGGTGTCGTCGTTGCCCGAGCGGGCCCGGGGGACCCCGGCCGCGGCCCCGGCATCGTCCCGCTGACCGGCCCCGGCCCTGTTCCCGGGACCACGGCCGTCGCGGGAAGCACCGTCACGGGAAGCGCCGTCCCCGGAAGCGCGGCCACGGGAACCACCGCAGCGGGAACCGGCACCCGGCCCCTCGGCGTCCTGAAGACCGACCGTGCCACCGGCGGCGCTCCCCGCGGCCCCGCCGGGACCGCGGGAGCCCGCGTCCGGGGAACCGCCCGAGGAGGAACGATCCGTCGCACACGTACGGGACGACTCCAGCGTGACCCCGTACCCGGCCTGTATCACCGTGTCCGCCAGCGCGCTCACGGACAGTACGAGGCGCGCCCGGGTCTCGACGGGCAGGGCGTTGGCCGCGCCCAGCCGGCGTACGGCGTGGCGCAGCGGCGGCAGCGCATGGAAGGTGTGGCGTCTCACGGGAGTCTCTGGTGGAGGTTGGCGGTGAATACGGTCGCGTCGTCCCGGCTGCGGCGGTGGCCGTGCACGAGGGCCGTGGCCAGCAGCGGCGCGGGCAGCCGGAGGACGAAGGGATCCGGGCTGTACGCCCAGCGGTGGTCGATGCCGTCGGTGTGCAGGAGGGCGGTCAGGCGCGGCTCCCACGGGATCTCGCGGACCAGCGGCTGCGGCATCTCCAGCCCCGCCACACCGGGCTGCCCGGTGTGGCGGTTGCGGATGTCCTGCTGCGAGAGGGTCAGACACCGTACGTTGCCGATGCCGCAGTACTGGGCGCGTCCGGCGTGCAGCCGCAGCAGCCCGACGGCCGCGCCCCGGCTGCGCCGCAGCGCGCGGTGGACGGTGGTCATCAGCCCGGGCAGCGGCTGGTCCGGCGCCCTGGCGAAGCTGCGCAGCGCGAGCTGCGCCGCCTCCGCCGCCTCGGGGCCGTGCCCGAGGCCGTCGACCACGATCGCGGTCAGCCCGTGCTCGGTCTCGGTGACCGTGCACGCGTCGCCGCTGACCTCCTCGCGCTCGGCGGGCAGGCAGACGGCGCCGATCGCCCGGCGCCCGGCGTCCGCGTCCTCGGGCGGCGTCAGCCGGGCACAGGCCACGGTGCCGCCGGGCTCGTGGGTCCGGACGGTGAAGCTGGTCGCTATGCGGTTGACGCCGCCTATGCCGGCACCGAGCGTCTCGGTCGTGGTGTACCCGTCGGCCAGACAGCGCTGGAACTCCCGCATGCCGGGGCCCCGGTCGGCGGCGAGGATCTCCACGCCGTTGCCCAGCGGCAGGGCCTGCACGTACAGCGCCCCGTCCACCGCGTGCTTGGCGAGGTTGCTGCCCAACTCGGACGCGATCACCGCGGCCTGGTCGGGCAGCGCCCCCTGGAGCCCGCAGCGCTGCGCCACCGACCGTGCGGCCTGGGCGGCCAGGTGCACGGCGCTGTAGTGGTCGACCGGGATGTACGCGGTCGGGTGGTGCACGGCAGGGGAGAGGGTCAACGGTCGGCCCACCGCGTCGCGGTCACGGTCGTACCGCCACCCTCGCGGGTACGGATCTCGAACTCGTCCATCAGGCGCTGCGCGCCGCCCAGCCCGTGCCCGAGACCCGCGCCGGTGGTGTAGCCGTCGGTGAGCGCCGCGTCGATGTCGGCGATACCGGGTCCGGAGTCGCCGACGGTCAGCCGCAGGCCCACCGCGCCGGGCCGGGTCGGGTACTCGATCCGTATCGTGCCGCCCCCTCCGTGGATGTAGGCGTTCCGTGCCAGCTCGCTGGCGGCGGTGACCACCCGCGTCTGGTCGACGATGCTGAAGCCCACCGTGAGGGTGGCGTCGCGCACCGCGTGCCGGATCGCGAGCAGGTCCTGTTCGCTGCGCACGTGCAGTACCGTGGGCTCGGTCGGGAGGCCGACCTGCCCGGCACTGTCACCGGTCAGCGTCGTGGTACCGGCGGCGCCGGTACCGCCGTATTCACCGGGTCCCGTCATGCAGAACCTCTCCTGAGGGACGGGGACTCTGATGCCAGCCCAGGGCCGCCATGCCGTGTTCCGTGTTCAGGGCGGTCTCCACGCCGGTCAGCCGCAGTCCCAGTTCGGCCAGGGTCATGGCCACCGGGGGACGCATACCCGCGACGATCACCCGGGCACCCAGCAGCCGCGCCATGGTGGTGAGTTCCATCAGCGTCCGTGCCACGAACGAGTCGATGATCTCCAGGCGGGAGATGTCGATGAGCACCCCGCGGGCCCGGTCGGCCGTGATACGGGTGGTCAGCTCCTCGGTGAAGGCGACCACCGTGGCGTCGTCCAGTTCGTTGAGCAGCCCGGTGACCAGGACGTCGCCCAGCCTGAGGATGGGCACTCCGGCCGTGGGCCGGGCGTTCACCGGTGCTCCTGTGCGCCCGCGGACGTATGGGCGGACGCCTCGTCGGTGAGTTTGACGGCGGCGGCCAGCGCGTCGGCGAGGGTGGTGCGGGTCAGGATGGTCGACAGGTCGATGCCGAGCTGCGCGATGGTCTGCGCGATGGACGGCCGGATGCCGCTGATCACACAGTCCGCGCCCATCAGCCGTACCGCGTTGACGGTCTGCATCAGGTGCTGGGCGACCGCGGTGTCCACGGTCGGCACACCGGTGATGTCGATGATGGCGACCAGCGCCTCGTGCTCCTGGATGGCCTCCAGGAGGTTCTCCATCACCACCTGGGTGCGGGTCGTGTCGAGCGTGCCGATCAGCGGTACGGCCAGGACCTGGCGCCACAGCCGGACGACCGGCGTGGACACCTCCAGGAGCTGGCGGCTCTGCCGTCGGATGATCTCTTCACGGCCCTCCACGTACGTCTCGAAGGAGAGCGCCCCGGCGCTGTCCAGCAGCCGGTTTATCAGGACGGCGGTGGTGAACAGCTCCTCGGTGTTCCGGGTCTGCCGCTGCACCGCCTCCAGGAGAGCTTCCTTGAGTGAGAGGACGGCCAGCGACGTGACGGTCGGCATGGCGCCGTTCCGGGCCCTGCGCATGGAGAGGTCGATCACGGCCTGGCGCAGCGGTTGGTCGGTCGCCACCACCCGGTTGGCCGGGACGTCACTCTCCAGGCTCCGCAGGAGGGCGCCCAGCAAGGCGTCCGCTTCCTCCCGCAGTTCGCTCTCGCTGGCGATGTCGCGCATCTCCTCCTGCGCCAGCTGCAGCTGTACCCAGCGGTCGGAGACGGAGTCGGTCTCTGCGCGCAGCGCGCCGATGACACGCTCGCGTGCCGCGGCCTCGGTGGAACTCACCCCATGGTCCTTTCTCGGTGATTGGCGGGAGCACAAGCGCGCATCGTGTGCTGCCCGTGCGGTGCGTATTCAACCGCACGCGATCTTCGATTGCCGTCCGGCAAATGTTACCGAGAGCGGGCCGGGGCCTGAAGGCCGGACCACCGCCGTCGCGCCACCCGCCCCGCCTCGGCCGGCCGTCCGCCCCCCTCATGGACAACTGTTTCCCACTGGCAAGGGTTGAACACCTAAGAGCAGGGCAGGTGCACCTGACCGTACGTACTGTGAAGGGTGAAGACGTGACCATGCTTGCCGTGCAGGACAGTGCAGCGGAGGCGACGAGGACGGAGCAGGGGCCGCGGGCGCCCGAGCTGCCCCGCCTCACGGACGCGACCAAGGTGGCCCCCGGGACGCCCGGGCACTGTCGAAGCTGTTCCTCACCCGGCTGGCCGAGCTGGAGGAGGGGACGGCCGAGTACCAGTACGCGCGCAACACCCTCATCGAGATGAATCTCTCACTGGTGCGGTTCGCCGCCTCCCGCTTCCGCGGCCGGGGACAGGACCTCGGGCACGCGGAAGACATCATCCAAGTCGGGACCATCGGGCTGATCAAGGCGATCGACCGGTTCGACCTCTCGCGTGAGGTCGAGTTCTCCACCTTCGCCGTCCCGTACATCGTGGGTGAGATCAAGCGCTTCTTCCGTGACTCCACCTGGGCCGTGCACGTCCCCCGCCGGGTCCAGGAACTGCGGGTCGAGGTGTCCAGGGCGGGCGAGAAGCTCTCCGCCGACCTGGGCCGCGAGCCCACCGCCGCCGAACTGGCCGCCCATCTGAAGATCGGTGAGGACGA
This sequence comes from Streptomyces sp. Ac-502, assembly GCF_045222935.1. Taxonomy (NCBI): domain Bacteria; kingdom Bacillati; phylum Actinomycetota; class Actinomycetes; order Kitasatosporales; family Streptomycetaceae; genus Streptomyces; species Streptomyces sp. Ac-502. The sequence continues at coordinate 9,046,697 of NZ_JBHFFO010000001.1, forward strand.
GGTCGTCGACGCGATCGCCGCCAGCAACGGCTACACGGCGGGTTCGCTGGACGGCACCGGCGACGGCTCCGGCGCGGCCGGTGACAGCCGCGCGATCGCCGACGTCATGGGCGACGACGACCCGGCGATGGAGCTGGTCGAGAACCTGAACGCGCTCGCCCCGCTCCTGCACGAGCTGGACGACCGGCGTCGCCGCATCATCGAGATGCGCTTCGTCCAGGAGATGACGCAGGCTCAGATCGGCGCCGAGCTGGGCATCTCCCAGATGCACGTCTCGCGGCTGCTCTCCCGGACCCTGGACCAGCTGCGCAAGGGGATGCTGGAGCAGTAGCCGTACGCCGGCGGGCCGTCGGCGCCGGTCTGCGCCCTGCGTCCGGAGCGCGGTACCGGCAGACGGGTCGCGCCGCAATGGGGGTGAAAAGCCTCATTGTGAACGGTGTACCCACTTCGTCCCCGCCGAACCGGTGCGATCGTCCCGGCGCGTTTCGGACAGATGTCCACCCTCTCACCGACGGACGCGGCCGACGCCGTTCCCCGCGTACCGCGCGACCGGTAGACGATGTACGGGCGGAACAGATGGCCGACGGGCGCGGTGAAGGCGTGCACGAGACGGCTGAAGGGCCACAGCGCGAACAGCGCCATGCCCAGCAGGGCGTGGAGCTGGTAGACCAGCGGCGCGTGCGCCATGACCGGCACGTCGGGGCTGAAGGTGAACAGCGAGCGGAACCAGAGGGAGACGCCCTGCCGGTAGTCGTACGGATGGTCGCTGGTGGTCGTGGCGGTGGCGGCCAGCCCGGCGAGCAGGGTCGCGACGAGCAGCGGGTGCAGGATCCGGTCGGTACGCAGGGTGGCGGCACGCACCGCGGGGACACGGAGCCGCCGGTAGATCAGCACGGCCAGGCCGGCCGTGGTGACCAGCCCGGCCACGCCGCCGACCGCGAGGGCGTTGGCGTGGTAGAGCCACTCGTGGATGTGGACGCGTTCGGTGAACGTCTCGGGGATCAGCAGTCCGGCGAGGTGGCCCGCGACGACGAACAGCAGCCCGTAGTGGAACAGCGGCGAACCGATGCGCAGCAGCGTGCTCTCGTGCAGCTGGCTGGAGTGGCTGGTGAAGCCGAAGCGGTCGTAGCGGTAGCGCCAGGCGGTGCCCGCGACGAGCAGGGTCGTGACGACGTAGGGCAGCACGCCCCACAGCGCGGTGTGCAGGGGGTTCACCGGCGGGCTCCTCGGGGCTCGGGGCCGGGGAACGGGTCCAGGCCCACGGTCTCCACGGGTGGGGGCCCGGTACGGGCCAGGCGGCGGGCGGCGGCCCGGTCGGCGGGACGCGGCCCGGGCAGGGTGCGGCAGACGGCGTCGAGGACGTCGCCGTAGGGGCTGCGGTGGTCCTCCAGGGCGAGGCGCAGCAGTTCCAGTGCGGCCCGGTGCTCGCGCAGCAGGGCGCGGCCGACCGCCGGGACGCGGGCGGCGAACTCCAGCATCAGGGGCAGGTGGTCGGGCAGTTCGTCCGGGACCGGCTGCCAGCCCTCGGCGCGGTAGCGCGCCTTGATCCGGGCGAGGGCGGCACCGCGCCGCCGGGTGTCGCCGTCGGTGTAGTACGTCAGGTGCAGGGTCCGGCGGGGGCTGCGGTCGAAGGCGGCGACGTACTGCGCGGCGAGGGCCAGCGTGGGAACGTCCTGGACGCGGGTGCAGAACCGCAGCAGGAGAGCGGCCGGTCCGTCCGTCTCCGGCCGCAGGGCGGCGCCGACGCTCCGGCGCCGGGCGGGCCAGTCGGACCCGGGGTAGGACAGGAGCAGAGACGCGGCCTGGTGGATGAGGGGAGCGTTCACGACTCTCCTCGCCCGCGGGGGAAGAGGCCGGCGGGGCGACCGCGGCCGTTCCAGTTCAAGAGGTTCACCCGGTCCCGCAGTGAGGTGCCCGCGTGTTCCGCCCCGGGCGGCGCGGCGGGCGGGGCGTGGAAGCCCTCCGGGTCGTACATGCCCGGCGCCCCCGCGCCCTCCAGGCTGCACCCGGCGTCCGTGGCATCGGGGCCGGTGACGGCGTAGCCGGTGGGGATGACGTAGCGCTCCTCGTACTTGGCCACGGCCAGCAGCCGGTACATGGCCTCCAGCGACGCGGTGGTCATGCCCGCCGAGGCGGCGATCGCCGGGTCCGGCTCCTCGCCGAGGTTGGCGCGCCGCATGTGCGCCCGCATCGCGGCCAGCCGGCACAGGGCCGCCTCCACCGGCGCAGTGTCGCCCGCCGTGAACAGGTGGGCCAGGTACTCCTGCGGAATCCGCAGCGCGTCGATGGCGGCGAAAAGTTTGGCCGGATCCTCACCGTCGTGCCCGGTGGCGGTCAGCGACTCCACCACCGGCGACAGCGGGGGCACGTACCAGACCATCGGCATGGTGCGGTATTCCGGGTGCAGCGGCAACGCCACCCGGTACGTGCTGATCAGTGCGTACGTGGGGGAGTCGCGGGCCGCGGTGACCCAGTCGTGCGGGATGCCGGAGGCCTCGGCGGCGCGGGCGACCTCGGGGTCGGACGGGTCGAGGAAGCAGGAGAGCTGGGCCTCGTACAGGTCCCGCTCGTCGGGGGTGGCGGCGGCCTCGCCGACCCGGTCGGCGTCGTAGAGGACGACGCCGAGGTAGCGCAGCCGCCCCACGCACGTCTCGGAGCACACGGTGGGCTCGCCCGCCTCCAGCCGCGGGTAGCACAGGGTGCACTTCTCGGCCTTGCCGGTGCGGTGGTTGAAGTAGACCTTCTTGTACGGGCAGCCGGTCACACACATCCGCCACCCGCGGCAGCGGTCCTGGTCCACCAGGACGATGCCGTCCTCGATGCGCTTGTAGAGGGCGCCGGACGGGCACACGGCCACGCACGACGGATTGAGGCAGTGCTCGCAGATCCGCGGCAGGTAGAACATGAACGCCTGCTCGTACTCCAGGCGCACCCGGTCGCTCATCTTCTTCAGTACGGGGTCGCCGGCGAGGTGCGCGGGCCCGCCCCCGAGGTCGTCGTCCCAGTTGGGGCCGCCGGTGACGGCGGTGGGCCGGCCGTCGGTCAGGGAGCGGGGCGGCGCGGTGGGCACGTCGTCGCCGAGCGGCGCGTCGGTCAGGATGCCGTAGTCGTACGTCCACGGCTGGTAGTACGCGTCCAGCGTGGGCAGCCGGGGGTTGGCGAACAGCCGGGCCAGCCGACGGGCCCGGCCGCCGCTGCGCGGCACCAGCCGGCCGTGCTTGCGCTGCCAGCCGCCCTGCCAGACGTCCTGGTCCTCGTAGCCGCGCGGGTAGCCCTGGCCGGGCCGGGTCTCGACGTTGTTGAACCACGCGTACTCGGTGCCGGAACGGTTCGTCCAGGTCTGTTTGCAGGTGACCGAGCAGGTGTGGCAGCCGATGCACTTGTCGAGGTTCATGACCATCGCGATCTGCGCCATGACGCGCATCAGTAGCTGACCTCCTGGGAGCGGCGGCGGATGGTGGTGACCGCGTCGCGCTGGTTGCCGGTGGGACCGTAGTAGTTGGGGGCGAAGGACAGCTGGGCGTGGCCGCCGATGAGGTGGGTGGGTTTGATCATGAGCCGGGTCAGCGCGTTGTGGACACCGCCGCGCCGCCCGGTGGTCTGCGACAGCGGCACGTTCACCAGCCGTTCCTGCACGTGGTACATGAACACCGTGCCGGCCGGCATCCGGTGCGAGACGACCGCTCGCGCCACGACCACGCCGTTGGCGTTGACCGCCTCGATCCAGTCGTTGTCCGCCACCCCGACGGCCTCGGCGTCCGCCACACTCATCCAGATCACCGGGCCGCCGCGGGCCAGGGTCTGCATGAGCAGGTTCTCCTGGTACTCGGAGTGGATGGACCACTTGGAGTGCGGCGTCACGTAGCGCACGGTCACCGACCGCTCGGCGGACGCGCCGGGGCGCGGCTGTTCGCCGAGCGCGGCCAGGTCCAGCGGCGGCCGGTAGACGGGCAGTTGTTCGCCGTACTCGGCGATCCACTCGTGGTCGAGGTAGAAGTGCTGGCGGCCGGTGAGGGTGTGCCAGGGCTTACGGTGCTCGGTGTTGACGGTGAACGGCGCGTACCGGCGCTCCGGCCCCTCCTTGCCCGACCACTCGAAGCTCGCCGACACCTGCACAGGCCGGGCCTGGGTGTCGGCGAAGACGATGCGCCGCTCGGCGACCGAGGCGGCCAGCTCCTCCAGTCCGCGGCCGGTGCCGCAGCGCCCGGAGAGCGCGCGGAAACCCTCGGCGGCCAGCCGGCCGTTGGTGGTGCCGGACAGGGCGAGGATCGCCTCGCACAGCTTCACGTCGGTGTCGAGCAGCGGCAGGCCGCGCGCCGCGCCGTCGGCCGCCGTACCGCAGCGCTTGGCGAGCCAGTCCGTCTCCGGCCCTGCCTGTACGGTGACGCCCTTGACGGTCATGCCCTGTTCCCGCGGCAGCGGGCCGAGGGCCGCCAGCCGGTCGGCGAGCGCGGTGTAGTCCCGCTCCACGAGCGTGTAGCGCGGCGCCGTCGGCCCCGGGGGCGGCGTCTCACCGGCCGCCGTGTCGTGCTGGAGGGCGGTGGCCACCAAGTCGTAGGCCGTGTCCAGGCGCCCGGCGGCCAGCCGGCTCACTTCCCGGGCGAGCCCGTGGAAGATCTCGAAGTCGGTACGGGCCTGCCAGGGCGGGCTGATCGCGGGCGAGAAGGCGTGCACGTACGGATGCATGTCCGTGCTCGACAGGTCGTGCTTCTCGTACCAGGTCGCGGCCGGCAGCACGAGATCGGCGAACAAGGTCGTGGACGTCATACGGAAGTCCAGCGCCAGCAGCAGGTCGAGCTTGCCGCGCGGCGCCTCCTCCCGCCAGGTGACGTCCCGCGGGCGTACCTCCGGAGGTACCTCCTGCGCGCTCGCGTTGTCGTCGGCCCCCAGCAGGTGCCCCAGGAAGTACTCGTTGCCCTTCGCCGAGGAACCGATCAGGTTGGCCCGCCACACCGTCAGCACGCGCGGCCAGTTGGCCGGCGCGTCGGGGTCCTCGCAGGCGAAGGAGAGCCGGCCGGCGTCCAGCTCGTCCGCGACCCACCGGCCGGGGTCGGCGCCGGCCGCGCGGACCCGCCGGCCGAGGTCCAGCGGATTGGCGTCGAAGGTGGGGTACGACGGCATCCACCCCCGGCGGACCGAACGGGCCACCAGGTCGGCGGTGTGCTGCCCGGCGAACAGGCCCCGGCCGGCCGGGGAGGCGAGCGCGTCGGCCGGGGCCCGGTCGTGCCGCCACTGGCCGGTGTGCAGGTACCAGTACGGCGTACCGGCCATCTGCCGTGACGGGCGTACCCAGTCGGCGGCCGTGGACAGCTGCTGCCAGCCCGTGTACGGCCGCACCTTCTCCTGGCCCACGTAGTGCGCCCAGCCGCCGCCGTTGACGCCCTGGCACCCCGTCAGCAGCAGCAGGGACAGGAACGACCGGTAGATGGTGTCCGAGTGGAACCAGTGGTTGGTGCCCGCGCCCATCACGATCATGCAGCGGCCCCGGGTCTGCTCCGCCGTACGCGCGAACTCCCGCGCCGCCCGCACCGCGGCCCGCGCCGGCACCGATGTGAGGGTCTCCTGCCACGCCGGGGTGCACGGCACCTCCGCGTCCTCGTACGAGCCGGGCCACTGCCCGCCCAGACCGGCGCGCCCCACCCCGTACTGCGCCAGCAGCAGATCGAAGACCGTGGTCACCAGCCGCCCGCCGACACGCAGCGCCGGAACCTCCCGCTCCAGCGTGCCCCGCTCCTGGTCGAAACGCGGCAGCACCACCCGCGCGACGGTCGCGTCCGGCCGCCCGTACAGACTCAGCTGCGGATCGATCCCGTCCAGGTCCAGGTTCCAGCGCCCTTCGCCGCCCGCGCGCCAGCGGTCGCCCAGCGTCCCGGCCGGTACGACGGGGTCGCCCGTGGCCGTGTCGACGAGGACGGGCATCCAGCGCCGGGCCTCCGCTCCGGCGTCCGCGGCCAGCCCGGCGTCCTGCGCCGTGAGGAACGGGCCCGGCACCACCCGGACCGCAGCACTTGTCGCCTCTTCCTCACCGGCCTCGCTCGTCACCCCCTCCGCACCCGCCCCGTACTCCTCCAGCCCGACGAGGAACGGCAGATCCGTGAACCGCTGCACGTAATCCGTGAAGTACGGCACCTTCCGGTCCACGAAGCACTCGCGCAGGATCACATGGCCCATCGCCATCGCCAGTGCCCCGTCCGTGCCCGGATGCGGGTGCAGCCACTCGTCGGCGAACTTCGTCGCGTCCGCGTAGTCGGGGGAGACGACCACGACCTTCTGGCCGCGGTAGCGGGCCTCCGCCATCCAGTGCGCGTCCGGCGTACGGGTCACCGGCACGTTGGAACCCCACAGCATCAGGTACGCCGCGTCCCACCAGTCGCCCGATTCCGGTACGTCGGTCTGGTCGCCGAAGACCTGCGGCGAGGCGATCGGCAGATCCGCGTACCAGTCGTAGAACGAGAGCATCGGCGCGCCGATCAGCGACATGAACCGGGCACCGACCGCGTGCGAGGCCATCGACATCGCCGGGATCGGGGAGAACCCCGCGATCCGGTCGGGACCGTGCTCCCGCACGGTGTGCACATGGGCGGCGGCCGCGATCTCCAGCGCCTCGTCCCAGCCGATCCGCACCAGCCCGCCCTTGCCGCGCGCCCGCTGGTAGCGCCGTCGCCGCTCCGGATCGCCGGTGATCTCCGCCCAGGCCGCCACCGGGTCGCCGAGCCGGCCCCGCGCCTCCCGGTACATCTCCACCAGCACGCCGCGCGCGTACGGGTGGCGCACCCGGGTGGGGGAGTAGGTGTACCAGGAGAACGACGCGCCGCGCGGGCAGCCCCGGGGCTCGTACTCCGGGCGGTCCGGACCCGTCGTCGGATAGTCCGTCGCCTGCGTCTCCCAGGTGATGAGCCCGTCCTTGACGTACACCTGCCAGGAACAGGAGCCCGTGCAATTCACCCCGTGGGTGGAACGCACCACCTTGTCGTGGGCCCACCGTTCCCGGTAAGGCGCGTCATTCACCCCCTGATCCGTACGGAAAACCGCCCGCCCGTCCTCCGAAACCGGCGCCCGGCTCAACAGCCGGCCGGCCGCCATCAGCCGTTCGGCCGCGTCCGCCGCGGCACGTTCCGCCTTCGCCCTGCCACGCCACATACGAGGGCTCCTCCTGGGGCCGTGTGGCGGACTCGCTCGGCACGCCACTCCACGAAACGTCCCCAGATTCCTCCCGCGCCGGGCGGAAAGAGGGACGCTTTTTCGCCAGTTGGCCAGGTCTGGAAGTTATTTTCCCCGTGCTTTGCCGTGATTGCCGCGGGGATACGTGAGTGACACGTTCTCGTGTTCGACAAAGGGGGAGGGCGCGCAAGGGCGATTACGGTTCCCGTGATCCACGGCCGTTCCGGGAACCGTCCGCCCGGCGGCGCCGTACGAACCATGTCGCCGTTGTCCAGGGGTGACACGTGATGGACCGGCCCCCGGCCGCCCGTCCGCCGGCGCCGTGCAGGTGACTTTTACGCCGCCGCGTGCATTCACCGGTATGCGGCAGCGTTAAGGATGCTTCGGACACAGCTACCTTTTTCCTCTTCGCCAACCGCCCTTTCTTCCTGTCCGTCGAACGACTGTCCGAGGCCGATTGCCGATAGCTGTAAACCCTTACCGTGCGCGCCCGGAGCCCTTCTTCCGCCGCCGGACCAGCGGATGAATGCGGTGGGTTCAGGCGGCCGGCGGAACGGGGTGGAGCGTGGGGGCGGGCATGAGCATGGTGAAGGAGGCCGCGCGGAAACCGGGGCGGGCGCCGCCGTGGCGGAGTGCGGGCAGCCGCGCCGGCCACTCCTCCACGCGTACCGAAGCGGCCCCCGGGCGAGCCGTGAACCGTGCGGTGAGGACCGTCCGCGCCCCGTCGAGGGACCCGAAGCCGGTCATCGGCAGGGGAAGCCTGGGGAGCGACGGGCCCTTGGCCGACAGACGCAGAGCGGCGACGAGGCCCTGCCCGTCGGTCACCCGGACCCGCGACCCCTCCCAGCGGAACTCCGCCAGTTGCTTGGGCACTCCCCAGATACGGCGCCCGCCCCACAACGACTGCGCGTCGTCGACCCAGATCCAGTGCACGTACAGACCGGCCCGCCGGCCGCGACGGGCGGGCGTCCCCACGATCAGCTCGTCGTAGCCGAGGGTCCCCTCGCGGTACCGGATCACGAACACGGCCAGCGAACGGCCCGTCAGAGGAGAGAGGTCCGGGGAAGGCGCGGGGCCGCGTCCGTGGCGAAGAGACCACCCCACAGGTGGCCTCTCATGCGCCAGGGCGGCGGCGGGTACGGACCCGGCGCGGCACCGGTATCGGTACCGGTCACCGTCAGCTCTCGTCTCCTCCCGGACCAGGACGGTCGACATCAGTCGGACTCGGCCGGACGCGTCGGACTCAGCGGGGATCGGACGGGTCACCCGGAGTCAGGGACCCCGGGTGCCAGGGTACGAGACCACCTTCGAGGGGACGGTGCCCGTGCCGGAGGCGGGGGCACCGGTGTCGTTGACGACATGGGCGTGCTGGCCCTTGCCCCCGAGGAAGACCATGAGCGACCGTGGAACTTCGCCCCGGGCTTGCGCGGCGCGGCGAAACCGTGGTCCTGGACGATCGCCGGATCGTCCTTGTAGAAGCAGTGGCTGCCCAGGCCCCAGCCCTCGTGCGCGGGCCCGTTCGAGGCCGCGGGCGGTCCTCCTCCCGCCCGCGGCCCTGAACCGCTATCCGCAGGTCAGCCCTTGGACGCCACCGCGGCCAGCCGCTCGACGCCGGCGGCGAACTCGTCCGGCTCGAAGGACTGGAACGGCAGCCGCAGGAAGACCTTGCCCTCCGGCGGCGCCGCGTCGCCCGGGTAGAAGCCGGAGCCCCGGGTCAGCTTCAGGCTCTCGGCGGCCGCGGCCTTGAGGAACGTGCCCTCGTCCGTGGCGACGGGCAGGTGCACGCTCACGTAGTAACCGCCGTGCGGTACGGCGAGGAGCGCGTCCTCGCCCAGCAGTTCGCGGACGGCCTTGACCGCACCGTCGTGCCGGGGCCCGAGCAGCTCGCGGATGGCCGCCACGTTCTCCTGCGCCAGGCCCGCGTCCAGAGCCTGCGCGGCGACCGCCTGGAGCAGCGGGGCGGGAGAGAGGTACGTGCCCTCGGCGAGCGCGGCCAGGGCGCCGAGTGTCTCGGGCTCGCCGATGACGTACCCCACGCGCAGGCCGGGGCTGAGGATCTTGCTCAGCGATCCCATCGTGAGCACCCGCCCGGCCGGCGCGAGCTCGAAGAACCCGGCCGGAGCCTGGCCGCCGTACCGCAGCTCCCGGTAGGGGATGTCCTCCAGGATGAGGAAGTCGTGGGTCTCGGCGAGCTGCACGAGGCGGCGGCGCTTGTCCTCGCTCATGGTGACGCCGCTCGGGTTCTGGAAGTCCGGGATGACGTAGACGAGGGCCGGGACGCGCGTCGCCAGCCGGGCTTCGAGGGCGTCCAGGTCGAGGCCGTCGTGCTGAAGGGTGATACCGGAGACCCGGCCGCCGTGCCGCTCGAAGATCTGCACCGCGCGGTCGTAGGTGGGGGCCTCCACGTACACGTCCTTGCGGTCGCCGGCCAGGAGGTGCGCGGCGAGCAGGTCCAGTGCCTGGAGGGAGCCGTTGGTGACGAAGATCTGGTCGGCGGCGACCGAGTGGAAGGCGGCGAGCTGCTCGCGCAGGGCCGCGTCGCCCGTGTGGTTGCCGATCGGCGCGTACTGGAACACCCGGGCCTCGCTGTCCCGCAGGACGGCGGCGGTGTGCTCGGCGAGCTGCCGCGAGGGGATCGCTTCCTGCGGGGGGATGCCGCGCGAGAAGTGGAACATCGTGGGTCTCCGTTCTCGGAAAGTCTTCGTGCGGGGACGTCGTACGGGGGCGTCGTGGTACGGGTACGTCGTGCGGGTACGGGCTCTCGCCGCGGGTGCGGAGCGGGCGGTGGTACGGGCCGTCAGGCCGCCCCCGCCCCCCGCCCCGGCGTCGGCGGTGGTACGGGCGTCAGGCCGCCCCGGCGCCGGCCTTGGCCACGAAGTGCGGCCCCAGCTCGCCGACATCGGCCGCGCCGAGCTGCCGGAGGGTGTCCTCGATCTCCCGGCGCAGCAGCCGCAGCACCGCTTCGACCCCTTCGCGCCCGGCGACGCTCAGCCCCCACAGGTACGGGCGCCCCAGGCAGACCGCGTCGGCGCCGAGCGAGAGGGCCTTGACGACGTGCACGCCGGAGCGGATGCCGCTGTCCATCAGGACGGCGCACCGGCCGTCGACCTCGGCCGCGACCTCGCTCAGTGCGACCACACTGGGCACCGCCCCGTCCAGCTGCCGCCCGCCGTGGTTGGAGACGATGACGCCGTCCGCGCCGCTGTCCAGGCAGCGGCGGGCGTCGTCGGCCCGCAGTACGCCCTTGACCAGGAGGGGAGCCGGGTCCTGGCCCGGATCCACAGCAGGTCCTCCCAGCTCAGCGACAACCGGTCGATGCGGGCGCCGGCCGGTACCTCGCCCTCCAGGATGCCGAGCGCGCGCAGCGTCCCGAAGTCCACGTGTCCGGGCGTGGCGAACCCGGCGCGCTGGGCGTGCACCCGCAGCGCGGCGTGACTGGCGTCCACGGTGACCACCAAGGCCGAGGCACCGGCGGTCTCGGCCATGTCGATCGTCGCGGCGATGTCGTCGCGCGACCGGTAGGCGTAGAGCTGGAACCAGCCCGCCCGGCCCGACGCCTTGGCGATCTCCGGGAACGGGACGTGGCTGTCGGTGCTGACGACGGGGACGACGCCGGCCGCCTCGGCGGCGAGCGAGGTGGCGATCTCCGCGTCCTCGTGCAGCAGCCGCTGCGGGCTGGTCGGCGCGAGCAGGACGGGCATGGACATGCGGTGCCCGAGAACCGTCACTTCCGTGCGGGGCTCGGTCGTCGTGCCGGCCAGGACCCGTGGTCGGAGCCAGATGTCGTCGAACGCCGCGATGTTGGCGCGTACGGTGCGGTCGGTCCCGGCGCCGCCGGCGACGTAGGCCCGGCAGCCCTGGTCGAGCACCGCGTCGCTGGCGGCCTCGAAGTCCGGCAGGGTCAGTAGTTCAGCGAGATTCCGTACGGGGTCCATGGTGGCCTCCGGTCTCTCGTAGCGTGGGTGTCGGATGTGTTCTTGCGTGGTTCCCATCAAGTGCTGACGTGCAGGACGTGCAGGAGCATGACGTGCTGGATCAGGACGTGCGGAAGGTGTGCAGGAGCAGGAGATGTGCGGGACGTACTGGCCGGGCGGGAGGTGCTGCCTGGCTCGGCCGTCGTCTCAGGCGAACTGGTCGAACGCCATCTTCGTCACCATGCCGATCACCACGAGCACCAGCACGGTACGGACGAATCCGGACCCCTTCTTCAGGGCCATGCGCGAACCGATCAGCGCGCCGGTCACGTTGCCCACGGCCATCCCGAGCCCCAGCGCCCAGAGCACGTTGCCCTGGAGCGCGAAGACCAGCAGGGCGCCGAGGTTGGACGAGGCGTTGATGACCTTCGACATCGCCGCGCTCTCCAGGAACTGCGTGGCGAGCAGCGTGGTGAAGGAGATGATGAGGAAGGTGCCCACGCCGGGCCCGAAGAGCCCGTCGTAGAAACCGACCACACAGCCGGCGAGGAGCACGGCGACGACGCGCCGCCGCCGGGTCACCTCGCGGGCCAGTGTCTGGGTGCCGAAGCTCGGCTTGAACGCCACGAACAGGGCGACCGAGATCAGCAGGACCATGATGACCGGGCGGAAGTACGCCGTGGGGACGGTGGCCGCCGACAGCGCGCCGAGCGCGCCGGCCGGCACCGCGCAGGCGGCGGCCGGTACGAGGATCTTCCGGTCCAGGGCCGTACGCCGCGCGTACATGTAAGCGGCGGTCGCCGTGCCGGTGATCGCGGCGATCTTGTTGGTGCCCAGGGCGGTGGCCGGCGGCAGATGCGGGAAACTGAGCAGCAGGACGGGGATGAGCAGCACCCCGCCCCCGCCGACCACCGCGTCCACCCACCCGGCGGCCACCGCGGCGGTGAGCAGCCCTATGACGTCTGTGAAATCCAAGGTATTCCGGTCCTCAGTGCAAGGATGCGCAGTCCTGGGCGACTGCACGGGCAGGACGAATCGGACGGTTCCCGGGCCGGGCGGCCGCTCGGGAGGCGGTCACGCCCGGCGGGGGCCGCGAGCGCGCGGAGCGCGGCTCAGAGCACGCCCTGGATGTCCTCCATCGTCGGGATGACGCGCTGACGGGTCATCATGTGCTGCGTCCAGCCGAGGATGGAGCGCACGGAGTAGAAGCGGCGCAGCCAGCGGTCCCGGCCGTCGTAGCGGGGGACGAACGCGCTGCGGCCGTGCGCCGCCACGTGGTTGTCGACCACGACGAGGTCGCCGGGCTCCAGCACGACGTTGTGGCAGACCGCTTCCAGGGCCTCGGCCAGCGCCTTGAGCGCGGCGGTCGCCTCGGCGCCGGCGGCGTGCGTGGTGTGCGAGTTGAAGCGCATGAACGGCCGGTCGTACGGCCCGAAGACGGCCGGGTGCGGTCCGGAGCGCGGCACCGGGCCGGTCCGGCCCCGGGTGAAGGACGCCGGGTAGGAGCTGTAGAACTGCGGGGTGCGCAGGATCGCCACCTGCTCCTCGGTCAGGTGCCGGACGGCCTCGCGCACCGAGGCGACGCGGGTGGCGGCCACGCCCTCGTGGTCCTGGCGCAGGCACAGCAGGCCCAAGTAGTCCGGGCGCAGCGGGTGGTGGACGTTCTCGGTGTGGAAGTCGAAGGCCACCGATCCGCTGTTCTCGATGCGCTGCTCCTCCCCGGGCACGGCGTGCACGTCGTGGAGGAGCGCGCCGTCCTTCTCGTCCAGGTAGCCGACGAGCGAGCCGAGCAGATCCGCCACGAGGGTCAGGGTGCCGTCGGTGGGGTGCCCCTGGAGGGCGCCGGAGTGGTGAACGGTGGGGGTGTCGGGAAGGTCCCCGACGGTGACTCCGCGCAGCAGGAAGAATCCCGAGTCGTGACCGGCCTCGGCAAAATCGAGCAAGGCGGTACGCACGGATTTCGGCAGATCGAGAAGTAGACCGGAAAGCGCCAGCGCAGATGCCTCCGAGGCGCCGGCGGCGAGCTGGGAGAGCCGCCAGAGCTTGTGTGTTTCGGCCTCGGTCAGGCGGTAGGTCTGCTGTTCGGCGAGTGCGGGGGTCACCGTTTCTCCTTGTACTTGAATGCTGCGTTCGAGCTGCCTCTTCAGGCCGCGCAACGGCGCGAACCTGGTCGGCAAACGACAGAAAACATGCGCACGTGCAAATGGTGAACGGGTGATGTCCGCTCACTATGAGCTGAAAGGAGGGATTGGGCCGGAATTTGCACGTAACAGTAGAGACCGCATTTCCGGACTGTCAACGAAAGATTCCGGTCACCGGGAAAAGCCGCCACGCCGGCGCCAGCCGGCCGCGCTTGCCCGTACATGACACGGTTGGGAAGGTACGCCGGATTTGTTCGATGCAGGGGTTGTAGAGGACATGTGATGATCCTGTGATGGCGTCGGAACTGGGGTGAGGGCGTCCGGCGGGGCGCCGGGTGGCGCCGTCTCACCCACTGGACAGCGGCGGTGCGGCCGAGTTGCGCCCCCGGTTCACGCCACCGGCAGCGCACCACTTTTGGTCAACGCGATCACAACCGGCCATTCAGGATGACCAAAATGCGGCTCTGACCGGGGCTTCGGGCGGACCGGCCCGCCGTGGCCGGCGCCGGCGGCGACGTTATGCTCGGCGGCGAGGGGCTGATCGGTTTCCTCACCGCCCGTACCCGCCGGCCCGCTCGCGGCCGGTGTCACCCATGGACGGCGTCCCTGTCCCGCCCCCATCTCGCCCCTCCGGGCGGAAGCCGGAGCACCGACCGTGAACGACATCTTCCGCCTGACCACCCGGCGCGCCGACGGTGACCTCGCCCTGGCCGCCCTCGCCGGCGATCTCGACCTGACCACCGCGCCCACCCTGCGCGCCGAGGCCCTGGACCTCATCGGGCGGGGCCACCGGCACCTGGTCCTGGACCTGGAAGCCGTCTCCTTCTGCGACTCCTCCGGCTTCAACGCCCTGGTGGCGATCTGGCGCTCCGCGCAAGAGGCCGACGGCACCCTCACCTTGGCCGCCGTCTCCGGCCGGCTCGCCCGCCTGCTGGACATCACCGGCCTCGACACCCTGCTGCCGGCGTACCCCACCGCCTTCGCGGCCCTCGCCGCGCACCGCCGCGGAGGCGAAACCGGCGCCCCGTGAGTGCGTGACCTTTGTCGCGCCCGATCGTTCGGTAGGCGGGGGAGATGTGTCGGGCGGGCGACAAGGAGGCGGGGGAGTATGGCCGGTACGCGTGGCGTGTTCTTCAAGCTGTCCACTGCGGTAGTGGCGGGGACGGCGCTTCTGGCCGGCGGCCCGGCCCTCGCCGCACCACCACCGCGCGACGACGCCCGACGCCTTTCCTGCGAGGGGCCGGCGGTCGGATGCGTACGGGAAGCACGCCAGACCCTGACCCGGCTCCGCGACGCACTGGGATGCGACCACCGGGCCCCCTTCCCCGTGATCTACGTCCAGCTCGAACGCGCCCTGGAAGCGGCCGCGGCCAAGCCGGGTTCCTTCGACGACCCTGACTGGCTGGCCGGAGACCTCAACACCGGCTTCGTCAACCTGTATCTGGACGCCTACCACGCCGACCGGGAAGGCCGGCCGGTTCCGCAGGCGTGGAAGACGGCCTTCGGGGCCGCACGCACGGGTGACGTGAACGCGGGACAGGACGTCCTGCTCGGCGCCAACGCGCACATCCAGCGCGACATGCCCTATGTGCTGGCCTCCGTCGGTCTCACCCGTCCCGGAGGCGCGTCACGCAAGGCCGACTACAACCGCTTCCAGACGGTCCTGGACCGCGCGTACGCACCCGCGGTCCAACAGATCGCCCGCCATTACGACCCGGTACTGGCCCTGGCCGACGCGCGGTGGAACCCCATCGCCGGGTACACCGCAGGCCGGCTGTTCCGCATCTGGCGGGAGCAGGCGTGGGCGCACGCCCGACAGCTCGCCGCGGCCACCACGCCCGCCGCCCGGCACGTCGTCGAACGGCGGATCGAGGCGAACGCGGCCCGCTGGGCGCTGCTGCTGAACACCGTGCACGTCCCCGGATACCGCGCCGTACGCGACACGTACTGCCGCACCCACCGCCCCGGAGACCGCGCGGCGACCGGCGGTCAGACCACGCCCACGACGGCCGGGTTGAACCGTTCCGCGACATAGACCGGATACCGGTCCGGGCTCCTGATCACGTACTCCTTGAAGGCACACCGGCCGAAGTGCGGCGCCTCGGGCGCGTGCCCGACACCGCAGCACAGCAATTCCCGGTGCTGCGCACGGCGTTCCTCGCGCAGCCGCACACCGAGCGGCGTGGGGTCCGTCGGCGGCGGCAGCTGGCCGGTCGCGGCCACCGCGGAGACGACACGGTTGCGGCTGACCGGCCGCCCCGCGGGGTCGACCAGTTCGGACAGCCGCTCCAGGAGCCGGGGCATCCGCTCGGCCGCGAGGGCCCGCCGGATCGCGGGCGGCACCGCCGCCGTGTCCACCACCCGCTGCTCCACCACGCGCACCCGCAACGGCACGTCGAGCAGCGCTTCCAGCATGACCGTCGTCGCGCCGTCCCCGGTGAGGAGGATGCGGGTGGCGGAGGGGAGCGCGGCCAGGCCGTACGCCGGGGCAAGGGCGGCATCAGTAGTAGAGGAGACCACGGGACCAGTCCTCGTCGGGGCCGAACAGGCTGCGGGGCTTGAGTACGTCGCCGGGCGCGGACAGCACCTCGTCGGGCATCAGCGTGCCCGGCGGCACGGGAGCCACCTCGCATTCCACGCCCAGCCGCGCCCGTACGGCACCGGCCAGCTCGGCGCAGGCGTCCGCGGCGTACGCGTCCGCGACCTCCACCTCGGCGACGAGCCGCCGAGCTTCGGCGCGCGCCCGCCAGAACAGCACGCCGTAGGCGGCAGGCAGACGGAACACCAGCTCTTCCAGTTGCAGCTGGGAGACCCGCCGCCCCGCGACGTCGAACGCCTGCGTCGCGCGGCCCGTGAGCCGGACGACGGGGAGCCGGCTGCCGCAGGCGCACGGCTCGTGGCTCAGCCGGACGGTGTCCTCCAGGTTGTACCGGAGCAGCGGCATGGCCTCGCGGTACAGCGGAGTGATGACGAGGTCACCGGTACCGTCCGGGGTGATCTCCCCGGTGGCGGGGTCGAGGACCTCGGGCACCACACGGTCGGCGTAGAAGTGCCGTCGGCCGTAGCGGCAGGCGGAGGCGAGCGGTCCGACCTCGGTGGCGCCGTAGTCCTCGATCACGGAGGCGTTCCACAGCTCGCCCAGCCGCGCACGGCGCGCGTCGCTCAGCGGCTCGCCGCAGACCAGGAGCGCGCGCAGCTGCGGGAAGTCGGTGCGGGGGTCCAGCCCGGCGGCGCGGGCCGCCGCGGCCCAGATGAGCGGCTCGGTGGGATTGGACCAGGTCAGGGTGGTACCGAGGTCGTGCAGCAGCCGGACGACGCGACCGTACGGGGTGGCGAAGCTGCGGCTGTCGGCGGGCACCACGGTCGCGCCCCGCGCCCGGGCGCCGAAGTGACCGATGTGCCCGGCCAGCACCATGGCGTACGGGATGCGCACCAGCAGGGTGTCGGCGGGGCCGATGGAGACCGGCATGCGGTTGAAGCGCTCACCGATGTCCACCCAGTCGTCCTCGGTGCAGAACGAGGACGTGGCCCGGCCCGAACTCCCGCTGGACTCGTGGTAGGTGGCGACCCGCTCCCGCGGCACCGCCAGCATGCCGAACGGGTAGGCGGCGCGCAGGTCGTCCTTGGTGGTCACCGGGACGTCGGCGAGGCTGCCGGGCATCGTCCCGCCCTGGCGCAGGCGGAACCGGTCCCGGTAGAAGGGGGCGTGCGCGGCCTGGCACAGGGTCGTGCCGATACGTTCCCGCTGGAGCGCGTGGAGCTCTTCGAAGCTGCTCCACTTGCGGGACAGGACCGATGGTGTCGGTGTCATGGTGCGGTCTGCCTCTCCTGTGGTCCTGAGTGGTGGCCCGCGCGCCCCCGCGGCCCCGAAGGAGGGCCCGCGGCTGCCGCGTCGAGGCCCGGGCGCGAGCGGCCGGCGGCTCCCTCGTCGTCCAGCAGCGAGAGCGGCAGGGCCGAGCGGAACGCGGTGGTCCGTGAATGGCGTAGCTCCTCACCGGCCGCCGGCCGGCGGAGCGGGACGAGGGCCTCGGCGAGCCGCGCGGGGTCACGGGTGTCGAAGACAAGGCGCTTCAGATCGGTCGCGAGCGGCGAGAACTGATCTAGGAACGCGGCCCGGCCGGCCTCCGCGTAACGGTCCAGCACGCCCTCGCCGCACCGCCCGAGAAGCACGGCGGCCAGCGCCTCGCCCAGCGGGAAGGCGGCGTGCAGCCCGGCGGTCAGGCCCATGCCGCCGGTCGGGTTGGTGACGTGGGCCGCGTCGCCGGCCAGCAGGACACGGCCCACGCGGAACCGTTCGGCGGCCCGTTGGTGCGCGCGGTACGGGGCGTGCGCGACCAGTTCGTAAGTGCGTGGCCGTGGCCCGGGAAGATTACGTGCGAGGAATTCCGCCAGTCGGCGTGGGAGGGATTCTTCCGGGAGGGACGCGCACTCCGTCCAAGCCACCCGCCACAGATTCCCGGAGTCGATACGCACGATGATCGCCCCGTCGTCCGGATCGATGACGAAATTCGCGTCGGCGTAACCGTGGGCAGCGAAGTCGTAACGGATGTCCGTGGCGACGAAGCGCTCCGGCCAGGTGAATCCACCGAATTCCACACCGAGGGCTTTCCGTACGGTACTGCGGGCACCGTCCGCGCCGACGGCCCAGCGCGCTTCGATCTGCTCGCGGCCCTGCTTGTGTGTGTAGCCGACGCGAACCGATTCGCCGTCCTGACGGACCGTGTCGACCGTGCAGCCGAACCTCACCTCGGCGGTCGGAAAGCGCACCAGCTGCCCGAGGAGGATACGGCTGAGCCCGTCCTGCCGCAGGATCAGGTTGTACGCGGGGACAGGGCCGGTACGGAGATCCGGCGTGGGATGACGGATGCGCTCGCCCGTGCGGCGTACGACGAAATCCCGCGCGCGCAACGGTGTTCCCGCCCGCACGACGGCGTCGAGCACCTGGAGACGCGCGAAACCCTCCAGCGTGTGGCTCTGGTGGACCAGAGCGCGGGCGGACGCGGCGATGCCCGGAGCGCTCTCCAGGACGGTGACGCCGACCCCGGCGGCCGCCAGCCCGAGGGCGGTGGTGAGACCCACCGGCCCCGCCCCCACGACACAAACGTCCGGATGTCCGGATCCGGAAGACATGAGCATTCCCCCTGCCGTGCCATGGCACGGAACCATCGGCGTGAACCTGGAACGAGACCGGCTGCCGTGCGTCGGTGATGCGCCCGCTCGGCGAAGGCGCGGGAAGGCGGAATTCCGCCCCGCCCGCACACGGCCACGAAGAGGCCGAAGTGCGGTCGGCCGGTCAACTCCCCGCGGAACACGGCAGCAAGCGGGTTGAAAGCACGAGAAACCTACGGTGCGTCCCGCGGTAAATCCAAGGTTCCGTTTTGACGGTTGGACAGCTGAACGGGGAGAGGCGGCCGATGCTCGCTGGGTCACGCCGTCCCGTACTCGACGGCCCGTCGGGTACGGCAGGCTCCGTCTGCCCCGCGCTCAGAAAGTGAGCGTGGGACCGCCTCCTGTCGGTCTGTCAGCCCGCGACGATGCGGAGCTTCCCGCCGGGAGTCCCTCCGCCGCCCACGGGCAGGCTGCCCTGTCCGGTGGCCGGCCCTTCCGCCGGCAGCGGCGGTCCGGCGAGGGCCGCGGACTCGGCGAAGCAACGCCGGGCCTCGCTGTCGCGGCCGAGCGCCTGCAGCGCCTTGCCGCAGGTGTCCAGGAGCAGCGCCCGGCGCTCGTCCGACTGTTCCTCGGGGGCCAGCGCGAGGCCCTGACGGCAGTGGGCCACGGCCTCGTCGGGCCGGCCGACGGTCAGGCAGTGGGCGGCCAGGTGGTAGAGGGACAGGGACTCGGTGTGCGGATGGTCGAGGGTGTGCGCCATCCGCGCTGCCATCTCCCGCCGGGTCCCGGCACCGGGCAGGTCGCCGACGTGCTCCAGCGCGGCCGCCCAGTTGATCAGCGCGATCACCTGACCGCGCGGGTCCCCGGCCCGTACGGCCAGGTCCGGGGCGCGGCACAGGTGTTCCAGCGCCGCCGTGTGCCGGCCGTTCTCGGTGAGGACCCAGCCGAGCAGCGAGCACAGCCGTGACTCGGCGTCCGGGTCGTCGAGCGCGGTGGCGGCGGCCAGGGCACGTTCCAGGGCCGGTTCCCAGCCGTCGTGCACCTGGCGCACGACCAGCGGCCACAGCTCGACGGCGATCCGCCAGGCCAGTTCCGGGTGTCCGGCGTCGGCCGCGGCGGCCACCGCGGAGGTCAGGTTGGCGCGCTCGGTGACGTACCAGGCCATCGCGTCGGCGCGGTCGGCGAAGACCGGCGGCGCGACGGGCGGCGTCACGCCCGGGGGCAGGGTGCAGCAGGGCTGGCTGCCGGGTTCGGCAGCGGCGGCCGCGGCCTGGGCGGCGGCCAGGTAGTGCACCAGCAGCCGGTGCAGCCCCGCCGTGTCGGCCCGCGCCACGGCGGAACGCGCGTACAGCCTGGTGAGGTCGTGCATCAGATACCGGTCGCCGGTCCACTCCTCGACGAGGTGGGCGGTGGCCAGCTCGTCCAGGGCGGCGCGTGCCTCGGCCGGCGGCAGGCCGGTGAGTGCCGCCGCGGCGCCGGCGTCGAGTTCGGAACCGACGTGCAGGGCCAGCTGGCGGAAGAGCAGCGCGCCGGCCGGCGGCAGTTGCTGCACGCTCAGGCGCAGCGTCGCCTCGACCCCGAGGTCTTCGTTGGCCAGCAGGGACAGCCGCCGGTGCTCGTCGACCAGGTCGTCCGCCATCGCCCGCAGGGACAGCCGCGGCCGGGCGGCGAGTCGCGCCGCGGCCAGCCGCAGCGCCAGCGGCAGGCCGTCGCACAGGGCGGACAGGTGCGCGGCGGCGACCGGCTCGGCGGCCACCCGGACGTCACCGATCACGGTGCTCAGGACCCGTACACCGTCCGGCGGCGCCAGCCGTTCCAGCAGCAGCAGCCGGGCGCAGTCGGTGACGGCCAGCCCTTCCAGCCGGTTGCGGCTGGTGACCAGCACGGTGGAGCCCGGCGTGCCGGGCAGCAAGGGGCGCACCTGCGCCGCGTCGCGCGCGTTGTCGAGCAGGACGAGGACGCGGCGGCCGGTGAGCAGCGAGCGGTACAGGTGTTCCGCGGCGCGCGTGTCGGCGGGCAGGCGTTCCTCGGGGATGCCGAGCGCCTGGAGGAAGTCGTGCAGGACACCGGCCGGCTGCGGGCCGGTGCCGTCGGGTTCCGTGGCGTGCAGGTCGGCGTAGAGGATGCCGCCGGGGAAGTCACCGGCGTACGTGTACGCCCAGTGGACCGCCAGCGAGGTCTTGCCGACTCCGGCGGGGCCGGTGACCACACACAGGGCCGGGGTGCCCGACCGCGCGGCTTCGCAGAGGAGCGCCAGCTCGTCCGAACGGCCCACGAAACCGGCCGGGGCGCGCGGGAGGAGGGAGGGGGTGGGGGAGTGTCGGTGGGGGCGGGGGTGTCAGGTGCGGCGTGCGTGGTGCTGGGCGTGGCGGGCCGGAGGGACGGAGCTGGGGACGGTGCGGGGGTGTGCTCCGGTGCAGGCACCGGCACCAGCGTCGGCGCGCCCCGCTGCACCTTCGGCTGCCGGTCCGCGGCCGGCCGGGAACGGAGGATGGCGAGGTACGCCTCGGACAGCGCGGCCCCGGGGTCGACGCCCAGCTCCTCGGCGAGCAGGCGCTGCGTACGGTGGTAGAGGTCGATGGCGTCGGCCTGGCGGTCCGCGTCGTGCAGCGAGCGGACGGTGGCCGCGATCAACGACTCGCGCAGCGGGTGGTGTTCGACGGCGGACCGGAGCGGCGCGAGGGCTTCCGCGCCCCGGCCGCAGGCGTGCAGGGCCGCGGCGAAGTGTTCCAGCGCGGCGAGCCGTTCCTCCACCAGCCGCTCGGCCGCCGCGGCCATCAGCGGTGTGTCACCGGTCCCGCCGAGCACCCGGCCCCGCCACAGCCCGAGGGCCTCCCGCAGCAGGTCGGCCGCCTCCTCGCCGGAAGAACCGGCCGTGGCCCGGCGCACCAGGTCGCGAAAGCGCCACACGTCCACCGCCTCCGGCGCGGTATGCAGCGCGTAGCCGCCGCCCTCGGTGGCGACACAGGCGCTGGGCGCCGCGTGCAGGAGCCCTCGCAGGGCCGACACATGGCCGTAGACGATGGTCCGCGCGTGAGTCGGCGGGCGGGTGTCCCACAACGCCTCGATGATGCGCTCGGCCCCCACGGGCGAGCCCTCGGCCAGCACCAGCAGGGCCAGCACGACCCGGCGCTTGGGAGGGCCGATCGGCACCGGCACGTCCCCCGAGAAGGCCGACACCGGCCCGAGCAGCCGGAAGTCCATCAGCGTTCTCTCCCCTTGGCCGAGTCGTTACGGCGGGAATCTTACGAGGTCAAAGAGGCGAGGGCGTATCAGAAGAGGCACCGGGGCCGGAAATGGACCATGGGGCGCGGCGGGCCTGGGCAGCGGGCTCGGGTGGCGGGCCTGGGCGGACCCCGGCGGCGGACCCGGGTGGCGGACCTGGCGGTGCGAACCCGGCCGTCAGGCCGCAGCGGCCTCACCGTGGCGCCACGCCGCCGTCGCGATGCGCACGAAGGAGCGGACGAGCGGTCCGGGATCGGCGCCGTTCCAGGCGATGACGAGCTGACTGGGCGGCATGTCGGCCAGCGGAACGGCGATGAGTCCTTCGGGAAGGGAATGGCCCAGCGGTATCAGCCCCACCGTCCCGCTCCACAGGACGGACTGGAGGCACTCCTGGGCGGTCCGTACGACGGGACCGCTCCGGCGGGCGGTGCGCCGGCCGCTCCAGAACGCGGCCCACACGGGATCGGTGCCGTCCGGAAAGCGGAACCACGGACGGCCGGCGAGGTCGTCGAGCCGCAGGCTGTCGCGCCCGGCGAGCGGGTCGTCGGCGCGCAGGACCGCGCCGACCGCGTCCGCACGCAGGACCCGGGTGGTGAGGCCGGTGGTGTCGAACGGCGCGCGGGTCAGGGCCACATCGACCAGCCCGGCGCGCAGCCCGGTGCTCGGATCGGTCAGATCGGCCTCGCGGACACGGACCTCCACATGGGGGTGCCGGGCCCGGTAGGCGGCGGCGAGCCGGGTTCCGGCCTGCCCGGCGCTGTCGGCCAGGGTACCGACGGTCAAGCTGGCCGAACCCGCCGCGGCCGCCACTTTGACGCGGGTCCGGTCGGCCCGCGCCAGCAGCGTACGGGCCTCGTCGAGGAGCACGGTTCCGGCGGGCGTCAGGGCGGCCCCGGTGGGCGAACGGTCCAACAGGACGCAGCCCAGGTCGGCCTCCAACTGCCGGATCACCCGGCTCAGCGGCGGCTGGGTCATCCGCAGCCGTACGGCGGCCCGTCCGAAGTGCAGTTCCTCGGCGACGGCGACGAAATAGCGCAGCACGCGTAGCTCCATCCAGCAACGATACCCGCGCGGTATCGGGGAGACGGGACCGGTGTTGGACGCCGTGGCGTGCGGGGCGGTGGACTCGACGTCGTGGCGGAACCGGCAGGCGTACCTCCGGACATACCGCTCACACCGTACATGCCACACACCACACACCCGCGCGTGGTGAATGACGTATATGCCCTGAATGGCGAGGAGTTGACATGGCTGAAATGCCGGAGATTGCCGACATGGTCGAGCAGGCGCTCCCGGACCCCGCCGTCCACGTCGCGGCGGCTCGGGAGATCGCCCGGGACGTGCTGGTCGTCCCGGACCGGGGGTGCCGCTCGTACCGAACATCGGGATCATCGGCGGCCGCGACGCGGTCCTGGTCGTCGACACCGGGCTGGGCCCGCGGAACGCCGAAGCGGTACGGGACCTCGCGGCCGGCTACGCACGGGGACGCCGGCTGTACCTGACGACGACGCACTTCCACCCCGAGCACGCCTTCGGGGCGCAGGCCTTCGCCGGTGCGGCCACCTACCTGGTCAACCGGGACCAGGCCGAGGACCTGCGGGAGCGGGGGCCCGGGTATCTGGAGAGGTTCCGGCAGCTGGGCGAGCCGGTCGCGCGCCGGCTGGCGGACGTCGTCCCGGTGCGGCCCGACCATGTCTACGACCGGACCCATGACCTCGATCTGGGCGGCCGGGTGGTGCGCCTGCGGGCCACCGGCCGGGCCCACAGCCGGGGGATCAGGTGATCGAGGTGCCCGACGCGGGGGTGCTGTTCACCGGAGACCTGGTGGAAGCAGGACAGTTCGCCATCTTCCCGTGGTTTCCGCCGCACGACACCGATGTCTCCGGCACCCGCTGGCTCGCGGTCGCGTGGCGGCTGGCGGCCCTCGATCCGCGGATCGTGGTGCCCGGCCACGGCGAGGTCGGCGGCCCGCGGTTGCTCACCGACGTGTGCGACTACCTCGAAGCGCTCCAGCGCGAGACATGGACACGCCGCGACGCGGCGGTCGGTGAGGAAGTGATCGCCGATGAGGTGGCGGAGCTGATGGCCCGGCGGTACCCGCAGTGGACCGGGCGGGAGTGGATCGGGAAGGGGGTGGGCTGCCTCTGCTCCGAGTACGCCGACGGCGAGCGGGATGTCCCCGCCGGCAACTGACCCGCCGACAACTGACCCCGCCCCCCACTCCCACCGGGTTTCCTCCCCGCCGTCGCCGACTTGCCAGGGTCGGCGGCAGGAGTTCCCCCTCCCCGTGCCGCGGCCCCGTACGGCCACCCAGCACCGCGAAGTCCGCGGAGCGGGCCGGTCAGGCGCCGGGGGAGGCGCCGCCGACCGGTCATGACATCCTGTGATCTCGCTACGCGCGCCGGGCCGGCTCGGCGGATTACAAGGAAGATCGATGAGGCTCTGCTTCCTGGTGGAGGAACACTACCGGCACGACGGAATGCCGAACGAGGTGATCCGTCAGCTGCAATCCTGGGGGCACCAGGTGGACGTGCTGCGGCCCGGCGGCTCCTTGCTGCGCATGACCGAGGCGCTACGGGCGGGTTCGCACGACGCCTGGGTGCTCAAGACGGTCTCCGGCGGCCCGGGTCTCACCCTGCTCGAAGCGGCGGCCTCGGCCGGGATGACGACGGTCAACGACGCCCGGTCGATACGGCGCGTACGGGACAAGGCGCTGGCCGCGGCGATCGGCCGCAGCCGTGGGCTGCCCGTACCACCGACCTACGCCGCGGCCCGCCCCGAACTGCTGGCGGAGCTGCCGTCGTCGGAGTACCCGCTGGTGGTCAAGCCCGCCGACGGCAGCTCGGGGCGGGCCGTGCATCTGGTGGCGTCGCCGGACCGGCTGGCCGCCATGGCCCCCGAACTGGCGCGGGAGGGCCTGCTCATCGCCCAGCCGTACGTGGCGAACTCGGGCATCGACCTGAAGGTGTACTGCGTCGGCGGCGAGCTCTACGCCACCGAGCGCTGCTCCCCGCTCCACCCGGAACTGGGCATACCCGAGCGCCGCGTGCCGCTGCCCGCGGAGGTGGCCGCGATCGCCGGGCAGGTCGGGGCGGTCTACGGCCTCGACCTGTACGGCGTGGACGTCCTGCTGGGGCCCGACGGCCCGGTGGTGGTCGACGTGAACGACTTCCCCAGCTTCCGGCAGGTCCCGGACGCGGTGGCGCGGGTGGCGCGCGCCGTACTCGGGCTGGCCGGTGCGGGCCCGGCCCCAGCCACGGTCCCGGCCCCGCCTCCGGCCCCGGTGCACGTGCCCGCGACGGCGGGGGAGAGTGCATGAGAATCGGCCTTGTCACAGGCGATCCAGGCCATCCTCTCCTGGCCGCCACCACCGCCTTGCTCACCCCCGAGCACCGGGTGGAGACGCTGGACCCTGACTCGGTGGAGAGGACTCCCGAGCGGCCCGCGGACGTCTACTTGCTGAAGTCCCATACACCACGGTCCCTCGCCCTCGCCCGCGCCTTGGAGGGACGCGGTGCCCCCGTGGTGAACTCGGCCGCCGCGACCACGCTGTGCCAGGACCGTACGGCGATGGCGGACCGCGCCCGGCGGGCCGGCCTCCCGTTCGTACCCACCCGTACCTTCGGCACGCTCGCGGAACTGGCCGACGGGCCGCGGCTTGCCGGCCCGGTGGTGGTCAAGAGCCGGCACAGCCGTAAACAGGACCTGGTGGCCCGCCTGGACGACGCCACGCACCTGCGCCAACTCGCCGCGACCCGGCCGCAGGAGCCGGTCGTGGTCCAGGAGTTCGTTCCGAACAGCGGGTGGGACCACAAACTCTGGGTGGTCGACGGCCGGCTCTTCGCCGCCCTGCGCCGCTCCGAACTCTCGCCCGGAGGCCGGGGCCCCGACCGGCCGCTCGCCTCCGACGCCCTGCCGGCCGGCTGGCCGGACCTGGTGCGCCGGGTCGGTGAGGTCTTCGCGCTGGACGTCTACGGCGTGGACGTCATCGACGCGGGCGACGGCGCACCGCTCATCGTGGACATCAACGCCTTTCCCGGCATCCGGGGTCAGGCCGGCGCCCCGGAGGCCCTGGCAGCCCTGGCGCTGCGCCGGGCCGTCAGGCCGCCGTCCGCCTGACGATTCAGGGCACTTGGCGGTGCTGGTCGCCTGACGGTGCACATGGCCCGACGGTGCTGTCCGGCCGGGCCCGGACCGATGCCGGGCCCGGCCTTCCCCTTACACCGCGGCTCCGGTGCCACCGCCGGAGCCGACACCGGCCCTGCGACGGCGTACGGTGATGACCGCGCCCGCTCCCACGGCCATGGCCACGCCGCCCACCAGGGCGATCGTCGGCAGCGCCGAGGACGAGCCGGTGGCGGCCAGTTCGCCGGTGCCGGCGGCCTCCTTGGCGCCGCCCTGTGTCTTCAGGCCGGCCTGCGGCGTGTCGCCACCCGTGCCGCCGGCGCCTGGCTGGGCGTTCTCGTCGGGCTTGCCCGGCTTCCGGGGCTTGTCCTGTGCCGGGAGGATGGTGAAGTGGTACTGCCCGTCGTTGGAGTAGCCGCAGGAGCCGTCCTTGTTGGAGAACCCTCCCTCCATGATCACCCAACCGCGACCGGGCTTGGCCGTGGAGACGGCGCGCAGGCGCAGCGGCAGGCTGACCGTGGCCTGCGGGGCGAGGGAGAGACCGGCGAACTCCCCGTCGTTGATGGCGTCGTCGAAGCTCACCCACCTGCCCGCCCCGGGGTCGTGGATCTCCCCCAGCACTTCCCGGTACGGGTAGTCGACGGTTTCGAAGGAGTAGGCGAGTGGCCGCAGTCTGATGCGATCCATCGCCTTGTCGGTGGTGTTGGTGATTTTGATGGAGGAACGGCTCCAGCCGGCACCGGCGACGAAGTCGGACTGCCACCCCTCGATGGACATCCGCAGGCGACCCGCCTCGACCTCGCATTCGCCGCTCGGCCCGTCGTCCCCGGAACGCGATCCGCCGGCCGTGGTGCCCGGCTCGGTCTCGGAGTCCTTGACCGGCTGCGTGCCAGTGCCCTGACCCGGCTGCGTTCCCGCTCCATGACCCGGCTGCGATCCGGTGCCCAGGCCGGGCCGGGTCGTGGTGTCCTTGCCGGGATCGGTGCCGGGTGCGGGGCCGGTGCCGTTCCCCGTACCGGGCTTCGGGGTACCGGGCTTCGGGTTTCCGTCGGTTCCGGTGGCCGGCTTCTCGCCCACGGAGGACCCACCCGATTCCGTCGCGCCGCCCGGCTGTTCGGGCTTGCTGCCGCCCTCCCGGGTGCCGTCCTGCTGCGACGCGCTGGTGTCTGCCGATCGGCCGGGAGCCTCCGCGGCGAACGCGCCGGCGGGCGTGGCCAGTACGGCGGCGGGCGCGAGCACGGCTACTGCCGCGGCAGCCGTCAATGTCTGGCGGAACGTCATCAGCGATACGTTCCTGAGATGTCACCTGAGGTGTCAGGCGCGTACGCCTAGGTGACTCCTGGAGAGGCACATGGTTGTGCTGGGACGGGAGTTACGGGTGAGCATCACGGTGTCGTGCCCCTCATCCCCAGGTGAGGGGGTCGAGACGCAGGTAGAAGCGCTCCCGGGCACGGTCGAGCGCGATCCCGTACCGCGTGGCGAACGCCTCCTCCGCCGCGGCCGCCTGCGCGTCGTCGCCCCACGTCTCCCGGGCGGTGGCGAAGAGGAGCGCGAGATCGGCGTACGGATCGGCCCGGCCGAGGCGGCCGAGGTCGATGAAGCCCGACACGGTCAGGGTGTCCGGATCGAGCACGATGTTGGGCAGGCACAGGTCCCCGTGGCAGACGACGGTCTCCGCGGCCTCCTGCGCCAGGCGCCGCGTGAGCTGCGGAGTGAGGCGCGCCAGCAGTGCGTCGGGAGCCGTCCGCTGCTGGGCGACGGGGAGGAACTCCGGGTTGACCGCGCCCCGGGCCACGACGTCGCGGGCCGTCGCGTACATCAGGGTGAGATCACGCGTGTACGGGCACTGCGACGCGGGCAGGCTGTGCAGTTGGCGTACGGCGTCCGCGATCGGCCCCCACGCCGCCCGGAGCGCCGCAGCCGGTACGCGGTCGGCGGGCACGCCTTCGACGGTGGTGGTCACCAGGGCGGCACCGTCGGCGCTCACGCGCCAGTCGAGGACGCGCGGACCGGGCACGTCCTGCGTGCCGAGCCAGTCGGCGCGGTCCCGCTCCGTCTCCAACGAGGCCGTCTGACCGGCGGGGACGCACTTGGCGTACCGCTTTCCGTCGGCGGACCGGAAGACACTGGCCGCGGACTCCCCGTCCGTGACGGGTTCCCATCCGCCACCGTCGGCGGGCAGCAGCGTACGGAATTCGGACGACGCATCGCTCACATCCGTCAACCTAACCGGCGGAGCCGATCAGCCGCACCATGATTCACGACATGGCAACCACGGTGTCATGATGGGGGAGTGAGCGAGGAGAACGGCACGCAGGCGACCGAGGAGCCGGGCGACCGGTTCGTGGAGATCTTCAACCTGGTGGGGCCGCTGTACCGGCGTGCCCAGCGCAAGGTGGAGCAGGACGCGCCCCTCGAAGGGCTGTCGGTGGGGGTGCGTGCGGTCCTCAACATGCTCCGTGAACACGGGCCCATGACCGTGCCGCAGATGGGCCGGGCCCAGGCGTTGAGCCGTCAGTTCGTGCAGCGGATGACCAATGACGCCGCGGGGCTCGGGCTGGTCGAGTTCCACCCCAACCCGGCGCACAAGAAATCCTCGCTCATCGCCCTCACCGACACGGGCCGGGCCGCCATCACCGCCGTGATCGACCGTGAACGGACGGCGCTGCGCCAGGCCGGTTCCGGCCTCACGGATGACGAGATCACCGCCTGCATCCGGGTCCTCTCCCGCCTCCTGCACTCCCTGGACGACGTGGACGTGAACTGAGGCGGCCGCCCAACTGCCCGTCCGTGCGGCCCGCGGGGAGAGGTGACAACCCAGTTGTCATGTGGGTGAGACTATGACACCTTGGTTGTCATGGATGATCTGTTCTGGCTCGACACCGGCAGTGGCCGCCCGCTCGTCCTGCTCCATGGCGGCTTCCTCGATCACCGCATGTGGGACCGTCAGGTCCCCGCCTTCGCCGCGAAGTACCGCGTCATCGCCCCGGACGCCCGCGGCCACGGCCGCTCCGCCAACGCGACCGGGCCGTTCCGGCCCGCCGACGACGTCGCCGGGCTGCTGCGCCACCTGGGTACCGGCCCGGTGATCCTGGTGGGCCTCTCCATGGGGGCGGCCACCGCCGTCGACACCGCGCTGGAGTATCCGGAGCTGGTCAGCGGCCTGGTCGTCAGCGGCGCCGGCACCAGTGAGCCGTACTACTCCGACCCCTGGACCACCCGGACCATGGGCGCCTGGCACGCGGCGATGGCTTCGGGTGACCTGGACGCGTCCGTGGAGGCGTTCATTCTCCTCGCCGCGGGCCCGCACCGTGGTGCCGACGATGTCGACCCCAAGGTCATGGACGAACTCCGCGACATGAACAAGGGCACCCTCGCCAAGCACAGCAGCGGCGAGTCCAGTCCGATCCTGCCGGTCCGCGACACGTGGGAGCGGGCCGCCGGTATCGAGGTCCCCGTGCTCGCCGTCAACGGCGGCATCGACTCACCCGACAACATCGGCATGGCCGAGCGTCTCGTCGGCGCCGTCAAGAACGGCCGTGCGGTCTCCGTCGACGGGACGGCCCACTACCCCAACATGGAGCGCCCGGACGAGTTCAACGAGATCGTCGGCGGCTTCCTGGGCACTCTCTGACCGTCCGGTCCGACCGGAGGGGCGCCGGCCGCGCCGTGACGCACCGGCTCCACCGTGGCGCGTCACCACCGTGACGAACTTGTTCGTGACGAACGTGTTCGTTACGGTGGTGAAGTGACCCCGCGCCCCCTGAGCAGAGCCCGGCACGCGCCCCTGTCTCCCGCAGCCGCCGCGAGCGCCCCGCCAAACCCGCCCTCACCTACGAGGGCATCGTCGAGACCGCCGTCGCCCTGATGCGGTCCGAAGGGCTGCAACGGGTGACGATGCGCCGCCTGGCCCAGCAGCTCGACACCGGGCCCGCCTCGCTGTACGTGTACGTGGCCAACACGGCCGAGCTGCACGCCGCGATCCTGGAAAACCTCCTCGGCGAGGTCGACCTCTCTCCGGTCCGTGCGCCGGGTGACTGGCGTGAACGGCTGGTGACCCTCCTCGGCTCCTGCACGCACACCCTCTTCCAGTACCCCGGCCTGGCGCACTCCGCGCTGGTGGCCCGCCCTTGCGGGCCGAACTACCTGGCCCTGGTCGAGTCGATCCTCGCCCTGCTGCACGAGGGCGGGGTCCCTGACGCGCAAGCCGCCTGGGGTGTGGACGTACTGCTCCAGGTGGCCACGGCCACCGCCGCCGAACAGTCCACCCGCGACCGTGCCGCTGCCGCCGAGGACGAGCACGAGGCGCTTGTGCGCGTGCTGCGGCAGGCCGCTTCCGCCACCCACCCGCGGATCGCCGCCATCGGCGACGACCTGTTCTCGGGCAGCCCCGAACAGCGGCTGGCCTGGATCTTCCGCGCCGTCATCAACGGCACGGAGACCACTCCCCGCCAGTTCTGAGCCGCTTCGCCCGAGCGCAGACCCGCTTCGCCCGAGCGCAGACCCGCCTTGCCCAGCGCAAACCCGCCTCGCCCGAGCACAGGCCCGCCTCGCGTACGCCGCCGCACCGGCCGCGTCGCCACGGAACGGAGAGACATCCCAATGGTGAAGTCAAGCCGCTGCCGTGACAGGTGGTGTGGCTTGGTAGCACACTCCGTCACGGAGTATGGCCCACAAAACGTTCAGTCTCCGGCGCGCGAGGGCCAGCACCGCTTGCTTGTGCGCCTTGCCCTCGCTCCTCTTGCGGTCGTAGAACGCACGCGATGCTGGACAGCACCGCAAACTCACCTGGGCAGCCAGATACATGCTCCGCAGGAGCCCGCGGTGATAGCGCCGAGGCCGGCGCAGGTTGCCACTGACGCGGCCGGAGTCGCGGGGTTGAGGGGCCAGGCCGGCGAAGCCGGCCAGGCGGTCCGCGGTCCCGAAAGAGGCCATGTCGCCGCCGGTGGCGGCAATGAACTCGGCACCGAGACGAGGGCCCATGCCGGGCAGGCTGGTGATCACCTCGGCGTGTGGATGCTCGCGAAACCGCGCCTCGATGAGAGCGTCAAGCTCGGCGATCTCCTCATCGAGAGCCATCACCCCCTTCGCCAGCCGGAGGACCATGGCGGCAGCCAGCCTCTCACCAGGCAGCGCCGTGTGCTGGGCTTCGGCCGCCTCCACGGCCGTCTTGGCGAGTGTGGCGGCGCCGCGGACCTTGCGGTTCTTCAGCCACGTTTCGATCCGCTTGGCGCCTGTGCGGCGGATGGCGGCGGGGGCCTGGTATCCGGTCAGCAGCATGACCGGGCCGTGGTTGGTGAGGTCCAGCGACCTCTCCAGGGCGGGGAAGATCTCCAGCAGTTGGGCTCGCAGGCGGTTGATCTGCCGGGTTCGGTCGAAGACCACATCCAGTCGCCTGGACGTGAGGATGCGCAGGTCGACGGCGATGTCGTCGCCGGGTCGCAGCAGCCCGACATCGCGGCGGACGCGGGCCTGGTCGGCGATGACGAAGGCGTCCTTCGCGTCCGTCTTTCCCTCGCCCCGGTAGGTGCCCGACGCTCGATGAACGGCGAACCCGGTGAGGTAGGCGACGGGCTGGTCGTGGTTGAGCAGCAGGCCAATCAGCAGTGCGGCACCGCCTCGGTTGAGGTCGATGGCCCACAGCACGTCGCTGGATATCTCCAGGACGTCTCCGATCAGCGTCAGCAGCTCGGTTTCGTCGTTGGATACGCGGCGGGACAGCAGCCGTTTGCCTTCCGCGTCGATCACCACCGCGTGGTGGTGCGTCTTGCCGATGTCCACCCCGGCCCAGATCTGGGGCACGGGTCACCTCCGCCGCTTCGTGGTCGTCATCGATTCCCGCAGACGACCTCGCCGGCGTGGTCTTACAGCAGCGATCAACGTCGCAAATCCCAATTGGCGGTCGAGTCGTCGCGGGGCTCCGGGCGGCCATGTCTCTCAAGCCGTCGAGCGGCACCAACATGACAGCCATACCCGGAGCCCCTGGGCCCTCCGATCTTACGAATGACCAGATCAGACCCACGACTGAAAGGTAAGACCACCATGACCGGCACCCCCGCCCACCACCCCGTCGCGATCGTCGGAGCGGGCCTCGGCGGCCTGACGCTCGCCCGCGTCCTGCACGTACACGGCATCGACGCGGCGATCTACGAACTGGAAGCCGGCCGGCACGCCCGTACGCAGGGCGGGATGCTCGACATCCACGACGACACCGGCCAGGCGGCCCTGCACGCCGCCGGCCTGCACGATCGTTTCCGAACCCTCGTCCACCCGGGAGGCGAGGCCACGCGCGTCGTCGATCCCCAGGGCACCGTCCGCTTGGAAGAGGGGGACGCGGGCGGCGGCACCCGCCCCGAGGTGGACCGCGGCCAGCTGCGCGACCTGTTGCTGGACTCCCTGCCCGAGGGCACCGTCCGCTGGGGGAGCAAGGTCACCGGCGCAAGCCCGCTGGGCGGCGGCCGCCACGAGGTGACCCTCGCCGACGGCACCGCCTTCACCACCGACCTCCTCGTCGGCGGCGACGGCGCCTGGTCGAAGATCCGGCCGTTGGTCTCGCAGGCCGCCCCCGCCTACACCGGGATCTCCTTCGTCGAGTCGGACCTGCTGGACGCCGACGCCCGCCACCCGGACAGCGCCGCACTCGTCGGCGGCGGCTCCTTCTTCTGCCTCGGGGACGAGAAGGGCATCCTCGCCCACCGCGAATCCGACGGCAGCCTGCACATCTACACGGCGCTCAAGACCGGCCCGGACTGGCTCGGCACCGTCGATTTCACCTCCGACACCGCCAAGAAGGCCGTGCTCACCCACTTCGAGGGCTGGGACGACGGTCTGCGGGCACTGATCGCCGACGCCGACGGCTTGCTCGTCCCGCGGCACATCCACGCCCTGCCCGTCGGCCACCGCTGGGACCGCGTGCCCGGCGTCACCCTGCTCGGCGACGCCGCCCACCTCATGTCCCCGTTCGCCGGTGAGGGCGCCAACCTGGCCATGTTCGACGGTGCCGAACTCGGCCGGGCGGTCGCCGCCCACCCCGGCGACACCGATGCCGCCCTCGCCGCCTACGAGGAGGCGCTGTTCCCCCGCAGCGAGGCGTCGGCCGCGGAGTCCGCGGCCAATCTGGAGACGATGTTCGACGCCCGGGGCCTGGAACGCCTGCTCGACATGTTCGCCGCCCACGGGCAGTAGGTCCGGGCGTCAGGCGCCGCCGTTCCCGTCCGCGAAGGCGCCGCCATCGGTGAAGGCCAGCTTGGCGAAGCGTTCGCCGATCCGGCGGTGGGCGGCGGCGTCCGGGTGCAGGTCGTCGGGGAGCGGCAGCTCGGCGAAGTCCGCCTCGCCGTACAGCTCGCGGCCGTCGAGGTGGTGCAGATGCGGGTCCTCGGCCGCGCGCTGCGCCACGATCCGGGCCAGTTCCTCCCGGATGACGTTCAGAGTCAGCTTCCCGGCCGCGCGTTCCGCCGGGTCGCCGGTGGCCCGGAAGCGCAGCTGCCCGGTGCTCATCGAGGAGAAGTCCGGGGCGCTGGGCCCGGGGGTGTCCTCGTGGATCGGGCACAGGATGGGGGAGACGACCAGCAGCGGGGTGGTCGGGTGGCCCTCGCGGATGGTGTCGAGGAACCCGTGGACGGCGGGCCCGAAGGCGCGCAGCCGCATCAGGTCGGCGTTGACCACGTTGATGCCGATCTTGACGCTGATCAGGTCGGCGGGGGTGTCCCGCAGTGTACGGGCGGTGAACGGGTCGAGCAGCGCGGCACCGGCCAGCCCCAGGTTGACGAGTTCCACGCCGCCCAGGGAGGCGGCCAGCGCGGGCCAGGTCGTGGTCGGTCCGGCGGCGTCGGAACCGTGGCTGATCGAACTGCCGTGGTGCAGCCACACCTTGCGGCCCCGGTCCGGCGCGGGCTCGACGGGGGCGTCGGCGCGCAGGGTGAGGAGTTCGGTCGTCTCGTTGTGCGGCAGCCAGATCTCGACGTCCTTGAGCTCGCCGGACAGGCCGTCGAAGCGCAGGGTGCCGGCCGGGCCGGGCCGGTGTTCGGCGGTACCGGCGGCCATGTCGATGGTCAGCGTGTTGCCGCCCGCGACACTCGCGCGCCCGGCCGGACGGCCGTCGACGAGCAGTTCGTACACGCCGTCCGGACGGGGCGGGACGCCCGTGTAGACCCGCTTGGTGGGCCGGGTGTCCAGTTCGACGACGGTGGCTCGGGTACGGAAGGCCAGCCGTACGCCGGAGGGCTGGGACTCGGCCATGGCCAGTTGCCCGTCGTTGTTCTGCGCGCGGGCCCAGGCGGGCAGCCGGTGCGGCAGCACGCCCTGCTCGGTGTGCTCCACGTCCAGGGCGCCGCGGAGGAGGTCCGCGGTGATGGGGGTGCTGGTCCAGTTGTCGTCGGTGTGCATGGCCTCAACCTGTTGATCGAAGTTTTCGGGGGCGGCGAGTGACGCGGGTGTTCCGGGCGGTCCGTACGGCCCATGTGTCTGTGCGTCCGTGTGTCCGTGTGTCGCGTCGTGTTTCGTCAGGGCAGTCGTGGCGCGGGCCAGTTCCGCAGCAGGGCGTCGAGGGCGTCCAGGACCCGGGTCCAGGTCTCGTCCGAGTCGGGGGCGCTGTGGCTGAACCCGCCTCCCAGCTCCAGGCTGACGTAGCCGTGGAAGACGCTGCCCAGCAGCCGGACCGCGTGTGTCTGGTCCGGCTCCGTCAGGTCGTATCCGCGCAGGATCGCCCGCGTCATCCGGGAGTGCCGGACACCGGCGCTGGCAGCGGCCGTCGCCGGGTCGAGCCGCAGCTGCGCCGCCGCGTACCGGCCGGGGTGCTCGCGTGCGTAGTCGCGGTAGACGTTGGCCAGCGCGGCCAGGGCGTCCTTGCCCGCCCGCCCGGCCAGTGCGGCGGCGCCCCGGTCGGCGAGTTCCTCCAGGGCGAGCAGGGCGATCCGGGTCTTGAGGTCGTGCGAGTTCTTCACGTGCGAGTACAGGCTCGCGACCTTGACGCCGAACCGCCTGGCGAGCGCCGAGACGGTCACCTCCTCGAAACCGGCCTCGTCGGCCAGCTCCGCCCCCGCCTGGGTCAGCCGCTCGGGGGTGAGCCCTACGCGTGGCGCCATGGCCTTCCTCCCATTCAGCTAAACCAATCGAGCTTTTGCCTAATGGAGTATGCACTTGCCTAAAGCTTTTAGGCAAGTGTTCGCGGCGTACCGACGGCGCTTCCGTCCCGCTGGGCGGTGGCTGGGGGAGTCGGCCGACCCGCCGCCTGCGTCGCTGGATGCAGCGGACGTCGTCTGCGGGATCGCCGCCTAAATGCACTTGGATGTCTGCGGGATCGCCTTCACCGTGTCACCGAGGCCGACCAGTGTGTCCCCCGCCGAAGTCGCCGCCTCCGCCGCCACGGTCACTTCGACGGCGGGGTCGCGTCCGTAGGTGATGAGCGTCTTCTTGCTCTCGCCCGATGCGGCGCTCCGCAAGACCCAGTCCACCCCGTTCACGTTGAGGCACAAGTCGGTGGTCGGCCCGGGGGATTTCATGCCGCAGCGAAGAACGACGGTCGAATCTCCCCAGACCGCAACTCCGTCCCCTTTCGCCTCGGTTCGGCCCTCTCTCAGGAGCTGGGGCGGGTAGTGCCGGGCGAGGTCACCGCAGAGGGGGTGGCTCGCGTTCGGCGCGCTCGCGATGTCCGGTGGTGCGGTGAGGAACGAAAAGGCGAGAACTCCGGCCGCGGCGAGGGCGGTTCCGCCCACGGCCGCGGCGGTGACGAGGGTCTTTTTCGACGGTGGAACCACTTCTCGCCACGCCTTCTTCGGTCACACAGGAACTCTTGCCGTGGCGGGCAACATTGAGCCTTTTCAGCGTTGCCGCTCCAGGGTGAGGACAGCCCTGGCGATTGACGTCATTCGATTCGGGCTGCAGCGGGCGTGACGGAAGATCCTCCAGGTCTTCAGCCGGGCGACACCACGCTCGACCGGGACTCTTGTGCGGGCGAGCGCGTGATTGACGGTCTTCTGGGTCAGGGTGAGCTCTTGGCGGGGTCGTCGTTTGACCGCCGTGGTCAGCCAGGGGCCGGCTCCTTGGTAGGCGAGGTCGGCCACGAGTGGGACGCCCTGGCGTCCGCAGATCCTGATGATCCGGTGGGTGCGGGCGGCGGTGAGGTCATGGGTTCGGCCCGGCAGAGCGGGCGAGAGCCACAGCAGCCGTCCCGCCGGATCCGTGACCACCTGCACGTTCACTCCGTGACGCCGGTGCCTGGCCGAGTAGTCCGCCTGGCCGTCGCCGACGCGGTCGCACTCGACAAGAGTCCCGTCGAGCAGGGCGAAGCCGGGATCGCTCTCCCGCAGGACCTTGAGCAGGCCCGGCGCACGGACGGCGAGCAGAGTGATGACGGCGCCGACGTAGGCGTGAGCGGTCCCGACGGAGATGCCGAAACCGGCCGAGAGCTGGGCAAGCGTGTCGTGGCGGCGCAGGTACACCAGACCGATCAGGGCACGCTGGTGCGGCGGGAGCTTGCACCGGCGGTCACCTTCGCGGGTGACGATGAGCATCGTGACCCACTCGACCACGGCGTGCGGCAAGTCGAGTGCGGCAGGATAAGGAACCAACGAGGCACCTGCGCTGTTGAGTCGAGACGTCGAACACCTCCCTCACGGCACAGGTGCCTCGTGCGTTGCGCACCGCCTCACCATCACCCGATCAGTGGGCAAACTGAAAAGGCTCATTAATGGCTGTTCAGGGGGAAATTCCCATAAGGCCGGTAAGGCTGGTAAGGCGGGAGAGCTGAGCCGGCTCATGCCCTCCGGGTCGGCGGCCGGCCGGGCCCGGGCAGGTGCCCCGCGAGCTGCTGTGCCATGGCGACGAGTGTGCGGTCCGCCAGGTAGGGGCCGATGAGCTGGACGGCCAGCGGCAGCCCGTCGGCGGTCCGGCCGGCCGGGACGACCAGGGACGGCAGACCCACCAGGCTCGCCAGGTTGAGCCAGCTGGTCTGGTCGAAGAAGGGCGCTTCGCGCCGTCCACCGTGATGAAACGCTGCGGCGGCGCGGTGCCGGTCTGGTCGGGCACGGCCGCCGTCGGTGCGGCCGGGGTGATCAGGACGTCATGGTCGGCGAAGTAACCGGCCCACGCGGCCCGGAGCTGCTGCCGTGCCTCGTCGGCGACGCACCAGTCCCGGTGCCGCATCGTCCGGGAGCGCGGGAACTGGCCCGCTGGGTCGTCGGCGGGGATCTTCTCCGCGGCCGCCACCTCGGCGGCGAACGCGCTGTCCGTGGCGGTGGCGGAGCCCGTCGCGAACAGGAGCCGCTGGAACAGCGTGTTGCTCTCGGCGAAGTCGACGGGCCGGGTGGCGTCGTCGACGCTCGCGCCGACGGAGCGCAGCAGCGCGGTGACCTGACCGAGGAGCGCGCGGGTCTCGGCATCGACGCGGCAGTAGGCGTCGTCCGCCCAGACGCCGACGCGGTACTGGGCCGGCTCGCTCTTGGCCGGGGCCGGGAGGGTGATCGTCCATCCGTCCCGGTCGGCGGGGGCGGGTGCGACGAGTACGTCCAGGAGGAGGCCGAGGTCGTCGGCCGTACGGGCCATCGGGCCGAGGGTGAGCATGTCGCTGCTGGTGGCCCAGCCGGGCGGGCGGGGGATGTGGCCGCGGGTGGGTACGACCGGCGCGGTGCCGCGGGAGGTCCGCAGCGCGTGGACACCGCAGTACGCGGCCGGCAGGCGGAGCGAACCGGCGAGGTCGGAGCCGACTTCGAGGCTGGTGAGGCCCGTGGCGACGGCGGCGGCCGAGCCACCGGAGGAGCCGCCCGCGGTCCTGGTGGCGTCGTACGGGTTGTCCGTCTTCCCGAAGAGGGGGTTCGACGTCTGGATGTCCTGGCACATGACCGGCACGTTCGTCTTGCCGACGAGGACGGCGCCGGCGGCACGCAGGAGGGCGACGGCGTCGGCGTCCCGGTCCGGTATGTGGCCGGAGAGGTCGGGGGAGCCGCTGGTCGTGCGCAGGCCCTCCGTCTCCAGGGCGTCCTTGACCGTCATCGGGAGCCCGTGCAGCGGCCCGAGGGGCCGGCCGGTCTCGGCGAGGTGCCGGTCGGCCCGGTCGGCGGCGGCGCGTGCGGCATCGGCGTCGAGGGTCACGATGGCGTTGACGTGCGGGTTGACCTGCGCGATGTGCCGGAGGTACTGCTCCAGGAGGTCACGGCTGCTGATCTCGCGTCGGCACAGTGCGGCGACCTGGTCGCGGGCGGGCGCCAGGTGGAGCGCGCCGGCATCGGCCTTCAAGTCGTCGGGCCGGGGTCGCGGGGAGGAAGGGGCGGTCGCGGCAGCTGGTGTGGTGATGCCGGTGGAGGCGGTGAGCAGGGTGCGGCGGGGAATCACGTGGGGGCTCCTGATGCGGTGCTCGGTGCTGACGGGGTGTGAGTACTGGGTGTGGGGGCGTCGGCCGGGACAGTGAGGCACCCGGAGGGCAGGGAAGTGCCCCCAGAGTCAGGAGGGCCGCTGCCCCGAGCCGGGCTCCACTGCCGGACGGGCGTCCAGCACCGGCCGGGCGTCCAGGTTCTCCCGCAGTCGGCGCAGCACCGAGAGGGCGACGTGCAGGTCCTCGGGCGGAATGTCTCCGGCCAGGTGCTCCAGCCAGCGCTGTTCCAGGGGGCGCAGATCGTCCAGAGCCTGCCGTCCGCCCGGGGTGAGTTCGACCAGCGGGCTGCGCTGGTCCTGCGGGTTGGGGCGGGTCGTCACGACGCCTTCGGCCCGTAGGCGGTCGACGGTCTGCTGGACCGCCTGGCGCCGCAGTCCTCGTTCCCGGGCCAGGCGGGCCACCGTCGACGGCCCGTCCAGCAGCAGCCCCGCCACCTGCCAGCGTGCCGAGGTCAGTCCCGCGTGGGCGGAGAGCCAGTCCCCTTCGCGCAGCAGGCGGCCGTTGACCGCGAAGACCTCGGCGGTCACCTCGACCAGGGCGTCCACGTCGGGGGGAGAGGAATCCATGGCCACAGCGTAGATCCCCGGCCTTGCGCGGCGTTCCGCGCCTCCTGGTCCGGCCTGCCGGATCGTCTCCTCCCGAGAGAACGACAAGGACTTGTCGAAACTCGCTCCGGTGATTACGCTCGGCGTCCGGCCGGGGCGCCGACCGCGAGCCGGCAGGGTGCGGGCTGCGCGGACGGTGCCGTGACCCCCGGCCTGGAGAGTGAGGAACCGTGTCATCCGCGCAACCGGGCACCGCCGGCGAGGCGGCCCAGGCAGGCGGGACGTTCACCCACCGGCAGATGGTGACGGCCATGTCGGGGCTGCTGCTGGCCGTCTTCCTCGCGGCACTGGACCAGACGGTCGTCGCCACCGCGATGCGCACCGTCGCGGACGACCTGCACGGCCAGACCGAGCAGGCGTGGGCGACGACCGCGTATCTCATCGCCTCCGTGCTGGCGATGCCCTTCTACGGCAAGCTCTCCGACATCCACGGGCGCAAGCCGATGTACCTGGTCTCGATCGCCGTGTTCGTCATCGGATCGGTCCTGTGCGGTACGGCCGGGTCGATGACCGAACTCGCCCTCTACCGGGCGGTCCAGGGGCTGGGCGGCGGCGGGCTGATGTCCCTGCCCACCGCGGTCGTCGCCGATCTGGCGCCGGTACGGGAACGCGGGCGCTACTTCGCCTTCCTTCAGCTGGCCTGGGTGGCGGCCAGCGTCGTCGGTCCGCTGGCGGGCGGGGCCTTCGCGGAAGCCGGGGCGGTCTTCGGCGTGGCCGGCTGGCGCTGGGTGTTCCTGCTGAATGTGCCGCTGGGGCTGCTGGCCCTGGTCACCGTACGCAAAGCCCTCACCCTGCCGCACGAGCGCCGCGCACACCGGATGGACGTACTGGGCGCCGCGGCGCTGGCACTGTTCCTGGTACCGCTGCTGATCGTGGCCGAACAGGGCCGGTCCTGGGGCTGGACCGCGCCGGTCTCCTCGTCCTCTTCGCGCTGGGCGCGGCCGGACTGGCGCTGTTCATCTCCGTCGAGCTGCGGCGCGGCGACGAAGCCGTACTCCCGCTCCGGCTGTTCCGGCGGGGCGGCATCGCCCTGTGCTCGGCGGTCAACTTCACGATCGGGGTCGGCATCTTCGGTACGGTGACCACCCTGCCGCTGTTCCTCCAACTGGTGCAGGGACGGGCCCCGACCGAGGCGGGGCTGGTGGTCATCCCCTTCATGGTGGGCACCATCGCCTCCCAGATGGTGTCCGGCAAACTCATCGCGGCCTCGGGCCGGTTCAAGAAGCTCGCCGTCGTGGGCCTGGGCTCCATGGCCGGAGCGCTGCTGACCCTCGCCGCGGCCGGCGCCACGACGCCGATGTGGGGCATCGTCCTGATCGTCGGCTGGCTGGGCACCGGCATCGGGCTGTCCCAGACGGTCATCACCCTGGCCATGCAGAACGCGGCGCCCAAGAGCCAGCTCGGGGTGGCGAACGCCGCGTCCGGCCTGTGCCGGCAGATCGGCGGTTCCACCGGCATCGCGGTCCTGTTCTCCGTCCTGTTCACGGTGGCGCTCGGCCGGCTGGCCGACCTGCTGCACTCCGGGCGTTTCGCGGGCCTCCTCACGGACCCGGCGGTCACCGGGGACCCCGCCAATCACCGCTTCCTGGCCATGGTCGAATCGGGGCGTGGCACGGGCATCGACCTGGACGACACGTCCCTGCTCCACGGCATCGACACCAGGCTGGCTCAGTCGGTCACCGAGTCCTTCGCGCACGGTTTCCACGTCGTCTTCCTCGTCGCCGGAGCCGTGCTGCTGGCCGGTTTCGTCCTCACCTGGTTCCTGCGCGAACTCGACGACGGCACTCGGACGCCGGAGCGCGCGCGGGCAGTCAAGTAGGCCACGCTGAGGGGCGGGGTCCCCTCCGCGACCCGTCACCCGAACGGCCGAGTGGGCAAGCCCGTGGCGCTCCGGGGGAGGGACGATGGGCACGCGGGAGGGGACCGTCCCTGTCCGGCTGCCCCGGGAGCCCATCGTGACCTGTTTCGACCGACGTGATCTCGGCCTGCTGCTCCTGCGTGCGGGGGCCGGCGGTGTGCTGGCCGCGCACGGCGCGCAGAAGCTCTTCGGCTGGTTCGGCGGAGGCGGTATCGAGGGCACCGGCCAGTTCATGGAGTCCGTCGGCTACACGCCGGGCAAGGCCAACGCCACGGTCGCCGGGCTCACCGAGGCCGGCGGTGGCGTCCTGCTGGCGCTGGGGCTGGCCACCCCCGCCGCCGGCGCGGCCGCGGCGGGCGCGATGGCGGGTGCCGCCGCCGTCCACGCCCCGAACGGGTTCTTCGCGCAGAGCGGCGGCTACGAGCACCCGGCCTTCCTCGGGCTGACGACGATCGGACTGGGCATCGCCGGGCCCGGCCGGATCTCCCTCGACCACGCGCTCGGCCACTCCGTCAACCGCGGCTGGATGGTCCCGGTGGCCCTCGCGGTGACCGGGGCGGCCACGGCGCTGGTCGTGGGCGCGCGCAACAAGCGGGCACGGCAGGTGGCGGAGGACGGGCAGGGGTGACGTCTGCCGTGTGATCACGGCCGGGGCCGCCGCCGCGTTCAGGGAGCATCGTTTTTGCGACGTCCTGATCGGACCGGCAGTGTCCGTGTCGTCCTCCGCCTACGCTCGCCCGCATGCTGCTTCGCCGGATGTCGCGCCTGGCCGTGACCCTCGCCGTGGTCCTCACCGCCGCCCTCACCGGGGCGGCCGAAGGGAGCGCCGGTACGGCGCGTGCCGCGACGGCCGCGCCGCGGACGGGCCGGCAGTTGTTGTTCTACAACCATGCCTACGGAGTGCTCGACCGGGCGACCGCCGACGCGATCGAACACTCGGCGTACCTGCGCGACTTCGCCGACTTCGAGGTCCGTACCACCACGGGCAGCGGTGGCGAGAGCTGGACCGGCCGCTATCTGAGGGGCCGGGAGACCTACCTCGAACTGTTCGGGGTGGGGGATCTGCCCGGCCAGAGCGGCGCCCTCGGCTCCACGGGGACGGGAGTCTCCGTGGAGCGCGCCGGCGACCTGGCGAAGGTGATCGGGCGGCTGAAGGAGGAGGGGGTCGCCGAACCCGTCGAGTTCCGGCAGACGCGGGACTTCGGCGACGGCGCCCCGGTGCCGTGGTTCGACGGAGCCTTCACCACGCTCCAGTACGACGTCTTCGCCGCCTGGGCGATGGAGTACCGGCCGGAGTACTTCGCCGACCCGCGCGGCAGGACGGGACCTGCCCGGTACCCCGGTGACGTCGGCCGCGAACGCTATCTGCCCGATGCCTACCGGGACCACCTGATGCGCGACGTGACGTCCGTGCGCCTCGCGGTCACCCGGCGGGACATCGCCAACACGGTCCCGCTGCTGCGGGCGGGCGGGTTCGTCGTCCGGCAGGCGGCCGACGGAGGCGTCGTCGCCCAGCGTGGCGGCACCCGCATCCGGTTCGACGCGGTCCCGCTCGGCCAGGCGGGGCTGCGGCAGGTCACGTTCGCGCTCAACCGGCCGGTCGAGCAGCGGCACGAGGAACGGATCGGCCGGTCGGCCCTCGTCGTCGGCCCGGGTGCGCACGCGGTATGGAATTTCGGCGCCCCGGAGTAGAGCCGCGCGCCGCTGCTCGCGGAGCGGCGGCGCCACCTCGAAGAGCACTGCCGGGAGGCGGCGGCCGACCGTCAGGTCCGCCATGACGAGCTGCGGGCGCAGCTGGCGCGACAGTTGCCGGACTGGGACGTGCCGCCCGTGACCGGCGGAACGACCCTGTGGGTGCGCCTGCCGCACGGCGACGGGGACTCCTTCGCGCAGACGGCCTTCCGCCACGGCGTCGTCGTGCTGCCCGGCCGGGGACTGGACGCCTCGGGAGGCAGCGGGAATTCCTCCGCATCCCCTTCTTCGCCGGCGCCGACCGGCTGGCCGAAGCGGTACGCCGGCTGGCGGCCGCCTGGCACGACCACGGCGGCGGGGGCGGTGCGGGCGTCCCGGCGCCCCGGTCATCGGCGGCCCGACGTCAGTCCCGTAGCTCGGTGTCCGGTACGCGCGTGAGGTGGAAGTAGAAGTCTTCCGGATCGCCCTTCTTGTCCATCACGCACAGCAGGACGTCGTCGGTGAGACGGCGGAAGTGGTCGATGATGGGCAACTGGTCGTAGACCATCGCCGCGGACTGCTTGCCGCGGTGGACGACCTCACGCAGCGAGGCCAGGCCCATCTCCGTGTATGAGTAGACCGTGCCGTCCTCGTCGCGGCAGAGCAGCGGTTCCACGTGGTCGGCGTCGACGAACCGTTTGCCGTACCACCGCATCTTCGCCAGCATCGCGGCGTTCTCGCTGGTGTGCTCGAAGGCACCGCCGCGCCATGTGCCGAGCAGGTCCCCGGTGCCGACGGGCTCCAACCGGTCGAAGAGGTCCGCGAGTTCCGCGGTGTCGTACGTGCCTCCGGACGCGACGGCGTCCAAGACTTCCTGCTCGGTACCCATGGGCGGGGCCTCCTTCGGCCGGGGGACGGGCGGGGCGGGCGCGGTACTGCCCGGCAGCGGAGGGGAGGTGGTCCGGCCGGGCCGTACGGGGTCGAAGCGGTGGTACATCCGTGCGTGCCAGATCACCACCTGCTCCAGCGCCACCGCGGAACCGTACCCGGCCGTGCTGAGCGGAGCCAGGGTCCGCAGGCAGCTTTCCAGCCCCGCGTCGGCCCGCTCGTACGCCTCCCGTTCGGTCAGGCCGAGGGCCAGGGCGTCCGGCTTGCCCTCGGCCTGCTCCCGGTGGTGGCCGCGGAGGTCGTTGAGCAGGCGGATCGCGATCGCGGCCTCGTGCAGCGCGGTACGCAGCACCGGCAGGCTGCGCCCGGCCGGGTCCGGCTCGTCCAGAAACGCCCACAGGGCGGTGACCTGCTGTTCGATGCCGATGCTCCAGGCGCCGTGCCGCAGGTAGTCGGCCAGCGGGGGCGCCGCGCCGCCGGCGGCCGCCGTCCGGGCCGTCTCGTGTTCGTACCGCATGCCGGTCAGGGTCTGATGCATGCTTTCCCGCCACATGGCGACGCGTTCGGGCCGTCCGCTTCCGTCCACGTCCCGGACGATCTCGGCCAGAGCGCGCGCCACGGGATCGTCGCTGCCGTCGTCGTGCCCGTCGAGGATCC
This sequence comes from Streptomyces sp. Ac-502, assembly GCF_045222935.1. Classification (NCBI taxonomy): domain Bacteria; kingdom Bacillati; phylum Actinomycetota; class Actinomycetes; order Kitasatosporales; family Streptomycetaceae; genus Streptomyces; species Streptomyces sp. Ac-502. The sequence continues at coordinate 9,090,418 of NZ_JBHFFO010000001.1, forward strand.
GGTGCCAGTCGTCGACGCGGGCCGCGGGCCAGTCCGGGCCCGGCGTGCCGGGCGCTCCGGGCGCGTCCAGGACGTTGTCGATCGCCATCAGCCAGACCGTCAGCCGGGACATCCGCAGACAGGTTTCGGGCGGCAGCCACGGGGTGAAGAACGCCGTCTGCAGGCACATGAGGGGGACCAGCGCGGTGTCCACGGGTAAACCGAGCTTTTTGAGCCAGTTTTCCAGTCTGGGCATGTTCTGCAAGGCGGCGGAGCATGTGTCCGCCATGGAGACGATCTCCCGGGGAAGGTGGCCGGCCGGCCGTGAGGTGTGCACGCCGCCAGGCTACGTCGCGCGGGTCCGGACGCGGTCCGCCGCCCCGCGTCCCGACGTGCCCCGGAGCCGCCGCGCACGGCCGGGCCGCCCGGTCGTTCCCCGGCCGCTCAACAGTACGCGGGACCGGCCGTCGCGTTGACGGCGTGTACGCACCAAGTACAGGCGGGACCACCAGAAATCGAGGCAAGATGTCAGCAGGACGCGTGTTACCGCACCTACCGGTCGCCCGCTTGTCGCCCACGCTCGTACCACGGGTGAACCGTTCCCTCGCCCTTGCCACCCGGCACGCCCTCACCACGCAGCGGGACAACGGCTCATGGCTCGCCACCCCCGACCCCCGGATCACCGAGACCGCGCTGTGCACGCTGGCCCTGGCGCGGTCACCCCAGCCCGGCGCCGGTCACGCCGCCGAACGGGGCCGGGCCTGGCTCGCCGCCGGGGCCGCCCCGCAGGACCATCACCCGGTGGCCCGTGCCGTGGAAAGCGCGCTGCTGTCCCTGGCGCTGGGCACCGACGAGCCGGTCGACGTCAGCCACCCCGCCTTCGAGGACCCGGCGTTGTCGGCCCGGGCCCGGCTCCTCCAGGTCCTCGCCCTGCACACCGGCCGGACGGTCCGCGGCGGCGCCGGACCCGACGCCCTGCGTACGCGGCTGGCCACCGCGGTCGCCGCTCCGGGACGGCTCAAGCGCTGGTCGCGCGTGGAACTCTGGTCCGCGCACGCCCTCGTGGCAGCCCACTTCGGGGACCGGCGGGCCGCCCTGTACGCCGCCCGTACGATCGCCGACCAGCAGTCCCCGGCGGGCGACTTCTTCGCCAATCCGGTCACCACGGCCCTCGCGGGGCTCGCCCTCCAGGCCGCCGCTCCCGGCACCGCCGCCGCCCGCCGCTGCACGGAGTACCTGCTCACCAGCCAACACGCCGACGGCACCTGGCGCTTCTCCACCAGCGACGTCTGGGACACGACGCTGGCCGTACGCGCCTTCCGGGGCGCGGCGGACTTCGACCGCCACGCGCTGCCCGCCGCCGTCGGATACCTCGTCGCGGCACAGAACCCGGACGGCGGCTGGCCGTACCGCGCGGGCGTCGAGTCCGACAACGACACCACCGGGGCCGCCCTGATCGCCCTGCACGGCGCGAGCGGCGCTCCCGGCGGGGTGATCCGGGCCGGGGTGCGGCACCTGGCCCGGCAGCAGCGGGACGACGGGCTCTGGCGAACCTGGCAGTCCGCCGGAGATCCCCCGGTGGACGACGTGATCGCCCACGTCGTCACCGCGCTGGCCTGCCACTCCGGCCGCCACCGCGTGGACTTGAGCACGGCACGCGCCTGGCTCACCGAACGCCTCGACGGCCAGGGACGCTGGCACGCCGGCTGGTACCGGGGCCTCGCGTACGCGACGGCCGAGGCCCTGCCCGCCCTCGACGCCTCCGCATCGCCGGACGGCCATCCCGCCGCCCGCGCGCTGGCCGAAACCCGTAACCCCGACGGCGGCTGGCCCGTCGAGGCAGGCGGTCCGAGCACCCCCGCCGCCACCGGCCTGGCACTCGCAGCCCTGGAGCGGGGCGGCCTCCGCGACGAAGCCCTCTGGGCGCCGGGCCTGGCCTACCTCGTGGAGACCCAGCGCGACGACGGCACCTGGCCGGGCGTACCGCTCATGTACGGCCCGCGGCCGCTCCTCACCCACTTCCCCACGCACACCCACGCGTTCACCGTGGAGGGCCTCTTCGCCGGGCAGCGCAGGCTACGCGCCGCCGCGCGAGGCGGCTGCCTCCGGCCGCACGGGGAGGAACTGTCCTGCGGCCGGACGGGAGGAGGGCCGACGTGAACAGGAGCGGTGCACGACCGGCCGCGCGCCCCGCGCGCACCTCCGCCGACGCCCCCGCCGGAGCGCCCGTCGCCCCCGGCCGGGTACCGCTGGCCGGGCACGCCCTGCGATTCCACCGGGACGCCCTGCGCTTCGTCCGTGAGCAGCGGCACCACGGGCCGGTGACGAAGGTCTACATCGGCCCGCGGCCGGTGCACGTCGTCAACTCCGGCGAGCTGGTACGGGAACTGCTGACCGCCCAGGCCCGTTCCTTCGACAAGGGCGCGATGTTCGACGCCCTGCGCGTCCCGCTGGGCGACGGGCTGATCACGGCTGCCGGGGACCGCCATCTCCGCCACCGCCGTACGTTGCAGCCCGCCTTCCACCACGACCGGATCGCCGGCTACGCCCGCGTCATGTCCGAACGCTCCCTGGCGCGGGCCGCCGCCTGGGAACCCGGCACCCCGCTCGACCTGGTGCCGGAGATCCACCGCCTGACCCTCGACATCCTGCTGCGCACCCTCTTCGCGGACCCCCAGGACCCCGAGCTGCGCGCGGCCGTCAAGGACTGGCTGACCGTCAAGTACCACTCGATGCGCCTCGCCCTGTCGCCCCTGCACGCCTGGGCGCAGCGCCTTCCGCTGCTGCCGGGCTGGCGGCCGCCGGACGCCGGCCCGCTGCGCAGGCTGGTGGCCGTCCAGCAGCGGATCATCGACCGTTACCGTGCCGACGGCCGGGACCGCGGCGACCTGCTCTCCATGCTCCTGCTCGCGGGCGGCCCGGAAGGCGCCCTGACCGACACCGAGGTGACCGACGAGCTGATCACCCTCTTCCTGGCCGGCACCGGCACCGTCAGCGCCTCGTTGGCCTGGGCGCTCTACGAGATCTCCCGCCGCCCCGACGTCCAGCGGCGCCTGCACGAGGAGTTCGACACCGTCCTCGCGGGACGGCCGCCCGGCTTCGAGGACGTGCCCGCACTGGTCCGCACACGGCAGGTGCTGACCGAGACACTGCGGCTGCACCCGCCGTCGTGGCTGCTGATGCGCCGCGCCGTACGGCCGGTCACGCTCGGCGGCGTACGGCTCGCCCCGGGCGCCGAGGTGTTCTTCAGCCCGTACGCCCTGCACCACGACCCGCGACTGTACGAGGACCCCGACCATTTCCGCCCCGACCGCTGGCCGGCGGACGCCGGCGCGAAGCCGCCGCGGCACACCTACCTGCCGTTCGGCGCGGGCAGCCGGCTGTGCATCGGCGAGGACTTCGCCTGGACGGAACTGACCCTGGCGGTAGCCGCGTTCACTGCAAACCGGCGTCTGGTTCCGGTCTCCGACGTGCCCGTACGGCCCCTGGTCGGCACCGTCCTGCGTCCGGACCGGCTGCCGCTGACGGCGCACGCCCGCACCATCTGACCGTATCCGCCGCTCTCCGACCGCACCTGTCCCTTGCCGGTCACCCCAGCCCTCTCCACCGCATCCCACCACCTCCGCCTCGCACCCGCCCCACCCAGAGGAGCCGCACATGTCGACGCCCCTGCACACGCCCGACGACGAAACCCTGCCCGGACGGCTGCGGGACCGGGTCGCCCTGGTGACCGGCGCCGCCTCCGGAATCGGCGCCGTGTGTGCGGAGCGGCTGGCCGCGGAGGGCGCCGTGGTGGTGGCGGCGGACCTCGACGAGGACGGTGCCGCCCGGGTGGCCGGACAGATCACCGCGGCCGGCGGCACCGCCCTGGCCCGCCGGGTCGACGTGACCGACCTGGACAGCGTCACCGGCGTCGTCAAGGAGGCCGCCACCCTGGGCGACGGCCTGCGCATCGCGGTCAACAACGCCGGGATCAGCGGCCCCCTCACGCCGCTGGCGGAGCTGTCACCCGCCGATTTCGACACCGTGACGAAGGTGAACCTCTACGGCGTCTACTACGCGATGCGCTGCCAGCTCCCCGCGATGGCCGCGACCGGCGGCGTCATCGTCAACCTCTCCTCCATCGCCGCCCATTCGGCCTTCCGCGGCCACGCCGCCTACGCGGCGGCCAAGCAGGGCGTCCTCGCCCTGACCCGGACCGCGGCCCGCGAGTACGCGAACCACGGCATCCGGGTCCTGTCCGTGTCACCGGGCGTCGTCGGCACCCCGATGGTCACCTCGCTGCCGCCCGGGAGCACCGATCACCTCATCGCGTCCGTCCCGTTGCAGCGCACCGCGGAGCCGGCCGAGGTCGCCGCGCTCATCGCGTTCCTGGTGTCCGACGACGCCTCGTACATGACCGGCAGCGACCACGTGGTGGACGGCGGGTATCTCGCCAAGTAGGGCGTAAATCGCTGGCGATGGTGATCTCACGGCACCTACCCTGCGTCGGCGGTCGCCGCCGTCACCTCGCGGCAGCGGCCCTCGGCTCCGGTCCGCGAAGTCGATCCCCCACCGAAAGGGCCGGCGAACGTCCGTGCACCCAGCTGACTTCTACACCGGCCTCGTCGCCGAGTCCTTCGCCCCGTTGCGGTCGTTCTCCCCGGATCCCGAGAGCTATGCGGCCTTCCTCCGCGAAGTGGGCCGCCCGGCCCTGGAACTGGGCTGTGGAGACGGTGATCCGCTGCTCGCGCTGCGCCGCGCCGGGCTGGACGTCGAAGGCGTCGACTCCTCCGCCGACATGCTGGAACGCTGCCGCCGCCGGGCCGACGCGGCGGGCCTCATCGTCACCGTCCACCACCAGCGGATGGAAGCGCTCAGCCTGTCACGCCGGTTCCAGGCGGTCTTCCAGGCCGGGCCGACCTTCAACCTGCTGCCGGACGACAGCGTCGCGGCGGCCGCTCTGCACGGCATCCGCCGTCACCTGGCCGACGACGGCACCGCGCTGATCCCGCTGCACGTCCCGCCGCCGACCCCCGCCGACCGGATCGGTCAGGTCCGCACCGCCCCCGCCGACGACGGCGCCGAGCTGCGGTGCTCCATGGTGTCGGAGGAGCGCGACGAGATCGCGCGCACCAGGACCGCCGTGCTGCGCTACGAACGTCACGGCCCCGACGGGCCCACTGTCGTGGAACGTCCGTGGCTGCTGCACTGGTACACCCGCTCCGGCTTCGAGAAGCTCGCCGCCGGGGCCGGGCTGCGTACGGTGTCGGTGACGGACGCGGACGGCGCGGCCGTGGAGGGCGACGCCCCGGACATGGTCTTCCGTCTTCGCGTCGCCTGATGCTCCCGCGCCTGCCGGGGTCTCCGGCGCGGCCGGCACCTCCGCCCGGTCGCGTGCCGCGTCCGAACGGGGGCGGGCTCAGGCGAGGCCGGTCATGATGCGGCCGACGAGTTCACGGTTGGCCTGGGGGACCGCGCCGAAATCGGTGCCGGCCGGACCGGCGCCGGGGCCGACGCCGGTCTTCGGGGCGGTGCCTGCCGGGCTGTCGTCGGCCACGGCGGCGGAGGCCGCGGGCAGCACGACGGCCGCGGCGAGCACCGCGCCGGCGAGGGTGAGACGTACACGCATGCAGATCACTCCTGGGTACGAGGGAGCCGGTAGCTGGACCTCCAGCACAGCCGTTCCCGCCGGGGCGCGCATTCTCTCCGGGGCACCTGGGTGGTCGGTGGGCCGACGCCGCCCGTCAGGGACCGGGGTGCGGTGCCCGTCGTACCCCGGCTGTACCCGTCGGATTCCGGTCGTGCCGGACGGTCACGACGAGCCGTCGTCGAGGCGCAGGCGGTGCGCGATGATGTCGCGGGCGACGTCGAGGAGGGCGCGGTCCTGGGAGTACGCGTGGCCACGCAGCCGCAGGAGGGCCTGGTCGAGGGCGATGCGGAGCTGGACGGCGAGGACGCCGGTGGCCTGGTGGGCCTCGGCGCGGTGCAGGGGCGGCCCGGCGCCGTGCTCACCGGTGAGCAGCAGGGCCGTGGCGTGTCCGGTCAGGTCGTGCGGCAGTTCCAGCGGATCGAAGTCCGCGCTGCGGTGTACCAGGGCGCGCACCGTTTCGGCGATGCGCGCCGCACGTTCGGTCGCGGGCATGAAGGGCCGCCGACCGGCAGGCTCCCGCCTCCACGACGCGGGAGCGGGGGCCGGCGCGCGCCCGCGGCGGTGGGAGAAGGAAGTCCGGTCTCGGGGACCGCTGATGCCCGCTGACAGGAACTGCCGGCCGCCTCGCCTCTCACCTGACCTGTCCGCGACTGTCACGGCGGTCGGTTCCACCCGGCTCTGGACGGTCCAACAGCGCACTCCTCACGGTAGCGCTCGGCAAGGGCGCGGACAGGGAAAGCGGTACTCCGGTGGCCCGTCGGTGACGCGGGGCGCCGGCCAGGCTTCCCGCACCTGCCCCCGTAGCCCCGGCGCCCGGGCGCAACCGTCACCGTCACCCGCCCGGCATGACACAGGCCCCTACGGGCGGCCCGCGCTCCGGTCCGGGCGGAAGAGGACCCACAGCAGGAAGGGGCCGCCGAGCACACTGGTGACCACGCCCACCGGAATCTCCACGGGGGCGATCACCCGGCCCAGCGCGTCGGCGCCGGCGATCAGCGCGCCGCCCACCAGGCCGGAGGCCAGTACCGGCACGCGCGCCCGGCCGCCGAGGCGGTCGGCCAGTACGGGAGCCGCGAGGGCGACGAAGGCGATGGGGCCGCCGATGCCCGCGGCGGCGCCGGAGAGGACCACCGCGAGTGTCAGGGCGAGTGCGCGGATCCGCCGTACGGGTACCCCGAGCCCGGCGGCGGTGTCGTCGTCGAAGCGCAGCAACTGGAGCCGGTTCCCGGCGGCGAGGGCGAACGGGAGCAGTCCGAGCAGGATCAGCAGCAGCGGCGTCCCCACCGACCAGTCGCGCCCGCTGAGGCTGCCGACCGTCCACAGGAAGACGCCACCGGCCGTGTTGTCGTTCTGACGGGACATGACGAGGTCGGTGACGGCCCCGACGACGGTGGAGACGCCGATGCCGACGACGAGGACGCGGTGCCCCCGATGGCCCGCGCCGCCCGCGCACAGGACCACCAGCGCGGCGGCCAGCACCGCGCCGACCGGCCCGAGCCACCACTCGCCGATCATGCCGGTGGACGAGCCGACGACGGAGGCGACGACGGCCGCGGTGGCGCCCTCGTTCACACCGATGAGGTCGGGGGTGGCGAGCCGGTTGCCGGCGAGCGTCTGGGTGAGGCAGCCGGCGATGCCCAGTGCCGCGCCGACCAGGACGCCGACGGCGATCCGGGGCAGCCGGAAGTCCTGGACCAGCATCACCGTCGCGGGGTCGCCCGTGCCGAACAGGCCGGCGAGCGTCTCGGAAAAACTCATGCCGGTGGAGCTGGCGAACGTACCCAGCGCGACCAGGACCAGGATCAGCACGCCGAGCGCGACGGCGACCAGTGAGCCCCGGCGGGGGAAGAGCCAGGAGAAGGCGCCGGTCCGCAGGACGAGGCTGTCGGGCGGCGTGACGTCGGCGGCGGGGGCCGCGTCCGAAGTGACGGCCGTAGCGGGGGCTGTGGGAGCTGCGGGAGCTGTGCGGGTCGCGGGGGCCGTGGGGTCCGTGGGGTCCGCGGGGGAGGGGACAGCCGCCTTCCGGCCGTCCGTGGCCGGCTCCGCCGCCGCTCCGTGTGCCGGATCCGTCATGCCGTGCCTCCCGCCGTGGACATCCGCCGGGAGCGGGCGATCCAGATCAGCAACGGCCCGCCGACGAAGGCGAGGAGCACGCTCACGGGGGTCTCCCAGGGGCGGATGGCGACCCGGGCGAAGATGTCCGCCGCGATCATCACATCGGCGGCGATCAGCGCCGACAGGGCGAGCTGCGCGGCGATCCGGGGGCCGGTGACGGCGCGGGCGGCGTGCGGGGCCATCAGGCCGAGGAAGGCGATCGGGCCGGCGAGCGCCACCGCCGATCCGGCCAGCAGGGTCACGGCCCCCGCGACGACCACGCGGACCAGCCCGGGGCGGTGCCCCAGGGACCGTGCGCTGTCGTCGCCGAGCGCGAGGGCGGCCAGCGGGCGGGCGGCGCCGAAGGCGACCAGCAGACCGGCCGCGACAAGGGGGAGCAGCGGGTAGGTGTCCGAGGTCTTGATGCCCGCCAGGGAGCCGATGGTCCAGTAGCGGAACGTGTCGAAGGTGGACTGGGTGCTGAGCAGGACGTACGAGGTCATGCCGTGGAAGGTGGCGCCGAGCGCGGAGCCGGCGAGCACCAGCCGCAGCGGGGACGCCGCGGCCCGGCCCGAGGCGGCCAGCAGCAGGACCACCGCGCTGGCGGCCATGCCGCCGGCTAGCGCCCAGCCGAGCAGGGCGTAGGAGGAGTTCACCCCGAAGTAGGTGAGGCCGATGACGACGCCGAGCGCGGCGCCGGAATTCACCCCGAGCAGTCCGGTTTCGGCCAAAGGGTTGCGGGTGACGGCCTGGAGGAGGCAGCCGGCGGCGCCGAGGGAGACGCCGACGAGGACGGCGGCGAGGGTCCGCGGGAGCCGTACGTCGAGGACGGCGAGCCGGAGTTGGGCGTCGGCGCGGGCCGTCGGGTCGCCCATGAGGAAGTCCCACGCGCGCGCGAGGGGGCTGGATCCGGTGCCGATGAGCAGGGACAGCAGCACCAGGGCGGCCAGCAGCACGGTCAGGGCGACCGCGGCGGTCAGGATGCGCCGGCGGTGACCGGGCGCCCGTGACGGAGGGGGCTGGGTGTCGCCCACGGGGGCCCCGGCCTCTTGCGCAACCAACATAAGGTTAGCCTAACCTAAGGTTTGACCGGGGCTTTCGTCGCCCGACAGGCCCGGATACCGGGGTTGTCCCGGCATGCCCGGCACCCGCTGTTCCGTCAGACGCCGCCCCGGCGCCGGACTTCACCACTCGGAGACCACACACATGTCCACGCACACCCTGCCGCGCGTCCGCCGGACCGCGGCGGCCGCCGTCACCACCGCCCTGGCGCTGGCCCTCACCGCCTGCGGAGGAGACGAGTCCGGTTCCGGGCAGGCGACGACCGGCGGCGCCGGCAAGGTCACCGTCACCGACGCCACCGGCACCGAGGTCGAGGTTCCCGCCAAGCCCGCCAAGGTGGTCGCGCTCAGCGAGATGGACCTCGACTCCGCGCTGGCACTCGGGGTGAAACCGATCGGTCTGACCGCCGGGCGCGGCCAGAAGGGCGCCCCCGGATACCTCGCCGGCCGGGCCGGCGGCATGCCGGTCGTCGGCGCCGTCACCGGCCCCGACATCGAGAAGGTGCTGCGCGCCGGGCCCGACGTCATCCTCGCCGGGCAGCTCGCCGACCCGAAGGTGCTCCAGCAGCTGAAGGCCGTCGCGCCGACCGTCGTCACCATCGGCAAGGACAAGGACTGGAAGAAGGCGCTCGACCTCACCGGCCGGGTCCTCGGCAAGCAGAACGAGGCCAAGACCTTCCTCACGGATTACGAGAACAAGGCCGCGGCCCTGAAGAAGAAGCTCGGCCCGCGCGCCGGCGCCACCGTCTCCGTGGCCCGCTACTCCGCCAAGGGCACCGCCGTGATGCAGCAGGGCGTGTTCATCAGCGACGTCCTGAAGAACCTCGGCTTCAAGCGGCCCGGCATCCAGAACGACCGCGGGCAGGGCCACTCCACCCCGATCAGCGACGAGGACATCAAGCAGATCGACGGCGACTGGCTGTTCATCGGCACCCTCGCCGCCAAGGGCAAGGACGCCGACCTGTTCGCCGAGCTGAAGACCAAGCCCGCCTACCGTCAGCTCCGCGCGGTCCGCGAGGGCCACGCCACCGAGGTCGACGGCTCCAAGTGGACCAGCCTCGGCGGTGGCCTGGCGGCCCTGTCCGTCCTGGACGACATCGAGAAGGCCATGGCCAAGTGACGCACGGCGCCCGGCCGGACGGGCACGGCTTCGTCCGGCCCGGCGCCCACCCGTGGCCGCGGCTCCCGGCCGCCCGTCCGTACCGGCGAGCCCCGGCCGCCCGTCGGCACCCCGCACCCGATTACCACCGGCCCACCCCTCAAGGAGAACCACCTGTCATGGCTCTGACCATCGACCACCTGCGCGCGGACGTCGCCGACGTGCTGGGCGAGGACCCGGCCGACATCCCCGTCGACGAGAACCTCGTCGACTACGGCATGGACTCGGTCCGCATCATGGCGCTCCTGGAGCGGTGGCGGCGCGATCACGGCACCCGGGCCGGCTTCGTGGACCTCGCCGAGCAGCCCGCCATCGAGGCGTGGGCCCGCATCCTGGGCGCGGACTCGTGACGGCGCTGCTCGACGCCACCGCGGACGGCCGTCACCTCACCGCCGAGGGCCTGCCGCTGACGGCCGCCCAGACCGGCCTGTGGTACGCCCAGGCCCTGGATCCGGCGAGCCCCGCGCAGAACACCGCCGAGTACCTGGAGATCCACGGCCCGGTGGACCCGGCGCTGTTCTCCGACGCGCTGCACCAGGTGGTCGCCGAGGCCGACGCGCTGCGCGTACGCATCGTCGAGACGCCCGAGGGCCCCCGCCAGCTCCCGCTGACCACCGGCCCGGCGCCGCTGCCTCTCCATCTGGCGGACCTGCGCGCGGAGGCCGACCCGGACGGCGCGGCGCGCGCCTGGATGCACGCCGACCTGGCCGAACCGTTCGACCTGGCCGCCGGGCCGCTGTTCGCGCACGCGCTGTTCCGGGTCGGCGACACCCGCTGGCTGTGGTACCAGCGCGTCCACCACGTCGTCATGGACGGCTTCGGCTACTCGCTGCTGGCCCGCCGCACCGCCGAGGTCTACACGGCCCTCGCATCCGGCGAACCCGTGGGCCCCGACCCCTTCGGGCGGCTCACCGACCTGGTCGCCGACGACGCCGCGTACCGCGCCTCGGACACGTACGAGGCCGACCGGCAGCACTGGAACGAGGCGTTCGCGGACCGGCCCGAGGCCGTCAACCTGGCCGGGCGCACCGCCCTGCCCTCCCGTACGCACCTGCGCCGCACCGCGTACCTGAGGCCCGAGGTCACCGAGCGGCTCAAGGAACTGGCCTCCTCGGTCCGCGCCACCTGGCCCGACGTGCTGATCGCCGCCCAGGCGCTGTACCTGTCCCGGGCCACCGGCGCCGAAGAGGTCGTCCTCGGACTGCCGATGATGGGCCGCATGGGCTCGGTGGCGCTGCGCGTCCCCGGCATGGTCATGAACGTGCTGCCGCTGCGGCTGACCGCCGGCCCGCGCGCCACCTTCGCCGAACTGACCCGCCAGGTCGTCCTCGGCATCCGCGCGGCCCGCCGCCACCAGCGCTACCGCTACGAGGACATCCGCCGCGACCTGGGCCTGCTCGGCGCCGACCGGGCGCTGGTCGGACCGCTGGTCAACGTCATGCCCTTCGACTACGGCCTGGACTTCGCGGGCGTCCCGGCCACCGCGCACAACCTGTCCACCGGCCCGGTCGACGAGCTGACCGTCAACGTCTACGACCGCGCCGACGGCCGCGGCCTCCGCCTCGACTACGACGCCAACCCCGCGCTGTACGAGGAGACGGACCTCGGCCACCACCAGGAACGGTTCCTGGACCTGCTGACCCGCCTCGCGCACGCAGACCCGCACGTCCCCCAGGGCGAGCACGGCATCGCCACCGCGGCCGAACGGTCCCTGGTGCTGGAGCAGTTCAACGCCACGGCCCGCGTCCTGCCGCCCACCACGCTCATCGGGCCCATCGAGGCACAGGCCGCCCGCACCCCCGACGCCACCGCGCTGGTCTTCGGGGACACCACCTGGACGTACGCCGAACTCGACGCCCGCGCCAACCGGCTGGCCCGGCATCTGGCGTCCCTGGGCGTCCGGCCCGGCACCCTGGCCGCCGTCGCCGTACCGCGCTCCGCCGACCTCGTCCGCACCCTGCTGGCCGTCCTCAAGGCAGGCGGCGCCTACCTGCCGCTGGACCCCGACTACCCCGCCGACCGGCTCGCGTACATGCTCGACGACGCGCGGCCCGTGTGCGTGGTCACCGACCGGGCCGACCGCGTGCCCGCCGACGGGCAACTGCCGGTGGTCGTCCTGGACGGCCTCGACCTGGACCCGTACTCCGGAACCGTCCCGCCCCGCCCGCTCACCCCGGACCACCCCGCGTACGTCATCTACACCTCCGGCTCCACCGGCCGCCCCAAGGGCGTCGTGGTCAGCCACCGGGCCATCGACAACCGGTTGCGCTGGATGCAGGGGAGTACGGCCTGGAGCCGGGCGACCGGGTGCTCCAGAAGACGCCCTCCGGCTTCGACGTGTCCGTGTGGGAGTTCTTCTGGCCGCTGCGCCAGGGCGCCACGCTGGTGGTGGCCGAGGCCGGCGGTCACCGGGACCCCGCGTACCTGGCCCGCGTCATCCGCGAACAGGCCGTCACCACCTGCCACTTCGTGCCCTCCATGCTCCAGATGTTCCTGGCCGAGCCGGACACGCTGAACTGCACCGGGCTGCGCCGGGTGTTCTGCAGCGGCGAGGCGCTGCCGCGCGAGACGGCTCGGGAGTTCGCGCGCGCCCTGCCGGACGTGGAACTGCACAACCTGTACGGCCCCACCGAGGCGGCCGTCGACGTCACGTACCACGCGTGCGCACCCGCCGGTGAAGGGCCGGTGCCCATCGGGGCGCCCGTCTGGAACACCCGCCTGTACGTCCTGGACGCGGCCTTGCAACCCTGCCCGCCCGGCGTCCCCGGTGAGCTGTACCTCGCGGGTACCCAGCTCGCCGACGGGTACCTGGGACGGCCCGGCCTGACGGCGACCCGCTTCGTCGACGATCCCTTCGGGCCCGATGGCGACCGGATGTACCGCACCGGCGACCTCGCCCGCTGGACCGACCGCGGCGAACTGCTCTACCTCGGCCGCACCGACCACCAGGTCAAACTGCGCGGCCAGCGCGTCGAACTCGGCGAGATCGAGGAGGCCCTGGCCGCCCTGCCCGCCGTCGCCGCCGCCTGCGCCGTGGTACGCGAGGACCGCCCCGGCGACCAGCGGCTGACCGGCTACGTCACGTACGAGCATCGCGACGGCGACACCCCGCCCGACCCGGAGGAGCTGCGCGCCGCGCTCGCCCGCACCCTGCCGGAGCACATGGTGCCCACCAGCGTGGTCGCCCTGGACGCGTTCCCGCTCAGCCCCAACGGCAAGCTGGACCGCACACAGCTCCCGGCCCCCTCCTTCGAGACCGGACCCGGCCGCGCCCCGCGCACCCACCGGGAGGAGACCCTCACCCGGCTGTTCGCCGAAGTGCTGGGCCTGCCCCGGGTCGGCGTGGACGACGCGTTCTTCGACCTGGGCGGCACGTCCCTGCTGGCCGCCCGTCTGATGGCACGGGTACGGGACACGCTCGGCACCAGCCTGGCCATCGGCGCCCTCTTCCAGGACCGCACCCCGGCCGCGCTCGCCGCCCGCCTGGACGGCGACGGGGCGGGCGGTGACGCCCTGGACGTCCTGCTGCCGCTGCGCCCGGCAGGCGACCGCGTACCGCTGTTCGTCCTGCACCCGGCGGGCGGCATCAGCTGGTGCTACTCGGGCCTGCTCTCGCGGCTCGATCCCGCGCAACCGGTGTACGGCCTCCAGGCGCGCGGTCTGGCCCGGGACGAGCCGCTTCCGGCGACGATGGAGGAGATGGCCGCGGACTACGTACGGCAGTTGCGTACCGTCCGGCCGCACGGCCCGTACCGGCTGCTCGGCTGGTCCGTGGGCGGCGTCCTCGCCCACACCGTGGCCGTGCGGCTCCAGGAGGCGGGGAGCGCGTCGACTTCCTCGCCCTGCTGGACGCCTACCCCTCCGACCAGTGGCGCGACCAGGCCGTCCCCAAGGAGACCGACGCGCTCACCGCCCTGCTGCGGATGGCGGGGTTCGAGCGGACGGACGAGCTGACCCGCGAGGACGTGCTGGAGACGCTGCGCCGTGAGGGCAGCGCGCTGGCCGGGCTGTCCGACCGTACGCTGTCCGCCGTCGTCGACATCGTCGTCAACAACGCGCGTCTCATGCGGGAACACCAGCACCGCGTGTTCACCGGCGACGCGCTGTTCTTCACCGCCGCCGCCCCGCGCGCCGAGGACTGGCTGACGCGGGACGCCTGGACGCCGTACATCCAGGGCGGGCTGGCCAACCACGACGTGGACTGTCTGCACCCGCAGATGACGCAGCCGCGCTGGATGGACGGGATCGCGGCGGTGGTCGCGGGACGTCTGGCCGCGCTGGACGCCTGAACGAGCCGTCCGGACGGGCGAGTCGGGCACGCCGTGCCGGTGTGCCCGGCTCGCCTCCCGCGTCCCGCCGGCCGCCGATGGAGTGAAACTTAGGTAAGGCTAAGCTAACCTTTGACCGCGTCGGGTGGTTTTCCCCCGGCTTCCCTGTCTCGCCCGCCTCTTCAGGAGGAGTCCAGACCATGAGCGCCCCCAAGACGCCGCAGCCCCGCAGCGCCTCCCGCCGCCTCGTCCGCAGCGCCACGGCCCTCGCCGTCGCCGCCGGCAGCGCCCTTGCGGTGAGCGGCACCGCCGTCGCCCACGACCGGCCCGCGCACCAGGCGTCCTACCGGGTGGACACCGCGCAACTGGCCACCGGGCTCTACCAGTCCGCCTACTCCGAGCGCCACCACGTCCTGTGGACCACGACGGCCGTCGGACGGCCGCCGGTCACCCAGTCCAGACTGCTGAAGGTCGACCCGAAGACGCTCAAGACCAAGGCCGCGTACACCCCGCCGGTCACCGACCAGGCGACCGGCGCGGTCGAGGCGGTCTACGGCGTTGCCGTGGACGACGAGCACGACACCGTGTGGACCACCAACACCCGTAACAACTCCGTGGCCGTCTACAACCAGCGCACCGGCAAGCACCTCGCCACCCTGCCCGACGTCGCCCACGCCCGCGAGATCGTCGTCGACAAGCGCCACGACCTCGCCTGGGCCAGCGGCTTCGGCGACGGCACGGTCGTCGCCTTCGACACCCGCACCTTCAAGGAGAAGAAGCGCGTCAAGGTCGAGGGCGCGGGCACCGCCGGACTCGCCGTGGACACCCGCACCGGCACCGCCTACACCACCGACCTGACCAACGACCGGATCATCGCGGTCAGCCCGTACAAGGCCGAGCTGCGCTTCATCCCCACCGGTGACGCCCCCATCGGCATCGAGCTGTCCGCCGACGGCCGCACCGCCTACACGGCCAACCAGGCCGCGGGCACGCTCTCGGTCGTCGACCTGCGCAAGGGCACCGTCACCCGGACCGTCCCCACCGGTGCCGGCGCGATCTCCGTCGCCGCCGACCACCGCTCCGGCCGGGTCTTCGTCGCCAACCGCGGCAGCGGCACCACCACCGTCGTGGACCCGAAGAACGGCACCGTCCTGGCCGACCTGGCCACCGGCCCCAACCCGAACCACGTCACGGTCCGCCGCGGCACGGCCTACGTCGTGGACAAGTCCGCCGCCGGAGCAGACCGGATCGACTCGGTGCACCGGATCAGCCTGACGCGTTCCCACTGAGACCGGCTCCGCCGTGCACACTCCCGGTGCGGCGGAGCCGCCCTGGGGACGCCTTCGGGCCCGGCCGCTGGGGTGCGGCCGGGCCCGAAGGCGTCAGTCGGCCGAGGACCCGTCCGTCCCCGGACCGAGCAGGTCGCACAGCCCCTCCACCAGCTCCGAACGCCAGCACAGGTAGTCGTGGCCGCCGTTGAACTCGCGGTAGACCGCGTCGGTGTACCCCTTCGCCGCCAGGGTGTCGCGCAGCCGGCGGTTCGCGGGCAGCGCGACCCACTCCTGCTCACCCGCCGACAGCCGGAACCGCACCGGCAGCCGCGCGGACTCCGCTATCCGTCCGGTCAGCCATTGCGCGCCCGGCCCGTTCGGCCACCAGAAGGAACCGGACTGCGCCAGGACACAGCCGAACCGGTCGGGCGCGGACACCGCGGCGTACGCGGCGGTGAGGCCTCCGAGGCTCTGGCCCGCCACGACGGTACGGGCCGGGTCGGCGGTCAGCGGCAGGTCCGCTGCCGCCCAGGGCAGCAGCTCGTCCGTGAGGAAGCCGGTGAACCGCGGGTCGCACGTCATCTCGGCCCAGCGGGTGTCCGCGCCCAGCGACTCCGGAAGCAGCGCGACCAGCGGCGGTATCCGCCCGTCCGCGACGAGGTTGTCCAGCGCGGTGGCGACGTCCAGCCCCGGCTGCCACATCTCCCCGTCCAGGAGGACGAGGACGGGCAGCTCCGCGCCCGCTGCCGTACCGCCCGCGGCCACGTACCGCCACACCCGGCGCTCGTTGCCGAGCAGCGCGCTGCGGACGGTGTGGACGGACACGGTGCCACGGGGAATGCCGGGCCGCTCCCGCCACTCCGTGCTGTCCGGCGCGCCGGACAGCACGACGCAGGAGGCCGGAGCGCCGCCCCAACGGCTCGCGAGCGAGAGCGGGTTGAACGGATCTACGCGCCGTTGTGTGCGCAGCCACGTCCAGTACGCGGCGTCGTCGTCGGCCGGACCGTCGCCCTCATCCACACACAGCGTGTACGTGGCGTGCCAGTCGCGGCGCATCCGCACCGACCAGTGCCACACGTCCGTACCGGGGACGCGCTCCATGAGGTTGCCGGCCGGGTCGCGCGGATCGGCGAGCTTGTTGGGCGTTACCAGGGCCGCACGGGTGGCGGGGGAGCCGCGCCACAGGAACGTGACCAGGGCGTGGTCCGCCGCACCGTACGGGTCCGGGCCGGTCAGCGGCGTGCCCTCGCGCTCCACCGCCCGCCAGAACTCCGCTCCGGACAACTCGGCCGCCCGGCGGACGACGCGCTCGTCGGTGACGCGCGGCACGGGGAGGGCCGTGGTACCCGGGGCGGGTGCCGGGGGTGTCGGAGGGCGGGGCGGTGACGGTCATCGAGGCGGTCTCCGTGTCGGTGGCGCGGGGAGCGAAGCACCGGAGCTGGCCGGTGGTGGGTAAGGTCACCCTTACCTTACGTCCCGTGCGGCTCGCCGTCCCGGCCGCGGGGCGGGCCTGACCGGAGATCCCGTGGGGTGCGGGCACCGGCCGCCGGGTGCGCACGCGAGAGGCAGCCATAAGGGGCGTGACCCAGATATGCCAGAAACCCACCACGGGATGACCTTGAAGGGTTGAGCGCATCGGGTTCGTCATCCGTTCGGTTCGGCGTCGTCGGTGGTGACGTTGGACGCTGTCCGGGGCGGGGGGCCTGTGACCTCGATCGAGAGGACCGCATATCCGCGGTTCAAGCGGCTGATCCGTACCGACTGCGACGAACACCAGTCGGCGAAGGCCCGGCGTGGTCGCACTTCCCGTGCCCAGGTCGAGCATCTGGGGTGGGCGGACGGGCTGGGCGGGACTGGGGCGTGGCTGTCCGGCGTGGCCTGAGGGAAGATCACGGCCCCGACTTCCGGCTCGCCATCGGCGACACCCCCGTCGCGGTCGGCACCCGCGAGGGAGTCGACACCCTGGCCGCGATCATCGCCGGAGGCCGACCGTGCACGACACCAGCGCACTGCTGATCGAACTGGGCGCCCTCATCCTCGCCCTCGGCCTCACCGAGCGCTTCGCGGGCCGCATCGGGCTGTCCCCGATAGCCCTGTACCTGCTGGCCGGACTCGCCTTCGGGCAGGGCGGAGTGCTGCCGCTGGACGCCAGCGAGAGCTTCACGCGGTCGGTGCCGAGATCGGCGTCATCCTCCTCCCGCTCCTCCTCGGCCTGGAATACAGCGCCTCCGAACTCGTCACCAGCCTCAAGACCCAGTACTCCTCCGGCGCGGTCGACTTCGCCCTCGACGCACTGTCCGGAGCGGGGGCGGCGATCCTGCTCGGCTGGGGCCCGGTGGTCGCCGTCACCCTCGCGGGCATCAGCCGGATCTCCTCCTCCGGCGTCGTCGCCAGGCCCTCACCGACCTCGGCCGCCTCGGCAACCGCGAAACCCCGGTCGTCCTCGGCCTGCTGGTCCTCGAAGACCTCTCCATGGCCGTCTGTCTGCCGCTGCTCACCGTCCTGCTGGCCGGGCGTCGTTCGCCGGCGGCAGCATCACCCTGCTCATCGCCCTCGCCCTCGCCACCGCCGTCCTCTACCTCGCCCTGCACCACGGCCGGCTGATCAGCCGCGCGGTCTCCTCCCGCAACTCCGAGATGCTCCTGCTGGTCGTCCTGCGCCTGACCGTGCTCGTCGCCGGAGTCGCCCAGCGGCATAGGCCTCCGCCGCCGTCGGCGCGTTCCTCGTCGGCATCGCCCTGTCCGGCGAGGCCGCCGCAGGCGCCTGTACCCTCCTCACCCCGCTGCGTGTCCTGTTCGCCGCGGTCTTCTTCGTCTTCTCCTGCCTGTCCACCGACCCCGCCGCCATCCCCCCGGTGCTGCTCCCCGCCCTCCTGCTCGCCGCCGTCACCACCACCACGAAGATCCTCACCGGCTGGTACGCGGCCCGCCGCGCTGGCATCGCCCCCCGCGGCCGTCTCCGCGCGGGCGGCGCGCTGGTGGCGCGCGGCGAGTTCTCCATCGTCATCGACGGACTCGCCACCGCGACGGAACCCCGCATCGGCCCCATCGCCACGGCCTACGTACTGATGACGGTCGTCCTCGGCACACTCACCGCCCGTTGGGCCGACCCCGCCGTCCATCGCCTACGGGCCGCGCTGCGCCGCCGCCCGTACCGGACAGCGACCGATCCCCGCCAGCCGCGGCGCCACCGGAGGACGAACGGGTCACCAGCCACCTTCCGTCCGACGACCCACGGCCGACCCGGGGCGCCACCTGACCGTGCGGCCGCTCACGTACCGGCGGGAAGGGGCTCGCTCGCGCCCGCCGCGTCCGATGCCTCCACGGTGCACGGCGCTCTCGCGACGTCCGGTGGATCCAACGCATCCGGGGCCTTCGCTGCGCCCGGCGCTTTCATCGCATCCGGCACCTCCGCGGCACCCGGCACCTCTGCGGCATCCGGCACCTCCGCGGCCATCGGTATCTCCGCGGCGAACGGCGCGTCCGCCGTGTCCGAGGGCTTCCGCCCGTCCGCTGGAGAATCCGCCGCGGCGCGGTCGCCCGCGTGCTCCTGCGCGCCGGGACGCTTCCCGGCGAATTCCCTGGCCAGTTTCTCCGAGAAGAGGCGCATTTCCGCCTCGGCCTTGAGGTCGAACACGATTCCTCCCCCTCACCTCTGTTTCCCGGCTTACCGGTCGGCTCCACCGGTACCCCTGGTGTGTCGTCCGGCAGGCCCTGCCCCACCTGCCGCTATACCTGTTCTTTACCTTCCGGTCGCGAGCGGCAAACGACGCGCGCACGCCCTGACATCGCCACTTGGCGCACACCGGAAGCTGAGCGCCCCCGGCGCGCGCCGCAGGCGTCTCACCCCGGTGCCGCGCCGGCAATGTTCATGTGCCGGGCCCCGGAGGGGACTTCGCACGGGGCGTGAATCTTTCTTACGGCGCGCCGCGGAGCCGCCGATGCTGGTGGGGCAGCGGAGGGCTCCGGGAGGCAGAGGCAGGGTGAGTGATTCCGAGGTCGAGGCCGAAGGTGACAGCACGCGGGACCGGTCGCCGCGGCGCCGGGTGTGGCGCTGGCTGCGTGCGCACAGTACGCACGCCCTCCTGGTGGCGGTCGCGGCGGCCGTGGTGGGCGGTGCGGTACCGGTCCTGCTGACCGGGGCGTTGCAGGACTGGCTCTCTCCGCCCCCGCCGGTACCGGCCACCTGCCCGGGAGCCGGATGCGACGGGAAGGACCCGCAGAAGGAGGGGTGTTCCGCCGACGCGGTCACCTGGCTCCCGCCGAAGGACAACCCGGTCTCGCTGCACGTGCGGCACAGCAAGCGCTGCGGGGTCGTGTGGGGGCGGATCACCAGCGCGGAAGTGGGGGACGTGGTGACCGTCCGGGTGGAAGGCGGCTCGGCCCGCAGCGCCGTCGTGGAGTACGGCAAGGACCAGTACACGCCGATGGTGTCGGTGGGCAAAACGTTCCGGGCCACGGCCTGCGCGGAGCCCACCGTCTCCGCCTCACGCACCGGAAAGTGGAGCAAGTACTGCATCGTGGTGACGGACAGAACCGCCTGGAAGTAGGCCTGTCGACAACCGGAGGCAACGGCTGTCGGTTCTGGTTCCTCCCCTCGTTCCCCCCTTGTCCTTCCGCTCGCCGGTGTCCGCCGCACACCCGGCCGGAATGCCGCGGCCGAACGGAAGCGCTGCCGAATCGTGTCCCGACGGGAGCAACCGCTTACCCCGGAACAGCTTCCGCCAGGGCGGTGCAGAATGACCTTCAGACACGGAACGTGGTCGTCTTCGGTGCTGGTCCGCCCTTCGGCGCGGAAGGCTCAACGATGGAGCACCAAGTGTCTGTACAAGAACTGCTCGTCGGTCTGGAGCGAGCCGTCGACTCGGGAGAGCACCGGGTGTGGGCCGTGCGGTGCGCGCACGCGCTGGGTCTGGAGGGCATCGCGGTCTCGCTGCGGTGGGGTGCGGAACTGGTGTGGTTCAGCGACGACATCGGTGCGCGGCTGGAGGACGCGCAGTTCACCCTGGGGCAAGGGCCCGGGATGACGACGGACTTCAGCGAGGTGCCCCATCAGGTGGCGGATCTGGGCGCGGGCGCGGGCGAACGGTGGCCGAACTTCGCCTTCGAGGCCCAGTCGCCGGGCGTACGGGCGGTGTTCGTGTGGCCGGTACGGACCGGAGGCGCACGGTTCGGTGCGCTGACCGGGTACCGCAGGTCGCCCCGGGGCCGCTGTCCGCACGGCAGGCGGTGGACAGGCTGCGGGTGGCCGACGGAGCAGGGACATGAGCAGGGAAGACAAGATTGCCCAGGCCTTCGCCGAGAGCGGCCGAACCGTCGGCTGCCTGACTGATATGGTCAACGGCTTGTCCGTTTCGACCCCTTACGAGGACTGTACGTGACCGAATCCATTCCGCCCGACGGTGCGCAGCCCGTCGCCCCCACGCCGGACGACCGTGACCCGTGGCGCCCGCCGCCCCCGGGCAGGCTCCCGCCCACTGGGGTCCGCCCCCGACGGCACTGCCGTTCGCGCCGCGGCCCGGCAACGGCATGGCCGTCGCGGCACTGGTCCTCGGTGTCCTCGGGGTCGTCCTCGCCCTGCCCCTCGTCCTGTTCTGGGTCTCCTGGCTGCCGGCGCTGCTGGCCGTGGTCTTCGGCTCCGTCGGGATCGGCATGGGGCGCAAGGGCCGGGCGCGGGGCAAGGGCATGGCGCTGGCCGGTGTCCTCCTGGGCGGGGTCGGACTGCTGGCCGCGATCGCCGGCGGGTTCTTCGTCGTCGCCTTGGCGCAGAAGGTGGACGACGAGGCGCGCGTCCGGACCGAGAAGGCGAAGTCCTCCGCCGAGGCCGAGAGGAAGGCGCGGCACCCGTCGTTCGGCGGCTCCTACACCTTCGGGAACGGCCTGAAGGTGACGGTTGCCCAGCCGCAGCCGTTCGTCCCGGATGCCTACGTGCTGGGACACGCGAAGGGCAACAAGGCCGTCCAGGTGACGGTCAAGGTGGTCAACACCGGGACCGAGCGGGTCGAGATCGAGACGGGACTGCCCTCGGTCAACGACGCCGACGGCGCCTCGACGGAGCTGGTGATCGACGGCAGTGGGCGGCAGAAGGTCCTCAAGGGGTACGTCCTGCCCGGCCGGGAGGTCGTGGGCAGGTACGCGTTCTCGCTGCCGCCGGACGCCGCCGACCGCATGGAGGTCGAGTTCACTCCCGACGCGAAGCGGTGGAAGCGGGCCTACTGGAGCGGCCCCACCGGGTTGACGGGAAAGTGACCCGGGCGGCGGTTCCTCCCCCTCCGCGAGCTGTCGCGGGCTGCCCGTACGCCGTCGCAGGCCTTCGGTCGGCCGTTTTCCGTGTCGCCTTCACCTCGCTGCGCCCCGACCTCGTAACGGGTGACCACAACGCCGCGACGGGCATCTTCGTACGGCACTTGCGCCGACGCAGGCGGCAGGGCGGCAGGGCGAGGGGATCGCGCGGGCGGTGTACGGGGTCTTCCGCTGCGCGATGCCCACGCCGCTCGAAGCCTTCCGCCCGCCGCCTTTCGCCGCCGCCAGTCGGGCTCACGCGGCCCGGCCCCTTCCCGTCGCACGCCTCGCCTTCCCGTCACAGGCCTCGCCAGATGTTGTCGAAGGCCGCCTGCTCGACGGAGCGTCGCTGCCGTACGCCCTCCAGCTCCACCACCGCCTCGTTGACTGCGGCGAGGACGGTCACGACCGCGTCGTCGGTCCCGCTCAGGGAATCGCCGGCCGGCGCCTCGCGCATTCCGGCGGCTGCGGCGAGGGCGGCGAGGACGGGTTCGCCCGATGCCCAACGGTCGGCCGCGTGGGCGCGGGCGGACGAGGAGGGCACCGCCGTCCGGCCGGTGCGGAACAGCAGCCCGCGGCGCTTGCGGGTGAGGAGTCCCTCTTCCGTCAGGGCGGCCCGGTAGGCCGCGGACAGGCCGCGGCCCCGGCGCCACAGCCAATCCTCGACCGACTCGTGGGGCGCCCGCCGGACGAGCGCCGACGCGGCAGCGTCCAGCAGACGGTCGGCCGGTGCCCGCCGGTCGCGGTCGTCGGGCACGATGCGGTCGCCGTCCACGGCGAGGACCCCGGCGCGCAGGAGGTCGATCACCTCGGCTCCCGCCAGGGCGAGGGAGAGGTCGCCCGGGTCCACGGGGCGCGGCGGGTCCGTGTCCATGGTGAGGACCAGGGCGACGATCTGGAGGTCCCGCGGTGTGGTGGTCATGGCGAAGGCTCCGTGCTCCGTGTCAGAGGTACCCGTGGCGGTACGGCGGTGAGCGACCGGCTGCCGGGTGCGGGGAGGAGGCCGGGGCGAACCACGGACAACGGGCGGCGGCCCGTGCGGAGTTGACTGTATCCCGGTCCGTGCTCCCGCGGCGGCGCCGCGCGCCGCCGCCGACCCGGACCCGAACCCGGAGCGGATTCCCCGATACCCCGGCGGGTACCCGTCGGAGTGGAGTGCTGTCGGACCCGAGCGTTCCGATCCCCCGGAGTCGCCCGGGTGCCCGGGTGTACCACCACTCCGGGATACCCCCCGGGGTATCACTGTTAAGGTGGGTGACAGATACCCCCGGGGGTACACCCGTCACGTCCGTTCCATGGAGGAGGCACCACTGTGTTCTTCGTCGACACCCTGACGTTCGAGGGCCTGGGCAACCGCAGCTACCTGGCCGGTGGCGACGGGGCCGCGGTCGTGATCGACCCGCCGCGCGACATCGACCGGGTGATCGCCGCCGCGGCGCGGCGCGGGGTGCGGATCGCGTATGTCGCGGAGACCCATATACACAACGACTACGTCACCGGCGGCCTGGAGCTGGCCCGTGTCACCGGCGCCGCCTACCTGGTTCCGGCCGCGGCGAGCGTGTCGTTCGCCCGTACTCCCGTCGCCGACGGCGACACGGTGGCGGTGGACGAGGGCCTGGTGCTGCGCGCGATCGCCACCCCCGGCCACACGCCGCACCACACCTCGTACGCGCTGGAGGACGGCGGACGGGCGGTGGCGGCCTTCACCGGCGGATCGCTGCTGATCGGTACGGTCGGCCGCCCGGACCTGGTCGAGCCGCGGCTGACCGAGCGGCTGGCCCGCGCCCAGCACGCCTCCGCCCACCGCCTCGCCGACGAACTCGACGACGAGGTCCCGGTGCTGCCCACGCACGGATTCGGCAGCTTCTGCTCCTCCTCCCAGGCCGCGGGCGACACCACCACGATCGGCAAGGAGCGCACGGCCAACGACGCGCTCACCCTGGACGTGGACACCTTCGTCGCCCGTACCCTCGCCGGCCTGGAGGACGTACCGGCCTACTACGCCCACATGGGCCCCGCCAACGCCGCGGGCCCCGCCCCCGTCGACCTGACCCCGCCCGAGCCCGCCGACGCGCGGCGGATCGCCGAGCGGCTGGCCGCGGGGGAGTGGGTGGTGGACCTGCGCAGCCGCGTCGCCTTCGCCGCCGGACACGTGGCCGGATCGTTCAACTTCGAAGGCGACGGCAAGCTCGCGACCTACCTGGCCTGGCTGATCCCGTGGGGCAAGCCGGTCACCCTGCTCGGCACGACACCGGAGCAGATCGCCGCCGCCCAGCGGGAGCTGGCCCGGGTCGGCATCGACCGCCCGGCCGCTGCCGCCACCGGCGACCCGGCCGGCTGGATCCGCGACGGCGAGGAACTCGCCTCCTTCCCGCGCGCCGCCTTCGCCGACCTCGCCGCCGCCCGTGCGCGTGGCGCGCAGGTGGTAGTGCTCGACGTGCGGCGCACCTCGGAACGCGCCGACGGGCACGTCGAAGGCTCGGTGCACATACCCGTCCACGAGCTGCACGGCCGGATCGGCGAAATCCCGCCGGGCGTCGTGTGGGTGCACTGCGCCGGAGGAATGCGCGCGGCGATCGCCGCCTCCCTCCTGGACGCGGTGGGACGGCAGGTCGTCGCCGTCGACGACGGTTTCGAAGCCGCGGTCGACGCCGGCCTGACCGTGGCCGGCTCCTGATGCCAGTCCCCGACCCCGCCCCCGACCCCGTCCCCGATCCCGGCGCCTGCGCCCCACCGGCCGTCGGCGTGCGCGGGCCGGGCGGTCCGGCAGCATGAGCGCACTGATCCTGGCCCTGGTCGCGGGCGGTGTGGTCGGACTGGCGCTCGGCGCGCTCGGCGGCGGTGGCAGCGTCCTGGCCGTACCGGCGCTGATCTACCTCCTCGGCTTCACTCCTGCCGAGGCCACCACCGCGAGTCTGCTCATCGTTACCGCCACCTCCCTGGCTGCGCTGTACGCACACGCGCGGGCCGGACACGTGCGGTGGAAGGCGGGGGCGGCGTTCGCCGCCGCCGGAGTCCTGCCGGCGGCCCTCGCCGGAGCCGCCGCCGCACACCTTCCGCAGGCCGCCCTCACCCTCGCCTTCGCGGGCGTCGCCGCCCTCGCCGCGGTCAAGATGCTGCGCCCTGCCGCGGCGGCGGACGGGAACCGCGAGGTACGGAAGGGGCGGGCCGCGGGGGCCGGCGCGGGGCTCGGCGCCCTGACCGGGCTGCTCGGCGTGGGAGGCGGCTTCCTCGCCGTACCGGCCCTGGTGACGGTGCTGGCCTTCGAGATGCGGGCGGCCGTCGGCACCAGTCTGCTGGTGATCACCGTCAACTCCCTGTCCTCGCTGGCCACCCGCTTCGGGGCGGCCGGCTCCCTGGACTGGGCGGTCGTCGGCCCGTTCACCGCGGCCGCCGTCCTCGGGGCCTGGGACGGCAAACGCCTCGCCGGGAAGGTCTCCGGGCCCCGCCTGCGGCGCGTGTTCGCGTTCGCCCTGCTGGCGGTGGCGGCCTTCATGCTCGTCGAGGCCGTGACATGACGTGTCCGGCGGGGCGGCGGACGGACGTCTCGGGCCGGCGAGCGGCGGGACGCCTCAGGACGGCGAGCACACACAGGCGTATCAGGCCGGCGAGTGGACAGACGTCTCAGGTCGGCGAGCCGCCGGACGACTCAGGCCAGCGAAAGGAACAGCTTCTCCAGCCTCGCCCGCATCTGCTCCCGGTCACCGCCGGTCTGCTCCCCGTCGGCCATGCAGTGCTGCAGCCCCGTCGCGATGATCGCGAACCCGGCCCGGTCCAGTGCGCGGGAGACCGCGGCGAGCTGCGTGATGACGTCCTCGCAGTCGCGGCCGTCCTCGATCATCCGGATGATTCCGGCGATCTGTCCCTGTGCCCGTCGCAGCCGGTTGAGCACGCGCTTCAGCTCGTCGGCCGCCATCTCCAGCTCCACATTTCCTCCTCCGCGGCAGACCCGCGTCCGGGGACACCCGGGGCGTCCCGGGTGTGGCTCCGGGCGCTCCGGATACCCCCGCGGGTATTCTAGTCCGTCGGGGCCCGCTTCCCCGGGGCCCGGGGGACGCAACGAAAAGGAACCCCATGCACATGATCACCCAGACCGCCGTTCTTCCCGACCGGGTGGCGGACCGGCTGAGCGCCTACACCGTCGTCGACGTCCGTACCCCCGGCGAATACGCCGCGGGCCATCTGCCCGGCGCCCACAACATCCCCCTCGACCACCTCGCGAGCGCCCTTCCCGCCATCGAGGCGGCAGCCGCCCGCGGTGAACTGCTCATGGTCTGCGCTTCCGGCAACCGCTCCGCCACCGCCTGCGAACAGCTCGCCGCCGCGGGCATCCCCGCCGCCACCCTCACCGGCGGCACCGCCGCCTGGGCCGCACAGGGCCACCCGGTCGAGCGGGAAGACGGCACCGGGACCAAGGCCGCCTGGCCCATGGAACGCCAGGTCCGCCTCGCCGCCGGCTCCCTCGTGGTGGCCGGCCTCGCCCTCGGCGCCCGCTACCGGCGTGCCCGCTGGCTGTCCGCGGCGATCGGCTGCGGCCTGGTCTTCTCCGCCGCGACCGACACGTGCGGCATGGCGGCCCTGCTGGCCAGGCTTCCGCACAACCAGCCTCGCGCCGCCGACCTCGAAGCCACGCTCGCAGCTCTCGGGAGGTGACCGGACGACGCTGCCCGCCTGCCGTTTCCCCGTACGGGCCCGGGTGCCTCCCGCGCGTCGCCCGGCCGCCCGGGAGGCGGCGCCGGGTGTCGTGACACTTTGCTGCGGAACAGCCTCCGCAGTTACGGCAGCACCTTCTATGTGCTCTGGCGGCGCGGGCGCGCGGTGTCTATTCCTGGAGCCGCATTCGCTGCCCGCGCGTGCCGCTCGGCGGGGTTGCCACTGACTCTGCCGCTGCACCGTCGTCGGCAGTATGCTCGGCGCTTTCGATTCGTACCGGGACGGCACGGAAGTCCTTCAGGTCGTGCTCGCAGAGGAAAACCTCTTGATGGCCGGAGGCGCCGACCACTGCGACCAGTACCCCCGTATCGGGGCGATGTCCGGAGTGCGGAAAACACCCAGTTGGACGCGCACACCACCAAGTGTTCGTCCAACTGGCTGCTGTTGACCCCGTACTTCGCCGACCGCAAAGTGAGGCCAACCGACCCCTGAACAACGGTACGCCGATCGGTCTCGGACCGACGCGGAATGCGCGGACGTCGCGGAATTCGCCGCGCCCACGGCCATGGGGTCGCCGGTCATTTCGGTCGTTGCGATCCAAGGGGAATCATGAACGGCCTGGCGTCCACCGACCTGCCCCTGGCCCTGACGATGTCCTTTCCCGCCCGTCGGAAAGGAATAAGGGCAACGGCCCGCTCCGAACGAAATATGCGCGGGAATTGCCGTCGGCCGGGCACGGGGACCGGACGATGACCGGGCCGGAGCGCGCGCTCGCCGGGGCGCCGGCTGTTTCGGTGCCCGAGCTGATCGGCCGCCAGGCGGCCCGCACGCCGGGCGCGGTGGCGGTGGCGGACGCCGGTCACAAGGACACCTACGAGGAATTGGCGGCGGCATCGAGTCGGCTGGCCGCGTACCTGACCGCCCGGGGTGTGCGGCGCGGTGACCGGGTCGCGGTGGTGCTGGAGCGGTCTGCGGGCCTGCTGACGGCGTTGTTGGGCGTGTGGAAAGCAGGGGCCGCGTACGTTCCGGTGGACTGCGGATATCCGGCGGACCGGGTGGCGTTCCTGCTGGCGGACTCGGCCCCGGCGGCGGTGCTGTGCTCGGAGGCGACCCGTCCCGTGACACGGCATCTGGTTCCCGGAGACGCGGAAACGGTGGTGCTGGACGACCCGCGGGTGGCGGCGGCGGTGGCCGCGTGCCCACCGGACCGTGCCGGAGTGACGGTGGGCGCGGAGGACGCCGCGTACGTCATGTACACCTCCGGCTCGACGGGGCTGCCGAAAGGCGTGCTGGTCCCGCACGGGAGTGTGGCGGGCCTGGTGAGCGACCCGCGGTGGGGAGTGGGCCCGGACGACGCGGTGCTGGCCCACGCGCCGTACGCCTTCGACGCGTCGCTGTTCGACCTGTGGCTGCCGCTGGCGGTGGGCGGCACGGTGGTGATGGCGGAGCCAGGTCCGCCGGACGCGCGGCGGCTCGCCCAGGCGGTGGCCGACGGCGTGACGGCAGTGCAGCTGACGGCAGGGCTGTTCCGGGTGATCGCGGAGGAGTCACCGGAGTGCTTCCGGGGGTTCCGGCAGGTCATGTGCGGCGGGGACGTGGTACCGGCCGTGGCGGTGGCACGCGTGCGGGAGGCGTGCCCGGAGGTGACCGTGCAGCATCTGTACGGGCCGACGGAGGCCACGCTGTGCGCGACGACGCGTCCGGTGCGGCCGGGCGACGAGGTGCCGGACGTACTGCCTCTCGGACGGCCGCTGACCGGCCGCCGCCTGCACGTGCTCGACTCGTGGCTGCGGCCGGTCGCACCGGGGGCGGACGGGGAGCTGTATCTCGCCGGGGGCGGGCTGGCCCGCGGATACCTGGGGCGCGGTGGGTTCACCGCGGAGCGCTTCGTGGCCTCCCCGTTCGCGCGCGGCGAGCGGATGTACCGTACCGGGGACCTGGTGCGGTGGACCGCTGACGGCGAGCCGGTCTTCGTCGGACGGTCCGACGAACAGGTCAAGATCCGTGGGTACCGGGTGGAGCCGGGCGAGGTGGAATCGGCCCTCGCCGCGCATCCGGCGGTCGGGCAGGCCGTGGTGGTGGCCAGGGAGGAGCACCCGGGCGAGCGGCGGCTGGTCGGGTACGTCGTTCCGGCCGCCGGGCCGGTGCCGCCGGACCCGGAAGAGCCCGTCGGTCATGTCGGCCACTCCCATGGTGAGGGTGGCCGGCAACTGCCGGAGCCCGTCGCGCGGTCCGACGATCGGTCCGACAACCGCCACACCGGCGCGCTCCTCGCCGTTCTGCGGGACCACCTGGCCGCGACGCTGCCCGAGTACCTGGTCCCCGCCGCGCTCGTACCGCTGGACCGGCTGCCGCTCACCGCGCACGGCAAGGTCGACCGCAAGGCCCTGCCGGCGCCCGGCTTCGGCGGAGCCGCACCGGAGCAGCCGCGGACGGCGGCCGAGGAAACGCTGTGCGGTTTGTTCGCCGAGGTGCTGGGGCTGGACCGGGTGGGGGTGCGGGACGACTTCCTCACGCTGGGCGGTGACTCGATCAGCTCGATGCAGCTGGTGTCCCGGGCCCGGCGCGCCGGTCTGGTCCTGACGTCCGGTCAGGTCTTCGGCCTCTCGACGCCGGAGCGGCTGGCGGCGGTGGCCGAGGCCGTAGCGGACCGGCCGGAACGTGCCCCGCAGGACGACGAGGGGATCGGGGACGTGCCCTGGACCCCGGTGATGCGGGCGCTGGGGGAGCGGGGAGCCGGCCGCGGGTTCGCGCAGTGGGTGACCGTCGGCGCGCCGGCCGGGTTGACCCGGGACGTGCTGGCCGGTGGGCTGGCCGCCGTACTGGACACCCACGACATGCTGCGTGCCCGCATCGTGACGGACGGTCCGGAACCGGCCCTGACGGTGGCCGGGCGCGGCACGGTCGACGCGGACTCGTTGATCAGCCGCATCGCCACCGAGGACGGCCACGGCCTGGACGAGGCCGCCGAACGGGCCGTAGGGGACGCCCGTCAGCGGCTCGATCCCGCCGCCGGCACACTCGTCCAAGTGGTCTGGCTGGACGCGGGGCCCGAGCAGGACGGCCGGCTGGTGCTGGTCGTGCACCACATGGTGGTGGACGGGGTCTCCTGGCGCATCCTGATACCCGACCTCCGGGCGGCATGCGAGGCAGTCGCAGCGGGACGGCCGCCGGTCCTCGACCCCGTAGGAACGTCCTTCCGGCGATGGTCCCAACTACTGGCGGCACAGGCCGCGGACGAGCACCGCACTGCGGAACTGCCCGACTGGCAGGCGCTGTTGGACGGCGGTGACCTGGCCGTGGGCACGCGGGCGCCCGACCCGCTGCGGGACACCGCCGCCACCGTGCACCGTACGGAATGGGCCGTTCCGGCCGGCCACGCGGCAACCCTGACCGGCCGCGCGCCCGCCGCGTTCCACTGCGGCGTGCACGAAGTCCTGCTGTCCACGCTCGCCGGAGCGCTCACCCACTGGCGGCCGGACAGTGTCCCGGCCGCCGGACTGCTGGTGGACGTGGAGGGCCACGGCCGTGAGCCGGTGGCCGAAGGAGTGGAGCTGGCCCGTACGGTGGGGTGGTTCACCGACGTGCACCCGGTCCGGCTGAACGCCGCCGGTGTCGACCTCGACGAAGCCCTGGCGGGCGGCCCGGCGGCCGGCGCGCTGCTGAAGACGGTCAAGGAACAGGCCGGAGCGGTGCCCGGCGACGGTCTCGGCCACGGCCTGCTGCGCCACCTCAACCCCGGTACGCGACCGGCACTGGCCGCGCTTCCGGCCCCTCAGGTCTCGTTCAACTACCTGGGCAGGTTCCTCGCCGCCGGTACACACACCGGCCCGGCCGAGCCCTGGCAGCTCGCCGGTCACGCCACGATCGGCGAGTCCGCCGACCCCGCCATGCCCGTACTGCACGCCCTGGAAGCCGAGGCCGCGGTACGGGACACCCCCGACGGCCCCGAACTTACCCTCGCCCTGAGCTGGTCCGACCACCTACTGGACGAAACCGCCGTACGGACCCTGGGGCAGCTGTGGCTCGACCTGCTCGGCGGCCTGGCCACACACACCGACACCACCGGAGCGGGCGGGTACACGCCCTCGGACTTCCCGCTGCTCACCCTCACCCAGCAGGACGTGACCGAGCTGGAGCAGGCGGTACCGCAGCTCGCGGACGTCTGGCCGCTCTCGCCGTTGCAGGAAGGGCTGCTGTTCCAGTCCCTCCACGACGAGCTGGCGCCGGACGTCTACAAGAGCCGCTGGACACTGGAACTCGACGGGCCGCTGGACACCGGCCGGCTGCGGGCCTCCTGGCGGGCCCTGGTGGGCCGGCATGCCACCCTGCGGGCGAGCTTCCGCCGCAGCGCGTCCGGCGTGGCCGTGCAAGTCGTCGCGCGTGACGTGCCGCTGCCCTGGCAGGAAGCGGACGTGTCGCACCTCCCGGAGGACGAAGCGGCGACCGCGGCCGCGGAGCTGGCCGCACGGGAACACCGCGGGCGGATCGACCTGGCGACGGCACCGCTGTGGCGGCTCCTGCTGATCCGCCTCGGCGTGGAACGCCACCACCTGGTCGTCCTCACCCACCACGTCCTGATGGACGGCTGGTCGCTGCCGGTGCTGGTCACGGAGCTGTCCGCGGCGTACGCGGCGGGCGGCGACGACCCCCGGCCGGGCCCGGTCACCTCGTACCGTGAGTACCTGGCCTGGCTGGCACGGCAGGACAAGGAAGCCGCACGGGAAGCCTGGCGCGCCGAGTTCCACGGCGCGGGCGAACCCACCCTGGTGGCGCCGACGGCACCTCGACACGGCGCGACCGACCCCGTACACCTGCACGCCGACCTCCCCGCCGGGCTGTCCCGCCGGCTGGAGGAACTGGCCCGCACCCACGGCCTGACCGCGAGCACCGTGGTACTCGGCGCCTGGGCGCTGGTCCTCGCCCGGCTGGCCGGCCGTACGGACGTGGTCTTCGGCGTCACCATGGCCGACCGGCCGCCCGAACTGCCGGGCGTCGAGACGATGGTCGGCCTCCTGATCAACACGCTGCCGGTACGGGTGCCGTTGGACGCCGCGCAACCGGTGCTCGCCCTGCTCAAGGATGTGCAGGAACGCCAGTCCGCCCTCCTGCCCCACCGGCACCTCGGCCTGTCCGAGGCGCAGAAACTGGGCGGGCCCGGCGCGCTCTTCGACAGCATCGTCGTCTATCAGAACCTGCCCCGGCCACCGGCCGCCCCGGACCGGCCCGGCGCCCTCACGATCCGCCTCGCGGACGTGACCGACGTCGTCCACTACCCGCTGGGCCTGAACATCACCCCCGGCGAACAGCTTCACGTCCACCTCATCCACCAGCGCGGACTGCTCCCCGCCGACGTCGTCGAAGCACTGCCCGCCCGGCTGGCCCAGGTCCTCGCCCAGTTGGTCACCGACGGCCCGGCGCCCGTCGTCGGGCGGGTCGGCGTGCTGGGTGCGGAAGAACACCGGCTGGTGGTGACGGAGTGGAACCGTACGGAGATGCCGCTGCCCGCCGTACTGGTACCGGAACTGCTCCGCCGCCGCGCGGCACGGCCGGGCGACACCGTGGCCGTCGAGGACGCCCGCAGGACCGTGACCTACGGGGAACTCGCGACCACGGCCGGACGCCTGGCGCGCCACCTGATCGGCCTCGGCGTCGGCCCGGAACGCCGCGTCGCGGTGCTGCTGCGGCGGTCGGCGGAGTCCCTGACCGCCGCACTGGCCGTCATCATGGCGGGCGGCGTCCTCGTACCCGTCGACCCGGACTACCCGCCGGAGCGCCGCGCCTTCCTGCTGCGGGACGCGGACCCGGCCGTGGTGCTGTGCGACGCCGACACCCGGCACGCGGTGCCAGGTGACTGCGCCGCCCGGGTGGCCGACCTGGACGACCCGGCCGTGGCCGGGGCTTTGGCGCGCCACCGGGGCGGCTTCGTGACCCAGGCGGAGCGCCGCACGCCGCTGGCAGCGGACCACGCGGCGTACCTCGTCTACACCTCGGGGACCACCGGCGTGCCGAAAGGCGTCACGGTCACCCACCGCGGCCTGCGCAACCTCGTCGCCGACCGGGTGGCCCGGTTCGGCCTCGGCCCGGACAGCCGCGTCCTCCAGCTCGCCGCCCCCACCTTCGACGTGTCGATCGCCGACACCTGGCCCGTCCTGTGCGCGGGCGGACGTCTCGTCCTGGCCCCGCCGGGACCGCCGGCCCTGGGCGAGGACCTGGCCTGCCTGCTGCGCGCCCACCGGATCACCCAGCTCGGCGGCACCCCGTCCTTCCTGCTGCACCTGCCACCGGAAGACCTGCCCGACCTGCGCGTCGTGGTGACCGGCGGCGAACCGCTGACCGAGGAGCTGCGCCGGCGCTGGGCCCCGGGGCGGCAGGTCCACGAGGAGTACGGCGTCACCGAAGCCACCGTCGTACAGAGCTCCACCGCCCCGCTGACCGGCGGCGAGACGCCCACGGTCGGCCGTCCCGTCGCCAACACCCGGCTGTACGTGCTGGACGCGTTCCTCCAGCCGGTGCCGCCCGGCGTGCCCGGCGAACTGTACGTGGCGGGGGAGAGCCTGGCGCGCGGCTACCAGGGACGGGCGGCGCTGACCGCGCAGCGGTTCGTGGCCTGCCCGTTCACACCCGGCATGGGGGTCCCCCGGCCGAAGGCCGGGGAGGATGTACCGCACCGGGGACATCGTGCGCTGGACCGGCGACGGCGAACTGGTCTTCGCCGGGCGGGCCGACAGCCAGGTCAAGATACGCGGCTACCGCGTCGAACTCGGCGAGGTGGAGGCCGCGCTGGCCGGCCACCCCGCCGTCGGCGAGGCGACGGCCGTGGTCCGGGAGGACCGGCCGGGGGAGCGGCGGTTGATCGGCTATGTGGTGCCGTACGGGGTGGTGGGCGGCGGATCGGTCGACGGCCGGTCGGTGAACGGTCGCCCGGTCGATGACCACCCGGTGAACGGCCACCCGGTGAACGGTCACCCGGTCGACGGCCGGTCGGTGCGGGAGCACGTCGCCGGGGCGCTGCCCGAGTTCATGGTGCCCGCGGCGGTCGTGGTGCTCGACGCCCTGCCGCGCACCCCGAACGGGAAGGTGGACCGCGCGGCCCTGCCCGCACCCGAGTTCGCCGCGCGGGCCGCGGGCCGCGAGCCGCGCACCCCGGCCGAGGAGGTCCTGTGCGCGCTGTTCGCCGAGGTACTGGGGCTGGAACGGGCCGGCGTCGAGGACAGCTTCTTCGAGCTGGGCGGCGACTCCATCATCTCCTTGCAACTGGTGGCACGGGCCCGCCGCGCCGGACTGGTGCTGACCTCACCGCAGGTGTTCGAAGCGAAGACGCCCGAACGGCTCGCCCTGCTGGCCCGTACGGCGGCCGACGGGACCGGCCCGTCGGCCGCCGTGGACACGGGCGTCGGCCGGATTCCCCGTACCCCGCTCATGCGGAGGCTGGGCGAGCGGATCACCGGCGGCAGGTTCGCGCAGTGGGCGATCGTCGCGACACCCGCCGCGCTCACCAGGGACGCCCTGGCGGCCGGGCTGCGCGCCGTACTGGACACGCACGCCATGCTGCGGGCCCGTGTGGTGCCGGACGCGGACGGGTGGGCGTTGGAGACGGGCGAACGGGGTGCGGTGGATGTCGAGTCGCTGATCAACTGTCTGTCGGTCGGGGACGGGCTCGACGGGAGCCCGGAGAACCCGGGGAGCCCGGAGAACCCGGTGGCCTCCGAAGCGCGCCTCGACGAGGATGCGGAACGGGCGGCGCGGGTCGCCGTAGGACGGCTCGACCCGGCATCGGGCCGCATGGTGCAGGCGGTGTGGCTGGACGCCGGGCCCGGCCGGACGGGACGTCTGGCGTTGGTCGTCCATCACCTGTCGGTCGACGGGGTGTCGTGGCGCATCCTGCTCGCGGACCTGCGGGCCGCTTGCGAGATGGCGGCGGGGGCGGCCTACCACAACTCGACGCGGTCGGTACGTCGTTCCGGAGTTGGGCCGCGACGGGGCCGGACGCCGACGGTCCTCGGGCTGCCGACGCGCGGCCGGTCGACGCGCAGCCGCTCGACGCGCGGCCCTGCCCGCAGCCGTCCGACCCGCTGCCGGTCGACCGGGATCTCGACCCGGCCGTC
This sequence comes from Streptomyces sp. Ac-502, assembly GCF_045222935.1. Lineage (NCBI taxonomy): Bacteria > Bacillati > Actinomycetota > Actinomycetes > Kitasatosporales > Streptomycetaceae > Streptomyces > Streptomyces sp. Ac-502. The sequence goes on from NZ_JBHFFO010000001.1 coordinate 9,124,924, forward strand.
GACACCGCGGCGACCCTGCGCGAGCAGACCTGGCTGGTGCCGGCAGGGCAGGCGGAGATCCTGACGTCCCGTACCCCGGCGGCGTACCACTGCGGTGTGCACGAGGTGCTGCTCGCGGCGCTGGCAGGGGCCGTCGTGGACGCCCGGCCGGGCGCGGGCGGCGGGACCGTTCTGGTGGACGTCGAGGGGCACGGCCGTGCGGCGGCCGACGGAACCGACCTCTCCCGTACGGTGGGCTGGTTCACCACCGTACGCCCGCAGTGGCTGGACCTCGACGGCGTCGACCTGGCCGAGGCGTCGGCCGGCGGTCCAGCGGCCGGCCGGCTGCTCAAAGCGGTCAAGCAACAGGCTCGGGCGACAACCGAAGACGGACCGGGCCGCCTCCCGGACAACACTGACGCATCCGGGCGGGCGCACCTTCCGTCCGCCCGCATCAGCTTCAACTACATGGGCCGCTTCCTCGCCGCCCACCCCCGGGCGGGCACGCCCGAACCCTGGCAACTGACCGGTGAACCGGCCATCGGTTCCTCCTCCGACCCCGGCATGCCCGTTCCGCACGTACTGGAAGCGAGCGCGGTCGTCCGGGACACGGTGGACGGGGCGGCTCTCAGCCTCACCCTCACCTGGCCGGACCGGCTGCTGGACGCGGCGGTGGTGGCCCGTCTCGGCCGTGCCTGGCTGGACCTGCTGGACGGACTGGCCGCCCACACGGACAGCCCGGCAGCCGGCGGGCACACGCCCTCCGACTTCCCACTCCTCGACCTGGATCAGGACGAGATTGAACAATTCGAGGCGATCGCCGACCGGTTGAATGACGAAGCGGCACGGTGAACAGGGCGTGCCCCTTCCGGCCCGGTCAGTTGGCCGCGCGGGCACACGGCCCTGAACAGGCATACCGCACCGACAGGGCCGTATCGGGTACCGCATACACTCACCGTGGCGCCGGACCGTCGTGGCGCAAGCACAACCGTAAGGAGCAAGGGTGTTGGAGCAGGGCTACCCCGTGGACCGGATCGACACCGGTACGGCTCACTCGGCGCGCGTGTACGACTACATCCTCGGCGGGAAGGACCATTACGCCGTGGACCGCGAAGCCGGTGACGTGATGTGCGAGGAGTGGCCGGCACTCCCCGTCCACATGCGGGCCAACCGCAAGTTCATGCACCGCGCGGCCCGCTACCTGGCCCGCGAGGAAGGCATCGGGCAGTTCCTCGACATCGGCACCGGCCTGCCCACCTCCCCGAACCTGCACGAAGTGGTACAGGAGGTACGGCCCGACGCCCACGCCGTGTACGTCGACAACGACCCGATCGTGCTGACCCACGCGCGGGCGCTGCTCACCGGCTCCGCGGAGGGCCGGACCGCGTACGTCGACGCCGACATGCGCGACCCGGAGGCCATCATCGGCTCCGACCAGTTCCAGGAACTGCTGGACCTCCGGCAGCCGGTCGGCCTGATGATCATCGGCATCCTGCACTTCATCCTCCCGCCCGACGACCACAGCCTGGTGCGCCGCCTCCTGGAGCCGCTGCCCGCCGGGAGCTTCCTGGCCATGACCATCGGAACCGCCGACTTCGCGCCGCGTGAGGTCAGCCGGGTCGCCGACGAGTACGCACGCCGGGGCATGCCCATGAAGCTGCGCACCAAGGCCGAGGCCGCGGCGCTCTTCGAGGGCCTGGACCTGGTCGAGCCCGGGCTGACGCAGGTCCACCACTGGCGGCCCGACGCCGACCAGGAGCAGGTCGACGACCGGGACATCGCGATGTACGGGGCCGTCGCCCGCAAGAACGCCTGAGGTCCGGCCCCGCCCCACCCCGCCTCACCTGATCCCGCCCGACCCCGTCCGATCCGCACGTTCGCCGGCTCCGAAGAGAAGACAGCGAGCCGGCGGACGGCGGCCCGGCCGTACGGCGGGACCGGCACGACCACCAGGCCGAGTGGATGGGGAACCACATGCTGCTGACGCTGACCGGAGGCTCCGGCGCGGGCAAAACCACGCTGGCGGACGCACTGACAGCCACCGCGCCCCGGGTTACCACCTGCGTCCTGCACGGTGACGACTACTACTTCGGCGCACCGGAACGCGGCGGCGTATGGACGTACGACGCCGCCGGGGTACCGCACCTGGACTACGGATCGCCCCGGTCGACGGACTTCGAGCGCCTCACCCACGACACGGACGCCGCGCTGGCCACGGCCTCCGTCGTCATCGTCGAGGGGCTGTTCGCCGGGCACGTCGCACCGTCGGCACGCTGTCCCCGCCTCGACATCTTCGTCGATCTGCCGGCCGACCTCCGGCTGGTACGCAAGATCCAGCGCAAGTGCCTGCACCACGGCTTCCCCCTCGACATCCTCCTGCGCAACTACCTCCGCCACCGACGCGACGCGCACGCACGACACATCGAACCGGCCCGCGACGACAGCGACCTGATCCTCGATGCGACGCAGCCCGCCGACATTCTGGCCCGCCAGGTCTGGTCGGAGGCCCGCACAAAACTCCGGCACCACCTCTCACCGAAGGCGGACTCCGCCGTACCGACGCACCGGTACCGCGGGGCGATCGCCGATTTCCTGAACACCTGGGATCGAATGATGGCTGACAGGCACGGCCCGGCCCGGGCATTCGACACCGCGCTGACCGGACGGACGGCGGTGTGGAAAAGCATCGAGGCATTCGCGCGGGCGTGGGCGCGCCCTTTGACGCCCGCGGACGGAATTCCGTCGGGCGAACTGCTGGTGTTCCGCAACGAGAATCAGGGAGGCGCGGGCTGGGGAATTCCCCTGGAAAAGCTGGCGCACGACGATCCGCCGGTGAGCCTGTTCTTCGACTGCCTGCCGGACGCCAGCTGGATGCCCTACCTGGACCGCGTGTCGTCGGCATGCGCCGAACTGGTGCTCAGCGAGACGGTCATGGCGCGGCGGTACGGCCCGTACGGACGCGAGTGTCCGGCTACCGCCGCCGCCGTCGCGGCCGTTCCCGGTGACTGGCCAGCGGCCGAACCGGTGCCGCATGCGGAGGAGGAGCCGTTTCCTGGCTGGTGAGAACGTGCCCTCTTCCCGCCGTGCTCACGGCGCCAGGACTGGAATCCACGCGCAGCCCCCAGCGGAGAGCATGAGGCCGGGCCGCTGAGCGGTCGACCGCGGAAAGTCGCCACGAAGTCACCGAAAAGTCGCCACTTTGCTGGTTGTTGACTGTTTCTTGGTCGTTCGTTGCCGGTAGCGTCCCTTCTTGATCGGCGAACTCGACCAGGGCCGTAACGTGAGCCGTTGGATGTCACCGGAGGATGTATGACCTCTCGTATCACCGCCGCCATAGCCACCTGTGCGCTGAGCCTCGGGGCCCTCGCCGCGGGCGTGGGCACAGCCGCAGCGGCCCCGTCGGCCTCCGCCGCCGGTGCGGACGCGTCGTCGCCGAGGGCGGCGGTCGACGCGCGCGCCGCGGCCGTCGACCGGTGCAGCTACCAGGTGGTCCGCTCCGACGACTCCCGTTACGTCTACTCCGTGAGCGGGGTCGTCGGCGGCAGCACGCGTGAGTTCCCGGTGCAGAAGGAGGACTTCGTACGGTTCTCCGACGCGTGGTTGAAGGTCGCCCAGGTCGACGTGTGCGCGGGCGGGCAGAGGCAGGCCCCCGCCACGCTCCGCGTCACGGGCAAGCTGGACCGCCCGGAGCACTACGACCCGTCCGTGCCACGGACCATCCGCAGCGGCACCCTCCGGCCCGCTCCCTCGACGGTGATTCCGAAGGCCCCGCGGCTGACGTCCGTCGACCGCATCGACGCGGCCACCGTCCGCGTCAACTGGGAAGCCGTACAAGGCGCCCCGGACCAGGTGATCGTGCTGGAGCGCAAGCCCTTCTACAGCAGTGAGCTGGGCCTGTGGCACCCCTACACGTTCCAGTGGAACGCTCCGAACGGTGCCACCTCGATGGACCGGAAGCTCCAGCGTGACCCCGACGTCCCCGCCGGGGCCCGGTCGCACTCCTACTGGATGCGCGTGGTGAAGGGCGGCTTCGTCAGCGACCTGCGCGCCGAGAAGCCGACCACCGTCGAGCCGTAACGGGCGAGCACCACGAAGGGCGCCCGGCCGGCGCAAGGCCGGGCGCCCTCACGGCGCGGGACGCCGCCCGTAATCTCTTCGGCATGATCAAATCCTTTACGGATCTCGGTGATGCCGAAGTCGCGGCCGCCGCGGCGCGTGCCGGTGCGGACGTGGTGCGCGACATGTACGGACAGCGGCTCGCCCGCATCGACAAGGGGGCGGGGACTTCGCCACCGCGGCCGATGTGGCGGCCGAGCAGGCGATCCTCGATGTCCTCCGTGCCGCCCGGCCCGACGACGCGGTGCTCGGCGAAGAAGGCGGGCAGCAAGGCGCCGCGGGCGCCGTACGGCAGTGGCTGGTGGATCCCCTGTGCGGCACGCTCAACTACGCCGTCGGCACGATGCTGGTCGCCGTCAACGTGGCGTTGCGCGAGGGCGCGGCGGCGGTGGCCGATCCGTTCAGCGGCGAGGTTTTCCGCACCGACGGGGAAAGGGCGTGGGTACGGGACGAAGGTGCCGACCGGCGGCTGACACCCACGTCAGCCACCCGGCTCGTGGACGTCAACCTCGACCCGCCGTTCCCCGGCGCCCCCGGTTTCCGGGCTGTCGACCTGCTGGCCCGGCCCGCGTTCGCCGAGCACTTCCGTCCTCGCGTGGTGTCCACGACGCTCGCGCTGGCCTGGGTCGCGGCGGGCAGGCGGGCCGCGTACGTCACGGACGGCGGCGACCTGTCCGGCAGCGTCCACTTCGCCGCCGGCATCGCTCTGTGCCGGGCCGCGGGCTGCGTCGTCACCGGCATCGACGGCGCCCCGGCCGGCCAGGGCGGCCGCGGACTCGTCGCGGCCGCCGACGCCGAGACCCACCGGCTGCTGATGGCGATGGTGCGCAGCCGGAAGTAGCCGTGAAGCCCTCCGGAAGCGGCCGTGAAGCCTTCCGGAAGGAGTCGAGAAGCCCTCCAGGAGCAGACGAGAAGCGGTTCTGGAAGCCGTAACGCGTCGGCGCCGACGATGGTTCCGTACGGACGAACGGCCGCACAGGAGGCGGCCGTTCGCCGGACGGGGAGGGGCGGGGCGTCAGCCTCGGGACTGTGCCCCGCTGGTGGGGGTGGCGCCGTTCTTGTAGAGGGCGATGAGCTTGCTGAAGTCGAACGGCCGCTGGTCCACGCAGGTACAGCGGTAGGTGTCGCACTGCTCGCAGCCGACGGTGCACGGCGGCTGGACGTCGGGGTTGCCCTGGTTGTGGTCGCGGGTGGCGTCCCACCCGGAGAGCGCGCCGAGCTGGTTCTCGTGGGCGAACTCGACCAGGCTGCGCTGATTGTCGAGGGTGAAGACCCGCTTGTTGATGTTGCAGCCGAACATCGGGGTCGCGCCCGTACGGTTCCAGGTCTTCGTGGCGTCCCAGGCGGGCCACAGCGAACCGATCTGCCCGTGCATGGCCTTGAGGCCGATGACGCAGCACTCGTACATGTCGGGCGGCGCGCTCTGGCCGAACTCCATCAGCATCCCGTTGACCAGGCCGGGCTCGATCCCGGCGGCGGCCACCTTGGCCAGGAACTTGACGCCGACCGGACTGAAGCCCGCCGACCCCTCACCGGGCTGCGCGTCGGCCGGAAGCGTGTAGGAGATCTTCAGGCCGGGGTGCTTGGCGAGGAGCTGGGAGACCGCCGCCGTGTGCCGCAGGTGCGCCGCCTCGTCGGACAGGAAGTCGCCCTCGAAGTCGAAGTCGAGGCGCGCCACGCCGTAGTTGCGCAGGAACGCCTCGTACTGCTCGACGATCCGCGGGACGCTCGTCTCGACGGCTTCGAGGGGCCTTCCGGAGGCTCCGCCGCAGGAGAAGGCGACCTTGCCGCCGGTGGCGGCCAGCTGCTGGATGTCCTTCTTCCCGTACGAGCTCTGGTCGACCTCCCAGTCGGGGCCGTCCTGTCCGGCCCACGCCAGCTTCTTGTTGTTGTTGGCGACGATGAAGCCCAGCATGAAGCCGTCCACACCGGATTCCTGGGCGTACTGCGGCAGGCTGGGGTTCGGCCAGGCCATGTAGTCCACGTACGGCGCGCGCGGCATGTCCCAGGGGCCGCCGTCCGGGAGCTTGTCGGTTGTGCTGAACTCCAGCGGCTGGGACTGGTCGGAGCGGTTCCCCGCGAGGTCCACAGCCGTGACCCGTACCGTGTACGCGGTCGTCGGGGTGAGTCCGGAGAGCACCGCCGTCTCGTCCTTGACCCGCAGGGGCTGCGGGCCGCCGTACGCCACCTCGTAGCCCCGCACGCCGATGTTGTCGGTGGAGGGGGCCCAGGAGAGCGTGGCCTGGGTCGGGCCGAGCGTGTCCACCTGAAGGTTCGTCGGCACGCTCGGCGGCGTCCGGTCGTCGGGTACGTCGGCGGACTGCCCGTTGATCTTGAACTCGGCCGGCAGCGGGCCGGGGCCCGGCATGGACCGGGCGAAGCCGAGCCTGAACTCCTGAGCGCCGCGCCGGGGCGGAACGGTCTTGCGCTCCGGCACCAGCCGCCCGGTGATGACGTTGCCCGACCGCTGCCAGACGAGGCCGTAGACGTTGGTGACGTTCTGATCCGACTGCACACGGAACGAGATTTCCGGATCGACGAGTGGTTCGCTTTCGAAATTCCAGACCGTGGCCTTCATGGTGCCGTACCACTCGCCAGGGGATTCCCATTCCGGCGTGACGTACTGCTTTGCCATGTCCATACCCCTCGGTTCCGACGTCCGGTTCCCGGACGTTCCTTCCCCCGTCGTGACCCCGTCGTGACCCCGTTGCGACCCCGTTGCGACAGGGAACCTAGGCACGGCACATGCCTGCGTCAATCACGGAAATCGGCCAGTGAAGGACCGGCCGGAATAGTGCACGGTGAACGGCGGAATTTCGGGAAGCCGCCGCGGAACGTGGTGCGGATGTGTTCGGTGCAATTACCGGAAAGAACTGTGCCGATGGTGCGGGATGGGGCGTGGGGCTGCGGAACCAGGTGGCGGCCACGGGCGGCTCCGGGCCCGTACGCCCAGTTCCCGGCGCGTATCTCCGGCTTCGGGCGCGTACCTCCGGCTCCAGGCGCCTACCGCAAAGACCCTCCACCGTGCCCCGGCTTTGTCCATACGCACAGCAGATGCCCTGCTGGTTCGTCCTTCCGGACCAAGCACCCGGAGGCCGCCCTTCGTACGCTGCGGCTCAGTCCTTCACGCGAAAGGCTCCGTAGTGTCCTTGGACCTGCACCACCGTGCCGTCGTCGCCGATGCCCACAACGACCTCCTGATGGCCGTCGCCGCCCGCCCCCGAAGCGCTGGGGCAGCTTCTTCCGGGACCGGTGGCTGCCGCAACTGCGCGAGGGGAGCATCGACATCCAGGTCCTGCCGGTGTTCATCGACGACCAGTACCGCCCCGAGGGCGCGCTCCGGCAGACCCTCCGCATGATCGAGTGCGCCCATGTCCTCGCCGAGGCCAACGCCGAACACGTCGCTCTGTGCACCGACGGCGCCGACATCGACGAGGCGCTCGCCGAGCGCAGGATCGCCCTGGTGCTGGCCCTGGAGAGCGCGCCGGGCATCGACGCCTCCGTCGAACTGTTCGCCACCCTGTTCCGGCTCGGCGTACGGATCGCCTCGATCGCCCACTGGGGACGCACCCCGCTCGCGGACGGCAGCCGCGAGGACGCCACCGGCAGCCGGCTGACCGCGCCCGGCGTCCAGGCACTGCGCGAGATGGAACGCCTGGGCATGCTCTTCGACATCTCCCACCTGGGGGCGAGCGGCGTCTCCCACGTACTGGAGCTCGCCACCCGCCCGCTGATCGCCACCCACTCCTGCGCCCGCGCCCTACGGGATCACCACCGCAACCTCACCGACGACCAGATCCGCGGGGTGGCCGGCACCGGCGGCGTGGTGTGCGTCAACTTCGTCCCGGACTTCCTCACCGACGACGAGTCGAAGGTGAGCGTCGACCGGGTCGTCGACCACATCGAGCACGTCATCTCCGTGGCCGGGGCCGACCACGTCGGCCTCGGGTCGGACTTCCTCCGCGAGGTGATGGCGGACGTGACCCCGCCCTGCTGCGAGAACGACGAGGACGACCCGCAGTTCGACTTCGCCGACCTGGCGGGCCCGGCCGACATGCCCCGGGTCACCGAGACGCTGCTCCGCCGCGGCCTGCCCGAGGAGGACATCCTCAAGGTGCTCGGCGGCAACATGCGGCGGCTGATGAGCAAGAACATGGGCTGACGTCCGGCCCGACGACGCCAGACGACGCCCGACGAGGCCCGACGGCGCCCGGCAGGGCCGGTGGGCCTCCGGCCCGCACACGATGTCGGTGCCGGCTCGCGCGCGCCACCGCCCCCCGGCTCAGGCGAGCCACCGCCCCCAGGTCTCCTCAGCAGTCACCCCGTCACCCCGTCACCCGGCCCCGCCCGTTCACTCGACACCTCACGGAGGACACCCCGTGCCGCACGACTCCGCACGCCGTTTCGCGCCGGCGGACGACACATCGCTCGCCCAGGGCACACCGGTCACACCGGCCCTGGACGCCATGCTCGCCGATCTCGAAGAACTGGTGACCTGCGAGTCCTTCTCCGACGACCACGCGGCCCTGGCCCGCAGCGGTCAGGTGGTCGCCGAGCAGGGCCGCCGGCTGCTCGATGCCTCGCCCCGGACGCTGACCCTCGACGGCATCACCCATGTGCGGTGGACGTTCGGAACACCGCGCATCCTGCTGCTGGGCCACCACGACACCGTCTGGCCGACCGGCTCCCTCAAGATGCATCCCTGGTCGGTGGAGCAGGGCGTTGTCCGCGGGCCCGGCGTCTTCGACATGAAGGCCGGCCTAGTGCAGATGTTCCACGCCCTCGCGTCGCTGCCCTCCCTCGACGGCCTCTGCGTGCTCGTCACTGGAGACGAGGAGACCGGGTCGGCCACCTCCCGCTCGCTGATCGAGGACATCGCCCGCCGGTGCTCGGCCACGTTCGTCCTGGAGCCCTCGGCGCCCGGCGGAGCGCTGAAGACCGGCCGCAAGGGCGTGTCCCTCTACGACATCACCGTCCACGGCCGGGCCGCCCACTCCGGACTGGAGCCGGAGAAGGGCGTCAACGCGGCCACCGAACTCGCCCACCAACTGCTCGCCCTGGGCGGCATCGCGGGCACCGTCAACGCCTCCACCGGGCCCGGTACGAGCGTCACCCCCACCGTGATGCGGGCCGGCACCTCGAACAACACCGTGCCCGCACGGGCCGAACTGAGCGTGGACGTCCGCGTGCCGGACGCCACGGCCCAGGACGCGGCCGACCGGCTCATCAGGTCCCTGACCCCGCGGATTCCCGGCGCCCGCCTGCGGATCGACGGCGGCCCCAACCGGCCGCCCCTGGCCCCCGACGCCTCCCGCGACCTGTTCGCGCTGGCCGCCGAAGAGGCCGTACGGCTCGGCCTCGGCCCGCTGCGTCAAGCGGCGGTGGGCGGGGCCTCCGACGGCAACTACACCGCCGGGGTCGGGTGCCCCACGCTCGACGGCCTCGGCGCGGTGGGCGACGGCGCACACGCCGATCACGAACACGTCATGGCCGCCACCATGCCGGACCGCGCCCGGCTCCTGGCCCGCCTGGTCGGAGCAGTGCGGTGACGGGGACCACCGTACGGGAGCTCCACCGCATGGCGGACCTCGACGCCGTCAGCCTGCTCTACGCCGGCATCTGGGGAACCCCACCCGCCCACTCACCCATGTCCGCCGAGGTCATGCGGGCCCTCTCGCACGCCGGCAACTACGTGGCCGGAGCGTACGAGGACGGCCGGCTGGTGGGCGCCTCCGTCGGTTTCTTCGGCCAGCCCGTGGGCACCAGCCTGCACTCGCACATCACCGGCGCCGTCATGGGCCGTGGTGCGGGCCTTGCCCTCAAGCTGCATCAGCGGCAGTGGGCGACGGCCCGCCGCCTGGAGCGCATCACCTGGACCTACGACCCGCTCATCCGCCGCAACGCCTACTTCAACCTCGTCAAACTCGGCGCCCGGCCGGAGGAGTACCTGACCTCCTTCTACGGCGCGATGGACGACGTGATCAACGGCGGCGACGAGTCCGACCGGGTCGTGGCCGCCTGGAACCTCACCGAACCCACCCCGCCGCCCGGGACGACCGAACTGCCCGCCGGCGCCGCGCACGTCCTCCGTAACGACGCGGGCCGCCCGCAGACCGTGCCGTCCGACGCCGCGACCGTCCTCGTCGACCTGCCCGACGACATCGAGGCCCTGCGCGGTACGGACCCCGGCGCCGCCCGGGCCTGGCGGCTGGCCGTACGGCACACCCTGGGCGGCCTGCTCGCCGAGGGCGCCCGTGTCGTCGGCTTCCACGAACGCCGCCGCTACGTGGTCCGGCGCCCCCACGCCCGCCCCTGACCGCTTCCCGCTTCCCGCTTCCCGAGGAGTCACCCGTCGTGAAGACGAAGATCTCCGGCGTCGAACTGCGCCGGATCGCGATGCCGCTCGTCGCCCCGTTCCGTACCTCCTTCGGCGTGGAGACCAGCCGCGATGTGCTGCTGGTCCGCGTCGTCACCGCCGAGGGCGAGGGGTGGGCCGAGTGCGCCGCCATGTCCGAGCCCCGCTACAGCTCCGAGTACGTCGACAGTGCTCAGGAGGTCCTGCGCAAGTTCCTGATCCCCGCCCTGCCGAAGGACGGCACGGACGCGCACGGGGTGGGGCGGGTCCTGCGGCCCTTCACCGGCCACCGCATGGCGAAGGCCGCGCTGGAGACCGCGGTGCTGGACGCCCAGTTGCGCAGTGCCGGCGAGTCCTTCGGCTCTTACCTGGGGGCCGCCCGGGAGCGGGTGCCCTGCGGCGTCTCGGTCGGGATCATGGACTCCGTACCCGAACTCCTCGACGCCGTGGCGGGGTACGTCGACGAGGGGTACGTCCGGATCAAGCTGAAGATCGAGCCCGGCTGGGACGTCGAGCCGGTACGCGCCGTACGCGAGCGCTTCGGCGACGAGCTGCTCCTCCAGGTGGACGCCAACGCCGCCTACACCCTGGTGGACGCCCGTCAGCTCGCCAGGCTCGACGCCTTCGACCTCCTGCTGATCGAACAGCCCCTGGCCAACGACGACATGGTCCAGCACGCCGAACTGGCCAAGCTGCTGCGCACCCCGATCTGCCTGGACGAGTCCATCGAGTCGGCCGCCGACGCCGCGGCGGCCGTCTCCCTCGGTGCCTGCTCCGTCATCAACATCAAGCCGGCCAGGGTCGGCGGCTACCTCGAAGCCCGCCGTATCCACGACCTCGCCCGCGCCCACGGCATACCCGTCTGGTGCGGTGGCATGCTGGAGACCGGTATCGGCCGCGCCGCCAACGTGGCCCTGGCCGCCCTGCCCGGCTGCACCCTCCCCGGCGACACCTCCGGCTCCAGCCGTTACTTCGCCACCGACATCACGGAGCCGTTCGTCCTGGCCGACGGCCACCTCGACGTACCCACAGGCCCCGGCCTCGGCGTCGAGCCGCTGCCCGACGTCCTCGACGAGGTCACCAGCTTCAGTGAATGGGTGGCGCTGTGAGGGTGCCGTCGTTTCGGCGGCTCCCCGAGTCCTCGCCGGGTGTGGCAGCTCCCGTGTGATGTCCCGCCCACACGACCGGGGCCCGGTCCGACCACGGGCTTGCCTGTTCGAGTTGGCCGGCGAGGCGGAAGAGGCGGCTTTCGAGGCCGTACCCGGCGGCGAACTGCATACCGATCGGGAGCCCCGTGCCGGCGTCGGCCGTCACCGGCACGGACATGGCCGGCGTGCCCGCCACGTTGAACGGCATGGTGAACGGTGAGCGGTCGTTGAGGCGGTCGATCCAGCCGAGGCCGTCCAGCGCCGCCGCTCCGTCGGCGTAGGTGCCCAGGGGCATGGGCAGTTCCGGAAGGGTGGGAGTGAGCAGCACGTCGTATGCATCGAAGTACCGTGCCAGGCTCCGGGCGACCTGGTTACGGACCGTGAGAGCGGTGACGAACTGGGGGCCGCTGACCCGCTGCCCGTAGTGGTGGCCGGCGAGGGTCGCCGGTTCGAGGGTCGAGGAGTCGACGGGCCGGCCGAAGGCGGCCGCCAACGCGTCGACGGAGGCCGCGAGGTTCACCGTGAACAGGCGGGCGTTGGCCAGGACGAACTCCTCCCAGCCGACCCCGAGGCCGACCGTGACCTCCTCCACCCGGTGGCCGAGGGCTTCGAGCAGCCGCACGGTACGGGAGAGCGCGTCGGCCACGGGAGCGGTGGTGCGGCGCCCGCCCCAGGCCTGGGGGAGGACGCCGATACGCAGCGAGCCCGGGTGGCGGCTGACTTCTTCCGCGTAGGGCCGGGAGGGCTGCTGGGCGAAGTACGGGTCGCCCGGTTCCGGGCCGCGTATCCGGTCGAGCAGTGCCGCACTGTCGCGTACGGTGCGGCTGACGCTGCCGTGCACGGCCAGGCCGCTGAAGGTCTCGTCGGCGTCGGGGCCCATGGAGACGCGGCCCCGGGTGGGCTTCAGTCCGAACAGGCCGGTACAGGCGGCGGGGATGCGCAGTGAGCCGGCGGCGTCGGTGGCGTGGGCGATCGGGACCACTCCGGCCGCGACGGCCGCGGCCGCGCCGCCGCTGGAGCCGCCCGCGCTCCGCTCCGGGTCCCACGGGTTGCGGGTCGCGCCGTACAGCACGGACTCCGTCGTGATGCTGTAGGCCATCTCCGGCGTCGCGGTACGGCCGAACGTCACGAGGCCGGCGTTACGGAAGCGCCGCATCAGGGCGGAGTCGGCACCGGCGACCAGGCCGGCCGCGAGACGGCTCCCCAGCTCCGTCCGCCTCCCGGCCATGGTGACTCCGATGTCCTTGATCAGGAAAGGGACGCCCGCCAGCGCCGCGCTGCCGGGGCGGACGCAGGCGTCGGGGCCGGGTGCGTCGTCGGTCGGCCAGGTCTCCACCACGGCGTTGATCCGCGGATCGACCGCCTGCACGGCCTCGCGTGCGGCCGCCTCCAGTTCGGCGGGGGACACCTCGCCCCCGGCCACCAGCTCCGCAAGCCCGACCGCGTCGAAGCGCACGTATTCGGAAACTTTCACCATCACTCCCAGCGGAAGGAAAGATACCGTCGAGTGTCGAACGATACCCAACGGTATCGAGTGGGTCGGACTGGTACCGTGGCAGGGGCTGAGGGCCACCACGGCCGCCACAGGTCTCGCAGGCCCCACGGGCCCACGGAACCCACCGACCTCACGACCGACCGGAGTCACGGAGCAGTCATGGCAGCGACCACCAGAAGGCCGGGCAGGGTGGCCAAACTGCCGCCGCGTGAGCGCATCCTCGACGCGGCGGAAGAGCTGTTCCAGCGCGAGGGGATCCGGCGGGTGGGCGTCCAGGCGATCGCCGAGCAGGCCGAGACCACCAAGATGGCGATCTACCGGCACTTCGAGACCAAGGACGCCCTGGTCGCGGAGTGGCTGCGGATCGTCGCCGCCGACTACCAGGCGGCCTTCGACCGGGTCGAGGCCGAACACCCCGGCCGCCCCCGGGAGCAGATCCTGGGCCTGGCCCGCTTCATCGCCGGGGGACTGCCGGCGCTCTCGCACCGGGGCTGTCCGTTCATCAACTCCCTCGCCGAACTGCCCGACCGGTCCGACCCCGCACGGCAGGTGATCGAGCAGCACAAGGCCCGCCAGACCCGCAGACTGGTCGGCATGTGCGCCGAGGCCGGCCTGCCCGATCCCGAGCAGGCCGCGGCCGAGATCACCTTCGTCCTGGAAGGCGCGCAGGTCAGCACGCAGAACGGAAGCATCGACCGGGTGGGGGAGCGTCTGATGAAGATCGTCGAGGGGATCCTGGACCGGCACCGGTCCTGAACCGGTACCGCTCCTGACCCGGTACCGCTCCCGATCTGGCACCGGTGGTCGGTCGGGCACCGGCTGACTGTCACCGGCCGACCCTCACCGACCGACCCTCACCGACCGGCCGGCACAGCCAGGCTGAGCAGGGCGTCCGAGGTCGCCTCGTCCGCCGGGTGGAAGGCCCAGATCCGGTGGCCGCCGCTCCCGGGAAGCTCCAGGACGTGCTGGTCGAGGGCGAGCGTTCCGGCCCTCGGGTGCCGGAGCCGTTTGTGGTCCATCGTCTTCTCGTAGAGGTGCTGCTCGCGCCAGGCGGTGCGGAAGGCGGCGCTGTGCGCGGACAGCTCTTCCACCAGGTGCGTCAGACGCGCCGATGCCGTCTCGGCGCCGGTCTGGGCGCGCAGGGCCGCCACCACGCAGCGGGCGAGTTCGGGCCACTCGGTGAAGAACGACGGCGCGCCCGGGGCGAGAAACACCAGGCGGGCATAGTTGTCCCGGGGCTCCAACCCCTCGTGCAGGCAGTCACCGAGCGGGTTGCCGCCCACGATGTCGAGCCATCGGTTCACCAGCAGTGCGGGCACCGGCAGGGAGTCGAGCAGCTGGTGCACGGCGGCAAGGCGCTCCGTATCCATGGGGGGCGCCTCTCCGTTTCCGTTCGGGGCGCACTCCGCGACGGAGAGTTCACGCAGGTGGCGCGCTGCCACGGCGTCCAGCAGCAAGGCCTTGGCCAGGCCCTCCACCACGGTGGGGGACGGCCGCCGTTCCCTCCCCTGTTCGAGGCGCACGTAGTAGTCGGTGCTGATCCCGGCCAGGAGTGCCACCTCGTCTCGCCGCAGCCCCGGCACCTGGCGCTGCGCCCCTGCGGCCATCCGGTGCTGTTCGGGCCGCACCCGGTCCCGTCTGGCGCGCAGGAAGGCCGCCAGCGGTGCGCCTGCGCCGTGCCCCGTCGAAACGTCCATCCCACCAGCGTAAGGACGCGGCGCCGCTGCTCCGGGGTGGGTGCGGCACTCCTACCCGTACGGATCGCCGGGTGCCTAGCGTGTCGGACGCCTGCCGAAGAGCCCGGGGCTCAACCGGGCGACCACCAAGGAAAAGAGTGACCTCGATGTTCGTCATCACCGGCGCCAGTGGCCGCACCGGACGGGCCGCCGCCGAACACCTTCTCGCCGCCGGGCACCCCGTACGGGCTGTCGGCCGTTCGGCCCGGCGGCTCGCCGGCCTGGCCGCGCGGGGCGCCGAGGTGTGCGAGGCCGACCCGGCCGACCCCGTCGCGCTGACGGACGCCTTCCGTGGCGCGGACGGAATCTACGCGGTGATCCAGCCCAACTACCTCCCCGACCACCCCGACTTCGGTGCCTTCCAGGACCGGGTGGCGGCCTCCCTGACCGAGGCGGTCGCCGGATCCGGTGCGACCCGCGTCGTCGGACTCAGCAGCTGGGGAGCCCAGCACGCCGTCGGCACCGGACCGGTCAGCGGGCTCCACCGCTTCGAGCAGCGCCTCTCGGCCGTTCCCGGAGTCGACGCGCTGTGGCTGCGGGCGGGCTACTTCATGGAGAACCTGCTGGACCACATCGGCACCGCCAGGGCCCACCACCGCATCAGCGCTCCCTTCGATCCGGGCATTCCCCTGCCCTTCGTGTCCACGCGCGATGTCGGCTCGCGGGCCGGGGAACTGCTGGCCACCGGGGCCTGGCGCGGTACGGAGATCCTGGAGCTCCAGGGCGAACGCGACGTGAGCATGCGGGAAGCCGTGCGCGTGATCGCCGAAGCTGTGGGGGCGGACGACCTCGCCTATGAGCGGATCAGCCTCGCCGACTTCCACGCGGGACTCCGCGACGCGGGCGTCTCCGCCGGCGTGGCGGACATGATGACCGAGGCCGGCGAGGCCATCAACTCCCGGCGTATACGGATGCGACAGCCGCGTACCGCCCGCACCTCCACCCCCACCTCCATCGAACGGTTCATCGCGGACGAATTCGCTCCCCGGTTCCGTACGGCTCCTCGGACCACCGAAGGCGGCTGAACCCGCCCCTGCCGCGGCTCGCCGGTTTGTGGAAATGGACAACAGGAACGTACGTTCCTGTTGGGATCGGCCAGTCAACCGGGCGCGCCCAGGAAGCAACCTGGGCTGTCCGGGCAACAGCCTGGTCGGAACCGGGGACGATGCGGTGAGGAGCACCTATGGACGCCTGCACGCTCGGCGACCTGATCGACATCGTCGGCAGCCCGCCCCTGCGGCTGCACACCGCTCCGGCCGGATTCGCCGTCCCGGTCACCGAGGCACTGCTGTACGACGCCCACGCCCCGCTGCCCCACGCGCCCGGCGCCCTGCTGCTCGCGGTCGGCGTACGGGCAGCCGCGGCCGGACCGCTGATACGGGCCGCGGCGGAGGCCGCAATGGCCGCCGTCGTGGTGCGGGGCACGGTCGCGCCGCCGGTCGCCGAGGCCGAGATGCACGGCATGGCGCTGCTCGCCGTCGACGAGGACGCGGCCTGGCACCATGTGCACCTGATGGTGGCGTCGGCGATCGGCGCCTGGTCCGCCCCCAGCGCCGCCGGGCTGGGGGACCTGTTCGCGCTGGCCGACGCGATCGCGGCGGCGGCCGGCGGAGCGACGGCCGTGGAGGACCCGCGCCAGCGGATCCTGGCCTACTCCACCGTGCCGGGGCAGCCGGTCGACGAGGACCGCCGCCAGGGGATCCTCGGCCTTCAGGTCCCGGGCAGCGTGGACAACTCCGAGCAGGTCAGGAAGGTGTTCGCCGCGGACGGGCCGGTACGGCTGCCCTCGCTCACGCCGCGCGACCTGCCGCGGCTGGCCGTCGCGGTGCGGGCCAGCGGCGAGACCCTCGGCTCGATCTGGGTGATCGACGGTGGCACCCTCGCCCCGGACGCCGAGGAGACCCTGCTCCAGGGCGCGTCCACGGCGGCGTTGCTCCTGCTGCGTGCCCGCGCGGCCCAGGAACTGGCCCGCCACCAGAACACCGACCTGCTGCGCCGACTGCTGGACGGCTCGGCGGACGCCTCGACGGCAGCGCACCGCCTGGGGTGGGACACGGTGCGCGTGGCGGCGTTCGTGCTGGACTTCGCGGCGAGCGTGCCCGACGCCGAGCGGACGTCGCTCAGGCTGCTGGACGTCGTACGCCTGCAGTGCGAGGCCCGCTACGGGCGGCACGCGTGCGTACTCCTGGACGGGGTGGTGTACGCGTTGCTGCCGGCGCCCAAGGAGAGCGCCGGAGCGCGAGCGCCACAGGAGCAGCAGGCCGCCCACCAGCGGCATCGGCAACTGGCGGAGGACATCGTGCGCCGGGCCGGACGGTCGTTGCGGGTTCCGGTACGGGCGGCGCTCGGCGAGGTGGCACAGGATCTCGGTGAGGTGGCGGACTCGCGTGCGGACGCGGACCTGGTCCTGCGGCTGTTGCACGACGACCTGCCGGTGGCCACGGTCGACGAGGTGCGCCCTCGGGTGACGCTGCTGCGGCTCTCCGAAGTCATGCGCAAGCAGCGGGGGTTGCGGGCGGGTGTCTGGCAGCGGGTGCTCGCGGCGGACGCCGAGCACGGCACCGACTACGCCCGGACCCTGGTGTCCTGGTTCGACGCGGGGTGCGACGTGGCGGGCGCGGCGAAGCTGCTCTCGGTCCACCCCAACACCTGCCGCTACCGCCTGAAGCAGGCCGGCCGGCACCTCGGGATCGATTTCGAGGACCCCGACGAACGGCTGGTCCTGTGGCTGCAGTTGCGGGTGCTGGCAGGGCTCGGCGGTGCTGCCGGAACAGGAATCGGAGCCCGAACAGGAACAGGGGCGGGGGCAGGAACCGGAGCCGGTGCCGGAGAGTGACGGTCCCGGGCCACGTGGGCGGCACCACGGTGCCGCCCACCTGCCCCGCGCGTCGGCCCGGTCAGCGGAGATCGTGGATGAGTTTGCCGATGATCGCGTCCACCTTGTCCGAGTCGAACGACTCCGAGCCGATCAGCAGGGTCACGGCCCGCCGGCCGTCGTCGGTGACGGCGTTACGGAATTTGTGGCCGGACTCCATATGGCCGCTGTGCCCCCAGGTGACAAAACCCGGGACGGTTTCATAGCGCTCGACTCCCAGGCCGTAACGCTCACTCGGGAAGGCGTCCGCGACGGTCTTCTTCATCTCGGCGAGCTGGGCCGGGGCCAGCAGCTTTCCGGACAGCAGCGCGGTCCAGAACGTGGTCGCGTCGGCGCCGGTGGAGACCAGCGCACCCGAAGCGTCGGCCCCGGAGGTGTTCCATTCCGTCCGGTCCACCAGTTTCCCGTCCCGGTCCGCATAACCGCGCATGTCCGGCTTGGGCAGTGTGTTCCGGTCGCCGGGCCAGAAAGTGTGCCGCAGCCCGAGCGGTTCGATGAGCCGCTTTTCCATCTCGGTGCCGATGTCGCGGCCGGTGATCTCCTGGACGATCAGGCCGACCAGGTTGTAATTGGTGTTGGAGTAGGCGAAGCCGCCGGGGGTCCGGTCGTCGGGCGGGGGCAGCGTCAGCGCCTGCTCGACGGTCTCCAGGGGCTCCATGTGCTCCCAGCGGTGCGCCTCCAGGTCGTCCCACGCGTCCAGGTAGTCGGGCAGGCCGCTGGTGTGCTGCAACAACTGCCGGATCGTGATCTTGCGCCCGTCGTAGTGCTCGGTGCGGACGAGGCCGGGCAAATACCGGTCCACGGTGTCGTCCAGCTTCAGTTTGCCCTCACCGACGAGCTGGAGCACGACCGTGGCCGTCCAGGTCTTGGTGTTGCTGGCAATACGGCCGTGCTCATTGCCGACAGCCTTACGGCCCGTCCTGAGGTCGGCGAGGCCGACCCCGCCGTGCCATGTGCCGCAGTGCGGGCTTTTCACCGTGACGCTGATTCCCGAGGCGCCGACATGCTTCAGTGCTTGCAGCGCGGTCTGGACGGGCCGGGTGTCGCACCGAGGTGCCGCGGCCGACGCGGCAGGCGCCGCTGTCATCAGAGAGGCGGTGAATGCCAAAGCCACGGCGCTGGTTCCGTATCGCATGACGTTTGAGGTCTCCTTCGGTAAGACAGATGCGTGCAGCGCCCGGTCGGTTCCCCCCGTGTGTCGCTCGCTCGCTGCAAAGCGTGGGAACTCGTTGAAACTCACTGGAACGCGTCGAAACTCGCTGGAATGTGCGTGCGGACAGCGTTACCGCTGTCCTGAGCGCGTGCATGCGACGTCCGTACAGAGTTTGCGCACATGCTTTGTGCGTCCGGCCAAAGGGAGACGCACTATCGTTTCCTGGCCGTGAGGAAGGGGGTGACAGCCGGATCAGCGCCATGGCGACCGCCCCGATCAGCAGGGCGCTGCGGAACCCGAGGAGGCTGGACGCCGGCGTGCCGCCGGGCATCGTCCGGGCCGACTGCGCGAGGACGGTGCCCACCACCGCGCTGGAGAGACTGGTGCCCACGAAGCGGAGCATCGTGTTGAGCCCGTTGGCGGCTCCGGTCTCCGCGGCGTCCACGGAGTTCCGCGCAAGCTCGCCCTGGACGAGCTGTCCCGGGCCGCCTACAGCCTCAGCGCAGCCGACGCCCGACTGCGGGGCCGCGCCACCCGCACGCCGGGCGCACTCTCCCTCACCCACGCACGCGCCCTACGGGTGCTCGCCCAGAACGGCCCCCTCTCCATCCGCGAACTGGCCGCCGCGACGGAGACCACGCCCCCGGTGCCACTCAACTGGTCAACGGCCTCGTCACGGCCGGCTACGTCACCCGCGAACAGGTCCCGGGCCGCAAGGCCGTCGCAGTCACCCTCACGGCCAAAGGCCGAGAACGCCACGACGAACGCCAGGCACTACTGCAACAGGCCCTGGACACCGCCCTCGCGGACTACGCCGCGGCCGCCCTCGACTCGGCGGCGGAGGTGCTGCGACAACTGTCGATCAACTACGACCGGCTCTGACGCGGCCGCGCGTTGTCAGGGCCGCCCCCAGCCGTCAACTCCGCCATCAACTCCGCCAATTCCCCCTGGTAGGGGAACGACCCGGGCTCGTAGCCGCACCACGGTTCCTCGGCGTGCGGGTCGCCGGTGACGGCGTGGGCGCGGGAGCGGGAGCCTCCGCAGAGGTGGCGGAACTCGCAACGGCCGCAGCGGCCGAGGAGTTGGGCGGGGTCGCGCAGGGCGGTGAAGAGGTCCGAGTCGCGGTAGATCTCCGTCAGGGGCCGGGTACGTACGTTGCCCGCCGAGAGGGGGAGGAAGCCGCTGGGGTGCACGGTGCCGGTGTGGGAGACGAAGACGAAGCCCCGGCCGGCGTTGACGTCCAGGGGCGGGCGGCGGGTCCGGCGGGGGCCGGTGCAGAGGTTCAGTTCTTCTGCGCGCCGGCGGAGTTGGCGGTACAGCGGGCCGAGGTGGAGAGTCTGGATGTGGTCCGCGCCTTTCGCGGCCAGGATCGCGCGTTGCAGGGCGACGCGGCGGAAGTGGTGGGCTTCGGTGGTCTTGCCCGGCACCGACAGGCCGATGTCGTGGAGGAAGTTGAGGACGTCCTCGGTCTCCGCGGGGCTGAGCGCGGCCAGTTGGCTGCCGCGCCCGGTCGGGACGAGGAAGAAGGCGCTCCACAGCATGACCCCGTGTTCGCGGACCAGGGCCGCGGTCTCCGGCAGGTCGTGCAGGTTGTGCCGGCTGACCGTGGTGTTGATCTGGACCTTCATGCCCAGGCGGCGGGCGGTGTCCCAGGCGTCCAGAGTCCAGCGGTAGACGCCGGGGACGCCGCGGAAGCCGTCGTGGAGTGCGGCGGTGGAGCCGTCCAGGCTCAGGGACAGGCCCACCGCCCCGGCCTCGTGCACGGCTCGCAGGTTCGGTGCGGTCAGGGTCGGGGTGCCCGAGGGGGAGACCGCGACCCTTACCCCGGTCCGCGTGCCGTAAACGATCAGTTCCAGCAGATCGGGGCGCTGGAAGGGGTCGCCGCCGGTGACGACGAACAGGGGAGCCGGCCGTCCGAAGGCGGCGACCTGGTCGATCAGGTCCTTCGCGGCCCGGGTGTCCAGCTCGCGGGGGTCACGGTCGGGGGTCGCGGTCGCCCGGCAGTGCAGGCAGGCCAGCGGACAGGCGCGGGTCGATTCCCAGATGACGATGAACGGTTTGTCCGCCACCGTCTGGTGCTGCCGGCGGACCGGGCGGGCGCCGGTCACCGGGGCGGACACGGGACGGGGCGGGTGGCCGGCCGCAGGGGCGGACACGGAACGGGGCGGGTGGCCGGCCGCCGGGAGTGGTCGTGCATGAGGGCTACCTCCGATGTGCTCACCCCCAGCATGCGGCCGGGGAGGCGTCCGCCGCCGGGGGCGGGGCGGCTCCGGCGCAGGGTCGTTGGTCCCGTGTGGCCGAAAACATTCGGGGTCCTGTGGCCCTGCGGCGCGGGACGCTTCGCCCACCGTGCCCCGCACAACCCCGATTTAGGTTCTGTTGCATGGAGAACAAGAAGCTCAGCGGCCCGTCGGCGGCTGATGAAGCACGCGGCTGGCCGCTGGCCGGCCGGCGGCTGCTCGACCGCCGTGAGGTGAGTGCGGACGGGCGCGCCGTGTTCGGCACGGGGGACCCGCGGTGGGAGGGCTTCTACCGCGACCGCTGGGCCCACGACAAGGTCGTCCGCTCCACCCACGGCGTCAACTGCACCGGGTCCTGCTCGTGGATGGTCTACGTCAAGGACGGGATCATCACCTGGGAGCACCAGGCCACCGACTATCCCTCGATCGGCGCCGACTGCCCCGAGTACGAGCCGCGGGGCTGCCCGCGCGGCGCGTCGTTCTCCTGGTACACCTACTCGCCCAGCCGGGTCCGCTACCCCTACGTACGCGGCACGCTGCTGAAGATGTGGCGGGAGGTACGCCACCGGCTCGGCGACCCGGTGGCTGCCTGGGCGGAGATCACCGGGGACCCGGCCAAGGCCCGTGCCTACAAGAAGGCCCGGGGCAAGGGCGGGCTGGTGCGCGCCGACTGGGACGAGGTGGCCGAGCTGGTCGCCGCCGCCCAGGTGCACACCGTCAAGACGTACGGCCCGGACCGGGTGGCCGGGTTCTCGCCGATCCCCGCGATGTCGATGGCGTCCTTCGCCGCGGGGGCGCGGTTCCACTCGCTGATCGGCGGCACCCTGCTGTCGTTCTACGACTGGTACGCGGACCTGCCCGTCGCCTCGCCGCAGGTCTTCGGCGACCAGACGGACGTACCGGAGGCCGCCGACTGGTGGAACGCCGGGTACCTGATCATGTGGGGTTCCAACATCCCCGTCACCCGGACCCCGGACGCCCACTTCCTGACCGAGACGCGGTACAACGGCACCAAGGTCGTCGCCGTCAGCCCCGACTACGCCGACAACGTCAAGCACGCCGACGAGTGGCTGGCCCCGCACCCGGGGGCGGACGGCGCCCTGGCGATGGCGATGGGGCACGTCATCCTGCGGGAATTCCTGGTCGACCGCGGCACGCCCTACTTCGAGAACTACCTGCGCCGGTTCACCGACGCCCCGTTCCTGGTCACGCTGCGCGAGCGGGACGGGAATGTGGTGCCGGACCGCTTCCTGACGGCGGCCGACCTCGGCGACACCGACGAGAACGCGCGCTTCAAGACCGTCCTGGTCGACCGTGGCAGCGGGCAGCCGGTGGTCCCCAACGGGTCGCTCGGCTTCCGCTGGGGGAGGAGGGGAAGGGGCGCTGGAACCTCGAACTGGGGACCATAGAACCTGAGCTGAGCTTGCTGGAAGGGGCCGACTCCACGGCCTCCGTGGCGTTGCCGCGCTTCGACGAAGGACCCACCGAGGGCGGCGCGGTGATGGTGCGCGGTGTTCCGGTCCGCCGGATCGGCGGCCGGTTGGTGACCACCGTCTTCGACCTGATGCTGGCCCAGTACGGCGTGCACCGCGCCGGGCTGCCCGGTACGTGGCCGGCTTCGTACGACGACGCCTCCCAGCCGTACACCCCGGCCTGGCAGGAGACCGTCACCTCGGTCCCCGCGGCCCAGGCGGCCCGTATCGCCCGGGAGTTCGCCCGCAACGCCGAGCGCACCGAGGGCCGCTCGATGATCGCCATGGGTGCCGGTACGAACCACTGGTTCCACTCCGACACCATCTACCGCGCCTTCCTGGCCCTCACCACCATGACGGGCTGCCAGGGCGTCAACGGCGGTGGCTGGGCCCACTACGTCGGCCAGGAGAAGGTCCGTCCCGTCACCGGTCTGCAACACCTGGCGTTCGCCTTCGACTGGCAGCGGCCCACCCGGCACATGGCCGGTACGTCCTACTGGTACCTGGCCACCGACCAGTGGCGTTACGAGGCCTTCGGCCCGGACGAGCTGGCCTCCCCGCTGGGCGAGGGGCGGTTCGCCGGCCGCGCCACCGCCGACTGTCTGGCCCAGGCCGTCCGCATGGGCTGGACCCCCGGCCACCCCGGCTTCAACCGCAACCCGCTGGACCTGGCCGACGAGGCGGCCGCCGCGGGCCGCCCGGTGGCGGAGCACATCGTCGAGGAGCTGACGTCCGGCACCCTGCGTTTCGCCGCCGAGGATCCGGACGACCCGGCCAACTTCCCGCGCGTACTGACCGTGTGGCGGGCCAACCTGCTGGGTTCCTCCGGCAAGGGCAACGAGTACTTCCTGCGCCACCTGCTGGGCACGGACGCCGCCGTGCGCTCCGAGGAGACACCGCCGGAGAAGCGGCCCCGGGACGTCGTCTGGCACGAGGAGGCGCCCGAGGGCAAGCTCGACCTGCTGGTCTCCATGGACTTCCGGATGACCTCCACCGGCCTGTTCTCCGACGTCGTGCTGCCGGCCGCCACCTGGTACGAGAAGGACGACCTGTCCAGCACCGACATGCACCCCTTCGTGCACGCCTTCACCCCGGCCATCGCGCCGCCCTGGCAGGCGCGGACCGACCACGACACCTTCCTGACCATCGCCGACCGCTTCAGCGAACTGGCCGAGGAGCACCTCGGCACCCGTACCGACGTCCTGGCCGTGCCCCTCCAGCACGACACCCCCGACGAACTGGCCCAGCCCGGCGGCATCGTCGCCGACTGGAAGGCCGGCGAGTGCGCGCCGATTCCCGGGCGCACCATGCCCAAGCTGGTGACCGTGGAACGGGACTACGCGGCGGTGGCGGACAAGATGCGCGCCGTCGGCCCGCTCCTCGACCGGCTCGGGACCACCACGAAGGGCGTCACGGTCCGTCCGGACGAGGAACTGGAGCGGCTGCGGCGGACGAACGGGGTCCGGCGCGGGGGCGCGGCGGACGGCCGGCCCTCGCTGGCCACCGCGACGGACATGTGCGAGGCGATCCTCGCCCTGTCCGGCACCACCAACGGACGGCTGGCCACCGAGGGCTTCAAGGCACTGGAGGAGCGGACCGGCACGGAGCTGGCGCACCTGTCCGCCGAGCGGGAGGCGGAACGCATCACCTTCGCCGACACCCGCGTCCAGCCCCGCTCGGTGATCACGTCCTACGAATGGTCCGGCAGCGAGACCGGCGGCCGCCGCTACTCCCCGTTCGTCATCAACGTCGAGCACCACAAGCCCTGGCACACCCTCACCGGCCGCCAGCACTTCTTCGTCGACCACGACTGGATGGCCGAACTCGGCGAGCAACTGCCGGTCTACCGGCCCCCGTTGAACACCGCCAGGCATTACGGCGACGAGCACCTGGGCGAAGACGGCCGCGCCGAGGTGACGGTCCGCTACCTCACCCCGCACTCCAAGTGGTCCATCCACTCCGAGTACCAGGACAACGCCTACATGCTCGCGCTGTCCCGCGGCGGCCCGGTGATCTGGATGAGCACCGCCGACGCGGAGAAGATCGGCGTCAAGGACAACGAGTGGATCGAGGCGTACAACCGCAACGGCGTCGTGGCGGCCCGCGCGGTGGTCACCCACCGGATGCCCGAGGGCACGGTGTACATGTACCACGCCAAGGACCGCACGGTGAACGTGCCGAAGACGGAGGTCAGCGGCAAGCGCGGCGGCATGCACAACTCCCTGACCCGGCTGCTGCTCAAGCCGACGCACCTGGCCGGCGGCTACGCCCAGTTCACCTTCGCCTTCAACTACTACGGCCCCACCGGCAACCAGCGCGACGAAGTCACCGTCATCCGCCGCCGCGGCCAGGATGTGGAGTACTGACATGCGCGTCATGGCCCAAGTGGCGATGGTGATGAACCTCGACAAGTGCATCGGCTGCCACACCTGCTCGGTCACCTGCAAGCAGACCTGGACCAACCGCACCGGCGTGGAGTACGCCTGGTACAACAACGTCGAGACCAAGCCCGGCGTCGGCTACCCCCGCCGCTACGAGGACCAGCGGCAGTGGAAGGGCGGCTGGGAGCTGGACCGGCGCGGGCGCCTGGTGCTGCGCTCCGGCGGCCGCCTCAAGCGCCTGGCCTCCCTGTTCTCCAACCCCGACCTGCCGGCCATCGAGGACTACTACGAGCCGGTCACCTACGACTACGACAACCTCGTCAGCGCCCCCGCCGGCCAGGACGTGCCCGTCGCCCGCCCCCGCTCGGTGCTCACCGGCAAGCCGACCGCCATCACCTGGGGAGCCAACTGGGAGGACGGCCTGGGCGGCGCGGCCGAGACGGCGGCCGGCGACCCCAACCTGAGCGGGGACCTGGCCGAGAAGGTGAAGTTCGAGTTCGAGCAGACCTTCCTGTTCCACCTGCCGCGGCTGTGCGAACACTGCCTCAACCCGGCCTGCGTCTCCGCCTGCCCGTCCGGGGCGATGTACAAGCGGGCCGAGGACGGCATCGTCCTGGTCGACCAGGACCGCTGCCGCGGCTGGCGGATGTGCGTCACCGCCTGCCCGTACAAGAAGGTCTACGTCAACCACGCCACCGGCAAGGCCGAGAAGTGCACCTTCTGCTTCCCGCGCATCGAGGCCGGACAGCCCACCGTCTGCTCCGAGACCTGCGTCGGACGCCTGCGCTACCTCGGCCTGGTGCTCTACGACGCCGACCGGGTCGGCGAGGCCGCCGCCATGGCGGACGAGCAGGATCTGCTGGACGCCCAGCGGAACGTCTTCCTCGACCCGGCCGATCCCGAGGTCCGTGCCGCCGCCCGGCGGTCCGGCATTCCCGAGGACTGGATCGACGCCGCCCGCCGCTCACCCGTACGCGCCCTGATCAGCGAGTACAAGGTGGCCCTGCCGCTGCACCCGGAGTACCGCACGCTGCCCATGGTCTGGTACGTGCCGCCGCTGTCCCCGGTCCTGGACGCCGTCGGTGAGGCGGGCGGCAACGCCGAGGACCCCGACCACGTCTTCGCCGCCGTCACCCGGCTGCGTATCCCGCTGGACTATCTGGCCAACCTCTTCGCCGCCGGGGACACCGACGTCGTCGCCGGGGTGCTGATGAAACTGACCGCGCTGCGCAGCCACATGCGCATGCGCACCCTCGGCGAGCAGGGCGACGAGAGCGCCCTCAAGGCCGTCGGGCTCACCTCCGCGCAGGCCGAGGACCTGCACCGGCTGCTGGCCGTCGCCAAGTACGCCGACCGGTACGTGGTCCCCGCAGCCCACCGGGAGGACGCCGCCGCGCTCAGCGCGATGGAAGACCGCTGTCCCGTGGAGAGCTCCGACGCCCCGTCCGGCACCGACCGCAAGGTCATGCTCGGCATTCCGGCCCTGCGGCGACGCACCACCACCTCCGACAGCCTCGCAGGAGACACCGCATGAGCACCCTGCGCACACGCATCCTTCCGGCGGCCGGGCGCGGAGCCCGCCCCGGACCCGAAGAGACCGCACAGCGCGCGCTCCTGCTGCGGCTGCTGTCGCTCCTGTTGCAGTACCCGGACGCTGAACTGACCGCGGAACGGCCCGCGCTGGCCGCCGCCGTGGACGCACTGCCGCCCTCGCCCGCCGCCGACGAACTGGCCGCCTTCACCACCTGGTTCGCGGCCCAGCCCGCCGAGGCACTGGAGAGCCACTACGTAGAGATCTTCGACCTGCGCCGTAAGAGCAGCCTCTACCTCACCTACTACCTCCACGGCGACACCCGCCGCCGAGGCATGGCCCTGCTCACCCTCGCCCAGACCTACCGGGCCGCCGGCTGGAGCGCCGACGGAGGCGAACTCCCCGACCACCTGCCCGTCGTCCTGGAATTCGCCGCACTGGCCGGCCCGCGCGCCGGAGAAGCGCCGCTGCGCCGCCACCGGCGCGGCCTGGAACTCATCCACCACGCCCTGTCCGACGTGCGGTCCCCCTACGCCGGACTGCTGACGGCGCTGCTGTCCCTGCTGCCGCCGGCCGGCGAAGCGGAGCTGGCGGCGGTGGCGAAGCTGGCCGCCGAAGGGCCGCCCGCCGAGGACGTCGGCCTCGACCCGTACAGCGGCACCGGCTTCGCCCCGCCCGGCACCTTCGTACCGCCCACACCGGCCCAGCCGACGCTGGTGCCCCCTCTGACCGGCCCCATGGATTCGGAGCCCCGCCGATGAGCGCCTCCAGCAGCCCCCTCACCGCGATGACCGGCACCGACCTGCTGCTGTGGGTCGCCGTCCCCTACATCTGCCTGGCCGTCTTCGTCGTCGGACACGTCTGGCGGTTCCGCAAGGACCAGTTCGGCTGGACCAGCCGCACCAGCCAGTTGCTGGAACACCGCTGGCTGCGCTGGGGCAGCCCGCTGTTCCACCTCGGCGCGTTCGCCGTGATCGCCGGACATGTCGTGGGTCTGGCCGTCCCCGCGTCCTGGACCGAGGCGGTGGGCATCGGCGAGCACACGTACCACACCGTGGCGGTCGCCCTCGGCTCCGTGGCCGGTGCGGCCATGGTCGTGGGCCTGGGCATGCTCAGCGCCCGCCGCCTGCTCGCCCCGCGCATCCGCACCCGGACCAGCTCCAGCGACAAGATGCTCTTCCCGCTGCTGGCCGCCACCGTGCTGCTGGGCATCGCCGCCACCGTCGTGCACAACATCGCCGGCGGCGGATACGACTACCGTTCCACCGTCTCGGTCTGGTTCCGCGGACTGTTCCTGCTGCAACCGCAGCCCGGGGCGATGGCCGGGGCGCCCCTGCTGTTCCAACTGCACGCCCTGACCGCGTGCCTGCTGTTCGCGGCCTGGCCCTTCACACGCCTCGTCCACGTGTGGAGCGCCCCCGTCGGCTATCTGCGCCGCCCGTACCTGGTCTACCGGCGGAAGACGGCCACCCGGGCGTACGGCCGGCCCCCGGCGTCCCCGCCGGTGCCCGCCGCGAGCTGACCGGACCCAAGGCGCCCCGGTAGCACCGCCCCCCCCGCGAGGGTGCTCGCGACGAATGGCCCGTCCCCCGGTGGGCGGGTTCGAAGAAGCTGGAAGACGGGAGCCGCGTGAGGGCAGCGGGACGCAGGTCCCGCGCCGGACGGCTGCCGGAACGACTGGAACGAGAGGTACCCGATGTGCCCGCTTGAGGAATCCGTCCGCGCCACGCCGGCGCCGGCGGCAGGCCGCACCTCCCCGGCCGGCCGCCCGGCGATCATGCTCACCCTGGCCACGCTGGGCTTCGCGGTGAACTTCTGGGCGTGGGCGCTGCTGAGCCCGCTGGGCCCGCGCTTCAAGGAGACCCTGGCGCTCAGCTCGTTCGAGCAGTCCCTGCTGGTGGCGGTGCCGGTCGTGGTCGGGTCGCTGGGCCGGATCCCGGTGGGGGCGCTGACCGACCGGTTCGGCGGCCGGGTGATGTTCCCCCTGGTGTCCGCCGCGACGATCGTGCCGGTGCTCTACCTGGGCCTGTTCGGCCACTCCTCGCTGGTCGCCCTGCTGGTCGGCGGCTTCTTCCTGGGCATCGGCGGTACGGCCTTCGCCGTCGGCGTGCCGTTCGTCAGCGGCTGGTACCCGCCGGAGCGGCGCGGACTGGCGATCGGCGTCTTCGGCGCGGGCATGGGCGGCACCGCCATCAGCGCGCTGACCACCGTCAAGCTGGTCGACGCGCACGGTATGGCCAACCCGTTCCTGATCACCGCCGCGGCGCTGGCCGGCTACGCCGTGCTGGCCGCCGTACTGCTGAGGGACGCGCCCGGCCGTACCGTACCGACCGAGCCGCTGGCCCGCCGTCTCGCCGACACCGCCCGCCTGTCCGTCACCTGGCAGGCTTCCGGCCTGTACGCCGTGGCGTTCGGCGGCTACGTCGCCTTCTCGGTCTACCTGCCGACCTACCTGAAGACCGGTTACGTGCTCGGCCAGGCCGACGCCGCCAACCGGATGGCCGGCTTCGTCCTGCTGGCGGTGGCCATGCGTCCGGTCGGCGGCTGGCTGT
Organism: Streptomyces sp. Ac-502; assembly: GCF_045222935.1. Lineage (NCBI taxonomy): Bacteria > Bacillati > Actinomycetota > Actinomycetes > Kitasatosporales > Streptomycetaceae > Streptomyces > Streptomyces sp. Ac-502. Next base: position 9,153,957 of record NZ_JBHFFO010000001.1, read on the forward strand.
CGGACCGGGTGGGCTCGGTCCGCGTCCTCGCCGGGTCGCTGGCGGTGGTCGTCGTGGGGGCCGTCGTACAGTCGGCGACCCCGGCGCTCGCCCCGGTGGGCACCATCGCCTTCCTGGCCATGGCCGCCGCGCTCGGCGCGGGCAGCGGCGCGACCTTCGCCCTGGTGGCGCAGCTGGCCCCGGCGAACAAGGTGGGTTCGGTCACCGGCGTGGTCGGCGCCGCGGGCGGCCTGGGCGGATTCATTCCTCCGCTGGTGATGGGCGCGATCTTCAGCGCTTCCGGGAGTTACGCCCTGGGCCTGCTCCTGCTGGCCCTGGTCTCGGCCGTCGCGCTGGCGTTCACCGGTACCCGGGTGCGGCGGGCGGCCGCCCGTACCGGCACCGCCGCGAGCACCACGTGAGCGCGCCGATGCCCCGTCACCTCGATGGCGAAACCGGGCCGGTGAATCACCGACGGTTCCTTGAACGCTCCCTGAAACCCCCTCAGAAAGGCAGTGCCTCCCGATGAACGCGACCAGCGTCCCGCGACCACGACCTGCCTCCGCACCGACCGGCCCGGAGGCGGCCCGGCCGCACGTCGTGGTGGTCGGCGGCGGCATCGCCGGACTGGCCGCCGCCGCTCGCCTCAGCGGTGTCGCGGGAGGCGACGGAACCGGCTGTCGGGTGACGCTGCTGGAGTCCGCGGGCCGGCTCGGAGGCAAGCTCCTGAGCGGCGAGGTGGGCGGCGTCCCCGTGGACCTGGGCGCCGAGGCGGTGTTCGTCCGGCAGCCGTCCGTCCTGGAACTGGCCCGGGAGGCCGGGCTGGGGGACGAGCTGGAGCCGCCGGTCACGACGGAAGCCTCCCTGTGGACCCGCGGCGCGCTCCGCCCCCTGCCCCGGGGCCACCTGATGGGCATACCCGCCGACCTCGACTCCCTCGCCGCTTGCGGCGTGCTGTCCGACGACGGCCTCGCGCGCGCCCGCCAGGACCTGTCGCTCCCGCGTACGGAGGTGGGCGACGACATCGCCGTCGGCCGGTACGTGGCCGCCCGGCTGGGACGGGAGGTGGTCGACCGGCTCGTCGAACCCCTGCTCGGCGGTGTCTACGCCGGGCAGGCCGACCGCATCTCCCTGCGTGCCGCCCTGCCGCACCTGCTTCCCGTCGCCCGCGAGGAGCGGTCCCTGCTCGAAGGCATCCGCCGGATGCGGACACCGCAGGCCACCGGCCCCGGGCCCGGGACGCCGGGCAGCGGCACCGCGCAGCCGCCGTTCCGGAGCGTACGGGGCGGTCTCGGACGCCTGCCCCTGGCCGTCGGCCGGGCCTGCCGGTCCGCGGGCGTGGACATCCGCACCGCCACCGCGGCCCGCACACTGCGCCGCACGGGAGACGGATGGCGGCTGACGGTACGCGACGCGAGCGGCGAACAGCGGCTCGAAGCGGATGCCGTGGTGCTCGCCGTACCCGCGCCCGCCGCCGCGCGGCTGCTGGCCGACGAGGTACCGGCCGCGGCCGCCGCGCTGCGCACCGTCGAGTACGCCGACATGGCGCTGGTCACCCTCGTGTACGACCGGACGGACCTGCCGGGCGGCCTGCCGGGCAGCGGCTTCCTGGTCCCGCCCGTGGACGACCGCCTCATCAAGGCGTCCACGTTCCTGAGCAGCAAATGGGCATGGCCGGGCCGGTACGCGCCCGAAACCGCCGTGGTGCGCACATCGGTCGGCCGGTACGGGGAGGACACCGCCCTGCGCCTCGACGACGAGGAACTGGTGTCCCGTTCACGCGCCGAACTGCACGCCGCGACCGGCCTCGCGGCGCCCCCGCGCGCCACCGCCGTCACCCGCTGGGCCACCGGCCTGCCGCAGTACACCGTCGGCCACGTCGCCCGGATGGGCCGCGTACGGGAGCACGTGGGACGGCTCGGCACGCTGGCGGTCTGCGGGGCCGCGTACGACGGTGTCGGCATCACCAGCTGCGTCGAGAGCGCTCAGCGGGCGGCCGAAGCGATCACGGCGGAACTCGGCGCCCGCCGGGGTGAGGAATTCCGGCGCGAACACACATAGCTTGCTGTCCGCGCCGGTTGAGCCGCCAGCCGACCTTCATGTTCTACCTGCCGCGGATCTGCGAACACTGCCTGAACCCGTCCTGCGTGGCCTCCGGCCCCTCCGGCGCGATCTACAAGCGCACCGAGGACGGCATCGTCCTGGTGGACCAGGACCAGGACCAGGACCAGGACCGCTGCCGCGGCTGGCGGATGTGCGTCACCGCCTGCCCGTACAAGAAGGCCTACTTCAACCACCGCACCGGCAAGGCCGAGAAGTGCACCTTCTGCTTCCCGCGCGACTGGATCGACGCCGCCCGGCGCTGTCGCCGGTGGTCGACGCGGTCCGGGGCACCGGACACGACGCGGAGGACCGCGGCAACCTGTTCGCCGCCAGCGACGCGCTGCGTATCCCCGTGGAGTACCTCGCGGAACTGTTCACCGTCGGCGCCCCGGCGCCCGTCGAGGCCGTACTCCAACGGCTGGCCGCGATGCGCAGCTACCTGCGCGACATCAACCTCGGCCGCGAGCCCGACGCCGCCGTTCCCGAGGCGGTCGGCATGGGTGAGGAGGAGATGTGCGGGATGTACCGGCTGCTGGCGCTGGCCGAGTACGACGAGCGCTACGTCAACCCGCCCGCGCACGCCGAACAGGCCCACGGACTGGAGGAACCGGCCACCGAATGCATCCCCGACCACGAGGGCGGGCCCGGCACCGAGGAACTGGCAGCGGAGCGGACTACGTGCGCATCGTCTACCGGCGGCGCACCGTCGGTCCGGTCTTCAGTGCCACCACACGCAACGACAAGCTGATGTACGTCATGCTCACGCTCGCCCTGGTCCTGGGGCTGGCCGCCACGGTGGACGCCAACATCGCCGGCGCGGGGTACGACTACCGCACCACCGTCTCCCCGTGGTTCCGGTCCATCATCTCCTTCCGGCCCGACCCCGCCCTGATGAGCGGTGTGCCGCTGCTGTACCAGCCGCACGCGCTCAGCGCGCTGGCCCTGTTCGCCGTCTGGCCGTTCACCCGGCTCGTCCATGGGAACGCGTCCGGTGAACCGCGGGACCTTCGGCCCTTCCGGGAGCGGGGGGCGACAGGACCCGGGCCGAAGGACCGGGAAGAAGGGCCGACCGGCCCTGGCTCTTCGGCCCTGGTGTGCGGCAGGCTGCACATGGCACCGCCCGCGGGGGCGGGCCGCACCAGGAACATCGGAGCTGTGTGATGACGGAGAACCCTGCCGACGCCCGGACGAAGGCACCGGTCAGCGTCTTCCTGCTCGACGACCACGAGGTGGTGCGCCGCGGCGTGCACGACCTGCTGGACGCCGAACCGGATCTGACCGTGGTGGGGGAGGCGAACACCGCCGAACAGGCACTGGTGCGCGTCCCCGCCCTGCGTCCGCAGGTGGCGGTCCTGGACGTGCGGCTGCCCGACGGCGACGGAGTGAGCGTCTGCCGCGAGCTGCGCTCGCGCATGCCCGACCTGGTGTGCCTGATGCTGACCTCCTTCGACGACGAGGAGGCCCTGCTGGACGCGATCATGGCGGGCGCCGCCGGGTACGTGCTCAAGCAGATCACCGGCACCGACCTGGTCAACGCCGTACGGACGGTGGCCTCGGGCCAGTCGCTGCTCGACGCCGGCGCCACCGCGCGCGTCATGGCCCGGCTGCGCGGCGAGACCCGGCAGGAGGAACCGAAGCCGGGCCTGCCGGGGCTGAGCGAGCGGGAACGGGAGATCCTGGCGCTGGTGGGCGAGGGGCTGACCAACCGGGAGATCGGCAAGCGGCTCTACCTCGCGGAGAAGACGGTCAAGAACAACATCTCCCGCCTGCTGGCCAAGCTCGGCGTGGAACGCCGGGTCCAGGCCGCGGTCATCGCCGCCCAGGCGCTCGCCGCCGTCCCTGAGCCCCGCACGGGGGCTGCCTCCGCGGCGCCGCGCGCGGGTGGCCCGCGGGTCTGAAGGGGCGACGGATCCCGGTACGTGAGCGACGGGAACGGTGGAGCCGGCGGGGACGACGGAGCTGGCGGGGCCGGTGAGGCCAGTGGGGCCACTGGATCGGCAGGACCTTCGGGGCCGACAGGACCGGCTCCCCGGCCGGACGGTGTGACGCCGGGGCGCGGCCGGGGCCGGTCACTCCCGTGTGCGCCGTAACGGCTCTCCGTGCGGGCCGCTGCTGTCACCCTCGCGTGCGACGAGGCGGCTGACCACGCCCACCACCCCGTCCACCCGCCAGGTCAGACCGACCGCGGCCGGGATGTCGTCCTCGTGCGCGAGCGTCCCCCGCAGGGTCACCAGACCGTCCCGTACCGACACCCGTACGTCGTCCGGCGGCACGTCCAGGGCACGGCCCAGCACCTCGCCGACCACTTCCACGAGGATCTGCTCGTCCGGCCGCAGAAAGACCCGCAGCAGGTCCCGGCGGGTGGTGATGCCGATGAGACGGTCCTCCTCGTCCACGACGGGCAGCCGGTCGACGTGCCGACGTTGCATGAGGCGCGCGGCGTCCGCGACGCGGTGCTCCGGGTGCACGGTGACCGCCGGTGTCGTCATCATGTCGCCCGCGGTCGTCGCGCCGCCGGCCGCGCGGGGGCCGGCCGGGCGGCGCGGTACCGGGTGGGGCGGCCGCGCGGCCGGGCCTCCGGGCCGGTCACCGGGGGCGCGGGCAGGTCCGTACGGGACACCACCCCCATGACCTTGTCGTCGCCGTCCACCACCGGCAGGCCGCTGATCCGGTGGACGTCGAGCAGCCGGGCCAGCTCCTTGGCCGGGGTGTCCGGGCGGGCCCGTACGACCTCCCACGTCATCACCTCGGCCACGGTGCGGTTCTGCACGGCGGTACCTCCCCTCCTTCGGTGCCTCACGGAACCGGCCTCCGGGCCGGCCGCTTTCTCCCCGCCGATCGAGTCTCGCCGAGGCCGGAGCCCGGGAGCAGGGCCCATCCGCCTCCGTCCGAGGGCCACTCGCCCCCGATGCGTCACATGTCGCCCCGGCACGTCATCCGTCACTCTCGAAACTTCCTGCGCGCGGCTTGCGCGGGAGCGGGCGGCCACCGGGGTCCGATGGCGGTGTTCGAACAGAGATACGCTGGCCGGGTACGGCGGGCGACTGAAGAAGGAGGGCCGGTGGGCACGCAGGAGCCGTTGTCGCGGATGCCGCAGATGCGTCTGGATGAGTTGCTGGAGGAACTGCAGGCACGCATCGACGCCGCGCGCGGCACCCGGGACCGGGTGCACAGCCTCCTGGAGGCCGTGGTCTCGGTCGGGCGGGAACTGGACCTGCCCCAGGTGCTCCGGCGTATCGTCGAAGCCGCGGCGCTGCTGGTCGACGCGGAGTACGCGGCGCTGGGCGTGATCGGCCCGGACGGCAGGCGGCTGTCGCAGTTCCTCACCGTGGGCCTGTCCCCCGAGGAGGTCGCCGCGATCGGGCCGCTGCCGGCCGGCCACGGCCTGCTGGGCGAACTGATCCGCCACCCCGAGCCGTTGCGGCTCTCCGACCTCGGTACCCACCCGTCCTCGTACGGGTTCCCCGCCCACCACCCGCCGATGCGCACGTTCCTGGGCGTGCCGATCCGGGTACGGGACGAGGTCTTCGGCAATCTGTACCTGACCGACAAGCGCGGCGGGCACGACTTCGACGCGGAGGACGAGTCGGTGATCTCCACGCTGTCGGTCGCCGCCGGTGTGGCGATCGACAACGCCCGGCTCTACGAGGGCGCGCAGCGTCAGCAGCGCTGGCTGAAGGCGGGCGCGGAGATCACCAACAGCCTGTTCTCCGGCATACCGCGCCTGGAGGTGTTGGAGCTGATCGCCCGCCGGGCCCAGGAGATCACCCGGGCGCAGCTCGCCGACGTCTGTGTCCCCATGCACGACACCGGTGACCTGGTCGTCGAGCTGGCGCTCGGCGGGCACGGCGAGAAGCGCCGCGGTCTGGTGGTGCCGGTCGACGGCACGCTGTCCGGCGCGGCCCTCACCGCCGGGAGGCCGGTGACCACGTCCGCCCTGGCGGGCGACGACCGGTACGCCGCCGGGCCCCGGCGGTTCGACGGTCTGGGCCCGGCGGTGGCCGTGCCGTTGGACAGCGAGGGCGGCAGCGCCCGGGGCGTGCTGCTGCTGGCGCGCGCCGAGGGCGAGGCGGTGTTCACCGAAGGGGAGCTGGACCCGCTGCACGCGTTCGCCGGGCAGGCGGCTCTCGCCCTGGAGCTGGCCGAGCGCCGGCGCGACGCCGAACAGCTCGCCCTGCTGGAGGACCGCGACCGGATCGCCCGCGACCTGCACGACCTGGCCATCCAGCGCCTGTTCGCCACCGGCATGACGCTGCAGAGCGCCGCCCGGCTGGTCGAGCACGCCGGCGCCGCGGAGCGGGTCACCCGGGCGGTGGGCGACCTGGACGAGACCATCAAGATCATCCGTTCGACGATCTTCGGTCTGCGGGTCAGGGAGGAGGACGCGGGCCCGAGCCTGCGGGCCCGGGTGGCGCGCGCCGTGGGGGAGGCCGGCACGGCGCTGGGTTTCCCGCCCCGGCTGAGCATGGAGGGCCTGCTGGACACCGACGTACCGGCCCAGGTCGCCGACCACGTCGTGGCGGCCCTCACCGAACTGCTGAGCAACGCTGCCCGGCACGCGCACGCGACCCGGGTCGAGGTGGCGTTGCAGGCCACCGGCGACGAGGTCGTGCTGACCGTGACGGACAACGGCAGGGGCATTCCGGAGGGCGGCCGGCGCAGCGGACTGACCAACCTGGCCGAACGGGCGGACCGGGTGGACGGGACGATGGAGATCCGTACGCCCGACGACGGCGGAAGCCAGGTGGTGTGGCGCGCTCCGCTGGCCGGGGGCGCTTGACGGGCCGTCGGCGGCCTTGCCCTGGCTCGTCCCGGGTCGGCCAGGGCATCTGCGCTTCTCACTCGCTGCGGTCCGACGCCGCGGAGGGCGCCCGCTGAGGCCCGCTCCGGGCGTGGCGGTGCCGTTCGCCGCCTTTCGCCGTGCGCAGCGCCAGCAGGTGGCGGACGAGGGCGAGTACGGCGAGCAGCGCGACGAGTGCGCACACCCCTCGCCAGCCGGCCTGGCCCCAGACGCGTACACCGAGCCAGGAACCCGCGCTGCCGCCCAGGTAGGCGCAGGTCATATAGGCGGTGTTGAGTCTGCTGCGGGCGTCGGCGCGTACCGCGTAGACGCGTACCTGGTTGGCGACCATGCCGGACTGCATCGTGGCGTCGAGGAGCAGGGTGCCCAGGACCAGGGCGGCCAGCCCCAGGGTGCCGCCCCGGGCCCCGGCGGTGAGGACGGTCGCCGAGACGAGAACGCCGAGCAGGCAGACGAGGTTCACCGGGTCGGGGCCGTGGCGGTCCACCAGGCGGCCGGCGAGTGGGGTGCAGAGCATGGTCGCCGCGCCGACCAGGGCGATCAGTCCTACCGCTCGGGCGTCCAGCCCGTAGGCCGGACCGGTGAGCAGGAGGGCCAGGCAGGTCCACACCGCGGAGAACCCGGCGAAGACGGTTGCCTGGTAGAAGCACGAGCGGCGCAGGCCCGGTTCGGTGCGCAGCAGGCGCAGCGGCTCGGCCAGGAGGGCCCCGTACCGCTGACGGGAGGACGGGGTCGTGGCCGGTACCGCGAACGCCAGAACGCCGGCCAGGAGCAGGGCCAGGACCGCGGCGACCAGGTAGGGGCCCGCCAGCCCAGCCATTCGCCGAGCGTGCCGCCGAAGGTCCGGGCCAGCAGTATGCCGCCGGTCGATCCGCTCAGCAGGGTGCCGAGCACCGCTCCCTGACGGTCGGCCCCCACGAACCCGGCCACCAGGGGGCCGATGATCTGCGCGCCCACCGTGGTCAGACCGACCAGGGCACCGGCGGCGACGAGGGGCGGCAGCGCCGGCGCACAGCCCGCGGCGAGCAGGGCCAGGCCCGTCAGGGCGAGCAGGGTGACCAGGAACGGGCGGTGCGGCAGCCGGTCGCCGAGCGGGACGAGCAGGACCGTCCCGGCCGTGTAGCCGATCTGGGTGGCGGTCACCACCACGGCGGCCGCGTCGGGCGACACGTACAGCCCGGAGGCGACCAGCGGACCGATGGCCTGCGGGAAGTAGATGTTGCCGACCGCCACGGCACAGGTGACCGCCAGGAGCAGAACGGTCCGACGGTTCATTCTCCGATCCCCCGGGGAGACCGGCCGCCGCCGCGCCCATGCCGCATTCCGCCCCGGCGGCAAACGCCGCCCACCGCCCATGAGTTGTGTACGTCATGGGCGGAAGTCCACGGCATCGACGTCGCGCCGCCAATCGATGTAGCGTACGGCTTAATGATCAGCTTCGTGCTCGGCGTCGAAGACCTCGCGGACACCCGGTTCGCCCTGTCGCCCCTGCACGAGACCCTGTTCAGCCTGCGGGTGCTCCAGGACCCGGGCCTGTCCGCGCTGCATCTGCCCTGGCGCAGGTCCGTACTCGGCAAGCTGGGCGCGCTCGACACCGGCCTGCTGATGTCCTTGGTCGCGCAGCGGCGCACCCTCCCCGACTTCCTGACACCGAACCCCACGAGCTTCGCCCCGGCCTTCGAGGAGCAACTGGCCCTCGTCCGCCAGGTGTCCGCCGTCCGGGTCCGCCACGACCTGCTGCTCACCCACGCGCCCGACCCGCTCCCCGAGGCCCTGGGCGACGTCCCCCTCGCCGACGACGCGTCCCTCGCCGGTCTCCGCGACGCCCTCTGCGATCTCCTACGGCAGTACTGGCGCATCGCCGTCGAGCCGCTGTGGCCGCAGATCCGGCTGGTGCTGGAAGCCGACATGACCTACCGCGCCCGCCGGCTCGCCCTGGGAGGCGCCCGGCTGCTCTTCGCCGGCATGCACCCGAATCTGCGCTGGCAGGACGGCGAGCTGTACATCCACCGGATGATCAGCCGGCACCGGGTCGAGGCGTCCGGCCGGGGGCTGCTGCTCCTTCCGTCCGTCTTCGCGCACAAGCCCGCGCCCCCGGCCGGTCCGGACGAGGCGCCGAGTCTCGTCTACCCCAGCCGGGGAGTGGCCACCCTGTGGGGTCCGGACGTGCCGGTCGTCAGCTCGGCCGCTCTCGTGTCCCTGCTCGGCGCGGCCCGGGCCAGGCTGCTCGGCCTCCTCGAAGAGCCGCTGCCGACCGTCGAGCTGGCCCGCCGCCTGAGGGTCACCCCGAGCGCCGTCTCCCAGCACCTGCGCGTCCTGCACGCCACCGGACTGGTCACCCGGACCCGTGACGGACGGCATGTGCTGTACCGAAGGAGCGCGCTCGGCGACCGGCTCACGGGCACCGCCGAGAGAGCGCCGGCCGACGATCGCTGAGCGGCGGCAGGAACCGGAGACGGGCCCCGCCCGCCGCCGGGCCTCGCCGCCGGGAGCCGCCGCCGGGAGCCGCCGCCTCACCTCCTCACGCAGCCCTCCACCGTCCTCTGCCGTCCCTCACCGCTCGCGGCGTACACCGCGACCGCCGGCTGCGCCACCAGCCGGAAACCGGTGACCAGGTCGGGCTGGATGCGCAGCACGCCGTTCATGGTCTGCGCCACCCACGGCCGCAGCAGATCCTCGTAGCGGGCCACCTGCGCCGGATCGGCCACCAGCCGGGCGTATCCGGTGACGATGACGCTCCAGCCCAGGCGGGTGTGCGGATCGATGGCATCGGCCTCGTACGCGACCACCAGGCCCGCCTCGCCCGCGGGCGGCGCGATCGAGGTCAGGGTCGCCCCGTCGTTGAGCCGGACGACGATGTCCTCCCCGTCGAGGAGGTGATTGACCGGGCGGATGGCTGGCAGGGCGTTCTGGGTGAACACGAGCCGGCCGAGCGGGACACTGCCCAGCAGCCGCAGCGATTCCTCCCGGGACAGCTGCTGCATCCCCCGGACCGCCGGCTCACGGCCTACCTCGACATGCTGTGTGTCTTCGTCGTTCATGCTGCACACTCTCTGCTCCGGCGGCGCTCGTCCGGGCACTCGTTGCCTGACTGCCAGCCTCTTCGGAGCGGGCTCCCGGCGACAGGGCCGAACGGGCCCTGGTACGGGCCATTTCGGCGGTGACCGCGGGAGGGTCCCGCCCGTGAGAGCCCGTGGCCGGGCCCGTGCTCTCACGGGTGAGGGACCACGGCCACCGGGCACGGCGCGTGGTGCAGTGCCGCGTGCGCGACCGCGCCGATCTTCCGCAGGTCGTGACGGCCCGGGCTGCGACGTCCGACGACCAAGAGCGAGGCCCGTGCGCTGCCGGCCAGCAGCACCTGTCCCGCGCCACCCATCTCGACGTGCTCGACGACCTTCACCTGCGGAAAGCGCTCCCGCCACGGCCGCAGAGCATCGGCCAGCCGCTGGCGCTCCAGCGGCTCCAGGCCACCGGCGTCGTCGGCCGCCCGCATGGCTTCGCCGCCCCACACCAGGACCGGCGGGATGTTCCAGGCCCGTACCGCCCGCAGGCCCGCCCCCTGAGCCGCGGCGGACGTGAAGGCGAACTCCAGCACCGGCCCGCTCTCCCGCTCGTCCTGCACCCCTACCACCACCTCGTCCCGAGGCTGCCCCGCCTCCTCAGGGCGCGGGCTGCGCACGAGGACTACCGGCGAGGCCGCCTGCCGCAGCACGTGCAGCCCCACCGAGCCGAGCAGATAGCCGACCAGCGTGCCGTGCCCGCGCGAGCCCAGCACCAGCAGGTCCGCCGCGGCCGCCTCGGCGATCAGGGCCGGTACGGTCTCGGCCGCCAGGATCTCCCTGGTGACGGGCAGGTCGGGGAAGTCCTCCGCCACCCGGTCGGCGGCCTCCCGCAGCACGCCGGCGGCCCAGCGCCGCTGCACCTCCTCGTCCGCCGCGACCGGCACGTCCAGGGGACGCCAGATCCACGCGTGCACCAGCCGCAACCGCGCTCCGCGGCGTGCGGCCTCGGCGGCGGCCCAGCGGGCGGCGGCGAGACTGTGGTCGGTTCCGTCCAGGCCGACGGTGACGATGCCGGGCATACGGGCCTCCTGAGGAAGGGGACGGAAGTACGTCCGCCCCCACTCTCGGGGCACGACGGGCACCCCGGGCACGGCCTCAAGGTCCTGCCCCCGGGGACCAACGGCCTTCCGTCGCGCGGGCCACCGTCCGCCGAGGGCCCTTCGGCCTCCGGGTCGGGACCAACGCCGACCTCGGCGGACGTGCCGCGGCAGTGCAATGGGGGCGAGTGCGGGCACCGCACTCACAGCACTTCGGAAGGCACGCACCATGACCGCGACACCCGTGGAGAAGACGACCGGCGGTACGGCTTGGGAGGGGTTCGGCGGCGGCCCGTGGCGGGACGCCGTCGACGTCCGCGACTTCGTCCAGCGCCACCACGTCCCGTACGAGGGCGACGGCTCCTTCCTCACGGGCCCGACCGAGCGCACCACCGCCGTGTGGCGGAAGCTGCTCGGCATGTTCCCGCAGGAGCGGGCCCGGGGCGTGTACGACGTGGACACCCGCACCCCGTCCCGCATCGACGCGTTCGCGCCCGGCTACATCGACGAGGAGCGGGAGCTGATCGTCGGCCTCCAGACCGACGCCCCGCTCAAGCGCGCCATCATGCCCAACGGCGGCTGGCGGATGGTCGAGGGCGCCCTCGCGGCGTACGGGTACGAGGCCGACCCGGCGGTCAAGGAGATCTACACCCGGCTGCGCAAGACCCACAACGACGGCGTCTTCGACGCGTACACCCCCGAGATCCGCGCCTGCCGCTCCGCGGGCATCATCACCGGCCTGCCCGACGCCTACGGCCGGGGCCGCATCATCGGCGACTACCGCCGCGTCGCGCTCTACGGCGTCGACCGGCTCATCGAGGACAAGCAGGCCGCCAAGGCCGACGCCGACGCGCAGTGGCCCACCGAGGACGTCATCCGCGAGCGCGAGGAGATCGCCGAGCAGATCAAGGCCCTGCGCGAACTGAAGGCCATGGCGGCCTCGTACGGCTACGACGTCTCCCGGCCCGCCGCCACCGGCCGCGAGGCCGTGCAGTGGCTCTACTTCGGCTACCTGGCCGCCGTGAAGGAGCAGAACGGCGCGGCCATGTCGATCGGCCGCATCGACACCTTCCTCGACATCTACCTGCGGCGTGATGTCGAACGCGGTGTCCTGGACGAGCAGCGGGCGCAGGAGCTGATCGACGACTTCGTGATCAAGCTGCGCATCGTACGGTTCCTGCGCACCCCGGAGTACAACGAGCTGTACTCCGGCGACCCGACCTGGGTCACCTGGTCGCTGGCCGGAATCGGCGAGGACGGCCGCCCGCTCGTCTCCCGTACGACGTTCCGAGCCCTCCAGACGCTCTACAACCTGGGCCCGGCGCCCGAACCCAACCTCACCGTCTTCTGGTCGCCGCGCCTGCCGCGCGGCTTCAAGGAGTTCGCCGCGAAGACCGCCGTCGACACCTCCGCCCTCCAGTTCGAGTCCGACGACCTCATGCGGCCGAAGTACGGGGACGACACGGCCATCGCCTGCTGTGTGTCGGCCATGGCGGTCGGCAAGCAGATGCAGTTCTTCGGCGCCCGCGTCAACGTCGCCAAGGCCCTGCTGTACGCCATCAACGGCGGCCGGGACGAGGTGACCGGGAAGACCGTGGTGGCGGGCTTCGAGCCGGTCGAAGGCGAGTACCTGGATTACGCCACCGTCGCCGAGCGCTACGACGCGATGCTGGAATGGCTGGCCAAGACGTACGTCCACGCCCTGAACGTCATCCACTACATGCACGACAAGTACGCATACGAACGCCTCGAAATGGCCCTGCACGACCGCGCCGTGCTGCGCACCATGGCCTGCGGCATCGCCGGGCTGTCGGTCGCCGCGGACTCGCTGTCGGCCCTCAAGCACGCCCGGGTGCGCGCCGTCCGCGACGAGACAGGGCTGGTCACGGGCTACGAGACCGAGGGCACGTACCCGGCGTACGGCAACAACGACGACCGGGCCGACGCGATCGCCAGGGACATCGTCCACACGTTCATGCAGAAGGTGCGCCAGCACCCCACTTACCGGGGTGCCGTGCACACCCAGTCGGTGCTGACCATCACCTCCAACGTCGTCTACGGCAAGAAGACCGGCGCCACCCCGGACGGCCGCCCGGCGGGCGCGCCCTTCGCGCCCGGCGCCAACCCGATGAACGGCCGCGACGAGCACGGCTACCTCGCCTCCGCGCTGTCGGTCGCCAAGCTGCCGTACGACGACGCCGAGGACGGCATCTCGCTGACCAACACGATCACTCCGGACGCGCTGGGCCGCACCGAGCAGGAGCGGATCGCGAACCTGGCGGGTGTGCTGGACGGCTACACGGCAGGCGGCGGCTTCCACATGAACGTCAACGTGCTGGACCGGGCGACCCTGGAGGACGCCATGGAGCACCCGGAGAAGTACCCGCAGCTGACGATCCGGGTGTCCGGCTACGCGGTGAACTTCGTCCGGCTGACGCGCGAGCAGCAGCTCGACGTCATCAACCGCACCTTCCACGGAGCCCTGTGATGTCCCCCGGGACCGCGGTACCCCTCGCCGGAGCGAGGACGGCCCTGGCAGCCGCGACGCCGGCCGGTGCGGTCGGGCACCGGCCGGTCGCCGGGTCGGTGCACTCCTGGGACCTGTCCACGGGCGTCGACGGGCCCGGCATCCGCTTCGTGCCGTTCCTGGCGGGCTGCCCCCTGGCCTGCCTGTACTGCCACAACCCGGACACCTGGAAGATGCGCGACGGCAAGCGTGTCCTGGCCGGCGACCTGGTGGCCGAAGCGGCGAAGTACCAGGCGTTCATCCGGGCCGCGGGCGGCGGCGCCACGCTCAGCGGCGGCGAACCCCTCCTCCAGCCCGTCTTCGCCGGCGAACTCCTGCACCGCTTCAAGCACGAACTCGGCCTGCACACCGCCCTGGACACCTCCGGCTACCTCGGCGTCCGTGCCACCGACGCGCTGTTGCGCGACACCGATCTCGTACTGCTGGACATCAAGGCCTGGGACCCCGCGCTCTACAAGAGGCTCACGGGCCGGCAACTGCGCCCGACCCTGGACTTCGCCCGGCGGCTGGCCCGGCTGGACAAGGAGGTGTGGGTACGCTTCGTGCTCGTCCCGGGGCTGACCGACGACCCGTCCAACATCGAGGGCGTGGCCTCCTTCGCCGCCTCGCTCGGCAATGTCACCCGGGTCGACGTCCTGCCTTTCCACAGACTCGGCGCCTCCAAGTGGGAACGCCTGGGGCTGGATTTCACGCTGCGGGACACTCCGATTCCCACCGCGCCGGAAGTGGCGGCGGCACGCGGGACATTCGAGGAATACGGCCTGCCGACAGTGTGAAGACCCCGCTCTTCCGTCAGCCGAAGCGCACACTCGCGAAGGCCGCCTCGCGCGGCGCCTGCTTTCCCGGAGCGAGCGGGACGGCCCGCCCCTTGCACTTCTTGCCCGAGAAAAGGACGGCCGGTGTCTTCGTGGCGTTGCGGGCGCCGCGGGCCCGCTGCTGCATGGTCAGGCACCGGCCGTTCGGCGGATTCTCGACCAGGTACGACTTGCCCTCCGGGCCCAGCCAGATGAATGACCCTTTCGCGGCGGACGCCTCACCCGTGGAGAGGGTCGCGGCGAAAGTGAGTCCCGCGAGAGCTACGACGACTGGACGGAAGACACGCATCGTTCATCCTCTTTCTGGAACGGTTTCCGGAACGGGCTTCCGGAACGCGGACCGGCCGGTGTCCGGTCAACGACGCCCAGCGGTGTCCGACACGCCTGATACGTCCCATCGGGCCACCCGGGCGCCCACACCGTCCTCCGTCTCCGCAAGCCCGGCGCAGGCGTCGAATCGGGCGAGGACGAGGCGGGCCATGGCGTCCTGGGCGCCGAGAGGCCGGGCGGTGATCACGCACCCCGCCCGGCCGGCCTCCACGCCGAGGCGGTCGGAGAAACGTCCGGGGGCCATCAGGTAGGGCAGCACCGCGATGCGGGTACGGCCGTCGGCACGCAGGTCATGTGCCGTACGGGCCAGGGACCGGCCGTCCGCGGCACCGTCGCACAGGACGGCCGGCCGTACCGGGACGGGGGCGCCCCGCCGGGCGCGCAGTGCCGCGCCCAGGTCCCGGGCGGCGGTGCGGCAGTTGTCGTTACCGCCCGGACGGCGCGAGCCGGCGGCGGCCAGGACGACGGCGTCCGCCGGGAAACCGGCGCGTGACTCGGCCTCCTGGAGGCGGTGCACGAGTGCCTCGATGAGCAGCGGATGCGGGGCCAGCGGTTGCGCGGCGCGAGCGGGCCCGAGCAGCGCGGGCAGGTCCACGGAGAAATGAAAGCCCGTGCTCAGCAACAAAGGCACCACGACCGCGGGCACGCCGTGCAGGGCGGCCACAACTTCGTCGACCGTGGGACGGTGAATGTCGAAGAACGCGGTTTCCACCCGCAGCGCCGGACGCAGTGCGCGCACGTGCGCCAGCAACTCGTGTGTTTCCGTCTGCGCCCGGGCCTCGCGACTGCCATGAGCGGCGGCAATCAGTACAGGGGAAAGGGAGGCCATGCGGTCACGCTAAGCGCGTCCGCCCGCCGACGTAAGGAACTGCTGGTCCCGGCCGCCCAGGGACGGCAGGCCCTGGGCAAAGGGCCGTTCGGCGCCGGGGCCGGGTGTGCGGCGGGCATAGCCTGAAAGCGCTGTGGCCCGGGAAGGCGGCGGGCTCGGGCGGCAGTGGTGGAAAACGAAAAACCGCGTCCCGTCGCCAAGCAGCTGGCAGGAGTGCTCTCATGGTGTCATCCACCGACCGGCCCACCCTTGTTCTCGTCGGTCACGGAATGGTCGGCCAACGGCTGCTGGAAGAACTGGCCGCACGGGACGCGCTCGCCGGACCGGACGGCCGAGGCGGACCGGACGGGCCGGGCAGCCCGGGCGGCGGCGGGCGGTGGCGTGTCGTGGTCCTCGCCGAGGAAGAGCGCCGCGCCTACGACCGCGTCCACCTCTCCTCGCTGTTCACCGGAACCTCCCCGGAGGAACTGAACCTCGCCGACCCCGACTTCTTCGCGCAGCACGACATCACGCTGCGCCTCGGCGACCCCGCCACCGCCGTCGACACCGCCGCCCGTACGGTGACCACGCGCCGGGGCGCCACATGGCACTACGACGCACTGGTCCTGGCCACCGGCTCGTACGCCTTCGTGCCACCGGTCCCCGGCCGCGACGCGCCAGGGTGCTTCGTCTACCGCACCGTCGAGGACGTCCGCGACATCCAGGAAGCGGCGCGCGGCGCCCGCACCGCGGCCGTCGTCGGCGGCGGGCTGCTCGGCCTGGAGGCGGTCGGCGCCCTGCGCTCGCTCGGCCTGGAGACCAGCGTGGTGGAGGCCGCGCCCCGGCTGATGCCCGGTCAGGTGGACACCGGCGGGGCCGACGTCCTGGCCCACACCGTCGAGGCGATGGGCGTCCACGTGCACACGGACGCGGCGATCACCGAAGTCTGGACCGGCGCGGACGGCCGGGTACGCGGCCTGTCGCTGTCGGACGGCACCGGCGTCCAGGCCGACATCATCGTCTTCTCCGTGGGCGTACGGCCCCGCGACGAACTCGCCAGGACGGCCGGGCTCGACGTCGCGGACCGCGGCGGCATCGTGATCGACACCCGGTGCCGCACCTCGGCGCCGGAGGTCTACGCCCTCGGCGAGTGCGCCCGCGCCGCCGACGGCAACGTCTACGGGCTGGTCGCGCCCGGCTACCGGATGGCGGAAGCCCTGGCGGACACCCTGACCGGCAAGGAGGGCAGCTTCACCGGCGCCGACACCTCCACCAAGCTCAAACTGCTGGGCGCGGACGTCGCCTCCTTCGGCGACCCCTTCGCCCCGGACGCCGGCGGCTCGGTGCTCTGGGCCGATTCCGGCTCCGGGGTCTACAAGAAGCTGGTGCTCGGCCCGGACGGGCAGCTGATGGGCGGCATCCTGGTCGGGGACGCGGACGCGTACGGCACCCTGCGGCCCCTCGTCGGCGCCCAACTGCCCGGCCCGGCGGCCTCCTTCCTGCTGCCCGCCGACGCGTCGGGCCCGGTGGACACCACCGCGGTGCTCCCGGACGACGCGGTGATCTGCTCGTGCAACGGGGTCACCAAGAAGACGCTGCGCGACGCGGTGCGGGGCGGCGCGCACGACCTGGCCGCGGTGAAGAAGTGCACCGGCGCCGGCACCCAGTGCGGCGGCTGCGTCGGCGCCGTCACCTCGATCATGGAAGCGCAGCTGACGGCCGAAGGCGTCGAGACGGGCCCCGGCGGCCTGTGCCCGGACTTCACGCAGACCCGCCGGGAACTGTACGAGATCATCCGGGTGACCGGCACCGACAGCTTCTCCCGGCTGGCCCGCGAGTACGGCGTACCCGGCCCGGACGGCAAGCCGCCGCACGGCTGCGCGGTCTGCCGCCCGACCGTCGCCTCGCTGCTCGCCACCCTCGGCCCGGAACTGGGCCTGCACCACATCCTGGACGGTGAGCAGGCCGCGCTCCAGGACACCAACGACCTCTTCCTCGCCAACCTCCAGAAGGACGGCACCTACTCCGTGGTGCCCCGCCTGCCGGCTGGCGAGATCAGCCCGGAACACCTCGTCGTGCTCGGCGAGGTCGCCCGCGACTTCGGCCTCTACACCAAGCTCACCGGCGGCCAGCGGATCGACCTGTTCGGCGCCACCGTCGACCAGCTCCCGGACATCTGGCGCCGGCTGGTCGACGCCGGCCTCGAATCGGGCCACGCGTACGGCAAGTCCCTGCGCACCGCGAAGTCCTGCGCCGGTTCCCGCTGGTGCCGCTTCGGGCAGCGCGACTCGCTCGGCATGGCCGTGGAGCTGGAGCTGCGGTACCGCGGCCTGCGGTCCCCGCACAAGCTGAAGCTGGCGGCCTCCGGCTGTGTCCGCGAGTGCGCCGAGGCGCAGAGCAAGGACGTCGGCGTCATCGCCACGGCCAAGGGCTGGAACCTCTACGTGGGCGGCAACGGCGGCGTCAAACCCCGCCACGCCGACCTCCTCGCACAGGACCTGGGCGACGAGGAACTGATCCGGGTCGTCGACCGCTTCCTGATGTTCTACATCCGCACCGCGGACCGCCTGGAGCGCACCGCGGCATGGCTGGAGCGGATCGACGGCGGTGTCGGACACGTACGGGACGTCGTCCTGCACGACTCCCTCGGGCTGGCCGACGAGCTGGAGTCCCAGATGCAGCGGCACGTGGCGGCCTACCGCGACGAATGGCAGGCCGTCCTGGACGACCCGGCGAAGCTGCGCCGCTTCACCAGTTCCTTCCCCGCCCCGGCCGGCCCGGCCGCTCCCGGGCACGTCCAGGTCCGTACGCACGAGGGCGAGTGGCAGTCCGTCTGCCTGCTGGAGGACCTGGAGCCGGGGCGCGGCATACCGGTCCGGGTCGGCGACGAGGCGGCGGCGGTCGCGCTCTTCCGCTCACCGGACGGCGAGGTCTTCGCCGTCTCCGACACCGACCCCGTCTCCCAGGCCGGTGTCATCTCCCGCGGCATCTACGGGGCGGTCGACGGAGTCCCGGTGGTGACCTCGCCCATGTACAAGCAGCGCTTCGACCTGCGTACCGGAGCCTGCCTGGACGACGAGAGCCGGCACCTGCCCGTGCACGCGGTCCGGGTGCTGTGAACCGGCGGAGGCGCTGACCGGCCGGGCGCCCGGGTAGGGCGGGACGCTCCCGCCCCCTCGGGCGCACGCCCCGTCCTGGAACGCGCCCTCCGCGCGCCTGCCGCTCGCCTTTCGCGCCCCGCGTTCCAGGGCGTCACCCGCCGCCGTTCTGGGCACTGTCCGCAGTGGATCACTCGCACCGGGTCACCGGCCCGGTGCATCGCCCGAAAGGAACCCGACCCACCATGCGTCTCGCCCCACGCCTCACCGCCACCCTCAGCGGTCTCGCCCTCGCCCTCGGCGGCGTCGTCGCCGCAGCCCCGGCCGTCCACGCGACCCCGCAGAACTGCTTCTACTACGTGATGGAGCAGCATCCCGACGCCGATCCCGAGGTGGTCGAACGAGGCTGTCTCCTCGGCGCCAAGGGAACCAGGGAGAGCCACCGCGCCTGCTACACCGAGCTGCGGCGGGCCTACGTCCCCGCGAAGATCGCCTACGACGGGTGCCGCCGCGCCGGCCAGAAGTAGCGGACGGGCGGACCAGTCCGTCAGGGAGCAGGCGGATCACGGGCCCAGGGGCTACCGGAGCACCCCTGGGCCCGGCTCTTCGCGTGCCGAGGTGCGACTGTTCAGGGGCCCACACCCGGTCGAACCTTGTCAGGACCGAGGGATCGCTCGCATGCAGCGCTTTCGCGGCGTCGGCCCCGGCCGGTCCGGGATCAGCAGACGCCGTGCAGCCGGGACAGCAGACGTTCGTGCGTCGCGGTGAAGTGCTTCCGTCCGGTGCCCGCCGCGATGTCGTCGGCGTCGGAGGCGGGCGGGGGAAGCGCCGAGACGAGGGCCTGGACGGGGCCGGGGTGGTCGAGGGCGTGGAGGAGGCGGGCGAGGGCCTGCTCGCGGGCGTACGCGGTGCCGCCGAGTGCGGGACCGGCGAGTTCCTCGTGGCTGAGCACGCAGACGGCGGGGTGGTGCAAGAGCCATTGGCTGCGGCGCGCTTCGCGCATACCGGGGAAGCCGGGGTCGGTGAGGGCCAGGGTGATCTTGGCGTCCAGGGTGGGCTGCGCGGTGAGGATGTCGTGGTAGACGAGGTGCCCGGGTGGCGAGCCGTGCCGGTCCAGGGGCTGGGAGAGGGCGTGGATCTGGCTGATGACGCGGTCGCGGAGGTCACGATGGTGGAAGATGATGGGCGGTCGGCCGTCGGCGTGCCAGGCGCGCAGGAGCCCCGCGTCCACCGTGTGCAGGTCCAGGCCGGTGAGGTACCAGCAGCCCCGGCCCGGCAGCAGGCCGAGCAGTTCGGCTTCCGGCAGGCGCGCCAGGCGGGCCTCGAGGTCCGGGGCGACGGAGGAGGCGGGCGTCGTCGGCTGGCCCAGACGCATCCACCACACCCGCCACAGGGCGCTGACCGCGTCCTGGAAGGCGTTCTGCAGGGCGGAGTTCCGGATCCGGTCGGCCGGGTTCAGCAGGAGCGCGGCGCGGTCGGCGCCGTAGGCCGCGCGCAGCAGCGGGTAGACCTCGCCCCGCCCGAGTTGACCGGCCGGGGTGCGTGGGTCGCCGCTCATCGTGCCGTACGAGGTGTAGCCGAGCGCGGTGGTGATGTCGGCCAGGAGCGGGGTGCCGCTGCCGGGCAGCGAGACGACGATCAGCTGGGGCACGGCCATGGAACATCTCCGTCCGAAGGAAGGCAGAGCGGCCGGAAGGCGGCTCCGGGGAGCCGTCGGCCTGGCGGCGGGCGGTCGGGTTGACCGGGCGGACCGGGCGGCCGGTCCACCGCGCCGGGTGATCAGAGCGGCCCGGGTGCCGGGACCGGCGCACAGGCGGTGAGCAGCAGGTCCTCGTAGACGTGATGCCGGCGGTCGGCCGTACGGTGGCGCAGCAGCCGGGCAGCGTGCTCGTACGCGCCGGCTCCGGCCAGGGCACGGGCGAGGGTGTCCTGGATGATCTCGCGTTCCATCCGGCCCCCGCCGATCCGCCGCATGCGCTCGCCCAGCGCGCCGAGCAGACCGGCCGCCGCCGCGGGGCGGCCCGCGGTGAGCTGCGCCAGGCCCTGGACCACCGGCGTCAGGACGTCGCGGAAGTCGGGCCGGTGGTCGGCAGCCGTACGGTAGGCCAGGGCGTGCAGGTCGTCGGTGGCCGCTTCGACGGCCAGGGCCAGGGCGAGATGGAAGGTGGGGAAGACCTCCGCCGTCCCGCCCGGCGCGGCGAGCAGGGCCCGCACCTGCTCCACGTCGCTGCGCCCGGCCGGTGTCTGTCCGGCCAGCAGCAGCCGCCAGTTCACCCCGGCCCGCATCCCCACGTCGCCGCGCTCCAGCGCCGTGTCGGCCCGTCGGCGTGCGTCGGGGAAGTCGCCGCAGGCGATCGAGTGCAGCGCGGCGTGCCAGTTCAGGTGCCGCGCCTGTACGGCGTGCGGGTCCGCGGCGAGCCACCCGTCCAGGTGCTCGACGCCGGCGCGGCCGGCACCCAGTTCGTGCTCGGCGTGCGCGAGAGCGTGCACGGCCACGCCCGAGCGGGGGTGGATCTCCAGCGCCTGCCGGGCCAGCCGGTGTGCCTCCCGTACGCGTCCCTGTTCCGCCCTGGTCATGGCCAGCCGGCCCGTCCAGGTCCAGCTGTCCGGACCGGCCAGTGCCGACTGCTCCTCGACCAGGGCGTCACCGTGAGCGCGGTAGGCGGCTTCCCCGCAGGCGGGAAACGCGCCGAGCAGCAGGCCGGCCACCTCGTCGGCGGGCCACCGGGCGAAGTGCGCGATCAGGTGATCGGCGGTCAGCCGGAACTGCCGGTGGGTGTGGAGGTACACCCCGTACACCAGGCTCGCCGCGCGCTCGCCCGCCGCCTGCGCGTCCCGGTGCGCGACCACCAACTGGTCCTTCAGCGCCGTGTCGGTCAGGCTGTCGGAGGTCGCCAGGGTCAGCAGCGCCCGTGCCACACCGTTGCCAGGGTCCTCGGCCGTCCACCGCCGCAGCAGGGGCAGCGCTCGCCCGCTCAGGGCCAGCAGCTCGGTCACCGCCTGGTCCTGCAGCCACGTGCCCGCCGCCACCTTCACCGCAGCCACTTCCGCTGCTGCCATTTCAGCCGTCGCCATTTCCGCCGCCGTCCGCCCGTCTCGCCGTAGCCGTTCCGCCGGATCAGACGGAGGACATGCACGGGACCACGCAAGCTTTTCCCGGCCCGCACGCGGAACAACGATCCAACCCGGCCCACGACACGTGCTCATTCATTCCGAGGCGGGACGCATCGCATTGCGGAAATGCGATGCGTCAGGTAGTCGAAGTCCTCCGCCAGGGACAGCCCTTGCCGTACCCGCGGCAGTAGCCGCAGGTGGAGAAGGAGTAGGCCGTTGCAGGGCCTGCATGACATCCGGGCAGGCTGCCTGCCGGCACGGAGAATGCGCCGGTGGAGCCGGTGAGGAGGGTTCTACCGGAACGAGAAATGGCCCGAGGGAAAGTGTCCCGCGTCCGAAGTGTGCGACGGCGAAACACAATGAACAAAAGAGGGTTGATCAGATGAAACGCAGCTGGGCACGGACAAGGACAAGGTCATCGAGAAGTCCCGAGAGATGAGGAGAACGTCATCCCGGCAAGGCCCCTATGGGGTGAAGGGCCCGGTCCGGGCCCTTCACCCCATAGGCACAGGCCGGAAGCCGTCACGTGACCAGGCGCAGCCAGGCCTCCGCGAGTGCGGCGTGGCCGGCCGGGGTCGGGTGGACGCCGTCCTCGGCCCAGTATTCCGGGCCGGTCGTCGTGGCGAGTTCGGTGAACATGCGGTCGGCCGGGAGCAGCCGCGCCCCGTACGCGCGGGCGAGTTCGCGTACGGCCCGGATCTTCGGGTCCAGGTCGGCGCGCCATCGCTCGCGCTCTTCCGGCCCGATGCGCGCGGTACCGGCTCCGGCCTCGACGACGCCGTGGATCGGCAGGAGGAACGGTTCGACGAGGATCAGCTCCGTGCCGGCCGCGGCGAGGGGCGCGAGCAGGCGGTCGTAACCCGTCGCGAACTCCTCCACGGGAATCACGTACCCCTCCGGGTCCAGGGTGTGCCAGCCCATGTCGTTGACGCCGACGAGGATCGACACCACGTCCGGGCGCGCGTCGAGCACGTCCGTCTGCCACCGGGGTTCGAGGTCCCGTACCTTGTGGCCCGCGATCGCGGAGTTCAGCCAGGTCACGGGCCGGTCCGGGTGCCGCAGGCCCCACTCGCCCGCGACGCGCAGCGGGTAACCGGAGCCGAGGCCGTCCTCGCTCGTCAGCCGCTGGCTGTCGGTGATCGAGTCGCCGGTGAACATCACGGTGGCTCCCGGGCGGAGGGTGATCGTCATGGGTGCTCCTGGAAGAGAAGGGCGGGGGGAACGAGGACTTGGGCGGATCAGGCTGCCGGAATGCCGAACCACTGGTCGGCGGCCCGTTCGAACGCGTGCGGGTCGAAGCCGCGACCGCCCGCCCAGGCGACGATGCCGTCCGGACGGATGAGCATGGCGTCCAGGCCGAGGCTGTTCTTCGCCGTCCCGGCCGTGTGACGCAGGCGGCCCGGTCGGCCCGTCGTCACATCACGCAGACGGCGGTCGGTGCTGAGATCGAGGGCGACACCGCGCCCGTCCCGCAACAGCTCCCCGAGCCGGGTGCCGTCTTCGAGGCGGAGGTCCGGTGCGCTGCGGCCGGTCAGCGGGTGCTCGCCGCCGAGGTCGTAGCGGATCGACGCGCCCGACACCTTCGCGAACACCTGGGTCGCTCCGTCACGGGTTCCGAGCAGGTCGCGCATCACTGACTGGACGGCCCGGCCGTGCGGACCCGGCCGCATCACCGCCGCTTGGGCGCGTGTCCAGTCGAGCACCGCCGCGCCGACCGGGTGCCGTTCGCGGGTGTAGGTGTCGAGCAGCCCGTCCGGCGCGTGCCCGTGCACGGTCGCCGCGAGCTTCCACCCCAGGTTCACGGCGTCACCGATACCGAGGTTGAGCCCCTGCCCGCCGAGGGGGAGTGGATGTGCGCGGCGTCGCCCGCGAGCAGGACGCGCCCGAGCCGGTAGGTCGTCGTCTGCATCGCCCGGTCGGTGAAGTCCGAGACGAGACGGACGTCGCTCAGCGTCACACCGGTGCCGGACACACGGCGCAGCACCGTCTGGAGGTGGCCGGGAGACGGCTGCCGCGAGCGGTCGAACGCACCGCCGTCGAAGTCCATCATGCCGATGTACTCCTGGGCGGGCATCCGGAGGTACATGCCGGCCGACGTCAGGTTGAACCCGGGAGCCAGCTCGTCGGGGCCGGCGACCGTGGCCAGCATGACGTAGCCGGTGAACAGCGGTTCGGTGCCGACGAACGGGAAGCCGGCGAGCCCGCGCACCGTGCTGCGTCCGCCGTCGCAGCCGATGAGCCAGCGCGCCGCGTACGTGTGCTCGCCGGCGTACGCGACCACGCCCCCGTCGTCCTGCGTGACGGCCGAGACCGTGACGCCGCGCCTGATCTCCACGCCGAGCCGGGACGCCCGCTCGGACAGCACCGCCTCGATCGCTTCGAGGCTCGTCAGCACGCCGCCCGTCGCCGGGCCGGGAAGCCGGAACGGCAGGGCGTCGAAGTCGACCTTGGCCGGGTCGAGCATCATGCCGGCGAAGTGGCCCACGCCGGGAGGGGAGACGGTTCGTCCGTTGCGGGTGCTGCGCCGGGGGCCGTGCCTGGGGCGTCGTGTACGCCCGACCTTGAGTGC
This sequence comes from Streptomyces sp. Ac-502, assembly GCF_045222935.1. Lineage (NCBI taxonomy): Bacteria > Bacillati > Actinomycetota > Actinomycetes > Kitasatosporales > Streptomycetaceae > Streptomyces > Streptomyces sp. Ac-502. The sequence goes on from NZ_JBHFFO010000001.1 coordinate 9,178,200, forward strand.
AGCGGGTCCAGCATCCCGCGGCGGTAGAACGCCTCGACCGACGCGGCGGACAGACCCCGCAAACCGAGCGGGGCCGCCTTCCACGGGGAGCGGGGCTCCGGCTCCCGTTCGAGCACCAGGACGGAGCAGCCCGCGAGACCGAGTTCGCAGGCAAGGAACAGGCCTACCGGGCCGGCGCCCACAATGAGCACGTCATGCATGAGGTTTCCTCGTCTTCGGGATGTCAGACATCGGAAGACTGCCGCCGGTCACTCACACGGGGCGCACACGGCGCTGACAGCGGCTCACATGACGTTGACACCCCGAGTTCAGGCATCGCCCGAGTCAGGCGGTTCCGCCCTGGCCGTGTCAGTAAGTCGGGGCTCTGGTGCTCCCTCGCGTGCAAGAACTGGAGAGCCCCGCCACCATATTGCCGAACAATGAATTCCTGGCTGAGCTGTTCGGAGCAGTCCCATTGGTTGAGGTGGATGCCTACATAGGTCCATTGCGTCGGGAGGGCACCCGCCTCCTGGACCAGGACGATGGCGTTGCGCCTGCTGAGAGTCCTCAGATCATTCACTCTTTCACCCTGCGAGTGGTACGTCGCGATCGTCAGGTCATCGGGCGGAGTGGCATGAGCGGCCGGAGCGGGATACCCGATGAGCAGACCGAGCAGAACGGCCGGCGCCACGGCCGGCGCAGGGACCCTTCTTCGTGCCTCGGACAGGGGAATGACCTCGGAGCAGGCCTTTCCTGGAGGTTCGTCGGTGTGCGCGAAGTCGGGAAAGAGGTAGGTGTCGTGGCGCGGGCGAGGCGCGTCGGCGACACCGGTCGGTCCGCTCCCGGTGGTGTTCGGCCGCGGCTTCGGCGGCGAACACGGGGTGCGCGAAGTGACGGCGCGGGGCGGCCGGGTGGGGCCGGCCGCCCCGCGTTCGTACGCCCTTGAGCCAACCCGACAGAACCTGGACGCAACAGGCAATTCCACCTGCAAAAGTAGGGTGCTGCATACTTTTGCAGGTGGGGTTGCGCATCCGGTGGGCCCTGGGGTTGTGGGGGCTTCGAGGATGGGTACGGGAACACAGGCCGACGGCGACTTCGGCGCGCTCCTGCAGCGCCTGCGCAAGAGCGCCGGGCTCACGCAGGAGGAGCTGGCGCAGAGCGCGGGGGTCAGCGTGCGGGCCCTGTCGTACATGGAGGGCGGACGCTCGCGGGGGCCGCAGCGCCGGACCGTGCAGGCCCTGGCCACGGCCCTGCGCCTGAGCCCGCAGGACGCGAGGGAACTGGAGCGCCTGGCGAGCCTGGGCCGGCCCCGCCGGCCCCCACGACGCAGGCACTGCCGCCTGCCGCCGTACGGGACGCCGTGGCGCCCACGAGTGCGCCCGATCTGCTGCCACGCGCGCCGCGCGGCTTTCACGGGCGGGCTGCGGAGCTCACCGCGGTGTCCCGGGCCGCCGTGGGCGAGGCGCCCGTCTGCCTGGTCACCGGGCCCGCCGGGGTGGGCAAGACGGCACTCGTACTGCACTGGGCCCACCAGAGCCGCGCCGCATTCCCCGACGGGCGGCTCCACGCCGACCTGCGCGGCTTCGGCGACCAGGGCGAGCCGTCCTCCATGGAGGTGCTGCGCGAGTTCCTGCTGGCGCTCGGTGTGGCGCACGGCCGGATACCGGAGTCGGTGAACAGCGCGGCCGCGCTGTTCCGGTCGCTGGCCGCCGACCGCCGGCTCCTCGTGGTGCTCGACAATGTGCGGGACTCCGAGCAGGTCAGAGTGCTCCTGCCCGGCGGGCGCCGCTGCGTCACCGTCGTCACCAGCAGACACCGGCTGCCGGGGCTGATCGTCACCGACACCGCCCGGCCCGTCGCCGTGGACGTGCTCGGGCCGGCGGACGGCACGATGCTCCTGGCCCAGGTACTCGGCGCCGAACGGGTCCGCGCGGAGCCGGCGGCTGCGCGACGCCTGGCCGAGCTGTGCGGCGGGCTGCCTCTGGCGCTGCGGGTGGCGGCCGCCCGGCTGGCGCAACGGCCCGCCTGGCCGCTGAGCGCGATGGCCGCCGAACTGTCCGACGAGACACGCCGGCTGAGCCTGCTGGACGTGGAGGACACCAGCGTGCGAGCGGCGCTGCGGGTGACGCTGCACCAGCTCCCGGAGCCCGTCGTTCGCCTGTTCGCGCATCTCGGCCGCCACCCCGGCACGCACGTCGACCGGTATGCCGCGGCGGCCCTGGCGGACACGGACCCGGCAGCCGCCGAGACCGGTCTGGAGCGGCTGGCCGTCGCGCACCTCGTCACGGAGACGATGCCCGGCCGCTGGACGATGCACGACCTGGTGCGGCTCTACGCACGAAGTCTCGACGCCGGGCCCGATGCGCTCAAGCGCGTGCTCGACCACTACATCGCCACGGGCCTCGCGGCGGTGGCCGCGGCCGAGCCCGGCAACGAGGAGTGCTTCCCGCTGCCGAAGGACTACCTGGCACCCGCCGCCGTGCGCACGTTCGGCGACCGGTCCGCCGCCGTGGCCTGGTACGCGGCCGAGAGAGACGACCTCACCCTGGCGGTGGCCGCGGCGCATGCCGCCGCACTGCACGGCAGGACCTGGCGGCTCGTCATGACGCTGTGGCCGCTGATCGTGTGGCGCGTGCGCGACGGCTGGGTACCGCTCCTCGAGACCGCGCTCGAAGCGGCCCGGACCGACGCCGACCGGCACGGCGAGTCACGGGTGCTCAACGTCCTCGGCTGGATCCTGATCGAGGAAAGGCGCGTCCCGCAGGCGGTCACCCACCTGGAGGCCGCGCGCGCCCTCGCCTCCCGGACCGGGGACGCGGTGGCCGAGGCGAACGCCCTGATCGTTCTGGCCATGGCACAAGCGGCGCTCGGCAGCCAGGACGAGGCCGCGCGGGGATGCGAGCGGGCGGTGGAGCTGGCGCGCCAGGCCGGCGACCGGACCATCGAGAAACTGGCCCTGCAACACCTCGCCCGCCACTGGGCCGACGCCGCGAAATGGCACCAGGCCCTCGACACCGCGACCCAGGCCCTGGCTCTCCACGACCGGCCGGGCACGACCGACATCCCCCGGACCCTGCTGCTCATGGTGAAAGGAGAGGCGCTGCTGGGGCTCGGGGACGCAACCGAGGGCATCAGGCAACTCGACGCGGCGGCCCGGGAAGCGGAGTCCTCCGGCTACGACGACGGCGCGGTACGGGCGCTCGGCGCACTGCTGCGGGTAGCGGCCGACGCGGGCCTCCAGGCACGGTACGACGCGGCACTCGCGCGGCTCACCACCCGGACGTGAACCGCTGATTCGCCGCTGCCGGCCGCCCCCGGCCGCGCCCGCGTGCGCTACCGCCGCCGTCAACCGGCTCACCACTCCGGCCAGGTCACCCACGCAGCGGCACGTTCCACAGAACGAGCACCAGACCCGCAGTCGGTGACACAGCCACCCGCCCCGCCTCGGGAACTCCCCGGCCTGCGCGCGAAGATGGGCAGATGGACAGGGGTGGGAACGGGAATGGGGACGCGCGGCTTCGCGTCATGCTGCTCGGCGCCGGTGCCTTGCAGATGTCCCGCGGTGGCACGGCCCTGCCCGTCGCGGGCGCGCGGCTGCGAGGGCTGACCGTACGGTTGGCGCTCGCCGGCGGGCGCGCGGTCGAGCAGAGGGTCCTGGTGGACGCGATCTGGGCCGAGGAGCCGCCGGCCGGGTCTGCCCACGCCCTCCAGGCACTGGTCTCACGGCTGCGCCGGGCCCTCGGTGCGGCCGGCGCCGTGGCGCAGACCGCGGGCGGCTACCGGCTGGACGTGGCTGCGGCCGACGTGGACGTGCTGCGGTTCGAGCAGCTCGCCGCCGCCGGACGCAACTGCCTGCGCGCCGGTGATCCGCATGCCGCGGCGTCCGTGCTCGGCGAGGCCGTGGCGCTGTGGGGCGACCGCCCCGGCACCGAGCCGACGGCCGTCGCCGTGGTGGCGCCCGCCGCCGCGACCCGGCTGGCCCACACCTCGGCCGAGGCCGTGGCCGACCTCGCCGACGCCGAACTGTCCCTGGGCCGTGCCGACGCGGCCGCTGCCCGCCTGACCGCCTTGCTCGCCGAGCAGCCCGTCCACGAGCGGGCGGCCGCGCTGCTCATGGACGCGCTCGCCGCCCAGGGCCGCCAGGCCGAAGCCCTGGCCCTGTACGAGCGGGTCCGCGAAACCCTGGCCGACGGCCTCGGCGCCGATCCGGGGGCCGCTCTGCGCGAGCGCCATCTGAGGCTGCTGCGCGCCGCCGAGCAGCCGGCCCCGGACGACGTACGGACCAGGCCGGGCAGTCTGCCCGCGCCGCTGACCAGCTTCGTCGGGCGCGCCGACGGCCTCGCCCGGATCGAGACGCTGCTCGCCGCCGGGCGCCTGGTCACCGTGACCGGCCCTGGCGGCGCCGGCAAGACCCGGCTCGCCGTCGAGGCCGCCCGCCGCCACCGGCACGCGTACCGCGACGGCGCCTGGATGATCGACCTCACCTCGGTCACCGAGCCGGCCAAGGTCGGCGCGGCCCTGCTCGCCGGGACCGGGATACGCGGCGGCGCGCCGGCCGAGGCCCGGGTGCGGGCGGCGGGCGACGAGCTGGACGTTCTCGTCGACCGGCTCGGCGGCCGGGAGAGCCTGCTGCTTGTCGACAACTGCGAGCACCTGATCGACGCCGTGGCCCGCCTGGTCGCGGCACTGCTGCCCCGGTGCCCGGAGCTGCGCGTGCTCGCCACCAGCCGCGAACCTCTCGCGGTCGACGGTGAGTCACTCGTACCGCTCGGCCCGCTCGCGCTGCCCGGCCCGGACGACGGCGTGGAGCAGGCCCGGCGGGCGGCGTCGGTACGCCTGTTCACCGAGCGGGCCGCGGCGGTGCGCCCCGGCTTCGTGGTCGACGCGGTGACGCTGCCGGAGGTCCGGCGGGTGGTCCGCGGCCTGGACGGGATGCCACTGGCCCTCGAACTGGCCGCGGCCCGGCTGCGGACGCTGTCCCTGTCCGAGCTGGCCGACGGGCTCCGCGACCGGTTCCGGCTGCTCACCACCGGCAGCCGCGCCGCGCTGCCGAGGCACCGTACGCTGCGCGCGGTCATCGCCTGGAGCTGGGACCTGCTGAGCGCAGACGAACGTACGGTCGCCGAACGCGTCTCGGTCCTGCCCGGCGGAGTCACGGTGGCCGCGGCCACCGCGCTCCGCGCCGGAACCGCGGTGCCGGCCGCCGAGGTCCCCGAACTGCTCGCCGCCCTGGTCGACCGGTCCCTGCTGCACCTCGCGCCCGTCCCCGGCCGCTACCGCATGCTGGAGACGCTGCGCGAGTACGGCACCGACCGCCTTGCCGCGGCGGGCAGCCTCGACACCGTCCGCGACCTGGCCGCCGGCTACTCCGCCGAGCTGATGGCCCGGTACGACCCGCAGCTGCGCGGGCCCGGCCAACTGGCGGCCCTGCACGTCATCAGCGACGAGTACGACAACACGCTCGCCGCCCTGCGCCGGCGGTGCGACACCGGCGACGCCACCGGCGCGGTCGCCCTGGCCCTGCGGCTGGCCTGGTACTGGCAGATGCTCGGCCGGCACCGTGACGCGGCCTACTGGCTGGGCGAGGCACTGGCGGTGCCCGGCGGCGGGCCGGCGCCCGACCGTGCCTGCGCCCACGCGATCCACCTGCTCAACCGGTTCGTCACCCGGCCGGGGAGGACCGCGGGGAGGCCGCGGCCGACCGGTCCGAGATGCGCGAGGTGGCCGAGCGGCTGCTCGCGTACCCGGAACTGCCCGCCTCCTACGGCGCCCTCACCGCCCTCCCGCTCGTGTTCCTCCAGGAAGAGAAGAGCACGCCCGCGATCATCGGGCAGCTGGCCGACGGTGACGACGTGTGGCTGTCCGGGCTGGCCCGCATGTTCCGGGCCCAGTTCGCCGAGAACGCGGGCGAACTCGACGCGATGCGCCCCGACGTGGAAGGAGCCCTCGCCTGCTTCCGGCAGACCGGCGACCGCTGGGGCCAGGCCGTCACGCTGCCCTTGCGCGCCCAGCTGCGGCAGTACGACGACGACCTCGACGGCGCGCTGGCCGACCTGCGCGAAGCCCGTTCGCTGGCGGCCGGGTTCGGCTCGCTGAGCGTCGGTGACGAGGTCTTCGGCGACCTGCGCTGGATCGACCTGTACCTGCGGCGCGGCGACACCGACCGGGTGATCGCGACCATCGACTCGGCCCGGGAGCGGGCGCGGCGCATGAGCGCGCCGGAGATGCTGTTCCTGGTCGACGCGTGGGAGGCCGTCTTCCGGGTGTGGCGCGGCGACCTGGGCCGGGCGCGGGAACTGCTCGACGGAGCCGAACGGGGCCTGCACGGCGGCACCCTGTTCCCCGGCGACCACGCGCGGACGCTGGTCGGCAGCGTACGGGCCTCCCTCTGCCTGGAGACGGGGGACCTGGCCGGCGCGGAGAAGGCGCTGGCCACGGCGTACGCGGCTGCGCTGGCGGCCCGGGACCTGCCGATCCTGTCGCTGGTGGCGGTGCAGGCGGCCGCGCTCGCCCAGGCACACGGGCGGCAGCACCGGGCCGCCGTCCTGCTCGGCGCCGCCTCCCGGCTGCGCGGTGCCCACGACCGTACCGACCGGCAGGTTCGCGACCTCACCCGCCGAGGGCGGGCCGCGCTGGGCGAGGACGCCTTCGCCGCGGCGTACGGGACGGGCTGGGAGCTGGACGGGAAGACGGCCGTGACCGCGGTCGACCCGGACCGGCTGCGCCGGGAATTCGGGGCGGCTCGTCCGGAGCCCGGGTGAACTGTCCGGCGCGCGCCGTGTCCTGACAGGTGGCGGTACGTCAGTCATGTCGGTCACGGGTGAGGCGGGGAGCTGAGCGATGTTCTCCGTCATCTCGGAGAAGTCCCCTGGTTGTCCCGGGTGCTGGCCGAATGACGTCACCGATCAAGAACCTGACGGCCGTGACTGTCGTCTCCCAGCGTGAGATCAGTCAGGCGGGCACCGGCCGGGCGAACGCACCGGTGCGCCGTGCCGTGCGGCGCGGGCCTCCGCGATCTGGCCGGGCCGGTGGCCGCGCTCCTCCGACCGGGGCGGGCCGCCGTCCGCACCGCGTACCCGGACCACCGCTCCCTCCGTGACCGGGGGCCCCGCGTCGTAGTCGGGGAACGCCGGGAACGGCACGGTCACCGCGACATCCAGGGAGGGCTTGAGTTCCCCGCCCAGCGCCGACCAGATGTCGGCCAGGGAACGGGCCTCCGACTGGCTGCCGCTCACCGTCACCGGCACCGCCAGGCCGAGGCGCCCGAGTGATTCCGGTAGTTCCTCGGCGGCGAGCAGTTCGTGCGGCAGCAGGGTGGCCAGCACAGCGGACAGCAGCCGGTGTTCGTCCTGCGGTGTCTTCGTCCAGGTCGTCACCAGGTAGGAGAGCCGGAACCAGCGCGGCGCGCGGCGGCGGCGTACGACGATGTCGCGCTCGTCGCGCAGCGCCGTGCGTCCGCGCTGCCGCCGGGCCATGTCCTCCCGTATGTCGTACAAGTAGGCGTTGACCACCGGCGCGTTGCGCCGCGCCGCCCAGTCACGGGTGGGCACCTCGAAGGACACGTCGATACCGGACCCGGCCAGGGCCCCGCCGCCGATGAGCCCCTTGAGGACCTCGTCCACCTCATGAATCACTTACGTGCTCCCACCTGCCGGCCGCCCCGCCGTCCCCGGCATCGGCGCTGCGCGGCCCTGCCGCCGGTCGCGTCGGCTGTGCGCGGTCCTGTTGCCGATCGTGGTCCCTGAACCGTCCGGGGCGCAGGCACGCCGGGGACGGCGGCGGGGCAGCGCTCGTGCCCCAAGGGGCCGACCCCGCCGTCCGTCCGGTCAGATGTAGCCCTCGCGGAGGGCGTACGCCACCGCGTGCGTGCGGTTGCGCAGGTGCAGGCGGGTGGTGAGCCCGTGCATGACGTTCTTGACGGTGCGTTCGGAGTACGACAGCTTGGTGGCGATCTCCGAGGTGTCGAACCCCTCGGCGACCAGCCGCACGACGTCCACCTCGCGGGAGGTGAGGCCCAGGAAGGACCCCGGCTGGTCGGCGCCGCCCCGGTGCAGGCGGCCCACCTGGCTGATGAGCCGGCCCAGCAGGTCGGCGGGCAGATCGCCGCCCCCTCGGCCGCGGTCAGCACCGCCTGAACCAGCCGGTGCGCGGTGGCCTCGCGGCGCCAGACGATGGCGCCCGCGCCGCACTCGATACGTCCAGAAGTTCGTTCTCGCGGATGGTCCCCACGACGAGCACCACCCGCGCTCCCTCACCGCGTACGAGCCGCCGCAGCCGGGCGAGTGCCGCCTCGTCGAGTACGTCCTCGACGAGCACGGCCACGGCGGCGGAACCGGCGTCCTCCCCGAGATCGACCTCCGGGTGGCGGCGCAGCCGGCTGAGGACCCCCTCACGGCTGATCGGGTCGGGTGCGGTGACCGCCACCCGCACCCGCCGCGCGGTGGGTACGGAAGCCGTGGCGGCCGGAGGCGAGCTGAGCACGTGATTCCCCGGTCCTGTTCACCGGCGCGTCCCCATCCGTCCGGAGCCGGTACGTGACTGCTGTACCGACCCTGCCGCCGGAACCGGAAGGGGAATCACCGCGTCGGCGAGAACTACGTAGCCGGGGCCTTACGTAGTCCCGCGCCGGACGGGGCGGGGGCGTCCCGGGGGACCGAGGCGCGGGATGCCGCCATCCGGGCCAGGCTTCCGGACCGGCCCGGCATGGCGGCGGCGTGCCGGTGCGGTGTGCCGGGATGCTGGCCCGGTGTCCGGGCCCTGGCGGCGTTCTCGCTGTTCGTCGGCCTGTGCGCGGCAATCACCTTGGCCCCCATGACGCAGCGCCGGGCCCGGCTGTTCCCGATGCCGGGCACCCGTGACCGGTGCCCCGAGCTGGGCAGCTACGAAAGCATCCGCACCGAGGGGGCATGGGCCTTCGACCGGGCTCGGGGCTGAATCCGAGCCTCTCGCAGGACACGCAGGGGGTCGCCGATTATGCTCGGCCGACTGTTGCTTGCCGAGACACGCGCGGCTTCTGGAACAGGCGAGCCGACGCCCCGCCGGGCGCCGTCGCGTGCGGTCGGGGAGGAGACCCCGTATGCACAACCGTGCCCCTCGTTCCCCCGCACACCGTGCCCGTCGCTTCCGCCGCTGCGCGGGTATGGCGGTGTCCTTCGTCCTCGGCGTGACCGCTCTGACGGGACCGGCACAGGCCACGGAGACCGGCCACCAGGCTTCCGCGCAGCATCCGTCGACCCGCCGAGCCCTGGACCGATTGGTGGCCGAGGTGCGCCTGCCCGGCGTGGCCGCCCAGGTCCGTAACGAGCACGGAGTGTGGAACGGCACGGCCGGAGTCGCCGACCTCGGCACCGGCCGGGAGCGCAGTGCCGCCGACCACTTCCGGGCCGCCAGCGTCACCAAGACCTTTCTCGCCACCGTCGTCCTGCAACTCGAAGCCGAGGGCAGGCTCGGTCTCGACGACAGCGTGGACCGGTGGCTCCCGGGCGCGATCCGCGGCAGCGGCAACGACGGCCGCCGGATCTCCGTACGCCAGGTGCTCCAGCAGACCAGCGGGCTCTACAACTTCAGCGACGACGCCGCGCTGAAGAAGCGCTACACCGGCGCGGGCTTCCTCAAACACCGCTACGACACGTTCGCTCCCGAGGACGTACTGCGTGCCGCGCTCCGGCACCGGCCGCTGTTCGCGCCCGGCAAGGGCTGGGCGTACTCCAACACCAACTACCTCGTCGCCGGAATGATCGTCGAAGAGGTGACCGGCCACTCCTACCGCCACGAGATCGAACGCCGCGTCCTGCGCCCGCTGCGGCTGCACGAGACGTCCTTTCCCGGCACCGGCCCGACGCTGCCCGGCCCGCACCCCGTCGCGTACTCCACGCTCTACGTCCAGGACCCGCACGCCGCGATCCACGACGCGACGGACTACAACACCACCATGTGGGCCGGGTCGGCCGACATCGTGAGCACCACCGGGGACATCGCCCGCTTCCTGGCCGCACTGCTGCGCGGCGATCTGCTGCCGGCGGCACAGATGCGGGCCATGCTGCACGCGGTACGCCTGCCGGAAGAAGCCCTCCCCGACTGGTACGGACTCGGGCTCATGGGCCGCGAGCTGTCCTGCGGGGTGACGGTCTGGGGCCACGACGGAAGCCTGCACGGTTCCCTGACGCACGCCTACGGCACCGTGGGGGCCGGCATCTGCTCGCCTTCAACGTCAACGGTGACTGGCTGACGCGGCAGACCGTGCAGCGGTACGAGGACGTCGGGGAAGCGGAATTCTGTGGCAGGGCGCCGGGCACGACGCCCCCGAAGAACCACGGGCGGTAGTGCTCGAAGTCCGACGGCAGTGGCACAGGCAGCCCTCGGGCGGGCCGGGCGGCCGCCGACACGCCGCCCGGCCCGCCCGTCACCGCCCGGTCACCGGCAGCAGGTGACCGCGCAGCGGCACGACGAGACAGCCGCGCAGACGCTTGGTCGTCTCGTGGCCCACGCCGTAGTCGATCCGGTCGAACTCCTTGCTGGTGACGTACATCAGCGGCGCGTAGTACGTGGCCGCCAGGTGCGCGTACGGTGTGGCGCGGCCCTCCTCGGTGGTGCCGGCGTAGATGTTCTGCAGGATGCGGTCCTGGGCGACGAACAGCGCATGGGCCAGGAGGCGGCCCTCGCGGACGACCGAGTACAGCACCAGGTCGTCGCCGAACGCCTCGATCAGGGCGCGCAGCCTGCGCCGTTCACTGTCCTCGTCCGCGGGCTGGCCGTAGTGGCGCAGCAGACAGCAGCGCGCGGCCACCACCTCGTCGAACCGCGGCCGCGGATCCTCGCGGACCACCTCGCCCCCGGCCTCGGCCAGCCGGCGCAACTGCCGCAGGATCTCGGCCCGCCGCCGGTTGCGCGGCCCCGAGTGGTAGTCCTCCCAGTCCGCCCAGCCGATCTCCAGCACCGACCGGGAGGTCAGATCGAAGCTCGCGCCGCCGAGCGCCGTGGTCACCGGGTCGAGCACGGCGGCGCCTTCGGGAGTGGTGTAGAGCACGCAGACCGTCGCCAGCCCGGCGTCCCGCGCGTGGTCCAGCACCGCGGACAGGCAGTCGCGTACCGCGTCCGGGCGCCGGCCGGCCGGACCGACCGGGTCACCGAGGTAGCCGGGGGCGGACAGCACCACGCTGGGGAGCATGTCCTCCGCCGCGCCGCCGAGCCGTGGGGCCACCGGCCCGTCGGCGTGCGCGGCGGGGAAGACCTCGGGGTCGGCGCGCAGGATCGTCCACGGGTTGTACGCCTCGTAGGCGCCCGGCTCCCCGACCACCGCGCCCACGAAGCCGAGCGCGGCGCCGTCGTCGTCCTCGTGCAGCACCATCAGGGGCTTACCGGGCAGCCGACTGAGCATGATGTCGATCCAGCAGGCGCTCTGCACCGCGGAGCCGGGGTGCAGTCGGCCCCAGCGTGCGGCGTCGAAGTGCGCGGAGATCTCGGTGCGGGGCATTCCTCTCCTTCGTTCGGTCGTGGGCCGGTCCTCGCGGACGGGTCAGCGGGGGCCAGGTCGGGCTCGGCCGCGGGGACGTCGGCCGGCGGCTCGGCCTTCAGGCCCCGGATGCTGGGGGCGAGCAGCGCCGCGAGACTGAGCAGGACGGCCGCCGCGCCGGCCACCATGGCCGCGCCCTGTGCGTCCATGGTGGTCACCAGCGGGCCCATCAGCAGCGTGCCCAGCGGGATCAGGCCGTCGAACCCGAGGAACGACAGGCTGCCCACCCTGCTGGTGAGGTTCTCCGGAACCCGGTCCTGGAGCAGGCTCGGGTAGAGGGAGTTGAAGACGTGCAGCCCGATGCCGTACAGCAGGGCGAGGGCCAGCGCCGGGATGCCTCCGCCGAAGAATCCGACGGCGGTCAGCGCCGCCGCCATCATCAGCAGCATCGCGAACATACTGGTACCCAGCCGCTTGACCGTGAGCCGCATCAGGATCACGGCGCCGATCAGCGCGCCGACGCCCTCCAGCGCGTAGAAGACACCGAGTGACTGGGCCTGGCTGGTGCCCTCCGGGGACATGATCAGCGGAATCGGTACGTCGAGCACACCGGCGAAGACGGCGTTCACCAGCGCGCCGACGCCCAGGAAGATCAGCAGCCAGGGCACGCCCCGTACGTAGTGCAGCGCCTCCACGATGTCCCTGCCGAAGCGGCGCAGTTGCTCGCCCAGCGGCTGGCGCGGCTCGACACCCGCCTCGCCGGTGGTCTCGCCGGTGGTCTCCGGCCGGGCACCGGTCACGCCCTTCGGCCGGACCATCAACAGGATCCCGGAGAACAGGAAGGTCAGCGCGTCGAAGGCGAAGGTGGCGGGCGCCCCGACGAACCCCACCAGCAGACCGCCGATCAGCGGCCCGCCGATCAGCCCGAACTGCATGCTGACCGACAGCGCGGAGTTCGCGGAGACCAGCTTGTCCCGCGACGTGATCTCCAGCATGTACGAGAACGAGACCGGCATGAAGAAGCCGTCGGCGATCCCGATGAGCAACGAGAGCGCCACCAGGAGCAGCGCGCTGGTCGTCCAGTACGTGGCGGCGGCGATCAGCAGCAGGACGACCACCCGCGCCACGTCGCACACCACCAGGACCCGCCGCCGCGCCTTGGTCCGGTCTCCCACCGCCCCACCGACCAGGTAGAACAGCAGTGAGGGCACCAGCAGCGCGGCGGTGGCGGCGGCGAGCACCGACGCCGAACCGGTCACGGTGATGAGGTGGGTGGCGAAAGCGATGCGGAAGGCGTAGTCGCCGACCAGGGACAGCGTCCGGGCCGCCCAGAAGCGGCGGAACGCCGGCTGGGTCATGATTCCCCGGTGTGACTGGGGAGCGGAGCTCACGGGGGACTCCCTAGGTAGAAACGATTCGGGACAGCACGATGCGGGCCAGGAGGCCGACCGGCACTAGAAGGCCCGGCCCGACCAGGCCCACTGGGGCCGGAACGGTTCGAGGAGGGGCTGGATGCCGGGCGCGCACCGCTCGTCGCCGAACGCGCGGAACAGCTCTTCCGCGAGGTCGAGCAGCCAGGGCAGCGCCTCCTCCTGTGGCAGCCGGTCGGCGAAGAGCACCTTGTCGCGCTGGGCGAACAGGGCGGGTGCGCCGGGGAGTTGGGCGGCGGTGGCCGACCTGGACAGCAGGTGCTTGGTGCCGTAGGTGATCCGGCCGAAGGCGTTGAGGCCGGAGGTGAGAAGCGCTTCGGCGGCGCCGCGGCACATCAGTTCCCGGGCGGGGGACGGGAGCACCGTGGTGTCGGCCAGGAGGCTCATCGTGTCGACGAAGGCCAGTGCCGCCGCTGAGGCGCGCACGAGGTCCGCGTCGATGCCCTTCCTGATCTCGTCCAGGCGGTCGGCGTTGGACAGCGGCCAGCCCGTGCTGACCCGCTGGACGAGCCGCAGTTCCAGGCCCTGGAGGTTGGCCAGGTCGGGCAGTTCGCCGCCGGTGGTAGGACGTACGGCCTGCTGCACCAGGGCGATGGCGTCCTCGCTGACGTACTCGATGTTGACCATCAAGTCGCCCGCCATGCCGTCGAAGCTGTCCCCGAAGATCGAGGGATGGTTGGTGGTGCCGGGCACCCCGCGCGCGCCCGATCCGGGCATCAGGACGAGGATGTCCAGGTCCGAGGTCGGGTTGGCCTCGCCGGTCGCGTAGGAACCGGCCAGCATGACCACGTCGCCGGGCCGGTCGTCCACCAGAGCGGCGATGCGCTCGTGGGTGGCGCCTTGCCGGCCGAGTGCGGCCTGTACCGCGTGGGGGAGGGCGTCCAGAAGGGCAGGGTCCATGGTGGTGGCTCGCTTCTGTTCGGAGGTCAGGGGCGGGTGAGGGCCGTACGCAGCCGGTGCAGGCCGTCCTTGAGCTGGTCGGCCGGCAGCGCGAAGGAGAGCCGCAGATGGCCGGGGGCGCCGAAGGCCGCGCCGTCGACCACCGCCACCTCGTGCCGGGCACGCAGCCAGCCGACGATGTCCTCCCGTGCCTGCGGCGGGGCGCTGTCGGCCAGCCAGCCGCGCAGGTCGGGGAAGAGGAAGATGCCGCCCGCCGGGCGGGCGCAGCGCACTTTGGGGATGCCGGCGAAGGCATCGAGGGCCAGGTCGAGGTGGGTCGCGAGCCGGGCGCCGAGCTCCCGGCGTCCGGGCTCCCCGGTGGTCAGCACCTGCTGCGCGATGTCCTGGACCACTCCGCTGGCGCCGCCGATGAGGTGGGAGGCGGTGGCCGTGATTCGGGCGGCGGTGTCGGGCCCGGCCACGGCCCAGCCGAGCCGCAGGCCCGCCAGCGCGTGGCTCTTGGTGACCCCGTCGGTGAGCACCACGTGGCCGGGCAGCTCCGGGTAGAGCTGGGTCACGGAGGGCGCCGGCTCCTCGTACAGCGCGACACCCCGGTACACCTGGTCGAACAGCAGGGTCAGCCCGCGCTCCGCCGTCCACTCGGTGATACCGCGCAGCTCCTCGGCGGAGACCACCGCGCCGTCGGGGTTGCGCGGGGAGTTGAGGATCAGCATGGCGGTGCGCCCGGTCGTCAGCCGGGCCAGCGCCTCCAGGGACGGAGCGCCCTGGCCGGGCTCCGTGGGCACGGGCACCGGCGTCCCGCCGGCCATCTCGACGAGCCGGGGGAAGCTGGCCCAGTACGGCGTCGGGAGCAGCACCTCCCGGCGGTCGCCGCGCAGGACGGACAGCAGGGCGGTGAAGATCGCCTGTCGGGCGCCGGGGGTGACCACCACCTGGTCCGGGCCGAATCCCGCGGTGCCGCCGTCGGCCGTGTAGGCGGTGATGGCCTCGCGGAGCGCCAGGTCGCCGGCGGGGGAGCGGTAGGGCTGGTCCGCGCGGCGGGCGGCGGGCACGGCCCCCGGGTCGTGCTGGGCGACACGGATGTCGCCGGTGGACAGGACCACCACGTCGCCGCTCTGGTCGGTGACGGCGGTGGGAGCGAGTGTGGTCATCGGGCGGCTCCGTCGGGCAGTACGCGGCCCACCCGGCCGGCGAGCAGGGCCGGGTCACCGGCGAGGGCGTCCCGGGCGAGTTCGGCGACCCGCCGGCGGCTGCTGGCCTCCGCCTCCTCGGACAGGAAGGCCCGGTGGCTGGTGAAGACGGAGTGCGGGTGGTCGAGCACCGGCTTCCAGCGCGGGTCCTGGTGCGGGTTCTCCGGGGCGAAGACGTCCAGTCCGGCTCCCGCGATCGCGCCCTCGTCCAGCGCCCTGCCGAGCGCCTCCGGGTCGATGAGCCGGCCGCGGGCCGCGTTGACCAGGAAGGCGTCGGACTTCATGGCCCGCAGCTCGGCCTCGCCGATCAGTCCTTCGGTGCCGGGGGTGAGCGGGCAGTGCAGCGTCACCAGGTCGGACTCGGCGAGGAGTTCTTCCAGCGTGTCGACGGTGCGGGCGCCGTAGCCCTCGGCGAGGTCCCGGCCGATGTAGGGGTCGTACACCAGCACCTGGCCGTAGAAGGTGCCGAGCTTGCGGGCGACGGCCCGGCCGATCCGGCCGAAGCCGACGATGCCCAGGGTGCGGCGGCTGACGCGGCGTGGCGCGCCACCGGCGTAGATGTCGAAGGTGCCGCCGGTCAGGGTCACGTGCTGCGGCACCACGTGCCGTTCCAGGGCGAGGGCGAGCGCCGAGGTGTGCACGGCGACCTCGTCCACGCAGTAGTCGGGCACGTTGAAGCCGGGCAGCCCGCGCTCCGCGAGCAGGTCGGCGTTGAGGTTGTCCACGCCCACGCCCTGCCGGACCACGACCCGCAGCCCGTCGCCCGCCGCGTCGAGCAGGGCGTCGGTGACCTGGCAGCGGTACACCACCAGGGCGTCGGCTCCGGCGGCGCGTTCCAGCAGCCGGTCGTCGGTCAGGACGTAGCGGCCGTCCTCGTGCGGAGCGGTGAGCAGTTCGACCTTGTCGCCCAGGACGTCGCGCTCGACGGTGGCCAGGGAGAGGTCCTGCCGGCCGTCGGCGACCAGCCAGGCGGGGTCGGTGTACAGGACACGCTGTGCGTTCATCGCGCGGCGCCTTCCGTCAGTGAGGGCCGGACGAACCGGCCGAGGACGTCTTCGGGGGTGAGCGTGCAGGGGTTGTTCATGGCCCGGCCGGAGTCCAGCGCCTCGGCCACCACGCCGGCCCAGTCGTCGGCCGGCAGGGCGAGGTCGGCGAGGTCGGCGGGGTGGCCGCCGGCCTGTAGCAGGTCCGTGAGCAGTTCTTCCGGCTCCCGTCCGGTGTGCGCCCGCACCATCCGGCGGATCTCGGCGACCCGCCCGTGCAGGACGCGGACACCGGGCGGCGGGCACTCCCGGGAGGTCGCCGCGGCGTGCCGGCCGATGAGCCAGCGCAGGTGGAGGGCCACGGCCACACCGTGCGGCAGGCCGAGCCGGCTGGTCAGCGCGTACGACAGCGCGTGGGCCGCGGTCGTACGGGTGACGTCGATGGCCGCCCCGGCGAGGGCCGCGCCCAGGGACAGGTCGTGCCGTACCTCGGCCGGCCGTCCCGTGTCGGCCAGCTGCCGCAGCGCGGGGAGGAGGGCGTGCAGCGCCTCCTCGGCCCACTCCAGGGACTGCGGGGTGGCGGTGCGGGCCCAGGAGGACTCCACGGCCTGGCTGAAGGCGTCGAGCGCGCCGGCCACGGTCGTCGGCACCGGCACCGTCGCGGTCAGCTCGGGATCCACCAGGACCACGTCGGCCCGGGCCCCGTCCGTGTCCAGGGACAGCTTGCGGCCGTCCCGGTACAGGGTGGCGAACCGGGTGAGCTCGCTGCCCGAACCGGCGGTGGTGGGCATCAGGACCAGCCGTCCCGGGCGCTTCCGGAAGACCAGGTCCGGCGTGCCGAGACAGTCCGCCGGGTCCGTGTCCTGGGCGGCGAGCACGGAGGCGGCCTTGGCCACGTCCATGCTGCTGCCGCCGCCGATGCCGACGACGGCGTCGGGGCGCAGCCGGCGGATGACCCGTACCGCCTCCTCGATGTGGCCGAGCTCCGGGTTGGGCCGTACGTCGCCGAAGTGGTGCACCTCGTACCCGGCCCGGCCGGCCCGGGTGAGGCGGGCCGCCGCGCCGGTGGCGTACGACGGCCCGTGCACGAGCAGCACGCGCCGGGCGCCGGCGCCCGCCAGCACGGCGTTGAGCCGTGCCGCGGCGCCGGTCCCGAAGAACGCGGCGGGGTGTCCTGGCAGCCGTCGCAGTCCGGCGACGGCCGCGGGGGAACCGTACCGGTCACGACAGCGGCACCTGCCCCGCGGTCAGTTCCGCGCTGAACCGGCGCGCGATCTCGGGGACGGTGACGGCCCCGGAGGCCCGTTCGCCCGCCGCGCCGCCCGCCCGGCCGCGGACCACCAGGAGTGTGGGGCCCTCGGCGCGGAAGGCGTCCTGGATCGCGGGTCGCACCGCCGCGGTGGAGGCCACGTACTGCACCCGGCGGTAGCCGCTGCCCCGGGCGATGGTGTCGAACTCCGTGGTGCTCGCCGTGGTGGGCTGCCCGCCGGTGGAGTCGTAGACCTGGTTGTCGAACAGCACGTGCACCAGGTTCGGCGGCGCGAAGTGCCCCACCGTGGTGAGCGCTCCCATGTGCATCAGCACCGAGCCGTCACCGTCGAGCACCACGAACCGTTCCGACGGGCGGGCCAGGGCGGAGCCCAGGGCCAGCGAGGCCACGTGGCCCATCGAGCCCTGCATGTAGAAGTTGCGCGGCCGGTCGCCCTGGTTGAACAGCGAGCGGGACAGGTACCCGGTGGTGGAGAAGACGAACTCCGGGCCGACCTCGGCGAGCACGGCCTTCACCAGGTCGTCGCGGTCGGGCAGTTCGCTTTCGGCCTGCTGCGGCGCCGTGTCCGGCGTGCCGACCGCCTTCTCGTCCTGCACCGCGCCCTTGGCCACCAGGACGAACGCCGGCCGTCCGGAGGCGAGGGCCGGCCGGGTCTCCTCCAGGACCTCGTCGATGCCCGGCCCGTCCGGCAGGAGCATCCGGTGCGGTACGTCGAGGGAGTCCAGCCATTCCGGCACGACGCGGCCCATCCAGTGGTGCTGGGGCTCGCCGCTGGACGCCTTGGGCCAGCCGCGCATGCTGACGAACACCAGCACCGGGATCCGGTAGGGCAGGACCAGCGAGGTCAGCGGGTTGACGAGATTGCCGAAGCCGGAGTTCTGGGCGATCACCGCGGCCGGCCGCCCGGCCAGCCGGCTGCCGGCCGCGGTGGCCAGCGCGGTGCCCTCGTTGGCGGACGGTACGTAGTGGATACCGGGCCAGTGGCCCAGCTCGCGTATGGGGCCGCCGAAGTACGAGCAGGGCACTCCGGCGACCAGACTGATGTCGTGGTTTTCGAGCGCGGTGACGAACGCCTTGGAGGTCGTGCTCACGGCGCGGTCCGGAAGGCCGCGGTCATGCCCTGCAGCGCGAAGATCTCCGGCATGGTGGCGATGTCGGCGTCCACGGCCTCGGCGCGGCCCTCGGCGCGCAGCTTGCCGAGCACCTCGCGCACGTTCTTCACCGCGGCGCGCATGCCCTGGTTCGCGTAGATGACCAGGCGGTAGCCCGCGTCGAACAGGGCCTTCTCCTCCACCGAGGCGTAGGTGGTGGGTACCGCGACCAGCGGTACGTCGCGGTCCCAGGCGTCGCCGAGTTCCAGGATGTCGTCCGGGCGGCGGCTCTTGCTGTGGACCAGCACGGCGTCCGCACCGGCGTCCGCGTACGCGTGGGCGCGCTCCAGCGCCTCGGGTACGCCCTGGCCCGAGATGAGCGCTTCCGTCCGGGCGATCAGCAGGAACCGCTCGTCCTTCTGCGTCTGCTTGCCGGCCTCGATCTTGAGGGCGAACTCCTTGGTGGGCAGCAGGTCCTGACCGGCGTCCGCGAAGCTGTTGATCTTCGGGAACAGCTTGTCCTCGATGCACATCGCCGCGATGCCGGCCCGCTCGTACCGCTCAACGGCGAACGCCACGTTGAGCGGCCCGCCGAACCCGGTGTCGCAGTCGGCGATCACCGGGATGTCGATGATGGCGTCCATCACCTCGGCGGCCGCCAGGAACTGCGTCATCGTCACCAGGCTGGCGTCCGGCAGGCCGTAACTGGCCGACACCTCGAAGCTGGAGCACCAGACGGCGTCGAAGCCCGCCTGCTCCACCAGCTTGGCGCTGAGCCCGTCGTGCGCGCCCACCGCGGCCACCGGCCGGGGACCGGCGAGCAGCTCACGCAGCAGTGCGGACTTGTTCGTGGTGGTGGTGTTCTCGGACATGTCAGTTGCCTTCCTTGCTGTACCAGAGCCGGTCTTCGTTGACATAGCGCTCGATCCCGCCGTCGGGCATGGCGCCGAGGGCGTACCGCACCTCGGGCAGCACCGCGCCCGCGATGCGCAGCAGCAGTACCCGGGCGGGCGCCGCCTCGGGGTCCGCGCGGACGAGGGAGAGCGGGACCTCCGGCATGACGTAGGCGGAGTCGCCGGGCCGCAGTTCCTCGTCGTACTGCTCCCCGTCGGCCTCCCAGCGCAGCCGCACGGGCTGGTCGCCGAGCACGTAGAGGTAGCTGTGCTGGTAGGTGGAGAGCCAGGCGGTGTCGTCGGCGGAGCGGGCCAGCACCTCGGTCTCCAGCGCCGTGGTGTGCGGGTGCGAGGCGTCGCCGGCGAGCTGGGTGAAGCGGTAGGCGGGGGCGTCCGCCGGGTAGTTCCAGCGGTGCGCGGTCGCGGACCGCTGGACGACCACACCGCCGTCCGTGCGGGTGCTCGGCGGCAGCAGGTCGCGCTCGGACACGCCGAGGGCCTCAGCCAGCGCGGCCCGCTCGGCGTCGGACGGCGTCCGGTCCCCGGCGACCAGCGCCGCCAGGTGCCCGGCGGGCAGCCCGCTGCGGCGTGCCAGCTCCTCGACGGTGACCGCCCTGGCCTCCAGGAAGGAGCGCAGCAGCGCGGCCGGCCCGGCTTCGGCGGACAGTTTGGCCCGGTGGGCGGCGGCGTTGCCGAGGATGGCCAGTTCGCGCTGGGCGTCCCCGACCAGGTCACCGCCGTAGGTGAGGGCCAGGATGTACGCCGGTTCGTCGGTGGACCGCGCGGTGAAGGAGTGCGGGGCGAACGGCAGCCCCCACACCGAGTCCCCGGTCTCCATCGGCACGCAGACACTGCGGTCCTGCCACCGGTAGTAGTAGTTCACCGGGCCGACGAAGTAGGTGAACTGGTAGAGCAGATGGCCGCGGTTCCAGCGGACGGCCGGGTTGTCGGCATCGTTGTCGTCCACCGGCTGGAGCATGCGGATCCACTCGGGGCGGTACGAGGCCACGCGGGACATCGCGGTGTCGCGGTACTCGTAGTAGTCGTCGCCGCCGCGGGCCAGCACCCGCGAGGACGCCTCCGACTCCTTGGCCCGCATCACCCGGACCCGCCGGGAGGTGTCGTCGTGGCCGGGCAGCAGGTCGCGCTCGTTGAGCGGCCAGACCTCGGCCGCACGGCCCAGCAGGGCCAGGTCGACGGGCTGCTCACCGCTGGTGAGGCCGGCGAAGGTGCCGGGGGCGAGGCCGAGGTCGGCCTCGGCGGTGGTGTCGTCGCGCTTGAGATCGTTGGCGGCGGCGCGCAGCAGCGCTGCCGCCCGCCGGTCGAAGGCAGGGTCCGGTAGGGACATGGTGGGCCTTTCCTCTGACGTTTGCGTGCGCGGGGGCGGGGGTGCCCCGCGGCGGGGCCGGGCGGCTGCGCGGGGTCAGCGGCGCACGGCGGCACGGACCAGCGGCTGGGCGTGCAGGCCGTAACGGGTCTTGAACTCGTCGTTGCGGCGGCCGCATTCGAGGACCTGCCGCCCGGAGGCCATACCGGCCTCCAGTTCGGCCGCGAACAGCACGTACTGCGGGCTCCAGTTGAGTTCCCGCGGGTACAGACAGCCGCCCGCCCAGGCATGCATCCGGGTGCGGTCGTACAGGCACAGGGAGACGGCGAGCAGTACGCCGTCCAGATCCACGCGCAGGATGCCGCAGTCGGGGCCGAGGGCGTTCACCAGGGCGGCCAGCCGCTCCGGCGGGTAGTAGCCGGGGGCGTGCTTGTCCGCGGTGGCCTCGCACAGGTCCAGGACGTCCTGGTCGAGCGCTTCGGAGCCCTGGCGCAGCGTGATCTTGGCGCCGGCGTCGCGGGCCCGCCGCGCGAACTGGCGCAGGGTGCGCCGGGACGGGCGGCTCACGGTGGTGAGGTGCTCGTCCAGGGTGGCGGGACCGCCGGTGAGGGGCAGGCGGTAGCGCGGCACGGTGGACTCGGTCGCCACGCCGATCTCCGTGAGCAGACGGGCGAGTTCGCCGTCGGCGGCCACATTGGCCAGCCCCCAGAGATCCACGTCGGAGCTGTCGGCCAGTTCACCCAGCGCGGTCCAGAACGCCTCCACCAGGGGAGCGGTCAGCGGTACGCGACTGGGCAGCACGGTGTCGTAGCAGTGCCACACATGCCCCATCAGCACCGTGAGCAGAGCGTCGGACCCCGGGCCCGAGGCGAACGGGTCACGGGTGTGCTGGAGATACACCGGCAGCACCGCGACCGGTTCACCGGCCGCCTCCTCGCGCGCCACCAGGTAGCGGGCACGGGACGGCGAGGTGAGCGGCAGCTTCTCCACGCTGCACAGGAAGTCGTAGCTGTAGAAGACGGGCGCTCCGCACGCCTCCACCAGCGAGGTCCAGGACCGGCGGCCCACCTCCTGGACCGAGTCGGCGACCGACACGGTCCAGGAGGCGGTACGGGTGCCGATCACCTGGCCGCTTCCACGCTCGCCCGCAGGGGCGGGAAGTGCAGCGACGAGCCGAGCACCACACGCTCCCACTCGTCCAGGATCACGCCCGCCCGGCGCAGCCGCTCCTCCGCCCAGGCCATCCGCAGCTCGTCGCGCCACTTCGGGGTGAAGTCGCAGCGCACCACGTCGGCCAGGTCGGCGGAGAGCCGGTCGCCCAGGACGGTGGCCAGCCGGTCACCG
Source organism: Streptomyces sp. Ac-502 (assembly GCF_045222935.1). Classification (NCBI taxonomy): domain Bacteria; kingdom Bacillati; phylum Actinomycetota; class Actinomycetes; order Kitasatosporales; family Streptomycetaceae; genus Streptomyces; species Streptomyces sp. Ac-502. Next base: position 9,200,059 of record NZ_JBHFFO010000001.1, read on the forward strand.
GCGCCGGGCAGGCCCAGCTGGGACGTGTCGGTGAACTCGGCGGTGATCTGCTGCCGTACGGCCGCGGGCAGCTCCTCCCACAGCGCGCCCACCAGCCGGGTGCGCACCGAGGCCAGGACCTGCTCGAAGTCGCGGGTCTCCGGGTTGCCCGGCGTGCTCAGCCGGCACAGCTGGTCGATCTCGGCGGCGACCTGCTCCGGATCGCCCGCGTGCTCCGGAGTCAGACCGAAGACCGCGGCCTCCCGCTCGGAGTCCTCCGGACCGTCGGAGCTGTGCATCACGCTCATGGCGCTGTTGATGGCGTCGAAGTCGCGGCGCAGCGTGCCCAGTTCGGCGTCGGTCGGGTGCTGGTAGCCCTTGAGCTTGGCGAGTTCGGCGTGCCGGCCGTCGCAGCGGCAGATCAGGGCGACGGTGGGGCCGAGCCCGAGGACGGCGTCCACCAGACGGTAGCGCCAGGTCTGCCACTGGCCCGCGATGAGGTCCGAGTACAGGTCGTCGATCAGCTCCGGGTCGGCCTGGAGGGCACGGGCTGCCACCGGGGGAAGCCCTCGTCCCGCAACCGCTGTACCAGATCGCCGTGCCGGCCCCGGTGGACGATGTCGGAGCTCAGCAGGACGAACACGTGTCGGGACCAGAAGTCTTCAGCAGTCACGGACGCTGCCTTTCGTGGGGTTGCGGTAAGGCGGAGCCGCCGACGGCGTTCCGCTCCGGCAGGACAGGGACGGCGGCGTGGTGCCGCACCGGACAGGCGTCGGGGGCGGCGACGCTCGCGTCGTCCGGCAGCGCGTACTGCCGCCACTTGAAGTCGGTGGAGGTGTCGCCGTCACCGAGGGTGGGGTGCGGGCCGATCCGGTCGTAGCGCGCCAGGCCCTCCCGGACCCGGCGCTTGGCGGCCTTGCCGGCCACCGTGCTGCCGCCGATGCCCTCGAAGACCCGCCGGACCTGGAAGACCAGGGTCAGGCACGGTCCGAGGTCACGGCTGCGGCGGTCCTGGTAGGCGGGGCTCGCGGCGAAGATGAACCACGGCTCGCCGTCGAAGCACCACTGCCAGCGGGGGTCGGAGGGGTCGGTGGGCACATCGGCCGGCCAGGGCTCCGTGTCGTACGCCCGCAGTTCGTCCAGCAGCGTCCAGAACCGCCGGTGGTCGTCCGCGAGTTCCGCCCCGGGCACGGCCGGCCCCACGAAGACGATGAGGGTCTGCCGCTTCGGCCCCTGCCAGGCCCGCTGCCGGTAGGCCCGCAGGGACCGGGCGAGCGCGGCCGGGCCGTGGGTGTCCGGGTAGCGGGTGTCGACGGCGCTGAAGGAGTTGTTGCCGCGCTGCTGGCCCTGCGTCCCGAAGTAACAGGGATAGGACGGCTCTTCGGCGAGAATCCGCTCGGTGAAGACGCTGTGCGCTTCCGGGACCCAGCCGAAAGGCTCGTCGCCGGAACCGGAGCGCGACACCTCGGAGTCCCTCCATAGATAGCTTTCCAAAGAACGCTCCGAAAGGGTCGTTGGAGAATACTGCGAGCCGCGCCGCCCGAAGGCCGGAAGAGAGAGGTGCTGGGGCGGGGCTCGCCGCGCAGAACAATCACAACAGCGCTCACTCGGGACTGTCAAGACTTCACTGCCCCAAAGGATTTGCGAGAGGGAAGAGCGACTGCCTGTCAGGGAAATCTGACGCCACCGCGAATACCCCACCCCTCGCGCGTACGCGTACGGTACTGATCGCCGCCACCGCCATGACCAGCGGCGCCGCGTCGCAACGAGCGGTACGCGACTCGGGTACACAAGGGCAACGCACGCTGCCCGTTGGTCCCGGATCGGCCGCCGGCCCTTTTCACCAGCGCCATCGTGACTAGGGTTTTGGCTCATCCGCACAGCAGCCGACGAACACCCGGCCGACGCCGGTACCGGACATTGACGAGAGTCCGCCGAGCCCCCGGGACAAGTCCCGGACCACGTTGCTCCGACAACGTTGTTACCGCCACGGGCGAACGGCTTCCGGGCAACCGGCCCACACGACAGGGCATCGAGCCGAAAAAGGTTGTGCAATGACATCGCAAATCACGGGGAATGCACCGGCGGCGCCTCAGGAAAAGCAGCCGGTCATTCTGCTCGACCGCCTCGGCTATTCCTCGTACCGAGGCCCGGACGGCCGCCCCTTCCTGCCCGCGGACCGCTGGGAGGTACGGCTGGTCACCGCACTGGAGCGGACCGGTGAGGCCGTGGGCGCCGAGCTGGCGTCCGTCGTCGGGGTGCCCGGTGTCGAGCCCGCGCCGTTCGCCGAGGCGGTCCGCTTCCAGCACCGCTGGGGCGGCCGGCCGGCGGACCGTCTGGTGGCGGTCACCGAACGCTTCCTGCTGCCCGCCGCCGAACTGCGCGAAGAACTGGGCATCCCCGGTCAGCGCGTCGAGCAGGCGCTGCTCTTCCGCGACAAGGTGCTGATGAAGGAGCACCTGCGCGACCACGGCATCGCGGTGCCGGACTTCGCCCCGTTCTCCCGGGAGGCCGCGCTGACGCTGCTGGACAAGTACCGCCGCGTGGTCGTCAAGCCGCGGCTCGGCGCCGGTTCCAGCGAGATCCACCTGCTGGACGACGTCGCCGGGCTCGACCGGTTCGTACGGGACCACGCCGGCCGGCTGGCGGAGTTCGAGGTCGAGGAGTTCGTCGACGGGCAGCTGTACCACGTCGACAGCGTGGTGCGGGACGCGCACGTCACGTCGGCGGTGGCCGGCCGGTACGTGGACAGCACCATGTCCTACCGGCGGCTGGAGCCCTGCCGCGACGTCGCCGTGCCCGACGGCCCGCTGCTCGACGCGCTGCTCGCGTTCGACCGGGCCGTGCTCGCCGCGTACCCGGGCTTCACCGGAGTGGCGCACCACGAGGTGTTCATGTCCCCCTCGGGCCCGGTGTTCTGCGAGATCGCGGCGCGGGCCGGGGAGGCGGCATCCTCGCCGGCTTCCGGTCACGTACCGGGGCCAACCTCGACGAAGTGATGCTGCGGGCCCAGTTGGAGGGCAGCGTGCCGCACGTACCGGCCCCCGACGCCCACCTGACCGGCTTCACGGCCCTGTACGCCGAGCCCGGCCGGGTCCTGCGCACCCCGGAGGTGCCTGACGAACCGTGGATCACCGAAGCGCAGATCCTGGTGCAGGAGGGTGATCTGCTGGCCCCGCCGGCCAGGTACAGCGACGCGGCGGCCATCGTCTCGGTGCGCGGCGACACCGAGGCACAGGTCATGTCCAGGCTCGCGGCGCTGGCCGAGCGCATCAGCATTCCCACGGCGGCGGAACCGCTGTAGGGCGCCGCGCGGCCCGGCGCGGTGCCGTCGGGCACCGCGCCGGACCGGTCGGTTCACGTCAGCCGCGCGCCGCCGGCTGCTCCTCCAGGTACCGGGCGTACCGCTCCAGCCCGGCCCGTCCGTCCGGCACGAACGGCCACTCCGGGTCGGCCAGGCGCGCCGTCAGCTCCTCCCAGGTCATCCACCAGCCCTCGGCGACCTCGCTCGCCTGGTGCACCACCGGGCCGTGCAGGTCCGGGTCGTACTCGGCCACGTACACGCAGGCCAGGTAGTTGGCGTGGTCGTCGGCGAACCAGTAACGGAAGCAGGGACGCACCGGGCAGCCGCGGACGCCGAGTTCCTCCGTCACCTCCCGCTCGGCGGTCTCGTCCGGGTCCTCCCCGGCGGCCACCACACCGCCGGCCCAGGCGTCGTGCATGCCCGGGTAGACGTCCTTGGTGTCGGTACGGCGGTGCACGTACACCCGGCCCTCCGGGTCGCGCAGCAGCACCTGCGTCGCGCAGTGCGGCAGGTTCTCCGCGCGCATCCTGCTCCGGGGTGCCGAGCCGACGACGCGTCCGCTCAGATCACCCTCGGCGTAGAGGGCCACGATTTCTTCCACCACTCGGTTCAGCTTCCTCTCAGACCGTGCCGGAACGGATGGCATGGGCAACGGCGTGTGTGCGGTTGCGCAGTCCCAGCCTGGCCAGCATCGTATGGATCGCGTTCTTGATGGTGCGCTCGGAGTACCCGAGTTCCTTGGCCACCTCGCCGGTGCTCCAGCCGTCGGCGAGCATCCGCAGGATGTTCATCTCCCGCGTGTCGAAGCCGGCCGCGTTCAGCCGGTGCGGCTCCAGAATGTCGCGCTGGAGGTGGTGCAGCAGCGTGACCAGCGAATCGGCCACCCCGGTGCGCTGCCGGCGGTCGCAGACGGCGTCCGCGATCGCGCCCAGATCGCTCTGGGCCCGCGGCAGTACGTCCGTCAGGCCGTGCGCCACGGCGCGCATCAGCTGGTACTCCGACATCGAGTCCGCGACCAGGATCAGCCGCTGGGAGGGCCGTTGCCAGGCGTCCCGCTGCCCCAGCCGGGCGAGCGCCTCGTCGGTCCCCTCGGGCGACACCAGGATCAGGACGACGTCCGCCTCCCGCAGCCGGTCGTCGCCGACGACCGAGATCAGCGGGTTGCTCCGCAAGAAGGCGACCGTGCCGTCGAGGGTGATGGGGTCGTCCGCCAGCACGACCACGCTCACCGGGTCCGTGCTCCGCTCCGTACCGGCGGGCCTGCCGCCCCGGTCGGTGGGGGGCCGCAGAGCCGCGAGGTGGGTCGCACCGGCGACTCGGGACGACCGGCCGTCGGGCGGCGGGACCGCCATCGCGCGGGCCGGTCGGCGGGTGGGCGATTCCGGGTCTGGCCGGGCACCGCTGTGCGACGGTGCCGGCGAGCCCGATGGGAGCGTTTGTTGCATCTTGTCTTGCCTTCCGTACCTTGCACGGCCGCGCCGGGGGCGGGCCCTGGTGAGGGTCGTCCGGGCGGTGCGGGGACACGCCGGACGGGCTCCGTTCCTTGTCGAGCTGCTCATGGGAGGGACGTGGTGTCCCGGGAGGAATGCGACGCGGCGAACCGCGGCGTGGCGTACGCGAGGGCCGGTGGGCCCGTCGCGTGAGCTCTCACGTCGGGGCTGCCCCGGCTGTTGTCCGCTGCATTGCCGCCTTCCCCTCGTGCCGACTGCGGTCCGTGGAAGTTCCGTCAGGAGCCGGCCGGAGGAAGGCACTCCTCCGCTTGCTCACCCACGGTTTCTGCGCCGGTCATCGTGCGGCACGTTCCTTGCGACAGACTGGTCGGGATGTTGGCGGTTCCTTGTCGGCGTCTTGAGGCAGGCGCCGCGTCGCTGCCGGAATCCCTGTGCGTTCCTTGCCGTTTGCTTGTCCTTCACTTGCCGGAGACCCTTCGGTGATCTTGGAGGATGCCTTTTTCTGTGCCAAGATCCGATTTCAGGCCGGCCGCGAGGTGCCGGCCCTCTTTTCAAGCGCCGCCCGGTGCGAGAACGATTGAGAACGAGATGCCCGAACCCCCATAGCGAGTCCTTTACGGAGCGATGGTGCCGACGTTCCCCGGCTGAGCGTTCTGGGCACCATGTCCGTACGGCACGAGGGGCGCGACCGGCCGCTCGGACCACCGCGCCAGCGGGCCCTTCTCGCGCTGCTGCTCGTCCGCCTGGGCCGGGTGGTGCCCACCGAACTGCTCGTCGAGGAGTTGTGGGGCCAGGAGCCGCCGCGCCACGCGGTCGCCACCCTGCAGAGCTACGTCTCGCACCTGCGCCGCGCCCTCGACCCCGCGGCCGCCCCCGAGCGCGCGCCGCTCCTGCGCCATCGCTCGCCGGGGTACGTACTGGAGCTGGACCCGCAGGAGATCGACGTGTTCCGGTTCGAACACCTGGTGACCGAGGGGCGGCGCCTGCTCGAAGCCGGTGACCCGGGCGGCGCCCGCGACCGGCTCACCACCGCGCTCGGCCTGTGGCGCGGCTCGCCGTACGCGGAGTTCGACGCCCACCCCTCGCTGAACGACGAGACGAACCGGCTGGAACAGCTCCGGCTCTCGGCGGTGGAGGCCGGCGCGGAGGCCCAGTTGGCACTGGGGGCGGCCGAGGAAGTGGCGGCGGGCCTCGAAGCCGAGGCGCGCCGCCACCCCGCGCGCGAGCGTCTCGTCGGCCATCTGATGACGGCGCTGTCACGGCTGGGGCGCCAGGCGGAGGCCCTGGAGGTGTACGAGCGGACCCGCCACCACCTGGCCGAAGACTTCGGGGTCGGCACGACGTCCGAACTCCGCCGGGTCCGCACGTCGATCCTCCGCCAGGACCCGGAGGCGCACGGCACCGGCCTGGAGGGCCCGCCCGCCCACCGCCCGGACTGGGTGGACAAGGAACCGCCGCCGCACGAGGCGGCGAGTACGCTCCGCGGCCCCGGGGCGGGGTCCGCCGAGGCGGAGCGGCCGGCGTACCCGGGCGGGCACCCGGAGACCGAAGGACGCGGGCACGGCGCGGCGGCCGACGGCCACACCGGCACACCCCAGGCGCCCGAACGGCGCGAGGAGCCCGTCGGCGGCACCGCCGCCCCGTCCCCGTTCACCGGGCGCAGCCAGGAACTGCGCCGCCTGACGACCGCCGCGGCGAGCGCACTGGTCGGACACGGGCCCGTGGCCGCCGTCCTCGGTCCCGCCGGCGTCGGCAAGACCCGGCTGCTCCTCGAACTCGCCGCACGTCTCGAAGCGGACGGCGGCCCCGAAGTGGTGTGGGGCCACTGCTTCCCCGGCGAGGGCGTCCCGCCCTACTGGCTGTGGACCCAGGTCCTGCGGCGGCTCGCCCTCACCCGCGCCGACGCGTTCTTCCGGGTCGCCCAGCCCTTCGGCGCCCTGCTCACCCCACTCCTGCCCGAACGCCCGACAGGCGACGGCCCCGACGGCTCCGGCGCGGAATCCGACTGGGGACAGGCACGTTTCCTCACCCACGACGCGGTGTGCGAGGTCCTGCTCACCCTGGCCCGGCAGAGCCCGTTCGTCCTGTTCCTGGAAGACCTGCAGTGGGCCGACACCGCCTCGCTGGAACTGCTCAGGCTGCTGAGCACCCGCCGGCAGGGCCAACCGCTCGGCATCGTGCTGACCGCCCGCGAGTTCGAGGCCGAGTCGGACGACTCGCTCCGCCGCGCCCTCTCCGAGGTCCTGCGCGGACCGCGGACGGAGACCCTGCGTCTGGGAGGGCTGTCCCGGCAGGCCGTCGCCGCGCTCGTGGACGCCCAGGCCGGGCCGGGCGTGGACCCGGAGGTCGTGGAGGTACTGCACCGGCGGAGCGAGGGCAACCCGTACTTCGTCATGCAGCTGCTCTCACTCCTCGGGGACGCGCGCAGCCTGCACCGGTCCGACGCGGTCGCCGTACTCCTGGCCCGCGTCCCGACCGGCGTGCGGGACGCGCTGCACCAGCGGTTCGACGCCCTTCCCGAGCCGGTGCTGCGCGTCCTGCGGGTGTGCGCCGTCATCGGTACCGAGGTCGACACCGACCTGCTGAGACGCTCCGTCGCGGCCGGCGAACCGGTTCCTGCCGCGCTGGAGACGGCGATCCGCGCGGGCCTGCTCGCCGAGGACCCGCACCACCCGGGCCGGCTGCACTTCGCCCACGCCCTGGTACGGGAGACGCTCATCGAGGAGCTGCCCTCCGAGGACCGGCAGCGGCTGCACGCCCGGGTCGCCGAGGCGCTGTGCGCCCGGGGGCGGGCCGGGCGGGAAGAGATCGAGCGGGTCGCCGACCACTCGTGGCAGGCCAAGGACGCCGTCCCCGTCGAGCGCGCTCTCCCCAGACTGCTGCGCGCCGCCGAACAGGCCGAACAGCAATGGGCCTACGAGCAGGTGGAGATGTGGCTGCGCCGGGCACTGCACCTCGTGGGCCTGCTCTGCCCCGACGACCCGTCGGCAGTGCGGCTGGAGCAGCAACTGCGCATCCAGCTGGGCCAAGTACTGGCGACCACACGCGGCTACGGCCACCCGGAGGCCGAGTCGGAACTGGCCCACGGCCGGGCGCTCAGCGCGGTCACCCACGCCCCCGAGGACCCCTCGGTCCTGTGGGCGCTGTGCGCGGCGTACCTGGTCACCGGCCGTTACGAGGACTCGCGGCAGTTCTCCGGGCTGCTGCGGGAGATGCGGGAGTCCACCGGTGCGCCGGTGGGATGCCTGGGCGCGGCGTACGGCGAGGGCATCGTGCTGCACGTACGCGGCCGGCTGACCGAGGCGCTCGGCGAGCTGGAGTACGCGGTCGCCATGGCGGATCGTTTCGCCGGTGAGGGGCACGCCCTGGCCCGCACCTTCCAGCACGACCCGCGCGTCTCTTGCCGTTCTTACAACGCCTTCACCCACTGGCTGCTGGGCAACCGGCGCACCGCCGGAACGCGCCGACGGGAGCTGCTGCGCCTGACCAAGTTCGAGAGCCGCCCCTCGGACCGGTGCTTCGCCCTGTACGTGGACGCGGTGGTGGCCGCCTGGGAGGGCGACGCGGCAACGGCCCGCTCCTCGGGCGCGGAGGGCGTGCGGCTGGCAGGCGAACACGGACTGCTCTACTGGAAAGCCCTGCTCGGCGTACTGAAGGGCTGGGGCCTGACCCACTCGGGCCAGGAGGACGAAGGCCTCGGCCTCATGCACGTCTCCCTCGCCGAACTGCGCACCAGCAGAACGTACTTGCGCCATCCGCTCCACCTGGGCCTGCTGGGCCAGGCCCAGCAGCACGCAGGCCGTACCGAGGAGGCCGAGGCCACGTTCCGCGCCCTCCTGACCGCCGTGGAACACCGCAACGAACACGTCTACCTCCACTCCTCCCTGCCGGCCACCAGACTCCTGCACACCCTGCTGGGACGCACCGCGGCGGAGGCGGTCACGGGTGGATGAGGGCGGCGGCGGGCCGCCCGGCCGAAGCACGGAAAGGCTCACCGGCATGACGGGAAAGCCCTCCGGCGTACCTGACTTCGACGGACCGGACGTGTTGTACGGGATCAGGGCCGCCGCCGTCCGCCTGACGGGGTGATCGTCACTCCATCGTAGGAATCGCGGACCACTGGCGGGGGTGGGCAGCCGGAACGGCGGTCTTCGGCGGCGTGGAACGGTTCACTGGAAGCTCCTGGGTGATCGGAAGATCGCATCGGAACGGGAGTGAGGGAGTGCCGGAGATGCCGGAGCAGGAAAAGGGAAGCGATTCCGCGGGTACGGAGTCCGCCGGTACCGAACCCGAGGGTGCCGGCCCGTTCGGCCGGCACTCCGCCGCCGGGCTGGAGGACGTGGCCCTGCTCGCCGTGGGCCTCGCGGATGCCGCACTCGAACGGCTGCGCCGCGCCGCGGACCGGGGCCGGCAGCTGCTGCGCCGTTCGGACCTGCGGGAGCTTGTCGCCGACGGGGTGCACGACCTGCGCGCCCGCGGCGAACTGGCGTCCCGTCGGGTCACGCCGGACACCGAGAACTACCTCGAGGTGATGGCGTGCCGCGCGGTGAAGCGGGCCCAGGCGGCCGAGGTGTCCGGGCCCGCCCATGCATGACGCGGCGGGTTTCAAGCGGCGCATCGACACGTACCTGTGCCGGCTCGCCGACGAGGAGGAAGCCGAGCTGCTGCGCCTGTCCGGCGAACTCGCCCCGGTCTGCGAGCAACTGCGCAGTTCGCTGACGAGCGGGAAGCGGCTGCGCGCCGCCTTCCTCTACTGGGGCTGGCGGGCCGCCGGGCAGCCGGACTGCGACGGAGTGATCAAGGCCGCGGCCGCCATGGAGCTGGTGCACGCGGCCGCGTGCACCCATGACGACATCATCGACGACAGCCGGCTGCGACACGGCCTGCCGACGGCACATGTCGCCTTCGCCGCGGGCGGTGTCCGTACCTGGGAAGCCGCGGACGAGCGGCCCGGCGCGGGCCGCCAGGACCGCTCCGCCGCGCTCGCGATGATGCTGGGCGATCTGCTGATGGGGTATGCGGGCAAGGTCTTCGCGACCTGCGGCCTGCCCGGCGCCTACGTGGCGCGGACGGTGCCCCTGTGGTCCGCGCTGCTGCGCGAGACCGTCGCGGGGGAGTGCCTGGAAGTCCTGCGCACCGGCGGCGCCTCCGGTGTCGCCGAATCCCTGGAGGTCGCCCGGTACAAGACGGCCAAGTACACCGTGGAGCGGCCGTTGCACATGGGCGCCACGCTCGGTGGCGCCTCCCGGGACGTACTGGCCGCTTTCACCGGATACGGACTGCCGCTGGGCGAAGCCTTCCAGCTCCGCGACGACCTGCTGGGCACCTTCGGCGACCCGGACCGGACCGGCAAGTCGAACCTGGACGACCTGCGGGACAGGAAACCCACCGCCCTGCTCGCGCTGACCCGTTCCCTCCTCTCCCCGGACGACGGGCGGCTGCTGACCAAGACCCTGGCCGCCGGCCAGGGTCTGGACGAGGACGGCGCGGCGACCGTACGGGAGCTGATGGAGCACTGCGGTGCGCGGCAGCGCGTCGAGGACATGATCGGGGAACGGATCGCGCGGTCCCGGGCGGCGCTGGACTCCGTGGCGCTGCCGCCGGACGCCCGCTCGGTGCTCGGCGCACTGGCGGCTTCGGCGGCCGACCGGTCCCTGTGAGGGCAACGAGAGAGATGAGGATTTCGTGACCGCTGAGACCAAGGGAATCACTGGGGCTACGGGGGCCACCGAGGCCGCCGAGACCACCGCGCGATACACCGAAGCGACGCTGGACGAACTGCGGAACCAGGGCGACCCGCTCGCCGACGAGACCGTGGCCGCCATGTTCGAACGGGGAGAGGTGTCGGACTTCAACACCCTCATGCGCTTCTTCACCACCGCCGGACACAAACTGCCGGAGGGCCTGCCGCAGTCGGCGGCGTCCTACCTGGAAGCGACCGGCATGCCCCCGGCCTGGGTCGACTGGGACATCATGGAGCGGGCACGGCTGTTCTTCATGGACAACGCCGCGCACATCAACACCGGCCTGTCCTTCGCCGCCATGCCGGCCACGTACGCCGTTCCGCGCGTGGCCAAACTGCTGGCCTCCACCCACTCCATGGACTACCCGTCGCGCCGGATGGCGAACACCGGGCAGTTCGTCACGTATCTGATGCAGACCAACGCCTTCGAGGAGGGCAGCAAGTTCATCCCGGCCGCCCAGAAGGTACGCCTGCTGCACGCCGCGGTGCGCCACCACCTGACGCGGTCCGGGCGGTGGGACAGCGAGCGGGACGGAGTGCCACTCTGCCAGGAGGACATGATCGGCGGGCAGATCTGCTTCTCGATCCTCGTCCTGGACGCGATGCACCGTCTTGGTATCCACATGAGCCAGGAGGGCGCGGAGGCGTACTACTACGCCTGGCGCGTCGTCGGCTCCATCCTGGGCTGCGACATGACGGCGGCGCCGGACAACCTCACCGAGGCCCGGGCCTACGCCGACCTCTACCTCCTGCGCAACCTGGGGCCTTCGGAGGAGGGCGTACGGCTGAACAACCAGCTGATGCGGATGTACGAAGACGTCGTCCCCGGCACCCTGTTCGACCCGATCGTGCCGGCCACGATCCGCTACCTCGTGGGCGACACCATCGCCGGCTGGCTGCAGATCCCCCGCGGCCCGTGGGACACGGCGGCCAAGGCCGTGCCGCTGGTCCTCGGCGTGCTGGAGACCATCGAGGACAGCAGCCCGCTGGGGGAGTGGGCCCTGGACAAGGCGGGCAGCCTGGTCTCCGGCTTCGAACTCGCCTCCCTGACCCGCGGCCGGGTGATGCAGTACGCCATCCCCGAGGAGCTCAAGTCCGGCTACGGCCTGCGGTCGCAGCAGGCGCGCAACCAGCGCTGGGTGCCGCCCGCTCCGACCTCGGTGGGAGCGAACTGACGTGAGCGCGCACAGGACGGTGTTGTCATCGCTTGGAGCCCGGCAGCAGCGTCGGTGCGCGGTCGGCCCAAGTCCTCAACCGAAGAAGCCTGCCCGCTCCTCCGCTTGCCGACACACCTGAGGATCGCAACCGGACGTCGGGAGCGGGCAGGCTTCGGCGTGGCGCGAGGACGACGGCCTTCCGGGGTGGCCGAGGTGTTTCGGGAAACGGCCCGGTGAGGCGCGGGGGACGGCGGGACGGGGACGTTCCGGCCCTGGCTGTGGGGTCTCCTGGGAGCGGGGAGGAGGCAGGGGCCGGCGGGCCCGGACTCGGCTGGATCCGTTGGGTTTAAAGCTTCCGTTCTGGTCGGGCAAACACTTTCGCATTACCTTTAACTCTTCTTGTTGCGGTGACGATGTGCTCCCCTCCGGTACCGACACCACAGGACGAGCCATGGCGGATGACTTGCGGTTCCACGTTCTCGGGCCTCTCTGTGCCCACCGGGACGGTGTCGGGGTTCCGGTGGGCCCACCCCAGCAACAGGCGGTTCTGGTGGGGCTCCTGCTGAGTGGCGGGAAAGCCGTGCCGATGAGCGGGCTGATCGAAGCCGTGTGGGGTTTTCAGCCACCGAAGCGGGCCGTGACGACGATCCGTACCTACGTCTGGCGGCTGCGCAAGCTCCTGGAACCGCAGGAAGCCGTGGACCGGTCCGTGCTGCAATCGGCCGGCGACGGCTACCGGCTGGCCACCGACTCCTCCGCGGTGGACGCCGGAAGCGCCCAGTCCCTGATGAAGCGGGCCGTCGAACAGCGGAGGGCGGGCCGGACACAGGAGGCCGGGCGCCTGCTGTCGGCGTCCCTGGACCTGTGGCGGGGCGAGCCGCTGAGCGGCGTACCGGGCCCGTTCGCCGCGCGGCAGCGGGCACGGCTGGAAGAGCTGCGGATCGCTACGCTGGAAGAGCACTACGACTTGGCGCTGGAGTCCGGACGCGACCGGCTGGTCGTACCGGAGCTGACCGATCTGGTGGGGGCCTACCCGCTGAACGAACGGTTCCGATGTTTGCTCATGCGAGCGTTGTACGGTGTCGGGCGTCAGACCGAAGCTCTCGACGTCTACCAGAACATACGGAAGCTTCTGTTGGAAGAGCAGGGGATCGATCCCGGTGCCGAGCTCACCGCTTTGCAACAGCGCATCCTCAGTGGCGTCCTTCCCGCGGACTTGCCGTACGGTGACGCGGACGGGAAGCCGGACCGCCCGGCCGACCTCACGGTCCCGGTCGGGTCGAGGAGATGCCGTGTGCCGCCTCCCGCCCAGCTTCCGGCGGAGGCCGTGGGGTTCGTCGGCAGACAGGCCGAGGTGTCCCACCTGTGTGCGGCGTTGACCGACCCGGCGCGGAGCGCACCCGCCGCCGTGGGGATATCGGGGGTGGCCGGTGTCGGCAAGACCGCGCTGGCCCTGCACGCGGCCCACCGGGTGAAGTACGCCTTCCCGGACGGCCAGTTGTTCGCCGACCTCCGCGGTGCCGCCAAGGTGCCCGCCGACCCGTCCGCCGTCCTGGCCGGATTCCTGCTGTCCATGGGCGTGCCGCACCAGGTCGTTCCCGACGGCCGGGACGCACGCCGCGACCTCTTCCGTTCGATGCTGGACGAGCGGCGGGTCCTGCTGGTGCTGGACGACGCGCGGGACGCGGAGCAGCTACGGGACCTGATGCCGGTGAGCGTCCGGTGCGGCGTCATCGTCAGTGCGCGGTCCGACCTGCCCGGCCTTGCCCTGTCGGCGCGGGCGGGTCTGGACAGGCTCAGCCTCGACGAGGCCGTCGCTTCGACGGAGAAGACGCCGGGGCGTGGCCGTGCCTCCGTCACCGCTGCGCCCGACGGGCCGGTCGGCCGGGACCACCGGCACCTGATGCCCGATCAGCTCGCGCCGCTGGGCCGGCTGACGGCCACCGGCGTACCGGACTTCACGGTGCGCAGCGCCGCGGCGGTGCTGATGGTGGACGAACCCACGGCGGGGCGCGTCCTGGAAGCCCTCAGAGCGGACTCACTGCTGGGCTCGTCCGGGCCCGGACGGTATCGCGTACGGTACGTGGCCCGCTCCGTGGCCGGCGCACGGCTCGGCCGGCCCGACCAGGCCGAGTCGGACCGTGCCCTGCGGGGGCTGCTGGAACACCTGCTGGCCACGGCGTGCAACGCGTTCGCACTGGCGGCGCCCGGCGACCCCGTGCAGGACGCCTTTCGTCTGCGGGCCCCCGTGGGGCTGTCCTTTCCCGACTTCCGGCAGGCACGGGAGTGGGTCCGCAGCGAGGTCCCCACGATATCCGGCGCGGCGCTGCAGGCGGCACGCCGCCCGGCGGGGGCAGCGGAGGAGCTGTTGCCGCGTGCCGTGGACCTGCTCATCGCCGTGTCCCCGTTCGCCGGGGCGGTGGGGGACGAGCGGTTGCGGGCCGCCGTCCCCCGTTGGTGCGCGCGGCCGCGAAACGGAACGAGCCGCGAACGCTCGGGCGGGCCCAGTTCCTCTACGCCGTCACCGCGTACCAGACGGGGTGGCTGACCGAGGCGCGGACCTACGCGGACCTGGCGATCAACTCCGCCCGTCAGGGCCAGGACCCGTTCATCGCACGGCAGGCGCTGCACGGGCTCGGCATGCTGGCACGGGCCCAGCGGCGTTTCGACGAGGCTGTGACGCATTACGAGAAAGCCGCGGCGATGGCCAAGCGCTGGGGGCACCTTTCCGGGGAGGCGACTTCCGCCATCAATGCGGCGCTGTGCCGGGCCTTGGCCGGGTGGGCGGACGACGTACCGCCCGATCAGGACAAGGCCCCGGAGCGATGGCAAGCCGTGGAGAATGTTCCCGGGCACGCCTGCGGATTGTGCTGAGCCGCGAGACGGAATACGCCGATGCCGTACTGCCGGAGTACGCACCCCCGCACGGTGGCGGCCGGCAGGACCCTGCCGGATTATGACGTCACGCCAGAGGTTCCCGCCCCGGTATACCGGGCCCAGGCCGGGAACTTGCCACCGCGGCGGCTGCGAGCGCCAAACAGCCGATCATGATGAGTATGCCGGGAAGGGTGGCCTTTTCCGATCCGGCGACGGCCGTGGCCACGAGCGGGCTGAAACTGGCGATCGTCGCGCCGACCTGATAGGTCACGGCCAGCGCCGAATAGCGCTGCTGGACGGGGAACATCTCGACCAGGAAGGAGGAGAAGGCGCCGTACACCGCGGCATGGCCGACCCCCATGGCCAGGACGAAGGTCATGATGACCAGCCACGGTTCTCCCGAAGCCAGCCAGAAGGGCGCGGGCACCGCCAGGAGGGCGCAGACCGCGTACCCGGACAGAATGACCGGGCGACGGCCCCACCGGTCGGACAGCGCCCCGCACACCGGCAGCATCAGAGCCTCGGCCAGCGCGCCGGCCGCCAGCCCCAGCAGCAAGACCGAGCGGGTGGTGTGCTGCTGTCCGGCGGAGGCCGCGGTGAAGAGCTGGACCGTGAAGGTACTGACGATCACGGCGAGACCGAGTGCGGCCAGGGCACCGCGCACCACCTTGCCGGGGGTGTGCCGCAGCACTTCCCGGACCGGCAGGGCCGCCACCGCCGTCGTCCTCTTCGCCCGCACGTACTCCGGGGACTCCGCCACCTTCCGCCGTACGACCACGCCCAGTACCACCAGGGCGATCGAGGCGAGGAAGGGCAGGCGCCAGCCCCAGGCGTGGAGCTGCCGCTCCGGCATCCGGAGCACCAGTTCGATCACGGCGGTGCTGCCCAGCAGCCCCAGCGGGAACCCGGCCGCGGGAAAGGAGGTCCACAGGCCCCTGCGTCCCGGCGGGGCGTGCTCCGCGCTCATGAGTACGGCTCCGCCCCACTCTCCGCCGATGCCGATGCCCTGCAGGATCCGTAGGGTGACCAGCAGCGCGGGCGCCAGGATTCCGGCCTGCTCGTAGGTCGGCAGCACACCGACCAGAAAGGTGGCGAGGCCCATCACGAGGAGCGTGAGGGCCAGCATGTTCTTGCGCCCGACGCGGTCTCCGAAGTGCCCGATGAGCACGCCGCCCAGCGGCCGGGCCACGAACCCGGCGGCGTAGGTCGCGAACGTGGCCAGCATGGTCGCCGTCGTGGAACTCCCGGGGAAGAACAACGGCCCGATGATCAGCACGGAGGCCGTCGAGTAGAGGTAGAAGTCGTACCATTCGATGGCGCTTCCGATGGTGCTCGCCAGGAGGACCTGCCTGGTCGTGGAGCCGCTGGTGCGGACGGCTAAGGACCTCGGCTCCGTGGTGGCCGGCGAAGCATTCAAGGGAACTCCTTCCGGGACCGGGAACAACGCGACGGCCGGGCGCGGTTGCCGGCCGGAAAGCCGGGGCCCGGGGAAAAACGCGGGATCAGCTGTCGATATCGCCTGTTCGTACGGCCGGCGAAACCGCTGCGGCGCGTGTCACCGGTTTTACTCCGGTTTCCGGCCGACTGTCCAGAGAGCCCGGGGCGCCCTTGCCGGAGACCGGCCGGTCATGGCTTAATCCAGGAAATGTCCATGGACCGTGGGGAGTTACGTGAACGCTCACCCGGAAACGCCTGACATCTGGACCGCGGACGACGGTTCGGAAGTAATATGTCTGCGTCGTTGGAAAGGCAGCTGGGACTCGGACGACCGGCATGCGAACTTCAAGTCGGACGTTCTCGCCTACGGACTGCTCGACCCGCTGGAGACGGTGCGCGGCATGTCCCGCAACCTGGACATCCCCGTCGGCGCCATCGTGCGGTACGTGCTCGCCAAATGGGCCACTGGAGGGAGCGGCGGCCTCCTGGAGATCGGGCCGGTGATGGTGCCCCGGCTCTGGGAGCCGATCGCGGCGGCGGAGGAGAAGGACGACGACGAGGAACGGCTCCGGGCGTACCACCAACTGCGCCAGATGATCTCGTGGTTGAAGGTCCCGCTGGACGACCCCACGGTGTATCCGCCGCAACGCGACTGACGGCAGCGGCTCCGGAGAACCCGAGCGCCGTATCACCCTCGCGTTTTCAGGGCCGACGAAGGTTGGAGGGCCGAGTGGAACGGACCGGTCGACACGGTGGCACGGTCGGGCTGCGCCTTGCCACGCGCCAAGCCACGGCGAGTGACTTGGGCGGTGACGGCTGGGTGCCCCGCACCGCGGCGCACCACGAGGAAGTGGCGGCCGGAACGCTGTGGCACCGGTGCGGTTACCGGTCGGAGGTGGCCCCGCTGCGGGAAGTGGTGCTCGCCCGGCCGCCGGACAGCCTGGAGGCGGCCGGTGACGCGCCCCGCGGCCACCTGATGTCCGCCAGGGTCGACCTGGGACGGATACGGGAACAGGCGGACGCGGTGGCCGAGGCGTACCTCCGGCACGGCGTGACCGTCCACATCGTCCGGCCGCCGGCCCATGCGGGGCCCAACCTGATCTTCATGCGGGACCTCTTTCTGGCGACACCGCAGGGCGTGGTGCTCGCCCGCCCCGCATCCGCCCAGCGCGCAGGCGAGGAGCGGTTCGCGGCAGTCGCCCTGGCCGCCCTCGGCGTCCCCCTGCTGAGGACCCCGGCCGGCACGGCCACCTTCGAGGGCGCGGACGCCCTGTGGCTGGGGAAGGACACGGTCGTGGTGGGCTGCGGCTTCCGCACCAACCCGGAGGGCGCGGCGGTCGTCGGCGACGAACTGGGACGCCAAGGTGTGCGGACCGTCGTCGTACCGCTCGGCCCCGGGGTGCAGCACCTCCTCGGCTCCCTGGTCTTCGTAGACCACCTGCGGGTACTGCTGCACGCGGCGGCGGCCACCGCGGAGTTGTGCGCCCTTCTGCACGAGCACGGTTACGAGGTGATCGAACTGCCGCCGGAGGACGAGGTGGTGCGGAGGCGGGCCATGAACCTGGTCACGCTCGCGCCGGGGGTCGTGCTGATGCCCGCCGGCTGTCCGGACACCCGGCGGCGTCTGGAGGCAGCCGGCCTGCACGTGGACACCGTGGAGGTGGGGGAGTACGTGAAGGCCGCGGGAGCCCTCGGCTGTCTCACCGGCATTCTGCTGCGCGACGACGCCGGCACGCCGGCCGGGAGGAAGCCGTGAACCGGAACGCGGTCTCGGTGGCCGTCATCGGCGGCGGAGCCAGCGGAACCCTGGCCTGTGTCCACCTGCTGGAGGCGAGCGCGGCGGCCCGCCGCCCGGTGCGGATCTCGCTGATCGAACCGTCCGACGAGCTGGGCCGCGGCACGGCCTACGCGTCGCGCGACCCCCGGCACCTGATGAACACGCCGATGGAACGTTCCGGCGCCTGGGCCCACGACCCCGGACACCTCGCCGCCTGGCTGAGGCGCCGGGAACCGGACACGCCCGCCGGCCATTACGTGCCGCGCGGTACGTACGGCGCCTACCTGGCCGACACGCTGCGCGAGACCCGGGAGCGCACGGCGGAGACCGGGCAGCTGTGGCACGTGCGCCGCCGTGCGCGCCGGGTGCTTCCCGGCCTCCCGCGGCCGGTGGTGGCGCTGTCCGACGGCCGGTGCGTGGCGGCGGACCATGTCGTGTTCGCCATGGGGAACACGGCCACCTGGCGCGATCCGTTCGCTTCGGCGCAGGCGGGACCGCGGTACGTACGCTCTCCCTGGCACAGCGGCTTCCCGGCGGTGGCCGACCATTCCTCGGTGCTGCTGCTCGGCAACGGACTGACCGCGGTGGACATCGGGCTCAGCCTGCTCGGCAGCTCGGTGGGTGTCCGTGTCGACGCCGTGTCCCGGCACGGGCTGCTGCCCCGGCCGCACGGCTCCGGATGCTCGCACGGAGGGCACCCGAACGTCGTGGGCGTTCTGCTGGCGGACGACCGGCTCAATCTGGCCCGGCTCGTGAGCACGGTCCGCTCCGAGATGCGGAGGAGCCCGGAATGCTGGCGGGAGATCATCGACGCGCTGCGCCCCTGTACCGGCGAATTGTGGGGCCGGCTCGACGCCGAGGACCAGCGGGACTTCCTGGGGCGCTTCGGTACGTACTGGGACGTGCACCGTCATCGGCTGCCGCCGGTCACCGCCCATCGGCTCGGTCGCGCGCTCGGCTCGGGCCGCCTGAAGGCCCGTAAGGGACGGGCGGTCTATCTGCGCGCGTGCCCGCGCGGGGTCGTCGCCGGGCTCGACGTCGGTGCCGGGGCGGTGCCCGTGCGCTATGACTGGGTGATCAACTGCACCGGCTTCGGACGGGACATCACCGGTTCGGCCGATCCGCTGCTGAGCTGGCTCCTGCGAGACGGACTGGCCGTCCCCGACGCCCTGCGGCTGGGCATGGCCACGGACCGTCGCGGACGGCTGCTCGACCACGCGGGGCGGCCCGACCCGGCCCTGTTGGCCATCGGCCCGCTGCGGCGGGGCTCGCAGTGGGAGACCACGGCCATCGCGGAGATCCGGGCGCAGGCCGCGCAGCTCGCGGACGACATCCTCGGCTCACCGCCCGCCGCGGCGACCGAGGCCCTTCACCACTCCGGCCGGGCCTCGTCGCTCTGACGGCAGGACAGGGTCCGGCCGTGCAGCTCGTCGGGGTCGGCGGCCAGGTTGTACTGTTCCACCCGGTCACCGCCGATCTGCCAGATGACCTTCTGGCGGCTGTCCCCTCACTCAGCCGGATCGACGCCAGGGGCAGCAGATCCGGGTAGCGCCCGTCCGAACGCCGCTCCTCCGGGTGGTACGTCTCGGAGTAGGCGGGCCGGGCCGCGGGCGCCTGCTCACCGAAGAACTCGGTCAGTGAGCTGCCGTCGGGGCCGTCCTTGTACGGGTCCAGACCCAGCAGCTCCAGGATGGTGGGTGCGATGTCCACCAGCCGGACCTGTTCGGTGATCTCGCGGCCCCGGGGCACGTCCGGCCCGCCGATGATGAGCGGGACGTGCTGCGTCGTGTCGAACAGCAGGCACCCGTGCCCCTCCTCGTAGGCGTGGCCGAGGTCGCCGGAGTGGTCGTTGGGGTACCAGCCGGCCAGGTCCTCCCCGTGGTCGGAGAAGCACACGACCAGCAGGTCGTCGAGCGGGTGCCCGGCCTCCTCCAGCCTGCGGAACAGCAGTTGGAGGTAGTGGTCGCTGTACGCCACCTCGCCCTCGTAGGGGTTGGCGGCGTCCGGGCAGAAGTCCTCCGGAGGTTCGTACGGCCAGTGGGCGTCGAAGAAGTGCGCGAACAGGAAGAAGGGGCCCTCCTGGCGTTCCGCCCAGGCGGCGGCGCGGTCCGCCACCAACGGGGCCCGCTTGAGCGCCAGGCCGCGCAGCTTGACGTCGTTGACGGTCAGGGGGTCACTGCCGTCGGGCAGACGGGGAATCTCGTCGTCGTAGTGGTCGAAGCCGCGGTCCATGCCGTACCACCGGTTGAGCCCCGGGCAGGACACCACCGCGCCGGTGGCGTACCCCGCCGCTTGCAGGCGCTCCGCCAACGTCGTCGTGTCCGGCCGCAGTTGCTCGCGCAGCAGATGGCGGATGCCGTGCCGGGCCGGCTGCAGGCCGGTGAACACACTGGCATGGCTGATCGGGGTCAGGGGGCGGACGAGATGGCCTGCCGGAAGGTCGTACCCCGTCGGCGCAGCGCCTCGATTCCGGGCATCTTCCCGGAATAGGCGACGTCCGCCCGAACGGTGTCGAGGGAGATGAGCACGAGACTCGTCACGGTTGGCGTCCTTCCGCTTGACGCGTAGATCCGCTGTTGATCGGCTATTGACTGAACGTGCATAGACTGGTGGGCGACTTTGGAGGAGTGCTTCTGAGGAGGTCGCTGTTGCAAGACCTCGGCAATGTGCGCGAACCCGGACCGGCCGAAGACTCCCTGCACCTGGTGTCATTGAAGGAACTGCGCAGCTCGAATGATTCCCCCGTTCCGGGGGACTCAACCGAGAGCATGTGGAACTGCTGCTCGCCTCCGGAGCGAGCCTTCCTCCCATTCTCGTACACCGTCCCACCATGCGGGTTCTGGACGGAATGCACCGGCTCCAGGTAGCGGTCCAGCGCGGCGACCGGACCATCCGCTGCACGTTCTTCGACGGTTCGGAGGCGGACGCCTTCGTCCTGGCGGTGGAGAGCAATGTGCGGCACGGGCTGCCGCTTTCGCTGGAGGAGCGCACCGCCGCCGCGACCCGCATCGTACGGTCGCACCCCCATCTCTCCGACCGGTCCGTGGCCCGGGTGAGCGGCCTGTCCCCCAAGACGGTCGCGGCCGTCCGGCGGCGTTCGAGTGAGGAAATTCCTCACTCGAACGCCCGTATCGGCAATGACGGCCGAACCCGGCCGCTGGACATGTCGGAGCTGCGGAAGACGGCCGCCCGGGTGATGACGGACCACCCTGGCATGCCGCTGCGCGAAGTCGCCACCACGGTCGGGATATCCCTGGGTACGGCACACGATGTGCGTGAACGTCTGCGTTCAGGCCGGGACCCGGTGCCGGTGCGCTATCGTGAAGTCTCCGCTCCGGCGAGCAAGCGGAAGAACGCGGCCGGGCGCCCCACGCCGCAGTTGGGAGACCGCAAGCCGGCGGGGAAGACCACCAACGGGCAGCCCCTCCAGGGTATTTCGGAGCTGCATCGCACCCTCAAGAAAGACCCGTCGATCCGTTTCACCGAAATGGGTCGGACGCTCTTACGGCTGTTCGACGCGCAAGAGCTGCTCATGGAGGCAGGTGGCCACCTCGTGGACGGTGTCCCGCCGCACTGGGCGGAAATGGTGGCCGAACTCGCCGACGGCTGTGCGGATTCATGGCGTGAATTCGCCGACCAGGTGCGCCGGATCGTGGTGTCGCACGACCGGCAGGCCAGCGGATAAGGACACATCACCTGGCAACTAGGGAGTACTCATGGCACAGAAATCCTTGGCGCTGGAGTTGTACTCGAATGCCGACGAGGCCGTCGACCAGCGCTATATGCGGCAGATGCGTGAGCAGGACGACGAGCCGGTGCCCACGGATCCCTCCCTCCCGAGCTTCACCCTGGTCGTCGGCCCGTCCCCGTTCAGCATGCCGCGCGGCTGGGAGTTCTTCCTGACCTCGCCCTACGAGGGCGCCTCCTACATCTCGACGGTGCTGCACAACGCCGGCTTCCCGGTACGGATCGTCGACGTGCGGTACGCGCTGAACCCGCTCAAGACCGCCTACGACCAGATCGTCGGCCAGACCGACGTGCTGGGCGTGTGCACCTTCGAGGACAACTTCCCGTTCTGCCGGGAACTGATGCAGATGGTCCGCGACGCGGAACCGGACGTCCCCATCATCTGCGGCGGATCCCTGGTGACCTCGGTGCCCCATGTGTTCATGGAGAGCACGGCGTGCGACGTCGCCGTGATCAGCGAGGGCGAGATCACGATCCTCGAACTCATGGAGAGCTTCGCCGCCGGCAAGTGGGAGCAGGACCTGCCCAACGTCCGGGGCATCTGCTACCGCACCCCCGAGGGGGAGCCCAAGCGCACCCGGGCCCGCGGCCAGATGATGGACCTGGACTCGCTGCCCAGGATGCGGCTCGACCTGTGGCCCCAGTATCACAGCCCCATGGGGATGCAGCCGCAGATCATCTCCTCGTACAGCCGCGGCTGCAAGATGGACTGCTCCTTCTGCTACCGCACGACACCCCAGGTCAGGGCCAAGTCCCCGGAGAAGATGGACCGGGACATGGCCTGGCTGAAGGAGCAGTACGGCGTCGACTTCTGCTTCTTCGTCGACCTGACCTTCAGCTCCCACCGCCGGCAGACGATAGAGATCTGCGACGCCATCAAGGACCACGACATCCGCTGGACGTGCCTGACCCGGTGCGCCGACATGGACACCCCGCGCATCACCGCCATGCGGGACTCCGGCTGCGACATCATCCTCTACGGAGTGGAGTCGCTGGGCACGGAAGTGCTCCGGGAGGCCCGCAAGGGCAGCAGCGAGAACCTGACCGTACGGGCGATGCGGACCACCTTCGAGAACGATGTGCGGTTCGGCTCCCTGCTCATCGTCGGCCTGCCGAACGAGAGCAACGAGTCCCTCAACCACATGGTCCAGTTCGCCGAGACGTACAACCACGTGACCCGCGTCAAGTACCTGTCGGCCATGCCGGGGACCACGGTCTACAAACAGGCCATCGCCTCCGGGCTGATCCGCTCCGAGATCGACCACCTCAACTGGCTGTCCATCGAACAGGCCCTGCACGAGGACGAGTTCCTCAACATCAGCGGACTGTCCGAAGGTGCCTGCCGTGACGCCTACCAGCGCATCTACGACGCCTACCAGCCCGGCCCCGTCATGGACTTCAAGCACTACCCGGAGAACTTCTGGTACTTCCACCCGCAGCCGCACGACGGCCTGGACCGTTCCACGTCCTACGCCGGAACCGGCTGGCGCGAGAAGTGGAGCTCGGCGGCCGGCGGACTGGCTCCCGGCTCCGGGCGCTTCACCCTCGACCAGTGCGCCTCCCCCGAGGTCGCCGCACTCGGCAGCCGTCTCGTGCCGAGCGGGGCCGAGATGATGCGCCGCGCCGCGGCCCTCGGTGGCGCATGAAAGCGGCGCCGGGGCCGCAGAGCCCGATCTTCATCATCGGCACCGAACGGTCCGGGTCGAACCTGCTGCGCCTGATCCTGGACGCGCATCCACGGATCTGCGTCCCGCACCCGCCGCACTTCATGCGCTACCTGGCCACGCCCGCCGGCTCCTACGGCGACCTGACCGTCGCGGCCAACCGCCGGAAGGCCGCCGAGGACGCCGTAGGGCTGCTGCGGCGGCACATCCACCCCTGGCAGCACACGATCGACCCCCGGCGCGTGGTGGAGGAGGCGGCCCCCACCCTGTTCGGGGTGGTGGCCGCCGTGTACGACCAGTACCGAGAGGCCGAGGGCGCCGCGCGCTGGGGGTGCAAGAGCACCTTCATGGTGGACCACGTGGACGAGGCGCTGGCGCACTTCCCCGAGGCGCGCTTCATCTGGCTGGTCAGGGACCCCTGCGACGTCGGTTCCTCGGCCAAGCGGTCCATCTTCGGCTACAGCCACCCCTACCGGATGGCCCACCTGTGGCGGCGGCAGCAGGAACAGGCCAGGGCCGCGCTGTCCCGGTGGGGGCCGGAATCGGTCCATCTGCTGCGCTACGAGGACCTGGTCTCGCGCCCACGGGAGGAGATCGAGCGACTCTGCTCCTTCCTGGCCGAGGAACTCCACCCGGCCATGCTGGAACACCACCGCTCGTCGGCCGCCCGTCACACGGCCGGATGGGCCGAAGCGTGGCGGAACGCCGGAACACCGGTCACCACCGACCGGATCGGCGCCCACCAGGCCGGGCTGACCCCGGGCGAACGGTTGCTGGTGGACAAGGTGACGGGGCCGCTGAAGAGCGGCCTCGGCTACCCCGTCCACCCCGACGCGCACGCCTGCCCCACCCCCTCCCCGGTGGAGCTGGCCGTGCGGTCGGCGGCCCTGCGGCTACAGGTGGAGTTCCGGTCGCTCAGGCAGGACCGGAACTACTCCCTGCGGCTCGGCAGGGACGTCTATGTGCGGTGGTTGCGGATCAGGGCGCACGCCCGGGTGCGGCTCCGGGGCCGGCCGGCCCTGACCGCACCGCTCGCCGCACGACGCAGTACGGCCTGACAGCCACCCGGCCGGCCCCGAGCGCGGGCGGCGCCCGCGGGTGGTGACGTAACCGGAGAACACGAAAGGGAGGTCCTTCCTTGCCGATCACGCGAGATGACGTGACCGAGCACTTCAGAATGCGTGCCGCCACCTACGACCGGTCCAGTTCCTGGTGCACCGACCAGGGGCTCGGCGAGATCGTCCTCGGCCTCGGCTCGCCGGCACCCGGCGACCGGGTCCTGGACGTGGCCTGCGGCACCGGTCTGGTCTCCCGCCTCTTCTCCGGGCGGGTGGCCGAGGTGGTCGGCCTGGACCTCACCGCGGAGATGGCGGAGCAGGCCGCACCGTTCCTGGACCGACTGGTGGTGGCGCCGGCCGAGAAGCTGCCGTTCGACGACGGCGAGTTCGATCTCGTGGTGTGCCGGCAGGGCATGCAGTTCATGGACCTCCCCGACGCCGTCGAGGAGATGGTGCGGGTCGTGCGCCCCGGCGGCCGGGTCGTCCTGGTGAACCTGTGCGCGTACGGGCCGCACGACCGGGACACGTACTTCGAGATCCTCCGGCTGCGCAACCCCGTCCGCCGCCACTTCTTCCTTCCGGAGGAGCCGGCGGCCCTCCTCCGCGGGGCGGGGTGCGATCCGGTGCACACCCGCCGCCACATCTCCGCCGAGGACGTGGACGTCTGGTCCGACAACGGCGCCATCGGCCAGGAGCGCCGCGAGGCGATCCGGGCCGCCTACCGGGGCGCCACCGAGGAATTCAGGTCCCTGCACGCGGTCCGGGAGGCGGCCGGCCGGATCGTCGACCACATGCTGTTCGTCGTGGCGGCGGGGACCAAGCCGGCCGCGACGGGCGGCGGAGCCGGTGAGGAGCCCCATGACACAGCCGAGTGAGAGCCTGGCGGCCGAACTGCGCGCGGTGTTCGCCGCGGAGGCCACCACCGCGCTGCGCTACGCCTACTTCGCGCAGATAGCCGAGACGGAAGGCCACACCCAGGTCGCGGAGCTGTTCACCGACCTGGCCGACAGCATCAGGTGCGCCGCGCACGGCCACCTCGACGTCCTGCGCGACGTCACCCCGGCCACGGGCTTCCGGGACGTGGGGGACACCCCGCTGAACCTGGCCTCGTCCGTGACGGCCGCCCTGGAGCAGTCCGGTGAGACCTACCCGCGTCTGACCGCCGCCGCCCTCGACGCGGGCGGCGCGGACCTGGCCAGCTGGCTCACCACGCTCATGGCGCTGAAGAAGAAGCACACGGCCCGGCTCGACGCCGCGCTGCAGGAGATGTCCCGGCACTCGGACGAATCCGCCGGTGACCCCGCACTCACGGGAGCCCGCCATGACCGATGATTCGCGGACGGCCGCGGCCGCCGCCTACGACGCATCGGCGATCATGGTCTTCTCCGGGCTGGAGGCGGTACGCCGCAACCCTTCGATGTACATCGGCTCCACCGGCCCCGACGGCCTGCACCACCTGGTCTTCGAACTGCTCGACAACGCCGTCGACGAACACGAGGCGGGCCACGCCCGCGAGCTGTCGGTCAGCCTGCACACGGACGGCTCCTGCACGGTGGAGGACGACGGGCGGGGCATCCCGGTGGACGTCCACCGCGACACCGGCCGCCCGGCCTGCGAGGTCGTCCTCACCACCCTCCACGCGGGCGGCAAGTTCGGCGGCTCGGCCTACAGCCGTTCGGCCGGACTGCACGGCGTCGGCGTCTCCTGCGTCAACGCCCTGGCCGAGTGGCTCCGGGTGGACATCCGGCGGGACGGGGTGCACCACTACCAGGAGTACTCCTGCGGCGAACCGCTGATGGAGCTGACGAAGGCCGGAGCGGCGGACGGCAGCGGCACCCGCGTCACGTTCCGGCCGGACGCGCGGATCTTTGACGCCTGCGCCTTCTCCGTACGGACCCTGACCGAGCGGTTGCAGGAGATCGCCTTCCTGCATCCCGGACTCACGGTCGCGCTGACGGACGAGGCGACCGGCACCCGGGCCCGCTTCTCGTTCGCGGAGGGAGTACGGGGCTTCCTCGCGCACCTCAACCGGGCGGCCTCCGTGGTCCACCCCGAGCCGATCGTGGTCGACGCCACCGGCGACCACAGCGCCCTGGAACTGGCCTTCCAGTGGACGGAAGGGTATACGGAGGAGATCCGCAGCTTCGTCAACGGAGTCCGCACCGACCAGGGCGGCGCGCACGTCGACGCGGTCCGCTCGGCACTGGCCCAGGCCATCAACCGCTACGCCACCGCGCGCGGCATGCTGGACGCGCACCTCGGGGAGCGCATCACCTCCGTCGACGTCCTCGAAGGGCTCACCGCCGTCGTCTCCCTGCGCATGGACGGCCCGCGCTTCGACGGGCAGACCAAGAAGCGGCTGCAGAACCCCGAAGTGGGCCAGGTCGTCCAAGAGGCCGTCGACAGCGAGTTCAGCCGCCGGATGGAGAAGGACGAGGAACTGGGACGGCGGATCGTGACCCGGGTGCTGGACGCCACCCGCGCCCGGCTCGCCGCCCGGCTGGCCGGCCGCACCGCCCGCGTGCAGCGGCGCGATCTCGCCATCGACTACACCGTCTACCAACGGCAGTTCGGTATCCGCTCCCGCAACTGGCACGACTCCTGCGCCTGGCTGACCGACGGCGACCTGCTCGCCCGGCACGCCGCGCTGTGCGAGGTGCCGGCCGACGCCCGGATGCTCGACGTGTGCTGCGGCAGCGGTGTGGTGGGCGCCTCCTTCAAGGACCGGGTCGGGGAGACGGTCGGGCTGGACATCACCCCCGAGATGGTCGCCCTGGCCTCCACCCGGCTCGACCGCGTGGACCAGGGCACGGTCTACGACCTGCCCTATCCGGACGACTCCTTCGACCTGGTCGTCACACGGGAGGTGCTGCATCTGCTCCCGCAGCCCGAGCGCCCGGTGTCGGAGATCTTCCGGGTACTGCGGCCCGGCGGGCAGTTCATCGTGGGGCAGATCGTCCCGTACGCGGACGAGGACGCCTTCTGGATGTACCGCGTCTTCAAGAAGAAACAGCCGCTGCTGCACCAGATGTTCCGTGAGGAGGATTTCCGTTCCCTGCTCCTCGGCGCCGGATTCCAGGACGTCCGGATGACCGAGTACCTGCTGTGGGAATCCATCGACCAGTGGATCGACACCCACGAGACCACCCCGGCGCATCGCCGGGAGATCCAGCGGCTGTTCTACGAAGCGCCGCGCGAGGTGCGTGAAGCCCACCCGTTCGAGGTGCTGGCCGACGGATCCATCAACGACCAGTGGCGCTGGTGTGTCTATTCGCTGCGGAAACCGCGGTGATGGCCGGATGACCACGCATTCTGTCAGTGCGCCGCAGGGGCTCGGTACGCTGCACGAACGTCTGGACGCGCTGCGGCCCCTGCGCGGCCCCGCCGTGCCGGATTTCCTCGGCAGGGTCGGCGAGGTCGTGGTGCTCGCCTGCAGTTCCCGCGGTGGCTCCAGCATGGTGGCCGAACTCCTGCGGTACTCCCGTGAGCTGCTGCATTTCCAGGCGGAGACCAATCCCTTTCTCCGCCTGGCCGGGCTCGGCCATCCGGAGAGCCGCACCGGATCCGACGCGCTGGGGGCCGAGCACGCGACCGCGTTGGAACCCTGGGCGCGCTCGGTACTGGCCGAGGAAATGGCGCGGGACGCGGGGAGCGCGGCCCAGGAGTGCGACGAGGACCAGCTCTGTGCCGACATGGCCTGGCGGCTGATCGTGCAATGGCCGGAACTGCCGCTGGAGCCCCTGGAACTCGTCGAGACGGTCCGTCGCGCGTGGCGCGCACGCCCGTACCGCCGGTCCGCGGACGCGCCGGAGGGGGCGCACGAGGCCAGGTGTCTGCTGGCCGTACTGGAGGAATTGTCCGAGCGGGGCCTGCCGGTCGATCCGCGGTACTACGACCTGCCGAGAGAATTCGGGCGCAGGTATCCGTCCATGGACACCGGACTACGGGCGCCGGGGGCTTCCTCGTGGAGGAGCCACCGTTCGTCGTAGCACGTTCCTGGCGCCGGGCGGACGCCGCCGACCTGCACGACAAGCCCTTGGTCGTCAAGACACCGAGCAATGCGTATCGCCTGCCTTTCCTGCGGTCGCTCTTCCCCAACGCGCGCTTCCGGATACTGCACCTGACCCGCAATCCGGCCGCTGCCGTCAACGGTCTCTACGACGGATGGCGCCATCATGGTTTTCACGCGCACCGGATGGAGAAACCGCTGGGCATCCACGGGTATGTCGAGCAGAACGAGGACAACCAGTGGTGGTGGAAGTTCGACCTCCCACCCGGCTGGGAGGAGTACACCGGAGCGCCACTCGCCGAAGTCTGCGCGTTCCAGTGGCGTAGCGCCCACGAGGCGGTGCTCGGTCATCTCGCCGACGCTTCGATCGACCGTATGACCGTCCGCTTCGAGGACCTGACCGCGGGCCCGGCCGGCCGGATCGCCTCCTTCGAGAAGATGGGCGCATGGCTCGGTGTCCCCTTGACCGGTGAATTCCGAAGGGCGGTGCACCACGGTATCCGGCCGGTCGTGGCGACCGCACGTCCGCGAGGGTGGCGCTGGACGGAGCGCGCGTCGTTGATCGAGCCGGCCATCGACCGGAAAACCGCGGACATGGCCGAGCGCCTCGGCTACGGGGACCGGTCGGAATGGAGATGATGCCGCTGGCCACGTGGCTGGCCGGCTATATCCGCGATGTGCCGGACCATCCGTATCCCGGTGTGCTGTTCAAGGACTACGCCTCATTGCTGGCCGACCCGCGAGCGTTCACCGCACTCGTGGACGCACTGGCCGACGTGTGCCGCAGCCGCGAAGCCACCATGGTCGTCGGACTTGAGGCCCGCGGATTCGTGCTGGGCGCGCCGGTGGCCGTACGGTCCGGGCTGGGGTTCGCGGTCATCCGCAAGAGCGGCAAATTGCCCGGCAGGACGTTCCGGCGAGTGTACGAGCTGGAATACGGGACGGACGAGTTCGAGCTCCAGTGTGACGCCCTGGGACCGAAGGACCGGGTGGTCGTGGTCGACGACGTGCTGGCGACGGGCGGCACCGCTCTGGCGGCCGCCTCCCTGGTCGCGGAGGCGGGGGCCGAGGTCGTCGGCGTGGCCTTCATGCTGGAACTGGGAGCGCTGTCGGGGCGCCGGCGGTTGGCACACGACCTCGACGGGGTGCCCGTGGACGCCGTGATCGACGCGTAGGAGACGGAGCCGATGCGGGCAGCGGGCGAAGAACGGGCCTCCACGGCCACCGGGGCGGCCGGGCCGGGCAGCGGGGGCCACCCTCCGGTCCGTTCTCTGGCCTACCTCGACGTGCTGGAATCGGAGTCGGTGCACATCCTGCGCGAGGTGGCCGGCGAATTCGAACGGCCGGTCATCCTCTTTTCCGGCGGCAAGGACTCGATCGTCGTACTGCACCTGGCACTGAAAGCTTTTGCCCCGGCTCCTTTGCCTTTCGTGCTGTTGCACGTGGACACCGGCCACAATTTCCCGGAAGTCATCGCCCACCGGGACCGTACCGTGGCCCTGCACAAGCTCCGGTTACAGGTCGCCTCGGTACAGCGCTACATCGACGACGGGCGGTTGCGCGAGCGACCGGACGGCACCCGCAATCCTTTGCAGACGGTGCCGCTGCTGGACGCCATCGCGGCCGGCCGGCACGACGCGGTGCTCGGCGGCGCCCGGCGGGACGAGGAGAAGGCGCGCGCCAAGGAACGGGTGTTCTCGCTGCGGGACGACTTCGGCGCGTGGGACCCCCGCCGGCAGCGGCCGGAACTCTGGCAGCTGTACAACGGGCGGCACGCCCCCGGCGAACATGTACGCGTCTTCCCGCTGTCCAACTGGACCGAGCTGGACGTGTGGCACTACATCGCCCGCGAGAAAGTCGAGCTTCCCGCCATCTATTTCGCCCACACCCGCACGGTGTTCCGCCGCGACGGCATGTGGCTGTCACCGGGGGAGTGGGGCGGGCCGAAGGACGCGGAGCCCCTGGAGCGGCGGACGGTGCGTTTCCGGACGGTCGGCGACATGTCGTGCACCGGAGCGGTGGACTCCGATGCCGGGACGGTCGAGCAGGTCATCGCCGAGATCGCGGCGTCACGGCTGACCGAACGGGGTGCAAGCCGGGCGGACGACCGGATGTCCGAGGCCGCGATGGAGGACCGCAAGCGCGAGGGCTACTTCTGACGTGCCGACAGCAGCCGTCCGCCGACGGAATCGGAGGTGCCGAGTGGTATCGCCGGAGTGTCCGATAAAAGGGGCTTCGGTGGCGCATCGGCGATCGTCGGACAGAAGGGTGGCGTGAATTCAACGTATTCGGCGATTTCTTGAATGCGGCAGAAGTGAAAATGCTAATGTGTGCCGATGTATTTGCACGAAGATGAGACCCTGCGCATCGAACGGGCGCTGGGGCAGACAGTGAAGTCGGCGGAGCGAATCCAGGGGCGGGGCTACACGAACAATCGCCGCTGGATCGTCCGCCTGGCCGACGACCGGACCGCGTTCGTCAAGCACGCCGACGACGCCGTCACCGCCGAGTGGCTGCGCAGGGAGTACGAAGTCTACGACGCGCTCCGTCTCGACGTGGTGCCGCGCGTGCTCGGGTGGCACGACGACGGGGAACTTCCGGTGCTCGTCCTGGAAGACCTTTCCGACGGTGAGTGGAGTCCCCCTGGTCGAAGGGGAAGATCGACGCGGTGCTCGCGACCTTGCGGGCGGTCGCCGGGCACGAAGCGCCCCCGGGCTGCCGACGGCCCGCTCCACCCACATGGGCGAGGACAACTGGCCGGAGGTGGCGGCCGATCCGAAGCCGTTCCTGTCCCTGGGGCTGTGCTCCGCCGCCTGGCTGGACCGCGCGCTCCCCGTACTGCTCGCAGCGGCGCGCCCGGAGCAGCTGGACGGTGACAGTCTGCTGCACCTGGACGTCCGCAGCGACAATCTGTGCTTCCGCGAGGGGCGGGCGTTCCTGTTCGACTGGAATCACGCCGCGGTCGGCAACGCGCAGTTCGACGTCGCCTTCTGGCTGCCGAGCCTGCGGCTGGAGGGCGGACCGGCTCCGGAGGAGGTGGCTTCCGTCCCGGCGGAACTGGCCGCGCTGGTGGCCGGCTTCTTCGCCGCGCGGGCCGGGCTGCCGGTGATTCCGCAGGCGCCGATGGTGCGGGACATTCAGCGGCGTCAGCTCGAAGTGGCCCTGCCCTGGGCCGCCAGGGCCCTGGGGCTGCCCGAGCCGTCCTGAACGGGCGATCAGTGCCGCCGAGGGGCCCACGATTTCCCGTGCGGCCCCTCGGCGGAATAGGTGCTGACAGCCGGTGCGTATGACGCTTGACGCTCCGAGAGACGCGTCGTTAGCCTGCTGGGAAATCGAGCAGGGAACCACCTTCGGTGCACGTGCGGGAAGTGCGCGGCAATTCTCGTCGTACGACGGTCGGAGGCCTGCCCGTCTGCTCGCCCGTCGATCCGGCGATTTCTGTTCCTCAGCACCGCTGCTGCCGATTCCGGCTGGACAGACGTCCGGCAGGACGTGATCGGTGCGGTGACGACAGAGAGGGTAACCATGCGGGTTGTCATCATTTTTCCGCACGTTGGGTACTGCACGGGATGGCGCCCGCACTTGGCGACGGAAGTCAAGAACGGTTCGACCTACCACATCGCGCAGGCGCTGACGTATCTCTACAGCATCGCGCGGCACTACACACCGGACGCCTGGGTCGTCGACTTCAACTTCGGTACGTACGAGGAGAACATGCAGCGGGTCCTGGACCACCGTCCGGACGCCGTCCTGATTTCCTCGACGGTCAACTCCTACGACAGCACGCGCCAGATCGCCGTCGACCTGTCCCGGCGTTCGCCCGCGAAACTCTTCGTCGGCGGGCCGGCGGTCAGCTCCAACCACTTCCTGCGGCCCGACCTGCTCAAGCTCGAAGCCGACTGCGAGTTCGTGGTGACCAACCGGGACATCTTCGCGTGGGCGAAGCAGGTGTTCGGCCGGGCGGACGACTTGAAGTTCCGTACCTTCCGGCCGGACAACTCGTGGATCGGCGAGACCTACGCGCCCGAGGTGCGGGACAAGATCCGCTACACGGTCGTCACCAGCATCGGGTGCACGTACAAGTGCACCTTCTGCCTGAACCCCATGGTCTACAAGATCAACTACAAGGACCCCGAGGTCCTGCGGGACGAGGTCCGGTATCTCCAGACGGAGTACGGCGCCGACGCGGTGTCCGTGGCCGACCCGTTCTTCTTCATGCGTCAGCAGCACGCCGACGAGATGATGGACGTGCTGTCGGAGGCCGGTATCGCCTGGTCGCAACAGACGTGCCTGGTGACGCTCACCGACGAGAACCTGGACCGGATGGCCGAGACGGGATGCCACTCCGTCCTCGTCGGTATCGAGAATTTCACCAGCAAAGAGATCAACAAGCCGGTGGAGGTGGAGAGCTTCGAGGACCGCCTCCAGTTCGCCGCCGCGCGGGGCATCTCCATCAAACCCAGTTTCATCTCGGGTCTGCTCGACATCGACTACGAGGCCGACCTCGGCCAGATCGACTACATCCGCAGCATCATCAGCCGAGGGCTCGTCCCCAACTACCACATTCAGTCGAACATCTACACGCCGTACATTCCGGACGCACGCGACCGGCTGCTGGACGTACCGTTCCGGTTCTGGGGCGTGATGCCGGTGACGGCCCAAGACGAAGATCACTGGAAAAGGAATCTCCACCTGTGCGACATGATCTACGAGTCGGTGTTCCCGGAGACGGCTCAGCGGTACCAGGAGGTCCGCAGCGAGTATCTGGACATCCTGGACCGGCAGGAGACGATGTGGCTGAGCCACCGTCCGGTCCCGCCGGTGCCGCCGGAGAAGCGCATTCACCTGCTGACCTCGGGCAAAGTCCGGGTGTGACGGCCCACATCGTCTGGGACTGGAACGGCACGCTCTTCGACGACATCGACATCAGCGTCGCCGCGGCCAGCGCCGCCTGCCGGACCGTCGGCGGCGGGGACATCACGCACGAGGCCTACCGCAGGGCGTTCACCCGCCCGGTACGCAGTTTCTACACGAGCCTGCTGGAACGGACGTTCACCGACCTCCAGTGGAAGGCCATCGCCGAGTGCTATCACCGGACGTACCGGAATCTGCTGGACCGGGCCCGGCTGCGGGAAGGCGTCGCCGACATCCTGGACAGCCTGGCGGGCGCCGGCGTCACCCATTCCCTGCTGTCGATGGGGGAGCACGACGAGGTGGTCGCCCTGCTCGAACGCGAGGGCCTGATGTCCCGCTTCCTGGTCGCCGAGGGCATGGCCCGGCAGCACCGCACCGAGAGCAAACAGGCCGTGCTGGCACGGCACCTGGACGCCGTACGGGAGCGGCACCCGGCCGAGCTGAGCGTGGACCGGGTGCTGCTCATCGGTGACACCCTGGACGACAACGAAGCGGCCGTCGCGGTCGGTGCCTCCTGCGTCCTGCTCGCCGACGGCTCGTACGACCCGGAGCGGGCGGCGGCCGTCGCCGTACCCGTCGCCGCCAGCCTCAGCGCCGCGGCCGAACTCGGCCTGCGGGCGATCAAGGCCCGCCCCGGCCCCGTTTGACGGCCGTCGCCGTCAGCCACGGCGAACCGGGCGCTGACCGCCCACGGCGTGCGGACGGCGCCTGACGGCAGTACCGCGGCCGTGGCCGGAGCGCCTCATCCGGTGCCCGTCCCGCCCCCGCCCGGGGGCGGGACGCTCCGTATCACCGACAGCGTCGTGGCGAGTGGTCCGACCCCGTCTGAGCGAGAGGAAACACGCCCGTGAGCGTTCCCCAGCCGTACGACCATGTCGTGTTCATATCCCTGGACTGCCTGCGCAGCGACGGCGTGGGAGCCAATCCGCACAAACTCTGGCCACTGCGCTACCCCGACCTGCGGGCCCCCGCCACACCCGTGCTGGACGACCTGGCACATTCCGGCGCCTTCTTCACCAACGTCATCGCCTCCGCGCCGTACACCTCCGCCGCCCACGCCACGGTATTCACCGGGCAGTATCCGGCGCGCCACGGCCTGCACGCCTTCTACGAGGGCTTCCTGCGCAGCCCGTCGGTGTTCACCCACGCCCGCCGCGCCGGCCGCCAGACCCTCATGAAGGTTGACTTCCCCGTCATCCTCGGTGCCCAGCTGGGATTCACGGCGGACATCGACACGTATCTCGTCGAGGAGGACCAGAAGTTCATCGACGCCGTGCTCGCCACGGAGATGTCCCTCTCGCTGGCCCACTTCGCCGGTATGCATATGCCGTACGGCTTCCACAACCTCCGCTTCGGCGGCTCGGCCTACCAGGAGAAAATCGCCTGGATGGAGAGCCTGCTGCCCGCGGAAGTACCCCACCAGGTCGACGAACTGAACGAGACGTACCGCACGCCAGCGGACATGGCGCTGTTCCTGCGGTACAAGCGGGCCATCAACTACCTCTACGCCGCGGGTAAGTACGACACCCTCTTCCAGATGTACCTGGACGGGATCGAGTTCTTCCTCAAGAGCCGCTTCGAGCCGTTCCTCACCCAGCTCGTCGACCGGGTACGCCAAGCGGGCAAGACCCTGCTGCTGGTCCTGTTCGGAGACCACGGCCAGCAGTTCGAGGACGATTCGTACGGCAACTTCAACTCGCTGGAGGAAGGCGTCCTCCGTATACCGCTGATCATCGCGGGGGACGGGGTCGCCCAGGGCCGGCACCTGCGCCGCATCCGGTCCGCGGACATAGCGCCCACGGTCATGGAACTGGCCGGGATCGAGGTTCCCTGGCGTGGACTCTTCGACGGGGAATCCCGCGCCGACGTGGTACGGGGGACGACCGGGCTCACCGAGGACGCGCCGGCACTGGCCCAGGCGTACACCTCCGACGCACGGCAATTCGTGCACTACCAGAAACGCCAGCGCGCCGGCGAGGATCCCGGGGCGCTGCCGCACGTGCTCCTGGGCGAGAGCGCTTACCTGAATCGCACCAGGCTGGTCCGGCTGAACTACCGCTACACCGACCAGATGAGCCGTCTGACTCCGGACGAGCGGGTACGGATGGAACACTTCGACGACAACACGATTCCCCACGTCCGAGAAGGCGCCCCCGACCCCACTTTGCTCGCCGTGCTGGACGACTACAACCGGTCCTTGGGCCCGGCCCGGAACAACGCCCCGCCGGACTCGGTACGGGAAGGCCTGCGCAGTCTCGGGTATCCGCTCTGACGGCATTTCCGCCGCCGTAAAGGTCCGTGGTCGCGGCGCGTGCGGCAGCGGATATCGACGACCGAGCACTGAGACCACGTTTCCCCCGGTCAACGACGGCGCGTAGCCCGTGGTTGACCGGGACGGCCTCTTCTGCCCGGCCGGCGCCTTCCCCTCGGTCAAGGTTTCTTCGCGCGCTCGCCGACGAGCGGAGCCGGAGCGCTGTCCTTCGGGGCCTTGACCAGCAAGGTCAGCAGCGGTCCGGTCATGGCTGTGGTCGCGATCGCCATGATGACCATCACGGAGTAGAAGGACCGGTCGATGATGCCGGCGTCCAGGGCGACAGCGACGATCACGATTTCGGTCAGCCCTCGCGTATTCATCAGCAGGGCCGTGGGCAGCGCCTCCCCGTGCCCGATACCGGAGATCCGGGCGCCCACGTACGCACCGCCGATCTTGGACAGCATCGCCGTGCAGATGATGAGTGCGATGACGGCGACAGCGGACACGCCGACCGCCGAGAGGTCGACATTCATGCCGGCCAGGAGGAAGTAGGGCGGCAGCATGAGCTGGCCGATCTGATTCATGCTGCGGGGGACCGATCCCCGCAGCTCCGCCATCTCTTTGCGCGGCATGATGGCGCCGAACGCCAAGGCACCGAAGATGAAGTGGATGCCGAGCCATTCCGTGACCGCGCACGACAGCATGAGTCCCAGAAACACGGCGGAGACGAGCCCGGCACCCGCCCGGTTCCGCCGCAGGCTCGCGCGTACCGCCGCCCTCAGCGCCGGCCGCGCCATGACCAGCAGAACGAGATAGAGCGGCAGCAGGAGGACACGCACCTGACCCGCTCCCCCGCGTAGGCCACCACGCCCGCGAGACAGACCCAGGCGGTCAGATCGCCGACCGCGGCCGCTCCGAGGGAGAGATTTCCGACGGGCGTGCCGCTCAGCCCGCGGTCCGCGAGAATTCTGACGAGTACGGGCAGTGCCGTCACGGACATGGCGAGGGCGACGAAGAGGACGAAGGCCGTGCGATGCGCGGGGGCGTACTGGTCGGCGAGAAAGAGCGCCACGCCCGCGCCCAGAGCGAGCGGGCACAGAATCGAACCGATGAGCAGCCCCAGTGACCCGGACGCCCTGCGGTACAGCATCGACAGGTCCAGTTCGTAACCGGCGGCGAACATGAAAGCCGCCAGACCGATGTCGGCGACCACACTCAGCAGTGGTTTCACCTCGCCGGGCAGAATGACCGCGACCAGCTCGGGGGAGAGGACCATGGGACTGGCCAAGAGGCCCGCGCAAATCTCCCCCACCACCCGCGGCTGCCCGACCAGACGCGCCAGCCAGCCGAAGAGTTTCGCGCAGCCGAGAACGAGTGCCAGGGCCAGAAAGAACTGCGAGAGGGTGGTTCCGCTCATCTAAGCGACTCCAGGTCCGGGACGGGCGTTTCGCGCGGAGTGCGAGAGGGGCTGTGCGGCGCGATCGGTCCGACGCGGGGAAGGGGGAGCATCGGGAGCCGTGGACCGACGAGGGTGCGACCTGAACGCTCACGATGCCCGGAAATCCGTCATCCGCGCGCGGCGCACACACTCCACCGACCGCATCTCATGAGAGGCGTGACGCTTCGTAGGAGCTCTTGAACCGTTATACGGTCATCGCTGGATATACGCCAGAGTGGTCGGCGACCACCCCGACAGGAAACGGCCTGAATCCGACCCGCAGCGGTCAGGGCGCGCCCTGCCGCTTCCCCACTTCTCCCCGCCGCCGATTGTTTCCGCCCACCAGTCCCCGGCCATGGAGGAACGCACCGCACATCTTCCTGTCTGACCTGGGCAAACGGAGAGGTGTAACGGATTCGGCGAGCAGACGTAAGAGATGGTGGGGGCTTCGGCCTTTGCCCACGTACCCAGGAGACGCCCCTCCATGAGCGCCACTTTCACCGTCCCCGCGGCCACCGCGCAGGCCGCTGCACCGTTCTTCCCCGCGGCCGCCGCCCCCGCGCCCACCAGGGGAGGCCGCCGCGTGCCGTCCACGCTGTCCTCCACCATCCCGTCCCCGGCCTCGGATGCCGCCTACGAGGCGGCGCACGAGACACATCGCCGGTTCCGCCACGGCGTCTACTCCGTGGAGTGCCCGACCTGCCATGTCCCGGCGGGCGAACGGTGCTTGCTCCGCCGCGCGGTGCACGCTGCGCGCCGCGAGGCGTACTGGCTCGCTCACTCCAGCGCCACGCTGGTGCCCCTGCTCGTGGCGGGCGCCTGAGGGGCGCCCTGCGATCCCTTCGGGCGCGGTTCAGGCGGTGGCGGTCCGCCAGATCTGTACCAGGCAGTACTGATCCTCCCCGCCCAGAGCGGCTTCATGGCCGGCGGCTGTGGCCAGTACCTCGGCTTGCCGTCGTGCACACCTCCGACGCGGTACCCCACCGGAGTGTTCCGGCCCCGTGGTGTCCGGTGACGGAGACTCCGCGAAATTCGTTTGGCCGGCCGCCGCGACCACTGCTACGTTTCCGTCGACCGTGCGAGAGAACGAGGAGGTGGTACCTGTGAACGCAGTATCGACATGGGTGCTTCCCTCCGGGGTCACGGTCGGGCGATAGGTCGTCCGGGAGCGCCGTTCCAGAGCCCTCCCGAAAGGCACGACCATGCACTTCACCTCCGAGCAACGCCTCGACAACGGCGTCCTCGTACGCGAATTCACCCTCGGCGAGATCCCCGGCACCCTGTGGACACCCGAGTCCGCCGAGCCGGTCCCGCTGATCCTCATGGCCCACAACAACGGCCTTCCCAAGAGGGAACCCCGGCTGGTGGCCCGGGCCCGGTACACCGCGTCGTGCGGTCACGCGGTCGCCACCATCGACGCCGCCGGGTGCGGCGACCGGCCCCGTTCCGCCGCCGACGAGCAGGCACGTGCCGAACTCCGCCGGGCGGTGCAGGCCAGCGAGCCGACCGACGACATCTTCGAGTCCTTCATCGGTCCGCTGGTCGAAAAGGCGGCCCCGGAATGGCGGACCACCCTGGACGCCCTCCTCGCGCTGCCCGAGATCGGCGGCCCGGTCGGGTACTCGGGGTGGGCCGCGGTCGGCATCCGGCTGGCGGCGGTAGAGCCGCGCATCGCGGCCGCCGGTCTCTTCGCCGGGGGATACGTACCCCGAGCCCAGCGCGAGGAGGCCCGGCAGGTCACCATTCCGCTGCTGCTCCTGCTCCAGTGGGACGACGAAGGGAACCCCCGGCAGCGGGCCCTGGACCTGTTCGACGCCTTCGGCAGCAAGGAGAAGACGCTGCACGCCAACATGGGCGGGCACACCGGCACTCCGTGGTTCGAGGTGGAGGGCGGGGGCCGGTTCTTCACACGGCACCTGAAGTGAGGCCGGGGCGGTAGGACGGCAGCAGACGGTGCGCGGTGGCGGCCGGGATGCCGTCCACCGCGAACAGGCACCGCATCTCTCCGCCACGGGCCCCTGCCTACCTGGTAGGGGCCCGCGCTGCCCGAAGCCTGGTTCTCGGGGCGGGGTACGTGTGCCGCCTGTCACCGCCCTGCCCCTGCCCCTGCCGGAAACTGCGATGTCGCGATGTCGCGATGTCGCGATGCCGCGATGCCGCGGTGCCGCGGTGCCGCGGTGCCGCGGGACAATGATTGACGCCGCGGTGTCTTTCGTGAACCCTTCCGGCCCGTGACGACGAACACCGGTCATGACCGGCCCGCCCACGGACACGGCGCTTCGCCCGGCCGCCCGCTCGCCCTCGTCACCGGGGTGGGCCGTACCGTCGGGATCGGCGCGGGCATCGCCCGTCGGCTGGCCGCCTCGGGCTGGGACATCGCCTTCACCTACTGGACGCCCTACGACGACCGTATGAGCTGGGGCCGCGAGCCCGGCGCGCGTCTTCGACGAGGTCGAACAGCGGATGGGCAAGGTCACCGCGCTGGTGATGAGCCACTGCGAGTCCGTCGACTCCGGGCTCCTGGACACCACTGTCGAGAGTTTCGACCGGCACTTCGCCGTCAACGCGCGCGCCGCCTGGCTGCTCATCCGCGAGTTCGGGCGCCGCTTCGCCGCGGCACGGGGACCGGCCGGATCGTCAGCCTCACCAGTGATCACACCGTCGGCAACCTGCCCTACGGGGCGAGCAAGGGGGCCCTGGACCGCATCACGCTGGCCGCCGCCCACGAACTCGCCCACCTCGGAGTGACCGCCAACGCGATCAACCCCGGGCCCGTCGACACCGGCTGGATGCCCGAGGAAGTGCGGGAGCACTGTATGTGCAGCACGCCGCTCGGCCGGCTGGGCACTCCCCGGGACACCGCACACCTCGTGGACTTCCTGTGCTCCGAAAAGGGCGAGTGGATCAACGGTCAACTGCTGATGAGCAACGGCGGCCTCGCGTAGACGCCGAAGTCCGTCGTCAGACGCCGATCGGAATGCGGAGCACCTGCCCCGGCACGATCACGTCGGGATCCGTCACCTGATCCGGGTTCGCCCGGACGATGCGCTGGTAAAGGGACGGGTCGCCGTAGAACGCCTTGGAGATGGACGACAAGGTGTCGCCCCTCACCACCTTGTGCTCGCGGTACCCGTAATAGCCGCGGACGATGCGCGGCCCGTAAATCACCGGTACGGACACGAGGTTGATCTCGCTGCCGTCCTTCGGGCTGATCTCGAAGACCTGGACGATCAGCCGGTCGAGCTTGAACGCGGCATGCCTGACGTCGGCCTGGACCTGGAACTGCCCGTGCTCCCCGGAGCCGCCCCCGGCATTGAAGTGGCCGCTGACCTCGTCGTGCCCGTCGCCGACGCGATACTGCAGCGTGGCCTCGAAACCGGTGCCGACACCGCTGATCTGTACCGGATTGCCGACCAGGTCGAGTTTGCGTGGTTGATCGATGCGGTTCGTCATGGAACCTCCTCGGCGGAAGGC
Organism: Streptomyces sp. Ac-502; assembly: GCF_045222935.1. Taxonomy (NCBI): domain Bacteria; kingdom Bacillati; phylum Actinomycetota; class Actinomycetes; order Kitasatosporales; family Streptomycetaceae; genus Streptomyces; species Streptomyces sp. Ac-502. Next base: position 9,240,342 of record NZ_JBHFFO010000001.1, read on the forward strand.
TGTCAGGCGGTACTCTCGGGACTGCGGCCGACGGCGTCAAGCCGGTGCTCCGCCGGGGGTGGTAAAGGCGCCACATGCGGCCGTCGTCGTCGCCAGGGTGTCGCTCTGCCTGGGGCGCCACGGGAAAGCGCGGGCTCATCGTCCGGGAGAGCAAGGAGCGGCTATCCAGCGGCAAAGAGGCTGTCTGGACGGTGGTGACACCGGCTGCCAGTGCGCCGACGCCCGCCAGGGCATCAGCGACGGTCTGGTGGCGGCGTCGCAGCCGGCCCTGCGGTGGCTGTACCTGACCGGCCTCCGACTCGGCCTGTGCCAGGCTGTATTCGGCGTCCTGCGCCGCATCCAACTCCAGTGCCCCGGGCCGCGCGGCGATCAGCATGGCGAGGTCGCGACGAAGGGCTGCCACCGCCTGCAGCAACTCCGCCTGGGCGGGCGACAGGACAGCAGCCGGGGCCGTTGCGGCGGGCGCGTGGTGGACGGTGGCCCGCGCCTCATGGCCGCCCGCGACGGGGCCGTACTGCGTACCGCCGCTGAATTGAACGCCCTCGTTGTGCGGGGTGCTCGGCCCGTCAGGCGACATGGCCGTCTCCTCAGCGATCTGTCTGCGGTCGTCCCTGGTCAGTTGGCGCGGGAGCCGGGCCGCGCCCCCACGCGTGGCTGAGGCGGAGTGACCCGTGCCCGGGCCGCCGGCGACGGGGCCGTGCTGGGTGCCGCCACTGATCTGCGTTCCATTGTTGATGTTGTTGTTGACGATGTTCTGTGCCTGCTGTTCGAATGCGCTGACGTCGTAGCCGCGGTCCTTGAGTGCGGTGAGCACCGCGGTCTGGGTGCGCACCCAGACCGTGCTCAAGAAGCGCTGTACATCGGCTTCCTGGAAGACGTTCTGGAAGTGCTCCTCGGCACCGAGTCCACGCACGCTGACGGCCGGAGCATGGTTGACGGCATAGCCGTCGCGGACCAGCCGGCGGTAGCGGCCGCGATGGCGCATGGCGCGGGCGGCGGACGCCCAGGTGCGGAAGATCTGGCCGATGGCGGCGCCCATGTCACGGCCCAGCCCCCAGAGCGCCTGCCCCACCACCGTCGGCCCGTCGGCCAGGTGATCGACGGGCGCGAACGAGTCGATCACCCGGTAGGCGGTGGCGGTCGGCGGCAGCAGGTAAGGCTGCCACTCCAAGTGCAGCACCTTGCCTTGGCTGAGAGCCCGTGCGAGGACGGTGGTGACGACCTCCTCCTGCCAGCTGCCGAGACGGATCGTTACGAAGCGCCGGAGACGCTCGTGTCCGAACAGGTCCAGTGCGGTGGCCCAGCGGGGATCCAGCCGCACCGCGCCGCCCGTGCCAGGCGCCGGTACCGACATGCCACCGAGCCAGTCCGAGGCCGTCCCGCGGCGCAGCCCGGGACGGAACACCCGGTCACCGACGGTCAGCCGGTGCAGGGCGTCTCCCGGGTACTCGCGGCCCCGGCCGAGGTCCTGAACCGCGAGGCTGATCGCCTGGTGCAGGTCAGCGGCGTTGATCGGCCGAGGCACCACGGGCTCTCCGTCACTCGTTTTGGCGGGGACGAGTTCCAGCGCTATGCATGAACAGGATGGCGACGTACGCCTCCAGCCCGGGCGCCGTGACGCTGAAAGGCATGTCTGTGGGCAGGCGTGACAGCGGCTCGCGCTCGAAGAGCGTGCGCCCGTTCCGCACAGGCACCCAGACGGACACCAGTATCCCGGCCGGCACCACGGCGGTAGCCAACTGGCCGACCGAAAGCAGCGTGCGCCGCGCGGACGAGTGGAGGCGCGCCGTATCGTCGGGCGGGAGGGCTTCAACGCCCCTTGAGGGCCCTGTCTGCTGTCGGCACCTTGGGCGCGGCACCCGGGGTGCCGGGAATCCAGTTGCCGTGGAAGCCCGCCGGTATGCGGACAGGTATGTGGATCTCGGCGACCGGGGCGGCGCTGAGGTCGGCGGCGTCCAGGACGGCCAGGTAGCTGGTGCCGCGGGAGCGGTCGTGGGCGAACGTCAGGAGGTACCCGTCGTCTTCCTGGCCGGAAGAGGTGGGGGAGCGGGGGACGAAGACGGGCTCTCCGCAGGTGTGGCCGGCGGGGAAGCGGTGGGTGCTGCGTCGGGCGCCGTGGGCCAGGTCGTACTTGTAGATCTCGGTGTGCAGGGGCTCGGCGTCGAGGGTGAATCCGGCGGTGTAGCCGTAGCGGTGGGGCAGGCTGACACCGGTGTCGGCAATGCGGGGGTATTCGCTGGGAATGTCGTCCAGCGGGGTTTCCGTGACCGTGCCGCTGGCCAGGTGGAGTACCCACTGATGCAGGGTGGGCAGGCCACCGCTGAGGTCCTGCGGCCCCTGGCGCCACAGGGCCGGGACGCGGGTGCCGGTGAGGGTGACCGTCCCGTCGGTCTCGAAGGCGTTCATCGTGTGCCACACGTAGCAGGGCGCGACGTCGAACCACCGTACGCGGGCGGCCTTCCCCGTCCGGGGCAGGATGCCGAAGCGAGCGCGGTGTCCGTCGTCCCACCGCCAGGGCGGGCCGCCTGCGGCTGCCCGGCCTGCGTCGAAGACGACGGGCAGGTCCATGAAGACGACGTGGTGGGCGGTGAGGGCGAAGTCGTGCATCATGACTGCCCGCGGCAGGTCCACGATCTGCTTCTGGAGCACTTCGCCCGCAGCGGAGGCCCGGTAGTAGGTCAGGTACGGCGGCCGGAGGCGGTAGCCGAAGAAGTGCAGTTCCCCGGTGCGGGGGCAGGTCTTGGGGTGAGCGGTCATGGGGGTGGTGAGCGCCCCGTCGAAGGTGAAGACCCCGAGGGTCGCCAGGTCGGGGGTGACCTCGTAGGGGAAGCCGCCTTCTTCGAGGGCGAAGAGCCGGCCGGCGTGGGCGATCAGGTGGGTGTTGGCGGTGGTGACGCGGTAGTCGATCCGTGAGGTGGCCGGATCGAAGGCGAGGTCGAGGCGGGAGGCGCCCGGCTGTGCGTGCAGCGGGGTGCGTACGTAGCGGTTGCGGTACCAGGTGGCGTGGCCGTCGGCCAGTGCGACGGTGTGGAGCATGCCGTCACCGGCGAAATAGTGGGGCGACCAGCCGCTACGCGGGTTGGGCCCGTTGCGGAAGTACTGGCCGCACAGTTCCCGGGGCACGGTGCCGGTCACCGCGCTCGGCCGGTGGGTGACCTCGGCCGCGACCGGTGCGTTGTTGCCCGAGAGGTGCAAGGGTATGGGGGAACCCGATGGCATCGTCATCCGCGGTCTCCTGCCTTGGGGTGAGGCAGCCAGGGTCCCGCAGTCGGCATGCCGACGGCAGTCTTGTTCTTTTCGCGCGCGTCAGCCGCCGCCCCGCGATGTGGTTCATCCGGAGCAGTTACAGCTACGTCGGCCACCCCGGCCCGGCGCGGCCGATGGGTCGCCACAGGTCCGTACGGGCCCCGACGGGTTCAGCGCCACGCTCCCGACAGGCGCCTGGTGACGACCGCGCTGAGTGTGCGTACGCCGCGTGTCGAGCCGGGGTCGATGCCGGTGAGTTCCCGTACCCGGCGGAGGCGGCCGTCCAGGGTGCGGGCGTGGATGTTGAGGGCGGTCGCCGTGGCGCCGCGGTGCATGCCGTGGCGGTAGTACGCGTCGAGGGAGTCGGGGGCGAGCTCGGGCAGAAGGTCGGAATGGGCGTGCGGCGCTGCGGATTCGGCTCCCGCCGTGCCGAAAATCAAGGGAACCAGAGCGATCAGCTCACCGTTTCCGTCGCTGTATTCCCGGCCCCGCATGACAGGCGTCCGGTGGCTTTTCACCAATGTCTCGATATCGTTTTCCAGAAAACGATCTGCGGCGGGGCGGACCGGCATACGGAACACCGTCACCACCCAGCAAACAGGCAGCTCCATACCGACGGCCGAGGCGAGTTCCGCCGCTATGGGATCTCCGTTCAGCAGGGACCGGGTCAGCACGGCGACCTGTTCGACGTACTGTCTCCGGCGGCGCAGTACCCGTACGAATCCCTGGCAGTAGGCGCCGATACCGCGGTCACCCTGCGGAGCGAACCAGCTCATCATGCGCATGATTTCCTCGACTCCGCAGCCGCGCTGGGCCTCGGTCACCTCGTTGACCTCGCGCAGCATGAGCGCGGCGTGCAGCCCCAGGACCCGCTGCCGTGCGTCGAGCGACATCCCCGCCTCGGCCCGCAGCTCACCCATCGTCGCGATGTAGCCGAGGTCGGCTTCGGACAACTCGCGTCTGTCCGGCGACAGCTCGACGGCCCGACGCCGGAGCCACAGCGCGCAAAACGGCGGCGAGTACGCGACCAGGTCTTTGTCACAGCGCGCAAAATTCCCGGACCTGGGCGTTCTCATCACCTTTTCCGCTTGTGGAGGGGCCGTGAAGCAGTCTTAATGAGAACCGCATGTACATCCGTGGGGAACACCGCGACAGTCATTCTGATTGCCGCCTTCAAGACCGACCGGCCGCAGGTCCTCGACTGGGTAAGGGCCGTCGAGGGCCTCGTCGGTGACACGAGCCTGGTCGGCATCGACTTCCGGGTGCGGGACGGCCTGCAGTACGGGGTCGGCGACAAGGGCGGGATCTACACGACCAAGATTCCGACGGGTGACGAGGACGCCCTGGTCACCAAGGTGCCCCAGCTCCAGTACGACATGCGCGGCACGGCGTTCGGCGTCGACTTCGACCCGGCGGCCGACCGGCTCCGTGTGATCAGCGACAACGGGCAGAACCTGCGGCACAACCTCAACAACCACACGACCGTCCAGGACCAGAACCTCACCTTCCCGGGGGAGGAGGGCACGGCCAAGGGTGTCACCGCCGCCGCGTACACGAACAACGACCGCAGTGTGGCCACGGCGATCCCCCTGGCCGACGTCGACACGGCCAACGACCAGGTCGTCCTCCAGTCCCCGGCCAACCAGGGAACGCTCGCCCCGACCGGCAAGCTCGGCGTCAACGCCGGGCTCAACGCGGGCCTGGGCATCTACAGCACGCTGTCCGACGGGCAGACGGCCGACTACGCCGCCTTCGCCTCCCTCACCCCGAACGGTGCGGGCAACCCGTCGCTCTACAGCGTCAACGTCCTCACCGGTCAGGCCACTTCCATCAGGCAGTTCCCGCTGAACATCACGGACCTGGCCAACTCCCTCACCGGCACCTGGCCCCGCCAGGCAGGTCCGCATCGGCGTCCCGTCCGCATCAGCCGGACGGGACGCCGAGCCGCCGCGGACTTCAGGCGGCGAGGTTCACGCGAAGAAGTTCCAGTTCCCCTCGACCGGCAGCGGGTAGCCGCTGTCGGTCCTGTCGCTGACGAGGTCGTAGCGGACGTACTGGTCGTCCTTGAACAGGTACACCTTGTCCGTGTCGAGCACGGAGTTGACGGCCGCGTCGATGCCCCGCTGGAAGTTCTCCGGCAGCCCGCGCCAGCCGCGCAGGATGGGTGTCGGGCCGCCCAGCAGCTTGTCGTTCACGACGTCGTATCGGATGTACAGGTCGTCCTTGAAGAACCAGCTGACGTTCGGGTTGCTCTGGTGGTTGACGGCCGCGTCGATGCCGAGCTGGAAGTCCGGCGGCAGCCCCTTCCACCCTTCCGCGATGCTGAGCGGGTAGCCCGGCTCGACCTTGTCGGAGTCCAGGTCGTAGCGGACGTACTGGCTGTCCTTGAAGAGGTACACGACGTTCGGCTGGTCCCGGCGGTTGAGCGCGGCGTCGATCCGGCGCCCGAAGCTGTCCACCAGGCCCGGCCAGTTGCCCTCGATGAGCTTGGGGTACCCGTCGAAGCCGTGGTTGTCCTTCATGTCGTAGCGCACGTAGGAGTTGTCCTTGAGGACCCACGTGATCGGGTCGTTGCCCTTGGCCCTCACGACGGCGTCGATGCGCCGGTAGAAGGAACCCGGTGCAGCGGTCTGCTCTGCCACGTTCCACACCCTCTTGCAGTCGATGGGTCTGGTTGACGCCTGCCGGCCGGCGGCTGTTCGAGCTCGCCCCCAGCACCCTGCCAGCCCCTTACGGTCGTGTCACGCCACCCACCGCTCATCGGCTCATTCCTCGCTGCACCGCCATGCAGTTCGAGCCACACCACCTTCACCTGCACGTTCTTGTCGCCCCGCCAGTCACCCGGACACATCGGTGCCCCTCGCCGGACCGACCGGTCCCGTGCTCGGATCGCCGGCACCCTTGAACTGCGGCGGGCACGCGCGCCCGCCTCGTACGGACCACGGTGCTGCCGGCCGGCCGCGGTGCGCTCACGAGGCGTCGCGGCGGCGCCGGACCTGCCATACGGCCGCGCCGACCAGGGCAACGACGAGGCCACCACCGAACAGCAGCCCCACGGACGGCCCGCCACCCGAACCACTGCCACTGCCGCTGCCAGGGCTGTCGCTGCCGCTCGCGTGAGGGGAGCTGTCGGCCACCGCTTCCCCGCAGCCGCGCCGCGGGTAGCCCGCGATGGCGCACAGCAACCCCGAGGACCCGTACCGCAGGGGTGGCGCGGCCTTGGCCAGCGCCTCCGCGGTGGTGGCATCCGGCGGCAACCGCACGCAGAGCGTGCGTATCGCCGGCGGCCGCTCCCCGGACGGGGCATCCTCTGCTGTTCCGAAGTCCAGGACCAAGGCGACCCGCTTGGTGTCTGTCTTCGCCGGAATGGCAGCGCATATCGCCGCGAAGTCGGCGGGAGTACGGGGGACGACGGACCCTTTCGTGTCCTCGTGGAAGACGGCGAAGCGCAGCCCTTCCACGGCGCCGTCGGCCGGACGGTAGGTACCCGGGCCTTCGGCCGTGGTGTGCCAGGTGCCGTTGTCCCCGTGCCGCAGCGACCAGTAGCGGTAGTCGGCGGCGTGGGCGGGGGCCGCGGAAGCCAGCGCGAGAGTCCCCGCGGTGGCCACCACGGCCAGGCTGCGGCTGATGGGTCTGACGCTGCGTCTCACCGGGTGTCTCTCGTCTGCCTGGTGCGGACCGTTGAGGACCGTTGCGGCCCGGGGGTCTTCGAGTGGGTTCCGCAAGGGAGTGTATGCAGCCGGCGGCATGTCCGTACCAGACATCGCCGACCTGTGCCGCTTCCGCCCGTCCCCGCCCGAAGCCTGGCGGTACTCTGCGTCACTGCACGGAAGATCCGGCTCGTTCTGGAGGCGCAGCAGTGAAGAACACGGCCAGCACCGGCCCCGCACCGCGGTCGCGGCCCGCATTCGTTGTCGCCGCGACGCACAGCAGCGCCGGCAAGACGACCGTCACGGCCATTCTGCTGCGCCTCTTGCGGGAACGCGGCCTGAGGGTACAGGCCTTCAAGCTCGGCCCTGACTTCATCGACCCCGGATACCACCGGGAGATCACCGGGCGGCCGTCGATCAACCTGGATCTGTGGATGATGGGGGCCGAAGGCGTGCGCCGCTCCTTCGACCGCTGGTCCGCCGAGGCGGACGTGTGCGTGATCGAGGCCATGGGCGGGCTGTACGACGGGGAGAACGGGACGGAGAAGGGATGCGCGGCGCACATCGCCAAGCTTCTCGGCCTGCCCGTGGTGGTCGTCATGGACGTGTGGGGGATGACGCGTACGTCCGGAGCCGTCCTCGGCGGCCTGCTGGCCTTCGACCCCGAGGTCCGGATCGCGGCCTGCGTCCTGAACCGGGTCGGCAGCCGCACCCACGCCGATATGGTGCTCAGCGCGCTCCCCGGCCACCTGCGGGAGCTCGTGGCCGGCTGGGTCGAGCGCAGCGAGCACCTGCGTGTCGACGAGCGGCATCTCGGGCTGACCACGGTCGAGGAGAACCCGACAGGCGCCGCGGCACGCGCCCGCGCGCAGCTCGCTTCCGGACGCTCGGTGGACGTGGACGGGCTGTTGGCGGCCACTCGTACCGCGCTGCCCGGGCCCGCCGGGACATCCGCGGACCGTCCGGCACGCGGTTCCGGCCCCGGTAGGCCCCGTGCGCGTCTGGCGGTGGCCCGTGACGCCGCGTTCTGTTTCTACTACGAGGAGAACCTGCACGCGTTGGAGGACGCCGGGTTCACGTTGGTGCCGTTCCGGCCGACCGTCGATCCCCGGCTGCCGGACGACGTCGACGCGGTGTATCTCGGCGGCGGCTACCCGGAGAGTTTCACTGCCGAACTGGCCGGCAACCGCTCCTTGGCAAACGAGCTGAGGGCGCGGGCCGGGCACGGAATGCCGGTCTACGCGGAGTGCGGCGGGATGATGTACCTCGCCCGGTCGCTGACCGACTTCGACGGTCAACGCGCGACCATGACCGGTATCCTCCCGATCGATGTGGTGATGGACCGGCAATACCTCTCCATCCATTACGTCGAGGTGCGCACACAGGCGCCGTCCCCGCTCGGCGAGGCGGGGCAACGAGCCCGTGGCCAGGAGTTCCACCAGTCCCGTATCACCACTGCCGAGATCGAACCGAATCTGTACGAGGTGACCACGAGCACGGGTGAAAGCCGCCGTGCCGGGTTCCTGCTCGACAACGTAGCGGCCAGCTACATCCATCTCCATTTCAGCCTGCACCCGGAGATCCCGCGCCATTTCCTGAGTGCTGCGCTGAGGTACTCGAAGAAGGTGCCCGCCGTATGAGATCGGAGAATCCCTTGAAACCGATCCCGCTGTTACGTCGCCGTCGGCTCCGGTCGGTTGTGGTGGCGGCTGCGCTGGCAGGGCTGATTCCCCTCCTGCCGGGCCACGAGCCCACGAGCGCCGCCGCGGCGGACGCGTCACCGGCACCCAGAACCCTGAAGACCGCGACGATTCACTTCGCCCCGGAAGAAGGGAAGGTGGACGACAACCGCGCCAAGATGGTCGAGCTGGCCGACCGGGCAGCCGGCAAGGGCGCCAAGCTCATCGTGCTGCCGGAGATGGCCACCAGCGGTTACTCCTTCTTCAGCCGTGCGGAGATGTCCGAGGCCGCCGAGCAGGTCCCCGGAAAATCGACCACCGCTCTCGGCGCCGTCGCCGAACGGCACCGCGCCTACATCGCGTTCGGCATGCCGGTCTACGAGCCGGACACGAACCGCTACTACAACTCGGCCGTGCTCATCGGCCCGGACGGCAGGGCCCGCGGCGTCTACCGCAAGCGCAACCACCTGATCGAATCCTCTTACAACGCCGCGAGCTTCGACCCGATCCCGACCTTCGACACCGAATACGGCAGGATGGCGCTGGTCATCTGCTCCGACATGTTCAACTCGCAGTTCCCCAGAGCGGCCGCCGTGCAGGGAGCGGACATCCTGATCGCGCCGGCCAACGTCGGGATCGACACCGACTTCGTCCGCGTCCGGACCTTCGAGAACGACTTCTCCATGATTGTCGCGAACCGCTGGGGGAAAGGCACCAAGGGAACCAAGCCCGAGGTGTTCACACAGGACACCTTCACCGTGCCGTCCCCGTTTCCCTACGATTTCGACACGGGGTCGCGCAGCATCATCATGACGCACGACGGCAAGGTCCTCGCGGAGGTGAGCGGCCGGTCCGATCAGATCGGCTACGGCGAGATTCCCGTACGCAGGTCACGGACCTTCCCGGTGGAACGCAAACCCGCGATGTACGCGCTGCTGGGCCAGGACACCCTGGAGCCCTATACGCAAAAGCAGTTCCAGCAGCCCGCCCCGACCACCTTCACCGCAGCCGCTGTCGACCCCGGCCCCAGCACCACACCCTGGCAGACCGCTCTCGATGCCGCGGCCAAGGCCACGTCCCGGGCCGAGTCCACCGGCAAGAAACTGCGCCTGATCGTCTTCCCGGCCAACTACTTCCCCGGCCCCGACACGGCGGGCCTCGCGGAGCTGAAGTCCTTCGCCACGAGCCGTCGGACCGACCTGCTCATCCACTACCCGTCCACCGGCACCGAGGTGCCCAAGAGCACCCTCCTCGCCTCGACGGGGCAGACCTACGACTACCGGCGCACCCACCACCGGCGCGGCGAAGCACTCCCCGGGGACCGACTGTCGAACGACTACCTGGTCGTCGACCGCGACTACGCCCGCCTCGCCCTCATGCAGGACGTCGACATGATGCCGCCCGAGACCGCCCACGTCCTGGCCCGCATGGGAGTCGACGTCGTCGCGATGAACACCGACTGGCGCGCCCCGGTCCGCAGCGCCCTCTGGAAGAGCCGTACCGGTGACTACCTGCACATCGTCACCGCCAACAAGTCCGGCGAAGAGGGCATCTACCTCGGCGGCTACAAGGCGGACCCCAGCTTCACCGAGGACGAAGGCGTCGTGATCCGCGACATCACCACCGGTGACGTCCGAGCCAAGCCCTCGGCTCGCTTCTTCGACCCCACCACCATCCTCGAACGGTGCCAGCCGGGGACACGCACCTGCTAGTCCCGGTCGAAGTAGGCGATCGGATGCCCCATGGTCCTCCACAGCGAACTCGACGCGGCACTGACCGAGGCCGCAGCAGCCGCCGGTACGACGGCCCGCGACAGCACCGCGCTGACCACCGTGGCCGAGGAGGACCACATCGCCACCGCACGGACCAACCACGGCGACACCCTCCGTACCCGGGACCTGGTCGGTGCCGACGCCAGCGTCAGCCGGGTCGCCGACGTAGGAGTGCGCTGCGCCCAAGTGGGCCTCGCCCTGGCTGTTCGGGAGCGCCGCACCGATCTTCCCGGTGTTGCTGTTCCAGGTCTGTGTGCTGTCCCTGGTCATCATTTCGATCGTGGAGCTGGGGCGTTCGGACCGTGCAGGGGCCCTTCGTACGCGGCTCACCGCGGCCGTCGCCGCATCACTGATGACGCCCGTCGTCATCGCCTGCAACGCGGGCATTGTGCTCAACCTGCTGTCCGTGCCGCTGCCTCAGGTCGCTCTCGACAGCTTCGCGTTCGTCGGCGACAGTGCCTCTCCGGTGGCGCTGTTCGCCCTCGGGCTGCACCTGGGCGGCATGGGGCTGACGGTGCGCGGCACCACCGTCGAGGAGCTGTGGATCATAGCCTTCAAGTGTGTGGCCTTCCCACTCATGACCCTGGTCGTGGCGCGCCACGGCTTCGGCGTGGAGGGTGACTGGCTGCACTACCTGGTCCTGCTCGCCGCGATGCCCACCCCACAGAACCTGTTCATCTTCGCCCAGCGCTACGACGTGGCGATCGACATGTCCGCCGCCCTCGTCATCAAGAGCTCGGTCGTGACCCTGCTGCTGCTCCCGCTGTGGGTGCAGTGGGCAGCACACTCGGCCTGACAGCCGTGCCGTATGGACGTGCGTACGCGTACCGCTGCCAGGCCGGTCGTTCCTTCCGCCTCGGAGCCGCTATACTCGGACCCACAGCTCGGTGTACTCCCAGTGGGGGTAATTCACACACTTATACTTCTTCCACTTCCCGTTCTGCACGCCCCAGTCCCCACGCTTTACGCAGGCATATCTGGTGCTGTATGAACCTTCCTTCCACTCGTGTTCGTCCGGGGACGCCGGGTCGTCGTTCATGTGGAAGGTTCGGGAGGTGGGGCTGTCAGCCGCCGCGGCGTTGCCTGCGGCCACCCCTGCGGTTCCCAACGCGATCAGTGCGGCGAGTGCCGCAGCAGTGCCAGAGATTCGGGTACGCATGACTCTCCTTACGGGGTCGGAGTCCGACGGGTATGCCATTCCCCGTGGAGGAGAGTCTTGCAGGTGATTTCCGTGGGGGGAGGGTTATTGCCGTCGAATGAGTGACGAGTATCTGGGTTACGGGCCGCGGGGCGACAGGGCTCTCCCCGCTGGTGACGCTCGTTGGACGGGTTCGCCTTTGCAGGTGGGGCCGTCAGCGGATTTCTGCTGTTCCCGTTTGGCGTCCTTGTCACACCGTTACGAAGGTCGTCACGCTCTGAGCGGGAAGCGTGGCGGTGAAGGAACCGGTCGCCACGCTGGTGGTGGACCATTTCCCCGGTGTTGCGTTGTCCGGCCTGGTGCGCGGCGAGCAGCCCTTGGTGGGCATGGGCGCTGGCTTTGGCGTGGCGTCCCGCGCGCAGCTCGCTGTAGGCGAGGTGTTCCAGGGCCTGAGGTACGAGCAGAGCTGTGCCCCGTGTCTGTGCGGCGGCCAGTGCGCGGGTGTTGGCGGTGTTCGCGGCCTCGACGTCGCCCACGACCAGGGCTGCCGCCCCTGCGCGCAGCAGCAGCGCGGGGTCGGTGGCGCTGTCCGCCAGGTCGATGCATCGGCGTAACGCGGTCCGCCCTTGGCCCCAGCGGCCGTCCAGGAAGGCGCGCATTCCGGTGCGGTAGTTGCCGAGCGGATCGGTGTCAGGGGCGGGGGTGACGGCGTCGAGATTGGTGGCGGGGGCGCCCGTGGACCAGGCTGCCTCGGCGGCGCCGAGGTGGGCTTCGGCTGCCGCGGCCGGGTGGCGCGGAGCCAGCAGCCGCGCGGCGGTGCACAGGATCTCGCGGGCGTCGGCGACCGGGCCGTCCCGCAGAGCAAGAGTGCCGTACACCAACTCGGCGTGGCCCCGTGTGCCGTCCTCCGAGGGCAGTTGGCGGGCCCGGGCGACCAGGGTGCGGGCCGCGCGGGTGTCCTCGGCCAGCCGTGCCTGGTCGGCCGCGGCGGTGAAGCGTGCCGTCTGCCTGTTGCCGTCGGCCGTGAGTTCGGCGGATCGGGCGAGGGCCGCGCTGCGCCGGAGGCGGTTGTGGTGCGGTTGCGCCGCTGCCGCCGCCAGTGCGTCGGCGAGGGCTGGAGCGGTGCCTTCGGTCGCGCAGGCACGGTGATGCAGGCGCAGGAGTCGGTGTGCTGCCCTGCCGAGGACGGCGGCCAGGGCCGTGTGAGCGGCCCGGCGGCGGGCCGGCGGTTCACCCGCGTACACGGAGCGGCGCAGCAGCGCGGACTCGAAGCGGACGTGATCGCCGGTACGCGACAGGACTCCCGAAGCTTCGGCGGCCGCGAGGCCGGCGGAACCCATGTCCGCCCCGGCGGCCACCGCGCGCAGCAGAACCTCCACCGGTACGTCGTCACACGGTTCGGCCTCCCCGACTGCCGCCACGATAAGCAGCAGCGCGCGGACACCGTCCGGCAGCATCCGTACGTACGCCGAGTGCGTCCGCCGCAGGAGCTCCGCAGGAACCAACGGGTACGGCAGCGGGGCCCGGCCGCCCAACTGGTCCGGGTCCAGCGTGGCGACGAGGTCGTGCAGGAGGCGTGGGCTGCCCTCGGCCTCGGCGAGCAGTTCGGCGCGTACGACGGCGTCGATGCCAGTGCGAGTCAGTCCGTCGAGCAGCGCGGAGGCGGCCTGGTCCGATAGGGGGCCAGCTACCGCAGCGGAAGACCGGTGAGTGCGGAGTCGTCCGCGCGATGGGCGGCGACGGTGAGCACGAGGCCCACCGGGAACGGCGCGTCGAGACGGCGGGCGGCGAAGCCGAGGGCGGTACGCGACTGCGTGTCCCATAGGTGTACGTCGTCGACGCACGCCAGCAGCGGCCCCCGTTCCGCCAGTGTCCGTAGCAGGCAGAGGAGGGCGGCGGGCGGCATGCCGGAGCGCAGCACATCGGTGGGTGGCTCGTCGTCGGCGCCGCACAGGAGCGCGTGCAGTCCGCTGTATGGCAAGGACGCTTCGGGAGCGGCGGCGCGAGTGTGGAGAACGGTCGCGCCGCGTGCGGTGGCGGAAGAACGGAAGGCGTGGACCGCCCGACCCAACAGGGCGGTGCGTCCCAGCCCCGGCCTCCCCGCCAGCACGAGCGCACCGCCGTGCCCGGCCCGCACCTTGCCCAACAGGCGGGCCAGGGCCGCGAGTTCCGCCTCCCGCCCCTACAACCGCAGCGGAGGTTCCACGGTGGCCGGTCCGGTCACGGCTGTCACGCTACTGCCGGGTGAGCAGGGCGGGAACCCCTCACTCCGCAGTCCGTCACCGGGATCGGTCTCCTGTCGTTCGGGCGAGGTGATCCGGTGACGGTGATGGTAGGGGACGGGGACGGGGACGGGGACGGGGGCGGAGACCGTGGGCCGGTGGCGGCCATGTGCGGCAGCCGCCGCCGGCGTCGCGGACGTACGGCTACGAGGTGTGCGGGCAGTTGCCGCGGTACTCGTCGATCGTCCGGCTCGGACGGGGCAGCGGGCAGAGGAACTGCTCGTACCTGGTGTCATTGTCGATGAACCGCTTCAGCCACGAGACGCTGTACTTCGCGATGGTGGTGTCGGGGCGATTGGGCGTGAAGTGGGTGGCGTTGTTCAGTTCCAGATACGCCCTGTCCAGCGTGGACGGCAGGCTCTGGTAGAACGGTTGCGAATGAGTGGCGACCGGCGCGATCGTGTCGCCGTCGGCCCCGACGAGCAGGGTGGGCACGCGGATCTCCGGCCACGTCTTGTCGAGGTTCCAGCCGGTCAGCGGGATCGCCGCCTGGAGCGACGGGCGGTCCTTCGCGGCTTCGAGGCTGCCGCCCCCGCCCATGGAGTGTCCCATCATGCCCAGCCGGCTGCTGTCGACACGGTCGTGGAGGGGCTGCGCCGGGCAAGGTAGTCCAAGGCGGCGAGAAGCTGGTCGCCCCGGGTGGCGGGCTGATTGACGGTGGCGCGGGTGTCGATGGTGATGACCACGAAGCCCTGCGACGCCAAGCGCGGGCCGAGCCAGGCGATGCTCGACTGGAGGGAGCCGTCGCCGGGGGCGATCGCGACCGCGCCGAAGGTTCCGTCCGCGGTGCTCGCTGGGTAGTGGACCGTGCCGCTGCCGGAGCCCGTGACGTCGAGGGCCGACACCGATTTCTCGGAGACCGCGTAGTGGCCTCTTGGTGCCTCGATGCTCGACTCGGTCGGGTCGGGTCCGCGTTCGTACGGGTTGCCGCCGGCTCCGGCCGCCGCGGCCCCCGCGCCGGAGGCTCCGGCGGTGAGCAGGCTGCCGAGGCCGAGCACGGCGGCCGCTCCCGCCGTCACCACTCGGGAGTGGCGCCGGGGCCGGGGGCGTCTGCGGCCGTTGTGAAGGGGGATACGGGCTGGGCAGTCTTCGTCGTCCGCGTGAGGGCGCACGAGGGGGCTCCTCCAGTAGGGCGCAACCGAGCCCGCCGGCCCCGGCCGCTGCCGCGGCACGACGGGGAGACGCTTCGGTGAGGCCGCCGATGGTGAATGACGACCACCACTGTCGGGGCGCGCCCACGGCCACGCATCGGCGAAATCACCGGTCTCCCGGCGGCTCGGTCCAGGCCGCACCGGGGAAGTCAGCGGGCCGGCTCCAGTCACTTGGTGGCGCCTTGGGCGAACCCGTTGTAGATGTACCGCTGAAGGAAGAGGAAGATGATCAGAGTGGGGACGATGACGAGGACGGTCCCGGCGGAGATGGTCTCCCAGTGCGCGCCGAAAGGGCCCTTGAAGCGGAACAGAGCGGTGGACATCGTGCCGAGGTCTTCGGACGGCATGTAGAGGAAGGGGAGGTAGAAGTCGTTGTAGACCGTGATGCCTTTGATGATGACGACGGTCGCGATCGCCGGTTTGAGCAGCGGGAAGATGATCCTGCGGTAGATGGTGAAGGCAAAGGCATTCGCCCCGTCCAGCCGCGCCGCCTCGTCCAGTGAGACCGGGATGGACCTGATGAATTGCAGGAAGATGTAGACCGAGACGATGTCGGTGCCCATGTAGAGCAGGACCGGGGCCCACCGGGAGTTGAACAGTCCGAAGCTGTTGACGACTTGGAAGGTGGCGACCTGGGTCGTGACGCCGGGTACGAGGGTGGCGATCAGGAACAGCGCCAGCACCGGTTTCCTGGCCCGGAAGTCGAACCGGTCGACGGCGTACGCGGTCATGGAACCGATCACGACGGTGCCGGTGATCGAGAAGGCCAGGAGGAAGACGGTGTTGCCCAGGGCCGTGAGCAGATGGCCGTCGCGGAAGGCCGTGGCGTAGTTGGAGAGGTTGAGCCAGTCATGCGGCAAGGCCAGTGCGCCGCCGCCGGTGATTTCACGGGAGGTCTTGAGCGAGGTCAGGAAGACGACGGCGAGCGGGATCAGCACCACAGCGGAGGCGGCGATCAAGGAGAGGTAGGTCAGGCCGGTGCCGAGTCGCGGGCGCCGGTGGCCGCGTGAGGCCGCGGTGCGGCGTACGGCCGTGATGCGGGGCATGGTCATACGAGGTCGGCTTTCTCGTCGGGCACGAGCCGGCGCTGGACCCAGGTGATCAGCACGATGATCGTGAGCAGCACGACGGCCGCCGCCGATGCCAGGCCCGTCTTGTTGAACTGGAAGGCGAGCTTGACCGTCTGGATGACGAATGTCGAGGTACCGGTCGCGCCGCCGGTCATGAGGTACGGGATCTCGAAGACGGCGAGCGAGCCGGAGACCGCCAGGATGATGCTCAGGGTGAGAACGGGCCGGATGCCCGGCGCGATGATGTACCGGAACTGCTGCCGTCTGCCGGCCCCGTCGAGCTGCGCCGCCTCGTACAGCTCACCGGGAATGGACTGGATGGCCCCCAGGAACAGGACGAAGTTGAGCCCCGTGAACCGCCATACGGACACTCCGGCGAGCGAGGCGTTGGCCGACTCGGGGTCGCCGAGCCAGGCGTGGCCGCGGTCGGCGCCGAACCAGGCCAGGACCGAGTCGAGGGTGCCGCCGTCCTGGAAGAAGTAGAGGAAGACGAAGCCGATGGCGACGCCGTTGACCAGGTACGGGAAGAAGAGGATGCCCTTGAAGAGGTTGCGCAGGCGCAGGTCGAAGCTGAGGACGGTGGCGAAGTACAGTGCCGCCGCGATCTGCACCGCGGACGCGGTGAGGTAGTAGAGGCTGACGAGGAAGACACGGAACAGTTCGGGGCGGGTGAACAGCTGCTGGTAGTTGTCCGTGCCGGTGAAGTGGCGTTCCGGGCTGATGCCGTCCCAGTCGGTGAAACTGTAGTAGATCATGTTGCCCACGGGGACGTAGGTGAATGTGATCAGCAGGGCCAGGGGCACGGCGAGGAAGAGCCAGGGAGTGGCCCGCCGCCAGGGGTGCGAGCGCCAGGAGCGCGGTGGGACGGCGGGGGAGCGGCCTGCCTGCCGGTGCGGGGCGGCGGTCTCGGATGTTCCGGCGGCGGACGTCGGCTTCCCGCCGGTGGTGTCGGACACCATGTCGGCCAGGGCCTTTCGTGGTCCGGAAGGGCGGTGGCCCCGGTGGGACGGCGGGCCCGAGGGGGACGGACCGTTCTGTGATCGCGGTCTTGTCATGGGCGGATGCTCCGGGACGCTTCGGCCCAGCGGCGGTCGAGCTCCGCGAAGTAGCCGCGGAGGTCGCCCGGTTGAGCGCCGCGGGCGAGGTCGACGATCTTCTGGCGGTAGTCCGGCTTGGCGAGCCCGATCTCGGAGGCGTCGTCGACGGCGTTGACCCCGGCGGTTCTCGCCTCGGAGCGCTCCACCAGTTTGACATCGTTGTCAACGTACGGTTGGAGGTTCGACGGCAGCGGCGCGGACCGGAGGGCGGACACCGCCCCCTGCGACTGCGCGTACCCCGACTTCTCGGTGAACCAGTCGAGCCAGGCGCGGGCTGCCTCCTTGTGCGGCGAGTGGACGTTCACCGCCTGCTGGTAGTCGGAGAGCAGCATGGCGCAGAACTTGCCGTCCTTCTGTGCGGGGAACGGCATGAACCCGATGTCGTCCGGGTTCGTACCCGCCTGCTCGGCGGCGTCCCGCAGCTGCGAGACCGCCCAGGAGCCGAGCACCATGCTGCCAACCTGCCCCTTGGCGAGGAGGTTCTTGGAGTTCTCCCAGTTGGTGGTGGTCGGGTCCTTTTCGGCGAGGCCGCCGCGGACGATGTCGTACAGCAAGGCATCGATGACGCTGAGGTCGCTGCCGGGGGACCAGGGCCGGGCGCTGGTGGCCAGCGCGTCCCCGGCCCGCGCGGAGCAGCTGACCGAGCCGACACTGTTGGACCAGGGCGTACCGAGCGGCCACCCGTCCTTGAAGTTGGTGTAGTACGGCACCACGCCCGTCCTCGCCTTCACCGTACGCAGCGCCGCGATGAACTCCGCCGGACTGGTGGGCCATTCAGTCACCCCGGCCTTCTTCCAGACAGTCTTGTTGTAGGCGACCCCGTTGGCGGAGCCGAAGGTGGCGATGCCGTACGTCTTGCCGCCGACGTCCGACCTGCCGGTGAAGCGGTACTGCTTGCTCATCGCCGCGGTGCTGCCTAACGGGGCGAGGAACTTGGGGTAGTTGTCCTTGGCGATCGAGGAGGGGATCATCAGGACGTCCCCGTAGTCCTCCGTGTTCATCCGGATCCTGACTTCGCCCTCGTAGTCGGTGATGCCCTCGAACTCGACCTCGACCTTGGGGTAGGTCTGGTGGAACTCGGCCGCGTACCTCTTCAGGACACCGTTCTGGACGAGGTCGGTGCGGTGTGTCAGGACCGTGAGGTGGCCCGACACGTCGTTCGGGTCCGAGGGGGCTGTCGCGGTCTCGCCCGAGGGGGCGCCTACGCCGCCGCAGCCCGCGACGGCCAGCGCCACCGTGACGACGAGTGCGCAGGCGAGTGTCTTCCTCCCCATGAGCCCAACTCCTTCCGGGGGCCGGTTCATGTCTTCGGTGGGATGCCGGAACTATGACAGCGGAAGCTGAACCGGTAAAGCTGCTGCTTCGTTCGCGATGCGCAATCGTTACCATCGGCCGGAGCGTGATACCAAGTAGACGTGTTTCGGCTGTAGTTGACGGGCGGCCCTTTCAGAAGGTATCCACTAGACCGGTTTACCTGCCGCAGGCTAGGTTGGCCCCGCATTCCCTCAACCGGGCTCGCCCCCGCTGATTGGAGCCGCGCCATGAAGGACGTCATCCCGCTCACCGAGGGCTGGAGACTGAGTCACGACGGGGCGTCACTCGCCGCCGAGGTGCCCGGCTGCGTGCACACCGACCTGCTGGCCGCCGGACTGATCCCCGACCCGTTCCTGGGGCGGAACGAGCACGACGTGGCCTGGATCGGACGGCGCGCATGGACGTACACGACCAGCCTTCCGCCCGCCCCGGCCGTCCACGAACGTACGGACCTGGTCTTCGACGGTCTGGACACCGCCGCGCGGATCACGCTGGCCGGTGAAGAACTCGGGCGTACACGGAACATGCATCGCGGCTACCGCTTCGACGTCACCGGGCGCACCGGCGAACTCCGCGTGGAGTTCGCCTCCGCCTACGACGAGGCGGCAGCCGTGCGGGCAGTCACCGGAGACCGGCCCAACGTCTACCCCGAACCCTCCCAGTACATCCGCAAGATGGCCTGTAGCTTCGGCTGGGACTGGGGCCCCACCCTCGTCACCGCCGGCATCTGGCGCCCGGTACGCCTGGAGCACTGGTCGACGGCCCGCCTGGCGCGGGTCCGCCCCTTGGTCGCTGTCGAGGGAACGACAGGCCGCGTGGAACTGCGGATCGAGGTGGAACGCACCAGACAGGCTGCGGCGTGCGAACTCGTGGCTCACGCCGTGATCGCCGGGACGGAAGCGCGGGGAGCGGCCGTCATCGAGGACGGCGAGGCCGTCATCGTTCTGGAGGCGCCCGACGTCGGGCTGTGGTGGCCACGCGGCTATGGCGATCAGCCGCTGTACGAGGTGGAGGTCACGCTGTACGAGGCGCCCGGGACGCCGACAACCACTGCGGCGGCTTCCGCACCTGGGCAGCACGCCCTCGACGCATGGCGGCGCCGTATCGGCTTCCGTACGGTGGAGCTGGACCGTGGCGCCGACGAGCACGGCACCGGGTTCGCGTTCGTCGTCAACGGCACCCGCACGTTCGCCCGTGGCGTCAACTGGATCCCCGACGACGTCCTGCCCTCCCGCGTCACCCCGGACCGCTACCGGACCCGGCTCACCCAGGCCGCCGACGCCAACGTCGATCTCGTACGGGTGTGGGGCGGCGGCATCTACGAGGACGACGCCTTCTACGACGCCTGCGACGAACTCGGCCTCATGGTCTGGCAGGACTTCCCCTTCGCCTGCTCCGCCTACCCCGAGGAGCAGCCGCTGCGCGGCGAGGTGGAGGCCGAGGCCCGCGAGAACGTCGTACGCCTCATGCACCACACCAGCCTCGTCCTGTGGAACGGCGGCAACGAGAACCTCTGGGGCTTCCGCGACTGGGGGTGGGAAGCCGAACTCGCCGGGAACTCCTGGGGAGAGGGCTACTACCTCGGGCTGCTGCCCCGGGTGGTCGCCGAACTGGACCCCACCCGCCCCTACACGGCGAGCAGCCCCTGGTCCGGTTCCTGGGACCACCACCCGAACGACCCGGCCCACGGCACCCACCACTCGTGGGAGGTGTGGAACCGCCGGGACTACACCGAGTACCGCGCCACCGTGCCACGCTTCGTCTCCGAATTCGGCTGGCAGGCACCCCCGGCGCTGGCCACCCTGCGGCGCGCCCTGCCTGGCGAGGCACTCGCGCCGGACTCGCCCGGGATGCTCCACCACCAGAAGGCCGAAGCCGGCAACGACAAACTGCATCGCGGCGTGACGCGCCATTTCCGCCTCCCCGAAGGAGACTTCGACCGCTGGCACTACCTCACCCAGGTCGTCCAGGCCCGCGCCGTGGCCGCCGGAATCGAGCACTGGCGCTCCCACTGGCCCCTCTGCGCAGGCACCGTCGTCTGGCAACTCAATGACTGCTGGCCTGCCAGCTCCTGGTCGGCCATCGACGGCGACGGCCGCCCCAAGCCCCTCTACCACGAGCTCCGTCGCGTCTACGCCGATCGCCTGCTGACCTTGCAACCCGGCCCTGACAGACCCGTCCTCGCGCTGGTGAACCAGAGCGCGGACCCCTGGCGTACGCCGGTCACGTTGCGCCGTATGGAAGCCGGCTGCGACACGGTCCTGCCGGAGACGCTCGCCGCCTACGAGGTGACGCTCGACCTGACCGTCGGGCCCCGGTCCGTACTGCGCCTCCCCGTACCGCGGGACCTCGTCCCCGCGAAGGGCTCCGGGACCGAGTACCTGGTCGCGGACGCCGGGGAGCTGCGCGCGGTGTTCTTCGCCGTACGGGACCGGGACTTCGCCTTTCCGCGCCCCCGGTTCGACCTCGCGGTGGAGCCCGTCGCCGACGCGGAGGATACAGTCGACCTCGTGGTGACGGCACACACCCTGATACGCGACCTCCTGCTCCAGGCCGACCGGCTGGCCCCCGACGCCGTGGCCGGCCGGGGCCTGGTGACCCTGCTGCCCGGCGAACGGACACGCATCCGTGTACGGGGTGCGGCCGGCGCCGGGAGCGAGGAGTTCCGCGCCGCCCTCTTCTGTCTGGGAGCCTCGTGAGCGCCACACCCCGACGGGTCACCATCAAGGACGTCGCAGCACGGGCCGGTGTGTCCAAAGGGGCCGTCTCCCTCGCCTTCAACGACAGGCCGGGCCTGTCCCAGCCCACCCGGGACCGCATCTTCGCGGTCGCCCGCGAACTCGGCTGGGAACCGGACTCCACCGCGCGCAGCCTCTCCAGCCGACGGGTGGACGCCGTGGGACTCGCCATCTGCCGGCCGGCCAGGCTGCTCGGCCTCGAACCGTTCTACATGGAGTTCATCTCCGGCATCGAAGGCGTCCTGGCCGAACGGTCCTGCTCGCTGCTGCTGCGCCTGGTACGTGATCTGGACGAGGAGATCGCGCTCCAGGAGAGCTGGTGGCGCGGCCGCCTGATCGGCGGCTCCGTCCTGGTGGACTTCCACCAGGACGACCCCCGCGTGGAGCCGCTGCGCGCCTTGGGCCTGCCTGCCGTCGCAGTTGGGCACCCGTCACTCACCGGCGGGCTGCCCTCCCTGTGGACGGACGACGCCACCGCCGTCGCCGAAGCCGTCCGCTACCTCGCCGCCCTCGGACACCGCCGTATCGCCCGGGTGGGCGGACCCGCCGGCCTGGGACACAGCGCGATCCGCGCCACCGCATTCGAGACCACGCTGCGCGAACTGGGACTCGACGGCACCCGGCAGACCACCACCGGTTTCGCGGGCGAGGAAGGCGCCCGCGCCACCCGCTCCCTGCTGCTCGCCCCCGACCGCCCGACCGCGATCCTGTACGACAACGACATCATGGCGGTGGCCGGCGTCGGCGTCGCCGCCGAGCTGGGCCTGTCCGTACCCGATGACCTGTCCCTACTGGCCTGGGACGACTCACAGCTGTGCCGGCTCACCCACCCCACGCTCTCGGCGATGAGCCACGACGTGCACGCCTTCGGTGCCGAAGTGGCCCTGGCCCTCTTCGACGTGATCGCCGGCAAGGACGTCGCCTCACACCCGGTCCCGCGGCCGGCCCTCACCCCTCGCGGCTCCACCGCGCCGCCGCCGGACTGACCTGGCGCGATACGTCTCCCACCGCACCCGACGAGCGGGGATGCCGCGCTGGCCCGCTCGGGCGGCTCTGCGAAGGACGACCCGCTTCCGCACCCCCGATATTGCGCCCACCCGGCGCCCGGATATTCGGCCGTAAAGAGAACCGATGCCCGTTTCGGCGCCAGTCGACCTGACCGCGAGAGACCTGCCCACCGAATCACCGGCCCGGAGTACGCCCCGTCCGGCCACCGACCACCGAAAAGGTTGCCGCGCCGTCCGAACATGGCGGAATTAGACGGTCGTTCCTCGGCGGCTCGGATCGAATGCCTCTCGCCACCACCCACCGACAATAAGGAACCATTGCCGTGCCCTATCTGCCCTCTCTCGCCGCGACAGTGAGCATCCTCCTCCTGGCCCCGTCCCAGAGCCTGCCCGCCACCGCCGACACTCAGGCTTACGCGCACACCGACACCGGCATCCATGTGAAAAACGGCCGGCTTGTCGAAAAGAACGGCGCCGACTTCGTCTTCCGCGGCGTCAATCACTCCCACGCCTGGCACCCGGACCGGACCGTCCGGGCCCTGTCCGACATCAAACGTCTTGGGGCCAACAGCGTCCGCATCGTACTGAGCAGCGGCGACCGCTGGACGAAGAACGACACTGCCGACGTCCGCGCGGTCATATCCCGCTGCAAGGCGAACCGGCTGATCTGCGTACTGGAAGTCCATGACACCACGGGTTACGGCGAGCAGACGGGAGCCGTTTCCCTTCCCGCGCCGCCGACTACTGGATCAGCGTCCGCGGCGCCCTGCGCGGCCAGGAGAGCCATGTCGTCGTCAACGTCGGCAACGAGCCCTGCGGCAACAACAACACCGACCGGTGGGCGGCGGACACCAAAGCCGCCATCGCCCGGCTGCGCGCGGCCGGCCTGCATCACGCACTGATGGCCGACGGACCCAACTGGGGCCAGGACTGGTCGGGAACCATGCAGCGCCAGGCCCGCTCGGTCCTCGACGCCGACCCCGACCACAACACCGTCTTCTCCGTCCACATGTACGGGGTCTACAACTCCGCCGACAAGGTCAAGCGTTACCTCGACAGCTTCACCCGGAACAAGCTCCCTCTTGTCGTGGGGGAGTTCGGCCACTACCACCCGAGTGGTGACACGGACGAGGACACCATCATGGCCCGGACCAAAGCCGCACGCGTCGGCTATCTTGGCTGGTCCTGGAGCGGCAACAGCGGCGAGGACACCCACCTCGACCTCAGCAACCACTTCGACGCCAAGTCGCTGACCCCGTGGGGGCAGCGCTTGTTCAACGGAGCCAACGGCATCAAGCAGACCGCCAAGGAAGCAACGGTCTACCGCTGATCACGGGCACCCCTCTTGGAGCTGTCACAGCAGCTCCAAGACCTCCCTGACCTCTCGCGTGGTGGGAATCCACTCCCCGGCCGCCGCATTGGCCTTCACCTGTTCCGGTTTTGTGGAGGCTCGACCCCCGGGTGCGTCGGCCAGGAGCTGGACGGCCGCTGTCCAGGCCGCGACATCGTCGGGCGGGCAGAGCAGGCAGTTGACGCCGGCCATCAGGACCTTCCTGAGTACCGGTAGGTCGGAGGGGATGATCGCCTTGACGTGCGACATGTACTCGAACAGCTTCATCGGCGAGGACCAGCGGCTGATGTCTCCTAGGCTGCTGGCGCAGTTGACGCGCCGCTGGTAGGGGCGAGGGTGATGTCGGGTGCGGTGATACAGGTGTAGTTGGGGTGGTGGGCGGTGACTGTGAAAGTCACGTGGGGAGGGCGCGACCGGCTTTGCCAGCGGGCCAGGTATTGATCCGTGCCGCCGACGAGGATGCTGCGGCTCCCCAGCGTCCTCGGCCCGAGTTCTGCCCGGCCGGAGAGGGCGACGACAAGTGACCCGTCGGTGTGCAGCAGCTCGGCCAGTTGACACTCGTCGCAAGCGCCCGTTCGCCACCCCTCCGGCAAGGTCTCGTCCCGGGGGAGGCGTGGACCGCTGTAGACGATCCGACATGCCCGGAAAGAAATGCTCGCGCTTGGCGGCCAGCTCTCTTCCCAGAGCGAGGCTACTCTCCTTGGCCGTCCCGGACATGCCACCAAGGGAGCAAAATCCAGGAGGGCGTCCTGCTCGACCTTGCCCAGTGCCGCGTAGGCCATCGCCTTCCCGGGAATGGACCGGTAACGCCAATCCGCTTCAGCGTCATTCTGCGAGACATTCTCGCGAAACGGCCCCAAGTTGGAACTGAAGAGGGCAGACAACCTTCCACGGAACGGCAGTGCGTTGGACATGAGCCTGACGGGCCCTGGCGCGCGGTGAAAGCGTAACGGTGGAGAGGCGCGGTGGACAGAAAGCCGTCCGCATAGGGCGCCACTGGCAGGGCAGTCGGTTCTCCGTCCTGGTGCGTGGAGACGGTCCGCGGATCCTTGATGGACGACTTCCAGCCGTCCACGACGAAGCGGTCGACGTCCCCGGGATCCACACCCTCCGACCTGAGGATGTCCGACACCCGACAGAGATCCCCCAGTGAGCTGTGGCGTGCGCTATTGCCGATCTTCTCTGCCTCGATGCTGAACATCAGACGGTTTCAGTCGGTCACTGCGATACCGCAGGGACCGCGTGGGCGCAGGCCCGAACCCGGATGATCGGCTCGGGAACAACTCAAGTTCGAGCGTGAGTGGAGTGTCAGAAGGAGGCGGACGCGGCGGCGGTTCTCGGTTGTCGGGGCGGTCGTGGTGGTGGCCGTGTTGATCGGTCGCGTTGGACCCGCGGTGTGCGCCCTGCGTTCGTCTGGAGGCCGCGTTGGGCCGGACCATGCGGGAACTCGCCGACAAGGGAGCGTACCGAGTCGAGTACCGCCTCGCCACTGTCAAGGACGACGTCGAGGGCGGATAAGGCTCACGCCGGGCGGCCAACGCGCTGAGGGCGGCGGCCAACGAAGGGCTGGAAAGGTTCGTGCGCTACCGGGGGCGGTTCTCGCGGGCCGGTCGGGCCGGGAGAAATGGGATGGTGCCGCGCTGGTCTCGGCGGACACGTTGCTGGGGATCGCCGATCGGGTGGACGGGCTGCGGACGCCGGCGTTCGACAAGGCCGTACGGGAGCTGACCTGCCTGCCCTGGGGGAAGAAGGTGGCCGCGGCCCACAACCAGGACGGTGACGAGGGCGCGTTGCCTGCTGTCACCCTCGACGGCTCGGCGGTCACCGTGCTGAGTGATGACGGCGTCGTCCCGGTCTCTGCGAGGGAGATCGTCCGACAGGTGCGCGGGGACAAGGGTGAGGCGGGCGTCGGCTGCGTACCGCGCCCCCGGCCGGCGACCTTGCGCCGGCCGGAGATCCCGTTCCGGTTTTGGTGAGAGCCTGTTGGCACCGGCGCTTCACACCCCGTGCTCGTCCCACATCGCCATCAGCTTGCGCTTGCGTTTGAGTTCGGTACGCAGGGTGGTGGCGTACGCGGTGAAGTCCTCGTCCGTTCCGAGGAGCCGGTGGCAGGCGCTGATGTTCAGGAGGAGAGAGGTGAGCTGTTCGTAGGCGGCGGCGCCGGTGGACTTCTTGAGCGGTTCGAGGAGGCGCAGGTACACGGGGAGGGCGTCGGCGGGGCGGGTGTCACGGATGCGGTCGGCGAGGGTGAGCCACTGGTGGTCGGCGGTGCCCGTCGTGGAGGCGGCCTGCCAGGCGGTGTCGAGGTCGCCGTCGTCCAGGAGGGCGTCGATGAGGGCGGGGCCGTTGGGGCGGTCTGCCTCGCCCCGTGCCGCTGTGGTGCGCAGGATCTTGAGGGCGTTCTCGCGCTCCGCCGGCCAGGTGTCAGCGGTCTGCGCCGCCGCGTGCAGCGCCTGGTAGGTGGTCAGGGTGGGGTGTGCGGTGAAGTGGTCGCGGCGCAGGATGACTGCTTGTGCCAGGTGGCCGGAACGTTCGTACCGGGTGCTGAGGTAGTCGAGCAGGTCACTGTCCAGCACGGCGGGGTCGGGGGCCTCCGTGACGCCGCGCTCGGCCCACTGGAGGGCTTCCGCGGGACGCCCGGCCAGGGCCAGTTCCCGGGCGATCCGCAGGTGCGTACCGCCGTCCGGGCGGAGGTTCGATGCGTGGCGGGCAATCAGGGCGTCCACCCTGCCCTCCATCGTGTTCAGCGTCCTCATCAGGTCCTTCTCCACCCAGCCGGACGGGTTGCGCTGGTGGGCCTCGGTCGTCAGTTCTCGTGTCACCGCCAGTCCCTCCGGGCCGAGGACGTGGCGGTAGTCGCGGAGCGCGACGCCGGTGGCATGGGCGAGATCGCCGAGCAGGTGGACGACCAGCCACTGCGCGGTCTCGGTGGGATCCGGTGAGGCGGCGCGGCAGGCATCGAGATGGACTTCGGCGAGTTGGGCCAGGACAGAGGAGAGGGCGCCGTCGGAGTCATCGGTCTCCTCGTACCTCCGCCCCAGTTCGTCGATCGCTTCGCGGGAGAGGGAGACCGCGTCGGCCGCCCGGCCGTGGGCGGTCAGTTCGGCGAGCGCGGCGACCGCCTGTGCGGCCTGCTCCGCGTACGAGTGCGCGGCTCCTCCCGCGAGGCATCCGTACTGGGCGAACGGGCCGGAGTCGAGCAGCGCGGACACCTGCGTACGGATCTCGGCGAGGTCGTGCCGGGCGGTGGCGGCCCGGAGCCGCATGCGGCTCCGGAACCCGCGGTCGTGGGCCATCTGTTCGCGCACCAGCGCCAGCAGCTCGTCGCGGGAGCGGGCGGCGAGCCAGGCGTCCAGGTCGCGTGCCCGTTCCCGGGCCCGGGCACGCTGCCGCGGCAGGCTTTCCGGCCGGCCGAGCACGCTCAGCCCGACGGCGACCAGGTGTTTGCAGAAGTTCCCCTCCTGGCCATAGGGACAGGTGCACATTCCGGTGAGACCTTCGCCGCCGCCGAAGGTCAAGCGGGCTTCGTACGCGTCGGTGCCGTGCACGGTCGCGGTGATCCAGCCGTCACCCACTTCCAGGGCCGTCACCGCGTTCAGGTACTCCGTACCGCGGTCGAAGGAGCGCGGGCCCGCCAGGGCGCGCAGGCCGGCCTCACTGAAGTCCGCCGTGGGGTTCTTCCTCGTGCTCATCTCCACGCCTCCTGTACTGGTGCTCGGTGCGCGTCTGGTGCGCTTCCGCGAGCGTCGCACCGTGCCGGCCGTGAGGGGGCCGCTATGTCTTAGGGGTGCATTCCCGGAACGACAAAGGCTCTTCTTTCTACCTTCGAAGGTGCGACCCAACCGAAGAGTGGAAAGAAGGGCCACTGAGCCCTTTCCAACCTCAGGTTGAGGCGTGGCGAAGGGCGGGGGTGGTCTTCACGATGGCAGTGGCTCGGTTGGTGCTACAGCGGAGTTTTCGCGGGAGGCGCCAGCCCTTCAGGGTGGCCATGGCTTGGTCGCCGAGGCAACGGCTTCCGGTCTGGCTGCTGTTGTGCCGACGTCGCCGCAGCTTGAGATGGCGACCGCGGACGGGCGCCCGGGTGGTGCCGCCGGCGCCTCGATACACCTTGTCCGTCCAGCACTTCACCTCCGCGTCGCGGGGGGGGAGTCACCGGCAGCATCCGTGTCGTGGCGAGCGCCCGGAACGGTGGGTGAGGCCGCCAGTAGCCGACCTGCCGCATCGGCGATGGCCTGCCACGCCGGGCTCGTCGGGCATGGCGGCGCCGATTCGGCTGAGAGCTGCCGCGGAGCTGCGCACCGGCCGGTGCGCGGTCGGTGCGGGCCCGGTCTACCGGTTCGCGGCTTCGCGAGAGGCGATCCGGTTCGTGCGACCGACCGCGCGGCCCACCGCGTTGCGCACCGCGAGGCCCGGCCGGGTGCGGGGCACCATGAGCCTGGAGAGCAGACCGACACGTCGCTGCCGCGGGCCTACCTCACGGCGGAGCCGCGACTCGTAGGCGGCGAAGGCGCGGGCGTGATCACCGGGATGGGCGGCGAGCTCTTCCGCGAGGGCGTACGCGCCCGCCATCGCCATGCTGGACCCGTCACCCAGCAGGGCTGTCGCCGCCGCCGCGTCCCCGAGCAGTACGACCCGTCCGCGGGACCACGAGGGCACCCGGACGGTGGTCAGGGGGTCGAAGAACGGAGCCGGGTGGTCGAGGAACGCCGCCACGAGTTCCGGTGCCCGCCACCGCACGTCGGCGTAGGCGTCGGCCACGGTCTGTTTGTGAAGGGCGATGTTCTTGCGGTCGTGGGGCGCCGGCTGTGCGGCCCGGAAGGTGAAGATCGCGAGCGGAGTGGTCCGCGAGGGGTGGAGGACCAACATCCGGTTCGGCACGGTCAGCATCGTCATCTCGGTCGGGTCCTCGATGGCGTCGGGTTCCAGCGGGACGGTCGCGCCGTACAGGCCCAGGTCGCTCGCGAACTGCCGCTCGGGTCCGAACACCAGGCGCCGTACGGTGGAGTGCATCCCGTCGGCACCGACTACCAAGTCGAAGCGCCGTGGCGCGGACCGCCGGAAGGTGACGTCCACCCCGCTTTCGTCCTGGTCGAGAGCGGTGACCGTGTCGTCGAACAAGAACTCGGCCTCGGTCTGCGCCGACCGGTGGAGCACCTCGGACAGGTCGGCTCGGGTCACCTCGACCGTCGGCGCCTTGTCCGAGGTGAGCGGGAGTTGCAGGATCCGCCTGCCGCCGGGGTCGAGCAGGGTCAGCGACCGATTGCGGGTGGCGAGCTCGCGGAGCTGCGGGAGGATGCCCATGCGCTCGGCGGCCGGGACCGCGGGCCCCTTCACGACGATCGCGCTGCCTCCGGAGCGCAGCTGCCGGGCGTGTTCGACGACCGTCGGCCGGTATCCATTCCGGGAGAGCCAGTAGGCGAGTGCGGGCCCTGCGATTCCGGCACCGACTATCAGCACCTCGGGCTTCTTCATGACGATGACCTCTCGGAGTGTCGATGACCAGGCCCCCGGCGAGTGCCGGCCCTGGTCTCAGGGGGCGGCGGCGCGGGGCAGCACAACCGACCTAGGTACGAAAATTTTCGTACCTCAGTGGAGCACGTCCTTCAGGTACGATGCAAGTCGTACTTGAAGGAGGTGCGGCGTGGCCGGGAGGAACCTGGTCGGCCCGGAGGCCGATGCGCTCGATCTGGGTGCGGTGTTCCGCGCCCTCGCCGACGAGCACCGTCGTTCGGTGATGACGGAGTTGGCCGCCGACCGCAGCGACAGCGAGCGGGGCTGCAACTCGTTCGATCTTCCGATCTCGAAGCAGACCCAGACCCACCACTTCCGGGTCCTGCGCGAGGCAGGTCTCATTGACGAGATCGACTACGGCAACCGCAAGGGCATCCGACTACGACGCGCGGACATCGAGAAGAGATTCCCCGGGCTGCTCACGCTCCTGGGCGCCGGGGCCCCGGGTGGTACTGCTCCTCGCTGAACACAACTGAGCACACCGGAACGAGTCCGAGTCGGCCCCGAGCCGCAAGCCCGGCCGGATCCAGCTCGCGCCCGGCTCGCAGGTAGCCGAGCACGACGCGGGCACGAATGGGATCGGTGCCGCTTCGACCACCGTCCCGCGCTCGTGATCGGCGCCGAGCACTTCCGCGCGCGCTCCCTCATGCCAACACCCACCGAGGTGTCCTCAACCTGCGTGCGGAGCAAAGCCACTGGGGGTAAGGGCGGGGTCCGGGCGTAGAGAAGCTCCTGGTAGACGGGTGCGTGTCGAGTACAAGCCGTCCTGCCAGGAGCTTTCCGCACGCTTGTCTACCCAGCCGGGGTGGATCTGTCCACCTCCGCTCTGCGCTTCCTCGCCCGTGAGTTGACCGCACGTCGTCTTGCGCAAGGGACACGATGGCGCCGGCTGGCCGCCGGACGGCAGGCGCTGCTCGTGCTGGCTCATCTGCGATGCGGCCATACCTACGCTCAGCTCGCCGCCGGGTCCGGCGTGGGCACCACCACCGCCCACCGGTACATCGCTGAGGCCGTCGACATCCTGGCCGCTCTGGCTCCAACCCTCGCCGAGGCGGTGAGGACAGCCTCCGGCAAGGCGTTCGCGATCCTGGACGGCACGCTGCTGCCGATCGGCCGGATCGCCGCCGACCGACCCTTCTACTCCGGGAAACATAAGAAGCACGGCATGAACGTGCAGGTGAACGCCGACCCGGCGGGACGGTTAGTGTGGGCGTCGCCCGCGCTGCCGGAATCCGTCCACGACATCAAGGCCGCGCGAACCCACGGCATCATCGGTGCCCTGGCGGGTGCCGGGGTGGATTGCTGGGCCGACAAGGGCCACCGGGGCGCCGCCGGCACCGTGCGAGTTCCCTACTGGGGGCGCTGGGAGACTCTCTCCCCTGGCCGGCGAGCCGTCAACTGCTCACACACGAAGATCCGTGCACTCGTCGAACAGGCCATGGCCACCCTCAAAACCTGGCGGCTCATGCGCAAACTGCGATGCTCTACCAGCCGTATCACCAGCATCGTCCAGGCCGTCCTCACCCTGCACCTCACATGCACGAACTGAGGTTGGAAAAGGCTCACTGTGAAACGGTATGACGCCTTCGAGGCCGACGATCCGTTCGCTGCCGCTGTCAGCGCCTTCGACCGCCTGATGGGCGCCTTGGCCGAGCCGCAGGCGCGGGTGCTGGCGCACCATGAGCTGAGGATCTGATCGAGGTGCAGGGCCGGGAGCTCCTGCGGCTGAGGTTCCAGAGGTATCTCGACCTGCGGGCCCTCCGGGAGCGGGAGCTGCCCCACCAGGTGGCCTCGACGAACGTGACGGGGCGGATGGCGTGCGTCGTCCGTATCGGGAAACCGGGCATCATCGCCAGCTGGCCTGCGTGTTCGGCACGGCCACCGTCGAGCGGTGCGCGTGGCGGCAGAAGGGGTTGTCCAGCGTGCGCCCGGCCGATGCGGAGCTGTCGTTGTCCGCCGGACGGCACTGCCATGGCCTGCGCCGGCTCGCCGTCGCCGGGGCGGTCCGCGGCTCCTACGACCAGGCCGTCGCGGCGATCGAGCGCCGGTGCGGGAAGGTGCTGAGTAAGCGGCAGGCTGAGCAGCTGGTCGTAGCCGCCGCTGGGGACATCGACGTCTTCTACCGGCAGTGGATGCCGCTGCCGGCGACCGCCGACACGCTGCTGGTGATGCAGTTCGATAGCAAGGGCATCGTGATGCGGCCCGAGGCGCTGCGGCCCGACACCCTCAAAGCGCACCAACGAGCCCGGCGGGCGATGCGCACCCGGCCGGGACCAGCTGCACGGAGCGAAACACGAGCCCGTCGCCGCCTGCACCAACTACCTCACCGGCCAGCTCGACCAGCTCGGCCACGACACCGCCCTCGCGGCCGGCTGGCCGATCGCCACCGGCGCCATCGGGGGTGCCTGCCGCCACCTGATCGGCGACCGGCTCGACATCACCGGCGCCCGCTGGGGCCTCGCCGGTGCCGAAGCCGTCCTCGAACTTCGTGCCCTGACCGACAACGCAGACCTCGACACCTACTGGCGCTACCACCTACGCCGCGAGCACCAACGCCTCTACCCGAGCCGTCAGCAGAACATCTACGGTCTCACTGCCCGATCGCGGCCCGTCAGCCCAGCTCTGCCAGATCCTTGTCCGTCAATACGAGTCGATCGCTGGCGATGTTCTCCTCCAGATGAGCCAGGGAACCCGTGCCCGGGATGAGCAAGATGTTGCTTGAGCGGGCCAGCAGCCAGGCCAGGGCCACTTGAGCGGTGGTGGTGCCATGGCGGTCCGCGACCGCACTCAGACGCTCGGCGGCTAGCGGCTTGAAGCCGCCGACCGGATAGAAGGGGACATACGCGATACCGGCTTCCGCGCACGCGTCCACCAGCGCATCATCGTCGCGCACGCCAAAGTTGTAGGCGTTCTGCACACAGGCGATCGGGGCAACGGCCCGGGCCTGGGCGAACTCCTCAGTGGTCACATTCGACACCCCGATGTGCCGGATCACACCCTCCTCACGCAGCGCCATGAGAGTCTCCAGAGGTCCGGCGAGCGAGGCGCCTTCGTGACCGCGGTCGCCCATGCGCAGGTTCACCACGTCCAGCCGATCCACGCCGAGCGACCGCAGGTTCGCCTCCACCCCACGACGCAGACCGTCGGCGGTCAGGCCGTGCTGCTCCGCGGCCGACAGCGCGATGTCCGCCCCCTCGACCAATGCCCCCACCTTGGTCACGATCACCAGATCATCCGGATACGGGTACAACGCGGCCCGGATCAACTCGTTGGCGGACACCCCGTCGCGGGCGTAGTAGTTCGAGGTATCGATGTGGTTGACACCCAACTCCACAGCCCGCCGCAGGACGGCCAGGGCAGCATCCCGGTCGGGCCGGTCTCCCCGCGGCCAGCCGGTCAGCCTCATCGCGCCGTACCCAATCCGGGAAACCCACAGGTCCCCGCCCAATGCCCATCGTTCACAGCTCATGGCGAGCAACCCTAACGATCCGGACAACGACGCCAGTCGTCGGCCCACGGCAGACACCTCAAGCTATCCCTGCGGAAGAGCTGCACCCGATGTCTTTCGTCAAGTCCAGGCGGCCTGGTTCGGTGGTTGGTCCTGGTTGGGCGGCGAGGGTGATGGCGGAGGCGCGGGGGCGGGGCGGGGAGAAGGTGCCGTCGCGGAGTATGGCGAACAGGACGCTGATGCGCTGGCAGCCCCGGAGGACTTGGTGGCAGCGTAAGGCCGGTGCAGGAGATGAGGTGGGCGGCGGTGAGGAAGCCGGTGCTGTCGACGACGGCGACCAGCAGGACGGTGGCGGTCCTGACACCGACGCAGGTCATCGAGGTCAGGGCCTTGGAAAGAAGGTGGGCCTCCGGCAGAGTGGCGACCTGGGCTTCCAGGGCCTTGCGTTGTGCATGGACGGCCATCAACGGCCATCATTGAACGGGCCAGGGAGGAGACGATGGTATCGAGGGTGGTGGCGCCTGGGACGACGGCCTGTTCGTCAAGGGCATCGAAGGCCTCGTCGGTCAGCCGCTGGGCCATGCGGGGGCCTTGGGCCGGAACGCCTCGGCCAGTTCGCGGTGGCCGGCTTTTCGCGGCACTGTCGGGGGTACGTCGTGTTTCAGCGGCCAGGTCACGGCCGGGTGATCCAGTCGGTGGCCCACAACGCGCTCGACGCTGGTGCCGACTCCGCACCGTATCGCTCTGTGCGAAGGTCTGTGACAGTGGCCGGAGGACGAGGTGGGAACGCAGTTCGAAGATGGCGACGGCGCGGGGCGGCATCGGTACGTGGTCGAGGACGAACGCCATGGTCTTTCCTGCCCCGCGGCCAGTGATCTTGTGACTGCGCTCGTCGACGACGTCCTGGAACTCTTCGCGGTACCACTTCAGTGCCCTGGTATCCATGGCCGTGTAGACGACATTGGTGGCCAACGACAAAGCTGCTTCCCACAGGCTCGCGCGCGCCGTTTCGACGGCGCGCTGTCCCAAGGCGGCCAGGTCCTGCAAATCCTCCTGCTCGACCTCGTCGAGGCCCTCGGCCACTTCGCCGAACAGGGCCTCACGCTGTGCGTGCAGGTAGGCGTACCGGCTTTCGCGGTCGGGCTCGTCCAGCAGGGCCAGCAGATGCTGCTTGCCCGGCGCCCACATCAGACCGATGCCGTCGTCGGTCCCCATGGCGATGAGTCGGTCCCACTCGGCTTCGGCGAAGTGCTGCAGGTTCGGAGGGAAGAGCAGCTCCGCCAGCTTCTCGGCGAGCCTGGGAAGCGTCGGGGACAGCGGCCGGACAAGCTTCTCGAACGGGTTCGGCACCAGGCCGACGATGTCGAACCGCACCGGTGTGGTCAGTTGCTGGAGGATCCGGCCCGTGCCTGTGGCCCGGCTGATGCTCAGGTGCAACGAATCGGTGATGTGCGCGGCGGCCTGCCGCAGGCCGAACGGGTCCGGCCCCAGGGCAACGCGCGCCCAGGCGTTCATCAGGCCGCGTACGTCGATGCCTGTGCTGAGGGAGACGTTCCGCGCAACATCGACCACGCTGCCGACGCGTCGTGTCGCGCGGTCCTGCTCAACGATCTTGCCGAGAGCTTGATGGCCGATGGAGCCAACGCAGGCCGGGCGCGTTATGGCTGCGGCTACCGGGGACTTCACCGCGTCAAACACGGACGATCGCGCCAACGGATCGAACCCGGTGCGTGACTCCTTTGGCTTCTCCTCACCCATACGCTCATGATCACGGGTGCCACTGACATTCCTTGGAGCCCCGGTGCCCCGCCAGCAAGGAACACCGGCGCTGACGCGGGTGACGGACCAGTTGCTTCCGCGGCATCTGCCCGATGCCCGCCTGGCCTTGGCCGGCCCGGTCGACAGCCATAAGGCCGGTGTACCGTCCCGGGGCGGCGCGTGATCCGGGTGAGCCGGTGGCCGCATGACGGTGATGGCGGCGAGGAGGAGAATGTCCTTGGGGCGCCACGGGAGCGTCTAGTGGCTCCGGGCAGTCCTCCGGGCGCGCATCAGTCACGCGAACGGCCCCGGTCAGCACCGTTGCCGGCCCTGCCACCCGAACCGGCGCCGCCGTACGTACGGCGGCTGCTTCTCGGTGAGGACGTCGGCGAACCCGGTGGGTGGGCGGGGCTGGTGGCGGTGGGTGCCGTTGCCGTGGGCCGGTGCGCGGAGTTTCCGCTCGTTCGGGTACGACCGGCCGCTCTTTCGTTTCGGCGCTTGCGTTCCGCTTCATGCTTCGCCTGGATGGCGTCCTCTCGGACGCCTGGTGCTTGTCAGGAAGGGGCGGTTCACGTGACAACAGCAGATGGGGAGCCGGTCGTGTCGGTCACCGACGCGACCCTCGCCGATATCGCCACCCATGGCATCTGGCGTGGCGCGGGATTCGACATCAACCCGTCGGTGCTCGCCGTTGCCCGGGCGCTGCTCGCGGCCGTCCAGGGCAGTGCCCCGGCCGGTGCGCTCCCCGGGGAGTTGCAGGAGCTGGTGGCCGGCGTCCGCCGGCGTGCCGAGGTCACACTCCAGCGTGTCCCCATGACGGAGGACATCAGCCTGTCGGCATTCGCGATCAGGCAGAACGCTGCGGAGCCGCGCCCGGTGGTCATCGTGCCCGCCGGGTGGAATCCGTACGGCTGGCTGCCGTTCATGGCCGGCTATCTCTCGCTGGCGGCGCGCGGCTATCACGTGCTGGCCTACACCCCGCGGGGCATCGGCAAACCAGGGCTGGTGTCCACCTCCGAGGGGTTCATCGATGTTGCCGGTCCGGTCGACTGGGCGGACGGATCCAAGGTGATCGACCACGCGCAGGCGCAGTTCGCGCCGGGCAAGGTCGGTTTCATGGGCCTGTCCTACGGATCGGGGATCAGCCAGCTGGTCGCCGCGCACGACCAAGAGGGCCGAGTCGCCGCCGTGGCGGCGCTGAGCACCTGGGGCAACCTCGCCACCAGCCTCTACGACAACGGCACCCGGCACGAGGAGGCGGTACGGAAGCTGATCGAGTTCACCGGCGGCGCGGAGGAGGAGAAGTTCGACGAGAGGACGCGGCGCATCCTTCAGGACTTCCGCGACGGGCGGAACATGGAAGGCGTGGTGGCCTGGGGCACCGAGCGTTCCCCGGAGACCTACGTCGAGAGCACCAACGCGCGAGGCATCCCGACCTTCTACTCGAACACCTGGCACGAGAGCCTGTTCCCGGCCGGTGAGGCGATCGCCGCCTTCGACAAGCTCACCACGCCCAAGCATCTGAACCTGTGGATCGGCGACCACGGCGCCCCGGAAGGCGCCGGCATCACCGGAGTGGTGACCGGCGTGGCCTTCCCTGGTCTGCTGACACCGATGCGGGAGGCATACGCCTGGCTCGACCACCACCTGCTCGGCGACGCCAACGAGGTGCCCGACTGGCCGGTGGTCAGCAGCCAGGTCATGTTCACCTACGAGACCGCCCCGGCCCTCGGCGGCGGCCGGCGCATCACCGCCCCGGCCCGACGCGAACCGCTCGCCTCCTGGGCCGATGCCACCACCGGCACCGAGGACTGGCACCTGCACGGTGACGGGGCCCTGTCCGACAAGCCGTCCACGGGCTGGAGCCGCGACTTCACCGCCGGCCACGAGACCACCGCCACCGCGATGGACGACATCATGAAGACCGGACAGAAGGAGTGGTTCGGCAACCCCAAGACCTACGACCCGGCCGGCTTCGAGCGGAGCCAGCTGCTGGTCTGGTCCACCGAGGCGCTGGCGGGCGGCCGCCGGATCCGCGGCACCGCTCACCTGCAGCTCACCGTCCGGGCCCCGGAGGCCGACGCCGCGACCCTGGTCGCCTACCTCTTCGACATCGCTCCGGACGGCAGCGCCCGCATCATCACCCACGAGCCCTTTACCGCCACCGGCCTGAGCGCCGGCACGGACCGCACCGTCGGCTGGAAGCTCCAGCCGACCGCCTACGACCTGCCCGACGGACACCGCCTCGCCCTGGTCGTCAACAGCCGCGACCAGCTCTACGCCTTCACCGGCACGCAGGACAGCACCACCACCATCACCTCCCCGGCCGGAGAGGAAGCCGTCCTGGAACTACCGCTCGGCTGAACGCTACCCGGTGTGGACGGGCGGACCGCACCTGCCGGCTCCGCCCGTCGCCGTCCCAGGCCAAGTGGCACGGCACTCGCCGCGCGACGTTCTGCGCTGCCCGCCTTCGCGCCATGCGACAAGCCGGCCGTCGCACGGTAGACCGAACCCAGGAGCCCACACGGCGGCTGGTCCGGCGATCTGTCCGCCGAGCGCGGGGGTTGATCGAATGGGCCCTGTCCACCTGGCACTTCGATCATCCAGCCGGGCCTTGGACTTCGGGTGCCCGCTTGAGCACAACCTGCGCCTGGTACTTTTTTGGTGAGCTGAGCTGTTCGGAGGGCCGGGGCCCCGGCCTGATGCGTCGCGCAGGTGTCCGCCGCGTGAATCACCTCAACGCGGAACCGCTGCTGATGGGGGCAAGAGCGGTTTCGCGATCGAGCCCGGTCAGTCGATGCGCATGGCGGACTTGATGTGGACCGGGTCGGCGGGGGTACCCCGGATGCCCTTCTTGACGCTGGTGGGACTGCTGACGATTTGGTCGGCCACCCCGTGCCCCTGGTGACCTTCGCGAAGACGGCATAGCCGCGGTCGCGGCCAGGGTTGAGGAAGTCGTTGCCGGCGACGTTGATGAAGAACTGGGACGTGGCCGAGCCCGGATCGAGGTGCGGGCCATGGCCAGCGTTCTGCGGGTGTTCTGCCGACCGTTGCCGGCCTCATTCCTGATCGGCGCGGATGGACTCCTGGACCACCCGGTCGGTGAAGCCGCGGCCCAGGGCCAAGGAGGCGGGGATGACGCGGTGGAAGACCGTGTTGTTGCAAAGTCCCGCTCCGACGTACTCGAGGAAGTTCTTCGCCGTGACGGGGGCCTTCTCGGAGTTGAGCTCGATCTCGATGGGACCGAAGCTGGTGTCCAGCAGGACGCGCGGCGCCGGGTCGCTCATGGAGACTCCGGTCAGGTATGACGACCAGTTTGATCATCGTAGACAGCACCGGGTGACCCGTCCGTCACGTGGAGAAGATCGGTTTCGAGTGCGGTGATGTGCTTGTCGCTGGACCGCGGGTTGCGGCAGAAGCCTCCAAGTCTTTCCTGCTTGTCCCGAGTCTGTCGATGACGGGCGGTGACGGCGGCCTCGTCGTTGCGGTCACGTGCCCTACTCGGCGACGTCGATGTGCGCGTTCTCCGCCGGCTGGTCGGCCTTGTCCTCCTTGGGCAGGCCGAGGTCGCCGCACTGGTTGGCCGGTGCGCTCAGCGCCACCGCGAGGACCTCGCCGACCAGGCTTCCAGGGGCGTTCGTCCCCGACTGGGCAGTGCGCGCCGATGCGCTGTTGGCGCAGTGGTTGTCGTGCGCGCTGTTGCCTGCGCCGATGACAGTCGTCGCGGCCGCCGCTCCGGCGGTCGCTCCCACCAGTCCGGCAGCGGCAGCAGCGGCGGCGAGGGCCTGCTTGATGATCGGCATCGCCAACGTCCTCCTGTCCGGCCGACAGCTTCGGCCAACCGTGTGTGCGTCTGCCGGGGACAACGAGGCACGGATCGCGCGGTCACCGTCGGCGTCGGCCAGCGCGTGCTGGCAGGTCCGCAGGTGGTGCGGCGCCGTTCACTCGACCGCCGTACGGAATCACTGTCGCTCAGCGAGGTGGTGGTTTGCGCGGTGAAATCCACAGGGAGTCCGTCGGCCCGTCGCAGGGGCAGGAACAGGGCCAGGACGAGCACATTGGCTGTACGCGGGCGTGCCGCAGCGTACGTCCTCTTCGCTCGCTCCGGTGTGTCCGTGGTCTCAGGAGCCCTTTCAGAATGTTGGGAGTTTTCGGGCGAGGATCATGCAGTGAGCACGTTGGAGGAAGGCGTTGTGCATGTCGTCGCGTGCTTCCAGCGAACTCGCAGTCGGCGTGGTCCGTGGAGGTGGGCGATGGCTGCTTCGGCGACCCGTCGCACTCGGCCCAGTCCCGAGCCGTGTGGCTGCCCGCGGTGGGCGATCTTATGAACGATGTTCCGCTGCCGCAGGCGGCGGTGGTGGACGTCGTGGTCGTAGCCGCGGTCGGCATAGAGCGTCCGGGGTTTGCGCCGCGGTCGTCCGCGGCGGCCCGGACAGGCGGCACGGTGTCGATCAGAGGCAACAGCTGTGTCACGTCGTTGCGGTGGCCGCCGGTGAGCGATACCCGCAGCGGAATGCCGCCGCCGGTCAGCACATGGTGCCTGGAGCCCGGCCGCCCCCGGTCAGCCGGACCCGGGCCGGCTTTTGGGCGGCTGCGCCCCCGCTTGGCCTGCACGTGCGAGGCATCGACGGCGGCGCGGGAGAAGTCCAGCCGCTCCGCCGCCCGCAGGCGGTCCAGCAGCACCTGCCGCAGGTCCTCCCAGGCGCCGGCCTGCTGCCATGCGGCCAGGCGCCGCCAGCAGGTCGGCCCGGACCCGAAGCCCAGCTCCTGCGGCAAGAACTTCCACTGGACGCCGGTGCAGAGCACGAACAAGATGACCCTGCAATGTCTTGCGGTCATCGATCCACCTGCGGCCCGGGTACCGGTAGTGGCGTTCATGCCGGGGCAGCAGCGGCGCGATCACCGCCCACAGTTCATCACTGACCTCCCACGGCTTTCGCCGAGCCATCCTGACCCCCGAGGGACGACATCACCGTCCCCTCCACCGCGCCACAAGCAGATCACCATTCGGCAAGGACTCGTTATCGTCACGAAGCGTTCATTGGCTGAAATGCACCATCTCGTCAGCGGTGTCCGGATCGTGCCCCTGGAATGTCGCCCTCCTCACCGCGCCGGTGACAGGCAGCAGGTGCGGTGCCAGAGTGTCCGCCGCAGCACCTGGCGGGGCCCGGCCGGACCCCGCCCCCACGTCCTGGCATCTGCCTCGTGCGGCGCCGGGCGCTCGGAGCACATCTCACCTCAGCATGCCCTGCCCGCGACGTGTCGGGCTTGAGGTCCGGAGAGGAATCGCATGGGTTCATGGCACTGGAGCGACCAGCAGAAGCCCACCAGCACCATCGGGGTCCGGGCCACCGCCGGCGCCGTCACCATGAAGGACGACCCGCAGGCCGCACAGCGGCCCTACGTCTTCGTCCGGGGCTACGACTCACGGCTGCACGTCAACTGGTGGGACGGCAAGGCCTGGCACTGGAGTGACCAAGGAACTCCGCCCGGGCGCACCGTCCTTGAGAAGGTCGGCGCGGTCACGGTTCAGGACAATGCGAGCGCGGCACAGCGCCCCTACGTCTTCGTCATCGGTGACGACTCGAAGCTGTACGTGAACTGGTGGGACGGCAACAAGTGGAACTGGAGCACACAAGGCGCACCCAGCGGACGTCTGGTCCGTGAGGGCGTCGGGGTCGTCTCCGTGCGGAACGACCCGAACGCGGCGCAGCGCCCGTACGTGTTCGTCATCACCGACGACTTCCGGATGTGGGTCAACTGGTGGGACGGCAGCAAGTGGAACTGGAGCGACCAGGGCGCGCCGCCGAGCCGCACCATCTCCCGTCCCCTGGGCGTCACCACCGTGCGCGACAACCCGAACGCCTTCACCCGCCCGTACGCCTTCGTCATCACCGACGACTCCCGCGTCTGGGTCAACTGGTGGGACGGCAGCAAGTGGAACTGGAGTGACCAGGGCGCGCCGTCCGGGCAACCGGTCAAGAAGGGCGCGGGCGTCATCAGCGCCCGGAACGACCGGAACGCCGCGGAGCGGCCCTACGCCTTCGTGCAGGGCTACGACTCGAAGCTGTACGTGAACTGGTGGGACGGCAGCAAGTGGAACTGGAGCGCACAGGGCGCGCCGTCCGGGCGGCTCATCCTCGACTCCGTGGGCGTGGTCATGAGGCAGAACGACCCCAACGCCTTCACCCGCCCGTATGCCTTCGTCATCGGTGACGACTCGAAGCTGTACGTGAACTGGTGGGACGGCAAAGCGTGGCACTGGGCCGCGCAGGACACACCGTCCGGCCGCATCGTCGAGCGGCCCGGTGAGGCAGTCACGCTTCAGGACACTCCGGACGCGAAGCAGCGGCCGTACGCGTTCGTCATCACCGACGACTCCGAGCTGTGGGTCGACTGGTGGTCGGAAGTGTAAACAGGGCGCCGTACGGCGGGCCGTGGGGCTAGCCCCACGGCCCGCCGCTCTGCGTCTTCGCCGAGGCGGTTCCCCGCAGTCGGCCAGGCCGTCGGCGACCCCGGACTGAATCACAGGGGCCGGCGAAGTCGTGCTTACTGGTGTCCACCGGAGCGATCAGCCGCCGCTGGCGGCTCGGGGCGGCCCGTCATCTGGCGTCACTTCTTCAGAAAGGGCGGCAAGGGGCCAACTGCGACGCTCAGCCGGCCAACTGGAGCGCTAAAGGGCCAACTCAAGCGCTCAGTCACAAACGGACGGCCACGGCCTGCTCCCACGCCGACAGAACCAGCCCAGCGCGGAGAACGCGATGACGAGGGCGGCGGCTTCTCGGTCGTCGCAGGCCAGGTCGTTCCAGATGATGACTATGGCGATGCAGCGGGCCAGCCCGACGATGATCAGGCCGGCCCGGTATTCCGGCAGGTCCGGCCGGATACCGCAGCGGGTGATCGCGAGTACGATCCCGGCCGCGGTGGATGTCGTGGTCATAACCGCGGTCGGCGGACAGCGGGTCCGGCTTGCGGCGGGGGCGCCCGACGCGGCCGCGGACCGGCGGGATCGCGTCGAGCAGAGGCAGCAGCCCAGTGATGTCATTGCGGTCGCCGGCGGTCGGCAGGACCACAAACGGAGTGCCGTGCCCGTCGGTGATCCGTTGGCACTTCGAACCGGCCCCGTCCCGGTCGGCCGGCGAGGGGCCCGTGTGGATTTCCCTAGTAACGCCCTGACGTGGGAGGAGTCGACCACGCACCGGGACCAGCCCAGCCGCGCGCCGCGTTCAGCCCGGCCAGCAGGACCTCGTGCAGCCGCTGCCACACGTTGGCCTCGTTCCGGTCCCGCAGGCGTCGCCAGTACGCCATGCCCTAGCCGAAACCGAGGCCCCGCGGCAGGGGCTCCCACTGGGCCCCGGTGTGCAGCACGTACAAGGTCCCGCACAGCATTTGCCGCTTCAACAGCGGCTTACGCCCCGGATGTCGGAACCTGCGTTCACGCTGCGGTAGTAGCGGTTCCAGGCGGTCCCACAGTCCGTCCGACACGATTCCCGGCGGCGTTCCCCCATCGGACCAAACGGCGCACACCCGCCCTGGACGCGGCAACCAGGGCTGTTCGGCAGCCCTGCCGTCCCCCGCCTGGCCTCGGCAGGAATGCTCCGGCTTCCGCTGAATGAAGACGACATGGAGCGGACCGTGTTCCTGTGAGGGATGGTGCGTTCAGCGTGGCGGCTGGCAGCGCGAATGTACGAGGCCCGAGGTGGTGAGGAGGACTGCGCCGACCGCGTAGGACCAGGGCGCGGGCCGCAGGACGGCGACGAGGAAGAAGACACCGCCAACGCCGGCGAGGACGGCTTTGAGCAGGTCGGGCGAACGGCAGGCGGGCGGGTGGCGGGTGTCATAGCCCTTGTCATTCTGTGGGTCGGCGGGCGCAGCGCGCCAAGGCATGTCCGTGGGTGGAAATGGCATAGGGTCCGGCGGGGAGGGCGCATGTCTCCTCGGCGCTACCGAGTGTGGCCCGGCGGGTTCTACAGACCACACGCTTTCTGCCGCCGATTACTCCCCACCCAGCCGCCGCGTGTCCTCAACCTTGCAACCGATCAGCTGCCCTCGGACGCAACGGCCCTGCTCAGCAACCACGTTGTCCCGCAATGTCCGCACCTTTCACCAGTGGTTACGGCGTTTGTCGGCCTGGTGAGCGTCACTCGAATAGGTGCCTGCTACCAGGGATCGGCAGGACTGATCGGCCTGCCGGTGCAGGGGCCGGCCGGGGAAAGCCATCGATCACGACAGCCTCAGTCCGTGGCGGAGAAGGTGAAGGTCATCTCCGCTGAATCAGCAGAGATGACTATGAGGCGTACAGTCTTTCGGGTATGGCGGCGGTGTCGGGCGGGTCCATGATCATTGCCTGGGCAGCCTTGCGATCCGCGAGCCGCTGGACCGCCTCCCCCGTACCGAGGACGTCGGTCAGCGTGAGAATCAGTTCGGTCGGCGCAGGCCGAGTACGCGGTAGGCAACCAAGACGAGCAGAGCGGCGAGCGTACAGCCGCATGCTGTGTGTAGGTGGAATCGAGCAAAAGGTTCAGCTTCCGTAGGCGAGTCGGTATAGCTCATGGCAGACGGCTGCTTGGTGCTACGAACGGTCGTGGCCGAGCGAGCTGTTCCACGTCCACATCAAAGCTGGGCGACGCCCGTCGTCGGCGAGTGGCACGTGTTGGACCAAACGAACGACGAACAGAGCCCGCGATAGGCGATAGGCAGGTCGCCACCAGCCGACGCAAAGACCGCAAGGCGGTGATCGGCTATAGATGCAGCTCCGCCGTCATCACCCGTTCCGGGGCTGTCTGCAGGAGACCGGTGCTGACGTCTTTGTAAAGATCGCGAGCTCCGCGAACCAGGGTTGTGTAAGGCCGCCTCGGCGAATGGGCCAGGTCGTCCGTGGTCGGTCAATCGCGAATGATCCAGCCGCGGCCGACAGCAAGGTCGAACAGCTTCTGGGTGAAGTCCCACAGCTCGCGGGAACCGTCCGCGATGCCGGAGGTCCGGGTGCGGATCAGGGATTCGGTGACGCCCGGGCCGCGCCAGGTGCCGCCCTCGTTACCGAAGTTCAGCAGGAGGGGCTGGAGACGGTCCATGGCTTTGGCGAACCGGGCCTCCGGTGTTTGCGCCTCTTCGAATTCCTCCCACAGATCGTGGAAAACCTTCTCCTGGTCACCCGGTAGGAGGGCGAACAGCCTCATGGCGGCCGCCTGTTCACGCTCTGCCTTGTTCTTGCGGCCCTCGGTGTCGAAGAGGTTGGTGTCTCCCGCGTAGATTTCCACGAGATCGTGCACCAGGACGAGTTTCAGTGTCTTGCCGATGTCGACCGGGTCGTTGCTGTACTCGCTCAGGACGAGCACCATCACCGCCAGGTGCCAGGAGTGCTCGGCGTCGTTCTCCCGGCGGTCGGCGGCCAGCAGGGGGCTGAGGC
The DNA here is from genome assembly GCF_045222935.1 of Streptomyces sp. Ac-502. Lineage (NCBI taxonomy): Bacteria > Bacillati > Actinomycetota > Actinomycetes > Kitasatosporales > Streptomycetaceae > Streptomyces > Streptomyces sp. Ac-502. The sequence continues at coordinate 9,283,963 of NZ_JBHFFO010000001.1, forward strand.
GGAGCACGGTCTTGAGGCGGTCGATCTCCGCGATGAAGGCGATCTGTTCCGCCAACCGTGCCGGGACGTCCTGGGGCTGTTCAGCGGGGTCGAGCAGATAATCCATGAGGGTCTTCCTGGTCGGGCTACGAATTGGGTGATGGACTGGAACCAGGAGGCGCAAGTCGCTGCCGCGCGGGCATCTCGCGTTCCGCGCCTCCGCCGGAGCCCGGCAGCGGGCAGCGGACACCGGGTGTCTTGAGGAGTTGATTTCAGCGGAGGCCGGTCCGGTGCCGGCGTCGTTCCCCACGTCCGGGGCTATCGGTCGTGCCGGACCAGGTGCCCCTTCAGCTGCCGGTAGCGCAGCATGGGTAGCTCCGGTTCCCGCTGCATTTCCTCCACCTCGAACCGGACGCCGAGTCCCAGCATGGTCTTCAGCAGGGCATCGATGACCGTTCGGGCTATCGGAGCGCCGGGGCAGTAGTGCTTGCCGAAGCCGAAACTGAAGGAACGGGGTATCTCCCGGCGTTCCGCGACGTCCAGCGGTTCGGGGTAGCGGCGGGGGTCCAGGTTGGCTGTGCCGAGACAGACAGTGACCCGGTCGCCGGTGCCGAGGTGGTGCGGGCCGACGGTCACCGGGCGGCGGGCGTAGCGGCTGGCGAAACGGAACGGTGTCGCGAGCCGGAGTACTTCCTCGCGCACGCTGCGCACTGGCAGGCCGGCCATGAGCGGGGCCGTGGCCAGTTCCCCGGCAACGCACAAGGCAGTCAGGATCGGTTCGTAGGAGCCGGTGATGAATTGGGCAAGCAGGGCTGCCGCGTAGTCGGGCCCGAGGTGCTCGTCGCTCCACACGTCCGCCAGCCCGGCGAGGAAGCGGGATGAGGGGCGGTGGATTTCACCGGCCAGCCAGTCCCGCAGGCCGTCCACGGCTTCCAAAGCCAGGTCGATTCGCACCATGTCCACCTCTGGTGCGGCGAGTTCGTGCATGACGGCGGCAGCCATGCCCAGAAGGTGGTCGGCATTGTCTCGCCCGGCGAGGTCGGCGACCGCCTCGCGAGCCAACGGGTGCGCGATGTGCTCGGTCCAGTCGAAGGAACCCTGTCCGGCTTCGATGAGCTGCTGGTACGCCAGCCGTTCACATGTACTGCCCAGCCTCGGTGTGGTGGTAGCGCGCAGCAGTCTAGTCGCGACCTGTCGGGTCCGTCTGTGGCGGTTGCCGTCCGAGAAGATCGGCCAGAATCCGTAGAACCTTCGCAGCCTGGCCCGTCGTTCCTTTCCGACCTGGTCAGCCGGTCGACTCTGCGGTCGTCCGCACGTTCGCTCCAGAGGTCTTCACTGGTCAGGGTGTTCCGAGCCTCGTCGGCGCGGAACACGTAAAGAGTGTGCTTTTCCGGCTCCCATTGGTAGGGGCAGCCTTTCGCGGCCTCGGCGAGGGCCATCCGCGGATCCTGAATGCTGAAGTCTTCGGCCCATGCGAACGCCATGGTCAGCCCGAGTTCGAGGATGTCGCTGCCAGTGTTTCCGTGGGGTGCTCAGCAGCAGCTCGTGTCCGGTTCGAGACGTGAAACAGCATGGCCTTCGCATCCCAGGCCGGGACCTGTTCGGCCAGGGAGTGGACGCGGCGCAATACTTCCTGGTCGCCCAGGATGGCCCCGACCGACTCGGCGAGCGTCACATGCTGCCGCGGCCTCCACACGACGTCCACGGGATCGCCGGCGTCTGCTGCGAAGCCGAGTTGGTCCGCGCCTGGTCCGGAGCTTGGTGTGTAGTCCGTGGTGCTGGCGAGTGGGCTTCGCGGTACCACATGGCACATGTCGTAGAAACCGTCCAGGGGCGTCCAGTGGGTTCAGGGGGAGAGCGTAAGACCAAGTCAGAGCGTTGTGGCGTGATGGTGTGCGTGGGGTTGGTGATTCGGCTGTGATCGCTCGTGACATGTGAGGGCCTTGCCGGCTTGCTTCGACGGGGGCCTGCGTAGACGGGACCTGATGCGAGGACGCTCCGGCGGGGCGTCCTCGTGCAGTTGGTCAAGACGGCTTGGTGCTTGCGTTGGAGGCTTTGTTGTACTCCGGCTCGCCGCTCTCGAGTACCCGGAGGAGCGAGGCGGTGACGACGCGGGTGGTACGGCCTATCGGCAGTACGCGGCAGGGGAATTCCCCGCGGCGAACAAGGTCGTAGCTCTTCGACCTCGACAAGCCGAACGCCTGGGCGGCGTCCTCGACGCTCGCGGTCCCGCTCCAGGTGGCGCGGGTGTGCTCAGGGCTGAACGGGTCATGATGCGTCGTGCTGCTCTGGCTGGGCATTCCTGTCCGCAGTGCCTTTCGGGTCTGGTTGCTTCCGTGAGCGGGGAAGCAGCGAGAAGCGGTGGACTACCAATAATCCGAGGAATCGCCGGTTTGGGAAACTGGTCGTTTGCGAATACCCTGCGTTGCTCAGAGTTAGGGATGAGTTGGAATAGGCCCAATCGGTGCCAGCATTGCGAACAGCACGGTTGGCACCGACGCGGTGCGCACGGTGCGGATCCTGCCCCCGGGTGCCGCGCCCGCGCCCCGGACCGCGCCGGAAGCCCCGGCGACGGCCAACACGCGAGCGGAGCGAGCGCCAAAGGATGCGCCGCACCTCATTGGGTTTGTTCCGACGCGGCGGCGGAAGTATGCGGACATGCCCAAGCCGCTTCACCGCGTGGTTGAAGACCCATACCGATCAGCACAACGCCATCGGGGATTTCGCTCGGGACGTCTCGGCTGATCCGCACTGGCCCTCACGCAAGGGACGGCAGGGCCAGCTTGACCATCTTGAAGAGTGTGGCGCCATCGATGCGGCTATCGAGACACTCGAACGTGCCTGGACTCAGTACGAGGCGTACCGGGCGGCCCAGGTAGTTGGCCGTCACCTGCGCCTCGTCGTCCTCGTGGAGGAAGACGGACCGGACCGCACCTTTGGGCGTCGCCGGTCTGGGCAGGACGTAGTCGCCTTCCAGGATCACCGGGGTGTCGGTGCCCACATGGTTGGCCACCACCGCCTCGATCGCCGGCGCCAGCGCCTCGGCGATCGCGATCTGCCGCTCGGCCACCGACTCGGGCGTCTGGCGGGCGGCCTGCGGGTGGGTGCGCCAGAAGTGGACCTCGGGCAGGTGCCCGGGCAGTGTCACCGCAAGGAGGGCCTCCACGATGTCGTCGACCTCCACGACGGGGACCCCGTACCGTCGCGCCAAGGCCCGCCCGACACCGGTCTTCCCCATCCCCGACGCGCCCCCGACGACGAGCACCCGCCAGTCGGGAAGACTCCTCAACTCATCCGTACCGTCCACGCGGGCAGAGTACGGCAGCCGCCTTCTTGTACCTGGGCCACAGCAGCCGCAGCGGTTCCCGTTCGGGGAACGGTCGCGGTGAGTGAATCCGTCCCCTACAGCATCACCTTCTGGCTGGACCGGCACAGCACCTCAGGGTGATCTCGGGCAGACGGAGAGCTTTGGCGACAGCGTGAGGTTCAGCGCCGGCGGCCGAACGGCCACCAGCTCCGGCGGGCGCGGCCGCGGGGAGGGACAGCAGGCCGCAGCGTCACAGGCGGCGGGGCACCTACGCTGCCGACTGGGTCTCACCAAACTGCGCTGGCACCTGACGAGCAGCTCAGGTAGCCGCTGGGTTGGAAGGAAGCGGCTGTGCCGGGCCGCCGCCGACAGCGGCCCGGGAAGGGCCAGGGCGGTGGCCCGGATGCCGGGGCGAGAACGCAGGCCCCGCCGCCGTGGTGAGTTTCGTCCTGCTTGCTTTTCGGCTTCAGCAGTGCACGTCGACCTTGATGACCGTGTTGTTGCCGTCCAGCGGTCGTTCGGTCCATGCCTCGACCCGGTCCCACGTGCCGTTGACGTAGGTGACGGTGAAGGAGTTGCCGTGGGCCTTGCCCCAGGAGTAGCGGTCGTTGATGGGGTTGTAGCCGCAGTTGTTCATGTTCCACCATCGTCCTGCGTCCGATGCGAGGCGGATGCAGGCCTTTCCCCAGTCGCACTGAGGCGACCAGCCCTTGAGGCTGGGCGAGGCTGCAGCCGGCCCGCTGGCGAGGGCGACGGCGGCTCCGAAGGCGGTTGCCAAGACGGTGGCTCGGGACGCTAACCGGGTGATCGACTGCATCGCAGATCCCTTCTTGTCGGGCCATCCGTGCGGTACGAGAGTGACAGACTGGGCACGCTTCAGTAACCGATCCGGGTGCGAATGGCCAGCATGTGACGCCGAACGCTCAGTGCGGTCTCCGGGCACTGAGCGACGCGCGTCATGAAATTGCAGGTCGCGCGGCTGCTGAGCACGGAGTTCAGGGTGTTCGATCCGGGCGCGGGTGCAGAACTCCGGTCAAGATCACGGCCAGAGGGCGGCATACCTGCTTTCATCGCCGCGCCCGGGGCCTGTCGCGGCCGACGGCACCCTGGCCTTGGCCGGTCCGGCCGCCATCACCGCCCAAGGCACCCTCCGCGTCCAAAGCACCTGATCGAAACAGCCCCGGGGGCTTCAACGGCGACCTACCAACAGGACGCGGAGAACTGGTGGCCCGGCCCTTCCGGCGGGGGGCAGGCGCGGAGCGGCGGTGAAAGCCGGGGCCGCAGCGGCGCTGCGTCGCGCGTGGGCCGGGTTGTCGCGGCGGAGGCGTCCTCTACCGCCGAACGCGGCATTTGCCGAAGTTTACCGAAGGTTGGCAAACGCCTGACCTGGGGTGATTGGTTCGCGTTGTCCAGCCCGGCGGTCTAGACCAACCGTTGGGCAACAGCAGTGCCCAGGGGGAAGCCGGGGCGGAACCTGTGGTTTCGTAGGCCGGGGCATCGCCGCGACTTCCACCCCCTTGTGCACGAACACGCAAGGAAACATGCACAGATGAACAAGCGTACCCGTCTCGGCGCCGTGGCCGTATCCGCCCTCACCGCGCTGGCCGTCGGCGCGACCGGCGCATCGCAGGCCTACGCCGCCGGCGGCAGTGCGGACCGCCCCGCTGCCCAGGCCGGGCAGGTCACGCAGGCGCAGATCGACGAGCTGACCCGTTACCTCGAAGCGCTCGACCGGGGCGAGCACCTGGACGCCGACGGCAACTTCGACTACGAGGTCACCAAGGCCGCACTCGGTGCCGAGCTCGCCGACGCCCTCAAGCCGTACTTCGACGAGGCTACCGAGGCGCAGCGGGAGGGCGTGCAGCGCTCCTACGCCAGCTGCCTGCTGGACGCGATCGGCCTGGGCGGCATCGGCGGCCTCGCCGAGAAGATCAACGAGCACATCAAGAAGAAGGACTGGCGCAAGGTCGCCGAGATCGGCCTGAAGGAAGCCGCCAAGCGCGGTGTCAAGATCGCGGTCAAGAGCGGCGTCGCGGGCATGGCCGCGGTCCTGGCCGGCGCCTCCATCTACTGCATCTGGAAGGGTGCGCCGGAGCGCCCGGTGGCCCAGGTGGACACGGCCGGCTTCGCGCCCCTGTCCTTCGCCGGCCGGGACGCGGCCTCCTTCGCCCTGGCCGGCTGAACGGCCCGCACCTCGTTCGCAAGGAGGTGACGCAGCGGGGGCTTCGGCCGTGACGGACGAAGCCCCCGCTCGTGCATCCGTCGGCCGGGACCCGCGACGGTCAGTCCTCGCCGTGCACGATCGCGTTCAGGTTCACCAGGTATGCGGCGAAGCGTTTCCGGCCGCTGTCGGAGAGGCGGACATGGGTGACGGCGACGCGCCGGACGCGGAGTTTGGCGACCTCGACCATGCCCTCCTTCTCCAGGAAGGCGATCTGACGGGAGAGTTCGGGGGCCGACAGATGGAGGTTGTCGCGCAGGTCGGCGAAGGCGACGTGCTGCACCCGGTTGAGGGTGGCGAGGATGGCCAGGCGGGTGGGCGAGTGGATGACGTTGACCAGCGCCTCCCGTGGCGGCAACGATGCCGCGCCGTCGGCCGTCGTCACCGCTTCCAGCGCAGGACGAGGTAGACGGCGGCGGCCGCGGTGGGCACGGCGGCCGCTACCAGGTGGGCCACGAGGGTGCCGGGTCCCTCGCCGAAGACCAGTTCGACGCCGGGCAGTGCCAGCAGGCACACCGCCGCGAACCGCGCCGCGTTCTCCACCCGGGTCTGCGGGCGCCTGCGCGCGGCGCCGTCGTGATGGCTGTTCCAGGCGAGCAGCAGGGCGAGGGCGGCGACGAAGACCGCGATCCCGGCCGGGCGGGGCAGGTCGCACTCCATAGCCACGACGAGGCCGGTGTACAGGACGGCCAGTGTGGCCGGCCCGGCGGCACGTTCACGCGCGGAGGCCGGCCGGTTGAGGTCGGGAGCGGCGGCTATCGCGGCCAGCTGGTCGGCCGCGCCGGGGCGGGACTCGTCATGCGTCATGGTTAAGTCACTCGCACCTGGTTACCAAAAGCGCAACTGCTTGGAGTTCGCACTGCGCGGCTGCAGGCTGCTGAACTGCCGCGAGGTGGCGCGGCCCGGCGACAGCCACCGGCTTGGTAGGCCGACCGTAAGGGAGGCTGAAGCCCTGGCGGGAGAAGGAAGATACAAGAAGCGAAGGCCGACGGGCCGAAAGGCCGGAGGAAAACGGAAGGTCGGGACCTTCACCCACTCTCACACAACTCGCCGGATACGGGCCCTGGTGGCCCGGCCCGAAAGGGCGCCCACGTGGGTCAGGTGAGCCTTTGAAGTCACCGCTGCAAGGAAGCCGGAACCGAGGGACAAGTTAGACACCGGTTGTGGTCGTTTCACGCACCAATCCGAGCCCGGAGAGGCTAGACGCATACCCACACGAGGCCATCTCTCGCCCTGACTCGGGCCGACCACGGCCCTTGAACCGAACGGGCCAGCCGCGACGCGCCGAGTGCGGGGCCAGGAACCGGTCATTGCCACAGCGGCTCCCTTTGCGGCGGCCGGAAGACGGCGGGCTATTCGCTCCGGCGTGGTCCGCCGCGTTTCCTGCTCGGCCGTCGTGCCCGTTCACCGGTGTCCGTGCGCGACCCCGGCGCCTCGCACCGTATCGACGAGGAATTCCGGGTTCCGGGGCAGCTCGTCACCGCGCCATGCCACACAGCCGTCCGGGCGGACCAGCACGAAGGGCCGTTCGTAGAGCTTGGCGATCTCCCCGTCGCCCGTGGTCCGTACGGTCAGCGGCACGCCCCGCTCGGCAAACGCGCGCTCGGCCCCCTCTACCCCGGGGTGCGCGGCGAAGCACAGCAGGACGAATCCGCGCCCGAACAGGTCGAGGGTGGACGTGTCCGCGTCCCACCACGCGTGCGCGGCGCGGTAGCCCGGCTCGCTGCCCGGGCGCCAGCCGGCGTCCGGCTTGCCGTGACGCACCGGCACGTCGGGGTCCTCGATGATGACGGGGGAGCGGTAACGCAGCCCGAAGTGGATCTCGGGGGCGTCGAACTCCCGCTCCACGCCGCTGCCCGCCATCCGCTGCGCCATCTGCGCACGGGCCCGCTCGCCCTCGGGCCCGTCCAGGTGGACCTCGGGCGGCAGCCGCCTGCGCAGGGTGCGCTCCAGGTTGAGGTTGGCCTCCTCCAGGCTCTGCACGGCGATCGGCCTGCGCTCGGTCTCGTACGTGTCGAGCAACTGCTGCCCGGCCCAGCCGTTCAGCGTGGCGGCGAGTTTCCAGCCCAGGTCGGCGGCGTCGCCGATGCCGGTGTTGAGCCCGAAGCCGCCGGAGGGCGAGAGGGTGTGCGCGGCGTCGCCGGCGAGGAAGACGCGTCCGGCCCGGTACCGGTCGGCGACGCGGTGGGTGAGGTGCCACTCACCGTCGCTCAGCAGCTCCACCGGGGTGTCGACGGCGAGGGCATCGCCGATCAGCGACAGCGCGTCGACACGGCCGGCGGCGCCGTCGTCCACGCCCACGACCAGGTTGTACAGGTCGCTGCCGTTCAGCGAGCGCAGGGGAAGCGCAGCGTGGACGAGAGCATGAGGAAGTGGACGAGCGCGGCGCGGTCGCCGAGCCGCTCCTTCAGTCCGGGCGCGCGGAAGAGGATGTTGCGGAAGATCTGTGTACGGTGGCGGGCCGGCGCGTCGATGCCGCAGGACTGCCGGATGGGGAGGCGGCGCCGTCGCAGGCGACCAGGAACCGCGCCCGTATGGTGCCGGTCGTGCCGGTGGCGTGGTCGGTGAGGGTGGCGTCGATGTGGTCGTCGGTGCGCAGCACGCGGTCGACGGTGGTACGGAGCCGCAGCGGACCGTCCGGGTGGACGCCCACGGCCCGCGTCAGCACCGGGTTGAGCCAGTGCGCCGGGCAGATCTGGTCGGGCTCGGGGGTGTGCGCGAAGGCCGGGCGGTTCCCGGCGGTGCCCCGGCGGTACCGGTAGATCTCGTGACCGCCGACCCGGGTGACCCAGGCTATGTCCAGGGGGTGATCGGTCGGCCACCCGGCGCCGCGGACGGCGTCCGCGACGCCCCAGCGGCGGAACAGCTCCATCGAACGCGGACCGATCGTGCTGACCTTGGGGTGCCGGACCTCTCCGTCACCGGCGTCCGCGAGCACGCAGTCGATCCCGCGGTACCTCAGGTCCAGGGCCAGCGCCATCCCGACCGGGCCGCCGCCCACGATCAGCACGTCGGTCCGCTCACCGGAATGCGTCATGTCGTCCTTGCCTTTCTTCGTGGGCCGGTCCCGGCCGTCGGTGGAACCGGGAGGGCGCGCGGGGCGCCTTCCCGGGACGGTCATCGGCTACGGGCGTTCCGCGGTGGCCAGCAGACAGCCGAAGTCGTCGACGCCCGCCAGGTCGGACGGCCGGAAGGCGTCGTCGGTGAAGAAGTTGCTCTCGTCGAGGGCTGCGGGGCGGTCCTCGACGGCCGACAGCTTCGCGATCTCTTCGGCGAGGCGCAGCGTGGTCTGCTCGGTGACGTCGAGGATCTCGCGCAGCCGCAGGCCGGAACGGTGGAGCAGTGCGACGTAGTCGTCGATGTCCGCCGTGGTCGACATCAGGCCGCTGCAGAACTTGTCGATGCCCGGGTGCCGCACCTCCTTGCGCGGGAAGCGTTCGAACACGTCGGTCAGGACGAGCCGGCCGCCGGGGCGCAGGACCCGGCACGCCTCGGTGAGCACCTGCTGCCGGTCCGGCATGTGGCAGAGCGACTCCAGGGCCATCACGGCGTCGAACGTCCCGTCGGGGAAGTCCAGCTTCATCGCGTCGGCGTGCCGGAACACGGCCCGGTCGGCGGCCCCGGCCTCGGCCGCCAGCCGGTTGGCGGCCTTGATCTGCTCCTCGCTGATGCTGATGCCGGTGACCCGCGCGCCGGTGTGCGCCATGACCCGCAGGCCGGGGCCTCCCACGCCGCAGCCCAGGTCGAGGACGTGGGACGAGCCGTCCACCTTCAGCCGTTCGATGAACACATCGGTGAGCCGGTCCATCGCCGCCTCGATCGAGGCCTCGGAGTCCGGCGTGTCCCAGTAGCCGATGTGGACGTTGGTGTTGAAGGTGCCGTCGTTCATGGCGTTCAGCGTCAGCCGGTCGTAGAGCTTGCCGACGGCTCCCGGCACGGGCAGCGTCTGGGCGGGGTCGGTCATGGCAACGGCCTTTCGGTTCGACGGGTGCGGAGCGTGGTGCGGGGGACTGGTGCGGTCAGGGTGTTCGGTGAAGCCGGTGGGAGGTGGCCCCCTCGCGGCCGGTGCGGGGTGGCGGCGGGCCCGGCCCGGCCGCCGTAGCCCTCAGCATCGGGCCGCGCGGGCCGCGGAGCAGCGGTGCGGACGAAAACCCGCTCGTTCACGTGGGGGCGCGCCGCCGGTTCGGTCCGGCCGGGTGGGCGGAACACCGTTCAGCCCATGCGCGCCCGGGCAGGCCGGGGGTATGGGTCTCTCGGGGGCGCCGGTCGGGCCGGGCGTCAGGCGTCCGCGGCCTCCGGTGACCAGCCTTTCTCGATCTCCTGGCACCGGCCGTAGTCCGGCAGCAGGCCCTGGTCCCGGGCCTTGGCGAGCGTGATCGCCGCGCCGTCCCGCTCGGACAGGATCGGCTCGGTGTCCCGGGGGACGGGCAGCCCGAGCGCCGGGTCCAGGACGGACAGGGCGAGTTCGTTCTCCGGTACGTAGCTCCCGGAGAGCATGTACGACATGACGGTGTCGTCCTCCAGCGCCACGAACGCGTGGCCCACCCCCACCGGGAAATAGGTGGTCCGGTGGTCCTGCTGGTCCATCAGCACCGAGTCCCACCGGCCGTACGTGGGCGAGCCGACCCGGATGTCGACCACGATGTCCAGGGCCGCGCCGCGCGCGCAGTAGACGTACTTCGCGGTGCCGGGCGGTGTCACGGTGTAGTGGATTCCGCGCACCACGCCGCGCCGGGAGACGCTGTGGTTGGTCTGCGCGACGCGGAAGAGCGGACCGCCGTGCGCCTCGGCGAACGCCTCCTCCTGGAACGGGGAGAAGAACAGGCCCCGTTCGTCGGGGAAGACGCGGGGGGTGAACTCCAGTGCTCCCTCGACGGTGAGTTCGCGTGCTTTCATGTCTGCTCCCGTGGCTGGGTGAACGGCTCGGCGGACTGGCGGTCGGCGGGTCTCACAGCGTCGCCAGCACCTCGCGCACGGCGTGGATGACCTTGTCCTGGAGGTCGCGCGGCAGCGAGGGGTACATCGGCAGCGAGAAGATCTCGCCGGCCAGCGCCTCGGTGACGGGCAGGGACCCCGGGGCGTATCCGAGGTGGGCGAACCCGGTCATGGTGTGCACCGGCCACGGATAGCTGATGTTGAGGTGGATGTCGTACCCCTTGAGGCGCTCGATGATGTCGTCACGCCGGGGGTGGCGCACCACGTACACGTAGTACACGTGCTCGTTTCCGGGGACGGTGCGCGGGAGCACGAGACCGGTGTCGGCGAGAGCATCGGCGTAGCGCTGCGCGACGGCCCGGCGGCCGGCGATGTAGGTGTCGAGCCGCTTGAGTTTGCGCCGCAGGATCTCGGCCTGCACCTCGTCCAGGCGGCTGTTGTGGGCGGGCGTCTCCAGGGTGTAGTAGCGGTCCTCCATGCCGTAGTACCGCAGCCGCCGCAGCCGTTCCGCCACGGTTGCGTCCGAGGTGAGGGTCGCGCCGCCGTCGCCGTACGCGCCGAGGACCTTGGTCGGGTAGAAGGAGAAGGCGGCCGCGTCGCCGGTCATGCCGGCCGGCGTGCCGCCCTGCCGGGCGCCGTGGGCCTGGGCGCAGTCCTCCAGGATGGCCAGCCCGTGCCGGGCGGCCAGCTCCTTCAAGGGGGCCATGTCCACGCACTGCCCGTACAGGTGCACCGGCAGGAGGCACCGCGTGCGTTCGGTGATGGCCGCTGCCACCTGGCCGGTGTCCATGAGGAAGTCGTCCTCGCGCACGTCGACGAAGACGGGGGTGGCGCCCGTGCCGTCGATGGCGACCACGGTCGGTGCCGCGGTGTTCGACACCGTGATCACCTCGTCGCCCGGGCCGACGCCCAGCGCCTGCAGCCCGAGCTTGATCGCGTTCGTCCCGTTGTCGACACCGACGCAGTGGGCCGTCCCGTGATAGGCGGCGAATTCCGCTTCGAAGCCGCGCACGCTCGCGCCCAGCACGAGCTGCCCCGAGCCGAAGACCGTCGTTACGGCGTCGAGGATGTCCGGACGCTCGTCCTCGTACTCCGCCAGGTAATCCCAAACACGCGTGGTCATGTGCCAGCCTTTCCAGGACTGCGGCGGACGGCCGTGCTGCGGTCGCACGCCTGCGGTGGGTGTCGTCCATCAGAGGTGCGTGTCGTCACCGGGTCTCGCTCTCCTGCCCGGCCAGAGCGGTGACGGTGCGCCGCAGCCCCTCGGGAAGCGAGGTCCGGGGGTGCCAGCCGGTGACCGCCCGGAACGGGGAGGAGTCGATGGTCACGCTGCGGAAGTCCGTCACGGGGGTGTGGGCCGGCGGTTCGACGGACTCCACGGCGACCGGCTGCCGCCCCGTGTGGTCGGACACGGTCCGGGCGATGAGCCGGAAGACGTCGCCGAGCGCGTCGCCCCGGCCGGCGCCGATCAGCCAGTGGCCGCCCACCAGGGCGTCCGGGTGGTCGAGGGCCGCCGCGAACGCCGCCGCGACGTCGCTGACGTGGACCAGGTCGCGCCGCACCGTGCCGTCGTGCCACATGGTGAGCGGCAGGCCCGTGAGCGCCCGCCGCACCATGGCGGACACGACACCGCGGTCGCCGGTACCGGGCGCCGCTCCCTCACCGAACACCGTGGGCAGACGCAGGCTGATGCCGCGCGCCCGGCCTTCGGCCGTGGCCTTGAGCAGCAGGTGCTCCGCCGTCAGTTTCTGCCGGTCGTAGGCGGTTTCCGGGTGGTCGGGTTCACTGCCGTCGAGTGGTTCCCGCGGCGGCACGCCGACCTGCGAGGCGGCGCCCGCGTACACCACCAGCGGGGGCGTCCCGTCGCCCGCGGCCGGCCGCAGGACGTCCAGGAGGTCCCGCATCACGCCCACGTTCACGCGCTCGGCCTCCGGCTCGGTCTCGGCCGCCCGCCACCCGCCGTCCGCCAGGAGCAGGTGCACCACCGCGTCCGAGCCCGCGACGGCCTCGGCGAGCGCCGCCCGGTCGGTGAGGTCGGCGGTGACGGCGGTGGTCCCGGCCGGGCCGGGGGAATCACGCTCGGCCTGCGCGCCACCGCCCGCAGGCGGACCGGGCGGTGCGCCAGGGCGCGCAGGACGGCCGATCCCACGAAGCCCGAGGCGCCGAGCACGGTGATCAGCGGTTCGGCGGCTGCCGGTGTGCGTGCCATGTCACACCTCTCCCCGGGTCCGTATCGCCATGGCGTTGAGGCAGGCCAGGAGCGTGCGGGCCTCCACGTTGAGGTAGTGCCCGTGCCGGGTGAGGGCCCTGAGCTGGGCGGGGGTGGCCCAGGCGAAGCCGGGGGCGGGTCGAGCGCGGCCCCGGTCCCCTCGGCGTCGACGACGAGGTACCGGCTCCGGGCGTTCAGGAAGCGCCCGCCCTCCTCGGAGTGGACGGCCTGGTAACGGATCCGCGCCTCGGGGGCGTTCAGGACAGCGTCGAGGAAGGGCGGGCGGTCCGCCTCCGGCAGGTGGGCGTGGTTGCCTGGCGTGCACTGGACGGTGGGCGCCAGCTCGACCGTGTCCAGGAAGCCGCCCTCGGCCCGGGCCTGCACCAGCACGTGCGGCACCCCGTCGATCTCGCGCACGAGGAACGCGGTCACCCCCGTGCCGACGGGTTCGATCAACGGCTGGTCCCAGCGAACCACTTCGCGGCTGCCGGCCCGTACGGAGACCGCGACGACCTTGAAGTAGCGGCCGTCCTCGTGCTCGATCGCCTCGACACCGTGCTTCCAGCCGCGCACGGAGGCCAGCGGTACGCGGCGGGTCCGCACGTCGCGGCGGGAGCGCTCGCCGGTGAACCACGACAGGAGCTGAGCGTCGGAGAGCAGCGCGCCGGGCGGTGTGTCCCGGTACGGCACGCAGGACAGCACGGTTCTGGCGTTCATGTTGACCATGTCGTCCTCGTGCAGGAGTTCGGCGATCTCGCCGAGGGTGAGCCAGCGGAAGTCGTCCGGCGCGGGGACCTCACCGGCCGTCTCGACGATCATGTTGCGGTTGGACTTGCGGAAGAACCACGAGCCTTGTTCCGACTGGAGCACGTCCACGATGACCCGGTCGCGGTCGGGCCGCACGAAGTGGTCGATCAGCCGCACGTCCGCGCCCCGGTGGGCCCTGGTGTAGTTGCTGCGGGTGGCCTGCACAGTCGGCGAGAGCTGGAGCAGGTTGGGGTTTCCCGGCTCCATCTTGGCCTGCATCAGGAAGTGCAGCACCCCGTCGAACTCCTTGGCCAGGATGCCCAGGACGCCCACCTCCGGCTGCCTGATGACGGGCTGCTGCCACTCCCGGCGGGGGCCGTCGCCGTAGGGCCCGTCGTGTTCCTCCACGTGCAGGCCCTCGACGGTGAAGAACCGCCCGCTGCGGTGCACGAGATCGCCGGTGCCGGGCTCGAACCGCCACTCGCCCAGCTCCGCGAACGGGATGCGTTCCACGCGGAAGACATGGGCCCGGCGGCGCTCCGCCAGCCAGGCGTGGACGTCCTCGGTCCGCGACCGCACCCCGCGGTGGGCCGCTGCCGACAGGGCGAGACGGCCGGCCAGCGAGCGGTCCCTGCGCGGACGTACGGCGACGGGGGCGGCAGGTGGTGGGCCGAGGCAAGACGACATCGAAGTACTCCCTGTCTGCGGGGGCGAGAGCGGAACGGTGTTCGCCCGGCCGGCACGCGCCCGGCCGGCCACGCCCGGGGGTCAGGTCCGCTGCGCGGTGATCAGGACATAACCCGCGTGCGGGTGCTTGCCGAAGGCGTCCATCAGGTCGGCTGCCGCGCTGATCTGCTCCGCCGCCGGCGCGTCGAGGGAGGCGGCGATGTCCCGGAAGGCGGCCGCGGCGTGCCCGTAACTGGCGCGGACCTGTTCGCCGATGTCCGTGAGCTCCAGCAGTTGCCAGCCCGCTTCGGCCAGGCGCGCGCGGTGCTCGTCGGGCGTGTTGATCCCGGCGATCTCGTACACGTCCAGCATGCCGTCCAGCACGGCCCGGTCCTCGCCGGTGAACGGCTGCCGCTGGCACAGGTCGGTGACGACCAGACGCCCGCCGGGGCGGACGACGCGGCGGATCTCCGCCAGGGCGGCGGTCTGGTCGGTGATGTGCAGCAGCGATTCGATCGCCCAGGCCCCGTCGAAACAACCGTCGTCGAAGGGCAGGTCCACGGCGTCCGCGAACCGGAAGGAGACCCGGTCGCGCACCTCGGAGCCGTCCGCCTCCTTGTCCGCCTGGGCGAGCTGCTGGTGGCTGACGGTGATGCCGGTCACGCGGACCTCGTGCGCACCCGCGATACGCAGGGCCGGGAGGCCGTTGCCGCAGCCCACGTCGAGCAGTCGCTGGTCCGGCCGGAGGCCGAGGCGGGCGGCGACGAGGTCGGTGAGGCGGTCGGTGGCCTCGGTGATCGGGAGGCCGGGGTCGTCGTCCCAGTAGCCGACGTGGATGTTGCCGCCCAGGGCGGTCGTGGCCCCGGCGTCGGCGAACACGTCGTACGCCTGGCCGACGGAGTCGGGGCTGGTGCCGGGCTGCTGTGTCATGAGTGCCTTTCCTTCGCGCGGTGTCGGTGGGGCGCCGCGGGTCACGGCAGGTCGGATCTGCCGAGCACCAGCCGTGTCGGCCCGTGGAAGACCATGTCGTCGGCGTACTCGACCTGTTGACTGCCGCGGCCCAGCCCGGGCATGCCGTCCAGCAGCGTCCGGAGACCGATTTCGGCCTCCGCGCGGGCCAGCGTCGCGCCGAGGCAGTAGTGGATGCCCAGTCCGAAGCCCAGGTGCCGGTCGGCGGGGCGGCGCACGTCCAGGACGTCGGGGCGCGAAAAGCGCGCGGGGTCCCGGTTCGCCGAGCCGAGCAGGGCGACCACTCGGCTGCCGCGCGGCACCTCGTGCACACCGAGGCGGGCGTCCCGGTAGGCCCATCGCGTCACCGCCTGCACCGGAGGGTCGTAGCGCATCAGTTCCTCGACCGCCCCCGGCGTAAGTTCGGGAGCGGCGCGCAGCGCTTCGAGGACCTCGGGGTGGGCCCGCAGCGCCAGCACTGCCTTCGCCAGGAAGTTGGTGGTGGTCTCGTGTCCGGCGGTGAGCAGGTGGACGCAGGTCCCCACGATCCCGTCCACGCTCAGCGGCGCACCGCCGTCCCGGGCGCGGACCAGAAGCGTGAGCAGGTCGCCGTGGTCGTCCCCGTGCCGCCGGGTCACCTCCTGCCGGAAGTAGCGGGTCAACGCGCCGGCGGCTGCCTCGGCCCGTGCGTAGCCGCCGGTGCCGTTGCGCGAACGGGTACTGCCGGCCTCCTGGAGGGCCATCGCGTTGGCGCGTAGCCAGCTGTGGTGGTCCTGCGGAATGCCGAGCAGTTCGCAGATGACGAGGATGGGAAACGGCGCCGCGAAGCCCTCGACGAGGTCGGCCTCCTGGTGCCGTTCGAGCTGTCCCAGCAGCGTGTGTGCGATCTGCGTGATGCGGGGCCGCAGACCGGTGACGATCGAAGGGGAGAACTCCGTACCGAGCAGGGAGCGCAGTTCGGTGTGGCGCGGCGGGTCCAGGAACACCAGCCAGTTCTCCACGACGGTCCGCAGGGCCCGGTACTCGGCGGGGACCGGGACGGGCGCCGCGCCGGGGTCGCCGGACGCCACGCGCGCGTCCCGGCCGAACCGCCGGTCCGACAGCACCTGGACGACCTCGTCGTGGCAGAAGACGTAGAAGGTGTCCGGCGCGCCCGCGCCCGGTGCCCCGCGGTGCACCGGCGCGGCCTCCCGGTAGCGCCGGTACACCGGGTACGGGTGGGCGATGTCCTCCCCGTCCCAGCCCTTGAGGTCGAACCGCGGCAGCGTCGCGGATGGCATGCGGTCTCCTTCGCTCATGAGTGTGGCGTCGCCGCTCCGTACGGGCCCGCCGGGGACGCCTGGCGGCCCGGCGGTCGGAAGCGGTCGGCCCAGAACGCGCTCATCTCACCCACCCGGGCGGGCACCAGGGGTGCTTGCCGCAGGCCACCGCGAGATGGTCGAGGCGCAGCGCGATGCCGCGTCTGGCCACGTCCGGGCGGGACACCGGCGCGGGCTGCTCGGACAGCTCGAACGACGGCCCGGCGGTCCGGCCCCGCCGTCCCGACGGCAGGGTCACCAGCAGTTCCGCCAGCGGGCGCATCAGCCCCGTCATCATGTCGATCGCCGCGTTCATCAGGTCGGAGCGGCGCAGGCTCGCGTCCGGGCACTCACCGAAGTGCTGGACCATGAGCTGGAGCGCCATGAAGTAGGAACGGTTGAACAGCTCCATGACCGACCGGGCGTCCGGGTCGGTGACCGTCTCCATGGCCGCGTTCCCCTGCCCGAGGGTCGGGTTCCGTACGACGGGGTAGGCCGGGTTCCACCGTTCGCCGCCCGGGCGGGCCCGGGTGGCCGGCGAACCGCAGAGCAGGTCGGAGATCCGCAGGAATGAGGCGTAGTGCGAGTGCTCGGCGGTCCGCGCGTCCAGGACCCCGCCCTCTCCCTGCTCGGTGATGACGTCGATCGCGAACAACGCGCTGGACAGGTCGTCGACTTCGAGCTGGTAGTCGGGGTGGTGCCGGTTGACCGACTCCCGCAGGAAGAGGTGGTGTTCCCCGCCGCCCCTGCCCTTCCCCACCAGGAAGAGGTCCGG
Source organism: Streptomyces sp. Ac-502 (assembly GCF_045222935.1). Classification (NCBI taxonomy): domain Bacteria; kingdom Bacillati; phylum Actinomycetota; class Actinomycetes; order Kitasatosporales; family Streptomycetaceae; genus Streptomyces; species Streptomyces sp. Ac-502. The sequence goes on from NZ_JBHFFO010000001.1 coordinate 9,301,048, forward strand.
GACGCGGTGCAGGCCCTCGCGGATGTCCGTGTACAGCTCGCTCAGCGAGGCGTAGGGGTGCCGGTCGTCGTGGGTCGCGGGGGCCGCCGGTGTGTCGCCCCGCCGTACGTCGTGGACGAGGTCTTCCGGCCGTTCGATCTGCACGAACCGTTCGACGCTGCCGGGCCCCAGCCTCTCCAGGGAGAAGTCCAGCGGTACCGGCAGCTCGTGGTTGACGGTGCCGAAGTCGAGCCGGGGCACGTGGAACGGCTCGCCCACCGCGGTGAGGATGTTGTTGACGAGGAGAAAGTGGATCATCTCCTCGCGGGCGATGTTCAGCAGCATGCTGCGGATGCCCTCGTCGAGGGTCTCCCCGCCGTCGCCGCAGGCGAGCCGGAGCTGCTCGGGTGTCCACGTGCCCCGCCGCACGTACTCCAGGCCGGCACCGTGGGTGGGCACCGAGTAGGCCGCGTACAGGTACTGGAGCATGACGGCCAGTTCGATCGTGGCGGCGTCGCGCAGCACCTCGACGAGGCGGCCGCGGGTGGTGATCTTTCCGCTCGCGCGGCCGGTCGCGGGCTCCGTCAGCAGGACCTCGTCCGGCGCCTGCTGGGCCCGCAGGAACGTCAGCAGGAGCTGTGCCTTCGGCTCGGACAGGTCCCGCGTCGGCGGCATGTAGTACGTCTTCGCCTTGTTGCGCGGGTCGCACATCTGCCAGATCAGCTTCGCGTATGTCTCCACCTTGCACCGGTCCGCCAGGCTGAAGACCTCCGCCTTCATGAAGGAGTACAGGTGCTCGTAGAACGCGAAGACCTCCGTGTAGACCAGGTCGAAGGACACTTCGTCCTGGCGGATGCCGGCCAGCCGCCAGTCGTCGGGCAGCACCCGCACCGACAGGTAGCCGGCGCCGGGCCAGTAGCCGAGCGCGTCGTCGTGGTCGTGGCCGAGGGCCGCCGAGCCGGGCCGGTCCACGTCGCACGGCAGGTCGTCGGCGCCGGCGGACAGCAGGACGCGGGCGGTGCCGGCCGCCGCGCCCCGCAGGGTGAACCATCCGAGGCCCGCGTGGTCGGTGTCCAGGAGGCAGGTGTCGGACCACGGGCCGGAGCCGTCCTGCCGCCCCACGCGCAGGTGGACGATGCCGACATCGGAACACCGTGCCTCGGGGGAGCGGGCGGCCGGGTCGCGCGGGAGGGCCCGGGGGTTGAAGAACTGCCGTACGTGGATTTCGGCGACGGCGGCCGGGCGCCCCCGCACGAAGGAACGCACGAGTACGCCGACGTCCTGGTCCGCGTCGTCCGGGTCCCGTGGATGTTCCAGGAAGAGGCTCGCGTCGTCGGCCTGGACGTTGATCTCCTTTTCGCGCAGGTGCACCACCGGGCCGTTCGGGCCGGTGCCCACCAGGCGCAGCGCCTCGTCGGCCGCGGCGTCCGCCGGCAGCTCGATGGGGACTGTCACCAAACCGCCGGCCAGGGCGAATTTCTCCCCGAGGTACGCCTGCCGGGGCACCCGGGCCACCAGCCGGTCGCTGTCCGCCGTGCGCAGTTCGAGATCGCCGATGTCGACCGGGGCGGGAGGGCCGGCCGCGGTCCCGGGGGCTGTCTTCGGGGCACGGGTGGGCACCGCAGTGATCATGTTGAGGGTGACGTGCTCGTCCGTCAGCTCGACGGTGAGGTTGTGCAGCTCACCGGGGTCCGGCCGGGCGCGTGGCGCTCCGGGACGAGCAGCCGGCCCGCCGGATAGGTACGCGGCTCGTGCGGGCGCCACGGTGCGATCGTCCCGCGCAACCGCCACCGGCCAGGCCGGTCGGGCGCGAGTGGAGCGGCCAGATGGCTCAGCGCGAACTGCACCACCAGGCCGCCGGCCCCCTCGGCGGCGGCCGCGGCCCGCAGGTGCCGTACGGCCGGGGAGGCGGCCGCTTCGTCGAGCCAGGTCAGTTCGTCCTGCTCGGTCACGGCGAACTGGTGCACCACGGACCGGCGCAGCCGCTCCGCCAGCCAGTGACCGCCGACGTCCCGGACGTGGCGGGCGTTGTGCCACCGCGGGGGATGGAAGCCGCGGACGCCTCCGGTGGCCATGTACCCGACGTCGTGGGAGCGGCCGTCCCGCCCGAAGCAGAACTGCCCGACCATGAGCGTCGTGGTCCAGTCGGACGACGGGTCGACGTCGAAGACGCGGGCCCGGTTGACCGTGGTGGCCAGGTACTCGTTGTAGTGCCCCCACATGTCGACACCGCGGCCGACCACCGGGTCGGCGGTGTCGACATCGCCCGCCCGGACCTCGACGCCGGTGATCCGCGCGTCGACGGAGAAGTGCCCGTTGCCGGCGAAGTCCTCGCCCTTGGCCGCGCTGAAGGGTCCGTCGGGCGCCGGGCGGCCCGAGCTGTCGAACCTCGGCCCCAGCCGGTCCAGATGGTCGTGGTACTCGCCGGGCGGGCGGTGCGCGGGAAAGGGCTGTCCGTCGTCGGTGAGCGCCGTGTTGGTCGCCAGATCGACGAGGCCGCTGCGCGCGCCGGTCGGCAGGTGCGTCGTCGCCGTCCCGCCGAAGTGCAGCCGGGGCAGGTCGAAGACGCTCATGCCGACTCCCGCGAGGGGCTCGGCCGGGTGCCGGCGAAGACGCGGTGGGTCCGCGGCTCGTACCACTCGATCTCGTGAGCGGCGTCGATCGCCGACTCGATCGCGCCCTCGATCCAGGCGGGCTTCGACGAGCAGTGCTCGCCGGCGAAGAACAGCCCCTTCTGCCGCCGGGCCGCCTCTCGCCGCTCCGCCTCGCGCAGGGCGGCCTCCTGGCCCCAGCGGACCGTGGCCGCCCCCAGGACCACCGGCGCGCGCCCCAGTCCCGGCCCGCCACGCCCAGGATCATGCCCGGCCGGCGTAGCTCGGGGTGCATCGCGCTCAGTTCCCTGGTGACGACCGCGTTGCGCTCCGCCTCGCCCAGCCGGCTGAGCGCGTCGGCGTCCGGCCCGATGGCGTAGCTCGCGAGCAGCACCGCGCCGTGTTCCGGATCGCCTTCGGTGGGCGGGTAGTAGGTCTGCCGCACGTGCCCGCCGGTGAAGGACGCGCCCCCGCTGATCCCGTCCTTCTCCCAGAAGGCTTCGCGGCAGTGGAAGGCGACCTTCGTCGCGGCCCAGTATTTCGTCTGGTGGACGATGTCCAGCTTGTCCGGGTCGAAGCCGGACAACTGCATCCTCCGGAGCACCGTGAACGGAATGGTGCACACCACGTAGTCGCAGGTCCGGGTGAGGGACCTGACACCCTGGCGGATCCGCAGGACCACCGTGTCGTCGCGGACATCGATACCGACCACTTCCTGGCCGGTCGCTATCGGTCCCCGGATCCGCGCGGCGAGCTGCCGGGGAAGCGCGTCCATGCCGTCGCGCAGCCGCACGATGGTGGAGCTGGTCTCGTCCAGGACGTCGTCGAGGAAACGCTCCAGGCGCGGCGGGCAGAACGACCGCACCTGGGGGTGGTCGGCGAAGAAGGAGTGCAGGTCGATCCGGTTGTGCGCGCTGCCGCAGCGGTAGGGCGCCAAGTCGATGTGATCGACGAGGTTCAGCAGTTCCACGCCGATTTCGTCGTGCATGGCGTCGTAGAACTGGCGGGGTGCGATGGCCCTGATGCTGGCGTCCAGCCAGGCGCCGAACAGCAGGGTGTTCCCCTGGTACTGCCGGCTCGGCAGCCCGGCGGCGAACTCCTCGACGAGGGTTTTGTGCGCGTCGCGCACCCGGAGGTAGCCGGAGGCAGTGGGCAGGTAGGCCGCGTCGTCGGAGAACAGGGTGCGGAATTCACGCACCTGGTGCTGCAGCCCGAGTTCGGCGATGTAGTGCATGGTCAGCCGGTGCCCGGCGGGGATCCGCATCGCGCCGAGTTCGGCGAACGGCCCGGCCTGGCCGCGGCCGGAGAACCGGTGGGTGTGAATGCGGCCGCCGATGCCTGGGCTTGCTTCGATGACGTGGACCTGATGTCCGAGGCGTTCCAGTTCGTAGGCCGTGACCAGGCCGGCGATGCCGGCGCCGATGACGGTGACCTTCTTCGGCCCGCCGAGCGCCTCATCCGCCCCGTCGATCTTCTGCGAGGGTGCCGTCACAGGTTTCCTCCAGTACGCGATGTCCGAGGCCGGGAGCATGTCCTGGATGAACGTCAGCGCCTTCCCGGTCCCGGAAAGGGCGATGCCGGGGATTGCTTGTCGGTCATTGTTCGTGCAGTGGCGGCGCGTTCGTATCCCCCGCCGGGCCCGGGGACGGACGGTTTGATCGGCGACACGTCGGCGCCATCAGGGCGGCCCGGCATCGCCACCCCGCGCGAACGTGCGGGGTTTGCCCCGTTCCCCCACCCGGAGCCAGGGCCGGGTGATGCTGGCGTGCGTGGCCGGACGGCCGGGCCGTGGGCGCCCGGTCCGTCCGCCGGCAACGGTGACACCAGACCCGACGGAGGCGAGAGCTGATGCGTGTGTTGATCGCTACCACACCGGCACCGGGACACGTCGTCAGCATGCTCGAAGTCGCACGCGAACTGACCCGGCGCGGCCACGAGGTGCGGTGGTACACCGGCCGCGCCTTCCGTGAACAGGTGGAGCGGACCGGGGCGCACTTCGAACCCATGCACGCCGGGCTCGACTTCGGCGGCCGGAGCCGGGAGGAAGCGTTCCCCGGCCACGCCGGGCTGTCCGGGGCCGCCAACTTCACCACCGGCGTCCGGGACATCTTCTACCGCACCGCACCGGGCCAGATGGACGACCTCCTGGCGGTGCTCGAACGGTTCGCGGCCGAGTGCATCCTCGCCGACGACATGTGCTACGGCGCCTGCTTCGCCGGCGAGCGCACCGGAATCCCGCTGGTCTGGCTGAACAACTCGGTCTACATCGCCGGCAGCAGGGACACCGCCCCGCTCGGGCGGGGCGCAATGCCCAGTGCGTCGCTGCTGGGGCGGGCACGCAACGCGCTGCTCAGGTTCGTCGCCGACCAGGTGGTGATGCGAGGCATGCGCCGGGAGGCGGACCGGACCCGGGCCCGGGTGGGACTGCCCCGGCTGCGGACCGGCGCCATGGCGAACATCGCGCGCCCGCCGGCCCTGTACCTGATGGGCACCGTGCGGTCCTTCGAGTTCCCGCGCAGCGACCTGCTGCCGGGAACCCACTTCGTGGGCGGACTCCTCGGCCTTCCCCCGGAGCACTTCGACCCACCCGGCTGGTGGGACGAGCTGCAGGCAGGCCGGCCGGTCGTGCTGCTCACCCAGGGCACCACCGCCAACGACGTCGACCGGCTGCTCGCGCCCGCCGTCCGGGCCCTGGGCGGGCAGGACGTCCTCGTCGTGGTCACCACCGGCAGCGGCGTGGACGTCGACCGGCTGCGGCCGCTGCCGGACAACGTGCGGCTGGAGCGGTTCATCCCCTACCACCACCTGCTGCCGCACGTGGACGTGATGGTGACCAACGGCGGCTACAACGGCGCCAACGCGGCCCTCGCCCAGGGGTACCGCTGGTCGTCGCACCGGGATCGGAGGAGAAGCCCGATGTAGCGGCGCGGGTCGAGTGGGCCGGGGCCGGTGTCGTCCTCAAGCGGCGGGCCGTGACGGAAGCCGGCCTGCGCGAGGCGGTGACCACCGTGCTCAACGACGAGCGCTACCGGCGGCGGGCACGCGAGATGTCCCGCGAGTTCCAGAGCTGCGACGCCCCGCGACGGGCCGCCGAACTGATCGAGTCCATGGCCGGCTCCCAGGGCCAGGTCCCCACCGGAGGTGTCACACAGTGAATGCCACGACGAAAACCGGCTTGGCACAAGCCCCCTGGCGAGCATGCCGGTGGACCCGGGGCCGTTCGACTGCATGCCGGACCTGCTGGCGGCCGCCCGCGTCGCGCCGGTCGTGCGGATCCCCTACCTCGGCCGGCACGCCTGGGTCGTGTGCGATCCCGAACTGGTGCGGATCGCGCTGACACACCCCGGATGGAAAAGGACGTGAGCCTGGTCCCGGACTTCATGCGCAAGCCGGGTCTGATGGTGGGATCGCAGCCCGATCCGGAGTACGCCCGCGCCATGATCATGAGCGACGGGGAGCACCACGCGCGGATCCGGCGGCTGCACGCACCGGTGCTCAGCCCCCGTAACACCGAGCGGTGGGGCGAGCGGGTCAGCGTCAAGGTCGACGGATTCCTGGACGACCTGGAGCAGTCCCGCTCCGCGGACGCCGCCGAAGTCGACGTGGTCACGGACTACACCCACCGGATCCCGCTGGCGTTCATCTCCGAGATGCTCGGCCTGCCCCTGGAGGCGGAGCGGCGGCTGCGCAGCATCACCGACGTGATGCTCTACTCCTCCGACTACCCGGCCCGCACCGAGGCAGTCGGGGCGCTGTTCGGCGCGGTCCGGGACTGGGTGCGCGACCCGGCCCCGCTGCGGGACGGGGTGATCACGGGCTTCCTGTCCGCCTCCGACGGGCCGGACGCGATCACCGAGGGCGAGGTCATCGTCTGGACGGTCGGAATGATCATCACCGGCTACGAGACGACCGGGAGCGCGATCTCCGCATCGCTGTACGAGGCGCTGCGCCGACCGCCCGAGGACCGGCCGCGAACCGACGAGGAGATCAAGGAGTGGATCGAGGAGGCCCTGCGGGTGCACCCGCCGTTCCCGCACCCGACCTGGCGCTTCGCCATGGAGGACCTCGACCTCGGCGGCTATCTGATCCCCAAGGGCGCCCCGGTGCAGGTCAGCATCGCGGCGGCGAACCGCGGGCCGGGCGAGGAGGCCGACAGCTTCGACCCGGCCCGCAAGGGACAGGGGCACCTGACCTTCGGCCTGGGCATGCACTACTGCATCGGCGCCTCGCTGGTCCGGCTGGAGGCACAGATTGCGGTACGCGGCTTCCTGCGCCGGTTCCCGCGGGCACGGCTGAGCAGCGACACCGCCGTCCAGTGGGAATCGGAGTGGATGATCCGCCGGCTGAGCGCCCTGCCCGCCACGTTGACCTGAAGGCGACCGTGCCGCGGCACGCCGGGCGGCGGGTCCCCGCGCCGACCGACGCGGGAAGCAGAGGCCCGGCCGTGCCGGGCGGCGGGCGCCCTGCCGGGGCCATGACACATGCTCTCACCAGGACGCGCCACGGAATCGGCCCGCTCACGGATATGGGGAAGATGATGGCTCCTAGCTTTGTGGCTGACGCACCGCGCGACCGGGGGACGCCCCGGCTGAGGCCGGGGGCCTTCGGCAGCCGGCCGGACCTGCTTGAGCCGGACGGGCGCGGGGCCGTGCGCCGCCCCGGGGCGGCCGCCCCGGCGAAGGGGTGCCGATGAAGGCGCTCGTGCTGGCCGGCGGTTCCGGCTCCCGGCTGCGGCCGATCACGCACACCTCGGCGAAGCAGCTCGTGCCGGTCGCCAACAAGCCGGTCCTGTTCTACGGCCTGGAAGCGGTCGCCGAGGCCGGGATCCGTGAGGTGGGCATCGTCGTCGGCGACTCGGCCGCCGAGATCGAGGCGGCGGTCGGCGACGGCTCCCGCTTCGGCCTGGAGGTGACCTACCTCCCGCAGGAGGCACCGCTGGGCCTGGCGCACGCCGTCCACATCGCCCGGGACTACCTCGGCGACGACGACTTCGTGATGTACCTCGGCGACAACTTCATCGTCGGCGGCATCAGCTCGCTCGTGCGGCGGTTTTGCACCAACCGACCGGACGCCCAGATCATGCTGGCCCGGGTCTCGGACCCGCGCGCGTTCGGCGTGGTCGAGCTGGATCCGCGCGGCCGGGTGATCGGACTGGAGGAGAAGCCGCAGCACCCGAAGAGCGACCTGGCGCTGGTCGGCGTCTACCTGTTCACCGCCCGCGTGCACGACGCCGTGTGCCGGATCAAGCCGTCCTGGCGCGGTGAACTGGAGATCACCGACGCGATCCAGGAACTGATCGACGCGGGGTGCCGGGTGGATTCCGACGTCGTGTCCGGCTACTGGAAGGACACCGGCAACGTCGACGACATGCTGGAGGTCAACCGCCTGGTCCTGGACGGCATCGCGGCCGACTGCGCCGGTGAGGTGGGCTCCAGCGAACTGGTCGGCCGGGTGGTGGTCGAAGAGGGCGCCACCGTCACCCGGTCGCGGATCGTCGGCCCGGCGATCATCGCGGCCGGCTCCCACATCTGCGACTCCTACGTCGGCCCGTTCACCTCCATCGACAGCGACTGCGCGGTGACCGACAGCGAGATCGAGTACTCCATCGTGCTGCGCGGGGCCTCCCTCGCCGGGGTGCGGCGCGTCGAACGCTCGCTGATCGGACGCGAGGTCGAGGTGACGTCCACTCCCGGGGCCCTGCGGGCCCACCGCCTGGTCCTCGGCGACCACAGCAAGGTGCAGGTCACCTCATGAAAATCCTTGTGACCGGCGGCGCCGGCTTCATCGGCTCGCACTTCGTACGGTCCTACGCCGGCGCGGACGAGGTGACCGTGCTCGACAAGCTGACCTACGCCGGGAACCCGGCCAACCTGGCGCCCGCCGAGGGCCGGTTCACCTTCGTCCACGGCGACATCTGCGACGCCGAACTGCTCCGGAAGGTGGTGCCCGGCCACGACGTCGTCGTCAACTTCGCCGCCGAGACACACGTCGACCGCTCGATCACCGGCGCGGGCGACTTCGTCCGCAGCAACGTCCTGGGCGTGCAGTGCCTCATGGAGGCATGCCTCGACGCCGGCGCCCCGAGGGTCGTGCACATCTCCACCGACGAGGTGTACGGCAGCATCGAGGCCGGATCCTGGGACGAGTCGGCCCCGCTCAACCCGAACTCCCCTACGCCGCGGCCAAGGCCGGCGGTGATCTGATCGCCCTGGCCTACGCGCGCACCCACGGACTGCCGGTCAGCATCACCCGCTGCGGGAACAACTACGGGCCGTACCAGTACCCGGAGAAGGTCATCCCGCTGTTCACCACCCGTCTGCTCGACGGCCTGAAGGTGCCGCTGTACGGCGACGGCCGGAACGTACGCGACTGGATCCATGTCGATGACCACTGCCGGGCCGTCCGGCTGGTCGCCGAGCGCGGCGAGGCGGGCGAGGTCTACCACGTCGCGGGGACCGCCGAGCTGACCAACCGGGAGCTGACCGCCCGGCTGCTGGAGGCGCTCGGGGCCCCCTGGCGGTGCGTCGAGCACGTGCCCGACCGCAAGGGCCACGACCGCCGCTACTCCTTGACCGACGCCAAGCTGACGGCCCTGGGCCATACGCCGCGGGTCACCTTCGAGCGGGGGCTCGCCGAGACGGTCGCGTGGTACGCCGCCAACCGCCGGTGGTGGCGGCCGCTGATGCAGGGGACCAGGTGAGCGGCTGCGACCGTAGGCGCTACAGGGTGAAGCGGGTCAAGGCCGTACGGGAGCGGATGCCGAGCTTGCGGTAGATCTGCCGCAGGTGGAATCCGACCGTGTGCGGGGAGATGAACAGATGGCGGGCGGCCTGCGCGTTGGTAAGACCGCCCGCCACCAGTTCCGCCACCTTCCGCTCGGTCTTGGTCAGGCTCTCCCAGCCGGAGACCGGGCGTTCGGTGCGCGTCCAGTGCCGGCGCCGCACCCCGAGCCGGCGCAGTCGGGCCCGTACGCGGGCGGCGTCGTGTTCGCCGCCGAGCGCGCCGTACGCACCCAGCGCCCGGTCCAGCGCGCTGACTGCGTTCTCCTGGTCGCCACGGTCGAGCAGGAGGGCGGCCTGGTCCTCGGCCGCCGCGGCCTGGGCCCACGGATTGCGGTGCAGCCGGCCGGCCTGGGCCAGCGCGTCCGCGTCCTTGTCGGCGAGCGCGCGAGCGTGCAGGGCTGCGGCGAGCACCGCGGGAACGCCGCGGTTGTGCCGTCGCAGGTCCTCGGTCGCCTCGATGACGGCGCGGGCGAGGTCCGGCCGGTCCGCCGCCAGCGCGCAGCGCACACACCAGGCCGCGGCCGCCGAGTCCTCCAGGGCCAGTTCGCGCAGCGCACCGGCCTCCGAAGCGATCTCCGCCAGTATCTCCGCGGCCGCACCGAAGTCCGACCGCGCCTCGGCCAGTTGGGCGTTCAGCAGCAGGCGTGCGGACCACCAGGGACTCCAGGAAGCTGTCGGGAAGTCCTTCTCCAGAGTCTTGAGGTGATCCTCGGCCTGGGGGAGCGCCCCCGGCGCAGCGCGGTCAGGGCCAGCACCAGCCACGCCTGGGGGCGAGCATCGGCACACACGGGCCGGCGGCGCCCACACCGTTCCGCGCCGCCTGTTCGGCCGCCTCCAGGCGTCCCTGGGCCAGATACAGCGGTGCTCGCAGGACGGCCGCGACGGCGGCGGCCGGGCCTGCCTGCGCGGCGGCCAACGGTGCGCAGCACTCGATGACCTCTTGTGCCTCCTGGTATTCGTCGAGCCGGGTGAGCGTGAAGGCAAGGAACCAGCGTGGATCCAGAAACTGTGCGACCCGGTCCCCGCCGCCGAGGGCGACCGCCTGGCGCAGGGTCTGCAGCGCGTCGCCCGCCCGGCCGGCGCGCCATTGGCCGAACGCGTGGAAGGCCATCGCGCCGACGTGCACGGCCTGTGGGTGCCGCCCGGGGGCGTCGAGGATCTCCTGGACCCGCTTGCGCGCGGTACTGTCACCGGTCAGCCAGGAGGCGGCGAGATGAGCGATCACGGCTTGGCGGCGCCCGAAGCCGGCCTCCTGAGCCGTCAGCGCGTCGCGTGCGGCTCGGTGCGCCCTGGGCGCGTCTCCTTGCAACAGCAGTGCGGCCGCCATCGCCGCCCGCAGTGCGGCGACGTCCTCGGCGAGCGAGCCCGGTGACAGGGCCGCGAGCCGGGTGGCCTCGTCGATGGTGTCCTCGGCCAAGGTGACCGCCTTCTCCAGGTGGCCGGCTCGGGTGAACGCCTCGACCGCGGTCTTCGCGCACCGCAGGCGCTCGGCCTGCCCGGGAGGCAGCAACTCCATGCAGCGCATCGCCAGTGACGCCGCGGTCGACGGATCGGCGGCCAGCAGTTTCCGGGACCCCTCGGAGACGATACGCAGGGTCTCCATGTCACCGGGCTGGACGATGTGCACCAGTTGGAGGGCGGCGCGCGCGAGGCCGTCGCGGCGCGACAGCAGCACCTGCGCCGCCTGCCGGCGCAGCAACGCGCGCACCGGTAAGGGCACCGAGTCGAGCAGGGCCCGCCAGATCGGCTCACTGCGGAACACGAGATCGTGCTCGCCGCAGACCACCAGCTTACGGCTGACGGCTTCGTCCACCGCCGCCAGCAGGGCGACCGGTGTCTGGCCGAGCAGGGCCGACAGATCTTCCGGTGCGAACGGGGATCCGAGCACCGCTGCCACCCGAAGAGCCTTCAGGGTCGCCTCGGACAGCGACTGGAGATCCTTTTCGAGCAGCCCGGCGAAACGCTTCGGCACCGGCGCGGGCAGGCACACACCGGCCCCGTCCGCGGTGCCGCCGCTGACGTCGGGATGCAAGCGCGAGGTGTTGTCGACCAGGCAGACATCGCCGTCCTCCACGAGCCCGCGCATCAGCTCGATCACTGCCCGGGGGTGCCGTTGACGCTTTCGGCCAGGGCCAGGAGGGCCGAGCTGGGGGAGGCACCGGTCACATCGGTGACCAATTGCGTCAACGCTTCACCCGAGAGCGGCCCCAGCTCGTGCAGCGCTTCCACCGGAACCCTGCTCCTCAGCTTGCCGAGGCAGATTCGCACCGCCTCGGACGAGACAGCGTCACGGTCCGAGGAGAAGGCCAGAAGCCATAGCGTCGGCCGGGTACTGAAGGCCTCGATCAGCTCGCACAACGCTGTCCAGGCGGGCCGGGATGCCAGATGCAGGTCGTCGAGCACCACGAGGACGCGCCGGCGCTCACTGTCGTCGCGCAACCATGTCCGCGCCGACTCGATCACGGACGTCACCTGCGGGGAGTGACACCGGTGGTCGGCGGGACCCGACATGCCCGAGCGGATCGCAAGCGCCGCCGGTCCATCGGAGACGGTCCCGGGGCCGGCCGTGGTGCCGTTGACGACAGCGAAACCGCTGCCGCCGGCGAGGGTGACAGCCTCCCTGAGAAGGCGGGACTTGCCCGCCCCGGGCGCGGCCTCCACGACCAGGACGCCACTGTGCCGGGTGCTCGCCACCCGCCGCAGGTTGGCGCGGACCTGCGCCAACTGCCGATCCCGGCCGCGGACCTGCGGTAACGGTTGTGCGTTGGACCCCATGACGCTCCCTTTGACGGGTTCGAGGAACGGACCAGTACCACGGCCGGCCCCGGAGCCCTGCCCGGGTGCACGGGCAGGCGTGCGACGGGCCTGTGCGAGAGGTCCGTCGGCAGACGGCCGCACCGGCGACTCGTGCGGACGGCCCCTGACGGAGGTGCCTCCACCGTGCTGCCGGGAATACGCCCCGGCGCGAGCGAAGGTTCAATGGCCAACCGTTCGGGGCGCCGCGGGAGGGCGGTTCCAGCCATGCGCCGCCCGGGTTCGCTGGTTCTCGTGCGCCCGCAGTGACGGCATGGTCGCCAGCCTCCCCACGAGGCACCCGGGTGATTCCCTGGAAGAACCACATCGGCTGGAACTACGCGGCAGGCGGCGTGGACGAATCTGATGACGTTCTTCTTCCGTCCGTGTATCCCTGCTCGGACGCGGTCCCGAAGCGTGCCACAGGTTCCGGCGAGCAGTGCGCGCGGGGGCCGGAGCTGAACCAGACGGCGCGCTCAGGGCCCCGGGACGCACGACGCCACCGGTCCTGGGGACGGAGCTGCCGCTGGCCAGCGCCCTGGACCGCCTGCGCGCCCGCGCCTTCGCCGCCGACCCCGACTGGCTCGCGCAGACCCTACCAGCCCACCACCGGAGTCCAGCCGTCTAGAACGCGTTTCCAGCCTTCGGGTACGCGCTGCGGGCGAGAAGCCAGCCCCTGACGCGCCCGATGCGGATGGTCGGTCGATGCGGCCCGTGCCTACCGACTGAACAGCCCGATGCGGGCCAGGAGACCCGCATCGGGCTGTTTTGCGAGACAGCGGGGGCGGTCCCACAGCCGGCGTCCGTCGCCGGTTCGCTGGGTGTGCCGTGCCGCTCGACTCCGGCGACAACAGCCTGCCCGGCAGTGGGCACGGTCCCGCGCAGGCAACGCAGATGCCCCCGGCCGGTGCATCTGGTGCCAGGGCGGGTACGGCTGATTCTGCCGCCGCTCCCGTTGCCCGTCGACCTCACGCCGGCCTGCTCCGCCGATGAGACACTCACGCTGGCTTCGGGAGCGGAGCTTTGAGGCCAAAGGACGGGGAGGGCGGGCCGGTGAGAACACGTCCTGCGCGGTGCCCACCGTGTCATGACGTGGTGGGGTGCGCGGTGATGAGGCGGCCGTTTTGGATGACGTGGCGGATGCGGCCGGTGGCGGTGATGTCGTGGAAGGGGTTGCCTTCCACCGCGACGAGATCCGCTGCCGTGTCGGGCGTGAGGGTGCCCAGGTCCGGGCGTTTGAGCAGGGCGGCTGCGGTGCTGGTCGCCGAGCGAAGGACGCGCAGGGAGGAGAACCCGTTGGCCATCAGGGTGGGGAACTCGCGCCAGTTGTCGGCGTAGGGGAACAGCCCGGCGTCCGTGCCGAAGGCCATGGTGACTCCGGTTCGGGCGGGTCTTTGCAGCCCTTCGCGCAGGTGCTCGGCGTGGGCCCGGTAGGTGCGGCGCATCGCGGCCCTGTCGCTGGTCCAGAAGCTGTCGTCGTCGAGCCGGTCGAGGAAGTAGGTCTGTACGTACTGGGTGGGCACGAGGAAGATGCCTGCCTCCTTCATGGTCTGGTAGGTCGTGGCGGTCGCGAAGTAGCCGTGTTCCACGCTCCGGACGCCGGCGGCGACGGCACGTCGTACGGCGCGGTCGCTCAGGGCGTGGGTGGCGCACGGCAGACCGAGGTCGTCGGCGGTGTCGGTGATGGTGTGCATCTCTGCCTGGGTGTAGGAGGTGCTGTCGGGGCTGGCGACGGCTGAGGTGAAGCCGCCGCTGCCGGCGAATTTGATCCAGTCGGCGCCGGCCCGGGACTGTTCGCGTACCGCGCGGCGCAGCTCGTGCTCCCCGTCGGCGAGGGTGCCGATCTGGTGTCCGTAGCGCTGGGCGAGTTCGGGTGCTTTGTCGCTGTGTCCGCCGGGCGGGGAGAGGATGTTCGGTGCGGCGATGATGCGGGGGCCTTCGATCAGTGCGTCCTGCACCGCCCGGCGCAGTGAGACGTTCAGGGGCAGGTGGGCGCTGCCCAGGTCTCGTACGGTGGTGAAGCCGTGGTGCAGCAGGGTGCGCAGGGCGGGGACGGCGGTGAGGGCCTGGTAGGCCGATGGTGCCGTCTCGGCGGTCTCGTCCAGGAGGTGGACGTGGCAGTCGATGAAGCCGGGCATGAGGGTGCAGCCGGGCATGGCCACCGTGTCCGTCTGCGCTGTGGCGGTGAGGTGGTGGCCGACTGCTGCGATGCGGCCGTCGCGTACCAGGACGGCTTGTTCCGTGACGGGGCCGTCCTGGACGGCGTCCCAGATGCGGTCGGGCCGCAGCAGGAGGTCTCGGCCGGGGGATGCGGGCATGGTGTCTCCGGGAAAGGGCCAGGTGGGATGGGGCCGGGGCCGGGCGGCGGGCCGAGGCCGGGCGGGGCGGGGCGGGGCGGGGTGCGCTGTGCTCAGGGCACGGTGATCGGCGTGTAGCGGGGGTCGTGCCAGACGTCGCCGGGGCCCGGGTTGCCCGGGTCGCTGCGGGCGCCGAGCTGGCGCAGGACGCCCCAGGCGGCGTTGAGGCCCGAGGCCAGGGCGTGATCGAGCCAGCCCGGGGACCAGGAGGTGTCGTCGCCGGCCAGGAACAGGGCGTTGGGAGGTTCGCCCGGCACGGCCGGGGTGCCGGTGAAGTCCTTCATGAAGTGGCAGAACAGGTCGCGCTGGTAGGGGTGGTCGCCCGGCCAGGAGAAGCGGCACAGCCCCTGGAAATTCCTCCTGTCCTCCCAGGAGACGGTGACCGCCGGGTCGGCGGCCGCGTGCGCGCGCAGATCCGGCGCCGCTTCGGGATGGATGGCGGCCAGGTCGCGGACGAACAGGGCGACCCGTTCCTGCACAGTGAACGGTGCGACCTTCATCGCGTCCTGGGCCCAGGTGAAGCTGAGGTCCAGCACGGCCCGGCGGCCCCCGGGGCCGGGGGCGGGTCCGTAGTCGAGGGTGTAGGCGGCGCGGGGCAGCCGGTCGGTGAGGGTGACACCGTCCAGTGAGGTGCCTGCCCAGAACGGGCGCCGGGTGACGAGCGCGGTCTTGGCGGACTGGAAGTAGTGCAGCCGGCGTACGGCCCGCCACATCCGGGACCCCAGGGCCGGAGCCCTGGCATCGGTGGAGCGAAGCTCCATGCCCGTCTCCAGCAGTCGCAGTTGCGGGGTGAACACGGCGGCGGCGAAGCGTTCGCTGCGGCCGTCCTCACTGTGCGCCACGACGCCTCCGGCGGCGTCCGCGGTGACGTCCAGCGTGCGAACGGCGGGCCGCAGGGCGCCGTGGTTGAGCGTTTCGAGGCTGCGGATGTGCCCCTGCGCGGTGGGGGTGCGGTGGGCCCAGAATCCTTCGGCGAGGCGGCTGATGCCCTGGGGGGCGTAGAGCTGGGTGCCTCCTTCGGTGCACAGCAGCATCCGTAGGATCTCCACGATGCTGAGGTCGAAGAAGCAGTCCCAGGCGACCGGCCCCACACCCGCGGTGCCCAGGAGCCTGGCCTGCTCGTGGGAGAGCCCCGCGCCTGCGGCGTCGCGCAGGAACCGGTAGAACGACCACTGTTCGAAGCGTGCCGTCAGGTCGCGCCAGCGCCGCCGCACGGCGCCCAGGTCCCGTGCGGCGACGTCCCGCTGAAGCTGGAAGAGACCGATGCGGGTCAGCGCGTCCTGCCAGCGGGTGTGCGCGGTCCGGAAGCCGTCATGAAGGGCGTGGAGGTCGGTGATCTGCTGGGCGGGGTACTGCCGGCCGTCGACGTCCAGCACGGTCACCGGGGTCACCTCGGGGACGTAGTTGTCGCGGAAAGGACGAAGCCGTACCCCGAACGTGCGCGCGTACTGGCGCACCAGCGCCGCGGAGTCGGGAAACCGCATACAGCCCAGTTCGACGACGGCACTGTCCGCCTCGGCGAGGCGCCGGCTGTCCATCCGTCCGCCCAGGCGGCGCCCGCCGGGCCCGTCCGTACTGCACTCGGCCTCGTACAGCACCGGGTGGCATCCTGCCCGCATCAGCTCATAGGCCGCCGTCAGACCGCTGCCGCCGGCCCCGATGACCGCGACCCGCGCACCCAGAGCCTCGTCGGGCAGCCGTCCCACGCGCCGGTCACCCGCGACGAAGGCGGCGTAGTCGAAAGGGAAGTCGACCTGTAGGTCCGTGGCTGGGGGCGCGCTCTCGTACATCACGGTCTCCGTCGGACGTCTGAGGGAAGATTCCAGGTGTGGACAGGGGCCCGGTGCTCCGCCAGCCGTGCGTAACGCTCGGTCAGCTCCCCCAACTCGCGGAGACCGGCGGCCTGGCCGGTGCGGTCACCCAGGCTTTCGTGGGCGCGCCGCTGCCACCATGCGCCTGTCCGGCCTGAAGCCACCCGGCACTGCAGCAGGTGCAAGAACCCGTCCGCCTCGTCGGCGGCTACGCCGGCGAGCCGCAGTCCTGCCCGAGCCTGCGGCAGAAGCCGCCTGACGAGACTGGCCGCCTGATGTTCGCGAGTGACCGTCTCCCCGGGACACGGCGGCCACCACAAGGCACAGTCCAGGCCATTACGGGCGGCCCGGTAGAAGTTGGCTCTGGCGTGGGCGAACGGCAGGCACTGCGCCACGTCCCGTTCCTCTGCCGCCAGCCAGTAGGTCAGGCCGATCAGGAAGGCAGTGTTCGCCGCCATGTCCAGCGGGGTCGGCCCGGAGGGAAGAGCCCGGAACTCGATCCGCAGGTTTCCGGCCGGGTCGTACACCGGACGGTTCCACGGCCAGAGCGTGCTCAGGTGGAGCCGCAGTTCTTCCAACGCCGGATACGGCTCCCCTGGCCGGCTGTCGGCGCTGCGGGGCGCGGGCAGCAGGACATCGTAGTTGCGCACCGCATCCTCGAACGCGGCGAGCGGCCCGCCGCGCAGCCAGGCGTGGCCGAAGCCGACCCGGGGCCGGCTTGCCCGTTGCCTCCCGGTGCCCTGCCGGTCACCGAAGCCGTGCTCGTACAATGGAATACGTGCTTCCTGCCACGCGCGACACCCGAACGGCAGGGGCGAGTTGCCTGCTGCGGCCAGGGCGGGGCCACTGGCCACCTGGGCGGCGTTGAAGGTGCGGCAGAACCGGTCGGGCGGCACCGTCAGATGCACCTGCCAGGAACACGCGGCTCCCTGCACCGCCACCGACTCCGCCGCCACGACGCCCTGTGCCCCGTCTCCTACACGCACAGGAAACGGTGCGGTCCGGCGCCTGGCCCACGCCTCCTCCAGCGCGTGAAAACGCGGCTGCGGGGTCAAGGCGCCCGCCGTCAGGTCCGCCGCCCGGAGTGTGGGCAAGGTACCGATCGGCACGGCCCGCGCCCCGTACCGAGGCAGCGACACCGCGGTGATACGGGCCAGCATCGACTCAGCCTCCCCGGCCAGCGCGGTGAACGGCCGCCCCGCCAGAGTGACCGGGGTCAGATTCACCTCGACGTTGGACCGCGCCACCTCCAAAGCGATCCGCTCGTCGTCCAGCGCCGCGCGGACGGCCGTGTTCACCGGGGCCGGACGGCCGCTCGCATCCACCAGAGACAGCTCCAGTTCCGCACCGACCATGGCCGGCAGCACACCGAAGCCACCATGGCCCACCACACGCGGCAGGGTCTCCAGACACTGCCGCAGGCGGCTGCGGAAGCGGGAGAAGTCTTCCGCGGCGAACGTGACGTCACCGACGTGGCGCCCCATACCAGCCCCGCATTCCGTGCTTCGACTGTCGTGGCCTTCTTCACCCGGCGGTGGCCACGGCTCTCCACCAGTCGCGAAGCGCCGGCTCCATCCGCACCGCGCTCCGGGTGATCCACTCGTCCGGTTCGTGGTTCGCCCGGCCGTACTCGATCACCTGCAGGACGCCGTCGGCCACCTCCGGCGGGTTCTCCCGGTAGGCGTCGATGTAGGCCACCGCCTCGGCGGGCGTGTCCTGCGCCTCGCGCAGGACGTCGGCGAGGACCGCGCACGTGTTGCACCACAGGGTGAAGTCGGTGCGGGCCAGCAGCGCCGCTTCCCCGGCTCCGGCATGCAACGCCGTCCACGAAATGAATTCCGTGAAGCGCCGCACCGGTTCCAGCCGCGGCATGCGGCGCATCTCGTCCGGCGACATGCCCAGCGCAGGGGCCAGTCCGCTGACCATCCGGTGACGCGCCTTCATCAGCTCGTGACCGACGAAGGAGAAGAACCCGCCGGGTACCTCGTGCGGGAACCGGGACAACAGCAGCCCGTAAGCGGTGAACTCGGCTTCCTGCGACTGGAACTCGGCGAGCGCGAACCGCTGCAAGTGTTCTTTCCCGATCCGTTTCTCCCGCGCCAGGGAAAGGAATTCATTGGCGCTGAGGTGGTCGGACACATTGAGGCCGACCCTTTCGATGAACTCGGTGGCAGGCAAGAAAGCCTCGATTCCTGAGTGTGCGTACATCGACTGATGCCGACGGGACTGCGCAAGTGCGTCCCGCCCCACAGAAAGATTCTCTGTACACGTGTGTTCCCGCAGCGGTGCTGCTCAGACGGCCGGGACGGCAATCCGCCATGACCGTTCGCCGCCGGAGGACCGGTTGAACTGGCTACAGAACCTGAATCCAGGCATTCCAACTGCGTGAACACAGTTGCATGCACGTTTTCTGACCAGCGCAACGGGTCCTGCCGACTGTCCGGAACTCACACTTAACGGCATCACGCAGGCAACGGGACGCGCGTACGCATCTGTCGGCAACTGCCCCACCCGTTGGAGGAAAAGAATGAGACATTCGCGGAACGAACGATGGTGTGGCCCGAAAACGACGGGCCAACGCCGAGACTAAGCCGAGCAGGCCCTTTTCAACACCGCATCGAGGGGGAGATCTCCGCCAAGCACCGGACGGGGCACCCCCGGCCTGAGGGTGCGGGGGAGCGGAGCCGCGGCGCGAGGCGACTATCGGGGTGTAGCCGGTACGGCGCCTGGGCGGGCACCAGCACAGTAGCGGTGGGTGGGCACCTGGTACTCCAGTCGCGCTACGCGATTCCTGCTGGTCAGGCGGTGTTTTCTCAGCCTAGGTAGCTGACGTGCCGTCGGGTGGAGCTTTCGAAAACCCCGCCGCGGCGCGATGCCGTCGGCTGTAGTGGGACCGTTGCGCGATGGCTTGAGGGCGTCTGCGCCATCGGGACCAGCTCAGTGCGCGAGGCCAGCGGTCTGTCCGGTGTTCAGGCAGGGATCGACCAGCCGCCGGCAGTGCGCCGGATTACTGCCACGGTGAGGGGCGCCAGGCCGGTGGGGGCGTTTTTGCTCCTCTTTTTCCAGCGCCGCGGCGGTCATGACGGCGAGGTAGGCGTGTTGCGAGCATGGCCAGGGTGGTGTGGCGGTACCAGCCGACGTAGCGGCGGACCTCATACTGGTCCAGGCCGCACTCGCTCTTGGCGGCCTGGAAGCAGGCTTCGATCGCCCAGCGGGAGCCGGCCGACGAGTGGCGCAAAGCCCTCGACTGGATGAAGCGCCACTCCCTGTCCGACAGCTCTCTCGCGGAAGCCGATGTGCTGCGCAGGGCGCTGGATGCCATGTGCCGCAAGCTGGACGGCACGGCCGCTGCGGCCAAGACGGCACGGCGCAAGCGGGCCGCATTCAATGAGGCTCTCAACACTGCGGTGGAGAAAGATTACTTTGCCGAAAGTGGACCCAGCCGCTGTCCCCAACCCCGCCCAGACCCTTCGGGTGCATGTACTACGCGGCCATGCGGCCCGCGGAGGTCATTCACCTCCGGCTCGACCAATGCCATCTGCCCGAGACCGGATGGGGTTGCTGAACCTGTCGGGTGGCGTGGTCACCTCGGGCAAGGAATGGACGGACGACGGTGCGGCGCACGAAGCGCACTCGCTCAAGTGCCGTGCGGTCAGCGCGACCCGGCCGGTGCCCGTACCGCCGCAGTTCGTACGCATGCTCAGGGCGCACATCGAACGTACAGCGCAAACCGGGCCTGACTCTGAGTGAGCCCAACGGAAGGCGCC
This sequence comes from Streptomyces sp. Ac-502, assembly GCF_045222935.1. Lineage (NCBI taxonomy): Bacteria > Bacillati > Actinomycetota > Actinomycetes > Kitasatosporales > Streptomycetaceae > Streptomyces > Streptomyces sp. Ac-502. The sequence goes on from NZ_JBHFFO010000001.1 coordinate 9,321,128, forward strand.
TGACGGGGGAAAGCCCAGGTCAGGCGCCTTTTTTCGTGGGCTCAGGAGAACTCCAGCTTTTTCGGCGAATACGACACCAACAAGTTCTTCGTCGGTTGGTGGTACTTGGTTCATACTGGTGCGGACCTGCGGCAATGCCGACGGGGACAGCCCGTGGGGGAGTGCTGGTCCGTGTATGGACCGGATCTTGGCCTCGACCATCGTTATGACTTGCTGGCGGGTGATGGCCCGGGTGTTCAACCCCACACGGGCGGCGGCCGCTCTATGTGCTCCGGAGACCGCCGACAGCCGGGGGTCTGTCCTGCGTGCCGTACCGCTCAGGTGCGGTCGGTTCAAGTCTGGGGAATAGCGTCACGCGAGGGGGAGCACCTCGAGGCCGGTGAGGCGGCCCTGCGAATCAAGAGAGGAGCCTCGAATGTTCGGAGCCCATGACTTCGCTGACCACAAGGTCCGCGCGAGCCAGGAAACAGCCCCCAGGCATGGGGGTGCCCGCAGTGGGACTTCGGCCATTCATGAGGTCGGCTTACATCATCCGGCGTTGCGTAGGTGGGCCCAGGTTGGCACCAGGTCCCGCTTGGCGATCCGCACGGTGGCCTCGCTGCCGCCATTGGACTGCGGATCGGCCGGAAGACAGGTACGAATGCTCATGCCGTAGTGGTGCCCGACCTCGACGATGGCCGGGTTGCGCACCGCGACACGGGCGACATGGTCGATGGTGACGGTCTTCTCGTTGTCGGTCAGCGCATACGTCGGTGCCCCCGCCGATCCGCCGCAGCGTGGTGTCCAGACACGCGACGATCGTCGGCAGCGTCTTGTCCAGCACCGGGATCACCACCCGGAAGCGGGACCAGGCCAGCCACGCGCACCACAGCCAGGTCCGACGGTCCTTGATCCGCGGCCCCTCGCCCCAGTCCCACTGCAGCCGCAGGCCCGGCTCCGGCGTCCACGGCCTGAACACCCTCCGGTTCCCCGCCCGCCAGGACACCTTCGCGATCGCCACCGCCCGCCGGGTGGTGCGGTCGGTGCCGGTGAACCCGAGCGCGGTGATCTTCTCGTGGACCACATCGGCGCCGATCTTCGCCTGGGACCGCTCGATGAGCTCCTCGATCTTCGGCAGGAACGGCTCGATCATCTTCGGCCGCTCGAGGCGCCGGGTCGGGTCCGAGCCCTGCCCGCGCAGCTTCACATACCGCCGCACCGTGGGGCGGCTGCCGTTCCGGTGTGGTGCCTCGGCAACGCGCTCCGCAAACCACTCGGGAGTGGACTTGCCGACCCCAATGCTCTTATGACTTTCTGGAACCGTGCGACGACCGCCTGTAGCAGGCGGCCGGTGAACGGTGAAGGGATGACGATGAGCACTCCCCAGACGGCAGCCACAGGTGACGAGGGCTCGTCGCCTGCGATCAGAACGGTCGCGGGGACCGGGGACCCGAGCTTCGGCGGTGACGGCGGCCCGGCCGCTTCGGCCCAGCTGAACAACCCGTCGGGGGTCGCGGTGGGCCATGCCGGCACCCTCTATCTCTGCGACCGCACCAACCACCGGGTCCGGAAGATCACCACTGACGGGAAGATCAGCACGGTCGCCGGCACAGGCAAACCGGGCCCTGGAGGCGACGGCGGCCCCGCCACCGCCGCCCAGTTGAACTTCCCGCGCGGAGTGACGGTGGACAAAACCGGCGCCCTCTACATCGCCGATTCCGACAACCACCGGGTCCGGAAGGTCACCACCGACGGGAAGATCAGCACGGTCGCCGGCACGGGCACCGCGGGATTCAGCGGCGACGGCGGCGCCGCCACGGCCGCCCGGTTGGACAAGCCGTTCGGGGTGGCGGTGGACGGCACCGGCGCCCTCTACGTTGCCGAGTACACCAACCACCGGGTCCGGAAGGTCACCACTGACGGGAAGATCAGTACGGTCGCGGGGAACGGGTCCGCGGGATTCGGAGGAGACGGCGGACCAGCGGTTGCAGCCCAGCTGAAGAACCCGTACGGGGTGGCGGTGGATGGCGCGGGCGACCTCTACATCGCCGATTCCGGCAACCACCGGGTCCGGAAGATCACCGCCGACGGGAAGATCAGTACGATCGCCGGCACGGCCACCAAGGGCTCCGGCGGCGACAACGGCCCAGCCACGCAGGCCCAGCTGAACAACCCCCTGGCGGTGTTGGCAGACAGCACCGGCACCCTCTACATCGCCGAGCACAGCGGCCACCGCATTCGGAGAATCACCCCTGACGGAATGATCAGCACGGTCGCCGGCACGGGCGTCAAAGGCTCCGACGGTGATGACGGCCCGGCCGCTTCGGCCCAGCTGAACGGCCCGTTCGGGCTCGCGGTGGACTGCGTCGATGCCCTCTACATCGCCTCCTGGGGCGGCCACCGGCTTCGGAAAATCGCGTCGGCGCGGATGGCCGGGCTGCCCGATTCGGGCACGGTGGTCTCCTGGGCCAGCGTCCGCAGCCGGCTGCGGATGGGGGTGCTGCGCGAGTCCACCAAGGACGGGGCCGAGATCCACCAGACCCTGGCTTCCCCAAGGGCCCACCAGCGGTGGCGGCTGGTGGTGGCGGGCCAGGACAAGGGCGATGTTCTGTACACGATCGAGAACGTGCGCAGCGGCAAGGTCTTGGAAGTCGTCGGAGCGGGAACGGCGGACGGGGCCGTTCTCGCCCAGCGCGCCTACGAGGGCGGTGACGCACACCATCAGCAGTGGAGACTCGTCCCGGTGGGCTCGGCGACCGAGATCCCGCGGGTCTACGAGATCGCGAATCGCCACAGTGGTCTGCTGCTGCGCGTCGACACCAACGCCCGCACCGTAATCAAGCAGCATGTGGCGGAGGGCGACCACCGCGACCGGCAGTGGCAACTGCTTCCCGTGTGACACATGAACGAGGGGCCAGCGGCAGGAACGCCCCTGGCCCCTCGGAACGCCGCCACTATTCGGGACGGTCCGGCTTCTCCGCAGACGCCTTGGGCGCCTCGGCCTTCTCGGCCTTGGGAGCTTCCGCCTTGGGCCGCATGCACTGGTCCTTCTTCGGCATGTCCTTCAGGTCGTCGGGCTTTTTGAGGCCACTGTGGTCCGTCACTGTCTCACTCGACTTCTGCATGCCGGCGGCCGCCGCCTCGGATACTGAGCCGGGGTTCCGCGCGTACTGGGCCTGCGTGTCGGCCGATGTCTGCGTGCCGTGGATGAAGGCGCCGAGGAAGCCCAGGACGACCCGCGCTTCGGGCAACTGCTCCTGCACAATCTTCGCCCGGGAGGAAGCCCCGTGGATCCCGCGGGTGAACAAGCTCGAGCTCGTGTCGTCGTATGTGTCGTCGTCGGCGTCCTCGAAGTCGATGTCCGCTCCCGGCTGCGGCCTGTCGCGGCCGGGGGTCACCGTGAAGAGCCCCGCGCTGTTGCTCGCGGAGTTGAAGACGTTGTGGAACACCATGGTCGTCCCCTCTGGTCGTCGTCGTGGCGCTACCGCCCGCCGGTCATGGCTGCTTGTTTGGCGTTCGCTGGCTGTCGGTCAGCTTCTCGCCGTCGAACATCGTGTGGTGGACCTCAAGGGCGGAGACGACCTCGGCCAGCCCCTTCATGCGAAAGCCGCCGCCCGCCAGGTCGATGTCGCCGATGTCACGGGCGACCAGCCGGTCGAGACCGGGGTAGGCCCCGCGCTGCGGGGGAGCCAGGACCGCCACCGGTACGGCGTACTGCACCGCGAGCAGGCCGGAGAAGGACACCGGGATCTCGTAGGAGTACTGCTTGCGGGTACGGCGCTGCGTCACGAGGGTCTCCACGCGGGAGCCTGCCGGGACCGTCCCGGAGATCTGCGATTTCGAGGCCCAGCCGGTGGTCAGGGAGCCGCCGGTGGAGGCCGCGATGCCCTGCGCCAGCGAGGCGTTGAGCCCCGCGGTGCCGGAGGCGCTGCCCGTAGTCGTGAACGCCGTCGAGCCTGTCACCGAGCCCGATGCGGAGTTCGTCATCCCGTTGGTCATGCCCATGTCGACCGCGTTCGCAACATCCACCCCGACGCTGTCCTTGCTGTTCTTGTTGGTGCATGTGTTCGTGTTCTTGTTCGTCATCTCGTTCTTCAGCTGTGTCTGAAGCTGCGCCTGAAGGTTCAGACCGAGCTGCAGCTGAAGCTGCAGTTGGAGCTGCGCGCTGACGCTGCCGCCGAAGGTGAGCTTGGAGTCCCCCGTAAGCGACCACGTGGCGCCGTTGGACACGGTGAAATCGACCGAGTCGGTGAAGTTCATGTCCGACTTCTGGCTGCGGTTGACGTAGGTGCGGGAGGAGAACGTGTCGGGCGGGGGCTGGCTGATGTTGCGCCGCTCCTCGATCAGCGGCTCACCGAGGTTCATGTAGGCGAGCCAGCCCAGTTCGAACGCGGAGCGGCCGGTGAAATCGCCGAAGCTCAGCTTGTTCACGGAGAACCCGACGGGCTTGTGCCGCACACCGTAGTCGTCGACGTAGAGCAGGTTGGGGTGGTCCAGGATGGACTTCCAGGTCTGCTCGATGTTGAGTTCCCGGAGGTTCTTCTTCGTCAGGGGCTGGCGCTTGGCCCGTTCCAGGTTGTACGCGGTGGAAGGCAATTTCTGTCCTCGACTAATCTGGTCGAAACAGCGCTTGGTGAAATGGAAACAGACATCTGCACACGTTCCCGCAAGCGAAGCTAACACGGGCTCCATTGCCCGTGAAGGCCTCTTTGAATATCGCGCTCAATCGGGTGATGGCGATTCAGCGCACAGCCCGGCTGCCCGTCGACGATTGCCCGGAATTCACACCAAGGGGTGGTGTGACCTGCACCTTGCCGGTTTTGATGGTGTTTGCTTCGGTCGCGCATTCGCTTTTCGGAGCCGTTTCGATCGAGGGCTATTGACCTTACTGTTATGCCGCGTGGTAAATCACTGTACTGAGCGTCCGACGCGTTGTTCTCCCGCGTTGTTCTCCACGTCAAGAACAGGTGAGGTTTCCGCGATGTACACCCAAGAACGCACGGCAATGGCGAATTTGGTGGTCGGCGGCCCGGTGGCGGTGAACAGCTACGACAACGCGATCGTGGCTGCCCTGCTCGAAAGCCGGCCGGTCATGCTCGTCCACGCCTTCAACGGCGGCCACCTGCGGCCCGCCGAGCTGAAGGAGGAGAGCCACGACAAGGGGGTCAAGCTGGCCACCGCACTCGACCCGGTCACCAAGGAGTCACAGGGCCACCTCTGGTACATCACCCCCGGCGGCTTCTTCGGGCAGCGGCCGCTGTACTTCATCGAGAGCGCCGCAGGCCAGGTGACACCCCCACCAGCTGGCGCGGGCGGAGCCGACGCCGGGCGCGGCGACGACGGCGCGCCGAAGCCGACGCGCAGGCGCGTCACCGTCCACCAGGACGCCCCCAAGAGCACGGCCGACGCCGTCCAGGTGGGTCTGCCCGGCAAGGTCGGCGACAAGTGGCGCGGGAAGAACGGCGCGAGTGAGGACACCCAGCTCTGGGTCGTCACGGTGACGCCATGGGGCGGGATCACCTTCGTGCCGATCACCCACCCCGACACCATCCTCGGGTTCAAGGACCACGCCGTGACGGCCGACAGCGAGGCGCGTCTGACCTACAACTGGGGCGGGGACTTCACCGGGACGGTCATCAACACGTTCTACCCGCGGCTGCCCAGCGAGTGGAGCGTCCCGTACCACCACGTCTTCACGTGACCTGCGGCCGCCGCCGCGTTACGCCCGTACCGAGCCCACGCCCGCACCGCCTGGAAGAGGCACCACGATGCCCGTGCCCACGGAAGAACTGAAGCTGGAGATCGTCAACGCCGCCACGGGGCAGCCCCTCGGCGCCAGAGCCGCGCCGGACGCGGACGGGGCGCTCGTCGTCCGCGACTACCCCGATGACGGCCCGAGCCCGGAGCAGTGGCAGCTCACCCCCGTACAAGCCGCGCCGGACGAGCAGGCGTACGTGATCCGCAACGCGGCCGACGGCAAGGTGCTCGACAACCCCGCCGCCACGGACCGCGGCGTCCGCCAGTACAAAGCCGCCGCCGGCAAGAAGGCCCAGCAGTGGCACGTCGTCCCCGTGGAGGGCGAAGCGGGCCTCTACGTCATCGAGGACACCACCGGTGGCGCCGTTCTCGACCTCGCCGACTCTGGCGAGGACGGCGAGGACGGCACCCGGATCGTCCTGCGCGAGTACGACGACAGCGCGGAAAGCCAGCGGTGGCGATTTGTGACGGCCAAGCCCGAACGCGCCAGCGACCCCGTGCTGCACTGGGCACCACTGAGCCACTGGAACAGCCGCCAGTCCTGGCGCCTGTCCCGTTCGACCGCACTCCGGCCGGCACCTGACACGACCCCCTCCTTCAGCAACGTCCTGCTGGTCCTCAAACGGTTCGGAAGCGACCAGGACGCCGGCGGGTGGAACAGCGGCGGAGCCACCACCCGCTCTCCCAGCGGGCAATCGGGCTGGTGGGCGGGGCTCGGTGCGCGGTTCCTCGCCGACACCACAGGAGAAGGGCAGGCGGACATCGTCGGACTCAAACCCGGGAAGGGGGCCGTGACCTCGTCCGGCAGAGGCGACGGGACGTTCGACGACGACGAACGCGTCCTGCACCCATCCGCACCCTCCGCGAGCCCCGCGGACCTGTGGACCCTCGCGGACGTGACGGGTGACGGCAAGCCACATGCCGTCGTGCTTGCCGCTGATGGAGTCCGGGTGTCGGCCCAGGACGAGAGCGGTACGTTCGCACCTGCGAGTGGTGAGCCGGCCCTCAAGGCGTTCGGACGCAGCCCGCAGGCCGGCGGTTGGCATGCCGACAAGCACCCCCGCTTCCTCGCCGACACCACCGGAAACGGCAGGCTCGACCTCGTCGGCTGTCACGACGACGGCGTCTGGATCTCCCTCCAGGACGAGGAAGGAAAGTTCGTGCCGATCGGCGACGAACCCGCTTTCCGCGCGTTCGGGCACAGTGAGGATGCGGGCGGCTGGCATGTCGACAAGCACCCCCGCTTCCTCGCCGACACCACCGGAAACGGCAGGCTCGACCTCGTCGGCTGTCACGACGACGGCGTCTGGATCTCCCTCCAGGACGAGGAAGGCACGTTCGCCGACCCGCTGTACGTCCTCGACGACTTCGGGGGCGACCAGGGGTGGAGCTCGGTCGAAGAACACCCCCGATTCCTGGTCAGCACCACCGCCGACGGAGCACTGGACATCGTCGGATTCGGCCCGCAGGGCGTCGCCGTCTCCCGCGGGCGCGGCGACGGCACGTTCGAGCCCGCAAAGCTCGTCCTGAACGACTTCGGACTCGCCCAAGGGTGGACGGGCGGAAAACACCTCCGGCTCCTCGCCGACGTCACCGGCGACGGCAACCCCGACATCGTCGGCTTCGGCGACGAGGGCGTCTGGGTGTCGCACAGCCTCGGCGGCGGCAAGTTCGAACAGGCCCAGTTGGTGTGCCGTGGATTCGGCTACAACGATGATGCAGGCGCCTGGCGGATCGACCGTCACCCCCGCTTCCTCGCCGACATCACCGGAGACGGACGCGTCGACATCGTCGGCTTCGGCGGCCCGGGCGTGCACGTGGCCCGAAACCTCTACCGCCGCTTCAGGACCCGATAACCGTCGAAGAACCTCCAAGTCACGTGTGCGGATGATGTGGGCTTGGACGGCGTGCTCGTGCCGGCCCACTCCGACAAGCAGGATGCCGCCCCGACCTGGAAGAAGACCTACGGGCACCACCCGTTGATGGGATTCGTTGACCACGGACCGGGCGGGACCGGGGAACCCGTCGCCGCTCTGCTCAGGCCCGGGAACGCAGACTCGAACACCGCCGCCGACCACGTCGAGGCCACACGCCTCGCCCTCGCTTACTGATCTCGGTGTGTCAGGGTGATGCTGGTGTGTCCAGTGGCAGGCCGGTTCCGGCTATGAACCCATCAAGGATGCCGGGCCGGTACTGGAGGCGTTTGAGCCGGTTGCGGACGAGCGTCTCGAGACGGTCGAGGGCGACGGCGGCGAGGTTTGCCAGGCTGCGTTTGATGTGGGCCCATGCCCCTTCGGCCGGGTTGAGCTGTGGTGAGTAGGCCGGCAACAGGAACACCGTCAGCCAGTCGTGTCCGGCGATCAGTTCCCGCATCGTACGTGGGTGTTGAGCCGGTCCCGCACCAGCACGACGGGTGCCCTGACGAGCTGATGAACGCTGTCCAGGAGGGCGATGCAGTCGCGCTCGCTCATGTTGCGTCGTGTGCCCTTGCCCGCAGGGTGGGTGAGCAGGCGGTGGCACAGCCGAGTGCGGGAACCCGGCCGCCAGGCGATCAGCCCGGCCACCGGCAGGCGTCCCGAGCGCCGCCCGCTGACGGTCACGACCGGGATGTGGCCGCGCCGGCCCCAGGTACGTCCTCTGGGCGGCCGGCGGGTGAAGCCTGCCTCGTCCTCGAAGCAGAGGCAGCCCCCGCAGGCCGCCCGGGTCCTGCTACCTGCGCCCAGGTCGCCTCCTTCCACACGGTCACGGCCTGCTCGTCGCGCTCGGCCACCGCCACTGGTAGGCCGACTTCCGGCTCACGCGCAGCCGCCGGGCGACCTCGGGCGGTTTGGCCTCCTGCTCGAACAGCTCAGCCGCCTGCACCCGTACCGTCTCCCGGCGCCGACGTCCCGAAGCGGTCAGCCCGCCCCCACCCGCATACCTCACACACCACGGGATGCAACCAACACCCCATCCCCTACCGGGCACTTCAGGAAAGATCACCCTGACGAGCCGAAGTCAGTAACTGCCCAAGAAGTACCGGCGCGGGCGGCAGACCCTCATCCGCTGCGACTCCGCGGGCGGAGCCCACGGGTTCGTGGCATGGCTCGTCCGGCGCGGGCGCCGGCTGTCCTACTCCGTTGGCTGGTGATCATCGAGGCCATCCACCAGCATGTCCTGAAGATCCCGGCATCGGCCTGGACCCCGGCCGTCCAGGCCGGCCGCGAGGTCCGCGACGGAGCGTGGGTCGCCGAACTCACCGGAGACCTCCTTGACGGCTGGCCGAAGGGCATGAGGCTGATCGTTCGCAAGGAACGTCCGCATCCGGTAGCCCAGTTGAGGACCACAGACGCAGGCGGCATGCGGATCACGTGCTTTGCCACCAACACCGCTGACTGTCCGGTCCCCCAGCTCGAGCTCCGTCACCGCCTGCGAGCCCGGGCCGAGGACCGGATCCGGGCCGCCCGCGTGACCGGCCTACGTAACCTGCCCCTGCACGACACCGCGCAGAACAAGGTGTGGCTGGAGATCGTCCAGCTCGCTCTCGTCCTGCTGGCCTGGATGCCCATGCTCGCCCTGACCGGCCAGGCCCGTCTCTGGAAACCCCGCCGTCTGCGCTTCCGCCTGTCCTCCGTGGCTGGGCAACTCGTCACCACCGGCCGGCGCCGCATCCTGCGCCTCGACCGCCACTGGCCCTGGACCGGTGAGGTCACCACGGCCCTCGGACGTCTTGCACTCCTGCCGAACCCCGGCTGACCGGCAGCCTTCCCGCCCCTATGAGGGAAACAGTCCAGACCGGAGCAGTGGAACCCGGCGTCCACCCGAGACGACACTCGGGCCCTTGGCCTGCCCACCATCAGCCACAGAAAGCGAAACGGTCTACCGACTACGTCGCTAGACCGTCACGAAAGATCGAGGCTTAAGGTCAAGTGCTTAAAAGGCACTCGATCCATCATCGACTGCGTGGCGCCTGACCTGGGCAAACGTGCTCTTCCCGAGCTGTCCTCCGGGGCGTGGGGGACGCATGGGGGAACGACAGACTCCCGATGTCCGGGGAGACACGAGGGTTCCAAGTAGCTACGGCCAGGCTCTCACATCATCTTCACCGTTTCGCGGCCCTCTGCGGAAACAGTCTTGGTCCTCGCAGGCGTTGCAGGTCGCGGAGTCGCGGAGTCGCGGAGTCGAGGAGGGGAAGGTGTCGGGGCTGAAGCTGTTCCACACGATGAACGGCGGCGTGAGCGAGGTCGCGCCGCGTCTTGCTGAGATCGAGGCGGATGTGCAGCATCTCGTCGAGGCGCACATGGAGACGATGCTGGGCGTGCGGTTCCTGGCGAGCGAATACAGCACCGGACCGGTGCACGGCGGACGGATCGACTCGCTCGGACTGAACGAGAACGGATCGCCGGTTATCGTCGAGTACAAGCGGGGCGTCGACTCGGGCGTCATAAATCAGGGCTTGTTCTACCTGGCGTGGCTGATGGACCACCGGGCCGAGTTCGGCCACCTGGTCCGTGAGCGCCTGGGGGCGGCCGCCGCGTCCTGGGTGCGGTGGAGCGCGCCGCGGCTGATCTGTGTGGCGGGCGACTTCACCCGTTACGACGTGCATGCGGTGCGCGAGCACCGGCGCAGTATCGACCTGGTCCGCTACCGCTTCTATGGCGATCGGCTCGTTGGCCTGGAGGCGGTGGCCTCCGTCACCGGGCAGACGGCGACAACCGGGACGGCCCTTCGTCGGCGCGTGGCCGAGAGGACGCGCGGGCACCGGGCGCAGGGGGCGATGGCGGAGCTGGCCGCCGCGGTCGATGAGACGCTGCTGGGCCTGGGGCAGGACGTCACCACGACCGAGAACCGCCTCTACCGGGCGTACCGGCGGCTGCGGAACTTCGCCTGCGTGTGCCCGCCGCAGAAGAGCAAGCTGCTCGTCTACCTCAAGGCCGACCCGAAGGAGGCTGGCCTGGTGCCCGGCTTCACCCGGGACGTGACGGGGCTGGGCCACCACGGCACCGGCGACCTGGAGGTCCGACTGCGCTCGGAGCGAGATCTGGAGCGGGCCCGGGATCTGTTCCGCCTCAGCTACGCCGCGGCGTAGCGCGAGAGGCTGCAGGGCGTCGTCCTGGCCGGGGATGAAGTGGTGGGCAGGTCTGGTGTCGGTTGCCTTTCGACGGCGGGGCAGAAGTGGCGGTGGACTTCCAGTGAAGCGGTGATTTCCCGGTTTGGCTGACCGGGGGCCGCTGATACAAAGCGCCGGGTAGGCGCGCGGTGCATCGCGCGCCTACCCGGCTGTCGCGTATACGAAGGGAGTGTCACGGTATGCGTTCTGAACCCTTGATGGCGCTCTTTGAATCTCCTCAGGTGCCGCTCTCCAGGTGGCCAAACCTGCTCAGGTGATCTCCCCACCCTTTGCGTGATCCTTTCCGGCGTGTCGAACTGGTGCCGGCGTGTCGTGGAGAGCCTGCGTGAGCACGGAGTTCGGCCTGCTTGAAGGGCCCTGGATGCTCACCTGGGAGGAAGACGTGGATGCTCACGCGCTGCGTCGTCAGGGCTGGTCGATCTCGGCGATCGCCCGGCACCTGGGGCACGACCGCAAGACGATCCGCGCGTACCTGAATGGCGAGCGAGTTTCCGGTTATCGACGTCAGTCGCCGGACGCGTTCATGCCCTTCTTGGAGTACTGCCGCCAACGACTCAGCGACGACCCTCACTTGTGGGCCTCGACGCTCTTCGAGGAAGTGGTGGAACTCGGCTATGCAGGCGGCTACTCCACCTTCACCCGGGCCCTGCGGAGATACAAAGCACGCCCGCACTGCGAACCATGCCGGGCTTCGAGCGGCCGCGACGTGGCGATCATCGCGCATCCTCCGGGCGAGGAGATCCAGTTCGACTGGGTCGAGCTCCCCGACCCGCCCGCTGAGTGGGGCGTCGGTGCCCACGCGCATCTCCTCGTCGGTGCCCTGGCCCACTCGGGACGATGGCGGGCCGTGCTCGCGGAGGCCGAGACCTTCCCGCACCTGGTTCAATCTATCGACGCCGTGTTGCGTCGCCTGGGCGGAACAGCCCGAAGGTGGCGGTTCGACCGGATGGCCGCCGTCTGCCACCCGCCGACCGGACGGATCCTGCCGACCTTCGGTGCCGTCGCGAAGTACTACGGAGCCGGCGTCGACATCTGCCCGCCCCGCCGGGGCAACCGCAAGGGCGTCGCCGAGAAGGCCAACCACTCGGCAGCCCAACGCTGGTGGCGGACCGTCCCTGACGGCATCAGCATCGAGGCGGGCCAGAACGGCATCGACAAACTGGCCGTGCAGATGGACAGCCGCAAACGCAAACTCGACGGAGCCCCGACCACCGTCGCCGCGCTGGCAGAAGCCGAGCCGCTGCTTGAACTGCCGACCCGCCCGTTCCCCGCCGAGCTCGAGCAGACCCGCGTCGTCAGTCCCCAAGGACTCGTCTCCTTCGCCGGTAATTACTACTCCGTCCCGCCCGGGCTCACCGGCGCACACGTCACCGTCCGAATCCGGCTCGGCGAGGACGACCTGCACGTGGTCACCGCCGGCCGTGCGGTCATCGCCCACCACCGCCGGGCACCGGACGGAGCCGGGCAGACCATCCGGGACGCCGGACACGTCATCGCCCTCGAACGAGCCGTACTCGCCTCGTTCTCGGACAAGGCACCATGCCGCACCAAGGTCCGCCGGCCCCCATCGGCAGCGGCCCAGGCAGAAGCCGAGAAGCTTCGCGGCCGACCTGAATCGGACGTCGCGCACCGGGTCGTGATCGACCTGTCCCACTACGCCGCCGTCGCCGACCGGCTGCGGCAAGACCCCACCCATCAAGACCAGGAGCGTGAGAGTGAGTGATCCCATGCCGATGAGCGAGGCCCGTCGCTACCAGCAGCTGCGAGGCCACCTGTCCTACCTGAAACTCAACGACGCCGCCGAAGCCCTTCCCCGCGTCCTGGACCAGGCGCGAGCTGAGCGGATGACGCTCACCACCGCTCTGGAGAAACTCCTCGAGATCGAGGTCGAGGCGACCGAAGCCCGCAAACTCTCCTCCCGGCTAAGGTTCGCCTGCCTGCCAGAACCGTGGACCTTGAACGACTTTGACTTCGCCGCCCAGCCCGGCGTCGACGAGAAACTCATCCGAGACCTGGCCACCCTGCGGTTCCTCGACAACGCCTCCAACGTCCTGCTGGTCGGCCCGCCCGGCGTCGGCAAGACGATGCTGGCCGTCGCACTCGCCCGCTCCGCGGTCGACGCCGGCCACCGCGTCTACTTCACCACCGCCGCCGAACTCGCCGCCAAGTGCCACAAGGCAGCACTCGAAGGCCGATGGTCAAGCATCATGAGGTTCTTCGCAGGCCCCCGCCTGCTCGTGATCGACGAACTGGGCTATCTCCCGCTGCCGGGCGACGGCGCTTCAGCCCTCTTCCAGGTGATCAACCAGAGGTATCTGAAGTCGAGCACGATCCTCACGACCAATGTCGGTATTGCCGACTGGGCCGGAGCTTTCGGCGACGCGACTGTTGCCGCCGCGATGCTCGACCGGCTCCTTCACCGCGCTGCCGTCGTCGGCATCGACGGACCCTCCTACCGGCTCCGCTCACACCAGTCGCATGCCGACAACCTCCGCAAAGGAGTGACCGGACGTGCTGGCTGAATTCCGGGAGTGCCCCATCTGCTGGACGTCATTCCAGGTCAACCGCAATGCGGCGGCCCGACACACCTACTGCACCCCCGCTGCAAAGCAGAGGCCGCTCGGCGCCGACGCCGCGAACGCGACGAAGCCTCCGACGCCACTGAAGGCGAACGGATGACGCCAGCGTCACCAGACCCGACACCGCTCGCGCCCACAGCCGTCCGCAACTGCCCGCACTGCGGCAAGCCCGTCACCATCGTCGCCCTGCTGGCCACTCCCGAGGCCGCGCGACCGACCATCCCAGCAACAAGCCGGGACGTGATCCCGATGCGCAGAAGCTGACACCGTCCGACGGGAATCGGCAGGACACGATCAGTCGCCGTTCACTACTGTCGCATGGGAAAGGATGTGGACATGGCACTGGTCAAAAAGGGATCGCGGCTCATCAACGTGGACGACACCACTTACCGATGGCGCCTGCGCGGACGGCCGACCTACGACCAGGGACTCGTCCACTCGCCTCTCACCTACGCGGTCGAGCATGCGGACAATCCAGGAACCACGCTGGTGATCACTACCAATCAGCCGCATCCGAGCAACTGGTTCGGAACCCCAAGCAGCCCAGTCCTGCCATCCCAGGTGGCTGACACCATCCGCACCGCTCTCACTCAGGGCTGGACGCCCGAGAGCCCCGGCTCACCCTTTCATCTCGACCAGTCAACAGGGTTCGTCTCGTCCCACTGACGCATCCCGCACTCAAGGACTCACCGACATGCGATCGGTGAGTCCTTCTGCTTTCCGCTCCCCACATTCCCCAGTTGGTTCACTTCGTGAACCAACTGGGACGAAGAGCGACACTGAGGAATTTTCGAGATCGGCATCACCCTCACCGTCTGGGTGGGACCGTCCCCTGTCGCAGGGGGCCCGGGTGGCTGTCTTCGCCTGCATCATGGCCGTGCTGGCGCTGACCGGCGGCCTCCTGCTGGTCGTCCTCACTGATCAGTGGCTCGCCTGGGTCCGATGGGGTCTGGAGGTGGTCGGCATCCTTGCGGCCTTCGGGCTTGCCTGCGCCCTGGTCATCCGCTGGGTGAGCAGGCCCGGTTAACCCGTGTGCCGGGGTGCCGGTTCGAGGTCCCTGTGTTCCGTACGAAGTTGCAATGTGTCCCTTGTGTTGGGGATAGCTCGGGGTGGCTTCAGATCCTCCGTTTCGGGGGTACGACGTAGCGCGTGTAGACGAGTTGACGCAGCACGTCGTCGCCGCCGTCCAGGAGTGAGGCGTAGCGCATGTCGCGCAGAAGTTTGCCCATAGGGAGTTCCGAGGTGTAGCCGAGGCCGCCGAACATCTCCGAGGCGACCGAGGCGATGCGCCAGCCCGCCTGTCCGCAGTGCATCTTGGTGACTACAGCCGAACGCAGGGTGCCGCGCCGGAGCAGGACCTCGGCGGCGTCCGGCCGCGCAAGGATGTCATCCAATTCGCGTGCAGCTGCGATGCATTGATGGCGCATCACGACAATCTCCATCTCCATCTGGCCGAGTTTCGCACCGAAGACGTCGTTGTCCAGGAGAGTCCCTGCCCCCAGAGGTTTCGTCGCGGCATAGTCCATGCAGAGGTCCCGGATGCGTCGGGCAATACCGACCGTGGTGGCCCCGATCAGGATGCGCAGGGCGTTGATCCCGGCCTCCAGGATGCGTACGCCGTTGCCCGAGAGCACATGACCGACGGGGACTTCGCAGTCCTCGAGCACGAACTCGTAGGTCCAGCTCGCGCGCATGCCGATCACAGGCCAGCGTTTGGTGATCCGTAGGCCGGGAGTGTCGCGGGGCACCAGTACGGTGCGGAACGTCGCCTCGTCGTCCGCGTCGCGGCAGATGACGAGAAGGAAGTCAGCGAAGTCGGCGTTGGTGGAGAACGCTTTTACGCCATTGAGCACGGCAGTGTCGTCACGCAGCTCGGCGCGGGTGGCGATCCGGGCCAGTTCGCTGCCGGCCTCGTGCTCGCTGCCGGCGATGGCGCAGAAGCCGCCGGCGGCGGCCATCGGTAGCACATGCCGCTTGACGAGTTCGGGGGTGCCGAACTGGGAGACCATGAGGGATCCGGTCCACGGTGTCAGCAGGGTGAACGCCACCCCGAGGTCGCCGTAGGCGAGCTCGGATACGAGGTCCACGCTCTGCTCCAGGCCGAGTCCGAGGCCGCCGTCGGGTCGCGGTGCCCACCAGTGGGAGAGCCCTGCTTGGTGGAAGCGGCGGTAGAGGTCGAACGGTGGCCTGTCGGCCAGCGTGTCGAAGTCGGCGTAGTGGCCCAGGAGCTCGCGTCGTGTGAAGGAGCGGACCCGCTCGAGGACGGAATCGCTCATGTCGTCTCCAGGTGGGGGTCGGCGGCGGCCAGGCCGAGTGCGCCCGGGTGGTACGGGCTGTCGGGCCCGGTGGGGGCGGGGACGATGAGTCGGTTCACTGGCCCGCCGAATCGGACGCGCAGTTCGGAGCCCAGTCGTTGGGGCTCGGTCCGTACAGCGAACAGGTCGAGGATGTCGTCGTCGATCCGGTCGGCCATCCGCCGCCAGCGGTCGGGATCGGCGGACAGGCTCAGTTCGGCCAGGTCGTCCGAGAGACCGCCGAGGCCGTAGGCGTCGAAGATGAACCGGTACGCCCGGGTCCCGCACCACAGGGCGACGAGTTGGCGGGCGTGCTCGGTGTCCGTCGACGTGATGGCCAGCAGCGGGGCCAGGACGATCGTGAAGTCTTCGCGCGACCGTCCGGAACGTTCGAGTCCGCGCTCGGCCGCCGGAAGGAGGATCTTCAGGAGGTGGTCGCGGTTGGCGTAGGGCGGGGCGATCAGCCCGTTGGCGATCTCTCCGGCGAGTTCGGCCATGCGCGGGCCCGTTGCGGCGAGCATCACCGGGGGCGCTCCGTAGGGGCTCGGGGGAGGGGTGAAGAACGGGTTGGTCAGGGTGTGGGTGTAGAACTCGCCCCGGAAGGAGAGCGGCTCCCCCTCGTTCCAGTGCGACCAGATCGCCCTGAGCGCGGCGACGTGTTCGCGCAGCCTCGCCAGTCGGCGGTCGCCGGGCATCGAGAAGCGGTAGGTCAGGTTCGCCGCGAACTGGGGGCCCAGACCGAGGACGAAGCGTCCGCGGGACAGTACGTTGAGGTCGTGGGCGGACTGGGCCACGGTCATCGGCGAGCGGGCCAGGGCGACCAGGACGCCGCTGCCGAGACCGATGGAGCGCGTGGCTGGTGCGGCGGCGGAGAGGGCGACCACCGGAGCCAGGTTCTGCTCCTGCGCCCAGAAGGTGCCGTATCCGGCCGCTTCGCAGGTCGTCGCCGCTGCCACCGGGTCGGTGAATCCGCTATCGGGACCGAAGCGGAACGGAGTCAGGAGCCCCTCGATCCGCAAGGGTGCTGGTGCGGCAGGGGCTTGGGGCGGCGCCGCTCCAGGGCCGCCGCAGGCGGGTCCACGTGCGAGACCAGCAGGTCCAGGAAGGCGTCGTCCAACGGCTCCGGTGTGACGCCCCGGTCACGCAGGACTTTCCAGGTGTCTTCCGCGTGGAAGCGCGGCGGGACGTGGTCCTCGTCGGTGGAGAGCATGAACCGTGCCACCTCGCTGAGGCTGGCCAGCGGGTGCACCGCGGGGTGCTGTGCGTTGAAGCGGACGCGCCGCCACCACTCGGCGGCGGAGACCGGTTCCAGTGTGTGCCCGGCCCTGCGCAGCGCCTCGAACAGAGCCGGCAAGGTGAGGGACGTCGGGTGCACCAGGTGGAAGGCGCGGCCGGCCGCCTCCGGCGCTGTCAACAGCGCGGTGACGGCTCGTGCCACCACGTCCACGCGTTCCGCGGGCATGACGAGGTCCTCCTGCGGCGCGGCGCGCAGGGCGATGGCCGCCCACAGCAGGGGGTGAGTAGATCGGCGGAGGATGTCCGCCCGGTGCGGGAGTGGCCGGTGACGAAAGCCGGCCGGTACACGCTGACCGGCAGACCGTCGGTCTCGGCCGCCGCGCGCAGCGCCAGCTCGGACACCGCTTTGGAGCGTGGGTATCCGAGCTGTCCCGAGGTCCGCTCGGAGACCTCGGTTCCTTCGTCGACTTCCTCGGTACCGGCGCGCCGGGCGTCGAGGAACACGCCCAGGGTGGACACGTAGTGGAAGTGCGGGGCGCGGCCCGTGAGTTCGGTCCGGCGGCGGGCCAGGGAGACGAGCTGCCGGGTCGGTGTCACGTTCGCGGGCGCGAGCCGCCCGTAGTCGGCGGCGAGATCCACCTCGGCCGCGCAGTGGACGATCGCCGTGATGCTCTGGGCCAGTGCGTCGTAGGTGTCCCGGTCCAGGCCGAGTAGCGGAGCCGCCAGGTCGACAGGGGCGGCGGTGAGCCTGCGCCCGGTGGCGGGCAGCGGGTCGTCGAGGCTGCCGAGCCGGTCGAGGATCCGCCTGCGCGCGTGGTCGGGATCAGCGGCCCGGACGAGGCATTGCACGGTCGCCGGGGTGCGTGCGAGGAGTTCCCGGCACAGCTGCCCGCCCAGGCTGCCGGTTGCCCCTGTCAGCAGGACCTGGCCGAGCGCGGTCATCAGGTGCTCCCTCTGCAGCACCGACCGGCTCGGTGACGGACGATGAGGCCAGCTCGGTGACCAGTGCGTGGATTCCCGGTGCCTTGAGGAGGCGGGGCACTGTGAGGTCGTGCCCGTGCTCGCGGCGGAGCCAGGTGCCCAGTTCGGCGGCCATGAGGGAGTCGATGCCGAGCCGGTTCATCGGGCGGTGCCGGTCGACCTCTTCGGCTGACACGTCGAGGAGCAGAGCGACACGGGCGACCAGGGCTTCCTCCAGGGCCGCGCCTTCTTCCAGGGCCGCGCCTTCTTCCAGGGCCGCGCCTTCCTGCGGGGCGGGCGTCGGCGCCGGCGTGGGGGTCTTCGGGCGCAGTCGCTTTCGAGTCGGTGAGTGCTCCCCTCGCGGGGCGGGCACGCGCGTCGGCTCCGACGCAGTCGGTTCGGTCGGTACGGACTTGACGTGCTGCACGATCGGAACGGCCGGAGCAGGCGGGACGGCCAATGTGTATGGTGCGCCGAGCAGTTCACGCAGGACCGGTGCGTCGGCGTCCTGAGGCACCGCGTCCACGTACACGGCCCAGTCTGCCGGGAAGACCAGCAACTGCCCTTGTACGGACAGCATCCGCCTGAACAGTGCGGGCGCCTCCTCGGGCCGCAAGTCCTGCATTCCGGCCGGGCGGACGTCGTGGCCGCCGCGCTCGCTCAGCCGGTGAGCGAGTCCTGTACCGCTCCAGTATCCCCAGTTGACGACGGTGGCCGGCAGCCCGGCCGCGCGTCGGTGGATCGCGAGGGAGTCCAGGAAGGCGTTCCCCGCTGCGTACGCCGCGAGCTGACTGCCCAGGTAAAGCCCGCTGAGCAGTGACGAGGCCGAGGAGAACAGGACGAAGAAGTCGAGGTGCCGGTCCGCGAACAGTTGGTGCAGCGCCCAGCCGCCCCCGACCTTGGGCAGGAGCGTCGCGCTGATGTCCTGCTCGGACAGCTCGGCCGTGGGGGCCGGTTCAAGGACCGCGGCGGAGTGGACGACCCCGGCCACCGGCGGCAGCCCGTCCTGCTCCCGCCGGTCCAGGAGCCGTCGCATGGCCTGCTCGTCCGCCACGTCAACGGCGGCGTACGCGACCTCGGGGCCCTTAGCCCGTAGGTCCTCCAGCAGTGTCGCCCGCCCGCGGTCCGGGCCGGGAGTGCTGCGCCCGGTGAGCAACAGGTGGCGTGCTCCTTGTTGTACCAGCCACTGGGCGACGAGCGCACCGACTCCGCTGAGTCCTCCGGTGACCAGGTAGCTGACGTCGGGACGGATGCCGGGTGTCGCCATGTCGGAGGCATCCTCAACGGGCGGGCACAGGACGGCAGTACCGATTCCGTCGTCGGCCCGTGCAGCCGTACACACCCGAATCCGAGGCACATCGATCACTCCCGCGGAGAGCAGCGGCAGGAGGTCGGCCCAGGCGGCGGCGAGCAGTTCCGGGTCACGCGTGAGGCGCTCACCGAGGTCGAGCCGCATTCGGGCACCGCCCGGCGGCAGGTCAGCGGTCCGAGCGTGGACGGTCGTGGTGCGCGCGCGTCGCGGAGCGACATCGACATACCTGCCGAGGGGTGCCAGTTCGCGCTCGTTCGGCGGCCCGGGTCCGTCCCCGGCGAGCACCACGTCCATGTCGCGCTGACCGCTCTCCGTAACCGCGGCGCCCAGGAGTCGCAGCAGTTCCCGATCCTCCGGCGCCCGGGCGGTGGCATGCACTTCGGCGCCGTGGTGCCGGGCGAGGGCCAGCGCGGCAAGTCCGAACCCGGTGGTGGCGTCCTGGACGAGGACGTGCTCGCCCGGTGCGGTCCGGGCCAAGTCCCGCAGGGCGTACCAGGCGGCGCCGTACGTGACCGGCAGCGCGGCGGCCTCGGCGGGGGCGAGCGCCTGTGGCTTCGGCAGGACGAGCCGCCCGTCGACCACGACCCTGCGGCCGGGCAGCGCATCGGTCGACGCCACCACCTCGTCGCCGATCTTGAGCGCGGTCACCCCTGTGCCGGCCAGCGTCACCGTCCCGCAGCAACCGGCCAGGCCCGGTGCCTCGTCCAGGGCGTCGGCGACATGGGACACCTCGATCTCGACCTGCCCGGATGAGGGGGAACGCGTCGACGGCGCGCTCGGGGGCCGGTCCGCCGCAGCGCGGCTCAGACGCGGGACGAAGGCAGCGGCACCGCGCAACGCGATCCGGTCCTCGGCAGCACACAGCGGTGAGGCGAGCAGAGCGGCCACAGCCGCCGGGTCCGGGTTCTCGTCGAGATCCACCAACACCGCGTCACATGCGGGGACGTCACGGCGTAGAGCCTGTGCGAACCCCCACAGTGGCGCCTGCCAGGGAGCCGGGCACGCATCGCCGGCCACGGCCTGCTGCGTGCCCTGCGTCAATACGAACACCTTGAGTGAAGGGACGGGGCGCTTCTCGCGCAGCGCTTGGGCCAAGGGCAGCAACGACGCGCAGAGGTCCGCGGATGCCCAGTGAACCGCGCGACTCGATGCGCCCGCGTCCGTCGTGTCCTCCAGGGCGGCCGGAACGAGTACTCCGTTCAATGGGCCTCCTCGTGAGGCGTCCGTGAGCGTGCGGGCCAAATCCTCGCGGGTGCCGGACGCGGTGCGGACCAGGCTGTGCCCCGCGGCGCCGAGTGCCGCGACCAGGCGATCCACCAGAGGGTCTGCGTCGTCCGAGAGCAAGAGCCAGCGGCCCGGAGCGGGGTCGGCCACAACGGGCCCCGTGTCGCGCCAGCACAGTGAGAGCGGTGCGTCGTCCCCTGCCGCGGTCGTCAAAGCACTGCTGGACGAGGCGCGTTCAGCATGGGCGTCACCGAGTTGCTTGACCTGTATGCCGTTCAGCTCCGCGATCACCTTGCCGGTGGCGTCCACTACGGTGATGTCCACCGTTTCCGATTCCCGGACCACGGCGTGCGCCCAGAGTTCACCGGACACTGAGGCCACGTGCAGCCGCAGCAGGTCGAGACCGAGCAGCACGCAGCCACGCCCGCCGCCGCTCGGCAGGACCGCTGCGGCGAGTTGGAGCGCGCCGTCCAGAGCCGCCGGGTGGAACCGGTAGCCGTCGTCCGGCACGGTACGCAACCGGGCCAGTGCCTCGGGTGCGCCGGTGGATGTTCCCGGCCCTCGCCAGAGCTCGGTGATCGCGCGGAATGCGCCTCGCCACTCGTTGCCCGCGCGCTGGTGCTCCTGGTAGAAGCGCTTGCCCGGCTGCCAGTCGGGGCAGCGTTCCTTCGTCGCGGACAGGTCCAGCGCCGGCGCGGCCGCACCGGCCGCCTCCTTCTCCGGTATCACCAGATTCATCGCGGCGCATTCGCTCCACCGGCCGTCACGGGTGTCACGTGCGGTCACGGTCAGGAGGCGAAGGCCGTCTTCCTCGGCCTCGGCTGACACCTTCAACTCCTGTCCGCCGGGCCTGGCGTCGTCGAGGATCAGCAGGTCAAGGAGCTTGATCTCGCGCAGTTCCACTCCCTGCCCCGAGCCGAGGGAATGCGCCGCTGCCAGGCCCAACTCGATGGATCCCGCTCCCGGGAGAATCGGCTGACCTGAGATCCGGTGGTTGACGAGCAGAGCGTGGGCGGATCCGTCCAGCGGACCCTGCCAGCTCTCGCGACCCTGATCGATGCTCCGCTTGCCGAGCAGAGGGTGGCCTGCGATCGGTGTGGTGGTTGTCATCGGGGGGACCTCCGTCGCGCTGGTTGTGAGGGGCGGTGAGGTGCGGGCCGCGTCGGTCGGGAGGAGTTTGGGTTCGGCGCCCAGCGGAGGCCAGGCGCAGGATTCGGCCTGTGCCCAGTGGCGGCGGCGCTGCCAGGGGTAATGCGGCAGGCGCACCGGCCCGGCCGGGTTACCGGTAACCGCCCGCCAATCGAGCGAGCACCCGGCCGCGTACAGCGCGGCCAAAGACTGATGCAGTGCGGGGAGCTCGGGTCGGTGCCTGCACAAGGAAGTGAGCGTGGACGCGCCCGCGGCCTTCAGCGGCGCGGTCAAGACGGGGTGCGGCGAGATCTGCACGAACAGCGCCGGACGATCCTGACTGTTGGCCACCATGGTCACTGTGCTCGCGAGTCGCACGGTGTCGCGCAGGTTGTGCCACCAGTAGTCGGCGTCGAGGGCGGTCCCGGGCAGTTCCTCCACCGCGACGGTCGACACGAAAGGCACCTCGGTGTCGCTCGGCGTCAGATCGGAGAGTCCCTCAAGGAGTGGCTCACGCACGGGGTCGACGCTGGGGCTGTGTGCGGCGTAATTCACCTGGACGGGAAGGCAGTTGACGCCTAGATCCTCGCAGCCGGACATGATGCGGTCGATCTGTTCGACGGCGCCTCCGAGGACCGTCGTTCCCTCGCTCTCCTCCACGGAGACGGAGGCGGTGGCCTCCAGTATCTCCAGCAGTTTCGTGATCTCCGACCTGGGCAGTTCCACCCAGCACATGGAGCCGGCGGCGGCCTGGTCGGCGATGAGCCGGGAGCGCAGGCAGCTGATGCGGCCGGCTTGCCGCAGGGTCAGCGCCCCGGCGGCCTGGGCCGCGGGGATCTCGCCCTGGCTGTAGCCGATCACCGCGTCGGGCGTCACCCCCCAGGCTCGCCACTGCGCCGCGAGCGAGGTGCCCATCGCCCAGAGGGCGGGCTGGACCTTGGCCGTGTCCTGCTGCCATGCCTCGTCCTCGTCGGCGAGAGCATCGAGCAGGGAGAATCCGCCGTACTCGCGGATCACTTCTTCGCAGGCGCGGAGGGCATCGCTGAACGGGCCGCCCAGAGCGAGGAGTTCACGCCCCATGCCGGCCCACTGGCCCCCCTGTCCGGGGAAGACGAAGACGATCCGGGGCCGTGGCCCTCTGGTGGCGGAGCTGGTCGCCGTGCGGGCGCGTTCCCGCCCGACCAGGAAACCCTCCAGCGCCTCCACCGCTTCTTCGGCGGACGCACTGACGACGCCGATGCGGTGCTCGTAGTGGTCGCGTCGGGTCGCAGCGGCCGCGCACAGGTCGGCGAGGGGCGGAGCGTCCGGGCCACTGAGCAGGTAGATGTACTGCCGGACCAGGTCACGCAGAGCGGCGGGCGAGCGGGCTGACAGCGGCAACAGCAGAGATGCGGGGCTCCCTGCTGCCTTCTCTGGGGCGTCGGGGTCAGGCACGGTGTCCGGCGCGCTCGTCAAGACGACCATCGTGTTGCTGCCGGTGGCGCCGAAGCCCTCGACCGCGCCGAGTACGCGGCCCGCCGCAGGCAGCGGGGTATTGGCCTGCGGCAGTCGCAGCGGCACCGCGTCCCAGTCGACCGCCGAAGTGAGGGTCCGGAGGAAGGGCAGGGCCGGTACGGTCCGGTGCTCCACCGAGAGCACGGCCTTGATCAGACCCACCACGCCGGCTGCCGCCTCACAGTGCCCAATCGACGCTTTCGCGGAGCCGACCAGACACTTTTCACGGCCCTCGCGCGAGCTGATCACCTCGGCGAGTGTGGTCAGTTCGGTTGTGTCCCCGGCGACGGTGCCGGTGCCGTGTGCCTCTACGAAGTCCAGTTCGGCGGGTGCGATCCCGGCACGTTCGCAGGCACGGCGGATCAGTTCGGCCTTGGCCGTCGTGTTGGGGGCGGCCATGCCCGCGCCGGTGAAGCCGTCGTTGTTGGCCGCGCTGCCCAGGATGACGGCACGGATCCGGTCGCCGTCGGCGAGCGCCCGGGCCAGCGGCTTCAGCAACACCATCCCGCCCGCCTCGCTGCGGACGTAGCCGTTCGCCCCGGCGTCGCCGAACAGGCAGCGACCCTCGGGGCTGATCGCCCCGGACCTGGCGAAGGTGAGCGTGCTGTACGGGCTGAGGATCACATTGGCGCCGCCGGCCAGCGCGACCTGGCACTCGCCGGCCCGCAGCGCCGCACACGCGAGGTGAACCGCTGTGAGAGAGGAGGCGCAGGCGGTGTCGACCGACAGGGTGGGACCGCGCAGTCCGAAGGCGTACGCCAGCCGTCCGGAGAGAGCGCAGCGAGTGCCTCCCGTCTCGGTGTAGAGGTCGAGGGACGGCAGGTCTTCGATCTGGCGAAGCCAGTAGTCACCGTGCAGGGTGCCGACGAAGACGCCGGTCTCCGGTCCTGCCAGCGATTCCATGGGCAGGCCGGCGTCCTCCGCGGCTTCCTGCGCGGTCTCAAGGAGCAATCTCAGCTGCGGATCGACACGCCGCGCCTCACGGGGCGACATCCCGAAGAAGGCCGCGTCGAACGTATCCAGGCCGGGCAGGAATCCGCCCCGAGTACTCGGCAGCTTCCCGGCGGTCAGGGGCCGGGCGTCGTAGAGGTCGTGCATCCAGGGACGGTCGGCAGGCGCCTCCGACACCCCTTCCTGCCCTGTGACCAGCAGGTCCCAGAAAGAGTCGACGTCGGCCGCGCCGGGAAACCGCCCGCTTAACCCGAGGACTGCGATCGCGTTGTCGTACGACGGTGGGAGGGAGCGGAGGGTCGGGGGAGTCCGGGCATGGTGTGTCCTCCTCTGGTGCGGTCGCACCGCTCCGGCGGGTTGCCCCGTGGTGTTGAAGGAGCGCCGGACGGCGGCCGGTGCTATGCGGATCAAGGTGACGCGAGCGCGAGTACTGCGTTGTGGCCGCCGAATCCGAACGTCTGGCTCAGCGCGAGTTCCAGCCGGGGCGGGCGGGTGGGCCTGCGGACCAGTCGCAGCCGCAGATCCGGATCGGGTGTCCGCAGCCCGGCGACGGGAGGGATGATGCCCCGGCACAGGCTGAGGACGGTGAGGGCGGCGGAGACGGCGCCGGCCGCGCCGAGTGTGTGCCCGGTCAGGGCCTTGTGCGAGGTGACCGGGCAGTCGGAGCCGAGGGCGGAGTGGATCGCTGTGGCTTCCGCGCTGTCACTGCCCTGCGTCCCGGTTCCGTGGGCCTGGACGCAGTCGACGTCCTGGCGCGCCGCGCCGGCTGCTCGCAGGGCGCCGCGGATGGCGGTCGCGGCTCCCGCGCCCGTGGGATCGGGAGCTACGACATGGTGGGCGTCGCAGGTGGCACCGTACCCCGTGACCCGGGCCAGGGGCCGTGCGCCGCGTCCCAGCGCATGCCGTCGGCTCTCTACCACCAGCACAGCGGCTCCTTCCCCCACCACGAACCCGGCGCGCGCGCTGTCGAAGGGGTGGCAACGGCCGTCCTCGGCAAGCGCACCCATCCGCCCGAAGCCGGTCACGTACAGCGGGGTGATCGCGGCATCCGCGGCGCCCGCCAGAGCGATGTCACAGGCACCGGAGCGGATCAGCATTGCGGCGACGCCCACGGCCGCCGATCCCGACGCGCAGGACGCCACGGTCGACAGGCACGGGCCGCGCGCGCCCAGTTCGATGGCCAGTGCTCCGGCCGCCATGTTGGGCAGGCACCGCGGCAGCAAATAGGGGGATACGTGGTCGTGGCCCTTGGTGTCGAGGAACCGCTGCTGTTCGGCGACCGTCTCGGGACCGCCGGCGGCGGTCCCGCACACGACGGCGACGCGCTCCCTGTCCCAATCGGCGGGGTGCAGACCTGCCTGCTCCAGGGCTTCCAGCGCCGCCAGGTGCGCGAACTGGGTGTGGCGGTCGAAACGCAAGGCGCGGGAGGCTCCGACGGCGGCCTGCGGGTCGTAGTCAGGCACCCGACAGGAATAGCGCCACGGCAGCCCGTCGAGCACGGGATCGGCTGCCGCGGTACCGGGGTCGGAGCCGCCCAAGTCGGCTACGAAGGCAGCCCAGTTGGGCTCACACCCGCGCCCGGCGGGCGTGACGATGCCGACTCCTGTCACCACCGGTTTCGGGGGCGAGGCGCCGCTCACAGCCGTAGTCCGCGGGCGACGGCTTCCGCGGCCTGGGCGAGGGTGGTCTCGGGGTTGTAGTTGTCCCACAGCTCGTGGCCGAAGTCCTCGGCGACCATCATGTTGAACTCCTCGACGGCCAGGGAGTCCAGCTCCAGGGCGGCGAACACGGTGGACGGGATGAGCAGGTTCAGCGGGACGTCGAATCGACGATGCAGGATGTCGGTCAGTCGGTCGAGGACCTCCGGCTCGGCGGTGTGCTGTTCGGTGGTGGGGTGCTCGGTCATGGCGGTGCTGCCTCTCCGGTCGGTACGACTCGATTCAGGCGCTGGTTCCTACTTCTCCTGGGGCCCGGTCCACGCCACGGTCGGGCGGGGCAGATCGGGCCAGGTGAGAGTTGCCGACCCCCAGGTGAGGCCGCCGCCGAAGGCGGTCAGCAGGACCCGGTCCCCGCGGGTGAGGTGTCCGGCGCCCGCTGCCTCTGCCAGGAGCAGCGGAATGGAGGCCCCTGCGGTGTTGCCGACGTGGTCGACGTTGGACAGGAAGCGGCCCCCGGAATGCCGAGCCGCTCGGCAACGGCCCGGCTGATGCGCTGGTTCGCCTGGTGCGTGACCACCCGGTCCAACGCTTCGATCGGCCATCCCTCGCGCGCGAGCACCGCACGCGAGGAGTCCGTGAGTCGGCGTACGGCGTGCTTGAAGACCTCGTTGCCGACCAGGTGGACGTATCGGTCGCGGTCCAAGGTGTCCGCGGGAGGCACCGCCCCGCTGGAGCGCTGCCGGGAACCGCCGGTGGGCATCAGGATCAGGTCCTTGGACGAGCCGTCGCTCCCCAGGTCGAAACTGCCGATGGCACCCGGCTCCCCGGCCTCCCCGGCTCGCAGCACGACCGCGCCGGCCCCGTCACCGAACAGGATCGCCGAGCCCCGGTCGCCCGGATCGACGAGCGTCGTGTACGTGTCCGCGCCGATCAGCAGTACTCGGCGTGCGAGCCCGGA
Source organism: Streptomyces sp. Ac-502 (assembly GCF_045222935.1). Taxonomy (NCBI): domain Bacteria; kingdom Bacillati; phylum Actinomycetota; class Actinomycetes; order Kitasatosporales; family Streptomycetaceae; genus Streptomyces; species Streptomyces sp. Ac-502. The sequence goes on from NZ_JBHFFO010000001.1 coordinate 9,347,768, forward strand.
TCGCACGAGGCCGGTGGCGACGGCGAGCCCGTAGACGAAGCCGCTGCACACCGCGCCGACATCGAAGGCGGTGATGTTGCCAAGGTCCAGGCGACAGGCCACGTCGGGGGCGGTCGCGGGTGTCGGGTGATCGGGTGTGGACGTGGCCAGCACGACCGCGTCGGGTGCGGGCCCGGCGGCGGTCAGCAGCGCGGCCCGGCCCGCCTCCACCGCGAGGTCGGACGTCGCCTGCCCCGGCTTCACCACCCGGCGCTCGACGATCCCGGTCCGGCTCTCGATCCAGTCCGGGGTGGTGCCGAACCGGTCCGCCAGCTCGGTGTTGGACAGTACCCCTTCGGGCGTTGCGCCACCAACTCCGCACAGCACCGCAGCGGGTGCCTGGCCGAAACGCATCGTGTCCATACGACGTCCTTCTGAATGATGAACGGGGGTCGTCCACTGCGGTCGAGCCAGGTGCGGTGAACCACAGGCAGCGCTCGCCTCGTAGGGGGCGTGTGGAACCTGTACCGCATTGCGGAATGCGTGGCGCGAGGCGCGGCAGCGCGCGCGTCCTGGCCCGGGACAGAGACACGGCGCCCGCGCCGCAGTCTGTGGAGGCCCATTGCAGCCCTGCCCCTCCAGCCTTGCGAGCAGCGCTCCGGCCTCCTGCACGGCCTCGTACCTCATCTCCAGCAACTGGCGCGCCTGGGAGTCGATGCGGCGGGCCTCGCGCGGCGACATCCCGAAGAACGGCGCGTCGAACAGATGGAGTCCCGGAGGGAAACCACCGCGCCGTGTGGGCGCCTTCCCCGGGGTACGCGGCCGGGGGTCGCACAGCGAGTGCAACCATGCTCGGCCGGTTGGGGCGTCGGCGACACCGTCACGGTCCTCGGCCATCAGCTGCCACAGGGCCTTCGGATCCGGTGCTCCGGGGAACCGGCCACCCATGCCGATCACGGTGATGGCGTCGCCGGGCAGGTCACCATCGCCGGGCTGGCCTGGCACAGGGCCGCCATGGGAACCGGGGGTGGACGTGCGCATCTGCTCAACTCCGTCGTCTGAAGGACGGTTCAGCGTTCTCCGGCGTGATGGGGGCTCGCGTCCGGCGGGACGATGCCGCCGTTCAGGGGGCGCGGTCTTTCACCTTCTGGGCCCGCCTTGTGTGGACCCTCTGGCGGGAGTCTCGGCGGTGATCTCGTGGAGCGCCGTGCGGAGCTGGTCGGTGAAGGCCGGCAGGTCGGTGATGGCGGCGGGGTCGGCGTTGAGAGAGATGTGGCAGGTGCCCCGGTAGGAGACGAACGTGGTGATCACAGGGGTGCCGGCCAGCGGGGCGACGCCGAACAGGGCTTGTACGCGGCGGCCTCCGATGGTGATCGGGTCCTTGCCTACGGGCACGTTCGTGGCCATGAAGTCATGGCGGCGCCCCAGATGTTTGATGCCGGAGATCAGTAGGGGTGCTGGGAGGTATCGCGCAGCCTTGGCGGCGAGGCTGAGGATGTCCGCCGGTTGCGGCCCGCCGGCAGCGGTGACGGCTGCCCGGACGGCTCGCAGGGCAGCTGTGGTCTCTGTCTGCTGCGCGGGGACAGTGATACTGGCGAGGGTGAAGTGGTTGGCGGCGTGCGGGGCGCGTGGCCTGCGCAGAGCCACCAGCGACAGGGCTCTGAAGGCGGAGGGACCGGTTGCGTCCCGGACCGCCAGATAGCGGCCTGTGGCGCGGGCGATCGCGCACAGGAGCACGTCGTTGACAGTTCCGCCGGTGATCTTGGCTGTCCGTTGCATCGGCTCCAGGTCCGCCGTGAAGAAGGCGTAGCGCCGGGCCCTGCTGGGGGCCGGAGCTCGTTTGCGGGGGCGAGCGGGCAGGAGCAGCGTCGTCCCCCACTGACGCCACAGGGTGACCCGGTCGCGCCGCAACCCGCCGCGCGGGTCCGGGACGTGTTTCGACGGTGGCGGGCCACCCGCCTTGATACGGCCATTCAGAAGGCCGGCGATCTGTAGCCCGTCGGCCAGGGCGTGCGAGATCTTGAGGATGTACAGCACTCCGTCCCCGCCCTGGACCCCGTCGATCAGATATGCCTGCCACGGGGCTCTGTCCGCGGGGAAGGACGTGTTGACCAGGGAGTGCAGCAGGCGGGAGAAGGCTTTTTCCCCGGCTTCCTTGCCCAGGCCGATGTGCACGAGGTGGTCTTCGAGGGCGAAATGCGGGTCCGTTTCCCAGTACGGACGGTGCGCGCTGCCGCCCACGCGGTGGGTCAGGCGCGGGTAGTCCCGGATCAGCTTCTCGTGCCAGGAGGTGAGCCGGGCGAGGTCAGCCGGTGGTTCGAGGTAGGCGAGTACGGTGACGGTCGCCTGATGCGGGGCGTCGCACTGCAGCTTCCACATCAGTTGGTCCAGCGGTGCCATGAGACGGAGCGGTACAGAGGCTGCGGTGCTGGTCATTTGCTCTCCGACTGTCGGCGGTGCATGGGGGAGGCCAGGGCCGGGGCGGGGCTCACGGCCGGGAGGCGGTGGGGCGGTGCCGGCGCAGCACGGCCCAGGCCACGGCCAGCAGAGCGGCACGCCGTACGGCGGGTCTCGCGCCGGGATGAAACAACTGCAGCGGGCCGCTGTGCCCGGGATCGGTCAGGCCGTTCGCCAGGGAACGGAGTTGGCCGCCGGCCGCGGACAGGCCCATCATCGCCTCCAGTGCCGAGCGACCGGCGAACGCGGGAGAGAGCAGTTCTTCGGCCAAGTCGAGGAGTATGGCCTGCAGATGCCGGCGGATCACCTGCGTGAACTGCACCTCCGGTGCCAGGCAGCGCACTGAGCCGTCAATGTTGGCGAAGGACTTGCCCAGCACGGCGACCGCGGGATTGACTCCGATGCCGCGGCGGGCGGAGTGGCGCATCACCGCACTCAAGGTCTGCCCGAAGTCGAGCTCCGCCAGCGTCGCCGTCGCCAGATGTGGGACCATGGCGGTGATGTCGCTGATGAATCCGGCCGGGTCGGCCGTAGTGGTGAGGCGCCCGGTCTCGAGCCACGCGTTGGCGACTCCCGTACCGTCGTTGAGGGTCAGATTCAGCATCAGCAGCAGGACGGCTGCGCTGGTGCGTCGGTCGATGCGCCCGACCATGCCCCAGTCGATGACCGCGGCCCGCCCGTCGCTCTGGATGAGGATGTTGCCGGGGTGTGGGTCGGCGTGGAAGCGACGGTCGACGAAGTACCCGCGGTGCATGAGAGCCAGCAGGTCGCTGCCGATCGCGAGCCGCTCATCGGCTGTCAGGTCATGTCGCTTGAAGTCACGGATGGAACAGCCCGGTGCCATACTCTGCACCATTACGCGTGGCGTCGCGCACAGAACTGCGGGGACGTACAGCGTGCGAAAACGTTCCACCGTGGGCCGAGCCTCCTCCATGTTGCGTGCCTCACGGGTGAAGTCCAGCTCCGGGCGCATGGCATCGAACAACACGCCAAGCAGCGCCCCCAGATCGAGCGTGGCGGTCAAGCCCGGCGCGCCGTGCGCGATCAGGCGGGCAGCACGTCGCAGCAGCCGCATGTCCTCTTCGACGGTGATCCGCACACCCGGCCGCTGCACCTTGATCACGGCCTCGCGGCCGTCAGGCAGGCGGGCACCGTAGACCTGGGCCAAGGAAGCCGTCCCCAACGGCTGGCCGCCTTGCACGCACGCGAACATGCGGGGCCAGTGCGGGCCCAACTCCTCCTCCAGAACCGGAGTGAAAGCCGGGAACGGCTCCGCTGCCGCGTGATCATGCAGACGCTGTAGTTCCTCCATGACCGGTGCGGAGACGAGGTCGGGACGGGTGGCAAGCATCTGCCCCACCTTGATGTAGAGCGGGCCGAGACTTTCCAGCGACTCACGCAGGGCTCGGGCCCGCTCGCGCTGACGCGCCAGCGGAGCGCCGGGCCCGCGGGGCCGGCGCGACGACAGACGCCTGCCGGCCTCCCCGCACAGGAGTGCACCGAAGACGCGCACGACCGTCGCCAGGCGGGCATCGCTCATGCCGTTGCCGCCGTCCGCCGCCGCGGCCCTTGAACCCTGAGACGCGCCTTGTCAGTCGGATTCACCGCGAGGGGCGCTCTGAGAAGAGTCGGCGAGGCCGACATCAGGGACGCTCTGCACGCGGTTGCCGGCACTTTGCTGCCGGTTCTCCACCAGCCGGGTCAGTCCACGCCGGAAGTCCCTTTCGGCGTCGTCGACTCGATCCAGCGCCCCCTCGACGATGTCCTGTACTTCGTCCACGACGACGTGGATCAAGCGGGTCAGACCCCCGCGCGTCGTGGTGGCCTTCTGGGACATGAAGTCTCCTTGTGAAGCCGAAACGAACAGGGCACGGCCCCGGCGGGCATGGGCGCCGCCTGCCGCATTCTTGACCGTTGGCACCGCTCGGCACCTTGATCTGCCGAACAGGCTTACGAAACGGTGCTTCCAGGAGTACCCCTGGGCCGACGGTGCGGCACCGGCGAACGCACGGCGCGCGGGTGCACGGCCAGCGCTGCCCCGAGCCATTGCGTGTGGCGGCATGCCTCCGCGCTCCGTCATCCGCGCCCTTGCGTGTGCGGTGCTGTCGAAGGTGACCGGAATGGCCGGCGCACCGTCGACTGCTCGGTGCCCGGTCACTTCGCGCTCCCGCCGCACCTCATCGGCGCATTGGAAAACGGCAGGGCGGGAACCTACAAGGTGCCGGGTTCCACCCGGAGGTCCCGGGTGTCAGCCCTTGCCCGAATGCCTCTGATGGCCCCATTCGTGCCACGGCCTCCGGCACGCGCAACCAGCTCTCCGGCGCGCTCATGAAACGAGAACTTATCGATGTCCCTGCTGTCTGCCCCCTGCGTCGCGCGGCCGTTGGCTTGGTTTCTCCAGAAAACACGAACCCCCAAGACGACCGCGTCCATGTCCTTTCCCGAGATACCCGCGTTCTACAGAACCCTGGCCATTCCCACCAGCTTCGGCGCCGCGAAGAGCACGGTGTACTACCCGCCCGCTGGCTGGAACTCCACGCCTGCGGTGCACGTCAATTTCCACGGCGGTGGCTTTGTGATCGGACATCCTGAGCAGGACGAGCCGTTGTGCCGCTACCTCGCCGCCCGCACGCCCGCCGCGGTCCTCAACGTCGACTACCTTCTGGCACCGCAACACCCCTTCCCCGCCGCTCCGCAGCAGGCATGGGAAGTCGTCCAATGGGTCGCCGAGCACGGGGCGGAGAACGGCTGGGACGCCAGCAGGATCACCGTCGGCGGCCAGAGCGCGGGCGGGGCACTCGCCGCCGCGGCCGCCCGTCAGGCCAGGACAATCGGCACACCCGCCCTCGGCCTGCAGATCCTGCACTACCCGGCCCTGGACGCGGCGACGTCCAGCTGGGCCAAACGGTCCACCGTCTCAAGGCCCGTCATCCGACCGTGGCTCTGCGAGATCCTCATCGGCGCCTATCTGCCCCATCCTGAGGACCGCACTGACCCGCTGGCCTCTCCCGCCGACGGCACCAACGCCGATGGCCTCTCCGGTATCGCCCCCGCTGTGGTGATCACCTGCGAACAAGACCTTCTACGTGACGAGGGGATCGTCTACGCCCGGAAACTGCGCGACGTCGGCGCCCTCGCCGAGCACTGTGACCTGCCAAGGACCGATCACGCCTACAACATCTTCGGGCACGACACCACGCTTGCCGCCCACGTGTACGACCTCATGGCAAACCACCTCCGCCGGGCCCATACGGGCCGATGACCATTCACCCGTCTCAGCACGAGCTTCGACAGCCCAGAGGCTCTCCCCCGACTCCAGGTGTCGTCGGCCTCCAGCCGCGCGACCATCGCCCGCCGCGGCGTAATCGGCGGGTTCTTCGGTTTGGGTACGCAGGGTGCGGTTAATGGCGGATGGTGGTGGGCCAGGGGCGCCGGGGTGGTCTCGTCGGCCCAGGCTTGTTGTTCGTGGGGACCGAGGTCATGGCCGGGGCGGGGGCGGCTGCTGTCGAACTTCGCTGAAGGTCATGTGGTGTCCGCGGGCGGTGTTCGTGTATTCGCGAACCCGGTGGGTCAGCCCGTCTTGGAGTTCGAAGACGAAGCAGTAGTCGTTGCTGTAGTGGTTGCCGTTGGCGAGCGTTGCCGTCATGGTTGCCTTCACGTCCACCCGCTCGCCGGCGGCGTGGAACCTGTGGAAGGTGAGAATGACGTCGCGCGCGAACAGACGGGGAGGCCGTCGGCGAAGAAGCGCACGATCGCTTTCCTGCCGACCATGTGGTGGGTCGTCTTGAGCGCGATGGCAGTGGCGTTGAGCCATTCGGTGTCCTCGGTGAGGACCGCGGCGGCCCGGTCAGGGTCGCCGCTGGCGATCGCTTGGAAGCCGTTCTGGACGATGCTGCTCATGAAGCCACGGTCATCGTGAGTGCGTGCCAGTGTCTTGGACACATGTTCCGGCCGGTCTTCTCCTACCGGTAGTTCGTTAAACCCGGCGGTAGAGATCAAGGGGTCTGCCGGTGGTGACCGTGTCGATCAGGGCTTGGAGTTCGGGTGGCGGGTCGGTGTCGGTCCAGGCTCGCCACCAGCGGTGCGGGGTGGTGGCGGGGGTGAGCCAGGAGCGGAGGGCTCGTAATGCCCTGGGCCAGCAGGGAAGTTGGCGCAGGCGGGGCGTGGCGGGGCCCCTCTCTGGCCGGTCATCGGCGCAGGGGTCGGGCGCGGTGGCGTCCAGGGTTCCGGGTGGAGCGGACCATTGGTCCCAGCAGAAGGAGAACGCGCAGTTCACCAGGGTCTGGTGGTGGCGGATGGCGGTGTCGGAGCGGACCTGGAAGTCGGCCCAGCCGAGTTCGTCCTTGATCTGTTGGTAGCTCTGTTCGATCCAGGGCCGCAGTCCGTAGAGGCGGACGATCTCGGTGAGGTCGGCGGGTGGGTGAGTGCTGGTGGCGGCGTGCGGGGCGTCGGGGTGGGGCAGGTTGGTGGCCGGATACCAGGTGGCCTTCTCCGGCAGGGTGCCCGGGTCGGTGGTGGCGACGACCAGGCGGCACGGGCCGTGGGGCTGCCAGCCGCCGAGGGTGGCGTCGGCGGCCCACCAGGTCTCGGTGTGCCCGTCGCGGAAGTGCCGTTCGATGGGCGTCCAGTCGCCGGGGTGCTCGGCGTCCTGCCAGGCCAGGGCGTGGGCGGCGTCGATGGGGGTGTGCGGCTGGTCGGCGGGTGCCCAGGTGCCGCGGTGCGGCTTGAGAGGGACCACGTAGGGCAGGTGGGCCTCGCGCAGGGCGAGATACCAGTCGTCGCTGACGCTGTAGGCGCAGTCGGCCACCACCGCCCGGCAGGCGAAGCCCGCGTCCTTGCCCCGGGCCGCAAGAGCCGCAGCGATCTGCGGTTTGGTCCGGAAGCCGGGATCGCGCCGGCCGCGCGGGAAGTGGTGGGCGGGGGTGTAGGGCTGTGCGTGCAGCGGGTAGTGCACCCGGCCGTCGGTCCACACCGTGGTCACCGTGACCACGCCGTTGTCGGTCTTGCCCAGCCGTCCCAGCCACTGCCGTCCCACGTGCGCGGTGGCCGTGCCGTCCTTGCGGTCCCCGGAGTCGTCGATAGCCAGCACCCCGGCCTCGTGGGGGGCCAAGGCGGGGTCGGTCCGCAGCAGTTCCAGCCGCCGGGCGTTGACCTGCTCACTGTCCCAGCGCGACTCGGAGAGGAAGTACTGCAGTCGCTGTACGCTCGCCAGGCCCGCGCCCAGCACCGGCCCGGCCCCGGCCAGGCAGGTCAGCGTCTTGTTCCGGTCCCGCGGCGCGAGCAGCCCGGTCAGATACTCACGAAACCCACGCCGCTGGGCGAGGGTGAGGAACAGATCATCGAAACGGGCCGCGTACTCCTCCAACGGTCCCGGCGCAGGCGGACACGTCCGTCGCTCAGTCATCATGCCCCCACTCGGCGAGGCTGCCGGCTCCCACTCCCTCCGCCCCGACCAGGTGTCAACCCCGCTACCGCCGGGTTCAACGAACTACCGGTACGAAATCCACTCTTTGAAGCGGCGTGCGGCCAAGGCCACCCGGCCGGTCCCGATACCGCCGTCGTTTGTCGACGTGCTGCGCGGACACATCGAACGCTTCGGCGTGGCGCCCGACGGCCGTCTCTTTCGCAACCAGGCGGGCAACTACGCCGACATCTCCGCCTACAACGTGACGTGGCGACGCGCGCGCGAATCCGCACTCGCCCTCGGCGAGCAGGCGCAGGAGCTGGCCAGGCGCCCTTACGACCTTCGTCACGCGGGAATTTCGTTCTGATTGGCGTCCGGCGTCGTTCCCGCCGAGTGCGCCCGCCGGGCCGGGCAGAGCGTCCAGGTGCTGTTCGCTACTACGCCAAGTTCCTCGCCGAGGCTCGTGATCACGCCAACCACCTGATTGAGGAATCGATGCGCCGGTGGGACGGCAGCACGGAGGCCACGGCTGGGGACTGAACGGGAATCTGGCCCGCGTATGGCCCGGAACGGCTGGTCAGGACGGGTGTACGGGTGGGACATGGTGGGAGGAGCAGTACATACGGCTGCTTCGCTCGGGGGAGTGCCGCGAAGAGCGCCTGGTCTGTATAAGTGCAGGTCAGGCGCCCTTCTCGTGCGTCTAGAAGAATCCCAGCTTCTTCGGCGAATACGACACCAACAGGTTCTTCGTCTGCTGATAGTGATCCAGCATCATCCTGTGCGTCTCCCGCCCGATGCCGGACTGCTTGTAGCCGCCGAAGGCGGCGTGGGCCGGGTAGGCGTGGTAGCAGTTGGTCCAGACGCGGCCGGCCTGGATGGCGCGGCCGGCGCGGTAGGCGGTGTTGGTGTCGCGGGTCCAGACGCCGGCGCCGAGGCCGTAGAGGGTGTCGTTGGCGAGGGTCATGGCGTGGTCGAAGTCGGTGAAGGAGGTGACGGCTACGACCGGGCCGAAGATTTCCTCCTGGAAGACACGCATGTCGTTGGTGCCTTCGAGGATGGTGGGGCGGACGTAGTAGCCGCCTTCCAGTTCGCCGCCGAGTTCGGCGCGGGTGCCGCCGGTGAGGACGCGGGCGCCTTCCTTCTGGCCGATGTCGAGGTAGGAGAGGATCTTTTCGAGCTGGTCGTTGGAGGCCTGGGCGCCGAGCATCGTGTCGGTGTCCAGGGGTTGCCCTGGACGATCTGTTCGGTGCGGGCGACGCCGGCGGCCAGGAAGTCCTGGTAGTGGCCCTGCTGGAGGAGGGCGCGGGAGGGGCACGTGCAGACTTCGCCCTGGTTGAGGGCGAACATGGTGAAGCCTTCGAGGGCCTTGTCGAGGAAGTCGTCGTCGGTGGCGGAGACGTCGTCGAAGAAGAGGTTGGGGCTCTTGCCGCCCAGTTCGAGGGTGACCGGCTTCAGGTTCTCCGAGGCGTACTGCATGATCAGGCGGCCGGTCGTGGTCTCGCCGGTGAAGGAGATCTTCGCGACGCGCGGGCTGGCGGCCAGGGGCTTGCCGGCCTCCACGCCGAAGCCGTTGACGATGTTGACGACGCCGGGCGGCAGCAGGTCGGCGACCAGGCTCATCCAGTAGTGGACGGAGGCGGGGGTCTGTTCGGCGGGCTTGAGGACGGCGGCGTTGCCGGCGGCGAGGGCGGGAGCCAGCTTCCAGGCGGCCATGAGGATCGGGAAGTTCCAGGGAATGATCTGGGCGACGACGCCGAGCGGCTCGTGGAAGTGGTACGCGACGGTGTCGTCGTCGAGCTGGGAGAGGGTGCCCTCCTGGGCGCGGACGGCGCCGGCGAAGTAGCGGAAGTGGTCGATGGCGAGGGGGAGGTCGGCGGCCAGCGCCTCGCGGACGGGCTTGCCGTTCTCCCAGGATTCGGCGACCGCGAGGGACTGGAGGTTGTCCTCCATACGGTCGGCGATCTTGTTGAGGACCTGGGCGCGTTCGGCCGGAGAGGTACGGCCCCAGGCGGGCGCGGCGGCGTGCGCGGCGTCGAGGGCACGGTCCACGTCCTCGGCCGTGCCGCGGGCGATCTCGGTGAACGGCTGCCCGGTGACCGGGGTCGGGTTCTCGAAGTACTGGCCCCGCGCGGGCGGCACGTACTCACCGCCGATCCAGTGGTCGTACCGGCTCCGGTAGGACATCACGGCGTCGGCGGCACCGGGGTTCGCGTAACGGGCCATGAGAGCTCCCCATCGCTGTCGGGTCGGTCGCGCCTCCGCTCCCGCGGCGGGGCGCCGGTGCGCAGGCTAGGGGAGCGGACGTTGCCCGGACGTTGCGGGAGCGGAGGGAGGTCGTACGCCGTGCGGAGGCGTGTCGCGGTGGAGGCTGGTGTGGTGTCTCCCGGGCGGGCTGTGGCCTTCAGGGCCTCCCAGACCTCCAGGTCGTGTTCGCCCCAGGGGGTGTCTGCCCACAGGCGTAACGTTTCCGGGGTGCGGTGGGTGAGGACGGAGCGCCGTAGCCGGTCTTCGAGGAGGGAACGGAGGCGGCGTACACCGGGGGCCTCGGAGCGGGGGAGGAGAGGGCCGCGGTAGCCGCGGAGCGCGGCGGACAGGTCGCCGGCGGTGAGGTCCGTCTCCACGGCGTCCGCGTCCGTCTCGACGGTTCTGGTCAGGCGGTACGGGCGCGAGGCGAGCAGCGGCCCCACGAGGTGGCGCAGCCGGGACAGCTCCGCGCGCAGGGTCACCGGCCGGACGTCGCGTTCACCGTAGAGCAGCGTGGCCAGTTGGTCGCCTGTCAGACCCTCCGGATGCCGGGCCAGCAGCAGCACGATTTCGCTGTGCCGGCGGCCGAGCCGCAGCGTCCGGCCGTCCGTGACGAGGACGGCCTCGTCCCGGGCGAGCACGGTCAGGTGTGCCGCGGGCGCCGCGTGTTTCACGTACGAGTCCAGGTGTGCCTCGGCGGCACGGGCGGTGGCCTGGACGAGGGCCAGGCTGTGCGGGCTGGCGAGGTGGTCACCGCCGGTGATGTCCACGGCACCCAGCAGCCGGCCCGTCCGCAGGTCGTGCAGGGGCGCCGCCGCGCAGGTCCACTGCTGTACACGCTTGTTGTAGTGCTCGGTCGCGAAGATCTGTACGGCGTGGTCGGCGGCCAGCGCGGTGCCGGGTGCGTTCGTCCCGGCGTGCCGTTCGTCCCAGCGCGCGCCAGGCACGAAGTTCATGCGCTCGGCATGCCGACGGACGCCTGGATGGCCTTCGACCCAGAGCATCCGGCCCTGCGGGTCGCAGACGGCGAGGACGTGGGCGCCGTCGTGGGCGATGGTGCCCAGGAGGTCGCGGAAGACGGGCATGGCGCGGGCCAGCGGGTGCCCGTCGCGGTAAACGCGCAGCTCAGGCTCGTCGAGGTCGATCGGCGCGGGCCCGTCGAGTGTCGCGCGCGCGGACGCCGACCGGCGCCAGGAGTCGGCCACCACCTGGCGCACGGGGTGTGCCACCGGCCCGCCGGCCAAGAACGCCTCGTGGGCGTGCCGGAGGGTGCGGGTGCGCTCTGCGGGGTCGGTTCCTGTCTCCATCGCCAGCCAAGGGTTGACCACGCGTCACCTCTCCGTTGCGGTTCCCGTGCCTGTTCCGGTTCCCAGTTCCGGGTCCGGCTCCGGTTCTGGTACCAGTTCCGGGTCCGGGTCCGGGTCCGGGTCCGGCTCTGGTTCCAGTTCCGGCTACCGTCGCTGTCCCGTACGCCGATGGTGCTCGTACGGGGCGGGGCAGTAAAGGCCGGGGAATGGTCGGGGTCGCTGGTCGGGGCGGGCGTACGGTCAGGTGGGGGCCGTCCGCCTCTCGGGGAGGAGGTCCGAGGTGGCCCGCCAGTGCGCCTTCGGGAGGCCCACCAGCCCGTACAGCCTGCGGACGGGGGAACGACGCGGCAGCAGGAGCGTTCCTGCCACGGCGGCGAAGACCATGAGACCGACCGGGTAGCCGAGGAAGCGGACCAGCGTGCTCGCCAGGACGGCGCCGGCCAGCGGTAGCCCGTAGAGGCCGGCTCCCGCGATGGCTACGGCGAGGAAGCGCGGGACCTTTCGGTCCTGGGCACCGCCCGGCAGCAGCCACCCTTCGGCGAGCCAGCCGATCTCCACCAGCAGCATGGTGCCGATGACGGCGGCGCCGAGGAACAGGAGGGTGAGGAAGGTGCCGGAGGTGAGGAAGCGCAGGACGTTGTTGATGACGCTGTCCTGCGGCCAGGCGCGCAGTGCGGCGCCGTCCGTGGTCAGGAAGCGGCGGTAGCCCTGGCCGTCCCAGCCGTGTACGAGGGTGCCGAAGAGCAGGAAGGAGCCGCCGACGCAGTTCAGATACGCCCAGTAGCCCGCGCCGACCAGGCACAGCGCCTGCGCGATCAGGAAGCCGAGGAGGGCGGCGGTCACGACACCGCCCGCGTAGAGGAGGGGAAGCCCGCCCAGACACCGCGGTGCCCGTCGGCGATGTGCATCGTCGACCAGGACGGGTTCTGCCACATCAGGAAGAGACCGGTGGGTACCAGCAGCACCGCGGCGTACAGGAGCGTGAGACACAGGTACGGGTTCGCCGCACGGCTGACGAGGCGCGGGGCGAGCAGCGCGGGCAGGCCGGTGCGGTCGGCGGCGCGGCGTTCGAGGAACTGCAGCTGCCGGGCGGCGGAGAGCGCGAACGTCGAGCCGATGGCGTACGCCCAGAACAGCGCGGCCGGCAACCCGATCATGCCGTCCCAGCTCCCGGCCCGGCGTCCAGGGTCAGCCCGTCCGCGACGATCAGGTCGGAGGCGACCAGGGCTTGTTCGGCGTCCACGTCGGTCATGAAGACGAACGGCGGTACGACGGGCGGCACCGGGAGGGTGTCCGGCGTGAAGGTCAGACAGATCAGCCCTTCCAGACAGCCGCTGAACTTGGTGAGGTACAGCGTCACATTGCCGTTGAGGTCCAGACTGCGGGCACCGAGGCTGAGTTGGGGGCCGCCGGCGTCACGGGTGGTGAGCCGGTAGTCCGTGAGCGAGGCGGCCTTCATGCGGAGGACCATCGCCTTGACCGGCCCGTCGGCCGTCTGCACCTCGGTGACGCCGGCCAGCATGAAGCCCTTGGGTGCGAACATCGTCGTGGTCACCGTCGGCGGGGTGGACGGTGCGGGGATGCCGGTTGCCGCGTGCGCGGGTTCGGTGGGGGTGGTGATGATCGCGGTCAGGACGATCGGCAGGGTTATGGCGAGGGTTTTGTTCCGGTTCCTGTTGTCGTCCCTGTCGTCCCCGTCGACCCTGTTGCTCTCACTGTCCTTCCCGTCCTTCCCGTCCTTTCCCTCCCCCTCTTCCCGCAACGGCGTCCACCCGAATCCCATCGCGCTGCCCGCGATGCCCAGCCCCATTCCCAGCAGGAACCCGCCCAGGTTGGTCGCCGCGAACGACAGGACGGACAGGATCAGCGCGTGCAGGCTCACGTAGTGGTGCGCGGCCGGGCGCAGCCACAGGAACAGCCCGGCCACGATCAGCGCCAGCCCGATGCCGATGGCGGCCAGTCCGCCCAGGCCGAGGCTGATCAGTACGGTCAGCGGCGACAGCGGTATGAGCAGCAGTTCCGCGCCGCCCAGGACCAGCAGCAGTCCGGCCCAGAACGGCCGGGTCCGCCGCCAGCCGCGGAACGCCGCCCGTCGCTCGGGCCAGGGGAGCCTGACGGCCGGGCGCCGGGTGGTCAGAAGCACTTCTTGCCGTCCAGACTCACGTCCAGCCGCAGGCCCTTGAGGCGGAAGTTGCCGCCGGTGGCGGACCATGCGTGGGATCTGACCCCGGCGACCTCGATGTCCCCGGCCTGGAGGCCGAACTTGCCCTTCTCGCCCTGGACGCCGGGCACCTGGTCGAGGGTGGAGGCGTCCCGCCCGATCTGCGCCGTGCCGAAGCGGGCGTCGCCCACCAGGTCCTCGGCGTCGATGACGAGGCTGTCGGCGGTGACCTGTCCGGCGTCGCCGCCCGCGGTCAGCTTGAACACCACGGTGCCCAGCGGCGTCTTGACCTCGGCCGCCTGGCAGATGTCGCTCAGTGTGGCCCTGCCGAGGCCGAGCAGCGCGACGGAGTGTCCCTTGCCGCTCACGTCGCGGTCGGTGTGTACGTAGGAAGCCAGCCCTTGGCTGGTCAGCTTGCCCGATGAGACCTGGAAGTTGGTGCCCGAGACGGCGAACGACGCGGCGAGCGCGCCCTCGGCCATCACCGAGGCCATCGCGCCGACCGCGAGCACCGCGGGGATGGCCGTGACCGCGGTCTTCTTCCAGGAGGTGCGTCCCTGCGGCAACGGCCGCCTTTTCTTGCTCACTGCTTCCTCCCCGGGGCAGCGATGGGGCGGCTGCCGGCGCAGCCGTGGACACGTGCGAGCGCGCGAGGGAAGTGCCTGGTGGAGCCGCCACGGGACGAAGCCGCAGGTGGCGTACTTCTGCCATACTGCGGAAAATTCGCGGCAGTTGGAGACTAGGGCTCGAATTGAATAATAGTCAACAGCGCGGACCCGGTGTCCCACGGGTCGCCCGCGTCACCGAGCGTTCGCAGGCACGTCGTGCCGAACTGATCGCCACCGGAAGGAGACTGTTCGCCGACACCTCCTACGACGCCCTGTCCATGGACGACATCGCCCGCCAGGCCGGTGTCGCCAAGGGCCTGATCTACTACTACTTCAAGAACAAGCGCGGCTACTACCTCGCGATCATCGAGGACGCCGTCGCGGAACTGGTCCGGCGCGCGGCGAGCACCCACGACCTGCCGCCCGTGGAGCGGGTGCAGCACACGATCGACGGTTATCTGCGCTACGCCCAGCACCACCAGGCGGCCTACCGCGCCATCGTCACGGGCGGTGTCGGCTTCGATGCTCAGGTGCTCGCCATCCGGGCGGAGGTACGGGAACGGCTGCTCGGCACCATCGCGCACGCCGCCTGGGGGCGTGCGGACATGCCCGCGCTGGCCCGTACGGCGCTGGTCGGCTGGCTCTCCAGCGTCGAGGGCGTCACTCTCGAATGGATCGCGCGGCAGGAGCTGGACCGGGAGACGGTCGGATCGCTGCTGGTCCGGGGGCTGGGGGACACCCTGCGGCTGATCGAGGAGTACGAGCCCACCTGCCCTGCGCCCAGTCGGCCGCCTGTCAGCTGAGGGGTACGGGGGCGCGGCCTCGCTCCGGGGGCGCGCGAGTAGAGGGGGTGGGGGCGGGAGGGAAAAGGGGAGGGGGAAGGGGGTGCGGACGCAGGCGTGTCGTACGGCGGGGCACGCCCCCGTGCGTCGTGCGTCGTGCGCCGGATGAGGCCGCGGGCTGCCCCCTGCGCGGGCGATGCAAGGCCGTTGCCCGTGGCGCGGTACCGCTTCGTGTCGCACGGTGACGGGGAATGGCCGAACGCGACTGGTGGCGGGCCAATTCTCGTGCAGAACTGTTGTTTTGCGGTGCTCGTTGTGCCTAACTGTTTGTCTATGTTTCCTTCTTCGTGTCGCCTGAGCCTGCGTGCCAGAGGTGTCCTGCACCGAAGACACCGCGTGAGACGCCCCCGGCACTCGCCCCCTCAACTGCTGTTGCGAGCCCTCCTGTTCGCCCTCGCCGTAGCGTTGCCAGTCAGTAGCCTCAGCCTCGCACCGCCTGCGCGTGCGGTGGGGGAGGGGCCGACCGCATGTCAAAGGCCGCGAAGGGAGACGGACGCGGCCTCAAGGGCGAGTACTTCCGGATGTCCGAGCCCGGTGCCCGCGACTTCGCCGAACTCGGCGGGACGACCCTGGAACCGGCCGTCGACTTCCCCGACCTGAGTTCCGTCTTCCGGCTCACCACCGGGCGCACGGAGCACACCACGGCCCGGTGGAGCGGCAAGATCGAGGTGCCCAGGAGCGGGAAGTTCACCTTCTTCGCCAAGGGGGACAACGGCTTCCGGTTCTTCATCGACGGCAAGCCGGTCATCGACCACTGGAAGCCCGATTGGGACGTCGAGGTCAAGAGCGACCCCTCGAACTCACCGCCGGCCGGCGGTACGACTTCCGGTACGAGATGTTCCAGGACACCGGCGGTTCCAACATGGTGCTGAGCTGGCAGAGCCCGGACGTCGGGAGGCAGCCGGTACCTGAGTCGGCCTTCACCCTGCCGGACGGCTTCGAGCCGTACCCGGTGGATCTCACCGTCGGTGCCGACGGGCGCCGGTTGCGGGCGACGTTCGAGGGTGAGGTCCGTGGGGCCGAGGCGCTCATGGAGCACCTGATGCTGGAGGTCGACAACACACAGATGCCCGTGGAGTCGGTCGTCAGGGACGGTAACGACCCGCGCTCGGTGGTCCTCGCACTGGCCGGGCCCGTCCAGAAGGGGCAGCGGGTACGGTTCGGTTACGACGGCAAGGGCGGGCTGTCCAGCGGAGGGAAGCCCGTGCCGGTGGTGATCCGCGCGGCCGGGAACCTCTCCACCCACCGGCTCACCACCGAGTGGGGCGACAAGGCCGCCCCGGACAACCCGCTGCCCGAGTACCCCCGCCCGCAGGAGAAGCGGGCCGAGTGGAAGAACCTCAACGGCCGGTGGGAGTTCGCCGGGGCCCGTAAGGGCGAGCAGCCCGCGTTCGGCAAGCGGCTGGCTGAGAAGATCACGGTGCCGTTCCCCGTCGAGTCGCAGCTCTCCGGGATCGAGCGGCACGAGGACCACATGTTCTACCGCAGGCTCGTCACCGTCCCCAAGAGCTGGCACGTCGGCAACGCGCGGCGCCTCAAGCTCAACTTCGGTGCCGTCGACTACGAGGCGCGAGTGTGGGTCAACGGCAAGCAGGTGGCCCAGCACACCGGCGGCTACGCCGGGTTCAGCGCCGACATCACCGACGCGCTGAAGAAGGGCGGCCGGCAGGAGATCATCGTCGGCGTCACCGACACCGGCGGCGCCAACCAGCCGAAGGGCAAGCAGACACCGCGCCCCGGGGGCATCTTCTACACCCAGTCCTCCGGTATCTGGCAGACCGTCTGGATGGAACCTGTCGCCAGGACGGCCATCGACAGGATCGTCAGCACGCCCGACATCGGCAGCAGCACCCTCAAGGTGTCGGCGGAGTCCCGTAATGCCTCCTCGCAGGCGAAGGTCACGGCTGTGGCGCGGGACAAGGACGGCAGGGTGGTCGGCAGGGTCACCGGACCGGCCAACGCAGAGCTGAACCTGAAGGTGCGGAACCAGCACCTGTGGTCGCCGGACGACCCGTACCTGTACGGCCTCGAAGTCACCCTGCGCGACGGCGGGTCGAGGGACTCGGTCAAGAGCTACTTCGGGATGCGCTCCATCGGCGTACAGAAGGTCGGCGGCCACCCCAAGCTCGTACTGAACGGCAAGCCCTTCTTCTCCCTCGCCATGCTGGACCAGGGCTTCTGGCCGGACGGCCTGCACACCCAACCCAGCGACGAGGCGCTCCGCTTCGACCTGGAGGGGCAGAAGCGGCTCGGTTTCAACGCGGTGCGCAAGCACATCAAGGTCGAGTCGCCCCGCTGGTACTACCACGCGGACCGGCTCGGACTGCTGGTGTGGCAGGACTTCGTCTCCGGCATCATCACCGACGAGCGGGGGCAGCGGGCCTTCACGGACCAGGGCAGGGAGATGATGCGGCAGACGCACAACTCGCCGGCTGTCGGCGGTTACGTCGTCTTCAACGAGGGCTGGGGCGAGTGGGACCGTGCTGCCACCGGCCGGCTGGCCGAGTCCGTCAAGGCCGCCGACCCCTCGCGCGTCGTCAACGCGCACAGCGGCGTCAACTGCTGTGACTCCAAGGGTGATTCGGGCAAGGGTGACATCATCGATCACCACGACTACAACAACGTCGACCCGCCCGCCCCCGACGAACGCCGGGCCGCCATGGACGGCGAACACGGCGGCTTCACGCTGCGCACCCCCGGCCACATGTGGCCCGGCACCCCCACCGTGATCTACAGCGGGGTGGCAGACCCGGAGGCGCTGACCCGGAAATACGTCGACAACACCCGGAGGTTCTACCTGCGCCAGGCAGGCGAGGAACTGTCCGGCTCGGTCTACACGCAGGTGTCCGACCTGGAGAACGAACTCAACGGTTTCTGGACGTACGACCGGCGGAAACTCAAGGTCGATCCGGCCCGCGTCCGCGCCGTCAACCGCGAGGTCATCGCCGCCGGAGCGGCGGCGGGAGGGTGACGGCCCCGCGCGCCCCGGGCTCTGCGACTGGCCCGGGACACGCGGGAACACCCGAAGCGTGCCGCTGGGGGCCGCCGGCGGGCCGGGACGTGCACAGCCAGTGCGCCGAGGTACTGGGCCGAAACGGCGATAGGCCGCCGGGAATGTCGTATAGGCCCGGACTCGCCGGAACCCGACAAGGGACTGAGCCTCGAACACCGGCAGCACACAAGTCCAAGCCCCCGAAAACATCCCACCCGCGACCGTCGTCAACAGGCACGTGGCATGGTGCGCAGCGACGCCGACGAACCAACCGTCGACGCCGTTCGGGGCAGTGCAGGCACGTTTCGCCGTCACTCGTGAGGGTGATGCATGGGTGCGCGTGCACTGGAGCGGGCAGAGGTGCCAGCGGCAACTTTCCCACCTGCAGAGAGACCCGCTGATGCGTCTTCGCTCCGCCTTCACCACCGTGCTCGGTGCCGCCCTACTCCTGACCGCCACTCCTGGCTCGGCCTACGCAGCGACAGGGCAGTTCCGTTTCTCCTACGTGACTGTGGAGGGGGACGAGGCCAGCGGCTTCCTCAACAACCCGCCCAGCGGTCACTGCATCAACCTCCACGGCGTCGGCCAGGAAAACCCACAGCCAGGCCATTCACCGAAGAACCGCACCGACGCCTGGGCAACCGTCTTCACCGGCACCGACTGCCAGGGCGACTCCTTCCGCCTGCGGCCACGCACCGGCGGCGCCTCAGAGCGCCTCAAACTGCGGTCGGTCATCTTCGACTGACCCGCACGAACAGAACCGAACCGCTTCGACGCCCCGGCTCGTGAACACCTTCGCAGCCGTTCCCGACTGCATCGACGGGAGGTGGCGCGCTGGGGCGGAACGGCGCCTGCGCGGGGACATGCTGGTACACCCCCGCACCCGCGGGGACCACCAGTACAGCCAGGCGCGGAGGTGGCAGGCCGGGGGAAACCCCCGCGCCCGCGGGGACCACGGCATCGCCTGCGGCCGGGCCCCGCACCACCTGGGAACACCCCCGCACCCGCGGGGACCACCGGTTCGGGGTGGGCGGTGGCGATGGCGGGCAGGGAACACCCCCGCACCCGCGGGGACCACCGGCACCTCCGCACGGACGGCGGGCTGGTGATGTGGAACACCCCCGCACCCGCGGGGACCACAGGCCCCTGACCGGCAGCTTCAGCAGGCGGAGCTGTTGGTTTTACTTACTTCCGCTGAATTCGACATAACCGGCATACGCGCAGGCATCGACGGGCTGCTCCGTTCGTGCAGGGTGTGGGAGCGGGGCGTGAGCGGGAGGTGGGGGTTGGGGGCGAGGGGTGGGCTCGGTGTGTTTCAGGGGGTCGGGCCTCGATGGAGCCGCTTCCCGGCGCTTGTCGCCGAGGAAGTGTAGCTCTGTCGGTACCTTAACGCGCTTCGCGGGCGCTGGGCTCTGCACTCCCATGGCCCGTGTTGGCAGGAGGAGTTGTCGGAGATCGCGAGCAGATTTCCCGTTCGTGCGTGTGTATGGATGTGATGTATGGAGATGAAGCCGAACCCGTGAGAACGGGCCCGGCTTCATCGTTACTCTGGGGCGACTGCTGCTACGGCTTTCCCTGACCCCGTGTGCTTCGAGGGGCTGCGCCCTGTCCGGGCGCGCAGGTCGTGCCTGCCGTGACCGCCTACTTGATGGACTTGATCAGCTCACCGTTCGCCGTGTCGCCGCTAAGCTCCCAGAAGAATGTGCCGCCCAGGCCCTGCTGGTTCTTGTACGCCATCTTGGTGCCGATGGTCTCCGGGGTGTCGTAGCTCCACCACTGGCTGCCGCACTTGGCGTATGCCGTGCCGCCGACCTTGCCGGTTGCCGGGCAGCGGGTCTTGAGGAGTTTGTAGTCCTCGATGCCGGCCTCGTACTTGCCGGGCGCCGCGCCGGTCGCCGTGCCGCCCGGCGCGTCCTGTGTCACGCCCTGCCAGCCACGTCCGTAGAAGCCGAGGCCCAGCAGGAGCTTGTTGGCCGGGACGCCCAGGCTCTTGAGCTTCTTGATGGTGTCGGTGGTGTTGAAACCGGCCTTCGGGATGCCGTTGTACGAGGTCAGCGGCGAGTGCGGCGCCGTCGGCCCCTTGGCGTCCCAGGCGCCGAAGTAGTCGTACGTCATGGGGTTGTACCAGTCGAGGTACTGCGCGGCGCCCTTGTAGTCGGCGGCGTCCAGTTTGCCGCCGGCCGAGGCGTCGGCGCTGATGGCCGCCGTCACCAGCTTGCCGCCGAACTTCGAGCGCAGCGCCTTGGCGAGGTTGGTGAACGCTTCCCGGCCGCTGGTGTCGCAGGTCAGGCCGCAGGCGTTCGGGTACTCCCAGTCGATGTCGATGCCGTCGAAGACATCGGCCCAGCGCTTGTCCTGGACGAGGTCCAGGCAGGACTGCGCGAAGGCGTTGGGGTTCTTGGCGGCCTGGGCGAAGCCGCCGGACCAGGTCCAGCCGCCGAAGGACCAGATCACCTTGAGGTTCGGGTGCAGCTTCTTGAGCTTGCGCAGCTGGTTGAAGTTGCCGCGCAGGGCACCCGCGTCCCAGGTGTCGGCCTTGCCGTCGACGCTCTGGTCGGCGGTGTAGGCCTTGTCGTAGTCGGCGTACGCGTCGCCGATGGTGCACTTGCCGCCCTGGACGTTGCCGAAGGCGTAGTTGATGTGGGTCAGCTTGTCGGCGGACCCGGACGTCTGAATGTTCTTGACGTGGTAATTGCGGTCGTAGACGCCCCAGTTGGTGAAGTAGCCGACCACCTTGTCGCCGGCGGCCTGGGTCCCGGCCGACTGGGCGGCGGCCGCGGGGCTGGCGCTGCCGGTGGGGTCGGCGGCGGCGGTGCCCGCGAACAGGGTGCCGGCCAGGGCGGCCGTACACAGTGCGGTGGTGGCGGCGATCAGCCGACGCGGTGATCGCGTACGGACGGGTCTGGGCATGTCGTCTCCTCGGAGGGGGTCGAGGGCGGTGCGGGACGGACACGCGTTCCGAATTGGCATGGACGCGTTGAGTGTTGCGGGGGAGAACGTAGAAGGACTAGACCAGTGCGGTCAATGGTTTGGACCAATTTCATGGCGCGTACAGCTCCCGGCCGCCAGGGGATGTGCGGGGGGACGTAAGGGGATGTAAGGAGCTGAAAGGGGCTTGCGGGGGGAGGCGCGCGGGAGGGGGTGTGGGGGAGGCATGGGCGGCGGGGTGGGGATCTGGCCGGGTCCGATGTCGGTGGGAGCCTGTCGGTTCCGGTGCTGACGAAGTTCCGGCCGCCCGGAACAAGATCTCGATCAACCAGTGACGGGACGCTGTCGATCGGGCATACTCACAGCGCCACAGCTGCAGGTCACCGCCCTCCGCGATCCGGTGGGGGATCATCTGCTGAGCACTGTGCGAACTACCGGCGGCGCCGCCTCACCCTCGCGGGCGCCGTCGCAGCGCCCGACAGGGAGGAGAGCGCCGCCATGACCGAGTACGGCCCCCGGCCGGTGGACCGCAGGCTGCCCACGGAGGAGGCCCGCGACCTGCTGACCTTGGTGCGGGATCTCCTCGACCGTGAGATCAAGCCGGTCGCCGCCGAGCAGGAGGAGGCGGGGCGGTTCCCCCGGGAGACCTTCGCCCTGCTCTCCGAGTCCGGTCTGCTGTCCCTCCCGTACGCGGAGGAGTTCGGCGGCGGGGAGCAGCCCTACGAGGTGTACCTCCAGGTGCTGGAGGAGCTGGCGGCCGCGCGGCTGACCGTGGGCCTCGGCGTCAGTGTGCACACCCTCGCCTGCCATGCGCTCGCCGCGTTCGGCACCAAGGAGCAGCGCGCCGCCCACCTACCCGCCATGCTCGGCGGCGGTCTCCTCGGCGCCTACTGCCTCTCCGAGCCCGCGTCCGGTTCCGACGCCGCCTCCCTGACCACCCGCGCGGTACGCGACGGGGACACCTGGACCCTGGAGGGCACCAAGGCGTGGATCACCCACGGCGGTGTCGCGGACTTCTACACCGTGCTCGCGCGCACCGGCGACAAGGGTGCCCGCGGCATCACGGCCTTCCTGGTGCCCGGCGACGCGGAAGGGCTGACCGCCGCCGCGCCCGAGCGCAAGATGGGCATGAAGGGCTCGCCCACGGCCCAGCTGCACTTCGACGGCGTACGGATTCCCGACGCCCGCCGTATCGGGGACGAGGGGCAGGGCTTCACCATCGCGCTGTCCGCCCTGGACTCCGGCCGTCTCGGGATCGCCGCCTGCGCGATCGGCATCGCCCAGGCCGCCCTGGACGAGGCGCTGGAGTACACCGCCTCCCGGCAGCAGTTCGGCCGCCCGATCGCCGACTTCCAGGGCCTGCGCTTCATGATCGCCGACATGGCCACCCAGATCGAGGCCGGCCGTTCGCTCTACCTGGCCGCCGCCCGTCTCAAGGACGCCGGTCTGCCGTTCGCGAAGGAAGCGGCGATGGCCAAGCTGTTCTGCACGGATGCCGCGATGCGCGTCACGACGGACGCCGTCCAGCTGCTCGGCGGGTACGGCTACACGCTCGACTTCCCGGCCGAGCGCTATATGCGCGAGGCCAAGGTGCTCCAGATCGTCGAGGGCACCAACCAGATCCAGCGCATGGTCGTCGCGCGGCACCTGGTGGGGCCCGAGTCCCGCTGAGGGGCGTGGGTGCGGGGGCGCCCGCGGGATCCCGGGGGAAGAGTTTCCGTACGGTGGACGGGCAGGAAGCCGTCCGCCGCCCGGGGCGGCGGGCCTGGCGGTGTGGTGCCGTCACTCGCCTGCCGACGCCAGCTCCTTCATGCCCGTCGCCGTACCGATCGCCACCACCAGTTCCGGCAGCTCGCGCAGCATCCGGCGGGCCACGGAGACCGCTACGGCGGAGGACGCCTCCAGCAGCATTCCCTGTTCGGCGAGGCGCCGCTGTTCGGCCACGAACTCCTTCTCGGCCACGGCGACGGCCGTGCCGCCGGACCGCCACAGCGCGTCCAGCCCCTGCCAGCACGGGCGTTCCTCGCCGAGTGAGAAGGCGGCGGTGGGATGGCTCTTCACACGCGTACGCTCCTGGGCCGCGCGGTCGGCGTGGCGCAGGGCGGCGGTGAAGGGCGCCGCCCCGGCGGGCTCGGCCGCCACCATCCGGGGCGCCGCGGACACCAGACCGGCCGCGGCCAGCTCCCGGAAACCGCGCTCGATCCCGGACAGCAGGTCGGCCCGGCAGGTCGGTACGACCACCGCGCCGATCCGCCGCCCGGCGAAGTCGCGTGCCAGCTCGTACGCCACCGATTTGTAGCCCTCGTCGGCATACGGATTGCCGCCGGGGGAGGGGCGGAGAAGCTGGTGAGCGGATACCAGCCGTGTTCCTCGACGGCCCGCGCCATGGCGGCGTTGCGGGCCAGGAAGCCGCCTTCGCACCGCACCTGTTCGGCACCCAGCAGATCCATCTGCGCGGCCAGCGCGGGCGGCAGTCCCTCGTCGGTGAAGACCACGCACCGCAGCCCGGCCCGGCCCGCGTAGGCGGCCGCCGCCGCGCCCGCGTTGCCGGACGACGCGGCGACCACGGTGTCGGCGCCGGTCTCCAGCGCGGCCGCCACACCCACCGCCATCGCCCGGTCCTTGTGCGAGCCGGTCGGGTTGCCGCCCTCGTACTTGACCCACAACTCGCTGCCGCACTCCGGCGCGAGCCCGTCGCCGAGCGCGGCCGCGTCGGTGCGCAGCCGTATGTTCGGGGTGTCGCCCTCGCCGAGCGTCACCGGCGGGCCGCTGACCGGCAGGGTTTCCGGCCAGCCCCACGGGCCGCCCGGGTACGAGGACAGCTCCAGGCCCTCCAGGTCGGCGAGCGGCGGCATCGCGTTGGCCCCGATGTCCTCCGCCGCGCACCGGGGGCAGCCGGTGAACCCTCTCACCTCCAGGCCGC
Organism: Streptomyces sp. Ac-502; assembly: GCF_045222935.1. Taxonomy (NCBI): domain Bacteria; kingdom Bacillati; phylum Actinomycetota; class Actinomycetes; order Kitasatosporales; family Streptomycetaceae; genus Streptomyces; species Streptomyces sp. Ac-502. Next base: position 9,371,613 of record NZ_JBHFFO010000001.1, read on the forward strand.
AGCGCAGGCAGTGCAGGCTGCTCGGGCCCTGTGCGGAGCCGGCCGTCGTCATGGTGCCCCCTCATTCCGTCACCGTTGCGTCGCCGGTGCCCGCGATGGCTTACGGCTCCCACTGTACGGCGGTGTGTCCGCCGTACAGCGCAACGGGAGGCGCCGTGTCCGCCGGAGCCGGAACCGGAGCCGGAGCCGGGGCGATTCGGGGCGGGTGATGCTGTCGTGGTGTGGTGCCGTCCCGGCCCGGAGCCAGCCCGGACGGGCGTGGGTACGGTTGTGCCCCCCGCCCGGCCGGACGCGGGTACGGCTATGGTCCCGCGCGTACTCCTGACGTACCGTCAATTCCTCCCGCGGAAACGGTCGCCGCCGAGGCGGAACCGCGCGCCCCCGTGGCCACCGGACCGCGCCCGCCCGCGCGTCCAGGAGGTGTCCCGTGACCGACCGGCCGATCGCGCTCGACGAATACCCGGTCCATCAAGTGCCGCTGTCCATGCGGTACGTCGCCACCGGCGACCGCAACGCCTACGACCGCTGCATCTTCCACGTCATGGACCATACCGGCCGCGCGCTGCTCGTCGCCGGCCTCGGTGTCTACCCCAACACCGGTGTCATCGACGCCTACGCCACCTTGCGGCTCGGCGACCGCCTGCACGCCGTACGGGCCTCCGACGCGCTCACCGACGACCGCCTCGCCCTCACCGTCGGACCGCTGACGATCACCGTCGACCGGCCCCTCGAACGGCTCCGGCTGCACTGTGCCGCCGACCCGGCCGACCCCGACGGCCTCTCCTGCGACCTCGTGTGGCACGCCGCCTTCCCGGCCGTCTGGGAACCGCACCACACCCAGTACCGGGGCGGACGGCTCGTCCTCGAAGGCCGCCGGTTCGTCCAGGCGGGCACCTGTACCGGCACCATCCACGCCGGCGGCGAGCGGCTGACCGTCACGGCGGGGGAGTGGACCGGCACCCGGGACCGCAGCTGGGGCGTGCGGCCGATACCCGGTGAGGACGGCGGGCGGGCCGCCGAGGAAGCGCGGCCGGAGGGCTTCCACTGGATCTGGTGCCCGGTCCGCTTCGACGACCGGTTCGTGATGGTCGTCGTCCAGGAGGACGCCGACGGGCACCGTACGCTCAACGAGGCCCTGCTGGTACGCAACGGCACCCACGACATCCAACTCGGCTGGCCGCATACCGACATCACCTACCGGCCGGGCACCCGCCACCCCGAGCGCGCCGTGCTGCGCCTCACCGACCCGTCACGCAAACCGCTCGAACTCGCCGCCGAGATCCTCACCTCCTCACCCCTGGCCGTCGGCGCGGGCTACCCGCCCGCCGACGACTGGCAGCACGGCACCTGGCGCGGACGCGGCTGGACCGACCGCCGCACCTACGACCTCGCCGACCCCGCCGCCCATCCGCGGGCGGCCTACGGGGTCACCGACCACGCGGCCCGCTTCACCCTCGACGGCCGTACCGGATACGGGATCTTCGAGCACGGCAGCTTCGGCCGCCACGATCCCAGCGGCTTCACGGGGCACGCCGACGTGGCGGAGGCCGTCGGGGCATCGCCCGCTGAGGCACCGGGCCGTTCGGACGGCCCGGCCCCCCGAAGGAGCGGTCGTGAGCGGCGCGTCCCGGCCCCGCACCAGCACGCGCGACCCGGGCGAGCTGACCCGGCGGCTGTCGGCGTGGCTGGCCACCCGCCTGCCCGGTGCCCGTGCGGTCTCCGCGACCGTCCCCGCCTCCAACGGCATGTCCAGCGAAACCCTGCTCTTCGACATCGACCACCCCCGTCCGCCCGTCCGCTCCTGTGCCTTGCGTCTGGCTGCCGACCCTGCCGCTTACACGGTATTCCCCACCTATGACATGGCCCGCCAGTACCGCACGCTGCGCCTGGTGGCCGAGCACACCGACGTGCCCGTGCCACGCACGCTGTGGCTGGAGGAGGACCCGGGGCCGCTCGGCGCACCGTTCTTCGTGATGGAGCGCGCCGAGGGCCGCGTACCGCCTGACGTCATGCCCTATACGTACGAGGGGAGTTGGCTGCACGCCGCTACCGACGCGGAGCGCGCGGACCTGGAAGCGGGCACGGTCTCCGTCCTCGCCCGGATCCACGACCAGGTGCCCGTCGGGGAGACGGGCTTCCTCGCCCTGCCCGGCAGCGGGAGCGCACTGCGGCGGCACGTGGCGGCCCAACGGGCCTACTACGCCTGGGTCGTCGCCGGACGGGAACCGTCCCCGCTGATCGAGCGCGGCTTCGCCTGGCTCGCCGAGCACTGGCCGACGGAGTCCGAAGCAGCCGACGAGACCGTACTGACCTGGGGCGACGCACGGATCGGCAACATCGTCTACGACGGCTTCACGCCCGCCGCCGTGCTGGACTGGGAGATGGCCGTACCCGGCCCGCGCGAACTCGACCTCGGCTGGATGGTCTATCTGCACCGGTTCTTCCAGGACCTGGCGGAGAGCGGCGGCCAGCGGGGTCTGCCCGGCCTGCTGCGCCGCGACCGGGTCGAGGAGCGCTACGCCCGGCTCACCGGCCACGCACCGCGCGCCATGGACTTCCACACCCTCTACGCGGCCCTGCGGCACGCCGTCGTCATGCTGCGGGTGGCCTACCGCCAGGTCCATTTCGGGGAGGCGCCCGTACCCGCCGACCCGGACGCGCTGATCATGCACCGGGCCACACTGGAGGCGATGATCGAGGGCCGTTACCGGCGCTGGTGAGGGCCGTAACGAGGAGGGCCGTGACGGGGGCCGTGCTGGGTGAGGGCCGCTCCGGGAGAGAGCTGTTACGGGTGAGGGCCGTTACGGGTGAGGGCCGTCACGAGGGAGGGCCGCCGGGTGGTCCGGCGGCCCTCCGCAAGCGGCGCCGGGACGGCGCGGGAGCGGCCACCCGCTCCCGCCGGTCGGACGCGGGCCTCAGGGCCGGCGCATCCGTGGCACGCGCGACGGACGCGTACCCGGCCCGCCCACGTGCGAGAACGGCTGCCGGCGCCAGTCCAGCCCCTCCGGCAGGGTCAGCAGCACACCGGCGTCCTGCTCCTGGGCCTCCAGCGAGTCGTCCGCCGAGGAGGCGTCGGCCACCGGCCGCCCCGAGCCCTCGCACACCGACAGGCAGAAGGGGTTCCAGGGCGTCGGGCACAGCGCGTGCTCGGGCAGGGTGTCCTCGTCGGCCAGCATGGCGATCGGCTGGGCGCAGTCCGGGCAGGTCACCCGGAAGATCTCCATGGTCTCGAAGGAGTCGTACGGATCGTCCTCGCCGGTGAAGCCGGGACTGTCGCCCTCCTGGGCATCGAGGCCGAGCAGCGCGGATTCGGTCTTCAGACGTCGCATGATGGTCATCCCCCTCGGGTGGGCCGCACGGCCGCCGGCTTCCGATGGCGGGCGGCTCCGGCCAACACGAGCAATTCCCCTCATGCCCCGCGCATAATCGCCGAGACCCGCGGGAAACGGGAGCACGCGTGTGGTATTGGTCACACGAGCCGCGCGAGCGCGGCCACGATCCGGCGTACGGTGCGCACACGCGCCCGAGCACAGTAGGTTGATCGGGTGGAGGAGTTGGACCGACAAATCGTGGATCTGCTCGTCAAGGACGGGCGGATGAGCTACACCGACCTGGGCAAGGCCACCGGCCTGTCCACTTCGGCGGTGCACCAGCGGGTGCGCCGTCTGGAGCAGCGCGGTGTCATTCGCGGCTATGCCGCCATCGTGGACCCCGAGGCGGTGGGGCTGCCGTTGACCGCGTTCATCTCGGTGAAACCCTTCGACCCCAGCGCCCCGGACGACATCGCCGACCGCCTGGCCGAGGTGCCCGAGCTGGAGGCCTGTCACAGCGTCGCGGGCGACGAGAACTACATCCTGAAGGTGCGGGTGGCCACGCCCCTGGAGCTGGAACACCTGCTGACCCGGATCCGCACGCTGGCCGGGGTCTCCACCCGGACCACGGTCGTGCTCTCCACGCCGTACGAGGCCCGGCCGCCGCGCATCTGACGTCCGCCCGGCGCGCACCGGCACCCGTCCGGCGCACGCCCCGAGTGTCCCGCCCGGCGCACGGTCGGGGCACTCGAAGCGTGCGCCCCGGGCGTGCACCGCGCCCGGGGCGCTCCGGCGCGCGTGCGCCGTGCGTCGAGATCCCGACCCCGCGCGCGGGCCCGCCGCCCGCAGGGGCCAAACTGTCCGCTATGAGTGAGCGCACCCCCGATCCGGCCCGGCCCCGAACCGTCCTGCTGCGCGGCGGAGAGGTCCACAGTCCCGCCGACCCCTTCGCCACCGCCATGGTGGTCGAGGGCGACAGCATCGCCTGGGTGGGCGAGGAGGGAGCCGCCGAATCCTTCGCCGACGGCGTGGACGAGGTCGTCCACCTCGACGGCGCGCTCGTCACCCCGGCGTTCACGGACGCACACGTGCACACGACGGCCACCGGCCTCGCGCTCACCGGCCTGGACCTGTCCGGAGCCCGCACGATCCCCGACGCGCTGGCCCGGGTACGGGAGTACACGGCGGCCCGCCCGGCCGACCGCATCCTCCTGGGACACGGCTGGGACGCCACCGCCTGGCCCGAGGACCGGCCGCCGTCCCGCGCCGAGCTGGACGCGGCCACCGGCGGCCGCCCGCTCTACCTGACCCGGGTCGACGTGCATTCCGCGGTCGTCACCACTGCCCTGCTCGACCTCGTACCCGGCATTCGTGACCTGCCCGGGTTCCACGCCGAGCAGCCGCTGACGGGCGACGCGCACCACGCCGTGCGGGCCGCCGCGTACGCCACGGTCGCCCCCGCCCAGCGCGACGCCGCCCAGGCCGCGGCGCTCGCGCACGCGGCCTCCCGGGGCATCGGGACCCTCCACGAGTGCGCGGGACCCGACATCTCCAGCGAGGACGACCTCACCGCCCTGCTGGCCCGCGCCGCCCGTGAGCCAGGACCGCGCGTAGTCGGCTACTGGGCCGAAACCGTCACCAACGCAAAGGACGCCGACCGGGTCCGCGCCCTTGGCGCGATCGGCGCCGCCGGTGACCTCTTCGCCGACGGCTCCCTCGGCTCGCACACCGCCCACCTGCACGCCCCGTACGCCGACGCCGGCCACACCGGCACCGCCCACCTGGACGCCGCCGCCGTCGCCGCCCACGTCGCGGCCTGCACCGAGGCCGGACTCCAGGCCGGGTTCCACGCCATCGGCGACGCCGCGCTGACCGCCGTCACCGACGGCGTGCGGGCCGCCGCCGACCGCGTCGGCCTGGGCCGGATCCGGGCCGCCCGGCACCGCGTCGAGCACGCCGAGATGCTCACCGGGGCCACCGTCGCGGCCTTCGCCGAGTTCGCCCTCACCGCTTCCGTACAGCCCGCCTTCGACGCGGCCTGGGGCGGCGAGGACGGCATGTACGCCACCCGGCTCGGCGCCGAACGCGCCCGCACCCTCAACCCGTACGCCGCGCTGCTGCGGGCCGGCGTCCCGCTCGCCCTGGGCTCCGACAGCCCCGTCACCCCGCTGGACCCGTGGGGCACCGTACGGGCCGCGGTCTTCCACCGCACCCGCGAGCACGGCATCTCCGCCCGCGCCGCCTTCACCGCGCACACCCGCGGCGGCTGGCGCGCGATCGGCCGCGACGACGCGGGCGTCCTGGTGCCCGGCGCGCCCGCCGACTACGCGGTCTGGCGCACCGGCGACCTCGTCGTACAGGCCCCCGACGAGCGGGTCGAGCGCTGGTCCACCGACCCCCGCTCCGGCACCCCGGGCCTGCCCGACCTGACCCCCGGCCGGGACCTGCCGGACTGCCTGTGGACGGTGGTCGGCGGTCGCACGGTGTACGGACGGCCGAACGAGTGACTTCACGCGGGCGCGTACCACCGCGGGACGCGCCGGTGGGCGCCTGCCCCACCTGGGAGAGCGGGCGCCGGCCTGGGGCGACGCGAAAACCACGCGGTCCGGGCAACTGTTGACAGCGCACGGTCGGCGGCCGGTAGGTTCGGCCGGGTCCACCACAGGACGTCAGACCGGGAGACCGCCGCGCAGTCGTCGAACGCAGCTGGGCCATGGGACGTGTGCCGCACCGGCGCACCGTCACTGGGAGCCAGGTCCAGCACCTGCGGAACGGGGACGACGGAAAGGTTTCGTCCGGATGGGGGTCCCTCCCTGCTCGTCACGAGCCAGGGGGAAGGTGCGACCCGGGTGGGGCCCGGTTGCTCAGTAGACAACGGCTTTCGGTCGACCCGCAGCCAGCGGGTCCCAGGTCGGCCCGAAGGGCACCGGGCCCCGATCCGCACCGCTGGACGGTGCCCGCCCCCGCCGCCCGCCGCGCGCGGGCGGCGCAGCTTATACCCGTCGGCACCCCCGGTCCGCAATCGCGCAACCCCGTTGTACGGTCTGCACACCACCGCATGACCTGCAAGGAAGGCCGCGACCGTGCCCGACACCACCGCACGACCTGCAAGGAAGGCCGGGACCGTGCCATCGGGCTCCGACACCGCCGCACCAGCCGTGCCAGGGCGCGGCCGTCGGTTCGCGGCGCTGGTCCGCCGTGAGGTGCCGCGTACGGCGCTCGCCGTGCTGAGCGGTCTCGCCCTGGCGCTGGCCTTCCCGCCGTACGACCTGTGGCCGCTGTCCCTCGTCGGTGTCGCGGCCCTCGGGCTGCTCACCCGTGGCAGGACGGTCCGTCAGGGTGCCTGGACCGGCTTCGCGTTCGGGCTGCCGTTCTTCTTCATGCTGCTGAAGTGGCTGCACGTCGTCGGCTGGGACGCGGTGTTCGGGCTGGCCCTCGTGCAGGCGCTGTACACGCTCCTGCTCGGTGCGGGCCTCGCCGTCACCTCCCGCGTGGAGTACGCGCCCGTGTGGGCCGCCTGTCTGTGGGTCACCGAGGAGTGGGTCCGCGACCGGGTGCCCTTCGGCGGCTTCCCTTGGGGGCGCCTCGCCTTCGCCAACACCGGCTCGCCCTTCACCCCGCTCGCGGCCCTGGGCGGCGCGCCGCTGGTGACGTTCGCCGTCGCCCTGAGCGGCGCTCTGCTGGCCGCGGCGGCCGCCGTCCTGTGGCGGCTGCGCCGCGGGCCCGGCAGGTCGGTACGGGCGGCCCTGCCCGCCGTGGAGGCCGTCGGCCTGGCCGCCGCGGTCACCGTCTCGGGACTCCTGGTCCCGGTGCACACCGACGCGGACGACCGCGTCGACATCGCCGTCGTCCAGGGCAACGTGCAGCGGCCCGGCATGGACTTCCTCGGCCGACCGATGCAGATCCTGGACAACCACGCCACCGCCACGGAGCAGCTGGCCGCCGACGTGAAGGCGGGCAAGGCCAAGAAGCCGGACCTGGTGATCTGGCCGGAGAACGCCTCGGACCTGGATCCGTTCCGCTACCCGCAGGCGTACGACCGTATCGACGAGGCGGTCAAGGCGATCGGTGTGCCCGTCCTGGTCGGCGCCCTGGTCGACCACCCGGACAAGCCGGGCTACGTCTTCAACCAGGGCATCGTCTGGGACCCCAAGAAGGGCCCCGGCGCCTCGTACACCAAGCAGCACCCGGTGCCGTTCGGCGAGTACGTGCCGTTCCGGGAGCAGCTCAGCAAGATCATCACACGGTTCCAGCGGGTGCCGCGCGACTTCTACCCCGGCGACCACACCGGCGTCCTCGACGTCGGGTCCGCCCGCCTCGGCGACGTCATCTGCTTCGAGGTCGCCTACGACGAGATCGTCCACGACACCGTGAACGCGGGCGCCCGCGCCCTCGTCGTCCAGACCAACAACGCCACCTACGGGCGCACCGGACAGCCCGAGCAGCAGCTCGCCATGTCCAAGCTGCGCGCCGTGGAACACGGCCGTGCCGTGGTCACGGCGGCCACCAGCGGCATCAGCGCGGTGGTGGCCCCGGACGGTACGGTCACCCACAAGATCCCGGAGTTCACCCGGGGGTGCTGCAGGCGAGCCTGCCGCTGCGTGACGAAAAGACCGTGGCCGACCGCGTCGGTGCCCTTCCCGAGTGGGTGCTCGCTATCGTGGGACTTCTGTCCTGCGTGGCCGCGGCAGTGATCGGCCGGCGCGGGCGTACGAAGGACGAGAAGGGGCAGCAGTGACAGACGGCGGTCAGCGGAAGTACGGTCCGCTCGGGACCACCCTGGTGATCATTCCGACCTACAACGAGGCGGAGAACATCAAACCGATCGTCTCGCGGGTACGGACCTCCGTGCCCGAGGCGCACATCCTCGTCGCGGACGACAACAGCCCGGACGGTACGGGCAAGGTCGCGGACGAGCTTGCGGCGGCGGACGATCACGTCCAGGTGCTGCACCGCAAGGGCAAGGAAGGGCTCGGCGCCGCCTACCTGGCGGGCTTCCGCTGGGGCATCGAGCACGGCTTCGGCGTCCTGGTGGAGATGGACGCGGACGGCTCCCACCGCCCCGAGGAGCTGCCGCGGCTGCTCACCGCCCTCAAGGGCGCCGACCTCGTGCTCGGCTCCCGCTGGGTGCCCGGCGGCCGGGTGGTCAACTGGCCCAAGCACCGCGAGTACCTCTCCCGCGGCGGCAGCACGTACTGCCGGGCCATGCTGGACGTGCCGCTGCGCGACGTCACCGGCGGCTACCGGGCCTTCCGCAAGGAGACCCTGGAAGGGCTCGGTCTGGGCGAGGTCTCCTCGCAGGGCTACTGCTTCCAGGTCGACCTGGCGCGCCGTGCCGTCGAGGGTGGCTTCCACGTCGTCGAGGTCCCCATCACCTTCGTCGAGCGCGAGCGCGGCGACAGCAAGATGAGCAAGGACATCGTCGTGGAGGCCCTGTGGCGGGTCACCGGCTGGGGCGTCGGCTCCCGGGTCAACAAGCTCCGCGGGCGCTGAGGGGGCGCCGGGCCCCGGTCGGGCCCGGCCCTCGCCGTCGTAGGCCCGGGGGAGGGCAGTGGGGTGCCTGTCGTTCGCGGGCGCACACGCTAGGCCGGTCGGGCGGAGTGTTCCGGGCCCGGCCGGGCATCATCGCAAGGACCGAGTTTTGCGGTCGCATGATCGGGAAACTCGCGCCATATGGTGCAAATCGGCTACACGATGATGACTGAGCAAGCCGGCCCGCGTGATCTCGTCGACCACGTCGTCCGGGCCGAGGAGACCGGGTTCGACTTCTCGGTGACCTCCGACCACTACGCCCCCTGGCTGGAGTCCCAGGGCCACGCCCCGTACGCCTGGAGCGTGCTGGGCGCCGCGGCGCAGGCCACCTCCCGCATCCCCCTGATGACGTACGTGACCTGCCCGACCGTGCGCTACCACCCGGCGGTCGTCGCGCAGAAGGCCGCGACCATGCAGCTGCTCTCCGGCGGGCGCTTCCGCCTGGGCGTGGGCGCGGGCGAGAACCTCAACGAACACGTCGTCGGACACGGCTGGCCGGGCAAGACCACCCGGCACGAGATGTTCACCGAGGCCCTGGAGATCATCCGGGCGCTCTTCGAGGGCGGCACCGTCAGCTACCACGGCAACCACTTCGACGTGGACTCCGCCAAGCTCTGGGACCTGCCCGACCAGGCCCCGCCGATCGGCGTCGCCGTGTCGGGGGAGCGGTCCTGCGAGATCGCCGGCCGCCTCGGCGACCTGGTCATCGCGACCGAGCCGAAGGGCGAGCTGATCAGCTCCTTCGAGAAGCACGGCGGCCAGGGCAAGCCGCGGGTGGGCCAGCTGCCCATCTGCTACGACCCCGACCGGGACGCCGCGGTACGCCGCGCCCACGACCAGTTCCGCTGGTTCGCCGGCGGCTGGAAGGTCAACTCCGAGCTGCCGGACCCGGCCGGTTTCGCCGGGGCGACCCAGTTCGTCCGGCCGGAGGACGTGGCCGAGACGATTCCCTGCGGCGACAACGTGGACGACTTCGTCGAGGCGGTGCGTCCGTACGCGGAGGCCGGTTTCACGGAGGTCGCCGTGGTCCAGGTCGGCGGCGACCACCAGCGCGAGTTCTTCGACTGGGCGGAGAAGAAGCTGCTGCCCGCGCTGCGGGAGCTGTGACACGGGCTCCGGGCGCGCCGGGAGCCCCGCGGATCCGATGACCGCGGGGCCCCGGCCGCCCGGCAGGGAGCGCCCCCGGGCGCACGGGCCCGCCGCATCAGTCGGCGGGCTCGTCCGGGGTCGGCTCGTCGGTCTGCGTGTCGCGGTCGTGCGCCGCGCCGCGGCGGCCCGTGCCGGAGACGTCGGTGTCGGGCACGTCGGTGTGCTCCGAGCGGTCGTCCCCGTCGTCCGGGCTCCGGCCCTCCCAGGGGTCCGGCGTGCTGCCGTGCGGGTCCGCCTGCTGGTCCGGCAGATCCCGGGGAACGGCGCTGCCGCCCTGCTCCGGTGTCTCGCTGCGCTTGTCCATCGTGTTCGGCCTCCTGGTGAGAGGGGCGGGTAGGGGTTCCGGTACGGGTGCCCGACGGGCGCGGCCACATGCGTTCCGCGGCGATCAGGACCGCACCGGAACGGCCGTGCGCGGGGGTACGAGCGAGAGGAGACGGTGATGACAGCGGTGACGTCGAAGGAACTGGTCATGGTGCTGGACTGTGCCGACCGAAAGGCGCTGGCGGACTTCTGGAGCGAGGTCCTCGGCTACCGGATCACGCGCACCACACCGCCGTACACCGCCCTGACGGACCCGGAGGGCCGCGGCCCCGAGCTGCTGCTCCAGCAGGTGCCCGAGCCCAAGCAGGGCAAGAACCGGATGCACCTGGACCTGCGGGTGCCCGCCATGGAGCCCGCGCTGAGCAGGGTGGTGGCCCTGGGCGCGCGGGTGCTGCGCGGCCCGTTCGACGACGCGGGCTGTCCGACCACGGTCCTCGCGGACCCGGAGGGCAACGAGTTCTGTCTGATCGTCTTCGAGGACGCGTGACGTGCCAGGAGGCCACCCGCGGGCGGGCGCCGCGGCCGGGGCCAGGCACACTTGAACCATGACGTTCGCAGCCACGCCGCCGCCCCGGTCCCGTCCGCCCCAGCGCTCGCGCGCCCGCCGGTTCGTCCCCTTGGGCATCGCCGCCTGGCTGGTGCTGGAGATCTGGCTGCTGACCCTGGTCGCCGACGCCGCGGGCGGCCTGACGGTGCTTCTGCTCCTGCTGGCCGGTGTGGTCGCCGGCGGATACGTGATCAAGCGGGCGGGCCGGCGGGCCTGGAAGAACCTCACGGAGACCATGCAGGCGGGCGGGGACCCCGCGGCCTCCTCGGGCGCGACCGCGAACCCGGGGGAGCGGACCTCCTCGGACAGCGGGAACACGCTGCCCATGCTCGGCGGACTGCTGCTGATGTTCCCCGGCCTGGTCACCGACGTCGCCGGGCTGCTCTGCCTCTTCCCGCCCACCCGCAAACTGCTCCACCGCCGCGCTGAGCGCCTCCTGACCCGCCAGGCGCGCCGTACGCCGGGCTCGCTCGGCGACGCCTTCCAGCAGGCCCGTATGCACCAGCCGGACGGCAAGGTCGTCCAGGGCGAGGTCGTGCGCGAGGATGAAGGGCCCGCCCCGCGGCGTGAGGACCCGCCGCTGACGCGCTGAGCGCGGTAACTGAGAGCGGGACAGGGCGGATTGAGCGCCCGGACGTACTCCGGGTGCGCGATGCGTCACGCCATGTGGCGACGAGGGGGAGTGGACGCAATCCGCAGGGCACCGGGACGCGCGGAAGCCCCGGCCGATCGGGGGGAACCGGCCGGGGCGGTCCGAGGGTGCGGATGCCGATGGCGGTCGCCTCTCGGCGAAAGGCTCCGTGGGGCTTCAGCCGGACGATCGTCCCCACGGGCGAATGGTGAGGCCCGGGGACACTGTCCCACCGGCACCCGCACCCGTTTCAGCGTTCCGGTTGCCCGGATGATTCCGCGGGCGGAAGGTGACCTGACGCACACCCGGGGAGAGGGTGCGGCGGGGCTGTCGGCGGTGGGATGCGGGGCGCGTCGGGCCGGGTGTGTACCGGGTCGGATGTGTACGCGGAACGGGCCGGACGCGGAAGTGGGTCGGACGCGGAAACGGGCCGGGGCCACTGCGTGGTGCAGTGGCCCCGGCCCGTTCGCGCGTCCGTTCGTCAGGCGGACTTGCGATTGTTGTTGTTGTCGCGCGGATGCACGGCAATGTTCATGGTGCCGGAGCGCAGGACGGCCAGCCGTTCGGCCAGCACTTCCTCCAGCTCCTCGCGGGTGCGCCGCTCCATGAGCATGTCCCAGTGCGTACGCGCGGGCTTGCCCTTCTTTTCCTCAGGGCCATCGCCATCCACCAGGAGGGCTTGTGCACCGCAAACCTTGCACTCCCACTCGGATGGAATCTCGGCCTCTACCGAGAACGGCATCTCAAAGCGATGTCCGTTCTCGCATGCGTACTCCACCGCCTGGCGCGGGGCCAGGTCGATGCCGCGGTCGGTCTCGTAGCTGGTCACCACAAGTCGCGTGCCGCGAAGAGCTCGCTCACTCATGAATCGTGCCTCCCGGGCTTGTCGCCCACAGGACAGGTGTCGCTGTCGTCGTCATCCGGTCAACGTCCGGTCGGCGGTGAAGATTCCCGTTCACCGGGAGATGTGCCCACTCGTCGCCCACCACCGCCTGATGGAGGCGCTGCGCGCCGCTGCCTTCCTTCGTGCCGCCCCTTGTTGTACCCACCAATGCCCGGTTTGTCACATCTGGCAGCAGATGTCACCCAGCGCTTTCCATAGTTCAGCGCGCAGTAACGGTCCGCCTGGTGAGCCAAAGGCGTACACTACCGGCCCGCAGCCCCCACGCCTAAATCCGGGTCCCCCTCGACGCGACCGCCCCACTGCGGTAACGGCTCGTCAGGACGGCGCGGACGACCGTTCCGAGGGGCGGGCCTCACTCCGCGGGCCAGGACCCCCGGGCGGTGAGCACCTCCCGCAGCGCGCCGATGTCGTCGGTCATGATCCCGTCGACACCTAGGTCCAGCAGGGCTGCCATCCGCCGCGGATCATTCACCGTCCACACGTGCACCTGTAAACGCCACGCGTGCGCGGCCCGGATCAGCGGCGGATCGACCACGCGGATGCCGGACTGCCGCTCCGGCACCTGCACACACACCGCGTTGCGCCGGACCGCCGCCCCCAGCAGCCGGTCCAGGGGCACACCCCGGCCGTACGAGCGCATCCGCAGCCCCAGCACGCCGCGCGTCCCGAGCGAGGTCGCCAGCCGCGGGCCGGCCAGCCGCTGGGCCCGCGCGACACGGGCCTCCGAGAACGAGCCGACACACACCCGGTCCCAGGCGTCCGTACGGCGCAGCAGGTCCAGCAGCGGCCGGAGCGCCGCCTCCGCCTTGATGTCGACGTTCCAGCGCGCCTGCGGGAACTCCTCCAGCAGCTCCTCGAAGAGCGCCAGTGGCTCCCGTCCCGCCACCCGGGCCCGGCGGACGGCCTGCCAGGGAGCCGGCCGATCGCCCCGCCCCGGTCGGTCACCCGGTCCAGCGTGGCGTCGTGGAAGGCCACGAGCCGGCCGTCCGACGTGGCGTGCACGTCGGTCTCCAGATAGCGGTAGCCGAGCGCCACCGCGCGCCGGAAGGCCGCGGCGGTGTTCTCCAGCCCGTCCGCGGCGCCGCCCCGGTGGGCGAAGGCGAGCGGGGCCGGGTGATCGAGGTAGGGGTGCCGTACGGGGAACCCGCGGGTGGTCAACTGCTGGGAGCGCATTGGCCAGAGGATATACAGGGCGGGCGGGCCGGCCGTCGGCGACCGGCCACGGACACGGCCGGCCTTCGGCGCCGCGCCATGGGGCCGGTGCGACCGCTGCCCGGCCCACCGCCCGCCGTCCTCGGCCTGCTGCCCCCCGCCGCCCTCAGCGCAGCGTCTCACCGGGAAGATCGAGGATCCGCTCCGCCGCGGCCTCCAGCTGGGCGAGGTCGTGCCGGGGGCTCTCCTCCGGCGGGACCGGCCCGGCATAGCTGGACAGGTACGTGTCCAGGACGACGTACGGCACGCCCAGCTCCGCCAGTGCCTCCAGGTCGGCGCGGACCTGGTCGACCGTGCCGTGGCCCGGCAGCCGGGACTCCGCCACCACCGGCCGTTCCGTGAGGTGCAGTGCGATCCGGGGTGTCACCGCGGGCGTCGGCCGGCCGGCCGCCTCCGCCGCGGCCTCCAGGACCGGCAGCCGCTCACGGATCGCGTCCGCGCCCAGGGTGTACGGATGCCAGGCGTCCCCGAACCGCCCGGCCCGGCGCAGCGCGGCGTCGCTGAGGCCGCCGACCCAGACCGGCGGATGCGGGTCGCGGACCGGTCCGGGCCCGGTGGTGATGTCCGTAAAGGCGACGTGCTCGCCCTGGAAGGAGACCACCGGCTGCGTCCAGTGCTCCTTGATGCAGGCGAGGTACTCGTCGGTGATCCGGCCGCGGGACGCGTAGTCGATGCCGAGCGCCGCGTACTCCTGCCGCGACCAGCCGAGGCCCACGCCGAACACCAGCCGTCCGCCGCTGAACCGGTCCAGGTTCGCGGTCACGCGTGCGGTCTGCAGCGGGTGGCGGTACGGGAGGACCACGACCGTCGTGCCCAGCTCGATGGTGCTGGTCCGGCCCGCGAGCCAGGCCAGCGTGGTGAACGGGTCGTAGAACGGCGGCGGGAAGGCGCCCGCGACCTCCGGGGGCAGCGTCACATGGTCGGAGATCATCGCCAGGTGGTAGCCCAGCTCCTCGGCGCCGCGCACCCACGTCTCGATGCTTTCGGGGGTGGTGCCCTCCCCGTAGTTGAGGACGTTGATCCCGATCTTCACTGTCGCTCCCCTCGGTTGCTGCACCCCTCGTCGCCGGGCAGCAAAAGGCCAGGTCAGAGGGGTGATTGAGAGGGTGAGCGTAACAGTTGGCGCGGTCGGGGGCGGGGGTGTGAGGTGATAAATCGGTACAAGGGTAAGGGAGTTGCCCTCGGAGGGGCGGCGAGGGGGCGGGAGCCCGAGGGGCGGGGATTCAGGAGAGCGGCGCGGGCGCGGAGGCGGGAGCCGGCTCGGACGACGCCACCACGCGCCCGCGCTGCCCGCCGATCGTGAAGAAGCGCAGCGAGAACTGGGCCAGCGGCCCGATGGCCAGCGCGTACAGCACGGTGCCCACGCCCACCGAGCCCCCGAGGAGGAAGCCGACGGTGAGCACGGCGACCTCGATGCACGTCCTTACGAGCCGCAGCGGCCGCCCCGTACGGCGGTGCAGGCCGGTCATCAGCCCGTCCCGCGGACCGGGCCCGAAGCGGGCGGAGATGTAGAGCCCCGTCGCCATGCCGTTCAGCAGGATCGCGAAGGCGAGCAAGGGGATGCGGACGGCGAGCGCGGTGATCTCCGGTACGAGGGTGAGCGTCGCGTCCATCACCAGGCCGAGCAGTACGGCGTTGGAGACCGTCCCGAGTCCGGGACGCTGCCGCAGCGGGATCCACAGCAGCAGGATCAGCGCGCCCGAGACGATCGTGACGGTGCCGATCGACAGGCCGACGTGCCCGGAGATGCCCTGGTTGAGGACGCTCCACGGCTCCAGGCCGAGCCCGGCGCGCAGCTGCAGGCCCATGCTGAGGCCGTACAGGACCAGTCCGGTGTAGAGGTGGACGAGACGGCGCGGCAGCCGCCGGGCGGGCGTGGGGTCCGCGTGGCGTCCGGACGGCGCGTCCCCCTCGCTGTCGCTTGCGCCCTCCACGGCGCCGGACCTCCGTGTGCTGAACAAGACCTTCCCCCTCCTGGCATGATTGGACTGGCGCGTGACACTCTGTGGCTCGGAGATGATCAGTTTCCAGGGCCAATCCGGGAAAGGTGGACTGCTTACAATGGCGCAGTGGACTTCAGCAGTGGGGGCGTCGCAACTCGCCCGGCTGCTCCGGTCGCAGGACACCCGCGACGCCGTGGCGCCGGCCGGCCGCCGCATCCCCGCCTACCGCGGCCTCTCGGACGGCGTCCGCCTCCTCGTCCTGGAAGGCCGGGTTCCGGTCGCCGCCCGCCTCCCGGCCGAACGCGAACTGGCCGCCGCGCTGTCCGTCAGCCGCACCACCGTCGCCGCGGCCTACGAAGCGCTGCGTGCCGAAGGCTTCCTGGAGTCCCGCCGCGGCTCCGGCAGCTGGACCGCCGTCCCCGCGGGCAACCCGCTGCCCACCCGCGGCCTGGAACCGCTGCCCCCGGAGGCGGCCGGCTCCATGATCGACCTCGGCTGCGCGGCCCTCCCGGCCCCCGAGCCCTGGCTGACGCGCGGCGTGCAGGGCGCCATGGAACACCTCCCGCTGTACGCACATACCCACGGCGACTACCCGGCCGGCCTCCCGGCCCTGCGCCAGGCGCTCGCCGACCGCTACACCGCCCGCGGCATCCCCACGATGCCCGAACAGATCATGGTCACCACCGGCGCCATGGGCGCGGTGGCCGCCCTCTGCCGGCAGATCACCCGGCCCGGCGAACGGGTCGCGGTCGACTCCCCGTCGTACGCCAACATCCTCCAGCTGATGCGCGACGCCGGCGCCCGGCTCGTCCCCGTCGCCCTCACCGACCGCCTCGCCGGCTGGGACATCCCGGCCTGGCGCCAGGTCATGCGGGACGCCGCGCCCCGGATGGCGTACGTCGTCGCCGACTTCCACAACCCGACCGGCACCCTCGCCACCGAGGACCAGCGCCGCCGCCTGGTGGACGCCGCCCGCGCCGCCGGTACGGTCCTCGTCGTCGACGAGACCATGGCCGAACTCCGCCTGGACGACGTCGAGATGCCGCGGCCCGTCTGCGCCTTCGACCCGGCGGGCAGCAACGTCATCACGGTCGGCTCCGTCAGCAAGGCGTTCTGGGCGGGGATGCGCATCGGCTGGGTCCGGGCCGCCCCCGACCTCATCCGCAGCCTCGTCGCCGCCCGCGCCTTCGCCGACCTCGGCTCGCCGGTCCTCGAACAGCTCGCCATCGTCTCGCTCCTGGAGGGCGACGGCTGGGAGCAGGCCGTGCGGATCCGCCGCGACCAGGCCCGCGAGAACCGCGACGCGATCGTCGCGGCGCTCCGCCGCCACCTGCCCGACTGGGAGTTCAGCGTGCCGGCCGGCGGTCTCACCCTGTGGGCCCGGACCGGCGGCCTGTCCGGCTCGCGGATCGCGGAGGCGGGGGAGCGGCTCGGCGTACGGGTGCCCTCGGGGCCGCGGTTCGGCGTGGACGGCGCGTTCGAAGGGTTCGTCCGGTTGCCCTTCACCGTCAGCGGAGCCGTGGCCGACGAGGCCGCGTCCCGGCTGGCCGCCGCCGCTCGGCACGTGGCGTCCGGGACGGCCGCCGGAGAGGTGGAGACGCCGCACAGCTTCGTGGCGTGAGGGGGCGCGTGCACGGTCCCAGGGTGTGGTCAGTGGTCACCTCGTGCCGGTACGCCGGTCCGTAGCCACTGGCCGAGGGTGGCGAAGTCCGCCTCCACGAGGCCTCGTCGGGCATCCACGTGATGGAGGAGGGCCCGCCCCGGATGGTGTGCCGCCACGAACGTCCGGTCGGCGTCGGTGATCTCGTCGTCGACCCAGGCGAACGGACGCCCGGCGGCCCAGTCGACAAGGACGCGGGTCTTCCAGTGCACCCGCCCCGCTCCGTCCTCGTCGGACGGCTCCGGCCAACTCACCACCGGGAGTTCCGGCAGGCCGAGCCACGGTGCGACGCAGTCGTTCGCGTCGGACATCCACGTCGTGGCCCACACCAGCGCGCACGGCAGGGCCGACAGCCGTGGGCCGTGGGCCGGATCGATCCTGCTGATCAGCGGATTCGAGCCGGCTCCCCGGGGCTGCCGCCGTCCCGGGCCGTACGTCGGATACCCGCCGGGAAGCTGTTGCGGGGACGCCCCGAAGGGGATGAGGGGGCCGTCGACGTCGAGGAAGAGGAGGGGAAGCCGGGGGCCGATCATGAGGGAACGGTACCGGGACCGCTTCGGCTCCCGTCGGGGCACGGGCGGCCCGGGACGGTGCACCGCGTGGCCCAGCAGGCTCGTGACCATGGACGCGACCTGACGTTACTGATCATCCTGGGCTTCTTCGCCGCGGCTCTGGGCGGCTGCGCGTGGCCGGCCGTGCACATCCGCCGCCGGGGCCTCGCCGGCGGGGCCATGAGCGGGGCCCTGGCCTCGTACGAGGAGGCGTTCCGCGTCACGGCTCACGAGTCGCACCTGGAGATCCGGGCCCAGGCGGAACGTACGGCACCGGCCCTGTCGCCTGACGGCCACTGGGGACGGAGCCCCGGCGGGAGCGGACCGGCGGGCGCGGCGGAGGGCCGGTCGTACCAGCGGCGTCCGCACCGCGTACGGCGGGGAGCCGGCCGCTGGGCGGCGCGGCTGAGGCGCGGTCGCTGACCGGTCGGCAAGAAGCTTCAGCCGCCCCGAGCCTGGCGAAGCTCAGCCCTCCGCGTGCCCCGCGTCGACCGTGCCGGTGCCGGTGCCGGTCCGGACGGCTCGGTGACCGCCTCGGAGCCGGACGGCGCGGCCGGGCCGACGGCGCCGAACAGGACGTCGACCCCGACGGCACCACCCGCCACGGTTCCGCCCTCCGCGCCCGTGACGACACCATCTGTCCCGCCCGTGACGGCGCCGTCCACCCCGTCCGCGACGGTTTCGTCCGTCCCGCCCGCGGCGTCCGACCTGGCCATGCCGGCTGCCGCGCTCAGGTCTTCGGTCGCGTCCTCCTCCACCGAGGCCGCCGGTTCCGGGAGCAGGTCCAGTACGGCCTGCCGGTGTGCCTCGCTCGTGGCGTCGTCGTACGGGTCGGGTGTGGCCGGGACCTGGAGGCGGAGCACCGGTCCGGTGCCCAGCCGCGCGTAGCCGCGCCCCGGCGGTACGTCGGCAGCCGGTGTGGTGTGCGGCGGCGCGCCGAGTACCGCCTGCACGTCCTCCGGCGTGGCCGGTCCCAGTACGACCCTGGCCCGCGTGTGCGTCAGCACCGGCTCGCTCAGCAGCCCGGCACTGTCGAGCTGGTCGGCCACCACCACCGTGACGTAGGCCGCCCGGCCGTGCCGCAACGGCACGTGCAGCAGGTTCTGCGGGTCGTCCCGCCCCTCGGCCACCGCGAGATGGGCCAGCGCGGAGGGCCGGTCCAGGATGATCCACAGCGGCCAGCGGATGTCGTCCGGGGCCTGCCGACCGGCCTGCCGCGCACGGTTGGCGGTGATCAGCCGCCGCTCGGTCTCGTGCGCCGCCCACTCCAGCGTCGCCAGCGCGCCCGACAGCCCGGACTCGACGCCCATGACGCCGGTCCGTCCCGCCAGACACGCGTACTCGCCGGTCCCACCGCCGTCGATCACCAGGACGTCGCCGTACGGCAGGGCCTGCAGCGCGATGGACCGCAGCAGTGTCGTGGTGCCGGCGCCCGGCTGCCCCAGCACGAGCAGGTGCGGCTCGGTCGAGCGCAGACCGGTCCGCCACACGACGGGCGGCACGTCCCGGGTCTCGTCACCGGCCTCCACCGGCAGCGTCCGCTGGACGGCTTCGGGATCGGTGAACCCGAGGACGGTCTCGCCGTGCGTCGTCACGAACCGCTGCGCCGCGATGTCGGCCGGCAGCGGCGGCAGCACCGCCAGCGTCAGCTGGTTCGACTCCTCGTCCCACGCGAAGTGGTATTCCCTGCCGCGCCCCGACTTGGCGTACAGCACCTGCTCGATACGGGCCCGGGACGCCGCGTCGCCGTCGGTGAAGTACGCCGGGTAGCGCAGCGTCAGCCGGGCCGGGCGCCCGGCCTCGTCGAACGCGTACTCGGTGAAGGCGCTCTCCCAGTCCCCGTCGTGGGCGTACAGGGGGCTGGGATCACCCTCGATCGCGAAGTACGGCACCAGCGCTTCGTACAGCGCTTGCAGGCGGCCGGTCTCCGCCTCCCCGGACCGGCGGCGGGCTCCTCGGCCGGCTGCTCCCGACCCGCCCACGCCGCCGCTGCCATCACCGTGACCAGCGCGAGCACGGGCCCGTACGGGACGAGCGCCACGGCCAGGACGCTGCCGGCGGCGACGAACAGCAGTGAGCCGCGCCGCTCCTTGGGCGTGGCGGACCAGCGCCGGCGTCCGGCGGCCAGCAGCCGGCGCAGTCCGCGGCTGATGGTGATCAGCGGATGGAACACGTCGGCCGCACTGTCCGCCGCGGTCCGCGCGAACTCGCGCCCGCGCGCGATCGGCGCACTGTCGGTCAGGATGCGGGGCAGTGGACGCCGGGCCACATCATCTCCTGGGGGATCGTGCGGTAGCCGCTCCACCCTCCGGGGACCGCGGGCGGCCGGATGCCGCCCGCCAGGCGGGGCGCAAGGGGGGAAGAGGACCGGAGGTCAGAGCTTGATGCCGCCCAGGAGGTTGGCCAGGCTCGCCCCGCCGGCCTTGATGCTCGGGGCGATCGCGGAACCCGCGAGGTAGAAGCCGAACAGGGCGCAGACCAGGGCGTGGGACACCTTGAGCCCGTCCTTGCGGAAGAACAGGAAGACGATGATGCCGAGCAGAACGACGCCGGAGATGGACAGAATCATGGAGTTCTCTCCTCGGTGATGGGGACGGTCACCTTCAGTCCTTCCAGCCTCACAGCACGTATCAAGCCGCAAAAAGCTGCGAACGGGTGATTCACCGGCGAAACCCCCGGCCGGCGCAACACAACTGCCCGGATGGCCCCCAGGGGCCGCATAATTGCAGGTCAGGTCGCTAGTGGCGGGAGCCGGAGAAAGCCCGGCGGACAAGGCCGTCCGGTGGGCGCGGGGGCGCGGGTCCGGGGCGCGCGGTGGTGCGGTTCCGCGCCGGGCGGCGGATCTGGCACCGTGGGGGCAGCGGCGGCCGGTGACCGCTGCGCCGGACCGCAGGAGCCCTTCGTGCCAGCTGTGCTCTCCGCGCTGTTCGCCCTGCTGACGGCCGTGGCCAACGCCACGGGCACCGTGCTCCAGCGGATCGCGGCACGCAAGGTGCCGCCGGGCGACGCCTTCAGCGTCCGGCTGTTCCGGCATCTGCTGCGCAGCCCGGCGTGGCTGGGCGGGATCGCCGTCATCGTCGGCGCCGCGGCGTGCCAGGCCCTGGCGCTGACGCTGGGTTCGCTGTCACTGGTGCAGCCCATCCTCGTCACCGAGCTTCCGTTCACGCTGCTCATCGCCAGTGCGGTGGCGCGGCGGCGGCTGCCCGCGGCCGGCTGGGCGGCCTCGGTCATGGTGGCCGCCGGACTCGGGCTGGGGCTGGCCGCGGCGGCACCGCACGGCGGCGGCACCGACGTACCCGCCGGGAAGTGGGTGCTGACGCTGCTCGTCTCCGGGGGCGTCATGGCCGCCTGCGTGCTGGCCGCCCTGCCGAGGCCCCGCGGCAAGACCCGTGCGGCCCTGTTCAGCTCCGCCTCCGCGATCGGGTACGCCCTGACCGCGACGCTGATGAAGGCGGCGACCGACGTCTTCGACCGGCACGGGCCCGGCGCGTTCTTCGCCAGTTGGCAGACGTACGCCTTCGTCGCGGCGGGCGGGTGCGCGCTGTTCCTGCTCGCCAACGCCATGGAGTCCGGCCCGCTGGTGGCGTCACAGCCCGCGCTCACCCTGGGTGAGGCGCTGGTCAGCCTGGCCCTCGGGATGGTGGTGTACGGGGAGCGGGTGCGCACCGGCTGGTGGCTGATCCTCGAAGGGGTCGGCGCGGTCATGGTCACGTGGGGTGTCGTGGTGCTGCCCCGGGCTGACACGGAAGGGGCGGAAGGAGAGGGAGTTGAGGAGGGGGAGGGAGGGGCGTCCGCCGGGCAGTCCGGCAACTGACCCGCGCCCGAGGGCGCCCGGGGGTTCGCGGAGAAATACGGTGTCGTGGACCGGGGGCGACGGCTACCTTCCCGTCCATGGACGAACTCGCCTTGCTCAAGCGCTCCGACGGCCCGGTCACCCGTACCCGCCTCGCCCGGGACCTGACCGAGCTCGGCCTCGGCGACGGTGACACCGTGATGTTCCATACGCAGATGTCCGCCATCGGCTACGTGTCAGGCGGCCCGGAGACGGTCATCGGCGCCCTCCGCGACGTCGTGGGCGAGCGCGGAACCCTGATGGTGACCTGCGGCTGGAACGACGCCCCGCCGTACGGCTTCACCGACTGGCCGCAGGCCTGGCAGGACGCCCTGCGGGCCGAACACCCGGCGTACGACCCCGCGCTGAGCGAGGCGGACCACAACAACGGCCGCCTTCCGGAAGCGCTGCGCCGTTGGCCCGGAGCCGTCCGCAGCCGCCACCCCGACGCGAGCTTCGCGGCGCTCGGCGCGGCGGCCACCGCGTTGACGGCTGACCACCCGTGGGACGACCCGCACGGCACGGACAGCCCGCTGGCGCGGCTGGTCGCGATGGGCGGCCGGGTGCTTCTGCTGGGCGCCCCGCTGGACGCGCTCACACTCCTGCACCACGCCGAGGCCCTGGCCGAAGCGCCCGGCAAGCGGTTCGTGGACTACGAGCAGCCGATATTCGTCGACGGGGAACGGGTGTGGCGGCGGTTCCACGACATCGACTCGGAGGACGGGGCGTTCGACTACTCCGCCCTCGTGCCCGAAGGGACGGAAGCCTTCGAGATCATCGGACGGGACATGCGCGCCGCGGGCATCGGCCGCAGGGGGACGGTCGGGGCGGCCGACAGTCATCTCTTCGAAGCGCGCGACGTGGTGGACTTCGGTGTGGCCTGGATGGAGGAGAAGCTGGGCCGGGGGCCCGGCGGATGATCACCTGGCGTCGGGTCACCGAAGCGGACTTCCCGCTCCTGTGGCACTGGCTGGCGCAGCCGCACGTGGCCCGGTGGTGGAACCACGACACCTCGGAGGAGGGCGTGGCGCGCGACTTTGGCCCGGTGGCCAGGGGTGAGGAGCCCGCCGAGGACCTGCTCGTCCTCCTCGACGGCCGCCCCCTCGGCCTGGTCCAGCGGTCCCGGTTCGCCGACCACCCCGCCTACCGGGACGAGGTGGCCGCCGTCACCGAGGTGACCGGCGAGACGATGACCTTCGACTACCTCATCGGCGACCCGGAACAGGTGGGGCGGCGGCACGGCCCGCGCATGATCCGGGCCGTCCTCCGGGCGACGTGGCGCGACCATCCGTACGCACCGGCCGTCCTGATCCCCGTACCGGTCGCCAACCAGGCTCCCTGGCGGGCCCTGGAGAAGGCCGGACTGTGCCGTGTCGCCGAAGGCGAACTCGAACCGGACAGCCCCGCCGCCGGCCGCGCGCACTACGTCTACCGTGCGGCGCGGCCGGCGGCGCAACGGACGCGGCCGGACAGCTGATGACACACGCGGCCGGTCAGCGGGTGACCCGCGGCCGGTCAGCAGGTGACGCGGACGTCAGCCCTGGGCCGGTGACGAGCCGGGCAGGTGGCCGAGGAAGTCGAGCAGCGCGGCGTTGACCTCGGCGGGCCGTTCCTGCTGGGTCCAGTGTCCGCAGCCGGGGAGGGTGATGCTGCGGTGCAGCTTCGGCGCGATCGTCTTCAGCGAGGCGAGGAGTTCGCCGATGCCGTGCAGCGACATCACCATGTCGCGGTCCCCGCCGATGTACAGCGCGGGCTGGTCGATGCCGCGGCCCCGGAAGGCGGCCAGCAGCTCGTGGTTCCGCTGGATGTTCCGGTACCAGTTGAGCGGGCCGGTGAACGCCCGCTCCCCGTGGCCCGCGTAGTCGCGGACGAACGCGTCGATGTCGTCCGGGGTGAGCCAGGCGGGCAGGTGCTCCGGTTCGGGGACCGAGTCGATGAGGGTCGTACCGTCGGGAACGATCCACGGGCGCGGAGTGCCGGCGCCCGGGTTGTCGCCCGAGCCGCTGGCCAGGATGCGGCGGAACGTCGAGGCCGGATCGCGCGCCAGCTCCGCGTCGGCGACGCCCGGCTGCTGGAAGTAGCACTGGTAGAAGCCGTCACCGTAGAGCCGTCGGGTGACCTCCGGCGGCGCCATGCCCGCGGGCAGGACGGGCGGCACGCTGAGTCCCGCCACGGCCCGCACGACATCGGGACGGAGCATGGCCGTGACCCAGGCGACGGGCGCGCCCCAGTCGTGTCCGACGACGACGGCCTGCTCCTCGCCGAGCGCGTGGATCAGGGCGATCACGTCACCGGCCAGATGCAGCACGCTGTACGCGTCGGGGTCCGCGGGCTGCTCGCTGCGCGCATAGCCCCGCTGGTCCGGCGCCACGACCCGGTATCCGGCCGCGGCGAGCGGGCCGAACTGGTGGCGCCAGGAGTACCAGCTCTCCGGGAATCCGTGCAGCAGCAGGACCAGCGGCCCCTCGCCCTGCTCGGCGATGTGCAGCCTGACTCCGTTGACTTCCACGGAGCGGTGCTTGACGGTGACGGTCACGTGTCCTCCGGCATCTCGGGGCGGCGGCTGGCGCCGTTGCCTGTCGTCCAGCACGGGAAACCGATCGGTTTCCCGTGGGAGAACGGTAGACCCTGCGATGCTTGTGTACTGCACTCAGGGGTACACCGGGCAGTTTCCACGAGGCGCGCGCGGCGGTAGTCTCCCCGCATGTCCAGTACAGGCGCGGCGTCCACCCGGGACCGGCTGCTCGACGCGGCGGCCGAACTCTTCTACCGCGAGGGTGCCTCCATCGGGGTCGAGACGCTGTGCAGGACGGCCGGGGTCTCCAAGCGCTCGATGTACCAGCTCTTCGACAGCAAGGACGAGGTCTTCGCGGCCAGTCTGCGGCGGCGCGCCCCCGCCTACGAGGAGCAGCTCGCCCTGCGTACCGTCGAGGCGGGCCCGCCGCGTACGCGCATCCTGTACGTCTTCGAACGGCTCGAAAAGCTGGCGGAGACGGCCGACTACCGGGGCTGCCCCTTCCTGGCCGCACAGGTCGAACTCAAGGACCCCGGGCATCCGGCGAGCATCGTCGCCGAGGAAGTGAAGCAGCATCTGACCGACGCCTTCCGGGCGGAGGCCGAGCGGGGCGGGGCGCACGATCCCGGGCTGCTGGCGCGTCAGCTGACCCTGGTCTTCGACGGTGCGAGCGCGCGTGCCGGGGCGCGGGTGGAGAGCCTGGCCGGGCTGGCCGTGACCACGGCGGCCGCCCTGCTCGACGCGGCGGGCGTGGCCTGACCGGCGGTGGCGGGCGGGGCGGTGTGTCCGTGCCGGTGCGATGTCACCAGTCGACCGGCAGGGTGAGCGGCGACTTGGCGGGGGAGGCGTCGTCCCAGGTGGGGCTGTGTCCCGCGGCCAGGCGCAGGTGCGGGAAGCGGTCCATCAGCGCTTCCAGGCCCACGGACAGCTCCGCACGCGCCAGGTGGGCGCCGATGCAGTTGTGCGTGCCACGGCCGAACGTGAGGTGCGGGTTCGGCCGCCGACCCAGGTCGAGCCGCTCGGGCGCGGTGAACACGGTCTCGTCGAGGTTGGCGGAGGCCAGCGCCGGAAGGACCGCGTCTCCCGCCCGGATCGTCTGCCCGCCCAGCTCGAAGTTCTCGACGGCCTGCAGCACCACCACACCGTTCATCACCGGTACGTAGCGCAGGAACTCCTCCACCGCGCCGGGCAGCAGAGTGCGGTCGTCTCGCAGCCGGGCGTACTGCACCGGCTCGGCCAGCAGCGTCAGGACGGCGTCGGACAGGAACATGGTCGTCGTCCGGTAGCCGGCGACGAGCATCGACAGCCCGAAGCCCAGCACGCTCTCCTCGTCCAGCTCGCCGCGGTCGCATCTGCCGACCAGATCGCTGAGGATGTCGTCGGCGGGCTCCCGTCGTTTCCGGACGATCAGCGACCGTACGTAGTCCCGCAGCAGCGGGGTGACCCGCCGCGCCTCCGCCGTGGTGAGCAGCGCCCCCAGCGCCACATCCGCCAGGGGGAGGTAGTAGTCGCGGTCCTCGTACGGGATGCCCACCGACTCGCACATCACCAGGAGCGGGAAGGGCTCGGTGTACCCGGCGATCAGGTCGGCGGGCGGCCCCCCGTCGGAGCACGCGTCCAGCAACCATTCGGCGTTCTCGCGGAGCCGCGGCAGGCGGCGCCGCACGGTCCGGGCGCTGAACGCCTCGCACAGGGCCCTGCGCAGGGCCCTGTGCTGTGGGCCCTCCATTTCCATCATCGTGACCAGTTCAGGACCGTCCGGCCGGTCCTGCTCCGGATGGAAGGACCAGCCGTTGACGGTCGGCCTGATCAGCCGCGCGTCCCCGATCACCGCCCGGACGTCGTCGTACCGGGTCAGGAACCAACTGGGCGTGTCCTCGTCCCGTAGGCGCGCGACGGGACACTCCCGACGTAGCCGGACGTACTCGGCGGGCGGCCCCATGGTGCCCGGTGGCGGCAAGGGCAGCTCGATCGAGGGCGGTGTCTGCGGGGGTGACGTCTGCCGGGGCGGCGACGAGGGGGAGTTGTCGGACGACTGCGGTGTGCTCGGCACCGGATTCCGCCTTTCCTGCGGGACGCCCCATGGCGTCTCGTCCGCCGCTGTCCTGGGCCGCGGCCGTCGCAGCAGCCGCTCACGCAACGTCCCGCCTTTTCTAGGCATTTCCCCTTTGTCGCAATAGTTCACACGACCTGTTCACCAACGGAAGTATTCCTGTGGACGGGGTGCGCGACACCCTCCGGCGGTGCGGCGGCGCCGTACGCGGCGTGGAGTTGATCGAAGCGCTTCCGCGGTAGCGGCCTGGCCGGCCGGAGCGGCGGCCGGGCTCCGGTACAGGCTCCGGCGTGGAGGCGGCGCGCGCCTGTGCGAGGGCCGTGCCGGGCGCCGGGGCCGAGCTACGTGCGCCTGTGAATGCGCCCCCTTAACCACCGGTGAGAGGGCACCCGTGGGATGTCCCGCTCACTCCACCCGACAGAGGTGATTGCTGTGCCCCATGGCGTCGTCAAGTGGTTCGACCACGAACGAGGTGCCGGTCTGGTCGCCCAGACCGGGGGAGGACCGGACGTCCTCGCCTACCGTTCGGCGATCCAGGGGGACGAACCGGCCCGCACGCTGACGTCGGGGGAGCGCGTCTCCTTCAATCTCGTGGAGGACTTCGAGGGCATCCGGGCGGAGAACATCTACCGTCTCCCGGGCCGGTACCGCTCCCCCGCCTGACGGTGACCGTCCGGCTGCGCCGTGCGACTGCCTCACGATTCCAGGCGCAACCGGGCGGGAAAGCAGAAAGGTTCAGTCCAGTGTTGTACAAAAGTGAACAAGGCCGATGATGCCGGGCGGCGCGTGCTCCAATGTCCGCACTCTCGCAGGCACGGGTTTGCGGGGCACGGCCGGGACGTACTCGGGTCGGCTGCGGGTGCCGTGACGGGAGGTCGTCACTCTCGTTGCCCGGGGCGTCGATGCGTCATGAAGTGAGGCACGGATGACGGCAGTGGAGGCTCCGCGGAACGGCGCGGGCGAGCAGGAGCTGTTCCGGGGGCTGGTGGAGTGTTCGCAGGACGCGATTCTGACCAAGACGCTGGACGGGCAGGTCACGTTCTGGAACGCGGCGGCGCAGCGGTTGTACGGCTACCGGGCGGAGGAGATGGTCGGCCGGCACATCGGGCGGCTGATCCCGCCGGATCTCCAGGACGAGGAGGCCGGTCTGCTGGAACGGATCGGCCGGGGCGAGCGGATCGAGCACTACGAGACGCGGCGGGTCGCGAACGGCGGCCGGGTGCTGGACGTGGACGTGGCCCTGTGGCCGGTCCGTTCCCGGCGTGGCGTCGTGCACGCCGCCTGTTCCATCACCCGGGACATCACCGACCGCAAGAAGGCTGAGGCGCGGATCGACGAGCTGGCGGGGGTGGTGGAATCGGCGCAGGACGCGATCCTCATCAAGACGCTGGACGGGCAGGTCACGTTCTGGAACGCGGCGGCGCAGCGGTTGTACGGCTACCGGGCGGAGGAGATGGTCGGCCGGCACATCGGGCGGCTGATCCCGCCGGATCTCCAGGACGAGGAGGCCGGTCTGCTGGAACGGATCGGCCGGGGTGAACGGATCGAGCACTACGAGACGCGGCGGGCCACCAGCGCCGGCCGGGTGCTGGACGTCGACGTGACCCTGTGGCCGATCCGCGACCGGGACGGGATGATCACCGGCGCCTGCTCCACCATGCGGGACATCACCGGCCGCAAGAAGGCCGGACGGGAACTCGCCGAACTGTACGCACAGCAGCGGCACATCGCCCTCGCCCTGCGTCTGATGGGCGCCTCCGAGCAGATCCCCGGAGCCCGCGCGGCCACCCGCTACCTCCCCTCCACCCAGGGGCAGGGCGTGGGCGGCGACTGGCTCGACCTGATCGACCTGGGCGCCGGACGGGTCGGCGTGATCATCGGGGACGTCATGGGGCGCGGCCTGGACGCGGCCGTGGTCATGGGCCAGCTCCGCTCCGCCGCCCGGGCGCTGGCGCTGGCCGGAACACCGCCGTGCGAGCTGATCCATACGCTCGACACGTTCACCCGCGGGCTGCCGGAACAATTCGTCACCTGCACCTACCTGGAGGCGGATCCGGCGCTGGGCGAGGTCACCGCCTGCTCGGCCGGGCATCTGCCGGTCTGGCTCGTCGCCCCGGACGCGACGGTCGGTGCCCTGCCGGTACCGACCGGCATCCCCCTGGGGGTGGGCGGCGTACCGCACCAGGAGGTCCGCCTGCCTCTACGGGCGGGTACGACGCTGGCCCTCTACACCGACGGCCTGGTGGAGACGCCGCACAGCGACATCGGGACCCAGCTGGACCTGCTGGCCACCACCCTGAGCGAGGTCTTCACCGTCACGACGGACCTGGAGGAGGCCGCCGACCGCGTCCTGCGCACCCTGCTCCCGAACACCGCGACGTTCGCCGACGACGTCACCCTCCTGCTGGTCGGCTTCCCCGCCGCCCCGCTGGACACCGCCGCGGTGGACCTGCCGGGCGAGCCGTCCTCGGTCCCGGAAGGACGCCACTTCCTGCTCCGCACCCTGCGGGCGTGGGGCCTGGCCGCGCTCGCCGACACGGCGCTGCTGCTGTCGTCGGAACTGCTGACCAACGCCGTGCGTCACGCGCGGGGGCCGCTGACGCTGCGCGTCTGGTACAGCGCCCGGGAGCTGGGCGTGGAGGTCGTCGACGGCAGTACGCCCCGGCCCCGGGCCCGGCTCGCGGACAGCGCCGAGGAGAGCGGCCGCGGCCTGATGCTCGTCGAAGCGCTCGCCGACGCCTGGGGCACGCGCCCCGGCGTGGTCGGAAAGACCGTCTGGTTCACGCTGCTGACGGCTTCGGCCCTGGCCGCCGGTGCCCGGCTGCGCGACACGGCTCCGGCTCCGCGCGGCGGCGAAGAGGCGGTGGCGGTGGCCGATCCGGTCTCCTGACCGGGGAAAAACGCTTCACGAAGCGACCGCACCGCTGCTGCGGCACAGGGGCCGCGCCCGCAGGGGACCGGCGGCCGGGGCGCTCACCCGTGGGAGGCCTCGGCCACGGCGGCCGCTTCCCAGTCTTCGCGACGCATCCGCTCGGCGCCCCACACGCCGAGCGGTCCGAGCGCTTGATGGAGCGTGTGCCCGTTGCTCGGTCAGGGATTACTCCACCCGTGGCGGCACCTCGGCATGGATCTCGCGGTGTACGGGACCGTCCTCCTCCATCTCGCGCAGGTGCTGTGTCGAGCGCGTGTGGAGTCGATGAGCAGGTCGACGGACACACGCCCCAGCCGTGAGTTCGCCCAGGCTCCGGGAGGTGGTCGAGCAGAGCGAGGCCGAAGACGAGGGCTGTGCCGGAATTGGCGCGCCATCAGGTCTCCGGACATGGCCGTCGCCGGTGCTGCGCCGACCGGGTGATCGTCGCGGTGGTGCGCATGAGGGCCGGGGCGGTGGGCAGTATCGCCTCGCTTCGTTCCTCGGGGAAGATGAACGAGGCCCAGGCGGGCCGGGGGCGTTCGGCGGCAGAAGGCCGGTGACGACGGCGCCCCGGTCCGCCCTTGCCGTGGCGGCGCCGTCCATGAGCGCGCGGCTGGGCCGCCGCCCCGTCGGAAACGTCGGCGGTGACACCGGAGTTGAGCGAATCGGGGGTGCGGGTCGGCGTCGTGCAAACAATTCGTTTGCAACGAAGCGTCGACATGCTTCCGTGGTGGTTCCACGCTGACTCCATGGCATCCACCCCCGAGCAGAACGACGGACCATCCGGTACGGACCCCTTCTCGCCGCCGGACGCGCGGCAGGCGCGTGCGTAGCGGGTGCACGCGGCGCTCTTCCGTGTCACGGAGCGGCATGCGGCCACCGAGAAGCAGCGTGCGCGACAGACGCATCCGGCCGTCCTCGGCCCCCACGAGGCCGTACGGCTGGTGGCGTTCCTGATGAGCGGGGCGGCACGGCTCGACGAGGGCGAGCCGGAGGTGGACCGGGCGGACATCACCGCCGCGTTGAGCCTGCTGCCGCTGGTGCGCGGCGAGCTGGACGAACTGGAGGCCGGGCTGCTGCGGATGGCCCGGGGGCGCGGCATGACCTGGCCCGAGGTGGCCTTCGGGCTGGGCCTGGGCACCCCGCAGGCGGCCCGGCAGCGCTACGAGCGGCTGGCCGACCGGGTCCGCGCCACGGGGGAGACGGAAGGGGAGTCGGCGGACGGCGGCGCTGTGACGGAAGGTTCGGCCGGGACCGACCCTCCCTGAAGGCCGGGGCTCTGCACTAACCTGACGTGTCATCACAAGCGGTACGGTCGGTGACGCATCGGGGGACCCGTGCCTGACGATCTCGGATTCGACAAGCTGCTCGACGACGACGGTTTGGTGGCCAGGCTGCTCGGCAAGACCCGCGCGGGCCGCAACCGCAAGC
Organism: Streptomyces sp. Ac-502; assembly: GCF_045222935.1. Lineage (NCBI taxonomy): Bacteria > Bacillati > Actinomycetota > Actinomycetes > Kitasatosporales > Streptomycetaceae > Streptomyces > Streptomyces sp. Ac-502. Next base: position 9,402,119 of record NZ_JBHFFO010000001.1, read on the forward strand.
TGCTGCACGGCCCCGACCTGCCCGTGGTGCTGCTCGTCGGCGGTCCCGGCACGGGCAAGGGCCGGCTCCTGCAGTGCGTACGGGGCGAGTTCGGCCGCCACGTACCGACGGCGCACATCGACTGCGGGCTCCCGGTGTACCGGGAGCAGGCGGAGCAGCACCCGCAGACGCGCTCGGTGCCGACGGAGGTGCTGCGCGAGGTGGCCCGGCAGTTCGGCGCCTGGCAGGGCGACGGCGGGGCGGTCGCCACCCCGCGTCTGTACGCGGGCCTCGCGGCGGTCGCGGCCAGCGATCCGCTCGCCGACACCGCCACCCTGGTCAGCGAGGTGCAACGGCACGACGAGCTGCTGCCGCGCGGCTCCTTCTGGCGGGGTGTGCTGAACCGGGCGGGCCGGGCCTACGTCGGTGTCGTCGCGGGGCTGGTGGCCCACCCGGGGGCCGTACCCTTCATCAACGCCGTACTCGACGAACTGCTCGCCCGCACCTCCCAGGAGGGCAAGGCGGCGCTGGCGGCGTGTTACGGCGAGTACACGGGCGCGGGCGGTCACCCGAAGCTGGGGCTGCACTCGCTGGCCTCGCACTTCCAGCAGGGCGGCGAAGCACGCGAGGTCGCCGAGGGCTTCCTCTTCCGCGCGCTGCGGCAGGACATCGAGGCCGCGTACGTGTCGCTGCTGGGCCGGCTGTCCCGGGCCGGGCGCCCCGCCCTGCTGCTCGACCACGCGGACAACGCCCTCGGCAGACGGCTGGTGCGGCCGGTGCTGGAGGACCGCGAGCGGGGGCATCACGACCGGCTGGTGGTCATGGCGACCGCCCGGCGGGAGGACGGCGGGCGCTTCCTGTACCACCTCGGCGCCGCCGCCGGTACGGGCGACGACGCGCCCGTCAGCTGGCGGCCCTCCGACGGAGGTCTGCCGCGGTGGAGCCGCCCCTCGGGCGGCGTACCCGGTCTGACGCCCTTGTCGCGCGGCGTCCTCCTCGTCCGTATGCCGATGCTCACGCGCGACCAGCAGTCCAGGGAGACGGCCCGTCTCCAGGTCCGGCGGGCGCTGGGCGACAACGCGGCCCAGCTCCGTGTCGACAGCGGCATCCACCGGCTGAGCGGCGGGCGCCCGCTGTTCGTGACCCGGCTGGGCGAGGCGACCGCGGCGCTGACGTTCCGGGAGCCCGGCGAAAGCACCGACTGGGCGCTGCTGGACGCCCGGGTGCGCTCCGGGGAGGACGCGGAGGGCCGCCCGGTCGCGGATCTCCTGCTGGACGACCTGATCGTCCGGCAGCCGCCCGAAGATCTCCCGCCGGAGCAGCGCGGGCACTGGCTCGACCTGCTCAGCCACCTGTCGGTGGCCCACGACGCGGAATGCGCCCAGGTTCTGATGCGCGAGGTGCAGGCGGGGCGGGACGAGCGGCTGTCCGCCTACCGCATCGCCGAGCTGTTGCGGGACAGCGGCTGGCCGCACTGCCCCCGGCACTTCATCGGCGACCTCGGCCTGCGCCGCCTGCTCATGCGGCGCCTGTACCGGCTGCGCGCGGACGGCGCGGCCTGGCGCGGCAACCACGTCCTGCTGCGGGACCACTACCGCGCCCTGGAGGACGACGAGGCCGACGAACTCTTCGGCTCCGCCGCCGCGCACGGCATGCACCACCACCTGGCGGTCGGTGACGCCGAGACGGTCACGGACCACCTCGACCGCACCTTCCTCACCCGCAGCGCACGGGTCTGGTGCGACGAACTGCTGGCCATCGCGGAGGCGCCGCTGCTCGGCCGTACCGACGACCGGCGCGCACGGGCGCTGGGCGAGGCCGCGGTGGCCGGTGACGTGCGGCGCAAGCGCATCGACCGGCTGCTGCACGCCGTACGGCTCTGCGAGGACCGTACGGAGCCGCTCGACGAGGCCGTGACCGACGCCCTGCCCAAGCTGCTGGAACGGCTGGGGGAGGAGCCCGCCGCCGGAGCCGGCACGCTGACGCAGACGGCCCGCGAATGGAGTGAACGGCTCGCCACCAAGCAGCCGCTCAGACCGTGCACCTGCACGAGACACATCGGATGAGACGAAGGGGAGGGCGCGGCGGTGCTGAACTTCTTATACAACACGTTCTGGGCCACCTGGATCCGCAAAGCGTGCACGGTCCTCGTCGTACTGGCCGTGGCCGTCCCCCTCGCCATCATCATTCCGGGCCGGATCGGGGCGCCCGAATACTGTGCCGAGGGAGTCGAGCGGAGCGCCGGTGAATGCATCGGCGTCAACGGCTCCGGTTACGACTTCGGGGTGGCGGAGATTCATCAGGTGGCCGGCGCGATCGGCCGGGAGAACGAGCGCATCGCCGCGGACCCGGACATCGTCAGTGTCGCGATGATGCTGCCCTTGCAGCCGAAGTCCGGCGCCGAACGCGCCCAGCTCCGCAGCGAACTGCAGGGCGCCTATCTGGCGCAGTACCGGGCCAATCGCTCGGAGAACAAACCGCTGCTGCGCCTGGTGCTGGCCAATCCCGGCGCCGATTACGGGCAGCAGGCGAAGGTGGTGGACCGGCTCGCGGCGATGGCGGACTCGCCGCGCGACAGTCTGCGCGCCGTCACCGGCTTCAACCTCAGCCTCGACAACACGAAGAAGGCCGTCGCCCGGCTGACCGGCGAACTGCGGATTCCGGTGCTCGCCAGCAGGGTCAGCGCCGACGACCTCGCCAATCCCGACGACCGCAGCGGTCCGCTCCCGTACCCGGCACTGGCCCGGATCATTCCCACCAACCGGCAGCAGGCGGCCGCGCTCGCCGATTTCCACGGCGGGCTCCGGGACGCGGAAACCGTTCTGGTCAAGGACCTCCGCCCGAACGACATCTACGACGAGTCGCTCGCCGAGGCGTTCAGCCGGCCGGAACCCGGGCCGCCCGGCCCGAAGGACCAGCCGTTCACCTCGCCCGGCATCAACGATCTGGGCGACACCGGAAACGACTTCACGACGATAGGGCACAACATCTGCGAATCCGACGCGCGGGTCGTCTATTTCGCCGGGCGCCCGGCCCATCTGCGGCTGTTCGCCCTGAAACTGGCCGAGGTCCCGTGCCACGGGAAGAAGTACACCGTCGTGAGCGGATCGGGTGCGGCGACGCTGGAGCGGTACATGAGCCCGGGCGACTGGGAGAAGCTGCGCGGCGACGACGGGGCGGGCGCCACGATCACCGTGCAGTACGCGGCCCCGGGTCACCCGGACGCCTGGGACGCGTCCCTGCGGACGTGGGAGAAGGAACGGCGGGCGGTCACCGGCAAGGCGCCGGCGGCCGAGGACCGGCCGGCGTACCTGACGGAGCCGCAGGGCGAGCTGCGGGAACTCGTCCGCCTGATCGGCCGGCAGCCCGGCGGCGACATCGGGCCGGTGACCTTGGAGGACTCCCGCACGATGCTGGTCCACGACGGCGTACGCACCATCGCCTCGGCCGTCTTCCTGGCCAATGCCCAGGCCGCCGGCACGGTGCCGACACGGGAACGCGTCGCCGCCCAGTGGCCACGGCTGGAGGCCCGGTACCGGGTGCGGGGCACGAGCGGCTGGATCTGCCTGACCAACGGGGGCAACGCCTACGACAAACCGGTGGCCGTCGTGAAGCTCGATCCGGGCACCCGCCGGGTGGCGTTCGTGGGGCTGGGCTGGCCGGAGAAGAAACCCCAGCCGGCCGACTGCGTGGTGCCCAGCGGTACCGGCTGAGAGTACCGGCCGGGCCCCGGGCGGACAGGGCCGGGCTTTCCTTCATTTCCGCAGTTTGTCGGAACGTCGTTCCACCGGCACTCGTCCAGAGACGGTTCGCGAGTTCCCCCGATAGGACGGGCTGCCGGTGAGCGCGGTGTGACGGGCCGCGCGCCGGGAGAACCTGGTCCCGGACGTGTCCGCGGTTTTCCGGAAGCGGTGCGCGGGCGATCGGGCGCGGAAAGGCCAGGGGTGGTGCTCATATCCTCCCGCACGACCCCGGCTCTGCCGTTTCCGGGGCCGGGACGGCCGCACGGCGTGGTGCCGGCGGCCGAGCGGAGAGTCCCCCGGTGTGCACCGCTGAGTGGAGTGTGACGATGTGACTTCGACTGTTTCCGGGCCCGGCGCAGGCGTCGCGGGCGCCGCTGCGGAAGGCGGCTTCGCCCGTGAACTGACCCGGGATTCCCTGCTGCGGCTGACCCGCCGGGAGATTGCCGCTCTTCACGTACCCGGATTCTGCGACCGGCGGATCGCGGCGGAAGTGGCCGGGAAAGCGGTGCGGCACAAAGCGCTGGGAAATTATCACAAGAAATGTACGAGTACGGTGGGACGCGTGCACCTGCCGCACATCGACACGGCGTGGAACCCCGAACTGACCGCCCGTTACCACGACGCCGCACTGCCCTCGATCCACGAGGTGCGTGCCTTGTTCGCGCCGTATCTGTCCCCGGTGGACCATGTACGGCTGCTGCTCCAGGAATGCTGGCCGGCCGGTGCCGAACTGCTGCGGCTGCGCGGCCGGCCGTGTTTCGTCGGCGCGCTGCGGGTGTTCCGCCCGGGGACCTCGGTCTTCCACCCGCACAACGACCGCATCGAGCAGGAGACGGACGCCCCGGAGGCCGCCGGGGTGACCGAGCAGCTGGTCGCCAACATCTACCTCCAGGTGCCCGAGGAGGGCGGTGACCTCCAGCTGTGGCGGCGCGAACCCACCAGCGCGGAGTCCCGCACCATCCAGGAGGTCGAAGGGCTGGACCCGGCGACGGTGGAGCCCCCGGACCACGTGATCCACCCGCAGGCGGGCGACCTGGTCGTCTTCAGCTCCCGGATGCTGCACGCCGTCACCCCGGCCCGGGGCGGGCACCGCGTCGGCATGGCGGCGTTCATCGCCTGCAAGGGCCCCGACGAGCCTCTGCGGTACTGGAGCTGACCCGGCCCGGGGCCGACGGTCCCCGCTGCTCCCGGCGGCCCCGGCAGGACGCCGCCGCGCCCGGCATCCCCGTGTGGCCCCGCGCCGCCCTGACGCGCGCCCGTAGTGCGACCCGTAGTGCGAGAGGTCTAGGAAAGTGACGTTCGACGAGCAGGACGGCGCACCGCCCGGTGAGGTGCCGGGCAGCGTTCTGGACACTGCCCGGGACAGGCCGCCCGTGACGCTGGGCGGACTGTTCACCCGGCAGGCGCGGCGCACGCCCGACGCGGTCGCCGTGGCGGACGACACCGTACGGATGACGTATGCGCAGGTGGAGGCCGCCGCCAACCGGCTCTCCCGGGTGCTCCTGGGCCGGGGCGCCGGCCCCCGGCAGGTGGTGGCGCTGGTGCTGCCGCGTACGGCGGACCTGGTCGTGGCCGTCCTGGCGGTGCTCAAGTGCGGTGCGGCCTACCTGCCCGTGGATCCCGAATACCCGGCCGAGCGCGTCGCCTTCCTGCTGCGGGACGCGGCGCCCGCCACCGTGCTGACGGTGTGTGAGCTGGCGGACGGACTGCCCGCCGAGGCCGGCGGCCCCGGTGGCGTCCCCGTGGTCCTGCTCGACGACGACCGTACGCGGCGGCTCCTGGAGCAGGCCTCGCCCGCGCCCGTCACCGACACCGACCGTGGCGGGCGGCCGGACCCGCGCGACTGCGCGTACATCATCCACACGTCGGGCTCCACCGGTGCCCCCAAGGGCGTCGTGACCACCCACGCCAACGTCGTCCGGCTGCTCACCTCCACCGCCCACCGGTTCGGCTTCGGCCCGGACGACACCTGGGCCCTCTTCCACTCCTGTGCCTTCGACGTCTCGGTGTGGGAAATGTTCGGCGCGCTGCTGACCGGGGGCGGCTCGTGATCGTCCCGTACCGGACCGGCCGGGTGCCTGCCGACTTCCTGGCACTGCTGACCCGCGAGCGGGTCACCGTCCTGTGCCAGACACCGACCGCCTTCTCCGCGCTGCTGACCGCGGACGGCGAGCACCCCGACATCCTGCGGGACGCGCCGCTGCGCGTGGTCGTCCTCGCCGGCGAGGCGCTCGACCCCGCCCGGCTCGCCGGCTGGTACGACCGGCACCCCGACGACGCGCCGCTGCTCGTCAACATGTACGGCACGACCGAGACCACCGTGCACGCCACCTACGCCGCCTGCGACCGGGCCGGCGCCCGGCCCGGCGCGCCGAGCACCATCGGGGAGCCGATCGCGGATCTCACGCTGTACGTGCTGGACGACCGGCTGGGCGAGGTGTCGCCCGGCGGCACGGGCGAACTGTACGTGGCGGGCGACGGTCTGGCACGCGGCTATCTGAACCGCCCCGGGCTGACCGCCGGACGCTTCGTGGCCTGCCCGTACGGCCCGCCCGGCGCACGCATGTACCGGACCGGCGACCTGGTGCGGCGCGGGCTCGGCGGACTGGAGTTCGCCGGCCGCTCCGACGACCAGGTCAAGATCCGCGGCTTCCGCGTCGAGCCGGGGAGGTGGAGTCCGCCCTCGCGGCCCACCCGGACGTCGCCCAGGCCGCGGTGGCCGTCCGCCGGGACGCGGACGGGGGCCGAGCCTGGTCGGTTACGTCGTACCGCAGCCGTACCGGCGTACGGAGTCACACCACGGCGGCACCGGGCACGCGGCGGGCACCGACACGGCACCGGCGGCCTGGCGGCGGGTGTACGACGACCTGTACGCCGCCTCCGCACGGCGGCCCGCTGCCCTGGGCGAAGACTTCGCGGGATGGCGGAACAGCGCCGACGGACGGCCGATCCCGCTGGAGCAGATGCGCGAGTGGCGGGACGCCACCGCCGACCGGGTACGGGCCCTGCGGCCCCGCCGGGTCCTGGAGATCGGCGTCGGCACCGGCCTCCTCCTGGCCCGGATCGCTCCGTTCTGTGAGAGTTACTGGGGCACCGACCTGTCCGCCGCAGCCGTCACCGGACTGCGCGGCGCGCTCGCGGCCGACCCCGTACTGGCCGCCCGCACCACCCTGACCTGCCAGGCCGCCGACGACACGCGGGGTCTGCCGGAAGGCGGCTTCGACGTCGTCGTACTGAACTCCGTCGCCCAGTACTTCCCCGACGCGGACCACCTCCTCACCGTGCTGCGCGGCGCCCTCGACCGCTTGACACCCGGGGGCGCCCTCTTCGTCGGCGACGTACGCGACCTCCGGCTGGCCCGCCACTTCCACACCGCATTGCACCGGCAGCGCGCGGCGGCCCGTGGCGTGACTCTGGACGACGCGGAGTTGGCCGCGGCGGTCCGGCGAAGCCTGGCGCGCGAGCAGGAACTGCTGGTCGCGCCCGGCTTCTTCACCGCCCTGCCGCACGGGCCGCTGCCCGGGGTGAGCGCGGTGGACCTCCGCGTCAAACGCGGGCGGCACCACAACGAGCTGAGCCGCTACCGGTACGACGTGGTGCTGCGCAAAGGCCCGGCCCCCGCGGTCTCCCTCGCCGACGCGCCCCGCGTGCGGTGGGGGAGCGAGGTGCCCGGCCTGCCGTCGCTGGCGGAGCGGCTGCGCACCGGCCGGCCCGATGCCCTGCGGGTGAGCGGCATGCCCAACGGGCGTCTGGACGCGTACGTGCCGGGGGCCGGTCCGGCCGGCACCGGGCGAGGGCCCGCCGTCGACCCCGAAGAACTGCACGAGCTTGCGGACGCCGCCGGCTACCAGGCGCTCGTCACCTGGTCGGAGGCGGACGACGGCAGCCTGGATGCCGTGTTCCTGCGGTGCGGGAGCGCGCCTTCCGGAGCGGCACCCGTCGTGACGTACACCGACGTACACCTCCCGGCGGTACACGCCCACGGCGACCTGCGGGCGCTGACCGGCGAACCGGCCCGGCGCCGGGCCGACGCCGCGCTGGGCACCGCCGTACGCGACGCCGTCGCGGCCCGGCTGCCGCACCACATGGTCCCCTCCACCGTCCTGGTCCTCGACGAGCTGCCGATGACGGTGAACGGCAAGCTGGACCGGCGGGCACTGCCCCAGCCGGACCCGGAGGCCACCCACCGCGCCCCCGGCGGACGCGCACCGCGCGACGCCCGCGAGGACATCCTCTGCGGCCTCTTCGCGGAGACGCTGTCCCTCGCCGAAGTAGACCCCGACCAGGATTTCTTCAGCCTCGGCGGACATTCGCTGCTGGCCACCGGGCTGGTGAACCGGGTGCGGTCGGCCTTCGGTACGGAGCTGGGATTGCGCGCGGTGTTCGAGACACCTACCCCGGCGGGCCTGGCCGCGCGGCTGGCCGGTGGACCTTCCTGCCGTCCCGCGCTGACGGCCCGGTCCACGCGCCCCGCCGGGCTGCCGCTGTCCTTCGCGCAGCGCCGGATGTGGTTCCTGCATCACCTGGAAGGACCGCGCCCCGCCCACCATGTGCCGCTCACCCTCGCACTCTCCGGACCGCTCGACCGGCAGGCACTGGAAGCGGCGCTGCACGATGTCGTGACGCGCCACGAGGCCCTGCGGACCGTCTTCCCGGAGGACGGCGCGGAACCGCGTCAGTCCGTACTGCCCCCGGAGGCTGTGCGGCTCAGGACGGCCGTCACCGAGACGACCCCGGAAGCCGCGACCGGGCTGGTCGCCGAAGCCGCGCGCCAAGCATTCGACCTCGCGGCCGAGCCGCCCGTACGTGCCTGCCTGTTCGTCCTGGGGCCGGAGGAGCACGTCCTGTCCCTGACGCTGCACCACATCGCGGCCGACGGCTGGTCCCTGGCCCCGTTGTGGCGCGACCTCGCGCACGCCTACGAGGCGCGCAGGCGAGGACGTCCGCCGTCCTGGGCCCCGCTGCGCGTGCAGTACGCCGATTACACCTTGTGGCAGCGCGACCTGCTCGGCGCGGACGACGGAACCGGCCGTACGACGGCCGAGGCCCAACTCGCCTACTGGAAGAAGAAGCTGGTCGGACTGCCTGACCGGATCGCCCTGCCCTGTGACCGGCCGCGCCCGGACACGCCCACCGGGCGCAGCGGGACCTGCCGCTTCCAATGGGACGGCGGGCTTGCGCAAGCGGTGCGCGCGCTGGCGCGGGAGTGCGGCGCGACCCCGTCCATGGTGGTGCAGGCGGGGCTCGCCGCGCTCCTGACGCGGCTGGGCGCGGGCGAGGACATCCCGATCGGCACCCCCGTCGCGGGACGTACCGACGAGGCGCTGCACGACCTGATCGGCTTCTTCGTCAACACGCTGGTACTGCGCGTCGACACGTCGGGCGCGCCGGACTTCCGTACGCTGCTCACCCGCGTACGCGAGACCGGCCTGGAGGCGTACGCCCACCAGGACGTGCCTGTCGAACGGGTCGTCGAGGCACTTCGCCCGGACCGCCCGGGGGACCGGCACCCGCTGTTCCAGACGCTGCTGGTCTGGCAGCACACTCCGGCCGCCGCTCCCGCCCTGTCCGGTGTCATCGCCGAGGCCCGGGAGCTGGAGACCGGCACCCTCGTCACCGACCTGGAGATCAGCGTCGCGGAGACGCCCGGCGGTCCCGTCGGCACGGGCGCCCTGACCGGCGCCGCCCACTTCAACGCCGACCTCTTCGACCACGTCACGGTGGAAGCCCTGCTGGAACGGCTGCGGAGCCTGCTGGCGGACGGGACAGCCGACCCTGACCGGCCGATCGACGACCTGGACATGCGCACCGCAGGAGAGCGCGACACCACCACCGCCCCGGACGGCCGCCGCCAGGTCCTGCTGCCGGAGCAGTTCACGCGCCAGGCGGCCCGTACACCCGGCGCCCCGGCCGTGACCTTCCGCGACACGACCCTGACGTACAGCGCGCTCGACGCCGCAGCCAACCGGCTGGCAAGGGTGCTCATCGCGCGCGGCGCCGGGCCCGAACAGTTCGTGGCACTGGAGCTGCCCCGCTCGGCCGACCTCGTGACCGCCGTACTGGCGGTGCTGAAGACCGGCGCGGCCTACCTGCCCCTGGAACCCGGCCACCCCGCCGAACGCAACAACAAGATCCTGCGCGCCACCCGCCCGGTGCTGCTGCTCACCACGCGGACCCCGGCGCCCGCGCCACCCGTGCCGTACCTCACCTGGGACGGCCCGGAGCTGGCCGACGCCCTCCACCGGTGCTCCGATGCACCCGTACACGACCACGAGCGCGCCTGCCCGCTGCTGCCCGCCCACCCCGCCTACGTCACCCACACCTCCGGTTCCACCGGCGAACCCAAGGGCGTGGTGGTCCCGCACCATGCCGTCGCCCGTCTCTTCCGCGACGCCCCGGGCCTGGACTTCCGCGCCGACGACGTCGTGGCGCTGCTCCACTCCCACACCTTCGATCTCTCGGTCTGGGAGATGTGGGGGCCTCTCCTGCACGGCGGCCGCCTGGTCGTGGTGCCGTACGAGGAGAGCCGCTCCCCGGCGGAACTGCTGCGACTGCTCGTACAAGAAGGCGTCACCCAGCTCCACCAGACGTCGACCGCCTTCGAGCAACTGACGCACACCCTGCGCGAAGAACCCGGCCTGGCCGGAGAACTGGCCCTGCGCCGCGTCGAGATCGGTTCGGAGACGCTGCTGCCCCGCACCGTGCGGGAGGGGCGGGAACTGCTGCCCGGCGCGCGCTTCGTGCACGCGTACGGGCCCACCGAGACGACCGTGTTCGTCATCGCCGGATTCCTCGACGGGCCCCTGCCGGACACCCGGACCCTGCCGCTCGGCCGGCCACTGGGCGGCATCCGTGCCTACGTCCTGGACGACGCGCTGCGCCCGGCCCCACCGGACGCGGCGGCGGAACTGTACATCGCGGGCACCGGGGTGACGCGTGGCTACCTGGGCCGCAGCGCGCTCACCGCCGAACGCTTCGTGGCCTGCCCGTACGGGCCGCCGGGGGAGCGGATGTACCGGACCGGCGACGTGGTCCGCCGGCGTGCCGACGGCTCGCTGGAGTTCGTGGGCCGCGCGGACGAGCAGGTGAAGGTACGGGGCTTCCGCATCGAACCGGGGGAGGTACGGGCCGTGCTGACGTCGCACCCCGCCGTCGGCACGGCAGCGGTCGTCGCCCGCGAGGACCGGCCGGGCGACCGGCGGCTGGTCGCGTACGTGACTTCTGCCGCCGGACGGGCCGCCGATCCGCGGGAGCTGCGCCGGTACGCGGCCGGACGGCTGCCGGACCACCTGGTTCCCGCCGCGGTCGTCGTCCTCGACGCGCTGCCGCTGAGCACCGCGGGCAAACTGGACCGCGCCCGCCTCCCACGGCCCGACTACGCGGCGGCCTCCGCACACCGGGCGCCCCGCGACGACCGCGAGCGGACCCTGTCCCGTCTCTTCACCGAGGTGCTCGGCCTCGGCACCGGCGCGGCAGGCGTGGACGACGACTTCTTCGAGCTCGGCGGCGACAGCATCATCGCCGTCCAGCTCGCCGGCCGGGCCCGCCGGGCGGGGCTCGCCCTGACCCCGCGCGACGTCTTCCGCCACCGCACCGTCGCGGCCCTCGCCGCACGGGCGGGCTCGGCCGGTCACCCGCCGGTCACCTCCACCGGACACGACAGCGGTCCGCTGCCCCTCACCCCCGTCATGCACGCCCTCCGGGAGACCGGCGGACCGGTGGCGGGGTGTCACCAGTCCGTCCTGGTGCGGGTGCCGCCCGGTCTCGGCATCCGGCACCTGACCACCGCGCTGCATACGGTGATCGGCCACCACGACGCTCTGCGGCTGCGGCTGAGCCGGGTGGGGGGAATGGCGTGGATCTTGGACATCGCCCCGCCGGGAGCGGCCGGAAACACCGGAAGGGGCGGCGGTGTCGGTACCGGCGCCGTTACCGACGCCGACACCGACACCGACACTGTTACCGACGCGGATTTCGTCCGCCGCGTCGACGTCACGGAGCTGGACGACGCCGCACTCGACGCAGCCGTACGCCGCCACAAGGACGCCGCGCGGGACCGGCTGGACCCGGAGTCGGGCCGGGCCGGGGTCTCCTCCAGGCCGTCTGGTTCGACGCCGGCCCCGGCCGGCCGGGGCGCCTGCTGCTGACGATCCACCACCTCGCCGTCGACGGCGTCTCCTGGCGCGTGCTGCTGCCCGACCTGCGCGCCGCCTGGGAAGCCGCCGCGGCCGGCCGCCGCCCCGCGCTCGAACCGGTGGGCACCTCACTGCGCGCCTGGTCCCACCGGCTCACCGACCTCGCCCAGCAGCACGACCGGATCGCCGAACTCCCCTGTGGACCGGCATGACCGGCACCGCCGAACCGCCCCTGTCCCGCCTCCCGTACGACCCGTCCCGGGACCTGGCGAGCACGGTGCGGCGGCTGACCCTGACCCTGCCGCCGGAGCGGACGGCCCCGCTGCTCGGTCCGGTGCCCGCCGCCCTCCACGGCAGGACCGACGACATTCTGATCACCGCGCTCGGTCTGGCCGTGGCCGACTGGCGCCGCCGCCGTACGGGCTGCCCGGACACCGCCGTCCTGCTCGACATCGAACGGCACGGCCGCGAGGACCTGGGGGACGGGAGGAGGCGCCCCCGGTATGGCGGACCCCGGTACGGCGGAGACCGTCGACCTGGCGCGGACCGTCGGCTGGCTCACCAGCGTCCACCCCGTACGCCTCGACCCGGGCACCACCGACGCCACCGGGCTCCGCTCCGGCGGACCCGCGCTGGACCGGGCCTACCGGCGCGTCAAGGAGCAGCTGCGCGCGGTCCCCGGCAACGGCCTTGGTCACGGCCTGCTGCGCCACCTCAACCCCCAGACGGCCCCAACTCTCGCCGGCGGCACGCGCCCCCTGATCGCCTACAACAACCTCGGCCGCCTCACGCAGCAGCCCGGGGACTGGGCGCCGGTTCCGGGCTCCGGCGGCATCACCGGCGGAGCCGATCCCGCACAGCCCGCCACCCACCTCCTCACCCTGGACGCGCTGGTCGAGGGCGGTCCCGGCGGTCCGGTCCTGACGGTGACCTGGTCCTGGCCCGGCGCCCTGTTCACCGAGGACGAGGTACGCGACCTCGCGGACACCTGGTCCGGCCTGCTCACCGCGCTCACGGAACGTGCCGCGGCACCGGACGCCGAGGGCCGCACGCCCGCCGACTTCCCGCTCGTCCCCCTCACGGAGGACGAGACCGCACGGCTGACGCACGACTGCCCGGACCTGGCCGACATCTGGCCCCTCACGCCGCTCCAGGAAGGGCTGCTCTTCCACGCCCTGTACGACGAGCAGGCCCCGGACGTCTACACCAGCCAGCTCGCCGTGGACCTGCACGGCCCGCTGGATCCGGGCGCGTTGCGCGCGGCAGGACAGGCCGTACTCGAACGGCACCCCGCCCTGCGCGTCGCCTTCCGGCACGACGGGCTGCGCGCCCCCGTCCAGGTGGTGCCGCACCCACGAGCCGTGATCCTCCCCTGGACCGAGCACGACCTCGCGGACCTCAGCGGCGACGAACAGGCCGCCCGCGCGGACCGCATCGCCGCCGACGCCCGCGCCACCCGCTTCGACCCGGCCGACGGCCCGCTGCTCCGGTTCGCCCTGCTGCGCCTCGGGCCCGCCCGGCACCGGCTGCTGCTGACGGTCCAGCACCTGATCCTGGACGGCTGGTCCGGGCCGCTGGTGCTGCGGGACCTGTTCGCCGTCCACGCGGCGGGAGGCGACGCCTCGGGCATGGCCGCCCCGGCGCCGTACCGGGAGTATCTGCGCCGACTTGCCGCACAGGACCGTACGGCGGCCGAGACCGCCTGGCGGCAGGCCCTCTCCGGTGTGGACGGTCCGACCCTCGTGGCGCCCGGACGTACCGTCGGCGCGAGCGTGCGACACGGACAGGTCCGAGCCACGCTGTCCACCGGGCTGACCGCATCCCTGCGCGCGCTGGCCCGCCGCCACGGTCTGACGCTCAACACCGTCCTGCAAGGCGCCTGGGCCGTGGTCCTACGCGGCCTTACCGGCCAGGACGACGTCCTCTTCGGCGCCACGGTCTCCGGACGGCCCGCGGACGTGCCGGGCGTCGAGGACATGGTCGGGATGTTCAACAACACCCTGCCGGTACGGGTGCGTCTCGACGCGGCCCGGCCCTTCACCCAGACCCTGTGCCGCCTCCAGGACGAACAGACCGGGCTGCTGCCCCACCAGCACATCGGGCTCACCCGGCTGCACCGGCTCTGCGGACACGACCGGCTCTTCGACACCCTCCTGGTCTTCGAGAACCTTCCGTCCGGCGTCCTCGGCACCGGTACCGGCCCGTTGCGGTGCTCGGAGCCCCGGATCACCTCCGGCACCCACTACCCGCTGAGTCTCGCCGTCCTTCCCGGCGAACGGCTGGGCCTCGCACTGGGCCACCGCTCCGACGCGTTCGACCCGCGCACCGCGACAGCCACCCTGCACCGCCTGGTGCGGGTCCTCAAGGCAGCGGCGGACGACCCGGACCGGCCCGTGGGAGACCTGCCCGTCCTCTCACCCGGCGAGCGCACCCGCGTCCTGTACACCTGGAGCGCCGCCCCGGAGCCCGCCCCCGCTCCGCGGACCTGGCCCGCCCTCTTCGAGGCCCAGGCGGCACGGACACCCCGTGCCACGGCGGTACGGAGCGCCGGCACCCCCTCACCTACGCCGCACTCGACGCGGCGGCCAACCGGCTGGCACGGCTGCTCGTCCGGCACGGCGCGGGCCCCGAACGGGCGGTGGCCCTCGCCCTGCCACGCTCCGCCGAACTGATCGTCGCGGTCCTCGCCGTCCTGAAGGCCGGAGCCGCCTACGTACCGCTGGACCCGGCCCACCCGGCCGAGCGGATCACCTGCCTGCTGCGCGACACCCGGCCGGCGCTGCTGCTCACCGACAGCGCCACCGCCCGAACCCTGCCGCCGGGCCCGGAACCCCGCCTCGCCCTGGACGACCAGGACACCCGGACCCTGCTCGGCAGCCTCCCGGACACCCCCGTCCAGGACTCCGAGCGCCCCGCCCCCTGCGGCCCCGGCACCCCGCCTACATCATCCACACGTCCGGCTCGACCGGCGGGCCGAAGGGCGTACAGGTCTCGCACGAAGGCATCGCTGCACTCGCGGCAGCACAGACCGCGCGCTTCGGCGTCGGGCCCGGCAGCGTCGTCCTGCTCTTCGCCTCGCTGAGCTTCGACGCCTCCGTGTCCGACCTGTGCACCGCACTGCTCTCCGGGGCCACTCTGGCGATCGCCCCCGCCGGCACGCTGCTCGCGGGCGAGGAACTGGCCGACGCCGTGGCGCGGTTCGGTGTGACCCACTTGAAGCTGCCGCCGAGCGTCCTCGCCGGGCTGCCGTCCGGTGCGCTGCCGCGGAGCGTCGCGCTCGCGGTGGCCGGCGAGCCGTGTCCCGCGGACCTGGCGGCCCGGTGGGCCGCCACGCACCGCCTGGTGAACGTGTACGGGCCGACCGAGACGACGGTGTGCGCGACGATGACCGCGCCGCTGACGGACGGTTGCGCACCTGCTGTCGGAACGCCGATCGCGGGCACCCGGGTGTATGTGCTGGATGCGGGGTTGCGGCCGGTGGCGCCGGGTGTGGTGGGGGAGTTGTACGTGGCGGGGGTGGGGCTGGCGCGCGGCTATTTGAACCGTCCGGGGCTGACGGCGGAGCGTTTTGTGGCGTGTCCGTTCGGGGGGCCGGGGGAGCGGATGTACCGGACGGGTGACCTGGTGCGATGGCGTGCCGACGGCCAGGTGGAGTTCGTCGGGCGGGCCGACGGACAGGTGAAGGTGCGGGGCTTCCGGATCGAACCGGGTGAGGTGGAGGCGGTCCTCACCGCCCACCCGGCCGTCGCGCGCGCCGCCGTCGTGGCGCGCGAGGACCGCCCGGAAGACCGCAGGCTGGTGGCGTACGTGGTTCCCGCGCCCGGGCATGCTCCGGCTCCCGGCGCGCTGCGCGAGTACGTGGGCGAGCGGCTGCCCGCGTACCTGGTGCCCTCGGCGGTCGTCGTCCTGGACGCGCTGCCCCTCACCCCCAACGGCAAGCTCGACCAGCGTGCCCTTCCGGCGCCCGGCAGGCCCGCAACCGGGCGCGGCCCGCGCGACGCCCGCGAGGAAATCCTGTGCGGCCTGTTCGCCGACGTGCTCGGTCTGCCGGAAGTGGGCGCCGAGGACGACTTCTTCGCACTGGGCGGTCATTCCCTCCTCGCGACCCGGCTCGTCGGCCTCGCCCGTGCGGCGCTGGGCCGGGAGCTGACCCTCCGCGCTCTGTTCGAGGCGCGTACCCCGGCCGCCCTGGCGCGGCGCGTCGGCGGAGCGGCGGCCGCCCGGCCCGCCGTCGTACGGGCCGAACGGCCGGCCCGGCTGCGGCTGTCGCCCGCACAGCGACGCCTGTGGTTCCTGCACCGGCTGGACGGGCCGGGCGCTGCGTACAACGTGCCGCTGGTGCTGCGGCTGCGCGGCGCGGTGGATTCCGGGGCGCTGAATGACGCGCTGGGGGACGTGGTGGGGCGGCACGAGGTGTTGCGTACGGTGTTCGCGGAGGCGGCGGACGGTGAGCCGTACCAGGTGGTGCGTGACCACGACGCGGAGCGGCCGTATCTGACGGTGACTCCGGTCGGCCACCCGGCGGTCGACGCGCCCGAGGTGGTCCGGTCCGTACGGTACGCCTTCGACCTGGCCCGTGAACTGCCCTTCCGCGCCGAGCTGTTCCGGGGCCCGGAGGGCGAGTCGCTGCTGGTGGTCGTCGTCCATCACATCGCGGCGGACGGCTGGTCGCTGGCGCCTTTGTGGCGGGACGTGGTGACGGCGTACGAGGCGCGGACGGGTGGGGAGCGCCGGACTGGCGCCCGTTGCCGGTGCAGTACGCGGACTTCGCGCTGTGGCAGCGGGACGCGCCGGCGTCCGGCAGTGACGTGATGGCGCGCCAGACGGCGTTCTGGCAGAGGGAACTGCACGGTATGCCGGAAGAGCTGGCATTGCCGTACGACCGCCCGCGCCCGGCGGTCACCGACCACCGGGGCGCGGTGGTCCGGTACCGGTGGGACGCGGCGTTGCACGGCCGGGTGGTGAAGCTGGCCCGGGAGCGCGGTGCGAGCGTGTTCATGGTGGTGCAGGCCGCGCTGGCGGCGCTGTTCACCCGGCTGGGTGCGGGGACGGACATCCCGCTGGGGGTGCCGGTCGCGGGCCGTGGTGACGCGGTGCTGGACGAGGTGGTCGGGTTCTTCGTCAACACGCTGGTGCTGCGTACCGACACGTCCGGCGACCCGTCGTTCCGCGCCCTGCTGGACCGGGTGCGGGAGACGGGCCTGCGGGCCTACGCGCATCAGGACGTACCGTTCGAGCGGCTGGTCGAGGCGCTGAACCCGGACCGCTCGGCCGGCCGCAACCCGCTCTTCCAGGTCGCCCTCACGACGAATGGAGCAGACCGCGCCGGGTACGGCCTGCCGGGCATCGAGGCCGAGGAGGTCCACGTCTGCACCGGCACCGCGAAGATGGACCTCACCGTCGCCGTACGGGAGCGCCGGGACGCCGGGCGGGCTCCGGCCGGAATCGAGGGCGAGGCGGAGTTCCGCACGGCCCTGTTCGACCCGGCCACCGTCGAAGGGCTGCTCGCGCGCCTGCGCAGGCTGCTGGAAGCGGCCGTCACGGACCCTGACCGGTCCATCGGCAGCCTGGAGATCCTGACCTCCGCCGAGCGGCACGCACTGCTGGGGGCAGCGGACCACGCCCCGCGCGCGCTGCCCGCCGCGACGCTGCCCGAACTCTTCGAGGCCCAGGCAGCCCGTACCCCCGACGCGCCGGCGGTCACCTCACCGGACATCCGGCTCACCTACGCGGAACTGGACGCCCGCGCCAACCGCCTGGCCCGGCTGCTGGCCGCCCGGGGCGCGGGCCCGGAAGGCGTGGTGGCCCTGGCGCTGCCGCGCTCCGCCGACCTGGTCACCGCCGTGCTCGCCGTCCTGAAGGCAGGCGCCGCCTACCTCCCCGTCGACCCCGCCTACCCGCCCGCGCGCATCGCCTTCCTGCTCCGCGACGCGGCCCCCGCCCTCCTGGTCACCGATCACCCGACCGCCGCCGCGCTCCCCAGCACACCCGTACCCCGGCTCCTCCTGGACGCGGACACAACGGCGCGTGCCCTCGCGGACCTGCCGGACACCCGCCTCACCGACGCCGACCGGACAGCCCCCGCCTTCCCTGACGGCCCCGCCTACGTGATCCACACCTCCGGCTCCTCCGGGACGCCGAAGGGCGTGCTGGTCTCCCACCGCGGCATCGCCTCCCTCGCCGCCACGCAGCGCGAACGCCTCGGCGCCGGGGTGGGCAGCCGGGTACTGGCCTTCGCCTCGCCCAGTTTCGACGCGTCGTTCTGGGAACTGTGCCTGGCCCTCCTGACGGGCGCCTGCCTCGTCACCGTGCCCCCGGGCCGCCTGCTGCCGGGTGCGCCGCTGGCCGCGACCGTGGCCGCGCACGACGTGACCCACCTGACCCTGCCGCCCTCGTCCCTGACGGCGCTCGAACCGGGCAGCCTTCCCGAGGGCGTCACGCTCGTGGTGGCGGGCGAGCCCTGCCCTGCCCGGCTGGTGGAACGCTGGGCGCCGGGCCGTTCGATGGTCAACGCGTACGGGCCGACGGAGACGACGGTGTGCGCGACGATGACCGCGCCGCTGACGGGCGGTTCCGCGCCGGCGGTCGGTACGCCGGTCGCGGGTACCCGGGTGTATGTGCTGGATGCGGGGTTGCGGCCGGTGGCGCCGGGTGTGGTGGGGGAGTTGTACGTGGCGGGGGTGGGGCTGGCGCGCGGCTATTTGAACCGTCCGGGGCTGACGGCGGAGCGTTTTGTGGCGTGTCCGTTCGGGGGGCCGGGGGAGCGGATGTACCGGACGGGTGATCTGGTGCGGTGGCGTGCCGACGGTCAGGTGGAGTTCGTCGGGCGGGCCGACGGTCAGGTGAAGGTGCGGGGTTTCCGGATCGAGCCGGGCGAGGTCGAGGCCGCCCTCACCGCCCACCCGGCCGTCGCGCGCGCCGCCGTCGTGGCGCGCGAGGACCGACCGGGCGACCGACGGCTCGTGGCGTACGCGGTGCGTGTCGGCGCCACCCCGGGGCAGTTGGACGGCGGTGCGTCGGGCCTTTCTGGCGCCAGCCTGCGGCAACCGGACGCCGGCGCGCCGGACCTCCCCGACGTGCACGCCTTCCTCGGCGCCCGGCTGCCCGGCCACCTGCTCCCGGACGCGGTCGTGTTCCTGGACGACCTGCCGCTGACGGCCCACGGAAAGCTGGACCACCGTGCCCTGCCCGCCCCGGACACCGCCGACCGTGCCTCCCGCCCGCCCCGCACTCCCGAAGAAGAAGTACTGAGCGGCCTGTTCGCCGAGGTGCTCGGCGTGTCCGAGGTCGGTGCCGAGGACGGTTTCTTCGCGCTCGGCGGCCATTCCCTGCTCGCCACCCGGCTGGTCAACCGGGTCCGTGCCGTTCTGGGCGCGGAACTGGAACTCCGCGCTGTCTTCGAGACGCCCACCCCCGCCGCCCTGGCCACCCGGCTCGGCGCCGCGGCCCGCCCGCGTCCGGCGCTCCGCCCGCTGCCCCGGCCCGCCCGTGTGCCGCTGTCGTCCGGCCAGCGGCGGCTCTGGACGCTGCACCGCATGACGGGGCCGGACGCGACGTACAACGTGCCGCTGGTGCTGCGGCTGCGCGGCGCGCTGGACGCCGACGCGCTGGATGCGGCACTGGGGGACGTACTGGAGCGGCACGAGGTGCTGCGGACGGTGTACGCCGAGGCGGCGGACGGCGAGCCGTATCAGATGCTGCGCCCGGCCGGCGGCCCTCTCCTCGTCCGGACGCCGTTCGCGCACCGGTCCGCCGACGCGCTGGCGCGAGCGGTGCGCCGCGCGACGCGCCACGCGTTCGACCTGGCGACGGACCTCCCGTTCCGCGCCGAGTTGTTCTCGTGTGCCGGAGACGAGGCGGTGCTGGTGGTCGTCGTGCACCACATCGCGGCGGACGGCTGGTCGCTGGCGCCGTTGTGGCGGGACGTGGTGACGGCGTACGAGGCGCGGGCTGCCGGCCGCGCCCCGGACCGGGACGCGTTGCCGGTGCAGTACGCCGACTTCGCGCTGTGGCAACGTGAGGTGCTGGGCGACGCGGGAGACACGGCACGGCACGTCGAGTTCTGGCGGGAGGAACTGCGCGGTGCGCCCGGCCGGTTGGCACTGCCGTACGACCGTACGCCTCCGGCTGCCACCGGCCATCGGGGCGCGGTCGTGGCGTTCCGCTGGGACGCGGAACTGCACGGCCGGATCACGGAGCTGGCCCGGCAGCTCGGGGCGAGCGTGTTCATGGTGGCGCAGGCCACCGTGGCAGCGCTGCTGACCCGGCTCGGAGCAGGGACGGACGTGCCGCTGGGCACCCCCGTGGCGGGCCGGACCGACGCCGCGCTGGACGAGGTGGTCGGCTTCTTCGTCAACACGCTGGTGCTGCGCACCGACACCTCCGGCGACCCGTCGTTCCACGAGCTGGTACGGCGAGTACGGGAGCGTGACCTGCGGGCGTACGCGCACCAGGACGTGCCCTTCGAACGGCTCGTCGAGGCGCTGAACCCGGACCGTGCCGCCGGCCGCAACCCGCTCTTCCAGGTCGCCCTGGCCGTGGACACGGCGTCCGGCGACGCGCTGACCCTCCCCGGAGTGACGGTCCGGAGGGAAGAGGCGCACACCGGCACCGCCAAGTTCGACCTCTCCTTCCGCTTCACCGAACGGCGGGGCCCCGGCAGGCGGCCCGCCGGGATCGACGGATCGGTGGAGTTCGCCACCGCCCTGTTCGACCGCGACACCGTCGAAACCCTGGCCGTACGGCTGCGACGCCTCCTGAGGGCGGTCCTCGCACGGCCCGACCGGCCCATCGGCGAGGCGGACATCCTCTCCGCGGGCGAGCGCCGTCTGCTGCTGCACCGGTGGAGCGGCCCCGCGCGCGGCCTGCCGACGGGACTGCTCCCCGCGCTGTTCGAGGCACGGGCCGCCGGGGAACCCGACGCGGCGGCCGTCGTCGAAGCGGACCGGACGACGACGTACACGACGCTCAACACCGGTGCGAACCGCCTCGCCCACCTCCTCATCAGCCGTGGCGCGGGCCCGGAGCGCGTCGTCGCCCTCTTCCTGCCGCGGTCCGCCACGGCTGTCCGGGCCGTCCTCGCGGTGGCCAAGACGGGCGCGGCGCACCTCCCCGTGGACCCCGCGCTGCCGCACGAGCGGATCGCGTACCTGCTCCGGGACGCCGCTCCCGTCCTCGTCGTGACCACCGCCGACGCCGCCCGCGGGCTGCCGCCGGACGGGCCGCCGTGCCTGGTCCTGGACGCCGGCACCACACTCCGTGCCCTCGCCGGGCAGCCGGACCACGACCCGGGCGACGACGACCGGCTCGCGCCGCTCCTGCCCGCGCACCCCGCCTACGTCATCCACACCTCCGGCTCCACCGGCCCGCCCAAGGGCGTCGCGGTGACCCACACGGGCCTGCACGCCCTCGCCGCCGCCCAAGCGGCCCGCTTCGGCCTGCGCCCCGGCAGCCGGGTCCTCCAGCTCGCCTCGCCCGGCTTCGACGCGTCGGTGATGGAGACACTGATGGCCCTCGCGTCGGGCGCCGCCCTGGTCGTGCCGCCGGCCGGGCCGCTCGGCGGCGACGCGCTCGCGGAGTTCCTGGCCCGGGAGCGCGTCACCCACTGCCTCGTCCCGCCGACGGTGCTGGCCACCGTCCCGCACGCCCCGCTGCCCGACCTGGAGACCCTGGTCGTCGGGGGCGAGGCGGCCACCGCCGGACTGGTGGCACGCTGGGCGCCCGGCCGCCGCATGATCAACGCGTACGGCCCGACCGAGGCGACGATCTGCGCCACCCTCAGCGAACCCCTCTGCGGCAACGGCCCCCGCCGATCGGCGCGCCGGTCACCCACAGCCGGGCCTATGTGCTGGACGCGGCGCTGCGGCCGGTACCGCCGGGCGTCGTGGGGGAGCTGTACCTGGCGGGCGCCGGACCGGCGCGCGGGTATCTCAACCGTCCGGGGTTGACGGCGGAGCGTTTCGTGGCGTGTCCGTTCGGGGCGGCGGGGGAGCGGATGTACCGGACGGGCGACCTGGTGCGGTGGCGCCTCGACGGCCAGCTGGAGTTCGCCGGACGGGCCGACGGCCAGGTGAAGGTACGGGGCGTCCGCATCGAACCGGGCGAGGTGGAGGCCGTCCTCACCGCCCATCCCGCCGTCGCCCGCGCCGCCGTCGCCGTCCGTACGGACACGTCGGGCACCGCGCGGCTCGTCGGATACGTGGTCGCCGCGCCTCGGGCCCCTGAGCCGGAGTCCGTACCGCGGGCCCCGGCCCCTGAACCGGAGTTGGCGCCGCCGTGCCAGGCCCCTGAACCGGACTCCGTATCGCGGACTCCGGCCCCCGAGCCGGAGTCCGTACCGCGGCCCCCGGCCCTCGCACCGGACTCCGTACGGGAGTTCCTGCGCGCCCGGCTGCCCGAGCACCTGGTCCCGGCCGCCGTCGTCCCCCTGGACACGCTCCCGCTCACGGCCGCCGGCAAGCTCGACCGGAACGCCCTCCCCAACCCCGTCTTCACCCCGGCACCGGCCGGACGCGCGCCGCGCACACCCGAGGAAGAGGTGCTGTGCGGCCTGTTCGCGGAGGTGCTGCGGCTGCCCTCGGCCGGGCCGGACGACAGTTTCTTCGACCTGGGAGGTGACTCCCTGCTGGCCACCCGGCTGGCCGGGCGCATCCGCACCGTCCTCGGCACCGAACTCGACCTCCACGCCTTCTTCGCCTCCCCGACCGCCGCCGGTACCGCCGGGCGGCTGCGTACCGCCCGGCGCGCCCGGCCCGCCCTGTGCCCGGCGCCCCGGCCGGAGGTGGTGCCGCTGTCCCCGGCCCAGCGCCGCCTGTGGTTCCTGCACCGCATGGAGGGGCCGAGCGCCACGTACAACGTTCCGCTGGCCATGCGGCTCACCGGCCCGCTGGACGCCTGCGCGCTGCGCACCGCGCTGGTGGACGTGGCGGACCGGCACGAGGTGCTGCGGACCGTACTGCCCGAGACCGGGGGCGTACCGCGGCAGACGGTGCTCGGCCGGGACGCCGCGCTCGCCGTCGTGACCGTCACGGACGCGAGCGGCTGGGAAGAAACCGAGGTGACGGAGCGGGTCCGCGCGGCGGCCCGCCGCTCCGCCGACCTGACCCGCGAACTCCCGCTCCGCGCCGACCTGTTCGTCCTCGGCCCCGAGGAGCACGTACTGGTTCTCGTCGTCCACCACATCGCCGCCGACGGCTGGTCCCTCGGCCCCCTGTGGCGCGACCTGGCCCACGCCTACGCCGCCCGCCGCGACGGCCGCCCGCCCAGCCCGCCGCCCCTGCCCGTCCAGTACGCCGACTACACCCTCTGGCAGCACGAACTCCTCGGCGACCCCGCCGACCCGGACAGCCTCCTCGCCGAGCAGCTCACGTACTGGACCCGGCACCTGCGCGGCCTGCCCGACCAACTGCCCCTGCCCACCGACCGGCCGCGCCCGGACGTCCCCGCGGGGCGCGGCGAGGTGCTGGCCTTCTCCTGGGACGCGGCCGCACACCAGCGGCTCACCGCGCTCGCCCGGGACTGCGGGGCGAGCGTGTTCATGGTCGTACAGGCCGCGCTGGCGGCGTTGCTGACCCGGCTGGGCGCCGGGACCGACATCCCCCTCGGCACCCCGGCCGCCGGACGGACCGACGCGGCGCTCGACGACGTCGTGGGCTTCTTCGTCAACACCCTCGTCCTGCGGACCGACACCTCCGGCGACCCGACCTTCCGCGCACTGATCGCCCGGGTACGGGACGTGAACCTCGCCGCGTACGCCCACCAGGACGCACCTTTCGACCGCGTCGTGGAAGCGCTCAACCCGCCCCGCACGGCCGCCCGCCACCCGCTCTTCCAGACACTGCTGACCTGGCGGTCCGCCACCGGCCGCGGGCCGGCACTGCCCGGCGTCACCGTCACACCGCTGCCCGCCGACACCGGCACCGCCCGGCTCGACATGGAGATCAACGCCACCGAACACCGCGCACCGGACGGCACCCCCGCCGGTGTCGAGGCGAAGGTCGAATTCAGCACCGACCTCTTCGACCGCTCCACCGTCGAAGCCTTCGTGGCACGGCTGCGCCGGATCACCGACACCGCGGCGGACGACCCCGGCCTGCGGATCAGCCGGGCGGACCTCCTCACCCCCGCGAACGGCACACCCTGCGCGCCCTGAACGACACCGCGCACGGCGTCCCCGACCTGGTCCTGCCGCGCCTCTTCGAGGACCAGGCGGCCACCACCCCCGACGCACCCGCCCTGATCTGCGACGACCGCACCCTCACCTACGCGGAGCTGAACGCCTCGGCCAACCACCTGGCCCGCCTGCTCGTCGCCCGCGGGGCCGGGCCCGAGAACGTCGTCGGGCTGGCGCTGCCCCGCACCCCCGCCATGGTCACCGCCGTCCTCGCCGTGCTCAAGGCGGGCGCCGCCTACCTGTTCCTGGACCCCGGCTACCCCGCCGGACGCCTCGCCCACATGCTCGGCGACACCCGGCCCGTCCTGCTGGTCACGGACCGCGCCACCGAACCGGCGCTGCCCGCCACGGACGTCCCGCGCCTGGTCGTGGACGCGGTGGACGGCGACCGCCCCGCAGACCCGGTACGGGAGACCGACCTCACCGACGCCGACCGGCGCGCAGCCCCGGTACCGGACACCAACCTGACCGACGCCGACCGGCGCGCCCCCTCAAGCCGCTGCACCCCGCGTACGTCATCTACACCTCCGGCTCCACCGGCACCCCCAAGGGCGTCGTCGGCCTGCACCGGGGATGCGTCAACCGCCTGCTGTGGTGCGGCCGCGCCTACCCCTGGCACGCCGGACAGCCGGTGCTCGCCAAGACCACCCTGAGCTTCATCGACGGCACCACCGAACTCCTGGGCGCCCTGCTGCACGGCGCGCCCGTCGTCCTCGCGGACTCCCTCACCGCCCGCAGCCCGGCCGGACTGGCCGCGCTCATCGCCCGCCACCGCGCCACCCGCATCACCGTCGTGCCCAGCCTGCTCGCGGCCCTCCTGGACGGCGACACCGGACCGCTGACGACCTGCCGCCTGTGGGTGACCAGCGGCGAGGCCCTGCCGCCCGCCCTCTCCCAACGGTTCGCCGAAGCCCTCCCGGACGCCCGTCTGGTCAACTTCTACGGCGCTTCCGAAGCCGGCGGCGACAGTCTGCACGCCGTCGCGCACGGCCCCGACGTGGCCGCCGGACGGCCCGTCTGGAACACCCGCGTACATATCCTGGACGCCACCCTCCGACCGGTACCGCCGGGGGTGCCGGGTGAGATCCACCTGACCGGCACCGGCCTGGCCCGCGGCTACCTGCGCCGCCCGGCGCTCACCGCCGAACGCTTCGTGGCCGATCCGTACGGTCCGCCCGGCGCACGCATGTACCGGACCGGCGACCTGGGGCGGTACCGCCCGGACGGTGTCGTGGAGTACCTCGGCCGGGCGGACGACCAGGTGAAGATCAACGGTGTACGGATCGAACCGGGCGAGGTGCAGGCGGCCGTGCTCGCCCACCCGGACGTGGACCGCGCCGCCGTGGCCGTCCGCGAGGACACCCCCGGCCGCCGACAGCTTGTCGCGTACGCCGTACCCGCTCCCGGTACGGAGCCGGACCCCGCCCGGGTACGGAGCTTCCTGCGGGAACGGCTGCCCCGGTTCATGGTCCCGGCCGCCGTCGTCCTCCTGGACGTCCTGCCGCTGACCGCCAACGGCAAACTCGACCGGCACGCGCTGCCCGCCCCCGTCTTCACCGCGGCGGAGGGCGGCCGGGCGCCGGGCACCCCGCCCGAAGAGCTGATGGCCGCGCTCTTCGCCGAAGTGCTCGGCCTGCCCTCCGTGGGCCCCGACGACGGCTTCTTCGACCTCGGCGGCGACTCGCTGCTGGCGGCCCGCCTCACCAGCCGCGTCCGCGCGGTCTTCGGCGCCGACCCGGGCCTGCGCGCCCTGTTCGCGGCCCAGACGCCCGCCGGACTGGTCCGAGCCCTGGACGCGGCGGGCGACGGGGACAGTGCGGCCGACGGGGGCACCGTGGCTGACGGGGGCATTGCGGCCGACGGTGGTGCCGCGGCCGACGGTGGTGCGCCCGGCAGGGGCGGCTCGACCACCGACGCCTTGGACGTCCTGCTGCCGCTGCGCCCGCGCGGCAGCCGTCCGCCGCTGTTCTGCGTCCACCCCGCGTCGGGCATCAGCTGGCCGTACGCCGGACTCATGCGCCACCTGGACGACCGTCCCGTGTACGGACTCCAGGCACGCGGCCTGACCGAGCCCGGCGCCCGCCCGGCGACCATCGCCGACATGGCCGCCGACTACCTGGAGCAGATCCGCACCGTCCAGCCCACCGGCCCCTACCACCTGCTCGGCTGGTCCTTCGGCGGCGCCGTCGCCCACGCCATGGCCGTCCGTCTCCAGGAACAGGGCGAGAAGGTCGCCTTCCTGGCCCTCCTGGACTCCGCGCCCCTCCAGATCGACCCCGGCCGCGTGCTTCCGCGCCACACCGCACACGACGTGGCCGAACTGTTCGTCGACTCGGTCGGCCGCGCCGACAGCGGGGAGGCCCCCGGCCCCGCTCCCGACACCGCACGGGCGGCGGAAATCCTGCGCGAGCAGGGCAGCGCACTGGCCGCCCTGCTGGTGGAACCCCAGGTGACGGCCCTGGCGGAGACCCTGACCGACAACACCCGGCTGCGCTGGTACACCTTCCGGCCCGCCGTCTTCGAGGGCGACCTGCTGCTCTTCAAGGCGGAACCCGAACGCGGTGAACCGCACTGGCCCGCGGAAGCATGGCAGCCGTACGTCTCCGGGACCCTGCTCATCCACGACGCGTGCTGCGAGCACGGGCACATGATGCAGCCGCACGTCCTCGCCCGGACCGGGCCCGTGATCGCCGCCGTACTGGACGGGACGGCGCGACCGGACGACGCCCTGCCCCCGAGAACGGCCGGAACGACCGGCCCGTGACCGCTGTCCCGGACAGCGCCCCGTTCGTCACCGCTGTACCGGGTGACGACCAAGCCGCGAACACGACCCCGACACACCCCCAAGGAGCCGCACGTCATGACCAACCCGTTCGAGAACCCCGACGCCGCCTACCTCGTCCTCGTCAACGACGAGAACCAGTTCTCCCTGTGGCCCGCCGCGGCCGGGCTGCCCGGCGGCTGGACCGTCGTGCACGGCGAGGACACGCGGCAGGGCTGCCTGGACCACGTGATGGAGCACTGGACGGACATGCGCCCGAAATCCCTCGCCGACGCCATGGACGCCCCCACGCCGGACTGACCGCCGAGGGGGCAGGGGCTCAGCCGGCCGCCGGGCCCCGCCTCACTCCCGCCGCCCCGACGGCTCATGGTCCTCCCGGGGGTCGAGCCCCAGGGCGTCGATCAGCATCGCCAGATCCGCCGCGCTCCCGGCGCGCCCCGCGAGCACCAGCCGTGCCTGCCGGCGCTCCCGGTCGTGCGTACGCCGCGCGGCGTCCGGCGCCGGACCGGTGGTGTGGGGATCCTCGTCCGTGCGGGCCATGACCGGTGCTCGGACTCCTTCGGCGCGTGTCGGACGGGCCACTCTGGCCAGGTCTCTTCTGCGGCTCATGTCCGTCGGTCACCTCATCCTTCCGCGGTCCCCGTCCCGCATTCCCCCGGCCACTGTGAGACACGCCTCGGCACGACCGCTGGCCCCGACCCGTGTCCGGTTGTTAGGGAGGGAACATGAGTACGGAGAACGAGAACACGACGGGAACCGACATACCGACGACGCCCGACGCGACGACAACCGACGTGACGACCGCCGGCGCGCCGGCGGCCACCGCCACACCGACGACCGCCGACGTGCCGCCCACCCTGACCGTGACCGCCGTCAGCACGATCGAGCCGACCGCCCCCGACGACCGCGGTTCCGACGCGTGGATGGTCATCGAGACCGCCGAGCAGGGCCAGTTCCTGCTCAACCTGCCGGGCCCGCTGTCCCAGGCCGTCAAGCAGGCCACCTACCTTCCGTCGCACCTCGCGGGCGACGGCCGGCTGCCGCTGAGCCAGGAGGACAGCGCCGCCTACCGCGCGCGTGTCGCCGCCCTGGTGTCACCGAACTGAGCGGCAGACCCCGCTCGCGGCGCCGCTACGGCAGATACCGTTCGATCGCCGCGGCCCCCTTCTCCTCGATCAGCCTGCGGGCCTCCTCGACCCGCTCCGGCGTCGGTTCCAGTCCCCTGGCCATGACCAGGTCCTCCGGATCGAACGGGCGCTCACCGCCCGTGTACAGCTCCCGCAGCCGTGCTGCGCGGGCCTCGTCGGAACCCGGAGTGTTGTCCTTGCCCATGGCGCCTCCCGAAAGATCGCTCGGGTCCGGAGAGTCCCGCCGGGCCGGCAGTGCCTCCGCTGCTTCCATCATGGGGCCGGTCCGGCAGCGCCGCACGGCGTGCCGGTCAGGACCGGCCCGGGACCGCGCAGGGGAGAGACGCCCGGCGGGCAGTGCCCGCCGCCGCACCCGCGTCACCGGCCGGCCGTCGGCCCGCACCCCCGTAGAAGGGCGTCCCGACTCCGCTCCGCGTTCCCGGGCTCGGTGACGACACTGCCGACTGCACTGCCGACCGCGTACCCGTGCCGTCCACCGGTGAGCTGTCCGGACTTGTCCGGAACAGGTTCCGCACGTTTCCGGACACGACGCCGGACGCCGCCGCGCACGGTCGGTCTCCCGCCTCCTCCCCGGCGCCACTGACGCCACAGGGGGGCGAACGGCCTTGGGGACAACGGCTGTTCCGCCGCCCCCGAGAGGCCACGTCACACACGAGGGTGGTCTCGGGATGGATGCGGCGATGTGGGGGTTGAGCATCGCCAACCGCAGCGATGTGGTCCCCGAGAACGGCAGGCCGGACGAGGGCGCCACGGTGACCTGGAGTTCACCGGGCGCAGGCAACGGATCGGTGACCTTCTTCGGCAACGGGACACGTTTCGAGGGGACGGCCCAGTTCCCCGGCGAAGGGCCGGTGGGATATCGCGGGCGTCTCGCGAACTGACCCGACCCGCACACCGGGCGGCATCGCACGATCGGAAGGCCGGGGCTTTCGTGCGTCGACGGCCCCGGCCCCGGCAGGGCTGTGACGGCGCCCCGGCCCCGGCAGGACTGCGTGCCGACATGTCCCGGCCGGAGCATGTCGGCACCAGGCCGGTGACGGGGCCGACCCGACGCCGCTGGGTCATCGAGCGGATCCGCGCCGCCCCAACGTCACCGGGTCGTCGAGTGGACCGGCGCTGCCCCGACGCCGGCCATGTCCGCCTCGTCGGGCAGCGGTCTTTTCCCGCGCGGCGCGGTGTGCTTGTCTGGTCTGCCCGTGCCGGTGTGTAGTGCACCTGACATGAGCCACCGGCCGTACGCGCGACCAGGGGCGGCCCGATGACCCAGCGCTGGGTGGTACCGCTGCTCGGTGTGCTGGCCCTGGCCTTGGTCGGCGCCCTCGGCTGGAGCGTCGTCTTCGCCTCCGACCCCACGGACACCCCCACCGGCCCGCGCCCGGCCGCGACCGCTTCCGCGCCCGGCGGCAGCGACTCCGCGCCACCGCCGGAGGGGGCGACGGAGAGCGCGGACCCCGGACACTCAGCCCGTGCCGTTCCCGCGATCTACCTCGGCGACTCGCTGGCCATGGAGAGCCAGACGGCGCTCGCGGAACGGCTCCGCGCGACCGGCCGGGTGACGCTGCACAGCGCGCCGCACTCCGGCACGACACTGTGCGACTACCTGACGGCCTGGCGGGGAAAGTCGCTGGTCCCCGCCCGCGACAAGGCGGCCGCGCTGGTACGGACGGTGCGCCCGCGCGTCGTGATCCTCCAGTTCTGGGGGAACGCCTGGGGCTACACGCCCTGCATGGCGGGCGCCACCTACGGCACGGCGGGTTACTACGACCGGTACGAAGCGGACGCGCGGGCACTGACCGAGGAGATCACCGCGGCCGCCCGGGCCGTCGGCCTCGCCCGCCCGAAGATCGTCTGGGCCTCCCAGGCGCCCGACGCCTTCCACCCGGACCGCGTCCGCAGGGTGAACGCCGTCTACGCGGGCCGGGCCGCCGCGTCCGGCGACCTGTACGCGGACGCGGGCCGCACGCTCAGCCCGGCAGGCGACCGCTACCGGTGGACCCGCCAGCTGCCCTGCGACGCCTACGAGCGCGCGCACCCCGCGTACTGCACCCACCCGGCCCCCGGCGGCGGCACCACCGACCTGCACCGCACCGACGACGCCCTGCACTTCTGCCTGGCCCCGACGACCACCACACCCCGCCCGTGCCCCGTACGGTCGCCGGGTATCGACCGCTTCGCCCGTGCCGTGACGGCCACGGTCGACGGCTGGCTGCGGAGCGCGGCCGACTGACAGGGAGATGCACAGGAGGGACGGTGCGGGGCGACCCAGGGGGCACCGGCCGTACGGTCTCCCGGAACGGTCACAATCTGGGAGTGTCCAAAAACCACGCACGCCGACGAACGGCGATCGACCCCTCCGCCCCCTGCCCCTGCGGCCTCCAGGCGTCCTACGGAGAGTGCTGCGCCCGCTTCCACCAGGGGCAGGCAGCAGCCCCCACCGCCGAGCGGCTGATGCGCTCGCGCTACAGCGCCTTCGCGGCCGGCGACGCACCGTACCTGCTGCGTACCTGGCACCCCGCGACCCGCCCGGCGGACCTGGACTTCGAGCCGAAGCAGCGGTGGACGCGCCTGGAGATCGTCACCACGACGGGCGGCAGCGCCTTCCACAGCGAAGGCACCGTCCAGTTCCGGGCGCACTACACGCTGCACGGGGAGCCCGGTGTGCAGGAGGAGAACAGCCGCTTCGTGCGGGACGCGGGCGCCTGGGTGTACCTGAGCGAGCTGTGAGCACGCCGGGCGGTGGTACGGGAACGCCGAGCCCCGTACCACCGCCCGGCGGCGCACCTGTCCCTCCCGGGCTCAGCGGCCGCCGCGCAGTTGCTCCAGCTCGCGCCGGTCGCGCTTGGTGGGCCGTCCGGCGCCGCGGTCGCGGTGGCCGACCGCGGCGATCTCCTCACGGGGCGGCGGCGGAGGACTGTTGTCGACGAAGCACTCCGCGGCGACCGCGGCGCCCACCCGCTTGCGCACCAGGCGCGAAACCACCACGACGCGCTCGCGTCCGGCGTGCCGCAGCCGGACCTCGTCGCCCGGCCGCACCGCCTGGGCGGCCTTCGCCCGCTCCCCGTTGACCCGCACATGCCCGCCGCGGCAGGCCGTCGCGGCCGCCGAGCGCGTCTTGGTCAGCCGGACGGACCAGATCCAGCTGTCGACGCGCACCGTTCCCTCGTCTGAAGCCATGCACCGACTTTAAGGCCACCGGGGGCCGCCCGAGGGCCCCTGTCGAAACCGCCCGCACGGGGTGTCTCAGGCCGACGCCTTCTTCCCGCTCCGCTTGGCGGTGCTCTTCTTCGCGGCGGACTTGGCCGTGGACGTCTTCGCCGCGGTCTTCTTGCCGCCCGAGCTGCCGCTCCCCGCCGTCTTCTTCGCGCCGGAACCGCCCGACGCCTTGCCCGAAGCGGTCTTCTTGGCGGCGGCCCCGGACGTCTTACGGGCCGCTGCCGTCTTCTTGGCGCCACCGCTGGACGTGGCCTTCGCCCCGGTCTTCTTCGCCGTCTTGCGGCTCCCGATCGGTGTGACCGACGCCGACTCCTCGTCCTGCTCCGCACCGCCCCCGCCGTCCCCGCTCTCGCCGCCCTCCCCGCGCGACTCGCGCGCCGCGCGGACGCTGTTCTCCAGCGCGGCCATCAGGTCGATGACCTTGCCGCCGGCGCCGGGCGCGGCCCGGGGCGCGGTCGGCTCACCGCCCTCCAGCTTCGCGGAGACCAGCTCTTCGACGGCCTCCCGGTAGTCGTCGTGCAGCTCGGACTCGTCCAGGTCGCCGAGCGAGTCCATCAGGGTCTCGGCGAGGGTCAGCTCGTTCTCCCGGATCTCGACCTTGTCGGTCGGGGCGACGGTGCGCGCCGAGCGGACCTGGTCCGGCCAGAGCAGGGTGTGCATGGCGATCGCCCCGTCGTGCGACCGGAGCATGGCCAGCGTCTCCCGCCCGTGCATGGCGACCTTGCCGATCGCGACCTTCTCCTGGTGCTCCAGCGCGTCCCGCAGCAGGGCGTACGGCTTGGCGGCGGCGACGCCGTTGGGCCCCAGGAAGTAGGACTTGTCCAGCTGGAGCGGGTCGATCTCGTCCGCGCCGACGAAGGCCAGGATGGTCAGGGTCTTGGTGGTCGGCAGCGGCAGCTTGGCCAGGTCTTCGTCGGTGATCGGCACGATCGTGTCGTCCGCGGCTTGGTAGCCCTTGCCGACCTCCTCGTTGGGTACCTCCTCGCCGTCCAGCTCGCACACCTTGCGGTAGTGGATCCGGCCACCGTCCTTCTCGTGGATGCGGACGAACGAGACGGAGGCGGTGCGCTCGGTCGCGCTGTAGGTCTTCACGGGGATGCTGACCAGCCCGAAGGAGATAGACCCGTTCCAAACAGATCGCATGTCTCATCCTTGCCGTGGCATTTGTATGGGATGGTCATCGTATGTCGCCAATCACCGTCGTGGAGGGGCGGCGGCTGTCGCTCACCAACCTGGACAAGGTCCTGTATCCGCGGACCGGCACCACCAAGGGCGAGCTGCTGCACTACTACGCCACCACCGCGGGCGCCCTCCTCGCCCACGTCCACGACCGGCCCGTCTCCTTCCTGCGGTATCCCGACGGGCCCGACGGCCAGCAGTTCTTCACCAAGAACGTGCCGCCCGGGACGCCCGCATGGGTGAAGACCACCGAGGTGCCCGGCAGTACGGCGAAGTCCCGGCAGCAGGTGCTGGTCCGCGACGTACCGACCCTGATGTGGGCCGCCAACCTCGTCGTGGAGCTGCACACCCCGCAGTGGACCGCCGCGGCACCCCGCATCGCCGACCGCCTCGTGTTCGACCTCGACCCGGGGGAGCCGGCCACGATCGTGGAGTGCTGCGGGGTGGCCCGGTGGCTGCGCGAGCGCCTGGCGGCCGACGGCCTCAACGTCTACGCGAAGACCAGCGGCTCGAAGGGCCTGCACATCCTCGTACCGATCGAGCCGACGCCCTCGGACGACGTCACGGCGTACGCCAAGGCGATCGCCGTCGAGGCCGAGCGGACCCTGCCCGGCCATGTCGTGCACCGGATGACCAAGGCCCTGCGGCCGGGGAAGGTCTTCATCGACTTCTCGCAGAACTCGGCCTCCAAGACCACCGCCGCCCCCTACACGGTGCGCGCCCGTGAGCTGCCGACCGTCTCCGCCCCCGTGACCTGGGACGAGATCGAGACCTGTACGGACCCGGAGCAGCTCACGTTCCTCTTCGAAGCCGTCGCCGAGCGCCGCGAGCGCCACGGCGACCTGCTCGCGCCCCTGCTCAACCTCAACCGGGCGCGCCCGCTGCCCGGCTGACGTCCGGGCCCGCACCCCGTCGAACGCGTACGGAATACGTCATTCGACGTAGCCGGTGATGACGCGGGCAGGTGCCACGTTCCCGTGCCAACGGTGTGAACGGGACCTTCGCCGCGTCATGAACCTCGCGTGACAAGGGAGTTGCGGAGGGCTGGGCTCCCGGACGTCCGGGGCGATGTCACGGCCCTATCACCAAAAGCTGTCATCCGCAGCGGACCTTGATTCCTTCACAATCCGGGTACCAAATCCCTCCCACGGATGACGAGGTTCCCCCATGAGACCCACCCGTACGGTCCTCACCGCCGTGCTCGGCCTCGGTCTGGCCGCCTCCCTCGGTACCGTCCCCGCCACCGCCGCCTCCGCGCCGGCCGCCCCCGCCGGCGCGAGCGTCTCCACCCCGGCCTCCATAGCCAAGTACACCGGCTCGGCCGAGGAAGCCACGGCCAACAAGGCGTTCTTCCAGGCCGTCATGAAGGCCGCCGCCGCCAAGCGCGCGGCGACGCCCGGCGTCAAGGCGGTCACCGTCACGTACAACGCGAGCAGTGCCCCCACCTTCCGCAGCCAGATAGCGCGCAGCACGCAGATCTGGAACAGCTCGGTGACCAACGTGAAGCTCCAGGAAGGCTCCAGGGGCGACTTCTCGTACCGCGAGGGCAACGATGCCCGCGGCTCCTACGCGAGCACCGACGGCCACGGTCGGGGCTACATCTTCCTCGACTACCGGCAGAACCAGCAGTACAACTCCACCCGCGTGGTGGCTCACGAGACGGGTCACGTCCTCGGCCTGCCCGACCACTACTCGGGCCCGTGCAGCGAGCTGATGTCGGGCGGCGGCCCCGGCCCCTCCTGCCAGAACACCAACCCGAACGCGCAGGAGCGCGCCCGGGTGAACGCCCTGTGGCGCAACGGCCTGGTGGCGCAGCTCGCCCCGGTCTCCTGACCTGCTGATCTCCTGATCTGCTGACGACTGCCGCGCGGTGGGGACCGGCCCCTGCCGCGCGGCAGTCGCATGCGTACGCGCGTGCGGGCACGCGGCGCGGGTACGCAGGCAGGCGGGGCAGGCGTACGGGCACGGGGGAGTGCGGGCGCCCGTGCACGCCGGGTGTGACCGACGGGGAGCGATATGCGTCACATCGATCTGGTTTGGTGTAGAGGCCATCAATGGTTTATCGTTCAATTGATCACGGGCTGTGCGGGCCCCATCGCCGACTCGTCGGCGATGCCGGTGTCCCCGCCCGTTCCGGACCGCCCCGGCCAGCTCCCCCGTCTGGCCGGGGCTTTCTCCGTTTTCGTACGGATGCCCCGGACCCCGCCGCCGCGCGTGTCACGGACCGGCCGCCGCCCGGCCGGCGTGGTAAGGATCATGGCGATACGTCCCGGTACGGAGCCGACGGCCCGGAAGGCGGCCCCGGGACCGGTGGAACCCGGCCGGGCGGGCACACGCAGACGTGGCGGACCCGTCGGTCCGGTGCCGGGCGGTACGGGAGGGAGTCGGCGTGTACGACACGGAGGTGGCCGTCGTGGGCGGTGGCGCCGCCGGACTCTCCCTCGCCCACCGGCTCTGCGCCCCGCCGCCCGGCGCCCGCTGCCCCCAGGTGACCGTCGTGGACGCGCCGCCGGGACCGCTCAGGCCCCCGAACGCACCTGGTGCTACTGGGAAGGGCCGGACGGCGAGTACGACGGCGTCCTCGCGGCCTCCTGGGACCGGCTCCGCGTCCACGGGGCCGACGGCTCCCCGCTGACCGGGCGCCCGGCACCGCTGCGGTACAAGATGCTGCGCTCCGGCGCGTTCGGGGAACTGGTCGGTGACCGGCTCGCGGCCACCCCTCCGCACGCCGGGTGACGGCCGTCGTGGACGACGTGCGCACGCTGCCGGGCGGCGCCGAGGTCCGCGGTACGACGCCGGAGGGCGCCCCCGTACGGCTGCGGGCCCGCTGGGTGTTCGACTCCCGGCCACTGCCCGCCCTGCCGCCCGCCCGCACCACCCTGCTCCAGCACTTCCACGGCTGGTTCGTCCGCACCGAGCGGCCCGAGTTCGACCCCGCGACCGCCGACCTGATGGACTTCCGCACCCCGCAGCCGGACCACGGGCTCTCCTTCGGCTACGTCCTCCCGCTCGGCCCGCACGAAGCGCTGGTCGAGTACACCGAGTTCTCCGCCGCCCCGCTCGACGAGGCCGCCTACCACCGCGCGCTGCGCCACTACCTCACCGAGGTCCGCCCGCTCGGCCCGTACCGGGTCACCGCCTCCGAACAGGGCGTCATCCCGATGACCGACGCGCGCTTCCCCCGCGGCGCCGGGCCCGGCGTCTTCCGGATCGGCGCCGCGGGCGGCGCCACCCGTCCGTCGACCGGCTACACCTTCGCCGCCGTCCAGCGCCAGACCCGGGCCATCGCCGCCGCCCTCCACCAGGGCCGCTCCCCGGCCCCGCCGCCCCCGCACACCGCGCGCTCCCGGCTGATGGACGCCGTCCTGCTGCGCGCCCTCGACAGCGGACGCATCGACGGCGCCGACTTCTTCACCGGGCTGTTCCGCGGCGTACCGATGGAACGGCTGCTGCGCTTCCTGGACGGCGGCACCCGGCTGCGCGAGGACCTGTCGATCGGCCTCCACACCCCCGTCCTGCCCATGCTGCGCACCGTGGCCGAGCTGCCGGGGCTGCGCCGTCGTCCGTACGTACGCCCGCTCCGTACGGAGAGCGGAGTGCCGACGACCGCACCGGCCGTCGCCCCGACCACCCCCTCGACCACCGCCCCGGCCCCGAACAGGAACGGACCGTCCGATGACGACCCTCCCGCGTGAAGCCGCCCTCCCGGCCACGCTCCCGGCCGCCGACCGGCGCACCCCCACCGCCCCGCGCCGGGGCCGGGACCGGCGCGCCCGTGTCGTGCCGCCATCGCCGGGCCGGGCCAGGGTCACCGGCGAGGCGCCGCACGTCGCGGTGCTCGGCGGCGGCATCGCCGGACTGGCCGCGGCCACCGGACTCGCCGAACGGGGCGTCCGGGTCACGCTGTACGAGCGGGAACCGGGGCTCGGCGGCCGGCTCGCGGGACGGCGCATCCGGCTCGCCGACGGCTCCGGCGCGACCATGACCCGCGGCTTCCACGCCTTCTTCCGCCAGTACTACAACCTGCGCGGCCTGCTGCGACGCGCCGACCCGGCGCTGGCCGCGCTCACCGGGCTGCCCGACTACCCGCTGCGCCACAGCAACGGCCTCCAGGACAGCTTCGCCCACGTCCCGCGCACGCCGCCGTGGAGCGCCCTCGGTTTCGCCGCGCTCAGCCCGACGTTCACCCTGCGCGAGATGGTCCGGATGAACCCGCGCGCCGCCCTGCCGCTGCTCGACGTACGCACCCCCGACGTGTACGAGCGCCTGGACGGCGTCAGCGCGCGCCGACTGCTGGACCGCATCCGCTTTCCCGAGGCCGCGCACCACCTGGCGTTCGAGGTGTTCTCCCGCAGTTTCTTCGCCGACCCCGGGGAACTGTCGGCCGCCGAGATGGCCCTGATGTTCCACATCTACTTCCTCGGCTCCAGCGAAGGGCTGCTGTTCGACGTCCCCGGCGAGCCGTTCCCGCAGGCACTCTGGGAACCTCTGGGACGTTACCTGACCGGGCACGGTGTCACCTTCCGGACCGGCTGCGCGGTGGAGTCCGTGGAGCCCGCCCCGGGGCACGGCGCGGGTGTGACCGTACGGGGCGGCCACGGCGCGGCGCGCCACGACGCGGTCGTGCTCGCCCTCGACGTGACCGGGCTGCGCCGCGTGGTCGCCGCCTCACCGGGGCTGGGCGACCCGGAATGGCGCGACCGGATGCTGCGGCTGCGCACCGCACCGCCGTTCCTCGTCTCCCGCCTCTGGCTCGACCGGCCGGTGACCCCGGACCGGCCGGGTTTCCTCGGCACCAGCGGCTTCGGCCCGCTCGACAACGTCAGCGTGCTGGAGCGCTGGGAAGGGAAGCGGCCCAGTGGGCCTCCCGTAACGGCGGCTCGGTGGTGGAACTGCACGCGTACGCGCTCGGCACGGACACCGCCCGGCAGGCGCAACAGGACCGGCTGATCGGCCAACTCCAGCGCGTCTACCCGGAGACGGGCGAGGCGAAGATCGTCGACGCCCGGCACGAGTGGCGCGCGGACTGCCCTCTGTTCCCGGTGGGCGGCTTCCACGACCGCCCCACCGTACGTACCCCCGACCCGGCCGTGACGGTCGCCGGCGACCTCGTCCGCACCGGCCTGCCGGTGGCCCTGATGGAAAGCGCGGCCACCACCGGCTTCCTCGCCGCCAACACCCTGCTGGAGCGGTGGGGCGTGCGCGGCCAGACCCTGTGGACGGTCCCGGACCGCGGCCGGTCGGCGGTGCTGCGCGGGCTGGCGCGGCTGCTCGGCACCTGAGGCACGCGCGCGGTCAGGAGTCGGTCTTGATCTTCTGCATGGTCAGGTGGGACTCCACGCGCAGGATTCCGGGCAGACCGGTGAGCTTGGAGGTGAGGAAG
This sequence comes from Streptomyces sp. Ac-502, assembly GCF_045222935.1. NCBI lineage: Bacteria > Bacillati > Actinomycetota > Actinomycetes > Kitasatosporales > Streptomycetaceae > Streptomyces > Streptomyces sp. Ac-502. Next base: position 9,439,853 of record NZ_JBHFFO010000001.1, read on the forward strand.
GCGCTGTAGGCGTCGTGGTCGGCGACGGCGACGCGCAGGAAGTAGTCGGGGCGGCCGAACATCCGGCGGAACTCGACGACTTCCTCGTACGAGGAGAGCGTCTCCTCCAGTATGCCGATGGTCTTCAGGTCGTTGGCCGACACCTCGACGTCGACCATGACCTCCAGGCCGCGGCCGACGGCTTCGGGATTGACGACGGCGCGGTAGCCGGTGATCACGCCGTTCTCCTCCAGCCGCTTGAGGCGGCGCAGGCACGGTGGCGGGGTCAGGCCGACCCGCTTGGCCAGTTCCACGTTGGTCAGCCGGCCGTCCTGGCTAAGGTGAAACAAAATATCGCGGTCCACGGCATCGAGGGAGGTTTCGTTGCTCATGGCGACACCATAAGCGAACAATCGGAAACCAAATAAGGCGGAAATCTTTCTAGGATTTCCCTGTGCCCATGCTTCCGGTCGCGGTGAGCGACCCCTTCGCCCTGCCCCCACACCCCCGGTCCGGCGGCGGACCGAAGCCCTCGCGGCCCTCAAGGACTCCGCCTCCGTCGGGCTGGGCCTGCTGCCGCTCGGCCTCGCCCTCGGGGTCGTCATCACCCACGCCGGCCTGCCCCGGTGGTGCGCGCCGCTGTTCGCCGCCGTCGTCTACGCCGGGTCCTTCGAGTTCCTGCTGGTGGGCCTGACCGTCGCGGCCGCGCCGCTGGCCACGATCGCCCTGACCGGCTTCATGGTCAACGCCCGGCATGTCTTCTACGCACTGTCCTTCCCCCTGCACCGAGTGCGCGGACGCTTCGGCAAGGCGTACAGCACCTTCGCTCTGACCGACGAGGCCTACGCCATGACCACCGGCGGGCAGGCCCGGTCGTGGTCCGGCGCGCGCGTCCTGTCGCTCCAGGCGATCCTCCAGGTCTACTGGGTCGGCGGTGCCACCGTCGGCGCCCTGCTCGGCTCCCTGATACCCGACCGCGTCACCGGCCTGGACTTCGCCATGACCGCCCTGTTCGCCGTCCTGGCCCTGGACGCCGTCGCCGAACGCCGCGGCGACCTGCCCACCCCTGTCCTCGCACTGCTCAGCGCGCTGGTCGCCCGGGCCGTCCTCCCCGGCCAGTTGCTGCCCGTGGCCTTCGCCCTGTTCACCGCCGCGCTCCTGGTCCGTCACCTCGCCACCCGCAAGAGGCCTTCACATGCCTGACACCCGCTACCTGCTGCTGGCCGCCGCGGTCTCGGCCGCCGTCAACTGGTCCCTGCGCGCCGCGCCCTTCACCGTCCTGGCCTCCCTGCGCGCCAGCAAGACACTCCAGTACCTCAGCGCCACCATGCCGTCCGGCATCATGGTGATCCTGCTCGTCTACTGCCTGCGCGACCTGCCGCTGACCCAGGCACACGCCTTCGCGCCCCTGGTGGCACTGGCCGTCACCGTCGGACTGCATCTGTGGCGCCGCAACGCCTTGCTGAGCATCATTGGCGGCACCACCGTCCATGTCGTCCTGGCCAGCACTGTCTTCGCGAGCTGAAGGCCGGTGTCCGGCACCGGGCCGGCCTCCCGCTAACGAGGGGCGACGGCCTTGACCCAGTCGTCTACGGTGACGACGTCGGCCCACTGCGGGAACAGCCGCTCGACGAGGACCCGGTGCAGCTCCGGGTCGGTGTCCAGGCAGGCGTCGGGCAGGACGGTGAGGCCGAAGTCCAGGTCGTTCGCCTGGCACAGGGTGGACAGCACCACGGCGCTGGTGGCGATGCCGGTCAGTACGAGACGGTCGATGCCGCGGGCCCTCAGCACCACGTCGAGGTCGCTGCCCGAGAACGCGCTCGCCCGCCTCTTGGTGACCACCACATCGCCCTGCCGGGGCGCCACGTCGGGGTGGATCTCGGTGCCGGGTGCGCCTTCCACGAAGAGGCCGGCCTGCGCGATGGCGGCCAACGGCCGGTTCCGGGTGCCGACTTCGGGGAACCCGGGGCGCAGCGCGATGACCACGTAGATCACGGGAATCTCCGCCGCCCGGGCGCCGTCGATCGCCCTGCGCAGGCGCGGCAGGTATCCGGAGCCGTCATCGGCGATGTCCACGATGGCCCGTTGGACGTCCATCACAAGAAGTGCGCTGCTCATGTCGTCTCCGGGAACGAAGTCGGTCCGGCGTCGATCCGGTGTCGGGACGGGCCGGCGGGGTACTGGCGTCGCATCCTATGCGGCCCCCTGCACGGCCTCCCATGAGATTCCCTGTGCCGCCTCCTCAACCGGGAAAGCGCCCCGAACTGCGCAGCTCCCACCGCCGTTCCGCGTACGCCATGTCGTCGCGCCACAAGCGCCCCGCCGTCGCCCGCATCAGCGGACGCAGCAGGGGAGCAGCCGCGCGGGCCACCGCGAACCCCGGGCGGGCGGAGGCGGCGACGACCGCTTCCACGACGGCGGTGCGCGGGCGGCCGGAGGCGTCCGTACCGAGCGGGGTGGCGTGGGTCTCCACGACCGATCCCACGCCCTCGCCCTCGGTGATGCGCATGACCACGGTGCGCGGCCCGGGCGCGGTGAACTCCGCGCGGACCGGGACGACCAGCCGCCCGGCGACCTTGAAGGAGACGTCCACCGTGAACGCGTCCTGCGGGCCCGCCGGGCCGTCCGCCACGGTCAGATCGACGAAGGAGTACGGGTGGAACCAGGCGCCGTGCCACGGGTCGAGCCGGTTGGCGACCACGTCGTCCGGCTCACAGCGTCCGATGCCGGTGTAGACGGCCGCGACGGCATCGGCCACCGCCGGGCGTACGGGGACACGGGGCCGCGCCAGCGGCTCTTCGCCGCCCACCCGGTCCAGGCGCACCCAGACCAGCACACCGTCGTCGTACACCGGATGCGGCTCCCACCCGGCGAAGGGGCCGCCGTCCAGGGCGAGTCCGTGCCAGTGGCAGACGAGGGTGCCGCAGCGCACCGGACTGTCCTTCAAGGGCGCGCCCAGATGCGGGCAGGCGCCGGGACCGCCGCGCAGCCGCCCGTCGGCGGCGCGCCACAGCACCACCTCTGCCCCGGCGACGGTCCGGCCCAGCGGCCGGTCCCGGCCGACGTCTCGGGAGGCGCCCACGGCATACCAGTTGCCGGACGGCCGGGACCTGGCACGTTCCAGCGCACCTGCGATCACGCTGGGTGCGGCATCGCGCCAGGTGGGCCGCTGGCGTTCCCACGCGACGGGCCGCCGGCGCAGGCTCAGCGGGAAGCGGCCGCGCCCAGCGGGGCGGCGGGGAGCGTCCACGGTGCTTCCTCCCGGGCGTGGCGCGGTGCGTTCTGCCGTGCGGGCCGCCGTCACCCGTACCAGCCCGTCCAGGGCCACGGTCGCGCGGACCGGGCGTGAGACGACGGCGCGGCGGTGCAGGACCGCGTAGCCGTCGGCTTCCACGGCGTCCAGGATGCCGCGGTAGAGGATGAAGGCGGTACGGATGCACGGCCGGGACGCCGGATCGAGCATGGCGACGCCGGGCGCGGCCCGCCGGTAGACGCCGCGGGTGAGGTCGGCGGCGGCCCGTAGCGCGGCGGTGATCCGGGTGTCCTCGGCGCCCGTCAGCCTGCTCCACTTCAGCAGTTCCCGGTCCACGCCGTGCGCGGCCAGCAGGTCGGCGGGGAGGTAGACCCGGCCCCGGTCCAGGTCCTCGCCCACGTCCCGCAGGAAGTTGGTGAGCTGGAAGGCCGCTCCGAGGGCGGCGGCGTGCGGCGCGGCCTCCTCGCGGGGCGTGACCGTGCCGAGGACCGGCAGCATCTGGAGGCCGATCACCTCGGCCGAGCCGTACATGTACCGGCGCAGGTCGTCGTAGGTCGGGTAGTCGGTGACCTCCAGGTCGGCGCGCATGGAGGCCATGAAGGCGGTGAAGTACGCCGGGTCGATGCCGTAGACGGCGCTGGTGTGCGCCAGCGCCCGTACCACCGGCTCGTCCCCGCCGCCCTGGGTGAGGCCCGCGTGCAGCTGCGCCTCCAGGGCGCGCAGAGCTGCCGCGCGCTCCTGGGGCGTGGCGCCGACGTCCAGGCTGTCGACGATGTCGTCCGCCCAGCGGGCGAATCCGTACAGGGCGTGAACGGCGGGACGGCGCGCCACCGGGAGCAGCCGGGTGGCCAGGAAATACGTTTTCCCGTGCCGGGCGTTGAGCCGGCGGCAGTGGCTGTAGGCAGCGCGCAGCGCGGGCTCGGTGACGCCCGCGGCGTCCAGTTCCCGGGCGGTCACGCGCTGCCGCCCCGGGGACGGGCGGGGCGCCGCGCGCCCAGGTCGGTCACCCTGGCGGACCGCGCGGACCCACCGCCGGTCACCCGCGCCGCGGCCAGCTTCCCCGAGATCAGCACGGTGGGCACCCCCACCCCCGGCGTGGTGCCGCACCCGGCGAGCACGGCGTTCTCGGTGCCGCGCACCAGGTTGCGCGGGCGGAACGGCCCGGTCTGCGCGAAGGTGTGGGCGGCGGAGAACGGGGTGCCGGCGCCGTGCCCCTGACGGCTCCAGTCCGCCGGGGTGACCAGGCACTCCTCCTCGGCCGCCGCGTCCAGGCCGGTGAAGCCGCGCCGGTCCAGTTCGGTGAGGAGCGCGGTGCGGTAGCGGGGGCCGAGGTCGCGCCAGGCGTGCACGCCGGGCCCGATGTCGGTGTTGGGACAGGGCGCGAGGACGTAGTGCAGGTGACGGCCCGGCGGGGCGAGCGACGGGTCGGTGGCGGTCGGCCGGGTCAGCAGCAGCGAGGGATCGCTCATCAGCGTGCCGGCACGGGTGAGTTCGTGGAAGGTACCGCGCCAGGCGGCGCCGAACGAGATGGTGTGGTGACCCGGTTCCGGCCAGGTAGCGGACGTGCCCGCGTGCAGGACGACGGCCGAGGGGAGCGGCGCAGCGGCACCGGGCGCCGCGGGGCGCGGCCGAGCAGACGGTACGCCTCGGGCAGGTCGGCGGTGAGCACCACCGCGTCGCACGGGACGCGCCCGGCATCGGTGACGACGGCGGTGACCCGGCCGCCGGAACGTTCCAGCGCGCGTACCTCGTGCCCGTACCGGAACTCCCCGCCCGCCTCGACCGCGGCGTCCGCCATGGCGCGGGGCAGCGCGTGCATCCCGCCGCGCGGGAAGTACACACCGGCCACCGTGTCCATGTAGGCGATGACGGCGTACGCGGCGAGCGCGCGGGCCGGCGGCACGCCCGCGTACAGCGACTGGAAGGAGAAGACACGGCGCACCCGCTCGTCGGCCAGGAACCGGCCGATACGGGCGTCGAGCCGGCCGAAGCCGCCGAGCGCCGCGAGACGGGCGAGGTCGGGGTGGAGCAGGTCCAGCGGCGAGTCGAAGTTGGCGTCGATGAAGCGCCGCATCTGGACCGTGTACAGCCGGCTCAGCCAGGAGCGCAGCCGCCGGTAGCCCGCGGCCTCCCGGGCCCCGGCGAACCGTTCGATCTCGGCCTCCATCGCCTCCGTCCCGGTGTGCACGTCCAGCGTGCTGCCGTCGGCGAACCGCGCCCGGTAGGCGGGGTGCAGGGGCACCAGGTCCAGCCGCCCGGCCATCGAGGCGCCGACCGCGGCGAACGCCTCCTCGGCCAGGTCCGGCATGGTCAGCACGGTCGGCCCGGTGTCGATCAGATAGCCGCCGCGTTCCAGACGGCCGCACCGGCCGCCGGGCCGGAGTCCGCGCTCGACCACGGTCACCCGCCGCCCGGCGCCGAGCAGATGCAGCGCGGCGGAGAGCCCGGACAGCCCGGCGCCGATGACGACAACATGGTCGGTACGGCCGGGTACGGACTTCACCGTTCACCTGCGCGGGCCGTCACGCCGGGCACCGGCGGGGACAGCCGCCCGGCGGGGAATGCGGGCGGGCGCCGGCCGTGGCACGGAGCAGCGCGTGCAGCTGGCGGAGGGCGGCCGGATCGGCGGTGCGCATGTCGGACAGGTGCGCCACGCTCCGGTCGGCGAGCACCTCGACCTTGTCCTCCAGTGCGGCGCGGGCCCCGGTCGAGACGAACACCTCCCGTACGCGGTCCACGGCGGCGGCGGAGAGGTCCGGGTCGCCCAGCGCCGCGTCGAGGACGCCGAGGGCCCCGTCGTCACCGGCGGCTTCCGCACGGGCGCGGGCGACCGTGGTGAGGTACGTCAACTTGCCCTCGCGAAGGTCGTCACCGGACGGTTTTCCGGTCTCCTCGGGGTCACCGAACACCCCCAGCAGGTCGTCGTGGAGCTGGAAGGCGAGCCCGGCGCAGCGGCCCGCCGAGCGCAGCGCACCCGCGGTCCGGTCGTCGGCGCCGGCCAGCGTGGCGCCCATCAGCAGCGGCCGCTCGACCGAATAGCGCGCGCTCTTGAGGCGGGCGGTGCGGACCGCGCGGGCGGGGAGCGGCACGCGGTGACCTGGCTGTGCAGGTCGAGGTACTGGCCGGCGACCATCTCGGTCCGCATGGTCCGCCACAGGGCGTGCACCGCGGACCGCGCGGTCGCGGGGAAGCCGGTGTCCATGACGGTGTCGTCGGCCCAGGCCAGCGCGAGGTCGCCGGCCAGCACCGCCGCGGACCGGCCGAACGCCTCGGCCGACCGGGCGGAGCGGCCGTTCCCGGGCTGCTGGGCGTACTGCCCCCGCATCTCGGCGTGCAGAGCGGGCCTGCCCCTGCGCAGCTCGGCGCCGTCCATCACGTCGTCGTGCACCAGCGCGCAGGTCTGGACGAGTTCGAGCGCGGCGGCCAGCCGCAGCGCGGCCCCCGCCGTCTCACCGCCGCCACCGCAGACCCGCAGTCCCCACCACACGAACCGGCCGCGCAGCCGCTTGCCGCCGCCCAGCGTGAAACGTGCGACACGTTCGGCGATGTCACGGCGGAACAGGGCGTCGGCCGTCGCGGCCTCCGCGAGCCGCGCGCCGAGCACCTCGTCCAGCACCCGCTCGACGGCGCCCGCGACGTCCGCGTCCACCGCCCGGGCCCGGTCCGCGCCCTGGTCGTCCGCTGCCCGGATACGGCGCATCACCCGTCCTTCCGTAGAGCCGGCCGGTGGGCGCTGACCGACATGGACCGCGGCCACCCCTCGGACGCGTCGCCGGACGGCCCGGGCGCGTGTCCGGTGCCGCCGGCGCCCGTGCCCGCAGTTCACCACGGGACCCGCGTGCCGTCGGGGCGCCACGTCCGGGCCTGGTCCCTTCGGGGGACGCCGGTGGCCGCCGTGGGGCACGGCGGCGGTCCGGGGCGGGCCGTGGCCGCCGGCGCGCGCACGCCGGCTCCCCTTTCTCCGTCCGGCCGTGCCGGTGATGAGCAACTCATGGCCAACGGGCGCCCCTCGCTCGGCTGCGACGTCCGGCGGCGGGTACCCGCCGCCGTCCCGCGCAACCCGGTGGCGCCCGTCGTCCGCCCGCCGGTTCGGAGGGTCGGCGTTTCCGTGATGTTGTCCGGATACCGGCCATTGAATGGGTGAGATTCAGCCAACACGGGAGCGCCGCAGCGGACCCGCCCCGGACCGCGGGCCGTCAGCCGCTGTTCTGCGCCAACTGGAGACGTACGAGATGGGCGAGGGTCGGAGCCGGGTGCTTCGCCCGTATACGGCGCAAGTAGGTGCTGACCGTATGGACACTGATGCCCAGCCGCCTGGCCGTCTGGTCGTACGTCAGGCCGTCCGCGATGTGCGACAGTACCTCTCGCTCCCGGGGGACAGCAGCGGCGGCATGGTGGGCGCGCTGTGGTCCGACATCTCTTCCTCCAAGGGGGTGATGGTGGAGCAGGGAAGATCCGGCGGCCCGCGGTGTCAGGACGATCGGTCCGGCGGCGCGGGCGGAGCGGATGGAGCGGGGCAAGGCCGTGGTACGGCCGCCGCGCTGCGCGGTGCTCGTCGGCTCAACGCCGGAAGGACGGCCCGAGCGGGACCGGACATGGTGCGCCCTCCCGCGGGTACGGAGCGGAACTGCCGACGGTGCCGCGGGGGCAGCACATCCCCCGTGACATGCGGCTTGATCTAACCACGGACGCGGCAAAACGCAAGAAGGCCGCGGCCGTCCCCGTCCTGCCTCTACACGCGCGGCCGAGCGCGGGTCAAGTCACCGGATGATGCGTCTCCAGGCGTACCGCGAACCGGGTGACCGTAAGTGCGTACTTACGTCCTCCGCCGTCGGTGTGGTGGACCAGGCCGGCACGGGGCGTTGAGGGGGAACAGGAAAGTGGGGCACTTCCGGCTGCTCGTCGTCGGCAACGCCGTATCGGCGTACGGCAGTTACCTGAACATGGTGGCGCTGAACGTCTTCGTCTACCAGGTCACGGGCAGCGCGCTGACCGCGGGCCTGTTCATGGCCGTACGTTTGATCACCAGCGTACTGTCGGGATTCGTCAGCGGCCGGCTGGTCTCGCGTCACGACCGAAAACGGTTGATGGTGTGCGCGGACCTCACCCAGGCGGTCGCCCTGGCGCTGCTGCTCCTGGCGCCCGGCGGCGCCCGCGTCACCCTGCTCTTCGCGCTCGCCGTGGTGACCGGCGCCTGCTCGACCCTCTCCCAGGTGGCGCTGCGCAGCAGCGTCCCGGAGATCGTCGGCGCCGACCTGCGGACCAGGGCCAACGGCTTGCTGGTCACCGGGCGTTCACTGGCCATGATCGCCGGTTTCGCCTCGGCGGGCGTGGTCGTCGCGGAGTTCGGCTACACCACCGCCTTCGTGCTGGACGCCCTCACCTTCACGGTCTCCGCGACGGTCCTGTTCCTGCTGCCCATCCGCACCCGGTCCACTGCCGCGAAGAGCACGGCCGACGGCGCGACGGCGGACGACGCGGGCACCGGCCGCTGGGCCTCCTTCGCGCTGCTGAAGGCGGCACCGCTGCTGGCGGTCATGGTCGCGGTCCGCGCGGCCGACGGCCTCGGCTCGTCCTCGCACAACGTCGCGTTGCCCATCTACTCCAGTGCCCTGGACCCTTCACATCCGGCCACCTTCATCAGCCAGTTCTGGGCGACCTGGGCGATCGGCAACATCGTGGCGCAGCAGGTGTGCTCACGGCGTACCAGCAAGACCGGGTGGTCACCGGGGAGCGCGCCTTCGCGATCGGCTCCATCGTGATGTCGGCGGCGTTCATCGTGGTCTTCAGCGGCCTGCCGGCCGTCCCGGCCGCCATCGCCGCGCTCATCGCCGGCATGGCCGACGGGTTCACGGAGATCGCGTACGTCTCCCGGCTGCAGGCCGCCCCGGACGAGCAGCGCGGACGCCTCTTCGGCCTCTCCGCCTCGGCCGAGAACAGCGGCTTCGGCCTCGGCATGATCGTCAGCGCGGCACTGCTGGAGCGCTACTCGCCCCTGCAAGTGGTCACCGGGTTCCAGGGCCTGGCCATCGTGCTGTGCGTCGCCCTGCTCGTCGTGCTGGCCAGGGGACGCTCCCTGTTCCCGAACGAACCACCGGCCCGGGAGAGCGGCGGCCCGGCGTCCGGCCGGGAGGTCTCCTCCGCCGCGGAGGGCGGCACCTCATGAACGTACCGGCCGACTCGCGCGTCGCGGTCATCGGCATGGCCTTCCGCTTCCCCGGAGCGGACACCCCCGAGGAGTTCTGGCAGGTCGTCCGGGACGGCCGGGACTGCGTACGGCGCTTCACCGAGGAGGAACTGGCCGCGGCCGGCGTCCCCGCCGAGAAGTACCGGGCGGACGACTTCGTCGGCGCCAGCGGCATCCTGTCCGGCATCGACCGGTTCGACGCCGGGTTCTTCGGCATGAGCGTCCGGGAGGCGCAGCTCACCGATCCGCAGCACCGGATGTTCCTGGAATGCGCCTACCACGCCCTGGAGGACTCGGGATATCCGCGGGAACGGGGCGGGCTGCGCACCGGTGTCTTCGCCAGCACCGGCTACCACCTCTACACCCTGGAGAACTACCTGCTGAACAACGTCCTGAAGGGGCCGATCGGCGACGACTGGCTCTCCAGGATGCAGGTCCTGGTCGGCAACTACGCCGACTTCACCGCCACCCGCGCCTCCTTCCGCCTCAACCTGACCGGCCCGGCCATCAGCGTCCAGACCGCCTGCTCCAGCTCCCTGGTCGCCGTGCAGCTCGCCGCGCAGTCGGTACTGGTCGGCGACAGCGACATCGCGCTGGCCGGCGCCACGGCCGTGCATGTGCCGCAGGTACTGGGCTACCAGTACGTCAAGGGCTCCATCCTCTCCAAGAGCGGCTACCTGCGCGCCTTCGACGCCCGGGCGGACGGCACGGTGGGCGGAACCGGCGTCGCCGCCGTCGTCCTCAAGCGCCTGGACCGGGCCCTCGCCGACGGCGACACCGTCCACGGCGTCATACGCGGCTGGGGCGTCAACAACGACGGCGCGGACAAGCAGACGTACACCGCCCCGAGCGCGGCCGGCCAGCGCGGCGCCATCCGCCGCGCGCTGGACCACGCCGGCATCGGCGCGGACACCGTCGGCTACCTGGAGACCCACGGTACGGGCACGCTGAAGGGTGACCCGATCGAGTTCGACGGCGCCGTCTCCGCGTACCGCACCGACACCGACCGGACCGGGTACTGCGCGCTGGGCTCGACCAAGGCCAACATCGGCCACCTCGACGTGTGCTCGGGCATCGCCAGCTTCATCAAGGCCCTGCTCGTCCTCAAACACGGCGTCATCCCGCCGATGGCCAACTTCGGCGAGCCGAACCCCGCCCTCGACCTCGAACGCAGCCCCTTCTACATACCCGAAGAGGCGCGCCCGTGGCCCAAGGGGACACCCCGCGCCGCGCGGGCGTCTCGTCCCTGGGCGTCGGCGGCACCAACGCCCACATCATCGTGGAACAGGCCCCCGAACCCGCGCCTCGCGCCGCCACCGTGACCGCACCGGACGTCCTGGTCCTGTCCGGCCAGTCCGCCGAGGCCCTCACGGCCAACGCCACCGCCGTACGTGACCACTTGACCCGGCATCCCAAGGCGGATCTCGCCGACCTGGTGACCACCGCGGCGGGCCGGGCCCACCACCGGCACCGCCTGGCGGCCCGAGGCACGAACCCGGCGGAGCTCGCCGCGGCCCTGGACGGCTGGCTCGCGGGCGCCGGCGGCCCCGCCGCAGCCGCCGCCGTGACGACCGGCGAGGCACCCCGGGAGGGACGGCCGGGCATCGTCTTCCAGTTCACGGGACAGGGCAGCCCTTATCCCGGCATGGCACAACCTCTGTATGAGCGCTTCGCCGTGGTCCGCGACCTGCTCCACACCTGCGACCGCCATCACCAGGAGCTTTACGGCAGCTCCCTGCTCGACGTCCTGCTCGACCCCGGCGCGGACCGCGCCACCACGGAGAACACCCGGACTGCCCAGCCGGCCCTCTTCGCCCTGCAGTACGCCCTCGCCGGACTGTGGCGACACGTCGGCATCACGCCGGACATCGTTGCCGGGCACAGCGTCGGCGAGTACGCCGCCCTCTGCGCGGCGGGCGCGCTGTCCGTCGAAGACGGCCTGCGCATCACCGCGGAGCGCGGGCGCCTGATGCAGGACCACTGCGCGCGCGGCGCCATGGCCGCCGTCTCGGCGGACCTGGACACCGTCCAGAACCTGGCCGCCGAGGTCCCCGGCCTCGAACTGGCCGTCGTCAACGGGGCGCAGCGGCACGTGCTCGCCGGCCCCGTCACCGCCGTCGACCGGCTGCTGACCCGGCTGGAGGAGCGCGGCATCCCCGGGGAACGGCTGCCGGTGACACGCGCCTTCCACACCGCGCTCACCGACCCGATCCTGGACAAGTTCCGGGACCTGCTCGACGGCGTCACCTTCCGCCCGGTCACGACCGGCTTCGTCAGTTGCCTCGACGGGCGCCCGCACGAGCCGGGCTGGACGCCGGACGCCGACTACTTCGTACGGCAGACACGCCGGCCGGTCCGCTACGACGCCGTACTGCGCACGCTCGGCGAAACCGGCTCCGCCGCGCTGGTCGAGATCGGCCCGCACACCACACTCAGCGGACTGGCCCGTGCCGCGCTCCCCGGCGTGCGGGCGGTACCGACGCTGCGCCGTGGCGCCGGACCCGGCGCCTTCTGGGGCGCGGTGGCCCAGCTCCACTGCGCGGGCGCGGACCTCGACTGGCCGGCGCTGACCGCCGGCAGCGGAGGCCGCAGGACCTGGATGCCCGGTTACCGCTTCCAGCACAAGTCGTTCTGGACCGGACCGGCGCCGACAGCCGTCCGGGCCGTCCGGACCGGCGAACCAGCGAGAGAACCAGCGAGAGAAGAGGAAGACGTGGCACAGGACGAGGCAGTGTTCGAGAGGGTGCTCGGGCACGTCATCGAGTTGGTCGCCAAGCACCTCGGGCACGACGCCGACGCGATCACCGGCGACACATCCTTCTTCGACCTCGGTGCGGACTCGCTGCAGATGATCAGCGTGCTGCGCGAGCTGGAGCAGGACCACCAGGTCAAGGTCGCGATGCGGGAGCTGTTCGAGGAGGCGAGCACTCCGGGGCAGCTCACGGAGCTGATCGTGGGGCGGATGCCGGGCGGTGCGACGGGTGGTACCGCGGCTGGTACGGAGGCTGGTACGGCGCGTGGTGCCGCGGACGGTGCCGCCGCGCGGCCCGCGCCGGTGGCGGCGGAGCCCGTACGGTACGAGCCGGCTGCCGCCGAGCCCGTGCGTGCGCCGGAGCCCTTCGCCATGCCCGAACCCATCGCCATGCCGGAGCCCATCGGCATGCCTGAGCCGGTCCGCGCGCCCGCGCCCACGCCCGCGCCCGCCGAGGCGAACGGCTCGGCGCAGCCCGTGACGCGCGCCGAACTGACCGACCTCGTCCGCCAGGTGCAGCAGCTGTCGCAGCTCCAGCTGCAGATGATGTCCCAGATCAACCAGCTGTCCCAGCTGCTGACCGCGCAGGCGACGAGCGCCCTGACCGGCGGCGTGGTGGCCAACGGGAAGGCGGGCGGGAAATGACCGGGCTGAGCGCAGCCGCCGCTGCGGTGGACCAGGACCTGGCCGCGATGTCCGACCTCTCCCGGCGCATCGCGGAGCGGATCGAGGCCGCGGCCGGGGGCGGGGTCGGGGGAACGGACGGGACTGGGGTCGGGGGAACGGCCGAGGCCGGGACCGTGGCTCCGGCCGAGGCCACGGGGCAGCCGACGACCGGTGTCGCGGACCAGCCGGCGCCTGGCGATCAGGCTGCCGCTGTCGCCCCGTCCCCGAACGGCACCGCGCAGGAGCCGTCCGCCGAGCGGCGGCAACGCGTGCACGGCCCCCGGGTGACCGTCTCCCGCGCCTCCGGCATGGTCGGCGGCTCCGCCTCCGAGACGCAGCAGGCCCACCTCGACGACCTGGTACGCCGTTACACGGCCAAGACCGCCACGTCCAAGGAGATCGCCCAGCGTTACCGCCGTGTGCTGGCCGACAGCCGGGCCGTCGTCGGGTTCCGCAGCAAGACCAAGGAGATGCTGTACCCGATCGCCGGACGCCGGGCACACGGCTCCCGGCTGGAAGACATCGACGGCAATCGCTATGTCGACATCACCATGGGCTTCGGCGTGCTGCTCTTCGGCCACGAACCGGACTTCGTGAGCGAGGCCGTCCGCGAACACCTCTCCCGGGGCATCCAGCTCGGCCCGCGCAACGTCGAGACCGGCGAGGCCGCCGAGCTGCTGGCGGAACTGACCGGTATGGAACGCGTGGCGTTCGCCAACTCCGGCACCGAGGCGAACTCCGCCGCGATCCGGCTCGCCCGCGCCGCCACCGGCCGCCGCCGCATCGTCACCTTCCACGGCGCCTACCACGGCCACGCCGACAACGTCCTGGGCCGCTCCGCCGGCACCGGCGCCGACCGGATCACCGTCCCGGTCTCCACCGGCATCCCGTCCGCCAGCGTCGCCGACCTGCTGGTCCTCGACTACGGCAGCGACGCGAGCCTGGAGGTCATCGCCGAGCACGCGGACGACATCGCCGCGGTCATCATCGAACCCGTACAGAGCCGCCACCCGTCGCTGCGGCCCGTCGGCTTCGTACGGCAGCTGCGGGAGCTGACCCGCCGCCACGGCATCGTGCTCATGTTCGACGAGATGCTGACGGGCTTCCGCCCGGCGCCGCGCGGCGCCCAGGAGCTCTACGGCGTCACCCCCGACCTCGCGACGTACGGCAAGCTGCTCGGCGGCGGCTTCCCGATCGGTGCCATCGCCGGCCGCGCGGACATCATGGACGGCGTGGACGGCGGCTTCTGGCAGTACGGGGACGCCAGTTACCCGCCCGCCGACACCACCTTCTTCGGCGGCACCTACATCCAGCATCCGGTCTCGATGGTCGCCGCGCGGGCCGTGCTGACGCACCTGAAGGAGCACAGCCCCCGGCTCCAGGAGCGGCTGAACGCCCGTACCGCTGAACTCGCGGACTCGCTGAATCGTTTCTTCGATGACGAGGGATTCCCGCTGAGCGTGAGCCGCTTCGGCTCCCAGTTCCGCTTCGAGCACCGCGCGGACATGGAACTGCTGTACCACCACCTCATGTTGCGCGGGGTGCACGTCTGGGAATGGCGCAACTTCTTCCTGTCGACCGCCCACTCGGACGGCGACATCGAGTTCATCGCCGACGCGGTCCGCGGATCGCTGCGGGACCTGCGCGCGGCAGGCTTCTTCCCCGGCGGACCGACCGGCGGACCGAAAACGCTGCCGACGGCCGGCGCGCAGGCTCCGGTGGCGACGCAGGCTCCCGCAGTGCCGCGCACGTCGGCCGCTAAGGCGCAGGCTCCGACGCAAGCGCAGATTTCCGTGGCGACGCAAGGGCCGGCGGCCACTCAGGGGCCGGGGATCGTGCGGCTTCCAGAGGTCGCGCAGGCTCCGGCAGGCGCGCAGGACCCGGAGGTCGTGCAGACTTCGGTGCCGAGGACCGGGCCCAGCAGCACGACCGTGGCCGCACGCCGCGCTCCCGACTTCAGCATCTACTTCTTCGGCGACTATCCCCAGGACGAAGCTGGAGCCGAAGCCGGGACTGAAGCCGGGGCCGGGGCCGAATCCGGGGCCGGCGTGGGTTCCCCGGCCGCCGCGCAGGGCAAGTACGACCACATCCTGGAGACCGCCCGCTTCGCCGACCAGCACGGATTCCACGCGCTCTGGATGCCCGAACGGCACTTCCACTCCTTCGGCGGCCTGTTCCCCAACCCCGTCGTGCTCGCCGCCGCCCTCGCCCGCGAGACCCGGCACGTCCGCCTCAACGCGGGCTCGGTCGTCCTGCCCCTGCACGACCCGGTCCGGGTCGCGGAGGAGTGGTCGATGGCCGACAACCTCTCCGGCGGCCGGGTCGGCATCGGCTGCGCCAGCGGCTGGCACGCCAACGACTTCGTCTTCTTCCCCGACCGCTTCGGCCGTCACAAGGAGATGATGTACGAGCAGGTGGAGCAGGTCCGCCGGCTCTGGCGCGGTGAAGCTGTGCGGCGCACCGGCGGCGACGGCGAGACCGAGGTACGCCTCTTCCCGCGCCCCGTCCAGGACGCGCCGCCCATGTACACGGCGGTGGTCGGCAATCCCGCCTCGTACGTGGCCGCCGCCCGCAACGACGTCGGCGTGGTCACCAACCTGATGACCCAGAGCGTCGAACAGCTCGCCGAGAACATCGCGCTGTACCGCCGCACCCGCGCCGAGCACGGCCTGGACCCGGACGCCGGACGGGTGGCCGTCCTGCTGCACACCTACCTGGCGGCCGACCACCGCACCGCGCGCGCCGAGGCGTACGAGCCCCTGGCGCGCTACATGCGCGCCTCGCTCTCCCTGTTCGGCAACGTCGCCAACAGCCTCGGCCACAACGTCGACCTGTCCGCGCTCACCGAAGACGACCTCGACGTGCTCTTCCGCCGGGCCTACGACCGCTACTGCGACCAGCGGGCCCTCATCGGTACGCCGGACACCGTCGCGTCCGTGGTGGACGCGGTGAGCGCGGCGGGGGCCGACGAGATCGTCTCGCTCGTCGACTTCGGCGTCCAGCCGGGCGCGCTGCGCACCGGCCTCACCCACATCGACACGCTGCGCCGCCGCTACCACGCGCCGGGCGCGAGTACGGGCGCGCACACGGATGCGCAGGCAGGCGTGCACGCGGGCGCGGATACGGGCACGAGCGCGGGGGCGAGCGCGGACGCGCCTACGTCCGCGCCGCACCCGTACGAGAACGTCGCCCCGCTCTCACCCGGGCAGCAGCGCATCTGGTTCCTCGAACGGATGCTGCCGGGCCGTACCGCCTACAACGAGACCAAGGCCATCCGCCTCGACGGCCCGCTCGACGTACCGGCGCTGCGGACGGCGCTGCGTGACCTGGTGGCGCGGCACGAGGGGCTGCGGACCGTCTTCCGGGAGATCGACGACGAGCCCTGCCAACTCGTCCGGCCGCCGTCCGCACCCGATTTCGCGGTGCTCGACCGCACGGACGCGGGCACCGACGGCGAGGAGGCCGCGGACGCCGCGCTCCGTGCCGTCCTGGCGGAGGAGAGCGCGCGGCGCTTCGACCTCGTGGACGGGCCGCTGTTCGTCACCCGGCTGGTGAAGCTGGGGGAGGAGCGCCACGTCCTGGTCTTCTCCCTGCACCACATCGTCGTGGACGCCGCCTCCGCCACCGTCCTGGCCCGCGACCTGTCAGCGCTCTACCGGGCCGCCCACCACGGCTCCGACGCCGGACTCCCCGCGCTGTCCGGCACGTACGCCGATCATGCCCGCGCCCAGCTGCGTACGCTGGACGATCCGGCGCGCGCCGCGGACCTGACGTACTGGCTCGACACGCTCGGCGGCGAACTCCCCGTACTGGAACTGCCCTGCGACCGCCCCCGCCCCGCGGCCATGACCTCCAACGGGCGGGCCGTCTTCCACCGGATCGACCCCGAACTGTCCGACCGGCTGCGCGACCTGAGCAGGCAGAGGCGCGGCACCCTCTTCATGACGCTGCTCGCCGGCTTCACCGCGATGCTCCACCGGGTCACGGGCCAGCGCGACATCGTCGTCGGCACCCCGATCTCGGACCGCCCCCAAGGCACCGAGGACCTGCTCGGCTTCTTCGTCAACACCCTCGCGCTCCGCTTCGACCTGTCCGGCGACCCGGAGTTCGGCGCGTTCCTCGACCGCGTACGGGGCGTCGCCCTGGACGCGTACGACCACGCGGACGTGCCCTTCGAGACGGTGGTGCGGGAGCTGGCTCCGGCGCGCACCACCGACCGTACGCCGGTCTTCCAGGTGCTCGCGGAGTTCGAGAGCAGCGACCCGTTCCGCTTCGACCTGCCCGGCGTCCGGGCCACCGTGATCGACGCGGGGCCCGACAAGGCCCTCACGGACCTCGCCGTGTACTTCACCGACCAGCCCGAAGGCATCCGCTGCCACCTGGAGTACAACACCGACCTGTTCGACGCGGACACCGTGGACGGCTTCTTCCGTACCTTCCGTGACCTGCTCGAAGCGGCCGTACGGGAGCCGGGGACACCGCTGTCCCGCCTCGGCGCCACGCCGGTGCGGCAGAAGACCGCGCAGGCCGTGACGCCCGCGCCCGAGCGGCCCGCGACGGCAACCGCCGCAAGGCAGCGGGGCATGGTCGCCGTCCCGCCGGTGGAACCGGCAGCGCAGCCGGTGCCCGCCACATGGCAACAGGGCCCGGTCCGCCCGGTGGCGCGCGCCACCGTCCACGAACTCGTCGCCCGGCGCGCGGCGGACGCCCCGTACCGGACCGCCGTCCAGCACGGTGACGACCGCCTCAGCTACCGCGAACTGGACACGCGGGCCGAACGGCTGGCCGCCGTCGTCCGCGAACGGTCCGGCACCGCGGCGGCAGCGACCGCGGACGGCGCGGACGACGTGGTGGCCTTGTGGCTGCCCCGCTCCGCCGACCTCGTCGTCGCCATGCTCGCGGTGCTCAAGTCCGGCCTGGCGTACGTCCCCCTGGACCCGTCGCTGGGACGGGCCCGGGCCGCCACGGTGATCGCGGAAAGCGGCGCCCGTGTCCTGCTGAGCACCGGCTCCGGGGCCGACGAACTCGACCTCCCCGACGGCCTGACCGTCATCGACGTCACCGCCGCCGGGGACGGTGCCACCGACCGCCCGAAGAAGAAGGCGCCGTCGGACGCCGCCGGACCCGAGTCCCTGTGCTACGTCATCTACACCTCCGGCAGCACGGGCAAGCCCAAGGGCGTCGCGGTGCCCCACCGCGCGGTCGTCGACCTCTGCCAGTGGCATCACAAGCGCTTCGCCTTCACCTCGGCCGACCGCAGCGCGCTGGTGTGCAGCCAGAGCTTCGACGCGTCCGTCCTGGAAATCTGGCCGGCACTGACCGCCGGAGCGTCACTCGTCATCGCCGACGACACGGTCCGTGCGGACACTGCGGAACTGGCCCGCTGGTACGCCCAGCAGCACGTGACCTTCTCGATCCTGCCCACCGCCCTGGGCGAAGCACTGCTCACCCTGCCGCCCGCCGAACAACCGCCGCTGCGCCACCTGCTGCTGGGCGGTGACGTGATGCGCACACGGCCGCACCCGGACGTGGCGTATGAGACGGTCAACGTCTACGGACCGACCGAGACGACCGTGCTGTGCACCATCGAGACCGTCGGCCCGCGCACGCCCGACACCGGCCCGGGGCCGATCCCGATCGGCCGCCCCGCCGACAACGTCAGCCTGCGGGTCCTCGACGCGTCCGGCGCGCCGGTGCCGCTCGGCACGGTGGGCGAGCTGTACGTCGGCGGGCCGGGCATCGCCCGGGGCTACCTGGGCGTTCCCGTGTCGGCCGACGACCGTTTCGGCCCGGATCCGCTCGGCGCGGAGTCCGGTACGGGTGCGGCCACGGCTGAGCCGTCCGGGGCGTCCGGCGACGGTGCTCGGCCGGCCGGACACCGCTTCTACCGCACCGGTGACCTGGTGCGGTGGACCGAGGACGGGGCGCTGGAGTTCCGCGGCCGCGCCGACGACCAGGTGAAGGTTCGCGGCTACCGCGTCGAACCGGAGGAGGCGGCCCGCGCGCTCAACGCCCTGGACGGCGTGCGCGAGGCTGTCGTGGTGGCCCGCCGCGACAGCCGCGGCGAGGCTTACCTCGCCGCCTACGCCGTACCGGCGGACCGGGACGCGGACGCCACCGCCACCGCGGCCGGCCGCCGGACGTACGCCGACCGGCTGGCCCGCGACCTCGCGGCCCGGCTGCCGGAGTACCTCGTACCGCGGTCCTGGGCGGTCCTCACCGCACTGCCGCTCGGGGGCAACGGAAAGCTGGACCGCGCCGCGCTGCCGGACCCGGAGATCGTCACATCGGCGCGGCCGGCGCCCGCTGCCGCGCCCGCTTCGGCGAAACCGGGGCAGGACGCCCGGCGGACGGCACCCGCCGCTGCCGCTGCTGCCATCGCCTCCGCTGACGGGCCCGAACCCGGCCTCCGGGACCGGATCGAACACCGTCTCCGGGCCCTGTGGGCCGACGCCTTCGACCTCTCGGCCGACGCCATCGGGCCCGACGCCTCCTTCTTCGACCTCGGCGGTCACTCGATCGCCGCGATCCGGCTGGTGAACCGGGCCCGGGAGGTGTTCGGCCAGGAGTACCCGATGGTGCGCTTCTACCAGGAGCCGACGGTACGGGCCATGGCGGCGTACCTGGCCGGCGACACCGGAACCGACGGGTCCGCCGAGGGCGCCGGGGCCGGGCGCTCCGAGGACACCCGTTCGGGCGCCGAGACCCGCGCCGGTGCCGGAGTCGGTGCCGGGGACCGGGGAGGGCCGTGACCGGCACCGATAGCGGAACGGACGGGGAACCGGACGGCGCCACGGACGTGGTGGACCGGGCGCCGGCCACCTACCAGCAGCAGGGCTTCATCGCCCAGGACCACCACCCCACGCCGCACGTGTTCAACGTCGCCCTGCGCATCACGCTCACCGGCGGCCTGGACCTGCCGGCGCTGCGTACCGCGCTCAGTCAGCTCATCGCCCGCCACGAGTCGCTGCGTACCCGGTTCGTGCAGGAGGACGGGCAGTGGTGGCAGGAGATCCTGCGGCCGCGGCCGGTCGACCTCCAGGTCGAGGACCTGACCGCCGGCCGGGGCACCGGAGCCGGAACGGCGGGCTCCGCCGGGACCATGGACGCCGAGATCGAGCAGATCAGCGCACAGGTCGCCGCCACCCGGTTCGACTTCGGCGAGGGGGTGGCACCCAAGCTCCGGCTGGTGCGCAGCGGCCCGTCGACCTGGGTGCTGTTCTTCGTGCTGCACCACTCCACCTGCGACGGCTGGGCGGTCAGCGTCCTGCTGAGCGACTTCGCCGCCCTCTACGGCGCCGCGGCGACCGGGACGCCGCACACGCTGGCCAGTACGGTGCCGCAGCCGACCGAGTACGCCCGCTGGCAGCGGGAGACCGCACCGGAACGGCCCGACCAGCGCGTCCTGAAGTACTGGGCCAGGGAACTGGACGGGGCACCCTTCGAGCTGGGGCTGCCGCTGGACCGGCCGCGCCCGGAAACCCTCAGCGGACAGGGCCGCGTCGTACTCTTCTCCGTGGACACCGATCTGCTGGCCGACGTGGAACGGCTGGCCAGGAAGTGCGGCACGACACCGTACGCGGTCACGACCGCCGCCCTGGGGCAGCTGATCGGCACGCTCTCCGGGCGGACGGACGTCGTCGCGAATGTCGCCTACGCCAACCGTGAGCGCCGTGCCTTCGAGTCGCTGATGGCCTGCACGGCCGTGGGTCTCCCGCTGCGTATCCGGCTCGACGGGGACGGCACCTTCACCGACCTCGTGCGGCAGGTCGCGCACACCTCGATCGAGGGCATCGACCACATCATGTCGCTGCGCAGGCTCGTCGAGCCGCTGCGTGAGGAGATGGGGGTCGAGGTGCCGGACCACGTGCCGTTCGGGTTCGCGTACCAGAGTTCGCTGCAGACGGACATCGAGCTGCCCGGTGTGGCCGCCGTGGTCGAGGACCTGGCCGTCCCGGCCGCCCGTACGGACCTCAGCGTCGGGCTGATTCCGGCGGGCGACACGCTGACCGGGTACATGGAGTACTCGACCGATCTGTGGGAGCAGCCCACGGTCGAGGGCTGGGCCGACGCTTACGTGACCCTGCTCGCCGAGGAGGTGCGGGCCGCGCTGGAGGACTGACCCGTCGCGTCGGTACGGCACCGTTCCGTCGGGGCGGTGCCGTACCGACGAGCCGGTACCGTGCCGGCCCGTCCGGTGCCGCCCCGACGGCCGCCCGCGTACGCCGGTGCCGCGCGGGGGGCGGGCACCGGGCTGGACGATCCGCCGCCGCTCGGCAATAGTATGGGCGGGACATCCACCGAATCGTCTCCGCCTTCGGCGATAACCTCTGCCGGCCCAGCCGGCGGGAACGGGGCGCCGCCGGGACGACGGCGACGGGGTGCGGAATTTGCGGGCAGTTGTGGAATTGGGGTCTGGGGCACAGTGATGGTTTCTGGCAAGGTCATTCGGTTCGACGAGGTGCGCGGCTACGGGTTCGTCGTGCCGGACGACGGCGGAGAAGACGTCTTCGTGCATGTGAACGACCTGGAATTCGACAAGGGGCTGATGGCCCCCGGCGTCAAGGTCGAATTCCTGGTGGACGAGGGCGACCGGGGCCCCAAGGCCTCCGAAGTGCGTTTCCTGGAAGGCGCCCCCGGCCGCTCCGGCGGTGCGCACCGCGCGCAGAGCGCCGCGCACGACGGGAATTTCGAGGACGGCGTCCTGTGCGACACCCTCTCCGCCCAGGAGTTCCTCGACGAGGTGACCGAACTGCTGGTGACCGGCGTGCCGAGCATGACGGGCGAGCAGATCCTCCAGGCCCGGCAGCGTCTTCTGAAGCAGGCGCAGTCCCACGAATGGGTCGACGCGTAGAACGCTCCCGGCAAAGCACCGGGCTGCCGGTCCGCCGGATCGCCGGACCGCACCCGTCGTGAACCGTCGGATCCGTTCCGTCCGCACGGCAGGCACCGGACAATAGACACGCACGGCAGACACCGCACGGTGGCGAGCCGGTGAGGTGAACATCGCCGGTATACATGCAGTCGTATGCCGCGCCGACGGCGGTCCGCCATCACCATGACGGACGGAGGGCGGCGCGTCGTATCCCGCCGCCTCCGCCGCCACGAAGACGCCACGGAGAATTGCCCGCACCTCGTCGCAGTACCGATGGCCCCGGCACCTGGCAGCCGGCACCCAACAGCGATGTGCCACGGAATTCCCCGGACACCGTCGCATATCCGCATTACGGCAGCCAGGGAGTTCGTGCGGAACCCAGCTCCGGAATGCCGGTCAACGGTGCGGCGGAAGTCGTGGGGGCATTGGAGGCCTGAGCCCGGGGCGCGGTGGGCATGGGCGCCTGAGCCCCCGCCGGGGTGGCATCAGGACGCCACGCGCAACACCAGCTTCCCGCGCGTGCGGCCCTCCTCGCCCCGGCGGTGCGCCTCGGCGGCCTCGGCCAGCGGCAGTACGTCCTCGACCTCCACCGACACCGCCCCCTCGTCGACGAGGCCACCGATACGCGCGAGCGCCGCCCCGTCCGGCTCCACCAGGAAGCCGCTCGCCCGTACTCCCCGGGCACGGGCGGCCTCCATCAGGTCGGGCGAGGCCCCGGAGGGAACCGCGATCAGCGTGCCGCCGGGCCGCAGCGTACGCAGCGAACGGGTGCTGGTCGCGTCGTGCTCGTCCCCCACGAGGTCGATGACGACGTCCACGTCACGCACCGCCTCCTCGAAGCGCTCCTGGGTGTAGTCGACCAGCTCGTCCGCGCCGAGCGAGTGCAGCCAGTCGTGCTTGGCCGCCCGGGCCGTACCGATGACGTGCGCGCCCAGGTGCTTGGCGAACTGCACCGCGAAGTGGCCGACACCGCCCGCCGCCGCGTGGATCAGCACCCGCCCGCCCGCCTCCACGTGCGCCGCGTCCACCAGGCACTGCCAGGCGGTCAGCGCGGCCAGCGGCACGGCGGCCGCGTGGTCGTGGTCGAGCGCGGCCGGCTTGCGGGCGAAGTGCCGGGAGGGCGCGGTCACGTACTCGCCGTACGCCCCGGCCTGCCGCGGGAACCACGGCATCCCATACACCTCGTCGCCCACCTTGAGCGTGTGCACGCCAAAGCCGACCTCCTCCACGACCCCGCTGACGTCCCAGCCCACCGAGAACGGCGGATCCCCGAGGACCCCGGCCATACCGCCGCCCTGGCGGGTCTTCCAGTCGACCGGGTTCACCCCGGCGGAGCGCACCCGTACGAGTACCTCGGTGGGCAGCGGCGCCGGCCGGGGCGCCTCGGTCAGGTACAGCACCTCGGGACCGCCGACGGTGTCCTGAGTGATGATGCGCATGGTCGGTTCGCTGCTCATGCCGTGTCTCCTGGGAGCGGGCCGGACCGCACGGCCGGCCGGGTCGGTTGATCATCGCCGTACGGAACGTACCGGAGTAGCCGCGAACGGGCGCCCGCACACCTCCGTGATCCTCACGTCCGCTCTCCGGCCCCCTCGGCCCGTTCGGCCGCGCTCCGGTAGGCGAACCGCGGGACGAAGAACTGCGTGACCGGCCCGACCGCGAGGGCGTACAGCACGGTGCCGGCCCCCACGCCGCCGCCCAGCAGCCAGCCCACGGCCAGTACGGCGACCTCGATCAGCGTACGGACGGAGCGGAGGGAGCGCCCGGTCGCGGCCGCCATGCCGGTCATCAGGCCGTCCCGGGGGCCGGGACCGAACCGCGCGCCTACGTAGAGGGCCACGGACAGGCCGTTCAGGAGGATGCCGCCCGCGAGCAGTCCGATGCGTGCGGGAAGCTCCAGATGCTGGGGGAGGAGGTGCAGCCCGAGGTCGGACGAGCAGGCCAGGACGACGATGTTGGCCCCGGTGCCGAACGTCGGCCGCTGTCTCAGCGGGATCCACAGCAGCAGTACGAGTACGCCCACGACGGCGCTGATCGTGCCGAAGCTCAGCGACGTGTGGCACGCCACCCCCTCGTACAGGACGCTCCACGGATTGACGCCCAGCGATGCTCTGAGCAGGACCGACAGGCTGAAGCCGTACAGGGCCAGGCCGGTGAAAAGCTGGGGCAGGCGCCTCAGTGGACGTTCGCCGAACGGCACGTACGTGAGGGAGTGCGGGGGCCTGCTCGACCTCGCCCGGGGCCCGAGGGGCGAGCGCGTCGGCCGCCCTTTCCCGGGCCGATGCCGCCCAGTCCGCACCTCTCCCGCCGCGCCCACCGATTCCGTCTGCTCAAGCCGCATGCCCGGCCGCCTCCACCTTCTCGTCGTGTGCTGGCCCGAGTGCTTTCCAGGCCACCGGGGCGACTCTGTACAGTGATCGGCTGGCAGAACATGGCCATTGCCGGGGAAATGGTCTGGCTGAGCGGAGCGGTGGGCCGGGTGCCGCGAGGAGCGGGGGAGACGAGAGGGAAGGCATGGCGGAAACCGGGCCGTCCCAGCCCCTGAACGGGACAGGGCTCGTGGGCCGCACTCTGGGGAGCACGCAACTGGCCGCGCTGCTGCCCGACCCCACGCGAGCACGGCCCGCCTATCGCCACCTGGCGCAGGCGATCAGTGAGCTGATCCTGGACGGGCGTATCGCGCTGCACGTCAGGCTCCCCGCAGAACGCGAACTCGCCACCGCCCTCGGCGTCAGCCGGGCCACCGTCACGGCCGTCTACGACCTGCTGCGCGAGAGCGCTTTCGCGCACAGCCGCCAGGGCTCCGGCACCTGGACGGCCCTGCCCGCAGGCCGTACACCCCGCGGCGTGACACGGCTCCTCGGCGCCCGGGACACCACGATCGACCTGGCCAGGGCCGCCCCCACCCTGCCGCACGGGACCCTCGCCGACGCCCTCGCCAGGGTGTCCCCCCAGCTGGCCGAACACGTCGGCACGCCTGGCTACCACCCCTACGGCCTGCCGGAACTGCGCGCCGCCGTCGCCGAACGCTTCACCCGGCGGGGCCTGGCCACCGTGCCCGACCAGATCCTGGTCACCTCCGGCGCCCAGCACGCGCTCACGCTCGTCCTCGGTCTGCTGTGCCGCCCCGGCGACCGGGTCCTGGCCGAGAACCCGTCCTACCCGAACGCCCTGGAGGCCATGCGGCGCGCCCGGTTGCGTACCGTGCCGGTCCCCGTGACCGACACCGGCTGGGACACCGAGACCGTCGCGTCGTCCCTGCGCCGGTCCGTGCACCGGCTGGCCTATCTGATCCCCGACTTCCACAACCCGACCGGCTGTCTCATGCCCGCGGAGCAGCGCGCCCGCATCCTGCGGTCCGCGCGGCGCTCCGCGACCTGGCTGGTCGTCGACGAGACCCTGACCGACCTCGTCCTCGACGTCCCCGCACCCCAGCCCTTCGCCTCCTTCGCCGCTCCGGGTGAAAGCGGCCGGCTCATCACCATCGGCTCGATGAGCAAGACCCACTGGGCAGGCCTGCGCATCGGCTGGCTGCGCGCCCCCGCGCAGCTCGTCACCGAACTCGCCGGCCAGCGGGTCGCCACCGACATGGGCGGCTCGGTGCTGGACCAACTTGTGGCCCTGGACCTGCTGGACCGGTCGGCGGAGCTGCTGCCCACGCGCCTGGAACAGCTGCGTACCCAGCGCGCCGCCCTCACCGCCGCCCTGGCCGAGCACCTTCCGCACTGGACCTGGCAACAGCCGCCCGGCGGCCTGTCCCTGTGGGCCGACATGGGCGAACCTCTCGCCGCGGAGCTGGCCGAACGGGCACTGGACTACGGGGTACGGATCGAGGGCGGCGCCTACTTCGCCACCGACCCGGGTGTCTTCGCGCAGCGCCTCCGCATCCCTTACACCGCGCCTCCCGAAACCCTCCGTGACGCGGCGCACCGGATGGCCGCGGCACTCGCGGACGGCCTCCCGCCCTCGGCGGCCACCTGCCGACCGCACTGGATCGCCTGAGCCGCATCGTCGGGCGAGGCGTCCGGCCGCTCGGTCACCATCGGCTTCCACGCTCACGGGGTGGCGCCTTCTTCCCCAGCGCTCGAAGAGCAGTCCGGGTGAACTCCGTCGTCGCCGACGGTCCTTGCCGCACGGCTCGTCCGCCGACATCATCGCCGTTTTGACTTGCCTGCTGGGAAAGTCTGCGCTAGCTTTCCTGGTGGGAAAGTCGGCGGCCGGGCTCGGCCGCCGGAGATTCGGCACGCCGAGGTCTTAGGGGGCGATGCGCGTGGGCGCACCGATGATGGACGCCGAGCAGGCATGGGCGGATCTGCAGAGAATCCGTGTCCCGCAGGAGCGGGTCTACGACGAGTTGGAACGCTGCACGGTGACAGGGCGTCGGGGGTACTTGCCGATCGCGGCGGTGATGTGGCTCTACCTGGCCGTCAGCGGGCTCGACCTCCCCAAATGGTCGCTCTGGGTGACCCTGGTGGCCTATGTGGGCGTACTGGCCGCCATGGGGGTGCGGTCGAGCCGCAAGTCGCGGGTGCGGCTGCACCGTTCGCGCTACACCTGGCGTGTGTACGCCGTGTTCGTAGTGGCCGCCGCCCTGGGCGGAGCGAGCATCGGGCTCAGCTCCTGGCTGGTCGAGTGGGCGGAAGTGCCGTACGGCAGCCTGGTGCAGGCCACGATATGCGCCGGCCTCTTCCTGCTCGTCACCGCGCCCGCCAACCGATGGGCCTTCGCCCCGATGCGTCACCACGGGAGACGTCGATGAGTACCCCCAGCGGATTCGACGAACTGATCCACCCGTCCACCCGGCTGTCGGTGGTCGCGCTGCTCGCCGCCACCGAATGGGCGGACTTCCCGTTCATCCGGGACAGCCTCTCGCTCAGCGACTCGGCGCTCTCCAAACAGCTCCACACGCTGGAGGAAGCCCGGTATCTGGAGATCCAGAAAGAGGGCGGCGGGCGCAAGCGCCGGACGAAGGTCCGGCTCACCGACCAGGGCCGGACCGCTTTCGAAGGGCACGTGGCAGCGCTGCGGGCGATCGTCGAAGGGGCCGCCAAGGGCCCGCCCCCGGGGAGGGACGCCCCCGCCCGAAGCCGCCACGCCCCGCGCCCACACTGACGGTACGGGCCCGGCGAGCACCCGGCCGATGCGAACGGAGGCCCGCCGATGACTGGGCCCGAGCCCGTGGTGCAGGTCCGCGACCTGCGCATGTCCTACGGCTCCAGGGAAGTGCTGCAAGGCGTCGACCTGGACATCCACCGCGGCGAGATCTTCGCCCTGCTCGGGCCGAACGGCGCCGGGAAGACCACCACCGTCGAAATACTCGAAGGTTTCCGCCGGCGCTCGTCGGGCGACGTGCACGTGCTCGGCACGGACCCGCTGCGCGGCGACGACGCCTGGCGCGGACGGATCGGCCTCGTCCTGCAGTCCTGGCGCGACCACGGCAGGTGGCGGGTGGGAGAGCTGGTCGGCCACTTCGCCGAGTACTACCCCGACCCGCGCCCCCCGAAGGAACTGCTCGCGGTCGTCGGCCTGACCGGGCAGACGGACCAGCTGGTGAGCAGGCTCTCCGGCGGCCAGCGCCGCCGCCTCGACGTCGCCCTCGGCATCGTCGGCCGCCCCGAGCTGCTCTTCCTCGACGAGCCCACCACCGGCTTCGACCCGGAGGCGCGCTACGACTTCCATGTCCTGGTCGAGAAGCTCGCCGCCGACGAAGGCGTCACGGTCCTGCTCACCACCCACGACCTCACCGAGGCCGAGCGCCTCGCCGACCGTATCGCCGTGCTGGTCGACGGGCGCATACGCGTCTGCGGCACCCCGGCCGAACTGGCCCGGCAGGCCGCCGCGCGTGCCGAGGTGCGCTGGACGGCCCAGGACGGGACCCCGCGCAGGGAACGTACCGAGGACCCCTCCCAGCTGGTGTGGGAACTGCACCGCGACATCGGCGGTCCGATAACCGACCTGGAGGTGCGCCGCCCGACGCTGGAGGACACCTACCTGCACATGGTGAACACCGAGAAGCGACACCCGGCAGGCTCCGGGGAGCGAGAGGACAGTGCCGTATGAGGGGGACGGGACCGCAGCGCATCCTGCGGGCGGGGGTCCGGCGCGGAGGCATCGAGCTGCGCCAGCTCGCGCGCAGCAAGAAGGAGCTGAGCGGCCATCTGGCGAACGTCGTGGTGGCCCTGGTGCTTGCCACGACCATCAGCGGCACCGTACCCGGCACGGAGCTGTCGATGGGCCATCTGATGATGGTCGGGTTCTGCGCCTATCTGCTCTTCCAGCTCGGCGTGCTGACCGTCCCGCAGATGCTTGTGACGGAGCGCGAAGAGGGGGCGCTGCTGCGGCTGCGGGCCACACCGGGCGGCATACCGGCGTACCTGGTGGCCAAGGCGCTGCTGATCCTGGGCACGGCCGTCGGCAGTCTCGTCCTGCTGCTCGCGGCCGGCGCGGTGCTGGCCGACGGCCCGCTGCCGGCCAGTCCGGCGCAGTGGCTCACCCTGCTCTGGGTCACCGGCCTCGGACTGCTCGCGGTCGTGCCGCTCGGCGCCGCCATCGGCGCCGTCCTGCCCAACCCGCGTGAGGCGCTGGCCCTGATCGTGCTGCCCTCCATGGCTCTGCTCATCATCTCCGGGACGATGTTCCCGCTGTCCCGGATGCCGCAGCTCGTGCAGCAGATAGCCTCGGTGTTCCCGCTCAAGTGGATGGCCCAGGGGATGCGGTCGGCGTTGCTGCCGGACAGCGCGGTCGCCGCCGAGGTGTCGGGCTCCTGGCAGCTGCCCACGGTCGCCCTGGTCCTCACCGCGTGGGCCGTCGTCGGCTTCCTCCTCGCCGTACCGCTGGTGCGCAGGACCACCCGACGCGAATCCGGTTCCCGCCTGGCGGGCCGTCAGCACAAGGCGGCCATGAGCGGAGCGGGAACGCCGGCGGCGCGGTAGCGTCGGCCCGCCACCGGCCACGACACCCCGCGGGATGATTGCGTACACCCCCGGTGTTGAGAAAGGGTCAGGTCGGTTCCGCCCGCGGACGGGACCGTACGACACCACGCCCGCTCGGGCGGACGACGATGCGACGATGGGACGGATGCCATGCCACTTGAGGGCGAGTACGAGCCGAGCCCGGAGAAGTGGGTACGCGACCAGGTCGAGCTGTACGAAAGCAGCGGCGGCACCAAGGGGACGACGATGCGGGGCCTGCCAGTCATCGTCCTGACGACCCGGGGCGCCAAGTCGGGCAAGCTCCGCAAGTCCCCGCTGATGCGGGTGGAGCACGAGGGCAGCTACGCCGTCGTCGCCTCGCTGGGCGGTGCTCCCAAGCATCCGGTCTGGTACCACAACATCGTGGCGGACAACCGGGTGGAGTTGCAGGACGGGCCCGTACGCATGGATCTGGTGGCCCGCGAGGTGACGGGCGAGGAGAAGGCGTTGTGGTGGGGACGCGCGGTCGAGGCGTATCCCGACTACGCCGACTACCAGCAGAAGACCGACCGCGAAATCCCCGTCCTGGTCCTGGAGACCCCGGACCGGAGCCACGGCTGACGGCGCACGGTAACGGCTGACCGGCGCCGACGCCCGGACAGCGGAGCGGCCCCCGCCGAAAGCTTCCGGCAGGGGCCGCTCTGTCTGCGTTCCGTCGTCCGCCACGGAGTGCTGGTGCCGTGCGGCAGGCTTGGTGCGTGGCAGCGGCCGTCGTCGGGATTCCCGGTGAGGGGCATCCGGACACGTGCGTGAAGGGGAGGTGACAGCCGGTGCCACGGGCCGTCGGCGGGCAACCTGACGGTGCCTACGCGCCCCCGCGCCGTGGAAGGACGCGGGGCGCGGCCGTCGGCGTGCCGACGCGCATCCGGGTCAGCGCCAGACGGCCTTGAAGTAGCGGCCGTAGTCGAACTCACCGCTCGCCTTGCTGTGGGCGTAGGCAGCGCCGGTGGCGGTGACACCCGAGGGGCCGCCGACGTTGTAGTGGCGGTACCCGCCGAGCGTGTTCTCCGACGAGTAGCCGCCGGAGCCGTACGCGCCTGCCGCGGCGGCGCCACCGCCCGAGTCGGCGGCGGCGGGCCCGGCGGCCAGGAAACCGGCCGCCGTGACACCGGCGAGGGTGATCGCGACGTTTCGAAGCATGTGACTCTCCTGAGACTGAGGTGGGTGGACCTGACGAGATGACCTTGACCCAGCCTTCGCCGGTCCGCACGCCGGGATGGGCGAACGGGGTGACGACGCCCTCGTGGCCCCCTCCCGACGGCCTCGCCTCACCACCCGTCAGGGCCTCATCCCCCGTCAGGTCTGGAACTCGTCCCAGGGATAGCCACGTACAGGCCCCGTCATTGGCGGGCGCGTCCGGTCAGACGACCGTGCCGCCCGCGACGAAACCGACGTGGTGATGGCGCCCTTCGCGAGTGTCCTCCGTCAGCGCCCTTTGCGCATGCCTTCCGCGACCGCGCCGGGCATCCGGCTGCGGGTGGTGGACGTACACCTGGAAGGAAGCGTCGCGCTCGGGTTCCCGGCTCAGCGCGTGCCGGATCCGTGCGCGGACCGGGGCATCGTCCAGCCGTTCATCGAAGAGTTCCCGGGTGGCCGCGCCCAACCGGGCGAGCCGGAACCGCGGCCCGCGCCCCGCCTCCGGCCGCGTCCGCCCCGCCCCGCCTCCGGCCGCATCCGCCCCGCTTCCGGCGGCTCCCGCCCATTCCCGGTAGCCCCGCCCATCCCGTCAGCCCCACCCGCCCCCGGCCACCCCCGCCCACCCCGTGTCCAAGTGTCCGACGAGCCGGAGCCGAGCCCCGACGCCCTAGGGTGTACGCCATGTCCGCGCCTGAACTGATCCGTATCGTCTCGCGTTCCTCTCCCATGGCGCTCGCCCAGGTGGAACGCGTACGCGGCGAGCTGGCCGCCCGGCACCCCGGAACCCGTACGGAGGTCGTGCCCGTCACGACTTCCGGTGACCGCTGGATGGGCGACCTCTCCAAACTCGGAGGGAAGGGCGCCTTCACCAAGGAGGTGGACGCCGCCCTGCTGGCCGGGGAGGCGGACCTCGCCGTGCACTGTGTCAAGGACATCCCGGCCGACCGCCCCCTGCCCGCCGGGACCACCTTCGCCGCCTTCCTCGAACGTGACGACATCCGCGACGCGCTCATCCACCCCGGCGGCCTCACCCTCGACGAGCTGCCCGACGGCACGCGCATCGGCACGTCCTCCGTACGCCGTGTCGCGCAGCTCGCCGCCTCGTATCCGCACCTGGAGTGCGTGCCGATGCGCGGCAACGCCAACCGCCGTCTGGAGAAGCTGCACGCGGGGGACGCCGACGCCCTGCTGCTGGCCGTCTCCGGGCTGGAGCGCATCGGCCGTCGCGACGTCATCACCGAGATCCTGCCGGCCGAGACGATGTGCCCGCCCATCGGCGCCGGCATTCTGGCCCTCCAGTGCCGCGAGGACGACACCGGCACCAATGACGCGGTCGGCGCGCTCGGCGACCGCGACGCCTTCCGGGAAGCGACTGCTGAACGTATGTTCCTGCACGTGCTGCAGGGCCACTGCAACTCGCCGATCGCCGGGTACGCGAAGACCGAACGCAGCGGCGAACTGTCCCTGCGGGCCTGCGTGTTCACTCCCGACGGCAAGACCGTGCTCAATGCACACGAGTGGGCCGGGCCGCTCGACCCGGCCACCCTGGGCACGTCCGTCGCCGTCGCGCTGCTGCGCCAGGGAGCGCGCGACCTCATCGACTCCATCGCGCACTGACGGGCCGTCGGCGTACCGGAGGCAGGCCCGCCCGTAACTCCAATGGGTCTGCTTTTGGCGGATCGGGTCATGTATGGGACCAGCCGTCCCTACGGTGCCGTTGTACGCACACGGCACGGGAGGACCGCCATGACCCACTCCATCGACCTGGAAGAGCTGGCCTTCGTCGCGACCGTCATGGAACGGGCGCACCGGCTGCTCGACGCCGAGGAGAAAAGCTGCCGCCGCGCACGGCGGACGGACTCGAAGGGCCTGGCAGCCCGCACCAGACGCTCCTGGGCGCGGGTGAGCTGACACGTGGGGTGGACGACGCGGTGCGGCGGATCGCCCTGGCGGTCGGTTACGCGTGTGCCGGCCTGCAGAGCCACGCGCTGCGGGCGGCGCACCACGCGCACACCGCCCCGCGCAGTGTGCCGGGCGGCACGGACCGGATGGCCAGGCCCCTCAGCTCGGGCACCATCGAGGCACTGAAGCTGGTACGACAGGTGTCCGACTTCTTCGGCGAAGGGCTGCGGGAGCACATCGACCGGTCGCTCGCGGCCCCCGAGGCGACCTGGCCGCCCGCCGACTGGAAGCAGTACGACGAGGAACGGATGAAATCCGCAGCCTCCGTCGCCTCAGCCCGCCTCGGCCGCCACGAATCCGTGACAGCCGCTCCCGACCAGTGACAGGCGCCCCCGACCAGTGACAGCAACCCCCGACCCCTGACGGCTACACCCCGCCTCGACACCCGAAGGCACGACGACACCGCCCCCGCACAGGACGGGAGCGGTGCGAGGCCCGGCGCCAAGGGAGCGGTGCGGGCCCGGTGCCTACGCGAAGGCGCTGTGGCCGGTGATGGACCTGCCGACGATGAGGGTGTTCATCTCACGGGAGCCCTCGAAGGAGTAGACCGCCTCCGCGTCGGCGAAGAACTTCGCGATCTCGTAGTCGAGGACGATGCCGTTGCCCCCGAAGAGCTCGCGCGCCCAGGCGACGCACTCGCGCATCCGGGTCGTGGTGAACGCCTTGGCCAGCGCGGCCTGCTCCGCACCGGCCCGCCCCGCGGCGGTGAGCTGGTTGAGGCGCACGACCATGCCGAACATGGCGGTGACGTTGCCCAGTATCTTGACCAGCAGGTCCTGGATCATCTGGAAGGCACCGATCGGCTTGCCGAACTGCACGCGCTGGACGGCGTACTCGCGGGCGAGTTCGTAGGCGCGTACGGCCACGCCCAGGGCCTGCCAGGCCACTCCGCCGCGGGTGCGCGCCAGGACGGCGGCGGTGTCCCGGAAGCTGTTGATCCGCTGAAGGCGGTCGGTCTCCGGTACGCGGACCTCGTCCAGCGTGATGTCGGCGTTCTGCACGGTACGCAGCGCGATCTTGCCCTCGATCTTCGTGGCGGTGAAGCCGGGGGTGCCCTGGCGCACCACGAATCCCTTGACGTTGTTGTCGGCGGTGTCGCGCGCCCACACCACGACGACGTCGGCGAAGGTGCCGTTGCCGATCCAGCGCTTGGCGCCGTTGAGCACCCAGGTGTCGCCGTCGCGCCGGGCCGTGGTGCGCATGCCGCCCGCGACGTCCGAGCCGCCTTCCGGCTCGGTCAGGGCGAAGGCGCCGATGGTCCGCATCGCGGCCATGTCCGGCAGCCAGCGATCGCGCTGCTCCTGGTCACCGCCACCGTGGATGCTGCCCATCGCCAGACCGTTGTGCACCCCGGCGAACACCGCCAGGGACGGGTCGACGCGGTTGAGTTCCAGGGTGAGGAAGCCGGAGAACAGCTCGCTGCGCGGGCGGCCGTCACCGTACTCGGGGTAGTGGTAGCCGGCCAGGCCCAGCTTGGCGATCTTCTCGATCGCCTCGAAGGGGAACTCCGCCCGGTCCCAGGCGTCGTTGGCCAGCGGCTTGATCTCGGCCTCCAGATAGTCGCGCACGGCGGCGAGTTCGGCGCGTTCGCCGTCGTCGAGGAGGTCGGCGAAGCCGAAGAAGTCGGGGGCGGGGTTGGCGGGCTTGGGCATGGTGTGCTCCTGGCTGTGCTGGGGGTGCGTGGGTACGTACGAGCGGATCGGCGGTTCCGGACCGGGGCCGGAGAACCAGACCTGGCCCAGGCCGCCCCGGGGCATCAGGCCTGTTCGGCCCGGCTGAGCGCGTCGTTGAGGGCGAGCTGCTTGCGGTCGCGCAGCGCGGCGCGCTCGCGGTAGGCGTCCGGACCGTGCCCGTACGCGGCTTCGGTCTGGGAGACGACCGTGGCCGTGGCGATGTCGTCCAGCTCCGGGTGGCCGAGGCGCTGCCAGCCCTCGACGAGCCCCGGGCCGAGGTGGTCCATCATGTGCCGGATGCCGCCCGGTCCGCCGCCGAGGTGGAAGCTCTCGAACGGGCCGACGGTGGCGTACCGGCCGCCCAGCGACGCCTTCATCACGGTGTCCACCTCGCCGGCGTCGAGCACGCCGCTGAGCACCAGGTGCACCGCCTCCTGGAGGACGGCGCCCTGCAAACGGTTGGCCGCGAACCCGGGCAGCTCCTTGCGCAGCCGCACCGGCGTCTTGCCCAGCGCACGGTAGAAAGCCGTGGCGGTCTCGACGGCTTCCTCGGAGGTGCGTTCGCCGGGCACGATCTCCACCAGCGGCAGAAGGTGCGGCGGATTGAAGGGATGCGCGACCAGCAGCCGCGCGGCGGTCGCGTCCGGCAGGGGCGCGGCGATGGCGGTGGCGACGATTCCGGAGCTGGACGTGGCCAGCACGGACCCGGCGGGGGCGTGCCGCGCGATGTCGGCGAACAGCCGCTGCTTGAACTCCAGGTTCTCCGGTCCGTTCTCCTGCACGAGGTCCGCGTCGGCGACGGCCGCGGCCAGGTCGTGCGTCGTACGGATACGGCCGCGCAGCTCCTCGGCTTCGGCACCCGGCAGCCCGTCGGCGAGCAGCGGCAACGCCTCGGCCACGGCGTCGTCCAGGTCCTCACGCGGATCGGTGACGGTCACGGGCAGACCGTGAGCGGCGAACAGGGCGGCCCAGGACAGGCCGATGGTGCCGGCTCCGACGATGGCCACGGTACCGATGGGCGACGTGAGGTTGTGGTGGGTGGGGGACATGGCAGTGCTCCTCAGACATGGGCCGAGTAGAGGGCGGTGAGCGGTGTGCGGAGATCGCCGAGGCGCTTTCCTCCGTTCATCGGGCGCTCCAGCGGGGTGCCCGCTTTTCGCTGAAAGCACGTACCCCTTCGGCGAAGTCCTCCGAGCGGACCAGCCTGCCGATCGCCTCGGCCTGTGCGGTGAAGGCCTCGGACTCCGGTATGCCGTCCGCCTGCCGGACGACCTCCTTCACGGCGGCCAGCGCCAGCGGCGCGTTCCGCGCCACCTCCGCGGCGAGGGCCAGAGCGGTGGCCAGGGCCTGGCCGTCCTTGCTCACCTGGTTGACGATTCCGAGCGCGCTGGCACGTTCGGCGGTGACGGTCCGGCCGGTCAGCAGCAGTTCCATGGCCAGGTGGTACGGGATGCGCCGGGGCAGCCGCAGCGCGCCGCCGCCTCCGGCGATCAGACCGCGCTTGACCTCGGGGAGCGCGAAGCGCGCGCCGTCCGCCGCGACCACCAGGTCACAGGCGAGAGCCAGCTCGAAGCCGCCGCCCATGGCGAAGCCCTCGACCGCCGCGATCAGCGGCTTGGTGGTACGGGCCTCCACCAGTCCGGCGAACCCCTTGCCGGGCAGGTTCACGCGCTCGCCGCGGGCCGCCGCCTTGAGGTCCATCCCGGCGCTGAACGTGCCCTCCGCGCCGGTGAGTACGCCCACCCGGAGGGCGGGATCGGACTCCAGGGTGTCCACGGCGGCGGCGATGCCCTCGGCGACCGCCGCGTCCACGGCGTTACGGGCCCGGGGCCGATTGATGGTGATCACCAGGGCGCTGCCTGCGTGATCCTTGCTCGCGCCCTCGTCCGTGCCGAGCGGCTTGTACCGGACCTGCACCGGCCCGTCGTCCGCCGCGGTGTCCTGGCAAACCGGGGTGCTCATCGCTGCTCCTCCTTCGCGGCGGCCTCGGACTGCGTGCGCTGAGCCGTCGTCGTGGCGGTGGCTTCCGTGGTGCGGGCCAGTTCGGCGAGTTCGGCGAGGACCTCCGCCGTGTGCTGACCCGGCAGCGGGGCGTGCCGGCGTATCGAGGCGGGCGTGGCGGAGAAGGCCAGCGGCACGCCCACTACGCGGTAGGCGCCCTCGCTGGGGTGCTCCGCCACGTCCATCAGGTGCCCCTCACGGACGTACGGGTCGTCCGGCGCCTCGTCGAGCCGCAGCACCGGCCCCATGGGAATGCTGTGCGTGGTGCATACCTCCATCCACTCGGCCGTGGTCAGCCGCGGCGTCACCGTCTCCAGCAGTTCGGCGAGCGCTTCCCCGTCGCGCACGGAGTCGATGAACTCGCCGTTGACGCGCGGGTCCCCGGCCAGGTCGGGCCGGCCGGCGGCCGCGAACAGGTCGCGGAAGTTCTGCGGGCCGTACGGAATGATCATCGCCAGGCCGTCCTTCGTGGGCCGTGCCCGGTGCCCCTTGTTCATGGACAGCGGGAAGCCGGTCGGGCCCATCGGCGGTTCGTAGATCCGCCCCTGCAAGTGCTCGACCAGGTTGAACGCCAGCAGCGTGTCCACCATCGGCACCTCGACGTGCTGCCCCTGGCCGGTCGCCCGCTGGTGGACCAGGGCGGCCAGCGTCGCGTACACGATCGACAGCGCGGCGACCTTGTCGGCGAAGATGCTCGGCAGGACCACCGGGGCGCCCACGTCACCCGAGCGTTCCGCCAGGTCCAGCAGCCCGGAGGCCGCCTGGACGGTCTCGTCGTACGCGGCCAGCTGCGCCCGGTCGGAATCAGGGCGGAAACCCTGCGCGTGGGCATAGATCAGGTGGGGGTGTGCGGCGGCGAGACTGTCGTAGTCCATGCCCAGGCGGCGCAGCGCGCCGATGCGCATGTTGGTGACGAGGATGTCGGCCGTGCCGATCAGCTCCAGGGCCCGGTTCCGGTCGGTGTCGTCCTTGAGGTTGAGGGTGACGCTGCGCTTGTTGCGGTTGACGTTGAGGTTCAGCGGCGTCATACCGGGCGTGCGGTGCACGGCGCCGACGCGTACGGTGTCGTTCGGCGACTCGATCTTGATGACGTCGGCGCCGAGGTCGCCGAGGATCTGGGCGGCGTACGGGCCCATCACGACCGTGGCCATGTCGATGACGCGGACCCCGGCGAGCGGGCCGACGGCGGGGTGGTCGTTGCCGCCACTTCTGCTGCTGTCGCCTTCGCCCCTGCCGCTTTCGACGGTGTCGCCGGGGTCGGGACGTACCGCGGTGTCCTCCGGGGATGCTGCGGATGTTACGGGTGCCATCACCACTCCAGGTCGGAAAAGCCTCAGGTAGGAAAAGCTCCGGGACGAATAGGGGAAACACGCTGTGTCTCGCATCCCTTGTCCTCTGTTCCTTCTTCCTTCTTCCTTCGGAAACGCTAGACCCGGGCCGCGCGGATACTCAATCCATGGGTGACACCAATACACGAAGAGCGGCGTGACCACTGTGGTCACGCCGCTCTTCGTGCCTTTTGGAAAGACTGATTACGGAGACTGGGCCGCCGTTGCGGAGCCGTCGTCGCCGGGTACGGCGCCCCCTCAGTCCGTACCGGCCGGATCCGGCAGTGCGCACCGCGCTTCCCGTACCAGGAAGTGCAGGTCGCCGTCGGCTTCTCCCCGGTCGCGCCGCCAGATCAGCCCGGTCGCCAGCGACGGGGAGAAATCCCGGAACGGCAGCACCACATTCGCGTCGTTGCCGTAGGAGTTCGCGTTGTTCTCCCGGTCCAGCAAGGTGATGCCGAAAGTCGAGCCGTTCGCCACCATTTCCGCGACGCTCGCATAGTCGCCGATGTTCAAGGTGATTTCCTTGTGGATGCCCGCGGCTTTCAGTCGTACCTTGATCTGCTCGAAATAGGTCGGCAGGGTTCCGGGTGCGGAACAGACATAGGTGTAACTGGTGAGTTCGCTCAGCGACACCGAGGCGCGGCCGCGGAAGTCGGCGGCCGGCAGCACCGCGCCCAGCGGCTCGTGCAGCAATTCCACCACCTCGATGCCCTCGGCGTGCACGGGCAGATGGACCAGGGCCATGGCCAGGTCGCCGCGCTGCACCGCGTTCAGGAGATTGCCGCTCTTCCCGGGCCAGCGTTTGACGTCGAACTGTTCGGAGCAGCGCTCCTCCAGCCGCGTCAGACGCTCCCGCATCCGCGGATGCAGCGCGGGCGGCACGCCCACGTAAACGGCACGCCGCTCGGGCCCTATCGCCCGGCGCAGCCGCCAGGGAATGTCGTCGAACCGGCCCAGCACGTCCTTGGCGATGGGCAGCAGGGTCCGGCCGGCGGGGGAGAGTGCCACATGGTGGGAGTCCCGGTCGAAGAGTTTCTGCCCGAGTTCGCGTTCGAGATCCCGCACCCGCTGGCTCAGGGGCGAGGTCGCCATGTGCAGATGGCGGGCGGCCTGAGAAAAGCTCAGGTGCTCGGCGACCGCCACGAAGTAGCGCAGGTGGAAGATCTCCATCGCACGGAGCCTACTCGCCGGGTCACGGCGGCTCCGGCACCCGGGTACGGGCGGGGCGTTGACGGGTGCCGGCGGCCGCCGGGGGCGTATGCGGAGGGGCCGGAGGCGCCCGGTCAGCGCGAGGAAGACGACGAACGCGGCCGTCACGATCCAGCCGTGCCACCCGGTCAGCCCCATGTGTAGGGGATCCATCGACGCCGAGCGCGACGGTGGTCAGCGCTGCCGGGACCGCGAGGGCCAGGAGACAGGAACGCACGGTGCGGCCGTTCGGCCGGGGCCACCGCAGGGCGAGGACGTCCCGTATCCCGGCGCGGAGAATGCGGCCGGCCCCCGCCCCGGCCTGGGGGCACCCCCACCATGGGGGGAGCCACCGGGGCCTGCCGTCCCGGAGGACCGCAAGGAAAGGGCCTGCCCGCGGCCGGATGCCGCGGGCAGGCCCTCTCCGTGTGTCACACCGCGAAGCCGTAGTCCAGCAGCTTCTTCGCGTCGGCGGTGCGGTTGGCCGCCGAGGAGGAGGCGAGGACCGTACCGATGACCGTCTTGCCCTTCCGGGTGGCGGCGAAGACCAGGCAGTACTTGGCCTCCGGGCCGGAGCCCGTCTTGACGCCGATGGTGCCGGCGTAGCTGCCGAGCAGGTTGTTGGTGTTGGTCCACGACATGTAGCGGTAGCCGCCGCTCTTCGTCGTGACCTTCTGCTTGGTGGACTTGGTGCCCACGACGCTGCGGAACGTGGCGTTCTTCATCGCGCTGGAGGCCAGCTTCGTCAGATCACGCGGCGTCGAGTAGTTCGCACCGTTGCCGATGCCGTCGAACGAGTCGAAGCGCGTGTTCTTCAGGCCGAGGTTCTTCGCCGCGGTGTTCATCTGGCCGATGAACGACTTCACCCGCGCCGCCCGCGTGGACCCGCTGCCGAACTTGTCGGCCAGCGCGTACGCCGCGTCGCAGCCGGACGGGAGCATCAGCCCGTACAGCAGCTGGCGGACGGTGACCTTGTCACCGACGATGAGCCGGGCCGACGAGGCGGTCTTGGCGACGATGTAGTCGCTGTACGCCTTGTCGATCGTGACCTTGGTGTCCAGGTTGAGCTTCTTCTGGGACAGCACCACCTGAGCCGTCATGATCTTGGTGGTGGAGCCCATGGAACGGTGGCTGTCCGCCGCCTTGGCGAAGGCCGTCTTGCCGTTGCCGTTGTTCATCACGAAACCGCCCACCGCGGTGATCGCGGGAGCCTTGGGTGCCGCGGCCTTGACCGCGGCCTTCGCCGGGGCGGCCTGGGGCGCCGCGGCCTGTGCCGAAGCGGCGAACGTCCCGGTCAGCAGAACGGCTCCCGCGGCGGTGACGGCCGTCGCGGACAGGCGACGTACGCCCTTGATGCCAGTTTTCAACGTGTTTTCTCCAAATGCCGCTCTAGTACGGCCACATGAGAGGGTGGCTTTCTCGTGAGACGCACGAGTCACGCCGAAGGATGCACCCGGCGGCGCACTTCCCCCAACTCTTCCCCCGACATTTCGGGAACGGGCGGGGCGAGGCCGTCCCGGGAGCCGCACCTCTGGCGCATCCCGTCGCCGCTTCCGGAGGGCTTCGCACCCGCCCGGTACGAGCTTGTACGCATCTGACGGACGGTTGCTCGATTTCTGTTATCGGCTCCGCCCCCGCAGCATCTCCTGTGTGTGGGACGGAACAAGCCCGAGCCGAAAGAGAGTGGACAGAGCGTGAGCAGCGAACTCGATCCTGCGGTGATTGCGGCCGCGCAGGCGGGGGACGGGCAGGCCAGGGACCAGCTCGTCACCGCGGCCATGCCCCTGGTGTACAACATCGTGGGACGCGCGTTGCACGGCCACGCGGACGTGGACGACGTGGCGCAGGAGACGATGCTCCGGGCCCTCGGCAGCCTCGGTGACCTCCGTGACCCGGGCAGCTTCCGGTCCTGGCTGGTGGCCATCACGATGAACCAGATACGGGCGCACTGGCGGCAGGACCAGGCCGCCCCCGTCGCCGGTGGCCTGGACGACGCCTACGACGTCCCCGACCCCCGCGCCGACTTCGTCGGGCTGACCATCGTCCGCCTCGGCCTGTCCGGACAGCGCCGGGAGGTCGCCGAAGCCACCCGCTGGCTCGACGAGGGCGACCGCGCGCTGCTGTCCCTGTGGTGGCTGGAAGCGGCCGGCGAGCTGACCCGCGCGGAGGTCGCCGCCGCGATGGAGCTGACGCCTCAGCACACGGCCGTACGGGTCCAGCGGATGAAGTCCCAGCTCGAAGTCTCCCGCGTGGTCGTCCGCGCGTTGTCCGCCGAGCCGCGGTGCGTCCTGCTGGACACGGTGACCGAGCAGTGGGACGGGGCGCCCTCCGCGCTGTGGCGCAAGCGCATCGCACGGCACGCCCGCGAATGCACCGTTTGCTCCTCCTTCTCGTCCGGTCTGGTGCCCGCCGACCGGCTGCTCGTCGGCCTGGCCTTGGTGCCGCTGGCCGCCGCCCTCGCGCCGGACACCATGGAGAGCCCGGTCCTGGCGGCCGCCACTTCCCAGCAGCCCGTCTCCGCCATGTCGGCGTCCGTAGGCGGCGCGGCGCCGGCTCCGGCCGCCGGACCGGCCACGGGAGGCGGCCGCGCCCAGCTCCGTGACGCACTGCGGGAGAGCCGCCGGGTCCGCCGCCGTCGCGCCGTCACCGCGGCAGCCGTGGCGGCGGCCGCCCTCGCCACGGTGGGCGGCGCGCTGCCGCTGTTCACCGGCGGACCGGACGACGAGCCCGGCACCCCACGGGCCGCTACGGAACCCGGGTCGGCGCCCCTGGCCACGCCCTCGGCGACGCCCCCCACCCCGTCCCCCTCCAGGACGAGCAGCAGCCCGAGCCCCACTCCGTCGCCGTCCGCGTCGTCCTCCAAGGAGCCGCACACCCCGAGGAAGAAGCGGGCGCCCTCCGAACCGGCCGCCCCGGCGCCGCGCCCGTCCTCCGCGGCTCCCGCCCCCGCCCCGGC
Source organism: Streptomyces sp. Ac-502 (assembly GCF_045222935.1). Classification (NCBI taxonomy): domain Bacteria; kingdom Bacillati; phylum Actinomycetota; class Actinomycetes; order Kitasatosporales; family Streptomycetaceae; genus Streptomyces; species Streptomyces sp. Ac-502. The sequence continues at coordinate 9,480,784 of NZ_JBHFFO010000001.1, forward strand.
CTCCGGTTCCGGAAGCGGCGGATCGGCCTTCGCCCAGCAGGTCACCACCCTGGTCAATGCCGAGCGCGCCAAACAGGGCTGCTCACCCGTACGCGCCAACGACCAGCTCGTCACCGCGGCCCGGCGCCATTCCCAGGACATGGACGCCAGAAACTATTTCGACCACACCAGCCCGGACGGCACGGACCCGGGCGACCGCATCACGGCCGCCGGATACCGGTGGAGCACTTACGGCGAGAACATCGCCAGGGGACAGCGCTCCGCCGACGACGTGATGAAGAGCTGGATGAACAGCCCCGGCCACCGGGCGAACATCCTCAACTGCGATTTCAAGGAAATCGGCATAGGCACGCACGACACGTCGGGCGGGCCGACGTGGACGCAGGTGTTCGGCGCGCGGGGTTAGCCGAGGACGGAGACGTATCCGTACGGGCGTGGAGCCGGTCGGCTTCCTCCTCGCCCGTACAGCTCCGGAAGAATTCAAGGGAATTCTCATCGGACAAGTTTCCCGCAATTGTCCGGAAACGGGGCTGCCCCCCGCCCTGAGCAGGCCGGACAAGTGCTGGACAAGTCCTGGACAAAAGCCCTCTTCCCCGCCCCGGCGCACCGGCCCAGCATCAGCAGCACAACGGCACCTTCGAGCCACGGACGCCCGGCCCGGAAAGCCGCCGGGCTCCGGCCGGGGCTGCCGTACGACCACGGCCACCTGGAACGACCCGCCGTGGCGGCGCGGCGGCGGGCCATCGGCTTGGGGACGGGCCGCCGGTTTCCGACCCGCCGCGCCGAGCAGGCCGAAGCGGGGGAGCGCATACGAGCGGATGCGCCGCGCCGCTCCGGAACCGTTACCGCTCTCTCTTGAATACCGAAGGCCGACCAGACGGAAGGCGTAAAGGGCTGGGGGCGAACGGGAAATACGGACCGAGGGGATTACGGACCGAGAGTATTACGGACCGAGGAGGGGCAAGTGGAACCTGGGCAGTCGCAGGTCGACCTGCACACGGTCGTCGACGTCGAGATCAGTGCCTTGTCGGTGAGCGATTCGCCGAGGACTTCGGGGGAGAACCAGGAGCACATCGAACTGCTGGCGGTCGCCGACGCGCCGCTGCCACCCATCATCGTCCACCGTGGCACGCTGCGCGTCATCGACGGCGCACACCGGTTGCGGGCGGCCGAGCGACGCGGCTGGTCCACCATCCCCGTACGGTTCTTCGACGGCGACGACGCGGACGCCTTCGTCCTCGCCGTCGAGTCCAACACCGGCCACGGCCTGCCCCTGACCAAGGCCGAGCGCAAGCGCGCGGCCGAGCGCATCATCGCCTCGCACCCCATCTGGTCGAACCGGATGATCGCCTCGATCGCGGGAGTGGCACCGGCGACGGTGGCCAAGGTCCGCCGGCGGATGCCGGGCGGCGCGTCGGCCGAACGGGGACGCGTCGGCCAGGACGGCCGCTTCCGCCCGCTCGACGGAGCCCAGGGCCGCAGGCTGGCCGCCGAACTCATCGCCGCGGACCCGGACCTGTCACTCCGGCAGATCGCGCAGCGGACCGGCATCTCCCCGGAGACCGCGCGCGACGTACGCAACCGGATCAGCCGTGGGGAGGAGCCCCTGCTCGCCGCACGCGGCAAGCGCGGCGGGCAACCGGAACGCGGCCCCGGCCGTCCCCCGGGGCCCCGCCCGGCATTCGGCGGCTCGGCAACCCGTACCCGCATGCCCGTGGCGGACCGGCGCCGGGTCTTGGACCGCCTCAAGGGCGACCCGGCCCTGCGCTACAGCGACACCGGCCGCACCCTGCTGCGGCTGCTCGGCATCCACACCGTCAGCCCGGAAGAGTGGGAGAAGATCACGGACGGCCTTCCGCAGGGCCACCGCCGGACTGTCGCCCAACTGGCCCGCGCGTACGCCGACAACTGGTCGGAACTGGCCCACCGCGCCGCCGGACGCGAGGCCGCCGCGCCGGTCGGGGTGCGCGAGGTGCAGGGCCCGGGCGGGCACCGGGCGGTTCCGGGTGGGATGTGGTAGGCAAGGCCGGTGATCAGCAGACTCCCTCTCGACCGGCAACTCGACTCCCTGCGAGCGACGCTCTCCCGCAACGACGTGTTGACGGAGGTGCTGTCGCGTACCGCGGCACTGGAGCTGCCCGGGTGGTACGTGACGGCGGGATGCCTGTTCCAGACCGTGTGGAACGTGGTCACCGGCAGGCCACCGACCACCGGCATCAAGGACTACGACGTCTTCTACTTCGACGACACGGACCTCTCCTGGGAGGCGGAGAACGCCGTCATCGAGGCCGGCCGCGAGGTCTTCACCGGACTGCCCGCCGAGGTCGAGATCCGCAACGAGGCGCGCGTCCACCTCTGGTACGAGGCCAGGTTCGGCGTGGCCTGCCCGCCGCACGACTCCACCGAGGCCGCCATCGACCGTTTCGCCGCGACGACCTGCTGCCTGGGCGTGCGCACGGAGCAGGACGGCCGATGGCGGGTGTACGCGCCGCACGGACTGTCAGACGTCTTCAACCTCGTCGTCCGTCCCAACCCCGTCCTCGCGCCACGGTGGGTCTACGAGGCGAAGGCGGCTCGGTGGCAGGAGCAGTGGCCCGAACTGACCATCCTCGAATGGCCCGCGTCGAGCGGCACAGATGCCACGAGCGTGCCGGATGTCACAGGCATCACGAGCGTCACGGAAGTCACGAACGTCAGCCCCCGCAGCGGCAGAATGCCTGAATCACCGCTGCCGGGCGGCTTCGTCCAGCGCGTCGTACGGGTCGGCGCCACGGTGCGCCGACCCGCCTCGGTCACCACCGTCTTCGTCGGCGGACTGTTGAAGCTCTTCGAGGCCCGCGGCTGGCCCGGCGCACCGCGCTACCTCGGCATCGACGAGGACGGGCGCGAGATGCTCACCTACCTGGACGGGCACGCGGCCTGGGAACGCGAGCAGCCGCCGACCGTGTACGCGGAGGAGACCCTGGAACGGGTCACCCGGCTCGTACGCGAGTTCCACGACCTGACGGCCGGTACCGAACTGGCCGGAGCGCAAGAAGTCGTGTGCCACAACGACCTCGCGCCCAGGAACACGGTCTACCGGCCGGCCGGTGCCATCCTGCGCCCGGTGGCCTTCATCGACTGGGACCTGGCGGCGCCGGGCGAACGTGTCCACGACGTCGCCCACGTGTGCTGGCAGTACATCGGCCTCGGACCGCGCGTCAAGGACGTCGCCGACAGCGCACGGCGGTTGCGGCTGGTCACCGACGTGTACGACCTGCCCGACCGGGGCGGGCTCATTCCCGCGATCCTGTGGTGGCAGGACCGGTGTTGGCGGGGCATCGAGGCTGCCGCCCAGGCGGGAGTCCCGGCTATGGTGCGCCTCCGCGACGCCGGTGCGGTCACCGAGGTCCGGGACGCCTTCGCGTGGGTCGGTGCTCACCGCGACATGCTGGCCCGCGCGCTCCGCTGACGGAGCCGCGTCGCGTGGGAGGCGCGCTTGGCACTCACGCGCGCGCCACTGACACGTGCTTGCCACCCACGCGCGCTCTTGTTACCTCTCGCCGCGACATCTCACCGCAGGGTTCAGCCTTCGGGTGATTGGTCTCGTGGCCCAGAAACCCGGCACCGACCCGATGGCCACCGCGACCGAGAATCTGCTGCTCGCGGGCCGCCTCCACGGGATGCCCCGCCGGGACGCCAGGACGCGGGCCCGTCCCCCACGGACGCCGCCCTGGCCGACGCCGCGGACCGGCTGGGTGTTCCGGGGCTATCGCCGGTCGGCGTGGGGGGCGTCCTGCGGTAGGGGCTGGAGGGGGAGGGAGGGGGCGAGGGAAGCGGCTGGGCTGCCGTGCGGCTTCGCTGTGTACATTTGTCCTTAAGGCTCGTACATTTGTACGCATGCTGCATAACGATCCGCCGCCGCCCGGTCCGCCCGAAGAGGAAACGGCCGAGGAAACGGCCCGTGGTGAGCGCCGGGTCGCCGCCGGGCCAGGTGGCGGGCGGCGGCGGACCCGTCGTAACGACCCCGATCGCCGGACGCGCATTCTGGACGCCACCCTCGACGTCATCGCGGAGTACGGGGTGGCGGGGACGACCCATCGGCACATCGCCGCCCGGGCGGGTGTGCCGCTCGGGTCGGTCACCTACCACTTCGCCAGCCTGAACGATCTCCAGGCGCAGGCGTTCGCCCGGCACGTCGAGCAGCAGGCCACGGTGTTCGAGGAGCTGTTCAAGGACGTCGCGACGCACGAGCACTTCGTCGACGTCCTGGTCGATCTCGTCCACGGAGGCCCCGCCCGGCACCGCAGCGCGGTCCTCGGTTTCGAGCTGCACCTGGCCGCGCTCCGCGACCCCGGACTGCGATCCCTGACGCAGACGTGGACGGAGGACAGCCGTGGCGTTCTCGCCCGTTTCACCGGCCCGGACGGCGCCGCCCGGCTGGACGCCCTGCTGGAGGGAATGATCCTGCATGCGCTGCTCACGACCGCGCCGGAGTCGCGCGAGGCGACGCGTGACGCGATCGACCGGACGCTCGGCAGCCCGCCCGGCTGACCAGGGCCGCGACCGGAGCGCTCGCCGTCACCCTGCCCCGAGACCCCCAGGCCAGGGGCACCCCCGTCATGTGAGAACGAAGCCATGGAGACCCCTGTGACCCGCCACACGCCCATGCTCGCCGTCACCGAGGAAGAGCTGAACGAGCTGCGCTCACGACTTCTCCACACCCGCTGGCCGGCCCCTGGCCCGCCGACGGAGGAGAGGCCGGTGCCGATCCCGACGAAATGCGCCGCCTCGTCGCCCACTGGGCCTCCACGTACGACTGGCGGACCCACGAAGCCGCCATCAACGCCCTGCCGTCCCATCTCGCGGACATCGACGGCACCCCCGTCCACTACCTCCGCTTCGACAGCGAACGCCCCGGCGCCCTGCCGCTCGTCCTGACCAACGGGTGGCCCAGCTCCTTCCTCGAACTGATAGCCCTGGCCCGCCGCCTGGCCGCGCCGTCGCGATACGGGGGCGACGCCGCCGACGCGTTCACTGTCATCGTCCCCTCGCTGCCCGGATTCGCCTTCTCGCCTCAGCGGCCCTCGCTCGCCGAGTCCCCGCAGACGCACGAGATCTGGCACCGTCTCATGCACGACGAACTCGGATACGAGCGCTATGCGGCGCACGGGAGCGACCTGGGCGCAGGCGTCACCTCCCGGCTCGGCGAGGCGCACCCCGAGGCCGTGGTGGGCATACATCTCACGGCGGTCGCCGCCCCGGTCGCCTACGACGCGGCCACTGTCACCCCCGAGGAGCAGGAGTACCTCGATTCCGTCGCGGCGTGGTCCGCGGCGGAGGGCGGGTACATGCACCAGCAGAGCACCCGTCCGCTCACACTGAGTTACGGTCTCGCCGACTCGCCGATCGGGCTGCTCGCCTGGCTCGTCGAGAAGTACCGTGCGTGGAGCGACTGCGGGGGAGACCTGTCGTCCCGGTTCAGTGACGACTTCCTCCTCACCCAGGCGTCGCTCTACTGGTTCACCCGTACGATCTCGACGTCCTTCCGGCCCTACTACGAGTACGCCCAGGGCCTGACGAGGAGGGTCGAACGCGTCGAGGTCCCCACCGCCGTCGCCCTGTTCCCGGCCGACCTCACCCAGCCGCCCCGCAGCTGGGCCGAGCGCACGTACCACGTCACCAGATACACCCGCATGCCCCGCGGCGGACACTTCGCCGCCCACGAAGAACCCGAACTTCTCGCTCGCGATCTCACCGAGTTCTTCCGCACTTACCGGTGAATTGGGGGCCCTATTGCGGTCACCGAGTGAGCGTCGTATGAACGGTCCTTCCGCGGTATGTGAGCGGCAGATGACAGACGCCGATATCGCCTGTGCGCCGTGATTGCCTCGAAGCATGCACAGCAAGCACATGGACCAGACCCCGTCCCCCTCGCAGCAGGCCGCCCCGTCCACCACATCCGACCCCTCCGCCACGCTCGCAGCCCCGGTGCGGCGCTCCGGAGGGCTGAAGACACCGGGCATGGCGGCCGGGGCCCTTCTCGTCGTGGGTGCCTCCCTCCTCGCCCTCACCGGCTGCGGCAACGCGCAGTCCGGCAAGAGCGAGAACGACGGTGCCGCGGCGTCCGCCGCCGCGTCGCCCGCGGAGAACAAGGGCGGTAAGCAGCTCTCCAAGCTGCTCTGGATGGGCGACTCGATAGCCGAGGCGGAGGCTCCCGCGCTGGGGGCCGCCATGAAGGCCGGCGGCGTGGAGTTCAAGTCCCTCGCTTCCACGGGCGGCGGTACGGTCGTCAAGGGCGACGGCCCCACCGCTGAGTTCGCCGACGGCACCTTCAAGGACCTGTCCAAGGCGGTCGGGTCCTTCCACCCGGACGTCATCGCCTACCAGATCACCACCTACGACTGGGGAACCCCCGCCCAGCAGAGCAGCTCGTACGAGCGCCTCGCGAAGGTGGCGAAGGACGCGGGCGCCGAACTCGTCATCGTCTCCGCCCCACCGTTCAAGATCGACGAGTTCTACAAGGGCCACGAAGCCGCCATCGCGTCGGCGCCGAAGGCGGCCGAGGAAGCGGCCGGGAAGAACGCGGGGCAGATCCGTTTCCTCGACGCCTCCGCGCTGTGGGGCACCGACAGCGCCGCTGCCAAGGCCCAGCGCAGCAAGGACGGCATCCACTCCTGCCAGCAGGGCTCCGCGGCGTTCGCCAACTGGTTCGGGCAGCAGTTGGGCAAGCAGTACTCCTTCACGCCCGCTGCCGCCGACCGGTGGGCGAAGGGCTCGTGGACCGGCGACAAGGTGTACGGCCAGCTCAAGTGCGGGTGAGTCGGCACGGCTTCATGCATGCGGCTGTCGCTGTGGGCCCCTGTCCGTGCCCGTTGCCCGTGTCCCTTGTCTGTCTGTGGCCTCTGTCCGCGCCGTCGCCCGTGCCCCTTGTCTGTCTGTGGCCCCTGTTCGCGCCGCCGCCTCTGCCGGCTGCCGTAGACCGCCGCCCGTGTAGCAGCTGAACTGCGCGGCGGCCGGTGCGCTGCCCCGAGTGACAGCCCTACCACCGGTCGCCGCCGCCTGCCCCGGGCGACATCTCACGCCCCCTACTGCTCTCTCGCCGCCCCCAAAAGGACCGTTCATGCCGACGTCTGCGGCCGCGCCGCCCTCCCCACCGCCCTCTCCGCTGCCTTCCCGCCGTCACGGCCGTCCCGGACCGCGCGCGACCGGGCGGCACATCACGCCCCTGGACGGTTTGCGCGGCCTCGCCGTCCTGGGAGTGCTGTTCTTCCACGCCGGGCACTTCGGCGGTGGCTTCCTCGGCGTGGATCTCTTCTTCGTCCTGTCCGGCTTCCTCATCACCGGCCTGTTGCTCAAGGAAGCCGCGGACCGGAACGGTACGGTCCGCCTCGCGGCCTTCTGGGAACGCCGGGCGCGCCGCCTGCTGCCCGCGCTGATCGTGCTGATCGTCGCGGTGCTGCTCCTGGTCCGGGCGGCCGGGCCGTCGTATCTGCTGGGCTTCGCCCTGGAGGACGGCCCGTGGGCCGCGCTCCAGGCGACGAACTGGCACTTCATCAGCGACCAGGTCGGCTACTGGAACGACGGCGACACCCGTGTCTTCAGCCACCTGTGGAGCATCGGGGTCGAGTGGCAGTTCTACGTCGTCTGGCCGGTGGTGGTCGCGGTCCTCGCCCGGAGGCGCGTCACACGCCGTCTCGTGCCGGTGATCGCCGCCGCCGGCGCCGTCCTCTCCCTCGTTGCCATGATCGCCCTCGCGCACGGCCCGGACACCACGCGCGTGTACGAGGGCACCGACACCCGCGCCTTCTCGCTGCTGCTGGGGGCCCTGATGGCGACCGATCCGGTACGCCGCCTGCTGTCGAGGACGCCCGGTCGCCTGGCCGATGGCCTCTGTGCCGCCCTGGTGTGCGGCCTCGGCGCGTACTGGTGCCAGACCGGGGGTCCAGGCGACCCCTTCCTCTTCCGCGGCGGCCTCTTCCTCCACGCCCTGGCCGCGGCCCTGCTGTTCGCCCTGCTCGCGCACAATCCGGCCGGACCGGTCGGCCGTCTCCTGGGAAGCGGGCCTCTCCGCTCACTGGGCGCCGTCTCCTACAGCCTCTACCTCTGGCACTGGCCGGTCTACCTGCTCCTCTCCGAGGACGTTCTCGGTTTCGGCGGCTGGGCCCGTACGGCGGTCCTCCTCGCGGTGTCTCTCGCCGCCGGGTGGCTGTCCAAGGTGCTGGTGGAGGACCCCGTACGGTTCAAGGCGCGCTGGGCCAAGGGGCGTACGGGTGCGCTTTGCCAGGTCGGGGCGCTCGCGGCCGTAGCCGCAGTCTGCCTCCTTGTCCCGGAACCGGCCTCGGGCGCCGACTCGGTGGACCTCACACAACTCACCGCCGGCCCCGGCTGACAGCCGCACCCGGCTGTCACCTGTCACTGCGACTCACCTCCTTACCCGGCACTTTTGACGCCTCGCGTACCGATCGGTACTGTCTACCGCGTACCGATCGGTACGCCTGCGTTGTCGACCGTGAACCGGAGTTCCGATGACAGACGAACAGCAGCGGCGCTCGCCGGCGGGCCAGCGCGTGTGGGAGACCGCGTGCGAGCTTTTCTACCGGGAAGGCATCCGTTCGGCGGGGGTCGCCGAGATCGCGGAGCGGTCGGGCGTCGGAAAGCCGAGCATCTACCGCAACTTCGAATCCAAGGACGGCCTCGCGCTGGCCTATGTGAAGGCGAAAGCGGTGCCCTCCCGCGTCTGGCTGGAGACGGCACGCGCCGCCTGCCCGGACGACCCGGCGGCGCAGCTCCGTCACGTCATCGCCGCCATCGCCGACCAGATCAGTGAGCCCGGATACCGGGGCTGCCCGCTGGTCAACGCGTCCGTCGAATTCCCCGACCGCACCCACCCGGTACGCGTCGCCGTCGACGAGCTGAAGGCCGATTACCTGGAACTGCTGACGGAACTGGTCTCGCAACTGCCTGTACACGATCACCGCACCCTGGGCTACATGCTCCAGATGCTGGTGGAAGGCGCCAGCGTCACCACCCAGATCTACACGGCCGAGAAGTCCGCCACCGCGCTGAAAGAAGCGGCCGACCGCCTCATCGACTCCTTTCTGGAGCGGTGACCTGGAGCAGGGACCTGGAGCAGCGACCACCGAATCGGTCGTGACCATCCGCACCCGTGTGAAACGAGAACCCCATGAGCATGGCCACTTATGCGCCCGCCCACGCCGAACACCTGATACGCGCCCGGCGTGCGACCCGTTCCTTCACCCCGGAAGCAGTGCCCGAAGAGACCGTGCGCGCGGTCTTCTCCCTGGCCGGCGCGGCTCCTTCCAATTCCAACACGCAGCCTTGGCAGGTCGAAGTGGTCAGCGGCGCGGCCAGGGACCGGCTGAGCGCGGACCTGACCGCCGCACACGCCGATCAGCGCATGTCACTGGACTTCCCTTACCACGACGACTTGTACACCGGTGCGTACGCGCAGCGTCGCCACGAGGCGGGCGCGACGATGTACGGCGCACTGGGCATCGGCCGCGACGACCATGAAGAGCGCGCGGCATTCAACGCCGAGAGCCTGAATTTCTACGGGGCCCCGCATGTCGCGCTGCTGTTCCTGCCGCCCAACGCCGAAGAACGCATGGCCGCCGATCTCGGCATGTACGGGCAGACGCTTCTGCTCGCCATGACGGCGTACGGGATCGCCAGCTGCCCGCAAGGCCTCCTGAGCTTCTACGCCGATACCGTCCGCGAGTCACTGGGCCTCAGCGGCGACGGCTACGGCACGACTCACAACAAGCTCCTGTTCGGCATTTCCTTCGGTTATGCGGACACCTCCGCCCCCATCAACAACATCACCGTCCGCCGCGCCGAACTGCACGAGACCACTCGCTTCCACGTTTAGTCACGTGAGCGTCGCCACCACGTATTCCGCGGCCCTGGCGAGAAGTTGCTGGTCGTACGCGGCATCCTTGGCGGGCTTGCTGGACATGATCGAGATGACGATCGGTGGCGCGGATTCCGTGGGCCACGCGACGGCGATGTCGTTGAGTGTGCCGTAGTCCCCGGTCCCGGTCTTGTCGGCCACGGTCCAGCTCTTCGGAAGGCCGGCCCGAACGCGTTCTGCTCCGGTGGTGTTCCGTACCAGCAGATCACGGAGAAACGCGCGTTTGTCGGTCGGCAGTACGTTCCCCACTACGAGCTTTCGGTAGTCCGTGCCGAATGCGCGGGGAGACGAGGTGTCGCGCGGATCGCCCGGAGTGGCTTCCGTGATCGCGGGCTCGATCCGGTCCATCCGGGTGACCGGATCGCCGAGGCGCCGGGCGAACGATGTCAGTTCGCCCGGCCCGCCGAGATCGCGGAGCAGAAGATTCCCGGCCGTTCCGTCGCTGTAGCGGACCGCCGCATCGCACAGCCGGCGGATCGACATCCCTGTGGACACGTGCTTCCCGGTGACGGGGGAGTGCTTCATCAGATCGTCTTCGGTGTACGTGACGATCGTGTCCAGATGCGACAGCGGATTACGGTGCAGAACCGCCGCGGCCGCCAGCCCCTTGAACGCGGAACAGAACGCGAAGCGTTCGTCCGCCCGGTGCGTCACGCTCGCCCCCGTCCCGGTGGCGAGCGCGTACACCCCCAGACGCGCGCCGTACTCCCGTTCCAACTCGTTCAGACGCCGGTGCCGTCGCGCTTCGGGAGTCGCAGAGGGAGGAGCGGGGGCGGTCGGGAAAGCGGGGGCGGTCGGGGAAGCGGTGGCCCCGCCGCTCGTGCAGCCGGCCAGCGGCACAAACGCCGCCGCCAGCAGCGCGCGGCGAGGAAGAGGGGATCGCGGTACCGTCACAGTTTTCCTCCGCACATGGTTTCTCCGCACATGCATTCGGCGACTAGCGGCGATGGTACGGCTGCGACGGGGCGGCGGCCCGGCCGCGGCGATCATTTCCGCAACGGGCGGCACCGGCACAGGCGTTGGGCGTGGCCGCCGAGTGACAGGTGTGAGCAGGTACGACGGTCATCGGCTCGCCACCGGCCGCCCTCGCGGACGAGGGCAGATCATCACGACTGACGGCACTCCCCGTACGGCGCTGCCGTTGATCGGGAATCGAGGCCGCACAAGGAAATGCGGGCATTGGCCTCGCAATCGCCACGCCTCCACGCGATTCCTTTGAACGGCTAGCGCCAAACGATTCTTCTGATATTCGTACGTAAGTGCATTCAGGTGTTGTGTGCACATGCCCCTCGGAGTCAATCGTGCCCCGCTATGCTCACTGCCGCGCAGCGAGTTGTGAGCAGTTGCGGCACGTCGCCGGTAACTGTCGTGAGGTCGCCGCCGCGCGAGGCGTCCGGGGTTCTGGAACCCGGTTGACCGTGCGCGGCACGTCGGCCTGGCGTGTACTGCGGTGATTGTTCGGTGTGTGCGAATCAACGGTCGCCCACCGCGTTTTCCGCCGCCTTTCCTGCGTACGTACGTGCATTCCCGTGTACGACGTCCTGTCCCTTCCCTTAATGCTCCGAGGCTGCCGATGGTTCGTGCTGATGCGTCACCCGGAAGGCCGGGGCCGGCCTCCACCGCAAGGTGGCCGCTGCCACCCGTGCTCCTGGCCATATGTGTGGCCGTGGCTGTTCCTCTGCTGCCTTCGGCGGCCCGTGCCCACGCCGTCTGGATCGGCGTCCTCGCGACCGCGGCCGTGGCCGCCGCGGACTTCAAGGCCGCGCGCCGGGGCCGCGCGATGGACGCGCTGCGCAAGCAGTACGCCGAGAGAGAGGCCGCCCTGCAGCGGCAGTTGGCCGAGCAGGAGGTCGAGACGGTACGGATGGCCAAGGAGATCCTGCCGGCGGCCATGGCGCGGCTTCAGCAGGGCATCTCGGTCGAGGACGTACTGCGCAGTACCGGCCGTCCCTCACGGGTGAGCCCCCGGTTCGAAGCCGCACACCACGCGGTGCTGCGCTATGTCCTGCAAGCCGTGGAGGCCGAGGAGGACCTCCGTGACGCCGCCCAGCGTGCCTTCGTCAACATCGCCCGGCGCGTCCAGGCCATCGTGCATCAACAGGCCCTGGAGCTACGGGAGATGGAGGACCGGCACGGCCAGGACCCGCAGGTCTTCGGCGACCTGCTGCACCTCGATCACCGGACCGCGCTGATCGGACGGCTGGCGGACAGCATCGCCGTCCTCGGCGGTGCCCGGCCGGGGCGTCAGTGGCAGAAGGACATCCCGCTGTTCAACGTGTTGCGCGGCGCCATGTCCCGGATCACCGACTACCAGCGCGTCGATCTGCACTCGGTGGCCGACGTCGGCGTTCTCGGCCGTGCGGCCGAGCCGCTGATCCATGCCGTGGCCGAACTGCTGGACAACGCCACCCGCTATTCACCACCACAGACCCGTGTCCATCTGACCGCGGCCGAGGTGCAGTCCGGCGTGGCCGTGGAGATCGAGGACGCCGGGCTCGGTCTGACCGACGAGGCCCGCATCCGCGCCGAGCGGGCCCTGGCGCAGCACTCCGCCGGCGGACTGGACCTGGACGACCTGGGGGAGTCCCCGCGACTCGGCCTGGCCGTGGTCGGCCGGCTGTCCCACACGAACCACTTCAAGGTCTCCCTGCGCGTCTCCGCGTACGGCGGCGTACGGGTGGTCCTGGTCGTACCGCCGGAACTGATCACCGTGACCCCGGTGCCCGGCGGGGCCTTGGCCAAGGCGCCGGTCCTGCCGCCACCCCGCCGCCCCAGCGGCCCGAAGCACCGGGCCGAAGCGGTCGCCGAGGAACCGGTGCCCGCCGACGGCCCCCGCACCGCCAACGGGCTCCCGCAGCGCAGGCGGCGCACCCGCGCCGTGATCCCGGCCGCCCGGCCACAGCAGACGACGCCGTCCGCCACCGCTCCCCGCCCTCCGGCGTCGGACGGCCACTCCGCACCGGCCGGGTTGTGGATGTCCGCATTCCTCGACGGTGGCCCGGAGGAGGACTCCGGCGCGTCCTCGGGGAGGGCCCGGCGCGGAGCCCCCGGCGTCCGAGCGATGCAGAGCCCGAGCAGTGACCGAGCCGGCAGATGAGCCAGCAGACAAGGATGAGTGAGCAAGTGGCGACAAAGCAGCGGCTCAACATGGACTGGATGCTGGAGGAGTTGGCGTCCAGCGTCCCGCAGACCCGTAATGTCGTGGTGCTGTCCTCGGACGGCTTGTGCATGGCGCAGTTCGGTACGGAGAACGACACCGCCGACCGCCTCGCCGCCGCCTGTGCCGGACTGCAGAGCCTGTCGGCGGCCATCGCCTCGGAATTCCCGCGGGGCGACGGCCGGATGAAACTCGTCGTCGTCGAGGTCGACGGCGGCTTCTTCTACCTGATGGCGGCCGGCGCGGGAGCCTATCTGGCGGTGCTCGCCGACGACGACGTGGACGCCGGCCTGATAGGGCAGCGGATGCGTGATCTGGTCGCCCGGATCGGTCAGCACCTCAGCAGCCCGCCGCGGGCGGACCGGCAGGCCCCATGAGCGATCCGGAGCAGGACCAGCACCGGGCCTGGGAAGAGGGCGGCCCCGAGCGGCTCTACGTCATCACGTCCGGCCGGCAGGTGCCCGAACGGCACTCCTCCCTGGACATGGTCACGCTGATCGTGAGCCGCAACGAACCCGGCCCGGGCATGCAGCCCGAACTCGCCGCCATCGTCCGTATATGTGGCTATCCGCTGTCCGTCGCCGAACTCTCCGCCTACCTCCATCTGCCGGTCTCCGTGATCACCGTACTGCTCACGGACCTCCTGGCGAGCGGACACGTCGAAGCCCGGGCGTCGGCGCTGACCCAGTCGCTGCCCGACGTCGAACTCTTGGAGGCGGTGATGCATGGACTACAGAATCTCTGAACCCGTCGTCGGCCCCCGGCGCGAGGACACCTTGCCGGCCTCGGTCACCACCGCGGTGAAAGTGGTGATCGTCGGCGGCTTCGGGGTCGGCAAGACCACCCTGGTCGGATCGGTCAGCGAGATCAGACCGCTCACCACCGAGGAGATCATGACGCAGGCCGGCGCCGGGGTCGACGACATCGCCGGTGTCGAGCGCAAGAACGAGACCACCGTGGCGATGGACTTCGGCCGGATCACCCTCAGCGACGAGCTGGTGCTCTACGTCTTCGGCACGCCGGGCCAGCAACGGTTCTGGTTCCTGTGGAACGGGCTCTTCGAAGGGGCCCTGGGCGCCGTGGTCCTCATCGACACCCGGCGGCTGGAGGACAGCTTCGACGTGATGGGCCGGCTGGAGGAACGCGGGGTGCCCTTCATCGTCGCCATCAACGCCTTCCCGGACGCCCCCACGTACCCGGCTTCCGAACTCCGGCAGGCCCTGGACATACCCGACGGGGTGCCGGTGATCGACTGTGATGCCCGCGAACGCGTCTCCAGCCGCGACGGCCTGCTGACCCTCATGCGCTATCTGCACGCCCTCACCACGACGAACCCGGAGCGACGGTGACCTCCTCTCCCCACGAACAGTCCCGCACCGCGTGGGCACCTACCCCGCCGCCGCAGTGCCCGGCCCACGACCGGTTCGGCGCCACGGACGGACTGGCGCGGCTCTTCGGCCCCGAGGCGGCCGAGGATCCCATGGGCCTGTACGAGCGGCTGCGCGCCCGGCACGGTTCCGTCGCGCCCGTCCTGCTCGACGGCGACCTGCCGGCCTGGCTCGTCCTCGGGTACCGCGAGATCCTGGAGGTCGCCGGTACCCCCGCCCGGTTCAGCCGCGACTCCCGCAACTGGCGCTGGTTCAGGGAAGGGCGGGTCCCGCCGGACTCCCCGCTGCTCCCGATGATCGCCTGGCAGCCGGTCTGCCTCTTCCTGGACGGCGAGGAGCGCAGCCGGCTGCGCCTGGCGGTCACCGACAGCCTGGAGCGCTTCAACCGTCGCGGGATCCGGCGGCACATCACCCGGTTCACGCACCAGTTGATCGACGGCTTCGCCGAGCGGGGGAGGCGGACCTGGCCGAGGAGTTCTGCGAACACCTGCCCATGCTCGTCCTGACGCAGCTGCTGGGCATGCCCGACGAGTACGGGCCGCGGCTGGTCGCGGCCAGCAGGGACATGGTGGCGGGCACCGGAACCTCGGTGGCCAGCAACGCGTTCATCGTGGAGACCCTCACCGATCTCGTACGGCGCAAGCGCGGGAGCCACGGCCACGACATCACGTCCTGGCTGATCGAACACTCCTCGGGGCTGACCGACGAGGAGGTGTGGAACCACCTGCGGGTCATCCTCATCGCCGCCAACGAGACCACGGTCAACCTCCTCAAGAGCACCCTGCGGATGGTGCTGACCGACCCCCGGTGCCACGCGTCGCTGGCCGGCGGGCAGATGACCTTGCCCGATGTGGTGGAACAGGTGCTGTGGAGCGAACCGCCGCTGATGACCGTCCCGGGCCGCTGGGCCGCCGTGGACACGGAGGTCGGCGGTCAGAAGATCGAGGCGGGGGACATGCTGCTGCTCAGCCTGGCCGCCGGGAACCACGACCCGGCCGTCCGGCCGGACCCTGCCGTCCCGCTGCTCGGGAACCGCTCGCATCTCGCCTTCAGCAGCGGCCCCCAGGAGTGCCCCGGACAGAACATCGGCCGCGCCATCGCCGACACCGGTATCGACACGCTGCTGGCGCGGCTCCCCGACGTACGGCTGCGCATCCCCGAGGAGCAGCTGCGGTGGAAGTCGGGCTGGATGACACGGCACCTGACCAGCCTCCCGGTGACGTTCACCGCGCCCCGGTCGCCGAGTTCCGCCGCGCCCGCCGGCCCGGCCCGTGCCCTCGCGGGGACCGAGCCCGATCACGGGAGTGGCCCGGTCGGCGGCGTACCGCCCGCCGCCGAGCCCGCTGTTCCGATGCCGTCGGTGGTGTCCCTGCCGGTTCCCGCTCGGCGGAGGCGTACGTCGTGGTGGTACGCGTTGAAGGCACGGCTGCGAGGATGATGCTCCCGGGGTAGGGGAGGGGACGCGCTGTTACCGCGTTCCGGTGGCCTGGAGCGGGGCCGGGCCACCGGTGACGCGTTCTTCGACGGCCCTCGCGATGCGGTCCAAGGCCTCTTCCATGACTCCCAGGGACGTGGCGTAGCTGATACGGACATTGCCCTCGGCGGCCGGGCCGAACCACTCCGGTGTACCGGGCACCACCGCCACCCGGGCGCGCGACAGGAGGAAATCGGCCATGGCCCGGCTGTTCATTCCGGTGGCGGACACATCAGGGAACAGGACGTACGTTCCTTCCGGGCGGCTGCACGTCATTCCCGGAATGGCGTTCAAACGGTCCACGCAATAGTCCCGCACCTTCTGCAGATGCTCCAGGAAGGCATCTTTCCAGGGCCAGCCGTGCCGCAGGGCGGCCAGGGCGCCGGCCTGGGTGAAGGGGGACATGCTGTACGTGGCGCCCAGACGCTGGAAAGTGAGCCGCAAAGCGTCGGCTTCCCGTCGGGTCGGGGTGATCACGAATCCCATCCGCAGGCCCGGTAACGCGAACGTTTTGGACAGGCCGGTCACCGTGTAGACGCGTGGGCCGTTCTCCGTGTCCAGGCTCGCCGGGCTGACGTGTGCGGCGGGCGGATACACGATCTCGTTCCACACCTCGTCGGACAGGATCGGTATGCGATGGGCACCCGCCGTCTCCGCCACTGCCCGGAGAACCGCCGCGGGGAAGACCGTGCCCAGCGGGTTGTGCGGATTGCACAGGCAGATCAAGGCGGTGCGCGGAGTGATCAGAGAGGCGAGCCGGTCCGGGTCCAGGCATCCCGTGCTCTTGTCCACCGGGCAGTGGACCGGCCGGGCCCCCGCGGCATCGACGGCTTGGCCGAACAGCAGGTCGACCGGGTCCAGCACGATGCACTCGTCCCCCTTTCCGCACAGCAGCCGCACCACGCCCCAGAGCGCGGCAGCGGTGCCCGGGGCCGGCACCACGCGGTCGGGGTGGTTGCCGATTCCGTAACGGGTCTCGGTCACGTCGGAGAAGACTTCCCGTAACTCACCGCTCTCCGTGGGCGACGCGTAAGGGAAGTACCCGTCGGCGACGGCCGACATGACGGCGTCCGTGACCACCGGGGGGCCGGGAAAGTCCGGCTCGGCTGCCGTCAGCGGGATGACGCCGGGCGGATGAGCACCCCAGCGCAGAGGTGACCGGCGGCGCAGCAGGCCCGGCCGGACCTGCGCGTCGTCGAACAGCGGACGGTACATGTCGGGCAGCGCCATGGCGCTCACCCCCGTTGGTATCGGGCCGGCGGATACCGGTCGTAGAGTTCGGGCGACCAGTACGTGGTCAGTCGGGGACGGCCGCGCTGCACACGCGCCGACGCGTACGTGTGGATGCCCCGGCCGGACGCGAGCGGACGCCGGGCCATGTGGTGCAGCAGCGACCGGTAGCGGCCGACGGGCAGGCCCATCCCCCGCATGACCGAGCTGACGCGGTCCCGGACGGTCCGGTCGCTCGCCGAGTGCAGCCACAGCGGGACGTACAGCGTCGCGGACACCGGCTGGTGTCCGCCGGCGGTCGTGAACGTCAGATTGCTGACGAGCGGCTGGGCCCGTACCTCAGTGTCGCTGCCGGTCAGTTGACGGCAGAAAGCACCCAGGAGCCCGGACTCGTGCTGAAGCGTAATTTCCATACGGGCGTCGAGTTCCGCCGGAGAAGCGTCGTAGTGGCGGAAGTACACTTTCACGCGGGAACTGGGGCCGTCGATCAGATCGAGACCGAAGTAGACGATTCTGTCGAGGTCGAACCCCCGGCCCGCGTATTCCGTGACCGCCGTCCAGGCCTTGGCGAATCCCAGGCGGTCCAGGGCCGCACGTGTCCGCTCGACGCCGGTCATACCGGCGTTGGCGTTCGGATTGAGGTAGACCTTGAATTCGGGCCCACCGTTCGGCGTGAGGGTGGCGGCGTGCATCATGGCGAAGCCGGTGGGGTTCTCGGCCGGCAGGAACAGGTCCGAAACCTCCGCCAACCGGTCACCGGCCGCGCCGAATTCCTGGGTCAGCCCGCGGGTGAGGGAGAGCGCGGCTTTCTGTGCGGACGACGAGTTCAGCCGGTCCGGCAAGGCCTCCACGAGCGCCCGGACCTGCAGCCCCTCCCGGGAAAAGGCCGCGGAGAACTCGATCGGTGATCCGTCGGCGCATACGTCGGAGTGCCAGCCGGGACGCGTTCCTATCCGCCTCGCGCCCCACGGCGACAGCATTGTCCGCAGCGCCCTCGTTCCCTGGTCGGCGTCCACGCCCGCGCTGCCCAGAAGACGTGTGGCGGTGGTGACCGCATAGTCCGAGAAGGTCGTGCTCGCAGAAACTCGGGGCGCCGACCGCGAAGACGACGCCGACCGTAGAGACGACATGGATGTACTCCCCTACCACTCGCCGGATCCCGCCGTACCGCACGCTTGCTCCGCCGGCCGATTGGCCAGGACCAATAAGGGAGGGCGCTCCTGACTACCCGTCCGACAAAAATCGACGGCCCGATCAGCCGCCCGTGTACCCCGGCACCTCTCTGCGCCCGGGGGCGGCGCCCGCATACCGCCCCGCACCTCCACAGGCCGTCGGCGTTAACCGGTGCCCGGAGTACTTTCACCATTAACTATCCTTCCGCCGGCCGCCACCGGCGCACAAGGGGCGTGCGCGGCGTCCGTCCCGCGATGGCGCACGCCTCCGACGGATGGATGCGCACGCCGGCGCTCAGGAGGCCGAACAGGCGGATGGGGGCGGGCAGCCGGCCGTCGGAAGGACGTCCGGCTGCCCGCCCGTGCCTCCCCGGGCCCGGCCGCCGAGGCCGTCGGCGCCGGGTTCAGCCGGGACCGGTGCGGCCTGCGAGGGCTTCCGCCCTGTGGCAGCCGTCAGGGCGGGCTGCCACAGGGCGGAAGCGAGCCAGTTCAAGGTGGAGCCGACCGCGATGTGCAGGGCGCTGGTGAGCGCGGAGTCGGGCAGGGCGGTCAGGAACGCGAAGAGGGGCAGCCCGGTCGCGTACACCCATGACGGGACCCGCGGAAACACCCGGGCCCGCACCGTCGCCGCCCCGAACAGCGCGCAGCCCATGGCGAAGGCGGCCGCGCAACCGATGAGCGCGGGCACCGTGGGGCCGGTCAGGGGCTTCTTGGCGACCGCATCGTCGAAGTGGAACAGCACGAGGTTCGAGGCGAACGCGGCGCCGCCGAACAGGCCGAGGCCGATGAGTTTGATGACGCAGGCCGTCTCTCCGAAGCGGCCGGTGACCGTGCTCTGACGCCGGCGCACCGCGGCCGGCAACGGCAGCGCTAGTGCGGGGGCCAGGGCGAGGAAGAAATCACACCACGCCTTGCCACGCGTCCGGGCCGAAGGAGCCCTTGATGTCGGAGGCGAGCGTGGCCGCATTCACCATGGTGTGGAGCTGGTAGACGATCGTCTTCTGCACTCCGCGCACCGCGAGGTGGACGGGGTTGTCCCCGGGGTGTGCCCCCATGATGCGCTTGAGTTCCTTGAGGGTGGGCTCGTTGATGCGGTGGTAGGGCAGGCTGAGCTGCACGGGTGTGGCTCCGGTACGTTCCGCCGAGGTGATGTCGAGTACGTTCAGCTCCTGCCCGAAGATACTGATCGTGCCGTCCCGGTCGTTGATGCGGCCCTGGACCGACACCACGCTGTCCTCGACCAGGGCGCCCACCACGAGCTGGTAGGTGGCCGGGAAGAACAGGACCTCGATGGTGCCGTCCCGGTCGGCCAGATTGACGATCGCCCAGGCGTTGCCCTGCTTGGTCGTCTTCGGCTGGACGCTGGTGATCAGTCCGGAAAGCCGCACCACGCCTTCGGTGCGGCCGGAAGCCACCAGTTCGGGAATGGTGGTGTCCCGGTTCGCGGAAAGGATGTGCTCGGTTCCGTCCAGCGGGTGCGCCGAGACATACATCCCGAGCATTTCCCGCTCGGTGGAGAGCAGCTGTTTCCGTGGCCATTCACTCTCGTCGATCTTCACGTCGAGGCCGAATCCGGATGCCTCGCCGTCTTCGGTGCCCCCGATCCCGGCGAACAGGTCGTCCTGTCCGTACGCGGCGGCCTTCTTCAGTGGCACGACCGCGTCGATGGCCGGTTCGTGCGCGGCGGTCAGGCCTTTGCGGGTGTGGCCGAGGGAGTCGAAGGCGCCGGCCTTGATGAGGGATTCGACCGCTCGCTTGTTGAGCGCGGGCAGCTCCGCCTTGTCGAGAAAATCGGCGAAGGAGGCGAATTTCCCCTTGGTCTTACGGGCCGCGATGATGGTTTCGATGACGTTGTCGCCGACATTGCGTACCGATCGGAGACCGAAGCGTACGTCGTCGCCGATGGCCGCGAACTCCGCGACGGACTCGTTGACGTCGGGTGGCATGACGGTGACGCCCAGCTTGCGCGCGTCGGCCAGGTAGATGCCCGCCTTGTCCTTGTCGTCTCCGACGGACGTCAGCAGCGCGGCCATGTATTCGGCCGGATAGTTCGCCTTGAGGTAGGCGGTCCAGTAGGAGACCAGACCGTACCCGGCGGTGTGGGACTTGTTGAACGCGTATCCGGAGAACGGGAGCATGACGTCCCAGATGGCCTTGACGGCCTCCTCGGAGTAGCCGTTCGTCCGCATGCCGGCGTGGAACTTCTCCCACTCCGCCGCCAGCACTTCCGGCTTTTTCTTGCCCATCGCGCGGCGCAGCATGTCGGCGCCGCCGAGGGTGTATCCGGCGAGGGTCCGGGCGATGGCCATGATCTGCTCCTGGAAGATGAGCAGATGGTGGGTGGAGCCCAGGATCGGGTCGAGGATCTCCTTCAGCTCAGGATGGATCGGGTCCGGATCCTGCTTGCCGTTCTGCCGCAGCGCGTAGTTGGTGTGCGCGTTGGCGGCCATGGGGCCGGGCCGGTACAGGGCGAGGGCCGCCGCGATGTCCTCGAATCGCGAGGGTTCCATCAGTTTCAGCAGGGCGCGCATGCCGCCGCCGTCGAGCTGGAAGACGCCGAAGGTGTCGCCGCGGCCGAGCAGTTCGAAGGTCTTCTCGTCGTCGAGGGGGATGACGACCTTCTCGGGATCGCCGTCCATCGGGTCGACGGTGGCCAGCTTGGTGCCGCGGTTCTCCCGGATGTTCTGCAGGGCGTGGTCGATGACACCCAGGTTGCGCAGCCCCAGGAAGTCCATCTTGACCAGGCCCATGGCCTCGCAGGACGGGTAGTCGAAGCCGGTGATCTTCACGCCGTCCGCGGCGCGCATGTGCAGCGGGATACGGTCCGTCAGCTTGGTCTTGGAGAGAATCACCGCGGCCGCGTGCACGCCGGTGCCGCGCGTCAGGCCCTCGACGCCCTTGGCCGTGTCGATGACCTTCTTGACGTCCGGCTCGTTCTCGTACATCTGCCGGATTTCGCCGGCCTCGCCGTACCGCGGGTGCCCGGGGTCGAAGATGCCGTCCAAGGGAATGGACTTTCCCATGATGTCCGGGGGCAGCGCTTTGGTGATCCGTTCGCCGTGGCTGAACGGGTAGCCGAGGATGCGCGAGGAGTCCTTGATCGCGTTCTTGGCCTTGATCTTGCCGAACGTGTTCACCATGGCGGTGTACGCGTCGCCGTACTTCTCGGTGACGTAGCGCACCATCTTGTCGCGCTGCCGGTCGTCGAAGTCGAGGTCGACGTCGGGCGGGTTGATGCGCTCGGGGTTCAGAAAACGTTCGAACAGCAGGCCGTGCTCCAGAGGGCACAGCTCGGTGATACGGGTGGCATAGGCGACGATGGAACCGGTGGCCGAACCGCGACCCGGGCCGACCGGAACACCGTTGTCGCGCGCGTATTTGCAGATGTCCGCGACCACGAGGAAGTAGCTGGAGAAGCCCATGGGGCCGATGACCGTCATCTCGGTCTCGAAGCGCTCCATGACCTCGGCGGGGACGGGGTCGCCGTAGCGCGTGGTGAGGCCCTTCAATACTTCCCTGCGCAGCCACGACTCCTGGGTTTCCCCTCGGGCACGTCGGGGTATTGCGGCATCTCGTCGACGTAGTCGAAGACCTCGTTGTACGACTCGATGCGTTCCGCGATCAACAGGGTGTTGTCGCACGCCGCGGGAAGTTCGGAGAACAGGGCGCGCATCTCCTGCGCGGTCTTCAGGTAATAGCCGCCGCCCTGGAACCTGAAGCGTTTCTCGTCGGCCTTGTTCTTTCCGACGCCGATGCACAGCAGATTGTCGTGCGCGTCCGCCTGGTCCTCGTGGATGTAGTGCGCGTCGTTGGTGGCCAGCAGGGGGATGCTCAGGTCCTCGGCCAGACGCAGCAGCCCGCCCCGGACGTCCCGTTCGATGGACAGGCCATGGTCCATCAGCTCCAGGAAGTAGTTCTCGCGGCCGAAGATGTCCTGGTAGGCGGCGGCGACCTCGCGGGCCTCGGCGTACTGGTTCAGCCGCAGCCGGGTCTGGATCGCGCCGGAGGGGCAGCCGGTCGTCGCGATGATGCCCTCGGCGTGCTCGCCGATCAGCTCCATGTCCATGCGGGGTTTGCCGGCCGGGAATTGCCCGCTGTAACTGGCCTCGGTGGACAGGTAGAAGAGATTGCGCAGCCCCTGGACGTTCCGGGCCCACATCGTCATATGGGTGAACCGGCCGCCGCCGGAGACGTCTTTCGAGCCCTCACCGTCGTCCGACATGGCGCGCTGTCCGCCCGGGCCCCAGAATTCCTGTTTCCGATGGCGACGGGAGGAAGGGGCGACATAGGCCTCGATGCCGATGATCGGTTTGACGTCGTCGAAGCCTTTGGACACCTGGTGGAACTCGTAGGCACCGAACATGTTGCCGTGATCGCTCATCGCGACGGCGGGCATCGACTGGCGTGCGACTTCGGCGAACATGGGTTTGAGTTTCTGTGCGCCGTCAAGCATGGAATATTCGGTGTGATTGTGCAGGTGAACAAAGCTGTCGGGCACCGTCCGGGCACCTCCACGAGACGAAAGAGAGCCCCAACCCTAGCCGCGCCCGGCGTTCGAGAAATCGTTACTGCATGCCTCGGTGAAGATCTTTTACCGAGGCGAATTGGTGACCTGCGGGATCGCCGGAGAAAGGTCTTCCAGGACGGCGTGGCGCCGTTCCGTCAGCACCATGCGCCTCAGGACGGCACCGATTTCACCGCCCGGGCGCTCGCTGTTCCGGGGTTGCCTCGTAGAGGCAGGATTCCTTGCACCAGAAACGAACGTGCGTATGTGCCCAGGGGTGCGCGCCGAGCCTCACGCCGGCCCGTGGGGCGGGGGATCACCCCCGCACACGCGGGGACCACGGCGATCAGTAGCGCTGCGATCAGAAGCCACAAGGACCACCCCCGCACACGCGGGAACCACAGGGCGTGACCAGCGGTGTTGTCAGGCGAGGAGGCGGTTTTTCTTGGCTTTCGGTGATTCCGGCAAGTCTGGCAAATGGGCGCATAACTACTGGCTGCTCTGCCCCGGGAGGATCCATGCTGGCGTCGGAGTTGCGTTGTTGTGCACCTTGGTTTACCTGCTGGATCCCGAGAGCCCGCCCATCAACACCTTCTACCTCGCCACCAGGGACGGCGGCCTGTGCCCCCCGACCTGGCCCTGCTCCACGGCCATCTTCTGATGAAGGCCGGACGGGGGTAGCCGGCACCGGCCCGCCCGGCTCTCGCCGCAGGCGGCAGCCCGGACGGGACGCGTGGCCGAGGCGCGTCCCGTCCCGGGCGGCACACGCTCAGGGGGCGTCGTCCTCCCGGTCGTGGTGGATGGTGCCGTCCTCGTCCATACGGGGATGCATGCGCTCCGGATCATGGCTGTTGGTGTCGGACGGGCGTGCCCCTTCCGGCCCGTCCGGGCCCCAGCGCAGCAGCCGCCGGGCACGGCAGATCCGGTGGACGGTGCCCCGGGCCTCGACCTGGTTGACGTGTTCGGCCCGGAGCCGGTCGGCGGCCCGGACGTACTCGGCCAGGTCGCCGGCGGCAGGGTCGGTGCCCTCGGCAGCCACCGTACGGGCGTCGGCGCTCATGTTGCCGGCTTCCCAAGGGATGAGCCCTTTCAGGCGCGGCTGCAGCCACGTCAGGGCGAAGTCCAGCGACCTGCGGGCCGCGTGCGCGCTGGCGTGCAGGCCACTGCTCGACTCCCACCCCGGGTCGTTCTTCTCCACGACCCGGAAGGCCGTGGGCAGCAGCATCACGTCGGGATGGGTCTCCAGTGCCTTGCGGGAGTCACCCCGCACGTCCTCGGGGAACCGGGCGCCGCTGTACGCCAGGCCGCGCAGCATCAGGCGTTCCGCGGCCTGGGTGGGTGTGACCGGCGCCTCCGGGTCCAGCACCAGTCCGCCGTCGATCGGGTCCCTGGCACTGCGGCTCCAGTCGGGAACGGTGGGCTCGGGGTCGGTCGGGCGGGGCTGCTCGATGCCGTCCGGCCCCGTCCCCGCGTACTCCTCCGCGCGGACGATCCGATAGCGGGTCGTGAGGACGGTGAGTTCGTCGACGCATTCACTCTCCAGCCGGGCGACCGCCGCCAGCAGGGCCCGCCGCTCCTCCCGGTCCCGGGCTTCGTCCTTCGCCCGGTGCCACAGCAACGAGTTGAGGCTGTCCCGGGCCTGCTGCGGGCAGCCGGCGTCCACCGCGACGACCACCCGCCACCGCGGTGCCTGCCCGGCGTCCTGCGCGACCACCCCGAACAGGGGGCCCCGCACCAGTATCGCCGCGGTCTCCAGCTTGGCGTCGAGCGCGTCGGCCTCCATGACCGCCTCCACCGGACCCTCCGGATGCCGCACCACGATCGGCCACATCCGGCCCCGACTCACGTCCTCATGACCCATGCCCTCATCCTGTCGACCACGGCGGCAGCCCGGCAGGGTTTTCCTGATTCCCGCCCGTCGTCCTGCGGCGCGAACTTTCGTCCGTACCCGATCACGCTGGGGTGATCTCGACCGGCAGCGTCTTCAGGCCGTGGACGAAGTTGGAGCGGACGTACCGGGGCCGGGCGGTGAGGCGGATGTCGGACAGGCGGGGCAGGAGTTCCTCGAACATGACACGCAGCTCCAGGCGGGCCAGTGAGCTGCCCAGACAGAAGTGCGGGCCGCCCTTGCCGAAGGTGAGGTGGTCGTTGGCGGTGCGGGTGACGTCGAAACGGTACGGGGCGTCGAAGACCGTCTCGTCGCGGTTGCCCGAGGCGAACCAGAGAACCACCTTCTCGCCTTCCGCTATCCGCCGGCCGCCCAGCTCGGTGTCGCGTGTGGCGGTGCGTCGGAAGTGGTGGACGGGGGAGGACCAGCGCAGGAACTCCTCGACGGCGCCTGGCAACAAGGCCGGGTCCTGGCGTAGTTTCTCGCGCTGTTCCGGATGGTTGATCAGGGCGAGCATGGTGTGCGCGATGGCGTGCCGGGTGGTCTCGTTGCCCGCGACGACCAGCAGCAGGAAGTAGTTGTCGAAGTCGCGCGCGGACAGAGGCACCCCGTCCGACGGCGACTGGTTGACGAGCCGGCTCACCAGGTCGTCACCACCGGTGCCCCGGCGCCGCGCCGCCAGCTCCCTCCCGTACGCGAAGACCTCCAGCGCGGCGGGGCTGCGGAAGGGCAGATCGCGGTAGCGCTCGCTCTCCGCGGTGCCGAGCAGTACGTCCGCGTAGTCCGGGTCGGTGTTGCCGATGATGCGGTTGCCCCAGTCGATCAGCCGTCGGGTGTCGTGCTCGGGGACGTCGAGCATGCGGGCGAGGACGTTGATGGGAAAGTCGGCCGCGACCTCCTGGACGAAGTCGAAACGGCCCTTGGCGAGCGCCGCGTCGAGCGTCCGCGCGGTCAGCCCGCGCAGGAACACCTCGTACGTGGCGACGGCCCGCGGAGTGAACTGCTGCTGCAACAGCCTGCGCATGGCCCGGTGGCGCGGTCCGTCGGTCTCCAGGAGGGAGCGGCGGGCCTCGCGGTGCTGCTCGTCGACCTCTTCGAGGTTGGTGAACCGGGTGGAGGTGAACGTCTCGGGGTCGCGGCCGGCGCGCACGATGTCGGCGTGCCGGGTGACGGCCCAGAAGCCGCTGCCGGGCGCGGCCTCCGGCTGCCAGTGGACGGGGTCCTCGCGACGCAGCGCGTCGAACATCCGCCAGCACAGGTCGCCGTCGGTGAAGTTGTCGTGGTCGGTGAGGTCGACTGCGTCCAGGGGCAGCGGGTGGGGGGCGGATTCGGATGCGGACTCGGAAGTGGATTCGGGTGCGAACTCGGGTGTGAATTCGGGTTTGGGTGTGGGTTCGGGTGCCGGGGAAGCGGTGGACGCAGTCGAGGAGGTGGTCATGGGAGCTGTCCTTGCGAAGAAGGCGAGGAGAAGGGCACGGGAAGGAACCCGGTGCGGGCGGGCGCCGTTACAGGAGAAAGGCGTATTCCTTGAACTCCCAGTCGGTGACGTACTGCTGGAAGCGCTCGACCTCATTGCGCTTGTACGTGAGGAAGGAGTGGGTGAAGTCGGCACCCAGCATCTCGGTCAGTTCCGTGTCGCCCTCCAACGCGTCCAGCGCCTCGGCGAGCGTGCCCGGCAACCGCGCCGCGGTGTCTTCCCGGTAGCCGTAGCCTTCCAGCGGCTCCGGTGGCTCACGCTTCTCCCGCAGGCCGAGTCCCACGGCGGCGATCGCGCCCGCGACGGCCAGGTAGGGGTTGGCCGTGGCGTCGCCGAGGCGCAGCTCCAGGCGGGTTCCGCCGCCGCGCTCGGGCGGTATGCGCACCATCGCGCTGCGGTTGTCCAGTCCCCAGTCGATCAGCCACGGGGCGAGGCTGTGCGGGCCGAAGCGCTTGTAGGAGTTGACGGTCGGGTTCAGCAGTGCGGTGAGCGCCGGCGCGTGGGCGAGGACGCCGGCGGTCGCGTGCCGCGCGGCGGTGGACAGGCCGTGCGGGTCGCTCTCGTCGCGGCCTTCGAAGACGTTGCGCCCGTCCGCGTCCGCCATCGACAGGTGCAGGTGGAAGCCGGAGCCGCCCTCCTCGTTGAAGGGCCTGGCCATGAAGGTGGCCAGCCGTCCTTCCGTGCGGGCGATCTCCTTGACGGCCGTCTTGAAGCGGAACGCGCGGTCGGCGGCGTCGAGCGCCGCCGAATGGTCGAGGTTGATCTCGAACTGACCGCTGCCGAACTCGCGGTTCCCGGCCGTCGCGCCGATCTCCAGTTCCTTCAAGTACCGCAGCGTGCGCAGCAGATGGCCGTCGGGGTCGCCGCGCAGTCCCGCGCTGTAGACGTTGCCCGGTGCCCGCCCGTAGGGCGACCAGCCGGTGACGGTGCTCTCGTCCCGTTCGCACAGGTAGTACTCCAGCTCGGGGCCGACCACCGGGTGCAGTTCCGTGCCGATCCGGTTCAGTACGCGGCGCAGCAGGTCGCGCGGGGATTCGGCGGCCGGGCGTCCGGTCGCCGGGTCCAGGGCCTCGCCCAGGCACCAGGCGACGCCGGGCTCCCAGGGGAGTCTGTGCAGGGTGTCCAGGTCGGGCCGGACCGTGATGTCCGGCATCCCCGCCGACAGGCCCCCGGCATGGGAACGGTGTCACTCTGCGGGCTGGTGTGGTAGACCGCGCGGCAGAACGCCAGGCCGTGGTGCGCGGCGGCCGGCAGGTGACTGACGAGGATGTCGCGGGCGCGGTCGGCGCCGAGCAGGTCGGGGTAGACGACGCGTACCACGTCGATGTCCTGCGCTCGCAGCGCCGCGACGGCCTGCCGGGCCTGGTCGCTGAGTGCCGGGCTCTGTTCGCTCACCCTGTCCAGCCTTCCTGCGGGGACTGTGCTCGGGCTCACTCGGGATGTCGTTTGGGGTCGAACCATATGGAGAGGGGTGGGGGCGCGCAAGAGGGCGTGGGGGATCGGTGGCCCGTCCGGCGCGCTCGTGACAACCCGGGGGTGAAGGCATACCGTACGGGCCCAAATGACATGCAGGGCGACCCGAGGAGCCGCTGTGCCAACTGAGCCCACTACATCGGCCGCGTCGGCCGCACCGACCGTCCGGGGCTTCTTCCCACCCAGGACCGCCACGGGCCGGGCCGCACTGATCCCGCCCCCGCCCTGGTACTACTCGGGCGACCTGCTCACGGTCGAGTACCGCACCGATCCCGCGCGGGTCCGCGAACTCCTCCCCGAGCCGCTCGTTCCCGCGGACGAGGACCCGGGTGCCGTCGCGCTGATCTGGGCGGACTGGCAGTCCTGCGGCGCGGGCGAGGAGGAACTGCTCGACCCGGTGCGCAGCCAGTACAAGGAGTGCTTCGCGGTCGTACGCTGCGGCTACCGCGGCCGTACGTACTCGCGCTGCGTCCACATCTGGGTCGACAAGGACTTCGCCCTCGCCCGCGGGATCCACCAGGGTTACCCGAAGAAGCTCGGCTCCATCCACATGACCAGGCCGCACCCGTACGGCCCCGCTCCCCGCATCGAGCCCGGCGCCGTCTTCGGCGCGACGCTCGCGGCGGGGGACCGGCGGCTGGCCCAGGTGGTCGCCACACTGCGCGAGCCGTCGGCGACGGGCGGCTTCGTGAACGGCCATCCGATGGCGCACCACCGCGTGCTGCCCTCGATCGACGGGACGGGGCTCGCCCTGGACGAGCTGGTCGAGAGCGGAGCCGCTTCCTTCGAGGGAGGCCAGGCTTGGGCGGCGGACGCGGAGCTGGAGCTGTTCGCGTCGCCCACGGAGGAGCTGGCGGCCCTCGCCGTCGCGGAGCCGATCGGGGCTTACTACCGGCAGGTGGGGGTGTGCTGGAACGGCGGGACCGTGCTGGAGCGGGGCGCGAGCGCGTAGCGGTACGCGCCCGGGCTCGCGCCGTCAGAGCGATGTCAGCGATGTCCGCGGTCAGGAAGGTCCGCGGTCAGGAAGGACCGTGGTACTGGGTCACCGCGGTGTCACGTCGAAGTCGAACGGCACCCGCCCCGCGTCGACCGAGGTCAGCCCGCCGTCCACGGTCAGCGTCGCCCCGTTGACGTACGACGCCCCTGGCCCGAGGAGCCACAGCACGGCGTTCGCGACCTCGTCGGCCGCCGCCGCGCGCCGCTGCGGCACCAGCGCCGTGGCCTTCGCGTACGCCGCGTCCAGGGAAAGCCCGCCGGCGAACTCCCGCATCTCCTCGTCGGCCATCTCCGTGCGCGTCCAGCCGGGGCACACCGTGTTGGCACGTACTCCGTACGGCCCGAACTCCGCGGCGATGACGCTCGTCAGCATGCCGGCCCCCGCCTTGGACGCGGCGTACGCGCCCGCGCCCGCGGCGGCGCGCAGCCCGGCGACGGAGCCCACGGTGACGAACGCGCCCCGCGCGGCCGCCAGGTGGGGAAGGGCCGCGCGGGCGAGCAGGAAGACGGAGGTGAGGTTGGTGCGCAGCGTGACGTCCCAGTCCTCGTCGCTGAGTTCCAGCAGGCCGCCAGGGCGTATCGTTCCGGCGTTGGCGACCACGCCGTCCAGGCGGCCGTGGTCCCGCACCACGGCCGCGACCAGTTCCTCGACCTCGCCGCGTACGGTCAGGTCGGCGACGTAAGGTGTCGCGCCGCACGCGTCCGCGACCTCGCGCAGCGCATCGGCGCGCCGGGCGCACACGGCGACGCGGGCGCCTCCGTCCGTACCGCGCGCGGCGACGGCCGCGCCGATCCCACTGCTGGCCCCGGCCACGAGCAGGACGGGCCGGTCTGGGGGATCGGACTGGTCGGGGTGGTCGGACTGGTCGGACTGACCGGGTCGGGTGGTCTGATCGTTCTGGGCTGGCTCGGCAGGCCGGGGCATGCGGAACTCCCTTTCGCTGGGCGGCGGTGCGACGGTGTGCTGAGTACGGCGGAGCAAGCGGACTCTGGGGCGCTGACGGGATGTCGTAGGAACGCGTCGTGCGGGGTCATGTCTTGCGTGTACTGCGCGGCAGTCGGCTTGGCGAGGGGCGCAGGACCACTGACCGCCCCGTCCTGGGAGGAGACAGGAGGTGTCGGATTGAAACACGCCTCTGCTGTCACGCCTTCGGCCGACCGGCTCACCGGTCCCTTGTGCCTCCAGCCAACGAACTGCCAAACCCAAACAAGGAGCGGTGAGACAGGACCAAACGCTCAGTCAGGTGACCCGCGCGGCCACCAGGGTCTCGAAGGTATAGGGACGCAGCCCATCGGTACGGCCGGCGAAGTACCGCTGCTGGAGGTCTGCACGTGCGGGATGATCCACGACCTTCAGCCCGCACTGGCTGATCAGCCTCTCGATCTCGTTTACCGGCCAGCCGGGCTGAAGAGGCTCGCCGGCAGCAGCCGCGATCGGCGAGTAGATCCGGGCGAATTCCGTCCCCACTTCGTCCAGCACACTGTCCTCGGCCCGGTAGGAGAACACGACCTCAGACCCGGGAGCAGCCGCCGCGATCGTGCGCAACGTCGACTCGATCGCCTGCGCCGTCAGATAGGGAGCGACACCCGTCCAGCAGAACATCGCCGGCTGCGCCCGGTCGAACCCGGCCGCGCCCAGAACATCCTGAACCGGTTCGGCCTCGAAATCGACCGGCACGAACACCTGCGAGTCACTGAGCGGCAGGCCGAGCACCCTGACCCGCTCGAGCTTCCATGCCTGGGAAGCAGGATGATCAACCTCGAACACCGTCAGCGAGCCGAGCAGATCCGGCTGCCGCCACGCGAACGAGTCAAGCCCCGCGCCAAGAATCACGTACTGCGTGAAGGCGCCGGCT
Organism: Streptomyces sp. Ac-502; assembly: GCF_045222935.1. Lineage (NCBI taxonomy): Bacteria > Bacillati > Actinomycetota > Actinomycetes > Kitasatosporales > Streptomycetaceae > Streptomyces > Streptomyces sp. Ac-502. The sequence goes on from NZ_JBHFFO010000001.1 coordinate 9,511,312, forward strand.
GCCAGCCGATCCTCGGCGTACCGGCTGCGGGTGCAGACAGCCGTGCGGGACTCGCGACGGACCGGGCCGGGGAACAGCGGATCGAACCGGTCTCGCAGCTCCCGCCATACCGGGCCGACAAGCACCAGGGCCAGCACATCGTCCAGTACCCACGGCGACGCCGTCTCCAGGCGAAATAATCCACGCGACACGGCCGCAAACATCGCCGTCCTGCTCGGCGCGCTCTCCATGCATTCCTCCTCGCCGGCCAGAACCCACGCACGCCCACTCCGCGCACTTCACAGGATGCGCCCGAAGCGCCCTGACGGCCACAGCCAAATCGCCTGCCGCCACGATCTGCTCGCCATCGAGATCCTTGAACTTTCGATTCAGGTTCTAAGAGAGCTCCGTAAGTAGCCGTCTCCGGAACATCACTTCCGGGTGAGGGCGGATGGGCCAGGACGGGGCGGGTTATCGTTTGAGTCCGTAAGGGTCGCGAACGGCAACGGTCTTACGGGGGCGCACGGAACTCGGCAGGGGACTGCCGGCAACGGCGAGAGACGCGGGAGAACACGACGTGACGGAGCACCGTTCCATCCGGGAGACCGAGAAAGCCGTACAGGCCAAGCTGGGCGACACGCCGATCCGGCACGTACAGATGGTCGCAGTGGCGAACATCTACCGCGCCGCCGCGGCCGTGCGGCAGCACTTCGAGAACTCCGTGCTGCGGGGTGCCGAGTTGTCCTGGACCTCGTTCGTCGTGCTGTGGGTCGTATGGATCTGGGGCGAGACGGAGACCCGCCACGTGGCGGCGGAGGCCGGCATCTCCAAGGGCACCTTGACGGGGGTGTGCCGCACGCTTCAGAGCCGTGGCCTCCTCGAACGCAACAGTCACCCCTCCGACGGGCGCCTGGTGCTGCTGCGGCTGACGGACCAGGGTGAGCAGCTGATGGCCGAGGTCTTCCCCGCCTTCAACGCGGAGGAGGTCTTCGTCTCCGAGCGGCTGACCGACGAGGAGTGCACGACACTGGCCGACCTGCTGCGGAAGATCGTGGTGCAGACGGAGGAGAACGGGGAGGAGCGGCGGCTCGCCCTCCTCGACGGGGCCGACCCCCGCCCGCGACGCAGCGGACGCCGCCCTTCCCGGAGGTGAGCCGCCCCTCAGGGGCCGGTGTCCTGGAGGCGCGGTGCCACGTCGCCGCCTTCCCGTCGTCCTCATCACTTCCGCCACCCCCGCCCTTCCGGTGTCTCCCCGTAGCGGCTCCGGCATGACGTTTGGGGCCAAAGGATAGCTACGGGGCGCCAACGGGGGAGGGGTTGACCGCCCGAAGCCGGGCCGCCTATGTTGTTTGGCCTCAAACGAATTGGAGGCTGTGATGGCTCCCTCCGCGCCCGCACCGGGCTCCCCGGCGCACCGGGCAACCCCGGTCCCCTCGGAGCGCCAGGACCATCCGCCCACCGCCACCACGGCCCGAACCACCGCTACCACAGCCCGAACCGCCGCCCCGGCAGCCCGGGGAGCCTCCCCGACAGCCGGGAACACCGTCACGGTCGCCGGAGTCCCCGTCGACACCCGCCACTGGATCGGCGGCGAACGCCGCGCCTCCACCGGTACCTTCACCGACCGCTCACCCATCGACGGGGCGCCACTCGCCGAGATCGCCCGGGGCGGCGCCGAGGAGGCCCGGGCGGCCGTCGACGCCGCCCGCGCCGCCTTCCCCGGCTGGGCCGCGACGCCGCACCGGGAGCGCGCCCGGCTGCTGCACGTCGTCGCGGACGGCGTCGAGGCGCGCCTCGAAGACCTCGCCGCCGTCGAGACGGCGGACAACGGCGCGCTGCTGCGCTCCCACCGCAACGGTGTGATGCCCCGCGCGGCGCACAACCTCCGCTTCTTCGCCGACCGCCTGCTCGCCCTCGGCCACGAGGATTTCGCCACCCGCGGCCACACCCACCACGTGACCTGGGACCCGGCCGGCCCCGCCGCGCTCGTCACACCGTGGAACGCGCCGCTGATGCTGGCCACCTGGAAGATCGGTCCCGCGCTGGCCGCCGGTGATCCGGTGATCCTGAAACCCGCCGAGTGGACGCCGCTCACCGCGTCGCTCTTCGCGGACATCGCCGCCGAGGCCGGGCTGCCTCCGGGCGTCCTCAACGTTCTCCAGGGGTACGGGGACGAGGCCGGCGCGCCCCTCGTGTCCGACCCGGGTGTGCGCCGCATCAGCTTCACGGGCTCCGTGGCCACGGCGCGGCGGATCGCCCGTGCCGCGGCCGCGCACCTGGTGCCCACCAGCTTCGAACTCGGCGGCAAGTCGCCCCTGCTCGTCTTCGCGGACGCCGACCTCGACCTGGCCGCCGACCTCGCCGTCGAGCAGTACGACAACGCGGGCCAGGTCTGTCTGGCCGCGACCCGGCTGATCGTCGAGGAATCCGTACGGGACGCCTTCCTGGAACGCTTCACCGACCGGGCCCGTGCCCTCGTCCAGGGCGACCCGCGCGAGGAGTCCACCGACATCGGCCCCCTCATCCACCCCCAGCACCTGGAACGGGTGGACGGCTTCGTCCGGCGGGCACTGGCCGACGGCGCCACCCCGCTCCTCGGTGGCGGCCCGCACACGGAACTGAACGAGCGGACCGGCGGCACGTACTACCGGCCGACGCTGCTGACCGACGTCGCGCAGGACTCGGAGATCGTGCAGGAGGAGGTCTTCGGCCCCGTACTCACCCTCCAGAGCTTCAGTACCGAGGACGAGGCCGTGGCCCTGGCCAACGGCACTCGCTACGGACTGGCCGCCACCCTCGCCACCGGGGACCGCGAGCGCGCGGCCCGCGTCGGCGCGCGGCTCGTCGCCGGGACGGTCTGGGTCAACTGCTTCTTCGTCCGCGACCTCGCCGCACCCTTCGGCGGCTCCCGCGCGTCCGGCCTGGGCCGTGAGGGCGGCGACTGGAGCTTCGACTTCTACTGCGACGTGAAGAACACCGTCACGGCACCGAAAGGCTGGCGGCACCATGGGTGAGATCGTCGGCGCCGGTCTTCTCGCCCACGTTCCCACCATCGTCCTGCCCGAAGCGGGCCGGCGGGAGCTGAACGGGGGACGCGAGGTCAGCCTCGTACCGGGACTGCGCAGGCTGCGCCGGGACGTCTTCGAGACGCTCGACCACGACACGGTCGTCGTCCTGGACTCGCACTGGGCGACCACCGTCGAATTCGTCGTCGCCGCGCAGCACAGGCGGGCCGGGCTCTTCACCTCCGACGAACTGCCGCGCGGCATGTGCCGCATGCCCTACGACTTCCCCGGCGACCCCGAACTCGCCCACTCCACCGCCGCGTTCGCCGGTGAGCACGGCACCTGGATCACCCCGATCGACGACCCCTGCCTGCCGATCCACTACGCCACCGTCAACCTCTGGACGTACCTGGGACAGGGGCTGCCCGACAAGCGGTGGATCTCCATCGGCGTGTGCCAGACCGGGGACGACGAGGACCACCTCCGGCTCGGCCGCGCGCTCGCCGACGGCATCGCCGCACTGCCGGACCGCAAGGTGCTGCTGATCGCCTCCGGCGCGCTCTCCCACACCTTCTGGCCCCTGCGCGAACTGCGCGACCACGAAGCGAGTGACCCGGTCCACCTCCGCAGCCCCGAGGCGCGCGCCGCCGACGAACAGCGGATCGCATGGTTCCTGCGCGGCGACCACGCGCGCGTGCTGCGCACCATGCCGGAGTTCGCCGCCCACCGGCCCGAAGCGGGCTTCGGGCACTACCTGATGCTGGCGGGCGCCTTGGGGGAGGACCGGCTGACCGCGCCCGCGCGCGCCTACAGCGCGTACGAGAACTCGATCGGAACGGGACAGATCCACCTGTGGTTCGACCGCCCGGCAGGCGGCTGGACGGCGTAAGGACGCTTCCCGAGGTGCCGTGCTTCAAAGCGGGGAAGGGTGCGACAAGCCACAACACCCCTGCACCCGCGACGCGCGAACAGGGACACCCCGTGCCCGGAAACGGAGGCGCCATGAACCCAACACGCACTGCCGGACAGGACGGCACCCGCGAATACCGCCGCATCCTGCTCGACGGCGCCACCGTCCACGTCGTACGGGAGGGGAGACCCTGGTCGCAGGCGACGGCCGCCGCGTGAACGTGGCAGACGCCAATCACCTGCCACCCGTACAGCCCTCCAAGGTGATCGCGGTGCACCTCAACCACCGCAGCAGAGTCGAAGAGTTCCAAGCCTCACTGCCGCCCGCGCCCACGTACTTCCACAAGCCCGTCTCCGCCCTCAACGCGCATGGCGGCGCGGTGGTGCGCCCCGAGGGCTGCCAGTACCTCAACTACGAGGGCGAGATCGCGCTCGTCATCGGCCGCGTGTGCCGCAATGTCGCACCGGACGACGCAGGCCACCACATCGCCGGATACACCGTCGCGAACGACTACGGCCTGCACGACTTCCGGGACACCGACGCCGGTTCGATGCTCCGGGTCAAGGGCTCCGACACACTCTGCCCGTTGGGCCCCGGGCTGGTGACGGGGTGGGACTTCCGCGGCAAGTACCTGCGTACGTACGTCAACGGCGAGCTGGTGCAGGACGGTTCCACCGACGAGATGACGTGGGACATGCACTACCTCGTCGCCGACATCGCCCGGACCATCACCCTCGTCCCCGGTGACGTCCTCCTCACCGGCACGCCCGCGCACTCACGCCCCGTACGGCCGGGTGACGTCGTGGAGGTCGAGGCGGAGGGCCTGGGACGGCTGACCAACCACATCGTGGCGGGCCCGACGCCCGTCCGGGGCGACTGCGGCGCGCAGCCGACGGCCTCGGAGGAAGTCGTGTCCACGGCCCTCGGCGGTGACTGGGAATACCGCGGCGTCCGGGCCCCTCGCCGGTCCTGAGACCCCAGCCGGCCTTGAACGACCTCGCCGTACCCGGACCTTCCCGCCGTTCCTACACCTCCTCGGCGGTCCTGCCCCGCGTCGCCGGCGCACCGGACACGGACGTGGAGGCGAACAGCTCGGCGACCCGCTGCCTCTCCTGCGTCCCCCGCGGGAGCAGATACGCACAGGCGACGTACACCGCGAGGTTGACGGCCAAACCCACGATCCCCGAGGTCAGACCGTTCAGCCAGGGGATGAAGGTGGGGTAGACCGCCGAAAGTCCAGCGGCGGTGACGAAGCCGGCCACGGTTCCGGCGACCGTGCCGGTCCGGTTGCCGCGCTTCCAGAAGAGGCCGAGGAACTGCGGGACCGCGAGCTGCACCACTCCCTGGTACGCCATGATCGACAGCGTGATGAGGTTGCTGAGCCCGATGTTGGCGACCAGCGCGGCGGCCACCGTGTAGACGGCGATGGACACCTTCGCCGCCAGCAGCCGCCCCTTGTCGTTCATCGGCCGGTACACGGCCACCAGGTCGTTGGAGATGAGGGTGCCCACGGACTGGAGCACCCCGTCGGCCATGCCGATCTGCGCGGCCAGGACGCACAGGGCGATCGCGATGATGACCCACGGGCCCCCGATGTGCTGCGCCAGGGTGAACAGGGCACGGTCGGGGTTGTCGGAGACGCCGGGCAGTGTCCCGGACAGGAGGGCGGCGGTCAGCAGCAGCCCGGCGAAGACGAGCGAGGCGGGCATCACGAACACGGCGGAGCGCTTGACGCTCCGTACCCCGTCCGCGGTGAAGAGCCGGACGAACATCCCCGACAGACACCAGCCGCCCACCGACCCGGTGAAGGTCAGCGCGAAGAGATAGAGCCCGCCGCTGTCGCCGCCCGTCGGCAGCGTCAGCCGCTCCAGGGGCAGCCGCGCGAATCCGTGACCGTGTACGGCCAGGTAGACGATGAGCCCCACCAGCAGGGCCGACCCGAAGACGTACGCGATCATGCCTTGGTAGAAGTCCGTGACGACCACGCCGCGCATGCCCATGCGCACCGTCCAGAACTGGCGGGCCACCAGGACCAGCACCCCCGCGAGCACCGACTGGGAGTAGCTGAGGTGGCCGAAGGAGATGTAGTAGAAGATCAGCCCCATCGCCTGCATCCCGAGCACGGTCATCGGGAAGTTGACCAGGACCTGGATCAGCGCGGGCACGGTGCGTGACGCCGTTCCGCCGTAGCGCAGTCCGAACAGGTCGGACTGGGTGCGCAGCCCGTGCCGCTCGCCCCACATCCACACCCGCCGGGACATCAGATACATCAGCAGGTAGGCGAACAGGCCGTAGACCAGCAGATGGAAGCCGATCACCCCGCTGCCGGCGGCCATGCCCGCGTCGGCGATGAACACCGAGCCGGGGAACCAGGTGTTGAGGACCGACATGGTCTGATAGCCGCTGCCGAAGCTGCGCCCGCCGACGGCGTAGTCGGTGAAGTCGGCGTCGCGCCTGCGGTGCACGTACAGCGTGCAGAGCACTCCGCAGAAGAAGAGCGCCACCATGCCGTAGCCGAGGAAGACATTCACCGGGGTGATCCCCTCTCCGTGCCGATGCCGAGGAGGTGTCAGTCGATCTCGCCGCGGGCCGACTCGACGCAGTACAGGGCGACGACGCCTGCCGAGATGTGCGCGCCCAGGGCGAGGAAGTAGCAGACGGACAACGGGATTCCAGGCCCGCTCTGGAACCGCGGATCGCCCGCCGCCCAGTACACCGGCGGAGCCAGCGCCAGTACGGCGTCGAGCGCGAACCAGCAGCCGAACAGTGCCCACTTCCGCCGCGGGGAGAGGGCGACGGCCCAGCGGGCGAAGCGGCCGGAGAGCGCCCCGGCGGATCGCCGGGTGAATGGCGGGGCAGCCGACTGCGGGGTCGGTCGCACCGCGTCACCGGGCGTCATGGACGGTCTCCCCGTCGAAGATCGTCATCGCCACCGGCATCGTCGCGATCCCGTGCGGATCGGCGTGCGCGAGACCACCGTCCACGACGCAGATGTCGGCCACCTTGCCGGGCTCCAGCGTCCCCTTCCAGCTCTCCGCGAAGTCCTGCCACGCGGCGTTCGAGGTGTACGCGCGGACCGCGGTCTCCAGGTCGACACATTGCTCGGGGCCGCTCTGCCGCCCGCTCGCCTTCGCCTCCCGCAGCATCATCGAGGCCACACCCCGGCGCCAGTCGGGGTAGGTGATGGGCGCGTCCGAACTGGCGGTGACCGGGATGCCGGCCGCCACGGCGCTGCGTACGGGCCACTGGTAGGCGGACCGCTCGGGCCCCACGATCGCGTCCATCGCGTCCGCGGTGGCGTCCTTGACCCCGGGGTTCATGTTGATGCCCCAGCCGTGCCGCGCGAGCGTGGCGAGCGAGCGGACCGAGGCGAAGTCGCCGTGGATGACGTAGTGGCGTGCGTCCGGGCGCGGGGTCTCGGCCTGCGCCGCCTCGAAGGCCTCGACGACCGCGTCGATGCCGTGGTCCCCGGTGATGTGCACGCCGAGCTGGTGGCCCGCGGCGTGGGCGTACCGCACGATCGAGTTCAGCTCCTCGACCCGCTGGGCGTCGCTGTGGCCGTGCAGACAGAGACTGCCGTACCCGCCGCCCTCGTACTCCTCGTGCATCCAGGCCGTACGGCTCGGCGGGATGCCGTCGGCGAACAGCTTGACGCCGAGTACGCGCAGCCGCCGCGGGTCGGCTGCCGCGCACACCCCTTCCAGCTGGGCCAGCCGGTCGGGCAGATGCCGTGCCGCGCCGCCCATCTCCAGGGGAGCAGCAGCACGCTGACCCGTGCCCGCAACTCACCGGCCGATTCCAGACGCGCGTACACGTTGAGCGTCTCGGTGTCCGCGACCCCCAGGAAGAGCGAAGTGCCGCCGGGCCCGAGCCCCGGCTCGGTGAAGCTGGTGATGCCCTCGGCGTGGCAGACCGCGATCGCGGAGCGGACGGCGGCCTCGCGTGCGGAGTCGTCCATCAGCGGGACCACGGCGTTCACCAGGTCCTGCGCGCCCTCACGGAGAATGCCTGTCGGGGCGCCGTCGGCGTCGGTCTCGATGACACCGCCGGGCGGTACGGGCGTGGTGGCGGTGATGCCCGCGGCTTGCAGGGCACGGGAGTTGAGCCAGGAGGTGTGCCCGGAGAACTCGTAGAGCAGCACGGGGTGTTCCGGCGACACCTCGTCCAGGTCCTGGCGTCGCGGGGCGCGGCCCGGCTCGGCCAGACACTCCTTGAGGTAGCCGGTGTCCCATCCGTTGCCGAATATCCAGTCACCCGCCGGAAGCTCACCGGCCCTGCGGCGCACGGCCTCACGTACCCCGGTGATCGACGACACGGCGGGCCAGGCGACGTCGAGAGCGAGCGGCGGCCGGGTGGCGCCGAAGGCGGCGGCGTGCAGATGGGAGTCGTTGATCCCGGGGAGCGCGGTGCGCCCTTCGAGATCGACGACCTCGGTACGGGGACCGATGAGCGCACGGATCTCGGCGGTACTTCCGGTCGCGGCGATCAGGCCGTCGCGCACGGCGACGGCCTGGGTGCGGCGGAACGCGGCGTCGACGGTCAGCACGGTGCCGTTGACCAGCACGAGGTCTGCGGGTCCGGGCATGGAAGACCTCTTCTCGTCCGGTGTCGTTTGGGCCCAAACATATGCCCGGGAGCTGTCTCCGGCGCAAGAGGGCTGCACCAATTACCGGTACGGGATCGCAGTGGGGCGGCCGGCACGGCACCGCTGGGGCGGGAGTTCCCGCGCCGGGTGGGGTGCCCGTGCCGGGAGCCCGCCGCGTCGCCGGGCGAGGGCTCTCGCCCTGTCGCCGCCGCGTCACCCGGCGAGCCGCCCCACCCGTCGCATCACCTCGCGGCAGAAGTCACCGACCCCCTCCGGGTCGTCCGTGAACTGCGAAGGCTTGATGCAGAAGGTCGTGAAGCCCTGCTCCATCTGCTCCGGTACGGACTCCAGCGCTCGGCCGAGGTCGGCCACCGAGGTCCCGTCGGGGAAGACGGCGCGCGTCCCGCCGACCATCTCCAACCCGGACATGTCGCGCCCGGCCTCCGCCATCGCCGCGCGCAGCTTCTCCAGTTCGCCGGGCGCGGGGCGTCCCAGCGGGTTGAAGCCGTGGCCGTACGTCACCAGGCGCCGCAGCACCGCGCCGTGCAGCGACGAGCCGCCGAACCACAGCTCCGGGCCGCCCGTCCGGTACGGCTTCGGCTCCAGCCAGGCGTCGCGGAAGCGGTAGTGCTCGCCCTCGAAGGTGGCAGGACCGGGCTGCCAGAGCAGCTTCCAGGCGGCCAAGTGCTCGTCGAGCAGCCTGCCGCGCCGCGCGAACGGCACCTGGAGCGCGGCGTATTCGTCCTCGCTCCAGCTCACCGTCGGCAGCACGACGAGCCGGCCCTTGCTCAGGAGATCGAGGGTGGCCAGCTCCTTGGCCAGGAGGAGGGGTGGCGCAGCGGCGCCAGTACGGCCGCGGCGGCGAGCCGGATCCGCTCGGTGACGGCTGCCATGGCGGAGAGCAGGACGACGGAGCTGGGCCATGGTGTGTCCGGGGCCTGGTTTCCCGGAAGGGCGTACTCGCGCGGGTTGGGCATCGGGCCCTTGGCGCCGGAGTCCGGCCCGAGCGCGATGTGTTCGCTGAGCATGACCGAGTCGAATCCGGCGTCTTCCGCCTCGCGGGCCCAGCGCACCAGAGCGCCGAGGTCGCACCTGCCGCCGGTCATGGTCCAGTTCTCGGTCAGTACGAGCGTCATGCGGGGGTGGGGCTCGGTCATCCGGACTCCCGGCCGTGTTCACGTTCGCGGAGTGGTGTCTGACGTTTGGCCCCAAACGTTATGCCGGTCCGTCGCCTTCCTCAAGACCCTGGAGCGCGCGGGCTACGCCGTCGGAGGCGACGCGGGAGACGCCATTGTCGGTGACACGGGAGACGCCAGCGAAGCCGTCACGGCCACCGGCACCGACCGCCCCAGCCCGCGCAAACCGTCCACCACCATCTCCGTCAGCCACACCGCGATGTCCGGCGACCACTCCCGCGTACGGCAGTCCCAGCGCATCACCTCGCGCATCCCCACGGTGTGCACCCCACTGTCGAGGTCGAGGTCCAGCCCTGGCAGAGCACTTCGGTGTCCGGATCCGGAAGAGTCGGCGGGTTCGGGGGAGCCTGCGGAGTCGGGGCAGTTGGCGGGTTCGAGGGAGTCAACGGATACGGAGAAGTCCACGGCCCCCTGCGCCATCTCCCGTACCGCCTCGCACACGGCCTCGGCATCGCCCGCGCGCATCCCGCCGTCGCCCACCCCGCCCGTGCCGGTACGGCAGGAAACGGTGACCACCACCTCATGCCGGGCGTCCGGATCCGCCAGACCGAACCACGGCGCCAGTTCGGCCTGATGGAAAGCCGTGTTCCGCTTGACCGCCGCAAGCGGCAGCACGGCATGCACACCGGTGAACTCCATCGTGCCCACGCGAGTGAGTGTCTCGGTCAACACCAGGGCGATCGGCCGGAGGGGGAGCCCGGGACGCGGTGAGTCCGTGAGGATTCCGGCCTGCAACCAGCCCAGCTGGTGCACCTTCCCGTCCTGCGCCCAGTCACCGCCGACCTCCTCATGAGCCCACGCGGTGGGCTCATGAGCGGCCGTGGTCGCCCCGTCCTCGGTCAGCCAGCTGCTCACGGTCTGCCAGCCGTAGGAACCGGCCCGGTCGATCGCCGAGCCGAGGAGATCCTCCTCGACAGAGCCTTCGACGTCTTCGGGGCCTTCGACTCCTCCGGCGCCTTCGACACCTTCAGCGTCTTCGTCATCCCGCTCGACCACTCGGTCGAACCACGGGAAGGGCGTGAAGACCCCGTGCAGCCCAACGATCATGGTGGGGGAAAGCACATGCACTCCAAAGAACAGAAAGAACAAACGGCGCCGGAAGGGGACCCCTCCGGCGCCGCTGTCAGAGCCCGATCACGTGCCGCAGTACAGCGTCTGCGGGTCAGTGATCTTTTTGTAGGCGTCGTCCGGATACCCGATGAGGTCGACGTCGATGATGCTGCGGAAGGTGTGCTTCTGTATCAGGTTGGTGCACTTCCACGCCGCCGCCGTCCGCTTGTTGCTCCCGCCACCGGGCCAGACGGTCTTGTCGTTCTTCTTCAGGGTCTTCCAGCCCGACCCGGTCTTGACCTGGAGCCAGACCGTGACCTTGGCCTTGGCCCGCGGTCCGCGCAGCAGCTTCCACCAGCCGTGCGCGTTGATGTTTCCCTGCACCGTGTGCGAGTAGTGCACCCGGTCACCCAGGGTCTGGAAGGCCCCGACCCCGGCCGCGGCGCGGGCGGACTCGCTGCTGTAGGTGCTGCGGTCCTGCGCGGCGCCGGCGCTGTCGGCCTGCGCCGGGACAGCCACGCCGACAGCGAGCAGACCGGCCAGGGCGGCGGACGCCACCCCCGTACGGATACGCATGTGAAGTTCCCCCTCGACGTCGAGCCGTGTCACATCCGAAACACGGCCCGACTGGATTTTCGGTTGTCAGATCGACCGTGATCATAGCCCTCAGGCGCTCTTGGAGCACCCCTTGGGGAGCTTGGGGAAGAGGGTGCTCCGCGGCGTGACTCCGCCCGTGGGACGACGGTCGAGCAGCGTGGGCCGGCCGCTGAGGACGTCGGTCATCTTCAGGCCCAGCGTGGCAAGCTCCGGGTGGTGGTGGTTGACGCCCCCGAGCACCACGCCGTACTTGTTCTTGAGGACGGTCTGCGGGCCGCCCACACGCCGCCGATCCGGAAGACCCCGTACGGCCTGTGCGTGTCCGCCTCCACGGTGCCGATCACATGAGCGGTGAGGTTGCCCGCGGCGTACGGCCGGTCCGGCCGGGCCTCGATGGAGCCGAAGGACGCCCCGTCCGCGAAGCCTTCCGCACGGTAGTGGTGGTCACCGAGCTTGTAGATCTTCGCGATGGAGACGCCGTCGAAAAAGATCGACCGAGCGGACGTACTGGCCGGGGGCGCGCCGTCCGGGGCTGCGGCCCGAGGGCTCGCATGTCCCCGGCCGAGTCCGCCGGAGGAGCGCCATGGCGGCGATCGCGGGGTGGGCAGAACGTTGCGGAGCCGCGCTCCGGCCACTCATCGGTGCACAGGCAGCCCGGTCCCGTACGGGCACCGCCACATGGCGCCGTACGTGTGCAGGACGGCAGGGCGGCACGGCGTCATGCCCTCAGCCCTCCGCCGGCCTCTGCCAGCCCTCCGCCGGCGCGGAAGTGACCCGAGCGACAGCACCGTATAAGAGACCCCTCACGGGGTATTCGGGAGCGAACCGGCCCGGTACGAGGCTGCGGGCCGTGACCGTTCCCGGAAGGCGACAGCCGAACCGGTGAAGCTGCGCGAAAGGTAAGACCAGAAGTGACTGTGGGAACTGCGAGAGCCGCGGGAGCTGTGGGAACCGCGGGTACGGCGGGAGAGGAAAGCGGACTCGTCCCGGACGCCGAGGACATGCGGCGATCGGTGGCCGCCCGGTTCCGCGCCTGGGTGGACACCGAAGCCCACGCCCTGCCGCTGCCGGGAGCGGGACGGACCCAGGAGCGCTTCGCCGCCCTGTACGCACTCGGCCGCACCGACCTGTCACTGGCCCGCCTGGCCGAGGGCCACGCCGACGCCACGGCCATCCTGCACGAACTGGGCTCCGCCCCGCCCGGCCCGGGGGAGTGCTGGGGCGTGTGGGCCGCGCAGCCACCGAACACCGGCCTGCTCGCCCGTGAGGAGGGCGGCCAGTGGCTCCTGGACGGGCACAAGGCCTACTGTTCCGGCGCACACTCGTGCACCCATGCCCTGGTCACCGCCGACACTCCGCACGGGCGCCGGCTCTTCGCCGTACGCACCGACCACCCCGGATACGTGCCCCTGGAGGGAACCTGGCAGGCCATCGGGATGGCCGGCAGCGACACCCCTGACGTGCGCTTCACGGCGGTGCCGGCCCGGCCCGTCGGCGCCGTGGGGGCCTACCTGGACCGGCCGGGCTTTCAGCACGGCGGCATCGGAGTCGCCGCATGCTGGCTCGGCGGTGCGCGGGCCGTCGCCGACACTCTCCAGACCGCCGCCGGTTCCGCCGGCACTCCGGACCCGCTGACCGCCGCGCACCTGGGCGCGGTGGACATGGCGCTGCACGGCGCGCACAGCGTGTTGCAGCAGGCGGCGCAGGCCATCGACGCCGACCCGTCGGACACCTCGGGCACCGCCCGGCTGCGCGGCCTGCGCGTCAGGGCGATCGCCGAGCAGGCCTGCCGCGACGTCCTGGACCGGGTCGGGCGGGCCACCGGCGCGGGGCCTCTGTGCCACGACCCGCGCCACGCCCGCAACGTCGCCGACCTGACCGTCTACATCCGCCAGCATCACGCCGACCGCAACCTCGCCGAACTCGGGTCCCTCGTGGCGCAGGAAGCCGGGCCGCGCCGATGACCGAAACCTTCGACCGCGAGACCGCCGCCGCGGCTATCGAGGCCCCCGGCACCCCGGAGGAGCACTGGGCCGCCTGGGACGGCCTGGCACAGCTGCCCGCCGTACCGCCGCCGTCCGGGCCCGTCGTGGTGGTCGCCGCCCACCCCGACGACGAGGTACTCGGCTTCGGCGGCACGATGGTGCAGCTCACCGGCGCCATCCAGCTCGTCACCGTCACCGACGGGGAAGGCTCGCACCCGCACCTTCCCGCAGGCCGGATCGCCGCACTGCGCGCGGCCGAACTCGAACGCGCCCTCGGTGCCCTCGCCCCGCGCGACTGCCGTACGCACCGGCTGCACATCCCCGACACGGACGTCGGCGCCCACGAGAAACAGCTGACACGACAGCTCGCCACGTTGCTGCGGCAGACCGGAGCCCGGCTGTGCGTCGCACCGTTCACCGGCGATCTGCACGCCGACCACGAGGCCGCCGGACGCGCCGCGGCCGCCGCCGCCCGGCAGGCCGGCATCCCCTGCTGGCACTACCCGATATGGATGTGGCACTGGGGCCTCACCCGGCGACCCGCGCGTGCCCTGGCCCACCGCGCGCCGCCTGCTCCTGCCCCCTTGGGCGCAGGACCGTAAGCAGGCAGCGATCCACCACTTCACCAGCCAGATCACCCCGTTCAGCCTCGCCACCGACGCCGTCACCCACGCGGGCACCGACACCGACGCAGACACAAACGCCGACACCGACGCCGGCCCTGCCCCCGACACCGTGATCCTCCCTCCCACCGAACTCGCCCACCACACCCGCCCCTTCGAGACGGTCTTCGTATGAGCACCAGCCAGGCAACGCCCCCGTCCTACTTCGCCGACATGTACGCCCACGCCGCCGACCCCTGGCACCTGGCGGACCGGTGGTACGAACAGCGCAAGTACGCCCTGACCGTCGCCGCGCTGCCCCGCCGCCGCTACCGCCGGGCCTTCGAGCCGGGCTGCTCCGTCGGCGTCCTGACCCGGCTCCTGGCCGAACGGTGCGACGAAGTACTGGCCACCGACCGGGTACCGTCAGCCGTCCGTGCGGCCGCCGCCCGCAACCAGGACCAGCCGCACGTCGAGGTACGCCCCCTGGCGATCCCGGACCAGTGGCCCGACGGGACCTTCGACCTCGTCGTCCTGTCGGAACTGCTCTACTACTTCGACGACGCCACCCTGCACACCGTCCTCCACCGCACCGTCGACAGCCTTCAGCCCGGGGCGACCCTGGTCACCGTGCACTGGGACCACCCGGTCGAGGACCACCTGCGTACCGGAGCCCAGCTCGCCCCGCTGCTCGCCGCCGTACCCGAACTCGCCCCCGTCACCCGGCTGGACGACCCCGACTTCGTACTGCAGACCTTCACCCGGCGCCTGCCCGACGGCAGCACCGCCCCCACTCCCGCGGCAGCCGAGGGTCTGGTGTGAACCGCCCGCCCCTGCCTCCCACCGCCCTGGTGGTCGCCATTCCCGCCCACAACGAGGCGGCGACCCTGCCTGCCACCCTCCGCGCCCTGCACACCGCCACTCAGCATCCACGGCTGCTCGCACACGACCTGCCGGTGGTCACCGTCGTCGCCGCCGACGCCTGCTTCGACAGCACTGCCGCTCTCGCCCGGCACCACGGCGCCCATGTCGTTCAGCTGGCCCGGCGCAACGTCGGAGCGGCCCGGGCCGCGGCCGTCGCACACGGTCTCGGCCTGCTGGGGCCCGCGGCGGACCGGGCCTGGATCGCCACGACCGACGCCGACACCCTCGTTCCCGCCACCTGGCTGACCTACCAGGTCGAGCAGGCGATCGCCGGATGGGACTGCGTACTGGGCACCATACGCATCGCCCCTCACCCTTCCCTCAGCAATGTCACCGCCCAGCATCACCACTCCCGCTACTTCGCCGGACGCCCCGAGCGCGGCCATGCCTGGGACCATCCCCACGTACACGGCGCCAACCTGGGCGTCGCAGCTCACGCCTACCATCGGGCCCACGGCTTCCCCGCCCTCACCCACAGCGAAGACCACGCGCTGGCAACCGCGCTGCGACGCACCGGCGCCCGCATCCTCAGGACCGACCACTGCCCGGTCCTCACCTCAGGACGGACCACCCCCGAGCCCCCCATGGGTTCGGCACCTACCTGCAGAACCTGACCCCGTCCCCAGTCACCTGACCCCACAGACCCCGCAGCCCCCACCCCCAGCCATCTGATTCCCACCACTGACTTCAACCAGATGCCTCCCAGTCACCTGGCCGGTCATCTGGCCGCGGCCTGTGGCTCAGGCCGGCCGGGCAGGAGCAGGCAGAGCGGTACGGCGACGACGCTGAAGGCGATCGACCACCAGAAGGCGTCGCTGAAGCCGCCGGCCAGAGTGTCCGGGGTACGGGCGTCGCCGAGGGTGTGCTGGAGGACGACGGCGAGTACGGCGGTGCCGACCGAGCCGCCGAGCTGCTGGGCGACCCGGGCGATGATGCTGGCGTCGGGGATCTCCTGGTGGGTCAGCCCGATGTAGGCGGCGCCGTTGAGCGGGACCATGGCGGCGCCCATGCCGATACCGCGTACGAGCAGTGCGGCCATGAGCCACACCTTGTCGGTGCCGGCTCCCGCGAAGGCGAACGGCACGGTGGCCGCGGTGGCGAGGGCGAACCCGGCGAAGGCGACCCAGCGAGGGCCGACGCGGTCGGTGTAGTGACCGGCCCGGGTGCGCGCGAGGAACGCGCCGATGCCCTGCGGGATGAGCAGGAGCCCGGCGCCGAGCGCGTCCTCGCCGCGGACCTGCTGCCAGTACAGCGGCAGCAGCAGCATCGCCCCGTACAGCGTGACACCGCCCAGGAAGCTCAAGGAAGCGGCGGAGGCCAGCGGACGGTGACGGAAGAGCCGCAGGTCGACCAGTGCACCGGCACGTGACAGCGCCCAGGCGGCGAAGCCGCCGACCAGGGCGATACCGCCGGTCAGCGGCACGAGCACCGTGGCGCTGACGACGCCCGTGCTGCCCTCGACCCGGGACAGCCCGTAGATGACGGCGGCGACACCGGGGGAGAGGAGGAGCAGGCCGACGACATCCAGGCGGGCGCGGGGGCGGCCGGGGGCGGGGCGGTCGTCGGGCAGGTTGCGCCGGGCGAGCCAGATGCCGACGAGGCAGAAGGGGATGTTGACGAAGAAGATCCAGCGCCAGTCGGCGAGGCTCAGGATGACGCCGCCCAGAACCGGGCCGAGGACGGGGCCGAGCGCGGTGGGCAGGGTGACGGTGGCCATGACCTTGCCGATGTTGCGGCCCTTGGCGGCCTGGACGACCAGAGTGGCCATGAGCGGCATCATGATGCCGCCGCCGATGCCCTGGACGACGCGGAAGGCGATGAGGCTGGTCGCGTCCCAGGCCAGCGCGCACAGCACCGAGCCGAGCAGGAACGTGCCCAGCGCGGTGATCCACAGGCGCTTGCCGCCGAGCCGGGACTGGGCCCATCCGGCGAGCGGGATGGTGACGAACACGGCCAGCAGATAGCCGGTGCTCACCCACTGGATCGTGGACAGCGGAGCGCCCAGTTCCGCTGCGAGGTCGTTGAGGGCGACGGTGACGACGGTGGTGTCGAAGACGACGGCGAGGGCGCCGACGATGACGGTGAAGGCCAAGCGCCACACGGCGGGGTCGACGCGGTCGGGGTCCGGTGGCGCGGAACCGGCTCCGACCGCTGCCGTGGGCCTGGCCTCGGCCGCTGCCGCAGTCGCGGCCTCGCCCCGCTCCGGGTGGGAAGAACTCATGGAACAACCGCCTTAAGATATAAGATCGTATCTTGCGGTCGTCAGAGTAGGCGCCCGGAATAAGATAGGCAAGTCTATCTAAAGGAGGTTCGGATGCCCGAGAGGCGCCGCGGAGCGGCACTGGAGAAGGCACTGCTCGACGCGGCCTGGGAGGAACTCACGACCAACGGCTACGCCAGGTTCACCATGGACGCCGTCGTCCAGCGCGCCGGAACCAGCCCGCCCGTGCTCTATCGCCGCTGGTCCGACCGCGACGAACTCGTCCGGGCGGTCATCACCCACGTCCTGGAACAGTGGCGGGTCGACACTCCCGACACGGGGAGTCTGCGCGAGGACGTCCTCACCCTCATGCGGACGATCAACGCCACCCGCGTCCAGCACATCACCGTCATGAGTGTGCACCTGGCCGGCTACTACCAGGAGACGGGCGCCAGCCCTGGCGACCTCCTCACCACGGGACGCGAGGAAGCCGCCGACGTACTCTTCGACCGAGCCGTCGACCGCGGGGAGATCACCCCCGAACGCCTCACCGGACGTATCAAGTCCCTCCCCTTCGACCTGCTGCGCCACGAGATCCTCACGACCTTCGCCCCCGTCCCCGACCACGTACTCGAGGAGATCGTCGACACGGTCTTCCTCCCGCTCGTGCGCTGACCGCGGCACCTTTCGTCAACGATTCCGGCAGCAATCACCAACAGATTGACTCTGACGAGTGAGCTGAACCTGGACAAATGCGCCGGGATCTAGTGATCAAGAAGCGGGGTGGGGAGACTCGTCGGCGTAGACCACTTCAGCAGGGAAGGAAGGCCCATGGGACACCGACAGGAGGCCGACGGCCAGGTCGGCGGCCCGTTCTCCAGCCCGGGCGACCCGGGAAACCCGGCGCCGCAGGGTGAGGACGAAGGCGAAGATGACGACGAAGGCCGCTCCTGAGAGCCCCCTCGACACCTGGATGCGGCCGAGCTGCGCCGGCGGTGCGCAGCGACGATCGACACCTACGGGCCGGGCTACTTCGAGGGCCGTCCGTGGCTGCGGCAGGCTTTCCTCGACATCCCGCGCGAACACTTCGTCCCCGACCGGTACTGGTCCACTGCCCAACGCGAGGGCCGCTTCCCGGTGCTGGACCGCACCGAGCGGCCCCACGCCTGGCTCAAGCGGATCTACCGGCCGCTCGCCCCGCTCATCACCCAGATCGCCCTCGGCGAGATCCGGCCCGAGGACGGGCCCACCGACTGCGGCGATTTCACCAGCTCCGTCTCGTGTCCCGCCGCGGTCGTCGGCATGCTGCACCATCTCGACCCCCGGCCCGGCGAGCGAATCCTGGAAATCGGAACGGGCAGTGGCTACAACTCCGCCCTGCTCGCCCACCGCATCGGTGCCGCCGCCCTCGTCACGGTCGACATCGATGCGGCCCTCGCCGCCCGGGCCGAGAGCAAACTGGCCCAACTCGGCATGACGCCGACGGTCGTCACCGGCGACGGGGAACAGGGCTACGAGCAAGCAGCGCCCTTCGACGGCATCCTGTCCACCGCCGCCGTCCGCGAGATCCCCCAGGCCTGGCTGCACCAGGTCCGCCCGGGGGCGTGATCGTCACACCGGTGGACACCCCGTTCAACTGCGACGGCCTGTGCCGCCTGGTGTGCGACGGACAGGGCAATGCCACCGGCCGGATGGTGGGGGGCCTGGACTTCATGAAGGTGCGCGGCCAGCGCGAGCGCCGACCGTACAGCGAACTGGGCTGGCCCTTGTGGAGCGACTACCACGTCACCGCGGGGCCCGCGGGGCAGCGCATCCGTACCCCCTGACAGACCGGCAATCCCCCTGGCGCCAGGCACGTACAGCCTGCCCTGAACGGAGGGGCCTGGACGGCACGGGCGGGCACAGGCGGGCCTGGACGTGCCAAGGCCACGCGGCACGGCTCGGGAGCCGTTCGCCGGGGAGGCAGGTCACGAAGAGGACGCGCGATCGGTGCGGTGACCGGCCGTCACCGCCCTCTCCTCATGCGACGACTCCCTCGGTGGTGCACACCTCGTCCAGCAGCTCGACCAGCTTGACTGGCTCGTCGATCATCGCGTCGTGGCCGCTGCGCAGCTCGAAGGAGCGCCAGCCGGCAGACGTGTCGACTCGGGACATGTCGGCCCACGGCCCGTGGTCCTGCCCGTCCCCGGTGACACAGCGGATGTAGACCTGCTCGACGCCGTCGTTCCAGCCGTCCGGCAGGTGCAGTGGCGTGGCGACCGTGGCGTACGGATGCGGGCTCAGCCGACGCTGCACCCAGGCCGCGTCGTCGCCCCGTACCCCCATGGCGGCCGCGTCGCCCGGCGGGAGCACCTCCACACCGTCGATCACCGTGCGCATGCGGGAGAGGTGGCCGCCGAAGGGGGTCACGCTGACGATGCTGTCGCCGTCCACCGGTACCGGGCTGTCCAGATAGATCAGCCGGCGCACGGCAGGGTGCCGCAGCCGGGCGGTGACACCGGCCGCGACCATGCCACCGTAGCTGTGCCCGACCAACGTCACATCAGTCAGTTCCTCCGCCTCGATCAGCTGCAGAACGTCGGTGACGTGCGTGTCCAGATCGACGTCCGGGGTCAGCAGATGCGCTCGCTCGCCGAGGCCGGTGAGCGTGACCGCGTACGGGTCGTGGCCCCGGGCTCGCAGCGGTGCGAGCGTCTTGCGCCAGCACCAGCCGCCGTGCTGAGCGCCGGGGATGAGAATCAGGGGGCTGCCGGAGGTGGGCATGGAGGCTCCTTACGTGGCGTACGTCTGCCGGGTGGGCGCCCGGGAGGACGCCCGTCAATGTGCCGGACCCCGCCGACAGCGCCCCGACATCCGACCGACAGGCCTCGGTACGCCCCCGCACGCGGGCCGACGGCACGGCGCCGCAGGTCGCCCAGCCTGCGCGTCGAGCTGGCCGTGTGTTGTACGGGAGGCGATGGTGGGCACGTGGATCACATGAGTGACATCGGATTCTTCGCCCGCAGATTCGGACCCCCGCCACGTGAGGGCCGTCCGGTCATGGTGCTCGTCCACGGACTCGGACTCTCGGGGCGGTACTTCGTGCCGCTCGCGCGCCGGCTGGCCGAGAGCGGGGCGACCGTCGTGGTGCCGGACCTGCCGGGCAACGCGCGTTCGCGGGCCGCCGCACGCCGCGCACCCGATGTCGAACAGCTCGCCGATGCCTTGGCCTGCCTGCATCAGCGGCTGTCGTCGGACCCGAGCCTGTTCGTGGCCAATTCCGTCGGCTGCCAGGTGGCCGCGGCCCTGGCTGCCCGCCATCCTCACCTGGTGAGCCGCCTGGTGCTGGTCGGCCCGGCGCTCGAACCGAGGGTTTCCGGTTGGCGCCAGTTCGGACGGCTCGTCGCGGACGTCCCCGGAGAACCCTTCAGCCTGCTCTGTCTGGCGGCGTTCGACTACCTGGTCACCGGCCCGCTGCGCTGCGCCGCCTCCTTCCACCGCTCGCTGCGGGACGCGGCCGAGTCATTCGAGGTGAACCTGTCCCACGTCCGCGCGCCCACGCTCGTCGTACGCGGAGCAGGTGACACCATCGCCTCCGGCACATGGACCCGGCGCGTGGCAGGTCTGGTCGCCGACGGCCGCGCGGAGGAGATCCCGGGCGCGGCCCACGCGGCCCACTACAGCGCGCCGGACGCCATGGCCGTACTGATCGAAAAGTTCACGGCGGGAGAGACCGGATGAAGTCCTCGAAGACGTCCGGCCACGCACCGTCCGGGCACACGAAACGTCCCTCACCCTGGCTGCGCCTGCTGCCAGGCATCTCCCCGAAACGCCGGGGCTTCATCCTGGCCTGGTGGGGATTCGCCGTCACCTTCGGCGGAATGCGTCTGCTCACCTGGCTCATCCACATCGACGTGGCCGGGGTCGGCGACATGCAGGCCGGCGGCGTGCACATCCACCACTACGTCTGGGGAATCCTGCTGCTCGCGGTGGTGGGCGCGGCGAGCCTGGCCGATCGCACGGCACGGGCACGCGCCTGGATGGGACTGGCCTACGGGGTGGGCCTGGCCCTCGTGGTGGACGAAGCGGCGCTGCTGATCAGCCTGGAGGACGTGTACTGGGACACGGAGGGCGGATTCAGCATTGCCCTGGCCATCGCTGTGATCGCCGTCGCCGGCAGCGTCCTCGCGATGACACGGGGGCGGCGCGCCTCGAAGAACGATCCGGAGGACGATGGATGACGCTGATGGCTGTCACTTCCGGGCCTTCCGCCGGAAGAAAATCCGTAGCACCGAGTCTGCGGCTCAGAGATGAGCCCGAATCTGCTTGACGGGATGCCCCAGCCCGTCCGCCAGTGCCGCCAGCTCGTCCTCGCTGAACCAGGCGCGCTCAGGGTTCCAGATGGCGATCTCGAAGCGGGCGAATCCCACAGGCCAGTCGTAATCCAGTGCGTCCAGGCTGGTTGTTCCCCCACAGCACGGAACATCGACCGTGAGGGCGGTGAAGCCGCCGTCGTAGCGGTCCGTGAGGGCGTCGCTCCACCACTGGGTGTCGATCGCTGCCTGGCACAGGGGGCAGCTGATCGTCTCCAGGTTGCTCCCGCAGTCGACGAAGGTCACCGCGTCGTGCCACCGCACGTTCAACTCCACGCCCCCACCGTGGCCTGCGCCGGGGACCAGCTTCTCCACGAGCGACACGACGCGCTCAACCGCATCGTGTTCCGGCTGCCACTGCGGCTCGACCGGAAAGATCGACAGGATGTCGTCGCTCATGACTCCCTCTCCTGGTCAGACACAGTGCAACATCTCCACCTGATGCTACCGAGCGCGCGTCTCGGCCCCGCGTCCACCTGAAGCCTTGCGCCCTCCCGAACCCTCACACCCTCCTGAACGACAGGAACCCTGTACCACGGATACGCGGCCTTGCAGGCGCCAGGCGCCAGCCCCCGACTTGTCGATTATCGATATGCCGCTCTAGTCTTGGGGGTATCGAAAAACGATAGGGGAGGCTGCGATGGACACGCGACTCACGAGGGCCCTGACCTCGGTGACCTTTGCGCTGGCGGTGCTCTGCGGGCTCGCCTTCATCGGCACAGGGGTCACGCACATGCTCGACGACGGGGAGGTCTGCGTGCAGACGGACTTCTGGCGCAATGCCTTCCTGTCGGACGACCTGCCGGTCGGAGAAGGCGTGAAAGCGTCCGGCAGTGCCACGCGCCTCTGCCAGGCAGGCCCTTCGGCAGGGCAGCGCGCCGCGGACCTCGGCGGCGAACTGCCCTGGCTGCTGTTCGGCTCCCTCGCGCTGCTGCTCTTCTTCCGACTGCTGAAGGCTGTCGTGCAGCAGGGGCCGTTCACTGACACGGTGTCACGACAGCTCTCCGTACTCGGCTGGTTCGTCACCGCGGGCACGCTGCTGGCCGGCCTCGTCGCCGGGTGGTCACAGTCCTGGCTCGTCGGCAGCATGGCGCCGGTCGCGGGTTCCGGGCCGACGGTCACCGGACCACTGGTGCTCGTTCTCGCCGGACTCGCCGCTGTGATCATGGGTAAGATCATGCGCGAGGGCGTGCACATGAGAAAGGACCTCGAAGGGACCATCTGATGCCCGAAGAGGAGTTCCACGCGATACGGATCCACCTCGACCGACTCCTCGCCGAGCGCGGCATGACGCTCACGGAGCTGTCCGCGCAGGTGGGCATCACCGTCGTCAACTTGTCCGTGCTCAAGAACGGCCGGGCCAGGGCCATCCGCTTCTCGACCCTGTCGAGAATCTGCGACGTCCTCCAGTGCCAGCCGGGCGACCTGATCACCCACGACCCTACTGACTCCACCGAGCCGACCGCCCCCGTGGATCCTGCTTGAGGCTTGGAGGGACGCGGCCAACCGCGACGACTTCGCGGAAGTCGCGCGGCGGACACTCGCCGAAGTGCAAGCCGCCGGCGCCCCGTCGGTAGGCTTGCACCCCATGCCCAAAGGCCGCCAACCGTCGTCGGGACCTTCGGATCCGGAACCGCAGCACAGTCCCAGCGGCGCCGGATGGCTGCCGCACGGCTATCACTTGGCCCCCCACTCCCACGTCCAGGGACAGCTCGTGTATGCCGCGGCCGGCACGCTTGCCACCACGACCGAACGCGGCACCTGGGTCGCCCCGGCCAACCGTATGACGTGGACGCCGCCCGGCTTCGCCCACTCCCACCGTTTCTACGGCGGCACCGACGCACGCCTGTTGAACATTCCGGTCGACCTGTGCGGCCAACTCGTGGCATACCCCAGCGTGTTCGCCGTCAGCCCCCTGCTTCGAGAGGCCGTGCTGGCGTTGACGAGCGACCGGCCCGAGCCCCGCCCCGGCGCTCACGAGCGGCTGCTCGCCGTGGTCATCGACGAACTCTCCGACACCCCCGAACAGTCCCTGCACCTGCCCGCAACCAGAGACGACCGGCTCCGGGCCGTCACCGACCTCCTCCATGCCGACCCTGCTCAGTGCGCGACCCTGGCCGAGCTGGGACGCGTCGCGGGAGCCGGCGAGCGCACCCTGAGCCGTCTGTTCCACACCGAACTCGGCATGAGCTTCCACCGGTGGCGCACCACCCTGCGCATTCAGCACGCCCTGGCCCACCTCACCAACGGCATGTCGGTCACCGACACCGCGATGGCGTGCGGGTGGTCGAACCCCACCAGCCTGATCGAGGCGTTCACCGAGATCGTCGGGCAGACACCCGGAAGCTACCAAGCGGACTTGCGTAACGAACGACGGTGAGGGGCCACGCACGTCGCGACGGACAGAAGACGGGCTCCGTCGAGGTGGACGACGTCAGGTTGGCGGCTTTCCGGTATCCCGCGTGCATTCGCCGGTGGTCGACGCCACCTGCCGGGGCCAGTGTGGAGGGCAGCGCGCCGCACCACCCGGGCGGCACGGCCGTTCACGCTCTCCCGCGTTCGGCCCCGCACCGCACTCTGCAAGGAGCTGGAAAACACATGACTGAAACCGGCAAGGACACAGCCGTCGTCATCGTCGGAGGCGGAGTCGCCGGACTGGCGCTGGGTAATTTCCTTTTGCGGAAGGGGATCGATTGCGTCGTCCTGGAAAAGTACAGCCGCGCATACGTGGAGCAGCGGCACCGGGCTGGATCTCTCGACGCCTACGGGGTACGCGTGTTGCACGAGTGGGGGTTGGGCGACGTCATAGAGGGCCATAGCCACAGTTCCTCCGACGCAGGTATGCCGCTACTGAGCCTTTTCAGCGTTGCCGCTCCAGGGTGAGGACAGCCCTGGCGATTGACGTCATTCGATTCGGGCTGCAGCGGGCGTGACGGAAGATCCTCCAGGTCTTCAGCCGGGCGACACCACGCTCGACCGGGACTCTTGTGCGGGCGAGCGCGTGATTGACGGTCTTCTGGGTCAGGGTGAGCTCTTGGCGGGGTCGTCGTTTGACCGCCGTGGTCAGCCAGGGGCCGGCTCCTTGGTAGGCGAGGTCGGCCACGAGTGGGACGCCCTGGCGTCCGCAGATCCTGATGATCCGGTGGGTGCGGGCGGCGGTGAGGTCATGGGTTCGGCCCGGCAGAGCGGGCGAGAGCCACAGCAGCCGTCCCGCCGGATCCGTGACCACCTGCACGTTCACTCCGTGACGCCGGTGCCTGGCCGAGTAGTCCGCCTGGCCGTCGCCGACGCGGTCGCACTCGACAAGAGTCCCGTCGAGCAGGGCGAAGCCGGGATCGCTCTCCCGCAGGACCTTGAGCAGGCCCGGCGCACGGACGGCGAGCAGAGTGATGACGGCGCCGACGTAGGCGTGAGCGGTCCCGACGGAGATGCCGAAACCGGCCGAGAGCTGGGCAAGCGTGTCGTGGCGGCGCAGGTACACCAGACCGATCAGGGCACGCTGGTGCGGCGGGAGCTTGCACCGGCGGTCACCTTCGCGGGTGACGATGAGCATCGTGACCCACTCGACCACGGCGTGCGGCAAGTCGAGTGCGGCAGGATAAGGAACCAACGAGGCACCTGCGCTGTTGAGTCGAGACGTTGAACACCTCCCTCAACGGCACGGGTGCCTCGTGCGTTGCGCACCGCCTCACCATCACCCGATCAGTGGGCAGACTGAAAAGGCTCACTGATCGACGGAGAGAAGCGGCAGTGGAAGATGGGTGGCGCCGTGGATGGTGTCGACGGTGTGTACTGCCCCCAGCGGACCCTCGTCCGGAACCTCGTCAAAGTCTTTCTCCGTGACGGCGGCGACCTGCGCTTCGAGGCCGAAGACATCTCACTCCACGACATCGACACCGAGCACCCCCTCGTCCACTACCGGGACGCCGACGGCGTGACACAGACCGTCAGCTGCGACTTCGTCGCCGGCAGCGACGGTTACCGCGGCGTCAGCAGGACAGCCATCCCCGCCGACGTCCTCACCTGCTCCACCCATGAGTTCGGATACGCCTGGCTGTCCGCCATGGCGGAGGTCCCGGCGGACCCCCTGGCCGTGCTGGCAGTGCACTCCCGCGGTTTCGCCGCGCAGATCACTCGCGGCGCGAACACAAGCCGTCTCTACCTCCAGTGCCCGCTCACCGACACCACCGGACAATGGCCGGACGAGCGGATCTGGAGGGAATTGGAAGCTCGTTTCGGTGCGCCCGTGGCACCCAAGGGCCCGATCACGAGCAAGCAGGTCGTGCCGCTCCGCGGGGTGGTCTTCAGCCCTATGAGTCACGGCAAGCTCTACCTGGTCGGGGACGCCGCGCACCTCATCTGCCCGATGAGCGCGCAAGGGATGAGTCTCGCCCTGCACGACGCCGATGTGCTCGCCCACGCGCTGACCCAGCAGATCGAGAAGCACGATTCCAGTCTGCTCGACAGCTACTCCGACACCTGCCTGAACCACACGTGGGAGCGGCAGGCATCCGCGGTCTGGGTGACCGAGACGGTGCACGACTCCGGGGACGCTTCCTACGAAGGGGAGTTCCGCAAGCAGATCGCCCGAAAGAGCCTGGAAGCCCTGCTGGAGCCGGTGGTGATGTCTGGCGTGGCCGGGTAAATCCGGCTGGCTTTGACGGGCCGGCCTTGGCCGGGAGGCCGACGGCCAAGGCCGGCCCTTCGCCGTTATGCCGTAGCAGGTCAAGCGTCGAAGGCCTGGTCACGCTCCTTCCCGCGGGATATCCGCTCGCGTCACGCCGTCAACTCACGCTGGCGGACGTCCGCAATGTGCCGGACCTGCCCATCGCCCGCTGGCCTCGGCTGGACGGGTCCTACCCGGACGGGCCCGGACCGGAGGTACGTACCCAGTCACAACTCGCTCAGCTCGTGGCGCTGGGGAAGACACTGCTCGTCATCCCGGCCTCCAGTCGTGCCTGGCAGTGGCCCGACCATGTCGCGGCGCCCGTCACCGACGCACCGAACGTCACCACCGTGCTCGCATGGCCTCCCCACAGCCATTCATCGGCCAACGGGCCGTAGGCGTATCCATCATTCACCGCGAGACGGGCAGGCCCGCGACCGCGCACTCGCCCTGGAGCTACCGGAAACCGCCGAACTGGCTCGCCATGGAACGCGTAGCGGCCCGCACGGCGTGCGCGGTATCCATGGCGTGAGTGCGTGCTCGAAATCCAGCTTCCCGCCGGAAGCCGATCGAACGACGTCCAGGGCCGCAGCGCAGCAGATCCCGATAAAGATTCTGGTGCCGCTCACCTATCAGCGAGGGATCGAAGCGAGCGGAGTTCTTCAGCGCCGCCTCACCCATGCTCCGCCGCAGTTGGTCGTCGCCCACGAGCTTCAGCAGTGCCTTGGCCATGGCGTCGACCTGGCCGGGCGGCACCAGACAACCGTCGATACCGTCCTCGACGATTTCACGAGGCCCCACAGGGCAGTCCGTCGAGACCACGGGCAGACCACACCACACCGCATCGCCTCGACGATGGTCATGCCGAACGACTCGCGATCAGAAGCAGAGGCGGCGATCGAACCTTTCACCCATTCCGGTTCCAGCGGATCGACCTTGCCCATGAGCTGCGTATGCTCACCCAGTCCGAGTTCATCGATCAGTTGGGTGAGCGCTTCTTTCTCGTTGCCCGTGGTGTCACCTTCGCCGAAGACGCGGAGACGCCAGTCCGGGTATTTCTCGGCCACCTCGGCGAACGCCTTCACCAGAATGTCGTACCGTTTGAGCGGGATCAGTCGTCCCGCGGCGAGGATCACCTTGCCGCTACCGTCAGCTGACGCGACGGACGTCCGGGGAACGCTGTTCGGTATCGCCTCCACCCGCACCCCCGGCAGATTGAGCTGCCGATACGACCGGGCGTCGAATTCGGAAACGGTGGTGACGGCGTCCAGCAACTGATAGCGATGGCGTATCTCGTGCCGCAACCGGAAACCATGCCCCGAAAAGGTCAGGTGCTCCTGCCCCACGCGGACACCGGCCGGGCGGGCCTGGCGAGCGGTGTGTGCGTTGACAGACGCGGCACGCAGATCCACGAGAGGGGTGAGTCCCACCTTCGCCGGAACACCCATGATCGGAACATCGCGGTGCCGGAACACCGAGACGATTTCCACGTCATGCTGCTCGGCCAGAACCGAAGCCAGATTGTACGTGGCTCGAATCGTGCCGCCGATGCCGTAATCGTTGTGCATGAGAAAAACGATGTGCATGAGTCGTTTAACTTTAAAAGCAACGTGAGTTCAATTCGGCCGTATCCGTCCTGGTCATGCGAGGAGAAGACGAGGTGGCCCGGCACGAAAGAAGCTCTCGTCGGCAGTCCACTCGAAATGACCGGGTGGCGCCGACGGGCCGGCCGGACTGCCTCTTCCCGTCCGGGCATGGCAGGCGGAACGGCAGCAGCACGCGCAGCGGTGCTTCCCGGCGCGGTACCGGAAGAGCTGGACGGCCGCATTCTGCGCACACCGACCCGAAGAAAACCTGAAGATCCGGTGGCTACGGGGTGTGCGGCCGGCTGCGGGCCGCCGGTGTCACCACACCCGTACTGATGCTGACCGCGAAGGACGGCGAGCACGACGAAGCCGAGGGGTTGGACACCGGAGCCGACGACTACCTCACCAAGCCGTTCTCCTGCGTCGTCCTCCTCTCCCGGCTGCGGGCACTCCTGCGGCGCGGCGGCCGCGCCGGCACTGCGTCCGTACTGTCCTACGGGAACCTGTGGGCCGACCTGGCCACTCGCCGGGCGGACGCGGCGCCACGGCCGTCCACCTCACCGGCAAACAGTTCGGCGTGCTCGTCGCGCTGATGCGCGCCGAGGGGCGGGTGCTGTCCAAGGGCGAAATCCTCGACGAGGTGTGGGATTCGGCCTTCCGTGGTGACGCCTCGACCGTAGAGGTGTACGTCTCCGCTCTCCGCCGCAAGATCGACGCCCCTTATGGGACGCGTTCGATCGAAACCGTTCGCGGCTACGGCTACCGCCTCGCCCCCACCGGGAGCACCAGTGACTGAGCACGAGCCCCTCGGGCAGACCGCCCAGCTCGCCGCGGTGCAGGCCCACACCACCGCGGCGACCGAGGCGACCATGGACCAGAGCCACGTCTTCGAGCAGGGTTTCTGGCCCAAGGTCGAGATCGACGACAGCGGTCGTCTGCACCCTGCTCCAGGCATCGCCGTCCCCCTGGACGGCCTGGCCGAACTCCTGCCGCCCACCCCGCCCGACGCCGGCCCCACCTGGTCCCGCACCGTCACCCTCAGCGCCGAGCGGACCCGTGATCTCGCGCGGCGGTGGCCCGCCCAGAGCGAGCCCGCCCTTCCCCGGGGAAACGATCCGGCTGCTGAGACCGTCCGGGAGCAGGTCCGCCAGCGCATCGATCGCCTGCTCCACCGGGATCTGATCGCGGTCGCCGCCCATTACACCCTCCCCGACCACCGCTGTACGGACCCGGTGGATGCGCCCGGCAGGTGCCGGCGCACGGTCTACCACCTGGTCCCGCCCGAAGACACCGACGCGGCTGTCGCCACCCTCGACGTTCCTCTGAAGGCCGGCGTCCCGGCCGTGACCCTGATCGTGGCGGCCACCGCCTGGATCACCACACGCCGCTCCCGCAGACCCGTCGAGGCCATCCGGGCGCAGGTGGCGGACATCGCCGACACCACCGATCTGCACCGGCGGGTCCCTGTCCCCGTCGCCCGCGACCGGATCCGTGCGCTGGCCGAGACTGCCAACACGACCTTGAACCACCTCGAAGAAGCCGCCGAACGGCAGAGCCGTTTCGTCGCCGACGCCTCCCATGAACTCCGCTCGCCCCTCACGGCCCTGCACACCCAGCTCGAAGTCGCCCTCGCCCACCCCGAACACCTCACCGACGCCGTCCACGACGCTCTCACAGCCACCCACCGGCTACGCCGCACTACCGACGACCTCCTCTACCTCGCACGCCCCGACACACCCGGCCCCGGGGATGTCGTCGACCTGGTCGAGATCGCCCACGAACTCGCACACGAATACGCTCACCGCGGTCACCCGGTCGTTCTGGGGCCCTTCCCCGAGGAAGCCCCCGCAACGGGAGATGCCCTCCAACTCCACCGGCTCCTGCGCAACCTCCTCGACAACGCCCACCGGCACGCCACCCAACCACGTCACCCTCACCGTCACCCGGCGCGGGCCCGGGTGGGACATCTCCGTACACAACGACGGCACCCCACTCGCCCCCGAAGACCTGGAACGGGTCTTCGAACGCTTCACCCGCCTCGACGAGGCCCGCGGCCGCGACACCGGTGGCAGCGGGCTGGGCCTGGCCATCGCCCGCGACATCGCCCAGCGCCACCACGGCACCCTCACCGCCCACACCCACCACCCCCACCCCGGCACCACCTTCACCCTGCACCTCCCCGCCACTCACGACGCCGGCTGAGGCTTGCCCCGAATAAGGCTGTGAGCTGGGGGTTCGCCTGACGGTACGGTCGTCGGGTGGAGGCGAAGAGAGTGAGCGAGTGTCCGTTGCACGGGGCCGGTGTGCGTCCTGATCACCTGGTCGGGCGGCGGCTTGAGCAGGTGGTCGCCTCGTGGCACCGGTACGGCGCGGAGGCCCCGTCCGGTCCGCTGGACGTGTGGCTGATCGACAGCGAGGCGGTCGCCACGCACGTCACGACTGGTTCGGACTGGTGCCTGCCCGTGGAGACGTCGGCTCCCGTCGCGGGGTACGACATGGCGGAGTCGGGCCGCGTCGAGGTGGCACCGATCAGCGGCGAGACCCCGTTCGCCGCTCACCTTGGCGGCACGGTCCTGGCCGTCAGCGAAGACGGGGACCCGGACAGCGAGCGGCTCGCATTGGAGATCATCTTCGACTCCGGCCGCGTCCGGTGCGAGAGCTGGTCCGGAGCCCTTCGCCTGTCCAGCATGTGATCGGCAATCGCGGCGTCGGCGGCCTCTGCCAGGTCCGAAGCACTCACCCTCAGCTGGGCCTGCCTCGCCGCGCGGACCCCGACCCCTACGGGGCCGGCCCTCCGAACCGGTCGGCTAGCGCGAGCGGATCGCGGCCTCGATGTGGGCGAGTTGAGTGGCCAGGATCTCCTCGAACGCGGCGTGGCGGTCCGCGCCGAGGGGGCGGACGTCGCGGGCGAAGTGCGACAGGGCGGGGAAGCGTTCGGGGTCGGCGCCGAGGACCGCGACGCGGAAGAGTTCCATGCCCTGTTCGTACTCTTCGGGGGTGATGGCGCTGACTCCGGCCTCGGCGGCGATCAGCGCGGCGAGGAGGACCGCGATCCGGTGGTACCGCGTCGGAATCTCCTCGTCGGGCAATCCCGACGCGCGCAGGGCCTGCAGTAGTTCTTCCATGACCAGCCGGGAGCCGGTGCCGCTCGATGCGTAGCGTCCCCAGACCGCGGCGAGCTGCGGCTGCTGCCCGAAGGCCTCCCTCACCCGCTGGGCCAGCGACATGATGCGCTGCTTCCAGTCGCCCTCGGGGCGGTAGCTGTCCATCGCGGCCAGGAGGATCCGGTCGGCGACCGCACGCAGCAGTTCGGTCTTGCTGCGGAAGTGCCGGTAGAGGCTGGAGGAGTCGGTCCCCAGCGCCGCGGCCAGCTTGCGCACGCTGAACGACTCGGCGTCGCTCGTGCGCAACAGTTCCGCTGCCGCGTCCAGGATCTCTTCGGTCGACCAGCGCCTTCGGGCTGTCATCTTGCTCCTCTCGCCGAGTCTCATCCTAGCTGTGCACTTGGTGTTGCACGCACCGCGTGCATAATGAGGGCAAGAGGATGCCGGGCGAGCCGGCATACCACTCGTGCCCTGCTGCCCAGGGCCGGGCGACCGTTACGGCGCTCGCTCCTGGGAATGCGAAAGGACGCATGACGTGAAGAATCCACTGGACCCGGCGATGCTGAGCGCCGCCTTGGAAAGTGTCCATCGCGCCGGGATACCGGGCCTGTTCGCCGAGGTGTGTGATGGCGACCAGGTCTGGCGCGGCGCCGCCGGGGTCGCCGACGTCGGCACCGGCCGCCCCGTCACCGCCGGCATGCGGCACCGTGTCGGCAGCATCACCAAGCCCTTCACCGCCGCCGCGGTCCTGCAGCTGGTCGACAGCGGCCAGGTCGGTCTCGACACGTCGATCGGCCGGTACCTTCCGGAGCTGGTCCCCGGCGAACGCGGTGACGCGATCACGGTCCGGATGCTGCTGAACCACACCAGCGGCCTCGCCGAGTATCTTCCGTACGCCTACCCCTCCCTCAAGGGGTTCCCCGCCCTCGGGGACACCGGACCGCAGAGTCTGGACGACCACCGGTTCACACGGTTCGACCCGGTCGACCTGATCGGGATGGGGGTCGCCGCACCTGCCGTCGGCACCCCGGGCGGTCCGTCAGGGGTGTATTCCAACACCAACTACCTGCTCCTCGTCCAACTCCTGGAAGAGGTGACCGGCACCACGGCCGAGCGGTACATCACCCGGAACGTCATCGAGCGCGCCGGGCTCCAGAACACCGGGTTCCCCGCCGGACCGTACGTCGAGGGACCGCACTCGCGGCTCTACGAGGCATGGTTCGGCATGATCGACCCGCCGCGCGACTACAGCGTCTACGACATGTCATGGGTGGGGCCGGCGGCTTCGCTGATATCCACCGTCGCGGACCTCAACCGCTTCTTCGGCATGCTGCTGACCGGGGCGATCGTCAGCCCGTCGGCGCTGGCGGAGATGCAACGTACGGTCCCGATCATCTCCCAAGAGGGGAGGAAGATCGACTACGGCCTCGGACTGCACCCGATGGAGGGGCCCGGCCAAGGCACCTTCTGGGGACACGGCGGTACGGTCTGGGGCGGTGGAGCGCTGGCCATGACCCGTGCCGACGGCAAGCGGCGGATGGCGGTGGCGGTGAACATGCAGAGGTGGAACAGGCTCGACTCCTCCGGCAGGCCACAGCCCCACCCCATCGATCACGCGCTTGCGGCCCTGTTCCGCGTGGCGTTGTACGGCTGACCGGGCCGGGGGAGCCGGACTGGCAGGGGCAAGAAGCCCGGTGAGCGGCAGGAGCAACGAAGGGCCGGCCGGTGGCACACCCCCGTAATTCGGGTACGGCCACCAGCCAACCAGTTGCGTCATCCGGTCCACCCGCAGCTCACAGACAGCCTTCGACCACCCTCGGCCCCGCACTTCCTCGGCGGCTCTCTCAACGAGGCAACCACTCGGGGCGGGAGCTGCCGAGCCGAGGGGTGGGCTTCGACCAGCGTGGTGCGGTTTCGCTCATCCGGATGACCGGGCCGAGACTTTTGAGATCGCCGTAGGCGGTTCCGTCGTCGGTCACGGCGTAACGCTCGAACTCGTCGGCGGTCAGGCGGCCCGGGGCCTCGGCGAAGTCGTCGATCAGGCCCTGGCGTTGCAGGAGCGTCGCGGACTGGCAGAGTGAGACCTGCACGTGATACGAGCCGCCTTCGCGCGTGCGCCGGGCGAGGGCGAGCAGGGCACCGTAGCCGGCCAGGTATCCGGTGAGGAAGTCGCAGAGGTATACCGGCGTCAGCTGCGGACGGCCGTTGTTCGCCGCATCGCCCTGGATGGTGCATGCTCCGGTGACGGCCTGGGCGACCTGGTCCCAGCCCGCACGCGTCCCGAAAGGGCCGCCCGAACCGAAGCAGTTGACGCTCACGTACACCAGCCCCGGACGGAGCGTCGCGAGATCGTCGGGACCGAACCCGTGTGCCTCCATGCGGTGGGGGCGATAGCCCTCCACGAAGACATCGGCGGTGGCGGCCAGTGCGCGCAGCCGGGCCGCTTCCTCCGCCTTGGTGTAATCCAGGTGGGTACTGCGCTTGCCGTGGCTGGTGTCGCGCACGAAGGGCGGCACCTGAGGCAGCTGCGGTGCCGTCACCATCAGTACGTCCGCTCCGTGCTCGGCCAGACTGAGTGCGGCCGTCGGGCCTGCGAGGATCCGGGTCAGGTCGAGCACCCGGACCCCGGACAGCGGCTCGGAGGCACGAGCGCCACCGGGCAGGGGCTCGGGGGCGCTGTCGCCGATCTTGGTGATCTCCACGACCGGCCGCGCGGCGAGGTGGACGCCGTGCGGGTGCGCCAGCCATTCCTCCGGCGTGCGCACCACCCCGCCGCACGCCTCGGCGGCGGCGACCGCCTCTTCGAGGTCGTCCGCCTTCCACCTGCCGACCGCGGCCCGCACCGACACGGGCGTGGGTTCGCAGTGCAGCACCTCCAGCACCCGCCGTTCAAGGTGCGGAAGGTTGAAGTGCGGCAGGAACCAGCGGTCGTCGGCGGTCTGCCAGGGCTGGGTGAGCGAGACCATGTGCTCGACGTCGGGTGACAGCGGCGCGGGCCGGTACCCGCCGTCGGCGCCGCGGACGAGCGTCATGTCCGCACCGCCGAGGGCCGTCGCGGCCGCGGCGCGCACGTCGACCGCGATCCGCTGGCGGCGGCCGGTGCGCGACTCCCACAGATCGTTGGCCGCGACCGCGCGGGCCGCCAGTGCGTCGGCGAGCGTCCCGCCGATCCGGAAGGGCGAGGCGAAGAGCGGGTCCGTCCCGGTGACCGTGACCTCGCCGGCGGCCGGTCGGGGGCGGCGCGCAGCGCCATGAGTTCGTCGAAGGCGCCTGCTTTCCTGGGTGTGGTGCTCATTCTTTCTTCCCTTGCCGGCGTTTTCAGGCCTGTTGGGTCGCGTCGACCACGATGCGGCCGGTGCCGTTCCCGGCGAGGAGTTCGGCTGCCGCTTCCTGGGCGTCGGTCAGTGGTACGACGCGGGTGATGGTGTCGAGAAGCGCGGGGCGCAGGTGGCGCGCAAGGCACTGCCAGGCCGCTTCGCGACGGCTGACGGGGGTGCGGACCGAGTCGATCCCGACCAGGGAGATGCCGCGCAGGATGAACGGCAGGACATTGCCGGGGTACTCGGCGCCCGCGGCAAGCCCGCAGGTGGTGGCGACACCGGAGTGCTGAAGGCCGGCCAGCGCACCGGAGAGGACGCTCCCTCCGGCCGCGTCGATCGCGCCCGCCCAGCGCTGCTTGCCCAGGGGCCGGCCGGCCGAGGTGAGCTCCGTCCGGCCGACGATGCGGCCAGCTCCCAGCGCCGTGAGACGGCCGCCGAGCGCGTCAGGACGTCCGGTGGCGGCGATGACCTCGTAACCCGCTCCGGCGAGCAACGCGACGGCGATCGAGCCGACGCCGCCACCGGCACCGGTCACCAGCACCGGCCCGTTCCCGGGGTCCACACCGTGTCGTTCGAGTGCGAGCAGGCTCAGAGCCGCGGTGAACCCGGCCGTGCCGATCGCCGCGGCCTGCCGCGGACTGAACGGGTCGGGTACGCGGACGAGGTCGTCGCCGTTGACCACGGCAAGGTCGGCGAGCCCGCCGTGCAGTTCTTCACCGAGCCCGGCGCCGTCCAGGGTCACCAGGTCGCCTTCCCGCCAACGCGGGTGCCGGGAGGCGACCACTTCCCCGGTGACGTCGATGCCGGCCACGAGCGGGTGGCGGCGAACCACGCCGGGCCTGCCTTGCAGGGCGAGAGCGTCCTTGTAGTTGATGCTGGAGTAGTGCACCCGCACGCTCGTGTCGAGATCGTCCAGCATCTCGGTGTCGAGCTGGTCGAACGTCGCGCGCGGCCCGTCCGCCGTGTCCCGCACGATCCAGCCGGTGAATGACGTCATGCCGCATCCCGTCCTCTCCTGGTCAGTCATCTGTCGCCCTTGCCACGGTAGGAAGGCGGGACGCGCGAGGGAAATGCCTGTCCCTGCCTGGCCATGCGCACTGGGCATAGCGGCTGAAAGCCCCTTAGGCTGCGGGACATGGAGGTAGAACTGCGGCACCTGCGCGCGTTCGTCACGGTCGCGGAACGGCGTACGTTCACGGCCGCGAGCCGCGAGCTGCTGATCACTCAGCCGGCGCTGTCCCGTACCGTCCAGCAACTGGAGGAGACGGTCGGGGCGCGGTTGCTGGACCGCACATCGCACGGCGTCGAACTCACCGAAACGGGCGGCGAGTTGTTCGAGCGGATGCGCGGTGTGCTGCGCGACCTCGACGCGGCCCTGGCCGCCGCGGGTGGGCATGCGGGGCTGCGGATCGGCTTCCAGTGGGCCTTGCCCGACCCGTGGACCAGCGACCTGCTGGCCGCGTTCGAAACCGCTACAGGCGCGAGGGCGACCCTCCTGCGGCGTGACGACATCGTCGCCGCCCTGCACTCGGGCGATGTCGATGCCGCACTGGTACGCGGCGACGTCCATGCCTCCGGCGTCACCGGCACGCTGCTCTTCGAAGAGGACCGGCTGGCCGCAGTCGCCGCCGGCTCGCCACTCACCACCGGCGACGAGCTGGACTGGTCGGAGCTGTCCGCGCACCCCTGGTCGTCAACACCGTCAGCGGAGCGACGAGCCCGGATGACTGGCCGCCGGAGAAGCAGCCTGCCCAGGTGGTCGAATGCGGTAGTTACGACGAATGGCTCGCCATCATCGCCGCTGGTCGTGGCATCGGTTCCACCACGATCTCAGCCGCCCGGGCCCACACCCACGCCCGCGTCACCTACCTGCCCCTGCGGCACGCCCCGCGAGTCGCCCTCCACCTGCTGTGGCCGACCCGCCGCACGAGCGACCCGCTCCTGCGGCGCTTTCGCGAGCTGGCCCACTCCCTTGTGTGAAGCTGTGTGAAACCCGTCGCGCACTGCTTCTCCGAGGAGCGGCAGCTACGTCGAGGCCAATTTCGACGGCGCCCTTGCCTCCTGGAGCGCGTACTTCAATCGCGCCGATGACATCGGCTCGATGAATGTCCAGGCTGTGCTGCGAGACAGGTGCGTACGACTGCGCCGCTTCAGGGATGATCGGTGCCTTGACCACCGTCTTGAGGGCTTCCTTGGGGAGGCCATCACGCATCGCGAGATCACGCCACAGCGGATACGTACGGGCATTGACCATCCTCGGACCTCTCTGCCTGACCTGGCGCCACCGCCCGGCCGCTACCGCCGGGACGACCGTAGGGCGCACCGGACCCGAGCGAGGCGCGCTTCTCGAAATCGACTGGCCTTGCTCTTGTCGGGACTGCTGCGCGGAGGACAATTCTTCGTTACGACAAGAACCGGCCGAGCAGCGGTGTGCCCCGTCCGGACGTCCACGGCACGTACGGATCTCTGCGGACCACCTGCCGGGCACGAAACGGTGGGTACGGTCGTCAAGAGCTGATGGCCCGTAACTTGTCGCGGATCCAGTCACCGGCCCGCACCGTTTCGTACTGCCTGCGTCCGACGGGCGCGGCCAGCGAGGGGATCGGGGTGTCGGGGGCGCAGGCGTGGAAGTACACCAAGGAGGTCAGTTCCTCGGCCGGGGCCTCGACGGGCGGCGGCAGGACACGGTGGCGGCCGGAGTGCCAGCGGTCGCCGCTCCAGCGCTGCATCAGGTCGCCGATGTTGAGTGTGAGGGCGCCCGGCTCCCACGGTGCGTCCTGCCAGCCGGCCACATCGTCATGGATCTGCAGCCCTCCTCTGCCGTTCTGCCGGTCCAGCAGGGTCAGGAGCCCGAAGTCGGTGTGCGGTCCGATGCGGAACTGACCGGGCGCGGCGGGCCCGGTGGTGTGGCTGGCCGGGTACCAGTTGATCAGGACGTTTCCGTTCGGGCGGGTGGTGTGCCGAGTGAAGAGGTCCTCGGGCTCGCCCAACGCGGTGGCCATGATCTGCAACAGTGTGTCGGACAGCGCGCGCATACGGTCGGCGAACTCCGTCACGTACGTACGCAGAAGCGGTACTTGGGGTGGCCAGTGGGAGGGCAGCAGATCCGTGTGGGCGGGGTCGGTGCTGGGCTCGAACCCGGCTGCCCATGACTCCTTCAGATCGGGCGGAGTCATGGTGCCCTCGGACGCCGCCGTGGTCACCTGGTCGCGGCCGAACCAGCCGGTCCGGCTGTCCTGCCGGGCAAGGCGGGCTTTGACCTCCCCGGGCAGCGCGAAGAACGCGCGGGCCGCCGCCCTCAGCCGCTCAGGCAGCTGCGGGTCGAGGCCGTGGCCGCGGACGAGGAGGAACCCGCTGGTCTGCAAGGAACGGTCGACGGTGGCCGCGAGCCGGTCCCGGGCGCCACGGCCCTCGGACCACCAGGTGAGATCGATGACAGCAATGGCCGGACGGTGCATGGCAAGTTGCTCCTTTCCCCGCACGAGAGCGCGGAGGCCGAAGGCCGGGTGGTCCGGCCGCTTCCGGTCACCTTCCGCCGCTTGCTTCCCGGCCGGAAGCCGTACGCTCGGATACGGGAAGAACCGGCAACGGAACGGGGGAGCGCGGTGGATTCCGGCAGCCCGGACGATCTCGACCAGCGCCTGCTGCACGCCCTTCAGCTCGACGGACGGGCCCCCTTCAGCCGGCTCGCCCGCACCCTGGGCGTGTCCGAGCACACCGCCGCCCGCCGCTACCGCCGCCTGCGCGGCCTCGGCCTGCGGATCGTCGGCCGGCCCAATCTGGTACGACTGGGGCACACCCGCTGGCTGCTGCGCCTGCGCTGCGCTCCCACCGCGGCCGGCCCCCTCGCCGACAGCCTCGCCCGCCGCCCTGACACCAGCTGGGTCACCCGCGCCGCCAGCGGCACCGAGGTCTACTGCGCCATCGATGCCCGCACCGCGGACGAACGCAACGACCTGCTGCTGACAGCGCTCCCGCGCACCCCGAACCTCATGTCCGTCACCGCCCACTGCATGTTGCAAATCTTCAAAGGCGCCAGCACCACCTGGCACGCCACCCGCTTCCGTACCACCGCCCCTGCGACAGCCTCCCCCGACAGCGACATCCCGCTCCGCCTCGATGCCACCGACCAAGCCCTGTTCGCCGAACTCGCCCTCGACGGCCGCGCCACCCTGCCGGTGCTGAGCAAGGCCGCCGCTTGCTCACCCTCCAGCATCCAGCGTCACCTCGACCGCCTGCGCCACCACGGCGCACTCGACCTCTTCGTCGACTTCGAACCCCAACTGCTCGGCCACCACATGAGCACCCAGCTGTGGCTGACGGTGGCCCCCGCCCGCCTGCGCAGCGTCGGTGCAGCCGTTGCCACCCACCCCGACATCGCTTTCGCCGCCGCCGTCACCGGCTCCGCCAACCTGGTCGCCAACGGCGTCTTCCGCACGCCGGCCGACCTGTACACCTACGTCGACCAGGACCTCGGCACCCTGCCAGGCATCCACAGCATCGACACCGTCCCCACCCTTCACGAGGTCAAACGCCTCGCCGTTCCCTTCTCCCCGGTACACGCCCGTGGACGCACGTGACGGAGCTTGAGCCGCCGACGTACGAGGTGTCGTCAGCTGCCTGACCCGCGTTGAGGGCACATGTCGCGTGGCCGGGCATCACTCGAGCTTCCGGCCGACCAGTTGGAAGAGGCGGGCAGTGTGCATATAGGGGTGGCGGCCCGTCAGGGCGAGTTCGAGGCGTTCAAGGTCCTCGTAGAACGCAGGGTCGCGCTTACGAGCATCGTCGGTGATGTAGTCGCAGACGCTGCGGATGCCGTAATGGTGCAGGTCCTGGCAGCCCAGATCGGACAGATGACGGGCAATCTCCTCGGCCGTGCGGAGCGTCAGCGCCGAGTCGAACATCTGCGTTCGGGCCTGGTCCGTGTCGAGTGCGGCCACTGCGGCGGCCAGATCCATCTCACGGACGGCAACGGTCAACGGCACCGAATGCCGGTTGATCGCCATCGCCGAGAACAGGCCGCCTGATCGCAGAGGGGCCAGGGACGCGGCGAGTGTATGGCGGACATCGTCCACGTACTGGAGGAGGCTGTGGCACAGCACCACGTCGAACTCCCCGTCGGCGACCTCGGCAGGCAGCGCGTTCACATCGGCCTCGACACAGGCGATCAGATCCGTCAGCCCGGCCGCGTCAGCCCGCTCTGCTGCCGTGGTGAGCATCGCGGGTGTGTAGTCGACGATCGTGACATGGTGCCCCCGCGCAGCCAGGCGCAGGGCGTCGCCGCCGTCTCCGCCGGCCAAGTCGAGTACACGCAGGGGCGAGTCGGCCGGCTCGTCGAAGTGCCGGACAAGATTCGCCTCGGCGATCGTGTAGCGCAGCCGACCCCAAGGAGCCTCCTGCCACTCCCTCCAGGCGGACATGGCGGCGTCAAACTTTTCCGTGGCGTCAGACATCTGGTGACGATAGCGGCCTCACCGCAGGACGCGTACCCGTCTGGTCGAAGTGGCCCCCAGCACCGGGCCTCGGAACCGAGGGCACGCCGCACATGACGGCTCCGGTGCCGTCGCACTGCTCGTACACCAATACTTCAACAGCAGCTTTCTGTACGACCTCGGATGGCTCCTGGGAGGCGCCACCTGGTTCCACCAGGCGCTGCACGTGCGCGCCTGCAACGTGGGTCTGCGCCACTTCGGCTGGTGGGCCGCTGACGGTGCGCCGAACACCGGGTCGGGGCAGGGCAAGTTTCTGCGGGCAGGCCGCAAACGACCTGGAAGGCACCTGGGGGAGTGCCGCCGTCACCGGCAAGCCCGCCCTGATCGACCTGCGACCGGGGCAAGACGACACTCCCCGTCCTGGCCGCCCTCTCGTTTCACGCTCCAGCCGGACGCGAACTCGCCGCTACGTCCTGGTCACCTGGTGCGAGAACGACACCGCCGCACCCACCGGTACGAGCCCCGAGGCCGGCGCCATGGACGAGCACTACGTCTGCCACATCCACCCGCGCAGCACCTACTTCCGGGCCCTGGCCGCCAACTGTCTCATCCCCTCGAAAACCGCGATCTCACCGCAGCGGCCATTCCCTACGGGGAACTGCGCTCCCACTCCGGTCGGCGCACCGGCGTCGAGACGCAGTTCCTTGACGGATACCGGACCAACCGCCCCAACTGCCTGGTCCTCGTCGCCGAACGCGCCTGTACCAGCGAGCGGGTGATCTCCTGTTGCTAGTTGTTGAGGTTCAGCTTTCACTGACCGACGCGCCGGCCGAGGCGGCCAGGCAGGCCCTTGCCAAGACGAAGGCTGCTCAGGAGGCGACCGGAAACGCGAACCGGGTGGAGGTCAGTTGTTCCGACAGCTCCCACAGCCGGTGGCCGGTCTGAGGGTCGGACGCCGCAGGGGACAACTGCACCCGCGTTGGTCCACCGCGCAATTCGGAGAAGCCGTCCGGGCCGATGAATTCACCACCCTGCGCCTCGGGGGCGGTGGCCGCGTACAGCTGAGGCAGTGCACCCTGCCCCGGAGTCTGGGCGAGCGGGAGGAGAAGGCGGCCGAAGAGCAGCTTCACCATGCCGACCGGCGAGCTTGTCTGCAGGTTGGTGGCGGTATAGCCGGGGTGGGCGAGCACGCTGCGCACCGGACTGCCGGCCGCGGCCAGCCTCCGGTGGAACTCCCGTCCGAAGACGGCGTTGGCGAACTTCGACTGGTTGTAGAACCCCATGGGCGAGTACGTGCGCTCGCCGGAGAGGTCGTCGAAGTGGAGGCGCCCCTGCCGGTGGTTGGCCGAAGTCACCGTGACCACACGGGGATCGGTACCCGCGGCCAGCAGGTCGAGCAACAGGGCGGTGAGCGCGAAGTGGCCGAGGTGGTTGCAGGCGAACTGCAACTCGTGGCCCTGCGCACTCAGTGAACGGGGCGGCGCCATCACGCCGGCGTTGTTGACGAGGACGTCAAGCCGCGGTTGCTCGGCGCGCAGCTGGTCGGCGAAGGCCCGGACCGAATCGAGATCGGCCAGGTCGAGGTGGCGCACCGCGAGGTCGGCGCCGGGCTGCTCCGCGGTGATCTCCGCGGCGGCCCGGTGGCCCTTTGCCACGTCCCGTACCGCGAGGATCACGCGTCCGCCCTTACGGGCGAGTGCCCGGGTGGTGGCCAGGCCGAGGCCACTGTTGGCTCCGGTGACGACGAACACCCGTCGGGCCTGGTCCGGGATCTGTTCGGCGGTCCAGCGCTGCTTCTTCATCATGTGGCACACGTTGCCCCGAGTGGCACTCGGTGTCAAGCTGTCTCCGGGTGTCACGGTTGGCATGGAGGTACGATGGTGCGGTGAGTTCTGACAACCCCGTCTCCATGGCCCAGCGCAAACGCCAACTCGTCTCGGACGAGCTGAGCGAAGCGGCCCTGCAGCTATTGGCGCTGAAGGGGTTCGACGCGGTCACCATCGACGAGATCGCCGCCACCGCCGGTGTGTCCAAACGGACCTTCTTCCGGTACTTCGCCTCCAAGGAGGACGTGGTCGTCCAGTTCCTGGCCGACATGGGCACCGGCATCCGCACAGAGCTGGCGGCCCGCCCCGTCGAGGAGCCGCCCTCCGTGGCCCTACGGCACTCCGTCTGGGTCTCCATGGCCGCCTGCGCCGCCCCTCCCGGTCACTCCGTCCGGGCTCTGCGCGTGGTCCAGCTCATTCTGCGCACCCCGGCCCTGCGCGCGCGCTTCTTGGAACGCCAGGACCAGTGGCGCGGCGACCTGGCGGCAGAGCTGGCGCAGCGTCTGGGCCTCGCCCCCGACACCGTGTTGTACCCGCAGCTGGCCGCCGGGATGGCGCTCACCGCCTTCGATGCCGTGCTGCAACGGTGGAGCAGCAGCGACGGTGTCGAGGACCCCGCCGAACTGATCGACCGGGCCTTCGCCATCATTGCCCCGGCCCTGGATGCTGTGCCCTCGGAGAGTGTCGGAACGGGCAAGAGCGGCAAGGAAGCGACGCTGTCTGAACGGCGGCAGCCGCCCGGGGTGGGCAGTCGGTGACGTGTCCGCGGCTCCTGCCGTCGAAGGAAGCAGGTAGCGGAGCGGACGTACCAACGGACTGGCAGCCTCCGGCCTTCGCCTTTACCTCCGGTGCGGAGGGGGCTGGCTACACCATGGACCGTCCCGTTGTCCGGATGGTCCGACGGCCTTCGGGCAACGAAGCTGAATGCATACGGATTCACCAGCACCAACCAGCACCAATCAGTGCAAAAGGGAAGCCACTGTGTTCAGTTCGAAGCCGTCACGCCGCCGTACCGTCCGCACCGCTGCCGTCGGCGTGCTCACTGCTGTGGCCTGTGCCACCGTGATGACCGGCAGCGCCGGAGCCATCGTCAACGGGGCGAACTCGACCGAGAGTTACCCCTTCATGGCAACCATTCCGGAGTCGGCCCCGAAGGGCGGTGTGCACGACGCGAACTGCGGAGCGTCGCTGATCGATCCGCAGTGGGTGCTGACGGCGGCTCACTGCCTGAAGGTCGAGGGGATCGAACTGGCCGGCATCGTGCGGGTCGGCAGCGACCACCGTAAGTCCGGCGGCACCGTCCGGAAGATCGACCGGACCTTCGTCCACCCCGGCTATGTGAACGGTGACGACAAGACCGCCAACAAGGACGACATCGCGTTGGTACGCCTCGACCGCCCGGTCACTCAGCAACCCATCAAGATCGCCAAGCAGGCGGGGCCGCCCGGCACACCGACCCGGCTCCTGGGGTACGGCACCACCGTCGACGGCGCGTTCACGTTCCCGGCCCGGTTGCAGGAGCTGAACACCCGCAGGGGCGCCGAGTCCGAGTGTGCTCCCGGCTACGCGGACCGGACCCGGCTGTGCACGATCACCACCGTGCCCCGGGCCATGGCGTGCTTCGGCGACTCCGGCGGACCGCAGGTGCAAAAAGGCCGGAACGGCCGCTGGGAGCTGATCGGCGTCACCTCGGGGCCCGGTGCCCCGAATGTGCCGTGCTCGCAGGGCCCTGGTCTCTACACCAGCGCACCCGCCTACGCCGACTGGATCGACAAGACCATGAAGGCCAACAGCGCACCGCCGACTGCTGCCAAGGGCTCCGGCCTCGCCGAAACAGGCACGAACGACAACATGCCAACGATCGTCGGCGTGGCCGCCGCGTTGGTCGCTGCCGGCGGCGGCACCGTGCTCGCAGTACGCCGCCGTAAGTCGCGCCGTGCCGCCTGAGTTCGTCGGTTGAGTGTGAGGCCGAAAGGGGTCTCGCACCAGGCCGCTCATCTGGGGCGTTCGCTCAAGGTGGTGGGCTGTGTCCGCCGTGAACGGCACGCAGGGGCTCGGATTCCGAGCAATCCCGCCTTCGATGTGGAACGCCGCCATGCACCTGCGCGGCACCTGGGGGATTGTTCCGAGCGAGGTGACGGACGGTGGGGCCCCTCCCGGCCGTAACCATGCTTCTGACCATGGTGAAGTACCGGACCGTCTGGACACAGCAAAACGCAGTCCCGACAGGCAAGGCAGTGAGCCGCGCCAGAGTCAATAGGTGATCGAGAATGCACTCGGGCAGCAGCAGGCCGGCCACGGTGATGTCATCCTGGCGCTGTTGTCCGCCCTGGAGGCGGGCCAGCGTACTCTCGGCGAGGCCGGGATCGAGGTGATGTTCCACCTCAGCAGCCAGTTCGGTGAGCAGCCTGAAGGGTGTCCCCAGTTTCGTCTGGAACCGATTACTCGCGGGGAGCCAGGGTTCGAGATCCAGCTCGGCGAGCACTTCTACGGCGAGGGCTCACCGCGAAGCGACCACGCTGACCGACGCCCTTCAGGCGCTCCAGGAAGAGATCGACGCGCTGTGCACGTCAGTCTTCGCGCCTCCTGGTGTCCTGAGGCCGTGAGTTCGGATTCGACGGTTCTCCAGCTTCTCCAGACACATCGCCGGTATCTCTTCTCACGGGAGCGTCAG
Organism: Streptomyces sp. Ac-502; assembly: GCF_045222935.1. NCBI lineage: Bacteria > Bacillati > Actinomycetota > Actinomycetes > Kitasatosporales > Streptomycetaceae > Streptomyces > Streptomyces sp. Ac-502. Next base: position 9,555,305 of record NZ_JBHFFO010000001.1, read on the forward strand.
AGCGCAGCCCACGTCATGGACGAGCGGCCAGCAGCAGATCGACAACATAAATCTCTTCCACCACTTCCTCAGGGAAAGCCTTACGCAGTCGTTCGCGCTCCTCGGTGAGGAAGGCACGGTTCGTGCTCTGGTCGAGGACGAGGAAGGCGGAGCGGCTGCTGATGTTGGCGAGATGGGTGTCGAGGGGGACGGTGCGCTGCCAGCGGATGTGCCGACGCGTGACCTGCAACCCGGTCAGGCCGGCGAGCCGGATGGCCTCATGGTCGTCGGGACGCACCGCGGAGCGCGGGGGCACCCCGCAGTGCTGCGCGATGCGTTCCTGCTGGGCGTGGATCCATGGCACGTCGAAGGCTGTGGTGTTCCACCAGATGGTGAGCGCACCGCCCGGTCGCAGGACCCGTAGCGCCTCCGGGACCGAACGGCTGGTGTCGGTCCACTGCCACGACTGCGCGTAGGTGATGAGGTCGTGCGAGGAAGCGGCGAGGGGCAGGTGGTTGCCGTCGCCGCGGACGATCGGTACGTCCGGCAGCACCCGGCGGGACTCGGCAGCCATCGCTTCACCCGGCTCCACGCCGATCACCTCGGCGCCCCGCTCACGCAGGAGCGCGGTCGCGATGCCTGTGCCCGCGCCGACATCGGCGGCGCGCACCTCGGCCCAAGGCCGGTGCAGGAACGCCTCGACGACGTCGAGGAGTGCCGGCGGATACGAGGGGCGGCTCGCCTCGTACTGAGCGGCAGCGGAGTTGAACGCATGAGTGCGTGAGGTGACAGTCATCTGCTCATCATCATCCCCGGGCCCCGGTTTTTGGTGCTTCCTTGCGACCGTGACCACATGCACCCCGCTCGGTGCCGAACGCGGGACCAGACGTGGGCGTCAGGAACGCACCTGCGCGGTCAGCTCGGGAATTCGTGGAGTGGCCGCATCAGCGGAACGGGGGAGGGGCCATGCAGATCGGGGAACTGGCGCGGCGTACGGGGACGAGTTGACGCTCGATTCGCTAATACGAGCAGCAGGGGCTGCTGGAGGCGCAGCGCACGGGCAGAGGATGGCGGAGCTACGACGAGAACGCGGTGCACCGGGTGTTGAATGTACAAGAACTGCTCGGAGCCGGGCTGCGGGTGGAGGACATCCGCCAGGTGGCGCCTTGCCTGGACATGAAGACAGCGGACTTCCTGGCCTGCCAGGACAGCCCCGCCGAGGTACTGGCGATGTATGAGGAGCGCCTGGCCGCGGTGGAGGCGAAGGCCGCGGAGCCGGCTCGCTACCGGGCCGAGCTCGTCGAGCGAATTGTGCGATTGCGCGCCGGCCGGCCGGACGCGGGCTTCGGTGAGCTCTTGCGCCAGGCCGGGGTGGACCCCGCGGCTTGAAGGTGACGCCGGTGTCAGTACTTAACGTGCAGCCGCATGGAAACTGTTGCGGGAAACGAGCCCGGGCTGCCGGGTTGGCTGTATGTCCTGTTCCTGGTCTTGCTGGCCACGGACGAGTTCATCATCGCCGGAGTCCTGCCGGCCGTCGCCGCGGGCCTGGGGGAGTGTCGCGGCGGCCGGGCAGTTGATGACCGCCTTCGCCGTGGTGTATGCCCTGGGTGCGCCGACGCTGGCGGTGGTGTGCGAGCGGTTGCCCCGCCGGACGGTCATGGTCAGCGCGCTGGCCGTCATCGTCCTGGCGAACGTGGCCGCCGCTCTGACGCCCGGCTACTGGTGGCTGATGGCAGCCCGGACGGTGGCCGTAGCGTGCGCGGCGGTGGTCACCCCCGCGGCTTCCTCACCGCGGCGGCCGTGGCGCCGGCCGGGGCGCAGGGCCGCTACCTGCCGGTCGTGACGGCGGGGATGACCGCCGCGCTGTTCACCGGTGCCCCAGCCGGGTCCTGGCTGGGAGGCACGCTGGGCTGGCGGTTTGGCTGATCGCCGCCGTAGGGATCGTCGCAACCCTGGGACTGCTGATGACCGTCCCGTCCGTGCCGGGCGGTGAACCGGCCCCGTTGCGCCGACGGCTTTCGTCGCTGAGCAGCCCTGCCGTGCTGCGGCTGGTCACCATCACGTTCCTGGCGGCCGGCGGCGGGCTGATGTTCCTGATGTTCTACGCCTACCTCGGTGCCTACACTGCCGAGGTCGCCTCCGAATCCTACGGGCTGCTGTCCTTCCTGCTCTTCCTTGTCGGGGCGGTGGATCTGGCCGGAGCTCTGCTGGCGGGCCGGACGACCGATGCCTGGGGTCCGCGGCGCAGCCTGCGGCTGGTGATCGGTGGCCAGGCCGTCATGCTGGGCCTGGCGGCTGCCCTGGTCTCGCGCTGACCCTGCTTCCCGCGGCCCCCACCTGTCGATACATCGCCCGTCGTCGGTCGCGATGGTGGTGGAGATGCCAGTGTGATCGCCGCTGCATAGGGGGTGACGCCCGCGGGCATGGGACGGCTGTCCAGCAGGGCGAACCGTTGGAGCCGGACCAGTGCCCAGGACATGCAGGACGCAGCTAGCCCCTACCCGTACCGACTGGTCGTTCTCCGCCTCCGGGATGCCGCGGAACGAGGGCGAGAAACGGTCCCGGGTGGCCACCTGGACGGTGCCGCTGGCGCGATCGAGCGCGTCGAGTGCGCGGGAGGCCGTGTCTGTCTGGAGTTGTCCGGCGCCGCCGCCCAGGAGGGTGCTTTCTCCTTCTCCACCCGCAACGCCACCGCTGCCGACGCTTTCGTCACGTGTCTACGTGCCGGTCGTCTCGTAACCGAAGCGTTGGGCAACGTCGGCGATCTTCCCGGTGCTGAATTTCTGGTGCAGACTGGGAGTCATCCAGCCGTGCCATTCGTTTGGAGTCCCGCTGCGCATGATGCGGGTCCTGGTTCCGTCTCCGCTGCCTCCGCTACTCCTACTGCCCGCGCGCTTTTCTTCGTGTGCTCGCATGCTTTCAAAGCTGCTTCGCTCGATCGCCTGCAGTAATTCGGCGTGCTTGACGTCCACTTCGAGGTCTTCGAGGCTTTTCTGTAGGGCCGGTACCGGGTTGGTCTTGAGGTCTTCGAAGGTTGTCACGGTGCTTCGCTGAAAGGCGCCGCGCGCCTTGTCCCACGCGTCATAGAATGATGACCAGTCCTCAAGCCGGCTGACCCCGGCAGGCCCTGCCTGTTCGAGCCATTGCTCGAAGGTGTGGGGAAGCAGATCCAACGGGTCTTTCGCGAAGTTGGTGCGGAACTTGTGCCAGGAGTAGAGGGAGTCACGAGGGTCCCTGATCAGGATCCACGCCCCCAGCAGAGGGCGGTTTTCCAGGAACTCAGGAGCGAGGTGTGTCTTCACGAACCGGGGCCACCGGGGCCTGTCTCGGGCCTCTTCGTGCCAGTTGCTCCGATCGGTCGCAGCCAGCCTGCTGCGGTATTCGGCGTACGCTGGTACGGGGCTGCTCGTGCCGTCGGCGTTCACGGTATCGATGTAGGGGTCTGCGTAGTTGAGCCCCAGCTCCAGAAGAATGTTGCCCAGGAGCGACTGGCCGGAACCTCCGATGCTGGCGACCGCAATGTCCTGGTCACCGAGCTTCTCCATATTGTCCTGGTAGAGGGCGTTGTAGCGGTCCTGTATACCGTGGAGCAGGTAGTAGATTTTCTCGCTCATCGCTTTCCCTTGTTTGCTTGGCCGGGAGGACGTGCAGAGGAGTGCGCGTCGCTTGCGCCGCCGGTGGCTGCCGAGGCCTGATCCGGACGGTCCCTCTTCGGCCCCGACGAATCGCCCAGCACCACGACCAGGAGCCCGCCGACAACAGCGATGCCTGCTGCGACGAAGAAGGCACATTGATAACCGGTTGCCAGCGCCGCGGTCTGACTGACCGTCTCCGCTGAACTGGTTCGGGCCGCGGCGATACTGCCCAACCCCGCAACGGCGAAGACGCCCGCGACGTACTTGGCAGTTTCGAAGACGCCGTAGCCCACGCCCTTGTCATGGGCGGAAATGTCCTTGCCTGCGGCGACATTGAACGAGACAGCCCCCACTACCGTTCCCAGTCCCAAAATGAGCATGCTCGGCAGGATGTGCGGCAGGTAGGCGCTCCCCGGACCGGCCAGGGCGAGCAGCGCCAGTCCCACAGCACTGACGAACTGGGCGCCGGCTGCCACTACCGTCCAGCGAAAGCGGTGCAGGAGCCGGTTGGCGACGGACGAGCCGGCCAGAACCACGAGCCCGAGAGGGCTGAAGGCCAGCCCTGCACCGAGGGGACTGTAACCGAGGGCCTGCTGGAAGAAGAGCAACCCGATGAAGACACTTCCTTGGTAGGCGAACTCATTGGCCGGCATGGCGAGCACCGCGGTACGAAAAGAAGGCACACAAAGAGTCCCCAGACGCAGCAGGGGGTCCTTCGTTCTGCGTTCGTGAAGGAGGAAGCCGGTGAACGCGACAGCAGACAGCCCCAAAGGGCCCAGCGCGCTGAAGGAAACCGCACCCGCGGTCTCCGTGTTCGTGATGGCGAAGACGAGGAGCATGAGACCGGCCGTGGAAAGCACGACGCCGGGGAGGTCCAGCCCGCCGGTCGTCGAGGCCGGCGGCTGGCGCTCCAAGATCCTGGGCGTCACCAGGGCGGCGAGGAGCGCGACCGGCACGGAGAGCAGGAAGACGTACCGCCAGCCGAGCCCCTGCGTGACGACGCCACCGATGATGGCGCCGCCGGCCGCCCCCAGCCCGCCGGCCACCGCGACGGCGGCGAACAACCGGTTACGGTCACGTGGCGACCGCTGGGCGCTGATGACCGCAAAGGATGTGGGGACCGCGAGCGCGGCGCCCACACCCTGCAGCATGCGACCCGGCAACAGCAGCCACAGCGCCGGGGCGAAGCCCGCCAGCAGCAAGCCGGTGATGAACAGTCCGAATCCGGTGATGAGCACCGGGCGACGCCCGTAGCGGTCGCTGCATCGGCCGCCCAGCAGCAGCATGCCGCCCAGTGGGAGGGTGTAGGCCGTCATGATCCATTGCGCGCCGGCCTGGCCGAGACCCAGACTGTGCTGCACCGCAGGAAGTGCCACGGTGACCACCAAGCCGTCGAAGACGACGAGGAAGTTCGTGGTCGTGAGCAATGCGGTGAGCAAGGAAGTTCGGTGACGACCAATCCGCTCAGCACACCAAGAACCAGTCATGTTCTACAACCTGCCCGGACGCAAGAGGTCCATCACGCTCATCCGCCTGTCACCTGCCCGGTGAGCAAACGGCTTCAGGCGCTGACGCGGCGGGCCGCCCAGGCGCGGGTGAGATAGATGGTCCGCACCGTCTTCGCGTCTCCGATGCGCCGTCGCGCGTAGTCGAGGAACTGCTCGAACTTCTCCTCACCGAGCTGCACCCGGACATCGTTGACCGAGCGCCATACGCCTATGTACTGATCGACGGTTTGCTGCACCTCGTGACGCCCTTCCAGGAGGATGACATCGTCGAAGTGCTCGCTCGCCGCCAGCCGGTCGGAGAGTTCGTCCATGAGACCTTGCCGGGCCGATGAGACCCGCTTCATGTCCGGCTTCAACCGGTCCAGTTCCGCTTCGATGTCCGTGAGCAGGGGACTGGCCTGGATGTAGCGAGGATTCCACAGCGCGACGAACCACCCCCGGGACGCAGGACGCGGCTGAACTCCTTCGTGCCCTTCTGGGAGTCCACCCAATGGAAGGAGGAGGCCATTGTCACCAGGTCTGCCGACGCGGTGGCCAGGCCGGTGTCCTCGCCGCTCCCCGCACGCCAGGTGATGTCGTGGTGCGCGGAGTCCCTTTCTCCTGTTGCCCGCATGGTGTCGTTGGGGTCGACGGCCGTCACCGACCGGAATCCGGCTTCCGCGAGCATGCGGCTCCAGATTCCCGTGCCGGCCCCCACGTCGACGGCATCACACGACCCGGCGGAACCGCCGAGCAGGCCGGTCAACGCGGAGACGACTGAGGGTGCGTACCCCTCACGGTATCGGGAGTAGTCCTCGGCCAGGCTGGTGAAGTCGCCGTGCTTGAGGGTCGCAGTCACGTGAATTCCTTCCCCCGTCGCGCAAGGTTGTCCGAGCGACTGGTCGCGGCTGGCAGTCAGCGGGCTGTTCCCGCCATGCATTCCCCAAGAATGCGGGACGCCGCCGACTCGGGGTCGGTGTCGGAGAAGTTCGCTATCCGCAGGTCGGGGTTCTTCGGAAATTCCGGCTTGACGCCGATCCCGACCACTTCTTTGTGGTCTGCTGTGCTGTAGACCCCCTTACTGTCTCGTTTCTTCAACTCCTCCAACGGTACGTCGAGGAACACCTCGTAATATCGCTCGATGTTCTCCCGGTTCCATGCCTGCACGTCGTGGAACAGGGAGATGGTCGAGCAGATCACCACTTGGCCCTGACCGGCCAGCATGCGACCGAAGCGGGCGTACGTGTAGGCCATGTTGCGCCTGCCCTCGCGGTCGAACGACCTGGTCTCACCCAGGGCCTCGCGCACGACGTTCCCGTCCAGGAGTACGGGCCTGATACCGATCTGCCGGAGTTGCCGGGCCAGAATACTAGCTACCGTGGTCTTGCCGGACTCCGCGAGTCCGGTGATCCAGAAGACACCACCTTCACGCAGGATCGCAGCAGCGGAAAAACGGTCAGGCGTAGCCATAATGCCGTCCTCTGAGCGTAGGAGAAGGAACGTTCCGTTCGGGCGAGTCCCGTCACCAGGCGAAAGTTGGCCCCGCTCCACCCGAATCGTGAAGGCCAGCTTGCGGCACCACGAACGTGAGATGAACTCTAAAATGACCTGCATCTTGGATCAAGATTGACAGGAAAGAGGGCACAGGTGCCTCATCGGGTTCCCCACCCCCTCGCTCGCGATGTCCTCCGATGCGACAAAGTCCACTTCGCATCGCTTTGGGTGGCACATCGAACCACTAAAGCCGCAAAAGGTATATGTGCACAATGAAGCGCCATGTTGGATTACTGTGAGTCGATGCGCGAGTGACGTAGGAGGCGCAAGTGATGTGCGTCACGCGGTGAGGGGATTGAATCCCGCCACGCCCCCGAGGCGCGAGCCGGAGACTGCGCCGCGCATGCCGGCACGAGGCGAAGTGCAGTGCCTGTCGCTGCCCATCAACCGCAACGCCTTGTCGCCAGCCGCGCGCAGCCGGCGACAAGTCCGCCCGGACCCCTGCGGTCGGGGAGCAGGGTTGAAGGGCGCTCAGCCCTGCTGGCGGGTCTGACAGTCCTCCCGGAGAGGATCGAGAATGCCGGCGGCTTCCGCAAGGTCCGCCCGCCGACAGCGTGTTGCAGCTGCCTCCAGGCGAGCGGCGGCTTCCTGGAACCGGCCAAGACCGCGGCCCTCGATCAGAGCAGCGGTCCGGACGGCTTCGGCGCGCGGCGTTTCGCCGTCCGGTCCTCCTCTTTCGTGGGTGGCGATGGTGGCCTCCGCCTCGACCAGAGCCGGGGAGAAGCGCTCGGCTTCCAGCAGGACGCAGGCACGGCGGTAGTGCGCGAAGCCGCACTCGAACCAGGAGGCGAAGGCGTCGGTGTTTTCGGGTTCGGCGGTCCGTATCGCGTCGGCACGTGCCAGGTGGCCCAGCGCCGTGTCCAGGCTGGGCGAGCATCGTCGGGTGCGCGAATTCGCACAGCATGTGCATGATCAAGGAGGGGTTCGGGGCTTCGCCGTGGGCCACCAGAGCACGCTCGTACGCCGTGGCTGCCGCATCCCACTGGTCGGCCATCGCCAGTGCGGTGGCTGCATCTGCCGCCACCAGGGTGTGCACCGCGCGGTCGTCCTCCCATCCGGCGCAGGTGTGCGCCAGCCGCACGAACTCCTCGGCCGCCGCCCGGTACTCCTCCAGTTCCCGCAGGCCGCGGCCCAGGTTCAGCCGGGCCTGGGCGAGCAGTCGCTCGTCGAGTGCAGCGGCGGCTTCGTAGCGGACGAGCGATTCCAGGACCACGGCGGCATCGGCCTGCTGTCCGGTGTGCGCCAGGAGGCCGGCGAGCTCAAGCCGCGTTTCGGTGGCTTCTTGGTGCGCTCCGTCCTGGTCGAAGCGCGCGGCGGCCTCCGAGAGGTGGCGCACGGCGCCGCCGAAATCCCCATGTACGAGGCGGCGCGGCCGAGCAACGCGTACGTCGGAGCCGGCGGGAAGCCGGTGTCGCCGTGACGCACTGCGTCGGTGATCGCCTGGTGCAGCAGTTCGGCCGCCTCCGCCGGTTCGTCCTTGGCCAGCAGGATCTGAGCCAGCAGAGCGCGCGGGCGCGAACCGCGCCAGGGCCGTCCGGAGGCGTCCACGTCCCGCACCGCCGCGCGCAGCTCCGCCTCGGCGCGTACGGCATCATCCCGGCGGTCGGCCAGTTCGGCGGCGAGCTGCCGCGCGTTGGCGGCCTGGTGCGGGGCGGCCCAACGTTCCGCCTCGTCATGGAACGTATGGACGAACTTTTCGAACTTCTGTGTCGCGGGGCTGGACTCCTCCGGTGCCCGCAGCGCCTCCTGGAAGGCGACGAAGGTACAGGAGTACAGCGCGACCAGATACTCCAGCACCCGCTCCGCTGCGACGTCGTGCCCGGACGTCCTCTCGCCCTCTCCGAGGCTCTCACCCGTGAGCGGTGCCTTGGTCTTGAGGCGTTCCACTGCGCGCAGGGCCGCATCGGCGCCGGCCTGTATCAGGGCCGGGTCGGGCCGCTCGGCACCGGCTGGCTGCCGGCCCTCTTCGGAGTCCGCTCCATGGGCGTCGCAGGCAGCGTCCGTATCGTCGTCGGGGGTGGCCAGCCAGACAAGGGAGCGCGCCCGCGCGGCGAGGGCGTGCCAGGGCATTTCCGCCTGTTCGAACCCAAAGGCGGCCCGCTTCAGCTCGGTGACAGCCTCCCCGTAGAGGTCGTCCTGCACGAGCAGATACGCGCGGTGCTCGGCGAGCTCCGCGCGCAGACGTTCGTCCAGGCCCAACTCGTCCTCGTACGAGGCGGTGCCGTCCTCCAGACATTCGGCGACCCGCGCCCAGAGCCTGGTGCTCTCGGGGTGACCCGTGCTCGCCAGGCGTCATGCCGCGCGCACCAAAGCGACGAAATCCTTCGGAAGGGCCGTCGCGGCAGGGCTGCCAGTGGGGTGCCGCTCGCGTCGAACAGCGAGCGATTCTCCGCGAGGATCTCCAGCCCGCGGCCTTCGTTGCGCGACAGGGCGCAGAACTCAAGGTGCTCTCCGGCCTCTTCCTGCACGCCGGTGGTGCCGCGGACCCGTCGGTAGCCGGTGAGGTGGTGGGAGCGGGCCGCGTCGAGGTTTCCGGCGCGCAGCAGCGGCAGCAGTGCGCGTGCCTGACTCATCTGTGGCTCCTCGCTGCACGTGAGGACGCCGTCAAGGACCGGTTGCCAGGTGTCGATGGCCCCGGCGTCGTCGCCCGTGGTCACCTGGTGCCGGGCGCGGTGGCGGATCTCGCAGGCTTCGCAGTCGCTCAGCTCGGTTCGAGGACGAGAAGTCCAGAGGGCGTAGGCGCCGTCAACATCGGTACCCGTGTGGTACGCGACGTGATAGTGCATCGCGGCTACGGGCTGCAGGCCGTGGTCGGCCGCCTCGTAGCGGGCCTGCATCTGGTCGATCCAGCCGCCGATGCTGCCCAGGGGCACTTCGGGCACCTGCAGCAGGGAGGCCATCACCCACTTGAAGCGCCAGAAGACCTGACGGACTTCCCACTCGCTGAACGTCTCGGGAGCGGTGTCCCACAGCTTGAGCAGCCGGGCGAAGGCGACGGGCGACTTGCTGTTCTCACCCGTGAACTCGTAGGCCGTCATCAGCTCGAACAGGGCCGTTACCAGGACGTCAGGCTTCTCGAAGGCAGCGGCCGCCTCGACCAGTTCTTCGGCGGTGACGGTGCGCTGCAGGCTGTGCGGGCGGTCGTGGTTCTCACGCAGCGCCTCGAACACGGCCGCGGGGGTGTCCAGCATCTGCCGTTCCTTTCGGGGCTCGGAGCCGGGTGCCGCCGTGCCGGTGTGGTGCATGGCGTGGGTGAGCAGGCCGGTGAAGGCCCGGTTGAGCAAGGACGCCCTCGCTCGCTGTGAGCGGGCGGCTGAGCAGCAAGGCCTGGCCGTACAGGGCCTCGGCGGTGGCTACGGCCAGTCCGCGCTCAGTGACCGTGATTGCCTGGCGGACCAGCGGGTTGAGGTGGTTCATCACGAGCTGGGCGCGTGGGGTCTCGTGGTGCAGGGAGCCGAGAATGTCGGCCCACAGGCCGTCACTGTCGGCGGCCAGACTCGCCCGGGTCCGCTCGTGGCGCGCCTCCCGGTCGTCCAGGAGCAGCGAGGGGGCGGTGACAGGCTGGAAGGTGCGCAGGAGTACGTCGCAATTGTGGACGCCGATTGTCTCGCGGGCGACGGCGAGGAAGCCCGCCGCGCGCAGTTCGGCGCTCGCGTCGACAGCGTCGAGATGGGCGGTGACGGTGGCCGGGTCGAGGTCGGTGACGGACGTACCGGGCCGGATCGCGGGCATCCGGTGTACGAGGTCGTGGTCGTAGGTGTAGCCGCCGTTGACCACCCCCAGGCCCGCGGCTGCGGCGATGGGGGCCACTTGGCGGAACTCTTCGACGCTGCGGGTGACCAGGAGGGCCGGGTGGGTCCGTGCGAACTCCTCCAGCGTGACGTTGCCGTCGGTGGTCTCGAACGGCAGCCACGGCAGCACGATGCGCAGCAACTCGTCATCGTGACGGGCGAGCGCCTTGACCGCCAGCTGGTGCGTGTCGATGAAACGCTGCAGGAGGGACGGGTTGCCGGCGGCGAGCCCGGTGAGCCAGGCACGGATCCGCTCGCCCAGGGCGTCCCGTACGGCGGACAGGGTTCCGTCTTCGTACAGCGCTTCCCGGGACGCGGTCGGCCGCAGACTGGTGGTGTCGACCCCGTACCGCACGAAGAACGCCCAGTCCGGCAGCAGATCGGGCGCCTGGTCCGTCAGCAGCACGCCCTTGAGGTGCACGCGGTGCCCTGCCCGCTGGGCCGGGTTCACAGACACGGGAAGGACGTACGCGACGCCGCGCAGTCCGCCGCTGGCAGGTCGAGCTCGATGGTATCGAGCGGAGTGAAGTCGAAGAGGCCGCGGTAGTACGCGGTCAGCGCCTCGCGACGAGCCAGCGGCGAACGGTGCGCCTGCTCCCACGGGGGCATCTCGTTGACCTGGCGGGCCCCGCCCAGCGGGTCGACGACGGTGACCTCGTGCCGCAGGAGACGGCCGTAGTGCCTGGCCAGGGAAGCGACCTGCTCTGGGTGCGTCCACTGGGCGTTGTCGGCGCGCGGGGTGAGCCGGACGGTGGTGCCTGCCTCCGGCACAGCCGAGGCAGGCAGGGTACGGATGCTGTAGCGGCCGTCGCTGTGCCCGCGCCATTCGACGGCCGGTGCTGCTGGGGCGGCCGCGGACCGACTCACCACCGTGATGTCGTCCGCCATGACGAAACAGGCGAGCAGCCCGATGCCGAACTGACCGATGAACTCGCTCCGGGCGGCGTCGAGTCTGGCGCCATCACGGTGCGCACCGTGATGGCGCCAGACTCGATAGGCTCGGCCGCCTGCCGGGCAGTGATGGCGTCCACGGCGTTCTGCAACAGCTCACGCAGGTAGACCCGGGGGCTGGAGTAGAGGTGGTTGGAAAGCAGGTGGACCAGGCCGCGCAAGTCGACTTGGAAGGTGTGTGCGGTCTCGGATGGGGACACCTGGCGCAGTCTTTCGGTAAGCCTGTCGGCGCCGTGAGCAGGATAGGCAGGGTTACTGGATAGGAATGGGAGGGGTGAACCACGGTGTGTTGCCGGCCGTAGGAACTGGCGCGCAGCGACGCGACCGGGCTTCTACTCGATTCCGGGATTCGGGGTGGCCCGCTCGGGCCAGTCTGTTCGGGTTGGGCTGCTCGGCCAGGCTGCCGACGAATGAAGACGTTCCTCGCAGATGTAGTAACTATCACGAGTTTCCCTATGACCGCACACCTGTTTCCCGTGCAGCGCCATGGGTTAATGGCCCATAAGTGCCGTGGTTCCGGGCGCCTTCGGCCGGGGAGGAGCCGTACCGCGAGGTGCGGAACTTCGGCTGCTCATGGCGGTACGCCATCCGTTGCCAGCGCGAAACGGGTCGTAACAATGCGAACAGGACCATACGCTCGATGTGTATCGATGTGTATGGGCGGGCGCGGGTGGGGCCGGAAGGCAGAGGAGTGGCGGCTGTGGGGCTATGCGTACGTGAGGTCACTGCGACGGTTGACCCTGACGCAGGGGCAACCTTTCAACATGGTCGGCATGTATGCGAAAGCCAATGGAGCCGAGGGCGCCGACGTACGCAAGACGAACGGCAGCCGCGAAGTTGGCGCCGCAGCCGACCAAGGACCTCGCCAACGGGCGCTCACCAGCATGCCGACCGATGATGAACAGCGGCCCGAGAGGAGCGATAGGACGTTGCGCCACTTCACGGTCCACCACGAAGGCGTCACGATCCCGGTGTCCCGCGGCGGCCGGGGACGACCTCTGATTCTGTGTCCTGGACTCAATTCGACACAGGCCGACCTGCACGAGCTGACGGAGCTTCTTCGACGCGACCACGACGTGGTGACCTTCGATCTCCAGGGCCATGGCCTCGCCTCGGCCGCCGAACGGTACTCTTTCGACGCATTCCTCAGTGATCTGTTCGTCGTACTCGCGGAACTCGACCTGCCCACAGCACCCATGCTGGTGGGCTACTCGCTGGGCGCGGACCTGGCTGTGCACTACGCCGCCGAGCGCCCTGACCACGTCGCCGAACTTGTCCTCATCGACGGGGCGAACCCACTGCCCGAACCGTTCATCACCGAGACCGACCTGACGGAATTCCGGGCCATGGCGGAGGAGCTGGCGAGGCGGCAAGAGGCCCAGCAGGCACCGGGCTCCGCGCGTCAAGTGCTGCTCACCGCGCAGAACATTTTCGACCTGAATCTCGAAATCGATGTGGTGCGGTCCGCTATTCTCGACCGGTACCGGAAGCTCGATCACCCCATCCACATGATCATGTCTACCTTCATCGCCGGCACCGGTGGCGAAGGGCGTACGCCACGGCACAATCAGCTCTGGCGTGCCGGCATCGAGCGACTCACCCGCGAGCGCCCGCACATCTCTGCATTCTGGCTCGACACCGGCCATCGGTTGGTCTTCACACACGCCTCGGAAATCGCGGAGATCATCCGAAGGACACCACTCGGTCGGCAGGCCGACTTTTAGGAGACTGGTCCGGTGCTGACCATTGGCGAGCTGGCGTCGTATGCCGGGGTGACGGTGCGCGCGGTGCGGCACTATCACGCCAAAGGGCTGTTGCCGGAGCCGGAGCGAGACCGCTCCGGCTATCGGAGGTACGACGCCGGCGCCGTGGTCGCTCTCATCAAGATCCGGACCCTCGCCGGGGCCGGGATTCCGTTGGGGCGTGTACGAGAACTGCTGCAGGCCGACGAGGAGGAGTTCACCGCGGCGATCACCGACATCGACAAGCGGTTACGGGCGGAGATCCTGGAGCGGCAGCGCCACCGGGAGAAGATCGCCCGTCTGGCTCCTGGGGACGGTCTGGCGCTGCCACCTGAGGTGGTGGAGTACCTCGATCGGCTGCGGGCGCTCGGGGTCGACGAGCGGATCGTCCAGTTCGAACGCGACGGCTGGATTCCGCTGGCCGCGCTTTCGCCCGAGCGAATTCCGGAGTGGGTGGCACGCAAGCGGGAGCAGATCACCGACCCGCGATGCGTCGACTTCTACCTCACCCTGGGACAGGCTCTCGACCGTCCCGACGATGACCCGGCGCTGACCGAACTGGCCGACAAACTGACTGCCTGCATCACACAGATGGCCGACGAACAGGGCGAACGCTATGTCGACGACATCAACGTCGAACCAGCGTTCGCCAAGCTGATGGACACCCTGGCGTTCGACGCTGTGCCGCCGGCCCGGAAACTGATCGAGCTGCTCAAGAAACGGGGTTGGACCGGCTGGACCAAGCTTGAGCGCGTAGCTCCCATGCCGGGTGCGGCCGGAACTCGTCAGGAAGACACCGCGGCGCAGTATGCCCCGCATGAGCGGTAACGGCAGGCGGGGGCCTGCTGAGCGAAGACCGCAGTGCCCCGCCTGAGACGGCGAGGCTGGCCAGTCTCCGTACAGGCCCCCTTCAACCCCCGTCTGTGACAGGCAACACCCGTCTGTGACAGGTGTGCCCGCCCCGCTCAGCATTTGTTGGCGCCGACCACGCGGCGCTGACGCCCGCATACGCGGGCGGCCCGCCTTGAGCCACCCCCAAGGACACCACCAACGAGGCAGCGCCAGTGCTTGACAGGTCTTTCAGGCGAGGCTGGCCGCTGTGAAGGGGATGGGCGAGCAGAGGGTGGCGACATCAGTGGGACGACTCGGGCGTGCCATGTTTCGGCAGGCTCTAGGAGCGGGTGGCGGTCGCGCAGTCGGCGCCCGTGGCCGTCGTACCGTCGCCCGTGTCGATCGGCTTGCTGCGGTCGTACGGGTCGACCCGGTGCGCCTGATCAGCGCGCTGCTTGTCGGCCGTGCCGAAGGGCGGCACGAAGTAGCCGGTCGGTGCGGAACAGCCGCCGTTGGTCATGTCGAGCGCGTACGAGACGAGGGTCATCGTGCCTGGCTCGGTGTCGACCTTGGACGGGTCGTCCCAGCTCATCACGATCTTGCGCCGTACGATCGTACGGACGACCTCGGCGTCCGGCCCGCTGTCACCTGCTGAGGTGACCGGGTAGACGAAGGTGACGTCCGCCGTCACCTCGACCGCCCCCAGGCTCCCTTCCCGGTACGTGAGCCGACCGCGCGTCTTGACCTGGTCGCCGACCAGCCGGGTCTGCTCCGGCCTGAAGCGGCTGAACAACAGCAGTGGGTCGGTCGCGCCGGTCGGCGCGGACGAGGACAGGGCGGTACGGAGGTACTTCTGGACGTCGTTCTGGTGCGGATTCAGCAGTGCGATCGCCTTCGTGGGCCGCTCACCGCGCAGCACACGGGCATCGAGTCCCGCAGCCACCAGGAAGTCCCGGCTTTGCCGCAGCGCCCCTTTGACCTGGGCGGCGTTCATCCAGCCGGTTGCCTTGGCCGGTGGCGCCGTGATTCCCGCCGCTCCATCGGCCCAGTGGGCGGCGGGCGAGCCCCGGAACGGCTCGGCGAGGGTGGGACGCAGAGCCGGCTCGGCGCCGGGCGCCTCCTGCGGGCTTTGAGACTCGGCAGCCAACGGCACCCCGCCCTGCCCGTCGCCGCCGCTGAACCAACCTACGACCTGCTGCGGAAAGAGCCCCACGACCAGGAGAACCACGGCCGCCACCAGCCCGGCCACGTACCAGCCTGTTCTGCGCCGGGGCCGGGCCGGCGAGTACGTACGCCAGCCCTCTGGCTGCCCGGGGCGCTCCCGCAGTCGCCGCTGCACTTCACGGGCGCGCGCCGACGGCTCCATGGGAGCCCCGGCCGCACCCGCCACCGAGTCCCGTAGAAACCGCTCCCACTCCTCGTCAGACACGGACGACCCGTCCTGCCCCCCAGCCCCGCTCACACCGCACTCCCGCACTCGTTCACATTCCGATGACGCGACCACTCAACCGCCTGATCGCCTGATTGTACACCGCCCCGTCAGAGGCGCGGCACCTGGGGGCTGCCCCCGAAGACACCCTCGGCAGCGCTCCCGAGCCGCCCCTTCAACCTGAAGCCATCACCATTCCAGCCATCGCCACAACGCCACAATTCAGGCAAGTCTACGGCCACCACTTCGACCTCCAGCCCGAACAGGTCACAGCCCATGCCTGCCGACGGCGGCGAAACGGCGGTGGAACCAGGCGAACCGAGCGGCTTCGGCGATGGCAAGACAATGACGTAGGCCAGGTCCAGTCGATGACGGTCCAGCGCTCGGTGGCGTCCGTCTGGGCGGGTGCCGCGGTGCCGGCCAGCAGCCCGCACGTGGCCGTCAGCGCCAGGACCAGCACGCCCAGGCGCCTGCCGATGCGGCGCAGGATGGATATCGGATGCAGGGGAGCTTTCTCCACCACGCTTCAGTACGGAGCCTCACGACCCCGCCCGAACATGACAACAGACACCGGATACGCGGCTGCTAGGGGAATTGTCGTCGCCCGGGCAGCCGGCACGTCACCTTGGGATGCGGAAGTCACCGGCCTCCGGCAGCCGGAGTCCGTGGCGGTACCGCCGAGAGGGAGGGGCCGGGCCCCGCGACCAAGCCGCGGGAATGGGTGCGGGTGCGGGCCCTCCTGCGAAGGCGAGGTCAAGAACGTTGCGATATGCGTTCTACGAGTGTTGCAGGCGTCTTTGAGCGGGAGCTTTTGCGATCCTGGCGTGGTCGTATCGACCACCCTGGAGCACGTGCATGCGTCATTCCGTCACTGCAGCAGCTTTCGTCGTGATTCTGGCCCTCTCCACGCCGATAGCGGTTGCAGCACCATCGACACCGATCCAAGGGGACGGCAAGGTCTGCTTCTACGCGGAGCCCGGGTACCGAGGCACGTCCTGGTGCTACCGCCCATCGGGCTACGCGGAGGTACCGGATCGGCTCCATGGCCGGGCTCGGTCGTTCAAAGCCACATCGAGCGTCATCGTGTACGCGATCGACCACGGGCCCGGCGGCAGGTGCTACGCCCGGAAGATCTGGGTCGACGACCGGTCCGCCGACTGGGCTTGGGGCAGCAGAATGGATGGCGTCAGTACGGGCCATCAGGGCTGCGCGGTCAGCTGAGGCACCGGCTCTGGCTGCGACAGCGAAGGCACCTGCGAAGACGCACAGCACAAAGGAGGCCCGTGGCCGTCGGTGCAGCCAGCATAGGATCACATTCCTCCTCGCCAGGCTGCCTGGCATCGCCACACCGACTGCCGGTAAGCCCTCGCACATGGGTTTGCTGAGGTTGGCTTCCGTCTCAGCGGCATCCGCACGCGTCATGACCGTGGCGGCTGCGGTCAGGCCGACCGTCAGGCTGGCGATGATGAAAGACACGGTGGACAGGCTGTCGCGCCGCTGCGTGTTCGGTGCCAACCGGCGGCGCTTGGCGACGCGGAGGACCATGATGTACGCGGTCACCGCCAGTACGGCGGCGCCCAGGCTGCCGTAGGCCAGAGCGAAATGGGCCCACGGCACGGCGATGTACCGGCAGGCGGCGGACTGATGGTGGACGTGCTGTGTGGAGACGCTCAGCGTCGCGATGAGATAGGCGACGGCTGCGGCGGTCAGCAGTGGTACGGACAGCATCGCGGTACGCCAGCGCACCGGCAGGCGCCGTGGCTGCTCTGGGGCTGTGCTGGGTGCACGTGATCTCGTGTCCAGCATGACGCAGGTGATGATGGCAGCGTGGTGGGAGGTGCCTTTCCCGATCTGGTTTTGTTGCCGGCCTGCTCGTATTCGGCCTGTTCGGCGTCGGCATCAAGCTGTGAACGGATATGGATCGAGGAACCGCTCGCGGCCCGCCACCCTCCGGCGCGGGTGGTAGCAGGCGGTGGGGCCGCCGTCGAGCCCGACACCGAACTGATGGGCGGTCGAAGCATGGGAAACTACTGGCGGGCCCGGCGATTGATCCACACTATGATTGCTGCCCACGAAATGGTGACGCCGACAATGACCAAGGCAGCCGTTGCCGTTCCCTGATACACGCTCCAGGCCTTGTGCTGCAGGCTGGCGCCTATAGCTTCGCCAGGCGTGTTGGTATCGCGGTCATGATGCCCGCGCTGCATGTGGTCAGAGGCGAGTCCCCAGCACACAGCGCGCACAAGAACGGTAAGGACAAGTAAAGCCATTCCTGTTGCGAACGCGGGCCACAGACGTTCGGGCCGGTCTGTCAACGCATGATCCTTTCAATGTCGCTCGGTGCGGTTACAGGCCGATGAGCCAGCCGGTCAGGGCGCCAGCAAAGGTGTGGACCGTGCCCGTCAGGATCAGTACACCAGGTGTTGGATAAGTCTCCTGCACAAAGCCGACGAGCGCGGCACTTCCCGCCAGCAGCCACAGCACAGACACGCTGAGCACGCCCAGCGCACTGCGCGCGATCCCGCGGGCCTGTCGCCATGCTCGCGTTGAGTTCGACATCGACGACCTGCCCGACCGGTCGCTGGGCCGCGAATCATGATTGCCTGCTCGCTCACGCGTAAAACTCCACCGACCCGAGCCGCGTGCCCTATTTACCCCATCTGTCTTCAGGCTCAACAAGCTGGCCAGCCAGTCCGGACAGGGCTGTCGGATGCGTAGGCTCAGGACCGTGACTGAACAGATACAGAAGATCGTGACGGAACTGCCGAGCCTGGAGGACGTCACCGGCGTGTGGGCGGTGGTCGACGACCGGTTCGCGCAGGGGGACGCTGCCTTTCCTGCGGACCTCGGCATCGCTCTCGTCAGAACGTATGGCCCCGAGGGGCAGATGTGGCAGTACTCAAGTGTCTTCGACCATCTGCTGCGGCTGCTGGCCACCACCGCCGGTCCCGAGAATGCCGCCCAGGCGCTGCGGCTGGTCTCCTCGGCTGAGGTCACCGGCAGAAAGCTGGATCGCTACACAGCCTCGTTGCTGGCCTCCAGCCACGAGGCAACGGATCTGACCGTGGCGTTCACCGGTCACGCTTCGGAGGAGCTTCGGGCCTGTCTGGTCCACGAACTGGTGCTCCGGGGCGTCGTCGTCGAGGAGACGCCGGGGATTGCGGGGTGGGCGACGTTGCCGCATTGGAGGCATCACCCTCTGGGTTGGCTGCCACTGACGCTGTCCGACGTGGAGGGATTGGCGGATTTGCCGAGCTACGGTACCCACAGCAGTAGCTACTCAATGCCGTACGGACCGTCGGAGAGCCGCGAACTGGTGGTGAGCGCCAACGCGCGTGTCCCGTCGGTGGAGGAGACGACAACACAGGCCACTGCCACAGCGATGGCCACGGCCGTGGCGATCTGGGCCGAAGAGTCCAACGGGCGCATCGAGGCGCGGATCTTCGACCTCGCAGAGCCACTGGACGCCGGATCGGTGCCGAACACGCTCTTGGGACTGGGGCTGGAGTGTCTGCATGGCGCAGGGGAGAGGACCACTCTGTCGGTCGCGGTCCGTTCACCGGCCCAGGCATGGCGAGTGCTCTTCGCCGCAGCATCCACGGGAGGGGCATACAACTCCGGCTCCTACGGAGCCTACGGCCGCCTGGCGGCCTGGCAGTCCCTGGCCGCACTGGCCGGAAGTCCGGCATGCGCTACATCCAGCGAAGTCCAAGCACGTGTATGGAACTGCACCTGGCACGTCTTCGATGCTGATACGAAGTGGTTCGAGCAAGTGGCCTGGGACATCGGACTGGCCGCCCTCGCACCAGGACATCGGCAGTTGGCCGTGCTGGCTGCGACTGACACCGACTGACGTCCCACGGTCCGTGGCATCCCGGACAACGACGGCTGTTCACATCCACTGCGAACCGGCCGTACGGATTTGCATGGGTCCAGAACAGCAGGAGAAGCGCCCGGCAGCTGTGTCGATGGGCCTTTCCGCTCGCAGCCAGAAAGCCGTCGATGTCCCCCGGACAGCTTGTTTGTCGGCCGGTCGGCATGTCGGGGCTGGCGCGGTGGCCGGGGTCGGGCGGTGGTCGTCAACGCGCGGGAAGGCCAGCGGGTGTTCACTGATGTACCTTGGCTGACTGCTGTCACGCAGGGCTGTTGCTGTCACCTGCGGCCAACTGGTGTCGCGGTGACGGCGAGGTGCCGCCCGCGCCCATGGGTCCTTCTCGTGCGGGCCCGGGCCGGGAAGGCCCATCGCTTTGCTCCAGCACGGCAGCTTGTCCAGCCGTGCCCTGGTGCTCCGGCCCGGGCCGCGAGGCCGGAAGGACGGGTGCAGCGACCGATGGTGGCATTGCACAAGCTCAGAAAGCTGCGGTAGAAGGTTGCACGGCTGGACGGAGATCCGCCTGTCGATGCGCGAACTCCTCGCGCTGGCCCTGGAGCGGGCCTGCTACGTGCGGGAGCCCGGGGGCCAGGTCCACGGGCTGATCTACCGGCCCTTCATGGCCTGGATCGGCGCCCAGTTCGGTTTCACCTGCCAACTGATCGAGAACACCCCGGTCCACGCCTCCGCCCCGGCGGTGCGCCCCGGCCAGGCCCTGATCGCCTCCGTCTCCTGGGAGATCCGCGACCCGGCGACGCACGCACCGCGCCGGGGCGGGCACCTGGTGCTGATCCACGCGGCACACGCCGGAACGATGCGCTTTCACAACCCGTCGGGCTACTCCCACAACGCGGCCTCCGCGACGCTGTCCCTGGGCGTCTTCGCGCGCTTCCACGCAGGACGGGGGATTCTGGTCAGCGCCAGAGCGTGAGTCGGCGCTCGGGCGCTCGGACGCTCGGGCGCCGCGCGCCGTGGCCGCCGGCGGCCGCCAGCCCGGGCCCCGGCCAGCTCTTTCGGCGACGGCGCTGCGCAGCGGGGACGGCCGCGGCGGTCGGCGCCTGCGATGCGCCCGGCACCGGCACCGGCACCGGCAGTGGCAGCTGCGCGAGACGCGCCACGGCGAAAGCCGGCCCGGCCCTCGCCCCGGGCGCGCGTGCCGACCGCTGCGGTGGCCCATTGATCACTGAAACAGGACCGCCCAGCCGGGCCCGACCTCGCCGGCATCAGCGACCCGCACACGCACCCGCAGCCAACGCAGCGGCCCCCCGGCAGCACGTCACGCCGGCCCCGCAGACACGCCGCCGCACGGGGACTCCCGAGCACTTCAGACCCGGGCGCCGCAGAGCGACGCCGTTCGAAACGTCGACATCTGCAAGGCAAACCGGCCGCGTCGGGAACAGCCAGACCGGTCGGCGCCGTTGCATCTGCCGAGGCACCGGCGCCGCACGGGCGGACAACACGGAGACCACCAGTTGTCCGCCTGCCGGAATCCGGGCCTCGGGATCGCGGTACGCCCGCCGCGCACTCGGACCAGACCATATTTCTGCAGGAGGACTGTTACATGACCGACCGCCCCTTGACCCTCATGGCCGTGCACGCCCACCCCGACGACGAGGCCACCTCGACCGGAGGGGTCCTTGCACGGTACGCGGCCGAAGGCATCCGCACGGTCCTCGTGACGTGTACCGACGGCGGTTGCGGTGACGGACCGGGGGCGCCAAGCCGGGCGATCCCGGGCACGATCCGGCGGCCGTCGCCGTGATGCGCCGTCAAGAGCTCCAGGCGAGCTGCGACGCACTGAAGATCAGTGATTTGGAGATGCTGGACTACGCCGACTCCGGGATGATGGGCTGGCCGAGCAACGACGCCCCCAAGTCCTTCTGGCAGACCCCGGTGGAGGAAGGCGCCGCCCGGCTCGCGCAACTCATGCGGCACTACCGGCCCGATGTGGTCGTCACCTACGACGAGAACGGCTTCTACGGCCACCCCGACCACATCCAGGCCCACCGCATCACGATGGCGGCGCTCGAGATGACCGAGCTGACACCGAAGGTGTACTGGACGACGATGCCCCGCTCGGGGATGCAGCGCTTCGCCGAGATCATGCGCGAGTTCCACCCGGACATGCCGGAGCCGGACCCCGCCGAGGCCGCCGCGATGGCCGAGATCGGCCTCCCCGACGATGAGATCACCACCTGGGTGGACACCACCGCGTTCAGCGGCCAGAAGTTCGACGCGCTGGCCGCGCACGCCAGTCAGGGTGAGAACATCTTCTTCCTCAAGATGGGCAAGGAGCGGTTCGGCGAGTTGATGGGCATGGAGACCTTCGTACGCGTCCAGGACGCCACCGGCGCCCCCGTACCCGAGAACGATCTCTTCGCCGGCCTGCGCTGACCTTCCCATCCGGCCGGGACTGGGAAGGCTCCCGGCAGAGCGAGCCCGCAGCAGCGGCGCGAGTACCGCCCGCTCGGCCAAGAGGAGGCCAGCCGGTACTCGGCCGGGACGCGGGCCGCCTCGCAGCTGAGCGTGCCGGCCCGCCGCAGCCGACCCAAGAGGTGCCTTGCCCGGCTCCCCGCCTCCTGCTTGCGCCGGGCCGGCACGCGGTGCGCCTCCTCGACCCGCCGCCGAAGAAGCGCACTGCTGGCGCGTCGGCGTGATGCGGGGCGGGCGGCCTGCGGTGCACCGCCTGGACTGCGCCGCCGGGCCTGAAGGCGGCAGCCTCACCACCGGCGCGGACGCCCCGCGCCAGAAGCCGCAGAGCGTCCGCGCCGGTGGCCGCCCCGTGCGCGATCCGCCGCCCTAAGACAGTGCTGCGGACGACCCTGTCACTGCCTCCGGACGACGCTCCCCAACGCACGAGGGCCTCTCGCGCGGCGGTGTCGGGACTGACGTCCAGGACGCGGCCGACGGCCGTCCCGCGTTCCCGGCTGTCCGGCAGGCGTGCACCGCGGCCGCGAAGATGTCGGCGGCCGGCCCAGCGGGATGTTCCCCTCGAACCTTGAAACGTGTGTCATATTTCGTTGATCCGTTACTGCCTGCGGCAGGCGGCAGGTTTGTTCATCAACGGGGAGAGGCAAGTGAGTTGCTCAGCCATCCGGGCAGAGGCTGGCGTCCTGCGCCCCGGCCGCCGCTTCCCCGGCTTCCCACTCGCTTCGCCCCCTTCGGATCATCGGGAGAAACCATGCGTTCACGCACCCCCTGGCGCGGCAGCGTGCTCGCCGTGCTCATGGCGGCGCTCACCGTCCTCACGGCCGGGCCGGCACCGGGCACGGCCTGGGGGGCCGCTGGGTCCCGAGCCGCCCTCGTACCCGCCGTGGACCGCGAGATCCACTTCACCGCGGACGGCGTCACCGCGTACGGCACACTGCACATACCCGCCCACCGCGCGGGCCACCGGCTCGCCGCGGCGCTGCTGCTTCCCGGCAGCGGCCCGACCGACCGCAACGGCGACGAGCCGCCCGGCCTCACCCCCCACACCCTGGCCCGCATGGCCGATGTCCTCGGCGGCGACGGTGTGATGAGCCTGCGGTTCGACAAATACGGCACCGGACGCACGGGCCTGGGCGGACGCGGCAGCGCTCCCGACATGGCCGCCTACACCCGACAGGCCGTGGCGGCATACCACGCCCTGCGTGCCCGGCCTGAAGCCGACCCGCAAGCGCTGCTCGTGGTCGGGCACAGTGAGGGCGGCCTGCAAGCACTGCTCGTCGACCGTGCCGTACAGGAGAAGCCGGCCGGACTCGCGCTCATCGCCCCGCAGAGCATGCGGCTGCTGGATCTGATCCGCCTCCAGTTGGCGGACGCCTTGAACCGGGCGGTTGCCGCAGGGCACCTCACCCCACAGCAGGCGTGGTGGAACAACCGGGGCGTGGCCAGGGCTATCGCGGACTTCCGCGCTCGGCGGCCGGTGGACACCTCGGCGCTGCTGCCGTCCCTCGCCGCCCTCTTCCAGGGCATGTTCGGGCCGGTCAACGCGGACTTTGTCCGCAGCGACGACGCTCTCTTCCCGCCGTCCGTCGCCCGAGGCGCCGCGCCCGGCACACGGACGCTCGTCACCTGCGGCACCGAGGACACCAATGTGCCCTGCCGGACGATGCCCGCTTTGCTGTCGGGCCTCGCCGCCGCCCGCACCACCGGCCCGGGACTGCGGGTCCTTCCCGGGCTCGACCACCTCCTCCACCCCGCCGGCACTCCCGTCAACGATCCGGTGATCGCCCCGGCCGCACAGCGGGCCCTCCACGACTTCGTGCGGCCCTGGCGGCACACCGCACAGGGCTGAAGAACCTCCACCACCGCACCTGGCCCCGCGCGGGTGCCCCGCCTCCCGCACGGGGCCCACTGGGCCCGCCGGTACGCACACCGGCTGTGTCATGACGCAACGCCTCACCTTCACACCCCGGAGAAGCCGGCCTCGGGCAGGAGGGAAGTGGTGATGCCTGCCGAAGGCCCGGACGCCTGGTCCCTTGCCTGTGGAGCGGTGCCGGCGATGCCGCCGTACGGTCGTCACGCGTCCGCTGATGTACCGGCTGCTCAAGTCCGGGGGAGCCGCGTGCGACCCGCAGCAGGGGTTGCACGGTGGAGGGGCGGGGCGCCTGGCCCCGCTGGACCTGCGAGTGCGAAGGGTGCGGCGGCCGGTACGAAGCGCGGCGACCAGCTCGACGACCTCGTCGCCACGCGCGCCGCCCGCCACCAGTAAGAAACCCACCACGAAGCCCTCGCCACCGACGCGGTCGCCTCTCCCGTCGGCGCCCGGTAGGTGCTGTGCTTGTTGCCGGTGGGACGGGGAAGGCGAGACCCCCTGAAAGCAGGGGTGGCTACGAGCACATGGGCAGGCCGGGGGCGGGGTCCTGATGCGTGCTCACATCCACCGCCGGAACATTGCCCCAGCAGTCCTGGTCCTCGAAGTGCGTCCAGTACCAGATGTCGTTGCCTCCGGAGTGGGAAGATCCATGCCCTCAGCACGAGTACCGGCTGGAGGCCCCTGTCGTGTTGCCTGTGCAGTACAGGACCTTGGAGCGGGACTTGCACTCGGCGGCCTGGGCGGGCGGGCTGGTGTCCGATGTGTCTGGCCGGCCGGCCTCGGTCAGGCCGCCGAACCACTCCCGCGCCCGGCGCAGGGGTGATCGCTGCCGGGTGAAGGCACTGGTCCGCCTCCCGGGCTCAGGGTCGGGTTCGGGCCGCTACCGGGAGGTGGTGGTGCCGAGAACAGCGAAACCACCTGGCCTTTGCATGAGGGCTGGTCGGGCTCAAGACAGTAGGGGGCTCGGCGAAGGTGGGCCACCGGCACGCTCCGATGTGGTCATCCGGGAA
The DNA here is from genome assembly GCF_045222935.1 of Streptomyces sp. Ac-502. Classification (NCBI taxonomy): domain Bacteria; kingdom Bacillati; phylum Actinomycetota; class Actinomycetes; order Kitasatosporales; family Streptomycetaceae; genus Streptomyces; species Streptomyces sp. Ac-502. Next base: position 9,579,885 of record NZ_JBHFFO010000001.1, read on the forward strand.
ACCGGATCGAGCCGCACCGGCCGTGGCGTCTGCTCTTCCGCCTCGACGGCGAAGGGCAGGCGGTTGCCCGGCGGCGGGGCGGGGTGATGGGGAAGGTGTCGCTGAACGTGCACGGCGAAGGCCGGGTGCACCCGTCCGTCCGTATCCGCGTCGGAGTGCGTCTTCGCCGGGAGCGAGCCGCAGCTGGCCGGTGAGGACGTGGAGCCACTCGCAGCCGTAGTGCACCTGCTGTTCGAGCTGCTCGGGGCTCTGTGCGGGCACCCGGCAGGACCTACTTGAACGCGCGGAGGCCGCCCGGGCCGCGGGAGAGGGGTATCCACACCCCATCGGCCGCCGCAGTACCGGCTCGACCCGGGACAGGGTGCTGACGGACGTGCCCGTCAGCTCCGCGAGCTGCTCCAGCAGCGATCCGCGCTGCTTGCGGACGGCGCGCAGCCGTGGCCCGGCCGCGTCGGGGACGACATCGAGGTTGTCGGTCATGGAGCAGGTTCGCGCTTTCCGCGAAGTTCTTTGCACCGCCGGCCGGACTGCCGCACGGTGGGCGCATGGCGACCCCAGCAGAAGCTGACATCGCACGCCCGGGTCGGGCGATGTCGCCGAGGGTGTCGGCTTCGTCGTGATGGGCGGCGGCCTGGCCGGCCTCGGCGCCGCCCAGACCTTGGCTGCGCGCGTCGCGCTCGGCCCACCGCGCCCAGACCGAGCCCGCCGAAGAGGAACTGGCCCGGTTCGCGGCCCACGGTGCCACGGCCGTGCCTGGCGAGGTGGAGGCGTGCGAACTCGCAGGCGACCGTGTCGCCGGTGTCCGGCTCGCCGCGGACGACGCCAGGCGCGCCGTCCTCGCTCGGTGAGTGCCGTGGTGCGGCGCCCCGCCCGGCGAGGCTGTGGCCTCAAGCGGTTTCGTGGTGCTTCGCTCGCAGGTCAGCGGGCGAGGCGGGGGAAGAGAAGTTCGGCGTTGTTGCGGTTGACGGCTTCGGCCTGGCCCGCGGCGAAGTGGGGGTAGGTCTCGAGGAAGTGGTTGTAGTAGCTGCCGGCCTCGTGCGGGGCGAAGGGCCAGTCGCTGCCGTAGAGGACGTGACCGGGCTCGGCGAAAGCGAGCAGGGCGGGCAGGGCGCTGGGGCTGGCGGTCAGGGCGGTGTCGAAGTAGAACCGCTTCAGGTCGCGCAGGATGTCCTCGGCGCTGCGTTCGCGGTCGACGGCGGTGGAGGTCAGGCCGGCGAAGCGGTAGGCGGCGTACGGCAGGAAGCCGCCGCCGTGGGAGAGGATCACCCGCACGTTCGGGTAGCGGTGCATGACGCCTTTCAGCACCAGGTCGAGGGCGCTGCGTGTGGTGTCGAAGACGTAGTCGGCGAGCGGGGCGGGAGTGCCCGGGAGCAGGTCCATCGGGGGCTGGGCGGGGTGGAGGAAGACGTTCGCGCTCCGGCGGTCGAGCTCGGCCCACAGCGGTTCGAAGTCAGGGTCGCCGAGGTAGCGGCCGCGGGAGTTGGACATCAGTACGACGCCGTCGGCGTGCAGGTGGTCCAGTGCGTGGACGGCCTCCGCCGCGGCGGCGTCGACGTCGGGCAGCGGGATGCTGGCGAAGTGGCCGAAGCGGCCGGGGGTGTCCTTGACGACCTCGGCGCCGTACTCGTCGACGGCACGGGCGAGGTCCCGGGCCTGTGCCTCGTCGCCGAGGTGCACGCCGGGCGCGGTGACGGACAGGACGCCGGTGGCGATCTGCTGCTGGTCCATCATCGCGACGGCGCTCTCCGGGCTCCAGTGGGGGATGGGCCAGCCGCCGGAGTCCAGGCCCAGCGCGGCGAGGGTTTTGGCCCAGACCGGCGGAACGAGGTGCTGGTGGACGTCGATGCGAGCGGGGAACGGCATAGTGCTTCATCCCTAATATTTAGCGCGCTAACTAAACTCTCTCAGTAAGCTAACAGCCATGCGAGGAGCAGGCGAACCCGAGACCCACAGCACCCCCGGCCTGCCGGTGGAGCCCGGCATCGAAGATCTGGCCCGGGCCGCCGACCGGCTCTTCTACGCGATGCGGCGCTCACGGTCCGCCACTGTCGGCCAGTCCGCCGGCGGCCTGTCCCTGGCCCAACTGACCCTGCTCGCCCCCTGGCCGAGGTCACCGGGGGCGAGGGCCTGCCCGTCGGCCGCCTGGCTGCTCGCGCCGAGGTCAGCGTGCCCACCGCCACCCGCATGCTCCAGCAGCTGGAGGGCGCCAGTATGATCACCCGGCGCCGCTCACCACACGACGAGCGCCAAGTCCTGGTCAGCCTGACCGAGGCAGGCGCCGAACACCTCGCGGTCATGCAGGCCCGCCTGCGGGCCCGCCAGTATGCGGCGCTGTCACAGTTCACCGCGCAGGAGCGGCACACCCTCGCCGCGCAGCTGCACCGCCTGGCCGGCATCATCGGCGAGACCACTGCCAGGCCGGCCGGACCGGCGGCGGACGAGGGCTGAGCATTCGGGCGACGGGCTCGCGGGCCTGGCCCTCTGACCCGGCCCCCGGGCCCGGGCGCCGCAGATCCTGTCCAGGTCGCACAATGCCGGACGGCCGAGGAGCGCTGTCGTTCCTCCTGGACAGTGAGCACGGCCGTGCCGGGCACTGCCCAAAATCGTGCACGGCCACTGCCGCAACTCGTGAACAGCGTCGCTGAGGGCCGCAAGACGCACAGCCGATTCCACGAGAGGTGGACGGAGGAAGAGGAGGAACAACTCGCGCTGCGCTGCGCTCAAGGCGCCACGGCAGAGGAGAGCCAGGAAATGGCAGAAGACCTGAGTCAGGAACTCGGCCGCAGCGAGGTAGCCATTGAGTTACGGCTCACGCGGATCGACGCGCAGGGGTCCGCCCCTGGCAGGGCCCGTACACCCGAATTCTGACCAGCGATCCCAGGAACAAGGGGCCTACGAGCACCGAGCCAGGACCGCACACAAGGAGTAGGAGATGGCCGGATCAGAAACCGACCTCCTATGGCGGGGCAACGGCATGGTGGATGAGGTCAGGTGGAGGGGCATTGTGAGCGCTGAAGTCTGTCGTGCGCGAGACGTGGTGAGTGAAATATGAGCTACGACCTGGCGGTTTGGCAAGGTGAGGTGCCGTCCAGTAGCCGGGAATTGGCCAGGGACCATAATCGCCTGTACGACGAGTATCTCGATGGCGATGAGGCATGTTCGGCGAACAGCGTCATTATCGCATTTCTGGACGCTCTCACTGAGCGCTGGCATGTCAAGGATATCGGTGGCGATACACCTTGGGCCACAACACCACTGTCCAAAGGGGCGAGTGGGCCGTACGTGTACATCGCGCTTGCGTGGAGTGGTGCAGATGAGACGTCCGTTCGAACTCGCCGACGCCGTACTGTGCGCGGATGGACCGGTCAAGTCCCCGGTCGGCCTGAGGTTGCTGACCGAGCACCGGTGGGGGCACGGTGCGTTGTACGGCGGTCTGGGCCGCGGCGACACCGACGTCGAGCGGCTGCGAAGGACGACGCGCAGGTCATTCCGGGGTGGCCGTACTCGTTCGTCGCCGTCCTCGACCCCGGCGCCACCTCTTGGACCGCGATCCTGGACGTAGTCCGGCTTGAGGCCTGCGGCTGACCGCATCCGCACCTGGCGCCTTTGACCAGCGCCCTGATCCGGTCAACGGGCGGTACGGCGCCGCGGGGATGCGCAAGGCGTCGGTACCGCCTAATGCAACATCAGAAAGGGGCCGTCCGTTGAGACGGTCGACCGCGGCGAAGACGTGCCGTACGTCCCGTGGGTCGTCCTGGGCGAAACGCTCGGCCTGGCCAGGGCCTCGGGCTTCCGGATGTCCTCGTAGCTGAAGCTTCGGCGCCGCCGAAGACGCGGCGGTACGCCTTGTCGCGCGGCCTGGTAGCAGACAGCTCCGGGCCGAACCGCGCCAAGGGCGGCAAGGACCCCGCCGAATGGCTGTCGCCTGGGGAAAGCGCGTACTGCCTGTACGCCAGCGACTGGGTCTCCACCATGCTGCGCTGGTGCCTCAGCGTTGACTGCTCAGCGTCTGCTCTTCCGCGGTGAGCCGTTCACCGGGGAGGTGGCCGAGTACCACGGCGGGTCTCTGACCAGCTTGAACGAGTTCTCCGACGGTGTCCTACACGGCCGTTGCCGGGAGTGGTACCGGGACGGGACGCCGCGGTCCGAGGGGATGGCCCGTAACGGCCGTGCCGTAGGTGAGTGCCGGGAATGGCACCCCGATGGCGTCGTGAAGTGCCGGCGGTTCGTCGACGGGTCGGTCGCCTCACTTCGCGAGGAGCAGACGTGGGACGAGCGCGGGGACGCGCTGGGCTTGTGGCGCCGCGAAGACACCTGAACCGACATCCGCGTCCAGGGGGCCGGGGGCGACAGTCATGCCGGATCCGGAGGTCAGCGGCCCCATTGCAGGACCACGAAAAACATGACGGGGGCTGGTGCGCCGGCGGCGTCTGCAGACCGGGTCAGGGCTTGCGAACCGGTCATGGCTGAAGGCCGATAACACAACCGGCATCTTGGGATCTACCGAGCCATTGGTCCGCCGACCCGGCACACTGGCGGAACGGGCAGCAATCAGGAGAGTGACCAGCCGCCACCGGAGCTGCCGCCCGAGGACGGGCCCAGCATCACCGCGCACGTCACGTCCACGGGCGCTACCGCGGATTACCTGCGTCAGCTGGCAGGGGTCACCGGCCAGTCCCCGGCGGCGGTCACCGTCCAGTGGGCCGTCGGCCAGGTCGTCGTCCCCGCCACGGCACTCGCAGACGACCCGGCCGCACCCGACTGGCCAGCCTTGTTCCACGGCCCGCCGGACCTGCCCGAACACACCCACGCCTACCTGCGCCGGTGACCACTCCGCCGCCGGCGTTCGCCGTCGCCGACACCTCGGCCCTGCTCGCGGTCTTCAACGCCCGGGACCGGAACCACCGCGCCGCCCGCGAAGTACTGGGACTGCCCCGCACGCTGGTCATCTCCCCGCTGTGCCTGGCCGAACTCGGCTACCTGCAGACCCGGCAGACCGGCGAGCGCGCCGCCCTCGGCGCCGTTCGCCACCTGGCCGCCCTGGCCCGCCTCGGCCGTGCACAGATCGTCGACGTGAACGGCGACCTGCCCGCCGAAGCCCTGAGGACCACTTACGAAGGGCACGGCGGAGGAAGCCGGGCCGCGGCGATCGCACTCGCTGGGCGCCGTCACACCGGAGGGCTGAATACTGACTCGTCGGTGACCGAGCTGGCGTTCGATGATTGCCGGATGTCCGCCGCCCATCGCGTTGGCCAGCTCTCGACTGGTCATTTCTTCTTCCGGTGTGCTGGAGACGAGCTGGTAGGCCCGTCGCAGGAACTGCGGCGCACACTGACTGGTGGCGAGGGTGGGAGTGCGCAGGTCCAGTTCACCTCGCAGGTAGCGTTCTCCGTCGGGGCACTGGATCTATCCATCAATAGCCCACTCGCTGAGCCAGCCGCGCACCTGGCGTCGGACGGCCATGTGCCGCTCAGTCTCCAGTCGGGGCAGCAGCGTTTCCAGGCTGATGCCGGACGGGTCCGCGTCGAGTACCAAGTGCAAGGCCCGTGCTTTGGCGGTCACCGGCTGCGCCAGCGTCTCCGGCCGGGGCCGACGCGCGCACGGAAGGCGGGGAGTCCGGTCCGCTGCTGTCCTGGGACGACTCGGGACGGTCAGCCGCAGCCTCTCGGATGATTGGAGCAGCGACGGCCGATGGTGCCTGCTCCGCAACCGCATCAGCTTCCAGGTCCGCTGCCGGGGCGGTACCGGGCCACAACTCCTCCTCTTGAGCCGCGGCCAGGACCTGTCCCAGTGCGGCTGGCGTGACCCCCTGTGAAGCAACCGGCAGTGTGAGAGGCCGACAACTGCTGACGGTGTCTGCAGCGCCCTCGTGGCCGGAGCGGCCGGCCCGAAGCGGCTCCGGCCAGCGCCGCAGGGTGCAGGTCAGCGCCAGCGGTTGTTGCTGGTGTGGTCTCCGGCGAGCCAGCGGGCGAGGTCGGTGTGTGCGGTGGTGCGCTGCTCGGCGTCGATCTTCTCTACGTCGGGGTGGTCGACGGCGAACTCCAGGATCAGCCCGTTGGGGTCCGTGACGTACAGCGAGACGCAGAAGCCGTGGTCGATCACATGGGGGTTCGCGTCCGCCGAGCCGACTGCGTCGATGCGCTCGCGGATGGCTTCTTGTGCACCGGCCTCGACCTTGAAGGCTATGTGACGCATGGGAGTCGAGTTGATACTGGTCCTGAATTCCTCCTGGTCCTTGGGGTCGGCGAACTGGAAGAAGGCGAGCGCGCTGCCGTCGGCCAGGCCGTAGAGAGTGTGACTGTAGGCGCGCTCGACGCCGGCCATCGCCTCGCGCTCGGTCCACGTGGCCACCAGAGGCAGGCCGATCACGTCCTCGTAGAAGCGGCGGTTGGCTTCCTGGTCGTCGGTGATCCAGGCGTGGTGATGGAGACGGAGGGGCAGGGACTGGGCCTGCGCCTGAGGCCGGGGCTGCGTCTGCGCCATGTCGGGTCATCTCCTGTAGATAGGTGGGGCGTTGGGTCGGTCGCCGGGCTGGTCGGCGCCGCCCTGAGCAGCATGCCACCAGAACAGATTGAACGTTAAATCAATTTTGGCCATGTACGCGGGTGAGGTGTCAACGCCAACGAACTGCATGACCGGCCGGACAGGTCCCAGGCCCTGTTGCGGGGCTGGATCAGGGCGCACGTACGCTCCTGAGCGGTGGGCAGTGAGGACCTGGTCGGGTTTGACGTCGGCGTCGCCCGCCCGCCCCGTCCGTCCGCCCGTTGCTCACGCGTGACGCGTACCGGACTACTGGATCCGTCCTCCCAGCGGGTAACCCTAGAAGCCCGATCACGACTCAGTCCGGATCCGGAACCTGAGCCGGTCGGCGGGGACACTGCGTCCGGGCCGGCCGACATGGCGCACCCATGTCGGGTAGTACGACAGGCCCGGCCGGGTGCGCGCCGTTACCGGTAGTTCGTTAAACCCGGCGGTAGAGATCAAGGAGTCTGCCGGAGGCGACCGCGTCGACCAGGGCCTGGAGTTCGGCGGGCGGGCCCTTGTCGGTCCAGGCCCGCCACCAGCGGTGCAGGGTGGTGGCCGGGGTGAGCCAGGAACGCACGGCGCGTAAGGCCCCGGGGCCAGCAGGGTAGTTGGGGCTGGCGGGACGTGGTGGCTCCCCTCTCTGGCTGGTCGTCGGGGCAAGGATCCGGTGCGGTGACGTCCAGCGGGCCGGGCCGGGCCGGGCGGGGCGAACCCCTGGTCTCAGCAGAAGGAGAACGCGCAGTTCACCAGGGTCTGGTGACGGCGGATCGCGATGTCGGAGCGGACCTGGAAGTCGGCCAGGCCGAGCTCGTTCTTGATCTGCTTGTAGCTCTGCTCGGTCCAGGGCCGCAGCCCGTAGAGGCGGACGATTTCGGCAAGGCCGGCCGACGGGTGCGGGCCGGTGACGGCGTGCGGCGCGTCGGGGTGGGGCAGGTTGGTGGCCAGGTACCAGGTGGCCTTTTCCGGCAGCGTGGCCGGGTCGGTGGCGGCGACGACCAGCCGTGCCGGGCCGAGCGGGTGCCAGCCGCCGAGCGTGGCGTCGGCGGCCCACCAGGTTTCAGTGTGACCGTCGCAGAAGTGGCGCTCAACGAGTGTCCAGTCACCGCAGTGTTCGGTATCGTGCCAGGCCAGGGCACGGGCGGCGTCGACGGGAGTGTGCGGCTCGGCAGTGGGAGCCCAGGTGCCGCGGCGCGGCTTGAGGTGAACCACGTACGGCAGGCCCGCATCGCGCAGCGCGAGGTACCAGTCGTCGCTGACGGAGTAGGCACAGTCGGCCACCACCGCCCGGCAGTGAAAGCCCGCCTGCTTGCCCTCGATCGTGAGGGCAGCGGCCAACTGCGGCTTGGTGCGGAAGGCGGGGTCGTTCCGCTTGCGAGGGAAGTGGTGGGCCGGGGTGCAGGGCACCGCGTGCAGCGGGTAGTACACCCGGCCGTCGGTCCACACCGGGGTCACCGTGACCACGCAGTTGTCGGTCTTGCCCCACCTGCCCAGCCACTGGCGGCCCACGTGCGCGGTGGCGGTACCGTCCTTGCGGTCCCCGGAGTAGTCGCGATCCGGCCTTCCCCGCCAGCGCCGTCGCCACAGCGACGACGATCGCCTGTAGCGCGGTGGTCCGGCGCTGGTAGCGCACGGTCAGTCCCTCGACCTGCTCAGCGAAGGTGATCTTCGAGCAGGCCGGATCCTCGCAGTACAGACTACGGACCGATAGATCGATCCGTAGTCCCGGCCGCAACCCGTACACGCGGCCGGACCCGCCCGGGATCGCGCGGCGATCACCACCACGCCGCCGGACTCCTCGATCGAACCGACCTCCACAACAGCAAGCTGCGGCAACAGCTTCAACACATCGTCACACACCGACAGCATCCCGCCGAAACAGCGCGATGTCACGGCCCAGCAAGGCGATCAACGCTCACGAAAATCTTGTATGAGCCAGGAGCCGCACCCTTCTCCGACAACCATGCCTGGACGCTGGTCCAGGCCGTCTACACGCTGGCCACGGCCTTGGCCCTGGCCCTGTTCGGACGCGCTCGTCATCGACCAGCCGTCCGTGAGCAGTTCTCGACCTGTTTGTCCTCGCTGACGCCGAATAGCACCATCGTCTCGGCCTCGGATCGCAGAGGACACCGGTGACTTCGCGACCGTGCAGGTCGGATCCTCATGACTGGGCATGCCCGCGTTTATCGAGGTGCCCGACCTGGTCACGATCACCGGTGGCGAGGTGCGGTTCAGCCATCCGCTGGTCTGCTCCGCCGTCTACGTCGTGTTCGCCGTGCCGTCGGGTGGGGTGAACCATGTCTTGATCGCTTCTGCGAGCCCAACGGTGCCGGCCCAGGCCACGTAGCCGTCCGGGCGGATCAGCAGGGCGTCGGTGGGTGGGTCGTCACAGCGGGCCCTGACCACGTCGATCCAGTCGTCGAGGTCACCGTCGAGCATCGTCCCGGTGCCCAGGTCGAGCAGGACGGGACGGCCTCGGCGCATGAGTTCGGCCACCCGTCGTGCGCCGGTGTCGGTCGTGAGCGGCAGATCGGGAACCAGGCGGCCGACCAGGGGATGATCCGCCGTGCCGTACCGGGTGTCGCTGCCATGCAACAGGTCAGTGAGGTGCCGCAGCGGCTGCTCGTAGGCGAACACCTCGGTGAGCAGCGCGCGCAGGGCTTCGCCATCCTCACCCTCCATACGGTCGAGTACCGCCTGGGCACGGGTCTGCATGAGGGCACGCTCAGCGGCAGGCCGGCGCTCGGCTTCATAGGTGTCGAGCAGGTTCTCAGGGCCCCGGCCGTGGAGCCGGGCCGAGAGTTTCCAGCCCAGGTTGATCGCATCCGTCATGCCGATGTTGAGTGACGAGCCGCCCGCGGGGAACAGGTGGGCCGCATCCCCGGCCAGGAACACCCGGCCCGCCCGGTAGTACTCGGCCAGCCGAGCCTGGGCCACCGTGCTCGACAACCAGGTCGCCTTGCCCAGCGGTAGGTCCCTGCCCAGCACCCTGCGGACGGCCGCCCGGAACTCGGCGAACGTGACCGGACCTGCAGTAGGCGTCCCTTTCTCCCGTACACCAACGAGGTGCACGCCCGGCTGGAGTGAGGTGAGGATCAGCCGCCCGCCCTCGGTGCGGTTCCAGCCCGGCCGCAGCCCGCCCATGTCGGGGCTGTCGAAGACACCGGTCCCCGCGTCGGTGGTGAAATGACCGAGCCATAACGCCTCGTCGTCCGTCGTGCCCGGGAAGTCGATGCCGGCCAGCTCCCGGACCCGGCTGCGGCCACCGTCGCAGCCCACCACATAGCGGGCGTCCAGACGGGATTCTGCCGCCTCCAACGTCACGCCGTCTTGGTGCTGGGCGAGCGAGGTCAGCTCGTGGCCCCACCGGATCCGCACCCCCAACTCGGCCGCGCGCTCGCCCAGCAACCGCTCCAGCCGGGGCTGCTGGATCATCAGCATGCGCAGCGGGATGCCGTCCACCCCGGTGAAGCGCAGCGGGACCGAACCGAACGGGAACCCCGGCGGGACACCGCAGAACGGGCTGCCCTCACTCAGGCGTTCCAGCAGTCCGCGGTGGTCCAGCAGATCGACGATCTGCCCGACCAGCCCGTTGGCCTTGGGCAACTCGCCCGGTCCCGCTCGCTTGTCGAGCACAACCGGCACCACGCCGGTCAGGCTCAGCTCGCACGCCAGCATGAGCCCGACCGGGCCCGCGCCGATGATCGCAACCTCGCTCATGCCTGTCAGGCTAGCTTGACAGCGAGCGCTGTGTCAACCTAGCCTGACAGGCATGGAGCTGGAAGATCTGTCCAAGCGCATCCGGTCGAACGACCCCGCCGTGGGGCTACGCGCGGTCGGCGCGCTGCACCGGCTGGCCGAGCAGGTCGAGGCCGTCTCGGTTGCACTGGCCCGGGAGCAAGGGTGGACCTGGGAACAGATCGGCGACGCACTCGGCATGTCACGCCAGTCCGTGCACGCCAGGTACGGGAAGTGAGGGGTCGTGATGTTCGGCGCGGAGAAGAGCCCGTTCGTGATGGCCGTGAAATCAGCGGCTGAGGAAGCCCGGCATCGCGGCGACCGGCGTATCGGCACCGAGCACCTCCTGCTCGGTCTGCTCGCGGCAGCCAACTCCACCAGCATCCGCGTACCAGGTGCAGATGTGCTCGGTGTGGACCTGGCCACCGCCCGAGCCGCGCTGGCCGACCTGGACACGGCCGCCTTGCGTGCTATCGGGCTCGATGTCGATGAGGCGCCACAAGCCAAACCGCGCAGGCATCCTGCCGTTCCGGCCACCGCACTCACCACGAGCGCCAGAGCCGCCATCAATCAGGCGATCAAGAACACCACACGCAAGAACAGAAACAGCCAAGCCCCCGCCAACTCTTGCTCGCGTTGCTCACCCACAACCGGCCCGACCCGGTCGCGGACCTACTGGACCATCTCGGCGTGGACCGCGCCACGGCACGAGCGCACATCGCGTCGGGCGGCCAGCACGGCCATTGAGACGGGATGTAGCTCCTTGGAGGGACGGGCTGAGCTGGCGCTTTGCCACATCGGGCATGCGAGGCACGGATCCCCACCGGGCGAACGCCGCGAGTGGCCGCGTCAGCCGTAATCACGACCGGCTGGAAGATCGTCGCTAGGGAGCCCAGGCCGACCAGTATGGCCGGAGGGATCACATGCCACTTGTGAACCCGCAGGTCTGCGCTGGCGGGGCCGTCCCTCCAAAGGAGCTACACCCCCGGAGCGGGGACGCGCTACTTGCCGCCGTCACCGACGGTCAGGACGACGGCTTTTCCTGCCGGCGCGCTGGGTCGGAGACGATGCTGCACGATGATGTGAGCCGTGCAGGGCGCAGACCCCACCGCGGTCAATGAAGGCCCATTGACGTATCCGTGGCGATCCACTGATGTTCCCGTGGCAACCGACAGTCTCACGGGTGCGACAAACACAAAGGAGCTGGCCTCGCATGATGACCGCCGACAGGGCGTTGCTGGAGAGCCAGTTCAATGCAGACGAGATAGTCACCCTCGCGGAGGAGGAGCTGGGGGGCATCGGGCATGAGCCCAGCCGGTGTTTCCTGCGTGAGGTAGGGCTCCCGGTCCGCGCCAACCCATGGTTCGACCTGATCGGCAGATGTGACCCGAAGCTCAAGAAGGCCGGCGCGTGCTACGAGAACCTGAACGCCCGCTGGACGAACCTTCCCGGTAATGCGGCGGACTGGGTTCTGATCGGCATGGTCCCGTACGACGACATCGCCCTCGACGTCGCCACCGGTACCGTCCTGTGTCTCCCCCAGGACGAAGATGAGGTCTACCCGCTCAACAAGGACCTTCGCTCCTTCGCCCATTTCCTCTGCCTGCTTGAGGCCGAGCGTCCGAACTACGACGAAGAGATGAACGAGGACCTCGATTACGAGAAGGCCGAGCAAGCAGGAGAGCGTCTGGCCGAGCAGATGCGAGCTATCGACCCGGCAGCCTTGGACGTCCCTCACTCTCGTTGGCACGACATCCTGAAATGGGTCTCTGACCCGGACGCCCGGTAATCAGCACCAGCGGAACGTTGGTTGTGAAGAGTTCCGTGCCGGGGGCTTTCACCCCCACTTGCTCTACAAGCGCCTCACGGCACAGGGGAAGACAGCTTCCGTCGCGGCAGGGGCATGGGTGCCACCGGCTCCCTGCCCGCGATGTGTTCTGCGGGACGCCGGCGCGCTTGGCCGGTCTTCCGCGCGGCGCCGTCCCAGCGCCCGCGGGAACGCGTGCGCTGGGATCCGGCAGACTGACCCGCCTTGCCGCCCCGGTCCTGGCGCCGTGTCCCAGCATCGTCCGCCCTGGTCCACCGCCGGCACTGCCCCGCCGGGCTCCGGCTGACCGGGAGCCGACGCGGCCGCCAACGCCCAGACCGATGTGCAGATGGGCCGAGGTCATCGCGTCAGCGTCGCCCTCCTGGTGCAGGGCGAAGGGCCATTTCATCGGTGGGCCCCCGGGGTGGAGCCCAGTGCCTCAGCGCCACCGCCCGCTACCGCTGGAGCAGTGGGAGCAGCCCACGTGGTAGCGGACGCAGGGTGCACGGCTCCTTACGCCTGGGGTCCGGTCCTGCGGCGACGTGCGATGACGACGGCTCCGGCACCGGCGAGGACGGCGGCGCCACCGATGGCGGCAAGGTTCGGCAGCCTGTCCGAGGAGCCGGTTTCCGCGAGCGTGCCGCTGACCGGGAGCTCGTCATGGCCGCCGTGCGACGCCGGCTGATTCCCGGCGGTGCCCGGCTTTCCCGGCCTGCCCTTGCCGTGCACGGGCTTGCCCTTGGCGTCGTCGACCGGGCCGGGCTTGCTGTGGGGGAGAGGACGGTGAAGTCGAACTGGCTGATGTTGTCGAAGCCGCACCGGTCGTCCTCGCCGTAGGAGTACCCGATGGTGAAGAAGTATCCCGTGCCGGCCTTGGCCTTGCCGCCGGCCTTGATGCGCAGCTTGGCGTCCGCGTATTCGCCCGGCTTCAGCTGCTTGATGGTGGCGAAGTCGTCGCTGTCCTGGACCTTGGCGCCCTCGCCTTCGATGGGCTTCCAGGTGCGTGTCTTCGGGTTGAACCACTGCACCGTGACGTCCAGTTCGGCGATGTCGCTGAGGTTCGGGTCGGCGGTGCCCAGGGTGAGGGAGATGTCGGTCGCCCTCACCGCAATCTTGGAGACGTTGGTGACGCGGTAGGTGAACTCATGCCAGCCGGAATCGGCGACGATCTTGCCCGGGAGACCGGCCAGCCCCGTCTTGCCGCGGTCTACGTCGAAGATCGGGAAGCAGGAGGAGCGGGTTGTGGTGGAGGACGGCGTGGTACTCGGCTTCGCCGAGTTCGAGCCCGAGGCGGTGGGCGTCGGCTCAGCGGCCGGCCGTTCGGCGATGGACTCCCCGCTGCCCATGTCACGGGCAGCGCTGTCACCGCCATGGGTGCCGTCGGCGCTGGTCGACGCGGCGATGGCCGGGGCCGACGCGGAGGGCGTGGCAGTGGGCGTCGGCGCCTGGTCCGTCGCAGACGCGGCGGGGGCCGCGAGCAGGGTCAGGGGGCTGATGACGGCCGTGACAACTGCGGTCGCCAGGGCACGGTGGAGCTTCATTGAGACCTTTCTTGGGGAGCCGGACTGACGGCCGCCGGTGGGCAAGCGCGGTACGGCCCCGTAGCCGAACAAGTATGTGACCGGCGAGGCCATCGAATGGTTGTGCACCGAGCGGACGCACCCGGTGTGACGGTACTCACCGGGCGCTTTCGCAGGTCGACCCGTCCTCGGGGCGTGGCCTGCCAGCGCCCCGCCTGATCCGGCGCCTTGAATTCGGCGCAGTCACCTGGGGCGCAAGGCGTGATGCCAGCTGGCCCCATGGTTGCCCGCTGGCGGGCGTTCGGAAGAGGCGAGATGGCAACCGGCGTCCGGATGCGGGCGCCGTAGGAGTAGACGATGAGGAGTCGGCTGCTACGGGACGCGCAACAAAGGGATGTCCGTAGCTGAACACCGCCCTGGCCGGTGATGTAGCCGGTGCGCAGCCCAGGTTCGGGGTCCGGCGACGACGAGGAAGGAGTGTCCTTCGTGTCACTCGGCAAAGCCTTCATCCCCCAATGAGCACCGGGGCAATATTTCGCTGAGGTCCGGAACAGCCGTCGCACCTGGCGGGTCCGCCGGACGGGGCGCACCGGGCTGGCTCCAGGGCCGCTGTGCAGCTCGAGCGGCCGGGAGTCGGTGTCACCCACCATATTTCGTGCACTGCTGGTGACAGGGAGCGCACTGGCCTGATGACAACGTGCGCGCTTTGCCCGGTCGAAGCCGCGGGTCAGCGGATGCCGATGGTGACAACTATCGTGCTCCGGCTCATAGAAGCGGACAAGGGGTTCAGCAGCGAGGAGAGCAGCGGCTCCCTGTGCGGTGGGGACTTGGGCCTCGGCGGTGAGCGGCGCACCGCGCGGCCGCGACTCACCTGCATGCCGGTGAGGTTGCTCGGTTGTTCAAGCCGTATCGGACGGTGCCGGATGTCGGGGGTGTGACAGCGCGGGATGGCTCCTGTGGTACTGCGGTGTTCCGTCGGGCTCGACGGGGTGCCGGTGATAGACGGCTGGCCTCAGGGCCGGCACCGCCGGTGTGGTGTACCCGCCGGACCGAGTGGGGGCTATGACGGCGACCGGTTCCCCTGGCACGCTCCACGCCGAAGTCGACAGCGACGAGACAGTCCGGCGGGTCAACGCCACCGCCAACCAAGATCATTCCGAACGCTGTACTGGTGTTCCCCGAGGCTGAAGCTGGAGCTGGAAGCGCTCACCGTGCGAAGCTCGACAAGTCGAAGCTCGACACGTGGGGTGCCTAGTGCTGGATTCCTCTTTCATTGGGTATGTGACCTGCTGGCGGGGTGGTTCGGGTGCTCGGGGGCGGGTGCTGGACGGTGGGGTTGCGGGCACGGCCGGGCCGTGACGAGGACGAGCAACGGCTGGTGCGTCGGTTGTCGCGAGCGCGCAAGGCGCCGCGGGATCTGGTGTTACGGGCACGGATGGTTGAGCTGAGCTGGTCCGGGGAGCGGGTGCCGGCCATCGCGGACGAGCTCAGGTGCAGCCTGAAGACGGTACGCCGCTGGTTGCACCACTTCAATCGCTTGGGCCTGGACGGGCTGGAAAACCTGGGTGGGCAGGGCCGTAAACGGCGGATCACCGAGTCGGAACGCTCCAGGGTTATCGGTCTGGTCAGTCAGCCGGCGCCGGGCCGGCTGACTGTGCAGGCGGACGGCGAGCTGGCCGCGGTGGATGAGTCCGGGCCACCTCAGTGGTCCCTTGATGCCTTGGCCGCCGAGGCCAGACGGCTGGGCATCGCGATCGGCCGCAGCCAGGTTCGCAGGATCTTGCTGGCCGAGGGGGTGCGCTGGCGCCGTACCAGGTCCCGGACCCGTTCGAAGGACCCAGAATTCGAGGGAAAAGGACACGGATCATCGGCCTCTACACCTGCCCACCCGAGGGCGCGACGGTCGTCTGCGCCGACGAGCTCGGACCGGTGATCCCGCGCACGTTCCCGCCGGCGCCGGGCTGGTCGCCGGACGGCCACCGCATCAAGTCCGTGGTCGACTACGGCCGCGGGCCGCAGAAGACCTGGGGCTACGGCGCTCTGCGAGTGCGGGACGGGCATGAGGTCACCATGACCGCCTCCTCCCGCAACAGTGCCTTCTACCAGCAGTTTCTTCAGAAGATTGAGGCAGCCAACCTCACGGGTGACATCTACGTTGTCACCGACAACCTGTCCTCACACAACAGTCTGTCCACCCGCACCTGGCTTGAGGACCATCCCAGAATCCGGCACGTCTTCATCCCCGTCGGCGCCTGCTGGCTCAACCTCCAGAAGGCTGGTGGCGCATCTTCCGCAAGGCCGCCCTCGCCGGCCAGTCCTTCGCCGGACCATCCGAGATTGAACAAGCCACCCGCCTCGCCACGTTCCAGCTCAACACCTGCGCCCGACCCTGGGTATGGGGAAGACCCGCACCACCAACTCGCCTGCTACGACGCCGATACGTGTACACCGTTTGAGGAATCCAGCACTAGTAGGACTCCGTTAGGTCTTCCTATCAGCGCTGATCACGAGCATGTTGGGTGTGTGGATGCACCTGAAGTGAACCGTGTCCGGGCCACGTTGGCGTTGTACGTGGCTGATGTGTTCGCGTCGGTGCCGCGCAAGGACCAGCGTGCCAAAGGCGACTGTTACCTGCGGGGACTCATGCTGGACGGCCGCCGCAAATCGATCCAGGCGATGGCCGCGCGCCTGCCGGACGGCAACGAGCAGAACTTGCAGCAGTTCGTGAACCAGTCGACGTGGGATCCGGTGCCGGTGCAGCGGCGGATCGTCGAGCGGACGCTGCCGCTCATCAACCCGACGGCCTGGGTGATCGACGACGTGTCGGTACCCAAAGACGGACAGATGTCGGTCGCCGTGGCTCCGCAGTACTGCGGAGCGTTGGGCAAACGGGCGAACTGCCAGGTCGCGGTCAGCGTCCATGCCGCGACCGACACGGCTTCCTGCCCGCTGCAGTGGCGGCTGTTCCTGCCCGAGGAGTGGGCGTCGGACACCGGCCGCCGGGCCATCACCCGCGTTCCGCCCGAGGTCACGCACCGCGAGAAGTGGCGGCTGGCTCTGGACATGCTCGACACGCTGGCCCACTGGGGCATGAGGCCCCCGGTCGTGGTGGCCGACGCCGCCTACGGCACCAACGCCCGCCTGCGGACGGCGCTGTCCGAGCGTGGGCTGGCCTACGTCCTGGCCATCCGCTCGGATGCGAGCGCCCATCCCTTCGAGGCAGAGCCTGTCGCCCCGGCGCGCAACGGGCCGGTCGGATGCTGGCCCCAGCCGCGATACCGGCAGGCCGCACCATCGGTGGCTGCCCTGGCCGTCGGCCTCGGGCAGGAGGCGTTCGCCCCTCTCACCTGGCGAGGCGGCTCCCGAGGAGAGTTGCGTTCCCGCTTCGCCGCCGTGCGCGTCCGCCCGGCCGGCAAGGCTGTCGAGCGTCCGGTCAAGGCCGCGGCCTCGGCCGAACATGGCTGGTGGGACGGGATCCTGCCCGACTGCTGGCTGCTGATCGAGTGGCCCGCCGATGCCGAGGCGCCGGCCAATTACTGGCTGTCCAACCTGCCGGCCGACACCCCGATCGCCAACCTGGTACGTCTGGCCAAGGTCCGCTGGCGCATCGAGCACGACTATCGCGAACTCAAGCACGGCCTGGGCCTGGACCACTTCGAAGGCCGCTCCTGGCCGGGCTGGCACCACCACGTCACCCTCGTGACCGCCGCCCATGCCTTCCTCACCGAACAGCGCCTGGCCCCAAAAGTGCCCGCACCGGGCGCACCCTCTACCAGGTCCTCGACACCCTCCAGAATCTCCTGAGGTGCTGGACCGGCATCTGCACCACCTGCCATCAACCCCTACCCAACAGGACACACACGGCACCAAGACCGAGACAGACCTAACGGAGTCCTACTAGGGGACCGCCACACGTGGATTCGGCCCACGCAAGGGTCGGACGCCAGCCGCCCGGTGCGCCGAAGGCAACTACTGGCTTGTGAGTCTCACACCCTGTTTCCGCAGGTAGGTGCGCCGCGAGGCGGGCCTGTCACGGCTGCGCCTGTCCTGTGCCACCGAATCTTGACCGCGTGCCATCGAAGTTTGATCGACATCACCGCCGGTGAGCTGCATGCCGGCTGTCACCGAGGGCCGGACGGGGTTGTCACTGGGCTGTCGGAGGCGGCGCACGGTACGGTGTCGCGCTGACCAGGATCCCTCGTCCTGCATGGAATCGCTCGAAGACGCGCATGGGTAGCGATGCGGAGTCTGCATTGTGGGAGTAGCCCGACGGATTATGGAACCGCACCATCCCGCCATGGACCGCATGCACCAGCACCAGGTGCCCTCCCCGTCGCGGTGCGGGGGTTCTTGGGTCGCGGATCTCAGCAGATACCGAAGCGATCAGGACGTGCCCGGGGCGCACTGCTGGGGCAGATTCGTGAATCGGCGCGTTCTCGACCAGTTGGCATGTGAATCCGAATTGTGAGCTGACCCACGCCATGAATGGCCTGTAGATCAGTCCTTGGACCTTGCCCTGGGGCTCCACGACGTAGCAGCCCCAGTCGAGGGCCAGCGCAAGGAGTTCACGCATCGACAGTCGAATGTCCGTCCAGCCATGGAGCAGGGACTGCAGGCATGCCAGACCGCAGACCTTGCGGGACCAGAAGAGGTACTCCTCGCGCGAATGGTATCCGCCGGAGGCCCAGTCGTGCAGTTGCGATGGATCGGTGCGCCTCAGGAAGACGTCGAGACCCGATGAGGCGGTACGCCGCATAACAACCTCGTCGTTCCGGTCGAGGCTTCCCCACTGTGAGACGTAAGGGAGGAGGCTTCCATCATGTGACGGGAAAGTCGAAATAGACATCTGAATAGGGCTCGCTTTTCAGCGTGTAGTGCCACCACTCGCAGGCGTAGCGGGCAAATCCGCAGTTTTCCATGATGGAGCAAAGGTGCTCGCGGTTTTCCGCTTCGGTGGGCGTTAGTCCTCTTGCCCCATGATGCGAGATGGGGTCCATGAGGTCGTGGTCGCCGCCCATGCGGGCTCTTTCTCCGGTGGCAAGGCTGTAGAGCGCCAAGTCGATCGTACTGCCGCGACTGTGACTCGACTGGGCGGCCACGTACCCCTTGTCGATAAGCTGGGATCTGTCGATATTGGGGTAGTGGCGCCTCTTGGTGTGACCATCTTCTGGCTGTTCTGACCAGCGCAGGAAACAGTCGACGGCGCGTTGCGGACGGTATCCGTCCCAGACAAGCATGCCGAAACCGAGGGACGCGGCTTCTTCTTGCGCTTGCCTAAGGGCTGTGCACAAAGCTTTGGTCCCGACTATCCGGTTGGCCAGGTATCCGTCTACCGGCTTTCCGGTGAAGTTGTCCCGGGTGGCGTACTTGGCGTCCCAGCGGATGCCGGGCACCTGTTCGTCCAGGTACACGAACTCGTCGTTCATCGCTTTTTCCGGTGCAGCGTCATGGACACGAGCCGGTCGATCACGTCGGAAAGCGGCAGTCCTGCGGCGGCCATCATCCGGGGATAGCGGCTGTAGGAGGTCATGCCGGGCAGGGTGTTGACTTCGTTGAGTACTACTTGGCCGTCCTCCTTGAGGAACATGTCCACGCGGGCAAACCCCTGGCAGCCCAGGGTTCGGTAGATGGTCTTGGCGCTCTCTTGGACGAGCCGACGCGAGTCTTCGGAGATGTCGGCGGGAACGATGAACGTCGAGTTCTCCGAGCCGGTCTCGGGTGAGTCCTCCTGGTGGATCCTGAAGAATCCGTGTGAGAGGGCTACGCGG
Source organism: Streptomyces sp. Ac-502 (assembly GCF_045222935.1). Lineage (NCBI taxonomy): Bacteria > Bacillati > Actinomycetota > Actinomycetes > Kitasatosporales > Streptomycetaceae > Streptomyces > Streptomyces sp. Ac-502. Next base: position 9,599,240 of record NZ_JBHFFO010000001.1, read on the forward strand.
TCCACCTCGCCCGCGATCGGGGCGGAGGGATCCCCCAGAATGGCGCAGCCGACTTCGCTCCCGGTCACGGCCTCTTCGATCAGGATCTTCGAGTCGTACTGTCGTGCCGCGTCCAGTGCACTCGGCAGGTCCTCTTCTCCGGTGACTTTGCTGACGCCGAAGGATGAGCCTGAACGGGCCGGCTTCACGAAGACAGGGTAGGAAGCCGGCTGGCGTCGACCTTCTCGTTCTCTGCGACCACCCAGAAATTTGGCGTGGCGATTCCCGCGCTATTGGCGACGGTGTAGGTCAAGGATTTGTCCATGCAGATGGCGGAGCTCTGGACGTCGCAGCCGGCATAGGGGATGTCGGAGAGCTCCAGCAGGCCCTGGAGTGCCCCGTCTTCGCCGAGTGTGCCGTGCACGACGGGCAGCACGAGGTCCAGGCGGATCGCTTCGAATCGTCCCTGTTCCAGGACGAGCAGTCCGTGGACGCTTCGGTCGGGTGACAGCGCGACCGGACGGGCGCCCTCTTTTTCCCAGTCTGCGCCGGGGACGTCACAGAGCTTCCAGGCGCCGGACTGCGTAATGCCGATCCAGTACGGTTCGTATTTATCGGTGTTAAGATTCTTCGCGACTTCCTGGGCGGACTTGACGGAGACGGGGTGTTCTTCGGAAGAGCCCCCGAAGACGATGCCGATCTTCAACCTGTTCATGTGTTCCCGCTTTCGAAGTGGAGGCAGTTGATGAGGCTGTTTTTGATGGTGTCGCGCAGCGCGTGGTCGGTGTAGTAGGCCGTGTGCGGGCTGATGAACACATTCGGCAGCTCTTGCAGTTGCAACAGCGAGTGATGTTCGATGGGCTTGTTCCGGCAGTCGGTGTAGAAGATGCCTTCCTCGCCGTCGATGACGTCCAGCGCCGTGCCGCCCAATTTGCCGCTCTCCAGCGCCGGAAGAAGGGCTTCGGTGTCAATGAGCGGCCCGCGTGCGGTGTTGACGATGAACGCGCCGTGTTTCATCTGCTCGATACGTCGGCCATCGAGGAGATGGCGGGTATCTGCGGTGAGCGGGGTGTGGAGCGTGACAATGTCGCTGTGCCGGAGCAGCTCGTCGAGCGGCACGTGATCAGCGGAGGTTTTGGGGCGGTTGTCGTAGGCCAGCACGCGGCAGCCGAAGCCTCGCAGCCGGTCGATGACTGCTGTGCCGATACGCCCCGTGCCGACCACTCCGACCGTCAGGTCGCGCAGCTCTTTGCCGCGTGTCTCACCCAGCCGGTAGTCATGGGCATCGGCGCGGCGGAGGGTGGCCTTCGCGTGGCGCACAGCCATCAGCATCAGCATCAGCGTGTAGTCGGCAACGCTGTCGGGAGAATACGCCACGTTTCCGACGGAGATACCGACGCTCTCCGCGTAGCTCACGTCGATGTGGTTGCATCCGACGCTTCGTGTGGAGAGATACTCCACACCGACGCGGCTCAGTGCGAGGAGCGTGGCACGGGTGACGTGCGTCTTGTGGCCGATGCTGATGCACCGGTTGCCGGCGGCCAGGCCAACGTTGGCTTCGCAGACCGCTGCCGTCGTGATGGTTGGCACCACGCCCAGGCGAGGCGCCATCTCCCGGAAGAGGCGGGCCTCATCTTGCTCGCACCCATAGACCGTGATTCCCGTGGCCGAGACAGTCCGTGAGGGTGGCGCCGGTGCTCGGGTGCGGCACGCCGCCGCTCGTGTGGATTCGCTGGAACTCATGCCGTCCAGTCAAGAGAGCGCGGTGTTGCCGAGACGTATGCGTTTTTTGATACGCCGGCGATATCTAGGCGGCCGCTGCCCGCGCAGGATGATGACCGTCCTGATCGTCACGGACCGGCCCTGGCCCCGTGGAGGATGCCGGCGGGGCGCCTGCGCCACACGGCGCCGTGTCGCCTTCGCAGCTCCGGGCGGCCGTGATGCTGCGCTCGGGCGGGCCGACGACGCCGCGGCCGGACCGGATGCTCCACCTGTCGGGTGACCCGGTCGATCCCACGGACGAAGTCGGCGCAGCCGGCCGCCTCCATGCTCGCGCGGGGTGGTGGCAGGCAACATATCGTCGGCGTATCGAAAACTGCATACGCACCGGCAACACCACGCTCTCTTGACTGGAGGGCATGAGTTTCAGCGAACATGCCTGTGTCGTCCTGTGCCTCGCCAGCCCGCCTGCGCCCGCCCTCACTGCGCCGGGCCGGTTGTTGCTGCGCTGCGCCGCTCCTTGCGTGGTTGAGGCGTGATCCCGCTCAGCCTCGGCGAGATCGCCACCGTGGTCGGCGGGAGGGTCGAGGGCGACGGCGCCGTGACGGTGACCGCGCCAGCCGTGCTCGACGGCCGGCAGGCCGAGCCGGGCGGCCTCTTCGTCGCCTTCACCGGCGAGCACGCTGACGGCCACGACTACGCCGTCCAGGCCGGCCGGTCCGGCGCGGTGGCCGCGCTCGGCTCCCGGCCCACGGCACTGCCGACCGTCGTCGTCACGAACACCGAGGCCGCGTTGCAGGCGCTCGCCGCCCACGTCGTGGCACGGCTGCGCAAAGGGCTGACCGTCGTCGGGGTGACCGGATCCCGCGGCAAGACCAGCACCAAGGACCTGCTGGCGGCCGTGCTGTCGAGCGCCGCGCCGACGATCGCCACGAGCGGCTCGCTCAACAACGAGCTCGGCGTGCCGCTCACCATGCTGCGTTCCGATGCGGCCACCCGGTTCCTCGTCCTTGAGATGGGAGTGCGCCGCATCGGCGACATCGCCAAGCTCACCGGCCTGGTCGCGCCCGACGTCGCTGTCGTCCTCAACGTCGGCCAGGCCCACCTCAGCCATCTCACATCGCGCGCGGCGATCGCCCGGGCCAAGGGCGAGCTGGTGCAGGGCCTGGCCCCCGGCGGCACCGGGGTCCTTTGCGCCGACGACCCCCGGGTGGCCGCGATGCGCTCGCTCACCGACCGCCCGGTGCTGACCTTCGGCCGGGCGGAACACGCCGACGTCCGCGTCCTCGACGTGGCGCTGGACCGGCTCGCCCGCCCGTCCTTCACCCTGCGGACCGCCGCCGCCCGGGCTCTGGTCGCGCTGCCGCTCGTGGGCACGCACCAGGCCCTCAACGCGGCCGCCGCCGCGGCGGCGGGGCTGGCGGCGGGTGTCTCCCTCGATGCGGCCGCGGCGGCGCTGCCCACGGTCTCGCTGTCGAAGTGGCGCCTGGAGCTGCGTGACCTCCCGGGCGGCGCAACGCTGCTCGACGACTCCTTCAACGCCGACCCCGACTCGACCTGTGCCGCCCTGGACGCGCTGGCGGCCATCGAGGGCAAGCGCCGCATCGCCGTCCTCGGCGAGATGCTCGAACTCGGCGAGGGCAGCGAGGCCGAGCACCGCGCCGTTGGGGAGTACGCCGCTGCCCGGGCCGACGTGGTGGTCGCGGTCGGCGCCCGGCCGCTCGCCGACGGCGCCGGAGAACGGGCGGTGGCGCTGGCCGACAACGCCGCGGCCGTCCAGTGGCTGCGCGGTCGGCTCGCTGCCGGCGATGTGGTGCTCGTCAAGGGCTCCCGCGGGGAGCGCCTGGACGAGGTCGCCGCCGCGCTCGCCTGCGGACCCCACGAGGTGTCGGCTGACCGGCCGATGGACGACAGGTAGGAGCGGTTGTGGCTTTTCGGGTATGGACCATCACGGCGGGCGAGCACGCCGCGTTCAACGCGTCCCAGCCTGCGGTGAGTTTTTTGCAGACCCCGGCCTGGGCGTCGGTGAAGAGTGAGTGGGGGTCGGAGTCGCTGGGCTGGTTCGACGACCGCGATCAACTGGTCGGCGCGGGCCTGGTGCTGTATCGGTGGCTGCCCGGGGTCAAGACGTCGCTGGCGTATCTGCCCGAAGGTCCGGTGATCGACTGGGCCTCGGATGATCTGGCTGGCTGGCTCGGCCCGTTGGTGGAGCACCTGAAGCGCTCCGGCGCCTTCGCCATACGCATCGGGACGACAGTGGCGGCCCGCACCTGGAGTGCGGCGACGGTCAAGGCCGCGATCGCCGACCCGGGGATCACCAGGTTCAGTGACGTGCCACCAGACACTGTCAACGACGTCGCTGCCCAGGCACGCGTCCAGCTCCGACATCTGGGCTGGCGCCCGCCGAAGGAAGACGAAGGGTTCTCCGCCGGGCAGCCGCGCTGGGTTTTCCAGGTCCCGCTGGTCGGCAAGGACGAGAATCAACTGCTCAAGGGGATGAACCAGCTCTGGCGGCGCAACATCAAGAAGGCCGGCAAGGCGGGCGTCGTCGTAACCCAGGGCGGTATCGGGGATCTGCCCGACTTCTACCGGGTCTACCTCGAGACCGCGAAGCGCGATCATTTCATCCCGCGGCCGTTCAGCTACTTCCCGGCCATGTTCGAGGCGCTGCTGGCCGAGGACAAGGACCGGATCCGTCTCTACCTCGCCCACCACGAAGGTGACCTCGTTGCCGCCACCATCTGGATCCGGGTCGGGCAACACGCCTGGTACAGCTACGGCGCCTCCGCCACCACCAAACGGGAGGTACGCGGGTCGAACGCCGTGCAGTGGAAGATGGTCACCGACGCGCTGGCTGCCGGATGTACGGTCTACAACCTGCGCGGCATCACCGACACCGTGGACGAGAACGACCCGCATCTGGGCCTGATCCAGTTCAAGGTCGGCACCGGCGGCGAAGCCGTGGAGTATCTCGGCGAATGGGACCTTCCGCTCAATCGCCTGCTCTACAAGGCCTTCGACGTCTACATGTCCCGCCGAGGCTGAGGCAGCCTGCCGGTGGCGGGGCTCGGCGGGCGCGAGGCGACGTGGGCGCAGGAAGGCGGCAACCGGCGTAGTTCGGGTGGGGCGTGTCCGACGGGTGCACGGGCCGCCTCAGCGCTCCACGGGCCGCTCGTTCGCCTCGCACCCGGCGCAGGTCGGCCGCCGGATCCCGCGATGTCGCTCCGGCCGTGAGCGGGCAGCGGGTTTGCCTGGTGCGGTGCGGGCGTTGGTTGGAATTGGTCGGTCTGGTCGTGTGTGCGCTGACGCGGCGGGCAGTTGCACCGTGACGCGGAGCCCGCCGGCGGGGCGGGGGGTGAGGGTGAGGGTTCCGTCGTGTGCTTGAGTGATGCTTTTGACGATGGCCAGGCCGAGGCCGACACCTGCGTGGCCGGTGTGCAAGCGTTCAGTGCCGCGCTGGAATGGCTCGGTGAGTGTCGAGACCAGCTGTGAGGTGAGCTTTTCGCCGGTGTTCTCGACGGTGAGCACTACGGTATCGGGGCGGGCGCTGGTGGTCACCCATACGGCGCCCTGTTCCGGCAGGTTGTGGCCGATCGCATTGTGCACCAGGTTCGTGGTCATCTGCAGCAGGAGCGCCGGTGAGCCGATGGTGGTGCTCGTGTCACCGGAGGCTTCGAGGGCGACGCCATGCTTTTCTGCCAAGGGGAGGAGCGTTTCCGTGGCTTCTTCCGCCAGGAGGGACAGGTCGACGTGTTCCCTGGTGAAGGACCGCTGGTTGGCTCGGCTGAGCAGGAGCAGGGCTTCGGTGAGGTCGATGGCCCGGGTATTGACCACGCGCAGGCGCTCGAGCAGCTCGCAGGTGTCGCGGTCCGGGTCGTCGCGGGCCACGTCGAGCAGTGCCTGCGTGACCGCCAGCGGGGTGCGCAGTTCGTGGGAGGCATTGGCCGCGAATCGCTGTTGTTCGGCGAGGTGGGCTTCGAGCCGCGCGAGCATGGTGTCGAAGGAGTCGGCGAGTTCGCGGAACTCATCCCGGCGGCCCGGCAGGCGGATCCGGTGCGAGAGCGGTCCGTTCGCCACCCTGCGTGTGACGTCGGTGATGCGAGTCAGCGGGGCGAGCATCCGGCCGGCCAGAATCCACCCGCCCACGAGACCGAACACCAGCAGGAACGCCAGCACCATGATTCCCGCCGGGACGAAGACGACCGGGCCGAAATTGCTCGGGTCGAAGACGCGTAGGAAGTTGGACCGATCGGGGAGTTCAAGGCTGTTCGACCTTCCTCGCAGAAGGAACAGCCACACGGCGGCGAGCAGCAAGGCGCCCGCTATCACGAGGAACCCGGCGTAGCTGAGGGTGAGCTTGAGGCGGACGCTTAACCCTTGACGCCTATCCACACTCCGCTCCCCGGTCATCGGCGTCCGGTCCGGTGTCGATGCGGTAACCGACCCCGGGCACGGTGGCGATCAGCCAGGGCTCGCCGAGGCGTTTGCGCAGGGCCGAGACCGTGATGCGCACGGCGTTGGTGAACGGGTCCGCGTTCTCGTCCCACGCTCGCTCCAGCAACTCCTCCGCGCTGACGACACCGCCTCCGGCAGCGACGAGCACTTCGAGCACAGCGAACTGCTTCCTGGTGAGCGCGATGTAGCGGCCCTCACGGTAGACCTCGCGGCGGAAGGGATCCACACGCAGGCCTGCGACCTCTCGTACAGGCGGCCTGCTGTGGGCGCGCCTGCGGTCGAGTGCTCTGAGCCTGAGTACGAGTTCCCGCATGTCGAAGGGTTTGGTGAGGTAGTCGTCGGCGCCGAGCTCGAACCCGCTGGCCTTGTCGTCGAGCCGGTCGGCGGCGGTCAGCATGAGGATCGGCATGCCGCCGCCGGAAGCGACGATGTGCTGGGCGATCTCGTCACCGGTCGGTCCGGGGATGTCCCGGTCCAGGACGGCGATGGCGTAAGTGTTGGTGCTCAGCAGCTCCAGGGCGGTATCACCGTCACCGGCGATGTCGGCCGCGATGGCTTCCAGGCGCAGCCCATCGCGGATGGCCTCTGCCATGTAGGGATCGTCCTCGACGACTAACACACGCATGGTCAGATGCTACGAGCCGGTGCATATCGCCGGTATATCGAAAGCGGGATCGAACTGAGCCGCTTCTGGGCAGGGCCCCAGGAACACGCGGGCAGCCGGCACAGCTCAGCCGTGCGGCAGTGCGAGCACGCCGGCCTGGTGCAGTCCGAGCGGCCGTCCACCGGCGCCATGATCGATCACGGCAAGCCGATGACCTGCAGTGGTCGAACTTCGATGACACGAACTCGCGTCCGTCAAAGCGCGGCCCGCTCGGTGGCGGGCAGCAGCTTCGGCGGGATGGTCTCGTGCTCGACGTAGCGGCGCCTTCCTTCCTTCGTCGTCAGCGGGGAGACCGGCGGCGCCTGCTCACCGGTGTCCGGCTGCGGCGGTGCGGTCGCGGGCGTGCTCATAGCCACCTTTCGGCTTCGGCGTGGGCGTCGAAGACCCCGAAGGCCACCACCTGCGCGGACGGCGAGGCCGCCGCGGAGTCGGGCCCGGGGTCGGGCGTGTTCCCGGTCTCGGGTGCCGCAGCGTGCGCCGGGAGGGCGGTGGTACGGGTGCGGCCGATGACCCGCGCGGTGCGGATGTCCGGTCCGTGCTCGGCCCGGGTCAGCAGCGTGTCCAGGACCCGGGCGACGTCGGCCTCGTTCGGATCGTCCAGGCTGGCCGCGGCGGCCAGGCGCCGGGCGTGGTCCCAGGTGAAGTCCGCGAAGGGGGCGTTCACCAGCGGCAGGTGGACCCAGGGTGTGGTGATCCAGCCGCTGGTGGTGCGGACGAAGACGCGGGAGAGGTCGTAGGTGCGCGGCAGCCCCTGTCCGGCGTAATGCCCTCGGCGTCAGCGAACAGCCTCGCGGCCTTGCCGTTGTGCTGTCGGCGCTTCTTCTCGCTCTACGCGGGCGTTCACTACCGATTGCGGTCGGCGAACGTGCACGTGACCGTGAAGGAAGGACGGGGCACGCGCGCAACCGGTGGTACTCGGAGGAACCAATGGGAAAGTTCGGGAAAATTATCGGCGGAATCACTGGCGACAAGGCAGACGAGCTCAAGTTTGCTCTGGGCGCGGTCGAGAAGCTGGCCGACGCGAAAATTCGCCAGTACCAGGAGCGGGCCGAAAGGGTCTCCAGTGACCCCTTCGGCCCGGTGAAGGTGGTCGCGCACCCGTTCGACTTCAAGCAGAGGTCGTATGCGCAGTTCAAGCAGGATTTGTCCAAGGAGCTCCAGTCCGCACTGGACAACATCCTCAACCTGAGCGAGGACAAATTCAAGAAGGCCGCCAACGAAGTACTGACGACGGTCGCCAGAACATTCCTCGGCGCGGGCGGAGGGGAGTCAGCGAAGAGATCTCGTCATGCCTGACGGTCTTCGGGGAGGAGTCCATCGTCCGGCTGGACGTGCAGATGTGGAAGTACAACTTCGAGTACAAGGGCCTGGTGGACAAGGCCGAAAATGCGATGGCCTACTGCTCCACGGCCTCCCTGGTGTACCCGGAAGAAGTGCGCATCGAACTGCTGTATTTGATGGTCAATCAGATGATCAACTCCATGACATTCAAGGACGACGCTGCAAAGGAGAAAAAGAGGGAGGAGCTCAAGAAAAAACTCAAGGACGCCCACGACAAGGGCAAGGACACCGGAAGCAGGACTGTTGCCCTGACGGATGTCAATGCGAAGGTGAAACAACCCCGCAGTCTGGCAGTGGACGTGTTCGGGTCGTTGTACATCGCTGACGATGAGACCAAAGCAGTCTGGCGCAAGAAACTCGACGGCACTCTCACCATCATCGCCGGGGGTGGGCCAAGCAGCGACGATACGCTGGACGATGCCACGAAAGCCTCGTTCAAGTCCGTCACCGACGTCGTGGTGGGCGGGGTGGGCGACCTGTTCGTCCTGGACTCCGAGGCCGGCAGGGTCTGCCTGGTCCAGCCCAGCGGCAAGCTCGCCACGGTCGCGGACGCCAAGAAGCTGGCGGGCAACAAGACGCAGGCCAGGCCGATGCGCCTCGGTCTGGACAAGAGCGAGAACCTCTACGTCAGCGCCTTCCGGGACAAGGGGCAGGACCAGGAGGTGGAGATCTGGCACGTCAGGCCAGGGGAGGTGGCGGCGCACGTTCTGCAGAAGGGGACCACCGAGCAGGCCGCGGCCGCCGACAGCTACCCGTACCTGCTGGTGATCAACCCCGGTGACAAGAAGGAGAACCGGGTACGCAGGATGACGGCCAGGGGAGAGCTGGAATCCGTGGCGGCTGGCGGCGGGTCGGAGACGGCCGACGGCAAACTGGCCATCGAGGCGAAACTCGGTGACCCCTACGACCTCGACACCGACAGCCACGGGAACCTCTACATCTCCGACTGGGCGGACAGTGAGCGGCGGGTGCGCAAGGTGACCCCGGACGGGTACATCTCCACGGTGGTCGCCAAGCGCGATGACTTCACGCCGGCGGACATCGCCGTCAACGTCCAGGGCGGCGCTCTGTACGTACTCAACTACGCCAAGAACTGGGCCGTCGAGGCGCACAAGATCCGCTGAGGGCCGGTGCGGGCGCCGGACACAGGGCACACCGATGACGCACAGGGCAACAGCTGAGGACCTGGCGGAGTTCTTCCTTCGCACGGTCAGCCATCTGGCCGAGGCGAAGACGAGAGAGTTCTACGAGCGAGGCCTTCACCTTCCCGCCCGCCCTTGGGGAGCGGTGAAGAGCCCGGCCCACCCTTACCACTGCGTCACCGCGACATGTGTGACAGCACAGGACGCGCCGCCCGGTGACTTCCTGCCCGGCGGCCTGGCCAAGCTGCTCGCCCCAACCGACAAAGATTTCACCTCGTCGGTGGCCGCGACGCTGGGAGACGCCTTCGAGAACTGCCTGGCCTATTCCTCGCCCGGCACCAGGGAGGAACGGGCAAACTGCATCACGGTCACCGGCGAAGCGCTGGTCCGGGTCGACGGCGCTTTCTGGATCTACCGTTTTCCGTCCAACGGCATCACCTATAAGCAGACCGCAGTGTGCTACTGCCTGATGCTCTCGCACATGCTGCCGGAGGAGACTCCGCTGCCCGTGCTGAAGCTGACCGCGCAGCACATGGTGGCGAAACTCAAAGGACTGACCGACGCCGAGCGTGACAAGAAGCGGCAGCAACTGCAGAAGAGGATGGAGGACCGGCACAGCAAAGGCGCCGCCGGCCGGAAACCGATCGCGCTGGACGAGCTGAACAAGCAGGTGAGAAAGCCGCAGAGAGTCGCACTCGACGCGCAGGGCAACCTTTATGTCTCGGACTACACCACCGCCCGCGTCTGGCGAGCAGGAGCGGACGGGACGTGTGCTGTCGTAGCAGGCGGAGGCACCTCGACGGAGGACGGCATCAAGGCGACCGACGCCCTCCTGGACTGCCCCACGGGGCTTGCGGTGGACGGAGCGGGGGCGCTGCACATCGCGGAACAGACTCGGGTACGCCAGGTGTCGCCGGGACCGGGCAGCACGATCAGCACCCTCGCCCGCTGCGACGCCGGCAGCCCGTTTCGCCCGGTGCAGGTGACGGCCGACCTGTGCGGCAACGTGTACGTGCTGTGCGTCGTCTTCTTCTCCAAGCAAGGCACCGGTCAGCTCTGGCACCTGCGGCCGGACGGAGGCACCGTCCGCACGCCGCTCGCGGAGGTCCGCCGCGACGCGGGCCAGGGGCTGCTGGCGGACCTGTCCTTCCGCGTCCTGCTCACCTACCGCCGAGGCAGCCAGGCGTTCGTCAAGAGCATGACGCCGCAGGGCAAGCAGGCGCACATCATCGCAGGAGGCGGGCGCGACGCCGGGCTCGACGACGTGCCCGCCCTGGATGCGGACCTGCTGAATGCGGGCGCGATGGCCACCGACCGCGCAGGCAACCTGTACCTGATCGTCGACGGCCGCAGCGTCCGCAAGATCACCTCTGGCGGCATGATCTACACGGTGGCCAGGGCCACACTGCAGGACTGGCTCGTCTCGATCGCCGTCAACCCCGACGGAACGTATCTCTACGCGGTGAACCTGACCAACGGTCCGTACGACAAGGTGGAGCGATACAGCATCTCCTGAGCCGAGAACCAGGCTGGCCGCCGGAAGACAGACCGGCGCCGCGGGCCGCCGGCTCCCGGCCAGCCGCGCGGAGCCGAGCGGTGAGCCTGCGGTCAGGCACAGTCCGCGAAAGTACGCCGGGCGGGGTTTTGCTCCCCGTGCCCGGGCTGGATGTTGTAGACGGTCGTGATCCTCTGCGCCCGGGTGTTGACCACGACTCGCCAGGTGGCGCTGTTGGGGATGCCCTGGGCGTTGCCTCCGGTGCCGGTCACTTCGTAGACCGTATTGGCACCACCGGTGGCCGGATTCGGCCCTGTCTGGCCGATACCGTTGACGGCCGGCCCGGTGGCACGCCGAATGCACGCGGCGAGGTGGGGGATGTCGATGAAGGTCGCCACCGGTGTGTGCCGGTTGTCGATGTGGCGCAGGTCGGCGCACCGCATACCCGCCCGGCTGGCGTTGCCGGTCAGCCCGCGCAGGACGAATTCTCGCGCCTCCGGGACCGCCTGGTTTTGGTTGGCCTGTTTGGCACAGAGGTGGCTGGAGGGGATGAGCTGGGGCGCAGCGGATGCTGCGGTGGCAGGCGGTGTCAAGAACGCCAGGGCCAGGGTGAGGGCGGGCAGGACCCGGCCGGGTGCGGCCAGGGGTGCGCGGCGCCCGGCGAGGGGCTTGGGGGCAAAGCGTGTTCGCATACGGATGCTCCATGTAGGTCGGTTCGGGCGGACGTGGCGGATCCGCTGGGGCCGAGTGGGGCACGCCGGTCTTCCGCAAGGTCCGGCCGGCGGCGGTCAGACACACAGCGCAACACCGTTCCATGACAGGTCTTCCTGGGCCGTTGGCCTGCTGGGGCCACGTCCGTTTCAAGCGCATCACACTAGAGAAGTCCCATCGTTGCAGGCCAGGAGTGCTCTCCGCTTATTTGACCAAGCATCGGACAACCCACTTCGCGAAAGCCCGAGGCTAGGCCGGGGACTGACATAGGCCAGGGACTGGCGCGGAGGTCGATGCCTCGCTTCCAGTCCCGGCCCTGTTGCGCGGGCGGCCGACGTGTCAGGGCGGTCCCCGGTCGGTCGCCGTGCGGTGTGCTGTCTTCGGACGTCAGTGCGTGGGGGTGGGGGATAGCGTGGTCAGGTCGCTGGCGGTTTCGTTGCTGTTAAGGGTTGGTTGTGCTTCTAGGAGTTTTTGTGTGAGCGGGTGACGTGCGTATACTCGGTCGTGGACGGTTGGCAGGTTCTCTCCGTCGTACAGGACGGGCGAGTCCCAGTCGGCGGGGTCACCCGCGCCCTGCCGGTCGACGATCACGGCGCGGGTCGGTGTCGGAAGGGTCGTCGTCGCCGCGAGGACGGCTGCCTCGACCGTGTCGGCCTGTTGCGGTGTGAGGCCGTCCAGCCACAACGTCTGGATCTCGCAGCCGAGCGGCTCGTACGCGTACTCGTCGGTCACGTCGATGTCCGCGGAGAACCACCACTGCATCGTGAGGGACGCGATGCGCAGGCCCAGAAGGCGGCCGAGTTCCTCCTGGTGCATGAGGACACCGTCGCCTTCGACGTCCAGGACCACGGCTTTGCCCCGTACCGGGTGCGTGAGCGCGATGCCGTGTGCGGCGAAGAGCTGCGTCTGTTCGGCGAAGGCCGGTACGGCCGCCGATTCCCGGTACCACCGGATGAATCCGTCAGCCATGGCTAGCAGCTCGGCAGCGTGAAGATGTGCACATTCTCGTCTCCGAATACCTTCTTGGCCTGCTTGATCGCCGATTCTGGCGTGTTGTCCGCCAGGTAGTAGATCGCCTTCACGCCGGCCTGGTCGGCGGCGTACTTGTTGATTTTGAGGGCGCTGCCGAACTTGGCGGGGTTCTTGGCCTTGGCGCCACCGCCGACGTAGATGTATTCACCGTTCGGTCCGATGACGTCGAGACCGCTCGACCCCACGTTGGGCATTTCAATCTTGATGTCCTGCCCGTTCGCGTCCTTGGCCACCTTGCCGCCGACCAGCTTAGCGATGAACTCCTCGCGCTTGAGGCCCACGCCTCCCGTGTCATGGCCACCACCGGACGGCAGCGCGAACGAGCAGTGTGCACCACTCACGGATGACGCGGAACTCCGCGCCAGGGAAGGGCTCTTCTTCTTGTCCTTCACGCAGGCCGGGAGCTTCTTCCAAGCCTTGTCGAGGACGTCTTCGCTCTTGTCGACCAGCTTCTTCGCCTTGGCCGACTTGTCGAGGAAGCCGTTGATGCCCCAGATGGCCTTGCCGATCTTCGGGAGCTTGCCGACCAGCTTGGCGGCCTTCGACCAGGGCAGGTTGTTGACGATCGCCCACAGGCAGGACGGGATGTCGGGGTCGTCCCAGCACTCCTTGATTTCCTCGGCGGCGAGTTCCACGAGGATCTCGGCGCCGTTGTCCATCAGGTAGTCCAGAAGGTCCTGCTGGGCCAGTGCCTCGGCGGCCTCAAGCTGTTCGGCGGTGATGCCCGCCGCTTCGAGGGCCTCGCGCTTGTATTCCTCCAGGGAGTACGAGCTGTCGCCCTTCCTCCTTTCTCCTGGCGGCCTCCTCCCTGGCCTTGCGCTGCTGCTCGCGCTCGTATTCCTCGGCTCTCTTGGCGGCCTCGTCCGCTTCCTTGGCGTAGGTGCCGGCGTTCTCGGCGGAGTCGGCCAGCTTGTCGGCGTCGGCCGCGTCCTTCTCCGCCTGGGTGGCCGCGCCCTGGGCGATGCCCGCTTCCTTCTCGGCCAGTGCGGCGGCGCTGCCGGCGGCCGCTGCCTGGTTCTCCGCGTCGGTGGCGGCGCCGCGGGCACGTTCGGCCTCGGCCCGGGTGGCGGCGTTGCGTGCCGCCGCCGCGTCCGCGAATGCCTGGTCGGCGGACTGGCGGGCGAGTTTGGCGTCGGCCTGGGCCTGGGCGTCGGCCTCGTTGGCCCGTGCCGCGGCGGCCCGTGCCTTGGCGCCGTCCTCGGCTGCCTGGGCCGCGGACTTCATCGCCGCCGCCGAGGAGCGCGCCGCGTCCGCGGCGGACCGCGCCGCGGCTGCCGCCGCCTTGAAAGCCGGTCCCACCTCGGCGTTGGCGCGTGCGGCCGCGGCTTCGGCCGCTTCGGCGGCCTTGACCGCCTCCGCCGCTCTGGCTTCGGCCTTGGTGGCCTCCGCTGCGCCCATCTCCAGGGAGGCCCGCGCCACATCCGCGGCGAAGTCAGCGTTCACGTCCGCGCCGGTGAACGGCGCGGTGAGGAGGATGGCGGTGTTCGCGGGGTCGGCGTTGCCCGCGGCCGTGGGTACGAGCCGACGCGGCGGCCTGGGCCGCGGTGGTCGCCTGCAGGCGGGCCATGGCCGCTTCGCGGGTGGCGCCGTCGGCTTCCTCCCGGGTGCGGTTGGCGGCTTGGAAAGCCTGGCTCGCCCGGGTTGCGGCCAGCCCGGCCAGCCGGGAGGTTTCGTGGGCGGCGATGCCGGCGCGGGCTTCCTGCGCGGTGGCCTCAGCGGCCTTGGAGTTGGCCCGTTGCGCCGCGGCGTGCGTGGCAGCGGCCTGGCGTTCGGCTTCGTTCGCCGCCGCGTTGGCCGCGGCGGCCGTGCTTCGGCTTTGGTGGCGGCGGCGTTGGCCCGCGCGGCATGCGCGGTGGCCTCACTGGCCGCCGCACGCGCACGCGCGGCCGCTCCGGCCGCCTCGATGGCCGCCGACCGCGAACGTATCGCCGCCGCGGACGCCTGGTCGGCCGCGGTACGGGCGGTACCGGCGGCGGTTGCGGCCGCGTTGGCGGCGGATCGCGCCTCGGTCGCCGCGGCCCGCGCGGTCTCGGCGTGCTCGGTGCCCTTCGCCTTGTCGCCAGCGCGTCGGTGGCCCTGGCCCTGGCCTCTTCCGCCTGGTGGAGACGTTCGGCATCCACCGCGTCGTTACGGGCTTTGCGGGCCTTGCTCTCCTCGCCCCGGGCCAGCCCGTCGGCCTTGGCGGCGATGCCTTCCTGGGTTTGCGCCTTGCCCCGCTTCTCCGCCGCCACCGAGGCGGCGGCCTGCGCGTCGGCCCGCCTGGACGAGGCGGTGCGTGCCTCGGACTGGGCTCGCGCGCGTGCCTGGGCAGCGACGTCACGTTCCCGTTCGGCCCGCACGCGCGCCGCCGCCGCCAGGTCGCGCTCGCGTTCGGCGATCTTGCGCTGCTCGGCGGCGACCTTGGCCTGGCGCTGCGCCTCGATCCGCGCCTCGCGGGTCTTCCTGGCGTGCTCCCACGCCTGCTTCTCGGCCTGCTCGGCCTCGATCCGGGCCTGGCGGGACTTGGCCGCCGCGTCCGCCGCGATCTTGGCCTGCCGGTCCGCCGCCTCGGCGAGCCGGGCGGCCGCCCTGGCGTGCTCCTCGGCGTTCGCCCGCCACTTGGCGGCCTGCTGCGCGTGCAGTTCGGCCTAACTTTTGGAGTTGAGCCCCGCCGCGTCCGCCGCCGCCGAAAGTGCGGTTGCGCGACCGCGCGTCACGCACGCGCTGCTTCGCCGCGTCATAGCCGCCCCCGGGGGCCAGCCACTCCGCAATCGCCGCGTCCCCCGCGTACTGCGCAACGCGTTCCATGCCGACGCGCGGATCTCCGCGGGCTGCCCGGACTTGGCCAGGCGCAGCACACTCGCCCGCGCCTCGTCCGCCGCGGCCGCCACCACCAGCGACGACTGTCCGGCCGGTGCGCCGGCCACCATGGTGTGCGCCCGGGCGGGTGCCGCGTCCGCGAGGGCACCGGCGCAGGCCAGCATGCCTGCCGCCGCCCAGAACACGGCCCACCTCCGGCGTCTCATGGCATGACCGGCGAAATCCGCCACCAATGTGCTCTCCCCTTCCACGGCGGCAGGTGCGCCCTCGTACGTACTGGTCCGGTGCTGACAGGGCCCGGGGGCCGGGCTGCCCGCGCCGCCCCCGAACCGTCAATCGAGCGGCGTCTTGCCAGGTCAGGGCGCCAGCGGCCGGGAGATCTCCCAGGCTGCCGGGAGGGCTGTCCCCCTTCACCGGGCAGGGGGAATCGGGGTTGGTGCGCGCGTAGACGTCCTTCGTCGTGGGCGCGAGCCACTTGTTGCCGGACGCGGTGTTCTGCGTGAAGGACACCGCGTCGCGCAGGGGTGCCGGGAGGTCGCGGCCGTGTCCAAAGGTCTGGTGGGGGCACCATGAGGCGCTCTTGCGGAACTTGGAGCTGCGGTCGTCCGCCGCGACCTCCACCCGGAGCCCGTCCCGCTCGGATTTGCCGCTCCTGAGGTAGTGGCCGGGCTTGCGCACGGACTCGAAGGAGTAGCAACCGGGCTCGCTCGCGAGGGAGGGCACGATCACCCAGGTGGCGTCTTCGCGGTCGGCCACCGAGCTGGACATTTTGATCGACTTGCTGAGGAGGGCTTTCCCGCCGTCCGCACTGGACTGGCGCACGACCTGGCCGCGGTTCCACACATTCAGGGTCTGTCGCTTGAGCCGGTACTGGGTGTCCGCCTTCAAGAACCGCTCGACGTCCGCGTCGCTGCCCTTCAGCGCGGTCTTGGCCGCGGCCGCCAGGTTGGGGTTGACCTGGCTGTTCTCCGCGGCGGCCTGGATCTGCAGGGCGAGCTTACGGTTCGCCTCGGCGAGCTTCTTGCGCCGGTTCTCGTCGTCGCGCTTGTACGCGGCGTCGGCACCGGTGTGGATGTACGCCTTCCACACGGCCGCGTCGGAGCTGAGGGTGGCGTGCTGGCCCTCGGCGTAGAGTTCGGTGTCCCGCAGGTCGGCGGGGGCCTGGCGCAGCAGCTCCCGGATGAAGTTGTCGTCGCTCAGCGTGAGCATCGCCTCGGTGGGCGCGATGCGGAACAAGGCCGCGGCGCTCTTGCGGGCGGCCAGCTCCTTGCGGCGCTCGGCCTCCTTGCGGTTCTGCTCCTCCAGTTCCTTCAACTCGTTGGCCACGTCCCGCTTGTGGGCCTCGCGCGCGCCGTTGACGATGAACTCCCGCCAGTCCGCCGCCTCACCGAGCAGCGCCTGGAGCGCGGCAGCCCGTACCTCGGGGCCGGAGGCCGTGTGCTTGGCGACGGCCCGGATGAAGTTGTCGTCGCTGAGGGCGAGCAGCTCCGGCGTGCTGGGGATGCCGACGGTGAGCAGCACCTGGGTCTTGGCCAGCCGGGCCGCCCGCTCGGCTTCGGCCTTCTCCCGCTCGCGCTGCTGGTCGAGCTTGTACGCCTCGTGGACGCCGGAGACGATGAAGCGCACGTGGTCCTCGGCGACCCCACTGGCCATCGCCTGCTCGGCGGCGGTACGTACCGCGTCCAGCCGCTCCCCCGCGTCGCTGGCCTTCTGCCACAGCGCGTGGATGAAGTCGTAGTCGCCGAGCAGGAGTACCGCGGCGGTCGGGTCCAGCCCCACCACGGCCGCAGCGTCGACGCGCTGGGTGTCGGACGTCCCGATGCCTCCCGGGCCGGCCACGACCTCCGATCTCCCGGGGCCGCTGTCGGCGACGGCACCCGGCGCGACGGCGCCCGTGACGGCCGCGAGGGCGGTGGCCGTCACAAGGCCCCGCGTCACGATCCGTCTCATCCGTGCGGAAGTCATGCGCTGTGTGTCCATGGTGATGCCAGAACTCCTCCTGCCGCCTTGGTACCGGCGGCTAGACATGCGAAAGGTGGGTGGCAACAGGCGGCGTTCCGCGGGCAGGCGGCATCGCCGCGAAACAGCGTCGGAAAGGCAGAACCGTACGGTCGTCGCCGTGGTCCCCTGCGGGCGGCGAGGGGAATCAGCGAGCCGAAAGGCGCGGTGATGCGGGACGCACGACCCGGCGGTCGCTCACGGTCCCGGAATGAAGTGCTTCTCGGCCACGGGTGGAGCCGTCAACGACCCCGGGGCGGAGAAGAGGTGAGAGGTGAAAGGCGAAAGAGCGACGGGAAAGAATGCCGCGGTGTCAGCGGGAAGCGACACGGGATCGCGCACAGCGGATGGGCGATCCATCGGGCAGCAGAGCTGCACGGGCGCCCGCCCGAAAGGCGAAAAGCACAGACTTACACCTCACAGTTTCCCCTGGTCTGCAGGTGAAATACCTCGGGGCGTCCGGACCGCCGAAGCATCAGTGCCTCTTCGGTCCCCCGCGGAACGCTGCCCGGTTGAGCTGGTCACACGGACCTTAACCCGAAAAACACGCAATGATCCAGTAAAGCAGTGCGCCGGAATTCAAATAGTAGGAGAAATTCCGCTTGATGGAGACCTGCTGGACACGTGGGTGTGACGGAGAGCAGAACGGCTGCCGCACGCGCCGTGCCTCCCGGAGTGGGTTTTGTGGGTGGGATCGCCGTCGTGCGGCTTGATCGCCTACAGGGCCTGGTCCCCGGACAACGGCGCACGGCTCACCCGAGCAGGGCCGCCTTGACCACTGCCTCGACGCGGGCCCGCTGCTGTGCGGAGGTGGCCGCAGCGCCGGGCCGCAGTAGGTGGACCGACCGGCGGTGCTGGCCCGCGCTCGCGAAGACACCGCTGGTCCAGCCACCGCTGGAACCGGTTTTGCCCCACACCTCGACTCCGTTCAGGTCGATCCTCATCAGCCCGCCGGCGCTGAAGCAGGCCGCGGACGTGGGGCAGCTGGTGTTCTCGGACGCGCTGGGCACCGCGGGCACTTCGAAGAGGTGCCGCTGCCCGGCCGGCGGCAGGAGCCTGCCCTCCAGCAGCGATCTGAGGAACGTGTCGAGGTCGGCCGGGGTGGAGACCAGCCCGCCCTCCGACCAGGCCCATGCGATCACTGGATCTTCGGAGAACCCGGTGTGGCGCAGGCCCAGCGGGTTCAGGATCCGCCGGTCGAGTTCGCGGACGAAGGGGCGGCCGGTGATCTGCTCCACCAGCAGTCCGGCCACGAAGCTGTTCAGCCCGTTGTACTGCTGGACGGTTCCGGGGGCCGGGATACGGCCGGGGCGCGCCGCCGCGTCCGCCGCGAAGGAGGCGGCCACCACCGCGTACGGGTCCAGTGGCACCCGGGCCGGGCGGGGCAGGTCGCTGGTGTGATCCAGGAGCTGACGCACCGTTACGCCCGCGTAGGCAGCCGGAACCACCTCGGGCAGGTGGGGGCGGACGGGCTCGTCGATGCCGATCCGGCCTTCGGCGACCAGCTGGAGCACCACGGCGTCGGTGAAGATTTTGGTCACGCTGCCCACCGGGAAACGCCGGCCCGCCGCCACCCGCCCGGCCCTCCCGGTATACGCAGGCCGCAGGCCCCAGCCGGCCACCCGCACCAAGGCCGTGTCCGTCACCCGGTCGGGCAAGGTGGCCAGCAGCGCCCTCACGGCGGCCGGGCCACGGGTGCCGGGAGAGGCATGCGGGGCAAACGGGCTGGGCACGGCCGTGGCCGCCGGAGCGGTGACGAGTGCAGCCAGTGCTACGCCGGTGGTGGCCAGACGGCGGACGGCGTGAGAACGCGGGTTCATCGGTGACTCCCTGGAACGCGTCGGGGCGGATCGGCGCGGTTTGCGCGCTGGAGCAACCTTCACCGCCGCACCGCGCGCTGCTCATCGGTGATGCCCCCGGCTCGTCCCGGATTCCACCCCGACGCGTCGTCGGGGAGCGGGCAGGCTCCGGGGCGCGAGCCCGGCATCATCTGCTGGCGGCGGCGCACCAGCGGGTCTCGTCTTGCTGCCTGTGGACAGAGGACGAAGCCATACCCCTCCCCGCCACCGCGGTCCGCCAGCAGGCCGAGGACGAGCGCCAAGAACAGGAGGGACCGGACCTGCCGGAGCAGAAGGCCGGCCGCTGACTCCCGCGTTTCCGGCCCTGACCGGTGCCCGCCATGGTCGTTGACGAGGCCGGGGGCAGGTGCCGGGCCGTACGGCCAGGTTGGGTCCGGTGTGTGTTTCGGTGTCTGCCCAGTGTGTCGGCGGGTTGGCTGGTCGGGGGTGTCTGTGGTGTTGCGTTGTGGTGTGCGGGGGGGGCTGATGGGCTGCTGCCGGTGCGCAGTGGGGCGGGGGTGGGCAGGGGCGGCAGGCCGAAGACCGCGGTGAGGATGCCGGTGAGGGTGGCGGTGGCGTTCCCGTGCAGGGTGGTGGAGAAGTGCTGGCCGGTGCGGCGTACGGCCTGCCGGCCGAAGGTGCGTGCCCGGGCCGCGTTCGGGCGGTGGCGGGGTATGCGGGGGCGGGGCGGCTCGGGCGGGGCGGGGGTGGGTTCGGGCTGGGGCGTGGGTGTGCTGCTTGGCGCGGTCGGCGGTCGGCGGTCGGCGGGCGGTTTCGGGCAGGGCGGTGGCTGTCGCGTCCGTGGTCGGTGGCCGCGCGGCCGGGCGGTGCCTCGGCGTGTTGCGCGAGTGCGCCCGGAGGCGGGCTGTCGGGCCGCGGCTCCGGGGGTGTTTCCACGGTAGGCGACGACGGTGACGGTATTGTCCCGGGCTGAGCCTGACGGCCGTTCAGGGCCTGCTCCTTCTTGATCGGTAGTGGTCGGGCGGAGGGGTGCAGGGGCGCTGAGGTTGGTGTCGCGGTCTCAGCTCGCAGCCCGCCGGCTGTTTGAGCAGCCGTCGGTGGCGGCCGGGCAGCGGGGGCGGTGAAGTGCATGAAGAAGGCCCGGACGGAGAGGTCCGGGCCTTGCTGCGGGGTGATGTCCGTTGCCGTCGGTCTGTCCGCGTCGGTGGCGGCGTTTGCTGTTCTCTATCCGCAGCTGTACTGCTTTACGTTCGCTGTCCGTTTCCGGGGGTGTGGTGCCGGAAGGCGCAGCGAAAGGCATCACGTAGGGCACAGGGCAAGGTAGGGCACAGGGCAAGTTCGGCAAGCAGGTGGGGGAGAGCGCCGCGATCTCGTGTTCGGCATCGGTCCGTTCCTGGCCGGCCGGGTCCTGGACGGCATCCGCCGCACGGCCGCGGTGTTTTTCCGTACCGGCCGCAGGGTGCTGCCGAAGGCCGAAGGCCGAAGGGTGAGGGCCGAGGGCCGGGTGCGGCGTGCCTCCTGCCGGGGCCGGGTGGCAGCGTCTGGCGGCGCAGCAGGCGCTGTCACCGGGCGGTCAGCGGCTCAGGGGGCTTTCGAGCGCCGGCCGGTGCCGTATGCCGCGGCCATCGGGGAGCTGCCGGTGGTGACGAAGGCGTGGATGCCCCGGAGGTAGGCGTCACGGTCGATCAGTCCGTCGCCGTCGGTGTCGAGGGCGTCGAAGGCCTGGCCGGCGTCCGTTGCTCCGTTGCCCGCCGCTGTACGCATCCGGGTGAACGCGGCGCGGTCAAGTCGCCCGTCGGCATCGGCGTCGGCGATGTCGAACAGGGATCCCAGCGCGCGGCGGCAGAAACGTTCGAACGTCTGGTGCCCGACCCATGTGCGGTATTCCTCGAAGGTCACGCGGCCATCGTGATCGGCGTCCATGTCCTCGAAGACCGCATCGTGGGCAGCACGGGCACCGGCGACCACCGGATGGCCGGCGGCGCGGCCCATGGCCGAGGCCACACGGTCGACCCGCCCGAGGTATTCCGCATGGGTGATGGCGCCGTCTCCGTCCACGTCCAGCATGGCGAAGATGCGGTGCTGCGGTGAGTCGGGCTCTGGGTGGGACATGTGCTTCCTCCCGGCGGCTTCCACGGCGTAGCAGCCGCCAAGATACCCATCCGAAGGAAAAACAGCGCATACCCGGCTGTAACCGCACTAGCGTGTCCGGCTAGGCGTCAGTCACTCTTGTTCCGTTCCGTGCCTTGCGTCCGGCGAGCCCCGCTGGTCGTCGCAGCGGGCAGGCGGCGGGCCTCCCTCTGCCGGACAGCGCGAAGAAACCAGCGCCACGAGCCGCCCACCGCCCGGCCGCGCACCGTCTCTGCTGATCCCGGCCGCTCCCGCTCCTGCCATGCCGGTCCACAGGCAGTTCCTGCGGGCGGGCCGGCCGCAGGGACGGGGAGGGCCGCTCGTGTTGACGGTGGACGCGGGGAGACCGGCTGTGCGGACCGGGGCAGGGACCAGGACTGCTGCGGGACCGGACCGGGCCTGGCTCGTACTTCGGCGCCCCGCACCCGGGCCCGCGGCCGGCCGGACGTACGCGGAGCTGGTGGGCGGCCCGCTGGACGGCCTGCTGCCCGGCATCACCGGCCGGACGCCGCAGGAGATCGTCACCGGGGCCGCGCTGATGACGGAGCCCGGACCGTCCGGCGCCGGCGGGCGGGCGCTGTGCGGGCCCGGCCGGGCGTTGCGGGGCGGCGGGACGGGGACGGTGACGTCCCCTGAACCTCAGCCGCAGCGCCGGATGCGGCAGCTGCGGCGCGGATCCGTCCGATGCACCACAGTGCTGAGCGGTGCCGAGTGGTGCAGGGGTACCTGTCCCGCTGCGCCAGGTGCTGTACCGGCGGCCGGGGATCGCGGAGCACAGTGATCCGCGCTGCTACCTGCACATTCCGGAGAACTTTTCCGACGGCGACGCGCAGATACGCAGCGACCTGCCCGCCAGCCTGGCCTTCTCCCGGGGCGTCGTCGCCGGTCTCGTCACCCACAAGCTCGCCTGGGAGGTGGCACGTGCGCCTGGCACCCGGCCGGGGCCGCGCCGTACGTGCTGGTGAAAAGACCCGCCGGCCCCGGCCCGGGCCCTGTTCAAGGACCCCAAGGACGCGGGAGCTGGTGGCCCGGCCAAGGAGGCCGCGCCCAGCATCGGGTCCGGGCCGGCGGGCGGGTCGTCTCCGTCGGCCCGGACGCCGAATCCCCGCGCATTCTGGCCGCCGTCTCCACCGGCGGCGGCAGGTCGGTGGCCCTGCGCTGCCTCGCCTGCCGGATGCTCTGCCACGGCTCGCACGTCTTCGTCCTGGACAGTGAGCGGACTCCCGCCCGTGGGCGCGCGGCATCCCGGACGTCACCTGCTGCGCCGGTATCCACGAGCAGTTCACCGCGCTCGGCCTGGGAGGCCGGCGCCGCACCCGGGTCGCCGACGAGCTGGGCACCGGCGCCGCCCCCGAAGCCATCGGCCTGCGGCTGCTGATCCTCCTCGAAGGGATCAACGCGATGGTGCAGCAGCCGGCCCGTTACTGGGAGAAGCCCCGCGAGCCTGGCGGCCCGGAGGTCTTCCCGGCCATCGACGCGCTCAACGAGAGCGTCTGCAGGGGCCGCCCGCTGCGCATGCGCGTCCTCCTGGCCGCCCGGTCCGCGACCGCCCGCGCCCTCGGCGGCCCGGACGCCCGCGAGCTGTTCTCCCCCGCGTCCTGGCCCGCTACAGCAGCAATGCCTGGCGCATACTCGCCCCAGAGATCCACCACCCCGCGCCGCAGTCCACGAAGCATCGCGGGCGTGCCCAGGCCGTCGTCGGCGGCAGCGCCAGCGAGACGCAGGTGCTGTCGTGCACCGACGCCGAGGCCCGCGAGCGGGCCGGCACCTGTGCGGCCGCCACCGAACCGCAGCACGCGAGTCTCCCCGCGCAGCCGGGCCGGTGGTCCGGCGGTGCGCAGCCGCTGGTACGTCCCGGCGTCCAGCACCTTGCCGGGCGCTTCACGCTGGGGCGGTCTGCTTCGGGAAGTGCATCATATGCCGGACGCTCAATGCGCTAGACCCGAAACAGGGCACACGAAGCGTGCGGGTTCTCGCCTTTCGCTGCGGCGCGCCCGTGAACAGCCTCCGGTTCGGGCGCCGGGTCCGCTGCTGGCGCACCGCCGCCGCACCGCGCGCGCGGAGTTTGCCCGCCTGGTGGGCACAAGCCTGCGCTGGGCCGAGGAACTGGAGGGCGGCCGCCGCCAGGCCGGCCCGCAGTGGCCGGTGTTCCAGCTGGCCGCGCTGCGCCTGAGCATCACCTCCGGAACGTCTGATGGCCGGGGCCACCGACGCCGAAGCGTGCGCGAGAGGCAGGTCGGTGCCGTACGCGCCGCGCTGCAGCGCCAGCTCACCGGCCCGGCACGGTCGGTCCGAGCGCCGTGCGGGCGGGCGCGGTCGGCATGCTCCTCCGGCTGCCGTGGCCGGCGGGAGGCACGGCAGCCGGCGGACCGTACGCAGCGGCTGGTCCGGGGCCGGGCGAAGGCCACCTTCGTCCGGGGCAGTCGGCGGCGAGCCTGTCCGGCGCGCTCGGCGGTGTCGGCGTGGTCGGCCCCCTCGGCGCGGCGGCCCGGGGGCTCTGCTCCGGGCCCGGGGGCCGGGCCTTCCTCCGGCGGATCAGGCTCCTGTTCCGGATTTTTTCACCAACGGGCCGAAGAGCCCGTTGCTCACGGGGTGCCTGTTGGGTCCGCGCATGTCATGCGCGGAGGGCAGAAGTGGCGCAGGGCCGCCGCTGCGACCGTGCGTTCGTCCGTCAGGTCGTCGTCGCCCCCGTAGGCGGCCACGCCGTAGAGGTTGCCGTCGGGGGCCTTGAAGCGGATGTCGGCGACGTACCAGGGCGCCTGCCCCGCATCGCCGATCCGGTATTCCATGCTGTGCCCGGAGGCGTGCTGGTCCGTGAAAGGCTCTGGTGCGGTAAGCGCTGTGAAGTCCTCCCGCTGGCGGGCTTCCTCGAAGGATTGCTCGGGGGTGGGCTCGGACACCTCAAAGACGCGCAGGAAGCGCGTGCCGCTGGGCGCGTCGTAGTCGACCTCGAAGGCCTTGGCCGGCCCCTCGCTCGGCACACGGCCCCACCCCTTGGGGACAGCGGTGCGAAAGCCCTCTTCGTCGTCGACCAGCCGGTAGCCGTCGGGGAGGGCGTCCGCTCCCGGGGCGGACGCCCCGGGAGCGGCGGGGCGGGATGGCGACGGGGCGGCCGATGCGGCGGCGCGGTCGGGCTTCTCGCCGTCGGAGGACTCCAGGAGTACCGGGGTGACGGCGGCGGCGGCGATGACGGCGGTGGCCAGCACCGCCCACAGGACACGGCGGCCGGCTCCGCCGGGCCTGGCGGAGGTGGGCGGTCTGGCGGCGGGAGGCCGCAGTGCGTTTGGCCGGCGGGACGGCGGCCGTGGTGGCCAGAGGCCCGGTCCGGGCGGGGAAGGGGGAGTCACTGCGGGGGTCCTGCCGCGCTCGCAACGGTCCTGCCAGCTCTGGGTGTCCTCGTTCCAGTAGCGCCGTCTCTCCGTCATCGCGCCCCTTTGCCGCATTCCCAGCAGGCCGGCGAGGTTCCCGCCGAGGTCAGCACGGTGGTCGGCGAGGCCGCGGCGGTCAGGAGTGCACGCAGGCGCCGCAGTCCTGTTCCGTCCGCGCTTGCGGTGCTGGTGATCTCGTCCTCCGCGCCGGCCGGGGCCTCGTCGGGTTCCGCGCTCTGTTCGGCCGCCCGCGTCCTGGGCAGGTGGGCTCTCGGTTCCCGGAGGGCGGCGAGCAGCCGTTCGATACCGTGGTCGCGTGCCGCGGTGGTCCCGTGGCAGCTCCTGGCCTGCGCGCGGCTGCCGGCGGCGAATGCGCTGCAGGGCACATCGCCGATGCTCAGGCGGGGCTGAAGCTCTTCACTGGCCATCGCGGGCAGGCCCCCTCTGCGGCGGAGTCTGCCCGCCGCTTGTCGCGGTGACCCGGGTGTGGTCGCCGACGGCGAACGTGCTGCCCTCCACCGACTCGATGTTGACGCCGCCGTGGCTGACGTGGACGACCTTCTGCACGAACTCGTCCGTGCGGTAGCCGGCTTCCGCGAGCGCCGCCTTCACGCCGTACGCGATGCGGTCCTGCACGCTTTTCAGGTAGCGGTCGACGTCCATGGACTGGAAGAGCGACCCGCCCGGCTGCGCGGCGAGTTCGCGTACCGACACCGCCGGGCCTTCGGGCAGCCCGCCGGCGGTCTTGCCGGTGAGCCGGCGCCAGCCACGGACTGTGCGACGGCCGAGCGTGACCAGGGCCTGTCCCGGCGCGCCGGCCATGCGGGTGAGGATGTGGACCGCCTTGCCGAGGACGTTTTGGTCGACGAAGCCGTAGGCCTCGTGATCGGCGTCCTTGAAATCCTCACGCACAGGGAACAGGACGTGCGGGGCCACCTCCAGCATCAGCATCCGGCCTTGTGTGTGGACACGCACGAAGACGGTGACGACCAGTTCCTCCTCCCAGCCGCCCACCCTGACCCGCAGGAAGTGCCGGCGCTTCTCGCCGCCCTCCTCGACCGCTCGCGTTCGGTGCAGCTCGAACTCGTCGTACGGCGCGTCCTCACGGCGCAGGAGCCCCTCCACCGGCAGGAACACACACTCGTCGATCTGCAGATGACGCAGCCGGTCCCGCACGACCCGGCCCTCGCCCTCGGACGTCTCGGCCACTTCGCGCAACTGCTCGATGAACGGACGTACCGCGGCAAGGACCGTACCGTTGCCGATCGGCTGCCTCTCCTTGGCCGGGTCCGGCCGCAGTTCGACCGCGAGGGCCCAGGTGTCGTGCGCGGTGCCGGCGCCGCAGAACGGACGCGCCTTGTGGTACATGACCAGTGGGGCGTGCTGCTCAAGCCGGATACGGTGCTTGAGCCGTTGGAAGCGGCGCCCGCCGGCCGGCTCGGCCGGGTCGTTGGCCGCGTCCGGGAAGTGCTGCGGGGACAGTTCGCCCCGCAGCACCCGGGTGAAATGCACCTGCTGCCCGGCGACGCACCCCGCCATCACCAGCAAAGCGGCCAGCGCGAGCCACGCCTGCAGCCCGCTGATCCCGCCCGGCCCCCTCTCCGGCAGCAGGAAGCGCACAGCGGAGGGCACCGAGCCACGGAAGAACGCCAGCACGTCGCCGTACGCGTCACCCTCGTCGGCCGCTCCGAAACCTATGGCCAGGCTCGTGGCCACGAGATAGGCGAGAAGAATCCGTCCGGCCCAGCGGAGCCCGAAGGCGGGCAGGCGCCGACGCCCCGGCGGGTCCTCGGAGGTGCCCCGTAACCGGCGCCCGAGGGTCAGCAGCAGTCCGGGAACCACCAACGTCACCAACCACCAGCCGGACGCCGCAGCTCCGGCCGCCAGCAGCCCCAGCACAGCCCAGGACCAGACCAGTTCCACCCGCCGGGCGCGCAGCGCGTGGGCCAGGACCCGGGCGGCGTCGAATCCGAGGGAAGGCGCCGCGACCCGGTGCTCCATGAGGTAGAGCTCGTCGAGGACCCGGTCCCGGTACTCCGCGTCCAGATACGCCCCCGCACAGAGCAGGCGAGTGGCCTCACTCGCGTACGGGGCGACAGCCTGCGGCGGTGCAGTGACCTGCGAGGACTGCGGCACGTACACGGTACTCATGGCGCTCCTCCACACTCGGGCTTGCCTCGCCGCAAAGAGGTCGGCGTGACGAGGATCATCTGGAGGGCAGCAGCATAGGGTGACGGGATGAGAAGGCCCGCTTTGTCACATCCTAACCAGCCAACTTCCCTGCAGAGACGGTGATCAGGCGACCGTACCTACCTGAGCGTTGGTAAGTCCCGGTTCCTGAACGTATGAACGGGCGCGTGACCAAACGGTGCCGGGCACGCCGGTCTCCCGCTTCGGCTCTGGTATCCGCGTGACGGAACGGGTTCGTCACAGGCCATGAAGGCAGCGCTGTCCCGGTCTTGGCACCGCACGATCGTGGAGCCACCGAGACAGCCCAGGCCGGCCCGCTCCACCCCCGGCTCAGCGAGTGTTGCCCCCTGGTCGGGCTGAGTTTGCCGCGTCGGCTTGTGGTGCGGGAGATCCATACGCCCGCTCTCCCGGTCACCGGCGCGTCCTCGCCTTCGACGGTGAGCTGCTCGGTGTGGTGTCTGGGGACGCGTGGTGGCCTTCGCGGGCGATGTACCGGGCGAGGACCGCGGCGCCGCACGGGAAGGCCGCTGCGGCCTTCCCGGCCGTCTTCCCGGTGCCCTTGGCCGCAGGGGCCGCAGCGGGCGTCCGGTGGGTTTGACGCCCGGCTCGGACAGCCGCTGCCGCTGTTCCTCCGACAGCTGTGCCCACGCAGCTCGTCTGCCGCTTCAGCCACCGTCCGAGGCCGTCGCCGCCGAAGAGCACGCCGGGCTGGATCTCGGTCAGCACGGTGGGACCGCCGGCGTCGACCGGGCCGGCGAGGACGCGGTAATGGCGTTGCCAGCCAGGGGCCAGGGGCCAGGGGCCAGGGGCCAGCGGCCGGCCAGGGGCAGTGCCAGTGCGGGGCGATCGCGGTCAGCTGCGCCGCGTGCTCCGCCGCCCGCTTCGGATCCTTCCCGAGACCGCCCTTGCGACGCAGGTTGGCCATGTGCTGCCCGATCGGCACCTGCGCCCCATCAGCGGGGTCGGTCCACACCGCGTCCCGGCGAGGCGCGAGGTGCCCCGTTGCCCGCCGGTACGACCGCAGCGCGGCGAGCTTGGCCTCCCACGCCTCCTCTCCCGGCTCCCACACCATGCCGGCCTCCGGCGCGTCCAGGAGTTCCTTGCGCCGCTCCTTCAGCTCTCCGGCCCGTAGCGCTTTGCGCTGCTGGCGCACCCGCCGCCCGAGCGGGAGGTCCTCGGTGACGCCGACGGTCGTCTTGACGTCGTAGGGGACGGCGTACAGGCCGGTGATCTTGTTCTCGGCGTGCCGGCGCAGCAGGCCTGGTAGCCCTCCAGCCGCACCAGCGAACCGGCCGGTACACCCGCGTGCGCAGGAAGGCGGCGATCGTCGCCGCATCCCGGGAAGAGGGTGCAGCAGCGCCGGCTCGGCCGCCGCGTCCGTGTCGTCCTGCTCCTGGCCCTCACCGTCGCCCTCGGTGCCGGCGCCGATGACCCGGCCCTGCGCGTCGCGTTTGACGTGCACCTTGCGCTGGTGCTTGCTGCGGGTCAGGGCGCGGGAGGCGAGCTGTCCGGCCCTGCGCTCGCCGTGCGAGCGCAGGGCCTGGAGCACGGCGACCAGCGGGCGGAAGCTGGCGGAGGCGACCATGTCGGTCGGGCTCTCGCCGGGCTGGAGGAAGACGGGGACGATGACGCGGGCGGTCTTCGTGCGGCCGTCGCGGTGGGGGCGCAGCGTCCGGCCGGTGTTCTGCATGCTCTCGGCCTGGGAGCCGCGGGTGCCGGCGAAGCAGGTCGCTTCGATGCCGTGTTCGCTGGTGGTGTCGTTGTCTTTGCCGAGGGTGTGTACGGAGGCGGGGAGGGTGCGGTGGGCCCGGCGGCCGGCGGCGTCGATGCCGCCGGTGAACTGGCGCAGGGCCTCGCGCCGCTCGGCCTCGGTGTGGTAGCCGCCCGGCCGCGTAGCCCACACGTGGTCCGGGGGTACGCGGCCGGGCGGCCTCCAGCTCGTGGAACGGTGTGCCGGTCGACGGTGCGGGGGCTGGTCCGCGGCCGCCAGGTGTACCGCGGCGGCATGGTGGGCCTGCTCGGCGCGCTTCATCTTCACCTCGGCCATGCCCCGGTCCCCGGGGTGGCCTTTCCACGGGCGGTTCGGCGCTGTACCGCCCGAGTTCCGGGGGCGGGTGTTGCGGATCTGTGGGATCCAAATTACGTTACGTACCGGAACGTTAAGGAGGTGGCGATGCGTCACACCCCGCTCGGAACGCTTCAGGTCTCGGCGCAGGCACTGGGCTGCATGAGCATGGGCGAGTACTACGGCCGGTCCGACTGGGACCGGGCTCTCTCGGCCGCCCACCGGGCCCTGGATCTGGGTGCCACCCTGCTGGACACCGCCGGCATCTACGGTGCCGGACACGACGAGGTCCTGCTCGGCCGTGCGATCGCGGACCGGCGCGAGGACGTGGTGGTGGCCACCAAGTTCGGCATCGACCGCTCGGCGGGTGATCATCGTCGCCGTGTGCGCGGGGAGCCGGACTACGTGCGCCGCTGCTGTGATGCCTCACTGCTGCGCCTGGGCGTCGAACACATCGACCTGTACTACCTGCACCGGCCACTGCAGGATGACGACACGGTGCTGGCGCGGCTCGATCCGCTCGCCCGGGAAGTGTCCGGCGAACGGCACGGCGCACTGCAGGCCGTCCGGCCCCGGGCCCAGCTGTGACCGGCCCGCAGAACCGCGGGCGGGGACGGCCCCGCGAGGCCGCGCACGAGGAGCGCGTACTCACCGCCGCCGCGCAACTGCTCCGGGAAGGCGGCGTCGCCGCGTGCACGGTCGAGGCGGCGAGCCGCCGCAGCGGGGTGAGCAAGCCCGCGATCTACCGGCGCTGGCCGCACCGCACCGCGCTGGCGATCGAAGCCTTCGCCGCGCACATCGACCGCCTGGTGCCGCTGGTCGAAACCGGGGACAGCGCGCACGACCTGGTCCAGGCCGTCGCCCACCTGGCCGAGTACTACCAAGGCCGCGACGGCGTCGTCTTCGCCCAGCTCGTCGCTGCCGCCGTGCTGGAACCCGGCACCGCCGAGCTGCTCAACGCCCGGTTCTTCGCCCCGCGCCGCGCGGCGCTCCGGGCGCTGTGGGAACGCGGGGTCGCGCGCGGCGAACTCGACCCGCACGTCGAACCCGATGCGGCGATCGACCTGCTCTTCGGCCCGGTGGCGTTCCGCCTGCTGCTCGGCCACCAGCCCGTCGACGTGGACTCTTGCGTGCGCCTGGCCCGCACCGCCGTACAGGGCCTGCTCCTCACCCGACCGACCACCCCGCCCCTACCACCGACGGCAACCGGAGGTTAGAACCATACTTCCCTTCACCGACACTCCTCAGCAGCCCCATGCGAAGTACCCGGGGCGCACCCTTGTGACCTCGCATTCGTTCAGCTTCGCCCGCCGTGAATGGATCGAGGCGAGCGCGCCGCTGTCGGAGCAGTTCCGGGTCGTGGCGGTGGACGCGCCCGGCCACGGCGAGGCGCACGCGGTCCCGGGCTACACGATGGCCGAGATGGCCGCTGCGTTCGCCGCCACGATCAACGAACTCCGCCTGACCGACTACGTGCTGGTCGGCCACTCGATGACCGGCAAGATCATGCAGATCCTTGCCGGCCGGGCCGGCGCCGGGCTGGGGCTCGCACCTCCACCGGCGAAGCTCGTGCTGATCACCCCCACGCCGCTCGGGCAAGAGGCCGGCGGCGAGGACCTGCCGCGCGAACTGTTCGAGAGCCGTCGGGGTGACGCAGACGCCAAGAAGTTCGTGCTGGATCGCACCGCGCTGCCGCTGGAGCCGGAAGTGTTCGACCGTGCCTGCGAAGACTACGCGCGGATGAACCGCAAGGCCTGGGACGCCTGGCTGAAGGAGGGGATATACGAGGACTGGACCGAGCGCGCCGCGCCGATCGACGTCGAGACCCTGCTGATCGTCGCGGACGGCGACCCGGCCTGGGGCCTGGAGATGCAGAAGAAGCTGACGGTGCCCTACCTGTCCAACGTCACGATCGCGTCGGTCGACTGCGGCCACCAGGTACCGATGGAGGCACCGCAGGCCCTGTCCGACCTGATCACCGCCTTCGCCGCGTCATGACCGGCACCGCTCAGCCCTCGGCCGAAGACCGGGACTGGGGCGGGCGGCTGCCCCTGGCCTCCCACGGCCCGCTCACCGAGGAGCAGCCCGCCGCGCAGCAGCGCATGCGGGACAAGGTCGTGCCGTGGGCCCGGGAGGCGGGAGGCGGGAGCCGCCGTGGTAGGCGGGTCTGGCCGGGTGCCCGTCGGCGCACGCGGCGTCGTACCGCAGGATGCGCGAGCCGCTGCGCAGCGGCGTCACCTCGGTCGTGCCGTCGCCGGCCTCGGTCGCAGCCGGTGCTGTACGGTGCCGTCGCGGCACGTGCCGGCCTGGGCGGCCGGCGCCGTGTACGCCGTGTACGCCGCGTGCAGGACGGTGGAGCCGGCCGCGCCGGCAAGCTGGTGCACCGGCAGTCACCAGCTCAAGGTTGTCCTTTCCTGGGCGCTTTGCCCGTGTTCGAGCGGCCGGGGCTTGCCGGGCGTGCGGCGGGCCCCGCTCCGGCCGGCCGAAACGGGCCGGACCGGAGCGGACCGGAGCGGGCCGGACCGGAGCAGGTCAGAACAGGAGGTCGTAGATGTTCCAGCCGCCACCGACCGGGATGGCCTTGTTGGGAACGATTCCCCCTGGTAGCGCATTCCCGCGTAGACCGACAGGTTGCCGTCGAGGTCGCGGGCGGCCAGATCGGGCAGCTGGTCGCCGTCCAGGTCCCGGATGCCGGCGAAGTCGGCGTAGACGTTCCAGCCGCCGCCCACGCGGACCCGCCTCTCGAAGGGCCGGGAAGGGTCACCGGAGCCGGTGGCCTGGTACTTCCAGAGCACGCCGTCCGTGTCGCGGGCCAGCAGACCGTCTTTGAAGGTGGCCAGGCGGTCGTACACCTGCCAGCCGCCGCCCACGCGCACCGGCGGCGCGAACGGGGCGGAGGGCTTGCCCGTACCGGCGTAGAAGTAGAGGCCGCCGTCGGCGTCGCGGGCCACGAGGTCGTTCTTGCCGTCGTTGTCGGCGTCGCCCGCACCCGTGATGCTGGTGTACCGGTCCCAGCCGTACCCGATGCCCTGCGGCACCTTGAACGGCGCGGACGGGCTGCCGCTGCCCTGGTAGAAGTACAGCTTGCCGCTCTTGTCGACGGCCGCGACGTCCCCCGTGCCGCCGGCCGACGTCCCCCCGAGCGAGGTGATCTTCACGTACTGGTCCCAGCCGCCGCCGATTCTCGTCCGCGGCTGGAACGGCGGAACGGTCCACCCCGTGCCCTCGTACTGCCACAGCACGCCGTCGTGGTCCCGGGCGTACATCGCCGTACGCTCCGAGGCGGGCCGCGGCTGCGCCGGCGCGGTGCCCGTGGCCGGCGCCGCGACGGCCGCACCGGCGGCGGCGAGCGGCAGGGCGAGCGAGGCCGCGGCGGCGGCGACCAGGGCCGGGCGGATACGACGGCGGGTGCGCTGCATACGTAACATCAAGTCCCCTGTGTACACGTGCCGTTACGTCCCCCGATATCCGGAAGACGGGCGGCATCAACCGTTTTCCGGGACGGTACCGGCAGGTGACCGTTTTCTGGGCGGAACAGGAAGAGCGGTGACCGAATGGTCATATTGCGGGGCGTACGGCGGGCCGCGCGGGGCACGCGCACAGGTGTCCGAGGGTGCACCTCCAGCAGAAGGAGTCGTCGTGTCGTTCCTGTGGGCCGTCATCGCCGGTCTCGTCGTCGGGCTGCTGGCCAAGCTGGTCCTGCCCGGGCGGCAGCCCGTTCCGCTGTGGCTGACGATCATCCTGGGCATGGTCGGCGCCGTCGCCGGCAACGCGCTCGCCACCGCCTTCGGCGTGCGCGACACCGGCGGCATCGACTGGATCCGCCACCTCTTCCAGATCGGCATCGCCGCCGTCCTGCTCGCCGCCGTCACCCCGCTGTGGGCCAAGCGGCACACCTGACACGCCGTACGGGCCGGCTCCGCCGGGCACCGCCCCGGCGGAACCGGCCCGTATCAGCGCCCCGCCCCGCCGCCTCGAACGCCTCGGCGGCCGGTGTCCGGGCGGGCCAGGAGGGCCGGCCGTGGCCCGGCGCGAGGTGCCGGCTGGCAGCTCAGCGGCCGCGGGGCTCTCCTCCCGGTGCCCTGGCGTCGGAGCCTCGGGCCTGCGCCTACGTCGGGCCGCCGCGGGGCGCGGCGTGTGCGAGGTGCCCGGGACATGAACTGCGAAGCCGCAGGACACTTCGGTGCGGGTCCGCACACGGAGCCCCCGCAGGTGCCGCCGCACCCAGGGGCACGGGCACACCCGGCAGACTGCTGGCGTGGTGACCTGCGATGCAGCACGACCCAGCGTGTACGCCGCGAACCTCAGGCCCGTTTCAGGCGTTTCACAAGGCTCGGCAGCAGCGGAAGCCCGGATCTTGCGGACGCGGGACAACCTGCGGACGTCCGGGCCCGAAACGGCCCAAGTTCTCTGCTCTCATGGCATTGCAGGAAATGCAGGCACGAGAGGGGCGCTGGTGAGCAGGCGAAGTGTGCGGAAGATGCTGGGGCGGATGGCGGGCGAAGAGCCCGTTCAGGTCACCAGCGCCATGGCTTCCATGGACAAACTCGCCCGGCTCGGCGCGTTGGCCCAGCAGTTCGGGTACGACTACGTGCACGTGGGGCGAGGAGCCGGGCCGCGCGGTGCCGGGTATGTGATGACCCTCGAGCCCGACCCCCGCCCGGAGGCCCGCGAGCGGGCCG
The DNA here is from genome assembly GCF_045222935.1 of Streptomyces sp. Ac-502. Classification (NCBI taxonomy): domain Bacteria; kingdom Bacillati; phylum Actinomycetota; class Actinomycetes; order Kitasatosporales; family Streptomycetaceae; genus Streptomyces; species Streptomyces sp. Ac-502. The sequence goes on from NZ_JBHFFO010000001.1 coordinate 9,632,809, forward strand.
CCCGTAACCGGGCGCGGTATCCCGGCGCCGCCGACGGCGGCGCGTTGCCGCCCCTCGCCCCCGGGGCAGTCCGGCTCTTCAAGGCGCGCATCGCCTACGACCTGGCCTCCAGACTGACCGAGAAGCAGATGCTGTGGCTCGCGGGCGTCGCGTTCACGTTGCTGGCCGGGGCCCTCGCCTTCCGGTTGCGTGCGCACCCCGCCGCTCTCGTCGTGGTCGCCGTCGGCTGGGCCGTGATGATGGCCCTCCTGCCCCTCGGGGTCGTCGTCAACCGGCGCTACAAGGAAAGGAACCTCGCCATGCTCCGGGCGGCCGGCTTCACGGCGGTGACCGACGCCGGGGGAAAGCTGCGGTACCTGCCGCCGGGAGGGCAGCTGCCCGGGCGGGGGAGGGCTCTTCCCCGGAAGCCCTAGCTGTGTTGACCGGAGAGGTTGGGGACGCGGCTGGCTGGGGTGTGGCCGCTGATTCCGGGAGGGCAGGCCCGTAACCGCTGGCCCTCCCGGCGGCCCGCGGAAATCCGGATGCCTTCCGCCGGCCCGCCGCCTGCCCCCGGGTCCGTGCCGGCACCCCGCATTTCCTAGTGTGAATGCTCGGGGATTGTGAATGTGTGGGGCACACCGAGACCGGCAGCCCATGCCGCCAGGTCCGTACGGCGGCCTGCCGGCGGCCCCGTCACGGATCGGCTGGACGTCTCGAAGTCGTACCGGTGAACCTGCCAGTGCACTGCTGAACGTACGGACGCCGGCACTCCTGCTCAACGGCGTAAGCAACAACGCGTCACCCGATACAGGACCCGGGCCGTCGCCGACGCCGCCGAGGCGGCGCGAGAACTTCCGCACCGCGTCCTGGACGGCGAGCCCCTGGCCGCCACGGATACGGGGAGGCCTTCTTCGGGTGGCTGCAGGCCCGGGCCGGACGCGGCCCGGAACCGGGCGCCGGCTTGCACCGTTCACGTCGCCGTTTTCGGCATCCTGGCCATCGGTGACCGCATGGATCTCCGACCGCGGCCGTACCGCGAGCGGCGCGCACAGCCGCTCGAACTCCTGGGGGCGGGCCGCCGCGGATCCGCCCGGTCCCGGCGACCGCCGGCCTCGGCGAGGCGCTGGGCCGGACAGGCGCGCTCGGTGGTGTCGAAGGCAGCGTGTCCAAGCCGGACCGGCCGTACGCCGCGGGCCGTACGGCCTCCGGCCGGCCCGAACGGGGACGGCGCCACACCCTGGACGCCGCCGTCCCCGCCGTCACCGGCACCACCCCGGCCGCCCAGGCCCTCGTCCTCGGCCTGCCCGCGCCCGCGGCGGGGCCGTCGGGGTGAGCCTGCCGCTCTCTGCACGGGTGGTGCGCCGCGGTCGCCGGGCAGGGGGCGACGTGGAGCCGGATCAGCGTGCCCTCGGTGACGGGCAGTTCGCTGTCGCGGCCGATCCGCGCGGACCGCTGCTGTAAGCGGGGGAGGAGCCGGTCCCAGGCACGGGCCTCGGCCTTGCCGTGCGGGCCGTGCCGTTCACCGTGACCGCCGACGGCTCCGGCCACGAGGCGGGGCGGGGCGGGCTGAACTCCGTGCCGTACCGTACCGTACCGTACCGTGCCGTGCCGGGGCGGCCGGCCCGGGAGCGTAGATGCGCGGCGGCTTCGGCAGCCGCAGCGCGCGCTCCGAGCGCAGGCGCCCGACCAGCTCGCCGGGCAGGTCGCGCAGGAGCCAGGCCGGCCGCATCACGTCATAGCCCGCGTCCAGCACGACCAGGATGTCCCGGTCGCCGCGCAGCCACTGACCGGACGCGGCCAGCCGCCCGACCACCGCCGGCGGCTGGCCGGCGGTGACGGCCGCCGCGTCGTCGGCGGGCCCCGGCCGAACCGCGTCCGGACCTGCGGCCCTGAGGTGCGGTCCGCGGTGAGCGTGACGACGGACGAGTACGGCCGGTCCGGCACCACGTGGTGCGATGAGCGGCCGTTGCGGCCGTGGACCAGGCAGAACAGCCGGTCCGGCGAGCAGGCCGCGTCCGAGCGCAGCCACGGGGACGCGTCGACGGCGAGCACGATCCGGGCGCCGAAGCGCGGCATCGGCAGGGAAGCCAGCAGGCCACGCAGGGTCTCGGTCTCCAGGCGGCCGTGGGCCAAGCGCCGTACGGCGGGCCCTGGCCACGCTGATGCCCGGCCAGCAGCGACAGTTCGGCCGGTGTCCGCCTCGGGCCGTCCGCGCACAGCAGCGCGTCGGTCAGCTCGGAGAACGCATCAGCCCGCGCGGACAGACACCCGTAGAAAGCCGTCCGGAAACGCGACAGTTCCGCGAGCGTCTCCCGTCCGCCGGCCCGCACCAGCCCACTCATCCCCACGGCCTCTATCACGCACGTCCGTACCCGGGGGCAGGCTTTCAGGACCACGAGGAGGACGGGCCCCCTGACCGGCACGGAGCCCCCGGCGCCGTACCACTGCCCCCGGCGACGCGGGTGATTGCCCAGGTGGCCGTGGGCTTGACGCGCCACCGGTTCAGTAGGTGTTTCTCTTCCTGAGCGCAGCAGGTCAGAGCCCATCTGGTGCCCGCGGGGCAGAAGTAGCCGTTCTGCGACCCCGTCACGGAGATACCGGACGGCGTTAGGCATGGGTGTGCGGCCATGCTGGAAAGTCCGATGATCACGGGTGTCCCCGCCGTGCCCCCGTGTTGCCGGCAGCTACCCGTGCAGCCGCCGGACGTGGGCTCCGGGAAGCAGCCCGTGCTCGTCACGTTGAACTCCGAACACACCTAGTCAGCACGGGCCGCGTCGATCTCGTTCCTCGTCAGGCCCTTCACGCCATACAGTTCCGCGTGACGCAGTTTCAAACCGATCTTGCGCGCTCCGGTCAGGTCCGCCCCGCGCAGATCCGCCCCGCGCAGATCCGCTCCGCGCAGATCCGCTCCGCTCAGGTCCGCTCCGTTCATGTACGCAGCGGTCAGGTCCGCTCCGAGGAGGTCCGCTCCGCGCAGGTCCGCGCCGGTCAGGTCCGCTCCGCGCAGGTTCATCGCTGTTTCGGCTGTTCCTTCGGAGACAAGGCCGGGGAGCTTGGCCCCGGTAAGAACCAGACGGAAGGCGCCGTCCCGGGTCACGTCGCGGCCGACGAGGACGGTAGAAGCAGCCTGGATGTCGGCCGGGAGCCCCCGGATGCTCTGGAGTCCCTTTGGCGCTTCGGTGGCATGGGTGCGGATGTAGGTGGCGAGGACGTTGGCGATGGTGGGCTGGTCGCGACGGGAGTCCTGCATGATCCGCTGCAAGGCGTAGATGCCGCCCAACCGCACATCCATCTTGTCCTCGCCGAGGTTTCCCACCGCCGCCGTGTAGCGGTCGGTGATCTGCCCTTCCTCGGCCGGCGCCCGGTCCTCCCGCGCCTGGGAGTTGGCCTGCTGTGCCTGCTCATGGGCTTGCCTGGTCTGCACATTCGAGTACCACAGACCCGCCACCGCCACGACAGCGGCTACCACGACGGTGAACAACTCGACCCGGCGCGCCCAGTCCATGCCCCCCGGACGCCCCCCAGGAGCAGGCTCGGGGGCAGGGGAGGTGTCCGGCGGCGGGGCGGAGCCTGCCCCCGGCCTGGTGGAGGTCCGGGCGGTGAGGCGGGTGGTACGGCGTAACCGTGGGCGGCGGGCAGGCGTGACAGACATACCTGTATCCGATCTCAGCTTCCCATGCCGCGCAGCGATTCGCTGAAGCCAAGACGGAAACGCCCCTCGGGACAGGAAGACGTCATCGGCTTCTTCGCCGAACCGTGTGCAGGAGCACGGGTAAGGGCCACTCCCGGTGAAGAGAGCGCCGTCCTGGCCGCCTTGGGAGACGTCGCCTTCCCGGCCTTACGGGCCGTCACCAGGTGCTTCCAGAGTCCAGGTGCTGATCACAGGGCTGCTTGCCGGAGCCCACGTCAGCCGGGTGCACTGTTAGCTGGTGGCACCGGGGCCAAGGGGGACGGCCCGCACCAGCCCACTCATCCCCACGGCCTCTATCACGCACGTCCGTACCCGGGGACAGGCTTTCAGGACCACGAGGAGGACGGACCCCCTGCCCGGCAGTGGCTCCGGAGAGTCACCGGACGGCCAGATCCGTGGTTGAGGAACAAGCACAGCAATCGGATCGGCGGCGGCTCCGAGCCACCGGTTCAGCTGAACGCGCGCCGGTAGGCCTGCGGGCTGAGGCCGGTGGTGCGTTTGAAGCGGTCACGGAAGGTGGTGGGTGAGCCGAAGCCGACCTGGTAGCCGATGCGCTCCACGGAGTGCTCCGTGGTTTCCAGCAGGTGCTGCGCCTGGCGGACGCGGGCCCGGTGGAGCCACTGGAGCGGGGTGGTGCCGGTCTGCTCGCGAAAGCGCCGGATCAGGGTTCGGGTGCTGGTCCCGGCCCGCTCGGCGATGTCGGCGAGGGTGAGGTCGCGGGCCAGGTTTTCCCGCAGCCAGGCGAGCAGCACCTCAAGCCCAAAGCCCTGCGGTGCGGGGGCGTGGTCGTGGACGATGAACTGCGCCTGTCCGCCCTCCCGTTCGAGAGGCATCACCGACAGGCGGGCGGCGTCGGCGGCGACGGCCGAGCCGTGGTCACGGCGGATCATGTGCAGGCACAGGTCCATACCCGCGGCAGCGCCGGCCGAGGTGAGGAACTGGCCGTTGTCGACGTAGAGGACGTCTGGGTCGACGTCGAGGTCCGGGTGGGCGGCGGCCAAAAGCCCGGCCGCACGCCAGTGGGTCGTGACGCGCAGTCCGTCGAGGAGCCCGGTGGCAGCCAGGGGGAAGGTGCCTGCGCAGATGGAGGCGATCCGCGTGCCGTCCGCAGCGGCCGACCGCAGTGCGTCGCGCACGGCGGGAGGCAGCGCCGCAGCGGGATCGCTGACACCCGGCACGATGATCGTGTCCGCGTCCTGGAGGCCCTCCAGACCCCAGGGGGCGCGCACAGTGAAGGCTCCGGCGTCGATCTCGTCGTGCTCGGCGCACACCCGGACCTGGTAGCCGGGCCGCCCGTCGGGCAGGCGGGTCCGGGAGAAGACCTCGATCGGGGTGGACAGATCGAACGGGATCACCTGATCCAGCGCGAGAACGGCAACGGTGTGCATGGCCGGAACGTACCTCCCCATCGGCTTGACGGATCCGGACCGGCGCCCGGGCAGCTCTCTGTCATTTCTCTGTCATTGCAGTTCTGGGCCTCCTGGAAGCTCTTGGCATTATCCCGTTGGAATCCGTCACTAGTGCCACTGGGCGATCACGGCGACAGCCGGTTGACTTCGGGGCGTCCGATGGAAAACGCCCCCGAAGGAACATCCATGCACATCCAGGTCGTCCTGTTCGATGGCTTCGACCCGCTCGATGCCATCGCCCCCTACGAGGTGCTGCACGCCGGCGGCTCGGCGTCCGACGGCGCGGTGACCGTCGAGCTGGTCTGCGCGGAGGGCCCCCGTGAGGTGACCAGCGGCACCGGAGGACTGACACTGCGCGCCACGGGCGTCCTCGACCTGGAGCGCGCGGACATGCTTGTGGTGCCCGGCGCCTCCGGCCGCGTAGGTGAACCCGGCGAGGCCCCGGAAGAAGAGGCGGGGGCCGGCGAGCGGAAGCAGGACGAATTCATCCCGGTGCTGCTGGGCCGCACGCTGACCACCGAGCTCCCCGCGCTCCTCAAGCAGGCCATGGACGCTCCGGACATCACGGTCGCCACCGTCTGCGGCGGCTCGCTCGTCCTGGCCCTGGCAGGCCTGCTGGAGGGACGCCACGCCACCACCCATCACCTGGGCCTCGACATGCTGGACGCCGCCGGCGCCCACGCGGTCCGCGCCCGCATCGTGGACGACGGCGATCTGATCACCGGCGCGGGCGTCACCTCCGGACTCGACCTGGGCCTGTATCTGCTGGAGCGCGAGATCGGCCCCCGCGTCGCGCACGCCGTCGAAGAGCTCTTGCGCCACGAGCGGCGCGGCACCGTCTGGCGCGCCCAGGGCCCGACGCCCACCCCCTTCTGAGCCCTCGGCCCTTGGCAGGCCAGCCGCTCACCGTCCCCCTTGCACAGTCAGGAAGAACACCAGCATGTCCGTCGAAGGCACCTGGAACCTGTCCGTCTCCACCCCCATCGGCAAGATCAAGGCCGTGGTCGAACTCCGCGAGCAGGACGGCACCCTGACCGGCGCCGCCCACGGAGCCGGCGAGAAAACACCACTCGGCGACCTCACCCTCGACGGCGACCGGCTCACCTGGAAGCAGGCCGTCACCCAGCCCATGCGGCTGAACCTGGCATTCGACGTGACGGTCGACGGCGACACCCTCCAGGGCACCTCCAAGGCCGGCCGCCTGCCGTCTTCGAAGGTCACCGGCGAGCGTCAGATTGCCCCGGAGCACCAGGCGTGACCAAGCTCCTGCTGTCCTTGCACGTCCTGGCCGCCATCGTCGCCGTCGGCCCGGTCACGGTCGCCGCGAGCATGTTTCCCGCGACGCTGCGCCGCGCCCACGGCGACTTCGGCGACGGCGACGCCCGCACGACCCTGCGGACACTGCACCGCATCTGCCGGCTCTACGCGCACATCGGCATCGCCGTGCCCCTGTTCGGCCTCGCCACGGCCGGCAGCCTCGGCGTCCTCGGCGACACCTGGCTGATCACCTCGATCCTGCTGACGGCGGCGGCCGCCGCCGTCCTGGCCCTGCTGATCCTGCCCGCGCAGGACCGCGCCCTGGCCCGGACAACGCGTTCCGCCCCGCCGTTGCCAGCGCCACCCCCTCGGCACCGGGCCGTCTCGCCCTGCTCACCGGCGTCTTCAACCTGCTGTGGGCCACCGTCACCGTACTGATGATCATCCGACCCGGCTCCACCACGGGGGTATGACCATGTCCCTCCGGCCTCCGCGCCACCTGCGCACCGCCGCTCACGCCGAGCTGATCTCCCTGACCGTGATGCTGGCCAACGTGTTCACCGTCCACCTCAAGCCCATTTCATCCTTGACGGGCCCCACCCATGGCTGCGCCTACCTGTTCGTCGTGATCGCGACCTGGCGCCTCAAGCAGGCCCCGGCCGCCGCCAAGGTCCTGGCCATCGTCCCGGGCGCCGGCGGGCTGCTCGCGCTGCGACAGCTCGACCGCGTCGATACGGCCCGCGCCCAGCCGGAAGAAGTGATGCCCTCATGAACCTTGTCTCACCGGTGATCGTCGGCATCCTCTACTGCCTGCTGATGTCCCTGATCAAAGAACCGCACCGGCGCCGCTTCAACGCGATCATGGTGGGCGGAGCCGGCGCCGCATACCTCAGCGGGGGCGGATTCGGCCCGTGGGAGCTCCCGTTCGTCGCGCTCATGGCCTACGTTGCCTACCGCGGCCTGGAGTCCTGGGCCTTCATCGGCATCGGATGGCTGCTCCACACCGCATGGGACATGGCCCACCACCTCAAGGGCAATCCGATCCTGCCGTTCTCCCACGACGTATCCCTGGCGTGCGCCATCTGCGATCCGGTCATCGCCCTGTGGTGCTTCCGCGGAGGACCTTCCCTGATCGCGCTCGTCCGCCGCTGGTCAGGGCGCTTCTGACGGCTCTTGACAGTGTCGCGCAGCCGGATGACGATCGCGGTGACGGTGCGGGTGCCGTTGAAGATGTAGTCGCGCTTGTCGTAGCGGCTGGCCGCTGCCCGCAACTGTCTCCACTTGCTGACGCAGCGCTCGGCCGCGCTGCGCCGCCGGTACCGCACCTTGCCGAAAGCAGACGGCCGGCCGCCGTCTTGGCCACGGCTGCGGCGGCTGGCCCGCTGGTCGTCCGGCTCGGCGATCGTCGCCTTGATGCCCCGGCGGCGCAGGCGGGCGCGGCTGTCGCGGCTGGAGTACGCCTTGTCGCCGCGCACCCGGTCCGGGCGACGGCGCGGCCGGCCGGGCCCGCGCCGGGCCATACACAGCGACTCCGGCACCGGCAGGAGCATGGGACTGCCGCTTCCACGTGTCGGTCCAGGCCTTGATGCCGTTCTCCAGCGCCCTCACGGAGTGTGGACGCCGCGGCGGATGAGTTTGTCGGTGAGCAGGCCGAACCACCGCTCGACCTGGTCGATCCAGGACGAGCCGGTGGGCGAGAACCCGCGGCCCTTCACCTGGACCCAGACTGCCGACCAGATCCTTCACTCTCTCGCCGGCCACCTCACCAAGATCACCCCACCCGCCACCGGAAACCAGGGACAGACTTCAGCCCGCGATTTCCGGCGCACCACACTAGTCTGCCCGTGACGCGTACTGGAATCGGCGCTATGTCTCGTCTGGTGAGTTCCTCAGTGGTAGAAGCGGCTTACCGCACACTTGTGGATCGTTTGGGGCCAGGCGGCGAGCGCCGGGTGTGGGACGTCGCCTCGCTCAGGTTCTGCCACAGATGTGTGCCGCTCCAGCGGGTGAACCAGCGGTGGGCCGTCGGCACGCTGATGCCGAACGAGGAAGGCAAATGCTGCCACGCGCAGCCACTGGTGACCACGTAGACGACCGCGACCATGACCTGGCGCGCGTCAGCCGCGGCCCTGCCGCCGCCCTGGGGCCGCGGCGGCAGGGCCGGCAGGAGCGGCTCTGCCGCCGCCCACATCTCATCGGGGACCAGGCGCCGGGCGAGTGCTTCCATTTCCGTGATCGTACGCACCCGCGCTGGGCCACCGTGCTGGTCCACCAGATGAGATGTGCGCACAAGAGCCGCGCGGGCCTGTCGTCGGCCGCCCACCGACGAGTTCGCTCCCCACCACGAAGGGGGGTCCATGACCGTTCTCGTAACTGGCGCGACCGGAACCGTCGGCCGCGTCCTGGTCGACCGGCTGCTCGGGGCCGGACAGCGAGTGCGGGCCCTGACCAGGAACCCAGGAGATGCTCAGCTTCCTGATGCCGTTGAGGCGGTGGCAGGCAACCTCACCGAACTCGCAGGAGCCGCGGCGGCACGCGACGAAGTGGATGGCGTCTATTACCTGTCGGGAGTACTCGACCCGGACCGTGCGGTACAACAGGCCCGTGCCTTCGTGGAGCTGGCCGCGGGCGCGGGGGCCCGGCGCATCGTCGACCTCTTTGGCCTCGCGGTCACCGTGCGGCGGCCGGGCAGCTACGAAATGCTGCGCGACGCCGAGGAGGTCATCGAAGCCTCAGCTCTGGAGCGGACGCACATCCGGCCGGGCGAGTTCGCCAGTAACAAGCTGGATCTGCGGGGCGCGGCGATCCGCGCGGAGAGCGTGGTGCGCAGCGCCTTCCCCGACGCGCTCGGTGTCCCCGTCCACGAGGCGGACATCGCCGAAGTGGCTGCTGCCGCGCCCCTTTCGGACGGCCACGCCGGGCACGCGTACTGGCTGAGTGGGCCACAGCAGCTCACGCACCGGGAGCAAGCCGCGGCGATCGCGCAGGGGCTGGGCAGGCCGCTGAGTTTCGAGCCGTTGACGTACGGCCAGGCCCGCGCCGCATACATCACGGCCGGGATACCGTGGGACATCGCTGAATACCTGCTGGGCTACCAGGCCGAGTACGCGGAAGAGCCGCCCGAGGTTCTGCCCGACGCCGAGCGGGTCCTGGGCAGGCCGGGCCGCACGCTGGCGCAGTGGGCCGCAGATCACACGTCCGACCTTCCGGATGATTCTGAGCGACGGGCGAAGGGCTCGGCCGGCACTGTCACGGGCTGACCCGACGCGTTCTGCTCGTTTCCGGCGTCGCCGGTTGCCGCGCTGACTGCGATGTGCTGGTTTGGTGTCGGTGGGTGGGTGTCAGTGACGGCATGCCAGAACTTGGTGTTTTCGCTGGTGGGATGCTGAGCAAGGGCGGGGTCGCTGCCGTGGGGCGGTGTATGCGGGGGCGCGGCTGTCATGGGGCGGTACACCCCGCTCCGCTCCGCTGTCTTGAGAACGGCACTTCTGAACCTTTCGAGGGCTGCGCGGCGGCACGGTGGTCCGTGTCGGTTTTGCGCGGGCGGAAGGGGCCGGGGTGGGGGAGCCGGGCGTGTGGGGTGAGGTCACGGCGGGGCTTCGGGTGTCCAGGCCGGTGCTGGTGGCGCGGCTGCTGGAGCTGGAGGCGGCTGGGACGTTGACGACGGCGCATGTGTGTGCGGGCGCGCAGGTCGGCGGGGTGAATGTGCGCACGGTGTGGCGCTGGCTGGATGCGGCGCGGACGGAGGGCCGCGTGGAGCGCAGGCCGCGGGTCCGGCTGGAGTTGTCTGACCAGATGTGGGAGGTGCTGGCTCAGGCGGGCGGGAATGTTGCGGCGCTGCACCGGCATCTGAAGGCGGCCGGGGGCGAGGTGCCTTCCCTGGCGTCGTTGCACCGGGCGGTGCGCCGGGACCTTCGGTCCGGCAGGGTCCTGCCGGACCGCGCGGTGGCGCGGCGGGAGCGCGAAGAACAGCAAACGCGGCAGGCACTGGCTGACCTGGCCCTGGCCGGATCGAGTGAGAAAGGTGCGGCGAAAGTGGCTGCGCGCCGGTTGCCGCGTCTTGTACCAGAGGCGACCGGGAGCTTGCCGGTGGGGGAGAACGGTGCGCTGGAGGGTGTGGCGTTGCCGGCGGGTGCGCAGCTGGTGCGGACGTCGTCGGTGCGGGCGGTGACCGAGGCGGTCGGGCAGGCGATGGCGACGGCGGGCGCGGTGTGTGTTCGGTGACCCGGGCCGGGGCAAGACCGTCGCCGTGCGGATGGCGCTTCGCGAAGTGCCCCCGGGCTGGGAGGTGACGTGGGTGCCAGTACCGGTACGTCCGTCGGTGGCCGGCATGAGACGTGCGGTGTTCGAAGCGCTGGCACTGGCGGGCCGCTTCCCGCACACGTCGGCGCTGGGCGACGCCGCAGTCACGGGGGCCTTGAGTGAGGCGCGGGTGCTGTTGGTCGATGAGGCACAGCGCCTGCCCGTGCCGTGTTTGGAGTACCTGCAGAGCCTGTGGGACCACCCCGGCACCCGGATCACGCTGGTGCTGTACGGGGCGGGCAGCGAGCGGCGCTGTCCCGGCTGCCGCAGCTGGCCTCGCGTATCGGCGCTTGGCAGGAGGTTCCACGAGCGGAAGCGGCGACCGTGGTGACCGGCTTCCATCCGCTGTGGCGCACCGTACCGGCCCCGGACCTGATGTGGATCGACCGGTCGTGCGCGCACGGCACGTTCCGCACGTGGGCCGCTTTGACTGTGCACCTGCAGAACGCGCTGCTCACCACCGCTGATGCATCCGTCGACCGGGCCTTGCTGAGGCGGCTGTTCAAGCGGGTCGTGCCGCCACTGTGAACGGAGCGCTCCTGCAAGAGACGCAAGGGCGATCGCATGCTCCCGGCCACCGGCAAGCACGCGACGTCGCACCCGCGTGAGGGGAGCTGACATGAAGGACGGCGACGCCATCCGCCCAGACGGCGGACTGCCTGCGGCGTCGAGGACGGCGCTGCGCGGTCCGGCCGTGCGGCGGCTGCTTGCGCTGCGGGCAGGGAAGAAGCTGACAGCAGTCCATGTACGGGTGGCCGCGGACGCGCTGGGAGTCGCGGAGCGCACGGTGTGGCGCTGGCTGGCCACCGCTCAGAGCGATGAGACCGCGGCCGCCAACCCCGGTGCACGCTCCCAGATCGATGCGAGGTTCACGGTCACGCCCGAGGTCCGTGGACTGTTGGCGCTGTGGAAGGGGAACGTGCGGGCGGTCCACCGCGAACTGGTCCTGCGTGCTGCCAGGCAGTCTCCGCCTGCCAACGCACCGTCGCTGACGACGCTGCACCGGGCGATCCGCCGTGATCTGACGCCGGGGGAGCGGGCCGGGCTCGCCGGTGGCGAGCGGGCGGCGCGCAAGCACGATGTGTTCCTGGCCAGGCCGCGGGGCTGGCGCAACCAGGTGTGGGAGACCGACCACATGCAGGCCCCGGTGCTGGTCGTTGTCGACGGCAAGGCCCGCAGGCCGTGGATCACCTGGTTCACCGACTGCGCCACCAACGCGATCACCGGCATCGCGGTGACGCCGGGGGATCCGTCGCGAGAGTCGGTGCTGGCCGCGCTGCGCTCCGCGGTCCTGCGTGAGGAACCCTACGGCCCGTTCGGCGGCGTGCCTGAGAAGGCGCGGGTGGGCCGCGGCAAGGACTTCCTGTCCCGGACGGTGACCGCCGCGTTCGACCTCCTGGACGTCACCGTGGAGGACCTGCCCGCCTACACCCCTCACCTCAAGGGCACCGTGGAGGGCCTGAACCGGGCGGTGGAGAGCATGTTCCTGGCCGCGCTGCCCGGCTACGCCCGCCAGCCGCGCCCCGGCAAACGGGCTGCCCGGCCGAAGAACGAAGTGCTGCTGGGATTCGAGGACTTCACCACCCAGCTTCTGGCCTGGACGCTCTGGTGGAACACCGAGCACCGCCCGGCGCCGTTGCGGGGCAGGACTCCGCTTCAGGCGTGGCAGGACGATCCCACCCCGCTGCGGGACGTGCCGGCCGCGGATCTGTGGACGTTCACCCTGGAGGACGCCGGCGTCCGCACGCTGACCACCCGCGGCATCCGCTTCAGGAAACGCGACTACGTGGGGCCGTGGATGACCGGCCAGGCCGGGATCCGGGTCCGTATCCGCTTCATGCCCCACCACGACCACCGCATCGAGGTCTACCACGCCGCCACCGGCCGCTACCTGGGCCCCGCGGACCTGGCCGACCAGGCCACCGACGAACAGATCAGCGCCGTACGAAGGGCGCGGTCCGCTCGCGCACGCCGCCTGAAGAAGGACCTGGAGGCTTCCCAGCGCGAGCGCTACGCCGCCGTGAACCAGCCCGAGGCACCTCAGCGGCTCGGCGCGCTGACCGGCGCGCAGGCCGAGGCTGAACTCGCCCAGAGTGCCGACTCCGACCTCGCGCAGCTCGCGATGCCGGACCTCATCCCGCACGCCGCGCCCCCGGCCGACTGGCGCACCCCGGCTTCCCTGGCCGCGCTGACCACACCAGACCCGCCCGTCCGGCCGTGACGGCGCTTTCGCCCCGGACGGCCCGGGCGGGCGGGGCGCACCTTCCACCATCGACGAAGACGGAGACTCCTCGTGACCGCGGCCACCTACCAGTACGTCGACCTGCCCGACGCCTCCGTGGTCACCACCCGCGCCCTGCTCACCGCCCGCGAGAACATCACTGACACCGTCGCCGCCCGCGCGATGATGTGCACCCACGGCGGCGCCGGCTTCGGCAAGACCCTCGCTGTCAACACCTGCCTGCGCGAACTCGAACCCGGCGAGGACGTCCGCAAGATCACCTTCCGGGCCCGGCCCACCGCCCGAGCGGTGCGCTACGAACTGTTCACCGCGCTCGACCTGGCCGGCGAGCCACCGCGCCACCCCAGCGAATTCGACCGCCTGCTGAAGACCGCCCTGGCCGAACGCCCCCGCACCTTCCTCGTCGACGAGGCCCAGTGGCTCAACGGCGAGGCATTCGAATACTTCCGCTACCTGTGGGACGAACCCTCCACCCAGCTCGCGATCATCTTCGTCGGCGGCGAGGGCTGCCACACCGTGCTGCGCCGCGAACCGATGCTCTCCTCCCGCATCTTCATCTGGCAGCACTTCACCCGCCTCACCCCCAGCGAGGTCCTCGACGTCATCCCGCTGTTCCACCCGATCTGGGCCGACGCCGACCCGGACGACATCACCTTCGCCGACAGCCACGCCGCACACGGCAACTTCCGCGCCCGGGCCCAGCTGACCGCCCACATTCGCACTGCCCTGGCCCGCACCGGCCGCCCCCGCGTCGACCGGGAACTGCTGCGCTGGGCCTTCAGCCGCTTCGCATGACGGGCGCACCTTTCGTCATATCCCCGTCACCCGTCACGCTCGTGGGTCGCAACGAGAGCGCGCCCCACATTTGCCCAGCCCTGGCCGGGCACCCGCATCTGTGCCACAGCGCCTGCCGCTCACACAGCACCTGTGCAGGACGAGGCAGCTCACGAGGTGCAGAGGACAGGCCGTGAGCACGATCAACATGCTGGGGGAGACGGAAGTCGAGGTGCTGCTGTGCAGTGTCCGGGGTCACCGGCCGCTGTCCCGGGATGCATTGCGGACACCGGGGCGGCCTCCGGTCACGGTGGTGGTGGACCGCACCGACGATGTGCGTTTCACTCGGACGGCGTTGTGCTCCCATGATCCCGCGGTGGGGCGCGTTGTGGTCCATCCGACCGTGCCCGGCGGGAAGCGCCTGGTGCGGCACGACCTTCTCGCGGCCCTGGAGTCCGTTCCGCCCGGGCGCTGGCCTGCTCGCCGGACGGCGGCAGCAGCGCTGTCCGATGCCGCGTATCACGCGGCGCGGGAATGGCCCGGCGGTCAGCTGACCGTCCTGCGGGCCCACCTGATGACCGGCGGCTGGGAGGCGCTGATCCATGCACCGTACGCCCCGGGTGGACGTGGTGCTCGTGCACCACGCCGAGCTGTCCGCAGACCTTGAACACTTGCTGCAGCACTGCGACCACCGCGTCCTCGACACCCTCGAGGCGATGCAGGCCCTGCACCCGCCCGCGGCAGGCAGACCGCTGCCGCCCCAGACGCGCGGTGCACGGGACGGACGAGGCTGACGCCGGATCCCGGACCAACTTTAAGCATCGATAAAAAGCGCTGAACTGCGCTACGATAGCTTTGTTCGCTTTTTAAATCCCAGTTAGGGGGCGACATGCTCGCCGTGGACGTCCGACAGTCACTGCGCGCCGGCCAGAGCGTCGAGCAGGGCGCTTCCCGCTGGTGGCGCTACGCACACCAGACCGTCGCCCAGCACGGCGATTTCCTGCTGGCCTTCGTCGACGGCGGGGTCTGCGTCGGCGCCTTCGAAATCCGCGGCCACACCGCGGATGAGACGCACGGCGGCAAATACACCTTCGACCTCGCCCCGGCCGCCCGCTTCCAATGGGCCCTGGGCCAGCGCCTGCCGCTGCCACCGGGACGCAACCCGGCCCGTATCCTCACCGGCCAGCACCTGCGCGCCTTCCTCGACGCCGCCCCGCACCCCCTCTCCCCGACGGACCAGGCCTGACGAGCCGAAAGGGAAATCCGACGCCATGCCGCCCCAGCCCGACCCCATCGACGCCCTCCTGCAGTCCGGACCGCGCCGCACCGAACTGCCCGAACCCGCCGAACGGGAACGTCTGCGCACCGCCTACGGGCTGACGCGCACCGAGGTCGCCCAAGCCCTCTCGGTCGCCCGCTCGACGGTGGCCGGATGGGAGAGCGGCCGCAGCGAACCCCAGGGAACCACCCGCGCCGCCTACGCCAAGCTCCTGGACGGCATGGCCACCCAACTGGCTGACACCGCTGAGCCCGCCGCCATCTCGGCGGCCGCCCCTCACCCCCAGCCCGCGTCTCCGCACGCCGCCGCCCCCGCCACGCAGGCGCCGGTGTTCGCCGAGGCGCACAGCGCCTTCGGCCCCGACGGCCTGGTGGTGCAGGGCGAGATGGCGCCGTGTCTGCGCTGCGGCGCCCCCACCCCCTACAAGGCGACCGACGGCCGTTCCCTGCACCCGGGCGGCTTCTGCCCGACCCCCGCCGCCGCCCCGGCGTCACCGGTCGCCGCACCGACTGCCGCCGCTCCGACGCCGACCACCTCCGCGGCCTCCGAGCCTGCACCGGCCCCGGAACCGGCGGAGGGGACGAGTCCGGCCGCGCTGGCGGCGCAGAACGCGCAGCGTCACCAGTCCCAGCGCCGCGCCCGCTCCGCCGCCCGCGCCCAGGCGGACACCGAGCAGCTCATCGTCCGCGCGGTGCGCACCGAACTCGACAAGACCGAAGGCGATGCCGACGCCGCGACCGCCGCGCTGATCAAGCGCGCCATCCCCGACGTGATGGCCCTGTTCGACGAAACCCGCGCCAACGCCCGCTACGACTACACCGCCTACCCGGCGCTGCCGGAGGTCCTGCACAAGCCGAAGAAGGGCGACCCGGACCTGATCTGGGAGGCCCGCCCGAACTGGCGTCACCCCGACTTTCGCCGCCACCCCGACGGCACCCTCCACGTCACCGCCCTGGACGTGAACGCCGCCTACCTCTCGGCGATGAAGACGTGGCTGCCGATCGGCAAGCTGGAGCACTCCACCGACGGCCTCCACGACCGCAAACGCGCCGGCGTCCACCTGATCACCCCACCCGCCTGGAACCACCGCGACCTGCCCAACCCCCTCGGCGACCGCGACGAACCGGGCCCGCTGTGGGTCACCGAATCCACCCTGCGCCTGCTGCTGCGCCTGGCCGGGCCCAAGTACGGCCTTCTGGACGCCCCGCCGGTCATCCACGAATCCTGGACCTCCGGCGCCACGGAGAACTTCCTGGACGCCCTGCGCGTCCTGCTCGCCGGCGCCCGGACCAAGGCCATCGAGACCGGCGACGACGTCACCGAGGCGTATGTGAAGGCGATGTACGCCAAGTTCGTCTCCACCCTGGGCGAGTCACGTTCGACCCTGGACGATAAACGACAAGCTGAGTCGTTGACGTAGCGTCAGCGCTCGACGATGTGCTGGCTGAAGACTGGGTCGTCGAGGTCGGCGTGTTCCATGGCGTTCCGCAGGTCACCCCGGCTAGGCAGGGTTGTCATCACCGGACGCGGCTGCCCGATCCCGCCCGGTGGCCCAGCAGGAGCCGCTGCCGAAGAGCTTCACCGGCCTGCTGGCCCGGCCGTGCGCCCTACGCGTAGAGCGCTCGGGGTAGGTCGTGTGGTCGGAAGGACACCGGTCACGATCAGCCGGGGGATCTCCGTGGCGCTCCGGGCATGCCGGATGATCCATATGCTGTCTTCGATGTCGCGGTATCCGGCTGAGTGGTCGCTGGCATCGCCGACGAGGAGCAGGGCGAAGGGCGGGCCGGTGGCGGTGTAATTGGCGGCCTGAGCGAGGTAGTCCCGCTCAACCACGTCCTGGGTCTTCCACCGCGTGGTGCGCCACTTGATCTCGGCGACGAAGCGGCTAGCGGGGTCGGGCGTGTAGATGACGTCTGCCCGTCCGCCAGCGACGTCCCACTTCTCCCGCGTCACGGTGCCAGGGGGAAACAGGGGGCTGATGTGTTGATGGAAGTCGTCTTGGAGGTGCTTCTCGTTCCAAGCCTCAGCGGTGCCGTCGGTGTTCTTGCGTGCCGGCCCGAGGTAGGCGGTGCGCTCACCGTAGAGGTTGGCCTGGGCATCGAACCGGTCGTAGAGGAAGCGCAGGAAGTGCTCCAGCAGGGGGTGAAGTAGTGGCTATCGGCTGGCTTCCAAGCTGGGCTGGTTGTCAGGATGTCGAGCAGGTTTTCCAAGTGGGTGTCCACGCGGGCGTTGCCGGTGGGGGTGTAGCCCTTGGTGAGTAGGTGGGCGAGTTGCTCGAGCCGGTCGAGCTGGTGAGGGTCGACGTCCTCGCGTAGGCCGGTGGCGTCAGAACGGAAGAGGGCGGCAAGTGCGGGTCGGCCTTCCAACGCTTTTCCCGGCACCGCCTCCGGTCGTGGCGGCTCACCAGCCGACTGCTTGCGTCGCTGGCGCACAGCGTCATACAGGGTCTGGGCGTCCGGGTGGTCGGTGAACTGAGGGTCGTGGGTGAGAGCCAGCTCCAGCTGGTGCAGCAGGCCTTGGCTGCGCACGAACGGCGCCTCTACTGCCGGGCTGATCAGCGCCGTAAGCCCCAGGGAGCCATGGGTGGCGGACTGGATGCTGCGGCTGGTCAGGTAGACCTGCAGGAGGTCGTGCAGGGCGTCGGCGGGGTTGTACCAGCTGGGCTGGTCCAGGTGTGCCTGTGCGGTGTTGAGTGTGGTGACGAGCTTCGACCAAGCGCTTTGGGTCAGGCTGCGGGCGCTGAGCCAGTCGAGCTGGTGCATGCGGCCGGTCCAGGCAGTGAGGTGTGCGGCTGTGGCGTCCAACTGGCAGGCGGCGTCGGCGAGCCGTTGCCGGGCGCTGTTGTCGCCCGTCGGGTCGTTTTCGAGGTCGGCGAAGGCGAGGACGGCCTGGATGGCGGCGGCGTGGGCGCGGGCGTCGAGGCGTCTCTCGTGGGTGCGGTCGAGCTCGGTGAACCGCATCAGGGCTCGCCGCAGCTGTTCCTCGGCGGTGGCGCGGTCGGCGGCCTCCAGCGCGGTTCGCTCGTCGGCCAGGGCAAGTTCGAAGCTCGCGTCGGCTCGGGTCGCCGCAGTCAGGTCGGGCTGGTTCTCCAGAATTCCGAGGACGTCGAGGAGGGGGCCGGTGTCGGCGAAGTGGTCGCGGGTGATGCCGATCAGGATCGGCAGACGTTCCAGGGCGTCGGCAGGCTCCCTGCCGGTGATCTCGGTGAGGAGGGCGAGCAGACGGTGTGGGGAACCTCCCGCTACCGCCAGGCGCAGCAGGCCAGTGATCGCCGGCTGGGCGAGGGCGGCGTCACAGTCGCCGGTCAGCGCGCCCTCTGCGAGCGTGGCCAGATCTCGTACGATCCGGTTGCCCAGGCGGGCGGCCAGTCCCGGCTTGGTGCACACGACGTCGAGCGCGTCGGCGAGGACCCACGCCGAGTGAGGATGGCGCAGGCCGCGAGCTGCAGCCGCGAGCAGCGGAGCAGCCTGCTCGGCCGGGATGGTGTCAAGGCCGTGGGCCAGCGCGGTGAGAAGGTACGGCAGCTGAGGGCCGGCAGCCAGCGAGTCCGCCTCAGCCGCGACCGTGTCTGCACCGCCGAGGTCCTCTAGCCGGGGTCCGGCGTCCAGTTCTTCATCGCTCGCCCGGCTGGCCCATTCCTGGAGGGCCTGGTCCACGCTCGGAGACACTGTCCTCTCCTTTCTGCTGGGCTGTGCCGGAAGCGAGCAGCTTAGAACAGGTGTTCACTGTTGCGAGTGATGAGGTGGTCGGCAGGCAGATCGCTGACAAGCTCGGGCTGGGCGGTGGTCAGCACGACCTGGAGGTCCGGTAGGTCCTTGGTGATGGCCTGCAGCTCCGCGATCAGGGTCCGGGCCGGTACTTCGGTGACCTCCTCGGCGGCGACGGAGTCAATCAGCAGCAGACCGGGGTGCGCCGTCACGCCGCGGTCCGCCCCGACACGGAGCAGCGCGATGACCGTGGCGATCCGCATGCGCAGCCGGTCACCGCGGCTGAGGCGTTTGAATGAGGTCTTTACCCCGGCCTTGACGGCGTTGACCCGACCGGAGCGGTCGAGCCGCACGCTGTCGAGGTTCTGCACTCCGAACCGGGTCGCCAGCTCGACGATCTGGGTATTCATCGCCGGGAAGAGCCGCTTGGCGGCTGCATCGACGGCCTCTCGTACGGCCTCGGTCACGGCCTCCAGGATCTGGGCGGACACGGGAACGGGCGGCTCTTCCCGTCCGGAGCCGGTGGCGGCGAGACGTCCTTTCAAGCCGGCCGCCTGAAGTTCCAGCTGGCGAAGGCGCTCGTGGTTCTGCGACGTGGCCAGCGCTGTCTGCAGCGCGGCCGCGGCCGTCTGCTGCTCGGTGAGCGCGGCGTTCACTGCGGCCGCTGCGGCGTCGCGCTGCTGACTCGCCGCGTCCTCCGCCTCCCGCGCGCTCTCGAGCTGCTGCTCCAAGCCCTGCAGCAGCAGCTCGGCGGTTTCTTCGTCGACCTCGGGCAGCGGCCGGGTGCACACAGCGCAGGAGGCGTCCTCGCGCTCCTGTTGGCGGCGGTCACGATCGAGAGGCTCCTCGCATCGCGGACAGCACACGGGATCGAGCCGGCCGAGCACCCGCCGCGCCTGCCAGGTCTCACGGGCGTCCAGCAGCGCCTGGTCGGCGCGCACCCGCGCCGTGTTCGTCTCGGTCAGGCTCTGTTCGGCCTCATGGAGCACACTCTGCGTGTCCCGAAGGCTTGCTGCCGCCTGGTCGGCGACCTGGAGCAAGGGAGACACGTCCCGGCTCGCCACGTCCCGAAGTTCGGCGATCTGCTGGGAGAGCTGCTCCAGTTGCTCCTGCCACGCGGTGCGCTCGGCCCTGCGGGCGTCGGCGTCTCCTTCCGCACGGCGCTTTCCTTGAGCGAGGGTCTTGCGCTCGCGCTTGTCCGCGACCGACAGCTGAGTGAGCACGGTGCTGTAGGGGATGTCGACGAAGAGCTCCATGAGTCGGGCGGATAGGCCTACAGCGTTGACATCCCCGAGAAGGATCTCGTCGCCCCCCGGGTTGAGGTAACACGCTCCGAAGTACGAGGCCCACCCGTGGACCTGAGGGGCGCCTTCGCCGTCGGCGCCTCCGCCCGCCTGCCACAGGCTCGTGTGGCCCATCCTCAGCGAGTCGAGGAAGAAGGCGCCGATGCTGCGCTCCACCTCGTCGGCTCCGGAAGCCTGCTCCAGCAGGCGCAGGCCGTCCCCGCCGTCGTCGGCAGCCAGGAGCTGCTCCAGAGTGTCGGCGGTGAGGATCCGCCCGCTCAGCGCGGGATGGGCGTCGGGATCGACATCCAGGACGATCCGGATAGGGCGTCCGGCTACCGCGATGTCCATGCTCAGATGCCGCACCCAGGAGCGAACGTCCAAAGGCAGATCGCGAGGCTCTCCACGAAGCGGCCAAACCATGAACTCCAGCATGCTCGTCTTCCCCGCACTGTTGTCAGGGTGGACGACGGCCCACACGCCAGACGAGAAGTCCTGCTCCACGCGGAAAGGCTCGCCCGAGTGCTTCACCCCTTGGACCCGAAGGCGCAGCATCCGCAGTCGGCGGTCGGCCGCTGCCGGACTCTTCAGGGTGATGTTGGCCTCCGCGAGTGACCGCTCCACCTGCTCCGGAGTCACCCCCAGCTTCATGGCGACACTCTGCAGAATGTCGCTGGCCCGCGGCACCTCGGGGGTCGCCGCAGTGGTTGTCTCGGGTGACACGGTCACGAGGCCTCCTGGTCGACATCGGACACCGGCATCGAGGCGGCAGCCTCCAGGTGACGCAGCCGGGCGCGGGCTTGCTCGGTGATGGGAGAGATGTACTGCCTCCACGGAGTGTCGGCGTAGTCGCTCAACAGATACTGCCGGTTCTTGATCTGCGTACCGCCGAGCCCATCGACCAGCGCCACGACCAGGTGGGTGCGCTGGATGTACCACTCCAGCGCGGGGGCGTCATGCACTAGCGACCGGGTCACCTCACGGCCTCGTTCGAGGAGGAAGTAGACGTGCTCGACGACGCGCTTCTGACCGCTCCTGCCAAGGACTTGCGTCTTGCGGATCAGACCGCGCTCCACGAGTGGGGCAAGCGCGTCATCCAGTTCCTCGAAAGCGCCGAATTTATGGCGCAGCATGAGGAAGCGCCTCAGATCGGGCTCTTCGGAGCTCAGGATGTCCGAAGCGAGGGTGAGCAGCCCCCTCTCATCGGGAGCCGCCTCGTACTCGTTCATCAGCTCGAAGGCCAGGTAGTCCGGGTAGCGGACCCAAAAATCCAACTTCTGTAGGCGGACCTGTGTGCGGACCACGCCCACAGTTGCCGCTGGTACGTCATCGTCCTCGGCTGGCGGCTTGGCGGCCGCGTCGATCAGCAGCAGCAGCCGGATGGCATCCTGCCAGCGGCTTGCCCTGCGTACCGCCAAGGGTGCGACCATCGTGCTCCTCACACCAGTGTCCGCGCCATCACGAAGGGGCATCTTTACAGGCAGACGGGCCTGCACGCCAGACTCAGGAAGCGTTATACATGTGTCTTACAGAGCCCAGTCGATGCCCAGCTCCCGTAGGGCGGCGCGCTGCTCCGGGGTGAGCTTGTCCCGTCGGCTCTTGGTGTTGGAGAGCCACACGCCCAGCTTCACCGGGACCGGTTCCGCCTGGTCTTCGACCGTGATCTCCACGACGGCGCCACGCGGGACGGGCCGCTGCCCTTCCCGTTCCACCCACTGCGTCAGGGCCGTCAGGCCCCGCTGGAACGCCGCCTCAGCCTTGCCCCCTGCCTTCCTCGGCCCCTTGGCCGTGTCGGCCGGCGCCGGAGCAAGCTCTGTCGGGGCAGCGGCAGCCAGGGGGAGGGTGGCGCCCCGCACGCCCAGCTTGGTCAGCCGCTCGCGCTGTTCGGGCAGGAGCTGTGCCCAGGTGCCTGGCTCCTGCTGGCGCCACCTCCAAATGCCGATGTCGTCGCCGTCGTAGACGACGCCCGGCGCGATGTAGGGCAGGTGGCCGTCGGCGTCGACCAGGTCGGCGAGTACCCGGTAGTGCCGCTGCCAGCTCAGCGGCCAGGGGCAGTCCCAGTCCGGGTCGATCGCCGTCAGCTGCTCCGCGCGGTCAGCGGCCCGCTTCGGGTCTTTGCCGAGGCCGCCCTTCCGCCGGAGGTTGGCCATGTGCTGTCCTACGGGCACCATCGTTTCGCCCTCGCCCCACACCGCGTCCTGACGTGGAGCAAGGTGTCCGGTCGCCCGCCGGTAGGACCGCAGGGCGGCCAGCTTGGCCTCCCACGCCTCTTCGCCCGGCTCCCAGACCATCCCGGCCTCCGGCGCGTCCAGCAGCGTCTTACGCCGCTCCTCCAGCTCCCCGGCCCGCAGGGCCTTGCGCTGCTGGTGCACCCACCGCCCGAGGGGAAAATCCTTCGTGACCCCGACCTCGACCTCAACGTCGTAGGGCACGGCGTAGATGCCGGTGATCTGGTTCTCCTTCCGCCAGCGGATGAGGGCCTGGTAGCCCGTCAGCCACACGAGGGCCTCGGGCCGGTAGACCCGGGTCCGCAGGAAAGCGGCGATGGTCGCGGTGTCGCGCGGGCTGGAGAAGTGCAGCAGCGCGGACTCGGCAGCGGCGTCGGTGTCATCCTGCTCCTGGTCGTCGCCGTCGCTCTCGCCGCCGGCCCCGACGATCCGCCCGTCCTCGTCGCGCTGGAGGTGGACCTTGCGCTTGCCGCTGGTGAGGGCACGGGAGGCGAGCTGTTCGACCATGCGCTCGTCGTGGGAGCGCAGGCCCTGGAGGACCGCTACGAGCGGGCGGAAGCTGGCGCTGGCGACCATGTCCGTCGGGTCCTCGTCGGGCTCCAGGAAGACCGGCACGATGATCCTGGCGACCTTGGTGGAGCCGTCCTTGTTGAGCCGGAGCGCGCGGCCGATGTTCTGCACGATCTCCACCTGCGAGCCGCGGGTGTCGGCGAAGCAGACGGCCTCCACGCCGCGCTCGCCGGTGATGTCGACGCCTTCACCGAGTACGCGTACGGAGGCGAGGAAGGCGCGGTGGACCCGGCGGCCGGCCGCGTCGATGCCGTTGGCGAACTGGAGGATCTTCTCGCGCCGTTCGGCGACGGTGTGGTCGCCGCACAGCCACGCCGCCCACACGCGGTCCGGGGGTACGTGGCGGCCGGCCTCCAGCTCGTAGAAGGCCGCGTCGATGGAGGACGCGGGGAGCTTGTCGGCGGCGGCCAGGTCCTCATCGGTGGCGTCGTTGACGTACAGCTCGGCTGCGGTCTTCGGGAGCTTGTCCGCGAAGGCCTGGGCCTCTTCGACCTTCTGGTGGAAGGTCATGACGGTGCGGAGGTTGTGCGCGGCGGCGTGCTCCAGGAGCGCGGTCTGCAGCAGCGCCAGGCGCCGGCCCCGCCGGGCTTCCTCGGACTCCCCGAGGACGGG
>NZ_JBHFFO010000002.1:0-155667 GCF_045222935.1 Streptomyces sp. Ac-502
CATCGCGCAGAATGCCTATGCGGGAATTCCGCTAAAGCGGAATTCGCTGCCCTCGTCGCTTCCTTGCGGGCCGTCCTTTGTTGCGGTAAGTGACTCCAATCCGCTTCGCGGATTGGTAATTCCCCCGCAGGGGGCGGGGGAATTACGAGGGTTTCCGCTATTCGCTAAATTCGAGCTGGACCGAATGTGGCTGGATTTGCGCAGAAATTCCGTAGTCGTAAATTGCGATCCATTCGCCATCCTTTACGCTCGTTCCGGGGCGGGGCCGCATGATCAGGATGTCGCTGCCGTCGTTCGGGATGATGGCGCGGTAGGGGTACCCGCCGACGCCGATGTCCGCTGCCTCGCCGCGGGAGACGATGCCGGCCATTTTCTGCCCGGTGTCCGGGTGGGTCCATGTGACCCATGATCCGGCGGCGTAGGGGGTGGTCGACGGCTTCGGCGGGCTGGGCTTGGTGGGCTTGAGGTCGAGCTTTGCGGAGCGCGGCTTCCACTTCCGGGCGCGTACGGATGTGGGGGAGCAGCCGCGCTCTGTGAGGGCGTCAGCCTCGCTGTCCCGCTCTGTCTCCATGGCGCTGATGACGGCTTTGGTGTGCCGGGTGTCCAGGACGGCGCCGCGTCCTTCGGTGCGGACGGTCACGCTGGGTCGCATGAACATGCGGATCACGGTCTGTCGGGTGTCCACGGGTCTCCTTCGGGTGGTGTCTCGGGTGGGGCGGGGGTGCCACTCCCCCGCCCCTTCAGGGGCTTTCTAGGCGCGGATTACGGGGTGCTCGGCCACGAGTAGGGAGGTCACGTCACCCATGAAGGCGGTGATGAGGTAGGCGCCTTTGTCGTCGGTCCAGAAGTCGCGGGGGTCGGTGACTTCGGTTTCGGGGTACTGGTTCATTACGGCGGCGGCTGCTGCGATTCTGGCGTGGCCGGGTGTTTCGCCTTCCGCTACTACCGCGAAAGCGGAAGTGAATACGGGGGACTCTGTGCACCAGTCGCCGATGTATGTGAATTGCATTGGGTTTCCCTCCCGTTTATGGGGCGCCCCCGGGGCCTGGCCCCGGGGGCGGGGGTGGTCAGTCGGCGTTGGGCCGGGGGAGGGGAAGGTGATGTTGCGGGGGGTGTCCGGCGCGGGGGGCAGGTCGACGGCGGCGAGTTCGGTCAACCGGCCGATGATCGTGTCTACTTGGTCGGCGGTCAGCCCTTGGTGCGGGTGGTCTCCGCCGCCGGTCAGCAGGACCGCGCCGTGGTAGTCGGTCCGGGTCGGCTGGTAGAGGGCGGCGAGGGCGGACGCGAGAGGGTTGCGGGGCTGGCTGGTGCAGCACTTGGACATGCCTGCCCAGAGTGTGAGCCTGTTGGTCAGGGTGACGCCGGGGCGGGTGCATCCGGCGAGTGCCCACAGCTCACGGACCTTGGTGCGGGGGATCGGGATCCACTCGCCTGCCTCGAAGGTGCCGTCGGGATTAACGACGATGGCGAACTCGGTGTTGTCCAGGTCGAACATGGGTGTCTCCTGTGGTTTGTGGTGGTTCGGGTTGTCGGTGGCTGCCACTGCCGACCAACGAGATAACTGTATCGCATCTAGTGCACACGGTGTGGGTGTGACGCGCGCTCTGAGGGGGTGTGTTTTCACCGGCCTGTAGGCCAGTAGGCCAGGGGGTGCCGGGCGGGGTATCGACGCAGGTCACGGGCGTGTTCTGGGGGTGGCCTACTGGCCTACCGCCTTTTCGCGGGTCGCGGTGCGCGGCGTTGCTGGGCGCGGAGCGCCCGGTGTCGCTGGGGCCGCGTAGCGGCCGGGTGTCCCGCCGCAGGCGGTTGCGGGCCGTAGGTCCGCGCGCTGTCGCTGCGGAGCAGCGCGCGTCTCTTCGGTGCCGCCGCGCAGTCGGGCGGCGGTTCGCTGCGCCCGTGCCGTGCGCGCAGCGCGCGGCTGTCCGGGGTGCGCAGCACCCCGTCCTCCCTCCTCGGGGAGCGGCTTGAACCCTGGCCGGTACGGCGGGTGGTGGCCGGTGGCGGCGCGCCCGGCGGTGGCGGCCGCCGCTGCGCCCGGACGGCGCGTGGCGTCTGGACGTGATGGTGCCCCCTGCGGAAAACCACAGGGGGCGGGAGTTTTGGGGTCGCGGCGAAAGTGCCGGCCGCCAGGGACAGGGGCGCCGGTCTGGTCAGAGCTGCGGCACGGCCTGGTCGTCACCGGCCGAGGGCTGGGCGCGGGGCACGAGGGGCCGGAAGTCGGAGCTGCTGTTGAGGCCGTAGTGGAGAACGACCGCGCCGTCCAGCTCGGCGGTGTAGGTGGTTGCGGGGATGCTCAGCGGGGGGACGGTGGGGGTCACGGTTGCGAGCAGGTACGTCAGAGCCTTTACGGCCTGCTCGTTGGTCACGGTCTTGGTGTGCCGGGTGCCGGAGTGTGTGACGTGCACGGTGTAGCCGCTGTCGGTGAGCAGCATTCGGGCGAGTGCCTTGGGGCTGACGGTGTCGGAAGGTTCCGGGCGGGCTGCTGGGCTGCGCCCGGCGAGCAGGCGGGCCTGGCGGATGCCTTCGGCGGTGAGGTGGGGGTGGTCTTCGTGGCGGGGGTTGGTGGCCAGGCCCCGGACCATGAGGGCCACCGCCGTGCCGGTGAGGCCCCGAAGGAGGTGGCGTTCTTCCGGGTCGGCGAGTGCGGCTACGAGCATGGTGATCATCGCGGGGGAAAGGGGGCGCTTGTCCTGCATGGGTGTCTCCTGTGGTTTGTGGTGGTTCGGGTTGTTGGTGGCTGCCACTGCCGACCAACGAGATAACTGTATCGCATCTAGTGCACACGGTGTGGGTGCGACGCGCGCTCTGAGGGGGTGTGTTTTCACCGGCCTGTAGGCCAGTAGGCCAGGGGGTGTCGGGCGGGGTGTCGCCGCAGGTCACGGGCGTGTTTCTGGGCTGGCCTACTGGCCTACAGGGTTTTCGCGGTCCGCGCTGCGGGGCGTTGCACGGGCATGGAAATGCCCCGTACGGCAGGCCGTACGGGGCACAGTGTGCGGGCGGATCAGGGAGTAACCGGCGCGTAGATCACCTCTGCATACGGCAGGTCCTCGATGTCGGTTTCCACGTGGATCACCTGACCCCGGGTGTAGGCGCGGGTGTCGTCGCCGGGGAGGAGCAGGGAGAGGTCCGAGAGCATATGGGCCTGCGTGACGGGGCACCGGACTTCGGGCTTGCCCGCTTGGCGCAGCAGCATCCGGTAGTCGCTGGCGAGGGTCGGGAGGCCGGTCGGGTGGCCGTCGGCGGACAGGCCGATGGCCAGCGATGCAGTGCTTACGGGGAATCCGGCCTGGTACGACATGCCGGGCTCCGCCGGGATCACCTCTCCCGTCATGCAGTCCGTGGTGTAGGCGGTGAAGACCTCTCCCTGGGTGAGCGGGCGGAAGAGCCCGTCATGGAGTACCCATCCTCGTACGGTGGACGGCCCGGTCAGGTGCTCGCTGCGCATGACGAGACCGGCGGTGGCGACGTCGCGCAGTGCGGTCGCGAGCAGGTAGCGCACTGCGGCGATGGCGTTGATGGTGGCGAACTCGGTGGGGGAGACGCTGAATTCGCCCTCGCGGATCTTGGGCGTGCCGTCCGGAGCGGGGACGGAGAGCAACAGGGTGTGCCGCCCGGGGGCGGCGCTCACGGTGATGTCGGTGAGCAGGTGATGAGCCGCCGCGATGGCATCTCCGGTGGGAGAGCGGTGTGCGCTGTTCGAGATGTTCATGGGTGTCTCCTGTGGTTCGTGGTGGTTCGGGTTGTCGGTGGCTGCCACTGCCGACCAACGAGATAACTGTATCGCATCTAGTGCACACGGTGTGGGTGTGACGCGCGCTCTGAGGGGGTGTGTTTTCACCGGCCTGTAGGCCAGTAGGCCAGGGGGTGCCGGGCGGGGTATCGACGCAGGTCACGGGCGTGTTCTGGGGGTGGCCTACTGGCCTACCGCCTTTTCGCGGGTCGCGGTGCGCGGCGTTGCTGGGCGCGGAGCGCCCGGTGTCGCTGGGGCCGCGTAGCGGCCGGGTGTCCCGCCGCAGGCGGTTGCGGGCCGTAGGTCCGCGCGCTGTCGCTGCGGAGCAGCGCGCGTCTCTTCGGTGCCGCCGCGCAGTCGGGCGGCGGTTCGCTGCGCCCGTGCCGTGCGCGCAGCGCGCGGCTGTCCGGGGTGCGCAGCACCCCGTCCTCCCTCCTCGGGGAGCGGCTTGAACCCTGGCCGGTACGGCGGGTGGTGGCCGGTGGCGGCGCGCCCGGCGGTGGCGGCCGCCGCTGCGCCCGGACGGCGCGTGGCGTCTGGACGTGATGGTGCCCCCTGCGGAAAACCACAGGGGGCACCGGGCGGCTTGCCCGTGTCGTTCAGTCCCAGAGTCTGAGTTCCCGGGTGGCCAGGTGCAGATGCCGGGTCTCCGGGGGGTAGCTGGTCGGGGCCTGGAGCCCGAGAGCCCAGACGGTGACCGCGTACTCGTACCCGTGCCGGTGGCGGTGGTAGTCGCCCGCGGCGCCCTTGAGGAAGCGGCGGACGGCGGGACTGTAGGGCTCCTCGTCGTCGCCGGTGTTCTTGAGCCGGGGGTCGGTGAGGAGCCGGGTGAGGGCGTCGTGCCAGCGGGTCAGTTCCTCGGCGCGCTTGCGGAAGGCGCCGGCGGTGTCGTCGGTGTCGGCGAGCAGGGTCTCCAGCTCGAAAGGCGCGGGGACGGGGACCTGGTCGTCGTACTCCTCAATGGCGTCGACCTCGGGGTTCGTGAAGGCTCGTACGTTGTACTGGCACAGGCCCAGGATGTTCTGCAGCGACTTGCGGAAGTAGCGCATCAGAGCCCTCCGAGGCGGTCGGCGATCCAGGCGGGAAGCGGCGCCACCGGCACGTCGCGGACGATGAGGTACGGCAGGCCGCCCACGACGGAGCCGGGTCCGACGAGGTAGCCGCCGCTTCGGCGGCCGGGGCCGCGGACGTCGATCCCGGGCCCGAGCGCCGTACGGCCGCCGGAGATGCTGCCGATGGTGCAGTCCGCCGGCGCCCGGAAGTACAGGTGCCGGCCCCCGGACGGGGTGGCCACGGTGAACGTGGCGGGCACCGCTTCCCCGAGCCGGTCGGCCAGGGCGGCGAGCACGCCGGGGCCGTCGTCGTCGCCGTGCACATCGAGGTCCAGGACGACGACGTGGGAGGCCCGGCAGCCGACGCCGACCCCTCGCCCGGCCAGCAGCTCGGGCAGCCGCTCGGGCAGCAGGGTCGCCTGTCGCTGCCACCCGCGCTCGGGAACCCGGCCGCCGATCGGGAGCGGGAAGACGGCCAGGCCCCGCCCGACGGCTGTCCGCGCGGCGGCGAGGACCTGCGGGCACTCGGCCGACCAGTGCCAGAGCTGCGCCGGGGCGAGGCGGTGTTCGGGGCAGTCGTCGCGCTCGCTGCCGTCGGCCACGGCTCCGCAGCCGACCTTGGGGCAGGTGCAGGCCCGGAAGGCGCTGCCGCCGTGCGGCCTGCCGTGGCGCGCGTAGCCGCTCGCGGCGATGACGGCCTGGACGTCGCGGACGCTCACGCGACCTGGTCCTCGTCGTCCTCGTCCTCGTAGCAGCAGCACTCGCCGTACGGGTCGCCCCCGCCACCGGCCCCGCACTCCGGGCAGGCGTTGGGGTCGTCGTCCTCGTCGTAGTCGCCGGTCGCGGCCCGCATCTCCGCGTGCCTCCAGCCGGGGCACTCGTAATCGCACCCGCAGCCCTTAGCGCACTCCGGGCAGACCATCCCGTTCGTCCAGCCGCACCGGTCGCACATGATCTGGTTGCGCGGGTCGGCCTGCTCCTGGCGGAGGTAGTCGACTGCCTCGCGGTAGGTGTTGATGTCGACGTACTCCGACAGGTACCGCTCCAGGGTCTCCCGCTCGTCGGTGTCGGGGTGGTCCAGGAGCGCGATGGCGCAGGCGTGCTTGATGTCCAGCGCGCTCTTGAGGGAGGCGAGGGCCTTCTTCCTCGCGTGGTTCTTTGGCATCTCCAGCTCTCTTCCGCGGCTCGCGGTGATCCCAGACTCACCGGCCGCCAAGAGCGAGGCCAGCAAGGGTGATGTGATGTGGAGGGTGGCTCGGCGCGGAGCACCTTCGGTGTTGCTCGTCCGGTCTGGGCCAGACGAACCGGGCCGCGAGCCGGGCCCACGGCCGTGAAGGCCGCACACTCACGATAGCGCGGTGTACCCCGGTTTCACGGCAGGCTTCGCGAGAAAGGCCGCGAAGATGTGGCCCCGGGCAGTGCTGGGCGTGGCGTTCACCGGCGGTAGGTGCTCTTGCAGGCGGCCATGACGGAGGCGTCCACGATGCCCTGCGCCATCCGGCAGACGGTGCGCATGTCGTAGTGCGGACGTCGCGGTGCCCGAGGCCGCGGCCGGGGGCGGTTCGTCTGCGGCCGGGCGTGCCGGTGCTTGGCCGCGCGATGGGGCGAAGTTCGGGTTGCCGACGGGCGCCGGCGGGGCGGTGCAGGGCGTACGTACTGGCGCTGGCGGGTGTGCGGCTGGCCGGTGCGCGGTTCGGGGTGCGGCGTCTGGGTGGCTCTGGCGGCCGCCGAGGCCGGGGCGGGGGCGGGCGGGCGGCTGCTGGCCGGTGGGGTGGTGACCAACAGGATGTGCGGCGGGTCGGGGCTGGGCACGGCTGGCGCCGAGGTGCGGGCGGAAGTGGCCGGGGTGTGAGGCTCCGGGGTGCCCTGCGGACTGACGGTCGCACAGCCACCAGTCACCAGGAGCAGGCATAAGGCGGCGACGGCGGCGGATGGCGGACGCATGGGCCCACCGTGCCCTAGAGCGCGCCCAGTTGGCGTGAGCGCTGCGCGGCCTCCACCGGTTCGAGGGACGGCGCGGGGCGCGGGCGACGGCGATTTCGGGCTGGCGGGTCTGCGGTCGCGGCTCGTCGGGCAGGGCCTCGGCCACGGTGACCGGCTCGTCCTGGAGCTGGCCCAGCAGGCGCGGGTCGGGGCAGGCGGCCGGCACCAGGTGCGCGTCGCGCGGGACGTCGCGCTCGAAAGAGGTGTCCTCCCAGATCGAGGCGGCGCGCTCCTCGCGGTCGTGGATGGCGGCCTGCTCGGCTTCCCACTGGGCCCGGTACGGATCGACGGTGCGCTGGGCGTCGGCCAGCAGCTGCTCCGCCTCGGCGCGCGGGATGAGTTCGAGCAGATGCAGGTAGGCGCCGGTGCCACGCAGGGATACCTGGGCGGCGTAGGCGTTGGCCTGGGTCCAGGGCGGGATTTCATCGTAGGTCTCCCACCACATGGGCATCTGCCGCAGGTGGCTGACGACCGTCTCGTAGACGTCGCGGCGGAAGGTGCGGCGGCGGGCGCGGAGGCTGGCCGCGTCCTCGTACTCCAGGGCGTCGGCGGCGTAGGCGGAGGTGCGCAGCCAGCGCCCGGCGCGGCGTACGGCGAGGGTGGTGAGCTGTTCGGCGCGCTCCAGGCAGTGCGTCAGGGCCACGCAGACCCGGGCGACGTCGCGTTCGGGGCCGGAGACGATCAGGCGGCGGGTCTCGTGGCGCAGGGTGGGGCGGCCGTCGCGCATACGGGTTCCCCAGTCGTGGTACAGCTCGCTGGCGGGGCGCTCGACCTGCACGGGGAACAGTCCGGCCAGGTGCTGGGCGGCGGCGCGGCGCTGACTGCCGCGCCGTGCGACGTCGGGGAATGTGATCTCGGTGCGGGAGTGGCCGCGGTCATCGACCAGCAGGCGCCGGACGGTGAGAAGTTCGCGGGTCATGGTGGCTGGCCTTTCAGCAGAAGAACGGACGGGCGGGGCGGGGCGCTCCGGGCCGGAGCGCCCCGCCGTACGGTCAGGCCGGGGTGTCGGCCTGGTTCTTCTGCTGGGTGACCCAGGCCGCGATGGCGGCGGGGCGCTGGGCGACGGGGAGGCAGCCGCGGTGACGGACGCGGTCGCGCCGCATGTGCGAGTAGAAGACGGCCACGGTGGTGCCGCACAGCTCGCAGCGCACGGGCCAGCGGACGTCACTGCCCGGGTAGCCGCCCAGCGGGGTCCAGGCGGTGGCGGCGAGACGGGCGAAGGCCCGCTTCATGCTCTCGGTGTTGCGGGCGTTCGGGCGGGGGGCCAGGTTGTCGGCGAGGTACGGCGTGATGGCCATTGTGAACTCCTGTGGTGTGGTTGGTGTTTCGGGTGTTGGCGGCTGCCACTGCCGACCAACGAGAAAACTGTATAGGGGTCAGGTCACGACCTGCAAGCGACACACCGGCACGGCGCACGCGAAAGGCCGGAGCTTGGTTGTGCCATCTCATGACGTTGTGCCGCGCCATACAGTCATGGGGAAGGTCCCGCAGCCGACTCCAACGGCTGCGGGACCTTCCCCCATGACTTCGGGCGGTATGTCAGGTGCGGTATACGGCCGGGCGGACACCGGCGCGCAGCTCTCGGATGATCGAACACGGGCCCTTGGTGGCGCAGTACGCATCGTCGGTGTTGGGCAGGGGGTTGTGCGACAGCCCAAGCTTGTCCTTGGCGACGGCGTTGACTGTGCGCAGCATTGCGGGGTCGGCTGGTCGGCATGACGACTGGCCGTCGCGGTTCACGCCATGCTTCGCGGCACTGACGATGTGCTGCCGCGCCTGCCGGGCTGCCCACCTGCGGTCGTGCGGACCTGTGTTCTCGTGTACGTGGCCGCCGTTGTGGAACGTGTCGAGGTGGCAGGCAGTGCAGTGGTACGTGACCATGTGGATCGGGTCCTGGTCAGGCAGCCACCGGCCCTCGAACTCGTAGACGATCACCTCGGCGCCGGGAGTCACCGGGTGCGCGAAGGCGGTGACGAGTCCGACGCCGTCCTCGATCGCACCCCGCGCCTTCATGTTCCAGAAGATGCGGGGGAGGAAGTCGTCCCAGCCCTTGCCGTGGGGCCACTGTGCGTACATGACGCCCTGCGAGGCATCGAAGGTGGCTGTGCCGTCGACGTTCTCGCGCTTGTACTGCTCGATCTGCTCGATCGACCCGAAGTACGTCGCGCTGAACTCCTCGGACTCCAGGAAGATCAGCCCGTACCCCTCGGGGCGGGTGTCGTGGCCGTTCTCCTTGAGGATTTCGACCATGTCCTCGTAGCCCGGGTTCCCGGGGGCGATGGTGCCGACGAGCGGCAGGCGGTAGCGATCGCAGCTCGTGACATGCGTCGGATTGTTCGGGCTCACGTTGTGCGCGGTGCCGTACGTGTTCTCGATCGTGATGCTCATACTGTCGTCTCCCTGGTCCTTGGTCGGCTTCGGTCTTTCGCGCCTGCTGCCCGTGTCCGTCGTCAGCCGTTCTGCGGACGGCCGATGACGGCCAGCTCCCAGGTTTCGGCGGCCAGTTGCCGGCGGTACTCGTGGCTGGAGTCGAGATCGGCGCGCAGGCGGTCGGCGGTCTGCACCGGCGCCGGGTCCAGCTCGGCCTGCTCCTCCTCCAGGGCGGGGTGGCCGGCCTCCAGAATCTGGCGGTAGGCGGTCTCGTCCCTCGGGGAGGAGGAGAAGAAGGAGCGCTTGAGGGCGCACTCGGCGCGCTCGCGCCACATGTCGATCCCGATGCGGGCCTCATCGACCGCGAGCGTGTAGGCGTGGTGGGCGGCGAGCCAGGACGATGCGGTGCCCAGCGCCTCCCATGCGCGCTCGACCTGGTCCAGCAGGCGGTCGCGCTCGGTGCGGGCGACCTGCTCCTGGGCCAGGCGGTCGCGGACATCGGCGTAGCGGGTGGTGGTGTCCATCAGGGCGACCAGCCGCATCCCCTCCGCGTGGGCTTCCTCGCCGTGCGGGTCGGCCTCGGGGTGGGCGGTCCGCCAGCGCTGGATGGCCTTCTTGCACTCGGCGTCGGCCTGTTCGTATACGCCGGTGAACCCCTCGATGTCGAGCGGGGCAAGGTTGGTGATCACGGTGCTGCCTTTCGGTCGATGCTCTGGCTGGTGGGGCTCGGATCTGGTACCTGCTGGGTCGTCGGAGGGTCAGGCGCGGGTGGGGGCGATGTAGCGGCGGACGGCGACCATCAGGGCCGCGGCGAGGAGGTAGCCGAGGAGGACGCCGGCGACGCGTACGAGCTGGGAGGCCGGGGAGTCCAGGCGCAGGCCCTGGTCGAGGGCGAAGGCGGCGGCGACGCTGCCCGCGAACAGCGCGGCGCAGCCGAGGATCAGGAGCACGATGCGCGCGCCCTCGGGCAGCCAGGTCGGGCCGCGGGAGGGGCCGAGGCGGGTGCTGACGTGGGCGAGGTGGGCGGCCAGCGCCTGCTGGCCGGTGCCGGGCGTGTGGGCGGGCATCCGGCCGCAGGAGCAGTGCGCCCGGTAACGGGCGGTGCCGGCGGCCGCGGAGGCGTCCTCGTCAATGACGACCTTGAGCAGGTGCCGGCCGTCATCGATGAGGAAGCGGTCGAAGCGTGCGCGGTCCACGGGTCAGGCTCCCGTGAGGGCGAGCGTCTCGGCGGCCTGGGCCTGCCGGCGGGAGTGCGCGACTTCCAGCTCCTCGCGCATCCGGTCGGCCTCGGCCCGGGTCTCGGTGATGTCGTCGGGCACGGACACCGGGGGTGACCTGCGGTCAGGATGTGCTGCTCGTAGGCGTCCGCCAGCCGGTTGTGGCCCGGGCCTCGACGGAGGGAGGGTGCCTGCGACAGTTCGGCGAGCGCGGCGTCCCAGGCGTCGATGGCATCGCGGGCCTCGTGTACGGCGCGGACGTACGCCTGGTGGCCGTGCAGCCAGCTGCCCTTGGCGTTGGGGTCGGCGAGGGATTCCCAGCGCAGTTCGACCAGGTGCAGGGCGCGGTCGCGCTCGGCGCGGGCGTTTTCCTCGGCGGCCAGGCAGGCACGCAGGGCGTTGTACTGCCCCAGTGCCAGGCTCAGGTTGAAGAGCCGGGCGGCCTCGGCGGTGGAGGCGCGGTCGTCATGGGCGCGAAGTGTGGCCCGGGCGAGGGGGCTGTTGTTGTCGTCCAGATCGTGGATGCCGTCGAGCCCTTCGACGGATACGGGCGTGGCCATGGTCTTCTCCTTGGGACGGTTGCGGATGTTGATGCCCCGGGACTTGAGGTCGTCGTAGATGGTCTGGCGATTGCCGACGCGGGCGGCCTCGGCCAGTTCCACCACGTTGGTTGCGCCGGCGTTCCAGGCCGCGGCGACCAGGGCTGCTCGCCGACCGGGGGCGGACCAGTCACGCAGGGCGGCCAGGGCTCTTTCTCGTGCTGTACTCACTCCACCATCATGCTGTCCATTCAATGGACATGTCTATTGAATGGACAGCACTTGGCTGGTTTTCGCGGCTGGCTGTCCGTGGCGGAATGCCAGTAGTAGCCGAGGTAGCAACATGTCGTCACTGCTTGCGAGTTGACCCTGTCGGGTGATGGCCCGCCGGTGGCCGTTCCGGCCAGGGGGCAGCGGCGTTGAGCAGGTATGCGAAATATGATCATTCCGGGAGTGGCGGCCGTCGTGGCCCTCGCGATGCTGCAGACGCCGGCTGAAGCCACCGGGCACGCGCAGCGCGGGGCCAATCACATCACCGTGCGCGGGAGCGGCTTGTACGTGAAGAGCGTGACCACCAGCCGTTCGCCGCACCGCTACAAGGCCCAGGCGCGGCTGGTGATGGAGACCCGGCACGGTGTCCGTCAGCTTCAGCCGTACCAGGACACAAATTTCTCGACGTCGTTCGCCGGCGGCCGGGAGCGGGACTACGACTACCGGACCTGGACGCTGAAGCGGAAGTTCGCGAACGGGACACGGCTGTGCAGCGAGTGGAAGGGGTACCGGGGCCGCGCCTGCGTGATCATCCACAAGTGATGCCGCCCGGGTAGTGGAGACGGCAGTGGCCCGGTCCGTACGGACCGGGCCACTGCGCATTCAGCCCGCCACCGCCCTTCGATGACGGCGGGGCAGCGAGAGGGCGGATGCCACCCTGCGATCGCCTGGCCGAGGAGATGCAGGCCTGCGCGATGGGGCCTGTGCGGCCAGCTGGCGGGGTGGTCAGCGACGGACGATCTGACCGTTCTTGACCTGGGTGCGGCCGTCCTTCGCGGGGCGGGACGGTTCACAAGGAGGCAGAGGGTTTGCGGGGCGGCGGGACGGCGCGCAGCAACTCCCACAGGGGCCGTGAGCCGGCCGCCCATACGCCGAGGGTGTGGCGGTCGACCACGTGCAGGCGCTGCTGCTTGGCGAAGGCGACGGCCGGCGCGCTGACCCGGCCGTTGGTGACGATCACGGCGATGTCGGCGCCGTGGACCTGGCGCGCGGTGCCGTTGAGGACCTGGAGGTCCGGCGTGCCGACCGCGGAGCCGGCCGCGCCGTTGCGGCGGTGCTTGCACTGGATGACCCAGCGCCGTCCGTAGGGGTCGGTGGCCTTCACGTCGGCGCCCAGGTCTCCGCCGCCCCCGACGCGCAGGGCGTCGCGGCAGCCGTCCCGGCGCATCAGGTCGCGTACCGCGTCCTCGAAGCGGCTGTGGTGCAGGGCGTCGATCTGAGCCAGGCCGTAGCGCAGGCCCTGGGTGCGGTCCGCTTCCCACCGTGCCCGGTGCCGCTGGCGGTACAGCCACCCGCCGCCGGTCAGCGCCGCGAGGACGGCGGCAGCGGCCAGGAACCACCAGTGGGTCAGCAGCCAGTCGACGGCGGCCACAACCAGGGCGACGGACAGGACCGCGGCCGCGAGCAGGACGATCAACTGGTCCTCGGCGCGCTGGCGCCGCCTGCCCGGCCTGCGGGTGCGCCGCCGCGCCGGCGGGCGCCTGGCCGCAGACGTCCTCCGCCTTCGGGTGCGGGGGCTCACCGGCTGGCCTGGGTAAGGCCGCTGGCGAGCTGGCCCAGGACGTTGAGGATGCCCTGGCCTACTGGGGTGGGGGCGATCAGCACGCCCAGGGCCAGCACGATGACAACGGTCATCTTCTCGTCGAAGCGGCTGCGCGAGTGCGTACGTCGCCGCAGCCGCACCAAGACGATGATCGCGAGCAGTACCGCAAGATTGATGGTCAGCAACCGTCCAGCCCTCCCCCAGGCCGGGACAGCCGCACACCGCCCCAGCCTTTCTTGTGTAGCCGGACTGCGGGGAGGAGGAGACGGGATTGCTGGCAGATGGCACAAAGGCGCCGATGTGGCTGAATACCGGCGTTGTGCCGTGCCGTGGGGTGCAGGGGGCGCACACCCGCGTGCACCTTCCCTGCACCGGCAATTCCACGGTGCTGTACTGCGGTTCAGCCGGCGGACATCGCGGTGCGCAGGCGCTCGGCGGTGGCCCGGGCGGCGGCCTGGACAGCGTCGTCCGGGCCGGTGTGCGCGACGTCGTCCAGGAGGGCCACGGCGGCCTGGAGGACGCCGACGTGCACGGGCACGGTCTCCAGTGCGGCGAGCGCGGCGGCGGCCCGGTCGGCTGGTGACACCGGCGTCGTGGGGGTGGGAATGACCTGGGCTACGCCGCGCCCCAGGGCACGGTCGCGGTGGGGCTGGCTGAACGTGGGTGTAGTCACTGCCCGATTCTCCCTGACCGGGCGGTGCGCGGCGTACGGCTGCCCTTGCGGCGGTCGCGGAGTGCGGCCAGGACGTCGTCCGGCTCGGGCGTCGTGCTGCGGGCGAGGTAGCGGATGCCGGCGCCGGCGGGCGGCTCGCCGTGGGCCTGGCCGGGGATGGGATGGCGGCGGCTGGTGGAGGTGTACCAGCCGTAGCGCTCGTCCCACACCAGCGCCGGTACGGGCGCCCCGGGGCCCAGGACCAGCGTCGCGGCGACCGCGGTGGCATCGAGGACCAGGGCGTGCGGGCCGTCGGTCACGGGGATGCCGGCCGCGGCCAGCGCGTCGGCCACGGTGGCCAGGTACGGGGTGATCTCGCGGATGCGCTGCTGGGCCGGGACGAGGGCAACGGCGCGCCGTACGGCGGCGGCCGGGTAGCCGAGGTCGGCAGCGGCCTGCTGCGGCGTCAGGTCCGGCTGGCCGGCCAGGCGTTCGGCGATGCGGTCCGCGCGGGCGAAAGAGAGCGCGTGCTGTGCGGTCCACTCGTGGACACCGAGCTGGTCGGCGGCGGTGGCCGCGGTGATGGCCGGATCGGCGTCCAGCAGGGCCTGGAT
Source organism: Streptomyces sp. Ac-502 (assembly GCF_045222935.1). NCBI lineage: Bacteria > Bacillati > Actinomycetota > Actinomycetes > Kitasatosporales > Streptomycetaceae > Streptomyces > Streptomyces sp. Ac-502. The sequence goes on from NZ_JBHFFO010000002.1 coordinate 13,971, forward strand.
GCGGGCGGGCATCTCGTCGCGCGGGACCTGGTCGCCGGAGCGCCGGGGGCGCCCGCCGGCGCCGGTGCCGGGGCCGGGGCGCGCTTGGTCCCAGGCGCGCACGACGCCCCGCGGCCAGTGCTCCACTCCCCCGGCCCTGACCATGTGGTCGGCCAGGGCCGCGTCCTTCTTGTACACGTCCCAGGACCGGGGCGAGACCGGGCGGGACAGCGCGGCCGAGGCCTCGTGCTTGTCGAGCAAATCGGCGTCGTCGTCCTGCTCGGGCAGGGCGGGGACGGGGTCGCCGGCGTAGTAGGCGTCGGTCTGCTCCGCGTCGTAGAGCAGGGTCTGAGCGTCCGGCGAGCTGACCGGCGCGGGGAAGTCGTCGGCGCGGTAGTCCTTGCGGTTGAGGTAGCTGCGTCTGGTCACACCGCGCTCGGCGGCGAGGTCGGCCAGGGTGCGCACCAGGTGACGGCGGCCGGCACGGATCATCGAAGGCTCCAGGGCGGGCGTACGGGAAGACGGGCGGGCGCCGGGCGACGTCGCCTCGGTGGTCCGGGACGATCACACAGCAGTGTGAAAAAACTGTATCGGCAGTTGCCCACCGGGGCAATCGCCGGCAGGCCCGGAGTGTTGCCCCGCACGGGCCGTACGGGCCGTACGATGGGAGACGAATTCCTGTGGGTCGTGAGTACGGTCCCCAGGTGATTCGGGTTGGCCGGTGCCCGTGCCACCTGCGCTCGCGCGCAGACTGAGGGCGCCGGCCTTTTACGTGCGCCCGCGGGTCAGGCGGTGCCCGGTGGGAGGGCCGGATTCGGCAGGCCCACGAGGCCCCCCAGCTCGTCACCGGTCATCCGGCCCGAGGCGAGCAGGACAGGAATGGCGGCCGCCAGGTTCTTCCAGTGACACTCGATGACGGTGTCGGCTTCGTCGTGCAGCAGGCCGTAGTCGATGTCGGTGTCACCCACGAACGGCTGCCCGAGATGAGCGAATCACTGATCACCTGGGCCTGCATCACCCTGATGACAAGGCGCCTCACCCGCGGCCGGGCCCGCCCCGCTGAACGCCGCGATGTCGCCCACGGCTACGTGATGCCCGAAGCCGCCTGACCGGAGCGGTCCGGATACAGGTGCGCCGTCGGTCAACACCTTGATCCTCGTGTTCCCCTGAAACCGCTCAACCGCAGCCGTCCATACGTCGTTCTCCAAGCGCTGTTCCGGCATGACGGCCTGGTGTTCCTCGGCATCTCCTTCCGCGAGCGCCTGCGCCACCATCTCCGTCTCGGCGGCCCGGTCGGCGGCTGGCAGCCCCAACAGCACGGCCGCGGCCTGTCTCAGCAAAATTCCAGCGTCTTCCAGCAGCGCGTGGGCCCGCCCGATCTCCTGCCAACCCAGGCCAGCTCTGCGCGCTGCGTCTGTCGCCGCCAGCGCCTCGGAGTGCATCGTCAGTACCAGCTGATCTACCAAGCTCAACGCCTGCTCGGGATCGGCCATCACCAGCCTCTGAAACTCCGTACGCAGCCATCCGTCCAGCAGCTTCGGCTTCACATCTTCGTCGTCCATACCCGAACAACGAACCCGTCCAGCTCTGGCCACTCAACACCCGCGTCCTGGGCGAGGTGGGCGACCGCGTGCCCCAGCTCGTGAGCGGCGCCCGACTCCCTCACCTGCTGGGCAGACAGGCCCAGCATCCCGGCGAAGTCACCCGCGATGGGGTACAGGAGATCGCTGTTCAGCCGGATGTTGCGGTGCCGCGTCAGGGTGTCCATCACAGTCCTTCTGTCAGGAGGTCTCGACAGCAGCCGGCTGGTGGCGGCGCGGTGGCTGCCCAGAACTGGGCACCGGCCGTGCGGCTTTCGCCACAGGCGGGGCGCCGGCTTGGCGTACCACCGCGTCCCGGCGACGCGGTCTACGGCAGGTCGCGGAAGCGTTCCCAGGCGGCTTGCTTGCTCGTGCCCAGCGGGCGGGCGATCTCCTCCCAGGAGTAGTCCTTCTTGGCGGCCTGTACGGCGAGCTGCTGCCAGCGCTCGGAGTCCTGGCGCAGCAGGGTCGCGGCGTAGAGGGCCACCAGGGGGCGCGAGTCCTCCGGCCGGCCCTCGGTCGGTGCCGCGCAGAAGCCGGTCACAGCTTCCTCCAGCTCGTTGACCAGCCGCTGGATCTCCTCCGGGAGGGTGCGCGAGAGGGCGACTTCGGCGTGGTGCAGCCACTGCTCGTACAGGCCCGCCTCGGCCGCCTCGGGGTCGGTAGGGTCGGCCGGGCGGCGCGGTCCCTCCCACCCGCAGGCGCACACGGTCCGGATGCCGGCCGCGCGGGGCCGCCCGTCGGCGCCGTCGTACTTCAGACTCCACGCCCAGGTCAGGTCACGCGCGTCGGCCGCCTCGCCGTCCTCCCAGACGTCCGCGGGGGCGCTGGTGCCGTCCGGCAGGACAGCGACCACGTGCCCTTCGTGGTCGCTGTTGTAGTCGTCGTGAACCCAGCCCATCACCAGCTCCTTGTCCGACCGTACCGCTGCGGCCGGAACGGCCGTCAGGGTTCCCTGACGGCAATATAGCCGTCAGGGAACCCTGACGATGACTGTTCGGAGAGATTGGGCACCAACTGCCGCTGTACAGACCGAAGGCCGTCACTGGGTAGGTGGCGACCTTCGGTCTGTACGGATTGTGCGGTGTCAGTCGAGCGGGAACGTGCCGCCGGACCCGGCGCCGAACTCCTTGATCTCCAGTGACCGGAACTCACCGAAGGACCAGTCGGTGCCGGGGGCGTAGTGATCACCGAACGCAGCGTTGAGCTTGTCGACCACGCCTTCGTCATCGCCGCTCAAGAACGCGTTCGTGGGCTCGGCCATCACGTCGTCCTTGAAGTTCAGGCTGATCTGACGCCATCGCTCGTCGGGCCGGCGGCCGGTATCGATCTTCACCTTGGCGTTCACGGACAGGTGTGCCCCGCTGGTGGACATGCGCGCCGCGCGGCGGCTGCTCATGGCGTTCTGCCGTGCGGCCGGAGAGGAGAGCACCGCATCGGCGAGCTTGGCGCGGTTGCCCCTGGGCCGCTGCTCGTCAAGGTGCCGCTTGGCCGCGCCGCCGGTGAGCTTGGCGATGTGCTGCGCCTTGCGGGCGCCGATGGGCTCGCCGCGGGCCTCGGCCCGCATCCAGTCCCGCACCGTCCGGGGAGTGACACCGGCCGCGCGCGCGGCCTCGGTGACGTCGCCGTACGTCCGGACCGCGTCGGCGGCCGTACGGGGGATCGCACGCTCCTCCTGCCGGATCCAGTCCTTCACCGTCCGGGGAGTGACACCGGCCAGGCGGGCGGCCTCCTCGGCTCCGCCGACCAGGTCCACGCGCTCGCGGGTGGTGCGGGGCTCGTCGCCGATCCACGCGCGCCAGAAGACCTGACGCTGGTCCTTGATGGCCATCAGACGCTCCAGTCCTCAGGGGCGGTGAAAGCCGAAGCCTTCGGGAACCAGCGCTTGCCGGGCTTGAGGTGGGCGAAGACGTCCTCCGCCAGGGCGGCGCCCTCGGGCTTGTAGCTGCCCAGCGTCATCGGCTGCCCCGGCCCGCCGGCGGACTCCAGCTTCAGCCCGGGAACGGCCGTCTCGAAGCACGGGTCATCGACCACGTAGAAGAGGCAGTCCGTCTTGACCGCGATCGGCCACAGGCCGCAGGTCTCGCCCACGCGCGTGATGGTGCGGGTCAAGTTGGCCTGCTGCGCGGCCAGGATGGACTGCTGGACGTCGGGCCTAAAGGTCAGCGGCAGGTCCTTCGGGTCCATCTCCTCCGGCTTGACGCCGGGGGCACCGAGCAGCAGATCGGAGTTGAACAGGCCGATGCTGTGGGTGTAGACGTCCTTGACCGTCGCGGACACACACTGCTCGGTGCCGGGCGTGATGCCCTTGCGGGCCGTCGAGAGCTGGGTGTACCAGGGTTCGAGCATCCGGTAGTGGTCCGGCCACACCAGCGCTTCGTACACCTTGATGTCGGCCTTCAGGTCCTTGTCCGCGTACGCCAGCGTCGGCGTGTAGTACCAGCGCCGCTCGTCCCCGGCCGCAGGCACGCCCGGCCGCTGCTCCGGCCCGAACGGGTCGAAAGTGCGCGAGTGCTCGAACCCCGGGCGCTTGGCCAGCCACAGGCCGGGGACCTTCGGGTCGAACTCGACTTCGCCCGTGCGGTGTTCACAGTCACCGCGCCCGACGGCCAGGGAACCGCAGGGTGCCAGGTAGGAGGCGCGGGTGTCGTAGGCGAGCACGTAGCGGCGCTTGCGCTCTTCCGGGGTCGGCTGCCGGTCCCAGTTCTTGGCGACGTAGAGCTGGCGCCCCTTGGTGAGCACGGTGGCGGGCAGCTCGGCGCGCTCCAGCGGATCGGCCCGGCGGCCGTTCTTGGGACGGGTGGCCTCCAGCAGGGCGTGACCGGTGGCGGCCGCGCTGCGCCGGTAGGTGATGCCGACGGTGTCGGCGAGCTGCTGCACGCGCCGGGCGAGCAGCGCCGGGGCCGGGTCGTCGTCCAGGAAGCGGTCGCCGAACGGCGCGTGGTGCGGGACGATCACGAGCTGGGCACTGAGGGCACGGCCGGTCTCCTGCTCGCGGTAGATCCGCAGAGGAGTCCCCCACCGGGCGACGGTCCAGCCCTCGGCACGTGCGCGGGCCAGGAACGGGTGATCGGTGCGCGCGGCGAGGAAGGCGCGGCGCTCGGTGTCCGGGCCGTCCTCGGGGATCGGCAGATCCAGGGCTTCGGCCAGCGCCGCCGTGATGTAGATCTGTCCGTCCGAGGGGCGGCGGGAGGCGCTGGGGCCACTGCCGCGCTTACCGCCGTGGCCCAGGCCCAGTTCGTGCACCAGCGCGGCGAACCGGCCGCTGTGCAGCTCCTCCAGCGGCGGCAGCGGCTCCGTGGTGCCGTCCGGGAAGTGCAGGCCGTCGACATCGGCGACGGCGACGGCAGCCCGCCACGGCGTGGTCACACGCCCCGGGGCCTCGTCCTCGTCCGGTTGCTGCGGTGCGGCTGCCTCCTCCAGGAGGTCGTCGGCATCGAGCTGACCGGCCGCAGGCTCCGCCGAGGCCGGGGCGGCATCCTCGCTCGCGGCGGGTTCGGCGCGGGGAGGTTCGGCGGTGACCGGGGCCGGAGCGGGCGCGGCGGCCACCGGCTGTACCGCCTCGGGCGGCGGGGCAGGGGCCGGTACGGGTGCGGGGGGGCAGCGAGTACGGGGGCCTGGTCCGGCACAGCGGCCGGGGCGGGGGTGGTCAGCGCGGACAGGTCGAAGAGCGGGTCGGCCTGCGGGACCGGCGGCGGGGTCGGCCGGCCTGGGCCTGCGGGCTGGCCGGGGGTGTCCCCGCCGTCCGGGTCGGTCAGCGCGGTGGCAGGCATGTCCCACACCCGACGGCGGCCGCCGGGCATCTGGCGGCGCGGCTTGACTCGGCGCTGGACGCCCTTCACCGTCTCGAATTCGGTCTCGATCACGCCAGCCTGGCGCAGGGCCTCGGTGAGAACGTTCGGGGTGACGGTGAACTGCACGTCAAGTTCCGCAGCCACGCGCAGCGCAACGGTGGTGGCGGCGTCGTGGTCGATCCAGAGCCGTTCTTCCAGGCGGCCGTCCTCGGTGGCCACGGTGGTCACCACACCGAGCTGGACGCCCCCGGCGCGCAGGATGGGCTGCCCGCTATTGAGGGCTGCCGGGTCGTCGGCGGAGTTGTCGCCGACGTACCAGCCGTAGCGCAGCGCGGTCGCACGGTCGGCCGGGCACTTGCCGTCGGGGCCGGTCAGGTAGGCGCGGTGGGTGTTGAACGCGGTGCCGAGGTAGGTCAAGAGCCGTCGGTGCATCATGACGTTCTCCAGCAGGGTCTGTTCCCGGTCGCAGGCGGCCAGCAGGCCGTACCAGGCGTTGGCCCACGACAGGGATGCTTCTGACGGGGTGGCTGCGCCGACTTCGAGGAGATAGCGCAGCATCATGTGCCAGCCGCTGGCGAAATGGCCCAGGTGCTCGGCGGGGCGGTCGCCGGCGTAGGGGCGCAGACGCTGGGTGTATTCCGCAGCGAGTTTGCGCACGGTGCGGCAGTGCGCTTCGTAGTCGGCGGCGATCCACTGAATGTAACTGGCCATCAGCAGCGCGCAGTTGTGCGCGAAGGCCGGGTCGGACATCTCGACCAGACGGGCGATGTCAACTTCGGCGCGCTCCATCTGGAGCGTGAGCATCCGCTGCTGGGCCGATTCGGTCGAGGCGAGGACTTCGGCGGTCTGGATGAGGGAGCCGCGCGGGCCGCGCTGCTCGTCCAGGTCCGACTCTCCGTCGACCTGCCGCATACGCACGCGGCCTTCGCCGTTGTACTGGGTACGGGCCAGGCGGCTGGTGCGTACTGCGGCGTCCTTGACTGACTTGTCGGGCGCGGAGTCGTCGCCCATGATCAGCGTGTCCTTCATGCGGTACAGGACTTCGGTCGCTCCGAGCTGGGTGGAGCCGGTGTCACTGATCGACAGCAGGGACTCGTTGCGGTCCAGTTCCGGGGCGAAGTGGTGCAGCACGATGGTGCCGATGGCGCTCTTTGCCGACCCGGGCAGCCCGAACAGGCAGATGGAGGACGGGCACCGTCCGTACGGTGAGCGGTAGAGCAGGCCCAGCATCGGCGCCACGGCGAAGGCGGGCGCCTTGTCCATGATGGAGATGCTGGCGATGGCGGCCTCGCGGATGCGGGCGGGGTCGGTGGTGGGGGCCGGCAGTGCCATCAGGGCCAGGCGGCCGGGGAAGCGGGTGCGCAGCGGTAGGTGGCCGCTGACGGTGATCCCGCCGTCCGCGTGCACGTACATCCATCCGGCCTCGGTGCGCCGCCAGCCGGTCGCGGCGTAGACCGGTACGCGGACCGCGTCCGGCGACACGGCGCGCACGGCGGCGGCGAGCTGGGCGGTGTTGCTGCGGGTGGCCGGGCGGGTGTACACGTCCGGCCAGGGCAGGTCATGCAGCCACGAGCCGTCATCGAAGGACTTGCGGGACACCCTCATCAGGGCGGGCCGGTCCAGGCGCTTGGGGTGGATGAGCTGCAGTACGTAGCCGGTGGTGGGCGGGGTGTCGGCGACGTCGACCAGGGCCTGGTCCTCGTCGTCCTCACGGCCGGGGACGGCAGCGGGCTTGTGGGTCTTGGCGTCGCCCAGGTCGCGGGTCTCCACCCGCACGATCTGGGCGACGCAGCCCAGGACCGTGTCGAAGCTGACGTCGAACTGCGGGCTGCCGTCCTCGTTTTCGCCCACCGGCTTGCGGGTGACCTTGACGATTTCGCCGTGCCGGATGGCGTACTGATCGCGGCGGTTGGGCCGTCCGTCGTCGCCGGGGATCGGCTCGCCCTCGTACAGCCGGAGGGCGGCGGGCTCCTGCGGGGCGGCGGCCGCGGTGGGATGCGTGAGCACCTGGGCACCGCCCTCGTCGCCGGCGGCCTGCCCGGTGTCCTCCTCCGGCTCGGGCACGGGCACCAGGTCATCGAGGGCCAGGCCCGCGGCGCGGTGGTCGGCCAGGTCGGCGCCCTTGGCCTCCAGCGGCGTCTGGAGCACGGTCACCGAGGCGGCCTCGGCCAGCAGCGCGTCACGGGCGTCATGGGCCGACTTGTAGCCGGCGGTGTCCCGGTCAGCCAGGATGACGACGTGCTGCCCGGCGAGCAGGGGCGTGTGGTCCGGGTTCCAGCGGGTCGAGGCAGACCCGGCTTTGGTGGTGGCCAGCAGTCCGTACGCCTCGGCGGCCTCTACCGTCTTCTCGCCCTCGCACAGGTAGACCGTCGATCCCTTCGGCGCGGCGGCCAGCTCCGGTGTGCGGTAGAGCGGAGGGTTCTCCGGCATCCGGCGCACGGTGCCGATTCCGTCGTCCGCCGGACGTTCCCAGGAGATGCGCTTTCCGGGCTTGACGCCGTCGGCGCGGCATACCGGGCATCCGGAGCATTCCCGTCTAACCTTGGTGCCGACCAGCTCACCGTCCGCAGAGACGTAGGCGTACCGAGCAACCTCGGTGTAGCGGCCGCTGCACTCGGGCCGCTGCTTCTTCGTCGTCTTCGCGGCGGGCTTGCTCTTAGGGGCGGTCCTGGAGGTGCGACGGGCGTGCGGGATACTGATGCGCTGCCGGGTCTTCTTCTCCTCGGGCATCGGGTCGTCGTACAGGTCAGCCAGCGTCATACCGAGCGCGGACATGATGTCTGCGGGGTGACACCCGGTGTGGCAGTAGATGACCGTCTTCCGGTCGGCCGCCTTGTAGTCGACCGCCAGACTGGGCTCGCGGTCCTCGTGCGCGGGACACTGGAACTTCGCCTTGTGTGATCTTACGTACGCGGACCGTGACCCGCAGGACTCCAGTGCGGAGATAATGCGGACAAAAGAGGCCGCCGTCTCGGCAGCGGGGACGTACATGGGTATCCTCGGTGGTGTTGGGCAGACACGCACCCGACCGGTGACACGGTCGAGAGCCTTACTTGGTGGTTGGGCAGACGACGGACAGTCGTCATGGGTGTGCGGTCAGCTTTCTCTGGGTCTCCGGGTGGTGCCGGGGGCCCAGAGGTTTTTATGGGCTCATGCGGCCAGCCCCTGCTTAACGGCGTGGAGCTTGGCCTCTGCAGCTTCGATGCGCAGTTTCGACAGCTCCTTGGAGACGAGTTCGGCCAGATCGGGCCGGTCGTGCTGCAGGCGGAGGAACGCGCGGGTGAGCTCGGTGGTGGACGCGTTGAAAACGTCGCGGGCTTCATCCAGCAGGGTGTAGTCCCGCAGGGGGAGATCGGCAGTCACGCGCTTTCTGTCCGCCGGCAGCTTGCGCTTGCGTTTGGTCAGCTCTGATGCGGTGTCCTTCATGTGATCCCCATCCCTGTGACTACTGAACTTGCGTACTGACCCTAGCCCTGTACACCGGATCATGGAAGCTGGGGGGCGCGTGTTGCCAGCGCTTTTTTTGAGGGCCTGTCACGTGCTCAACGAGCGACGGTAATGGGGCGGCGCCCAACTCGGGTGATTTGTGTGTTCAATGGACCCCCGCACAGCGACAGTGCCGGGGCGGAAGAGGGGGTTGGGATGGCGGCTCGGGCAGTGGTGAAGGTGAGGGTGGCGGCCGATGGCGTCGCCTGGGTCGACGGGGCGCGGCTGGCGCCGCCGGCAGGCGGTTCGCCGGAGCAGGCGCGTGCGGCGGCGCTGCGGGTGGTGGCCGAAATGGCGGAGCCGGACGCGCCGTTGCGGGTGGAGGCATCGGAGCCTGACGGGTCGCTGTGGCGGCTGCTGGTGCACTCCGACGGGCGGGTCGAGGACGCACGGTCCGCGCGGCGGGAAGCAGAGGACCCGGCGGCGCAGGCGGTGCCGGAGGAGTACCAGGCCCGTACGCGGGTCATCACCGCGGCCTGCGAGGCGGGCCGATACGCCGTTGCGGCCCGCCTCGCCGAGGAGCTGCGCACGGAGGCCGCCAGCGAACGCGGTGCGGACCACCCCTGGGCCCTGCAGGCTGCCGAACTGCACGGGTACGTGCTGATGCTGTCCGGGGATGCGCCGGACGCGGCGGAGGCGTACGCGGATGCGGCCCGCGGCTGGGCGGAGCGCGACCGGCAGGCGTACCGGACCGCCGTGCGGCACGCGTACCGGTGCTGGCTGCAGGTGGCCGACCAGGCGACGGCTGTCTGGGTCGGCGAGCAGGTCGTAGAGGTGGCGCGGCTGGGCGGGGAGGACGCGGCGGGGATGCTGCGGATGGCCCTGGGTCGCCTGGACGACTTGCACGCGAATCTTGTGACCTGATCGCAGGCTCATCTGCGCCTTTCTCGCGGACGCGCCGAACCCCCGGCCACAGTCAGAAGTGTTGGGCAGACCTGTGGCCGGGGGCGTCCGGGGCGGGGGTGTCGGCGGGTGTGATGTTGGGCAGACACGACGGCACCCCCGCGTGGACGGCGGACCGGCACGGGCCGGTCCGCCGCGCCGGGGCCGGGCACCCGTGCCCCGTACGGGCGCCCGGCGGTCAGTGGGGGTGGCGCGGGATCGCGTCCAGTAAGTCGTCCAGGCCCGTCGTGGCCGTGCGTTCGGCGTGGCGGGCCAGGGCGGCGGCGTCGGCGTCGGTGATGGCCTGGCGCAGCGGGCGCAGCGCCCGGTAGAGGCGGTCGGTGAGGACTTCCGCGCGGTTCACCTGGTGGCGGGCGTCGGCGGGATCGCCGGCCGCGGTTGCGTCCTGGACGGCGGCGTGCAGCTCCTCCAGGAGGTGCGCCTGGGCGTTCTGCAGACGGTTCAGGTCCGCCGGGTGGTAGTCCGTGAAGTCGAGGTGGGGCGGTCTCATCTCAGAAATCGCTTTCGTCGTGCAGGGCCGGGTGAGGCAGGTCGGGCGACAGGTCGGCGATCAGGGGGTTCCATTCGCAGCCTCCGCCCATCGGGCGCAGCCAGGCGCGGTCACGCTGGCGCTCGTCTCCGCGAGGCGAGCCGATCGCCATCACCTCGCCGATGCACCCGCGCCGCGTGTCATAGGCCGGGGCACCGGTGACCAGCCAGGCCGGAGCGTGGGTGCGGTCGTCTTCCAGCGACTGCCGGCGCGGGTGGCCGGGCAGGTCGGAGAGGCCGATCAAATCCCAGTCAGGCATGAGTGATCCCAGAAGAGGCGAGTGGTCCGGTGGTGCCTCTCCAGCCTTTCGCGGTCACTGGCCGCCCGGTAGGCAGTAGCCCTGCCACAGCACCGAAATTGCACCGAAGTTCGGGCCGTGACCAGTGCGGTTGAGTGCCAGACTGGGGCCATGGCTTACCTGAACGGCGCCCCCGCCACCTTGAACGATCTGCAGGCCCTCGCCCTCGTGCCGTACGGGCATTTCACGAGTATGCGAGCCGACGACCAGCACCGAATCCGCGGCCTGTCGCTGCACCTGGAGCGCCTGCAGCGCGACTGCCGGGCAGTCTTCGACGCCGACCTGGACGTCGACCGGGTCCGCGCGTACGCCCGGCAGGTCCTGGACGAGCAGGACGGCCCGTGCGTGGTGCGGGTGACCGTCTACGATCCCGCGCTGGAGCTGGGCCACCCTGGAGCGGACGCGCACCCGAGCGTGCTGGTGACGGTGCGGTCCGCCGGCGCCATGCCTCCGCCGGCAATGGCGGTCAGCAGCGTGCCCTTCAGCCGGGACAGCGCCGAGGTCAAGCACGTCGCACTGTTCGGCCAGCTCAAAGCACGTCGGCAGGCCCAGCGGAACGGTTACGACGATGCCTTGTTCATCGAGGCGGACGGGCGGGTCTCCGAGGGCGGAACGTGGAACATCGGCTTCGTTGCCGAGGACCGGACCGTGGTCTGGCCGAAAGCTCCGGTTCTGCCCGGCGTCACAATGCGCTTGCTTCAGGACATGTATTCGCAGACGATCACAGAGCCGGTGATGGTCGGTGATTTGCCGCAGTTGCGCGCGGCCTTCGCCACCAACACCAGCATCGGCGTGCGGCCCATCTCCCGGATTGACGAGACGGAGTTCCGCGTGGATGACCCGGTGATCAGCGATCTGCAGCAGCACTACGCCGAACTCCCCGGCCAGGTGCTGTAACCGTTGTGGGGGGCGGGAGTTGTCTGAGGTGTATAGCAGCAGCAGGTCAGGGGAGGGGCTATGCCGGTTGTAACGCAATGGACAGGACGGGAGACAAGGGCGCTGCGCCTCGCCATGCGGCTGTCCCTGGTCGACTTCGGGGAGCGGCTGCAGGTCTCTGACCGGATGGTGGTCAACTGGGAGAGCGGCGGCCTGTCTGTGGTCCCCCGGCTGATCAATCAGGCGGGTCTGGACCGGCTGCTGGCGACCGCCGGCCGAGACGTGTGCGCGCGCTTCGTCGGCCTGCTCGACATCGCCCCGGCCGTACCGCATCCGGTGGTGGTCGAGGACAGCGAGCTTCCGCCCCAGCCGGTCGGCGAGTACGTACGGCACCTCCGCGACGGGAAGATGATGGCGTACATCCCGGCGGGCATCTTCTTGGCGGGCACCGAGGGCGAGCCGGAGTGGGTCGATGCCTACTGGATCGACGCGCACCCGGTCACGAATGCCGACTACGCGCGATTCTGTGCGGCGAGCGGGCACACCGTGCCCCGGCACTGGGAGGGCGGGCGGTGCGCTCGCGCGCTTTACGACCACCCGGTGGTGTGGGTGTCCCATCAGGACGCGTCCGCCTACGCGAAGTGGGCAGGCAAGACGCTGCCCACGGCGCTCCAATGGGAAAAGGCAGCCCGCGGTACCGCAGGCAGCCCTTGGCCCTGGGGCGGCCAGAAGACGCCGGCGAAGGCGAACGTCCGCGAGTCCGGCATTGAATCGACCACCCCTGTGAGTTGCTATCACAGCGGTGTCAGTCCGTTCGGTGTCTACGACCTGGTGGGCAACACGTGGGAGTGGACATCGACGCAGACCACCTCTGGCCGCTACGAGCTAAAGGGTGGTGCGTTCACGACTCCGCTTTTCCGGGGTGAGCCGTCGTCGTACAACGACGCTTCTTTGACCATGGACGATGACGACACGGGGTTCCGGTGCGTGGCGCTGGACGGGATGCCGGAGTCTCCCACGAAGTGACACCGCGTGCGCAGGGCCCGACCGGTTGCGGTCGGGCCCTGCGCTGTTGCGGTACTCCCCTCCCCCGGGCCGCCGGGTCCGGCTACCGTCGGGGTATGCCGGAAATTCGTATTGAGGTCAGCGACGAGGTCTACGAGGAGCTGCAGCGGCAGGCCGCAGGGCAGCATGTGCCCGCGGAGACGGTCGCCCAGGAGCTGCTGACGGCCGACGTCGTCCGCTCCACCTTCAACCGCGCCGCAGCCGAGTTCATCCACGAGCACGCTGCTGCGTTCGCGGAGCGCTTCGGCGGTCCCGCCGGGGCCGCTGCCTGATGCCCTTCATCCTGACGATTGACGAGGCGTGGCTGCTGGAGGTCGCGCAGACCTACCTCCCCGGAGATCCGGATGTCACGGATTTCGGGGCTCTGGCCGCCGCGGCGGCCAGGCACCGGCACGAGGTGATGGGCACGCTGGTCTACACCGAGGCCCGCCACCGCGCGGCGGCCCTGCTGCACAGCCTGGTTAGGGTGCCGGCGCTGGAGCACTCCAACGAGACCTTCGCCGTGGCGGTGGCGTACGCGTACCTGCGGGCCAGCGGGCAGGCCGTCACGGTGGACTCACAGACCGCCGTGAACCTGGCCGCGCGGGTGGACGCGGGGCTGGATGTGCGCGCCGTCGCCGAGGCCCTGCGTGCGTGGTCGGCGTCCTGAGTTTTCGGCGCCGAAAATTCAGAGCGGCAGCTTCTTGACGACCTTCCGGAAGTCTTCTGCCTGCTGGGAGTGCTCGCCGCAGTAGTACAGGACGGGCTCTTGGTGCTCCATGGCCTCCAGGAACTGGACGCTGTCATGGATGTACGGCAGGGCCCGCTTGCCGTAGAACTCCAGGGTTTGGTCCCATTTGTCGGTGTAGAACTTGCCGCGGTTGGTGACGTAGCCGTTGAACAGCACGTATTCCATTGCGGCGCAGCCGCCGGCGAACTCGAACTTGCGCTGTCCGCGCTCGATGAACGTCTGCAGGCTGGTCAGGGTGTCGTCGGCCTTGGGGTCCGGGCGGATGCAGCCGATCACGTAGTCGAGGCCCGCGAGGTAGGAGATTTCCAGGGTGTCCACAGCGCCCCGGAAGTCGACCACGATGACGTCCACCAAGCCCTTGGGGAGGGCTTCGACGGCTCGGCGGAGCCAGAAGTCGTCCGCGTCCCTGGTGGGGTCGTTGATTGCGGACGATGCCTGGGACATGGAGCGCGAGCCGAGAACGAGATGCAGGTTGGGGATCACCTGGAAGTGGTCGTCGTCGTCGGCGTGCGGGTCGTCGTCGCGCTCGGGCTGGAGGATGCGCGTCCGGGCCGGCACCAGGGCCTCGGTGAGCGGGGCCTCCCCCAGCACCACCTCGTAGATGCTGGTCCTGCGGCTGAGGTCCCGTTCGACCCGCTTGACCCGCTCGGGGTGGAATTTCTTGTTGGTCACGCCGTAGCCGAGGTAGGAAGAGGCCACCATGGTGGGGTCGCCGTCGATGAGCCAGGTGGTCTTACCGGTCCGGGCGATCTCTACGGCCAGGTTCACGGCGTCGGTGCTCTTGCCGGTGCCGCCCCCTCGTTGGCGGTGCCGAAGGCCACGGGGCCGTCCGGGTAGCGTCGCAACTCCTTGCTCCTGCGGGTCACTGCTGCACCTCGGTGACGTTGTGGATGCGGGCGGTCTCTTCTGCGGTGGGGGTATAGCCGCCTTCGGTGACGAGGCTTTGGATGTACGCCGCATCTGCCGCACCCCAGGCGATGGCAGGCAAGTCGGCCAGGTTCAACAGCCGCAGCTCGGCACAGACCAGAGCCACGGCATCGGCTACCCGAAGCAGCTCGGCGCCTTCCCAGGGGCCCTCAGAGAGCGTCACCTCGGCCTGCTCCAGCGCTTGGACGGCCAGCACGCAAGCGTCGTCGGGCGCGTGCCTGACCAGTGCTCGGGCCAGCCGCTGGGTGAGGGCGTCGTGAGGCTCTTGGTACGTACGGTTGCCCAGGACCGCTACCAGCGCGGCCCAGCGCTCCTCGCCGGTTTTCGTCGCCGAAAATTGTGCTCCGTCAGCCTTGTCGCTCGGCCCGCTGTTCTGGCCCGGGATGGCCGGATCGGTGGTCAGAGGAGCGGGGTCGGTCTGGCCCTTGCCCGCCTTCCGGGAGGCGGGAGCAGCGTCGGGCTGACCCTTGTCGGCCCTTTGCTGGGGGGCGGGAGCCAGGAGCTCTACAGCCTTCTCGGCGGTGACGCCCTTCTCCTCGATGAGGGCGTAGGCCTTGGCTACCCGGTCGGGCGTCCTGAGCTTCGTGAGCAGGGTGTATGCCGGTTCGACACCGAGCTGGCGTGTGCGGACGGCGCGGCGTACGGGGCCGTCCGGCAGGCGCTTGGCGAGCTGGATCTTCTTGGAGATCTCACCAGTGCTGAGCTTCTTGCCGCCGCGGCTGCCCAGTTCTTCGGCGATCTGCTCCAGTTTCATCTTGTCCTTACCAGGGCGGCCGTCGCGCAGCCGCAGGAACAAGACGCCCTCCTGGATCGGGTCGAGGCCCTTGCGGGACTGGTTCTCGCTCCAGAGGACTTCATCCATCTGCGTGACGAGCTTGTCGGCCGCCAGGACGACCGGCAGCGTCTTCTGCTTGAGCCGGACGGCTGCCCGGTAGCGGCGCTCTCCGGTGCCGATGACCCACTCGGCGTCCGGCGGCAGCTTGGCGTCGTCCTCGGGGAAAGCCGCGCGGAAGCGCGCCCGGCGGATGACGGTGGGGTCCTGGAGCTGGCCGAGGCGTTCGATGTTGCCGACCAGGTCATCGAAGTCGGGGTCGTCCTCCCACTCCCAGTCTTCGCGTACGTTGCGCGGGTTGGGCGCGATCTTCGCTACCTCGGCAAGGAACCGCTCCCCCTCGATGCGGTTGCGGAAGGGGGTCCGGTCGGTGTCGCCGTCGTCCTGCGGCTCTGGCGTCGCCTCCGGTTCGGCCGCTGTGGCCGCCTTCTTCTGCGACTGGCTGCCTCGCGACGAGCCGGCTCCTCGGCGAGCCATGTGCCCCTCCTCCTGGTTGTCCTGATCGGCGGTTTCCCGGCAGAACCCTAGCCCGAGGGCGGCGGCGGTCTCGCGTACGCGACGAGGCGGGGGCCGTCGGATACGGCAGGTGTCTACTCCGTCCACAGCAGGTAGAGGCCCAGCGGGGTCACCTCGGGGGGCTCGCCGGTGATCACCCACCGGTAGTAGTCGTGAGCGCTGGTGACGTTGGCGGTGACTTCGCCGTCCTGGTCGTACGGCTCGCTGACGGCGCGCAGGTCCCAGGCGAAACCGGTGGGCGCCACCTGGACGAGGCGCCGGCCGTGGAGGTTGCGGACGTCGCGGGCGGGGACGGGGGTGCGGGCGGCGGGGGAGTCCGGTGCGGGGGCGATGCGCCGGAAGATGCCGAACTGGTCGGCGCCGGCTTCGGGCTGCTCGCCGACCGGCGGCGGCTCGTATGGCAGGCGGTGTTCGACGTGCAGCCGGTCGACGGGCACGCGGCGGGTGGGCACCGGCCCGCCGGGGACGATGCGGGCGCGCCAGTAGTCCAGTTCTGTGACGACCGTGCACGTGGCGGGGTCGTCGGTGCTGTAGATGCGCAGGCCGGTGATGATGCCGGTGCCGGGGCAGGTCTCGATGGCACGGCGGCCGGGGAGGTCGGGCACGTGGGCCGCGGGCACGGGAACGGCGGGCGGAGGTACGGCCAGGTACCAGTCGCCGCCGAGGATTTGCAGGCCATCAGTCACCGGGGCAGTATCCCGTCCCGCCGGCCGCCGGGGGAGGGCGGGGCAGTCGGGCGTGGCTGGTGTCGGTCGTCGGGGGCGGTGCCCAGCCAGACCGCCGGCTGGCCGTTGTTTGGCACCGGCCCGGAGGGGGTTATGGACATGGGCGAGGCCCGGAGCCGGTTACGGCGGCTCCGGGCCTCGGGTTGGTGCGGGGTCAGCTTCCGGCGGATGTGCGCCAGGTCCAGGGGTCGGGGCTGCTGGCCGCGTTGGCGGCGGCGCAGCCCAGGCGGGCGGCGATGGCGGCGTGCGGCTTGCTGAGGTGCTTGCTGGCGGCTGCGCGGCGCAGAAGGACGGCGAGCAGGGCGGCCTGTTCGCCGCTGATGGTGTGCTCGGCGGTGCCGGCGGTCTCCAGGAGCTGGGTCAGGGGCGGGTGGTCGCAGGCGGGCAGTACGCCGCGCAGGTGCTCCCCCAGCTCGCGCAGGCGGCGGACGGGGAGGTGGTCTTCGCCGAAGAAATCACTGCCGTGGCTGACAACGATGTGCGTGCTCATGGTCCCTTCCGGGTGGTGAGGCGGTACCGATCGCTGGGCGGCCGGGTGGGTCAGCGGCTGGCCGGGGGTGGCCCAGACGTCCGCAGCGGGCCCGGACCGTGCCGTGTTCGACGGCGATGACGGTGGGCCGGGAGGCGGCGGCCGCGTCGTTGGCGGCCCGGTACAGGCGCATGTAGAACTCGTGCAACTCCCGGATGGCGAGGGCGGCGGGCCGGTCACCGGCCCGGTCGTGGGCCGCGGCGAGTTCCACGAGGGTGCCGGTGATGGCGGCCAGTGCGGAGCGCCGCTTCTGCATGTGCGTCCAGTACTCGGCGACCGTGTCGACGGTGTCGGCTGTGCTGTCGATGGCGGTCAGCCGGGCGGCGTGCCAGTGGTATTCGCGCTTGAGGTCGGGGATGTCCTGGGCCGGGGTGTCCATAGCGTCTCCTTGCCGGTGAGGGCGGCCGGGCGGCTGCCCGGCCCTTGACCGGGCCCGGTCCCGCGGGGTGCGGTGCCGGGCCCGGCCAGGGGCCGTCAGCCGCCGGCGGCGGGGCGGGCGCGCAGGCGTACCTGCACGGACAGTGCCCGGCGGGCGGCGGCGGTCTCGGGGTCGCGGTCCTGGAGGCGGTGGGCGCTGAGGTCCAGGAGTGCGGCGACGTTGAGCAGCATCGGGTACAGGCCGGTGAGGTCGGCGTCGGTGTCGCCCTGGATGACGGCCCGCGCGGTGTCGCGCAGCAGGCGGCTGCAGTCGTCCAGGTCGGCGTCGCCGGCGGTCAGCTCGCGCAGGTCACGGTGGAAGTCGGTCATGGTCCGTACCGTCACCTGGTGTGGCGGGGCAGGGCGGTGGCGGCCCGCCGGGTGAGCTGGTCGGCGGCTGCGGGGACGGTCCGGTGGAGGACGGAGGTCAGCTCGGGGACCAGGAGGGCGGCGGAGACGATGGTGATGCCCTCGCCGCGGATGCGGCCGCCGGGCACGGTCGCACCGTGTACGGCGATGACCGGGGTCACGGGCACGCCCAGTGCCGTGGAGAGGTAGCGGGCTTCGCGCTTGATGCCGGTGACGGTCGAACCGCAGACGCGGCCCCCGCAGCACAGGGTGTCGCCGTCGAGGCGGACGACGGAGCGGCGGTTGGTGAATGTCTGGCTGGCGATGTAGAAGGCGGCGGTGCCGTCGGGCAGCAGGCAGACGTGGTTGAGGTTGCTGTCGGCCTCGGTGCGGCGGTCATGCAGGAGGTACCAGCCGTGTTGCGTGAGCGGGTTGAGCAGGCAGGCGGTGATGAGTTCACCGCCTGCGTCGTCGCGCAGGCGGCGGACTTCCGGGCCGGTGCGGTAGGCGCGGTGGGCGACGGCTGCGGGCAGGCCCAGGATGAGGACGGCGGCCAGCAGGCCGGGGTTGGCCGGTGTGACGGGGATGAGCAGGGCGAGCAGGTAGCCGAGGCCGGCGGCCGCGATGACGCCGGGGATGCCGCGCCGGTGCTGGCGGCGGATCTCCTGCTGGCGCAGCGTGTGGGCGCGGTCGAAGGCGGAGTTCCCGGCGTCGAAGATGGAGTCGGGTACGGGCGGGACGGGTACGGGCAGGTGCTGCACGGCGGTGTCCTCCGTGGGGTGGTGTGTGGTCGGGTGCGGCCCGGACGGGGTGGCTGTGTTGGGCAGGCGGGCCCCGTCCGGGGATGGTGCGGCGCGGTCAGATGTGGTTGTCGGGCGGGTCGGTGGTGGCCATGACGGCCGTGTACAGCTCTTGCAGGACTTCCTGCTGCAGCTCGGTGGCGTAGATCAGGGCCTGTGTCAGGGCTTCGGCCACGGGCTGGCGCAGGGCGGAGTCGAGGGTGAGCTGGGCGGTGCGGTGGCTGCTGAGCGTCTCGGTGACGGCGGTCAGCAGGTCCTGCTGCATCTGCAGGGCGGGCACCGGCTGTCCTGCGGGCAGGGCCGCGGTGCCGAGGTAGCGCTCGCGCTGGTCCATCAGGTACCGGGCGAGCCGGGCGGGGTCGTCGGTGGCGCTGGGGTATTCGCCGCGCCGGAGGAAGTTGCGCATGGGATTCCTTGGCGAGGGCGGGTCACGGCGGACCCGCCCTCGCGGTGCGGGGTCAGGGGTGCGGGCGGGCGGGCGCGTTGAAGGTGGCGCGCGGCAGGGTCTGCTGGGCGGGGGCGCCGGCCGGGGGCTCGGTGTAGGCCCACAGCTCGATGCGCAGCAGCTTGTTGGGCAGCCGGGCGGCCAGTTCGCGTCCGCCGCCGCGTCCGGTGCGGCTGACGATGGTGCAGCGCCGCTTGTGCGTGAGGTGCACGGCGCGGACGGCGTTGATCGCCTGCTCGCGGGTCTGGGCGGGCAGGGCGAGGCGTCCGCGCACGCTGCCGTTGCCGCAGATCTCCCAGGCGATGACGAGCACGGGCTGGGCCGTGTTCAGCAGCTCCTCGATGGCGCGGGCGGCGTGCAGCTGGTTGAGCTGGGTCATCAGGCAGTCGATGCTGGCCAGGCGGTCGGCGAGGGTCATCGGGTCACCGCCCGTCCGTGGGCAGGTAGCGCTCCACCAGCGCGTACCAGACGACGGTCGAGAGCTGGTCGGCGTAGGCGGACCAGGCCGCCGCCGACTCCGACCAGCACAGCGAAGGGGCGCTCTGGGCGGCGCTGGCGGTGCTGATCTCGGCGTTGGTCAGGGCGAGTTCGCGGGTGTAGGCGGCCTCGTAGGCGAGGGTGAGCACCCGGTTTTCCCCGGCGGCGCGGGCACGGGGAAGTCCTCGCGGATGTGTGCCTGGTCGGGGCTCTGGCCGCGCTTGAGCTCGGTCAGAGCCTGCGCGAGGCCGTAGGCGTAGGCCCGCGCGGCGCGGTGCCAGATCCACGACAGTTCCAGGGCCATGCGGTGGTGCGCGTAGGCGACCTGCCGCAGGACGCTGGGCAGGTGCGTGCGGTCGTAGCCCTCGCACTGCACGGTGGCCGCCATGACCGAGCTGTCGTCGCTCATGTTCTCGGCGTCGCGTACGAGGCATTCGGCGGCGGTGGTCGCGGCGTCGGCCGCCGTACGGGCGCGCTCGGCGCCCGCCCGGAGCGCTTCCAGGCTGGTGTTCAGGCCGCCGACCCATGAGGGGGTGGCGGCGGTGATGGTGTTGGGCATCTGGGCTCCCTGGTGTTGGGCAGGGTGTGCGGTGGGGTCGGGTCCGGCCGGGGCGCTCGCTGGTGAGGCGGGCGGGTGTTCCCCGTCGGACGGTCGGTCAGCTCGTGGGGGTCTTGGTCATCGTGGAGATGGCGCCGCCGGAGTAGTCCAGCAGCGTGCCCGCATCGCGCACGGAGACGCCGTGATGGCGGACGAGCAGCTGGGCCAGCGGCACGGCCGCCGCGCGGGCGCGGTCGGCCATCTCCAGGGCCTGGCGCCGCAGCTCGCGCGCCTCGGCGATCCGCTCGTCGAGGCCGGCGTCTCCGGTGCTGGTGGTGAACTCCAGGTGCAGGGCAGCGTCCCCGCCCTGCACCTGGGCGATGGCTTTGCGCACGCGCGATTCCAGCTGAGACAGGGAGCGGTGCGCATCGCGCACCTCGGGCAGCTCGATGACCTCGGCCTGCCACATCCCGCCCGTGCTCAGGACGGCGCGGACGTGGTGGGTCGGGGCCGGGGCGCTGCTCGGGGTGGTCGTCATGGGATCAGCGGGTCCTCTCGATTACCACGCCGATGCCGCGCCAGACGTCCAGCCAGTCGGCGTCCGATCCGGCGTTGCTGACCGTAGTCTGCCGCAACTGCGCCAGTACCTGGGGCAGTTGGCTGGCGGCCCGGGCCTGCAGCGCGACGTCGTCGGGCACGGTGCTCAGCTCTACGAGCGTGCACGCGGCGTCCGAGACCAGGCCGGGGTCGACCGCCGGGGGCGGTGCGGCGTGTGGGAAGTTCATGGACAATGGAGCCCTCCTGTTGGAGCTGGGGCGCGGTCATCGTTGGGAAGCGGGGCCGCGCCCCTGTGCGTGTCCGGCCGGGCGAGTGCCCGACTCCCTCCATAGTGTTCAGTCACTAAACACTTGTCAACACCCCGAACGGGTCGTGTCGTGGGTGCTGCCGTAACGCGCCGCCGGACGGACGAACCCTTGTGCCCCGCAAAACCCAACCCCGGCCCGCCGTACGGGTGTTGACTGGAGAGATGGGGTACCGCGCTAGCGCCGTAAAACGGCCGCGGCGGACGAAAGCGCAGATGGAAGCGCTGCGCGCGGAGCTGTACGCGCTGGTGGAGGCGGCCCGGCCGTGCTCGGTCAGGCACGTGTACTACCTCGGCCTGGGGCGGCTGTGGGACAAGGACAGCGGGCGCTCCCGGAAGAACTACTCGGTGCCGGTGCGCGAACTGGGCTACATGCGCGAGCACGGGATGATGCCGTGGGAGTGGATCACCGATGGCACCCGCCTGGTACGGCAAGAAATCCTGTACGAGTCGGCGGAGGATGCCCTGGCGCGGACGGCGCAGATCTTCCGCAGGGACCTGTGGGCCTCCCAGGCCCGGCGGGTCGAGGTCTGGTGCGAGTCCGACTCGGTCTCGGGCGTCCTGCACCCGGTCACCTCGGCCTGGGGCGTCGGGCTCTACTCCTGTCGCGGCCAGAGCTCGAAAACGTTCATCCATGAAGCGGTGCGCGCCTACGAGCGCATCGGCAAGCCTCTGACCGTGCTTTATGTCGGGGATTGGGACGCGGCCGGCCGCTCAGTACCCCGCTCCATCGCGGAGCGGATGGAGCGCTACAGCGGGGGCATCGACCTGGACTTCCGGCAGCTCGCGGTCACGCCGGCCGACTGCCGCAGCGGCCTGTACACCGCCCATCAGGCGAACGCGGCCGACGTCAATTACCGGCGCTTCGCGCAGGAATGCGCGGACGAAGGACTCGACCCCCGCGAGGCGGTCGAGGTCGAGGCGCTGCACCCGGACCTCCTGCGCCAGCGCCTGGACCAGGCCATCGAAGGACTCGTCACCGACGTCCGCCAGTGGAACCTCCTGGCGCGACTGGAGGAGGCCGACCGCGAAACCCTGCGAGCGGTCCAGGAGGTGCTGGCCGGCCGGGAGCCGGGCCGGGGCGCGCAGTCGCCGACCGGCGGGGACGGAAGCCGCGGGTGACGCCTCAGTGCCAGTACCTGAACCCCGGATCGGCAAATCACCGGGGGGCCACCAGGTGACGGCGAGCTTGATCGATCTTAAGGCGGTGATCGCCGTCTTGGAAGCTGAGCGTGATCCGGGGGTCTAGGCGGGTTCCACCCAGAGATCGAAGTCGATACCGCCGATCTCTACCTTGAGCCCGACGTCGCCCCGGTACTCGCGGATCTCTCCGACGCGGGTGACAAGGGGATGGCTGGCCAGCAGCTCCATGACCAGGTCTCGAACCCCGGCACAGCTGGGGCCTGTCGTCGGTGTGATCTCTAGATCCTCGGCATCCATGCGCAGCCTCCTGACTTCCGATCGCTGCGCACCAAGGATGGCGTAAAGGGTGGTTGCCGGGGGGATGACACAGCTTCTTGGCTCGCCAGGCACCTGGTGCCGAGGTAGCGACCGGCGCCAGCGGTCAGCTCTCGTCCAGCTCGTCGGCGTCCGCGACTCCGGCCACGGCCGCGTAGTACATGTCGAGTTCGGTCTCCACGATCTCTTCCAGCAGATCGTCGTACTCCTCTTCCGTCATGACCCGATCGTGCCGCATGGCCCCGGCCGGATCGGGGAGGCGGGGCCTCCCGGTGCCCGGCTGAACGAGACGAGGTTCAGAAAAAGGCCCTTCAGAGAGGGAACTGCTGGCGCAGCCAGCCCAGTACGCGCTGCCGCTCGGTGGGCACCAGCCCGGCCAGGGCGGCGTGCACCCACCGGAGGGCGGCCAGTTCATAGGGCGGGTGCCCGGGTGACATCACCGTGTCAGCGACCGCGCGCTGGTCCGGCGTCAGCTCGTGGGCGTCATCGGCGAGCGCGGAGAGCCAGTACAGCGCGGCAGCGCGTTCGGCTGGCCGCAGAGCCTCCAGGAGGGTGTACGCGATCCGCCGCGCGGCTGCCTCGTCCATGGGACCAGTACAGCCCTGCGACGTCGCGGGTATGTCGCAGGGCTGCCGGTGCCGCGCGAAGACGGGGCGGAGCGGGCGCGGGGCACCCCCTTGCCAATCGTGCATTAGTCGCTATACAGTTTTCTTGTTGGTGAGGGCTGCTAGCTCCCACCCCTCGCGTATCAACGCGAACGGCCCCGGGCCGGTGCTCGCAACACCTGCCCAGGGCCTCAGACACCCCCCTACGTGCATAGGAGGCGGTCCTGTGACGGATCGTACCCAGGCATCTGCCGACGCCGACACCCAGCCCAAGTCCCCCGAACCCCCCTGCAACCAGTGCGGAAATGCGGGCGGGTACGCCGAAACCTCGTACCCCACGCCCGGGGTCCAGTCCAACGTCTTCATGCCCTGCCCGGCCCCGACCTGCTCCGGCCGCGGCTGATGGCCCGGGACCGGCGCCTGATCGAGAAGTGCGCCGAGGACTACCGCCAGGCGCGGGAGCAGCGCTCCCCGCAGCGGGCCGCCGACGCTGACCGGGACGCCCGCACCCACGCCAGCACCGCGGCCGGAGCGAAGGAGGGAGGTAAGGCCACCTGATTCCCAGGGCGGAAGTGCACCATCCGCGGATGGCGAGCCACTGCCCACACACGAAGCGCCCGACCGTTCTACGGTCGGGCGCTTCGCTGTTGTCAGCTCTCAGGAGCTGGCCGGGGTGCCGTACCCCTCGTGGTGGTGGTCGGCGGTGCAGGCCGCGCAGAGCGGGGCGCGGCAGATACGGCAGTCGGTGGTCGCCTCGCAGCGACAGCGCCGGCACATGCGGACCGAGGCGTACGGGCGGACGGACGACTTGCTGCCGGCGGTCGTGCTGCTGCCGTGACGAGTGGTCATGGTGTCACCTTCTCGCCTCAGCGGCGGGGAATCAGCAGGTGCTGGAGCCAGCCGGGCAGCGGGTAGAGCAGGGCCGGACCCACGGTCGCGTAGGAGCGGCCGCCGATGACGCTGCCGGACGCGACGACGTATCCGCCGGCAGCGTGCAGGGTGATCGGGGACGGGAGCGGTCCGGTGCCGCTGGGCAAGAGGACGCCGACGGGCGCGGTGAAGTATAGGTGGGTGCGGCCCGCCGCGGTGCGCACGATGCGGGTGTGCGGCACGGGCTGATCGTGTTCGGCGCACAGGTCCCGGAAGGCCTTCCCGTCGCCGATGTCGAGGACGGCGAGGCCGGAGAGCCGGTCGGTGCGTCCGGTGGCCAAGCCCACGTTGTAGCTGTCGCGCTTCCAGATGCGGCGGATGCGGTCGTGGTCGGTGGTGGCGCTCTTCTCCCAGCCGGGGCGCCCGTCGGGCTGGAGGGCCGGGACTTTGCCGCCGGGGCGGAGCGGGAAGACGGGCCAGCCCCGGGTCGCGGTGTGCAGTGCGGCGTCGAGCAGCTGCTGGTGGTGGTCGTTCACGGGTTCTCCCGGTTCGTGTCAGGCGGCTGACTTGGGGGTCAGGGCGGATTTCGGGAGGCGGCCGAAGCGCATGTGTTCCTTGGCCGCGTCGTACTTGCGGGTGCGTACGGGCACGCCGGTGCGCGGTGCTTCGACGGCGAGGCCGGGCCGGACGACGACCAGGACGTGCGCGGGGCCCGCCACGCCGGCCTGCTTGTCCATCTCGGTGAAGATCAGGTCACCGGGCTTCTCCTGGCCCGCGGGCACCGGAGTGGCGACGTTGTACATCTGCTGGGAGGTCCGTACCGACAGCTCGTATCCGGCCTGGCGCCAGCCCCAGACGATCAGGCCGGAGCAGTCGAAGGCGTCGGGGCCGGTCGCGCCCCACACATACGGCTTGCCGACCTGGTCCAGCATGGATTTCAGGGCGGTGCCGGTCGCCCCGGTGGGGGTGTCGATGACGGGGGTGCAGCCGGCGGTGTCGGCCGGGGTGACGCCGGCGGTGCTGCCGCCGATGGCCGTCACGATCTGTACGGCCTTGCGCTCGTGCTTGCCGTACGCGTCCGGGTAGCCACTGCGCTCGACGGCCTGGGCGGCGTCGTTGACGGTCATGCCCTGCCAGCCGGGCACTTTCAGCAGCATGGAGTAGAACTTTCGGGCGGCCCAAGCAGGGTTCAGTATCTGCTCGCGGGTGCCCCAGCCCTGGGAGGGGCGCATCTGGAACAGGCCGATCGAATCGCGGTCGCCGTGGTCGAGGTTGCGCAGGCCGGATTCCTGCAGTGCGGCGGTGATGGCGACGATCTGGCCGCGGACGGGGATCTGCATCTGCTGACCGGCCGCGATGATCGCCTGGGCGTTCTTGATCTGCTCGGCGGACAGTCCGGTCGAGCCGTCGCCGTCGCCGACGGCCACCCCGTCCACCGGGCAGCTGACGCCGGTCATCGCGGTGGCCGTCGGGGTCATGGCCAGGCTGCCCAGGGACAGGACGGCGGCGCAGCCGAGGGCGGCGAGGGCCGCCGCCGAGACGGCCAGCCGGCGTCCGACCGGCGAGGCCGCCGCCCCCACAGCGATGCTCATCTACCCCACCGCCTGCGCGCCGGGCTGGATGTCGCGGACCCACCAGCGCGCCCCGTCCCACATCATGCCGACGGACACCGGTCCGGCGTCGGTCTGCACGGCGGCCGAGGTCAGCTCGCCGCCGCCGGTGTCGGTGACCGTCGCGGTGGTGACCTTGGTCGCCTTGATACGGCTGGGATCGACGGTGGACAGCTTCTGGGCGAGGCGGGGGTGGCCTGGGGCTGTACGCCGGCCAGCCAGGCGGCGGGCTCCTTGTGGGAAGCCCAGGCGGTCACGAAGGCCCGCGCGGTGTCCAGCGCGGCCGCCATGTCCGGCGAGGCGCTGGGGGCCGCGGAGGCGGACGGCGCCGGGGTGCTGGTGCGCGGCGCCGTGCTGGGAGCGGCGGCGGGCTTGGGGTCGGCGGGCCGCTGCTTGTCGTTGCAGGCGTTGAGGAGGAACAGCAGCGCGACGGCGGCCGTCAGGACGGCGGCCAGCCGGCGCGGGCTGTACAGCGGCCAGCGCAGCACGGATCGGATCTGGTCGCGCATCAGATGTCCTCGGGGGTGCTGCCGCTGTCACGCGGACCGTCGTCGTGGTGGGTGCTGTAGCCGCTGGTGGGGGAGTAGATGACGAACGTGCGCGAGCCGTCGGCCTCGGTGAACTCCGGCGCGACCGGGATGGGCCGGTCCCCGTCGAAACTCGGCGGCGGGGGCGGCGGCGAGCTGGGGCCTGCCTCGTAGGTCCCCTGCCGGTCCCGGGGCGGCTGCGAACTGCGCGAAGCACGGGGCGGCGGCGGGGCGGTACGGCCGTGGCCGGCGAGGCCGGCGGCGGTACCCTCGCCGACGGCCCGGGCGATGGCGGCGAGCATCTCCGCCTCCCGGGCCCGCTGCGCCCGGCGCTCGGCTTCCTCGCGGTCGGCTTCCTCGCGGAGCCGCTGCTCCTCCTCGAAGCGCTGCTGTGCCTCGGCGGCCTGCTGGGCGGCCTCGGCGCGGCGTGCCTCCTGGGCCTGGCGCTCGGCCTCGTCCGCCTGGCGCCGGCGCACCTCTTGCTGCACGGCGGCGCCCTTGGCGAGCGCGACAGGGTCAACGCGGTGCATCGGCGGCCAGTCGGCGTGCATCTCCGGCGCGGTCTCGCCGACGGCCGGCTGCTGGCCGTCGCCCTGGTAGGGGACTACGGAGGCGCCGGGGCGGCTGGCGTGGTCGGGTACCCAGTAGCCGGTGTCCTCGCCGTCGTGGTCGGTGGTGACCGGGCCGGGCTCGTACTCGGTCTCCTCGCTCCAGGGCTCGCCCTCGCGCCGCACGAAGCGGCGGGTGGTGGCCTCGTCGTCGTGGTCGATGCCGCCGGGCAGCTGCTCGTCGGCATCGCCGCGGTCCTCCACGCCGCGCCCGCGGCCCAGGCCCCGCAGGCCTCCGCCCCCGCCCCGGCCGCTGGCTCCGCTGCCCTTCGGGTTGATGATGCTGCCGATCTGGCGGGCGTTGACCTTGCCCTTCGCGTAGCCGAGGGCGGCGCCGAACGCCATGGTCTTCGCCTTGCCGAGGATGCCGACCCCGCCGCCGAACCAGTCGCTGTTGGGCGACACCATGGAACTGATCTTGCGGAACGGCTTGGACATGGCCCAGAGCATGGCCGTGATGATCCAGATCAGGACGATCGCGAACCAGTGGGGCAGGTGGTTGTCCTCCTGCAGAAGAACCTGGATCAGGAGAGTGTCCAGGGAGGCGGCCAGGACGAAGACGGGAGCGTTGATCACGGCTGCCGCCGCGCTCTTGCCGACGGTACGCAGGGTGCCGCTGAGCTGCCGGTGGATGGCCAGCGCCGCGATGGCGGGCAGGAACACCCCGATCATCTTCAGGATCAGGCGCGCACAGGTGATCGCGATGGACGACATGAACGAGTACGCGTTCGTCGGGATAGCCCCCAGGGCCGTGTTGACCGCAGTGCCCAGGCGGCCGTCCTCGGCGCCGGTCAGGTGCGCGTACGCGGTGGAGTCCTCGGCCTTGACCTTGGCGGCCAGCGTCTCCCACTTCTTGGCCTTGGCGTTGATGACCGTCGCGCGCTCCTTGGGCGGCAGCTTGGCCTCTGCCCAGGTCAGCGCCTGCGCGTCGAAAAGGTCGGTGCCGTACTTGCGGGCGGTGGGGGACTTGCTGTCACCGAAGACACCGGTTGCCCACCCTTCGTACAGGATCGAGGAGGCGATCAGGTTGCCCTGGCTGGTGGCGGGCGCCGACCCATGGGCGGCGTCCCCGGCCACCCCCTGCTGGATGCGGCCCACGGTCTCGGTCACGGCAGCATCCGCCAGCTTGCCCGCTTCCTGGGGCCAGTTGAACACCACGCTCGTGACGGTCATGACCAGCAGGGCCCAGACCGCGGACTTCGTCGCGTCGGGCAGGTTCTTGCGCCGGGCCTGGTAGACGATGCCCAGGCCCAGGACCAGCAGGGAGATGCTGATCCACGGCCGGTAGATGGCCTCGGCCACGGCCTTGGTGGCGTCGCCGAAGACCACGTTGAGCTTGTTCAGGTAGCCGTCGCCGGTGGCCTCCTGCTGGAGGCTGACCGCCAGCGACGTCCACCAAGTAGAAGCGCTGTAGAGCCAGTTGGCGACCTTGGTCTCGTAGCCGGAGCTGGCCGCGCTGATCATCTCGCCGACGCCGGTCCCGGAGCATCCCAGATCGTAGGTCGACCAGCGGAATCCTGACAGGCCGTACTGCTCGTACAGGTGGGCGCGGGCCTCCGGAGACTTCGGGTCGAGGGGGGCCAGCGGCTTCTTGGGCGGCGTGTCGGCCCAGGCGGCCGGGCCGCTGCCCGGCATCGCCGGGGCGGGGGCATTCTTACAGTTCGGGGTCAGGCCCGCCGGGTCGTCCAGGGACGGGGGCTGTTTGGGTGCCTCGGTGCTGTCGTCGCGCTGGCACCAGTCGGCCGCCTGCCCGGGGACCTTGTCGCACAGGTCGGGCGGGGCGGCGTGGGCGGAAGGGCCCACCAGGAGCGCGCCGAGGACGGCGAGGAGCAGGGCCAGCGCCCAGGTGCGCCGGGGCCGCAGGCCGCGCAGCAGCCGGGCCCCCGGGGCCAGGAGAGGCGTCGTCATCGCCGGGCACCGCCGTTCTGCTGGACCAGGCCCTGCACGGCCGTGTCCGTCCAGGGGTTGGTCCCGGTGCGCTGGGAGAGCGGGGCCGCGGTGGTGTTCAGGGCCCTGAAGAGCGAGGGCCGGTGGCGCAAGTCCACGGTGATGCGTTCGATGCCGCCGTTGCCGTCGCTGAAGATGAATTCGCGGTCGATGTAGTCGGCCTGCATGGTGGTGCCGGTGCTGCGGCGCGGGGCGGACAGCCCTTCGAGGACGCGTTCGTAGCCGTTGCCTGGCGCGATGCCGATCAGCCGCAGGGCGGCGCGCTGGGCTTCCTCGCCGGTGGTCCGGCCGATGAACACAGAGTCGATCCAGTTGCCCAGGTCGGCCGCCATCAGTTCGCCGGCGTCCTGTGAGATGACCACCGCCCGCGCGTTGTGCTTACGGGAGTCGCGGCCGGTCTTCTTCACCAGGGCGCGCCCGCTGGAGACGTTGAGCAGCGCCCACGCCTCATCCATCAGCAGGCCCTTGCGCTCGTGCATGGGGCGGTCGTAGATGGAGCGCTGGGCGTACCACCCGGCCAGGTACAGCAGTGGCATGGAGTACTGCTCATCGAGTGTCCATTCGCTTGCGGGCACTCCGGCGGTGGGCAGGTTGAGGCCCTTGAGGGACATCACGACCAGGCGGTGGTGGGCGGTCAGGTAGTGGTCGTCGCCGGCGTCGACCGCCGGGAAGATCAATTGCCCCTGCGGCAGTTCGGCCGCGCCGCGCAGCAGCTCGGCCAGGTGCTTGCCGTGCTCGGCCAGCGAGCCGTCCAGCTTTTCCAGGACGTCGATGATCGCGTACGGGCTGCTGTGGATGGAGGTGTCCGCGCGCTGGGAGGCCATCAGCAGCGCCTTGTTGGTCGCCTCGGAGGAGCGCAGGGAGTGGTCCAGCAGGCCGCGCAGGACGTCCACGGCCAGCGTGCGGCGCTGCGCCCGGGCGGACTGCTGGGCGGTCCGGTAGGCGGTGTCGGCGGCGTGCACGGGGTCCGGCTTATCCCGGTACTGCTCGGGTTCGAAATGGTCGGGCCGCGGGTCGGGGATGACGCGGTAGGGGTTGAGGGTGCCGGGCTCGGCGCCCATCAGGTCGATCTCGCGCGCGAACGGGCGCAGCTCCGGAAGTGTGCACAGCCTGGTCATCGGCCCGGAGGGGTCCAGTACGGTGACCGGTGCGCCCATCCGGGTGGAGTCGTAAGCGAACTTCCCGCCCAGGGTGCTCTTACCGCCGCCGAGGGTGCTGACGACGAGGGTCAGGCCGGAGCGCTCGGCGACCTCGGTGGAGCGCCAGGGGTGCCACATCACTGCGCGGCGGCTGGCGCCGCTGGTGTAGCCGAGGTTGGGGCCGATGCGGTCGCCGACCAGGGCGGACGCGGCGGGCAGGGCCCCGGCGAGCGTGGTCACCGGCAGCCTGCGCTTGTAGGCGTCGTTGGCGATCGGCTCGCACGGGATGAACTCCCGGGCCAGCTTGTACTGGTCGGCCGGGCGGTGGATGAGCATCTGCCCCTTGTAGAGCTGCTGCACGCGGCTGACGCGGTCGTGGGTCTGCTCGGGGGTGGTGCCGGCCACGGCGATACGGACCCAGCCGTGGGTCCGGGTGGACACCCCCGCGAACCCTGCGGATTTCACCTCGTCCTCGGTGTCCAGGCCCTGCTGGCGCTGGCGGGCGAGCTGATGGGGGATGTCCACGCCGTGCTCCTGGTGGTGGCGCACCTGGTGGTGGATGCGGTCGAGCTGGTCGCGCATCTCCTTGTTGACGACGTCGCCTTCGCGCACGTCGAAGGTGGCGCTGACCTCGTAGGGGAACGGCAGCCGGTCCAGGCGCTGCAGCCAGGGCGAGGCGCCCGACTCCGGGATGGGGGACAGGGACATGCGGCCGACGCTGAGCACGGAGACGTAGCGGGTGACGGGCTCCTGCCGGGTGCCGGTGACCACGATGTGCGGGGTGTAGGGCTCGGGGGAGGACCACTCGGCAGCCTCGGTGAACTCCGCCAGGTCCTCGGGGTACCACTGGTCATCGGGCTGGGGTGGGACGTCCAGCGGGGCGGGCAGGCCCAGGCCCAGGGAGCGGGTCAGCAGCCAGTGCATGTCGTCGGGGTCGGCGGGGGAGGCGGTCATGCCGGCCGACCGCATCGTGGCGGTGATGGTCTGCAGGTCGCGGCCCAGGGCGTCGACCTCCCGCTGGCTCGCCGCGAACCACCGGTGGGTGCTGCGGCCCAGGCCGGACAGCCGCCCGACGGTCACGCCGTAGTAGACGACCTTGTCGTCCAGCGGCAGCCGCCCCACCTTGCGCTGCTCTTCTTCGAGGTAGCGGTCCCAGCCGGGCAGGGGGTTGATGACGCTGTCGTCCAGCGCCCGGGCCCACCGCGCGACCGGGTAGGGGCGGTGGGTGATGCGCAGGTGGATGCGGCGGCCGTTGAGCTCGGCCAGGCGCTGGGCGTGGGCCAGCAGGAGCTGGTTGCGGTCGGCATCCGACAGGAAGCTCCAGCGCTGGGGTCCGGCGACGTACCAGGCGGTGACGGTGCCGGACCGGCTGACGGCCAGGTTGCCGACGACGTCGGACAGCTGCAGGCCGCTGCGGTAGGCGGCGTCGGTGGTGGGGCGGCTGGTGGTCAGCAGGCGGGCCAGCAGGCCGCGCTGCTCCTTGGTCTTCTTCTTCACGGGTTCCCCTTGTGCAGTGTTGGGCAGGCGTGGGCCCGGCCGCGGGCCGGGCGGGTACGCAGGGGCGGGTGGGTCAGCGGGTGCGGCGTGCGCGGTGACGTACGCCGGCCAGGGACAGGCGGCTGCGGCCGGTGGTGCGGGCCGTGCCGCGGGGGCGGCCACTTCGTGCGCGAAGGAGGCGAAGACGGCCTTGGCGGTGTGCTCGTGGTCGACGCGCTCCATGACCTGCATCGTGAGCCAGATGGTCGCGAGCAGGCCGTAGACGGCGTTCCAGGGGCCGATGACGCCCGTCCAGATCTCCAGGACCAGGATCAGGGCGAAGAGGGCCGCGCCGATGAGGTAGGCGCGGTAGCGCACGCGGAACGGGAAAGAGGCGCGCGGCGGGCCCAGGAAAATGTCGTCCACCGCGTAGATCTCGTCGTCGGTGTGCATCTGCATGGCGGCTGCTCCTAGTGCCAGATCCAGCCGGACAGGAACTCGCCG
Organism: Streptomyces sp. Ac-502; assembly: GCF_045222935.1. NCBI lineage: Bacteria > Bacillati > Actinomycetota > Actinomycetes > Kitasatosporales > Streptomycetaceae > Streptomyces > Streptomyces sp. Ac-502. The sequence continues at coordinate 45,371 of NZ_JBHFFO010000002.1, forward strand.
ATGTCGAACCCCTTGCCCGACAGGCCCATGATCGCCAGGCCGAACAGGCCGATGCCGCCGACGACCAGGGCGCCGGGCGCGTCCTTCTTCTTGGCGCTGAAGATCACGACGAGGCCGGCGATCAGAATGCCGACCTGCAGGGCGTCCCCTTTCAGGAACTCCTCCAGGCCGTTGGTGCCGAAGGCGGCGAGCTGGGTGCCGCCGCCGGCGAGGACGGCAGCACCGGTCAGTGCGTGGAGCTGGTGGCCGGTGCGGAGCTGGCGTACGCGCCGGCGGTGGGTGAGCTGGGCGGGCGTCAGCGGCCGCAGGCGGCGCAGGTGTTCGCGGATCCGGATCTTCACGGGAGTGTCCCCTTCTGCGAGACGGGATGTTGAAAACCCATGTAACCCATGGGACTTGACCAGCATAGGGTGTGCGGCGCGGTTTTCGAAGCGGTATTGCGTGGCCGGATATGCGGTCTCTGCAGGTCAGCTAGCGAGCCCTACCATGTCCCATGGGTTTTACCGACGGGGGCCGACAACGAGGGAGATTGCGGGCAAATGGGATGTGGATAGGAGTAGGCAAAGGCAAGGGCGGCAGCGGCTGCACCACCACCGCGCTGGAGCTGGCCTACGCGGCCACCCAGCGGCATAACGGCCCACGGCGGCGCCGGGTGGCGGTCATCGGACTGGACCCCCAGGGCGACGCCACCGCCGTACTGGAACCGGCCTCCCGCCGGGTCGGGATCAAGGACGCGCTGCAGGCCCACGGACCCGGCGCACGGGAGCCGCTGCCGCTCGCCGACGTCCTGGTGCCCACCGCGTGGGAGGGCGTCCTGGTCGCACCGGCGGACCGTTTCCTGGCCAATCGCGAGGTGGATATCACCACCGCGGGAATCGGCACGCTGCGCCGTGCCCGGATTGATGGAGAGCTGGATGGCCTCGTGGACGACGTCATTATCGACCTGCCGCGGGACCTGGGAAAGCTGTCCGCAACAGGGCTCCTCGGAATGGAGCACCTGTTCATCACGGCGAGGGCCACCGTATGGAGCGCACAAGGCGCGGAAGAAATGCGCTACACAGCCCAGCGGATCGCAGAAAAGGGAAATCCGGAGCTGACAATCGCCGGGGTTATCGTCACCGGTTTCGAAGAAACAGAAGACTCCCGCAGAGTCCTCGGTGAAATAAGAAACAGATTCGGCAGCAAAGTACTGGAACCACCAGTTCCGCGGAGCCCGCGGGTTCCCGAAGCGCTCGAAAGCTATCACACGCCGTGCCGTGAATTCGGAGGGGACGACTTGAAAGAAGTCGGCGACATCTACCAGCACATCTACGATTCACTGCCGAGGCAGGAGAGCGCGTCATGATGGCGGGCAAAGAAAGCACGGGGGAGCCAGATATGCCGACGGGCACGAAATACCGCCGACAGCCTGCGGGCATTACCCCCAGGACGGAGCCGGACCCGGTCGATGTCGTCTTGGGCGACACGGCCGGGCGACACGCGACAGCGGCACCGGACGCGACGGGCGACACGTCGGCGACACCGGACACCCCGGCGACAGACGACACGACGGCCGACAGGCGACAGCGACAGCCGACAGCCGGCACGGCGACAAGCGACACCGCCCCGGGCGACACAGCGACAAGGCGACACGACGACAGGCGACAGGCGACAGGCGACACGGCGGCCGCAGACGCCACCCCGGCGACAGGCGACGCGTCGGCGACAGACGACACAGGAAACACGGGCGCCGTTGCCGCCGGCGTCGGCGACACGGCGGCCGACGGCGACCTCGCCGGCGGTGATGCGCCGGAGGAGGACCTGGAGGCGATGCGGCAGTTCTCCTACACCCTGGCGCCGAGTCTCGTGGAGCGGATGAAGGCCGCGATCAAGCACACCGCCCACCGGCCGGACGGCTCCCCGAACCAGAGCGCGCTGGTGCGCGCCGTGATCTTGCGGGAGGTCAAGCGGCTGGAGGCCCGCTACAACCACGGCCGCCCCTTCCCCCGGGTCGAGGGCCGGCTGACGAGCGGGCCCGACTCCTCCGCGGCGGTCCGCGGCGCCCGCCTGCGGGCGCACAACCGCAAGACGAGGGGGAAGCCCACCGGCCCCGGCCCCGAAGGGCAGTGACGGGGCGTGACGGAAAAATTCGCCCGAGATGGGCGGAAGCGGAGGGGGACGCTGAGTCCTCAGATCCTCCTTCGTGCGGTTCAGTCTCAGCGTACACCCCGCTGTCAAGCCCAGTGAGGGGGCGCGCTGGAGCGCGCCATCACACGAGGTCACACCCGGAGGTCAGCCAGCATGACAGCACCACCCAGCCCCACCGACACCGCAGCGGACCGCTCGCCGGTCCCCTCCGTCCTGATGGCCGCCGTCGGCCTCGGCCTGGTCGGGTGGGCGGCCACCAGCCTGACCGGCCACACCGAGCTGCGTGCACCACTGCTCGGCGCCGTGGTCCTGGTCGCGGTCCTCGGCAGCCTCGGCGGCCTGTGGCACCACCGCCGCACCCAGCTCCAGCGGGACCTGGCCGCCGCCCTCGCCCCCGTGATGAAGACCGACCGAGCCGGGGCCCGGAAGATGGTCAAGATCACCGCGCGCAACGCGGGGCTCCCGGAGAAGATCAGGATCACCTACCCGGCGACCTTCCCCGACAGCGACGACAAGGCCCGCAAGGCGGTGCGACAGATCATCGCCACCCGGATGGGCGCCGACATCGAGGCGACATGGGAGACCCGGCGCCGTCGCCTGCTGTGTCGGGTCGAGGCGACAGCGACAGCCGGCGTCATCGTCGAGAGCGACACCCCCGTGTCGCCGGTCGGCCAGGACGACACCCAGCACCAGGCCCGGCTGCGCGAGCGCACGACAAGCGTCGTCCGCTCGATCATGGGCGCCGCCGCCGATGTCGCCGACCTCGCCTTCGACGGCGACACGCCGACACGCATCGAAGTCAAATATCCGACAACGTCGCGCGACCTGTCGGCGAATTTCCGGCACCGCGTCACGCTTTCCATGGACAGCAAATTGCCCGGGGACTGGCGCGATAACTGGGACCTGGAAAACGACCGAGTCACGTTCACGCTGCGGCCACCGTTCCCCACGAACGTCCGCTACCCGCTGCTGCACAAGTTCCGGCCGAACGAGCTGCCTTTCGCCATCGCGGAAGATCACTCGATCCAGTCCTGGAAGCTGGGCAGCAAAAACCCTCACGCCTTGGTGATCGGCCCCACGGGCAGCGGTAAAACCGTCCTCATCCGCAACCTCGTCGTCGCGGCCCGCGTGCTCGGCATTCCGGTGATCCTGTGCGACCCGAAGATGACCGAATACCTGGACTTCGAAGACCTGGAGGGCGTGACCGTACTGACAGACCCGGAGCACATCGCCAAGGCCATCGAGCGCACGCACGACGAAATGATGTACCGCTACACCGCCATCAAGCAACGCAAGGCAAAGAAGGGCGAGTTCCCGCGCCTCCTTTTCATCCTGGATGAGTTCTACATCGCCAAGGAAGCATTCGCGGAAATGTGGGCGGAAGAAAAGGCGCTGAACAAGGACCTCAAGGGCAGGGACCACCCCTGCCTGGCGAAGTGGCGGCGGATGGCGGTCCTGGCCCGTACCGCCGGCATCCACCTGGTGCAGGGCATCCAAAGGCCCGACGCAGAGTTCCTGTCCGGCCTGGCCCGCGACAGCTTCCGGTTCCGCATCAGCCTGGACCGGACCACGCCGGAAGCCGCGCGCATGATGTGGGGCGACGCGCACACCGGCACCGACCTGCCCAACATCCAGGGCCGAGGCATCGCGACCGGCCCCGACGGGCCGATGCAGGTTCAGGTGCTGCGCCTGCTCACACCAGAAGACGACGATGCGTTCGACACCGAGGACGCTGCCATCTGGAACCAGCTCGTAGCCCGTATGAACACCCAGGCCGCGCAGCACGCCAACGACCCGTTGGCCTTCCTCGGTCACCTCAACACGGCCGAATTGGGCTGGACGGCGGAGCAGCGGCAGATGGCGGCCCCGGCACCCATCGCGGCCGCGGCTGACGACGAGGGCCAGGAGCCGGCCGAGGCCCCGGCCCTGCCGGAGGCCGCCGAAGAGGAAGTGGGCGTCTATGAGCTGGAGGTGGACCAGACGGTGCTGATCGAGGGTGAGGCCGTCCGCATCACCGACCTCCACTTCGGCGAGGACGAAGACGAGTACGGCGCGGGTGAGGAGTGGATCGAGATCACCTACGAGACGGCCGACGGCGACGACGGCGAGCAGCGCCTGGGCGTCGATGACGTCCTGGTGCGCAAGGTGCCCGTACACGCCTGACCGGCACTACGTGGCTGGCCCGACCATAAGCCGCGCGTGTGGCCGGGCCAGCCAGTGTCTCAGAGGAGGAACCCGTGTTACCGACACTTATAACTGCTGCCCTGGCCATCACGGGCACCCTGCTCGGGGCGATCGTCAGCGGCCGGTTTCAGGAGCGCGCTGCGGAACGCGCGGCGCACATCACGCACAGTGAAGCGGTCCGCCGTGACCGGCTGGAGGCAGTTACGGCGCTGGCTTGCGCGGTCAGCGACCACCGCCGGGCCATGTGGATGCGCGGCGACGCGATCCTCGAAGAGCTTCCGGCTGCGAGGAAGCAAACGCTGCTAGACGAAAGCCACATGACCCGGAGCGCGGTCACCCGCCCGTTGGTCGCGGTGCGCGTCCTCATTGAGGACCAGGCTGTGCGTGCTGCCGCTGAACGAATGATCACGCTGACGTATGCGATGCATGACTCGTGGTCCAGCAGGCAGGCGTTGACCGACGCTCGCGAGGGCGCGAAGGTCGCGCATGACGATTTTTTGGACGTTGCCGCCCGCTACCTCGGCAGCGCGGCGTAGCCTGCGTGGCGCGGTCGACGGCGGCCCGCCGGCCACCGCTGCGGTGCTGTCCCACAACGCCCCGCCGAAGCCGGGCGGGTTCCGTCTGCGCGGGGTGACGGTGGTGCCCGCGGACCGGCTGGTGCCGTGGCTTCTCGCCAACGTCGGCGCCCCGGACCCGGTGCGGGCCCAGCGGGTGCTGGAGCCGTCCGGGCGGGCGCTGCGCCGGTATGTGAAGTGGGCGGAAGCGGCTGCCCGGCTGTGCGGCGCGGCGTACGGTGAGAGTCGGCCGGCGGGTTTCGGAGGCCCCGGGTAACAGCTGGGGTCTCCGCACTTGGGACCGGCTGGCAGACCCGATGCAGAGAACGCACCAGGTCTGCCGCCTTCGAAACGTTGACGCCTCCGACTTCACCGGGGGCGTCAACTTCGTTGTGGGCAGCGGTGGTAGACCGTTCGGGCACCCATTTCGGGATTACCCCTTGCGGCTTCCATATTTGGAAGCTACCTTGGTGTTGTGAGGTCAGGGGATTAGCCCCAGACCCCGCCGGAAGGAACCGGTCGATGAACACCACCGCTGCCGCACTCGAAGCCCACGTCACCGTCGCCACCGTCCGCACCTGGTGCCGTCTCGGAGCCGTCGCCGCCGTCAAGACCGCCGGCCGCTGGGTCATCGACGCCGCCTCCCTCGCCCACCGCATCGCCCTCGGCGCCCTCAAGCGCCCCGCCCGCAAGACCGCCGCGGTCGTGGGCAGGGGACACTGGTGGCAACGCGCCTCGTCGCGCTCGGCTACACCACCCCCGGCTACGCTGCAGCGCAGCGCCACGCGGCCAGCTGGAAGGCCGGGGCCGAAGACGAACGCCGCACCGCCGCCCACCGCACCACCGAGAAAGATCACACCTCCGAGACGGGGAGTCCTGCCCGATGGCTAGGCAAGAGCGTGACTTTCAGGCCGCCGGCCTGCTACCGCAGGACGGCGACGAGCTGCTTTTGCGGGATCTCCCTCAAGCGCAGTTCGACGAGATCGTGGCACGCGATATCCGTGAGGGGACCACTCGTGAGGAGGCCCTGTCCCTGCGCCACCGGAAGAACCTTCGCCGCTGGGAGCTGGCTCTCACCGAGATACTCGTGAGTCTGGAAGGTCAGTTGTCGCAACGCAAGGAGGACGACTCGGCGGAGGCGCGGCAGTGGCGCAAGAAGGCGCGCGTGTTTCAGGAGAAGGTGCTCAAGCGCCGTCGGGAAGCGCGGGACCGTATCGCCCGTCCGCGTCCGAGTCCGCGTCGGCCGCTGCGCGACGCGGCAAGAGAGGAAGCCATCCAGCAGCTGATCGCTGCTCATGCGGAGGAGTACCGGCAGCTCTTCTATGAAGCGCTGCAGAGGCTGGAACAGGACCAGCAGTGACGCGCCGTTCCGGCGGTGCGGCCGGGAGCGCTGCACTCCTTCGTCTGGAGTGAAGTGTCGGCGGACCGGCTGGTGCCGTGGCTTCTCGCCAACGTCGGCGCCCCGGACCTGGTGCGGGCCCAGCGGGTGCTGGAGCGGTCCGGGGAGTGCTGCGCCGGTCGCGTCTGTGTGCGAGGTCGTCAGCGTGGGCTGATGCGCTTGGTGGTTCACCTCGCGTCCCATCGGGCGCGTCAGCCGTTTTGTCCGGCCGTGGTGAAGTGGGCGGAAGCGGCTGCCCGGCTGTGCGGCGCGGCGTACGGTGAGAGTCGGCCGGCGGGTTTCGGAGGCCCCGGGTAACAGCTGGGGTCTCCGCACTTGGGACCGGCTGGCAGACCCGATGCAGAGAACGCACCAGGTCTGCCGCCTTCGAAACGTTGACGCCTCCGACTTCACCGGGGGCGTCAACTTCGTTGTGGGCAGCGGTGGTAGACCGTTCGGGCACCCATTTCGGGATTACCCCTTGCGGCTTCCATATTTGGAAGCTACCTTGGTGTTGTGAGGTCAGGGGATTAGCCCCAGACCCCGCCGGAAGGAACCGGTCGATGAACACCACCGCTGCCGCACTCGAAGCCCGCGTCACCGTCGCCACCGTCCGCACCTGGTGCCGTCTCGGAGCCGTCGCCGCCGTCAAGCAGGCCGGCCGCTGGGTCATCGACGCCGCCTCCCTGGCCCACCGCATCGCCCTCGGCGCCCTCAAGCGCCCCGCCCGCAAGACCGCCGCGGTCGTGTACTCGGTCGAGACGATGACCGCGATCGGCGGCAGGCGCTGGCAGCGCGGCGACAAGGACCGCGTCTACCTCAACGACTGGGCCGCCTTCGCCGGGCTGGAGACCAGCCACTACAACACCGGCAACATCTCCTCCGCCTCCTGGCAGGGCGAGCACATCTCCAACTCCCAGGCGTACAAGCTCGCTGGCTGCATCGACAAGGTCTGGTTCGACACCGCCGACGGCAAGCTGCACGGCCGCTACGGCTTCTCCGAGTCGCGCGTCGCCTCCCGTGAAGAGGTCTGGGCCGCCGTCGTCTCCGGCATCCGCGCCGCCATCGCCGCCCTCTGACACCGACACCGCCACGTCCGCTCCGTCCCGAAGGGGGACAGCATGACCACCACCACGACCCGCGTCATCGAGTGCACCAGCCCCGACGAGCTGTACCGCCAGTACTCCGGCCAGAGCGAACCCCAGCCCTGCTACATCGAACTGGACCTGCGCGAGGGCGTTCTGCTCGCCAGCTACAACGCCGAGATCGGCAACGCCGTGCCGTTCAGCGTCCACTACGGCTTCGAGCGCCGCTACGGTATTCCCCTGCTGCACGCCGAGGCCGCCAACCAGGCGATGCGCGACATCAGGCCGCTGGCCGACCGGATCCTCGCCGACTGGGAACAGGTCTGGGACGGCAACAACCTGGTCGCCCGCCTCGGGGAGGATGCCCGGGCCGCCGAGGAGGAGCTGGAAGGGCTGCTGGAGGACCGCTTCGTGGAATCGGACCAGGTGACGGTCTGGGACGTGGACGGCGCCACCAACAGGTGCGAGGCCGACGAGTACGGCATCACCGCCGAGACGACCGACGACCGCCTGATGGAGATCGAGGAGCTGATCCGCCAGGACCTGGCCAGCGTCAGCGACAGCAGCGTGGTCGTGCTGGAAGGGGTGGACGACTACCTGCGGCAGCTGCGCGACGGCCTCAGCGAGGAAGACGACGACTGATCCCTCGTTTTCATCCTGCGCCGCCCCGGCGACAGCCGGGGCGGCATCACCTTGGAGAACCGATGACTGAATACACCGATCCGCCGGGGATGCCCGAGGACGAGCGGATGACCGACGCCGAGTTCCGCGTCGTGCGCGAGTACCTGGGGCTGACCCCCGAGTGGCTGTCCGGCCACCTGGGGGTGTCCGCGCGCACGGTCCGGCACTGGGAGGCCGGCAAGTACCAGATCCCGGACGGGGTGCGCCTGGAGATGGAGGACCTGGAGCAGCGCACCGGCGAGTTCGTCGCCGGGGCCGCGGAGAAACTGCAGGACCTGCCGGAACCGGGCTTGTTCACCTACCGTACGGATGCCGAGTACTGGGCGGCGCACCCCGAGCTGGACCCGCTGTTCCCCGCCTCCTGGCACCGCGCGGTCGTCGCCCGTATCGCCCTGCGGGTGCCGGGCCTGGCCATCGCGTACGCGGATACCGAGGACCGTCTCCGCGGCCGCACGGCGGCCGCGGAGACGGCTGGCCGGTGAGCCGCGTGCCTTCCTGCGCTGCCCATGGCCCGAGCCCTCAGCAAGAGTTCGTGCGCGACTCCAAGATGCTGCGCCCCTACCAGCAGGAAGCGGTCGAGGCGATCGTCGCGGGCCGAGCGGCCCGCGGCCAGTTACACGCGGCCTGCGGCTCCGGAAAGACGCTGATGTCGGTGCGGGCCGCGGCCCGACTGGTCCCCGATACGGGCCTCCTCGTGGTCTTCACCCCGTCGCTGGCCCTGGTGGCCCAGACCATCACCGAGTGGCGTGCCGCGTCCCGGGTGGATGCGGTGCTGGCTGTGTGCAGCGACGACACCGTCACCGACGCCCCCGCGCACCTGGCGGACATCCCGGCCCAGGTGTCCACCGACCCGGCCGGGATCACTAAGTGGCTTCTCGGGGGCGCTGGCCGGCGCCTGGTGGTGGCCACCTACGCCTCCGGGCACCGGCTGGCCCAGGCGCTGCGCGACGCGCACGTCACAGCGGACCTGGCCGTGCACGACGAGGCCCATCACCTGGCGGGCCGCGCCGACTACGTCACCCGCCGCATCCTGGACGACGCGTTCCTGCCCGCGCGCAGGCGGCTGTTCATGACCGCGACGCCCCGCATCGACGACCTGCGCGCACAGACCGGCGACGGGCTGACGATGTCGGACACCGGCGTCTTCGGCCCGGTGCTGTTCAGCTATCCGTGGGCCCGCGCCATCAGCGAGGGCCACCTGGACGACTACCGGGTGGTCATCGCCGGGATCGGCGAGAGCGAACTGCTGGAACTGCTGACCGATGACGAACACCGGCACGTCCAGGAGCCCGGTGCCCCCGACGCCCGGGTGCTGGCCGCGCAGGCGGTGCTGGGCAAGGCCGCCCGCCAGTACGGCCTGCGCCGCGTCCTGGCGTTCTGCCACCGGCTGGACGCCGCCGCCGAGTTCTCCCGCACCCTGCCCGCCACCCTGGCCCGGCTGCCCGCCGGCCAGCGGCCCGCCGGAGCGGTCCACAGCGAGCGCATCACCGGCGAGCACACCCACGCCCAGCGCGAGCGGATCCTGGACACGCTGCGCGAACCGCCCGACGCCTGGACCGTGCTGACGAACGTGCGCTGCCTGTCGGAGGGCGTGGACGTGCCGGCCGTCGATGCGGTGCTGTTCACCCACCCCAAGCGCTCGCAGGTCGACATCGTCCAGGCCGTCGGCCGGGCGCTGCGCCGCTCGGGCCCGGCCGCGACCGCCACGGTCATCGTGCCGATCGTCGTGCCGGACTCGGGCGAGCCCGTCGGCGACCTGGATCCGGGCGAGTACCGCGTCCTGTGGCAGGTGCTGCGGGCCCTGCGCGCCCACGACGAGAGCCTGGGCATCGAGCTGGACACCCAGCGCTCCAAGGGCCACGAGACGAACCCGCAGCTGCCCTCGCGCATCACCGTGCAGATGCCGCCCGGCACCAGTGACGACATCCTGGCGAAGATCACCGCGCTGACCGTACGGCAGACCACCTCCGCCTGGTGGACCGGCTTCGGGCACGCCCGCGCCTTCCACACCGCCAACAACCACCTGCGCATCCCCTCGGCTCACCTGACCGAGGACGGCTTCCGCCTGGGACAGTGGATCCAAAACGCCCGCCATCACCGGCGCAAGGGCTGGCTGCGCCCGGACCGGGTCGAAGCCCTCGACAAGATCGGCATGGTCTGGGACACCACGGAACTGCCGTGGGCGCGGTTCCTGGAAGAGCTGCGCGCCTTCAAGGCCGCGTTCGGGCACACGCTGGTACCCCAGAGCTACCTCTCGCCCGGCGGCTACCGGCTCGGCCAGAAGGTCAACAGCACCCGCAGCCGCTCGCAGCGCATCCCGGAGTTCGTCCGCACGCAACTCGACGGCCTGGGCATGGTCTGGGATGCCCGCGACGCCCGCTGGCAGGAGCTGTACACCGCGTGCCAGGACTACCGCGGCGAACACGGCCACCTGAACGTGCCCGTCTCCTACGTCACCGGCGACGGCTACCCCCTGGGCATGCGCCTGAAGGCGGTGCGCCGGCAGGCATCCGCCGGGCGGCTGGACCCGGCCGAGCGCGTCTCGCTGGAGGAACTGGGCCTGTCCTTCACCGCGGGCCCGGACCGGACCTGGAACGAGTTCCTGGCAGCCTGCGACCGCTACGTCGCCCAGCACGGCAGCCTGGCCACCGTGGAGAAGGACTACACCGACGACACCGGCTACCGTCTGGGCTCGCGCATCTCCTACTACCGCAACCTGCACCACGGCACCCGCGACGGCGCCGGCCCCGTCCCGGCCGAGCGCCGCGCCGCGCTGGACGCGCGCGGCATGGTCTGGCGCATCGCGCCCCTGCGCGACCTGCGCCCCGACGAGCACCACCGGCTCGCCGGCCTGTCCGGCGCCCGGCTGGGCGCCGCCGTCCTGGAACTGGTCGAGGAGGGCGTCACCCAGTCCAGCATCGGCGTGGCGCTTGGCTACAGCCACACCTACCTGTGCACCAAGGTCAAGCACTACCGTGCCACCGGCACCTGGCCGGCCCGCGGCAACCGCACCATCCCCACTCCCAGGAGGACCGATGAAGGACAAGGCGGCCGCCCAGAGGTCCCAGCGAAGCGCACGTGACCGGCAGCCCGTCGGCGAGAGCTGCTTGCCGCCCCGTACCACTGGGGTGGATCTGTAGGCCCGGCGGGTGCATCGGCTTCGAGTTCGGTGCGGGCTCCGCCGGGCCATCCGTACACCCTCGCACGCGGCACTGACAGTGCCCGGTGTCACCTGGTCCAGGTGCCGGTGAGAGCGCTGGTGGTGAAGCCGGGCCCGTACGCCAGCATGAAGCCGGCCGCGCCGTCGGCGGGTGGATTCTCGTGGGTGCGGCGCAGCACGTCCAGGACCGAGATGCCGCCGAGGTTGCCGGTCTCGGCGAGGCTGTCCCAGGAGTGCCGCAGATCCTCGCGGTCCAAGCCGAGTCCGGCGGCGATGGTGTTGAGGATGGCGGGTCCGCCGGCGTGCGCGAGGACGAAGTCGAAGTCCTGGTGGGGCTGGGTGGCGAGCCATGCGGTGAGAGCGGGCATGGCGTCGGCGGGTGCGGCGGTGGCGGCCTTGGTGGAATCGAAGTGGAAGCCCTCGCGGTCGAGGCGTCCCCAGTAGCGGTCCCGGGAGTGCGGCAGGTAGTAGTGCCAGGTGTCGTCGATCCGCAGGCCCGGCCCGTGGGGTTCGTCGGTGACGATGCAGGCGCCGCCGCTGTCCCCGAACAGCGCCTTGTAGATCATGGCGTCGATGCTGGTGTCCGTGTGGTGGTAGATCGAGGACAGGGTCTCGGCGACGACGACCAGGACGCGGGAGCCGGGGCGTGCGGCGACCTGGTCGGCGGCCATGGCGAGGGCGTGGGCGCCGCCGATGCAGCCGAGGCTGCCGTATGCCTGGCGGCGGATGTCGGGGCGCAGGCCGAGGCGGTCGATGAGATGCAGGTCGAGGTTGGGGACGGCCCAGGAGACGGTGTGGCTGGTGATGATGCAGTCCACGTCCGCGGGGGAGAGCGCGGTGTCGCCGAGGGCGCTGCGGGCGGCCTTCTCGGCGAGGTTCACGGCGTCGGCGAACGCCTGGGTGCCGCGCTCCTCGAGGACCGCGTTACCGGACACGGTGGGCGAGTTGAGGGGCTGGGCGAAGAACCTGGTGGTGACGCCGACGTTGCGGACCGTTCGCAGCACGGCCCCGAGCCGGGGATGGTCCGGGTGGCGGGCGGCGATGTCCGCGCAGATCTCTTCGGTGGTGACCTTGTGCGGGGGCAGGGCTAGGGCGGGGCGTGAGATGTAGGCGGGCATCAGAGGCTCTCCGCTTCTGCAGTCCTTGGCGGGGCCTCACCCTACGGTTGAATCCGCTACGGGTTGCCCTATGCCCAGGTCACGGTGTTATGACGCTTTTGCCCGCAGGTAGGGCTTGCGGATGCTGCTCGGGGTGGCGCCCACGTAGAACGGCACGATCATGACTTTGGAGTACGGGGACGACATCGGCTCGGCGGCGCCGATAGCGACCCAGCCCCGGCCCCGCGACGGGTGGTCCAGCGGGCGTTCGTTGCCGTCCGGGTGGACCTGGGCGTTGCCCTTGTACTGGTAGAGGGCGCCGGCCTCGGGGTCGGCTCTGACGGCGCGCTCGATGCGGGCGAGGGTGTGGTCGTCGGGCAGGGCGGCCCGTGCCGCGCGCAGCTGCGGCAGGACGTAGGGGGCCCACACCGTTTTCCAGTCGACGAGGATGCGGCGGGCGTCGGGGTGCAGCAGCATCCACTCGATCATGTTGGGCGGGACGCCGGTGACGGGGAACAGTGCCCGGAAGTGCCGGTTGGTGGCGACGAGGTTGTAGGAGCAGTCCGTCACGTACGCCATGTGGGAGATGCCGTCCAGGATGTCCTGCCACATGCCGGGGATCTCCCGCCCGGAGCGGTCGTGGAGGATGGCCGGGGGGTCCTCGCCGCGGGCGTAGCGGTAGGCGGCCACCCACTCCTGCTCGGTCAGCGCGAGGACTTTGGCGACGTCGCGCAGCAGGTCGTAGGACGGGTTGGCGTTGCGGCCGGAGACCAGGGCGGCGTAGCTGCCCAGGGAGCGGTGCATGGCTTCGTCGACCTGGGGCTGGGAGAGGCCGGCGGCGCGGCGGCCCTGGCGGTGGGGGCGCTGGAGGCCGACGGATTCGGGGTCGATGAGGCCGCGGCGGGTCTCGAGCAGGTCTTTGAGTGCTTCCTTGTCCATGCGGGCCCCCGTTATCACGTCTGGTGCGTGTGGTGTAGGTGGTGGCGGGTGGTGGTTTTTCAGGTGAAAAGGCTTCAGGTGTGCGGAGTTGAACGTTCAGGCATTCTGTTGCTGCGGGCATCGATCGGGTACCCGCAGCGTCCCGGCGGGTACCGCTGGGGCGTGGCATGGCAGTGCCGGGTGGGGCCGCGTTGGTAGTTCGCAGCCTGCCAACGCGGGTTCACCCGGACTGTCACGACCTACGCGGGCTCTGGCATATGACATGGCTGATAGGTGTAGCCCGCCGCTACCACATTTGTCGATCGCTCGTTCGAGTGATGGGTTGAACGGGCAACGACTTCACGAAGTCGGCCGACCGGCCTCAGGTGGCCACCCCCGAACGGGCGGCAATCTTGTCGAGCTTCCCGTCCAGCACAGTCGCGGGATCGTCGGTGATGGAGGCCAGGGCAACGGCGGCCGTGACGATGACGTCACACAGTTCCTCGGCCACGTCCGCACGGGTGTGGGTGACGCCCTTGCGCGGGTTCTGCCCGATGACGCCGATCCACGCCTGGGCGACCTCGCCGGCTTCCTCGGTGAGCTTCAGCAGGCGCAGGGTGGTCTCGTGCTGGCTTCGGCCGTTCTCCTGATCGAGCCAGGCGACGAGGCGGCGGATCGTCGCCCAGTGGTCGGGGGTCAGCATCACGCCTCCTTGTTGGCGATGCGCAGCAGCACGTCCGCATGACACGGCAGGCTCTCGTGGCACCAGCACATCAGGTCCCGGCCCGCCAGCTCCCGCTGGGCCCGATCAACCAGCTCGGGCTGGGAGAAGAACCATACGGCGTGGAGTTCGACGGCCAGGGCGTGAGCGTCGCGCTGATGGTTGGCGGGCACCTCGGTCTTGAGGCCGTGCGGTGGCGTCTGGCCGCGGTGGCCGGCCCAGTGCACGGCCCAGCCGGTTCCGGTACGGGTCTGCACGACGACGTACGGGTTCCCCCAGCGGGTTCCACGCCCGACGTACACGGCGCCTTCGAGAGCACGCCATCCCCGCGTGCGGCGGCGCTGGATACGGGACGGCATCACGCCTCCTTAGTGTCGCGGCGCCCCATCGGCCAGCCCCGGGCCGCGCGCATCCGCGCCTCGTCGATGTCGACGAACCCCAGCTCCAGCAGATGCAGCAACGCCTCGTGAACCGCGCTGTCCACGATGTTCGCCATCGTCATCGGCTTCTTGTAGGGGCCTTCAGGGCTGAGCAGCCAGCAGGTCGCGGCTCGGGTGGCGATGCGGTGGGCATCGGCGAAGGCACTGCCGGTGCTGGTGTCGACACGGGTCCGTAGAAAGGGGTCGAAGGGGCCCTTGGGGAGCGCCGGCTTGTCGGTCATGACGCCTCCTTGGGCGGGTCGTAGTCGTGCCCGGCGTCGTCCTCATCGCCCTGCGCGACGCACGTACGGCACTGTCCGACGGAAACGGGTTCGTCGGCCTCGGTGTGCTGGTCTGCTGGATGCCCGCACGCGGCGCACCGGTCGGTCGGCGTGTCGAGGGCGGCGATCGTGGCGCAGGGCCAGCCGATGTCGCCGTGGTCGGCGCACAGGTTGCAGTAGTCGGCGTCCTCGTTGCGGGTGTGCAGGGCCCGGACGCGGTCGAGGGCGACGGCGGCTTCGCAGGTGGTGTCGGTGTGCTGGGCCAGGGCCAGGTACTCGCTGGCGGTGTCGGCCTGCTGCTGCTCTATCTCGTCGGCGGTCTGGTCGAGGGTGAAGGAAGTGCCGATGAGGGTGCCGCGGTGGTCGCCGGGGGTTCCGCTGGCGATCTGGTCGACGACTTTGACCAACGTTTGGGAGGCGTGGCGGAGCCGGTCGGGGATGGAGCGCTTGCGGAGCACGAACGGCTTGGTCGGACTGTCGTCGGTCACGGCTTCTCCTCGGCGGGCGTAATGCGGTGGCACGGACACTGGCAAGGGGCTTTGCAGAACTTGCAAACGGCTGGGGCCTTGGCGCCGGAGAGCCCCGTGTGGGACTGGCAGTAGTCGTGTTCGCCGTGCAGGCAGCCGGTGGACAGGTAGCGGTGCGGGCCCTCCTTGGCGGGCGCGGCGTTGGCGGGACAGCCGGGGTAGTGGCCGACCTTGCTGCCGCAGCATTCCTTGCCGGGCTCATCCGCTGGCGCGTCCAGGGCGGCGAGGAGGCCCATGGCGTCCTTGTGCCGCAGTTCGTGGGCGTAGGACTCGACCCGCGCGATGGCGGCCTCGGCCTTGTTGGCACGATCCCGCAGGTGCTTCATCTCGGCGTCTGCGACGGCCATCACCGCGGGGATGATGCCCTGCCTCTGGTCGCGGGGTTCCTCGGCGTCCCGGTTGAGGGCTTCCAGGTACCGCTGGCTGCGCTCGTCGGGCGGCGGGGTGTCGGTCACTTGCGTTCCTTGGTGCCGGAGATGGTCTTCTGCTGGCGTGTGATGCGGTTGGTGCAGCGGAACGCGTCGCGGCATTCGGGCCGGTCGTCCCACCAGTAGGCGCGGTCGGGCTGGAGCGGGATGCGGCAGTAGCGGCAGCGCACGGGCTGCGGTGTGCTCACGGCTGTTCCTTGGCGTACAGGGATGTCTCCTTGGGGTGGTGGTGTGGGTCCACCCTCCCATTTAACGAGTGCGTACGCAATAGTTAAATAACGGGGGCGGGGCACCGCACCCGAAGAACCGGGACGTCTGGCTAGCTCTAGCTATCTCACCCCGGTCAGCACCGCGTTCTTCAGCGCCTGCCGTATCCCCGCCGCATCGAACGGGGTGAGCAGCCCGGCGCGAACATCGTCACGGTAGCCGCCGTTCGGCGAGCACATCAGCGGCGTCACCCCGGCGCTGTCCTGCACGCACTCGTACGCCGCCACCGCCCCGTCCCCGTTCAGGTCGGTGTTGGGGTGGTCCAGGCCGAGGGCGTGCAGCATCTCGTGCACGAACACGTGGAAGCGGCCCTGTTCGGTGATGTACCAGGAGCCGTCCCAGTACTCGGAGTCGATCCGCACCCACCCGCCCCACGCCGAGTGGTCCACGGTGTCGTAGCAGGGCAGGCCTTGGGAGTAGCCCGGTTTGCCGAGGGGCTGGTAGGCCTCGGTGTACTGGATGTGGCCGCGCGGCGGGCAGCGGGTCAGGTCCGGGGTCTCGATGCCGCCGAGGGTGATGTGCACGCCGAGCTGCTGCAGCTGCGCGACGGCCGCGCTCAGGTAGGGCGTGTAGCGGGCCCGGAGTTCCTCACTGGGGAAGGTGACCACGTAGGGCTGGGTGGGGTGGATGGAGCGGACGCCGAGCCGGTCGGCGATCCGCCACCCGGTGCCGGCGTACTGCGGGGTGATGGAGGTGAGGGCGGCGCGCATGGCCCGCTGGATGGCCGGCGGCGGGGGCTGGGTGTCCGCGGGGGCGGCGGGCGTCGCGGTGGTGAGGAGGAGGGCGAGGGAGGCGCCGGCGGTGGCGGCGGCACGGAGAAGGCGCATCCCACCGTGGTATCCGCGAAACCGGGCGCCCGCTGGGCCGCATTGCCCCGGCCCTCACCGGCCCCTTCTCGGCCTTGCGGCGGGGCGCTCAGGTGCTTTCGGGTCCCTCGGCGGCGGCCTCGGTGGCGTGCTTGAGGGCGGAGCGGGCCTTCACCGCGTCCGGGCCGCCCAGCGTGGCCCAGAACACGTGCGTGACGACCGCGCTGGTCAGCTCCAGGCGCCGGGCCCGGGCGTCGGCGACCTGCCGCTTCTGCTCCTCGGTCCAGCCCGGGGAGGCGGGACGCTCGCGCGCGTGCCAGTAGCCGGTCTCGCGGTCGTCGCGGTACGCCTCGGTGGGCTCGGCGCTGATGGGCAGCGTGGCGTAGAGGGCGTGCAGGTCGGCGGTGGCCTGGTCGAGGTCGCGCTGGGCGTGCAGGAGGTCGTCGGGGAAGTCGTAGCTCACTCCCGGAAGGGTACCCCTGTTCGAATCCGTGACCGGGCAGACGCGCGGCGTGCCCGCGGGTGAGGCGGATGCGCTGTCACGATGCCGGTATGCGACTTCTCTACGACTCGGCGACCGGCCTGGACACGCTGACCGACGAGCAGCACGAGGCCTACTGCGAGGTATGGCCGGCCAACAGTTTGGATGACCAGCGCCTGCTTCAGTCCGAGAGCACCACGCCGGAGACGGGGCTGGAGGCGGTGTGGGCCGGGCAGGTGGACGGCCTGCCGGACGGCCAGTGGGTGGTGGTGCAGGCGACCGGCCACCGCAGCCGGATGGCCGCCGTGGACGGCCCGGAGGAGGCGGAGCGGGTGTACGAGCAGTGGGTACGCGAGTACGTCCGGGACGCCGGGGTGCTGTTCGTGCACAGTGAGGTGTCGGGGTGCGGCCGCGGCGAGGTGGAGTACGCCGACGGGGGCCGGTACCTGCCGCCCACCGTGTAGTCCGGACATGGTGCCCCGTGCGGATGCTGTCGTGCGGCGTGTGCGCGCCCTCCCGCACGCCCCGGTCCGGCAGTTCACTACCGGCAGGACGACGAGGAGGCCGGTATGAGCGATGCATGCGACCACGAATGGGTGGTGTGGAGCGGAGCGAACCGGTGCCGCAAGTGCGGCGCCACCCAGAATTGACGCCGATGCGTCTTTCCTGGGATGACCTGCCCGCCGCCGTCCGGGACGCCGTGGCCGGCCGTGTGGGGCCGGTGGCGGCGGCCCGTGATGTCGGGGCCGGGTTCAACTGCCAGCTCGCCACTGCCCTGGAGTCCGGGGCGGGCGGGGGCACGGTGTTCGCCAAGGGACTGTGCGCCCCGGGCGGGCCGGAGCTGGCCGGGCAGGACACGGAGCAGGCCTTAGCCCCGGTGGTACGGACGGTCGGACCGCGGCTGCGGCACCGGGTCCGGACCGGAGGCTGGGATGTGCTGCTGTTCGACCACATCCAAGGACGGCACGCCCGTCTTGAGCCCGGGTCGGCGGACCTGCCGGCCGTTGCCGCTCTCCTGACCGCGGCGGCCGTCCTGGACGCGCCTGCGGGACTTCCGCCGTACGCGGAGCGGTGGGCCCGGCACGGCTCGGCAGCCGAACTGGCCCTGCTCGGCGGTGACGCGCTGGTGCACGCGGACGTCAACCCGCACAACCTGCTTGTCAGCGGCGGGAGCGGGGGCGGGCGTGGCTGGTGGACTGGGCGATGCCCGCCCGCGGCCCCGCCTGGGCCGATGTCGCGGAGACAGCGGTGCGGCTGATGGAGGACGGCCACACCGCCGACACCGCGCACGCCTGGGCGCTTCAGCAGCCCGCGTGGCGGGCCGCCCCGCCGGAGGCCGTAGGGACGTGGTGTGCGCTGCGCTGCCGGGCCCTGACGGCCGGCGTGGGCGAGCAGGGGGCGCGCCGCTCCAACGCCCGTCACCAGGCCCTCGCCGATGCCGTCAGTGCGACCGCTGTCGGAGGTTGAAGCCGGGGGAGCGCCAGTCTGCTCGAGTACCGGGATCCACCGGGGGTCCACTACCGCCATGCCGGGTCACCTCCGCGCCGTCGTATCCCCATCGTCCTCGCCGGGACGCTGCGGGGCATCCCCTTGCCGAGGCCCGTCCGGGGATCCGGGAAAGTCGTCGGACAAGAGCCTGCGCAGCATGTCGTTCTCCCAGCGGTCCCGCTCCGCCTGCCGCTTGAGGTCTCTCGCTGTGGCCTGCCTCTGGTCGAGGAGCGCCTCCAGGGCTGTTGCGTGGTCGTCCAGGGCCTGGGCGACGGCGTGCTGGGCCGCTTCCCACTGGTCCTGCGGCAGGCGGTCGGCGAGCTGCGTCAGGGCAGTGTTCAGGGCGAGCCTGCCGCCGCGGGCGAAGACTTCGTAGAAGAAGACACGGTCCATGCCTGCATAACGGCGGCCGGGCACGCTCTGGTGACCGAATGCGAGATGCGTTCGACATGTCGCTCGTCCTGATTACTTCCGGCCCGAACGAGGGCTGGACGGGCACCTGGACCGGATCGGCATCTGGGAGTGACACCAAGCAGGGCCCGGCCAGGGTTCGGCCGGGCGGTCTCTCGTCGCCGCGCCCTGCTCCTGCTATCAAGAAGGCGGCCCGTACGGGCAGGGGAGGGGAGCCTGGTGAACTTCGAGTTCGTGTGCGGCTGGTGCGAGGCGGACAACGTCCTGTGGGGGGAGCAGGCCGGGTTCTGGGGCACGCGGTATGAGCTGCCGGAGGAGTGGGACTGCTGGGACTGCGGCGGCACGAACATCACGCCGGACGGGCCGTGGACCGAAGCCGACTGAACGGAGGGGGCCTCATCCCGACATCACCCGCCTGACGGCAGCGTTCACAGTGCGGGTGCAGGCCCGGCAGGACCGGTAGCGCAGTGGCCGGGTGAGGTTCCCGGATTCGGCGGTGAAGACGCTGCCGGAGCAGGCGATCTCGTAGGTCCTGTCGGGACGCTGACGGGCTCGGTGATCCAGGCGCCCGTGGTACAGGCGGACGGTGTACGGCCACGTCGGGGAGCGCCCTTCGGCGCTGTACCGGTTCTGGGGGCCGCCCATGTCAGACCTCGTCCTCGAACTCCGGGGGCCGGCGGTGTCCAGGCCCATGGGGCCGGTGGCGGTGTGCATCCGCTGGACGGCGGCGGTCAGGGCGGCGGCCGCGGCCATCGCTTCGTCGCGGGCGGCCACCAGCTCACGGACAGCCCGGTCGGGGCGTCCGCCGCCCTGGATGTGGATGCGGCCGCACTCGAAGGTGTCCAGGACGGGCCAGACCGACTGCCGCACGGCCTGTTGCAGCATGCCGGTCAGGCGGTCGAGGGAGCCGAGGGCGGTGTAGGAGTCGCCGGGGTTCTCCCAGCCGGTGGCGGTGGTGTGGGAGGCGTGGTGGAAGGCGCGGACGTGCTCGGCGGCGTCGGCCAGATGACGGGCGGGATTCTGGCTCACTGGGCTCTCCTCGGCGGGGGTGTGGCGGCGCACGGCAGAGACTACGCGGCACGCAACCGTCCCACCGGGGGAGGGCGAGCCGTTCTTCGCGACCGGAACGTCCCCGACATCGGGACGGGGGGTCATCGGCGTCGCTAGTGTGGTGTCTCCCCGACCTGGAGGACGGCATGAGCAGCGAGCCGTGGACCATCGAGAGCATCCGCGATGCCCTCGCCGACCCTGACCTCGTGCAGCGCTTTCTGAGCGAGATCAACCGGGCGCCGGCGCACCAGCTCCTCACCGTCTTCGCCAAGTGGGAGCGCATCGCCAAGGACACCCTCGCTGCAGTCCAGCGCGGCCGGGAACTTGCCGCCTACGAGGCCCGAGGCGAGCAGCCCCCGGCGAGTGGATCGACGTCACCGATCGTGTTCTTGATGAAGCTCGCCGGATCCGCGCACGCGGCACCGCGCGGCCGGAGCACGTCGCACGCACCGAGGGGACCTCATGAGCGGGCCGTTGTGGACGATCGATTCCCTCGCCCATGCCCTCCCGGCCCCGGAGCTGCGGCAGGAGTTCCTGCGCGAGGCGCACCTGGCGACCCTGGACGAGCTGCCTGCCGTCTTTGCCCGGTGGGGGAGTCTCGTGGAGCGCTACGACGCCTCCCGCCCGGAGATGGAAGCCCTCCTCCGGTACGCCAGGAAGCATGACGGCGAGCTGCCGGCCGACCTCGCGGACGACGGCACCACGGATGAGTGGATGACGCAGTGGGGCGAGAGCCTGAGGCGAGCGGAGACCGACGCCGCGTGACCTACCGTCTGGTCGTCCCGCCGGGCATCCGGCGGCAGATCGAGAAGCTGCCTCTCGAGACGCAGCGCGCGCTGCACGGCCTCTTCCGCGACCTGCGGGATGATCCGGACCGGCACAGCGGCCCGTACGGGCTGGAGGATGACGGGCCGGTGCGGATGCGGTCCGCCGGCCGTGCCGGTGCCATCGCCGTGGTGCTCGTCAGCGACCTGACGGTCACCGTGACGGTCGTCAGCGTGCAGACGCCCCTCGCCGACTGATACCTCGCCGAATCGGCAAGCAGGATGGTCAGTCGTTGAAGGGGATTTCGTCGCGCCAATGGTCGGGCAGAGCGCCGATGTCGTCCTGCTCAGCAAGGAGCTGCTGCGCAAGCCAGTTCGGCAGGCCGTTGTGCGGTTCTTGCGCCTGTGCAATGGGGGCGCCAGGCGGGGTGTTCGGGCACGGTGTGCTGCTCGTCATGATTGGTACTGTATTGCCGGTTTCGGCGTGTTCTGTGGAGGAGCCGCTCGGCGTCTGCTTATGGTGGGGTTCTCCGCTCGGCCGGAGATGAACCGACACGAATGCAGTGCTCAGTGTCCGGTGGCCCGCACGCCCGGGGATGCAAGCGCGTCCGCCCCCGCCAGAAGCCCGGCGGGGGCGTCGCTGCGTTATCGCTCGCCGCAGTGCATCCGGATCAGGTTCCCGACCGTCCACGCCAGGGCGAGTGCTGCCTCGAGGTGCTGGAGCTGCTCCTGGGGGAGGGCCAGCAGCGCGAAGAACAGGACGTAGTGGGTGGGGTCGTCGGGGTGCTGGGTGAGAGCTTGGCTGGTCATGGTCTACCTCCGAGAGGATTCGTAGAGACAAGCTGGGTGCTTGCCCTTGTCCTCTCGAGGCGGGGTATGTGGGGCCCCGTCGGCGGCCATATCGCCGTCGGGGTTCCCCCATCGTCTCAGTCGTCACACGGGTTCACAACGGAAACGTGGGACTGACTCGCCTCACCCAAACGCCCCTTCCGTCACTACCGTGAGGGACGCAGTCGTGGTCACGTCCGTGGCAGATCCACAAAACGCCCATAATGGGCCTGGAACGCCACTGTGATGTATGCCGTCGGCCCGTGCCGATGCTTGGCCACGATCAGGTCAGCCTCGCCCGCCCGCGGGGACTCCTTCAAGTAGTAGTCCTCGCGGTGAAGAAGAATGACGGTGTCGGCGGCGAAAGTGATCGCTCCCGACTCCCGCAGGTCGTCCAGTCGAGGCTTCTTGTCGATCCTGTTCTCCGGCCCGCGGTTGAGGTGGGAGGTGGCCAGAACCGCTACGTCCAGTTCCCGGGCCATGGTCTTCAGGTCGCGCACCACGTCGCCCACCTCCCGCTCCCGCAGGTCGCTACGCTTCTCGGGCCGGATGTCCTGGATGCCGTCAACTGCAATCAGGCGGACGCCCTGCTCCCGCACCAGTTCCTCAGCCTGCTCGGCCAGCTCGGCCATAGTGATACGCCCAGGAGCCTTCAGATACATCGGGGTAGCCGCGAGCTCGGGCATCCGCCGGGCCAGGCGGGTCCAGTCCTCTTGGATCATCTTCCCGGTGCGCATGTGGTAGCCGACGACACGGGACTCGGCGGTCAGGACGCGGTGGACGAACTGGTGGCGGGTCTCCTCGAGGGTGAAGACGCCGACCGGGACATTGAGCTTGACGCTGACGTGCCGGCACACGTCGGTCAGCAGCGTCGTGCGCCCCATGGAGGGGCGCGATGCGATGACGGTCAGGCTTCCGCGGCACAGACCGCCGGTCAGCGAGTCAAGATCCGTGAAGCCGGTGGGCAAGCCGGGGAGCTGAGCGTCGTCCATAGGCGGCCAGAGGGCTTCCTCTGCCCCTTGGGCTTGGCCAGCGGACTCGATGTCGTCGAGAGCGCCTTCCACCACCACGCCGAACAGGTCGGGATGCTCGTCGTCGGCTCCCACAGGCTCTGTGGAGTCTTCGGTCTGGATCTCGTCGGTCATGCTTCCCCTCCCAGGCTGCCCATCAGTATTCCGAGACGGAGCGGTCCGGTGTTCACGTCTGCGCCATGTCCACGAACCGGCTGTAGTGCAGCTGAGCAGCCACAGTGATCGTTGCGGTGGGGCCGTTGCGGTGCTTGCCAACGATCAGGTCTACCTCTCCGGCCCGCGGTGACTCCGATTCATACGCGTCGTCGCGGTGCAGCAGGATCACCAGATCCGCGTCCTGCTCGATCGCACCGGACTCCCGCAGGTCGGAGACCATCGGCTTCTTGTCGCTGCGCATCTCGGGACCACGGTTGAGCTGTGCCAGCGCAATGATCGGCACCTGGAGTTCCTTGGCCAGCAGTTTGAGGCTGCTGCTGATCTCAGAGACCTCCTGCTGCCGCGACTCGGGGCGTTGCCCGCCCAGCTTCATGAGCTGGAGGTAGTCGATCACGATGACGCCGATGTCTGGGTGCTTGGCCTTCAGCCGCCGCAGCTTCGCCTGGATCGCGGTGTACGTGCGTTCGCAGTCGTTGATGTGCAGCTGGGCCCGGTAGATACGCGGGACGGCCTGGTCCATGCGCTGCATGTCCTCGTCGGTGAGTTGCCCCGAGCGAATGTGGTGCAGTGCGATCCGCCCCTCGGCGGAGATGAGCCGCATCATCAGTTCACGGACCGGCATCTCGAGGGAGACGAACGCGGCGGGGATCTGCTGCTTGATGGCGCAGGAGCGGGCGATGTCCATGGCGACGGTGGACTTGCCCATGCCGGGCCGGCCGGCGATGACGACGAGCTGGCCGGGCTGCAGCCCCTGGGTGAGCTCGTCGAAGTCGGTGTAGCCGGTGGCTAGGCCGGAGATGCCTTGGCGGTGCCGGGCCTGCTCGATGTAGTCGAGGGCATCGGCGAGGGCTTCTGCTGGGAGGACGAAGTCGTGTTCATTGCTGGCGGCCGCGCCTTCGGCGACGGTGGCGATCTCGGCGGTGGCCCGGGCGAGGAGTTCGTCGGTACTGCCTTCGCCGCGGAAGCCGGCCTGCATGATGCGCACGCCGGCTTCGGTCAGGCGGCGCAGGACGGCTTTGCGGTGGACGATGCCTGCGTAGTGCTCGCCGACGGCTCCGGTCTCCAGGGCCAGGGAGACCTCGGTGAGGTAGTCGCGGCCGCCGGCTGCGTGTAGCTGGCCGCGGCGTTCAAGCTCGTCGGCGAGCAGCGGGTAGGCGTTGGGCAGGCCCTTGGAGTGCCGCTCGACCATGAGGTTGTGCAGGATGCGGTGAGCGGGCAGGTAGTAGTCCTCTTCGCGTACGGCACTCTGGCAATCGAGGACGGCGTCGGGGGAGAACATCATGGCGGCGAGGGCGGTCTTCTCTGCGCCGATGTCGTGCTGGGGAGTACGCCCAGCAGAGTCCAGGGTCGGATCGTGCCCGTCGTCGTGGCGGGTGAGGCTGGTCTTCTGGTGCGGCACTACAGTCACAGGGATCTCCCGTTGCGGAGGTAGACGCGGCGCCCGGCCTGGCGAGGAACCCGGGCGCCGCGGCGCGTGTCAGACCGAAGGCTTCTGGAGGCCGTCCAGGAGGCTGGTGATGCTGCGGGTGGACAACTTCCCCTGCTGCTCCTCCCGTTGCGCCTGAGAGGCCTTCTGGGGCCGGGACGGGCCCTTCGTCGGGGAGTGGCGGACCGCTTCGTACAGGGGGAGGTCCCGGATGCGCTTCGGCAGCACGTGCGCGTGCCGCGTGATCCCGTCAGGGTCCTTCGTGACGCACTGCTCGAGCAGCCGCCGGTCCATCTCGTCCAGGACGCGGATACCGGGCCAACCCATCTCCCGCATCAGGCGGAGCAGCAACGGCGCGCACCGCTCGGCGGTGTCCCGTCCGGCATGCCACGGCTTCTTGAGCAGCTTCAGGAACCGGGCCGCCTCCTGAAGGTCTTCTGGTGTGCAGCCGGCTTCCCCTCCTCCATCGGTGACGGGTGTTCCCGCGCGTCGCCTGTGAGGGGGTAGGGGAGGAGGTATCCACCTCCCCCGGGGGTGTGGGGGTTTCCGGCATTGCCGGAAGTGGAGCTGACCTGGGGCAATGCGGCGTCGGCATTGCCGGATCCGGCATCACCGTATCCGGCAATGCCGGAAGTGGTTCCGGCCTGGGCGGATCGCTTATTTGTGCAGTTATGTCCGTTATTGTTTCCGGCGTTACCGGATCCGGCATTGCCGGAAGTGGAGCTGACCTGGGGAAACAGCTGCTCGAAGCGCCCTGAGCGACGCGCCTCCTGAATCTCCGGGTTGTACTCGGGGAAGTCGTAGAACTCGTACGCCACCCCGGTCTTCCGGCCGCGCTCGTCCCGCGCCATCAACCGCCGGATGTAGCCTTTCGCCGCGATCCGCGTGAACGACTCGTACACGGCGTCCCGGCCCACGACGCGGGCACCGTTGCCGCTGACGACGCCCATCTCCCGCAGACGCTCCAGGACCGTCACCGGTGTCACCCGAAGGGGCTCACCGGGCCGCTGCCGGCTCTGCTCGGCGAACATGAACATCAACTGGATGACGACCTTGGTGTCCAGCGGGTGCGTCAATGCGAACGGACCGAACTCCATGTGCGCATGCAACTGAACGCCCGCCACCGGCCCACGGGCCACGATGGCGACAGACTCGTTGGCCCCGAAGTCCGGTGTGGCCGGATCGTTGACCGTCACGCTGTCCCCTCCGCCGTGCGGGGGATCACAACGTTGACTGAAGGACTACTGGTGAAGCGGGCAGGTGATACGGGTACCCTCGGCATGGATCGCCTTCCTAGGGGTGGATCTGTTGATGCAGCGAGGTAGGACTCGCTGTGTGCGCTTGGACGGTCGGCGGAGCTGCGAACTTCCGTCGGCCGTTTCGCGTTCTGGACTACCACGCGCGTGGCTGTAGCCAGATAACCGGCTCACTTCGGTTCCCGTGGCTTGCGGGGCTTCTTGTCCGGCCCGCGGCGGCCAGCTGGCCGGGGATGCTGTTCGTACAGCTCGAGCACGGGGCCGGGCGGCATCGCTTTGACGGCGTTCGCGACCTTCGCCCAGGCGTACGGCTTGCCTTCGCCGATCGGCCATTTCTCGTCGGTGCGGGCCCGGTAGCGGACTGTGTCGCCAGTGGCGTTCTCGTCCAGTCCGTACTGGCGTAGAAGGTCTGCTACCTCGCTGAACGTGGCGACGAGGGGCAGGTCCTCCGGCTTCCAGGAGGTCATGGTGCGGGCCTCCGGAGACTTTTACGGAGTCCCTGGAAAACGGTTAGGCTCACAGAGACGGCCTTCCTCACAGGGTTGGTGTGTCAGTTCTGGCGCTGCTGCGAATTTGCGCCAGGGCATAGGGCGGGCGGCCGGGGCCAACCGGTCGTCCGCTCACTTCATGTTCACGGCGGTCCGCGCATCGTGCTCCTCCTCATCACGCCGCCAGCTGCTTGATGGCCTCGACAGTCTCCGCCGCCGTCCGGTTCCCCTGGAACCTCGGGGCCGACAACATGCTCGACAGCCGATCCATCCGCTTCACGATCCACGAGATCTGGTCCTCGACCGGCAGCGACAGCACCGGCCGTACCGCCGCCGCCGCGCCCTCCACATCCCCGAGCTGCACCCGGGCCGTGGCCAGGTAGACGTGTGCCAGGCGCTCGTCGTCAAGCGACCGTTCCTCCGGAGCCGACGCCTGCCACAGCTCGATCGCCGCCGTCGCTTCCCGCTCAGCGCGCTCAGCGTCGTGCCCGCCGTCCAGCCAGATCAGCGAGGACCCGGCGTAGTAGCGCTGCTTGGCCACCGAGAATCCGAACAGGCCGCCCAGCTCGTCGGGCCGGCGTATCCGGCCGCGGGCCTCCTCGGCGCTGTCGAGAGCGGCGTTCGCCGCCACCGAGTTGCCGAGGTTCGCCAGGCACTGGGCCTCGCCGCACCTGAGCCGCGCCTCCGCGGTCCCGTTGCCGCCGCCCACCCACTGGTAGCCGTCCCGGGCGAACTCCAGCGCGAGGCCGTAGTCACCCATGAACCGGGCGATCAGCGAGCGGGTGCCCGCTACCCATGCCGCCAGTTCCGCGTCGCCCGCACACTCGGCGCACCGCGCGGCCGCGGCTGCATGGTTCAGAGCCTCGCCCGGTTCCCCTATGTCGAGCAGCGCGTACGCCAGGACACCCGACAGGCGTCCGGTCGTCACGTACAGGTCGGAACGGTCCTGCGGGCGGTGATGGCCGGACCGGATCCGTTCGTACGCCTCGGCCTGGAGCGTGTGCGCGCGGTCCATCATCGGCGCCGGCGCTGTGGACAGGTAGTCGACCGCAGTCTCTTCCACGCCTGCGTGCAGCTCTCCTATGTCCAGGTCTGCCAGCGAGCACAGGTCCCTGGAGATGGCCAGGGCCGCCGCCCTGGTGCGGCGCAAGGCCGCGTCCCGGCGTCGTACGGCGTCGTCCCGCTCCCATGCCGTGTACAGCGCGCCGTCGGCGTTGAGCGCTACGTCGGTCTTGGCGGCCACGTGCTCGTTGGCGGGCCGGCGCCCGGACTCAACGTGGTGCAGGTACGAGCGGTTGTAGTGCGTCCGCTCGGCCAGATCGGCCAGCGACAGGCCCGCCTTGAGGCGGCGGGTACGGAGTTGCTCCGGGAAGGTCGGCATGTGGTGAGTGTTCCTCCTCTCCATTGATCCTCGGGTGGCGTTTGCCGGAAATGCCGGGACTTGAGCTGTTGTCAAACGCCGTTGCTGCTGGTTGTAAACACGCCGTGAGGCGCTGGGGGTGCGGTCCGGTGCTGGCATGGGAGGCGTGAAAGATGAAGCCTCCCTGGCTGGTCTACGAGTCTTCCTTCCCGATGTCGGTTCGCTGTCCTTGGCGGGACTTCCGATTCGCGAAGTAGGGCTCGAGGACGTTCCAGTCGAAGACGCGTACGCGCCCCACCTTCACGGCCTTGTCCATCGGGACGGGCCAGTCGGGGTCGGACTCGGCGAGCTGCCGGATCCGCTGTGCACTGATCCGCTTGAGGCCGCTCTCTTCCAGCCGCGCGGGCATGTCGGCGAACGACACCAAGTCTGGTGCTCCCTTCTCTCTCTGGACTTCTGCTCCCTCGGGGGAGTCGGGCATAAGGAATCCTCCCACACTTCCTTGTATTTGAACAAGGAAGTTGCTACGGTCGTGTCAGCACAACAGGACGACCCCGGTCAGCTCTCGCCGATCCGGGGTCGTGTGTCCCAACAGGGCTCTGACCTCCTGACGGGACAGCTCGATCACCTGCGCTATCAGGAGTCGAACCATGAATGATGCTACTTGCGCATCGACCACAAGCACCATCGCCCCGCACGCCATCGGCGCCGAGGCCACCGACTACCCCCAGCCGACCGCCCCGTCCGCCAGGCCGGGCAAGCTGACCGTTCAGGTCTTCGACGATGAGCTGAAGACCGACACCGACCGCATCCTGAACCAGACCGCCGACGGCATCACGGTCTCGGTCACCGCCACGCTTCTGCGTGTGGTGCCCGCCCATGACGACCGCATCGGCATGGTCCTGGCCGACGTGTACGGCGAGACCGGCATGGTCACCGTCGACGCCGCCGTGGTGATGGACGCGGCCCGCGCGGCGGGCGGTCCGATCCGGCCCGGCCAGAAGCTGTCCGTGGCGGGCCCCGTGGTCTACCGGCTCCCGGCTATGGCCACGATCGACGGTCGCAGCATCCGGGTGGTGACCGCGTGATGACCACCGTCGACTCCCGTATCGCGTACCTGCCGCAGCCGGACGAGTTCCTGCGCCGCGCCCGCCACGACGACGAGCTGCGCGAGGCCATGGCGCACACGCAGCGCCTCGCCGAAGACGTGCCGTCGTCCCCGGCCTCCGCCACCCGCCTGCTGTCCAACGCCTTCCACGCCTTCGCGAAGGCGGGCCTGGACTACATCGACGGTGACCTGTCCCCGGTGACCCGCATCGCGGTCACCGACCAGGAGACCGGCCAGGACGACTTCGCCGCGCAGATGCCCGCGGAGATTGCGGAGCTGATGGCGATGGCGCTGGGCACGGTCACCCGTCTGATGCTGGCGGAGAACCGGGCGGCCGCCGTAAAGCAGCAGTCCGCCGGCATCGGCGACTCGAACCGTCCCGCGCTGCGGGTCGTCACCGGCCGGGCCCAGGACGCCGCGGACTACGCGGCCGCACAGTCCCGGCGTGACGCCCAGGACCACCGCGACGACGCCGACCTGCGCTCCTACCGGCCCACCGGAGGCACCTCATGAGCATCCTCACCGCGCTCGGCCTGTGCTTCTTCGGCCTGGCCCTGCTGGCCGCCGCCCACCGCAGCGCCCCCCGGTGGATCGCCGCCGCCCTGCTGTCCGGCTCCTCCACCTGCGCGGCCGTCACCTACGCCGCCGACCGCAACATCGCCTGGACCTGGACCACCCTGATCCTCGCCGTGGTCCTGGCCTGCGCCGCCGCGCACGACCTGCTGCGCTCCCGCACCCTCCGCAAGACAGGAGGCACTCGGTGACCACCGTCCTGTCGTTCCTGACCACCGCCCTGGCCGCCGCCGGACTCCTGTCCTGCCTTCACCCCCGCACCCCCGCCTACGCCCTGCCCGCCCTGTGGGCGATGGCCGCCGCCTGCGCCTCCCTGGCCGCCGTCACCCAGCACGACCTGCCGGGCACCGTGACGGGCGCCGGCCTGACCCTGGCCCTGGTCACCGCCGCCACCTACGAGGCGGCCAAGACCTCCCGCACCACCGGAGGCGCGCGATGACCTCCCTGCCGAACCCGCAGCCCGGCCCGGTCAGCCCCGAGCTGGTCGCCGACATCGACGCCGTCTTCCTCGGCTGGTGGGACACCCCCTCGTCGCCCTGTGCTTCGCCGACTACCGGCCCCGCGCCATCCAGACGTACGCCCGCCAGCACGGCTCCGCCGCCCGGGAGAACGAGCCCGAGCCGAACGCCGACACCTACGGCATCACCCGCACCTTCGAGGGCGGCGACCAGTGATGACGCTCTGCACGGCCGGTCAGGTCACCGGGCCCTTCGCTGACCTGGCCGGTGCTCACCCCGCACTCGACAAGATCCTGGCCGGTCTCTGTGAACTCCACGAGGCGACCGGCCTGGACGCCGACACCACCAGCGCCGTCCTGACCCGCCTCGCTGGAGACGACAGCATCCTCGCGCTCCTCCCCGCGGTCCTCCGCACCCTGATCACCGGCCCCGGCATCGCGGTCCTGCCCTGCGAACAGCGCCACGCCGCCCTGGCCCACATCGAAGCGCTCGCCGTCCACCTCGAGGCCCTGCCGCGGTTTCTCGCCGACGAAGCAGCCGCCGACATCGACCCGGACCAGCCCTGAAGGAGGCAACACCGATGTCCACGTCCATCGTGTCCCTGCCGCGTGAGCTGCCCGCCGGCTCCGCCCGCTCCCTGCCGATGCTCGACGCCGTCGTCGAAGTCCTCCGCGCCGCAGGAGAACACGTCCACGTCGTCTACGCCGCCAACGGCGACAAGTTCAAGGTCGTCCCCGACGAGCAGACCGCCTGACCACCACACCCAGGAGACGCCATGCCCCGCAACGTACGCAACGAGATCACCGGTGACGCCGAGATCCACGGCACCGCCTACCAGGCCGGACACGTCAACACCTTCACCGACGGATCCACCGACAACCTCCACACCGGCACCGGCGACACCCGCGTGAACACGACCACCGGCACGACCTACACCGCCAGCAACGTCCAGGACGACGGCACGGACGGCGTGCACATCACCGGCGGCAGCCACGGCATCACCTTCAACGCCTGACCACCACAACCCAGGAGCAGCCATGGACACCCAGCCGATGACCGCCGCCGACCACCTCGCCAAGGGCGAACAACTCCTCAACGGCCGCGCTGACCGCGCCGAATGGACCGCCGCCCGCGCAGCCCAGGCCCAGGCCCACTTCGCCGCAGCCCGCCTGCTCTTCGACCTCGAAGCCATCCGCATGGAAGGCAGGTCGCACAAGACCTACTACGCCCTTGAGAGCACCGGTCTCATCGCGACTGTCGAAGACCGCCACCGCGTCGCAAACCAGCGCGTCGCCTGACCACCCTCCCGCGGGGCCCGGCCGGGAGCCGACAACGGACCGGGCCCCGCACCCCACCGCCGACAGGAGACCCGCCATGGACTTCACCCGCTACCGCGTCGAAGACGCCGACGGCACCTTCCTCGACGAGTTCGCCACCAACGCCCCCGACCTCGCCGAACAGCGCATCACCCACACCCGCAAACACCACCCCGACCTCACCGTCACCGAGACCGACGACAACGACTGAAGGAGCCCCGACATGTCTGTGACCACCGACTACCACCTCAAGCTCAGCCCCGGCGACGAGGTCGGAACCGACCCCGTACTCAAGTGCTGCGGAGGCAACGTCATGACCACCGCCCTGCACCCGAGCGGGGGCAGCACCCACACCTGCGTCCAGTGCGACACCCGTGCGGACGTCGACAAGCACGGAGTCCTCACCGACATTCGCTGACCACCCCTGCCGCAGAGTCCGCCGGAGCCGACACGACGGACCCGCACCGAAGGAGACCTCCCATGAGCGCAGCCCAGAACGCCGCCGACGCCGTCCAGCACCTCATCGACGCCACCAACCAGCACGGCCTCGGCAGCCCCGAAGCCGACCTCGCCGCCGTCATCGCCAACGACCGCGTCGACGAAGCCCACGCCGCCGGGGCCACCAACGACGACATCAACGCCGCCCGCGGCCGCTGACCACCCACCGCGCGGGGCCTGGCAGCCGACACCGGGCCCCCACAGCATCCCGAACCCGAAAGGACCGAACCATGGCCGCCCAGCAGACCGCATGGCCCACAGGCGTCGTCAACCGCTACCTCACCCTCGCAGGCATCGCGCTCGCCGACCCGAACATCACCGTCGACGTCACCGACGACGGATTCGCCGCCGAACGCCGCGGCTGCGAAGCGCACAACAGCAACGGCTACGCGGCCGCCGTCACCAGCTGGGCCGACACCCACGCCAAGAACTGCCGCCAGCTGCCCCGCCCCACCACCTGACCAGGAGACCCGGTGCCCGACCTCCTCGCCCTCGCCCTGACCGGCGACATCGACCGCTACCGCCAAGCCCGACGGCGCCGCCGCGCCATGCGCTGCGCCCGGCACATCCGCCTCCACGGCCCCTGCGACCCCACCCCCGCCGACCTCACCGCCTACACCTACGGCGCCACCGGCATCCGCCTCACCGACGACGAAGCCCGCGACGCCCTCACCGCCGAACTCCTCGCCCACGGCCGCCGCCTCACCGACCCCGACCTGTAACCCGAAAGGAGCCAGCCCATGAACGTCACGATCCGGAACACGTACGGCACGCCGCACAACGTCAGCGACACCAACCCGACCCACGTCACCAGCTGCGACTACTACCGGCTGCCGCTCATCGGCACCATCGCCCCCGGCAATCCCGGCTACGACGACATGGTCGAGATCCTGAAGGACAACGGCCACGACACCCGCCCCGAGGGTTACGGGCTGGTCTTCCTGGAGTCCGAGGAGTTCAGCGCCACCTACTTCGGGTCGGTCGACCAGATCGAGCAGTACAAGCGCCAGAACACCGACGGCACAGCGACGTTCGACGCCTCGCAGGGCGTCGTGTACGCCCAGTGGCCCCATGGCAAGGGCTGGGACGACTTCCTGCCCCGCGTCTTCTGGAACGTGCAGGCGCGCGGTGCCATCGCGGACGGCGTCGGCCTCGTCACCGCCTTCGCGCACACCGAGGTGCCGGGCGCCGAGGTCATCGTCTACGAGTTCGAAGGCAAGTGGCTACGCGACAGCGAACCGGCCCACATGGTCACCTACCACTGCACCGCCTGCCACCTGGACACGTTCCACGACTCGGGCCACGTCCACGAGAACACCGGCCCCGATCGGCGTCGGTGGGCCGCCCGCCAGGCCCGGCAGCACATCGTGAACGCGCACCGGCACGGTGTCGGCGGGCAGAACAGCCCCTGCCGCCCCAACGGCGGCGAAATGCTGCGCGTCGTCAACACCGTAGCCAAGGACCGCCTCGGCATGACCAGCAACCCGCTGCCGGACACCGACGACGCGTACTGCGCCACCAAGGGCCCCTGCTCGATCATCCGCGAGCTCCGCGCGGGCATCCGCCCGCCCGTCTACCGCGCCTGACGACCCCGCACCACCACCCCGAAAGGAGACCGGCCCATGCTTCCCCAGCTGCAGCACACGGTCGAGCAGGTGCCCGTAGCGGCATGGGCCGCCCTGCTCGCCCTCCTCACCCTCGCCTTCGGCTACCGCATCGCCGCCCTCCGAGGACGCACCGAACGCCGCAAGCCCCACGGCAAGACCCCCGCCGCCGCATCATCGGCTTCCTCGGCATGAGCCTCGTCGTCACCGCCGGCCTCGCCCTGTCCACCAACACCTCCTCCCGCTTCGCCGACAAACGCCTCCACATGGACTCCCCTGGCACATGACGGTCGGCCTCGTCCTCGAAGCCATCGTGCTGGGCCTGTCCGTGTACTCCTGGGCGTTCAACGACAAGGGCGCCGCCCGCGCCGCGTACTTCCTCGTCTTCGCCCAGGCCATCGGCGCCATCGAAGTCGTCCGCTTCGAGGGCGAGGACATCGGCACCGCCGCCGTCCGCATCGTCGGCCCCGTCATGCTCGCCTACGGCCTGCACAAGCTCCTCGGCCTCGAGACGAAGCTCAAGAAGATCGAGATCAAGTCGGACGGGCTCCTCGCCCGCGCCTGGCGCGACCGCCTCAAGCGCCTCGAGTCCCGCCTCGGCATCGGCTCCCGCGGCGCCGACGCCCAGTCCATCAGCCGCCGCAACGCCCAGGACCGCATCGTCGTCCTCGCCACGCTCGGTAAGCCCTGGTGGATGCCCAAGAGCCGCTACGACAAGGCCCTCATGCGCGCCGGCGACGCTTCCTTCCACGGCCTGGACGACACCCTCGACCAGCTCGGCATCGAGCTGCAGATCACCTCCCGCATCGACCGTATGGGCGCCTTCAAGAGCCTCCCGAAGCGGGACGAGACCTACGCCCTGCAGTCCCTGCGCCCCGCTGTAGAAGATCAGGGCGCACCCGCCCCGGCAGCCGACGACGACAGCCCTCTGACCAGCGGGGGCGCACCAGGGCGCACCTCCGGTCACGGTGCAGGCACGCCCGGCGCAAACCCCGGCGAGGCACAGGCGAACAAGAGGCCCGACGCAGGCGAAGCCGACCGTCGCAGGCTCGCCTTCGACCTCTACTTCGACCTCCGCGGCACCGGCCCGGCCCCCTCCCAGAACGCCTTCGAGAAGGCGTGGCGCGAGGCCGGATACGGGCTGAAGACCGACGACATCCGCGCCCTGTACAAGGACGTCCACACCAAGGTCACCGGTAACAATCCGCAACCACCCACCCCCTGACCGCCACCCCGCCCGACACCGACAGGAGACCGACATGACCACCCGATCCGCCCCCCAGCCCCTGACCCCCGACCAGCTCACCGACTGGCTCCGCACCCACCTGGACGACTTCGACCCCGACCAGGTCATCACCCCCTTCACGCTCACCGACATCCACCCCGGCCTCGGCTGGACCCGCGCCCGCAACGCCCTGTCCGCCCTGCACGACGCTGGCCTCCTCCATGAAACCTGCCGCACCGCCACCTACACGCTGCGCCCCGACCTCCCCACCACCGGCACCGGCCACGTCTGGTACCGCATCACCAACCGCGCCGGCGCCCCCGTCGAAATCACCGCCACCCAGCCCCGCCCCACCGACCCCTGGGACGCCGACCGGCTCAACACCCGCTGGACCTGCACCGGATGCCCCGAAGGCCACCCCGACCTCTGGTACTCCCACGCCCTCGAACGCGTCCGCAAGCACGCCGCCAACTGCACCGGCCAGGCCCTCACCGCCCCCGGAGCCGCCGCATGAGCAACGAAGCACGCAACCAGCCCCCGGCCACCGGACCCGAAGGCGCCCGCTACGAGTGGGACAACGTCACCCTCGACGGCGTACTCGACGCCCTCAACGAAGCAGTCGGCCACGTGCGCGCCTACTTCGCCGAACGGCTCGCGACCAGCACCGACGTGTGCCACCTCCGCCTCGAACTCCCCGCCGAAAACCGCGACTGACCAGGACGTATGCCATGGACACCGACCACCTGATGACCCAACAGGGCATGCGCGACTACACCAACGAACAGCTCGCCACCCTCAGGAACGACGCCGCGCAGATCCGCCAGCTCGGCCAGATCGTGCGAGAACGCCTCGCAGCCCAGGTCATCGAAGGCGACAAGCCCGGATCCGCCCGGCGTCGGGCCCGCAAGATGGGCAAGCGCTTCGACAAGGTCGCCGAGCTCCTGCAAAAGGCCGCCGCCGGATGCGAAGGCATCAACTCCGGCTACAAGTACGACGTCCTGAAGCTGCCCGAACGCCGTGCGAAGGCCCTGGAGAAGAAGCAGGCCCGCCGCCAGATGCGGGCCCTGACCCGGGTCAAAGCCCGCGCCGTCGTCGACCGATCCCTGACCGAGTCAGCCCACTCCCTCGCCGCCCCCGACACCGCGTACGGGCCGCCCGTCACACCCCCGCAGCCGGCCGCCCCGCCGCCCCAGTACGTCAGCCCGCAGCCCTACTCCCTGCCGACCACAGGCGCCGCCAACCAGCCGCTGCCGAACATCACCGACCTGTTCCCGGAGGCCCTGTGACCACGCTGGCCAAGGCCCAGCAGCAGACCCTCGCCAACCAAGCGGAGCACTACAACGCGGCCCAGGCGAAGGCCGCGGAACGCGGTCCGCTGCACCTCATCACGTTCTGGACGAACGTGTGCCGCAAGCTCGCCAAGGACGCACTCGAAGCCGGCGATCCGGAGGTCGCGAACCGGCTGGCGGCCCACCTCAACAACTTCTACCGGGACTACACGCAGTGACCGGATTCGTCATCATCACCCGCCGGAAACGAGGTGATGAACCGCCCAACGCGCGTGCGCAACGCGCACGCGCGAGGGTGCCGCACCCGACTACAGCCTGTCAACCCCGAAAGGAGGCGTCATGAGCGACGATTCCACCCGCGGCGGCGATGCCCGCATCCTGAACTTCCCCCGGCTCGGCTTCCGTCTGAGCCCCGCCGCGGGGTCGCCCTCCGGCTCCCCGGACACCTCGCCTACCGAAGTTCCACCCCCGCAGAAGGCGCAAGCGGAACGGGGGAGCAGACCCGGCGCAGCCCCCTGGACATCGTGGACGCGCTTCCGGCTGCGGACTTCAGCCTGGCCCCGGCGACGGCCACCCCGAGCCCCGAGGGCGGGCTGCCGGACACCTTCCGCGGCCCCGGCGACACCTCCCAGGACGCGGGCGGCCGGACGGGTTCCCTGTCCATGGCCGCCATTCTCGCGGTGGCCGTTGCCGCGCTGCGCGGCACCAGCATCGCCCTGGAGGACTGGCGCCAGCGGCGGATGCAGAAGCGCGCCGAGGGCGCCCCGCTGCGCCAGGCCCGCCTCAAGCACCAGCTGGCCATGGAGCAAGCAGGATTCGCGAGCGAGGCGGCGCAGGCCAAGCACGAGCAGGCGATGCACGGGATCGGCGACAAGGCGGCGCAGCAGCGCGCCAAGCAGCAGAATCGCGTGCCCTCGGGCCTGGAGTTCGGCCGCAAGACGGCCGGCGGTGGCGGAAGCGGCGGTCAGCGGTCCGGCGGTGGGGGCAGGAGCGGTTCGGGTTCGTCGGGTGCGTCCGGCACGGGACCCGGCCGCGGCAATAAGCCGGGGGTGGGCCCGCACGGCCGCTCGGGTGCCGGGTCCGGCTTGTCCGGCGGCGGGGGAGGGGCGAAGGGCGGCGGATCGCGGGTCCGCGGGTCCGGTGGCAGTGACCGCGGGGCGTCCGGGCGCGGCCGCCACGGAGGTGGCGGCGCGGGGACGAAGGACCGCTCCGCGTCCGGCGGCTCGGGGGGCGGCTTCGGCAGCGGTGCGAAGGGCACCACGAACTCCGGCGGCCGCGGCGGTGGTAAGGACCGCCGTTCCGGTACCGGATTCGGCGGTACGTCCTCCCGCGGTACGGACAGCGCCGGTGGCGGCTCCTCCAGGGATCGCAGGAACCGCACGAAGACGCCGCAGCGCACCTCCCAGGGCGCCGGCCCCAGCCTGAAGAAGCAGCACAAGACGCACCGCAACGGGGCTCGTGATGCCGGCCGCACCACCTTGCCGGAAGCGCTGAAGGACACGGCGCAGAAGTCCGCCGCCCGGCGGCTCAAGCAGCGCCGCAAGAACCCCGACGCGCCCGCACTGTGGAAGGACACCACCCCCAAAGGCCCCAAGAACAGCACCAAGACCCCGCAGAACAAGAAAAACACCCCAAACCAGTCAGCGAAGAAGACCAAGGGGCCCGGCCCCACCCAGCAGCCCACGGCTGGCGGGGCAAAGGGCCCGCACACCAACACCCCCAAGACACCCAAAGCACCCCGCCCGAACAAGCACTCCGGCGGGAGCAAGAACACCGGCAGCACACGCGGCCCGCGCCGCACCAGCCTCTGGGACGCCCTCAAGCACAACACCGCCACGGCCGCCGGAGCCCGGTGGAACCAGCGGACCGCCGGCGTGCCGCCGCTGTGGAAGAACCACAAACAGCGCACCAAGAAGAACACCCAGAACCAGAACAAGACCAAGCCGTCACCGAAGAGCACACCCAGGACGGGCCCGGGCGGGCCGAAGACGGGACCCGGCACCTCCCAAGCACGCACCTCCCAAGCACGCACCTCCCAGGCGCGTACCGGAAGCAAGGACCGCTGGACCCGGATGCGCAACCGCGCCCGCAACGCCTACGACGCCTGGGCCGCCGGCCCCAAGCCCGGCAGCACCGGAGCCCCGGGCCCGAACGCCAGCCGCGGGCAGAACCACCGGACGCAGACCGGCGGTCCAACCAGCGGGCAGGCCGGTCCGCGGCGCAGCCCCTTCGAGCACGCCGCCAGCACCGGCCCCACCACCGTCACCGTCGAACGCGACGACTACGTCGGCGCGCAGGCCCGCCGCTGGGAGCCCGACGCCCTCACCCAAGGCCAGGGCGCCCTCCCCCGGCCCGCACCCCCCACACCCAGCGGCCGGGCACCACCCGCCCCCGCCCCGTGCCCCCCACCCGCGCCCTTGCTTCCGCCTCCGCCCCGACCGACCCCCGCCTCAAGGAGGCCCGCACCATGGCCCACCAGCACAGCACCACCGTCGCCCACGCCGCCCAGCACATGGACGCCCAGCACGCCACCGAGATCACCCTCGACGACGCGCTGGATGAGTACGACGTCTTCTCCGCCGACGGCTTCCAGACCCACGAACAGTGCCTCAAGCTCTCTGACCGGGCCCGCGCCCTGCGCGACGTCCTCGATGCGTTCACCGCAGACCTCGCCGTGAACCACAACCTCATCGGACGCCTGTTCACCGGCTCGATGGCCCGCCTGTCGGAATCCATGGACCTCCTGGCCCGTATGGCCGACGAGATGCAGATCTCCTCTTTGGAGGCCGCGGAGATGGCGGAGGCCGCCAACGACGACCTCAACGACGCCTACCGGCCCTTCACGCAGGCCACCGCCGACGCGGGCCTGACCACCCCGTCCGCCCCGATCCACAACCAGAGCTGAGGACGCCCTGTGAGCGACGACAGCAACGCCATCGAGCCGACATCCGTGCAGACCGGCGCCGAAGCCGCCGAACCCAGCACCGTGCCCGCGGTCCGCAACGACACCGCACCCACCGGCTGGTCCGCTGCCCTGCACGGCATCTTGAACTTCGTCTCCCTCGCCGGGCGCGTCATCGCCCTGGCCGGAGCTGCCGCGCTCCTCAAAGAGCGGCTGCACCTGCTCAAGGCCCGGATGCACGATGACGCCGACCGGGCCCGCCGCCTGTCCGGCCACCTCCACCAGGCAGGGGCCGATGCCCGATTCCAGGCGCAGACCCTGGAGGTCGCCGCCGCTTTCGACCGGGTCGCCGAGGCCGCCGGCGAGGTCACGAACGCTGCCGACCGGGTGGAAGCCGACGCCCAGGGCGTGCGCGACGCCCACCAGGCCCAGTACGGCGGCATCTACGAAGTCGCCCGGGCCTCCGAGTACGACCAGCCCAAGCCCGGCTTCAACGAAGTCCGCTGACCCAGCCCCCGCCCCTGACCAGAAAGGACACGCCGCGCCGTGGCCCTCGTCGACCAGCCCCTGACCGCCCTCCCGGCAGCGCCGCGGCCCGTGCCCGCGCACAGCATCCGCCGCCGCAAGCGCCTCGAACGCCTCACCTACGGCGCCGCCGCCCTCGGCCTGGCCCTCGGCCCGCACACCGACTTCTGGCCCGCCCACGTCGGAGCCGCTGCCCTCGGCCTGCTCACCACCCGGTGGCTGTGGCGCCAGTGGGACACCGAACCCCGCGGCTGGAGCTTCCTCCAGGCCGCCCAGCGCGCCCTGCCCCTCCTCGCCGGCGCCGGCGCCTACCTCACCCCTCTCCTCACCCCCGGCGGCCCGTGGTGGGAGTGGCTCCTGGCCCCCGCCTGGGGCGCCGCCATGGCCGCCACGACCCCGCTCACGCACTCCGCCCGCCTCACCCCCGAGCACTTCGTCCTGGACGTCCCCCCGCCCGCCCCCTCACCGGCCCAGAACCAGACCCCGGTACCGGACAGCTACCCCGCCTACCGCGCCCACCAGTGGGAAACCGCCAAAGCCACCGGCACCACCCGCCTGACCAGCGTCACCCAGTACGAAGACCCGGACGGCCAGCTGGTTCCGGACTTCTGGGGCATCGTCATCGCCGAAGCCGGCGACGCTGTCCCCGACCTCAACGCCACCACCCTCGCCGCGGTCTTCGACCTGCCGCCCGGCACCGTCACCCTCTCCCTCATCCAGGGCTCCGGCCCCGGCCGCAAACTCCTGACCGCCCGCCCCACCCTGGATGCCCTCGAGCAGCACAGCGCCGACCCGATGGTGCGCCTGTGGAACGAAAAGATCGCCCGCCCGAACGGCGGCGCCGCCGGCATGAACCTTGCCGGATACCGGCGCGAACCCAACCGCATCGCCCTGCGCGTCACCGCACCCGACGAACAGTTCATCCAGCTCAACCAGAAGCAGATCGCCCGCTCCCTCGACTACAAGGACCCCAGCCTCGTGATGATCGAAACCGATGGGCTTGCCGACGGCCTCGTCTCCATCTACAAGAACCATCCGCTCCAGACCGTCCGCGAAGCCACACTTGAAGACCTCACCATGGACGCCGACGGCACCATCGCCATCGGCCTGCGCCCCGACGGCCGTGAAGCACGCATCCCTCTGTACGACCCCGAGATCGGAGCTGTCACCGACCTCATGGTCGGCGCCCCCGGCGCCGGCAAGTCCGTCACCCTGCTGACGATCCTGGCCGCCGAACGCATCAATGGCATCGTCTCCATCGCCGCCGACGCCCAAGACGGCATGTCCATCCCGGAAGCCGACGGCCGCATCTACCACTTCGGCAAAGGCATCGCCGCGACAGCCGCCACCCTGGCCGCATCCAACGACCTGGGCAAATACCGGGAGAAGGTCAGCGCCGCCAACGGCTGGGGCTCCTTCGAACCGGGCAAGCCCTGGCGCATCACCAACGACACCCTCGACGAGCTGAACCGCATCCTGTCCGCAGACGCCACCGTGCCCAAGCCCTTCCGCAAGTGGGTCACCGGCCTCGTCGGCGACAACCAGTCCACCGGCCGCAAGCTCGGCAAGGGCATCCGCTTCGCCGCCCAGTCCATCCACCTCGCCGACCTCGGTGACAAGGACCGCATCCGCGCCAACGCCAAGAACGGCACCGTCTGGCTCGGGCGCACCAACTCCAGCACCACCCAGCACATGGCGTCGGACGGCGTCTTGCCCCCGGCGTCCTCCCGGAACCCATCGCCCGCCACTTCAAGGTCGGCTCCGGCAGCGACATCGACGCGGCCTTCCACGGCAAGCAGGTCAAGAAGGGGCCCAGCACCGCGGGCATGGCCAACATCATCCAGAGTGGCAGCGTCTTCCTCGGCCGGACCTGGTTCGCCCGCAAAGAGAACAAGACCTACCCCGGCCTCATCGCCCTCATGGAGTCTCGCCCCATCCCGCGCCTGACTCCGGAGGAGGACGCCGTCTTTCAGCAGTCCTATGCACGGTGGCTGGCATTCGCCGAGGCCCTCCTCGCAGGCGAAGACAGCGGCGAAGCCGTCCAGGGCGTCACGGACGGACAGACCGCCCTTCTGGACGACGACGAAGACGACGACGCGCCGTCCAGCGGCACCATCAAGGACCGCATCCTCGACCTCCTCGCCGACGGCCAGCCCTGGGCCATCCGCGACATCCGCCGCGCCCTGGACGGCGTGTCGCCCGCCAGCGTCAACAACGCCGTCGGCGAACTCCACCAAGCCGAACGCCTCATCGCCCTGCGCCGAGGCACCTACCAGATCAACCCCAACTGACCCCCACCCCTACCAAGGAGAACCCGCCCCGTGACTCCCCTGCCCGACCCCACCCAGCCGCCCACCGCCGACAAGGCCGGGCAGGCCCACGTCGACGAAACCGCCCGCGCCCTGCTGGACGCCGTCAACGCCGCCATGAGCGAAGCCCACACCACCCTCGCCGCCGAGCAGGCCCCGGCCATCCCCACGTCCTACCGGGACACCACACCCCTGCCCGCCATCGGCACCACCCCGCCCGTACCGCAGCCCGGCAGGCCGCCCATGAGCCAGAAAGCCACCGACGCCTCCGGCCTGATGCTCGCCGGCGGCATCGCCTCCCTGCCCCTCGGTGCGGCCAGCTCGCTTGTGCTGTGGGTGCTGGGCCAGGCCGACCCCGTCCCCCTCGCCATCGGCGGGGCCGCGCCCGTGGCCCTGGTCCTCGCCGTTGCCGTCGCCGTGCGCTGCTTCCGCGGCGTGCACACCGAGCAGCACGACCACTACGAGGGCACCGTCGTGCAGAACACCACGCACCTCACCCAGAACACCAAGGGTCTGATCGCCAAGACCACCAACACTCGCCGACACCACTGACCCAGACCAGGGGGACCATGACCGCATCCGTAC
The DNA here is from genome assembly GCF_045222935.1 of Streptomyces sp. Ac-502. NCBI lineage: Bacteria > Bacillati > Actinomycetota > Actinomycetes > Kitasatosporales > Streptomycetaceae > Streptomyces > Streptomyces sp. Ac-502. The sequence continues at coordinate 87,135 of NZ_JBHFFO010000002.1, forward strand.
GCCGCCGAACCCGCACCCGCCACCACCGCACCGCCCGACGGCCCCGCACCGTACGCATCCCCTGGGGCTGGCTGATCGGCGCACCGCTCGCCCTCTACCTCGTCGCCAAGTCCTGGCCCGTCCAGACCGCCATCGCCACGGTCCTGCTCGCCGCGGCGGGCATCACCTACGCCGTCCGCGCCCGCAGCGGACACGCCCCGCGACTCAACGGACGGATCCGCGTCACCCTGCCCCGCCAGCGCCGCCACGACCGCACCCTCGCCCACTACCAGCGCATGGACGGCACCGCCTTCGAGCACGCCATCGCCGACCTCGCCCGCCGCGACCCCCACGTCCACTCCGCCACCGTCGAAGGCGGCGCCAACGACCGGGCCCTGGACGTCCTGGTCACCCTCGTCACCGGGCACCGCATCGCGATCCAGTGCAAGCGCTACAGCCCCCGCAACCGCGTCCCCGCCGACGCCGTCTACCAGGTGAACGGCACCTACCGGGACTACCACCGCTGCCAGCTCGCCGCCATCGTCACCACATCCGGCTACACCCGCGACGCAATCAGCGCCAACGCCTGCCTCACCCAGCCGATCCGCCTCATCGACGGCCCGGCGCTCGCCACGTGGGCCAACGGCGGACCCGCCCCCTGGAACTGACCCCAGCCGTCAGGCGATGCCCAGCGCCTTGTCCGGCCGGCACACGAAGCACGCCTCGATGCCCTCGGTCAGGAACTGCGCCGCCTGCTCCCGCGTGATCTCCTTGCCCTTACTCTGCGCACAACCGCCCTCGTGTACCCGCAGTGGAGCGCCCTTCGTACCGCCGAGCCGCTCCGTCTCCAGCAGCCACTCCGGCCGCGGCGCCCGGACCGGCTCCGGCCGAAGGCGCTCCCGCTCCTCCATCGCCTCGATCCGTTTCTGCACGGCCTTGAGCTGCAGCTCGAGCCAGGTCTCCAGAGTGCGCAGACGGGTCAGATCCGGCGGCAGATCGTTCATGCTGCGAGCATAGGACGCTCCTGCTTCTGCCACACTGCGTTCAGGTCCCGTCGCTTCCCCCGTGCGACGGGACCGCCCCATTTTGGCCCCGCGGTCCTACCCGGGACGCCGACTGCAAGGTACGAGGTGACGCCAGCTCACTCAGCCCCAGGGGTGATCTTCCATGCTGCCGAGCAGCCGCTGGATCGACGCCACGTCCCGCCGGATCGCCTCGGTCCAGGGCGTCAGGTCCTTGCGGTGCTCCGCCACCGGATCCATCCACTCATCGTCTGAGCGGAGCCTGTCGAAGCCGAGGGAGTCGTTCGGGTTGTCCCGCCACTCGGCGGTCGCCTCGCCGTCCCCCAGGCCATGAACCATCGCTCCTCGCCGGGCCATTTGATGGCGATGGCCTGCTCGTACCGGTGAATACGGATCTGTGGGTGCCGGCTCCCCGGCTGTTCTTGGGTCACGCCCCATCATCATGCCGCCTGCGGCCGTACCTTGCGGCCGGTGTCACAGTTAGGACCCCAGGCCCCTTTCCAGGCTTGGGCAGGGCACCGGGGCAATACGGCCCGGACAAGCATCCGATCCTCGTGCACGATCAGGAAGTGCACGGCCCAGCGGACCTTAGTGTCCCCGCGCCGAGGACCAACGGGCCGTGCACACCCCATACGGCGCCCGCGCGAACCCCCAGGCACGGGCGCCCGCCGCCCGGCCCACGCCGCGGCGGTCGCGGCCCCGCCACCACGTCCCCCGTGCGGCGGGGCCGCCCCTCGTCACTGCACCGCCCGCCACTGCCCGCACCCCCGCGCCGTGAACGACCCGTCCGTACTGCGCACCGTCACCGTGATCTGCTGCGCGGCCGTCGCGAACTGGTTGCCGAGGATCTCCCCGCCCTTCGACGTGCGCTCCCAGTAGCAGTCCTTCACGTCCTTCACCCGGTACGTGCCCGGAGCGATCTCCTCGTCCCCCTGCGGCTTCGCCTTCACCGTGTACGTGCCGTCCCCGTACGACCGCACGAACCCGCCCGCCAGCGCCTTCTTCGCCACCGGCCACCACTTCGGGCACATCGACGGCATCCCCGCCCGCAACACCGCCTCCTCATCCCCCTTGGGCTCCTGCGCCGTGGCCAGCCACTCACCCGGATCCGTTCCGAACCCCTCCTGCACGCCCATCGACTCGCAGATGTCCGCCACATACGCCGACGCCGACGCATACAGCCCGTCCACCGTCCAGCCCTTCTCCTGCGCCGTACGGTCCAGCCGCCCCGCCGGCGTATCCGGGAACTGGCCCAGCGTCGCCTCCCAGGATGTTTCCGGCGCGCTCGGCGCAGCACTCGACGCCGCTGCCCCCGCGGTCGTCTCCGCCGACCCAGGCTTCTCACCACCGCCCCCACCCGAACAGCCCGCCACCAGCACACCAGCAGCCACCACAGCAGCCGCACACCCCACCCCATGCATCCATGTCATGCCCGGGAGGATCGCACCCGTGCCTCACCGGGGGAAGCCGCCCGCCAAAACGAGGGATCATCCAGGTAGGCGCGGGGCCTGTCCGACAACAGCAGCACCAGCCCAGACGGAGTGCCCCCGCCATGGCCGCATCCAAACTCAAGCAAGACGAGACGACCGTCCGCCGCACCCGGCTCCTCGAACTACGCCGCCAGGGAGTCCGCTACGACGACGAGCGGATCCTCACCCTCGGCTACAGCAGCCCCGCCGCCGCCCGCCGCGACCTCAACCGCGCCCTCGCAGCCCACCGCGACGAAGAAGCCGCCGAGGTCTCGGTCTACCGGCAGCAGGAGAACGAACGCCTCGACGCCCTCCTCGAAGCCGCCTGGCCCCGCGCCACCCAGCCCTCCCCGGTCTTCGACAAGGACGGCAACGTCCTCGACCACGCCCTGGACATGCGGGCCGTCGACACCGTCCTGCGCCTGATGGATCGCCGCGCCAAACTCAACGGCCTCGACATGCCCGTCAAGGCCGAACTGTCCGGGCCCGATGGAGGAGCGGTCCCCATCGGCCCCGTCACCGCCGCCGAACTGCACCGCCTCATCGGAGCGGCCGGCGACGGTGACCCCGAAGACACCCCCGAGGACAGCGATGACGACAGCCACACCGGCCAGAACTGATGACCACACCGACCTGATCGCCGCCTACCGTCGTCTGAACCGGGCCCAGCGCCGCACCATCACCCACAGCGCCACCCCCGAACTGCGCACCGTCCTGGCCAGCGTGGAACGCTCCATGGCGCTGCGCCGCTCACCCGGCGCCATGGCCGCCGTCCTGACCGACGGCAAGGAGATGCAGGCCCGGCATCTCGACCTGATCGACGAGGTGTTCCGTGACATCGCCCGCGGCGTCCCCCGCAAAGTCTTGATCACCATGCCGCCGCGGCACGGCAAGTCCCGCCGTGCCGCCCGCTGGGCCCCCTGTGGTTCCTGGCGCGGCATCCCGAACGTCGCGTCATGATCGCCTCGTACTCCGCGGACCTCGCCGACGATCACGGCCGGTGGATCCGCGACGCCATCAACGCCTACGGCGACCAGCTCGGCATCGCCCTGCATGCCGGGTCGAAGGCCGCCAACCGCTTCGACCTGGCCGACCGGACCGGCAACCGCCTCGAAGGCGGCCTGGTCACCGCTGGCGTCGGCGGCGGTCTGACCGGCAAGGGCGCCCATCTCGCCGTCGTGGACGACCCCATCAAGGACGATGCGGACGCCCAGTCCCCGACCATGCGCCGGCGCCTGTGGGAATGGTGGACCTCCGTCCTGCAGACCCGCATCGAACCCGGCGGCTCCATCATCGTCATCCAGACCCGCTGGCACGAAGACGACCTCGCCGGACGCATCCTGGCCGGGGACGACGCCGCCGACTGGACCCTCCTGGACCTGCCCGCCGTCGCCGATCACCCCCAGGACCCGCTCGGCCGGAGCATCGGAGAGCCCTTGTGGCCCGCCCGCTACGGCCTGAACGCCCTGGAGAAGATCCGCCGCGCCGTCGGCGAACGCGTTTGGTGGTCCCTGTTCCAGCAGAAACCGCGCCCCATGGCCGGCGGAGTGTGGGACCGCCACTGGATCGACGCCAACCGCATCAGCACCGCCGTGCTGCGCAGCATCGACCTGCACCGCGTCGTGGTCGCCGTCGACCCGGCCGGCGGGGACAGCAGCGTCAACGACGAAGTCGGCATCATCGCGGCCGCGGCCGCCGCCCAGAGCGTGCACGGCGCCCAGCACGACCGCCCCGAACGCCGCGAGGAGTACTACGTCCTGGAGGACCAGTCGCACAACCTCGGCGCCGACCAGTGGGGCCTGACCGCCTGCGAACTGGCCCTCACCTGGCAGGCCGACGCAATCGTGGTGGAGTCCAACTTCGGCGGCGACATGACCGCCCAGGTCCTCACCCAGGCCTGGCAGGACCTCACCCGCCGCGGCCTGACCCGCGGGATGCTCATGCCGCGCATCGTCCCGGTCACCGCCAAAAAGGAAAACGCCTGCGCGCCGAGCCCATCGCCCAGCTCTACGCCCAGGACCGCGTCCACCACGTCGGCGCCTTCACACGCCTGGAGGACCAGATGGTCACCTGGATGCCCGGCATGGACTCCCCGGACCGCATGGACGCCGCCGTGCACGCCCTGACCGAACTGGCCGAGGGCGACGACGGCACCGTGTACGGCACCTACCAGCGCCGCACCCCGCCCGGCCGCCGCTGACCGGGGCAACACCGCCCACCCACCCCCGTACGCTGATCGAAAGGCGCGGGGCCTGACAGACGAACACGTCCAGGAGGGCGGCCCGTGGGCCTGATCAAGTTGCTCGTCGACCGGTGGGGCCCGCTGAACTACAAGCGCGCCTACGCCGATGCGGCCTACCAGCGCCCCCACCGGGACATCTTCCCCGCCGCGATGCGCGGCTGGGTCCCCGACGAAGACCGCCGCCGCCTGGCCGCCTACACCCTCTTCGCCGCCTACGCCCACAACCAGGCCTGGCAGATCGCCGCCATCAACGACGGCACCGACGCCAGCGAACGCCGCGAATTCGGCGACCCCGCCATGCTCGTCGACGCCCTGGTCTCCCACCTGCTGGGCTCCGAGCAGACCATCACGGTGGCCGGCGCCGAAGACGCCGAACCCGCCGACGGCACCACCCCCGCCCCCGAAGCCGCCCACGCCGCCGCCGTACAGGAGCGGCTGCGCCAGTGGGCCGTCGACGAACTGCTGGCTCTGCGCCTGCAGCAAAACGAACGCAAGACCGTCCGCGAAGGCGACGGGGTCTACCTGCTGGGCTGGGACGCCGCCAAGCAGCGCCCCCGCCTGTCGGTGGTCGACCCCGGCTTCTACTTCCCCGACCTGCCCGACAACGCAGGCGACAGCGCCGACTACCCCACCCGCATCCACTTCGCCTGGGACATCGACGCCGACCCCCGCGACCCCGACGCCAAGGCCAAGCTGCGGCGCATCACCTACGAACTGGCCCCCATCGGCACCGCCACCGTCTCCGACACCGAAAGCGACCCGCGCCGGCCCGTCCGGGTGCCCGCCTTCGCCCCCGACGGCACCACCCCCTGATGACCGGCGGCGACCTGTATGACCCGCAGGCCGGCACCATCAGCCGCCAGTACCCGTGGAACGACGCCCCCTCCACCCTGACCTGCTACCTGACCGACGCCGAGTGGCTCCTGGACGACATCAAAGCCGACCAGGACGTCCACACCCTGGACTACCGCTACGCCACCTTCCTGACAAGCGGAGCCGGGGAAGTCCTCGACCACCTCGACATCCAGCTGGACTTCATCCCTGTCATCCACACCCCCAACACCATCCCCGAGGACGGGCACTGGGGAGAGTCCTCCCTCTCACGCCTGATGCAGCTGTTCGACGAGATCCAGGGCACCGACACCGACTCCTCCCAGGCCTCCGCCCTGACCGGATCACCCATCATCGGAGTCGTCAGCCCCGGCAGCGGCCGCAACCGGGCCGAGCGGGCCCTGCACGCCACCCCCGGCATGATGATCGAGATGGAGCAGGGCGGCAGCCTCAGCACCGTCGACACCTCCAGGAATCTCGCCGAGCTGCGCAACAAGACCGAGGAACTGCGGGACCGGATGTCGCTGATCTCGCGGATGCCGGCCGTCGCCCTGGGCACCCTGGACCCCACCAAGGCCCCTTCCGGGTTCTCCATCGCCCTGTCCTACGGACCCATGGATCCGCTCATTGACTCCCTGCACCTGGCCCGCGACCACAAGTACCGGCTGCTGTTCAAGATGGTGCAACGCCTCTTCCAGGCCGGCCAGCACCCCGACTGGAGCGGCCCCGTCCTCGACGCCCACTTGGTGTGGGGCTCCTACAAGCCCACCGACAAGGCCGCCACCCTTGAAATGGTCCGCGGCGCGGTCACCGACGGCGTGATGTCCCTGGAGACCGGCATCCGCCTGCTGGACGAGGCCGGCTTCCCCATCGACGACATCGGCGAAGAGATCGAAAACATCCAGAAGCGGCGCTTCGCCGACGCCAAGGACCTCGCGGACGCCACCGGCAGCACGGAGGAGGTCGCCAAGTACCTCGGCATCGAGGACCTGGAGCCCGACCCCACACCGCCCACCGTCGTCCTGCCCGCCACCGGCACTCCGGACACCGGCGAACAGGACGCCACCGGCGCTGTGACCAGCGAAGACAGCCAGGCCGGGGAAGGCCGGGGCAACACGAAGTGAGAACTGTGCCATCGTTGATCGCAGGCGCGGGGCCTGACCAAACTCCTGTGGGAGGACTACGCCCCATGCGCCGCCCCGCGCTGCACCGCCCGCACCCGGCCACCGGCTGGTCGCACCCCTACGCCCCGACGCCCCATGTCTTCTACGCCGACGGCGGCACCGAACCCGCCGAGAACACAGGCGCCCCCCAGGCCCCGGCGCCCAGCCCCGCCGACATGCCCCGCCCCCAGTCCTCCAAGCCGCCCAAGCCGCGCACCGACCCCAACCTCCCCGACGGCGAGTTCGCCGTCACGCAGGCCTGGCTGGACCAGCGCTTCGCCGGGGAGAAGGACTCCGGGCGCCGCGCCGGCGGCCAGGCCCTCGCCTCCGACCTCGGCTTCGACGACGTCAACGGGCTGCGCCAGTTCATCACCGAACAGCGCCAGGCCCAGGAAGCCCAGCTCAGCGAAGCCGAACGCCGCGAACGCGAACTCGCCGCAGAGAAGAAGCAGGTCGAGCAGGAGCGCGCCGCCATAGCCGCCGACAAGCGGCTGCTGACCCGCGAGCGCGCCCTGTCCCGCCTCGGCGCCGCCGACACCGAGGACAGCCCCAACCTGCAGTACGCCCTGGCCCTGCTCGAACAGGAACTGCGCGACCAGCCGGACGCCGACCCGGCCACCATCGCCGAGGCCGCCGAGAAGGTGAAGGGCCGCCTGCCCAACCTCTTCGGCGCAACCCAGCACAGCGCCCCCGCGCCGAGCGCCGCTCCTCCGGCACCGACCGGCCTTCCGTCCGGTGGGATGCCCCGGCCCGGCGCCTCCCAGCCCAAGCCCGGCGAACGCGGCCTGGAGATGCTGCGCCGCCGCGGCAAGGTCCGCTCCGACGCCTGACCCGCACCGCACGACCTGAACGCCTGCACGACCTGGGACCACGCCCTCTCCCCGTGGACGCGCACCAGCAGGTGCCGAGCCGCCACACATCCGTCGCCTGCACCAGGAGAGGGCAGTGAACGACTTCCAGCCCATGACCGTGCTCAACGAGACCGCCACGGCCGACCGGCCCTGGCTCGCGTCTCTGGTCGGCACCAACGACACCAACACCATCACCCTGGACCTGAGCAAATTCGTCGCCGGCGTCCACTACGAGACCGGCACCCCGTGGCAGCCCCGCAACGTCCTGAAGTCCGGCATCCCGCTCGGCCTCATCGACGCCACCGGCCTGTACGCCCCGTACTCCGGGCCCACCTCCGAAGCACAGACCGTCACCGTCACCGGCTCGCCGACCGGCGGCACCTACACGATGACGTTCAACAGCCAGACCACCGCCAGCATCCCCTACAACGCGACCGCCGCGCAGGTCAAGGCCGCCCTCGAGGCCCTGAGCAACATCAACCCGGGGGACGTCCTCGTCACCGGCGGTCCCCACCCGGCCACCCCCGTCGTCGTCACGTTCGCGGGCCAGTACCTCGGCGACAACGTCGCCCAGATGACCGCCTCCGCCACGAACCTGACCGGCGGCACTTCCCCGGCCGTCACCGTCACCACCACCACCGGCGGCGGCACCGCGACCGCCACCGACGGCACCGAGAAGCTTGCCGGGTTCCTCGCCACCGAGTCCCTCTTCGCCCCGGGCTCCGCCAAGACCTCCGGCGCGCTGCTGTGGTTCGGCGAAGTCTTCGCCGCCAAGTGCCCGGTCCCGTTCGACCCGAAGGACGTCGCCGGCACCCGCCCCGGCGTCAACATCCACTACCGGTAACCGAGGAGACCGATCAGCATGAGCATCCTTGACCGTCTCCTGCGGAACGTCACCGCCGAGGACATCAACGCCTACGTCAACGGCCAGGAAATCCCGCCCACCTTCGCCCTGACCCGCAGCGTCATCCCGGAGCGGAAGATCTTCGGGCCGAAGTTCCGCATCGAGTCCAACAAGCGGCGCGTCAACGCCGCCAAGTTCCGGGCCTTCGACGCTCCGCACGCGCTGGCCAAGCGGCAGGCCGAGCGGGTCGTCAACGAGGGCATGCTGCCCCCGGTCGGCCAGACGCTGGAGATGGGCGAACTCTCCCTGATCCTGCACCGGGCCCGGCGCGGCTCCGACGAGCAGGAGTTCATCGACGCCCTGTACGACGACCTGGACCGGCACTTCATGTCCGTCAAGATCGCCCAGGAGATCGCGGCAGGCCAGCTCCTGGCCACCGGCCTGGTCGACCTGCCCGGTGTCGGCCTGGACGTCGACTGGAACGTGCCCACGGCGAACAAGCCGGTCGCCGCCGTGCCATGGGACCAGCCCACCGCCACCCCGCTTACCGACGAGATGGCCTGGATCCGCTACCTCAAGAGCGTCGGCGCCCCCGGCCCGCCCGCGTCATCACCTCCGAGCGTGCCGCCTCCGTCCTCGCCTCGAACATCGAGTACCGCTCGGCGTTCTACAACTCCGCCAGCCCGGAGACCACGCCGTCGGCCACCCTCGCCCCGCCGGACGTCAACGCGGTGCGCGCCCGCTGGAACCTGCCGCCGATCGAGATCTACGACGAGCAGGTCTGGCAGGACGACAAGTACATCCGCGTCACCCCCGAAAGCCTGTGGGCCATGGTGCCGCCCAACCCCAATCAGTGGGCCGAGACCCAGTACGGCATCACCGCAGAGCAGGACAACCTCGACCCCGGCGAGAACCCCGGCATCGAGGCGTCGCAGGAACCGGGCATCTACGTCTCCATCGAGAAGAAGGAGAACCCGGTCCAGCTGTCCACCACGGCCAACGCCATCGCCATGCCGGTGCTGTACGTGAACAACTTCCACATCTCCGCGACTGTCCTGTCCGGGAGCTGATCGTGATGGCGAAGCTGATCCGCGCCACCTGGGTCCGCGACCCGGACAAGCACCGCGACATCCTCCTGGACGCGGGGGAGGAGCCGGAGCCGCGCCTGGCGGCCCTGGTCACCAACCCCGACGCCTGGGAGGACGGCAAGCTCCCCGCCGCGGCCAAGAAAGCCGCCCAGGAGCAGTCCACCGAGCCCGCCGACGACTCCGCCAAGGACGAGACGGGCGACAAGCCGGCCGCCGCGAAGAAGACGGCGGCCACCCGGCCGGCTCGGGGCCGGACGTCAGGAGCTGAGGGCAGCAGCGACTGACACGGTGCGGGCTCCGGCAGGGGCGCGCCAGGGCCCGCACCCACACCCATCCCGACCACGACACCCGAGGAGCCTGCGGTGGACGACGCGACCCGGAAGTGGCTGCTGTCTCAGCTCGGCACCGCCACCGACACTGCCGACCTCGACACCCGCTACGCCCGCCTCGGCAGTGCCCGCGCCGTCGCCCTCGAGGTGCTCTACCAGCGCAAGGCCGACCTGCTGGCACAGCCCGCCTCCATCAGCGTCAGCGCCGTCGTGTCCGTCGCGTACACGGAGAACATCAAGGCGCTCGAACGGCAGATCGCCTATCTGGAGGGCGGCGGGTCTCCCGCACCGGACGAACCCAGCACCGACGACCCATCCGGGTTCGGCTGGTCGGTTGTACGTCTCATCGAACGGCCCCGCCGATGACCACGCCCACCCGCACCCGGCGGACCCTCCGGGCCCGGCTCCTGGCCTTCATCCAGGACGCCACCGGACGCCTCACCGCAGCCTGGCGCATCCTTGCCACCGCTCAGGAACGCCTCCTCGCCGCACTCACCGCAGTACGGCCCGGCCGCGGCAGTGGTGCCGCCATCCGCGCCGCCACCGCCGTCTTCCAGCGTCAGCTCGCCGCCTTCGACCGGGCCGTCACCGCTTTCGCCGAACGCTGGGCCAGCGTCGACCTGCCCCTCGCCTACCGCGAAGGCGCCTTCACGATGCTGGACAACGCCGACCGGCCCACCAGCCGCTGGACCTGGACCCGCCGCCACCAAGAGGCCATCACCACGCTCGCGGCCCAGTACTACGTCGACCTCATCTCCCGCCTCGGCGAAGCTCTCCGCCGGGCCCGCGCCTTCCTGCGCGCCGCCCTGGACGCCGCCCGAGGCCGCGGCTTCGACACCGACCAGTTGCGCGCCGACCATCCCCTGGACCGCGTCATCTACGCCGGTGACCACCGCCACCCCGTGCACGCCTGGGCCAGCGCTGCCCTGTCCTGGCAGACCGTGTCCACCGCGAACGCCGGGGCCGCCCGCACCGCGCTGGACGACCTCGGCATCCAGTTCCTCGAGGTCCGCGATGGCCCGGACTGCGGATGGGCCACGCACGACGACTCCGATCGGGCCGACCGCACCGTCCGCACCGTCGCCGACGCCCTGGCTCATCCCCTGGCACACCCGAACTGCCAGCGCGAGTTCCTGCCTCGCATCGACCTAACCGGCCGCACCAACATCAACTCCGGAGCGCCCCTATGAGCACACCTGAAGCCCTCGAAGTCGTGGCCCGCGCCCTGCACGCCTTCACGCTGGCCCACCACCACATCCAAGACGGCCGCTCCCCGCTGGACGACGGCCGTTTCAAGACGTGGGACCAGCTACCGGAGCAGGGGCGCCGCGCCGCCCGGTGGAAGGCGCAGAAGGCTTCCGAGTCAGTCACCTTCGCCGACTTCTACGCCTGGACGACGCTCGCCGAACGCCAGATGGGACACGATGTCCCAGCCGCTGACAGCGACACCGAGCGGACGCGCGGTGCCCGAGCCGAGTACTACCTCGCACAACACCTGATGCGAATCGACGCCGGAGCCCTGCTGTGATGCCCCCGCAGGCAGCACGCACGGTCTACGGCGGGGGCGGAATGCCCGACGAAGACCTGCGGCAGAAGATCTGCACCTGGCTGACCGCGAACGGGATCGACCCGAACAACGTCGCACCCGCCCCGATCTACGTGCTGTCCGTCCCGCGTCTGCATACGGCCACGTCTGGCGAAGAGGCATGGACGATCGACGTCATTGTCTTCACCGAGTACTACCGCAACTCCGACGGCACCAGAGAGGTCAACTTCCTGACCGGCGAGCCCGTCACCTGCCAACGCACCGTGCCACTGCAACATCCCTGGGATCCGACACCAGCTTCGTGAGTACCGCCCCGACACCGCCCCCGGAGACCCTGCATGAACGCGACCGCCATAGCGCTCCTTCACGAGTACCACCGGCGCCTGACGCACTCCGACGTGCGCACCCCAACGCTCGACCCTCTTGCGTCCGCGCAGTTGCAGGGCGAACTCATCGGGCTGAGGGGTGCCCTCGGGATCGCCCTGGGCGGCCGGATCCAAGGCGGTGAAGCCGACGTCCTGGCCGCCGAGAAGTACGCCCGGTGGAAAGACGGTCGGGAGGCCGACGATGCGTCATGCACCTGCGCCCTGTGCGGGGCGGAAGACGATGACTGACCAGCCCGCCGCGTACGGCGTGCGCATCAGCGCGCAGCCCGGCCACGCCTCCATCCGCCTGGACGACACCGAACTGCCTCAAGGGCAGGTGACCGGCTACACGCTGCACCACTCCATCGCTGAGGCCCTGCCCACCCTGGTGCTGCACACCCGCCAGCCGGACGGCGCGGTGTGGGAGGGCCTGGCCCGCGTCGCGATCGGCGTCCAGCAGTCACCGGCCGGCATCGTGCGAGCCTTCCTTTCCAGTGTCGATCCGGTGGAACTGGACCGGGCGGCGATGTCCCGCGCGGACTTCGGCGGCGGCAAAGCCGAGGTCGCCCGAGCCATGCTCGCCGTCCTCACCGACTGGGCACGGGACGGAGACGCCTGATGGCCGGGCTGGACCTCACGCAGATCGCGCGGGTCGTCGAGGACCTCATCCTCCTCGACACCGTGCGCATCGCCCGGCCCGGCACCGGCGCCCCCGTCTTCGACCCCGACACCGGGGAGTACACCTACCCCGAGGCCGCGACCGTCTACGAGGGGCCCGGCGCCGTGCAGGCCGCCAGCGCCGCCACCGGCAACACCAGCCTTCCCGTGCCCAACCTGCCGTGGCCTGCCGAGACCCGCTCCCCGTACCGGGCGCTGACGCCGCTGTCCGCCCCGATCGCCGAGAAGGACATGCTCATCACGGTCGTGTCCGTGCACGCGGGCGGCGATGCGGCGCTCCTCGGCCGCCAGTGGCGTGCCCAGGACCCCAGCCTCGCTGGCACCCTCTCCGCCGTCCGCGTCACGTTCTTGGACCAGGTGCAGCAGAGCAGGGAGGTGTGATGGACCTGGACGAGCTGGCCGACCGGCTGGAGGAAGCGGCGGCCCGGGTGGGGCCCGAGGTGGAACGCACGGTGCACCGGCAGGCGATGCTGCTGCGCGGCCGCATCCGCGCCAACGCCTCCGGGCGGCCAGGGCCGAACGTCATCACGGGCCAGTACCGGTCGTCGTGGGAGATCGACGCGTTCCCGGTGCCGCACGGTGGGGGAGCGGAAGTCGGCACCAACGCCCCACAAGGCCGGCGCCTTGAGTTCGGGTTCTTCGACATGACCGACTCCTTGGGCCGGCACTACTTCCAGCCGCCGTTCCCGCACGTCGGCCCCGCCGTGGACGCCCTCTCGCCGGGATACGAGCACGCGTTCCGGCAGGCGCTGGACGACATCTTCGGAGGCGCTTGATGATCGCGCGCCGAACGGTCACCGCTGCCGTCGCCCAGCTCCTCGCCCAAGCCACCGGCAAGCCCGTCGGCCAGATCACCGTGCCCATCAACCCGAGCACCGGCAAGGCGTACCCGCCGCCGTACACCCTGCTCTACCCGCTGGATCACACCACCGACGACCGCACCCTCGCCGACGCGCACCAGACCGCGGTCACCGTCTACCAGGCCACCTGCGTCTCCGGGCCCGACCCGGCCAAGCCCGACAGCCGCGGCACGGCCGAGCAGGCCGAATGGCTCGCCGACAAGGCCCGCACCGCCATGCTGGCCCGGCCGGCCGACGGCAGCCCCGGCTACGCCAACGCCTTGAACCTGCCGGGCGTCTCCTGCTACCGGCGGGAGGCCGATATCGAGGCCGGGGCAACGTCCGACGCCACAGATGCCATCATCACGTATGTGATCCGCTTCCGGCTCTACCTGGAAGCAGCCGCCTGACATCAGGCGGCTCTACCGCACCGCGGCGGCCCCTATCGCGGACGTGCCACTTCGTGGCCGAGACCCACGCATCGACACGTGTACCAGGGGCCCACCTGTCTGGCCCCGGACCGCCGAGGGGCCACGATGAGGTTCAACCGCAAGGGCACCACGAAAATCAAGTTCCTGCCGATCATCGCGTCCACGGCACTGCTGCCGACCCGCGCCGAGATCACGGCAGGCACCGACCTGACCAAGCACATCGCGGCGATCGACGGCTGGTCCCTGGAGAATCAGCCGATCGAGACGCCCGACATGGAGTCGACCTTCGTCAAGAAGATCGACGGTGACGACTCCGCCGAGGACTCCTCGCTGACCCTCTACGAGGACAGCCTCCTGGACGACGTCGAGACCGATCTCGCCAAGGGCACCGTGGGTTACATGGCGATCTTCTCCAAGGGCGACGTCGCCGCCAACAAGGGCCTGGACATCTTCCCCGTGAAGGTCGCCTCGAACTCGAAGCAGTACACGACGGACAACGAGGCCGCCCAGATCCAGGTGCAGTTCGTCATCACCGACCGGCCCGCCTTCAACCAGACCGTCCCGGCCATGACCTGACCTGACGTACCCGCGTCGCATCACCCATCAGCCCCCGGCCGGGCCCGACGTACTGGGAAGGGCGCCGCGCGCCCGGCCGGGCCTTCCCTGCGGAGACCCGATGACCACCAGCAAGACCACCGCCACCGCCTGGGACCGCCTCGCCAAGCGCCTGGACACCCTCACCCCGGCCACCACGACCTTCACCATCTGCGACGACGCCGACCTCCGCCAGCGCCTGGCCCACGCCAAGACGGCCGTCGACGACGCCGAGACGGCCCTCGCCGGGCTCCAGCCCGAGGACGAACCCCACCGCCCGCTGGTCCGCAAGCGGGCCGAGGACGCCCGCGACGCCCTGGCTGCGGTGCAGGCCGAGTTCGACCAGAGGGCCATTCGCCTGCACTTCAAAGCCCTGGCCCGCCAGGAACTTGAAGCCCTTCAGAACGCGCACCCGGCCAGCGAGAAGGAGGAAGAGGCCGGCGAGGACTACGAGATGGAGACCTTCGCTCCGGCCCTGATCTCCGCTGCCTCCGTGGACGGCATGCCGGTCGAGTACGCCCGGCACCTCCTGGACACCTGGTCCGCCGCCGACGCCCGCGCCCTGTGGCACGCCGCCTGGAGCATCCAGCACCAGTCCCGGGCCGACCTGGGAAAAGGCTGACCGATGACCCAGCGTTCCGGGCGGAGATGGAGCTGTGCGACCGCTGGGGCATCCCCCACTCCCGATTCCGCGGCCACGGTGACGGCACCTGGACGGACCTGGACCGCCGCAAGGCCCTCGCCTACGCCGCCTACACCCGCGCCGTGTGCTCCGGCTGCGGCACCCGCCCGACCGAATGGGACGAGGAATCCGGCGGCGACGAGGACGCCTACCGGGCCGTCACCCACCGGTGCGTCGGCTGCCAGGTCCTCGCCGACCGGCAGAAGAAGGTCCCCCAGGGCGACGAGGGGCACGGCGTGAAAGTGCTGCTCATCCCCACCGCCGTGCACGCCGCCCTTGAGGTCGCCCGCACCCACACCACCCGCCACTGACCGGAAGGAGGCGCCGTGTCCCAGTGGAACCTGTCGGTACGCCTGTCCGGCCAGGGCAGCGACCTGGTCACCACGCTGCGCCGCGCCTCCACCGAAGCCCGCAAACTCCAGCGCGACATCGCCGCCGCCCGCCGCGAGATCACCCAGCTGCGGCAGGCCGCCCGCAGCCCCATTCGTATCGGCGTCACCGTCGATGCCCGCAACCTGCGCCGCGAAGTCCAGCAGGCCGCCCGCGGCGCCGGCGGGCAGCGCATCACCATCCCCCTCAGCATCGACGGCCGGGGCCTGCGTCAGCAGGTCCGCACGGCGCTTGCCTCGGCCGGCACCGGCAATCGGCTCCGCGTCCCTCTGACGGTGGACGCCTCCCGCATCCGCCAGGAGGTCCGTCGCGCCGTCACCGCCGCCGGGGCCGGTAACCGCATCACCATCCCACTGCACGTCGACGGTGACCGCTTCGCCGCCAGTCTCCAGCGGGCCACCACCCAGGCCGCTGCCGGGCTGGACCGGCTGCGCGACGCCGCGCAGAACACCTCTCACGCTCTGAGCAGCCTGCAGCGCCATGCCCGCGAGGCCGGGCAGGAACTCGGTGACTTGCGTACCCAGGCCGTCACCGCGGCCGCCGGCCTACGGTCGGTGAACACTGCTGCCGGGCGGGCCGACGGCCGCCTGGACACCCTGTCCACCCGTTCCCGCACGCTGCGCACCGACCTGGACTCCCTGGACGGTTCCGTGCAGCGCGTCGGCGGCAGCCTCGGCGGGCTGCGGGGCAGCATCGGCCGTGTCGGCTCCTCCAGCCAGAGCACCAGCATGAGCGTGCGCAGCCTGCTGGGCCTGCTGGTGGCGCTGTCCACGGCGGCCGTGCCGGTCGCCGCGTCCACCGTTGCGGTAGCCGCCAGTCTCAGCGCCACCGCCGCGGCCGCGGGCGCCAGCGCCACCGCCTTCGGCATCGCCCTGGCCGGGCAGGTCGGTGCCCTCGGAGACGCAGCCGACGCCCAGAAAAAGTACGACGAAGCCGTCCGCGACCACGGGGCCGCCTCCAAAGAGGCCGGGGAAGCCCAGATGGCCCTGCAGCGGCAGCTGGCCGCGATGCCCGCCCCGACCCGGCAGGCGTCCGCCGCCCTGTCCTCCCTGAAGACCCAGTACCAGGACTGGTCGGACTCCCTGGCCGGCGACACCATGCCCGTCGCGGTCAAGGGCTTCCAGACCCTCAGCGCCGTCATCCCCAAACTGACACCGCTGGTCAAAAGCGCCGCCGCCCAGTTCGACCGGCTGATCACCCTGACCGCGGGCGGCATCAACAGCGGCTCCTTCGACCGGCTGTTCGCCGAGTTCGACCAGTTCGCCGCAGGCTCCCTCGACAAGGTCATCGACGGGCTGGTGCACCTGATGCGGGTCCTGTCCGGCGGCGCGCCGCCCGGCAGCGCCGCGCTGCGGTCCTTCATGGACTACGCCCGCAGCGTCGGCCCGCAGGTCGGCGACACCCTCACCAACCTCGGTCAGGCGCTGCTGCATCTGCTGGAAGCCTCCTCCGAAGCGGGCGTGACCATGCTGACGCTGGTCAACGCCCTCGCCCAGCTCGTCAACGCCGTCCCCGCCGGGGCCATCAGCGCTTTCATCCAGATGTACGCCGCGCTCAAGCTGGTCCAGCTCGGTATGGCGGGCATCACCGCAGTGGCCTCCAGCCAGGCCATCGCCCGCATCGGGCACTTCCTCGCCGTCGTCCGCGCCGGCGGCCTGTCCACCGCCGCCACCGGCCTCGTCGGCGGCATGAGCGCCATGTCGAAGGCCGTCGGCATCGCCGCCGCCGCGTTCGCCGCGTTCTACGCCGGACAGAAAATCGGCGAAGCGTTCTGGAAGCAGACGCCGTACAACGCCGAACAGATGACCCGCGCTTTCACCGAGCTGTCGACGACCGGCCGCCTGGCCGGCGTCGACATGGGCCGCCTCGCCGACAGTTTCCAGCGGGTCCAGGACGCCTCCCTCGCCGACACCATCTACGACTACGGCACTTTCCACTCCAACGAGGAGTGGAAGAAAGCCTCAGGTGACCTGGAGTCCTTCGACGCCAAGCTCGCCTCGCTGGTCAAGAACGGCAATCCGAAGCTCGCCGCGCAGGGCTTCACGATGCTGTCGAACGCGCTGAAGAAGCAGGGCTACAGCACCGCCGAGATCCAGAAGGCGCTGCCCGAGTACACCAGCGCCCTGGCCGACGCCAAGGAAGAACAGAAGCTCGCCGCAGCGGCCATGGGGCTCTTCGGCGAGCAGGCCCAGCAGACCTCCGCGAAGCTCCAGGCGCAGAAAGCCAGCGCGGACGGGCTGCGGCAGGCGATCCAGGAGCTGAACAACGCGCAGCAGCAGGGCCTCGGCGGAATGATCGGCTTCGAGGCGGCCATCGACGCCGCCGCGGATGCCGCGAAGAAGAACGCCGGCGCGCTGACGATGACCGGCGGGCAGCTGAACCTCAACTCGGAGAAGGCCCGCAACGCCGCCACAGCGCTCAACGACCTGGCAGCCAAGACAGACGAAGCCGCGGCCAGCGCCCGTCAGGCCAATGCGCCTTGGGAGACCATCAACGGGATTTACCAGCGCGGCCGCAATCAGCTCGTTGCCAGTGCCATGCAGATGGGCCTGACCAGCGCCCAGGCCAAGGCTCTCGCTGCCAGCATCCTGACGATCCCGGACAAGAAGTCCACTCAGATCGAGATGAAGCGCGAGGATGCCCTCGCAGGACTGCAGTCCGTCCAGGCGGAACTGGCGAAGACCAAGAGCAAGACCGTTACGGTCGACGCACTTACCCAGGTAGCTGAAGACAACCTGGTCGCCCTGGGATTCAAGGTCACCCACCTGGAAGACGGCCGGGTTCAGGTCACTGCAGAAACTGCAGGTGCCAGGGCGAATCTCGACACTCTGATCAGTCAGATCAGGGCCATGCCCGGTGGAAAAACGATCGCAATGGCAGCGGCCACCGGCGGCGCCATCCGCGACTTGCAGAACCTTAAGTCAGCAGTTCAGCAGCAGCGAGGCAAGACGATCACGATGAACGTCCCGACTGCTGAGGGACGCCGCCAGCTCGAACTCCTGGGCTACAAGATCCAGAGCACCAAGGGCAAGCAGGTCACCGTCTCAGTGCCGACCGGTGGTCCCCGCGCCAGCGTCTCCGCGATCCAGGCGGCGATCAACAGCCTTCAGGGGCGCCAGGTCACTGTCAGCATCTTCAAGACCACGTACGTCGACGAGGTCAAACGAAACACCTACGGCCCCTACGCAGACGGATACCGGTACGGACGGGCCCGTGGCGGCCCAGTGCCGGGCTACGCATCTGGCGGCGACGTGCAGATGTACCCGGCTGGTGGCTACGTCCGCGGGCCCGGGTCCGACACATCCGACTCGATCCTGACGCTCATGTCGGCTGGCCCTGTCCGGCTCTCTGACCGCGAATACGTAATTCGCGCGGCCGCGGTACGGCGATACGGTCTGCCGTTCCTGGATGCGGTCAACAAGGGGAAGTATCCGGGCTTCGCAGACGGCGGAGCGGTACCTGGCTTCGCGTCGGGCGGTGTCACCGACTGGCGCTACGACCCCACCAGCGGCAGCCTCTACTCCCCGTCCGACGCCGGATCCGCCGCCCACAAGACGAAGAAGGTCAAAGGCAAAGAAGTCCAGTACTTCGACCTGGGGGCGCTCGAGTCGAAGCTGCGCTCCAGCTCGAAGGCGACCGCGGCCTGGTCGAAGGACCTGGAGACGGTCGCCGACCGGGTCGGCTCCGACGTCGCGGACGCCCTGGCCAGCATGGGTCAGGACGGTGTCGCGCTGACCAAGAAGATGGCCAACGGGTCGGCGAAGTACATCAACGAGATGGCCGCGAATCTGAGAGGACTGGCCAAGACGGCTCGGGCCAGCCTGACCGACTACACCCGCCAGCTCAACGCGGCCAACAAGGTCGACGCCGCGTTTGCCGCGGACCTCGCCAAGCTGTCCGCCGCTGGCTACGGAGACCTGGCCAAGCAGCTCGCCGCGCAGAACGACAAGGCGGCCCAGGAGCTTGCCGCGGCCGCGGTGAAGGACAGGAAGAAGGCCTCCTCGGCGAACTCCGCGGCGAAGACAGCGAACAACGCGCTCACGAGCGAGCAGGTCGCGCAGCTCGTGCAGATCATCGCCGCCATCAGCAAGAGCACCACCGGCATCCACGACGTGGCCGCGGCGACCGGGCTGGGGGAGGACGACATCGTCGCCGTCGCCACGAAGGCCCGCTCGCAGATCTCCTCCAGCCTCGGCGGCCGCGCCACCCGTTTCCTGTCCGACCTGGGCAAGGCGCAGAAAGGCCTGGCGTACGCCAACGGCGGCATCCGGCCGGGCATCTACGGCACCAAGGCCGGGGCGGTGACCTTCGCCGAGCCGGCCACCGGGGGAGAGGCGTACATCCCCCTCGGCGCGAACAAGCGCCGCTCCGCGACCGCGGTCCTCGGGGATGTCGCCGGGCGCTTCGGCCTCGGGCTGCAGGACGCCGGCTCCCGCGTCGTCATCATCCGCGAACAGGGACCGCTCGTCGGCACCCAGACCTTTCAGATCAGCAGCGGCGGCACCGCCACCGACACCGCCCGCGCGGTCGAATCGCGCACCGCCTACCAGCTGCGGCGCCTGGCCCGAGGAGGCGCACGATGACCACCCCCATCCCCCTGGAAGACGGCCAGCACGAACTCGCCGGCGTCCTCATCGGCAAAGGCACCGTGGTGACCATCGCCGCCATCGAAGGTCTGGGCCAGCCCGAGCTGCGCACCGGCGATGTCGAGCCACCCGGGGAGGACGGGCTGTGGCTCGGCACCGACTACTACTCCGGCCGCACCCTGCGCCTGGACACCGCCATCAAGACGCCCGGCAGCCCGCAGGCCGTCCTGGACACGCTCGCCGCCCTCCAGGAAGCCGTCGACAGCGCGACGGTACGCGGCGTCGGCGGCGCCACGGTGGACCTGCGGCTGAAGCTGCCCGGCCGCGCGGCACGCGTCGTCCGCGGACGGCTCCGCAAGCTCGAGCCGGACCTGTCGAAGTACCTGCACGGCTGGGCCCCGGTCGACATCGAATTCCAGGCCGCCGACTACCTCTACTACGCAGACACGCCCGACACCACGTCCATGCCCCTCGGCGGCCTGACCGAAGGCGGCATGACCTTCCCCCTGATGTTCCCGTTCACCATCGCCGGTGACCCATCCGCCGTCGGCCGCCCCGGCTTCCTCCAGGTCGCCGGCACGGCGAACACCTGGCCCGTCATCCGCATCAGCGGGCCGTGCGCCAACCCCACCATCCGGCACATCGCCTCCGGCCGGGCCCTGACCCTTCAGGTCAGCCTGGCCGCGGGGGAGTGGGCTGAGATCGACACTCGCCCCGGCTGGCGGACCGTCCTGCGCGACAACGGCGGTGGCGTCCCTCTGCTGCCCACCTCGCGTATCGACCAGTTCGTCCTGACCCCAGGGCTGAACGAGATTCAGTGGACCGCGACGGACCCGACCCTCACATCCACGCTGGCCGTCACCTGGTGGCCCGCCTACAAGGCCCTCTAGGAGCACACCGATGGCACTGGAAAGCACGCCGATCGCGGTGACCGGCGGCGAGCACACCGCCCAAATGTTCCGCATGATGGTCCGGGACCTGTCCCGGGCGAATGAGGGCATTACCGAGGGCGACCACCTGAAGGTGACCGCGCTGTCCACGCCCGGCGCCGGCGTTCAGGTCGCCGACGGCTCTGCCACGATCATCGGTCGGGTGTCCCCGGTGCAGGGCAGTTACAACACCTACAACATCGGCAGCGCCACGGTCGGCATCACTGCCACCGGCGGCACCACCCGGTCCGACATGGTGGTGCTGCGGGTCGAGGACCCCGAGTACGAGGGCAGCAAGAACCCCTCCCAGTGCGCGTACTTCGACGTGATCCCGAACGTCAGCAGCTCGGCGGTCACGGTCCCGTCGGGCTATTCGGCGATCCCGCTGGCCCGCATCGACATCCCCGCGTCCACGGCGACCATCACCAACAGCATGATCGTTGACCTGCGGAAAGTCGCCAATCCCCGGCGTGAGCGCATCCTGCTGCCGTACTACTACCCGACCAGCCTGGTGCAGATATCCGGGACGTCGGAGACCTGGCAAACCTTCCCCGCCCTCGGGTCCGCGACCCCGCCCGGCTCCATGGTCAAGGTCGCCATTCCAGCCTGGGCCGCCACCGCGAAAGTCATCTTCGCTGCCACCAACCTGTACTTGTCCGACGGGTACGTCTTCGGTGGCTTCCGCTTCAAGCTGGGCAGCGTCGAAGCCGCCGAGTGGGTCTCCATCGACGACAACGCCTCCGGTGTGCGCCGGGCCTACATCGAGATGATCGAAACGATCGACCTGACCACCACTGCGGGGGCGGCGATGCGCGGCACTACGCAGTCCCTGTTCTCGCGGATGCGGACCCGCTCCACCAACGCCGGGAAAATCGGCGTGGACGGCGCGACCACGTTCAAGGTCGACGTGGAGTTCCTTGAGGGGCGCCTGTAGTGGGCCGCTGGCGCTTCTGGATTCAGCACGCCCTGACGGGGGAGGTGCTGCATCCCGCCCTGCCTCTGACGGGTGTGGAGTTCGGGCGGGAGCTGAACGGCCCCGGTCACCTGTCCGGCAGCTTGTCGCCGAAGTTCCTGCGGGCCAGCAACGCCTCCGTCATCCCCACCACGTCCCTGATCTACGCGGAGGCCGACGGATTTCTCCGCTGGGGCGGGCTGATCTGGAGAATCGACAGCGAAGGCCGCGAACTGCACGTGGAGGCCGCGGGCTGGTCCTCGTACCTGATGCGCCGCCACGACCACCACGGCGAGCTTGGCGGCCGCGGCCCCTACGTGAACGCGGATCCGTGCAAAATCATCCGCGACGTGTGGGCGTACGCCCAGGGCCAGCCGGACGGCAACCTCGGCGTCGTCGTGGACACCACCACCTCCAGCGCGAAAGTCGGCACGACCGCGGAGCCGTGGCACAGCTACTGGTACGAGACCCCCAAGCTCGGCGACCACATCGACCACCTGGTCGGCGAGGACGGCATGCCGCAGTACACCTGCGCCAGCGAGTACCAGACCAACGGCACCGTGAAGAAGCGCCTCCTGCTGGGCTACCCGCGCCTCGGAGCCCGCCGCACCGACATCAGCTTCCGGTCCGGCGTGAACATCGTCGGCGCCCCGCGCCCGGAGTGGGACGGCGACGAGTACGCAAACGTCGTCATCGGCCGCGGCTCCGGCGAAGGCACCGCCACCCGGTTCGCGGTCGACGGGGTCCGCAACGGCAGCCTGCGCATGGAGTACGTCCTCGAGTTGCCGACCGTCAACGGCACCGACGTCCTGGGCAGGCGGATCGCGGCCGAGCGCAAGAAGCGCATCTGGATGGGCGAGGTCACCGAGATCACCGTCCGGGACCACCCCAACGCGCCGCTCGGGTCGTGGCAGATCGGGGACGACGTGCTGGTGCGGGTGGACACCGAGTGGTCGTACTGGTCGGGCTGGTGCCGCATCACCGCCGAGTCCTACCGGCCCAGCGACGCCCCCGACCAGGCCACGCTCACGCTCGCCCGGGCGGACAGTTTCCACTACGGCGCCCCGGAGGTGGCCTGACATGACCGACCGCTCCATCGCCCGCGAGCTGAACGAGCTGCGCCGAAAGCTCGACGCGATCGCCAAGGGACAGCGGGTCGCGCACGGCGCAAGCATCGACAACGCGTCCCTGGAAGTGCGTGACGACGGCGGGAGCCTGCGTGCCATCTACGGGCAGCAGGCGGACGGCACCAGCGGCGTCCAGGTCGTCAACGGCCCCCCGCCGCCGGCGCCGTCCGCGCCGGTCGTGGCGTCCGTGCTGGGGGGTGTCACGGTCTCCTGGGACGGTGCGTTCGCCGACGGCGCGGTCATCCCACTGGATTGGTCCCGCGTCGAAGTCCACGCCTCCACCAGCGCCGGGTTCACGCCGACCGCGGGGACGCTACAGTCCACGATCGAGACGGCGCAGGGCGCCACCGTGGTCGTGGTGACGGACGACCCGGTGTACCTACGCCTGCTGGCACGCAACACGTCCGGCGCCGCCTCGCCTTCCTCCGCCGAGGCCGGACCGTACGGCCCGGCGCCCGTCGTCGCGACCGACATCCTGGACGGCGTCGTCACCGAGGTGAAACTCGCCAACGACGCCGTCACCGCCGCGAAAATCGCAGCCGCAGCAGTCGGCACCACTGAGATCAGCGACGACGCCGTCACCACCCAGAAGATCGTGGCCGGTGCGATCCTCGCAGGTCAGATAGCCGCCGGTGCCGTGCTGACCGACAAGCTGGCCGCCGAGGCCGTGACCGCAGCGAAAATCGCGGCCCTGGCCATCACCACGGACAAGCTGAACGCCAACGCGGTGACGGCCGGCAAGCTCGCCGCGGGGAGCGTGGACGCCACCGCCATCGCCGCCGACGCCATCACCGGCAAAGTCATCACCGGCGGCACCATCACCGGCACCGACATCAACGGCGCGACCGTGACCGGCGGCACCCTACGTACTGCTGCCAGCGGATCCCGCGTGGTCGTCACCCCCACACCGCCTTTGCCTATCGTCCAGCGCCCGTCCGTCCTGCTCTACTCCGGCGCGGCAGGCGAGGCAATGCCCGGCCTGCTCAATGCGGGAACCTCCAGCTCACAGCCCATCACCGTCCTTGCCTCCCCCACCATCTCCCAGGACGCCGGAGGGAACTACACCAACTCTGTCCTGTCCTTGCTCCCCGCGAAGGCCGGCTCGTACGGCGGCAAATTCTCGATCATCACCACGCTGCCGACGGGCAGCAGCGAACTCGGGCACAGCACGATCGACGCGGCCAGCGCGTCCACTAGCTCCGGCACGTCCTACCTGTCTCTGTCCGCCAAGGACGGCAGTGCGACCGGCTCCCTGTCGGCCGTCTTCGTCACCGGCGAGTACGTGAACGTCAACGCCAACGGCAGCATCGCGCAGTTCACCAGCTCGGGGCTGACCGTCCCCGGCACCGTCACCGCCCGGAACACACCCGTCATCATCACCAAAACCGGGAGCACCGACCGGGCCAGCACCACGATCCGGACCGCCGACCCGGACCTGACCGTCTCCCTCGCCGCGAGCGCCACGTACACGGTCGAATTCAACCTGATGCTCGGCGGGAGCCAGTTCGCGCTGGTCGTCACGGAGTGGCTGGTGCCCAGCGGCGCAACCGGCCTCAGAGGCTGCATGGGCCCTGCATCATCCGCCACCAACACGACCGCGGGGAACATCAACGCCGACGGCATCCTCATGCGGTCCGGCGCGCACGGCTTCGGCACCGCCGTCACCTACGGCCGCCGCGACATCAACACCAACCTGGTCCTCGCCCAGGAGATCGGCACGGTCACCACCACCAGCGCCGGCACCTTGTCCCTCGCCTGGGCGCAGTCCACCTCCTCCACCACCTTCAACCGGATGGGGGCCGGATCCTGGATGCGCGTCATCCGCATCGCCTGACCGACCAGGGGCAACGCCGCCCCACACCAGCCCTACTCTGATCACAGACGCCCCTTCCGCCACCATGAAAGGGCGCACAGCCACATCAGCTCAGGCGCGGGGAGTGCAGGAGCAAGGTCGGTGCCCGACCTGACCGTGCGTGAGTACGACCCATCCCCGGGGCTGGGCCGGCACCAGGTACTCGACTCGCGTAGCCTCGCCTACCGCCGGCGCTACGACGGGCAGCCGATCCGGCCGACCGCGTGGGAGCCCCGCATCCCCGTCCTCGACCAGTCGAATCTCCTGGCCCAGGGCATCCACACAAAAGCCCTGTTCAACGGATCGGGTGTCGACGATGTGGATGCGCTCGCCTCGTGTACGGGCAACGCCGCCGCCGTTCTCCTCTCCACCATCCTGACCAAGGAGGCGTGCGCGGCCGCGGGCCTCGACACCGACAACGCGGCCGCGGCGGAGACCTGGGCCATCGGCCTGTACGCCGACGCCACCACCTGCGACCAGTGGCACCAGTACACCTGGCCGACGCAGGACTGCGGCTCCTCCGGCCTCGGCGCCGCCAAGGCCCTCCGCGCCCGCGGACTCATCGACCAGTACGGGCATGCCACCACCGCCGAAGAACTCTGCGCGCTGCTGCAGACCGGGCCGGTGCTGATGGGCATGCCCTGGTACGCCGCCTGGGACACCCCGCCTGCCAACGGCCTCCTGGACGACATCCCCGACTGGGACCGCTCACCGGTCGCCGGCGGCCACGAGGTCGTCATCACCGCTCTCGAAGCCGTGGCCCGGATCGACGGTGACCTCTCCTACGACCACACCGTGCTGCGCGCCCAGAACTCGTGGTCCGCCTCCTGGTCGGACCACGGCTCATTCAGGTTCTCCCTGGACCTCTACCAGCGCCTCCGCGCCGACATCGACCTCATCCAGCCCCGCTTGGACGGATCCCGCGCATGACGACCTACCACGTCGCGGTCGACCACCTCGACCCCGAGACCAGCGAACTCACCACCACCTACCTGGGCACCGTCGACCAGGAGCATGCCGACGAAGTCCGCGCCATCGCGGCCCTCGAGGACGCCCCGCGCTTCGTACGGGAGCACCCCCGGCAGGCTGGGTCGTTCATGGTGCTGCGCGACGACGGCGACCTGGACGTATACGTACCGACCGACGCCCCCGAGTTCCAGGTCCGGCAGCCGGACCCTATGCCGCTCACCAGGAACTCCGGCGGGGACGCGGCACCGGACAATGCACAGTTCGCGCAGAAGAAGTCGACCGACAGCCACACCGCCGAGGACTTCGCTCCACGTGGCGCCGTGGGCCCGGCGTACATTTCCGGCGTCGCGAAGTTCGGTGGCCAGTCCATCGGCGGCGCCATGGACACCCCCGGCAACCCGCCGAGGGCGGTGTGGCACACCACCGAGTCTCCGGCCGGCGGCAGCTACTTCACCAGCATCGCTGCGTACCTGATCCGGGTCGGAGCGGAGCCGCAGGTCATCTACGACCCGGTGACCGACCGGACGGGCCAATTCGGGCCGCTCACTCAGTCCGGCCGCGCCCTGCGCAACGACGGCAGTCGCCGTACGAACCGCGAGGGCAAGGTTTGCATCCAGGTCGAGGTGCTGGGCCGGGCCGCCTCCCCGTGGACCTCCGGTTTCGACCCGGCGAAGAAGCCGAACTTCCGGAGGCTCATCGCGGCGATGCGGGCGCACGGCATCCCGGACACCTGGCCTGCCGGGAAGCCGGCGGCCACTGCGTCAGCAGCCAGGCGGGACCGCGCGACGTGGCAGTCGAAGGGTGGTCACTACGGGCATTCGCATGTACCTGGCAATGATCACTGGGATCCGGGCAACATCGACACCGCCAAGGTACCCGGCGGCACAAGCAGCGGCGGCGACTCCGACAGCGGATCCAGCACCGGTACGTACACGGTGCAGAAGGGCGACACGCTCTCCAGCATCGCTGCGAAGTTCAAGACCACCGTGGCCGGGCTGGTCTCCCTCAACGGCATCAAGGACCCGAACAAGCTGGCCGTCGGGCAGAAGCTGAAGATACCCGGCACCACCCCGGCACCGTCGTACGAGCCGTTCCCCGGCGCTGCGTTCTTCCACGCCGGACGCAACAGCCCCGTAATTACGGCTATGGGCCGCCGCCTCGTCGCCGAAGGGTGCGGCCGCTACTCCCAGGGACCCGGGCCTAACTGGACCAACGCCGACAAGGCCAGCTACGCCGCCTTTCAAAGGAAGCTCGGCTACTCCGGCTCCGACGCGGATGGCATCCCCGGCAAAGCCAGCTGGGACAAGCTCCGCGTCCCCAACGTCTGACCTCCACCACCTACTCATCGGAGATGCATCGTGAAGATCCTCGGGCGTGAGCCCTCCGCATGGCTGGCCCTCGTATCCGTCATCGTCCAGTTCGTCTCGGCGTTCGTCATCGAGGTGTCCGCCGACACGCAGACCGCTGTCAACGCGGTCGCCGCGGCGGCCATGGGCCTGATCCTGGCGTTCATGGTGCACGACGGCGTCATCGCCGCGCTGACTGGGTTCGCGCAGGCGGGCCTCGCGCTGGGCATGAACCTCGGCCTGGACTGGTCCAGCGCGCGGCAGGCAGCTGCAATGGCGTTCGTCACGATCGTGGCGCAGTTCTGGTTGGTGCGTGACAGGGTCACCGCGCCGGTACCGGCCGCCGCTCTCAAGGCATCCATACGTTCGGTTTCCTGACCGCCATTTGTTAGCCCCCTACGGAGCACCTCATGCCTGATGAGCCGTCTCTGGGAGAGCTGGGACGGCTCATCCAGCTTATGCGCGGGGATTTCCGCGACGACATGGCGCAGCTCAGCATGCGTCTGGACAAGGTCGTGTCCGTTGAGCGGTACGACCCCGAGCAGGCCAGCGTGAAGAAGGACATCGCTGATCTGACCCGGGCGGTGGAGGGTCTGGCCGCGCAGCGTGAGAAGGATGCGGAGCGGGTCACGCAGACCCGCCGTTGGATGATTGCGTCGGTCATCGTCCCGCTGATCGGCATTGTGCTGCCTCTGATGGTGATGCTGCGAGGAGCTGGAGCGTGAGTAGGGCACAGGCAGGGAAGCAGCGGCGGCGTGGTGACTACCTGGCGGCGGCCGGGGCGATCGTTGCTGCGGTGGCGCTGGCCGCCATCGTGATGGGGTTCCTGGTCATGTCGCGGCAGCTGACGGCGGCGAACGAGGCTAGGGATCAGTTGGCGGCGCAGGTCCAGGCGTTGGGTGCTACGCCGGTGGCGGGTCCGCCGGGATCCAGGGGTGGGCCGGGGGACGTCGGTCCGTCTGGGCCTCCGGGCCCGTCGGGGCGGCCGGGTAAGAACGGAGCCGATGGAGCTGACGGGGATGCGGGGCCGCCGGGGGATGACGGCGTGGACGGGCCGAGCGGGAAGTCCGGCCAGGACGGGGCTTCAGGTCCTGCGGGATCTCCGGGTCCGGCGGGAGGGGATGGGGCGGACGGCAGTAACGGTGCCGACGGCCAGCCCGGACCGGCTGGTCCAGCGGGGCCGGCCGGAGCAGAAGGCCCGCAGGGGCCTGCGGGCGAGAAGGGGGACGCCGGAGAGCGAGGCCCGGCGGGGCCCGCGTGCCCGGACGGTTATTCGCTGCAGCCCGCTCGGGATGATCCGGATGCGTTGGTATGCCGACGTGACGGGGCGCCCAGTCCGGACCCGTCACCAACTCCGGGACAGGTAGCGGGGCTGACGCCGGAGCGGAGGCGACCCTGATCCGGTGTCGTATAGAAATGTGGAATAAATAACCTGATCTTGCTTAGGCTCCGCTTATCCAGCCCTGCCCGCCCTTGACCTGGTCGTTTCCTTTTTCCCTGGCTCTTTGGCTGGTGATCCGGCATGCTGCCCAAATGGATGTTCCTGGTGCGGTGTTCGTAGTGCTGACGGGTCCGGTGGAGCGTCGGGAGGAGGCTCTGGCTGCGGTACAGGCTGCTGGCATCTATGCCGAGCGGTCGGTGCGGGATGAGGGCCGGGCGGTGGAGGCGTTTTTCTACGACGGTTCGGGGTGTGGGTCGTCGGCGTTCATGGAGGCGTGTGCGGAGCGGGCCCGGGGGCGTGCGAGGGCACTGGGTTCTCGGTGGAGATGACGGGCGTGCTGGGCGGCGGTGGCGCTGCCACGCGGAAGCATGTGTACGTGAAGGGCCGGGAGGGTGTGGTGGGGTTCGCGTACGAGGACTATCCGTTGCCGTTGGCGTGGCAGCAGCTGCGGTATGCGGAGCGGTTCGGTGTGCCGGTGGGCGATGTGGAGTTCCGAGACCCGCCGGAGCTGCGGGTGCCGGACGCTCCTGACGCCTGACTTAGGGTGGAACGTGGCGGTGCCCGGCCTGCTTGTCTCAGGCCGGGCACCGTTCTGCGTCTCCGCTACTGCTTGGCGGTCTGCTGATCCCGCCACTCCAGGCGCAGGTCGCGAAGAGCGCTGGCGATCTCGTCATACCGGGCACGAGCACGGTTGAGGTCCTTGCGCGCGTCCTCGGCGTCCGCCTCCAGTCGCTGTCGCTTCTCCTCGTACTCTTCCTCAGTCATGGCCGGTTTCCTTACTTCTCGGTGGTGGGATCCGGGCCGTACACGGCGCCGTCGTCGTAGATCCCGTCGCTGATAACCGTGTCGTTGTGCGCAGTCTCGGATGGGCCGTAGGTCGCGCCATCGTCGTAAATACCCATGGTCTCGGTCATGCTCGGTGGCTCACTTCTCGGTGGGTGGGTCTGCCGGAACGGCCTTGTTGACTGTGCCAGTGAAGTCCCGGATTGCCCGAGATGCTCCGGCCGCTGCCTGCCCAAGGGTCTTGCGGTTGGTGGGCTGCCCGTGCTTGTCCAGGACGCGGTACAGGCGGGAGGGGGCATTGCGGCGGCGATGGCGATGGCCTTGCGGTCGGCGTGGGGGCTGGTCTTGTCGGCGGCGACCATGACGAGTTCGCGGAAGGCTTCCAGGTGCTGGATGACGCGGGAGGTCTGGGCGAGGGTGTCGATCAGGTCGTCGAAGTTCTGCGCGTGCTGCGGTGGTTCGACCTTGACCTGGTTGTTGAGGGCGTGGATGAGCGCGTTGGTGAAGTCGGGGGCGAGGCCGGGCGTTGCTTTCGGGTTGCCGTTGAAGTCGGTGTAGGTGACGGGTGTCTTCTTCATGACGCATACGCTACACGTATTGCGAACGCTACACAACTGGTTCCGTGAGGGTGATTCCGCTGCCTGCACCCCTCCCGCGCACGATGGCTCTCAGCGAAGAAACGGTGGCATGCCTCCGTTTTCTGGTGAACCGTCATAGGGCGCGCTGACGACATGGACTCCGTGCAGGCTGCTGAGCTGATCCTCATCGCCTCCGTCCGGCGTAATGCCTTCCTGATCTCGTGCCTGGTCCGCGATAAGCTCACATACGGCGGGTGAGTGTTCCCTGCCAGGGTGGTTTGAGGTTCTGCTCCCGCCCCTGTACCCGACATGACGTGGCGTTGAGGCAGCGTCGGCAGGCTGCCTACTACATAATTACTGTTATGTGGATCTCGCGCACAGGCGAGAGACCGGCCGGGCTACGGAGGACCGATGGACGACCTTGTTCAGTTCCTACGCGACCGCCTCGATGAAGACGAGCGAATCGCCAAAGCATGTGCGGGCAACGGCCAGTGGAACGCCGACGACATCGAGATCTACGGGAAGGAACTCGCCCCCGAGGTGCGCGCCCACATGGCGACCCACGACCCGGCGCGCGCCCTGGCAGAGGTGGCCGCCAAGAAGAGGATCCTGGACTTCTACGACGCAGCACACTCCGACGCGGTCCGGAACGCCGTAGGTATTGACTCCCAGGATGGCACCATCAGCGCCGCAACGGCGGCGGTGCGGTGCCTCGCCACCGTGTACGCCGACCACCCGGACTACAACGAGGCGTGGCGGCCGTGAGCTTGAACCGGCACGACAAGCGGTGCCCCGAGTGCGGCAGCGACGAGCTTGAAGAGCGCGGGCGCATGGAGGGCGGCTTCGGGGCCTCCGGCGGCTGTGACACCGCCATCATCGAATGCCAGCAGTGCCGCCACGTCTGGGACACCGAGATGCCCTATGACGTGCCCGCCGAACTCTGCGGCGCCCGCGCCGTGTTCTGGCCTGAGATGGAAGCGTGCGACGCCGAGTGCATCCGCCACCGGGGGCACAGGGGCACGATCCACGAAGACGAGATCCTGGGCACCTGGGACGAAGACGACCTGATGACGATCCATGCGGAGCACGACCGTGACTGATCTCGTTCCCAGAGAGAACGGGGGCCAGCTCGCCGCGCGCACCCGCAGTGCCGCCGACGACTGGCCCCCCGAAGCCCTCGACTTCGCCACCGAACTCGCCGACCACTACCCCGCAGGCGACCCCTACCCCACACTCGTCGGGGCCTGGATCGCCCGCCAGAAGACCCGCAACACCCGCCAGACCTACGTCCGCCAGTACCGCGTGTGGGACACCTACGCCCGCGAAACCGGCACCCACCCGCTTCAGGCCCGCTTCCCGCTCGCCGAAGCGTTCTCCCGGCACCTGGAGACCGCGCCCACCCTGCAACCGGTCAAAGGCGGCTTCCGCGGGCAGAAAGCCCCCACCGGCCCGCCGCGCTCCGACGCCGCCCGCGCCAACCTGCTCTCCGCCTGCTCCTCCTTCCACAAATACGCCGTCCGCGCCCTCGGCGACGGCATCGACCCCTTCGACCTCGTCGCCCGCCCCGAACTCGACCAGGACGGCTCCGACACCCAGGGCAGCACCGAAGACGAGACCGCGCTCCTGCTCACCGCCGCGTACGAAGACGGGCCCCGCTCCTACGCCCTCCTGCTCGCCATCTATACCGTGGCGCTGCGGCTCGACTCCGCGCTCAGCGCCCGCGTGGAAGACCTCGGCTACGACAAGGGCCACCGCATCCTCACCGTCCGGCTCAAGGGCGGCCGGCGCAAACCGAAGGTGGTACCGCCAGCCACCGGGCACGCCATCGACGTCTACCTCAGCGGCCGCACCAGTGGCCCGCTGTTCCAGACCCGCACCGGCAACCCGCTGGACTCTACGTACGTGTGGCGGCTGGTCCGGCGTCTCGCGGCCCGGGCGGGCATCGCCAACGCGGCCACGTTCCATCCGCATGTCCTCAAGCACGATGCGGTCACGCATGCTCTGGACGCCCCGGATGCCAAGCTCCACCACGTTCAGGATTTTGCCGACCACAAGGACCCCCGTACCACGCGCCGTTACGACCGGCGCCGCGGCCGGCTCGACAACAGCCCCGGCTACCGCATCGCCGCGCGCATCGCGGAGCGCTTGCCCTCAGACGACTGAGCAGACATCGTGCGGCGGGGATTGCACGGGTGCGGAAGGAGTGGACGAGTGAGCGAAAGGCAGTCGGCGGCTATTCGGCGTCTGGAGGCGTTGGTCGAGCGGGTCGCGCCGCGGGATGAGGCGGCGTGGGAGCGGCGGCCGCCGCTCAGGCGGGGCCGGCTGGTGTCCGGCTCGCGGGCGAAGCAGCTGCGGGCCACGCTGGCGCAGTTGGACCGTGCGGTCGGGCATGAGGGCATGCCGGACCGGTGTGGCCGGTCGGTGAAGGCACTGCTCGCGCCGGAGGCGGTGGACGCGTTCCTGGAGCTGGCGGCGGAGGGGGTTTTCCGCAGCCCGGACCTGAAGGCAGCGGCGGGCCGTGCGCTGCCGTGGTCGACGATCGCGACGCTGCGGGACTGCCTGGTGATCCTGGGCGAGGAGGCCGGGGTGGCGGTGGTGGTGCCGCGGGTGTACCGGCAGCGCCTGGACCTGGCACCGGTGGCCGGCCAGGAGCAGTTGGCAGCGGTCTACGGGCGGCTGCTCCTGTCGATGAGGGATGAGCCGGTGGATGCGCTGATGGCGAGGTCGCTGGCGTGTGCGGGGCTGGTGTTGGATGCGCGGATGCGGTCGGGGGATCTGGCGTCGCGGCGGGTGGAGCATCTGCATCTGGATGATGAGGGGGTGCGTGGGTGGAGGCGGCGTGGACGCCGCAGGGGCCGGCGCGGGATCGGGCGCAGTCGGGGGAGGCGGTGCTGTCGGCCGGTACGGCGGCGGCGCTGCGTCGGTGGCTGCGCTTCCGGGACCGGTTGGTAGGCGGGTTGACGGGGGCAGATCACGGGATGCTGTGGGTGACGGTGAAGGCGCGGGGACGGCCGGTTCGCGGAGAGTTTCAGACGTACGAGGCGGGCCTGCCGTTGCGGGCGCAGGGCATCTCGATGAGTTTTGCGTCGGGGATGCAGCGGCTGAACATGATGTTGGCGGAGCAGTGGCGAGGGCCGGGCCCGTGGGTGCCATTGCCGTCGCGGATAGAGCAGTGGCGGCGGGGCGCGGAGTGGGCGCAGGAGCGGGAGTCTGCTGGCTGATCAGAGACCGGGTATGGGGTCCTGGACGACGTCAGTAGTGGGGTGGTGTTGGACGCGGGTGAGCGGATCGCATTCCGGGCCCATGCCGCGTGTTCTGCTGGTTGCGTCGTGGAGTTCGCGTCGGCAGCGGCGGCAGTAGTTATCTCGGGTGCAGATTCGTAGTCAGGCATGTAGGTCATGGGGTCGTTTTCGTAAGGCATGTATGCCCTACGGCCTCCCCCAACTTCATTTCGGTCGAAACGAAGTTGGGGACCTCGGTTCGACCGAACCGAGGTCACAAATCGGGCGCCCCAGCGGCCGCAGACAGCAGATCGGCGGTACGGCCCACGGGCCTCCCTGTTGCTGCTGCCTTCCAGCTCGGCCCGTGCGCAGCCGCTCGACGGAGGCCCGGGCGCTCCGGCGGTCCCGGCCCAGCGCAAGGCCCGCCGTGAGTACGAGAACCGCGTCAACGCCCTTCAGGCTGCAACAGCCAGACCATGATCCATCTCAGCGCCAACCACGGTTCGATTGATCCCTGGGGCCGGGATGGCTTCATCGCTGGCCTTCATCCCGTGCTCCTTAGGTTGGTGGTGGCGCTGTGGCGAGTTCGGAAGGTACGCTGTGCGTACGCGCATCATCTGTCCAGGCCACCATCCAATTCGGGCGGTGGCCTTCGTCATGTTCGGAGTCAGTTCTGCGCGGCGGCGGCCAGGCAGGCGGCAATAACTACGACAGACGGAGTGTCGCAGGGGAAGTCGGGATTCGCCCCGTTGGTGCACGTTAGTCCTGAGTCGCCGGACTCGTTGGTCACTGACCAGACGGCGCCGGACGGGTGGCGGAGGATGCTGAGAGGCATCTCCTCGTCGGGGATCCACCCTGCGGCTTGCAGAGCTTCGAGCACGTCGAGTCGTCCGTGCCAGTCGCCCGGTTCAGGTACGTCGATGACAAGGTGCAGATTCGGCATGGTGCTCCTTAAGCCGCGAGGCTGGCCTGAGTCTGGTTGATGCAGTGGGCGGGCAGGTAGTCGCGGCCGAGTTCGCGGGCGATGAGCTGTGCGGGCGTACGGACGATGATGACGCGTCCGGCGGGAGTCGTTGCCTCGGCGGGTTCCAGGGCGAAGGCGATCCTGTGGCAGGTGTAGCTGATGATCCGGTGCAGGTAGAAGCGGCGGGCGTCGCCCCGGAGTCGGCACATGGCGCGGATCTCGATGCGGCCGGACTTGGTGGTGCGGATGTCGTAGGGCTCCACGGTCCTCACCGTGATCTCACCGTCGGTGTCGCGGTAGGTGAGGGTGACGGCGGTGCGGCGGTCGAGGGCGCGGTAGAGGTCAGTGAGGGTGCGGTGGGTGGTCTGCCGGTTGGTGTGCCGCATCGGGGTCCCCCTGGGTGGTGGTGTGGGTCCACTCTCCCATTTAACGAGTGCGTACGCAATAGTTAAATGGTACGGTGAAGCCACCGGGACCCGCCCAGCCGTACGGGTTTGCCTGTTGCGTACGCACTAGCCAAATGGAGGACACTGTGGGAAACACCCGCCCACGCCCGCCCGGCCGCCCCCGGTCCGAGCGGCGCGCACCGCCGAGAGGACCCCGCCCCGTGCCCAAGAAGGACGACGACCTGCTCCGCCGCCTGTCCCGAGCCTCCGCCCATCTGCGCGACACCGGAGCCCCCGACCTGGCGGACGCCGTGGACGAGATGTGTGCTCCCACCGGCTGGGGCAAGCTGCGCCGCGCCATCGAAGCCGCCAGCCCCCTGCCCCGCAACGTCGCGGTCTACATGCCCCGCGAGGAGCGCGACCACCTGCGCCAGGCCGCCGCCGACCGGAACCTGGTCCTGACGGAAGAAGCACACGAGGGCCTCCGCCGGTTCCTGGCCGGCGAGTTCACGCCGGTCAACCTGGGACGCGGCCCGTACACCGGCGACACCGTCTTGAGCAACCTGAACCTGCGTCTCGACCCCGACCTGCGCTCCCGCGCCGATGCCCACGGCAAACAGCTCAAGGAGACCGGCGAACTGGACTGGACGCCGAAGGCGGTGCACGTCGTACGGCAGTACCTGCTGCAGCGGATGCCGATGCCGAAGACGCCGGCCCGCCGGTAGCCGCCCGGCGGGGTGCGCCGTGCGGACGCCGACACCGTGCCCGCGCCCCGCTGCACCACACACAACCTGATATCTGGAGAGACCTCATGGCTGACGCCGTGCAGGCCCCCGCCACCGCGGAGGGCCCCACTCAGCACACCCAAAACCAGGCCGCCCGCCTCAACCCGTACCAGCTGCGGATGCTGCACAAGGCCATCGCCCCCGGCCGCGTACAGCTCAAGCAGGGCCTGGCCCACGTCGAAGCCTGGGACGTCCGCCGCCACCTGATCCGCATCTTCGGTTTCGGCGGCTACTCCATCGAAACGGTCTCGCTCGACCTGGTGGCCGAACGTGAGAAGAAGGACGGGGACCGCTCCCGGTGGACCGTGGTCTACCGCGCCCAGGTGCGCCTGACCCTGTACAGCACGGACGGCAGCGAACTCACGCACTTCGAGGACGGCGCGGCTGGGGACGCGATCAATCAGCCCAAGCTGGGCGACGCCCACGACATGGCGATGAAGACGGCCCTGTCCCAGGCGTTGAAGCGGTGCGCCACCAACCTCGGCGACCAGTTCGGCCTGTCCCTGTACAACAACGGATCGAAAGACCCGGTAGTGAACTTCTCCGCCGCGCATCCGCCGCAGGAATGGCAGAAGCAGGCCGACCCCCGCAGCCTGAGCCGGAAGATCCGCCAGTGCAGCCCGAGCCGCAAGCTCCTCCGGCCGAGCCTGAGCCCTCCAGCCAGCGTGCGCTGACGCCCCAGGAGACGCAGAACCTGGTGCTGGAGAAGTTCAAGCCCAAGGTGGCCAACGGCTGGAACAACCTCGACGACACCCGCAAGAACCTCCTGGAAGCCAAGGCGACCGCCCTGCTCAACGAGGTGGTACCCGCTGGGCCCGACCAGGCGCCGACACGCATCGAGGACTTGCTGAAGAACCGCATTGCCGAGTTGGAAGCCGCCCGTCGCGAGAGGAACGCCGCGTGAGCGCCGAAGACACTCACCGCCAGCACGGCACGTACGTGAAGTACAAGCTGG
This sequence comes from Streptomyces sp. Ac-502, assembly GCF_045222935.1. NCBI lineage: Bacteria > Bacillati > Actinomycetota > Actinomycetes > Kitasatosporales > Streptomycetaceae > Streptomyces > Streptomyces sp. Ac-502. The sequence goes on from NZ_JBHFFO010000002.1 coordinate 123,352, forward strand.
ACAACTGCCGCTGCTATCCGTGCTGCTTCGCCGAAAGCGAGTACCGCGTCAACCGCGAACGCGCCATCGCTTACGGCACCTGGCAGCCCTACGTCGACGCAGAACCCGTCCGCCGGCACGTCCGGGCGCTGATGGAGTTCGGGATCGGCTGGAAGCGGATCGCCGCGTTGGCACATGTGCCCACCGGCGTACTGACCAAGCTGCTGTACGGGCATCCGCAGCGGAACCTGGCGCCCTCGAAGGGGCTGCGCCCCAAGAACGCGCAAGCGCTGCTGGCCGTCCAACCGACCCTGGACAACCTCGGCGCCGCTGTCGCAGCCGACGCGACGGGTACCCGGCGTCGTCTGCAGGCGCTGGTCGCCGCGGGCTGGCCGCAGCACCACCTGGCCGTCCGGCTCGGCATGACGGACACGAACTTCGGTTCCACGTTGCGCCGGGCCCGCGTCGTGCTCCGCACCGCCCGCGCCGTGCGCGCGCTGTACGACCAGCTGTGGCGCACCGACCCGCGCGAGCACGGCGTCGACGCCCAGGCATACAGCCGGGCCCGCAACCACGCCATGCGGCAGGGCTGGGCCCCGGTCGGCGCATGGGACGACGACACCATCGATGACCCCAATGCCGTGCCCGAAACGGGCGCGGCGCAGCGCCTCAACCGCGACGAGCGTGCGGCGGTCCGCAGGGAAGAGATCCGGCACCTCCACGCTCTCGGCGTCTCCGACTACGAGATGGCCAAGCGGCTCGGCATGGGCTACTCCACCGTGCGAGCCATCGTGGAAGAACTTGGCACCGGACAGTGCCGGATCCGGCGTACTGAAGCAGCCGCAGCCTGACGTGGCCCTGGCCCGTCAACTGGACGTGGAGGGGCGGGAGGTGGCGGCCGAGACGGTCGGACCGCCCGCCCCTTCGCCGTCTTCCCGCCGCCCCGTGCCGGTCCCGGTCGATCTGCTGCTGTCCGGCCCGTGTCACGGGCAGCTCGATATCCCTCTGCCCCTGGAGGAGTCCTCCCGTGAAGCGACTCAAGCGACTGCCCACCCAACTCTGTTCTGACCTGGCGGCCGCAGGTCTGGCGGTGGCCGCGCTGCCCCTGCTCGCCGCGGTCAGTGCGCAGGCCGCGTACTGCCGGCTGCTGCGCCGCCTCGACCGGCGGCGCCGGCGCCGGGAGCGCGACCGGCGCTTCATGGCCGCGGTGCACGTCCAGCGCACCGCCGAAGCGATCGTCGCCGACCATGCCGCGCTGTGGGCCGGCCTCTACGACACCCCGCACATCGAACCCCGCCACCGCGGGGGCCGTTCCGTCACCGCATAGGAGGTGAGCGCCATGCTCACAGCCCTGTTCGTGGCGCTGGCGCTCACCCTCACCACCGGCCTCGTGGCCGGATGGCGGCTGCGCCGCGCCCTGACCGCCGAACGCGCCGCCCGCCGCCTGGCGGATGCCGCGCACGTCCGCGACACCGCCGCCTTCGTCGCCGCCGTCCGTAACGGGCAGCGCCACCACCACCGCACGCACGCCGTCCTCGCCGACGCCGACGCGGTCCTCGACCGTGCCCTGGCCGCACACCACCCGCACACCCGCCGCAGAGAGGGGGACGGCCATGACTGACTCGCGCCGCGCCTGGTTCACCCTGTCCGAGCACCGCCACTACCGCTACCGCGGCTGCGCCCCCGACCCCGACCAGCCGTCCCGCGCCCAGGGCGACACCGCGGTGTCGGTCAACGTCTGGCTTTCGCATTCGGAGGACGGCGGGGAGGAACCGGCCGACCGCCGCGAGCGCGAGCAGGCCGCGGTCGCGGTATGCCGGGCCTGCCCGATCCTCGCCGCGTGCCGTACGTACGCCCTGTCCGTCACCGCCGACGGGCGCCTGGCGGAGCCGGAGGGCGTGTGGGGCGCCATGACGTCCCTGGAGCGTCACCGCGACCTCGTGGCCCGCCGTACGCGGGACGTGGCGTACCAGGAGCAGCTGGCCGCCGAGCAGCGCGAACGGGCCCTGCGCGAGGCCTCGACGCCGCAGAAGCAGGCCGTCCTGGTCGCGCTCGCACGCGAGACCGACGAGCGGCTCGTGGCGTACCGGGCGGACATGGACGTCCGCACCGCCAACTGGCACCGGGCGATCCTCGCCGGTCTGCTGGGCCTGGACCGGGAGACCGCCACCCGCCAGCAGCTCCTCACCGCGGCACGCCGCCTCGGCGTCCTCGGCCCCATCCGCGTACGGCGGGACGGACGCTGGCCGATCGCCGCCGCCCCCAACACCGAAGGCACCAGGCAGCGCCGGCTCGCGCCCGGCATGCCGGTCCCGAAGCGGCCGGAGCTGCCGGTGCAGCTGCCGCTGCCGGGCTACGAGTACCTGCCCCGCACCTGGCCCACCCCCACACCCGCCCGCACCGCGCCGCCGGCACCCACCGGGCCGCGGCTGCGGCTCGTGCCCGCACCCGCCGAACACCTCACCCTCCCCCTGCCCGACCCCGCACCCGCCCTGGAGACCGCCGCATGACCACCACCCCCCAAGCCCCGGACACCGCGGCGGCCGACCACACCCTGCACGCCCGCAACCTCTACTCGGCGCACGTCATCGCCGGCGTCCTCGACGCCGGACTCCTCGCCCACGCCGGACACCCCGACCGGCTCCCGCACGCCCTGTGGCCCGACGCCGACCCCGACCTCGTCCAGGCCATCTGGAACCAGGCCCTGACCGTCGGCATATGGGCGGGCAAGGCCCTGCTCGGGCCGCGGTGGCGCCCGGAGGAACTCGACCAGCACCAGCACGCCCTCGCCGACGCCGGGTTCACGGCCATGGCCCGCGGCGTGCGTACGGCAGCCTCCTGCGGACGCACCCACCCCCACCCCGCCGACACCGACACGAACGACGCCACGGTGCGCGGAGAGCACTGGTGACCCACGGCCGCGGCCGACCGGCCACCTTCGACCAGGCCGCACAGGACACCTACCTCAACCTCATCACCTCCGGCATCCGTCTCGGTGACGCCGCCGCGCGGTGCGGCATCGACCGCACCACACCCCACCACCTCGCCCGCCGCGACACCGCATTCGCCGACCGGCTCCGCGACGCCAAGACCGCCGGACGCGCCGTACGCACCGCCCCGGAAAACCTCCGGCACGGCGACCCCAGCACCTACACCAACCACGCCTGCCGCTGCCCGCCCTGCACCACCGCCGCCACCCGCGCACGAGCCAACGCACCTGACCGAAAACCGACCCCCGTCCACCGGCTCCCCGCACCCCAGAACCCACCCGCAGAAACCAAGTTGCTCATGCTGGCCGATGTCTCGTAGTGCCCGGCCGCAGGCCACAGCCCCCACGCAAGATCAGGTTATTTATTCCACATTTCTATACGACACCCCGGCACGGGAAAGACGAGGCGGACATGACCAGCCGATACGAAAGTGCGACCAGTTTCCGACACGTGACGCAAGGGGGTGGAGGAGTGGCGAGGTCAAGCGATAGGCTCAGCCTTGCGCCAGACGACCACTCAGGTCCCGACGGCCACTCAAACTGCAGAGCAAATGGAGCGGCCCCGCTCCCCCGGCTGGTAACCGGGATCGTGGCGGGGCCGTTGCCGGGAGACACCCCGGCCGCCGCCAACCCCGAGATCAGCAAAGAGGTCGACGACATGCACGAGAGTACCCGGACCACCGGGCTATCAGACAGTGGGACTCAAGCCACCGCCGTGAAGATCACACCGGCGTCGCTGAGCGGAGCCCCTGTCCCCACAACCAACGGCCTCCGGTGACCGGCGGAGGGGCCGGCATGAGCCCCGACGACCGCGACGGAATGCTCCGCTACGACCAGCTCGCCTCCCGCGTCTACAGCGAACGCCGCATGCCCCAGGGCACCCGCGACCTCATCCTGGCCCTCGGCTGGGTAGCGCTGCGCGACCCGCGACGCCACGACCCAGCCGCCGAAGGCCAGTGGACACGCGCCCGCGAGGTGCTGAACACCGACAACAAGACCATGTGGACGCTCGTCGCCGAGGACGCGCCCCGCTACGACCCGGCGCTCCATGACGACTCACCCTGGGGCTGCCAGGCTCCCATGGTGCGCGTGAACCGGCTGTGCGGCCGCAACACCATCATCGGCTTCTCCGAGTGCGACCCGTTCACCGGCTGGTCCCGGCAGTGGGGGTTCTGCTCCCGGCCGCGATGCCAGCAGTACGCTCGCCCCATCGAAGAGCGGGCCCGTCACAGCTTCACCCAGCGTCCCGAGCCGATCCCGAACGCCGGCGGGCTGCTGCCGCTGTTCTTCACCTGGGACTGGGAGCCCAAGTACCGCAAGGCCATGGAGCTGATCAAGCACCAGTCCTCGTGGGAGCCCCCTCGTACGGCCTGTCAGCGGACGAGTGGCCGACCGTGCCGGGCAACGAGCCCGTCCAGGCGTTCCCGAAGCTGCGGCTCATCGCGTCCAACGGCGAAATCGTCAAACAGTCCGGACCCACGCTGATCGGACAGGGGGCGTAATGAACGAGGAAACGAACCGGATGCTCAACCCTGAGCGCCCCACCGAAAGCCTGGCGGACAAGCAAGCTCGGCTCCAGCGTCAGCAGAAGCTCCCAGACATCCTCGCCTGGACGGAGAACGCCATCTCCCGCATCGAATCGATCGCGCGCGCCGCTACGGAGCGGCAGCCGTACGACGAGTGGGACGCGGCAGGCGCTGGAACTGAGAACGACACCGCCCGTTCCCACTGGGAAGTCGTAGCCATCGCTCGGATGAAGCCGACTCCAGCCGCATATGACTTGGCCCAGTACATCGCGCTGCACGACCCCGCGTCGGTCCTGCGCCGCTGCACTGCCGACCGCAAGCTCCTGGAGTTGCACGAGCCCCGGCCGGACGGCAGCGGATTCCCGGACAGCCTTCAGTGCCCGACGTGCAGTGAGTCCGGCGGCGACGGCTACCAGTACCTGGTGTACGCGCCCTGCCCGACGCTCCTTGCGGTCGCTGAGGGCTACGGCTGGACGGAGGCCGAGCGATGAGCGTTCTCCCCGGTGCAGTTGGCCCTATGACCACAGAAGAACTCAGCGACACCATCGCCGCCGCCATCACCTCCCACAGTCACCGATCAAGTGTGTCAACGCTGAAGTGGGAGGTCGGCCTCGTCATGTCGGCCGTCGAAAAACACGTTGCGCTTCGGCTCCGGGACCAGGCCGACAAGCTGGACGACGGCACCCATAACGCCGCTGAGCTTCTCCGGGAAGAGGCCGGCCGGCTAGAGACCGTCAGCGAGGCGCATCTGCGCCGTCTCACCACAAGCTCCCCGCGCATTACCAGTGCGGGACAGACCCCACCCACTGAGACGGAGGGCGAGCGATGAGCGGCTACCTGCACTCCGGCGACCCCGACTTCGGCTGGGAGTTCCGAGCCGAAGACTTCGCGTACGCCCGACTCGCCGAGGAACTGGCCGAGGCAGAACGTCTGCCTGCCGGGCCGGAGCGTGATGCCGCCGTGGATCGTGTCGTCTCGCTCCGGTTGGTGGTCACGATGCACGCTACCTACGTCGATGCTCAGGGCCGAAGCTGGGCCCGGTGCTTTACCTGTCACGGCGCCGAAGGTTTCCCATGCTCCACTCTGCGTTTCATCCTCCGTATGTGGCGCGACCACGCGGACTACCGGCCCGGATGGAACGAGACCTTGGACGGCCCCAGCGGGCCTAGCAGTTGGTCCCGCGACATGCTGCGCGTCGCCGAGCGTGGCGGCTTCCGCAATGACTTCCTCGCCGAGCAGGCGCAGGGACAGACTCCACCCACTGAGGGGGATCAGATGACGTAGTCCATATCGGGCGGGAGGTCCTGCTGCTCCCCTGCCAGGGAGCGCTTCCTCAACCGCCGGCCGCTACCGCCGTTCAGTGGTGCCACCCACTGTCCGGACCTTGCGGCCCTTTTCCACGGCCCGGTCTGCCAGGACCGAGCTAAGGCCCATCGGGTGCCACCCCGTCGGGCGTTTCAGGTTCTTCCGGAACCACCACCGCAGAAGCCGGGCTTTTTCATGCCCGCTTGCGCGACGACAGGAGTTATCTTGCACGACCGCAGCACCCTTTGTCAGCCCGAGCGCGCCGCCATGGGCGATTCGCGCCGAATGTCACACGAAACTGGCGGCACCCAGTGCCCCGAAAACCGCCTCCACGTGGCACCCGCCGACCAGTGGATCAGCACCAGCGCCGGACGCATCGCCACCTGTCCCTACTCCTGGATGCAGGCCGTCCACTGGGTCGCAGGCTCCGGCCTCTACACCCCCAGCCGCACCCACGGCCCGAAGTGGGGCCCCACCACCATCGCCATCGCGCAGGAGATCGCCGCGCTCGCCGAGTGCCGGCCCGGCATCGCCTACCTCGCCCGCAAGGTCAAGGTCTCCGAGCGCACGGTGAAGTACCACCTCGGCATGCTGCGCGAGACAGGACTCCTCGCCTACCGCTCCAAGGGCACCCGCATCACCTCCGCCATCCGCCAGGCGTCCGTGTACGAGCGCGTCATCCCCCGGCCTTCGACACCGCCCTCGGCATCCGCACCCGCCTCGAGGACGGTGCCGCCGCCTACACCCGCCGTCCGGTCGGCATCGCCGAGGAAGGCCGCTCGCTGATCGGGAAGCTGGCGAAGAAGGCCGCCCGCAAGGTCCGCCGCCGCCGTTCCCGCAAGCCCTCTCAGCGGGGACCGCGTTGCACCCCAATGCAGGGTGGTACCTCAGCGGCTTCTACTGCGGGTACATCTGGGTTTCCCTCTGAGAGCAAGCTCGCAAGCGGGAGCACCGAATCCCCCACCCCCAAGAAGCCCAGCAACACCCGCCGTACCCCCAACCGCGTCGGACGCCGCTACCAGCTCGCCGCCGAACTCATCACCGCCCTCCCGTGGCTCGGCCGCGCCAGCCGGGACCGCATTGCCTGGGTCACCCGCCACGTCGCCGACGCCGGCTGGAGCGCCACCGAGGTATGCGCCTACCTCCAGCAGATGCCCCTTGGATCCGACGACACCATCCGCCGCCCCTCCGGTGCCCTGGCCCGCCGTCTGAAGGGTGCCGTCCGGCTGCTGGCGACTCCTGCTGCCCGGCGCCGGTGCGTCGAGGCCATGCAGGCGTCCCGTGCCGCCGAGCAGCAGCGCCACAACCGCGCCCACTACGAGAACTTCGGCGGCGACGGCCCCCGCACCGCTGTCGCCCGCCGGGAGTGGGACCGCGCCCAGGCACTCATCCGCCAGCGCACCACCGCCATGCTGCCCGCAGTCGACGAGACCGACCTCATCACCACCGACAAGCCCGGCATCGACCTGGAGTCCCTGACCCGCGCCGAGGTCATCGACATGCGGGCCGCTGCCGCCCAGGACCCGGACGTCATCGGCCTCGCCATCGACCTCATGGGCGAAGACCAGGCCCGCCGCCTGTACACGAACACCGCCGTCAACCGCTACCTCGCCGACCAGCAGACCACCCATGCGTGACCACACCCCGAAGGCCAGGACGTGACCGAACCCGCAGAACTGTCCGGCGCCGACCTCGCCCGCCAAGTCCTCGCCGACTACAAGAAAACCACCTGGGCCATCCCCGGCCACGCCCCCGCCAAGCGGAAACCGCGCCCCGTCCGCAAGCGGGCCAGCGACCGCCGCGACCCAGTCGGACTCGGCAGCGTCCTGGGCCGGATGGAGGAGGAGCAGGGCTGGAAGACCGGAGTGGCCGGCGGCAGCCTCCTCGAGCAGTGGCCCGCCCTCTGCCCCGAACTCGCCGGAAAGGTCGCCCCCGCCCACTTCGACCCCGACACCGGGCGCCTCGACCTGCGGCCCGCCTCACCCACCTACGCGCAGCACCTGCGGCTCCTCGGGCGGCAGCTCATCGCCCGCCTCCAGGCCAAGGACATGCCCGTACGGTCCATCCGCGTTCTCGCCCCCGGCCCCCTCCCGGAGATGTCCACTTCGCCTGCCGCAGAGAGCCCGGCCCCTCGAGAGGAGGCCCCGGTCAAGGCCCGCGCCGACGGATGCGCCGGCTACCACGCAGCGATAGCCGCCCACCAAGCCGCCGCCGACCACCGCACCGACACCGAGATACAGCAACGCACCCGCGCCGTCGCCGAAGAACAGGTCCGCGCCATGCGCGCCCACCGCGAACCGGAGTCCGAGAACCGCGAGGCGTTCTGGTTCGCCGCCGACCTCGAGGAGACCGCGGCCGCCGACCCGGAGCAGACCCGGCAAGCCGCCATCCGCCGCGCCCGCGACCAGAAAGCCGGACGCGCCCCTGCCATCCCCACTGCCTTCCAACGCACCGCCTGAACGGAGACGACCATGAGCTACGACATCTGCCTCGAGATGACCGTCGACACCGGCAACCCCGAGCCCTACCGCATCTGCCCCGAGGACATCGGCAACTACACCGGCAACGTCTCCGGCATGTGGGACGAAGCCCTCGGCTACCGCCTCGCCGACCTTCACGGCAAAACCGCAGGCGACCACCAGACCGACCTCCAGATGGCCGTCGACGACATGACCTTCCGCGCCGGCCACTACAAGACCATGAACCCCGCCAACGGATGGGGCAGCTACGAAGGCGCTCTGGGGTATCTGACTAAGCTGCGCGACGCCTGCATGGCCCACCCCAAGGCCACCATCCGCATCTCCCACTAGGAACTCCGTGCCCGACGCCCGCATCTTGGTGACCGGCAGCCGCTCGTGGAGTGACGCCCAGCTCCTCGCCGACGTCCTCCTCGACACCTGGCACGACGCCACCCAGCTCGGCCACCGCAGCATCGTCATCGTCCACGGCGGCGCCGACGGAGCCGACACCCTCGCCGACCTCTGGGCCCGCGGCGCAGGCCTGGACGTCGAAGTCCACGAAGCCGACTGGGGCCACTGCGGGCCCGACTGCCCACCCGGGCACCGGCGGCCGCGGTCCCGCGGCGGCGACTACTGCCCCACCGCCGGCCCCCGACGCAACCAACAGCTCATCGACGCCGGCGCCCACCTCGTCGTCGCCTTCCACCGTGACAGCTCCCGCGGCACCGCCGACTGCATCACCCGCGCCCAGGCCGCCGGGCTGCCCGTACGCCGTATCACCGAGTAGACCCGCCTCGGATTATCACGCCGTGATAATCCCGGAGCCGGGGAGTGAAAGCGGGACGACTTCCGCGTACCGGTTACCTCACAACTCGATCGAGTCAGTAAGGTGACGCCATGGCCTCTCCATACCCCAGTGGTGACCGGGAAAAGGTGGCGTCCAAGCTCACCTCGGCACTCCAGCAAGAACTCAAGATCCGCTGCGCCGAACTCGGCCTGGACATCCAGGAGGCCGCCACCGCGGCCATCACAGCCTGGCGCACCAGCACGGCCCCCGGCCCCGACGTCGACACGGCCGGCGCCAAGTCGTTCTCCACCTGGCTTCCCCGGGCCTGTACGACGACTTCAAAGCCGTGTGCACCGACCGCGACCTGTCCTACATCCAGGGCCTGGCACAGAGCATCCGCACCTGGCTCGACGACCACCCCTCGCCGAAGGAAGCCGACCAGCCCACCGAACCTCAGCGCTGGGTCGCCGCCAACCAGAAGGGCGGAGTCGGCAAGACCACTGTGGCGCTCGGTGTCGCCGAGTCCCAGGCCGAGGACATCGAAGACGGCACCGCCTGCCTCCGCCGCTACATCGAGTCCCTGGGCGACAACGACCTCAAGCGCATCGGCAAGACCAGCACCAAACTGCTCAACCAGATCGCCGAACAGACTTTCGGCGGCAAGCGCGTCCTGGTCGTCGACTACGACCCGCAAAGCCACCTCAGCGACCAGCTCGGCATCCCGCAGATCCCGCCCGGCGACGAAAGCCTCGTCACGCACATGGTCGGCGAAGCCGAGGGGAACATCCGCGACCTCATCGTCAAAATCGACGACCCGCGGTTCCGGGGCCGCCTGGACGTGCTGCCCGGGGCCTTCGACGGGTTCCTGCTCGACTCCAAACTCGCCCTGACCGCTGCCCAGTCCCGCGGCTTCCAGAAGGAAGCAGCCCTCGAACGCGCTCTGCGCCCCCTCGAGGACGACTACGACCTCATCGTCCTCGATTCCCCGCCCAGCCTGGGGCTGGCCATGGATGCCGCCCTTTACTACGCGCGCCGCCGGCGCAACGAGAAGGCCGGCCACTCGGGCGTCATCATCCCGGTTCAGGCCGAGGACTCGTCGGCGACCGCTTACAACATGCTCGTCGACCAGATCGAAGACCTCCGAAAAGACCTCGGCTTGGAAATCGACTACCTGGGCCTGGTCGTCAACCAGTACGACTCGCGCCGCGGCTACGTGGCCACGTCCTCGCTCGCGCAGTGGAACAACCTGCCCGACCAGAGGGTGCTCGCCGTCCTGGACGACCTGAAGGAACAGCGGGAAGCAGTCCGCCTGAAGAAACCGCTGCTCGCGTACGCGCCCACCAGCAAGCAGGCCAACACCATGCGCATGATCGCCATGGGGGCGTCCCGGTGAGCAAAGCAGCCCAGCTCGGCAACAGTCAGGCCTTCGGACGGGCCACCACCGCACGCAGTTCCCGCCGCAACGAGACCGACCGCGCCATCAACGGCCCCGGCGCGGCAGAAGCCGCCATCACCGACCTGCCCGTCACCCTCATCAGTGACAACCCCGACAACCCCCGCAACCACCTGCGTGCACTCCAAGAGACCGTGGACTCCGTCCGCGAAGTCGGCGTCATCCTGCCCATCGTCATCGCCACCGTAGAGGCCTACCTCCACGAACGGCCCGACCGCGCCGACGACCTGGACGACGGAGCGCAGTACATCGTCGTCGACGGCCACCGCCGCCTCGAAGCGGCCCGTCGCGTCGGTCTCGCCACCATTCCGGTCCGCGTCGACAACGCCCGGGTCAGCAGCGACGAAGCCCTCCTCGAAGCTGCCTTCGTCGCCAACTACCACCGCGACGACATGACGGACCTGGAAGAAGCCCAAGCGCTGAAGTCACTGGTCGACTACTACGGAAGCCAGACCAAAGCCTCCAAGCGGCTGGGCATTCCTCAGAACACCATCTCCAGCAAGCTGTCCCTGCTGAAGCTGTCTCCTGAACTGCAGAAGGACCTGGTCACGGGCGAGCGTCAGGTCGAGCACGTCCGCAACCTGGGCAAGCTCTCGCCGGAGGAGCAGAAGGCCAAGGCCGACGAGCGGGCCGAAACCGCGCATCGCAAGAGGAAGGCGGCCGAGGGTGCCGCCCCGGCGCCGACGTCTTCGCCTCCGGCCGGGAGCGGCGCGGTCGTCGACATGCCGGCCCAAGTATCACGCCGTGATAATCCCGAGGCCGCCCCCGCACCCAACGAAGGGCCAGCGCCTGCAACTGACCACTCTGTACCGGCTGGAAACCCGGGCGGAGAAAAGCAGCCAAGCAACGAGTCCACCCGCCACCACGCCCCCGAACCGGCGGATGACCTGCCCGACCTCGTACTGGTGAACTCGATGCCCTTCGACGACCCGCCGATGGTGCTGCGCATCCTGCGCACCCGCATGGAACCCGACGCCTTCGCTCAACTGATCAAGGAAGGTGCGGAGCAGCTCACCACCCCACAGGGGTAGCAGTCACCGCATCTACCCCTGTGGTCAGCAGCGGGGCTAGACTGCCGTCATCTGACGGGCGTGTGCTCGTGAGGTCTCCCGCCCCCGGTACGGACGTAGCGTTGTCGGCAAAACAACCGTTGCGGATCCCGGCCGGGGGCGTCCTCATGTCCACCCCGCGGCGTAGCCCGCCACCGCCAGCAGCGGGCCGAAACCCTACGCCTCCCGGGTCACACGAGCATCAAAAAGGCCGATCCGCCCTTACCGCACATCATGTGCAGATGGCACTCTGGCCATCCGGCCGGGATCACCGGCAGCCCGGCCGGGAGCGCCCTTCCCACTGCCGGACCGAGCGGAGACGCCCATGCCCGGACACTCACCGGCAGGCACCACACCGCCGCCCACCACACCCGCCCCGGCAAGCCCCGCCACCACCGCTGAGATCATCGACATCAGCGGCCGGACCCGCCGGCCCGGACCGGGGAGGCGCCCATGGCACCGCCCGCCGCCCCCACACCACCCGCAGGCGACACCGACCTGCGGCTCGCCACCATCGTCCAGGGCCTGTACACCGCCCGCGGCCTGACGCTCACCGACCCGGACGTCGCCGACGCCTACGACATCGCCCTCGAGGCGATGGTGCTGCTCCTGGACGGCTCGCTTCGTACCGGTGCCCTCGGTGAGAGCGAGCACCACCGGCTGCGCGCCATGGTCGACGCCGCCCGCATGGTCCCGGACTACCTCGAGACCCGTCACGCCTAGCAACCCCCGGCGGGTGGTAACGGCGGGGCGCATGTGACGACTTCGCTACGACGTGCACAGTCAGTAGATCAACAGTCGCATCTTGTTCAACTCGCGACCATCCCATGCCATCATGTGGTGTCCGGTAACAACCGGGAGTCACCAACTCCGGCCTGCCGCACGCCACGGTGCCCCCACCACCCGCGCAGCACGGGCCGCCTCTGGGAAGCGGGGACACCATGGGCGGAAGAACAACCGACGACAACACCAGCAACTACGGCAGCACTGCGGCACGCAGGCTCCGCGCCGTACAGCACCAAGCCCGAACACCCCCGGCCGGCCCGCCGACCCCGGACCGCGCGCCACCCGCGTCCACTCACCGGCCCTCCTCGACCTCGGCCTCCTCGACTACATCGAGAACGCCGCCCGCGAAGTCATCGCACACACATACACGGCCGTGCCCACCGCCGGCCCCGCACCGCACGACGCCGACGCCGTCTACGCCTGGGCCGAAGAGCACACCGCCCACCTGGACGCCGAACGCCGCCGCGACCACGATGCTCTGCTGGTGCGCCAGGCCATGGAGCACGCCCTCGCGGCCGGAGACGAGTCGGTCCTCAGCCGTGAGCCCTGCCCCGGCTGCGGCTGCTGGGGAGCACTGCTGTGGCGCGCCGCCGCCCGCCGCGCCGTCTGCGTGAACCGTTACTGCACCGACCGCCACGGGCGGCCCTCCACGTGGTCTCTGGCGCACCTCGCCGACCGTCACCTGGCCGCACGAGAAGCCCGGCGCAGCCGCCGCGCAACCTGACGGACCGCTCGCAGGTCCAACGAGCATCACCAGCAGTACGAGCGCACCACAGCATCACCGCACCACCTGTAGTGGATGTACCCGATTCGGCCGGTCGTCGGCGCTGCGAACGACGATGGCCACCGAAACGCGGGAGTGGCCCCATGGCCCTGACCACCCTCACCCCCGAGATCCGCTCCATCCCGGACGACCTCGTCTCCCTCGAGGAAGCCCTCGCCCTTCTGCGGATCACGCCGTTCCCGACGTCGCTGACCACCCTGCGAAGGTGGATCGCCAAGTACGGCATCGCGACCTACCCGCGCGGCCGGCACCACGAGGTCAGCTACTCGGATGTGCTGGTCGCCCATCGGGACGAGAACGCCGGCCGTACTCCCAAGGGCGGCTGGTGACCGCCCGGCCGTAGCCCCTTGTCCAGCCCCGACCCCCAGTCCCCGGGTCGGGGCTTTCGTGTGTCCGGAACCCGATTTAACTATTGCGTACGCACTCGTTAAATGTCATGCTGGCAGAGCCGACAACGCGAAGCCCACAGCTTCACGGAGTACCGCTCTTGAGGAGCACCCCAATGACCGCAGTCATGGACCTGCCCGCGCCCCCGGCCACCAGCACCCGCGCCAGCGCCTCCTACCGAGACCTCACCGAGCACCAGCGCACCACCTGGCACCTCGCCCTCGAAAAAGCCCACGACGCCATCCAGCAGCGCGACATCACCGCCTTCCGCACCATCCACGAACTCACCGCCGTAGCCCTCGGACTCTCCGTCCCCCACGGCACAGAACTCGTGGAGTGCTCCTGCGACACCTGCTACTGCGACGCCATCGGCGACGAAGCGACCTACCGCACCGCCAACGGCCTCCCGCAGTGCCCCACCTGCACCGACGAACACCCCCACAGCGACGACTGACACCCCGTCGCCCTCAAACTCCGGCCCGGCCCCGGTCGAACACCCGACGGCCCCCAAATCCCCACCCTGGCGGCAGTAGCTCCCCCGGCCGGGCCGGACACCACCAGCACCGCACGGGAGACACCCATGCTCAGCGTCGCCACCATCCTCACCACCGCCGCCGACGACATCAGCTACCACGGCCTCCACCAGAACCCCGCCGTACGCCACTTCGCCGACACCCGCGGCCGCCTCGACCTCGCCGGCGCCCTCTACCGCGCCGCCACCGGCACCACCCCCACCGAAATCGCCCGCTTCACCCCCGACTTCACCAGCCTGGCCATCCGCACCCACGACGCCGCCATGGACGCCATCACCTGGGTGTCCGCGGCCATCGAACTTCGCACCCAGGTCGGCCCGCCCCTCACCAACGGACGCCCCGACTACATCGAGCACATCACCCGCTGGGCCGAAGGCACCGCCGTCTTCCAGACCCAGCCACCCCTCGTCTGCGAGGTCATCGGCCTCCTCCACCGCGCCGCACGCCTCGCCCACCCCCAGCCCACCACCGCACTCGCCGCCTGACCAGCAACGGAGACCCCACATGACCACCGCCGCCTTCCACGCCGTACCCCACGGCGACAACTACACCGACCTCGAAGCCAACGCCACCGGCATCGCCGACGCCTACGACGAACACACCACCGGCACCCCCTCCACGTCCTCGAAGCCCGCTCCCAGAACATCACCGACCACATCCCCCTCCACGACAAGGCCGCCGTCTCCTACGCCCTCGGCTACTCCAGCGCCACCCTCGCCATCCGCCACGGACTGGAACTCATCGCCCTCGCCGAAACCGAACTCGCCTACACCCAGGAGAGTGCGTCATGAGCGCCCGCGACTGGCTGTACGCACGCCTCACCGGAGCCCTGATCGACCCGGAGCTGGTGAACGCGAAGCTCGCCGAGGTGCTGCGCGAGGCCGAGCCCGAACTGGCCACCGAGATCGACCGGCTGCGCGCCGAGTACGTCCGGCTCGGCGAGGAACTGCACCACCAGCGCGCCAAGGCCCACACCACCCTGACCACCACCGAGGCCACCGAATACGCAGTCCTCCTCCCCGCCGGCACCTGCCACTGCCACACCCACGACCACATCGACGACCAGGACTTCACCCCCGACAACCCCACCTACCGACGCGACCTGTACCGCGCCAACGGCAAGAACCCCGTCCTCGTGAAGCGCACCGTACGCCGCGGCCCCTGGACGGAGGCCCAGTGATGGCGACAACGACCCCGCGCCCCGCGATCGAGGCACCGCCCGCAGAGCGGTACGTCATCGGCCGGAACGGCGTGTTCGCGACGCTCTGGGACCGGCAGGAGAAGCGGCTGGTCGTGGACAACGCGACCGAAGAGCACTGCCGCCGGGTGCGCGACCAGCTCCTCATGGCCATCGAACTGGACCGAATCCAGCAGGCCCACGACGTCGCCGACGGCCGCCTCGCCGAGCAGCGCCACTACCTGGACGCCGACCCCGACACGGCCGTGCCCCTGCCCGGCATCCCGCACCCCAGTGCCTGACCTCGCCGGCGCCCTGAGAGCGGCGGAGGACGAACTCCAGCGCCTCCGCTGCATCAGCGCCCTCATCGCCGCGTTCATCCACAACCCCGCCATCGACCACGACGCCCGCACCGCCCTCGCCACAGCCACCGGCCTCCCCGGCCCCGCAAAGGAGACCCCGTGTCCGACAACTCCGCCATCGAATGGACCGACGCCACCTGGAACCCCGTCACCGGCTGCACCAAGGTCTCCCCGGGCTGCGACAACTGCTACGCCGACACCTTCTCCGAGCGCTGGCGCGGCATCGCCGGCCACTACTTCGAGAACGGCTTCGACATCCAGCTTCGCCCCGACAAGCTGACCGTCCCCCTCACCTGGAAGAAGCCCCGCCGCGTCTTCGTAAATTCGATGTCAGACCTGTTCCACAGGGACATCCCCGACGAGTACATCGCCAAGGCATTCGCCGTCATGGCGGCCACCCCGCAGCACACCTACCAACTGCTCACCAAGCGGCACGGGCGGATGCGCTCCCTGCTGGCCGGCCCGAGCAAGGTCGACACCGAGCGCGGTTACACCCCCGGCGTGTGGTTCCGCAGCCTGGTCCAGAACGCCACCGGCGAGTTCGGCACTGAGGTCAGCCTGTTCTCTTCGGACGGCGCATGGCCGCTCCCGAACGTGTGGCTCGGCGTGAGCGTTGAGGACCAGAAGCACGCGGACCTCCGCATCCCGGTGCTCCTCGAAACCCCGGCCGCCGTCCGCTTCCTGTCCTGCGAACCCCTCCTCGGCCCCGTCTGGATCAACGACCACATCTGGGATGCCTGCACCTGCTGCGAAGGCGAAGGACACGACGAAGCCTGCGCCCGGTGCGCCGACGCCCGCTGCGAGAGCGGCCACATCCGGAAACTCGATTGGGTGATTGTCGGCGGCGAGTCCGGCCGAGGTGCCCGCCCCATGGCCCCCCACTGGGCCACCAGCCTTCGTGACCAGTGCAAGGAGAACAACGTCCCGTTCTTCTTCAAGCAGTGGGGGAGTACGCGCCCACCGGCTACCTCGTCATCGGTGGAACCGCCCGCGGCGCGATTCTCACCGGCGATCCCGTCGACGACATGGGGCACCGCGTGGAGATCGCTCGAGTCGGCAAGAAGCGCGCTGGCCGCGAACTCGACGGACGCACCCACGACGCCTTCCCCACACCGCGATGAACCCGCACCTGACGGCCTGCTACCGCAAGGGAACCTTCCCCAGCCGCCGCACAGCCCGCCGCCGCGCCCGCCAAATCCGCGGCACCGGAGGCCCCCACTTCCGCACCCGACGCTGCCCACACTGCGGAGCCGTACACCTCCGACCATGGCCCGACTCCCCTCCCACAGGAGCCCACCCCTTGACCACCCTCACCACGACCACCACGTGGCGCATCGAACTCCCCATCGGCCTCAAACTCCTCAACGCCAACCAAAACCTTCACTACCGACGCAAAGCCGAACTCATCAAAACGATCCGCACCACCGCCTGGACCATCGCCCGATCCCAGAAGATCCCCAACCTCCAGCGCGCCCACGCCTACTACGTCATCCACCCCCACACCCGCACCACCCGACGCGACCCCGGCAACTGGGCCCCCACCGCCAAAGCCGCCATCGACGGACTCGTCGACGCCCACGTCCTCCCCGACGACGACTCCACCCGCCTCCTCGGCCCCGACCCCCGCATCGGCACCCCCATCAAAGGCTCCCAATTCGTCCTGTGGATCACCGACCTCGACCAGATGAACCCCCAGCACCTCGCCCTCCTCAACCCGCCCGGAGCCACCCAATGACCACCATCACGCCGCCCCACAACACCCGCCGCGCCGCGCCCACCGCAACCACCTGGCACGAGTTCAAGAACTGCGGCCCGGAGGACTACCACCTGTTCACCAGCGACGACCCCTTCTTCCACGCGGAAGCCAAGGAAATCTGCCAGGGCTGCCCGGTAGTCGAGTACTGCCTGCAGTTCGCACTGGCCACGAAAGCCGACTGGGGAGTGTACGGAGGCCTGGGGCCGAACGAACGGATTCGGCTCAGCGGCCGGCGTCCACGGTATGTGCACGAGCCCGAGGCCCAGTGGAAGAAGGCCATCCGCGAACACGAGCCCGCCCTGCGGCGGCTGCGGGGCCAGAAGCTGACCGGGCGGGAGATCGCCGTACAGCTCGGTCTGAACACGCAGATCGTGAACCGGGCCCTGCGCGAGCTGGACACCCGGAACGCTCTGGACGCGGCCTCCGAGGCGGTGCCGGTATGAGCGCGCCGCCTTCGCCGCACGGCACCAGCAACCGGTATGCGGGCTACGGATGCCGGTGTGAACCGTGCACCAAGGCCGCTGTGAGAGCTGCCACGCAGCGGGTCCTGGACCGGATGGCCGGGCGTCCGCGCAGCGTCCCCGCGCAGTCGGTCGTGTCGCACATCCAGCAGCTCATGGCGACGGGGATGACCGCTGAGCAGGTGGCCCGGGAAGCCGGCGTGGACCCGTCCGCGATCCGGTGGTCCCTGTCGGGACGCAAGAAGACGCTGCTGCGCCGTACCGCGAACCGGATCCTGTCAGTGCCGGTCGGCGTGAAGGTCGCCGTGGGCACAGTGCCAGCGGAGGGTGCGGTCCGCCGCGTTCAGGCGCTGTACGCGATCGGCCACTTCAACCGGCAGATCGCCGAGCTCTCGGGGGTGTCCCGGGATTTCATCTGCGACCTGGTCAACGGCCGTCACCCCCGGATCGGGGTGCAGAGCAACGCCGGTATCCGGCGCGCTTACGCCGAACTGTCGATGACGGTCGGCGGGTCCGTGAAGACGCGGCTGTATGCGCAGGCCAAGGGCTGGGTTCCTCCGCTGGCGTGGGACGACGACACGATCGAGGACCCCGCCGCGCTGCCGATGCTGGATGTGTCCGAGCCGCAGGTGGAGACCGGCGCCGAGGCGGTGGCGCGGTTCCTGATGGGGGAGAGCGTGCTGCTCGGTGCCGCGGAGCGCCGGGAGGCGATCCAGCACTTCATGGAGTGGACGGAGATGACACCGGTGGATATCGCGGTGCGTATGGAGGTGTCGGCTCGAGCCGTGTCCCGGGCGTGGGAGCGCATCAAGAAGGACGCTCGCGACGCAGGACAGCCTGTTCCTTGGCGTCGCAAGCTCGAGTCGCCCCGGTCACGCACCATCGGGCAGGTGGCGGCATGACGCAGGAACTGACCGCCGAGGAGTGCGGGGACCTGGTCGAACGGCTGCGGCCGGAAGCAGCGGCCCTTGTCGTGGGGGTGCGGGAAGAGGCCCGGCAACAGATCACCGAGCGGCTGCACACCTTGAGCCGGCACGAGCTGGAAGCACTGGCCGTCGTCCTGGCGGCAATGGCGGACCCCGAGCGCAGCCTGGGGGAGGCGTTCGCCTGGATCGACTTCGATGAGTATGGCGATCCGCTGCCGTGGCCGTCGAAGGCCAGTCGGACGATCCGGCAGATGGCGAGTACCGCGTTGCCGGACCGGCGGGGCAGGAGCGGTATCGACGAGGTGGCGGTCGAGCGCGCACTGGCCGGTGATCCGCAGCCTCTGAACGCCTCTGAGCGGGCCCTGGGTGTGGACCGGGGGATCCGGCGCGGTCTGTCGTACGACGATGTCGCCGAGCGGCTGCAGATGGACCGTGAGGCGGTCATGCAGGCGTGGGGCCGGGCGAAGAAGAGGGCGCGTGCTGTTGGGCGCTACGTGCCGAAGGAGCGGGTCGGCGAGATCGCCGCCTGACCGTACATCTGACCTGGAGGAGAGAGCATGGCTGGCGAGTGCGTGATAACGATCATCGGGAATCTGACGGCGGACCCTGAGCTGCGTTTCACAGCGCAGGGCGCGGCGGTGGCGAAGTTCACCGTGGCGTCGACGCCGCGGACCTACGACAAGCAGACCAGCGCGTGGAAGGACGGCGAGGCGCTGTTCCTGTCGTGTTCGGTGTGGCGTCAGCAGGCCGAGCACGTCGCCGAGTCCCTGACCAAGGGGGCGCGGGTGATGGTGCAGGGCCGGCTGAAGCAGCGCTCGTACGAGGACCGTGAGGGCGTCAAGCGCACCGTGTACGAGCTGGAGGCCGACGAGGTCGCGGCGTCGCTGAAGACCGCCACGGCGAAGGTGACGAAGGCCAGCTCGAGCCGCCCGGAGGTGGGCCAGGCGCGGCAGGCGCAGGGGGCGGCGTCGGCGCAGGACCCGTGGACGACGCAGGGTGGGCAGGCGTCGGGTGGCGGGTGGGGTGGTGATGACGCGCCGTTCTGAGGTGGGGGTGCGGCGGGCCCGGTCCTGTGTGGGGCCGGGCCTTTTGCCTGCCCCCGATCAAGGTTTAACTATTGCGTACGCACTTGTTAAATGGGATGCTCGAAGAGTCGACACACCACAACCCGATCCCCGACCACGGTCGCCCGGGTGACCTGCAACTGGACCTTCACCGTGGCCCCGATGTGCGCATCCGGGCCACTTCCAGCCCGGGTGGCGCAACCGGCAGACGCAGCCGCCTTAAAAGCGGATCAAGTGCGGGTTCGAATCCCGTCCCGGGCCCCTCCCCAACTAACAACAACCGAAATGACCACGGCACTTGCCGGTCCGTACAGCATCGATGACATGAAGTTCACCCCCGTGCTGCACCCGCACGTACGCCACGCCCCGCCACCAACCCCCGGGAGGACACCGGTATGGACCACGAGCCGATCCGTCACGGCTACACCGCCATCGACATCGACCAACTGGCCCGCCTGGGGATCAGCATGCGCCCCTACTACCGCGGCCTGGATGACGACGAGCGGTACGCCGCAGCCTGGCACGCCATCGTCGAACACATCTACTCCGCCGACGAATGGCCGTCCGGCACCGAACTGATCACCGTGGCCGCCGGAGCCGCCGACGCAGTCAGCCGCCGCAGCCTCGAGCATCAAGGAGTCCCCAGAGGCCGCGGCGAGCACTACCAAGGACGCGCCGACACGTCACGCTTCCATGCCTACTGGGAAAGCGTCGCCCGACCCACCGCCAGCCCGGAGACACCCATCGTGGAGCGCACCGCACTGATCCAGATATGGCCTCAGCTCACCACCCAGCATCAGACCGCGCTGCACGCACTGGCCCTGCACGAGGACTACCAGGCCGCCGCCGACGCCCTGGGACTGCGTCTGAACACCTTCTACCGGCATGTACGCCTGGCACGTCTTGCGGTGCTGACCTTGTGGTGGGAAGGCGAGACGCCGCGCCGCGGCTGGCGGGACCGGCGAGCCAAGACGGAACCGACCCAGCTCAAGTCAGTGTCCGCGCACATTCGCAAGCGGCACCGGGCGGGGGTGGCGTGAATGACAACACCACCGATACCCACGGACCTGTGCCCCGCACACCGGCAGATCGCCGTGGACTGGCGTAACAACGACTATGACTTCCGCAACCCGGGCGAGTGGCCCGCCGGCCGGTCGGTCAGCTCCGGGAATCGCACGTTCCTGATGGACGCGCGTACCCCCCACGATGAGCGGGAAGCAGAGTTCTCCTGTAAGAACGCCGAGCAGATCGAGTTGGTCATCCGCATCTGCCGATCGGGCCGGTCATCGCAGTGCACCCCAGGGCATCCCGCGGCTGCGCAGGTAACAAATCTTCCCGATATCGCTACGTACGATCCCGCTGCCGTACCCGACGCCGCCTGAACCAAGGAGAGAACCGACTCATGCGTCGCTGTTTGTGGTGTGGCCGTGCCGGGCGCCGCGGCTTCGCATCCGTCCCGGGCGGTCACGTCTGCACCCGCCGTGCTCCCTGCCTCGTCCGCTGGACCCAACGACCCCGCACACCCCGATGAAGGAGACCGTGATGCCGAAGTTCCGCAAGAAGCCCATCGTCATCGAGGCGCTGCGGATCGACATGCAAGACCACGACGCCGCCACCGCTCTCATCGCGTGGTGCGGCGGCCACGACTACAGCAGCACCGAGCACGGGATGCTCGTCATCGCCGTGCCCACCCTCGAGGGCACCATGTACGCCGCCGACGGCGACTGGATCGTCAAGGGCGTGAAGGGCGAGTTCTACCCGGTCAAGCCGGACATCTTCGAAGCCACGTACGAACTGGTCGAGGAGAGCGCGTGACCATCCTTGTGGAGGTGCCGCCCCTCACCCGGCCGCCCGATACAAGGGCCCGGCCAAGCACCGGGCTCACCTGACTCGCCGAGAGCTTGAGATGCTGCGTCTCGCCGCGAACGGCAACACCAACGTCACCATTGCCCGCTGGCTTGACATCACGCCGACCACGGTGAACCACGGGCTTCGTCGGGCGTACGCAAAGCTCGGAGCCCAGGACCGTACGCACGCGGTGGCGGTTGCCCTGGTACGGGGGCTGCTGAAGCCTCACGAGATCGCCGGGGTGCAGATGCTGCCCGCCGGCACCTCGGTTCACCGCCACAGCGCGTGACCATTCGTTGATCGAAGTATCCGGGAACGCGGGCTGACACACCCACCGCGACCGATTCCGTAACCCACTGTCACATCGCCCTGGAAGGGGTCTACTCGTCATGCCCGAAACCAAGCAGCACCCGTCCGATCGGGCCCAACTCGTCATCGCGGTCGTGGTCGCTGCGGCTGTCATGACCGGTGCCTACCTCGTCGCCGACCGGCTGCCGTTCCCCGTCGCCGCTGTCGTGCTGCTCGTCGCCGCGGTCGGTCTGACCGTGTTCGCCTTCCGTCTGACGGGCGGCCGCCGGTGAGCCGGGCCCTGCAGTTCGCCGCCGTGTACGCGGCGCTGACCGCCTCCCACGAGGTCGCCGACCACCTGGTGCAGGTGGACCGGGACGCGTGCGGGAAGGGCGCGCCAGGGTGGGAGGGAGGGCCGCGTGCTTGAGGCATGTCGGCTCGTACACCCTCACCCAGGCGCTTGCGGTTGCGGCAGCCGACCGTGGGCTCGGTCTGCGCCTGGACTGGCGGTACGCCGCGGCGGGGCTCGCCGTGTCCGCCGTGACGCACTACGCCGCGGACCGGTCCGGCGGACGCTGGACCGAAGACCCCGAGAAGCAGCAGACCACGCGGATGGTGCGGTTCGCGCACCGTACGGGTCAGGGCGGCTGGCTCTCCAGTACTCCGCAGGCCGGCTACCAGTACGACCAGGCGTGGCACAAGGGCTGGATCACGATCGCTGCGGGTGTGGTCGCCGCCGGGGCACCGAGGGCCGTGCGGTGAAAGCGGCCCGCGGCCGGTGCCGGTGGTGCCGCCGCCGCATCGCACTCACCCCAGGCGGTGCCCTGTGGCGCCACGGACACGGCTTCCCCTGCCTCGGAACCGGACGGCAGCCGTCCTGCGACTCCCCGATCCCCGAGTGGCCGCTCAGGTACCGCAGCCGCCCCGTCACCACCATCCCCGGCCCCGACACCTACTCGCCTCGGCTTGGAGACGCTTGATGCCTGAAGAAATGATGCTGTTCGAAGGCGGGACTGCCCCAGTTACTTCATCCGCTCCGGTGCCCCCGATCGAATTCGGCGACGCGCTGCAGTGGCTCGCGGATATCGAGCCGGGCAGCGCCTCAGCTGTGGTCTTCGATCCGCCCTACGCGGTCGGATCCCCGGTCCGTGGCCGCGAAGACGGCGCCGCTGGCAGTGTGTTCGCGCCGTTTCAGTTCCTCAACCGCACCCTCGGCCTGGCTGCGAAGACGCTGCGTCCCGGCGGCATCGTCCTGATCTTTGCGGACTGGCGGCGTATGCCCGACCTCGGCTACATGGCCACCACCGTCGGGCTGCGTGCCTCCACCTGTGTCGCCTGGACCCGTAAACGTCCTGGCACCGGCGACCTGCTGCGGTCGGCGTGGGATCCGATCCTCGTCGCGTCGCGGGGCACCCCCGATGCCGTCGACCGGGCCGCCATCCCCAACGTGATCGAAGCGGACTACCCGGCCAAGCGGCGTCATCCCTACGAGAAGCCGCCGGCGGTCTATCAGCACATCCTGCAGCGCATCGCCCGGCCTGGCGAACTGGTCATCGACCCCTTCGCCGGCTCCGGCTCCTCCCGCACCGCAGCGGCAGCTCTCGGCCTGACCTGGCGAGGCTGCGACATCGACCCCGCCTACGCCCAAACCGCTTCCGGCCCCGACACCTACCCGCTCAGGAAGGGAGCAGCATGACCAGGGAAGAACTCGCCGGCCTCCTCCGAACAGCGAAGGACTACCTCACGGAGCACGGCTGGTGCCGCGGTGAGATGAACGGCCCGAACGGCGAGGTGTGCGCGGCAGGAGCCATCCGCGCTGTTGCCCCGCCCTGCACGCGGCGGCAGACGTCGCCTGAGGAGCGCTTGGCCGTGGCGGCACTGTCCGTACACCTGGGCGGGCAGCCCGTCGCCGACCCGGACAATCCGATCGGCACGCACCCCATGGAGCGGGTGACGGCCTGGAACGACGCGGCGAAGGAGGTCGGCGTGGTGCTGGACGCCTTCCGTGGTGTCATCGAGCGCCTCGAGACGGAGCGATCGTTTCTGGCCCGGCACCTGGCGGTCGTGACCGGGCAGTCGGTCGGCGAGGTGCTGGCGGACACGGACGCGGCCGTCGCCATCCGCCAGGAGGCCGCCCTGCGGGCCGGGGAGGTGCCCGGGTGAACGCGGGTGCGTCGGCGGCCGCGCACGCCGCGGTCGTGGGCCGGGGACGCTGGTGGCAGCGGGCCCTGGCCGCGGCTGGCTACGTGACACCCGGGCTGGCGCAGGCCCGGCACCGGGCCGGGAACTGGTCGGCGGGTGCCGAGGGGAGCGGCGCACCGCCGCACTCCTCGCGCAACTGCACCAGCACGGATGGGCGGGCGGACACGACCGCAGCATCCCTGGTGCTCGCCGTGCGAACGTCGACCACGTGCTGGTAGCCCCGTCCGGGCGGGTGTTCGCGGTCGACTCCAAGCTGTGGCACGCCCGCGCCCGCGTCCGGCCGGTCGGCGGCCGGCTGGTCCACGGTACGTACGACCGGGACCGGCAGATCGACACCGCCCTGTACGAAGCCGGGCTCATCAGCCGCGCCCTCGGCGTCCCGGTGCAGCCGCTCATCGCGGTCCACAACGCCCCGGTCGAGTCCGGCGGCTTCCACCTGCGGGGCGTCACCGTGATACCCGCCGACCGGCTGGTGGCCTTGCTGCTGGACAACGCCGGCACACCGGACCTGGCGGAAGCGCAGCGTGTGGCGGGCATCGCGGCCCGGGTGCTGCGCCGGTATGTGGAGTGAGCGGGAACGGCTGACCGGCGGGGTACTGCGGCGTACGGTGAGAGTCGGCCGGCGGGTTTCGGAGGCCCCGGGTAACAGCTGGGGTCTCCGCACTTGGGACCGGCTGGCAGACCCGATGCAGAGAACGCACCAGGTCTGCCGCCTTCGAAACGTTGACGCCTCCGACTTCACCGGGGGCGTCAACTTCGTTGTGGGCAGCGGTGGTAGACCGTTCGGGCACCCATTTCGGGATTACCCCTTGCGGCTTCCATATTTGGAAGCTACCTTGGTGTTGTGAGGTCAGGGGATTAGCCCCAGACCCCGCCGGAAGGAACCGGTCGATGAACACCACCGCTGCCGCACTCGAAGCCCGCGTCACCGTCGCCACCGTCCGCACCTGGTGCCGTCTCGGAGCCGTCGCCGCCGTCAAGCAGGCCGGCCGCTGGGTCATCGACGCCGCCTCCCTGGCCCACCGCATCGCCCTCGGCGCCCTCAAGCGCCCCGCCCGCAAGACCGCCGCGGTCGTGTACTCGGTCGAGACGATGACCGCGATCGGCGGCAGGCGCTGGCAGCGCGGCGACAAGGACCGCGTCTACCTCAACGACTGGGCCGCCTTCGCCGGGCTGGAGACCAGCCACTACAACACCGGCAACATCTCCTCCGCCTCCTGGCAGGGCGAGCACATCTCCAACTCCCAGGCGTACAAGCTCGCTGGCTGCATCGACAAGGTCTGGTTCGACACCGCCGACGGCAAGCTGCACGGCCGCTACGGCTTCTCCGAGTCGCGCGTCGCCTCCCGTGAAGAGGTCTGGGCCGCCGTCGTCTCCGGCATCCGCGCCGCCATCGCCGCCCTCTGACACCGACACCGCCACGTCCGCTCCGTCCCGAAGGGGGACAGCATGACCACCACCACGACCCGCGTCATCGAGTGCACCAGCCCCGACGAGCTGTACCGCCAGTACTCCGGCCAGAGCGAACCCCAGCCCTGCTACATCGAACTGGACCTGCGCGAGGGCGTTCTGCTCGCCAGCTACAACGCCGAGATCGGCAACGCCGTGCCGTTCAGCGTCCACTACGGCTTCGAGCGCCGCTACGGTATTCCCCTGCTGCACGCCGAGGCCGCCAACCAGGCGATGCGCGACATCAGGCCGCTGGCCGACCGGATCCTCGCCGACTGGGAACAGGTCTGGGACGGCAACAACCTGGTCGCCCGCCTCGGGGAGGATGCCCGGGCCGCCGAGGAGGAGCTGGAAGGGCTGCTGGAGGACCGCTTCGTGGAATCGGACCAGGTGACGGTCTGGGACGTGGACGGCGCCACCAACAGGTGCGAGGCCGACGAGTACGGCATCACCGCCGAGACGACCGACGACCGCCTGATGGAGATCGAGGAGCTGATCCGCCAGGACCTGGCCAGCGTCAGCGACAGCAGCGTGGTCGTGCTGGAAGGGGTGGACGACTACCTGCGGCAGCTGCGCGACGGCCTCAGCGAGGAAGACGACGACTGATCCCTCGTTTTCATCCTGCGCCGCCCCGGCGACAGCCGGGGCGGCATCACCTTGGAGAACCGATGACTGAATACACCGATCCGCCGGGGATGCCCGAGGACGAGCGGATGACCGACGCCGAGTTCCGCGTCGTGCGCGAGTACCTGGGGCTGACCCCCGAGTGGCTGTCCGGCCACCTGGGGGTGTCCGCGCGCACGGTCCGGCACTGGGAGGCCGGCAAGTACCAGATCCCGGACGGGGTGCGCCTGGAGATGGAGGACCTGGAGCAGCGCACCGGCGAGTTCGTCGCCGGGGCCGCGGAGAAACTGCAGGACCTGCCGGAACCGGGCTTGTTCACCTACCGTACGGATGCCGAGTACTGGGCGGCGCACCCCGAGCTGGACCCGCTGTTCCCCGCCTCCTGGCACCGCGCGGTCGTCGCCCGTATCGCCCTGCGGGTGCCGGGCCTGGCCATCGCGTACGCGGATACCGAGGACCGTCTCCGCGGCCGCACGGCGGCCGCGGAGACGGCTGGCCGGTGAGCCGCGTGCCTTCCTGCGCTGCCCATGGCCCGAGCCCTCAGCAAGAGTTCGTGCGCGACTCCAAGATGCTGCGCCCCTACCAGCAGGAAGCGGTCGAGGCGATCGTCGCGGGCCGAGCGGCCCGCGGCCAGTTACACGCGGCCTGCGGCTCCGGAAAGACGCTGATGTCGGTGCGGGCCGCGGCCCGACTGGTCCCCGATACGGGCCTCCTCGTGGTCTTCACCCCGTCGCTGGCCCTGGTGGCCCAGACCATCACCGAGTGGCGTGCCGCGTCCCGGGTGGATGCGGTGCTGGCTGTGTGCAGCGACGACACCGTCACCGACGCCCCCGCGCACCTGGCGGACATCCCGGCCCAGGTGTCCACCGACCCGGCCGGGATCACTAAGTGGCTTCTCGGGGGCGCTGGCCGGCGCCTGGTGGTGGCCACCTACGCCTCCGGGCACCGGCTGGCCCAGGCGCTGCGCGACGCGCACGTCACAGCGGACCTGGCCGTGCACGACGAGGCCCATCACCTGGCGGGCCGCGCCGACTACGTCACCCGCCGCATCCTGGACGACGCGTTCCTGCCCGCGCGCAGGCGGCTGTTCATGACCGCGACGCCCCGCATCGACGACCTGCGCGCACAGACCGGCGACGGGCTGACGATGTCGGACACCGGCGTCTTCGGCCCGGTGCTGTTCAGCTATCCGTGGGCCCGCGCCATCAGCGAGGGCCACCTGGACGACTACCGGGTGGTCATCGCCGGGATCGGCGAGAGCGAACTGCTGGAACTGCTGACCGATGACGAACACCGGCACGTCCAGGAGCCCGGTGCCCCCGACGCCCGGGTGCTGGCCGCGCAGGCGGTGCTGGGCAAGGCCGCCCGCCAGTACGGCCTGCGCCGCGTCCTGGCGTTCTGCCACCGGCTGGACGCCGCCGCCGAGTTCTCCCGCACCCTGCCCGCCACCCTGGCCCGGCTGCCCGCCGGCCAGCGGCCCGCCGGAGCGGTCCACAGCGAGCGCATCACCGGCGAGCACACCCACGCCCAGCGCGAGCGGATCCTGGACACGCTGCGCGAACCGCCCGACGCCTGGACCGTGCTGACGAACGTGCGCTGCCTGTCGGAGGGCGTGGACGTGCCGGCCGTCGATGCGGTGCTGTTCACCCACCCCAAGCGCTCGCAGGTCGACATCGTCCAGGCCGTCGGCCGGGCGCTGCGCCGCTCGGGCCCGGCCGCGACCGCCACGGTCATCGTGCCGATCGTCGTGCCGGACTCGGGCGAGCCCGTCGGCGACCTGGATCCGGGCGAGTACCGCGTCCTGTGGCAGGTGCTGCGGGCCCTGCGCGCCCACGACGAGAGCCTGGGCATCGAGCTGGACACCCAGCGCTCCAAGGGCCACGAGACGAACCCGCAGCTGCCCTCGCGCATCACCGTGCAGATGCCGCCCGGCACCAGTGACGACATCCTGGCGAAGATCACCGCGCTGACCGTACGGCAGACCACCTCCGCCTGGTGGACCGGCTTCGGGCACGCCCGCGCCTTCCACACCGCCAACAACCACCTGCGCATCCCCTCGGCTCACCTGACCGAGGACGGCTTCCGCCTGGGACAGTGGATCCAAAACGCCCGCCATCACCGGCGCAAGGGCTGGCTGCGCCCGGACCGGGTCGAAGCCCTCGACAAGATCGGCATGGTCTGGGACACCACGGAACTGCCGTGGGCGCGGTTCCTGGAAGAGCTGCGCGCCTTCAAGGCCGCGTTCGGGCACACGCTGGTACCCCAGAGCTACCTCTCGCCCGGCGGCTACCGGCTCGGCCAGAAGGTCAACAGCACCCGCAGCCGCTCGCAGCGCATCCCGGAGTTCGTCCGCACGCAACTCGACGGCCTGGGCATGGTCTGGGATGCCCGCGACGCCCGCTGGCAGGAGCTGTACACCGCGTGCCAGGACTACCGCGGCGAACACGGCCACCTGAACGTGCCCGTCTCCTACGTCACCGGCGACGGCTACCCCCTGGGCATGCGCCTGAAGGCGGTGCGCCGGCAGGCATCCGCCGGGCGGCTGGACCCGGCCGAGCGCGTCTCGCTGGAGGAACTGGGCCTGTCCTTCACCGCGGGCCCGGACCGGACCTGGAACGAGTTCCTGGCAGCCTGCGACCGCTACGTCGCCCAGCACGGCAGCCTGGCCACCGTGGAGAAGGACTACACCGACGACACCGGCTACCGTCTGGGCTCGCGCATCTCCTACTACCGCAACCTGCACCACGGCACCCGCGACGGCGCCGGCCCCGTCCCGGCCGAGCGCCGCGCCGCGCTGGACGCGCGCGGCATGGTCTGGCGCATCGCGCCCCTGCGCGACCTGCGCCCCGACGAGCACCACCGGCTCGCCGGCCTGTCCGGCGCCCGGCTGGGCGCCGCCGTCCTGGAACTGGTCGAGGAGGGCGTCACCCAGTCCAGCATCGGCGTGGCGCTTGGCTACAGCCACACCTACCTGTGCACCAAGGTCAAGCACTACCGTGCCACCGGCACCTGGCCGGCCCGCGGCAACCGCACTGTCCCCACCCTCAGGAGGACCGATGAAGGACAAGGCGGCCGCCAAGAAGACTCAGCGAAGCGCACGTGACCGGCAGCCCGCCGGCGAGAGCCTTGCCGACGTCGTGGCCTACCTGCTGACGCTGACGCAGCCCCGCACAGCCGATACCGGGCAGGCACCCGGCAAGCTGGCCGCGTGGCGCACCGTGCCGGGCTTCACCGAAATGGACGCGGACGGCCGTGTGGACGTGCGGCACGTGGACCGCTGCGCCGGGCCGGGAAGTTGCGTGAACGCCTGCCCCGGCCGGTACGGCACGCCTAGGCTGAAACAGCGGCTGGCGAACCTGGTGACCAGTTCACACCAGGTTCGCCAGCCGCTTTGCGGCATCGAGGCAGAGTGGGGAAGAGCCGGATGAGATGCGCCGCGCCCAGCTCCGCCGGGCCATCCGTACACCCTCGCACGCGACACTGACAACGCCCCTCTCGAACTGGAGAGGGGCGCGCTGCGGGGCCGGTCTCGAATCGGCGTAGTGGCAGTCAGCTACGGGTGTACGAGCTGGGGGACATGTATCAGGCGGGAAGGGTGAATTCGCCCTTGGCTGCCCCGTCGATGAAGCATTCCCACACGAGGGGGTCACGACGAACGGCGGGTTGTCCGGGTCTTCGTTGTCGCGCAGGGCCACGCGTCCGTCGTCCAGGTAGGCGACCTCCAGGCAGCCGCCGTTCGCGCTGGAGGCCGTGCTCTTGAACCACCGTGCGTTGTCGAGGGCGAGGTCGGCGGCGGGTGTGCGGCCGCCGGTCGGGCTGGTCATGGTCCGATCTCCTTCGCAGCGCGCTCGATGAGCGCGCGTGAGTTTCTGCGGTCGAGGGCCGCGGCCGTCAGCAGGTCGAATGTCTTGGTGAAGCGGCGGGCGTCACGTTCTTTTTCCAGGTAGAGGTTCCCGGCCGCGCTGTCCACGTAGACCACTGTGGGGTCGTCGGCGAAGTGCAGGAGCGTGAAAGCACCGGCCAGTCCGGCGTTGTCCTCTTGTGACAGAGGCACCACCTGGACGGTCACGTTCGGCAGCTCCACCATGTCGTGAAGATGCCTCAGCTGATCTCGCATGACGTCCGGGCCACCGATGGGGCGGCGCAGTACGTTCTCGTCCAGGATCGCCCACAGCTCCAGGGGGCTGGTGCTGCGGTGCAGCAGCCGCTGGCGCCCTTCGCGGAGGTGCAGCAGGTCTTCGACGTCGTCCGGCCGGTGGGACCGAGGCGAGTTGAGCACGGCCCGGCTGTACTCCGGCCGTTGCAGCAGACCGGGCACGAGCAGTGGTTCCCAGGCGCGTTCGGTGGTGGCGTCGGTCTCCAGACCGATGAAAACTTCGAGGTCTGGCGGCAGTGACCAGGCTTCCCACCAGCCGGGTTTCTGGCTGCGGCTGAGCATCGTCAGCAGGCGTTGCACGGTGCGTTCGTCGGTGACGCCGTACAGGGCGCACAGGCGGTTGACGTCGTCCTCGCGGACGGCGAACGTGCCCCGCGCGCGTTCAATCTTGCTGATGCGCGTGGGGTCGCAGCCCAGCGCGGCGGCCGCGTCCTTGAGATCTTTGCCGGCGGCCGTCCGCAGTGACCGCAGTTCTTTGCCCAGTGAGCGGCGATGCACCGTAGGACTGCTCGGTTCTGTGTCCATCCCCGCCCTTGACCTCCGTCGCCCGCGCTGACGTGGCGCACTTGCTGAGTTCCAGTCTGCCGTATCCCCCGGACGCGCTGCACCCATCAGCTCTGATCCCTTCCCTGGCGTCGAAAACGCAGGCGAGCAAGTGTTCAGCACTTGCTGAGCACTTGCGGAGCACTTGACGAAGGGCCACTCTAGAACTCTTCAAACACGTTGTGTAGCGACTCGATCGCATATTGTTGATCTTGAGTTGCGCGGTGAACAGGAGCGCTTCATGAGGCACCCGCCGGTACGTGAGTACGACCTGCTCAGCGGCATTCCGGACCTCAACCGCCTGCAGGGCAACGCCTGCATCGACTGCGGCACCCCGCGCGGCGCCGCGCAGCTGGTCCGAAACGGATCGGCACGCATCGTCTCCGGCGACACCCACAGCGACTGGGACGTCTTCCGCTGCAAGAACGGCTGCGGGAGGCACCGGTGACTCGACGTCATACGGCCGGGACGCTGTGGCTGGCGGCCGCCCACCCCAGCCCCACCGCGGCCTGGAACCAGTGGGCCACCACGCCCACCCGGTTCGCGGTGCTGCCCGCCGGGGCCCGGTGGGACGCAATCCGGATCGGCTGCAGCCTGGCCGTCAAGGCGCTGGACGAACTGGACGCCATCGAACGCGCCGGCGCTCCCGTGCTGTGGGGACTGCGCGAGGGCAGCGCCCGTGCCTACGTCCTCGTACCGCCCGGCACCGCCAGGGCATGGCACGAGCCGCCCACCCGGGCCATCGGCGCCGGCGGATGGGTGGCCATGCCCCGCCCCGGGACCGACCAGCCCGACCCCGGCTTCAGGTGGGAACCGGCACCGGACGGCTCCGGCCGCCTGGCCGACCCCGAGACGCTGCGCTCCGCCCTGCGCCGCGTGCGCGAGGGGGAGCGGTGAGCGTCCACCCCGCCCGGCCCGAGCTGGCCGCCGTCCCGCCGCAGGGCATCGTCCCCCCGGAGCAGCCGCGCCGACGTGAGAAATGGGTCTTCCGCCGGTCCGACCCCGCGCCGGCCGAACTCGCATACGTGAAGGTCTCGGTGATGCTGCGGTGGGGCTGGGGTCTGCCCGGCGCCGTCGCGGACACCGCCGGGAAGGCGGCCAGCGAGCTGGCGGACAACGCGATGCGTCACACGTTCAGTCACAAGATCGCGGCGGCCGTCTCGGTGAGCGGCGGCCGCGTCACCGTCGCGGTCCTGGACCGGGGCCCTTCCCGGCTGTTCCCCCCGCCCGAGGAGTTCGGCCGCGGGCTGCGCTACGTCGACCAGCACGCCGAGACCTGGGGGCACGGCCTCCTGTGCGGCGGCACGCTGGTACGCGCCGCCTTCCGCATCGGCCCGGCCGCGCCCGCGGAGGGACCGTGACGGGGGCCCGCGATCCGTACACCAGCGCCGACCGGATCTTGCTGGTGGCGGTCAAAGACGGT
>NZ_JBHFFO010000003.1:0-34953 GCF_045222935.1 Streptomyces sp. Ac-502
GAAGCCGGGGGCGAATTGCCTTGAGTGTCCGGTCCCAACCGCGGACGCTGCCCGGCCCCGTTGTTCCGGACTGCGCACCCCGCGGTCGACGGTGGCCAGTGTGCTCTCAGCCGCCGGCGTCCGGGGGCGGGTCGGCGCTTCCTCCGGGTTTGAGCGGATGGTCCTCCGGTGCGGCAATTCCGCGCCCACGGGGCGCATGGCGTCGGATAAGCCCTTTTTATCCGACGTGACAGAGCGACAAGTCGGTGCCGTGGAACCGGTCCCTTCCTACGGATACGAGCCAGGGCTCCGCTCCCGGTGACGGGCGGGTCAGGAGGTGTTCTCATGGGGTTCGAGCGGCGCGAAGGAGGTCGTGCACTGTCCTTGGGCCAGTCCACCGGCGAGATCCAGCGCCGAGCGCGGCGCGCGGAGAGTGTCCGCCAGCGGACAAACCCAACATGTGTTGGAGGGCGGTACGTGAGTTCATGTTCGTCGGTCCTTGTCCGGGACGAGGCCTGAGGCGTGCCGGACGGCCAGAACGAAAGCTCGAAGTGCTTCGTGGACAGCCTCCTGCTGCAAAGAGGCTGCTGAGGAGTCCAGGTCCCAGAGCCGCTGTAGCGAGCCAGTGTTGCCTACGTGGAGGGCGAACTGGGTATTAGCTGCATCCTGCACCGCTTCGACCACAGCGAGGGAGGCTAGGCCGACGCCGTGGGGAGCGATCAGAGCGAGTCGTTCCAGAGCGTTCTGCAGTGCCAGAACGCTGACGTCGACATGGGCGACTGCGCTCGGAACCTTGGCCGCCATGGAATCGGCTGGCCTGGCTGACCATCCAGCGCTGAGTGCATCTCGCGACGACTGGGTGCAGCGGAAAAATGCCTGGTACTCCGCCTGTTCCATGACCGTGGCGGGCGGCAGCAGGATGTTTCCGCGGACCTCTTTGACCTGAACGACGGGAGCCAAGAAGCTGCCCCCGGAGATGTTGTTATACCGAGTCACAGACCGATCTTCTCGAGGGCGGTGTCCTCCCAGAAAGATCGTGCAGGGTTCGCGTAGAACACAAGGGGCCGCCTTCTGCGGCCTTCCTCCATCCGAGGCTGGCAGCGGTGGTGATCAGCGAGCGGTTGCTGGGCTTCTCACGCTGTTCCGGGTAGCTGCCCCGGTGGGGTCTCCCGATCTGCCCGGCGCCGGTTTTCCTCCCGCACCACCGTGAACAGCACGCCCTCTCCGGCCGGTGTCGGCCCGCATGGGCACACCACCCGGTGAGCGATCCGGCATTTCGCTCCCGGCTGCGCTGGCCGGTCTTGTGAATTCACGGCGGTTCCGTCCGGCTGGACGAACCAGCGTTTCCACGGCGGAACCGACTCTGCGGGCAGCAGCAGCCGTGGCTCCAGCAGCACCCACCGGCGGTAGGACGTCTCATACCGGTCCTGGAGCAAAGTGCACTCCGAACAGCGCGGCGGGGCCGGCGGCGGAGGTGCGGTTGCCCCCTCGGAGATGGCCTGCCAGTTGTCCAGCCGGTTCTGGTCCCCCTCCCAGCAGGTGCCGCAGCGTGCCCCCCAAGGCTTGCCACGCTCGCGGACCGTACTGTCGGTTTTTTTGCAGTGGGTGCAGACCGGCGTGGCGTGTGTGTCCCCCATCCATCCAGCGTCGGCGGGGTCGGTGAGGCTGGACAGGCGCATCCTGGTCGCCCGGAGGTGTAAGGCGGGCGCGCTGGTGGAGGGAAACCTGACACGGCTGCCGCCACACGCCGCAGAAGCAGCGTTTGAGCGCGGCCTGGAGTGCACGGGCGCCGCTCATGGACGGCCGGGCCAACGTGCCGTACGGCCTGGTCGACGAGGCTGAGTAGTTCTAGCGCTGAATGTTCTGTCCGGGTGGGTGATTCGGGGAGGAGCGTCTTCTTCCGCTGAGGGTGGGCCGCCCGTGTCTAGCGGATCTCTTGTGTTCCAGCACCTGCTGCGGCACAGCTCTCTGGAAGGCAGAGGCGGAGTCCCAGAGAGCAAAGCTTGATTGCCACCTCGGCGGAAGATGTGTGGCGAAGCGCCTCCCATACCTGTCACACGGGTGACGGCATAAAAGGGAAGGTGTGCTCCCTCGTACGGGCGAGGCTCAACGGTTGTTTGTCGTGCTACGTCTGTCGGCAGCCAGGTTTGTGCGGACCAATGATGGTTTCAGCGTGTTGATAATTCTCCGACCTAGTTTGCTGCCGTGTGGCTGCCGACTGCATCTGGTAACACGGGAGAGCCGTGAACACCTCTGATTCCAGCGCGACGATCGAGGGGATCGTTGAGCACCTGCTGTTCGTCTCCTTCGACGAGAACACCGTGCTGCGCCTGTCATCTCAGGCCAGCGATGGGCGGCGCCAGGACGTCACTGCGAGGGGCAAAGCGCTGTTTTCGCTGCAGCCTGGTGAGAGTGTCGAGCTCACCGGCACGTGGGAGGAGCACCCACGCTACGGGAGGCAGTTCCGGGTTCAGGAATGCCGGCGCACGCTACCTGCTTCGGTGCGGGCGATCCGGATGTATCTGGCGTCCGGGTTGATCTGCGGCATCGGGCCGGCTCTGGCCGAAGCGATCGTCGGCCGTTTCGGCGAGGACACGTTGCGCATCATCGACGAAGAGCCCGACCGGCTGGCGGAGATTCACGGCATCGCGCACACCCGGACCGCGATCATCGTGGCGGCATGGGCGACGCAGAAGGCCATTGCCGCACTCATGACGTTGCTGCACAGTCTGGGTATTTCCACCGGTCTGGCCATCAAGATCTACTCGACGTACAGGAACAGCAAGGAAGATGCTGCCGAGGTCGTACGCGAGCGCCCGTACCAGCTGATCCGCGACGTGCACGGCATTGCCTTCGACACCGCCGACCGGATCGCCCTGGCCGCCGGAGTCCCCAAGCACGACGGGGCCCGCCTGCAAGCCGCGCTGCTCCACATCCTCGACACCGAAGCCCGTGGCGGTCACTGCTACACCCCCGGCTGGCCCTGCTGGCCAAAGCCAGGAAGCTGCTGGCCGATGACGACCCCCGCACCTGCGAGATCACCGATCCGGCCGTGCTCGGGCAGGCCCTCGAGGCGTTGGTCGCCGAGCGCCAGGCCGTCCGCGAAGTCCTGCCCCTCCCTGTGACGCCGGGCGCCTCGGAACGCCGGAACACCGAGATCGTCAGCCTGATCCGGCTGCACGATGACGAATGCTCCCTTGCCCAGCACGTCTTGCGTCAGCTGCAGGCGGTATCCGGGCTGGCCGACTGGCAGGACTGGCAGGAGAAAGCCGGCTCCCTGCGCTCGGCCGCCACCGCGGGCCTCAATGATGAGCAGCATCAGGCTGTCCTGACCGCACTGACGTCTCCCCTGTCCGTCCTCACCGGCGGCCCCGGCTGCGGCAAGACCCACACGCTGCGCACGCTGGTCGACATCCTCGAAGGCGAGGGGGCCAGCATCGCTCTGGCCGCCCCCACCGGCAAGGCCGCCAAACGCCTGGAGGACAGCACCGGTCATCCGGCCCAGACGGTGCACCGCCTGCTGCACCCTCCCGAGGGCGACTCCCTGTTCGACCACGAAAGCCCGCTGACCACCGCCGACATGGTCATCGTCGATGAAGCGTCCATGCTGGACGTCCAACTGGCCGCCAAGCTCTTCCGTGCCGTACGCACCGGCTGCCACCTGCTCCTGGTCGGCGACATCGATCAGCTCCCCAGCGTCGGACCCGGCCGCGTCCTGCGCGACCTGCTGGCCGTCGCTGCCGTGCCCCGGACCCGCCTGGTCCAGGTCTACCGGCAGCTCGACGGCAGCAGCGCCATCGTCGATGCCGCGCACTGCATCCTCGCCGGGCGGATGCCCGCGCCCCACCCCAACGTGGTCCGACTTGACCTGGTCGACAATCCGGCGACCGACGCCCGGCTCCTCGCGGAAGAGGTGGTCGACCTCGTCGCACGCCGCATCCCCAAGGCGCTGGCAATCAACCCGCACGAGGTGCAGGTTCTGTGTCCCGGCAAACGCCACCCGGCCGGGGCCACCGACCTGAACCTGCGCCTGCAGGCCGAACTGAACCCCGCCCACCCGGACAAACCGGAACACCATGCGGAGGGCCGCATCTACCGGCTCGGCGACCGGGTCCTGCAGACCCGCAACCGCCCGCGCCGAGGCCTGAACGGCATCTTCAACGGTGCCACCGGCACCATCACGGCCGTCAACAGGGAAACCAGCGAGGTGACCGTCACCTTCGAGCCGGACAACGAAGCTATCGACTACCCCTTTCTCGACGTCGCGGAAGAACTGCTGCACAACTATGCGATGACCGTTCACCGCTCCCAGGGCAGCGAGTACCCGTACGTCATCATCCCGATGACGTGCTCCCAGTCACTGCTCCTGCAGCGCAACCTGCTCTACACCGCCGTCACCCGGGCCCAGCGGGCCGTACTGATCATCGGGCACCGCAAGGCGGTGGAGAGGGCTCTGGGCAACACGGAGGTCCGGTGGCGCAGGACGGCGCTGGAGACCCGGTTGTCTGATCCGGGAGCGGTGCCTTCTCCGCCGCGTCCCCGTCGGGCCGACGGGCAACTCGCGTGGGACTGAGGAGGCCCGTGCCGTGCCCGCGGCCCGACAGCCGGTCCGCGCAGCTACCGGCCCGCCGGCCGCTTTCTCGCGAGCCGGCGGACACCCTGCATTGAGGCAGCGACATCTGCGAACCAAGGCGGTCGGCGCTTTTGCGCGTGTGCAGCGGACGGCCTCAACGCACACCGTGACGCTGTGCTTCTTGGGCACGGTGCGAGTGGACAGACGACGGCGTCTTCCCACGGGCGGTGCGGCACAGTTCGCCGATCGCGGCTCCGCAGGACGAGCAGGGACTGACCGCGGCCTGCTTCTTGTGATGAGCGAGGTCGCGGCGAACGCGATGGACGTGTTCCGTCGGCTGGCCGGCTGACAAGCAAGATGCCCCTTCATCAGCTCCGCAGTACTCGCACGGTCCTCTCAGCACTTCTTCCCAGTACGCCTCCTCCTCACGCTGGCGCTCGGCGGCCTCGGCTTGGCGCCGAGCGGCTTCGGCCTCCTCCCGCTGGCGTACCAGGACGGCGAACCGTTCCCAGGAGCTGGGGTGCCGTCGGCATGGGCCGCGTACTGCCAGGTTCCATCGACATTCGGAGCTCTTGCCGGTGGTGGCACCGCACCGGTTGTCCTCGTGGCCGGGGCCGTGGTGAGGGCACGGGCTGTTTGGCGAAACTCGCCACTCGCACGGCCACGGCGTGGTCTTCGACGTGGCGCCACAGGTGCCGGGCTTGGGCCGCTGTACCTGGGCGGCCGGGCGGGTGCGGAATTTCGTTGTCATCCGAGAGCCGTCCCACTCCGTGAAATGGGCGACCAGCGTGTCGTCCGGAAAGCTGAGACGGATGCCGGAATTGTGTACGTTCACGCCGGGGAACGTAGTGGTTCCGCTCCCGGCGTGCTCGCATGGGCAGTACGACACGCGGCCTTCCGTCAACGGGTGGCTGCGGCCTCACGAGTCTGGGCTACCTGATGGGCGGCGCACAGCATGTCCTGCTGTTCATCGTCCAGGCTGCGGGGAAGACCGCCGTGCGGGCCGACAGCGAAAAAGACGATGGCGCCGAAGCACAGCCCGCTGTGGCAGCCCAGCAGCCAGAGCATCTCATCAGCCACCGGGTTCGCGGTCTCCTTTGACCGGGGTACGAGTGCGCCGACATAGGCGTTCACTGTGGGTGGTTCGCTGATGAGGATCCTGTCCACCATGCCGGCACCGGCCGTGCCTACTTTTTCCTTCATCAGTTCCAGGCTTTCCCTGCGGGTCTCCAGGGCGCCGTCCGCAGTCACCAGCACGTACGTGATGGGCGGTGCCTGCTTGCTGGCAGATGGCGGTCCGTCGAGCAGGCCGGCAGGGTCTGCGGAGAAGGTGCCGGCCGCCGTCGGCACGTCTGTGTCCGTCCCCTCAGCGAGGTCACCGTCGAGTTCGAAGGCTTCTGTCTCCCGGGAGCCGATTGCCTGCTGCAGGGACCGGAACTGGTGCAGGGACTTGTGCTCCGCGCCGTGCTGTTCGAGCAACCGCACCACCGTCGCCCGCGTCGCCGGGGGAGTCACGTAGTGCGGCAGGTCGTACTCGGGCACCGGGCGGTCTTTGGCGTAGCCGAAGCGTCGGCCGAGATTGGTCACCGAAGCCGACCCCACACTGCCTGGCCGGAGTCCCTGGGTGCGCTGGCCCCAGGCTACCGAGCTGGCTGTGGCGCTCCAGGCGACCGAGAGGAGGTGGCCGAAGGAGAAGCCGTCGCGCAGCGCCGTGCGGAAGGTGTCGACGGCCTCCTGCAGGCGGTGGTCCGGGATTGGTTCCTCGTCGTATCTGTGGGTCAGGAGTTTGTCCAGGTAGAGCACGGCGGTGACGGTGTCGAGCTCCTGGGCAGCCTCTTCCAGTTCGGCCGTGCGCTCGAACAGCAGGCGGCGCAAGGTGTCGGCGGTCGTCCGGCGGGCCTGGAGAGCATCGGTGCCCAGGGCGGGCGCGAGCCGCCACGGGATGGTCTCGGCGTGGACGCCGCTGACGGTGTTGTCGTCGCGGAACCTGAAGTCGCCGGTGGTCGCAGGCAGGGCAGGGGCGATCCACCGTTTCTGGTGAAGGTCCGTCAGCGTCTCCACATCGGCGCTCAGAGATGTCCCAAGGTCGTAGGTGAGGTCGCTGAGAGGGCCGAAGGTGTCCTTGTCCTTCCGCTCCATGATGTCGATCATGGTCAGGAGAGCCAGCGTGTCCCGGACCGAGGGGGGATCTTCGGGGAGGGGAAGGCTGCGGTGGCCCGCGAGCCATGCTTCGGCGCTGGCGACGCGGGCCTGAGCCGCTTGGCGTTGCTCCTCCTTTGAGCGCTGCCTGGCTTTCTTCTGCTCCTCGGCCTCGCGTGCCTCCGCTCGGCGACGCGCTTCGGCTGCGGCCTCGTAGCACCCGTCGCAGGGAATCTTGGCGTTCTGTTCCTCGAGGGGGAACACCTCCGCGCGCCACAGACGGGTGTGGGCCAGGTCGGAACGCGACCTGACGGTGATCGGGCTGGTGCACTGCGGGCACAGCAGCGTCAGCAGGCAGGCATGGCAGGACTGCCTGACCGTCCGGGCGACCAGGGCGCTGGACCCCAGGTCGGCCACCTTGTGGCTCCATACACCCGGCTCGGTGAAATTCCAGTAGGACAGGCACAGCGCCTTGTCCTCCTCGGACACCGCCGCCTCGAAGTGCACCTCCAGCAACGGGCGCCGGGGGCCGGGAATGAGGTACCGGCTTACGGAAGGCCGCTGAGGTTTGCGTGCATTTCGCTGCTGCCGCCGCCGACGCTGCTGGCGCTTCTTACCCATGGCTTGGCTCACCCCTTGAAATCCGGACGGCCAGGTTAGCGGCCCCAGACAACCGGGCGAGACGCAATTCGCGGCCAATCAAGCTGGGCTGACGGTCCCAATATGGTCGGAACGCCACATGATCAGGTGGGTGGTGCTGAACCCGTACCAGCCGTCGCCCCGCGTCATGCGCAGTCGGCTGTCTTGCTTTGCCCAGAATGCGAGCCGTTGCTCGTCCTCGGAGTTCACACCGTAGGGCGCCGCCGCCAGCACCGCGGGCCTTCCGTTCCTCAGCCAGCTCGTCACATGATCGAGCCAGTGGTAGTCCGGCGCCCCGTTTTGTGACCCGTAGCGGGTGCACGGACTGGGGTAGGCGACATTGGGGCACCGGCGGCTGATCTTCCGCTGCAGCCAGTGCGGGCAACAGCCCGCATCGCTCAGCTTCAGCTCGTGCTGTTCCGCCCATCGCACCAGCCTTTCCTGCCGCTTGCGTGCCTCCTCGGTCGCCTCCTCGTATGCTTGCGGGTCCTCGCGGTACTTTTTCGTCCTCTGCGGCAACGCCATCCCATAGGGCCAGTGGATCCTGCCGCCGCTGGCTCCCAGCACTGCCGCAGCCCTGACGTGAAAGTCCGTGTTCACCTGTGCTCCTGCTCCATAGCCGTGAAGAGACTCATGGTGTAGCGGAATTTCTCTCAAGAGTGGTGCAGACTCACCCAAGTGCTGGCCGCCGTCGGCCCCTGGCTATGGGAGCGGCATCATCGTTGCGGTGACGTGGCGGTTGATGCGTTTCCAGGGCCGCCTCGCCAGGGTCTGCATCAATTCGGCAAAATGCGCGGCGTTCATTCGTCCCTGCCCCCAGCCTCCGCGCAGGGTTCGGCCACGGCACTGCCCGGCTCGGCAGTGTGGCATCCCGGCCGAAAGGAAGTTAGCCGGAACTTCGTCAGCTACCTCATCTGTGTGCTCAGCGGCGCCCACTCCAGGGTGAAGAGGGACCCGGTCCGAAATTCAAGCGGATCGACCTCCAGGCGGGCTTCGACCACCCCGGGCCCCGTGCGCGCCACCACGAGGATCGGCTTGCAGACGTCCGTCATCACCATCGCCGGGTGATCGACGTCAAGCCACTTGAACAACGGCCGGGCCAGGTCGGGCACTGGGTCGACGACAGTCGTGAACAGCGTGGGAATCTCGACTCGGATGTCGCGGACCGTCCACATCAGCCGGTCTCCCCACGATTCGCTGGCCGGGTCGTCGCCGGGATCGTCTGGGGCGTCGTCCCACTGCGGCTCAGGGGCGTCCTGACTCAGCCGTTCGTAACGCTCGATGACGATGAGACGTGGTTTTCGGCCCGAGATGAGTCTTTCGGCGCTGACGTTGATATGCGCTGCGGTCGGCGCGGGAGTCATGTCGATGAAAAGCGACGCAGGCCTCGTGGCAGGCGGGTACCCAGTGAACAGAACCACGGGGATGCCGGCTCGCGCAGCATGAACCGCGACGTCCCGGCCGACCTTGGCTTCCCGGCTACCGCGCTGCGCGACGATGCCCACCTTGTGACGGAAGCTGAGATCGGCGAGTGACGTCAGATCGGGCCACGGGGTGGGCACCGTCTTCACTGCCCCGTGTACGTCATCAACGGTTTCGGTCATTACGTCTCCGATTCTGGAGGCTGCGTCCTTGCGAACCTACCGCGCAGCGAACCCTTTTCGAGGCCGACCCGTGGTGCCATCCGCCGCGTCGTCCCAGGGCAACGGCCCTGAGCCCGTTCGCCGTGTGGCGCAGCCTGGGCAGGCGGCGTGGTCAGAGGCGCGGACGATGCCGCGCTGCAGGTACCAGGCGCGCCCAGCTCAGGATGACACCGCGGCGAAGACGCCACTGGCCGCGAAGCGAAGAGGCCCCTCGTTGCCGGGCCTGGTCCCGGCAGGGATGTCAGCCGGCGCGCTTTGTCAGTGGGCCGGACGGGCATGTTCTGGCGGCACGGAAGCGGCCTCCGGCGTGGTCACCGCGTGGAGCAGGCTGGGCAGGCGGCCTGTTCGGGGTTGTGGCGGCGACGCCG
Source organism: Streptomyces sp. Ac-502 (assembly GCF_045222935.1). NCBI lineage: Bacteria > Bacillati > Actinomycetota > Actinomycetes > Kitasatosporales > Streptomycetaceae > Streptomyces > Streptomyces sp. Ac-502. The sequence goes on from NZ_JBHFFO010000003.1 coordinate 9,342, forward strand.
GCAGACACACCAGGGCCAGTCGAGGCATTCGGGGCACTGGGTATGCGGAGGTGTGACGGGCCGTCCGCAGGTTCCTCCACGGCCAGTGCATTCCTGAAGCGGGGGCCGGTAGCTGACGGCGTCGGCGAGCGTGCGCGCCGCAGCCGACTGGCCCTCGGCTTCGACGTCTTCCTCGGCCTCGTCGCGCCGGGGGGTGAGCAGCCATCCGCCGCGGCACACAGTGCACGGTTCGTCGTCGCGGTCGGGGCGCTCCGGCGGGGCCGGGTGCCAGCCGTCTTCGCACCGGCCGTTGCAAGCGGTGGGGACCAGCAGCCACACCGCGACGTCGTCGGGCCCGTAGCCGTCGTGGTGCCCGTCGGCCTTGCGCTGCAGGGGGCGGCCGGCCCAGCTTTTCCACCAGCGGCGCTCGATGCGGGCGGCGAGCCGGGCCGGGGTGTGCCGCCGCAGCTCGTCGTGGATGAGATCGACGACGGCGGGTGGCACGGCGCCGCCGCAGGCCAGGACGAGCTTGTCGGGCAGCGCGGCCAGTACCGCGCGCAAGGGGTCTTTCGCGCTCGCCGCGGTCTGGCACGCCTCGCACTGGTCGCGGTCCCAGGAGCGGGGGAAGTAGGTGCGCTCCCACTTGCGGCGGCGGTCCTTGCGCTTTTCGGGTGCGACGTGCGTGACGCCGGAGGCGTAGTCGGGGCGCTTGGGCAGGGGCCCGGAGCAGGTGCGGCAGCGGTCCCGGCAGGTGCGGCAGCGCTCGCCGTTGGAGGTGAGGGCCTGGCAGGTGGGGCACTCGCGCTGGCACACGGAGCACAGGTGGTCGTCGGGGTGGGGCTGGGGCAGCCAGCGGTGCTCGCCCTGGCAGCGCACGCAGCGCCGGGTGTCGGTCTCTTCCCGGTGGGTGGGCAGGACGGGCTGGCCCGGGCACTGGTCGCAGCGGATGACGGCCCGGTCAGCGGACGGGCGCAAAAACGTGCTCATGCGGCGCTCCCGGCGTCGGTGTGGGCGAGTTGGTCAGCGTAGCGGTGGTTTCGGGCGCAGCGCGCCGCCGTGCACGTTGGCGGGTGCTGACACGGCTACCCACGGGGTTTCTCAGCGGGGGTGATGACCCGTACCGGAATCGAAGCCGCCCGCGCTGAGTCCACGACGTGTGTGGGGTGAGCTGGGTCTGCAAGGAAGGCAAGGCACAAATCGGGCTTTCGTGCGATCAGTTGTTCCTCCCGGGCCCGCAGGGTCTCTGCGCCGGCGCCCGGTGGCATGGCGGTCAGTCCGACGTCGTGGCAGGGCCCGGCGTGGTGTGCCGTCCACTCGGCGACGATGCGGTCGGCCTGGCTGTGTGCGGTGTGTTCGAAGCACAGTGAATGCTCCGGGCCGTAGACCTGCGTGACGTCGTGCCAGGTGTCGAACAGCACGCTGTCGATGATGTGCGGATCGTCCCAGTCCTCGGACGCGGTCACCGCCACGGTCACCGGATACAGGGAGGGGACAGGAATGCTCGTCAGGGCGCAGTCCGGGCCCAGGAGACGCCGAATCGCCTCGAGGACCTCCGGGATCAGCGGACGAAAGCGATCGCGGGCCTCGGCAGAGAGCGCCAACGTCGACAACTCCTGGCCCTGGCGAAAGAGCTGGAGAGGAAGGATCTGCGTGCCGAGGTCTTCGCCGACCAGTTCGGGCCAGTGCTCCTCCAGCACCAACGGGACGGGGACCGCGTAGGGGCGGACGATCACGCCGGTGACCTGGTGCTGTGGAAGGCACCGGTCGAGCCGCTTCGCCAAATGGTGCGCGAGCAGCCGTACCTGGATCGTCCAGGCCCGGCTGTCGCATTCGACGTGCAGGCGAAGCTCGGCGTCGAACCCCAGCGGCCGGACCCGCGCTGCGACTTCCTCGCCGACTGCCGGTACCCACCAGGCGTCGACGTCTGCGAACCATGCGGGCTGCTCCAGGCTCATACCGGCATTCCCCTCTGCGCATCGCCCTCATCCTGGCATCCCCGGGGGACAGCCGGGCCGGCGCCCGGGCGGGGCGGCATGTCGTAGACGGTGCCGTGGTGGGCGACGGTGACGGCGGCCAGGCCGGGCATCTCGGCGGCGATCTGCGCCCGCAGCCGTGCGGTCTCCTCGGCGTCGGCGGCAGCCTGCAGTTCATCCACCTCCGGGCGGACCAGGAGGCGGCCGGCGTCCGCGGGCCGTCCGGCACGGCCGTCCCGGGCCGGACGCGGGGCGCCGGCGGCGCGGGCCCGGGCGGCACCGGCTTCATACACGGCGCAACGCGCCGCGGGCACCGGCGCCGCAGCTTCTGAAGCGCGGACGGCGAGCCAGGCATTGCTGCGCTGGGTCAGCAGGTACTCGGCCGTACGGTGGCGTGCCTCCTCACCGGCCTCCTGGGCGGCCTGCCGGGCCGCTTCGGCGCTGGGGTGAAGGTGGCGGCGCCGCATCTGCGCGGCGTAGGCGCTGCGGGCCTCGGCTTCGGCCTGGGGGCTGCTGTTGCCGAGCGCCAGCAGGGCGGTCGCCCGGAATTCGTGGACGACGGACTGCGCGGTCAGCCGGGCCTGAAGGGCGACCACCTCGTCGGTTCCGCCGGCGGAGGCGAGACGGGCGCGCGCGTCCTGGATACGGGAACGGGCCTCCTGCTCGGCCATGCCGGCCAGCGCCGCGGTCATCCCGGGGTCGTCGGGCTCACCGCAGCCGGCGGCCGCCAGCGCGACGGCCTGCGTGACCAGGGCCTCGGTCTCCTCATCGGCCCAGCACACCCCGCACAGTCCGGCGGTGGCCGGCTTGCCGCACCGGCTGCAGGGCGTCTCAGGCCGCGGTGCTGCTGCTGCCTGCCGGGCCGCGGCGGCGTGCTTGCGTTCTACCACCGCCAGCTCGCAGTCGTCGCACCGGACGGTGTCGGTGGCCCTGGCCCTCACGGTGGCCTGGCAGCCGCGGCGGGAGCACGGCAGCGTCGTCAGGCCGCCGGGCGTGTAGGGCAGGCCGACGGTCAGCGCCCACGACAGGCCGTCACGGCGAAACGCGTAGGGCCGGTCCGCGTCACCGGTGGCCAGCGGTTCCAGCCGCTCCCGCAGGCGGAACGCGATCATCGCGTCGTCCTCACCCCCGGCCAGCAGGCCCCGCACCACACGGGCCAGCCGTTCGCACTGGTAGCCGTTGGGCGACGGAACGACGCTGTCGAGCAGCCCGGCCACCTGCGGAACACGTCGGCTCAGGACCGGGCCCAGGCAGGACAAACGGGCAGGGCGGGAAGAAGGGGTGGGCTGGTCCGCGCGCAGCGCGCTCCCCCGCACCGGGGGAGACGTGCGCCGAGGCCGAGGGAGGACAGCCGACGGCGGCGCTTCCTCGCCCGCGCCCGCGCGCTCCGGCCGACGACCGGACCCACCACGGCCTTTGCCGGAAAACCCACAAGCACCCGCACTATCCCCATCCTCAACTGCCCCAGAAGCGTGAACTGCGTGAAGGTGTGAAGCATCCGCGCGGTCCCGGAAAACCGCCTCCGGGGCCTCCACAGGCTCGGAAACCCCAGCAGCCCCAAAGAATCCGCCCTGCCCCGCAGGCCCAAGATCTCCGTGTGACGTATCCGCGCGGTCCCGAATCCCGGCGTTCTCCCCGCCGCAGGGCCGTCCGGGGCCCGTACGACGGCCCCGCGCCTTCGCCACCGGCACCACACACACCCGGCCACGGCCACGCATCCGCGCCACCGTCTCCCTCCGCGAGCTCTGCACCAGCCCCGCACCCTCGAGCCGGTTCAGCAGCCGGGCCGCCGCATCGCCGGAACACCCCAGCAGCCGCGCCATGGTCGCCGCCGGACGCCCCCGGCCACCGCGCACCGTCCCCGGGCACAGCCGCAGCCGGCCCGACGGCCCCGTCGACAGCACCATCAGCAGCAGCCCGAGCCGGTCCATCGCCCCGCCCTTGCCGCTCCGCCCGGCCAGCAGCCCTCGCTTCTTTCCGCCCCAGCCCGGCGCGAACAGCGCCTCGCACAACGCCAGCAGCACCGCCAGCTCCGAACGCGACAACGCCAGCGGATGCCGCCGCTCCCCCGCCTCCTGCGCCCGCACCAGCGGCACGACCGCACACTCCAGCGCCGCATTCCCCGACGCATCCTGCACCTCGTGGTCATCCAGCCTCCCGGCCTGCCGCAGCTCCGGCAGCACCGTGCGCGCCACCTGCTCCCGCGACATCCCCAGCCACCGGCCCAGCTCCCGCGTCTGGATCACCGTCCGGTGCCCGCGGCGGACGCTGGCCTTCGCCACCAGCACCACCGCCCCCAGCCGCGCCCCGTACGACGCACCCGCCAGCGCCGGATCATCCACCAGCGCACGCACCGCGGCCAGCAGCCGCTCCTGCGTCGCCTTCGTCAGCAGCAGCGGATTCCCCAGCCCCAGCTCAACAGGCGGGCCCGGCTGCGGGTCCGGCTGCGGGTCCGACGGGCCCGGCACGGCCCGCAGCCGACGCCGCTGCCCCGGCACCCACCCAGCGGCCTCCACCGCCACGGCACTCACCGGCACACCCCCGCCACCACGGACAGCCGCACCGACACCGGCCGACGCGCGACGGATGAGGTCAGAGTTGGAAAGAAGCAGGTCAAGGTCGTCATCTGCCGACCCTCACCCGGCCCACCTGTGGACAGAGGTCCGCGAGCCGCCGCTCCCGCCCCGCGCATCACCGTCTTGCGAACCGGTCCCGCCAGGCGGGAACGCCGCGGTACCGGAGCCGCTGCCGGACCGGCCGGCCGGACCACCGCCCGCGGACTCTGGCGGCACCGCCCGTGCCGACGGGACCCGGCCGCGGCCCGTACGGCCGCCGCGCGCGGTGCCGCAGCGAAAACCGACCGCACGACCGGACAAAAGTGGCATTTCGCAGGCTGGAGTGGCGCGCTCCACGCCATCCGGGCGTGGAGCTGCTGGCCTTGGGCAGCGCGATGCTGCATTATGGGAACGCCTCTCTCTTAGGAGAGTGGGTATGACAAAGCCCCGCTTCGGTGGGGCTGGTTCTGGGGAGAACCTGAGTTTCGGCCGATCAGCCGGCGCCAACCGTCTGATCAGGGCCCCGGCCCGGTCGCCAAACCGGGCCGTGACATGAAGGCCGCAGCGGGTGCGCCAACACCCAGCGGCCAGGGCGGCAAGGCCGCCCAGCAGACCTAACTCATCTCAACCTCCGCGAAAGCGGTGTGCCCGCACACGGACCGGTGCGGAAGAGCAGACAAGGCACCCAGCCGGAGCGACATCTCGTACATCGCTGCTACGGCGGGTGCCTTGGTGTGTGCCTGTCGGAGGGTACGGGTACCCTGAACCACGACGTGACCTCCTATGCCTTTAGGTCGCGTGGTGCCCCGCAGCTTGCCTAAGGCTGCGGGGCTCAAGTTTGTATAGGGGATATTCGAGATCACTCTACCCCTACCGCGCCCCCCACAGGGAACCCACCGCATACCGTGTCGCCGCGCCCCCGTAGGCTCCTGACACACCGACAACTCCACATTCACCGGCGGCCTCACCCCCGCCCCGCGACCACCCACGGCATGATGATCACCATGGACACGCCCGACCAGCCGATCACCAGCTACGCCACGCCCGCCCGGCGCCGCGGGTACGTACGCGCCATGCACCAGATCGCAGCCGGCCGCAGCCCCGGAACCCCCGCCCGCGTGTACCTCAGCGCACCCCCGAATTCCTCACACGCCCCAGCTGGCAGCACCGCATCGACACCATCCGCGCCGCACTCCCCACCGGCAGCGAACTCCTCACCTACCAGGACACCTTCGACCCGGCCGCGGACTACCACCCACAGTGGGCCGCCCTCGCCGAGACCCTCGACGGACTCGTCGTCACCGGAACCCGACGCGACAAACGACGCCCCCGCGAGCAGACCCTCGGCCCCATCGCACGCCAGGAACTCATCACCATGGTCAGCGCCGGCCGCCCCGTACTCCTGCACCGGACCGAGTACGGACTCGTACCCGTACTCGACTGCCGCCCCAAACGCATCGGGCAAGAGCCCCAGCAGCGGCTCCGCCTCACCATCCCCCGAGACTGGTCGCCCAACCAACCCACCCTGCAAGCCGCCCTCCACGCCCTCGGAGCGGAACCCGGCGAGAAGACCGGCGAGGTGGAGCCTTCGAAGCCTCCACACCTTACTCATCTGTTTGCTGCACCCCCTCTCGCTCCGTGACATCCGCCCAGGTCTTCGCGCGTACCGGCTGTGCGGCTCGGGGTGGCCCGAACATGTGCCTTCGCCTCCGGTCGCTCCTCGCGTGTACGGGCTGTGCCCGATGACCAGGAGGTCAGCGAGCAAGACCTCCGGTCGCTCCTCGCGTGTACGGGCTGTGCACGAACGCCCGCAGCCCTTCACCGAAGACATGCGGTCGCTCCTCGCGTGTACGGGCTGTGCCCTTCGTGACCTGCATGTCTACGGGTGCTTTGCTGGTTGTTGACCATGCGGGTCGGGGAGCGTCAGCGGATTGCTCCGCTGAGGTGGCACTGTCCCGGGTGGGCCGGTGCCTTCCCGCTTCGACGCGCCCTGACGGCGGGCCTTGAGGCCGGCCGGGTTAGGTGCTCCACGGGCGTTTTGTGTCTCCCCTCTACCAGGGGCGACAGGTGAATCGTCTGCGACGACGGCATGGCGGGCGATGTTCCGGGCCGCGTTTTCGTCCCGGTCCGTCGACAGCCCGCAGCCGCCGCAGTGGAACGTCCTGTCCGCGAGCGTCAGGCGTGGGTTTTGCCATCCGCACGCGGAGCAGGTCTTGCTGGAGGGGAACCAGCGGTCCAGGACTGCGAGCTTCGATCCGTACCAACGGGTCTTGTAGATGAGCTGTCGGCGGACTTCACCAGGCGCGGCGTCGAGGATCGCCCGATTCAGCCCAGCCTTCTGGCGGACCCGCGTGCCGGGGGCCTCGACGGTGCCGCGGGCGGAACGGGTCATCCCAGCGACGTGCAAGTCCTCCACCGCCACCGCCGAGAACCGGCTCGCGAGCTGCTTGGTCATCGCATGCAGCACCGTGGCCCGCCGCACCGCCACCTCATGGTGCAGGCGGCCGACCCGACACCGTGCCTTGTGCCGGCGCGCCGAGCCCTTCTGCGTCCGGGACAGGGTCCGCTGGGCCTTCGCGAGCTGCTTCTCAGCCCTGACGAGGTGCCGCGGGTTGTCCACGAACCGGCTCTCCGGCACGTTCGCATCAAGGGGCTGGGAGAGGGCCGCGAGGTATTTCACCCCGAGATCGACACCGACGGTGCCGCGCTGGGCCTGGGCCTTCGTCGGCTTGCCGGGCAGCTCAACGACAACCTTGCACAGCACCGACGCATACCAGCGGTGCCCACCCCGCGAGACAGTCACCGACTGCACCTGCGCACGGCCACGATCCAGCAGCCGCACGAGACGCTTCGCGGAGTCATGCAGCCGCACTTCACCCACCGTCGGCAGCCGCAACCTGCGGTACCCCACGGGCCGGATCCCGGGCCGCTTCACATCATGATGCAGCCGAAACGCATCCCGACAGCGGCCCTTCTTCTTGAACCGGGGATAGCCCACCGCGCGGCCAGCCCGCTTCCCAGCCACAAAGCCGAGCCAGTTCTGCCACGCCCGGTCCGCATCGATGAACGCCGACTGAAACGCGTGCGTGTTCACCTCATGCCACCACGGACACGGCCGCTCCGGCCCCAGCGCACCCTCCGGCAGGTCACCCTTCCGCGAATCGCCTTTGATCAGGTTCAGGTGCTTCTGGATCTGAGGCTTCGACGGCACCGGCACCTTCACTCGCCGCCGCGCCTCCGCCTCCGGCACCTCCTGGTCGACGAGCGCTTGGACCTGGGACCGCCACTCCTTGTGGGCAGCGACCTTCATCCCCAGCGCGTGATTGAACGCCCACCGCGCTGCGCCGGCGTGCCGGAGCAGCACTTCCACTTGGGCAGGACGAGGATCCAGCGTGAAACGGAACGCCTTGAGGACTTCCTGCTGCACGGCTCGAACCTCCTACCTTGCCTCGATCCGAGTGAACGTCCGAGCCGGTTCCGTTCACGACCTGTACGAGAGCCCTCAGCATCCGGCTGGGGCCCGCCGGATGAGAGGAGCGGGTGTGGCAGCGGCGTGGAAATGGCGTGGCAGCTCGCAGCCTGGTTCCAGCAGGTCGGTCCGTGATGCGGCAAATCTTCGGATCATGAGCGCGGCAGCGCCCGGTCGTAGTACAGAGACAGCGCAGCCTCGGCACCCGACCCCTGCGAGGTGATGATGCGTTGGAACCGTCCTGATCGGATGTCTCCTGCGGTCAGGACCCGGGGATGTTGCAGGTGGGGAGGACAGTAACCGTCTTGGTCCTGGTGCGTGCCGGGGATTGCTGCGGGCTTGGTCCCCAAATTATTGACCAACGTGTCGATGCTGTACGCCTTCTCTGCGCCTCTCCGGTCCTTTACACGCACCGTCCAGGCTGATCCATACGAGGGAGTCTCGATGGCGATATGGGAGACGGGCACCAGATGCACCCTTTCGTCATGGACGATCTCTGCCGTCTTGTAGTCGTCGCTTGGCGGGCACAGCACATACAATTGCTTGTGGATCTCAAAGTGGGCACGCAGCCATGTCCCGAGTGGCCTGTCTCCACCTAACACGTAAGTACGTCCGGCGAGGCTGCCCGGAGTGGACCTCCACAGCGGGGCAGGAGAAAATTCGTTAGGGGCTGAAATCCAGCTCACATCTGCGGGCAGAAGCTCCGTAACCCCCGTGGCGATAATCACGGCGCGCCCGGTCAGTTTCCTTCCATCGTTCAACTCCAGCTCGGCATGGTCCTTGTGACCGGCGACTGCGGTGCACCTGGCCTTCACAACGGTGCACCGTCCTACCTGCTGAAGACGGGCCAAGTCCTGAGACAGTGCATCGGCCAGTTGGGGTCCGGCGGACCAGGCACCAGGGACGTTCTCCAGGGCGTCAATGCGGTGCAGCTTCTCACCCACTCGCTCGGCCTCTACTACGGTGCTGCGCATGTCCAGACTGGCTGCCATGACTGCGGCTGCCACTCCAGCCGGCCCCGCGCCGACGACCAACAGATCGGTGTCGTACGACGGCGCGTTCATGCGCAGGCCCCCTTCTGTGTGATTCGTTCCAGTACTGCTTGGCTCGTGACAAGTTGGTCCGGACTGATATTTCGGGCTGCCATGAGCAGTGCAGAATCGTGGTATTCCGGCCCGCCAGTGGAAGCGCAGGCGTCAGTGACGATCCAGGGGCGGTAGCCTTTTTGGTAGGCGGCAACGGCGGAGTCATAAACGCAGGAGTCAGTGTCTATTCCGCAAAGCACCAGGTCGCTCCACCCTGAATTCTGGATGAGCCGGGCGCCTTCTTCGGTGAACACGCTCGACTGGCCTTTCGCGATTACTGCGGTAGCTTGTGTCGCGTACGGTACGAGCTCATCGACCAGGGCCTGCTCCTCTGCCGTGCGCAGCCGAGTCCACCCAGTGATCCGCTCGTAAGGCGATCCCGGCTCGTTGCGGAAGCGGGCGAACACAACGGGAGCACGAGCCTCCTGCCAGCGTTTCACCAGCCGCACGATCGCTGGGACTACGTCTCGACTGTGCTGGTTGACGAAGCCGTTCTGCACGTCAATGACGATGAGAGCCGTCGTGCGAGGGTCCACCGGTCCACCTTTCTAGCTGTCAGGGGTTGCCGTCCCGTAGAGCATCCTGCGCGGCCCGCAGCCGATCGGGAAGCTCGCTTGTAGCCAAGATCGCCTCACGCATGACGCGATGCTGCGCGGTCTCCGTTGGCCGGGCAGCAGTAAGGCGGGAGTACGCGCCGCGCAGATACCGCCAGCCGTACGGCTCCGGCATCACCGGGTCCTTGCCGTCTTCAATCATGTGCAGGATGTGTGACGACAAAGCCCAGAGCGCCTGTGTGTCGAGTTCTAGGGCGACGATCTCGCTCATGGTTAGCGCCCGCTCGTCCCGCTGCGGGTGATAAGCGACACCCGACCAGCCAGCCACTCCTCGGGACACCCCGCCGCCGAACACGACGGCCTCCGGCTGTGTCCAGCCATTGGCGAATTTGGCGTCTTCGACCCCGGGCCCCAGCGGCTTCACATTCTCCGGAGCCTGCCGATTCACCAGCACCGACGGCGTAGTCAGCAACTGCAGAGCTGTTTCCAGCCCTGGCCCCTGCCAGGAGTGCTCCCGCAACTCGTACGCGGACAGGACATACTCCGGTGCGAGCCCAGCGCTGCTCTCACTCCCAACGTGCTCCTCAAGAAGCTCGTGAAGCAGTTGTCCGGCCCAAACTCGGTCCTTGAGATAGGACTGGTACCTCCACACAGCCAGCTCCGTCAGCGACTCCACCCGGCGATGCTCTTCCAGGTGCACGACGACCACACCGCATGCGTAGACGTGCACTGTCGAGGAGTGCGCCGAGCGATGGCGGCCGGGCAGTAATCGCTGCTCAAGTCCTCCAGGGCCGGAAGGGCGCAACGTGCCAGCGGCGTACAAGGGAGCCGTACGGGTACCGCCGAGGTACACCGGCAGGAACTTGTGTGAGACGACCATGCATGGAGCTGGACGGGCTGCGACAGCTTCACCGAGCGCGGTCTCGCCGTGCAGCGCAGCCAAGCGTACGCGGAACGCTTCTTGTTCTTCAGCGGTGCACTGCGTGAGAGCCATGTCGAGGATTTGCTGCGTCCCAGGGCGGCACACGCTCGACGGATTGTTTTTCCAATACGTGACCGTACGAGGATCGATACCCAGGCGCTGGGCGAACTCGCGGACGGACTCACGTTTCACCGACCGCAGCAGCAGGGCGTCCTCACCCGTCCACTCGCTCACGGTGATCACTACACACCTCCTCAAGATGCTCGGCCAGCCGAGACGAGTGCAATTTCCACGCTGCTTCCACAGCAGTTCTACACCGGAGCCTCTCCTCTAACCCCAGTTAGCCGGAACCTTGTTGGCGGTCAGCGGCGGACGTGTCCGGACGGACAGTTCGCCCTCGAAGTCGGCGCGCGCAACGCGAATGTCAAATCCGCGGATCGAGATTGCGGACGGGACTCGTGATGTCGTCAAGTCGCCCAACTCGCTGTGATGGTCACCGCAACCCCGCAGGTCAGAGGAGGCAGTGTGAGCGGCAAGTATCAGCATCGAGCTCCCTCAGGCGTCGAAGGCGTACTCGAGGATGTACGAGGCGCTGTCGAGCGTCATCTCGTTGATCTCAACCGCTCGTCCGTCGGCGTCGAAGGCGGTACGCACTACTTTGAGCACGGGGCGGTCAGCGGGGATGGACAGACGCGTTGCCTCCTCATCGGAGGGCGTGCGGCTTCGAACCTCCTCACGGAAATGCGCTGGGGCGTAGCCAAGATCCGAAAGCCGTGCGTAGATGCCACCCGGTCCCGTGTCAGCCTGCGTGATGGGGGAGCCGGCCACGAGGGCCTGGGGCAGGAACGACGTGGCGAGCATGACTGGGCGGGCATCCATGATGTAACGCCGCCCTCGCACGCAGACCTTCTCGTCGGGGCGGAGACCCAGAACATTTCTGACGTGCTCCGGCGCAGTGGCATTTTCTGTGACGGAGACCTGGTCGATACCAGGCGAACGAGCGTCGTCGGCAGACCAAATCGTCTTCCCGGAGTTCCACTGGTCACGCGCGAGCCGCGGGATTCCGTGACGTCGGATAGGGCTGAAGGGCTGTACATACACGCCAGACCCCTTGCGGGACTCCACGAGGCCTTCGCTTCTCAGCAGGGCAAGCGCCTGCCGCACGGTCATCGGGGCGACTTCGTGGTCAGCCGCCAGAGCGTTCTCGCCAGGAAGGCGGTCACCTGCCCGGTACTGCCCGCTCTTGATCGCAGCCCTCAGTTCATCGGCGATGCGCCGGTACTTGGGCTGTGCGGGGCTCGGCTCGTGACTCATGCATCTCCCTGTCTCTCTATAGAGCAGATCGTACGGGGGTGCGCGGCCGACGGCCACGCCTCCTGCAAGCAGACGCAACCTCTCTAGGTTTCTCTATAGAGACTATTGACCTCCCTAGAGAGATTTGCCTAGCTGGAGGCACCTTCAGCGAGGTCACCGAGGGTGGCCTTCTGATCGCACCATCGCAGGATGCCCCTTCCCCTGATGGGGAGGGCCGGGGTCGATAGCTCCACCAAATCCCCCGGGTCAGCCCCTGGCTGATTTGGCTCCTGCTGCACGTCGCAGCGCAGATGCGTTGTCCGCGCGTCAGGACGCCGGGATCGACTCGTGTGGCCTGACGGGCGGAGAGAGCACCGCGACGCACCCCTCCCTCCCCTCCGACACGGGAGCCTCCATGACCACGACGTCCACGATGCCGACGGCCCGGAAGCGCCACCGGAAGACCCGCACCAAGGCGGTCAACCATCGCCCGGCGATCGTCGCCTCCGACCTCAAGGCCAACGAGATCGACCTGACTCCGGGCAAGGAGCACCTGAAGTGCCCCGATTGCTCCTGCTGGTGCCCGATCACCGGGATGCTGGGCACCCCGAAGCTGGTCCCGCACCACGTCGGCCGCGCCGGCACCGCCGCGCCGCGCCGCTGCTCTCCCGGCAGCAACCGGCAGGTCACCATCGACATCGCGGTCGACGCGTGGCGTACAAGGCTGATCGAGGCGGTCCCGACCACCGTGTCCCGCCGCGCCACCAAGGTGCTGCCCAAGCCGAAGGTGAAGCCCGTCCCGGCCGCCAGTCAGGTCACGCCCGCGCCGCTCAGCGCGGAGCAGGTCCGCAAGGCGTTCCGGCAGCACCAGCAGCAGTGCGCCGCATGCCAGCGCGAGGTCACCAGCCGCGACGGTGATCCGCTGCCCTGCCGCGACGGTGAGCGCCTGGCCGTCACCTACCTCCGGTTGCTCCGTCAGGAGCCCAAGCGCCGCGCTGTGCGCGAGTTCTTCGCCCGGGAGCGGAGGCGGTTCGACCGCCAGTACGCCGCGGCGGCCGCCGCGAAGCGGGCGGCCGAGTGGACCGTGGTGCTGCCGGAGGTGCGGGCGGCCGACACCCAGCGCGCGGAGCGCATTCGGGAATCGCTCTCTGAGTTCCGCGGTCCCCAGCTTCCGCTGGAGCCGCAGGACGTGGAGGCGTACGAACGGCGCCAGGCCGAACTGGCAGAGCGGTACGCGAGGAGGAACTCGGCCGCGTCAGGCGTCTGATCCTCGCACCGAGACGAACGACCACGGCCCCTGGCCACCCCGATCGTGGGGTGGCCAGGGGCCGTGGCTGTCCGTACGGCAGCCGGCAGCCCCCGGGGAATCGCACTCCCCGGGGGCTGATCTCACGCACTGGACCACTTGGGAAGCCCAGATGACGTTCAGCATCGCACAGCCGCTCGCCCCTGCCACGGCGCAGCTCCTCCCCGCGACGGCCGATGCCTTGCGGCAGGAGGTCGACGCGCAGATCGGCCCGCGTCGCAGGGGCACGATCTACCAGAACACCGATGGCGCCTTCGAGGTGTTGTCGGTGGTCACCGACCCTGCCGAGGCCCGTGCGCTGCTGCGGCGGGACAGCGCGCAGTGGGCGCTGATCGTCCGCGACGTGCTGCGCGCGGGCGGTGAGCCGTTCGTCGTCGGATCGGTGTGGAGCACCTCCGACCACCTGGTGCGCGAAGCACCGGACCGCATGCGCAGCAGCTGGGGCACCGCGGCGTAAGGCCTGCCGCCGAACCGAGAGGAACGATCACCATGCAAACTCCGGACGCTTTCCGTTCCGTACATGGCGACAGCACCACCTGGTCCGCCGCCGACTTCGAGACCTATGAGCACACGCTGGAGGCCGCGAGTCCGGTTTACGCGGCGGCCGCTGCGAGCGGCCGCATCATCGTCGGCCGCCACGTCGAGGGCAGCAAGGTCGTCGCAGACCTGGCCTACCGGTCGTACATGACGGGAACCACGGGCACCGGCAAGAACCCCGCTGTCCCGGTCGCCGTCGTGCTTCAGCAGGTCCGCGAGCAGTTGACCGCGGCACGCCAGAAGCTCGTGGGCACGCACCTGTCGCGTTCGCAGCGGCGGGAGATCGCCGAGCGGATCTGGGAGCTGACCGAGGCAGAGCGGCGCCTGACGGCGTAGGCGGTAGCGCGACGAACGATCACGGTTGTTCCCGTTCGTACTGCTGGACGGGGACAGCCGTGGCCGCTCGGCGACGAGAGGCCAGTACAGAGACGGCCCCGGAGGTGGAGCTCCGGGGCCGTCGGCAGGCCGGACACCCCTAGCGAGAGGAACGCGACCCGTGACCATCATGGCAGTGACCGCCGCGCAGGCCCAGGCGATGCGGCGGCCGGCCCTACAGGCCGCCGTCGATACCTCCGCGCGCTGCGCGGAGAACCCCGACAACAGCACGGACGAGCCCGCTGAGTACTTGTGGTTCCGTGGCGACGGCGAGAAGTTGGCTGCCTGGCACCTCCGCGCGGCGTACCTGCGCCGGTACTGCACCGGCTGCCCCGTCCTTGAGCAGTGCCGGGAGCTGGCGCTGCGCGAGGGCGACGGTGACATCGGCCGCGGTGACGACATGGTGCGCGCCGGGCTGACCACGCAGGAGCTGGGGTACCTGGCCCGGGAGCAGGAGGTCCGGCTGGCGAGGGCTGTGGCTGCGGACCGGCTGGCCGCGGAGCAGCGCCGGGCGGTCAATCAGGCGGCGGCGCGTGTCACACACGCCCTCAAGCCGACCGGGCCGGTGGAGGTGGCCCGGTCCGAACTGGCTGCCGCGGTCGCGGCGCGCCGCGCCAGCAACGGCTGGGGGCGTGCGGCATGAAGCACGAGCCCGCCCCCGAGCCGGCCGTACGGTCTGCGGAACAGCGCCAGACCGAGCAGGCCGATCTTTTCCTACGTCTGGCCCGGGAGGCCGACGCCCGGAACGGTACCCGCCGCAGTCAGGACGGCGCCCGGTGACCGGGGCCCGCCAGGCCGCCCGGCGTGTCCGGGGCCTGGCCGTGCTGCGCTGGACCTGCTGGGTCTGTGGCCTGCGTGTGGACGACTACCTCACGCACTGCCCCGTCCGGCACTGATCTCTCCTTGCCCGTATGCGGCGCGGCCGCCGACCGTGCCGTTCCCGTATCACCGACCCGGAAGGCACGCCATGACGGTGACCAGCCTGGCCAGCAAGAAGTGGCACTACGTCCTGACGTTGCAGTTCCCCGCCCCCGGCGGCGGGATCGGCAACAACACGCGGCACGGGACGCTCAGCGTGCCGCCGGAGTGGACGCGCGATGACGTGCTGCGGGGGCTCCTGGAGGAAGCCGCCCGGCAGGACTCGCTGCTGCGCGGCGCCAACATCTTGTTTTTCGCGTTGGAGCCCAACGGCCTCTGACGGCTGCCTGATCCGCGAAGCCCCGCCCGGTCCGCCCGGCGGGGTTTCGCGGTGACGGGGAGCCGGCCAGCCCGGACCCATGAGATCGCACTCGGCAAAGGAGGAAACCTATGCGCTTCATCTACCTGCTCGGCATGGTCGGCCCGGCCCTGATCATCATCGCGGTGCTGCTGTCCCGTTGAGCCCGCCGCGTGCTGTACGCCTCCGGGCGCACCTTCAAGGAGTTGCTGATGAGTACCGCACCGCAGACCCGTTCCACCGCCGTGTCCACCGTGTTCCGGGTGGGTGACTACGTCCTGTACCGCAGCCCCGACCGGTTCTGGGCCGGCCTGCCCGGCCACACCAACGCCTACCGCATCGCGGACCTGTGGACCGTCTCCGGGGGCGCCGCGGCCTACGAGCTGGCGCCGCTGGTTGCCGGGGTGCCGCCGGTCGCGCGGGCCCGGGCGCAGTACATGCGGCTGCTGCCGCCCGAGGACGCGATGCGTGACATCGACACCGCGCCGCTGGCGGACCCGGAGCAGCTGGCGGCGGCCGCCGTGGCCTGGCTCACCCAGCAGCAGGCGGCGCAGCAGACCGGCCGGCCGGCGCTGCCCGGCCCGCGCTGACCCACCTCACCACCGGCCGCAGCCCCGGCATCCGGGGCTGCGGCCTTGTACGGAAGGAGGCGGCGTGGCCGCCACGCGTACCAGGAGCCGCAAGAAGACGACTCCGGCGAAGAAGACCACGGCGCGGCGCGCCGCCCCCGCACCTCCCCTGCCGCGCCGGCCCCGGCTGCCGAGGCAGTGAGGCTGGTGGTGCGGGAGGAGGCCGAGCCCACGGTGGCCGATGCCCGGGACCGGGCCGCCGACCTGCTGGATGCGGCGGCCGACGCCGCGCTCGCCCAGGAGGAGGGCACCGCCGATGCCCGGGACCGGGCGGCGGACATCCTGGACGGCGCGGCCGAGGCCGTCGTCCGCCTCCGTCAGCAGGCCACCGCGGATGCCGCCGCGTGCCTGGCACGGGCCGAGCAGACAGCCGGTGACCGCCTCACGGACGCCGGCCAGGAGGCCGAACGGCGGCTGGCCGGCGCGCGGGAGGAGACCGAGCGCCTGCTCGCTGAGGCGGACGGCAGCGCCGGCGCCCTGCGCCGTCGTGCCGAGCAGGACGCCGCCGCGGTCCGCTCGGCGGCCGAGGCCGAACTGGAGGCCGCGCGCGGCGAGGCCGACCGGCTGGTGACCGAGGCCCGCAGCCGTGCCGCGGGGCTCGTTGCGGAGGCGCAGGCTCAGGTGGCCGAACTCGCCGGCCTGGCGGCCGCGGACCGCGAGGCGACCGGTAGGGCCGTCGCCGAGCTGCGCCGCCTGGCCGAGGCAGACCTGGCCGAACTCGGCAAGCTGGTCCACCAGCGGCAGGAAGAGGCCGGCGCGATCCTGGCCCGCGCCCAGCAGCAGGCCGGCCAGCTGGTGGCCGCGGCGCAGCAGGAAGTGGAGCAGGCCGGTGAGCGGTCGGCTCAGCTCGCGCAGGCGGGGGCCGCGCAGTACGACGCCCGCCGGGCGGAGGCCGAGCAGCTGTATGCGGACGCGGTGCAGGCGGCCGTTGCCCGGCGCCGTGAGGCCGAGCAGGCGGTGGCTGCCGCGCACACCGAGGCGGAGCAGGCCCGCGCGGCTCTGCGTACGCAGCTGCGCGAGCTCACCGAGGCGTTCGACGCCGAGGCCGCCAAGAAGGGCCGCGTCCTGGAGGACGAGCTCGCCGGGCTCAAGGCGGCCTGCGACCAGCAGCGTGAGCGGCTGCGGGACGAGGCCAAGACCGTTGCGGTGCAGCTGCGGGAGGCCGCCCGGAAGGAGGCCGAGCGCATCGTCGCCGAGGCGGAGAAGAAGGCCCGGGGCATCACGGAGCGGGCGCAGGCCGATGAGGCCCGGGCCCACCGGATGCTGGAGGAGGCGCGGGAGGCCAAGCGGTCCGCCTCCCGGTGGCGTGGCTGGCACCAGAACCTCAGCCGCAAGGCGTGGAAGACGGCGCCGTGGGTGGCGCTGGCGGCCGGCGTCGGGCTCGCCGCATCCGGCGAGTACGAGCTGGCCCGCATGGTCGGCATCCACCCCTATGTCGCCCCGCTGCTGCCGGTGAGCATCGACGTGTACTGCGTCACCGCGTTCCGCGCGAAGAAGGACATTCCGTATGCCCTGGCGCTGATGGCGTCGGCCAACGTCACCTACCACCTGTCCGAGCAGGCCCACCTCGTCAAGGAGGGCCAGTCGGCGCCGTGGCAGCTGACGACCTTCGTCGTGCTGATCTTCGTGGCCGTCATCTGGCGCGTCCACACGCTCATGCACGACACCGGTACGGACCACACGGGTACGGCCGGTGGTACGGAGACGGGAAGCGGAACGCCGCCGCGTACCGGTACGGCGGCCCGTACCGGTGCTCCGGCCCACGTCGAGCATGCGCGTACGAGCCCGTCCGGTACGGACTCGTACGGCGCACCGGCTCGTACGCCGCTGGCTCGCACCGCGCCGGACGGTGCTGGTACGCAGCCTGTACACAGCCACCGTTCCACCCCGGCCCCGGCCGGGGTGGATGCGGCCGTGAGCAGCGCGTACACCGACCGTACAAGCACCGTACAAGGCGGTGCTGACGGCGCGTCGCCTGCTGGTACGGCCGCCCACGGTCACACCGGTACGGCGGCCCTCGCCGGCGGGACGCGTACGGGTACGGTCTCCGCCCGTACGGACCGGGCGGAGAGCGCCTCCGCTGCGCGTACCGGTCCGGCGAGTGCCCGCCCGCGTACAAGCGGAACGGCTGGTACGGCTCGTACCGGTACGGGTACGCCCGTACGGACCGACGCCGAACTGCTCGGTGAGGTACGGGCCCTGCCGCGCGAGAAGGACGGCTTCGTCAACGTCTCCCGGGTCCGTACCCAGCTCAACGTCAACCGGGACCGCGCGGTGCGGCTGCTCAAGGAGGCCGGCCTGCTGCGCCCCGAGGACGCGGACAAGTACCTCACCTGCTGAGCGGACCGACCGGACCGCAGGCGGCCCCGCCCGCCCCGCGCACGGCCAGGCCGTACACGACCGTCCGCCGCACCGGCGAAAGCGGCACTGACCTGCGCGAACGGACTGCTTCGCCGGTTCCACCGGCCCCCGAGACGTTCAGCCCGCCTCGGGAGCGCGGTGAAGGCGCCGAAGCGCCGGCACTCACCCTGCCACGCCATCTGTCTGGAAGGAGGCCAAACCCGCAGGTGAACGACAACCCTGCCACCGGCCCGTGGAACAACCCGCCGGAGCGCAAGAAGCCGCTGCGCCGCAAGCGCGCGGAGAAGCTCGCCCGCCGCGCCGAGCACTGGGGCCGGCGCCTGGAAGAGGCCCGCGAGGAGGGCCCGGACATGGTCGCCGCGGTCATCTTCGACCGGCTGCGCGGGGAGCTCGACACGCTCCCCCAGACGGCCCGCGACCGCGCTTACGACGACGTCACCCGCGCTCTGGAGCGCGTCCGCGAGACGCACGCACAGTAACCGGCGCGGCTGTGACGCGAGCTGTGACAGGACCTGTGACAGGCGCTGTGACAGCCGGAACAGACCCCACCCGTACGGCCACGCGCACCTGCGCGCACCAGCGCGCCCGTGCGCGCGCGAGGATACGACGCTGCGTGACGGCCCGTCAAACCCCATCTGAGTCCTTGGGAGGACCGAAAACCATGATCGACGCTGCTGTGAGTGCGGCCGCCGGCGGAGCCTGCGCCGGATCCGCCGCCCTTCTGTACTACGCCGAGCGGCTGCCCGGCGTCAGCCGGATCACCGAGCGGCTGCACACCGACCGGATCCAGTCCGTGTGCATCCTGACCGCCGCCGCCGCGATGGTCGCCACCCCCGCAGGGCGGTGGTGGAACGAACTGGTCAACAACATCAACACGTGGCTGACCGGGCTGGTGGGCCAGTGGACCGGGCTGCTGGTGACCGGTCTGCCGGCGCTGTTCGTGCTGGTGATGTTCGCCAACGACATGGTCACGCGCCGGGTGGAGCACCGCACCCGGGTGCTGGCGGCGCTGCTGCCGGTGCTCGCCTCCACCATCCCCGGCCCCATCGGCCAGGGCGTGGTCACCGGCCTGGGCTGGCTGGCGGAGACCGCGGGCCGCCTGGTCGGCGGCGCCTTCGGCATGGCGTGAAAGGCGGCTGATCATGGAGATCCTGCTGCTGCTCGCGGTCGCCTACGCCGGGGCGCGCGGTATCGAGAAGCTGGCCGGCGCCCCCGACCGGCGTCAGGACAGCGCCGCCGCCCGGCAGACGGTCGAGAAGGTCGCCGCGAGCAGCCCGGCGAAGGGCGCCGCGGCGCCGGGGCCGGCGGAGCCGGGCGGCACGTTCAGCGCGGCCGCGCCCCGCTCCTCCCGCCTGGGCGGGCGGGCCGCGGCGATCCCGGCGGCCGGGGTGGAGACCGGCGCCACGATGTGGCGTGCATTCCAGGAGGGCTACACCGCCGCCTGGCCCGAGGCCCGCGCCCGGCACCGGCAGCGGATGGCCGAGCGGGCCGAACGCCGCCGCATCGAACGCCAGGAGAAACAGACGGCGAAGAAGGCCGCGGAGGCCGTCGCCGCCGCACCGCCCAAGCCCGGCTACCCGCCGCCCCCGCCGCACCCGCCCCGCCCCGGCGGGGAGAAAAAGGACCCCGTGGCAGCCCGCCGGCCGTCGGAGAAGGACAAGGAGAAGACGAAGGACGGCACCACGGCGTGGAGCGACTGGGACGACTGGGACGACTTCGGCGAACGGCCCGAGCCGGGCGAGTGGGTGGATCCGCTCGCCGACCCCCCGGCCAAGGACGGTCAGCAGCCCGGCCGTCCGGTGCACGTGATCACGACGGCGCCGGAGCGTACGGAGGCCGACCGGCAGCGCGAGCGGGCCGAGGCGGCGGAGCAGAAGGCCGAAGCGGCCCGCAAGGACGCCGAGCAGGCCCGGGACCGGGCGGCGACCGACAAGGTGCTCGCCGCGCAGAAGGAAGCACGCGAGGCCAAGGAACGCGCCGCGGCCGCCGAACAGCGGGCCGCCGAGGCGCAGAAAGAAGCCCAGCGGCCCCGCCTGGCGGTGGTGCCCGACCAGACGCCAGCACCTGAACACAACGAACAGAACGGAGACGCCGTGCCTTCCCCCTCCACCCTGATCCCCGAGATCCGCACCCTGGACGGCCTGCTCAACGCCTACGCGGTGACCAGCGCGATGTGCCAGATGCGGGCCGAGGAGGCCGAGGCGATCGCCGCCGACGACCGGACGCTGTCCAGCCGCCTGGACCAGTTCGAGGTGCAGATGGCCGACCTGGAGGTCGACGACGCCACCCGCGTCGAGATCGCCGAACTGCGCGACCTGATCGCCACACAGTCCAAGACCGCCGCCACGTACGCGGGCGCCGCCGTCGACTCCGCCGGCATCGCCACGGCGGTCGCCGCCGCCGCGCACAAGGCCCACGGCGGCATCGCCGAGGCCGTGCAGTCCTCGCCCATCGAGGTGGCCGCCCAGCGCGGCTACTACGAGCGGTGAGCGAGGACCGGCTGCGCCGCGAGCCGTGGATCCACACCTGGACCGACGACGACGGCATCCGGCGGCAGGCCGTCGTCCACTACACCCACGACGACCGCAGCGTGGTTTTCGACCCCCGCTACCCGGGCGATCCGGAGCCGTGGTTCGACGGCGACACCGTGAACTGGCGCTGCGGTGACGAAGACCTGGTCACCCTGGGCGACCCCACCGACCCCCACTTCGGCCTGGTCGACCCGGACTGGGACGCCGACGAGGACGACGACACCGGCCCGGTGATCCAGGACATCCCGCCGGCGGATCTGGCCCCTGCAGCTGAGCACCAGGCATCCGATCAAACGAAGGAGCACTCCACGATGGCCATCACCCAGATCCCCGAAGTGGTCAACCACCAGGCGCTGCTGGCCGGGCTGGCCGCCATCCGGATGGAGGTCGAAGCCCGCCAGGAGGACGTGGCCAACCTGGCCGCCTGGTCCTCGGAGATGGCCGACCGCTGGCGCCAGGCCGGCGAGGAACTGGCCGGCCTGGAGCTGGATGCCAACACCATCGCCCATACCGCGATGCTGGCCGACACCATCAGCGGGCAGGCCGGCTCGGCGCACGTCTACCGCGGCCTGACGGACCAGTCCGTCAACCAGGCCGAGGTCGCCTCACGGACCGCGCGCCGCCACCACGGCCGCATCGAGGAGGCCGTCAACGACGCCCCCGTGCGCATGGCGCGGAACACTTTCTACAACGCCGAATAGCCCTGGCCGCAGCCGGGCCCCGCCACCGCGGGGCCCGGCCCGTTGCTGCCCAGGCGCCCCTGAACATGCGCCTGCGGCAGCCGGACCGGCCTGCGGCAGGCACGCGATCAGGGGCGGTGGGGAGCACCGGAGCTCCGGCCCGAGCTCCACTTCCAGAGCATGAAGGGATCCCCGCCGTGCGTGCCCCCAAGCACCCCTCCCCCAGTACACCGACTACGCCGCGTTCGTCGCCGCCCAGACCAGCCTCGCCACGGCGCGGGCCGCCACCGGCACGCCCGCCCGCCGCACCATCCAGCAGTGGGCTCTGGACAACCGCGGCCGCCTGACCCTCGCAGCAATGACCGCCGGCCTGGGCCCCGCGGGCGAGGTGCTGTCCGCCACCGGCGACGGCTGGAAGACCGCCCTGAGCCTGGGAGCGGCCGGGGCCACGGCCGCCGGCGCCTGGGGCTGGGTGCCCGGCCTGGTCAAGTGGAAAGGCCAGTGGAAGCCCGCCCGCACCCTCCCTTCCGACTTCGACCGCTACACCGCGCTGTCGATGCCGGTCACCGGCTCCGGCCTGCTGACCACCATGGCCGCCCTCGGCGGACCCGAGTGGGGCGACAACCCCTGGTGGGGCTTCTCGGTGGCCTGGTCGCTGGGCTACGGCGCCTGGGCCTGGCGCCGCTGGGGCCGCCGCCCCGCCCCGCAGGGGCCGCAGCTGTCCCGGCAGATGCTCGACTGGATCGAGTACGCCGCGGTCCCCGACGGCCCGTACCCCAAGAGCAAGCTCGTCTCCCCCTGGCCCGTCCGGACGGCGGCTGGGCCGCGGAGATCCACGTGCCGCGCGGCAAGTCCTTCAAGATCCAGGCGCTGGACGATGTGCTGTCCGCGCTCGGCATCGACGACCCGGACCTGCTGGCCCTGGAGAAGACCGCCCCCCGCAAGGGCAAGATCACCGTCTTCGCCGAGAACCCGCTCAAGGCCGGCACGCTCTTCGGCGACCAGCACGTGCTGGACCCGGAGACCGGGCTCGCGCCGATCGGCGTGTACTACGACGGCGTGCTCGCGCACTACCGGTTCTTCCTGCCGGGCTCCGGCGCCGTCCACTCCTTCGTCACCGGTACCTCCGGCTCCGGCAAGTCCCGCCTGCTGGACGCGCTGCTGGGCATCGAGCGCCGCAGCCCGCTGGTGTGCTCGATCGTCATCGACCCGCAGCAGGGCCTGTCCCTGCCTGACTGGCCCGACGGCGTCGCCGTCTTCGCGCCCGGCAACGCGCTCGGCATCGTCGTGCTGCGTGCCCTACACGCGATCATGAAGGAGCGGGCCGCCCGCTACAACCGGATGAAGTGGACCGACGACAAGGGACGTACCCGTGTCGGCCGGGCGTTCTTCGTTCCCGGCGATCCCGACCCGCTGCTCTCGCTGACCCTGGACGAGGCGCACGACCTGCTGACCGATCCCGAATACGGCGAAGAGGCCGTGAAGATCATCGGGGATTTCGCCAAGGAGGCCCGGAAGGTCGGCATCAAGATCCGCCTGGCCAACCAGTCCCCCAACGCCTCCGAGCTGGGCGGCGAGACGCTGATCCGCGACATCCTGCAGGGCGGCAACAATGCCGTCCTGCGCTCCGGCAGTTCGGCGACCGGCAAGCGGGCCGCCGGCAGCGCCTTGGACGGCGTCGACCCCGGCGCCATCCCCCGCGAATTCAACGACGGCTCCACCACCGCGGGCCTGGGCTACCTCGCCGGACCCGACAACCGCACCGCGATGTGGCGCGCCCCCAATGTCGAGGACCCGTACGGCCTGGCCCACGAGGGTTTCACCACCGGCATCGAGCAGGCCACCGTCGACGCGCTGCCGATCGTGCGTCACATCCTCGCCGAACACGCCCTGATGCTGCGGCTGCGCAACGCGGGCGAGGAGTACACCTACGATCCCGAGCGGTTCACCGACGACGCATCCGCCGCCAAGGCCCGGAAGAAGACCGCCGCTCCCGCCTCTTCACAGCAGCCGGTGCCGGATGCCGTGGAGCCGGCCGGCTCCGGCCTGTCGGACACGGCCCGCAGCATCGTGGCCTTCCTCCACAAGCACGGCAAGCCCGTCGCCCCGGCCGTCATCTCCCGGTCGCTGGGCATTCCCAACCCCCGGGTGCGCACCGCTCTGGGACGTATGAAGGACGACCCGGACATCCCCGTCGTCAGCCTGGGCCAGGGCGCCTGGGTCCACGAGGCCCACGCCGGCGAATACAAAACCGCCGCCTGACCTGCAAAGGAGAACACCGGCATGCCCCACACCACACCTGCCGCACCCGCTGCGGCTGCCGGCCCGCTGACCGTGCTGGCCGCCGTCAGCGACCTGATCCGCCAGCGCGCCGCCCGCACCGGCGCCGCGCCGCTCCCGCAGGTCACCCTCTGGCTGGACGAAGTCCCGGCCCTGCCCGCCGACCTGGCGCACGACGTGCACGGCCTGGTCACCGACCTGGGCCGCAGCGCACGCCACCAGGGCGTCCACGACGCCGGGCAGCCGCGGCGGCCCCGCCGGCAGTACCCCACCCCCGCCCAGCTCACCGCCGCCATCGAGCGCGGCCAGGCCTAACCACCGCCAGTCCGGCGTCCGAGACCGGCCCCGCCCGCCGGGGCCGGCCTCCGCCATGCCCGAGCCGACTCCTTGGAGCGCCCGATGAACACCGAGCACTACCCGGTCGGCCAGGACGTCGGCCTTCACACCCCCGCCCTGCCCGCCGCCGTCTGGCAGCCCGCACCACCGCATCCGGTCACCACGCCGACGGTGACGCTCTACCCGGTGCCCGTGCCCGGCGCCGTCCAGGTCCAGCTGCCCGACGGCCGCCTCGCCTGGGGCCGCCCCGTCGAACACCACCTGGACCCGGCCCCCGTCGACGTCCCCCGGCGCGAGCCGGTGCCCGCCTTGGCCAAAGCCGTCGGCGTGGTCGCCGGCAGCCTCACCGCCCTCGCCCTCGGCGGCGCCCTCGCCCTGCGCATCGCCGCCCCCGCCCTGGGAGACCTCGTGGACCTGCTCGATGCGATCTGGAAGGTCGTCCTGACCCTCGCCGTCATCCTCCTCGGCGTGGGCATCGTGGCCCGCCGCCTGCTCGCCCGGGACCACGGCGCACCGGACAGCGGCGGCGTCGGCGGTACGGACGCCGGACAGACCCTCGTTTTCGCCCCGCAGATCGACACCGGCGGCACCCGGCTGCTCGGCCGCGGCGGCGACGTGAACATCCAGTGGGGCCACACCAACCACAACAAGCAGTAACCGGCCCGCCGACCTGCCTGGCCCTCGGCACCCGCCCACCGGCGGCCGAGGACCGGCCAGGCCGCCCGGCCACGCACACCCGCACACCCTTCTCGGCCCCAACCGCTTCAGGAGTGACCCGCCATGCCCAGGAACGAGACCGCGCCCGTCTTCACCCTCCAGCCGTTCGCCGCCCCCGACCCTCCTGGTGGCAGGCCCACCGCCACCAGGTCCTGTCCGCCGCCGCGCTCGTCGGCGGCTTCGTCCTCGGCAGCCACAGCACCGGCGCCCCGGCTGCCGGCGCCCCGCCCGCCCACCTCGCGCCAGCCCACCCCACCACCCAGCCCACCCCGTCCCGCTGACCGGAAGGCGACCCCACCATGAGCGTCTCCCCGATCCCGCAGCCCCGCCCCGACCGGTCCGGCGACACGCCGACCGCGCCCGCCCCCAGCCGGTACACGCGGTTCAGCGGCGTCCGCGGATGGTTCGGCCGCCGCCTGGCCGACCTCGACCTGGCCACCACCTACGGCTGGCGGCTCACCGCCACATGGATCAAGACCGTCACCGCCATCAGCGGGGGCTGGCCGCCGTCTTCACCGCGCACTGGATCGGCAACACCGTGCTCGGCCTCGCGCGCGCCCTGCCCTGGCCCCTGCCCACCGACCCCACCGGCCTGCTCGCCACCATCGACCAGCCCGTGCGCCATTACCTCGCCACTCACACCCAGGCGCTGCCGGTCACCGCAGCCACCGCCTACAGCACCTGGCAGGCCGTCGGAGCCGTCTCCCTCCTGCTGGGCTTCCTCCGCTTCACCGGCGCCCGCCTGACCTGGACCGCCTGGGGCGCGGCCACCGTCGCCATGGTCTGGGCCGGCACCCCCGGACCCGGCCGCCAG
>NZ_JBHFFO010000004.1:0-56871 GCF_045222935.1 Streptomyces sp. Ac-502
GGCCCGGGGGCCCGGGGGCACATCGCGTACACGCCGGCACCGCGGACGGAGACGGCACGCCAGGGCCTCCGCCGTGGCGTGCCCGCACCCAGATGTCCGACCTCCTGCACGCCGCGCTGCCCGAGTTCCTCGGCAGCCTCGGCGCCGCCCTCACCGTGGCCCTCGGCGCCTGGAGCGCCCGCGCCCTGCGCGCCCGCCGGGCCCGCCCGGGCGCAGCCCCGCCCGGGCCCCGTCCCGAGGAACACGGAGGCGCGGGAGGCGGCCAGCAGTCCGCCTAACCCTTCGCCGCGGGCGGCACGCGGCCCGCCGTCCACGGCATGAACGCTGGCATCCGCCCCGGGAGCCCCGGAGTCCGCCGGGGCAGAACCGGGAGGCGCAAGTACGAGGCGGACTCCACCGGCTCGTCCCCGAGTTCTCCCTGTTCCGACGGCGCGTAACGCATCGGCGAGGGCGGGGGTGCAATCGACCGATTGCGCCTCCCCGGGGTTATTGGATAGACGGAACCGTGCCCGACGCCCTATCGAATGACACCATGCCTCCGGAGATCGTCGCACCGTCGAAGGACGTCACCCCGCCGGAGAACATCGCGTTGTCGAAAGACACACGACTGCCAGAGAATGTCGCGTTGTCGAAGTGCACGTGGCCGCCGGAGAACGTCGTGCCGCTGAAGGACACCCGACCGCCGGAGAACCTCGCGTTGTCGAAGTGCACGTGGCCGCCGGAGAACGTCGTGTCACTGAAGGACACCCGACCGCCGGAGAACCTCGCGTTCTCGAAAGACACCACGCTGCCGGAGAACGTCACTTGATAAAAGGACACGTAGCTGCCGGAGAACGTCGCGTTGTCGAAGTACACATGGCCGCCGCCGGAGAACGTCGCGCCGCCGAAGTCTAGGTCGCCGTCGATGGCGACCTCAGTGAGATCAAGAGAGCAGCCCTGCCAGGAGCGATGGGTTCCCAGGGGGCGCCGGTAGTGATCGCCGATGAGGCGCAGGATCGTGTGTCGGACCTTACGGAGGGCGAGGTAGCGGTGCTGTTCCTCTTGGTGGGCCGACTGTCCAGGGCCTGGGCCGAAGGGGAGCTGGAGGTAGGCGCATAGGACGTCGATGCAGGTCTGGCGTAGGTCTTGGGTGGGGGCGTCGTCAGCAAGGCCAGCCAGTGCGTGGACGCCGCCGAGCCGGACGGCCGGGGAGTCGGAGCCGAGTTTGTCGACGGCCTGGGAGAAGCGTTCGGTGTGGAGGCGAGTGGCTTCGCGGTGGGCGCCGGCCTCGTCGACGCGCTGGCGGCGGTAGGCGACGACTAGGGCGACGAGCGCACCGGCCCCGGCGACCACCCCGAAGGAGAGCTTCACCAAGTCGAAGAGCGTCTTCGCGTCGAGCTTCGCGGTGCTGTCGATTTCCTTGAAGTCGAGCAGCGCCACCAGCGCGTAGAAGATGCCGCCAGCGACCAGGATCGCCGCAGCGAAGGCGAGGGTCAGCGCCCGGCCGACCTTCCACAACCGCAATTCCCGGTCGTGCGGAGTGGACCGCGGCTTCCGGTTGGCTGTCATGAGGATGGAGACAAAGCTCGAAGGCCCACGGTTGCAGGGCGATCCCACATCGATGCACAACGGGGGCCAGGAGCGACCGTTTCCGCCCCAGCCGGAATGGATCACGACGGATACCCAACCCCGAGACCGCCCCTGCGGCCATTGTCAGGGTTTTCCTGACGCAACCCATCCGTCAGGGTTAGCCTGACAGCATGAGTGAGAAGGACGCACCAGCCGCGGACACCACCACCCCTCCCGGCAAGGCGGTCCAGGACCCGCCGCACCCGTACGACGAGCAGGCGCTGGCCCGCATCATGTTGTCCGACGCCTACCGGGAGGTCGCCGAGTCCGCCCTGCGCGGCGTCCCCACCTGGTACGACAAGGGCGGTTTCAGCGGCCAGGGCAGCTATGTAGAGGAAGCCGCCGCCCTGGTCCGCCGCGCGGAGGACGTCCTGCGCTGCGCGGTCGTCTACGAGCGCGAGCGGCGCAGCAGCTGGGAGGACATCGGCGGCGCTCTGGGTGTCACCCGCCAGACCGCCCACGAGCGGTTCGCCGACGTCGTCGCCCGCTGGCGCGCGCCCCTCGACAAGCCCGAGCGCTACCTCCCCGACGGCACCCCCGACGACGAGCGCATCCCCTACGGCGCCCGCTACGCCGACGGCACCCTCCGTCCGGAGTACGGCACCGCTGAGCAGACGGCCAAGGACCTGGAGGAGTGGCTCCAGCAGCGCACCGTCCCCGGCGACAGCTGGGCCGACGAGGAGCACCCGGTGACCGGCGCCCTCACCCGGAACAGCACCGCCACCATGCTGATGCGGCTGTCGGGCATCTCCCGCCGGCTGCTCGACGAGCAGATGGTGCCCGCCCCCCGGGTGGAGGCCGACCTGTGCGAGCGCCGGGTGGCGCTGTACGAGCGGATGATCCGCGAAGGGGACGTCGTCCCCGCCGACATCCACAAGTGGATCCAGCGGGACCGCGCCCGCGCCGCCGACCTGCGCGCCACTCCCGGCACCGGGACTCCCTGGCCCGCCGAAGACTCCGACAGCAGCTGACCGGCTCCCGATGCCTCCAGGGCCTCGCCCGGCTTCGGCCGCGCGGGGCCCTTCCGCGTTGTCATCCCCGGTTGGAGGGGCCTGGTCTGGTGACCTGCGATGTATCCGGAATGTCCGGGCATCGAAACAGGGCTGGGGCGCGCCCTCATCCGGGCGACATCCGCAGGAACCGTCCGCTGGCGTCCTACCGTCGCCCCATGCCATCCACCCCGGCCCCGGTCTCCCTCCCGCCCGTCCGCATGAAGCAGGACGCCGCCACCGAAGCCGTGCGGGCGGGTGTCGCCGACGGCACCCCCGTGCGGCGCCTGGCCCAGATCACTGGTTGGTCGGTCGGTTGGGTCTCCGAACTGGCCAAGGAGTTCCGGGCCAAGGTCGATCTGCCCGTCCAGCAGTCCCGCGACGAGTTGGACGCGCTGCAGGAGTGCATCGACGCCCTGGAGAGCCTGGAGGACGCGGCCCGCCGTCGGATCCTGCTGTACCTGAGCGACCGCTTCGGCGCCCGTTGAGCGTTCGCTGCGTCCGCGATTCGCGGACACGGAGTTTTGAGCGTTTTGAGCGGCCTCTACGCGCGCACGCGTAAGGACCGCAGCGGCCGCCTGGTGCAGCGTCCCGTACCGGGTGGCCGCTGCAGCAGCCGGTCGTCCGCCTCGCTGTGCTGCCAGCCGTCGCCACGGGCCTCGCCCGTCCCGCGCACCCGCCGCCGGCGCTCCGCCCGCTCGCGGTAGACCCCCGTCGCTCCCGTCTCCACGGCCGCTCCCTATCCCTGTAGTTGGCCCCAACCGCACGATGCGGCGGTAAGAGAAACGAAGGGTGACCTGCGAAGCTCCAGTACGGCGGCAGCTACGTTGTGGAGGTAGGTCCCTACGCGGCCGAGCATTCGAGGATGCGGCCGTCGCTGGTGCCGATGATGAACCGGCCGTTGGCTGTGACGGTGAGAGCGGTAGGTACGGCGGAGACCGCACCGACGGTGAGGTGCTGCCGCCAGCGCACGGTGCCGTCACCCAGGTCTAGTGCGACCACCTCTCCATCGTCGTACCCGACGTAGACGGTAGCCGCGTCGGCGTCCAATGCGGCGGCTTTCCGGTCAGTACGGAACACCCACCGCGGGCGCCCGTCGGTCGTCTCGCGCCGGACGACGAACGACCCGCCGGGCTGGAGCCCGTGGCCGTGATACACGGTCCCGGCGTGGACCAGAGTTCCGTCCTCGACCTCGACCCCAGGACCGCCGAAATGCGTCTCGCCGGGCTCCCAGGAGTACCGGAACAGCCGCCGGGCCGACCGTGCGAGGGGTACGACGGGCCTCCCGGTCGCGGGCCCTTGCAGGTCCACGGCCGCGACCCAGCACTCGCCCTTGTAGGAATTCGGCTGGCCCGAGGGCCGGAGAATCGACTGGAAGTAGATGCGGCGTCCGCCCCGGACGGGAAGCCGGCTGCGGTCACCATTGCGTCCGTCCGGTGACAAGGCCGGCCGGCCGTCAGCACAGCGCACCAGCGAGACGGGCGCCGACGGGACGATGCCGTCGAGTTGTTTCCCGTCGGCGAGAGAGAGGCGGACGACCGACTGCGGAACGGAATCGCGCATGCCGCGGCGGCGTATGAGCCCGACCCACGCGGATCCCTCGTCCGTGGCGACGACGATCTCGCGCCCGCCCTCCTCGTCCGGAACCATCCACGCACGCTCCCCCGAGGGCAGCCAGGACTCCATCTGCACTCCGTCGAGTGTGGCCAGTGTCCGACCGTCCGAAAGGACCTCGACCGCACGGACATTACGGCGCGGTTCCCAGTCCGTGCTCAGCTCCGAGAGCATCCGGCGGGCGACCTCGCTGCCGTCGGGACGCGCTGCCGGCACCCGCGGGCCGGCCAGGTCATGCTCGGTGAGGGACTTGGCAGGCACAGTGGCCCAGTCCGGCCTGCGCACCACCGCGACATGTCCTTCGACGCGTGCGGTGTCGTCCTGCCAGTCGTCGGGTGGTGCCATCACCATCCGCAGTGCCTGTTCGTCGAGCCATTCCAGCTCCAGGACCTGGCGGCCCAGCCAGTGCTCGATGAGCGATACGGCCGTTCCCGTCTCCAGGTTCAGCAGGAGCAGCTCGCCTTCGAAGAAGTAGCCGCCGTCGTAGCGGCCGGTGCCGACCGCGAGCAGCGGAAGCGTGGGATGGAAAGCCATCGTGTGCACCGCGTAGCGCGAGCGGACGAGGGCGTGGCAGGCCAGGTCACCCGTGCCGTACACACCGACGGGTGCAGTGCCGCCGAACTCGTACCTGCCCGCCACGGCCAGCAGGCCACGCCGCCCGTCGACGGCGGCCAGTACAGGGTCACCGATCTCGGCGAAAGAACGGTCGCCGAAGATCCGGTCGACGGAGAGCGGGATAGTCATGCGTCGATCTTCGCAATATTCAGGAGATCATCGGGAACCTGGCCCCATGCCCGAAGCCTCGGCTCGCACTGACACACCACATGTCGCCAAGCGCTGACATTCCCACGTCGCCCGACACGGGAGGCAGTCAGCAGGTCGTCCGCGATTCGCGGGTACTTCCGCGAGGCCGTTACAGACGGTGCCCGGCGGGCGGGTAGTCCGGCATGGCCGGCGGGGGCCGGATCGACTCCCGGAAGGGTGTCACTGACGCCGACGACGGGGCGGTCACGACCCCTAGTTGTATTGCCCTGTGAGGTTGGTGACGCGGCTGGCTGGGGTGTGGCCGCTGATTTCGGTGTGGGGTCGGTGGTAGTTGTACCAGTCCAGCCAGGCGGTGAAGGCGGCCTGCCGTTCGGCGTCTGAGGTGTAGGGGCGGTGGGTCCGGGTTTCGCCGACGAGCTCCTGGTCGAAGCCCGCGCTCATCTGCAGCTCGCCGACCGTCTCTTGCCGACGGGCTCCATCTCCCTCAGGTGTGCGGGTGATGAGCACCTTCGTGGCGCGTACCGGGATGTGCGGCCCGTTGTCGGCGCCGGACGGTCGGTGTCGGTTACTCCGCCGGTGTCCACGGCGGGTCATGGGTGTAGTTCAGCCCATCGCAGGACCAGCAGTGCCACTCGTCCGGGACCCGGTACAGCTCCCGCCAGAAACCGGTGGGCTCGCCGTAAACGACACAGTCTTCGCCACACCACCCACACTCGAACGAAAAGTCCACGAGCTTTCCCTCCCCGACCCGTACGGGCCACAAGCCTCCCTTGGTAGCAGTAGTGGCCCTGGGAAAGGCACCGGAAACCGGTCCAGGCGGACGGCCCCGCCCCTGCCGGTTGCCCGGAGGGGCAGCTGCGCCGCGGCGCACCGGCACCGTCGTACGCCGTGACGGCCGTGAACCGCTCGGGCCCTGTGGGGCGATCGGAAGCCGAGGCGGAGGCTCGGCAGACGTTCAAGAGCGAGCAGGGGCGCCGCTGGTACCGGCACAACCCGAACGGCGCGGACGCCGTCGCGGCGGCCACCAAGGCCGCCGGCACGGCACAACGGCGTACGGCCGAGTACCTGCTCGTGACACGTCTGGAGCAGCTGCGCGAGCAGGCCCCCGCCCGCACCGGGACAGCCGAGGCCGTGCCGTGGACGGACCGGCTGCCCGAGCTCGCCGCGCCCGCACCCTTGATGACGGCACGGCCGGAGTGGTGATCGCGTGGCGACAGACCTGAGCAGTGTCGACCTCGCGCGCCAGGCACTGGTCTCCGCCCGAGCGGCGGAAAAGGTTCGCCTCCGCTCGCGCGGAGAGCACTTCACGCCGTGCCCCTCGTCGCCCTGGGGGACCGGCTCACCTCCGCTTGCGTGGAGAGCACGCAGCGGCAGGGAATGACGCGCCGCCGGGGTTCTGGCAGAGCGGCTGACGCAGCGCCTGGCGGCCCAGGGCGGCGGGCTCGTGCGGTCGGCTGGCTGCTCGGCCGCGAGCTGCCCCGGCGACGACGTGTGCCTGCTGTCGCCTGCAAGAAGTAGCGTGATCGGGTCACCGTGCTACTGCCTCGAATGCACCCTTCGGGTGGAAATGTCGGTGTTCTCACAAGTAAGTAAAATCCCGCATCCCGCCGGGTAAAACCACTGGTCGTGCCCTGTGGTCCCCGCGCACGCGGGGGTGGTCCTGCTCCAGGGGCATCCGTGAGCCCCGCCAGTGCAGTGGCGCAGGCGGCGGCGCCAGCATGGCGGACTGCTTACGGCAGGAGGGCGGTTTCACTCGGGCGCGTCGACGCCTGCTTGCCACTTGCGGTGGGTTGCCGCCCGGCGGCGCTGCTTGCACTCGCAGCTTTAACAGTGAGCGTCCCGCCTGTCCAGACCCTGCTCGTTTATGAGGGTGACCAGCAGCCGTTATGCAGGTATGGACCGTGCGTTCTTTTGCGAAGTCTTCGCCCGCGGCGGCAGGCCCGCCCTGGACACTGCTTTGACGCAGTTCGCCGGCCGCCTACCGCAGGACCGGTGGGAAGCGGCCCAGGACGCTGTCGCTCAGGCTCTGGAAGACCACGCGGTCGCCCTGGAGGCGGTCCTCGACCAGAGGCAGGCCACGGCCAGAGACCTCGCACGGCAGGCGGATAGGGAACGGTGGGAAACCGAGATGTGGCGGAAGTTTGTGTCCGACGACTTGCTCGGCGCCCCGGACGGGCCTCGACAAGGGGCTGCCCCGGAGAGCCCCGGCGAGGACGATGATGGTACGACGGCCCGGAGGTGACCCGGCATGGCGGTGGTGACCCCGCATGTCAGCATCGTGCCGGTGACGGATGCGGCGGATGTTGCAGAGCCCGACGCTGCGGCAACCCTTCACACCCTGATGTGGTTGCTGAGACGGGTGAGGGTGCAGATGTCGGTGGGTTTTCCAGCTACGGCCGTGAGGGGTCAGATGATCTGCCGGGACCCGCGGGTACGCGCAAGAGGCGGGCCGGTGGCCGGGCCCACCCCTACCCGGCCGCCCGGGGAGACCTGCTGCACCGGCTCGGCCGATTGCCCGAGGCCGCGTCGGCCTACCGGGAAGCACTCGACCTGGCCGGCACCGAACCCGAACGGGCCCACCTGCGAAGCAAGCTGACCGAGATCGAACCGCCCAACCCAGCTGACAAGACCCCACATGACGGTTGCTCTGAGCCGCGCTGAGTCTTCAACCTCGTGGCCAGTGGGTTCGTCTTCTCTCCGGCAGCGGTCTAACTTCGGGATTCCTGAAGCGGTCTCACCATGCCTGATCGGTTCACGATCGGGGTGAAGGTGAGGGGGCTCGGGTTGGCGCTGGCTGTCGTAGGGGACCGGCGTGATGTCCGGCCGCCGGCCACGGCGGAGGAGCTGGAGCAGCTCGAGACCGACGTGCTGGCGGGGTTCGCGTTGGCGCGGGTCTCGGCTGGATTGGCGGACGGCACGATCCGCGGGGACGTCGGGCACCTGGAGCTGACGCGGTCCTGGTTCGGCCGACCGCTGTGGGAGACGGAGCCGCCCGACGCCGACGCGTACTTCGGGAAGGTATTGCGGGCATCGCCGAGCGGCACCCGGCTGGGCGCTCTCAGGCGCGCCACCCTGGAGCGGCTCTGCGTCGACCGACAGCTTGAAGAGGCCATGGTCCACGGCCCTGGCCAACTCCACCTTGCCGAGGTCTTCGGCCTCGACGAGAAGACCGCGATGCGCTACGCGAACTCCGCACGAGCCTTGCTGGAACAGGCCGCTGAACATCACCTTCGATGAAATCTGCTCGACCGGGAGGCACCGTTAAGGGAATCATGGACGCGTTTCGGCCTTCCGTTTCCTAAAGCGGCGGGAAGTGGCAGTGATGGTCTGGAGGTAGAGCGGAATAGTCACGGAGGCAGGACCGATGTGACCTGCCGCTTGGCTGCTCACGCTGCACGAGGGTTTCCCGAGTGGCTTCCGCTTTCCGGGTGGCGGTATATGTGCCACGCATTTGGCGCCTCCAGTTCTTTGCCACTGGCCTTCGGGGATTGATTCTCACCCGATGGCGCACCCAAAATTCAGAGAGGGTTGGATTCTCATGAGCTGCCGATATAGAAGGCATTATCTTGGGGCGGCGGTTCAACCGGCAACCTTTTTAGCTTCAGCTAAAACAGGACGGCAGCAGCGCTCTTCAGCAACCGTGTGGAGGAGCTGGCGGGCGTTCGCCGGTCCCGCTCGATCGGGGACGCAAGCGCAAACGCCCCTGCCAGTTTTCGGCAGGGGCGTAGCTGCGCTATCGCTCGTCAAATGCGCGCGAGGAGAGCGCAGGGTTTCATGGAGGAAACGGACGGGTGTCGCGGAAGAACGGGCCGCCGAGCCGTCTGCCATGTGAGCACAGTTCGGCAGGGTCCGGAGCGGCGTGCAGAAGATCGCGACCGAGCGTAGTGACGGTGTGCACGACGCGACCGCCGCCGCTGCGCCGGGTCGAGATCAGCCCTGCAGCTCGCAGCGTGCCGGTGTGCTGGCTCACCGCGCCCGGGGTGACCCCCAGTTTATCGGCGAGTTCGCCGTTGGTGCAGCCGTCACGCAGTGCCTGGAGAATGGCGGCCCGAGTCCTGCCCAGCAGGGCCGCCAGGCGCTCTGCCGGCAGGCGGCTTGCGGCAGACGCGGACGAACGCTCCTCGTCCAGAAGTGAGCAGTGATGGCCACCTGGGCGGTCAGGAAAGATCAGGACCGGGCCGCTCTCCGCCCTCCCCGGGAGCGACGGAAGCACCGCGGCGCCCCCTGAAGGAAGAGCGAGGGGGACAGCAGCAGTCCACGCCCGTTCGGCTTCAGATGCTTCATGCCCGCGGAGTGAATTTCCAGCACGGGCGCGTTCCAACGTATGCCCGGGCCTAGGCCGTTCAGCAGGGCCTCGATTCCGTCACGGCACATGGCGTCCCGGCGGAAGTCCTGGGCCGAGGCTAGGTGAGCATGAACGCGCTTCCAGTGCGGCCGCACGGCCACCTGGCACATCTCTTCAACGGCCGCTGTTAAATGTGCTCTCTGCAGACCCGGGGTGCCGGAGTGGGCCGTATCCGGCACCGTTGCGACGCTCGACCAGGCGGACAGGACCTCCCGGGAGCCGCCACTCACACCTGCCAGCCGCCGGGCCTGTGCAAGCTCCCTTCCTGGATGCTCTAGCTTCACGAGCACTTTGTGGCGCCAGGCCTGCAGGAAATCGCTCCGCGTGTTGCGCAGGGCATCCACTGCGAAAATCGCCTCGACGTGTCGGCCAAGTGTGCCGATGATTCTGGTACGCGCCAAGTCGTCGACACAAAGAGTTACGCGTTGCACGAGTGTGGCAGTTCCATTTCTTGGTGCGACAGTTTTGCACGTCCGCCGGAGGCGAGCGAGCCGGGCGCCGCGGCGTCGAAGAGACGGACGGCTACCGAGCACCATGCGGTCGTAAGGAGGCGTAGGTGCCGGGGGTGAGGCGTATGCCGGCTCCGGTGGCACGGATAGGTTAAGCTTCCGGCTCAGCAAGAGAACGCCAGCCAGGGGGTCGTATTTCCGCCCGGCGGTAGAATGAGGGATTCCACCGTGCCTACTGCGTCGCGCGTCATACATGACGAGGGTTCACTCAGATCGCGATCCACGGAACCCGAGACGGCTCTTCTCCGCAGCGAGGACCGCGAGATCTATAGCTGGATCGCCGAGGTCGCTCATTGCTCCATCAAGGAAATCGCTTCAGGGACCGGACGGCAGCA
Organism: Streptomyces sp. Ac-502; assembly: GCF_045222935.1. NCBI lineage: Bacteria > Bacillati > Actinomycetota > Actinomycetes > Kitasatosporales > Streptomycetaceae > Streptomyces > Streptomyces sp. Ac-502. The sequence goes on from NZ_JBHFFO010000004.1 coordinate 10,166, forward strand.
GCAGGAGATTGAGGCGTCGATTGCCAGGTTGCTTCGGCTGCATCTGGTTCGTGCCGACTCCACGTCGCCCGCGCACTACTGCGCAGTGTCACCTGAGACGGCGCGAGTCGAACTCGTCGGACCTCTGCGGCGCGATATCGAGCGCCGGCACCACGAGGTCGACCGCATCAGTGCGGTGCTGCACGAGCTCACCAGCGTCTACCGGGAAAGAACAGCGTGCTGCGCGGGACCCGCAACCGTGGAGGTCGTCACCTCGCCTTCCCAAGCCGCTGAGCTGACCTTGCAGTTGGCCGCATCTTGCCGCTCGGAAATCCTGCTCTCCGAGCCGGACGTGTCCGCCGCTGTCGCAGCCATGCCATATTTCCATTCAGGCGGCAAGTCCGTGCTCAGTGCGGATGTCGTGGTCCGCACCCTGTTCCCGCACACGGCACGCTTCCGGCGGGACCTCACCGAGCACATGCAGGCCCAGGCGCAGCGCAATACGTCGTACCGCACTCGGAGCGACAGCTTCATGCCGCTGACCGTTTTTGACGGGCAGGTGGCGGTTTTCTCTGATCACACGCGTTCAGACGGAATCGTGCTGGTGCGGGACTCCGTCGTGGTTTCGTTCGCGGTCGCCGCCTTCGAGCGGGCGTGGACGCGGGGCATCACCTTCGGTACCTCCTGCGAGCGCCAGGTGGTGGATGAGATTTCCGAAAGCACCAAGCGCACCATCGTGCGTCTCATGGTGCAAGGTGTCGAGGACCGAGTGATTGCGCGGCGACTGAACATGTCCCTGCGGTCTTGTCAGCGCCACATAGAAGTCATCATGCGGCGGCTGGGCGCGAAGACCCGCATGCACGCGGGTTACCTCGTCAGTGAGCGTGGCCTCCTGAAGGATTGAACGAGCAGACAAGAGCGAGCCGCCGGGTAGCCGCCATAGGCGGCCTGAAAACCTGCATGGCAGCGCTGTTGCTTGGTGCGGAGCGGCGAGGCCCCGTTCGCAGTGTCCCAGTTGTGCCTCACAGCCCGACACCCCGGAGCTCCAAAGCCGTGCCTCGCCGGAGGATCAGAGGCGCAGGTTCGGTGCGCGGTGACCAGGGGCGTCCGGCGGCCACGGTGGCGCGGCTGCTGGGGTGTTCTGCCGATGCGGGGGCCCGGCTGCTGGGCCGGTTCGGTGAGGCTGGGCTGGTGGAGGTGTCGCAGGGGGAGACGGTGGCGCGGATGCGCGGCCGTGGCCGGGTGTGTGGTGCCGGTGGCGAAGGCGCGGGGCCGCCGTCCGGGCGTCGGCCGGCCGTACGGCGGGGAGAACGCCAAAATTCGGGACCCGGAGCGCGCGGGCGCGGGCGAGGAAGCGCCGTCGTCGGCGGGCCTCCCTCGGCCTCGGCGCACGTCTCCCTCGGTGTGGGGGAGCGCGCTGCGCGCGGACCAGCCCACCCCTTCTTCCCGCTCTGCCCGTTTGTCCTGCCTGGGCCCGGTCCTGAGCCGGCGTGTTCCGCAGGTGGCCGGGCTGCTCGACAGCGTCGTTCCGTCGCCCAACGGCTACCAGTGCGAACGGCTGGCCCGTGTGGTGCGGGGCCTGCTGGCCGGGGGTGAGGACGACGCGATGATCGCGTTCCGCCTGCGGGAGCGGCTGGAACCGCTGGCCACCGGTGACGCGGACCGGCCCTACGCGTTTCGCCGTGACGGACTGTCGTGGGCGCTGACCGTCGGCCTGCCCTACAGGCCCGGGGCGTCGACGACGGTGACCTGGTCACCGCTGGCGGCATCACCTCCGGCCTGGACCTCGCCCTGTGGCTGGTCCGCCGCGAACTGGGCGTCGACGCCGCGCTCGGCCTGGAGTCCATACTGGAGTACGAAACCCGCGGCACCGTCTGGACCTCTTACTGAGCCTTTTCAGCGTTGCCGCTCCAGGGTGAGGACAGCCCTGGCGATTGACGTCATTCGATTCGGGCTGCAGCGGGCGTGACGGAAGATCCTCCAGGTCTTCAGCCGGGCGACACCACGCTCGACCGGGACTCTTGTGCGGGCGAGCGCGTGATTGACGGTCTTCTGGGTCAGGGTGAGCTCTTGGCGGGGTCGTCGTTTGAACGCCGTGGTCAGCCAGGGGCCGGCTCCTTGGTAGGCGAGGTCGGCCACGAGTGGGACGCCCTGGCGTCCGCAGATCCTGATGATCCGGTGGGTGCGGGCGGCGGTGAGGTCATGGGTTCGGCCCGGCAGAGCGGGCGAGAGCCACAGCAGCCGTCCCGCCGGATCCGTGACCACCTGCACGTTCACTCCGTGACGCCGGTGCCTGGCCGAGTAGTCCGCCTGGCCGTCGCCGACGCGGTCGCACTCGACAAAAGTCCCGTCGAGCAGGGCGAAGCCGGGATCGCTCTCCCGCAGGACCTTGAGCAGGCCCGGCGCACGGACGGCAAGCAGAGTGATGACGGCGCCGACGTAGGCGTGAGCGGTCCCGACGGAGATGCCGAAACCGGCCGAGAGCTGGGCAAGCGTGTCGTGGCGGCGCAGGTACACCAGACCGATCAGGGCACGCTGGTGCGGCGGGAGCTTGCACCGGCGGTCACCTTCGCGGGTGACGATGAGCATCGTGACCCACTCGACCACGGCGTGCGGCAAGTCGAGTGCGGCAGGATAAGGAACCAACGAGGCACCTGCGCTGTTGAGTCGAGACGTCGAACACCTCCCTCAACGGCACGGGTGCCTCGTGCGTTGCGCACCGCCTCGCCAACACCCGATCAGTGGGCAGACTGAAAAGGCTCACTGAGCACTTCACCTGGCGGTTGAGCGAATGAGTGGGCGGGCGCGGTGGTGAGCTGCTTCACGAGGAAGCAGCCTTCCTGCTGGCAACAGGAACTGTTGCCCCGCTGTGTCCTACCAGGCGCGGGCCGCGGGAACGAAGCGCGTACCTCGTGTCACTTTCTCATGTACGGCTGCCCAGGAGCGCCCTGGTGACGAGGAAACAGCTTGGTCGAGTCGTGTCCGATACGCGCCGATCTTTGCTTCTATTTAGCCTACGCTAAACACCGAGCTAAAGTTATTGACGGGGTCGAGTGAGGTGATGTTAGCTTTGTCCAGCACGACGGAGATTCGCTGTTCAGGCTGCGGTTGGGTGTTTTTCTATCCCTGCCCTTACCGAATGATGGGCAAGATGCATTTCACGTGCGCAAACGCGCGGCTCAACGCCGCGAGTCAGGCTATCCACGCCCGGTCCGCGTCAACCAGTGAAACTCCCGTACCCGGCGCCCTTCCATCCTTCTCACCGGTCCGTTCCCCCTGTCATTCGCCATGCTCACGGCCCTTTCCAGCCTGCGAGGCACTGATCAGGGTGATGCGGAGAGTAGTCATGTGCACGATGGAAGTGTAGAGCTTTCCGGAACGGGAAACGCTAATGTCTACATTCTTGGAGGAGAGCAATGGATCCGGTCGCGGGTTTGGCATTTGGCGTAGGGCTGATCATGCTGGGCATGGTGATTCATTACATCAAGAACCAGGTTGCCAGCGGAAGCATCCGGCGCAATTCTGCAATTGGCATCCGGACCAAGGCAACGATGTCTTCGGACAGCGCTTGGGAGGCCGGGCATGCTTCGGCATCTCCGATGCTGATGGTGACATATCTGACCGCCTATGCCGTGGGTGCGGTTACCTTGGCACTCAGTCTGGCGTTGTCGCTGAACAATTCCAGAAACCCGGCTGTCATCATCATCCCATTGATTGGTACCGGATTGGTTCTCGCACTTCTCACGGCAGCCACAGTCAAGGCTAACTCGGCCGCGCGCACAGCCGGCCACTCGAATTAGGTAGTTCAGCACATGCTGAACTACATCACGTGTCGGAAGGGCAGTATGAAGTTCACACCGAGAAACGCAGTCGCCGCAGTAGTGGCCAGCTCTATCCTTGTGGCGGGTGGCGTTACTGCCCAGAGCGCCTTTGCCGACGACGGACGGGGGACTTCTGCGCCGGGCAAGGCGCAGCTCAAGGCAGTGAATGACGCCTCAAAGTACAGTGACAGGGAGCTTCTGCAGTTGTTGCTCGCTGCCCAGGGGCCGATCGCAGATGCACATCCCGAGCTGAAGCAGATGCTTGGGTTCAACCCTTCCAAGCCGCACACCAACGAAGAGGCGCTAGGGAAGATCATAACGGGTTATCTTGCCGCTCACCCCGAATTCCACGAAAAAATGGCGATTCCTTTCCATTCGGGGGATCCGGTCCGTGTTGACACTGCTCTGCGCGACTTCTCGGTGACCTTCATTGATTACATCAAGAAGAACGCCCAACCCGCGAACAGCAGTAGAGCCCAGGCGCAGACTAGAGGCTGGTTCTGGATGGGCGCGAACGTTGCCATCTATGTGAACGCTGTAGGCGCTGCCAACGCTGTCGCGTACACGACTGCTGGAGTTGCCACCAATGCCCTCGCGACCCTCGTGGTCGTTACGTGGTACCTCGAGGATGGCAAGCCGGCCAGTACAGGTATTGAGCGCGACGCGTTTGTCGATGCCCTGACCTCTGCGCTGACGTGAGTCGCGGTCCGGCGACCGTCAAGCAGCACTCTGACGGGCGGACCGCCGCAGGGAGAGGCCATGGTGCGTCGATTCGCTCAGCATCGGTTCTGGTCTCTGCCACTGGCGGCATTCTCTTGGTCGGAGTTCTACTGGCTGGATCGATCTTCTTTTCGCTCCCAAGCAACGTCCTTTCCACGCGCGATGGGGGTTATCTTCGGTCGCTATCAGCGAGGTTTATGCCCCAGAGTTGGGCCTTCTTCACTAAACCTCCGAGCGATCATGAGTTCGTTCCTTACATCGTGTCTGATGGCGGCGTCTCCTACGCGTCGCGACTTCCCAATTCACGCTCGGACAATCTCTACGGGTTGACGCGACGCCAGCGTGCGCAGGGCCCGGAGGTTGCCAGCATGGCGAACCAGGTGCAGACATGGAAAGACTGCGAGGAAGTAAAGGGAGACTGCCCGGCGGTGGTCGCCGGGTCCTCAGCTCCTGTACCTGTCACGAACTCATCTCCGGTGCCAACACTGTGCGGACGTCTGGTACTTGTGGAGTCGGCGCCTGTCCCATGGAAATTCCGCGATAGGTACGAAGGATGGCGCCTCGATAAGAAGGCTGCTCTCGTGGAGGCGAAGTGTTCGCGAGACAACTAGCTGTGCTGCAAAGATCTGTCCGGCACTTCCCAGCCGAGTCACGGGCTCTCGGCATAGGCAGGTCGATAATCGCACTCGCGCAAGCGTCGATCTTGATCTTCACGCCAGCCTCTCATCTCTTCGTTCCGGTGGGCAGTGATGAGATTGAGATTGCATGTTCTACCCCTGTGCAGGCTGCGTCACTGTATTGCCTCGCAGACTCGGCAGACCGGCAACTCCTCAATCTGCTCGTTCTGGCTCTGTTGCTGATTGTCGCGAGCGGCATTCTGCCTCGATACACGACCGTGCTGCATTTCTGGACATCAATTTCCGTCGGACAGTCGATATCACTGCCCGACGGCGGGGACGCTGTTGCGCAGGTCGTCACATTCTTCCTCATTCTCGCTTGCGCCAATGACAGGCGGACCTGGCACTGGCAACGTCCCAGCAGCGAAGAGCACAAGAGGTCAGTCTGGCAGGGTATCGCTTGGGCTGGTTGGTGGGGCGTGCGGGCCCAAGTCGCATACATTTACCTCAACAGCGCCCTGGCGAAATTGCCCGTCGGCCCGTGGGCGGAAGGCAGCGCAACCTATTACGTCGCCCGCATGGAGAACTTCGGGGCGGCTGGCCTGTTCGCCGACCTGTTTCGCTGGGCAACGAGCATCACGCCCATCGCTCTTCTCTCCGCCTGGGGGGCGATGGCGACGGAAACCCTGATCGCGTTCTTCCTATTCCGACGCGGGTCCCGGCAGGTGATGGCTGCGGCGATGAGTGTGTGTCTGCATATTCTGATCATCTTGCAGCTCGGAATTGTATCTTTCGGATTCATCATGGTGGGAGCGGTGTTCTGTGCGGCATCCCGAGGAATCGATGCCCAGACTCCGCAGCTGAAGAGGGTGTTGTCCCGCACTCGCATCCCAGTCGGGAAGATCGCGCACTCGTGCCGACGGTCTCTGATTGGGCAAGTAGCGCCGAAACGGTGACGCTCGGCTCGTAGAGAGCAGCCGGACCAAGCTGCTGACCGCCACCTGTAAGCTAAGCCGACCATCGTTGTGTAATCGGCGGGCCGTCCCCTCTCAGTTCCGGGGGCGGCCCGCCGCGCTATGACATGTCCGTTTCCTGGGACTGTCTATGCCTCTCCCTGCTTCCCCCTGGCGGGCCGACACTCCGAGGAGGCGGGCGGCGGGGGTGAGGGGTGGGGGCAGGTCATCGGCGGCTGGCCGCCGACATGGGTCAGGAGCGCACGGCTGAGTACCTGCTGGCGGCGCGGCTGGAGCAGCTGCACGAGCAGTCCGCCGCCCGGCCCGAGAGGCCCGCGCCGTGGACGGATCGGCTGCCCGGCCTCGCCACGCGCCCGCTGGACGGCGACGCCGGCGGGGCGGTGACCGAATGACCGGCGAGCTGAGCGGCGTCGACCTCGCCCGCCAGGCCCTCGTCGCGGCCCGGGAAGCGGCGAAGAAGAATGGCGCCACCCAGACGAAGAAGCCGAAGCGGCGCACCGGCACCGCCATACGCCGTGACGGCCGCGACCCGCTCGGGCTCGGTGCGGCGATCGGCATGATGATGACCGAACGCGGCATGGTCACCCCGGCCGCCGGCGGATCCGTCCTCACCGACTTCGACACCATCCTCGCCGCGTCCGTGCCCGAACTCGCCGGGCGCGTGCAGGCCGTGGCGTTCAACGCGGACACCGGCCGCCTGGACGTCGTCCCCGAGGCCCCGGCCGTCGGCACGAAGCTGCGCTGGAGCGCCCCGAAGCTGATCGCGCGGCCAACGGCCGGGTACCCGACGCGAACGTCCGCGCCCTGCACGTCCTGGCACCCGCGCCCATGAAGACCGGCCCCGCCACTACCGCGGCCGCGGTCGCCTTGCCCGCCTTGCCCGCCGTCCCCGTGGAGCGCCGGCCGCCGCCGGACGGATACCGGCACGCGATCGAGGCGCACCGCCAGGCCGCGCCGCCGCCCCGAGTGAACCCGGCCATCGCGAAGGCGATGGATCGGCAGACCAAGGCGATGCGCGAGCTGTCGCGCCGAGCGTTCCCCGAGCCCGACGTCGCCCCCGGCGATGCGCCGGCCTCGATCGAGCAGGCGCGCACCGAGCGCCGCCACCAGGCCGACATCTCCCACGCCGCGGCCCTGTGCCGTGCCCGAGCGGAGCGTGCAGCACGTGCAGCCGGAACAGCGGCCGTGGTCCCGAAGGCAGCTCCGCCCCAAAGGCCCGCTGAGGCGGGTTGACCGGATCTCCTCCATGCCCGGTTCACCAGGGGCCACCATCATCAAATGGACACTCAACCGGCGCGCTACTACGCCTACTTCACCGACACCGCTGAGGGTGAGGACGACGAACTGGAGGTGCTGGTCGAGTCGTGGGACGACGACGGCAGGGCCCTCATCCTGGACCAGGAGGAAGGCCGCCTCGTGGCCGCCAAGGACTTGCCGGGCTTCCGGCGGGTGGAGCGGTACAACGAGCCGCAGGTCCGCGGCGTGCTGCCGGGCGGGAACTGGAGGCTGCGGGCGAAGGAGGGACCGTCGTCCCACAGCCGTATCGGCTCCCCGGTCATCGCGTTCCTCGTCTACGACACGTACGTCCGGCCCGTCACACGCCTTCCCTCCCCCAACGGCCGATGGAAGACCACATCGGCGAAGTACGACCTCTTCCAGTCGGACTGACCAAGCAGTCCGGCCCGGCCGCGGCGTCCCTGTTGAGCAGGGGCGCCGCACGTCGTCCGGAGGTCAGGCGCTGGGCTCCGCCTTCGCAGTGTCCTCGCCGGCCGGCGGCACGTCCTGGTCGTCGTCACCCCAGAGCGCGCGGGCGAGGAAGTACAGGGCGACCATCCCGGCGTAGATGAAGGCACCCCAGCCGAAGATCAGCAGGAAGACGTTCGCGTCGCCGCGTGGGGCGCTGTAGGCGACGCCCTGCCCGGTGGTGAACAGCCACGGGAACCAGGCGGAGCGGACGAACCCCGGGTCGGCGTAGCGGCCTCCGCCCCGGCGCCACGCCATCAGCGGGACGTAAGCGAAGCCGACACTGGCCAGGCAGTACATGAAGGCGAAGAAGTCGTTGGCGATGAACCGGTGGCCGTTAGTGATCCCGAGGTAGGCGACCCCGGGCAGGAAGAGCACGGCCGGCACCCCGTAGCCCAGTACCTCGCCGCGGTCTCGAACCTTCGTCACACTCTCCCCCTTATGCTGTCGACGTCGTCGTGGGAACGGTACCGGCCGCGCTCAGCCGGACCCGCCGATCAGCAGCTGCCGTGCGGCCGGAAGCGGCCGGCTACTCGCGGCGCACGTGTTCCTCGGGGGTGGGCACGTGCCGGGTGACGTCGGCTGGCCGCTGAAGTCGACGGTGATCGTGAGCCGCAGGACGCCGTCGTGGCCGGGAGGAGGACGCCATCAGACGGCGGGGTCGGTGATGAGGTACTGCTGCTCGGCGTTGCGTACGCGCCGCTGTTCCCGGGCGCGGCGACGGTGCTGGACGAGGCCGTGCAGCGCGCCGATGACGACGAAGGCGGCGATGGTCAGGACGCAGAGCCAGGCGATCGCGTCTGCTTCGGCCCAGGTGCCGTCGGCCGCGGGCTCGGCATGCGCCTCGATGTACTGGGTGGTGAGGAGCACTTCGGCGACCGTGAAGGGGATCCCGGCGGCACTCCACAAGGCCATCGGGACCCACGGGCTCCACAGCCTTCGCTCGACGGGCAGCCCGAGCCCGCTTCGCACCGCCCGCGCCTGGGCGTCACTGCGGCGTGCCGCCACCCATCCAGCCGCCACGGAGCCGGCGGAGCCCACAACCAGCAGTCCGGCGAGATCTACGAGGACGGGCTGCGCGTCGGGCGGCACCAACCGGGCCGTCGCCATCACCGGGAAGGCCGTCACGATCAAGGCCCCCGCCAACGCCTTCCACTTCGACGACCACACCCGGTCTGCGCCACTGCACCACTGTTTGACGCACCGCACCACCGCCGCGGCCGCGCCCGCCCAGAACACCGCGCACAACACCACTGCCCCCACGGGATGGCTCCCCTCCCTCCGATCACCCTTGATGCCGGCCTCAGCGGATCCCGCTCCCGCGCAGTTGCTCCTTCGAGGCGTTCAGCGCACGCGTCCGAGGTGGATGACGCTGACGCGGACCTGCCGGTCACTGATCTCGTACATGACCCGGTAGGCCCCGACGTGGATGCGCAGCACGTCGGTGCTGCCGAACGCGCCCTCGGGCCGGGGATCGGTAGCGAGGTGGTCGACGGCGGTGAAGACCTGCCGCACGCCCTGCGGGTCGTCCTTGGCGAACCGCTCGGCCTGGGCGAGGGCCTCAGGCTCCCAGATGACCTCGTAGTTCACGCCTCGGTGCCGCCGAAGACACGGCGGTACGCCTCGTCGTGTGAGACGCCGGCGTTCTCGCCGCGGGCCTGGCGGGCGCGGTGGGCGGCCAGCGCCCGCATCTCCTGCAGCTCCAGGGCGTCGGCGGGGCTGACCAGTATGGCGATGGTCTGGCCGTGGTCGGTGATGGCGGCGGGCTCGCGGGTGGCGCTGACCTCGCGCGCGATGGCGCCCAGGCGGGCGCGGGCTTCCACGATCGAGTAGGTCGTCTCCGTCATGACACCACCTTACGGAAGTGTGCACTTCTTGGGTGGTGAACGCGCAGGGCCGCTCGGCAGCAGTGATCACTGACCCTGCGGTGACGCCGTTGGCCAGCTCACTGCGGGCCGGCTGACGGGGCCGCTCACCGGTGACGAGAAGGTGAGCGGCTCTAGAGCAGTGCGCCCAGCGGCCAGACGCGCTCGGCAAGCCGTCCGTGCAGGCGGTTCGCGGCGGTTTCGGCCTCGCTGAGCCAGTCCGCGGCAACCAGCAGCCCGGCGTGCTCGGCGACCTGGCCGGGGGACAGGGCGCAGAAAGGGGCGGCTTGGGCCAGGTCCAGGCCGTCGTCCTCGGCGGGTCCGAGGCGGCCGTCGGGGCGGGTGTGGGCGGCGGTGTACAGGGCCAGGAGCCGGGTGGCGGCGCCCACTTTCTTCTTGCGGAGTTTGCGGTCGCTCAGTGCCTTCTGGGCCCAGCCGGAGATCTTGGAGCGGGTGGTCTTGCCGAAGGCGAACGGGCGGGGCTGCTCGGGCAGCAGCGTGGGGACGGTGAAGGCGGTGGCGTCTTCAGGCCGGGAGGCCAGGGCCTCGGGGATGGTGCCGGGCAGGCGCAGCCAGCCGGCGTCGACCAGCTGCTGCAGCACCGGCTCGGCCTCGTCGTGGAGCCAGCCGGTCAGGTCCTGGCCGGTGACGTTGCCGGTGCCGTCCCGCGCGGCCCGCAGGGCGAGCATGAGCACCGCCAGGCGCACCTCGGCCTGCGGGGACGGGGCGTGGGCGGCGGTGTAGTCGAGCACGGTGCGGGTGTGCGCGGCCTGTGTGCGGGTCAGCAGCCGCTCCACCACCGGCTCGCCGTCTGCCGGGCTGCCGCCGCGGTTCTGGTGCATCTCGCGGGTGGTCTGCACGGCCTGCTCGGCGCGCTGGGCCTCGCGGCGCAGGCCGCCGTCGCCGTTGACGTCGGCCCACAGCGCGAAGGCGCGGGCTTTCCGCTCGTGGAGCTCGGCCAGAAAAGCGAGGTCGGGCTCGGGCCGCTGCTGGTAGGCGCGGAAGGCGTCTCCGAGCTCGATGAGCTCGGTCCGCAGGACCTCGGGCTGAAGGTCGTGCGGCACGGTCCGCTGCGCGATCTTCCCCCACCGCTTGGTCCGCGGTGCGGCGGCGCGGGCCCGGGGGACCGACGCTGGCGTGGTGGCGGCCGGGGAAGACGGAGCCCCGGTCACGGGGGAGGGGCTGAGGTCGGAGAACACCGCGCTCGCCTGCTTGCCTGCCGTTTGGCCAGCAAGTTCCTGATGTGCGGCTGGCGCAGCCGCCGCCTGGTCCGTTCCGGCCGGAGCGGTGCGGGCGGGGGTAGGGCGGTGTCCAGGACGCGGCAGCCGGGGGTGGCGGCCGCGCAGCGCGCGCACATCTCGGCGATCCGCCACAGCCGCTCGGCCCGGTCCGCGTACACCGCCAGGACCACCGGGCCCCCGCACCGCGCCGCCTGCGCCGGCGGCCGCGGCCCGCCGCGGCGTCCGGCGTCGGGATCGGGGGTGTGCCAGGCGCAGTCGGCGGCGCGGCAGGCGCACCACGCCTGGCCGCGCGGTCCGCCGCCCGCCCGGATGTGGGCCAGATGTGTGTTGACGTGTGCGACCGCGGCCTTGCGCCCGGCCGCCGCGCCCTCGGGAAAGCGCTGGTCGGGGCAGGCCGGGCGCGAGCAGGACAGCCGCACCGCACCGGCGGAAGGACGGCCGTAGGGGGACAGACGCACCGTCCACACCCGCCCCGTCACACACCCTTCGGGCCGTGCGCCAGCCTCCGCCACCATGTGCGTACTCCCAGTCGACTTCTTGATCCGTCCCCCGTGGGCGGCCCCATCATCGGGGACGACGGCCACCGCCCGTGGGAAAACGGCACGTCCCGGCCACGTGTTGCCCGGACCGCCGCGTGTCGGCCCGGGGCACAGGCCGCCGTGGCGCCACCTGAAGCAAATATGGGCATAACAGTTAAAGTGGCTGAATGTTTGGGTCGACTGTTGCCGAGCACCTGACCGCCTACCGCCACCGGCTGGGCCTGGAGGCCGACCAGGTCGCGCACACGGCCGGCCTCGCGGCGGAGCGCTACCGGCTCCTGGAAGAGGGCACCGGCTGGCCGGGCACCCGCGCCTTCCACGCCGTGCTCGACGCCCTGCACATCCAGGGCCCCCAACGGGACACCTTCGCCTTCCCCGGCACCCCGCTCGACCCGCTGGAGCAGCAGTTCCTGACCGGCAACAGCAACCAGGTCTGGCTGCACCTGGACCACGGCTGGACCGTGGTGGCCGCCGGCGACGCCGTCCCCGCCACCGCGGTGCCCCTGCCGGAGCCCGGGGACAACTTCCTGCGCTGGCTGCTGTGCGACCCCGGCCTGCCCGGCCGGCTGCTCAACCACGAAGCCCTCGCCGCCGCCGCCCGGCACGCCCTGCACACCGCCGCCGTGGCCGACCCGGACCACCCGGCCCTGCGCACCCTGCGCGAGCAGTTCCCCGACGACGACCAGGACGCCGCTCCCGCCTCCCGCGCCCTGGACCGCACGAACTGGATCTGGCGCACACCCGAAGGCCCCTACCTGGTGTGGCAGGCAATCTCCCTGCGCCCCAGCTTCCGGCCCGACGTCCGCTTCCTCTTCTTCCAGGCGGACGAGAAGGCCTCCGCCCCGTCCCCGACCCGCCCACCACAGGCAGCAGCCGCACCGGCCCCGGCCGACCAGCCGGCAGGAAACTGGCGGGCCGGAGACCCGGTGCTCGCCGGCCTCCTGCTGTGCGGCCACTGCCACCAGACGATGACCGCGCCCGCGGAAACCGCCGCCTACCAGTGCCCGGACCACTGCATCTCCCTGGCCGCCGAACAGGCCACCGACCGCGTCGGCCAGGTCCTCACCGCGCGGCTGTTCACCGAGGAATCGGTACGCAAACTCGCCCTCGCCCAGGAAATGATCCTCGCCGCCGGCATCGACATGGCCCACCCCTGCCCGTCAACGCCCGCCACGCCCTGCACCAATGGCGCCACAGCATGACCGACACCGTGCGCCACGGCTTCGCCACCGAGCAGATCGCCTCCATCACCGTCACCCCCGGCCCGACGCCGACGCCGGAGCTCACGGTCCTGTGGCGCGACAGCACCCGCACCACCGCCTGACAGCGCGCTGCCCTGGTCCCGCCACAGGCCCGTACGGCAGCGGTCCTTCACGACGCGGGGCGCGAAGGACCTGACAGCCGCAGGCCGACTGTTCCTATACGAGCTGGTATTCGACGTGGGTGTGGCCACAGCCGGCGGCCAGGCGGCGCAGGGCGTCCCGCTCGGCGCGGTCGACGGTCAGCGACCACGGCCATCGGGGTGGCGGCCTGCGGGCGGCCAGGGCAGTTCGGCCACGGTGTCCAGGTTTGGCAGGCACCGGGCCGGCGGCCGCTCCGGCTGCAGCGCGCGCACGTGTGGCCTCGGTGAGCCGGGCCGAGGAGGCGGGGAACAGGAACTCACGGGCTGGGTGCGGAACTGCGCTCGGGCAGGTCGAGAAACCGGACGGAGGACTGCGGAGCTGCCGTCGCACCCGCGAGAAGCACGGCATGGCGGCTGGTCAGCGGCCGGCTATCCCTCAAAGGTGACGGCGCCGCGGAAACCGGCTTTGGCTATGCGGGAGCGGCGGTCAGCATGACCGCGTCGCTTGCATCTGACGGGCGTCGGGCAGAGGCCGAGGTGGCCGCATCGAGCCTTACCTTGCCGTGCCGTACTGGGCACGGTAGGCCCATGAAGCTGTACTGCACGACGTGCGGCCAGGACGAGTCCCACCGTTCTCCGCGCGATGATCAGGAACGAGACTGGTTGCGGAAGAAGACGGGGGAGGGATACGTGGACGACTACTGGATCTGTGCCCGGCCCTGGTGCCGCAGGATCCGCAAGTATCTGGACGCGGAGCCCTTCGGCGGCGGGACGGTGCGGATGCCCGTCTTCGACTGAACCGGGTGCCGAGCAGACCTGGTCCGCGCGGGAGAAATCAAGCTGCCCGTGGTCGCGGACCGTTTGCGCTGCTGGCGCATCTGACCGCACCGCGCACGGTTCAGCGTCGGCGGCCGAACAGCCACCAGCCCCGACGTGTACGGCGGCGGGGCGGGCCAGCCGGTCGCGGCGGTGTCGAGGGCCGCGGCTGGGCCGGAAGCGCGGGCTCGGAGACTGCTGCCGTGTCCGGGACGGCCGGACCGGACGAGGTGATCGGTGTTGGCGGGTCGAAGGAGGCTGAAGGCGTCGACACCGTGGTCGTCGGTGGGGCAGCCGGAGGTGAAGCGGCCTGTAGCGGTGCGGCGGGGTACGACGGCACAGACGGGCGTGCCGGGGGCACAGCCTCGGGGGATTCCGTGTCCGGTACGGCCGGGCCAGGCGTGGGCCTCGGTGTCGGCGGGCCGGTGGAGGCTGCTGTCGCCGGGGCCTCCGGTGCCGTCGGTGGTGGGCCCGGAGAGGTGGCGTTTGGCGGCGGCGCGGCCGACTTTGGGGGCCCGCTGGGACGCGGCCTGGTGGCGGGGCGGGGCGTTCGTCCAGGGGCGGGCTTGCGGGTGGCGGTCGCGGTACGGAACTCGTTCAGCGTGCGCTGAGCGAGGGAGAGCGGTGGCGGGCATACCGGTGGACTGCTTTGGCCAGTGGCGGCGTCGTAGGTCCAGTGGGCGAGTTGCCAGTGTTCTTTGGCGAATATCCGCAGCTGGGGGGTGCCGCCCCGCTCGGGTGTCCAGACGTCCCAGGTGCCGACGGCCAGAACGAAGGCGCCGGCTGCGAGCGGGGCGAGGAGACTGTCGTGTTCGGACCAGATGCGTACGGTGAAACCGCGGCCGCCAGCGAGCCGGAGGTAGGGCCGATCCTTGTTGTTGCGCTCCACAGCGATGATGCGGCCGTAGACGGCGACCGGGTGTCTCGGCTTGGGCTGCCCGCCGGTCAGCCGCGCGTGCAGCCGGGCGTAGTCGGCGGTGGTGGGGCCGTGGCAGAACTCGTCCCAGCTCACCGCCTTGTCCTCGCCCGGGCGGCGCACCTTGAACTGGGCGACCACGTCCGGATCGAAGCCGTACTTCTGCAGGAAGCGGACGATGGTGACCGCGCTGCTGATCAGAGGGGGCAGCAGCGGCCCTACCGTGGAGATGTCCACACCGAACCGGCTGCCGCCACCAGCAGCGCCGACGTCGATGTCGGTGTCGGCGGCACCGAGCTGGCTCTGCCAGCCACTACGCTGCGTGGTCCCCGCGTATGCGGGGGTGGTCCCATCCGGGCGCAGAACTTCTTGGCGGCCGTGCACGTGGTCCCCGCGCACGCGGGGGTGGTCCCACGGCGGAACTTGACAGGGAATGGCCCCGGGCGTGGTCCCCGCGCACGCGGGGGTGGTCCCCCGTCGTGACGCAGGAGGACACCCAAGTCGATGTGGTCCCCGCGCACGCGGGGGTGGTCCCGGCACACCCGCTCAGCACAAGATCACCCTCATGTGGTCCCCGCGCACGCGGGGGTGGTCCCAGCCAGCCGACGCCGGCGGCGCCGCCGTTGTAGTGGTCCCCGCGCACGCGGGGGTGGTCCCAGCTCGCGTACGCCATGGACCGGTGGGACAGGGTGGTCCCCGCGCACGCGGGGGTGGTCCTCGCCCGTCCGGCCGCAGCTTGTGATGAGGGGGGTGGTCCCCGCGCACGCGGGGGTGGTCCCGGCCCAGGCCGTGCCGCCCAAGCCCGTCGACCGTGGTCCCCGCGCATGCGGGGGTGGTCCCGAGTCGACGGTGAGGGAGACAACGCCGTTGTCGTGGTCCCCGCGCACGCGGGGGTGGTCCCGTGGAGCGGGCGCTGCGCATGGCGCTGACCGCGTGGTCCCCGCGCACGCGGGGGGTGGTCCCCAGACGTCCAGGGTGACGCTGAGGACGTCGATGTAGTCCCCGCGCATGCGGGGGTGGCCCCCTGCGGCTGGCACCCAAGCAGGTCATGACCCTGTGGTCCCCGCGCACGCGGGGGTGGCCCCATCGGCTCGGCGGCCGAGAAACACGATCTGACGTGGTCCCCGCGCACGCGGGGGTGGTCCCGGTAAGACCGTGCTGACGGACACGCTCACGGCGTGGTCCCCGCGCACGCGGGAGTGGTCCCGTACCGGGCATGACACGCGAAGAGCGACGGCGGTGGTCCCCGCGCACGCGGGGGTGGTCCAAGCGTGCACACGTGCTCGTGCACACGCGTGCAGTGGTCCCCGCGCACGCGGGGGTGGTCCCAAGGCGGGCTGCACGACGACCTGAAGCCCGAAGTGGTCCCCGCGCACGCGGGGGTGGTCCCCGGGCCTGGCTTGCCACAAGAGTCTCGCTCTTGTGGTCCTCGCGCACGCGGGGGTGGTCCCTGATCGCCTGCGACTACCTCAAACGGGACCGGGAGCGGAACGAGCTGGGGTATTTGGTGGTCCCCGCGCACGCGGGGTGGTCCCCGGAATGGCATCGGTCGCCCACGGGAATTCCAGGTGGTCCCCGCGCACGCGCGGGTGGTCCCTTGTCCGGCGCAGGTGCGCGGCCGTATGCCGACGCCATCCTGCCTGCGAGTAGTGGTTGTGAAGGATCACAGCGGCGGCTCGCAGGGCGTGTCGTGCGCCGCTGATGAAGTGCCAAAGGGCGCCCGCAGGACCGTTGAGCCGGCCCCGGTCTGGTCGGCCGACGGCAGTTGATGGGAAGCTGGCCGACATGACGATCACCAGAAAGGCCGGTGCCGCGTAGACGGCCTGGCCGCGTCCGTGCCGAGCTTCCGCGCCGGCGTCGGATGCAAGACGACATCACGACCATCCATGGTCTGTCCTCGGCAGCACTTGCTGAAGTTCGACGGATAGAGCGCCAGAAGAAGTACCTGCGGCCGGGCTCGATCGGGTCGGCCATGGTGCGCTGGCGCAGTTTCGTCCACCAGCCGAACCGTCGCTTGTGGGACTACGAGAGCGGCGGCTGCACGGAATGGGCCTGCTGCGGAGACCCCTGGCAGGCCCGTGAGCACCTCGAAGCAGTGATGCTGTCGATGTCCCGACGACGGGCTCGCGAGCTCCGCAGCCTGGTTGAAGCCCTCGACAGACGCTACTGACGCGAAGCGGACACCACCGCCACAGCTCGGGATCAAGACGTCCAGCACTGCTGCGGAAGTCGGGCAAACCGAGGTGGACGGTGGTGTGCCGCGCGGCGACGTCGCGCATCGTGGTGAGCTTCTGTTCGGCGGCGGCACGGGTATAGGGGAGGGCCAAATCATCCATGAGCAGCGCACCCACCAGGCCCGTATCCCTGCTGGCATCCTGGAAGGACAGAGGATTCGGCTACGTGAAATCGGCGCTCCCGGGGAGCCCCCGACCGCCAGCGGGGCGTATCACCGAAGCGGTCAACACCCGTCTCGGCTCATGCGAACTTCCCGCTTGTAACGTCGCCAATCGCGTACCCCGGCCGCCAGACGGCAGACTCGACGCAGTCGAAAGGATGAGTTCATGAGCGTACAGCCGGTACACCACGGCGACGGCGGCCCGCCGCCGCTGCCCCGCACCCAGAACGCGGTGGCCGCGGCGCTGCCGCCGGCCGACCGGATGGAGTTCTACCGGGAGATGGGCGAGGCCGACGAGACCGAGCTGCTGGGCGTGCTGCGCCGCTGGTGGCTGCGGGCCCGCCTGTACGCCGACCCGCTGCCGGACGACATCCGTACAGACATCGAGGCCGGCACCGCCCCCGGACACCCGGCCGGTCCCGCGCTGCGCCAGGCCGCCGCCGACCGCGAAACGGGCGCCGGTGAGCGATGACCTCCCCGGCCCCGGCGGGGAGGAAGACGGGGACCGTATCCGGCTTTCGCCCGCCGTCCTGCCGCTGCTGGGCCCGGCCCTGTCGGCGAGCGTGTCCTCGGCGGTGACCAACCTGCTGGCCGAACTGCGCGCCACACCCGTCCCGCCCCTGGCCCAGCCCGTTCCGGGCCGGCCGGGCTGATACTCGGCACCGCTGGCCCGGGACATCGGCCTCGCCGAGTACCACGTCGGCGACACCGAGCCGGGCTCGGACGGCCCCGCCATCTATGTCGCCCGCATCATGATCTCGGACGACTGGCCGGACTTCTGAGCGGCCACGAGTACCTGCGTCAGTGACCAGTCCGCCGACCTTCGCCGTCGCCGCCACCTCGGTCCTGCGCCGTCCCCGGGCCCGGAGCCGTCCCGGACGATACCCCGGCCCCGGTCGAGCAGGGCCGCGCGGAGAAGACAGGCTGCCAGTTCGTGCCGCAGCGCCTTGAGCAGACGGCGTGTGCGGCATCGGGTCAGGCGCTGGCCTCCGGCCGCCCGGTGTCCTCGCCGGCCGCGGACACCGGGCGGGTGGTCGTCAATGCTGGAACCGGCAGGCCGTGGCCGTCCAGCGCCCGGGCACGCTCCCACCCCGGTTCGGCTCGGCGCATCCTTCAGCCGTGGAGGACGAGGGCGGCTCCCAAGAGGGAGACTGCGGCCGAGAGGACCTTGCGTCGCCATCCGGTCGTCTCGCCAAGGAGGATGATGCCGATCAGGACGTGGATGAACGCCGAACTCTGGTAGACGGGCAGGATGACGCCCACAGGCCCCTCGGCCATAGCGACGACCAGACCGTAGTAGCCGGCGGTACCGGCTGTTCCGGCGAGGGCAGCCGGGAGCAGGACGGGCCGGAGGGCTGTGATGCTGATGCCCTTGTTGAGGGAGAAGCTGGTCAGCGTAGTGCCTGCGAAGCCGAGGAAGAGGATGACTGCCGGGTCGAACCAGGCGGTCAGCGCCTTGTCGGTGATGAGGGCCAGTGTGATGGCGACTGTCGAAGCCGCTGCGTAGGCCAGTCCCTTGCGATTGAGCTGTTCACGAGGCAGCTGTGTGAGCGGTATGTAGGCGGCGAGAAGGACGGCCAGTCCGATGCCGTGCGCCGGACTGATCGTCTCGCCGAAGAAGACGATCCCGAAAAGGGCCGCGAGGACGAGCCGGAGCCGGCTGATCGTCGCAGCGACGGACAGCTCAAGGAGCGCGGAACTGCGGAAAGCGCTGACCGAGTAGACGCTCCAGCAGGTGATTGCGGCGAGGATGAGGAACAGAACATCGCTGTTGAGGGCGCTCTTGGGGTGGCCGGGGCCGAGCAAGGCGAGGGCGGCGAAGGGCGCGGTGATCAGAGTGCTGGTGAGTTGGTAGACGAGCAGGAACTCGTCCGCCCGATCGCTGTGCCGCTGGAGGCTCGCGCGCGTGAGGGTGCGGTCGGCGGTATTGAGGGCGATCGCGACGACCAGAGGTATGAGGTAGGGCATGGAGGTGAGGGCCTTTGTTATGGATCCGGTGGAAGCAGCGAGCAAGCCTGGTGCCGGGGATCGCTAGGCGGAGGAGGGGGACGGAGCCATGGCGGCCGGCGACACCGCTGGGTACCGCCCGTGGCCGAAGGCCTAAGGGTGAGAGGCGCGGTGCCAAGTCCCGCGAGCCCGGTGTGATCCATTCGCAAGGCCTCGGCTTTCGGCGGTGGCGGTGAGCACGGCGCGGGCGCGCTCGTAGGACAGGGAGTCGAGGCCCATTGCGAGGGCCTGGCCGACGGCGGGGTCATGACCGGTCAGTTGTGTTCCGAGTCGGTGGCGGATCTTGTCCATGCAGTCGATGCGGGTGCGTGCCGCTTCCTGTGCGGTCCGCGCGGGGCCGAGGCTGGTGAAGGTGTACTTGAACGTGTGGGCCAGCTGTTTGTTCGACGCGAACGTGTCGTGGGCGGCGCGCATGGCGGAGATTGTCCGCCGGAACGTGTCGCCGCGCGGGATGTCAGCCAGGGCCGGTCCTGCGCCAGTGAGGTAGTCGGCGTAGCCGTCGTAGACCGCGTCAGGCGCGAGACCGAGCGCGCCGAGGTGGACGAAGGCAACGGCATTGAGTGATTTGACCCATTCCTGCTGTAGCCCGTCGCGGTCGATCGGACCCGTCTTGCGTATGCCGAAGCGTCGGTGCAGCCGGTGGACGGTGTCCGTCATCTCCCTGAGCTGACTCGGGCTGAGGCGGGAAGCGAGCAGCACGGTCAGCGGGAGTCCGGGCTGCGTCTGCGCCACGGCGTCAACGATTGCGCAGCTGAGCGGGCCACGGAGTTGCGGCCACAGAGTGCCGGCCCTCATGTAGGCGCGGAAGACCTCGTGGTGGACCGTCGGCATGGATTCCATCAGCCTGCCGTTCCCGACATCGAGTAATCCGGCGCTGGCCGCGAGGCGTTGGTCTTGCGGGCAGACAGTGACCAGGCGACGTGTGTCACGACCACGTGGTCATCCGGGAATCGGGGCGCAAGCTCGTGGCGCATCCGGCCTTCGAGTGCGCTCCTTTCGGCGGTGCTGAGGCCCGCTCCGCCACTGGAGCTGGTCCGGATACGGCCTATCCAGTTGTCCAGCGTGTAGCGCTGCTCGAACCGGCGTTCGCGCGTGCGGATCAAGGTGAAGCCGAACCCGGCCGCCACGGGTGCCAGGCGGTCATGGCAGCCCGTCCCTCCGTGGTCCCTCCACCGGGGGTTCATCTCGCGGATCAGCCCCTCGGTGATGTGCGCGGCGGAGCCGGGCAGCGGGAGCCAGTCGTATGTGGTCACCAGAAGGGCCCCGCCGGGCTTGAGGATGCGGCGGCACTCGATGAACGCTCGCCGCCCGTCGAAGAGGTGCCAACTCTGCGAGGCGGTGACGACGTCAGCCGATGCGCGGGCCAGGCCGGTGTTGGCTGCAGAACCGAGCCGGAAGTCGATGTCTGCCCGCTGTCGGCGTGCGGCCTTCCGCGCCTGTTCCAGCATCTGCGGCGAGTGGTCGAGACCGGTCACCCGGTATCCGTGCTCGGCGAGCACGAAGGCCATGGCCCCCGTACCCGTGCCCAGATCCACGGCGGTGCGTCCGCCACCGTTGTCCAGCGAGTGCTGTGAGAGTGCTTCCGTCCGCAGCGCGTTGAATGACGGTCGATACCTGTCGTAGAACGTCGCAACCCGATCGAAGTCGACCAAGGCGACTCACTTCCTCTCGCTACTTCTGCAAAATGTTGAAATCATTTGTCGGGACGCCGGGGGGATGACGGCACATCAGCGGTATGCGGTCAGCAGCGCGCCCGGCGGGCACGTAGGGTGGTCGGCGCAGTTGTCGTGGAGAAGGGCCGCACCTCGGCAGGCATGCAGCAGCACCCGCGCAGGCCGTACAGGGCAAGGCGGTCGCGCGGCTTCAGACGCTCGTCCCGCGAGAGCTGTCGCCGTCAGAGCTGCTGGGCTACATCCAGGTCGCGGCGGAGATCGAACGCCGGGCCGTGGGGGAAACATCGACTGCCGAAGCGGGCGAGGGCCGGGGCCAAGGCGCGGACGTGGTCTCTCTCGGACGAGGGGCGCCGGACTCGGATGGATCAGCTGCGTAGGGAACTGGAGCGCCAGTTGGCAGAGGGCGCGCCGTGAGCCGAGGCAGGGCCAAGCACCGCACGGTCGAGGAATCCGCGGGCCCGTTGGTGATGAGCGGCGAGCAGCCGAGGGCCGAGGTCGTGGCACTGGGCCGGGCCGATGAGCCGCCGGTACGTCGGTGGGCGTGTGAGGTCCCGGACTGTGCCGGACCGCCCCATACGGGCTGACGGACCGAAGCGCTCAAGGTTTCAAGCTGACTCATTGCCCCTTTGACCCTGACCTCGGCGGTGGTCCGTGATGTTGAGCTAGGTCGCCTAGCGCAGTGATCGGAAGCCCAGTGCGGCAACCGGTCACTGCGCTTGCCAACCTTGTTCATAATCGCCGATAACCGCTGTACCGATATTCCCTGAGGCTTGTAAAGTTTCGTACGCGCCACCGAGATGTGCGCGGGACGGTGGCCGGCCACCGAACTCCCTACACGCTTCCTCTCTTCGGCAGGCAATCACTTGGTACCCGCGTCGGTGACGTAGGGAAACTGGGGAAGCCGTCGCCTACGCTCGTATCTTCACGCTGGTGATACACCATCAGCGGCAAGCCTCCGCAAAAGGTGAGTGCGCCCAAGACGTAGCCAATGAGTATCATCGCCCATGTCCGCTTCCATGCACGGAATAATCCCCGACCGGTCGATCAATGCTGGTCTGCAGTGATGCCTTCTCGGTCGCGCTGGCTGGAGTCGCCTCCTGAGTGGCGGCGCACTTCAAGTACTGCCGTGAAGTCGGTAGGCGGAGACCTGAGCCTGCGGATACGCACGCAATCTCCAATCGAGTCGAAATGGCTGAAAAGATATTAAGGCGGCACCTGGCCGGGCAACAAGCTCCTTCGCCTTCTTGCCGTCGACCGCATTGGGCGAAGTGGAACTTCAGGACTAAGGTCCCACGGTTGCCTAGAGAGAGTCCCAGGCCCTGTTACCCCACAAGTCTCTATCACTGCAGGATTGCGTTTGCTTAGAGGACTGATTCTGGTTCCCTGTTAGCAGGTGTCTGAGAAGCCCCTTTCGGGGCAGGGCCTTGATAGGTCCTGCGCTTCAGGGAGGCAGGGATGACCGGACGGCGCGTGTATCCGACGAACCTTTCCGATGCCGAGTGGGTGGTGCTCGCACCTCTGGTGCCGCTTCCGAAGCCGGGCGGTCGTCCGCCCAAGCACCCGCGGCGCGAGAACATCAGCGCACCGGCGTACTGGATGCGGGGCCGGCTCCGCCTGGCGGCTGCCGCATGACTTCCCGCCGTATCAGACGGTCTACCACTACTGGCGGCAGTGGCGGCTTGAAGGCCGACGGGAGGAGAAGCCGGCCGTGCTACGGGCACGGGAACGTACCGTCAGGGGCGTGAACCCGCGCCCAGTGCCGGGGTATTGGACAGTCAGAGCGTCAGGGCCACCGAGAGGGGTGGTCGGCACGGATACGACGGGGCCAAGAAGGTGCCAGGCATCAAGCGTCATCTCCTGGTCGCGTGCTCGCGTGCTGCGTCGCCCCGGTGCCGTGACCGGGGCATTCTTACTCGCCCCGCAGGAGTTTCGCGAGTTCCTCGTCGATGCGGTGCTCGGCGGGGCGGACTCGGATGAGCCGTTGCTGTTGCCGATGGAAGCGATTGAGCTGGATGCATCCGCCGTTCTCACGAGGACGACGCCTTCCAGTGCGGGACTCTGCTCGGCGGCTGCGGCGGCCAGCTGACCATGAAGCTGTACCTCGACGGTGCCGGGCAGGGGGAGCCAGCCGCAGCCGGTCACCGTACCTTGCACGAAGACCTCGGCAACAAGTACGCGGGCCCGTACCGCAACGAGCCCGGCGGCCCGGTCTACGACCTGCTGCTTCTCCGGGTTGGCAAGAAGGCCGTCGCGCGGTGACCACACCGACTCTGTACCTGATCGCCTGCGCTGCTCCGCCCGCTTGACGTGCCCATCCACGCTGCCCGGCTGGCGCGGGCGGCAGTGAAAGAGCCGGGCCGTCAGGGCGCACTCCGACACGGGCCGTGGCCGGACGCTGCCGCGAGGCCCGCCAGCTCGCTTATCTGGGATTCGGCCCAGCCGGGTTCCAGAAGCGGTCCTTCTGGCCGCTGTCCGGATTGGGCTCAGCGGCAGAGTGCCGTGATGGCGTCGTCGAAATGGGGGAACTCTCGTGTGGCTTGCTCGATCACGGCAGTTGCGGACGCCCGGTGGCCCGGCGCGAACTGTTCCGCGATGGCTTCCAGCTCGTGATCGGGCTGGGGGACCCAGTCAGGCTTGTACGAGGTAGCAGCCTCCATGGGGCCGCAGCCGTCGGCCAGCAGCCACAGGAAGGCGCCGAGGTCGCGCGCGACGACACCGGTCTCGCCCTCGGAGCCGAGGAAGACCACCGGCTGCTCAGCAAGCTCCCGATCCGGGCGGACCAGCCAGAACGCGGCGTATCCACCGGTGCCGTCCTGGCCGAACATACGGAAGTCATCACCCTGCATCTCGCTGTTGCCGGTCCACGCCTGGAACCAGTCGGCTGTCTCCTCGGCAGACAAGAAGGCCGGAAAGGGATCGAAGTCGACATCGTCCTCGCCGATGCGGTCGAGTCGGATCGCCAGAGCGGCGGCGAGTGCGGCAGGGAACTGGCGATCTTCCTTCGACCTCATGCGAACACATTGTCGATAACGTGGATGCGTGCCGCATCTGACCTGCGCAACGTCTCCTCGCGCTGCTGCGCGCCGAGAAGTAGGGCTGGAATCCCTACCCGCCCAGGTACCAAGTAGGTACCGTGAGGGTATGCCATCCCTGAATGTCACCTTCACCCCGGAAGAACTGGAAGGCGTGCGGGCCGCTGCCGCCGCCGAGGGCAAGTCCCTCAAGACGTACCTGCACGACCTGGGCGTGCGCGAGCAGCAACGGCGCCAGTTCGTCGCCGGCGCGGTCGAGTGGGCCGACCGGCTCCGCGCAGAGTTCGACCAGGCCTTCCCCGACGAGATCGCACCGTCCGAGCGCACGCCGGGAGCCGACGCCGCGTGATCCTGCACATCGACGTCTCCTGGCTCCTGGACGTCCAGGAACACACCACCCCCGAAGACGTGAGCATCGCGGACTACTCGGCCCTCGTGGCCGCCGTCGCCCGGCACAAAACCCGCCTGCCGACCCTGGCCAGCGCCGACCCCGACGCAGCATGGCGCGCCGCCGCGCTGCTGCACACCATCGCCCGCCTCGAACCGCTGCCCTACCGCAACGGGCTGTTCGCGGCGATCGTCGCCGCGCAGTACATGGGCCAGTCGGGCCAGGGCATCGACCCGCCCTACGGCGCCCTGTCCGACCTGGTCCGCGAGGTCCGCGACGGACAGGTCAAGCTGCCCGCGGTCGCGGACCGCCTGCGCTCCTGGCGTATCTGACCAGGCTCTGATCGGGTAAGAAGAAGCCATGGCGACATCACAGTTCAAGATCGGCGATACGGTCGTTACTACGTTCAGCGACCCCGATCTGCCTGAGGGCAGCGTCGGTACGGTCAAGGCCGTGTACGACGACCGGGGAGACGGCACCGTCTCCGTTCGCGCGGAGAGCGCGTAGCGGCAGGAATGATGCGCCGCCGGGGTTCTGGCGGAGCGGCTGATGCAGCGTCTGGCGGCCCAGGGCGGCGGGCTCGTGCGGCCGGCTGGCTGCTCGGCGCGAGCTGCTCCGGCGACGACGTGTGCCTGCTGTCGCCTGCAAGGAGTAGCGTGATCTGGTCACCGTACTGCCGTCTCGAATGAACCCTTCAGGTGGATATGCCGGAGTTCCCGCAAGTAAGTAAAATCCCGTACCCCGCCGGGTAAAACCACTGGTCGTGCCCTGTGGTCCCCGCGCACGCGGGGGTGGACCCAGCGAAATGAGCGCTGTGTCGCCGCGCAGGTCGTGGTCCCCGCGCACGCGGGGGTGGACCCCGAACCCGCGTGCGTAGCGGTGCGTGACGGGGGTGGTCCCCGCGCACGCGGGGGTGGACCCAGTGCGCTCCCCTCGGCAATGGCCCACGGCACGTGGTCCCCGCGCACGCGGGGGTGGACCCGTGGCGCGCGGCCGGGTGCCGGAGCTGCTGGAGTGGTCCCCGCGCACGCGGGGGTGGACCCGTGTCGTGCTTGAGCTGCTGGAACAGGTGACGGTGGTCCCCGCGCACGCGGGGGTGGACCCAGGCGGCGGGCGCAGTGAGACGCTGCCTGTCAGTGGTCCCCGCGCACGCGGGGGTGGACCCCCGACCTACCCCTCACGCTGCACCGAAGTGCAGTGGTCCCCGCGCACGCGGGGGTGGACCCCCGACCTACCCCTCACGCTGCACCGAAGTGCAGTGGTCCCCGCGCACGCGGGGGTGGACCCCGGGCCGCGGGCGGCCCGCACCGTGGACGTGCGTGGTCCCCGCGCACGCGGGGGTGGACCTTCCTTGGCGCTAGGCCCACCGCTTCTTCTTGGACAAGGTTCGAAGCGGTGGACCTTTTTCGTGATCAAGAGGTGTACGGCGGCGGAAGCCACGCAATCGGGAGTGCGCCCGTATAGCTGCGGCCAGGTGGTGGGGTGGCGGAGTGTGGCCCCCGTCGCCCCTCACCGGATCCGGGTTATCCGGGCAATCCGGCCAGTGCGCGGGTAGTTCGCATCAGATCGGAAAGTGGGGAGTTCTTCTCTCCGCTCGTCAGGGCCTGTGCCCGGGCTCTGGCCGACGGTCGTGGCGCGACCACACAGTTGGACTTGCCGGATTCGGCTTCGCCGTTGATGGCGGTGACGCAGAATTCGTAGTTCCAGACGCCGGGGACCAGGTAGGCGATGCCCCGGCTGGTCTCGTTGGTGACGTACTCGTCGGCCTTGGACGGGCTGCCGTCGTTTACGTTGCGGATCCAGACGCGGTAGCCGGCGGCCTGGCCGGACCCGGCCCAGGACAACTGGGCGGTGGTCGCGTCGGTGGAGGTGACTTTCAGGCCGGTGGGGGCCGGTGGCGTTCCCGCGCCGACGGTGACGGAACGGGCTACGCCCGGCATGCCGCCGCCGGCGGCGTTCCACGTGACTACCGCGACGAGGTAGTGGTGGCCCGGCTTCAGCCCGTCGATGTGCGCCGACCTTCCCCTGACCGCGGTGCTGTTGAGGAAGGCCCCGGGGGTGTCTCTGTCCCAGGTGATGATCTCGTACCGGTCGATCGTGTCGGTGTACGGGCCGGTCGGTGCGCCCCAGGACACGTCCACGCCGGTGGCGGTGGCACGGGTGACGATCCCCGTGGGCGCCGCGGCGGTCTTCGGGTGTGCGGTATCGCTGAGCGTCTCGGACCACCCGGACTTCCCGTCCCCGGCGTTGTCGGTGCGGACCTGGTATTCCCACTCCCAGCCGTCGAGGGTCCAGGTGGTGTCGAAGCGGGCCGCTCTGACCGGCGTCTCGTTCCAGGTGCCGGAGCCCTTGATCCGGTGCCGGACGGTGTATCCGCGGGCGCCGAAGACCGGCTTCCAGTTCAGGGTGATGCCGCTCGGGCCGGAGCCGATCCAGAGCGTGCCCGGCGCGAGCGTCGGCCGGTCGGGGATGCGCGCAGGGATGTTGATCAGTTGGCTGCCGAGGCCGTAGCTGTTGTGCAAGGTGCGCACGAACGCCTGGGCGATCTGGTATTCGCCCAGGGCGTTGGGGTGCAGCCCGTCGTAGCCGGCAAGGCAGCCATCCCGGTCGCAGCTGTAGTTGCCGGCCCAGTCGACCAGGGCCACACGGGACTTGCCGGTGCTCCACGACGGGATCGCGTCCGCGAGCATGTTGTTGTACTTCGTGGTGTTGGCGGGCAGGTCGTCCCGGCCGCCGATGAACGTCCGCTGGGGAACGTTGGCCAGCGCGAAGTCGAGGTCCGGTTTGACGGCGCGGGCCTGGTCGACCAGCGTCCGCATACTGTCCAACGTGCCTTCCGGACCACTGACGAACCAGCCCATATCGTTGAACCCGAGCCCCACCAGCAGCAGGTCGGGCTGGTACTTCGCCACCTGCTCGGCGATCAGCGTCTTGTCCTGCGCCGCCTGCCGGCCCCAGACAGCGAAGTGGTCGGTGTCGAAGTCCGCCGCGACCCCGGCGGCGTACGCGCCCGAGGTGACCGGGGTGCTCTCACCCGCTTGCGGGGCTTCCCCTTGCAACCGCGGCGCGGGCGGGGGTTTCGGGGATTCCTGCGGCCGGGTTCCCTGGTAGGGGCCGACGAAATCGACGTCGATGCGCTCCTTCTTGAACCATTCCCACAGGCGGTAGCGCCAGGTCCAGTCGCCTTCGTAGCCCTGGCTCATCGAATCGCCCACCACCATCACCTTCAGCGGCAGCCCGGTCTGGCCGACACCGCGGGAAAGGCGCTGCAGCAACTCCAAGAGTTTCGGCCCCATGCGTTCGAGGCTGTCGGCCATGAACCCGAGGACATTGCCCACGTGCCCGAGCTTGGCCGCGAAGCCACGCAGACTCTTCTGAGCATTGACGACCACGGAGGTGGCGCCCGTAGAAGCCCATTCCAGCAGTTGCCCGGTGGCGCCACCGCTGACCGCGCCCCACATGGCGACGGCCAACGCCTCTTTCCAGACCTCGGCGTCCCCCAGCGGGCGGCCGTCATAGTAGGCGTTCATCAGCTCACCGACGAGTGCCCCCAGGGCGCCACCCACGGCCCCGCACACCGGAGCCGCAGCCGGTGCTCCCACGTTGAAGGAGAGCAGGCACACCGCCGAGGAGGCGACGGTGACGCCGAACCCCACGCCGGCGGCTATCGACTTCTGCCACCAGTTCGCCGTGGTACCGACCTTGTCCTTGGCAACCACGAACACGATGCTGTTGTCAAGGGTGACCACGCGCCCGTCGAAGTCGGCGTCCTCCGGCCTCGGAGGGCGGATCCCCACACTGTGCTCCGCAGCCCGCTTGCTCAGCGACGCGCCCAGGGTCATGCCCGCACTCTGGTCGTCACGGATGCGGCTGACCGAGCGCCATATGGTGTCGTCCAACCGGTCCTGGTCCTCGCGGGGAACGTGAAAGTCGAGAGCCATGATCAGGTCGTCGTCGCTCTTCCCCAGCGGCTTGAGCATGCCGGAGTCACGGGCGCAGCCCATACGGAGCGACACGGGCGCATCCTGCTCGATGGCGAAGGACGTGGCATGCGCGCCGCACCCCTCATCAGCCGCCGCGGTGCGCCCCTCTGCCATGGCGGGTTCCGCGGAACCGGCCATCAGCAAGGCCATGGACAGGGCGAACGTAATGACGCAATTGCCCCGTAGGCGCCTTTGTCTGCCGGATTTCTTTCTTGTGATTCCTAAGGAGGGCATACTGCCCATCACTCCTCACCGATAAGGGGTTCCACGGCGTGAATTCGCGTGTCCGGAAGCGAGGTTCGCGACAATCGCCGTCCGGAGCACGTAGATCACCAATGCGGCGATCATGACGTAAGCGCAGATGGCGCACAAGGGACGAATAGTCACAGAGGACGGCCTGAAGCGACGACGTGCGGGGCTACCGGCCCGGCAGCAGCGTAAGCGGGGAGGCGTCCGGGACCATGCCCCGGCCCCGGTGCACATGCCGACCAGCCTGCGGTTCCGGAGGGCCTTGTGCTGCTCGATCACTTGCCGGGCGGGGTGGAAGCGGTCGAGCAGCTCGGCGAGGGAGCTGATGTACAGGCAGCCGCAGCAGCCCGGCGCCGGCCCCCGCCGATCCGGCCCCGCAGCCGACCCTGCCCGCGCGCCGGTGGAGCGCCGCATCCCGCCGGACGGCTACCGCCGTGCGATCGAGGCGCACCGCCAGGCCGCCCGGCCGTCCCGGGCGACCCCATTGCGACCGCTGAGACGTTTCGTGATCTGCTGGGCTGATGGTCCGCCGTCCCGGCACACTGGGGGAGCGACGACGACAGGAGGTGCTGTGATGAGCCATCAGCCGCCGCCGGAGCTGTCGCCCGAGGACGGGTCCAGCAGCACCGTGCACGTCACGGCCACGGGCGCCACCGCGGACTACCTGCGCCAGCTGGCATCGGTTACCGGCCAGTCCCCGGAGGCGGTCACCATCCAGTGGGCCGCCGGCCAGGTCGTCGTCCCCGACACGGCACTCGGCGACGACCCGGCCGTGCCCGACTGGCCCGCGGTGTTCGACGGCCCGCCGGATCTGTCCGAACACACCCACGCGTACCTGCGCCGGTGACCGCTCCGCCGGCGTTCGCCGTCGCCGACACCTTGGTCGGGAGTGTCCCACGGTATGACGACACCGTCCTTTACACCGTCGCCGCCGGGCTGGCCGCGCTGCGGGCACGGCGCAGACCCTGTGACCGATCCGATCGGCTGCCGAGGCATCCGTGTCCGTGGGCACACCAGGTGCCTGGCCCACTTGGGCGACACCGACCGCTCTGCCTACCTGGCCGGTCTCGCCCCCGGCGACGATGTCGACCATCGCGGTACCCCTTTCACCTCGGCCCTGCTCTCCTCCCTGCTTGATGCTCTCCGCGACCCCACAACAGGAACCCCTCTCATCGGCACCGCCCGGTTGGGCGGTGCGGCCTTTTCCGGCGCAGCTGAGTTCGACAGAGTGCGCTTCTCCGGTCCGGCCGAGTTCGAGGGGACGCAGTTCTCCGACACCGCTCGGTTCGGCGGGACGCAGTTCCGCGGCTCTGCCGAGTTCAGCAGAGCACAGTTTTCCGGCCCGGCCGAGTTCGACGAGACGCAGTTCTCCGGCAGAGCCTGGTTCAGCAGGGCACGCTTCTTCGGACCTGCGGAGTTCGGACGGGCTCGGTTCTCTGACACGGCCTGGTTCGGTGGGACGCAGTTCTGCGGCTCCGCCGAGTTCAGCAACGTCCGGTTCTCCGACACCGTCACGTTCGGCGAGGCGCGGTTCTCCGGCGCTGCCGTGTTCCGAGAAGCGCAGTTCTTCGGCGCTGCCATGTTCCGGGAGGTGTGGTTCTCCGGCCACACCTGGTTCAGCGGGACACAGTTTTCCGGCAACGCCATGTTCGGCAGAGCGTGGTTCGAGAGCGCTTCGTGGTTCGGGCCTGTGGCCTGCGGTGGCGTGTTGAGTGTCAGCGGTGCGGTGTTCCAGGTGCCGGTGACACTCGAAATTGCGGCGAGTGAGTTGCACTGTGTGCGAACGCGGTGGGAGTCGACGGCGACGGTACGCCTGCGTTACGCCACGGCAGACTTCGGCCATGCTGTACTTTCCGGGCCCACAGCGATCATCAATTACCCCGCGCGTTTCACCCGCAGAGACGACAGAGACCGTGTGGCAATGGATGAGAGCGCACTGACAGGGCCCTCCTCGGCACGGGTGGCATCGATACAGGGGGTGGACGCAGCACACCTCGTCCTGACCGACACCGACTTGGCCGACTGCCTCTTCTCCGGAGCCTTTCACCTGGACCAGCTTCGCCTGGAAGGCCACTGCGGCTTCACCTCGCCCCCCACCGGCCTGCGCCGCCGTGGCATATGGCCCATACGTTGGACGCCCCGACGCACCCTGGCCGAGGAACACCACTGGCGAGCGCAGTCCGTCGGCCAGCCCGCTCCGCCTCCGGGCCGGCCGCCGTCAGCCCGTCACTGGCGGACCGGGCCCCACCACCCCGACCCCGGCCTCACTCCTAATCCGCAGGACGTCGCTGCGCTTTACCGACAGATGCGCAAAGCCTTCGAAGACGGCAAAAACGAGCCGGGAGCCGCCGACTTCTATTACGGCGAGATGGAAATGCGTCGCCACGATCGCCATGGCACTCCGCCTGGTGAACGCGGCCTGCTCTGGGGGTACTGGCTCCTCTCCGGATATGGACTGCGATCTTCCCGCGCCCTGGCCTGGCTGCTGACCGCCATGTCCCTGACCGTAATACTCCTCATGGGTTTCGGGCTGCCCACCAGCACCCCTGACCCCGTCAGTATCGGAACGCTCGATCACAGCAAGATCACTCTTAGGACCAGCAGCCCTGACGCCGCCTTGAGCGGATCCTTCGGCCGGCGCATGACCTGGGAACGCGCCGAGAAGGCCACCCGCGTCGCCGTGAACTCCGTGATCTTCCGCTCATCGGGGCAGAACCTCACCGCTGCTGGTACCTACATCGAAATGGCCTCCCGTTTCTTGGAGCCCACCCTCTTAGCCCTGGCCGCCCTCGCCATCCGAGGACGCATCAAACGGTGATGGGGCGCTGACACAGATGCCCCTAGAATCCGCCCAAGGTGATGGCGCTTCGTCGCGTCGCCGCGGGCGGACGGAAGCGGTCCTTCGCGGCGGTAGGGCACGAAGGACCGCAGGGCCGGGCCGGCAGAACGCAGGCTGCGGTGACCGTCCTTACACCGGCTGGTACTCGACGTGCGTGTGGCCGCAGCCTGCGGCCAGGCGGCGCAGGGCGTCCCGCTCGGCGCGGTCGACGGTCAGCGACCAGCGGAGTTTGGTGCTGACCCAGTCGGCGGCGTACGTACAGCGCGCGTCGGCCAGCGGCGGCAGCCAGGTCGCCGGATCCTGATCGGCCTTGGACCGGTTGGTCTTCGCAGTGACCGCCACCAGCGACCGGTCGGCGCCGAGGTCGTTGGCGTACGCCTCGCGGCGCGCCGCGCTCCACTGCGAAGCCCCGGAGTCCCACGCCTCCGCGAGGGGCACCATGTGGTCGATGTCCAGGCCCTTGGGATTCGTCACGGTCACGCCGTCGTAGTACGAGTACCAGCGGCCGGTGAGGACCGTGCACTTCGGCCCGATCTCCGGGCGCTCCCGGGACTCGGCAATCAGCACCTCGGCGCGGGTCGAGCAGCCGTTGTGGTCGGCGTCCGTCCAGTGCTTGAAGCTGGTGCGCTGGTAGCCGGCTCGGGACTCGGCGGCCAGTGGAAGGGTTTCGACGCCGTCGTGCAGGCTCGCGTACCGGACGGGCACGTCGTTCTCGGCGGCCCGGGCCGACGAGGCCGCGGTCAGGGGCAACAGGGCGAGGACGGCGCCGGCGAGGGCGCGCACAGTCATCTTGATCACAGCAACTGGATACCGGCTCGTCCGTCGGCGTACGACGGGAACGCCCCGCGACAACCCGTGCGGGTGACGGCGCGGCCTGACTGCCTTCCCCAGCGGCGCAGGATTGTGCGGGTGCGGGCGGCTCCCGCGGCCCGGGCGAATGCTGCGGTGCGCCCGCAGGAAGCGGTGCGGCGTGGTGTCAACGGTGGGTAGATTCAGGGCACCTGACGTCGTCTCACCTGGCCTGGGAGCCAAATTGCACCCCCTCCGCCGCGCCGCGGCCTTCGCCTGCCCTGCCCTGCTGCTGTCCGTGGCGGCCTGCTCCGCCGATTCACCCCGTACGGACCCCAAGCCGCCGAAGGCCGCGGCTCCGTCGGCGCCGGGCGGGCTGGCGCTGGCCAAGGCGGTCGACCAGCTGAAGGTCGCCAGTGAGTCGAGGGCTGGGTATGACCGGGACAAGTTCAAGCTGTGGGTCGACGCCGACCGCGACGGCTGCGATGCCCGCGAGGAGGTGCTGCTGTCGGAGGCCGTGAAGAAGCCTCGCCAGGGCGCGGGCTGCAAGCTGACGGGCGGCCAATGGAAGTCGTACTACGACGGCAAGACCGTCAACGACCCGTCGAAGCTGGACATCGACCACGTCGTCCCTCTGGCCGAAGCCTGGGATTCCGGGGCCTCGAAATGGCCGGCCAAGCGCCGCGAGGCCTACGCCAACGACCTGGACGCGCCGCGCGGGCTGGTGGCGGTCAGCTCCGGGCCGAACCGCGCCAAGGGCGACAAGGACCCCGCCGAGTGGCTGCCGCCCGCCAAGGACGCCTACTGCACCTACGCCGCCGACTGGACCTCGACCAAACTCCGCTGGAACCTGACCACCGACACCGCGGAACGGGCGGCGCTACACAAAATCGCCGCCGGCTGCCCGAAGACGACGGTGGCCTTCACCCCGGCTCCGTAGCCGAGCGCTTCCCCGCTTCTCTTCCGTGGCCAAGGTTGTACTGGACCACCGACACCGGTCTGCTGCCGGGCTCGCTGCTCCCAACAGAGTCGCTCACTCACACGGGCCCGGGCTCCACGGCCCGGGCCCGTTCACAGCCCGTCAGCTCCTGCTGTGGCTCGGCGGTGCCTGTTGCCGCGTGAGCCTGCTATCTGTCAGGGGCTCGATGTGCGGACGGTGTTCCCCTCGGTTCCGGAATGGTTGACCGGGATGCCGTCGATGCGGGGTATGTCGGCCTGGATGTGGATGCTGCGGAGGTCGGTGATCCCGGTCTCGGCTCCTCCGGTCAGGGTAAAGGTGAAGGACTCACCCGGTTTGATTTCCTTCTTGGCGGACCATGGCGCGGTCCGGAGTTCGACGAGCAGGCCGCGGTCGTCCGGGCGTGCGCTGACCACCTCGGGCGTGACCGGGTCGCCGGTGACGTTCACCGGGCCGCCGAGCCCTTTGGAAAGGAGGAAGGACAGCCGCCAGCCCGCGGCGATGGTCCTGCCGTTCTCGGGGTTGGACACCGTGACAGCGGCCTCGAAGTATCCGACGTCTTGCCGGCGCATCTCCAGGGCGAAGCCCGGCCTGGTACCGCCGAGGGTTCGCCGGGAAGCAGAAAGCGGGCAGAAGGCCCACCTCATCCTCGGGTCCCCAGGATCGAAGCGCGGGGCAGTCATGAGTACGCCGTCCTCGTCCACTGTCAGGCATCCCGCCTCTTCTTTGCTGAAAATGGCATACGTATCGTCTTCCTGCCGCACCATGGTGAACGGCGTACCAGGGAGATCCACGCGCACGGAGCGTGCGGCGGCCATCTGCATGTACCCCCACTGGGTCTGCAGGCGCCCGAGTTTGTCGAGGATCCAGTAGGCCGACATGGCGTCGAAGTCGCGGGCCAGCCTGATGGACGCACCCCGCCGGTTGGGCTGCGGTATGAGGTAGCGGCCGTCGTGTACGGACTGCAGCAGGTATCCCTGCCCCGCGACCGGGGCCGCCGACGGCCGGTAGGGCATGGCCCCCGTACGGAACCCGAACGCCATCCACTCGATGCTGTTCTTCCCGAAGCCCCACTCGCGGTAATTTCCGCCGCGAATGTCGGACAGGAAGTAGCCGGGAGCGAAGAATTCCAGCCTGTTCGGGGGGTTAATGACGTCGAGGGAGGGTTCGCCGATCCATCCGGGAGGCGCCTTCTCTTTGTCGTCCTGGGTGGTTCCGACGCCGAACGCGAGCCCGAGCACACCGAACTCGACGGAGGCAGGCCAGCCGTAACCCCACAGATGCCTGATGCTTCGGTCACCCGATTCGACGGGATGGGCCTTGCCGGCGTCGGTCTTGCCGACCGTGAGGGCCGGCCCGTCGGGCCCGCTGGCCCACGGCTGCCAGCGCGCGCCGTACACACGGCGGCCCGTGTACACGGTGAGGTCCCGGACCGACGTGGCACCTCCAGGATGCGGGCGCACGGCAGCGGGCATGCCCCCGGTGATCCTCCCGAACGGGCCCACGTAGACCACCCAGTCCAGGTTGACGTCGTGCCCCTTCGGATACTTGACGGCATCGAAGTACTCCCAGGCGGTGTGCTGGGCGTACCCGTTCATGACCATGCCGCGTTCGTAGGACATCCGTTCCACGTCGGAGCCGCACTGGCCGTAGCCCCGCTCATACGTCTTCCTGGCCCGCCGCATGTAGGACGAGGCGCTGTCGGGCCCGGCGAGCCCGGCCAGTTTCTCTTTGTACCGGTCCACGGTCGTGGGGTGGAAGCCCCACTGGTGCCCGTACAGCGCCATGTCGCGCAGCAAGAGCAGGTGCAGGTTCACCACCTGCACGAACAGTGGCAGGAGGGGAACCGGGTTCAGCACGTCACCGGGGGCGCCGGTGGGATCGAAACGCGGGACCGCCTTCGCGATCGCCGACTCGGTCGCCAGCCACTTGCTCTGGATAGCAGCGTGGTCCTGGCCGAGCTGGGCGAGATCGCTGTAGTCTCCGGCGATGTCGCGGATGCCCTTCAGGTCCTCGCGCAGCTCCTCGAAGTAGGCCTGATTGATCTCTTCGCGCACGAACTGTTTGATCTTGTCGCGGAGCTGGCTCCAGACATCCGGGGCGGGGAACAGAAGGTCCAGGGCCGCCTTCATGGCCATACCCGCGACCGTTCCTATGCCCGGCACCAGTTTCAGCAGACCGGGGATGACCACTTTCACCCCGTCGATCGCGAGCTGCGAGGCGTCCTTGCGCACCTCCGGGACCACCGGTGCACCAGTCGCACCATTGACACCACTGGTGTCGTGCTCTTCCTCATCCATGGCCACTCCTGTCCATTCGGCTCACACCAAGGGACCGGGCGGACCGCTCCCCGGTGAAAGGCAATCAACAGATCACAGCCAGTTGAAGGGGGATTCAGACAGCGAATACGGAGGGGGAAGGAGGCTGAACAGCCAGCGCCTGCCTGCGGCCGGTATGACAACCCGGTGCTGGGCAGCCTGTATTTCGTGGCGGTGGAGACGCGGGTGGCTGCTCTGTGAAAGCAGTCAGAGACGGCTTGTGAGTGTGCTGCTGAGCTGCGGCGCAAGGCCCGGCTCCGATTGAGGAGAACCACCGGCTGACTGATGAGCACTGTCGTATCAGGGCGATCCGCCGATCCGTCCTGCGACAGCGCAGCGGTGCTTGAGAACTTGGCCTGGCCGCAGGAGTGCCCGGGCCCGTCGTTACCGCTGCCGATCTCGGGTGCGGGGCAGGGAGCGGGCATGGATCCTCGGACTGCCTTGTGGCGCCGGGATTCTGTGGTTGAAGCCCGGGCAGATCTACGCTCCGAGCACCGCGCCCACTTCCACGACGGTGGCCTACGCATTGGCTCCGTAGCCACAGCCGCCTGCCGGGTACGTACTCCACCCCACGTTGGCGGCTCCCGGCCATGTGTACCAGGCGGGCCTGGCCGCCCGATAAGACCGTGGGCGGTGCGGCAGCCGGACGCGGTGGTGCGCCGCAGCCCCCTCGGCTGCGGCGCACCTGGAGTCCGGGCCGCTGAGGCGGCCCCACCGGTCAGTGGCGGCCCCAGCGCTTGATGTCGACGAGGTGGCGGTGGTCGTTGCGCAGGGTGGCGGTGTCGCGTCGGTTGTCCCAGACGTAGTCGCGGCGGTCCTGGTAGACGTCGCGCCAGGTGTCACGCCCGTGACCGGTGTGCACGCGCACCTCCTGTCGGCCGCCCAGGCGCAGGCTGTTGAAGCGGTAGGTCTTGTGGGTGCGCTCGCTGGTCAGCGTCCAGCCCTTGAGGTTGACCGGGCGGAGGCCGGTGTTCTTGACGGTGACCCACTCGCCGTTCAGGGACCGGTTGGAGCCGTCGTCGCGGCCGGGGCTGTCGGCCTGCACCGCACCGATGACGACGGGGGAGCGGTGCGAGGCCGGCAGGGTGTGCGCGCCGGTGGCGGCGGCAGGCAGGGCCGCGGCGGTGGCCAGGGCGGCCGAACCGAGCGCGACGGCCGCAAGACGGACAGAACGGGACATGGCAAGCCTCCAGCGGGACAGCCCCGCCTGGGGCGGGGCCGGTAGGACGAGATGCCCGGAGTGCCGGGCGGACCTCACTGTCCGCCCATCCGGCGGGCAATGGTTGAAGATGCGACGGCCCATTACAGAACCCGGACATTTGCACAACCTCCCCGCGCCCGAAGCGCACGCCCCCGCGCCCGTCTTCCGACCAAGCGCCCCCACCACTCCGCACCGTGCACACCGCTGACCTGCGTACGTGGTGGACCTCGACCACCTGGGGCCCCATCCCGCACGGGCGTGCCCATACACCGGCGGCCACCGTGGAGCAAGGAACCGTCCAGCTGAAAGGAACGCGCGCTCCTCGACCCCGCAACGGACGCGCCTGCCCACTTCACCCCCCCGGCGAGTGGTGGAGGCCCTGGTCTCCGCCCTTGACCCGGCTGCTGAAGGGGGTTCGGCCACGGATCCGACCTGCGCTACAGGGGGCCCCACCACAGCGACACAGGAGAGCGACGTCCGTGAGCTCATCAGGCGGAACGTCGAGGCCGCGCTCCAGGCCCCTGCTCTGTGCGAGACGATCGTGGACCAGATCATGGAGCAGCTCGCAGGACTTCCGGATTGGAAGCAGGCGGCTGCTCTGAGGCAAGCTCTGGGGCATGAGCGAGGAGAACCTGCGTGAGATCCTGGCCGGCGTGGAGCAGTCGGTCCGTGACTTCACCGATGCCGAAGCTGCCCTCGCACAGGCCGAGCAGCGGGTCGGCCAGACGCGGCACAAGGTGTTCGCGCAGGTCGAGCGCCTGCGTGCTGAGGTGGAGGCCGTCCACTCCCCGGAACTGATCGGGGTACTCAGGCACCTGTACTGGCAGCAGCCCGGAATCCATGGCCGCCCGCTGGCCGAGGCCGCCGGCCTCACCCTCAACGACATGCTCGCGGCGATCGGCCCGTCGCCGTCAGGCATCCTCTGTGCCGACTGCGGGACGGAGCTGCTGCGGACGAGCCGCTCATGGAGCCCGCCAGCCCGGCCCGGACCACCCGTGTGCCCGGACTGCGCAGCGCAGGAACAGCACGATCAGTCGCGGCAGTGGCAGGTGGAACGCCTGCGGGACCGGATCGTCAGCGAGGCCGCCGTACAGGCACCGGCCCGCGACTGGCGCGCGGCGACCGAGCTGGTACTGGCCTACCCGCCACTGTCCCAGCGCATCGAGCGGGGCAGCTTGATAGACCAGCAGGAAGGGATCTGGCGCGGCTGGGAAAACGCCCGGGCGATCCGCGACCGGCTGATCCGTGCAGCTGTCAGCGACGACGATGCCGTCGCGGTTCGCGCAGGAGAAGCCCAACTGCTGGTGGCCACCGCCTTTTGAAGGTCGCCGACTGGGACACAGCCCGCACACGCGACATCATCGCCCCGATCACCCAGGAACCGGCGCTCGCCCTGCTGACCCGCCTGAACCGCACGGTCCGCGACACCGCCCAGGCCGCCCGGCAACGAGCAGCCACCACGTACCCAGAGGATTACGCGCCAAGCGCGGACGAGGTGAGCGACCTGTGGACCACCGGTGCGGAGGTCCGCACTTCGTAAGCAGCCAGTGCTCGGCAGTCAGCCGGCGCGGCGGCCGCCGGTTGTCTTCTTCTTCGCCGCGGTCTTCTTCGCCGGTGCCTTGGCAGCGGTCTTCTTGCCGCCCGTTTCCTTCGGCGTGCGAGCGCCCTTGCGGGCGGGGGAGCGCTTGGTGGTTCCGGTGACCTTGTCCTCGATGGCCCGCAGCGGCGTCACCGAGGCCTGCGTACCGTCGGCGTCTTCGCCGCGGGCGCTCCTGGCAGCGCGGACGCTGTCCTCCAGGGCGGCCATCAGGCCCAGGACCTGTCCGCGGGGCTGGGGAGCCTTGCCGGGGGCTTCGACTTCGCGGTTCTCCAGCTTGGCCGCCACGATCTCCTCGACCTGCTCGCGGTAGTGGTCGCGCAGGTCCTCCTCGTCCAGCGGGCCGTAGCTGGCCATCAGCTCCTCGGCCGCGGCGAGCTCGTCCTCGCTGATGTCCACCGGCCGGTCGGGGACCACGCCGGCGGGGGTGCGGACCTGGTCGGGCCAGCGCAGCGCGTGCAGCACCAGCACGTCCCCCATCGGCCGCACGAGCGCCAGGGTCTCCTTGCTGCGCAGGGCGATCTTGCCGATGGCGACCGAGCCGTGGTCCTCCATGGCGTCACGCAACAGGACGTACGGCTTGTTGGCGGCCGGGCCGGTGGGTGCGACGTAGTAGCCGCGTTCGATCTGCAGCGGGTCGACGTCTCCGGCCGGTACGAAGGCCAGGATGGTGAGGGTTTTGGCGGTCGGCAGCGGCAGCTGGGCCAGGTCGTCGTCGGTGAGCGGGACGATGCGCTCGCCGGTCTCGTAGCCGCGGCCGATCTCCTCGGCCGGCACCTCGGCGTCATCCTCCAGGGAGCACACGGGCTGGTTGCGTACGCGTCCGCCGTCGGCCTTGTGCACGCGGACGAAGGAGACGGCCGGTCCGCTGTCGGTGGCGGCGTGCAGGGAGATCGGCACGGTGACCAACCCGAAGCTCAAGGCTCCCTGCCAGAGCGCGTGCGGCATAGCTGACCTGCCCTTTCCCGGGGCTTTCAGCGTAGAACGGCGGCTTGCCTGGAGCATCTGCGAGCAGGAGAGCACCCGCTTGTCGATGCGTAGGCGTGCGGGCAGCGTCCCGGCTGCCGGAGAACCCTCGGTGAAACCGTGTCCGCCGCCTGTGAGGGTCGTTGAAGCTGACACCACGTGGCTGTGAAGACCAGGCGCGGGCGTGGAGCCGGCTGCGGAACCGGAGATGCGGTGGTGACCGCCTGGGTGTGTTCGGCACCTGGTTCTGGCGGTATTTGATCGTACTGGTGGGTCGTGTGCGGGGTTTTCCGCCGTGGCCAGATACACCCTGGAAATAACGCACGGTAGCGGTGGCGGTCCGGCCTGTCACCGGCGTAGCGTCCTGTCGCGTCACGAAACCCCCGGGCGGCGGCCAAACCAGCCCCGGGGGCCTCGTTCATCATTCTGTGAAGATCAAGGAGCTCTGGATCCGTGCACCCTGACCCTTGTGCGCACCGGCCCGGTACGAGCCGGCCCGACAGGCGTGAAGCTAGCATGCCGCAGCCCGGCTGCCGCGAAACGTATGCCTGGGAAGTCACCGTTACCACGACGGCCCTCGTCGGCACGCTGGTCGCGTTCCTGATGCTGACCGGCGCGGCACCGACGTCACTGCCCCTGCTGTGGGCCCTTACCGCTGCGGCGGCGGACCAAGGCGGTATTCGCCTGCGCTACCTGCGCATTCGCGTGCTCTGACGCCGCCTGCCGTTCGCCACCGGTGCCGGGCCCGCCTGCGGGCCCGGCACGCCACCGGTCGTCTCGTGTGACCGGTGGCGGCACCCATCCGTGATCTTCACGGGGAGAAATACGGCCCCGTGGCGCGCGAAGTGCCCGCCCGGATGCGGAAAATCCCCGCCTCACGCCCCCGGAAAGGGGTACCCATGACGTCAACCGGTCGCCGCACCTGCGCCTGCTGCCACAAGCCCCTCACCTACGGCGGCCGCGGCCGCCCCCCGCAGTACTGCTCCCGTTCCTGCCAGCGCCGGCGCCGCCCGCCCGCACAGGCCGTACAGACCGGCCCGCGGCGCGTGGAAGCCCTCGAAGCCGTCCACCGTGCCGCCGGCAGCCTGCTCGATGCCGAATACGGCGGCCACCCGGACCTGGTCCGCAGCCTCGAAGTCCTGCTGACCGTGCGCCAGCACCTGGAGTTGCTCGACTCGCTGACGGTGCAGCAGCTGCGCGCCGACGGCACCCGGTGGGAGACGGTCGCCGAAGCCGCCGGCATCAGCGAGTCCACCGCCCGCCGCAAGTGGGGACGGGCCGCCGCCCGCCCCAAGAACACCTCGGCCCCACCACCGGCTCCCGCAGCCCGCGCCACCATGACGGCCACCGCGGCCCTGCCGCACCAGCGCGGCGCCCCCATCTCCCCGCCGGGCCCTCCGCCCAGCGCGGCCGACGACAACGGGCCCCCGCACCCCGCTCCGGGCCTGACCAGCCTTCAGCAGTTCGCCAGCGCCCTGTCCCATCTGCAGCGCAGCAGCGGCAAGGTCGTCCGCGACATCGCCACGGACGCCGGTGTCTCCGCCTCCTACGTCTCCCGCGTCATCTCCGGGGAACGCCTGCCTTCCTGGAGCGTGGCCCGCCGCATCATCGTGGCCTGCGACGGCGACCCCACCGCCGTACGCACCCTGTGGTGTGCCGCCCGCGGCATCGCCCCCTCGGCCAAGGTCACCTCCGAGGACGCCGTCGGGGCCCTGCACGCGGCCCTGCGCGGCCTGTACCTGTCCGCCGGCCGGCCCGACCCCTACCTCGTGCACACCCAGTGCCACGGCGCGCTGAGCGAAGAGCAGATCACGGACGTCTTCGATGGCCGGTACCTGCCGGACTGGCCCGTCCTCGGCCGCCTCGTCCTCGCCCTGGAGGGCCGGCCCGACGCCCTTCACCCCCTGTGGAACGCCGC
Organism: Streptomyces sp. Ac-502; assembly: GCF_045222935.1. Lineage (NCBI taxonomy): Bacteria > Bacillati > Actinomycetota > Actinomycetes > Kitasatosporales > Streptomycetaceae > Streptomyces > Streptomyces sp. Ac-502. Next base: position 51,052 of record NZ_JBHFFO010000004.1, read on the forward strand.
CCACCCCTCACCGCCTTCGCCCGCGCCCGCCGGAGGCAACCGCCTCGCGGGCCTGCCCGCCAGCGCTTTCGGATAACCACCCACCCCACCCCACCGCTCGCTCGTCACCCGGGGGAGACGACATGCACCCCACACCGATCCGCCTGCCCAATCGACCACCCGTCAGCATCCGCCTGCCGCTGGACTTCACCGCCTTCTGCCAGCTGCGCCATACCCCCTACCGACGGCACGCCCTGCTGCGCCTGGGCGAGACAGCCGCAGCCGACCGCGCCGTCGAACACGCCCTGGGCACCCTGGCCACCGACTGGCGCCGCATCCTCAGCAGCCGCTGCCCGGCCCGCCGCGCCTGGCAGATCCTGACCGCCAGCATCGAACACCAGATTCGGCACCAGACCAGCGCTCCGCCGACCGCCGCCCGCGCCCTCTACACCCTGCTGCCCGCCCGCCAGGCCGACGCCATGCTCCTGCACCTCCAGCACGTACCCCCGCACCAAGCCGCAGACCTGACCGGACTCGATACAACCATGCACGCCTACCACCTGTGCACCGCCCAGCACACCCTCGACGCACGCCTTGCCCCAGCCCCGTAAACCGGCCCGGAAATAGCACGGCGCGGCACGAGGCCAGGGCAAGACCGCCCAGTCGGCCCGGCCGACGCATACCCCCACGGCGTGACCACCGAGTTCGTCACCGCCCGCGGACCGCGGCACCTGGCGCTGCGCGTGTACGAACGCGGCGTCGGCGAGACCCGCGCCTGCGCCGCCGCCCACCGGCGCCGCCGAATACCGCGTCGACCTGCCCGGCGGGCACCTCGTCATCTCTGCCGCGGCCGACGGCACCATGGCCTTGACCAGCCCGGCCGTCATCACCGCCCAGGGCACCCTCCGCCTTTCCGGCGCTGAGCACGTCCAGCGCACGGTGAGGCACCCTCAGAATGCGACAGTCCCCGCAGTCAACTCAGTCACTTAGAGACCAGCGGCCACGGAAATGACAGCGTGGCGTGTGCGTGGCCGCGGCCGGTCTGCCGCCCGGTGCCGGCTCAGCGCACCGCGGAAACCGGCGCCCGCCGATGCTTGGGAACGCTGCACCTGTGCCGGTTGCAAACGGCACCATCGACCCTGATCACACGGCAGAACGCAGCATGCACTGCACAACGGTCGTCGCCCGGGGCGGGGGCATTGCGGCAAATCCGCGCAGCATCCGGGCCTGCCCACGTACAACGCCCGAGGTCTGACGCGTGCTCCGGCGTATGCAGTTCACACGGTGCGCCCTCGAGCTCGACCGGGTTGACGCACCACTTCACCGGCATGGTCTCGATGCTCAGAATGGTGTCCAGGGGTTCCATGCAGAGCGGATGTGAGAACCGGTCGAGTCGGTCGGCCAACTGGTGTCCGCCCTCGTCGCGTGCCAGCTCGGCCAGCGCACGCAAGAGGCGCGGGGATGCCCTGATGTGCCAGTCGGAGTAGTCGTCACCGTTGACATATCCAGGAGTGGGGAGCAATCGAGCAGCGGATTCGAGGATTGCCGTGACAGTGTCGGTGATGTCGGTCATCGCTTCTCGCCCTTGCGAAATGAACGGAGGGAAGTGGCGTGACGGGCCCGGGAGCATGCCGTCGCGCCGTTACGTGGCAGTTGCCCGGGCCGAGGGGGCGTCCTGCGCCACACCCCGCTCCCGCCACACCCGGCTCGTGAGGGGCTCACCGGCACCTCGCCGTAGGCAAAGTCCGCACGTGCGCCTTGATATGGGCCGCGTCACGGACGATGTCGAACCGGCGGAGCTCGGCCGGCCCGCAGTCGATGACATCCGGCGCATCGTGCACCAGGCAGTGCTGGGCGATCCAGCGGTCGGCGTCCACTGCATCGCCTTGCCCGAGAGAGCCGTACGCTTCGACGTAGCCGGCGTCCCCGAGCCGAAAGGCGTGGAAGCCGAGCATCTGCCCGTACTCGATTGGATTCCGGCAGCGAGTGCCCTTCTTCGTGCGTGCGACGCACTGCAGGTCATGGGCATCCCCGCAGGGGCTGATCCACAGGCGACCGCGCAGCACGACGAGTGGCCTCCCGTCCATCACACCGCTCCGCCGGCTTCGCGACGTGCGCCGGTGTACGCAGGCGGACAGCCGAAACACTCCTTCACCTCCGCCGGCACCGCAACGTCTGTGGCCTCCTCATCGAGACGGTGATGTCCTACCGCCGTGTCGGCGGTGAACCGCTGCGGGATCCCGACCCACTCTTCGTACCCGGGAGGCTGCGCATGCCGCAGAGTGCCGGCCGTTCTTCGCTGACATCGGGGTTTGCCTGGTTTCGTCCTGCCCAAGGAGCGCTCCTCACCGAGATAGGCACCGCACCGGCCTCGTTGCGACATGGGCTTCAACGCACTCTGCGCGCGAACGACGCGGAAACCTGCCCCGATTCCCGCGTTCGGCCCACCAGGGGCGGCACCTGGTCAGGTATGACTCCCGGCGAGCGGGCCTTTCGGGGACGAGTGGCTGTATCGGCCGTGGCCTTGTCCGAGCAGCAGGCCGGGCCCACACACGGTCTCCAGCGCACTCGGAACGGCGGCGCTGATACCGGTACTCACCGGCTCGGACTGACGTCCGTCGGGCCGTCCTGCCCGGTTTCCGCCTGCGGGGCAGCGGCCTCGGCTCGGCGTAGCTCCCTGATGTACTCCATGGCGCCGGGCGTGTGGTGGATGTAGGCCAGGCCCCGCGGGAAGGGGGAGTTGACGCCGTCGTCCGGCTCCAGGGTGAGCACGATGTACAGGTGGGGCGGCACTCTGGCCGGGTCCTGCAGCCGGTGCAGCACTTTCTGCGCTTCCTCCTCATCGAGGAGCGGGCCGGTCTTGGTCCAGGTGGTGCTGCGGGTCATCCCCTCGGTGGTGGCCTCGGTCCAGTAGACGTAGCGCTGGGTGAGCTGGGCGTGTACGGCGGCGAAGCGGCTGCGGTACTCGTCCTCGGTGAGACCGCGGTAGGCCAGGTCATCCGCGAACCGGGCGAGGTTCACGCGGCCGGTTCGGGCATATCCGCGGTGCAGGTCTCCGGCCAGCGTCTGAAAGCGGCGTGTGGGGATCATCAGTGCCCTTTCCAGGGAGCTGCCCCGGCAGTTGCAGCGGTGGCACAGGGCGTCGCGCACCAGGTCGGTTGGGTGCGCATGGTCGATGTCGTTTGTGATGCCCCCGCAGATCGGGCAGGTGGGGTGGGCCAGGAGGTACGCCTTCTTGGCTGCGCTGGACATGGTGCTGTAGTGCAGTTTCATCTGCGTTCCTCCGGCTCGGCGAATCGCTCCCCGGTGCGGCAGTCAGCCGGCGCGGCGGCCGCCGGTTGCCTTCTTCTTCGCCGCGGTCTTCTTCGCCGGTGCCTTGGCGGCGGTCTTCTTGCCGCCGGCCTCCTTCGGCGTGCGGGCACTCTTGCGGGGAGAGGAGCGCTTGGTGGTTCCGGTGACCTTGTCCTCGATGGCCCGCAGCGGCGTCACCGAGGCGTCCGTACCGTCGGCGTCTTCGCCGCGGGCGCTCCTGGCAGCGCGGACGCTGTCCTCCAGGGCGGCCATCAGGTCCAGAACCTGTCCGCGGGGCTGGGGAGCCTTGCCGGGGGCTTCGACTTCGCGGTTCTCCAGCTTGGCCGCCACGATCTCCTCGACCTGCTCGCGGTAGTGGTCGCGCAGGTCCTCCTCGTCCAGCGGGCCGTAGCTGGCCATCAGCTCTTCAGCCGCGGCGAGCTCGTCCTCGCTGATGTCGACCGGCCGGTCGGGGACCACGCCGGCGGGGGTGCGGACCTGGTCGGGCCAGCGCAGCGCGTGCAGCACCAGCACATCCCCCATGGGCCGTACCAGCGCGAGGGTTTCCTTGCTGCGCAGGGCGATCTTGCCGATGGCGACCGAGCCGTGGTCGTCCATGGCGTCGCGCAGCAGGACGTACGGCTTGTTGGCGGCCGGGCCGTTGGGGGCGACGTAGTAGCCGCGCTCGACCTGCAGCGGGTCGATGTCACCAGCTGGCACGAAGGCGAGGATCGTGAGGGTTTTGGCGGTCGGCAGCGGCAGCTGGGCCAGGTCGTCGTCGGTGAGCGGGACGACACGCTCACCGGTCACATAGCCGCGGCCGATCTCCTCAGTCGGCACCTCGGCCTCATCCTCAAGGGAGCACACAGGCTGGTTGCGTACGCGCCCGCCGTCGGCCTTGTGCACGCGCACGAAAGAGACGGCCGGTCCGCTGTCGGTGGCGGCGTGCAGGGAGATCGGCACGGTGACCAACCCGAAGCTCAAAGCTCCCTGCCAGAGCGAGTGCGGCATCTGACCTGCCCTTTCCCGGGGCTTTCAGCGTAAAACGGGCCTCGCGTAGGGGCACTTCAACCAGCTCCCGGCTCCCGCCCGCCGCTGACCTTCAAAAGAGGGCCTGTACGCACTTCGTACGCGCTTCGTACGGCAAAAGGCCGCAATCTGTACGGTTAGTGGGGTAGAGTGTGGGCCAGGAGGTGTTCCATGTCCGAGTTGTTTGATGCGGTCGACGCGCTGGTCGCGTCCCGTGCGCCGCTGCCGCCGGCGGAGGAGCGCAAGCGGCTGCGCACCGCGCACGGCCTGACGCTGGACGAAGTCGCCGCCGCGCTGAAGGTGCGCCGCGCCACGGTGTCCGGCTGGGAGTCGGCGAAGAAGCCGACCGAGCCGCGCGGCCTGGAGCGCGAGGCGTACGCGCGGCTGCTCAAGCAGCTCGCGGAGCTCTACCCCGCACCCGCAAGACCGGAAGAGCCGGCGGCCCCCGTACCCGACACGTTCACCGGCGCCTCCGACCCGGCAGGCGAAATGCCAGAGGTCCCGGACGCTCTGATCGACGACGCGGTCGAAGCCCTTCACCCCACCAGGGCCACGTCGACGTCGCGCCGTTCTGGGACGCAGAAGGCGGCCCCGCCGGAAGCGCGGACTCTGTCCACAGAGGAGGCGTCCGAGGCTGCGGCCATGACTGCAACCGAGAACACCCAGATCCCTGCTCCGGCCGCAGCGACCCGCCCGGCGCGCACCACCAGGCCGACGTCGACATCCCGCCGCCCGGATGCGAAGAAGGCGGCCCCGGCCGGAACCCCGGCGGGCGGCACCGACCCGCGGTTCGAGAACGGGCCGCTGGCGGTCGTCGACGTTGAGGACGGCAAGGTGGTGGCGTACTGCACCGGCGGTCTGGTCCTGGACGTGCCCGCCAAGTCGCTGCCGTCCCTGGTGGACTGGACGCTCAAGGAGGCCAAGCTCGGCCAGCCGAAGCTCTCCGGCCCCGGCAAGGACGCCGACCCGCTGCTCGTGCTCACCGAGGCCGCGCTGGAGCGCTACGGCCTCCCGGCCACGCTCACGGAGGAGGAGCGGATCGCCGGGCGCATCCCGGAGGGCCACAAGGTCATCAAGCAGCTGACCCGCGCGCAGTGGCAGCTGACCAAGCGCGGGTTCGGGCCGTGGGCGCGGATCTACCGCCCCGCCACCGGTTCCGAGCGGACCTGCGTACAGCTGTGCATCCCGTCCTGGAACGCGCTGGACACCCGGCACTGGGGCGCGGCCGGGCAGCTGGCGCCGGCGGACCTCGCCCGGCTCCTGGGCGTGTACGCCTCGAGGGTGATGACGCCGCGCGGATCGACGGCCGTGACCGGCCTGGAGCTGATGACCGCGCTGCACCCGCCGACCCGGGCCTCCAAGGCGGATGCCGACGGCAAACGGCGCTCCGAGCACAATCCCGGCTCGCTGGGGAAGGACCCGGTCGACTGCGCACCGTGCGAGGCACCGGACGGGCACCCGCTCCTGGCGGATCTGCCCCGGTTCCACGTGCGCGGCCCGGCGGAGAAGCTGTTCGAGGAG
>NZ_JBHFFO010000005.1:0-59248 GCF_045222935.1 Streptomyces sp. Ac-502
GGCCCGGGGGCCCGGGGGCACATCGCGTACACGCCGGCACCGCGGACGGAGACGGCACGCCAGGGCCTCCGCCGTGGCGTGCCCGCACCCAGATGTCCGACCTCCTGCACGCCGCGCTGCCCGAGTTCCTCGGCAGCCTCGGCGCCGCCCTCACCGTGGCCCTCGGCGCCTGGAGCGCCCGCGCCCTGCGCGCCCGCCGGGCCCGCCCGGGCGCAGCCCCGCCCGGGCCCCGTCCCGAGGAACACGGAGGCGCGGGAGGCGGCCAGCAGTCCGCCTAACCCTTCGCCGCGGGCGGCACGCGGCCCGCCGTCCACGGCATGAACGCTGGCATCCGCCCCGGGAGCCCCGGAGTCCGCCGGGGCAGAACCGGGAGGCGCAAGTACGAGGCGGACTCCACCGGCTCGTCCCCGAGTTCTCCCTGTTCCGACGGCGCGTAACGCATCGGCGAGGGCGGGGGTGCAATCGACCGATTGCGCCTCCCCGGGGTTATTGGATAGACGGAACCGTGCCCGACGCCCTATCGAATGACACCATGCCTCCGGAGATCGTCGCACCGTCGAAGGACGTCACCCCGCCGGAGAACATCGCGTTGTCGAAAGACACACGACTGCCAGAGAATGTCGCGTTGTCGAAGTGCACGTGGCCGCCGGAGAACGTCGTGCCGCTGAAGGACACCCGACCGCCGGAGAACCTCGCGTTGTCGAAGTGCACGTGGCCGCCGGAGAACGTCGTGTCACTGAAGGACACCCGACCGCCGGAGAACCTCGCGTTCTCGAAAGACACCACGCTGCCGGAGAACGTCACTTGATAAAAGGACACGTAGCTGCCGGAGAACGTCGCGTTGTCGAAGTACACATGGCCGCCGCCGGAGAACGTCGCGCCGCCGAAGTCTAGGTCGCCGTCGATGGCGACCTCAGTGAGATCAAGAGAGCAGCCCTGCCAGGAGCGATGGGTTCCCAGGGGGCGCCGGTAGTGATCGCCGATGAGGCGCAGGATCGTGTGTCGGACCTTACGGAGGGCGAGGTAGCGGTGCTGTTCCTCTTGGTGGGCCGACTGTCCAGGGCCTGGGCCGAAGGGGAGCTGGAGGTAGGCGCATAGGACGTCGATGCAGGTCTGGCGTAGGTCTTGGGTGGGGGCGTCGTCAGCAAGGCCAGCCAGTGCGTGGACGCCGCCGAGCCGGACGGCCGGGGAGTCGGAGCCGAGTTTGTCGACGGCCTGGGAGAAGCGTTCGGTGTGGAGGCGAGTGGCTTCGCGGTGGGCGCCGGCCTCGTCGACGCGCTGGCGGCGGTAGGCGACGACTAGGGCGACGAGCGCACCGGCCCCGGCGACCACCCCGAAGGAGAGCTTCACCAAGTCGAAGAGCGTCTTCGCGTCGAGCTTCGCGGTGCTGTCGATTTCCTTGAAGTCGAGCAGCGCCACCAGCGCGTAGAAGATGCCGCCAGCGACCAGGATCGCCGCAGCGAAGGCGAGGGTCAGCGCCCGGCCGACCTTCCACAACCGCAATTCCCGGTCGTGCGGAGTGGACCGCGGCTTCCGGTTGGCTGTCATGAGGATGGAGACAAAGCTCGAAGGCCCACGGTTGCAGGGCGATCCCACATCGATGCACAACGGGGGCCAGGAGCGACCGTTTCCGCCCCAGCCGGAATGGATCACGACGGATACCCAACCCCGAGACCGCCCCTGCGGCCATTGTCAGGGTTTTCCTGACGCAACCCATCCGTCAGGGTTAGCCTGACAGCATGAGTGAGAAGGACGCACCAGCCGCGGACACCACCACCCCTCCCGGCAAGGCGGTCCAGGACCCGCCGCACCCGTACGACGAGCAGGCGCTGGCCCGCATCATGTTGTCCGACGCCTACCGGGAGGTCGCCGAGTCCGCCCTGCGCGGCGTCCCCACCTGGTACGACAAGGGCGGTTTCAGCGGCCAGGGCAGCTATGTAGAGGAAGCCGCCGCCCTGGTCCGCCGCGCGGAGGACGTCCTGCGCTGCGCGGTCGTCTACGAGCGCGAGCGGCGCAGCAGCTGGGAGGACATCGGCGGCGCTCTGGGTGTCACCCGCCAGACCGCCCACGAGCGGTTCGCCGACGTCGTCGCCCGCTGGCGCGCGCCCCTCGACAAGCCCGAGCGCTACCTCCCCGACGGCACCCCCGACGACGAGCGCATCCCCTACGGCGCCCGCTACGCCGACGGCACCCTCCGTCCGGAGTACGGCACCGCTGAGCAGACGGCCAAGGACCTGGAGGAGTGGCTCCAGCAGCGCACCGTCCCCGGCGACAGCTGGGCCGACGAGGAGCACCCGGTGACCGGCGCCCTCACCCGGAACAGCACCGCCACCATGCTGATGCGGCTGTCGGGCATCTCCCGCCGGCTGCTCGACGAGCAGATGGTGCCCGCCCCCCGGGTGGAGGCCGACCTGTGCGAGCGCCGGGTGGCGCTGTACGAGCGGATGATCCGCGAAGGGGACGTCGTCCCCGCCGACATCCACAAGTGGATCCAGCGGGACCGCGCCCGCGCCGCCGACCTGCGCGCCACTCCCGGCACCGGGACTCCCTGGCCCGCCGAAGACTCCGACAGCAGCTGACCGGCTCCCGATGCCTCCAGGGCCTCGCCCGGCTTCGGCCGCGCGGGGCCCTTCCGCGTTGTCATCCCCGGTTGGAGGGGCCTGGTCTGGTGACCTGCGATGTATCCGGAATGTCCGGGCATCGAAACAGGGCTGGGGCGCGCCCTCATCCGGGCGACATCCGCAGGAACCGTCCGCTGGCGTCCTACCGTCGCCCCATGCCATCCACCCCGGCCCCGGTCTCCCTCCCGCCCGTCCGCATGAAGCAGGACGCCGCCACCGAAGCCGTGCGGGCGGGTGTCGCCGACGGCACCCCCGTGCGGCGCCTGGCCCAGATCACTGGTTGGTCGGTCGGTTGGGTCTCCGAACTGGCCAAGGAGTTCCGGGCCAAGGTCGATCTGCCCGTCCAGCAGTCCCGCGACGAGTTGGACGCGCTGCAGGAGTGCATCGACGCCCTGGAGAGCCTGGAGGACGCGGCCCGCCGTCGGATCCTGCTGTACCTGAGCGACCGCTTCGGCGCCCGTTGAGCGTTCGCTGCGTCCGCGATTCGCGGACACGGAGTTTTGAGCGTTTTGAGCGGCCTCTACGCGCGCACGCGTAAGGACCGCAGCGGCCGCCTGGTGCAGCGTCCCGTACCGGGTGGCCGCTGCAGCAGCCGGTCGTCCGCCTCGCTGTGCTGCCAGCCGTCGCCACGGGCCTCGCCCGTCCCGCGCACCCGCCGCCGGCGCTCCGCCCGCTCGCGGTAGACCCCCGTCGCTCCCGTCTCCACGGCCGCTCCCTATCCCTGTAGTTGGCCCCAACCGCACGATGCGGCGGTAAGAGAAACGAAGGGTGACCTGCGAAGCTCCAGTACGGCGGCAGCTACGTTGTGGAGGTAGGTCCCTACGCGGCCGAGCATTCGAGGATGCGGCCGTCGCTGGTGCCGATGATGAACCGGCCGTTGGCTGTGACGGTGAGAGCGGTAGGTACGGCGGAGACCGCACCGACGGTGAGGTGCTGCCGCCAGCGCACGGTGCCGTCACCCAGGTCTAGTGCGACCACCTCTCCATCGTCGTACCCGACGTAGACGGTAGCCGCGTCGGCGTCCAATGCGGCGGCTTTCCGGTCAGTACGGAACACCCACCGCGGGCGCCCGTCGGTCGTCTCGCGCCGGACGACGAACGACCCGCCGGGCTGGAGCCCGTGGCCGTGATACACGGTCCCGGCGTGGACCAGAGTTCCGTCCTCGACCTCGACCCCAGGACCGCCGAAATGCGTCTCGCCGGGCTCCCAGGAGTACCGGAACAGCCGCCGGGCCGACCGTGCGAGGGGTACGACGGGCCTCCCGGTCGCGGGCCCTTGCAGGTCCACGGCCGCGACCCAGCACTCGCCCTTGTAGGAATTCGGCTGGCCCGAGGGCCGGAGAATCGACTGGAAGTAGATGCGGCGTCCGCCCCGGACGGGAAGCCGGCTGCGGTCACCATTGCGTCCGTCCGGTGACAAGGCCGGCCGGCCGTCAGCACAGCGCACCAGCGAGACGGGCGCCGACGGGACGATGCCGTCGAGTTGTTTCCCGTCGGCGAGAGAGAGGCGGACGACCGACTGCGGAACGGAATCGCGCATGCCGCGGCGGCGTATGAGCCCGACCCACGCGGATCCCTCGTCCGTGGCGACGACGATCTCGCGCCCGCCCTCCTCGTCCGGAACCATCCACGCACGCTCCCCCGAGGGCAGCCAGGACTCCATCTGCACTCCGTCGAGTGTGGCCAGTGTCCGACCGTCCGAAAGGACCTCGACCGCACGGACATTACGGCGCGGTTCCCAGTCCGTGCTCAGCTCCGAGAGCATCCGGCGGGCGACCTCGCTGCCGTCGGGACGCGCTGCCGGCACCCGCGGGCCGGCCAGGTCATGCTCGGTGAGGGACTTGGCAGGCACAGTGGCCCAGTCCGGCCTGCGCACCACCGCGACATGTCCTTCGACGCGTGCGGTGTCGTCCTGCCAGTCGTCGGGTGGTGCCATCACCATCCGCAGTGCCTGTTCGTCGAGCCATTCCAGCTCCAGGACCTGGCGGCCCAGCCAGTGCTCGATGAGCGATACGGCCGTTCCCGTCTCCAGGTTCAGCAGGAGCAGCTCGCCTTCGAAGAAGTAGCCGCCGTCGTAGCGGCCGGTGCCGACCGCGAGCAGCGGAAGCGTGGGATGGAAAGCCATCGTGTGCACCGCGTAGCGCGAGCGGACGAGGGCGTGGCAGGCCAGGTCACCCGTGCCGTACACACCGACGGGTGCAGTGCCGCCGAACTCGTACCTGCCCGCCACGGCCAGCAGGCCACGCCGCCCGTCGACGGCGGCCAGTACAGGGTCACCGATCTCGGCGAAAGAACGGTCGCCGAAGATCCGGTCGACGGAGAGCGGGATAGTCATGCGTCGATCTTCGCAATATTCAGGAGATCATCGGGAACCTGGCCCCATGCCCGAAGCCTCGGCTCGCACTGACACACCACATGTCGCCAAGCGCTGACATTCCCACGTCGCCCGACACGGGAGGCAGTCAGCAGGTCGTCCGCGATTCGCGGGTACTTCCGCGAGGCCGTTACAGACGGTGCCCGGCGGGCGGGTAGTCCGGCATGGCCGGCGGGGGCCGGATCGACTCCCGGAAGGGTGTCACTGACGCCGACGACGGGGCGGTCACGACCCCTAGTTGTATTGCCCTGTGAGGTTGGTGACGCGGCTGGCTGGGGTGTGGCCGCTGATTTCGGTGTGGGGTCGGTGGTAGTTGTACCAGTCCAGCCAGGCGGTGAAGGCGGCCTGCCGTTCGGCGTCTGAGGTGTAGGGGCGGTGGGTCCGGGTTTCGCCGACGAGCTCCTGGTCGAAGCCCGCGCTCATCTGCAGCTCGCCGACCGTCTCTTGCCGACGGGCTCCATCTCCCTCAGGTGTGCGGGTGATGAGCACCTTCGTGGCGCGTACCGGGATGTGCGGCCCGTTGTCGGCGCCGGACGGTCGGTGTCGGTTACTCCGCCGGTGTCCACGGCGGGTCATGGGTGTAGTTCAGCCCATCGCAGGACCAGCAGTGCCACTCGTCCGGGACCCGGTACAGCTCCCGCCAGAAACCGGTGGGCTCGCCGTAAACGACACAGTCTTCGCCACACCACCCACACTCGAACGAAAAGTCCACGAGCTTTCCCTCCCCGACCCGTACGGGCCACAAGCCTCCCTTGGTAGCAGTAGTGGCCCTGGGAAAGGCACCGGAAACCGGTCCAGGCGGACGGCCCCGCCCCTGCCGGTTGCCCGGAGGGGCAGCTGCGCCGCGGCGCACCGGCACCGTCGTACGCCGTGACGGCCGTGAACCGCTCGGGCCCTGTGGGGCGATCGGAAGCCGAGGCGGAGGCTCGGCAGACGTTCAAGAGCGAGCAGGGGCGCCGCTGGTACCGGCACAACCCGAACGGCGCGGACGCCGTCGCGGCGGCCACCAAGGCCGCCGGCACGGCACAACGGCGTACGGCCGAGTACCTGCTCGTGACACGTCTGGAGCAGCTGCGCGAGCAGGCCCCCGCCCGCACCGGGACAGCCGAGGCCGTGCCGTGGACGGACCGGCTGCCCGAGCTCGCCGCGCCCGCACCCTTGATGACGGCACGGCCGGAGTGGTGATCGCGTGGCGACAGACCTGAGCAGTGTCGACCTCGCGCGCCAGGCACTGGTCTCCGCCCGAGCGGCGGAAAAGGTTCGCCTCCGCTCGCGCGGAGAGCACTTCACGCCGTGCCCCTCGTCGCCCTGGGGGACCGGCTCACCTCCGCTTGCGTGGAGAGCACGCAGCGGCAGGGAATGACGCGCCGCCGGGGTTCTGGCAGAGCGGCTGACGCAGCGCCTGGCGGCCCAGGGCGGCGGGCTCGTGCGGTCGGCTGGCTGCTCGGCCGCGAGCTGCCCCGGCGACGACGTGTGCCTGCTGTCGCCTGCAAGAAGTAGCGTGATCGGGTCACCGTGCTACTGCCTCGAATGCACCCTTCGGGTGGAAATGTCGGTGTTCTCACAAGTAAGTAAAATCCCGCATCCCGCCGGGTAAAACCACTGGTCGTGCCCTGTGGTCCCCGCGCACGCGGGGGTGGTCCTGCTCCAGGGGCATCCGTGAGCCCCGCCAGTGCAGTGGCGCAGGCGGCGGCGCCAGCATGGCGGACTGCTTACGGCAGGAGGGCGGTTTCACTCGGGCGCGTCGACGCCTGCTTGCCACTTGCGGTGGGTTGCCGCCCGGCGGCGCTGCTTGCACTCGCAGCTTTAACAGTGAGCGTCCCGCCTGTCCAGACCCTGCTCGTTTATGAGGGTGACCAGCAGCCGTTATGCAGGTATGGACCGTGCGTTCTTTTGCGAAGTCTTCGCCCGCGGCGGCAGGCCCGCCCTGGACACTGCTTTGACGCAGTTCGCCGGCCGCCTACCGCAGGACCGGTGGGAAGCGGCCCAGGACGCTGTCGCTCAGGCTCTGGAAGACCACGCGGTCGCCCTGGAGGCGGTCCTCGACCAGAGGCAGGCCACGGCCAGAGACCTCGCACGGCAGGCGGATAGGGAACGGTGGGAAACCGAGATGTGGCGGAAGTTTGTGTCCGACGACTTGCTCGGCGCCCCGGACGGGCCTCGACAAGGGGCTGCCCCGGAGAGCCCCGGCGAGGACGATGATGGTACGACGGCCCGGAGGTGACCCGGCATGGCGGTGGTGACCCCGCATGTCAGCATCGTGCCGGTGACGGATGCGGCGGATGTTGCAGAGCCCGACGCTGCGGCAACCCTTCACACCCTGATGTGGTTGCTGAGACGGGTGAGGGTGCAGATGTCGGTGGGTTTTCCAGCTACGGCCGTGAGGGGTCAGATGATCTGCCGGGACCCGCGGGTACGCGCAAGAGGCGGGCCGGTGGCCGGGCCCACCCCTACCCGGCCGCCCGGGGAGACCTGCTGCACCGGCTCGGCCGATTGCCCGAGGCCGCGTCGGCCTACCGGGAAGCACTCGACCTGGCCGGCACCGAACCCGAACGGGCCCACCTGCGAAGCAAGCTGACCGAGATCGAACCGCCCAACCCAGCTGACAAGACCCCACATGACGGTTGCTCTGAGCCGCGCTGAGTCTTCAACCTCGTGGCCAGTGGGTTCGTCTTCTCTCCGGCAGCGGTCTAACTTCGGGATTCCTGAAGCGGTCTCACCATGCCTGATCGGTTCACGATCGGGGTGAAGGTGAGGGGGCTCGGGTTGGCGCTGGCTGTCGTAGGGGACCGGCGTGATGTCCGGCCGCCGGCCACGGCGGAGGAGCTGGAGCAGCTCGAGACCGACGTGCTGGCGGGGTTCGCGTTGGCGCGGGTCTCGGCTGGATTGGCGGACGGCACGATCCGCGGGGACGTCGGGCACCTGGAGCTGACGCGGTCCTGGTTCGGCCGACCGCTGTGGGAGACGGAGCCGCCCGACGCCGACGCGTACTTCGGGAAGGTATTGCGGGCATCGCCGAGCGGCACCCGGCTGGGCGCTCTCAGGCGCGCCACCCTGGAGCGGCTCTGCGTCGACCGACAGCTTGAAGAGGCCATGGTCCACGGCCCTGGCCAACTCCACCTTGCCGAGGTCTTCGGCCTCGACGAGAAGACCGCGATGCGCTACGCGAACTCCGCACGAGCCTTGCTGGAACAGGCCGCTGAACATCACCTTCGATGAAATCTGCTCGACCGGGAGGCACCGTTAAGGGAATCATGGACGCGTTTCGGCCTTCCGTTTCCTAAAGCGGCGGGAAGTGGCAGTGATGGTCTGGAGGTAGAGCGGAATAGTCACGGAGGCAGGACCGATGTGACCTGCCGCTTGGCTGCTCACGCTGCACGAGGGTTTCCCGAGTGGCTTCCGCTTTCCGGGTGGCGGTATATGTGCCACGCATTTGGCGCCTCCAGTTCTTTGCCACTGGCCTTCGGGGATTGATTCTCACCCGATGGCGCACCCAAAATTCAGAGAGGGTTGGATTCTCATGAGCTGCCGATATAGAAGGCATTATCTTGGGGCGGCGGTTCAACCGGCAACCTTTTTAGCTTCAGCTAAAACAGGACGGCAGCAGCGCTCTTCAGCAACCGTGTGGAGGAGCTGGCGGGCGTTCGCCGGTCCCGCTCGATCGGGGACGCAAGCGCAAACGCCCCTGCCAGTTTTCGGCAGGGGCGTAGCTGCGCTATCGCTCGTCAAATGCGCGCGAGGAGAGCGCAGGGTTTCATGGAGGAAACGGACGGGTGTCGCGGAAGAACGGGCCGCCGAGCCGTCTGCCATGTGAGCACAGTTCGGCAGGGTCCGGAGCGGCGTGCAGAAGATCGCGACCGAGCGTAGTGACGGTGTGCACGACGCGACCGCCGCCGCTGCGCCGGGTCGAGATCAGCCCTGCAGCTCGCAGCGTGCCGGTGTGCTGGCTCACCGCGCCCGGGGTGACCCCCAGTTTATCGGCGAGTTCGCCGTTGGTGCAGCCGTCACGCAGTGCCTGGAGAATGGCGGCCCGAGTCCTGCCCAGCAGGGCCGCCAGGCGCTCTGCCGGCAGGCGGCTTGCGGCAGACGCGGACGAACGCTCCTCGTCCAGAAGTGAGCAGTGATGGCCACCTGGGCGGTCAGGAAAGATCAGGACCGGGCCGCTCTCCGCCCTCCCCGGGAGCGACGGAAGCACCGCGGCGCCCCCCTGAAGGAAGAGCGAGGGGGACAGCAGCAGTCCACGCCCGTTCGGCTTCAGATGCTTCATGCCCGCGGAGTGAATTTCCAGCACGGGCGCGTTCCAACGTATGCCCGGGCCTAGGCCGTTCAGCAGGGCCTCGATTCCGTCACGGCACATGGCGTCCCGGCGGAAGTCCTGGGCCGAGGCTAGGTGAGCATGAACGCGCTTCCAGTGCGGCCGCACGGCCACCTGGCACATCTCTTCAACGGCCGCTGTTAAATGTGCTCTCTGCAGACCCGGGGTGCCGGAGTGGGCCGTATCCGGCACCGTTGCGACGCTCGACCAGGCGGACAGGACCTCCCGGGAGCCGCCACTCACACCTGCCAGCCGCCGGGCCTGTGCAAGCTCCCTTCCTGGATGCTCTAGCTTCACGAGCACTTTGTGGCGCCAGGCCTGCAGGAAATCGCTCCGCGTGTTGCGCAGGGCATCCACTGCGAAAATCGCCTCGACGTGTCGGCCAAGTGTGCCGATGATTCTGGTACGCGCCAAGTCGTCGACACAAAGAGTTACGCGTTGCACGAGTGTGGCAGTTCCATTTCTTGGTGCGACAGTTTTGCACGTCCGCCGGAGGCGAGCGAGCCGGGCGCCGCGGCGTCGAAGAGACGGACGGCTACCGAGCACCATGCGGTCGTAAGGAGGCGTAGGTGCCGGGGGTGAGGCGTATGCCGGCTCCGGTGGCACGGATAGGTTAAGCTTCCGGCTCAGCAAGAGAACGCCAGCCAGGGGGTCGTATTTCCGCCCGGCGGTAGAATGAGGGATTCCACCGTGCCTACTGCGTCGCGCGTCATACATGACGAGGGTTCACTCAGATCGCGATCCACGGAACCCGAGACGGCTCTTCTCCGCAGCGAGGACCGCGAGATCTATAGCTGGATCGCCGAGGTCGCTCATTGCTCCATCAAGGAAATCGCTTCAGGGACCGGACGGCAGCAGCAGGAGATTGAGGCGTCGATTGCCAGGTTGCTTCGGCTGCATCTGGTTCGTGCCGACTCCACGTCGCCCGCGCACTACTGCGCAGTGTCACCTGAGACGGCGCGAGTCGAACTCGTCGGACCTCTGCGGCGCGATATCGAGCGCCGGCACCACGAGGTCGACCGCATCAGTGCGGTGCTGCACGAGCTCACCAGCGTCTACCGGGAAAGAACAGCGTGCTGCGCGGGACCCGCAACCGTGGAGGTCGTCACCTCGCCTTCCCAAGCCGCTGAGCTGACCTTGCAGTTGGCCGCATCTTGCCGCTCGGAAATCCTGCTCTCCGAGCCGGACGTGTCCGCCGCTGTCGCAGCCATGCCATATTTCCATTCAGGCGGCAAGTCCGTGCTCAGTGCGGATGTCGTGGTCCGCACCCTGTTCCCGCACACGGCACGCTTCCGGCGGGACCTCACCGAGCACATGCAGGCCCAGGCGCAGCGCAATACGTCGTACCGCACTCGGAGCGACAGCTTCATGCCGCTGACCGTTTTTGACGGGCAGGTGGCGGTTTTCTCTGATCACACGCGTTCAGACGGAATCGTGCTGGTGCGGGACTCCGTCGTGGTTTCGTTCGCGGTCGCCGCCTTCGAGCGGGCGTGGACGCGGGGCATCACCTTCGGTACCTCCTGCGAGCGCCAGGTGGTGGATGAGATTTCCGAAAGCACCAAGCGCACCATCGTGCGTCTCATGGTGCAAGGTGTCGAGGACCGAGTGATTGCGCGGCGACTGAACATGTCCCTGCGGTCTTGTCAGCGCCACATAGAAGTCATCATGCGGCGGCTGGGCGCGAAGACCCGCATGCACGCGGGTTACCTCGTCAGTGAGCGTGGCCTCCTGAAGGATTGAACGAGCAGACAAGAGCGAGCCGCCGGGTAGCCGCCATAGGCGGCCTGAAAACCTGCATGGCAGCGCTGTTGCTTGGTGCGGAGCGGCGAGGCCCCGTTCGCAGTGTCCCAGTTGTGCCTCACAGCCCGACACCCCGGAGCTCCAAAGCCGTGCCTCGCCGGAGGATCAGAGGCGCAGGTTCGGTGCGCGGTGACCAGGGGCGTCCGGCGGCCACGGTGGCGCGGCTGCTGGGGTGTTCTGCCGATGCGGGGGGCCCGGCTGCTGGGCCGGTTCGGTGAGGCTGGGCTGGTGGAGGTGTCGCAGGGGGAGACGGTGGCGCGGATGCGCGGCCGTGGCCGGGTGTGTGGTGCCGGTGGCGAAGGCGCGGGGCCGCCGTCCGGGCGTCGGCCGGCCGTACGGCGGGGAGAACGCCAAAATTCGGGACCCGGAGCGCGCGGGCGCGGGCGAGGAAGCGCCGTCGTCGGCGGGCCTCCCTCGGCCTCGGCGCACGTCTCCCTCGGTGTGGGGGAGCGCGCTGCGCGCGGACCAGCCCACCCCTTCTTCCCGCTCTGCCCGTTTGTCCTGCCTGGGCCCGGTCCTGAGCCGGCGTGTTCCGCAGGTGGCCGGGCTGCTCGACAGCGTCGTTCCGTCGCCCAACGGCTACCAGTGCGAACGGCTGGCCCGTGTGGTGCGGGGCCTGCTGGCCGGGGGTGAGGACGACGCGATGATCGCGTTCCGCCTGCGGGAGCGGCTGGAACCGCTGGCCACCGGTGACGCGGACCGGCCCTACGCGTTTCGCCGTGACGGACTGTCGTGGGCGCTGACCGTCGGCCTGCCCTACAGGCCCGGGGCGTCGACGACGGTGACCTGGTCACCGCTGGCGGCATCACCTCCGGCCTGGACCTCGCCCTGTGGCTGGTCCGCCGCGAACTGGGCGTCGACGCCGCGCTCGGCCTGGAGTCCATACTGGAGTACGAAACCCGCGGCACCGTCTGGACCTCTTACTGAGCCTTTTCAGCGTTGCCGCTCCAGGGTGAGGACAGCCCTGGCGATTGACGTCATTCGATTCGGGCTGCAGCGGGCGTGACGGAAGATCCTCCAGGTCTTCAGCCGGGCGACACCACGCTCGACCGGGACTCTTGTGCGGGCGAGCGCGTGATTGACGGTCTTCTGGGTCAGGGTGAGCTCTTGGCGGGGTCGTCGTTTGAACGCCGTGGTCAGCCAGGGGCCGGCTCCTTGGTAGGCGAGGTCGGCCACGAGTGGGACGCCCTGGCGTCCGCAGATCCTGATGATCCGGTGGGTGCGGGCGGCGGTGAGGTCATGGGTTCGGCCCGGCAGAGCGGGCGAGAGCCACAGCAGCCGTCCCGCCGGATCCGTGACCACCTGCACGTTCACTCCGTGACGCCGGTGCCTGGCCGAGTAGTCCGCCTGGCCGTCGCCGACGCGGTCGCACTCGACAAAAGTCCCGTCGAGCAGGGCGAAGCCGGGATCGCTCTCCCGCAGGACCTTGAGCAGGCCCGGCGCACGGACGGCAAGCAGAGTGATGACGGCGCCGACGTAGGCGTGAGCGGTCCCGACGGAGATGCCGAAACCGGCCGAGAGCTGGGCAAGCGTGTCGTGGCGGCGCAGGTACACCAGACCGATCAGGGCACGCTGGTGCGGCGGGAGCTTGCACCGGCGGTCACCTTCGCGGGTGACGATGAGCATCGTGACCCACTCGACCACGGCGTGCGGCAAGTCGAGTGCGGCAGGATAAGGAACCAACGAGGCACCTGCGCTGTTGAGTCGAGACGTCGAACACCTCCCTCAACGGCACGGGTGCCTCGTGCGTTGCGCACCGCCTCGCCAACACCCGATCAGTGGGCAGACTGAAAAGGCTCACTGAGCACTTCACCTGGCGGTTGAGCGAATGAGTGGGCGGGCGCGGTGGTGAGCTGCTTCACGAGGAAGCAGCCTTCCTGCTGGCAACAGGAACTGTTGCCCCGCTGTGTCCTACCAGGCGCGGGCCGCGGGAACGAAGCGCGTACCTCGTGTCACTTTCTCATGTACGGCTGCCCAGGAGCGCCCTGGTGACGAGGAAACAGCTTGGTCGAGTCGTGTCCGATACGCGCCGATCTTTGCTTCTATTTAGCCTACGCTAAACACCGAGCTAAAGTTATTGACGGGGTCGAGTGAGGTGATGTTAGCTTTGTCCAGCACGACGGAGATTCGCTGTTCAGGCTGCGGTTGGGTGTTTTTCTATCCCTGCCCTTACCGAATGATGGGCAAGATGCATTTCACGTGCGCAAACGCGCGGCTCAACGCCGCGAGTCAGGCTATCCACGCCCGGTCCGCGTCAACCAGTGAAACTCCCGTACCCGGCGCCCTTCCATCCTTCTCACCGGTCCGTTCCCCCTGTCATTCGCCATGCTCACGGCCCTTTCCAGCCTGCGAGGCACTGATCAGGGTGATGCGGAGAGTAGTCATGTGCACGATGGAAGTGTAGAGCTTTCCGGAACGGGAAACGCTAATGTCTACATTCTTGGAGGAGAGCAATGGATCCGGTCGCGGGTTTGGCATTTGGCGTAGGGCTGATCATGCTGGGCATGGTGATTCATTACATCAAGAACCAGGTTGCCAGCGGAAGCATCCGGCGCAATTCTGCAATTGGCATCCGGACCAAGGCAACGATGTCTTCGGACAGCGCTTGGGAGGCCGGGCATGCTTCGGCATCTCCGATGCTGATGGTGACATATCTGACCGCCTATGCCGTGGGTGCGGTTACCTTGGCACTCAGTCTGGCGTTGTCGCTGAACAATTCCAGAAACCCGGCTGTCATCATCATCCCATTGATTGGTACCGGATTGGTTCTCGCACTTCTCACGGCAGCCACAGTCAAGGCTAACTCGGCCGCGCGCACAGCCGGCCACTCGAATTAGGTAGTTCAGCACATGCTGAACTACATCACGTGTCGGAAGGGCAGTATGAAGTTCACACCGAGAAACGCAGTCGCCGCAGTAGTGGCCAGCTCTATCCTTGTGGCGGGTGGCGTTACTGCCCAGAGCGCCTTTGCCGACGACGGACGGGGGACTTCTGCGCCGGGCAAGGCGCAGCTCAAGGCAGTGAATGACGCCTCAAAGTACAGTGACAGGGAGCTTCTGCAGTTGTTGCTCGCTGCCCAGGGGCCGATCGCAGATGCACATCCCGAGCTGAAGCAGATGCTTGGGTTCAACCCTTCCAAGCCGCACACCAACGAAGAGGCGCTAGGGAAGATCATAACGGGTTATCTTGCCGCTCACCCCGAATTCCACGAAAAAATGGCGATTCCTTTCCATTCGGGGGATCCGGTCCGTGTTGACACTGCTCTGCGCGACTTCTCGGTGACCTTCATTGATTACATCAAGAAGAACGCCCAACCCGCGAACAGCAGTAGAGCCCAGGCGCAGACTAGAGGCTGGTTCTGGATGGGCGCGAACGTTGCCATCTATGTGAACGCTGTAGGCGCTGCCAACGCTGTCGCGTACACGACTGCTGGAGTTGCCACCAATGCCCTCGCGACCCTCGTGGTCGTTACGTGGTACCTCGAGGATGGCAAGCCGGCCAGTACAGGTATTGAGCGCGACGCGTTTGTCGATGCCCTGACCTCTGCGCTGACGTGAGTCGCGGTCCGGCGACCGTCAAGCAGCACTCTGACGGGCGGACCGCCGCAGGGAGAGGCCATGGTGCGTCGATTCGCTCAGCATCGGTTCTGGTCTCTGCCACTGGCGGCATTCTCTTGGTCGGAGTTCTACTGGCTGGATCGATCTTCTTTTCGCTCCCAAGCAACGTCCTTTCCACGCGCGATGGGGGTTATCTTCGGTCGCTATCAGCGAGGTTTATGCCCCAGAGTTGGGCCTTCTTCACTAAACCTCCGAGCGATCATGAGTTCGTTCCTTACATCGTGTCTGATGGCGGCGTCTCCTACGCGTCGCGACTTCCCAATTCACGCTCGGACAATCTCTACGGGTTGACGCGACGCCAGCGTGCGCAGGGCCCGGAGGTTGCCAGCATGGCGAACCAGGTGCAGACATGGAAAGACTGCGAGGAAGTAAAGGGAGACTGCCCGGCGGTGGTCGCCGGGTCCTCAGCTCCTGTACCTGTCACGAACTCATCTCCGGTGCCAACACTGTGCGGACGTCTGGTACTTGTGGAGTCGGCGCCTGTCCCATGGAAATTCCGCGATAGGTACGAAGGATGGCGCCTCGATAAGAAGGCTGCTCTCGTGGAGGCGAAGTGTTCGCGAGACAACTAGCTGTGCTGCAAAGATCTGTCCGGCACTTCCCAGCCGAGTCACGGGCTCTCGGCATAGGCAGGTCGATAATCGCACTCGCGCAAGCGTCGATCTTGATCTTCACGCCAGCCTCTCATCTCTTCGTTCCGGTGGGCAGTGATGAGATTGAGATTGCATGTTCTACCCCTGTGCAGGCTGCGTCACTGTATTGCCTCGCAGACTCGGCAGACCGGCAACTCCTCAATCTGCTCGTTCTGGCTCTGTTGCTGATTGTCGCGAGCGGCATTCTGCCTCGATACACGACCGTGCTGCATTTCTGGACATCAATTTCCGTCGGACAGTCGATATCACTGCCCGACGGCGGGGACGCTGTTGCGCAGGTCGTCACATTCTTCCTCATTCTCGCTTGCGCCAATGACAGGCGGACCTGGCACTGGCAACGTCCCAGCAGCGAAGAGCACAAGAGGTCAGTCTGGCAGGGTATCGCTTGGGCTGGTTGGTGGGGCGTGCGGGCCCAAGTCGCATACATTTACCTCAACAGCGCCCTGGCGAAATTGCCCGTCGGCCCGTGGGCGGAAGGCAGCGCAACCTATTACGTCGCCCGCATGGAGAACTTCGGGGCGGCTGGCCTGTTCGCCGACCTGTTTCGCTGGGCAACGAGCATCACGCCCATCGCTCTTCTCTCCGCCTGGGGGGCGATGGCGACGGAAACCCTGATCGCGTTCTTCCTATTCCGACGCGGGTCCCGGCAGGTGATGGCTGCGGCGATGAGTGTGTGTCTGCATATTCTGATCATCTTGCAGCTCGGAATTGTATCTTTCGGATTCATCATGGTGGGAGCGGTGTTCTGTGCGGCATCCCGAGGAATCGATGCCCAGACTCCGCAGCTGAAGAGGGTGTTGTCCCGCACTCGCATCCCAGTCGGGAAGATCGCGCACTCGTGCCGACGGTCTCTGATTGGGCAAGTAGCGCCGAAACGGTGACGCTCGGCTCGTAGAGAGCAGCCGGACCAAGCTGCTGACCGCCACCTGTAAGCTAAGCCGACCATCGTTGTGTAATCGGCGGGCCGTCCCCTCTCAGTTCCGGGGGCGGCCCGCCGCGCTATGACATGTCCGTTTCCTGGGACTGTCTATGCCTCTCCCTGCTTCCCCCTGGCGGGCCGACACTCCGAGGAGGCGGGCGGCGGGGGTGAGGGGTGGGGGCAGGTCATCGGCGGCTGGCCGCCGACATGGGTCAGGAGCGCACGGCTGAGTACCTGCTGGCGGCGCGGCTGGAGCAGCTGCACGAGCAGTCCGCCGCCCGGCCCGAGAGGCCCGCGCCGTGGACGGATCGGCTGCCCGGCCTCGCCACGCGCCCGCTGGACGGCGACGCCGGCGGGGCGGTGACCGAATGACCGGCGAGCTGAGCGGCGTCGACCTCGCCCGCCAGGCCCTCGTCGCGGCCCGGGAAGCGTGGCCGCCAAGGACTTGCCGGGCTTCCGGCGGGTGGAGCGGTACAACGAGCCGCAGGTCCGCGGCGTGCTGCCGGGCGGGAACTGGAGGCTGCGGGCGAAGGAGGGACCGTCGTCCCACAGCCGTATCGGCTCCCCGGTCATCGCGTTCCTCGTCTACGACACGTACGTCCGGCCCGTCACACGCCTTCCCTCCCCCAACGGCCGATGGAAGACCACATCGGCGAAGTACGACCTCTTCCAGTCGGACTGACCAAGCAGTCCGGCCCGGCCGCGGCGTCCCTGTTGAGCAGGGGCGCCGCACGTCGTCCGGAGGTCAGGCGCTGGGCTCCGCCTTCGCAGTGTCCTCGCCGGCCGGCGGCACGTCCTGGTCGTCGTCACCCCAGAGCGCGCGGGCGAGGAAGTACAGGGCGACCATCCCGGCGTAGATGAAGGCACCCCAGCCGAAGATCAGCAGGAAGACGTTCGCGTCGCCGCGTGGGGCGCTGTAGGCGACGCCCTGCCCGGTGGTGAACAGCCACGGGAACCAGGCGGAGCGGACGAACCCCGGGTCGGCGTAGCGGCCTCCGCCCCGGCGCCACGCCATCAGCGGGACGTAAGCGAAGCCGACACTGGCCAGGCAGTACATGAAGGCGAAGAAGTCGTTGGCGATGAACCGGTGGCCGTTAGTGATCCCGAGGTAGGCGACCCCGGGCAGGAAGAGCACGGCCGGCACCCCGTAGCCCAGTACCTCGCCGCGGTCTCGAACCTTCGTCACACTCTCCCCCTTATGCTGTCGACGTCGTCGTGGGAACGGTACCGGCCGCGCTCAGCCGGACCCGCCGATCAGCAGCTGCCGTGCGGCCGGAAGCGGCCGGCTACTCGCGGCGCACGTGTTCCTCGGGGGTGGGCACGTGCCGGGTGACGTCGGCTGGCCGCTGAAGTCGACGGTGATCGTGAGCCGCAGGACGCCGTCGTGGCCGGGAGGAGGACGCCATCAGACGGCGGGGTCGGTGATGAGGTACTGCTGCTCGGCGTTGCGTACGCGCCGCTGTTCCCGGGCGCGGCGACGGTGCTGGACGAGGCCGTGCAGCGCGCCGATGACGACGAAGGCGGCGATGGTCAGGACGCAGAGCCAGGCGATCGCGTCTGCTTCGGCCCAGGTGCCGTCGGCCGCGGGCTCGGCATGCGCCTCGATGTACTGGGTGGTGAGGAGCACTTCGGCGACCGTGAAGGGGATCCCGGCGGCACTCCACAAGGCCATCGGGACCCACGGGCTCCACAGCCTTCGCTCGACGGGCAGCCCGAGCCCGCTTCGCACCGCCCGCGCCTGGGCGTCACTGCGGCGTGCCGCCACCCATCCAGCCGCCACGGAGCCGGCGGAGCCTACAACCAGCAGTCCGGCGAGATCTACGAGGACGGGCTGCGCGTCGGGCGGCACCAACCGGGCCGTCGCCATCACCGGGAAGGCCGTCACGATCAAGGCCCCCGCCAACGCCTTCCACTTCGACGACCACACCCGGTCTGCGCCACTGCACCACTGTTTGACGCACCGCACCACCGCCGCGGCCGCGCCCGCCCAGAACACCGCGCACAACACCACTGCCCCCACGGGATGGCTCCCCTCCCTCCGATCACCCTTGATGCCGGCCTCAGCGGATCCCGCTCCCGCGCAGTTGCTCCTTCGAGGCGTTCAGCGCACGCGTCCGAGGTGGATGACGCTGACGCGGACCTGCCGGTCACTGATCTCGTACATGACCCGGTAGGCCCCGACGTGGATGCGCAGCACGTCGGTGCTGCCGAACGCGCCCTCGGGCCGGGGATCGGTAGCGAGGTGGTCGACGGCGGTGAAGACCTGCCGCACGCCCTGCGGGTCGTCCTTGGCGAACCGCTCGGCCTGGGCGAGGGCCTCAGGCTCCCAGATGACCTCGTAGTTCACGCCTCGGTGCCGCCGAAGACACGGCGGTACGCCTCGTCGTGTGAGACGCCGGCGTTCTCGCCGCGGGCCTGGCGGGCGCGGTGGGCGGCCAGCGCCCGCATCTCCTGCAGCTCCAGGGCGTCGGCGGGGCTGACCAGTATGGCGATGGTCTGGCCGTGGTCGGTGATGGCGGCGGGCTCGCGGGTGGCGCTGACCTCGCGCGCGATGGCGCCCAGGCGGGCGCGGGCTTCCACGATCGAGTAGGTCGTCTCCGTCATGACACCACCTTACGGAAGTGTGCACTTCTTGGGTGGTGAACGCGCAGGGCCGCTCGGCAGCAGTGATCACTGACCCTGCGGTGACGCCGTTGGCCAGCTCACTGCGGGCCGGCTGACGGGGCCGCTCACCGGTGACGAGAAGGTGAGCGGCTCTAGAGCAGTGCGCCCAGCGGCCAGACGCGCTCGGCAAGCCGTCCGTGCAGGCGGTTCGCGGCGGTTTCGGCCTCGCTGAGCCAGTCCGCGGCAACCAGCAGCCCGGCGTGCTCGGCGACCTGGCCGGGGGACAGGGCGCAGAAAGGGGCGGCTTGGGCCAGGTCCAGGCCGTCGTCCTCGGCGGGTCCGAGGCGGCCGTCGGGGCGGGTGTGGGCGGCGGTGTACAGGGCCAGGAGCCGGGTGGCGGCGCCCACTTTCTTCTTGCGGAGTTTGCGGTCGCTCAGTGCCTTCTGGGCCCAGCCGGAGATCTTGGAGCGGGTGGTCTTGCCGAAGGCGAACGGGCGGGGCTGCTCGGGCAGCAGCGTGGGGACGGTGAAGGCGGTGGCGTCTTCAGGCCGGGAGGCCAGGGCCTCGGGGATGGTGCCGGGCAGGCGCAGCCAGCCGGCGTCGACCAGCTGCTGCAGCACCGGCTCGGCCTCGTCGTGGAGCCAGCCGGTCAGGTCCTGGCCGGTGACGTTGCCGGTGCCGTCCCGCGCGGCCCGCAGGGCGAGCATGAGCACCGCCAGGCGCACCTCGGCCTGCGGGGACGGGGCGTGGGCGGCGGTGTAGTCGAGCACGGTGCGGGTGTGCGCGGCCTGTGTGCGGGTCAGCAGCCGCTCCACCACCGGCTCGCCGTCTGCCGGGCTGCCGCCGCGGTTCTGGTGCATCTCGCGGGTGGTCTGCACGGCCTGCTCGGCGCGCTGGGCCTCGCGGCGCAGGCCGCCGTCGCCGTTGACGTCGGCCCACAGCGCGAAGGCGCGGGCTTTCCGCTCGTGGAGCTCGGCCAGAAAAGCGAGGTCGGGCTCGGGCCGCTGCTGGTAGGCGCGGAAGGCGTCTCCGAGCTCGATGAGCTCGGTCCGCAGGACCTCGGGCTGAAGGTCGTGCGGCACGGTCCGCTGCGCGATCTTCCCCCACCGCTTGGTCCGCGGTGCGGCGGCGCGGGCCCGGGGGACCGACGCTGGCGTGGTGGCGGCCGGGGAAGACGGAGCCCCGGTCACGGGGGAGGGGCTGAGGTCGGAGAACACCGCGCTCGCCTGCTTGCCTGCCGTTTGGCCAGCAAGTTCCTGATGTGCGGCTGGCGCAGCCGCCGCCTGGTCCGTTCCGGCCGGAGCGGTGCGGGCGGGGGTAGGGCGGTGTCCAGGACGCGGCAGCCGGGGGTGGCGGCCGCGCAGCGCGCGCACATCTCGGCGATCCGCCACAGCCGCTCGGCCCGGTCCGCGTACACCGCCAGGACCACCGGGCCCCCGCACCGCGCCGCCTGCGCCGGCGGCCGCGGCCCGCCGCGGCGTCCGGCGTCGGGATCGGGGGTGTGCCAGGCGCAGTCGGCGGCGCGGCAGGCGCACCACGCCTGGCCGCGCGGTCCGCCGCCCGCCCGGATGTGGGCCAGATGTGTGTTGACGTGTGCGACCGCGGCCTTGCGCCCGGCCGCCGCGCCCTCGGGAAAGCGCTGGTCGGGGCAGGCCGGGCGCGAGCAGGACAGCCGCACCGCACCGGCGGAAGGACGGCCGTAGGGGGACAGACGCACCGTCCACACCCGCCCCGTCACACACCCTTCGGGCCGTGCGCCAGCCTCCGCCACCATGTGCGTACTCCCAGTCGACTTCTTGATCCGTCCCCCGTGGGCGGCCCCATCATCGGGGACGACGGCCACCGCCCGTGGGAAAACGGCACGTCCCGGCCACGTGTTGCCCGGACCGCCGCGTGTCGGCCCGGGGCACAGGCCGCCGTGGCGCCACCTGAAGCAAATATGGGCATAACAGTTAAAGTGGCTGAATGTTTGGGTCGACTGTTGCCGAGCACCTGACCGCCTACCGCCACCGGCTGGGCCTGGAGGCCGACCAGGTCGCGCACACGGCCGGCCTCGCGGCGGAGCGCTACCGGCTCCTGGAAGAGGGCACCGGCTGGCCGGGCACCCGCGCCTTCCACGCCGTGCTCGACGCCCTGCACATCCAGGGCCCCCAACGGGACACCTTCGCCTTCCCCGGCACCCCGCTCGACCCGCTGGAGCAGCAGTTCCTGACCGGCAACAGCAACCAGGTCTGGCTGCACCTGGACCACGGCTGGACCGTGGTGGCCGCCGGCGACGCCGTCCCCGCCACCGCGGTGCCCCTGCCGGAGCCCGGGGACAACTTCCTGCGCTGGCTGCTGTGCGACCCCGGCCTGCCCGGCCGGCTGCTCAACCACGAAGCCCTCGCCGCCGCCGCCCGGCACGCCCTGCACACCGCCGCCGTGGCCGACCCGGACCACCCGGCCCTGCGCACCCTGCGCGAGCAGTTCCCCGACGACGACCAGGACGCCGCTCCCGCCTCCCGCGCCCTGGACCGCACGAACTGGATCTGGCGCACACCCGAAGGCCCCTACCTGGTGTGGCAGGCAATCTCCCTGCGCCCCAGCTTCCGGCCCGACGTCCGCTTCCTCTTCTTCCAGGCGGACGAGAAGGCCTCCGCCCCGTCCCCGACCCGCCCACCACAGGCAGCAGCCGCACCGGCCCCGGCCGACCAGCCGGCAGGAAACTGGCGGGCCGGAGACCCGGTGCTCGCCGGCCTCCTGCTGTGCGGCCACTGCCACCAGACGATGACCGCGCCCGCGGAAACCGCCGCCTACCAGTGCCCGGACCACTGCATCTCCCTGGCCGCCGAACAGGCCACCGACCGCGTCGGCCAGGTCCTCACCGCGCGGCTGTTCACCGAGGAATCGGTACGCAAACTCGCCCTCGCCCAGGAAATGATCCTCGCCGCCGGCATCGACATGGCCCACCCCTGCCCGTCAACGCCCGCCACGCCCTGCACCAATGGCGCCACAGCATGACCGACACCGTGCGCCACGGCTTCGCCACCGAGCAGATCGCCTCCATCACCGTCACCCCCGGCCCGACGCCGACGCCGGAGCTCACGGTCCTGTGGCGCGACAGCACCCGCACCACCGCCTGACAGCGCGCTGCCCTGGTCCCGCCACAGGCCCGTACGGCAGCGGTCCTTCACGACGCGGGGCGCGAAGGACCTGACAGCCGCAGGCCGACTGTTCCTATACGAGCTGGTATTCGACGTGGGTGTGGCCACAGCCGGCGGCCAGGCGGCGCAGGGCGTCCCGCTCGGCGCGGTCGACGGTCAGCGACCACGGCCATCGGGGTGGCGGCCTGCGGGCGGCCAGGGCAGTTCGGCCACGGTGTCCAGGTTTGGCAGGCACCGGGCCGGCGGCCGCTCCGGCTGCAGCGCGCGCACGTGTGGCCTCGGTGAGCCGGGCCGAGGAGGCGGGGAACAGGAACTCACGGGCTGGGTGCGGAACTGCGCTCGGGCAGGTCGAGAAACCGGACGGAGGACTGCGGAGCTGCCGTCGCACCCGCGAGAAGCACGGCATGGCGGCTGGTCAGCGGCCGGCTATCCCTCAAAGGTGACGGCGCCGCGGAAACCGGCTTTGGCTATGCGGGAGCGGCGGTCAGCATGACCGCGTCGCTTGCATCTGACGGGCGTCGGGCAGAGGCCGAGGTGGCCGCATCGAGCCTTACCTTGCCGTGCCGTACTGGGCACGGTAGGCCCATGAAGCTGTACTGCACGACGTGCGGCCAGGACGAGTCCCACCGTTCTCCGCGCGATGATCAGGAACGAGACTGGTTGCGGAAGAAGACGGGGGAGGGATACGTGGACGACTACTGGATCTGTGCCCGGCCCTGGTGCCGCAGGATCCGCAAGTATCTGGACGCGGAGCCCTTCGGCGGCGGGACGGTGCGGATGCCCGTCTTCGACTGAACCGGGTGCCGAGCAGACCTGGTCCGCGCGGGAGAAATCAAGCTGCCCGTGGTCGCGGACCGTTTGCGCTGCTGGCGCATCTGACCGCACCGCGCACGGTTCAGCGTCGGCGGCCGAACAGCCACCAGCCCCGACGTGTACGGCGGCGGGGCGGGCCAGCCGGTCGCGGCGGTGTCGAGGGCCGCGGCTGGGCCGGAAGCGCGGGCTCGGAGACTGCTGCCGTGTCCGGGACGGCCGGACCGGACGAGGTGATCGGTGTTGGCGGGTCGAAGGAGGCTGAAGGCGTCGACACCGTGGTCGTCGGTGGGGCAGCCGGAGGTGAAGCGGCCTGTAGCGGTGCGGCGGGGTACGACGGCACAGACGGGCGTGCCGGGGGCACAGCCTCGGGGGATTCCGTGTCCGGTACGGCCGGGCCAGGCGTGGGCCTCGGTGTCGGCGGGCCGGTGGAGGCTGCTGTCGCCGGGGCCTCCGGTGCCGTCGGTGGTGGGCCCGGAGAGGTGGCGTTTGGCGGCGGCGCGGCCGACTTTGGGGGCCCGCTGGGACGCGGCCTGGTGGCGGGGCGGGGCGTTCGTCCAGGGGCGGGCTTGCGGGTGGCGGTCGCGGTACGGAACTCGTTCAGCGTGCGCTGAGCGAGGGAGAGCGGTGGCGGGCATACCGGTGGACTGCTTTGGCCAGTGGCGGCGTCGTAGGTCCAGTGGGCGAGTTGCCAGTGTTCTTTGGCGAATATCCGCAGCTGGGGGGTGCCGCCCCGCTCGGGTGTCCAGACGTCCCAGGTGCCGACGGCCAGAACGAAGGCGCCGGCTGCGAGCGGGGCGAGGAGACTGTCGTGTTCGGACCAGATGCGTACGGTGAAACCGCGGCCGCCAGCGAGCCGGAGGTAGGGCCGATCCTTGTTGTTGCGCTCCACAGCGATGATGCGGCCGTAGACGGCGACCGGGTGTCTCGGCTTGGGCTGCCCGCCGGTCAGCCGCGCGTGCAGCCGGGCGTAGTCGGCGGTGGTGGGGCCGTGGCAGAACTCGTCCCAGCTCACCGCCTTGTCCTCGCCCGGGCGGCGCACCTTGAACTGGGCGACCACGTCCGGATCGAAGCCGTACTTCTGCAGGAAGCGGACGATGGTGACCGCGCTGCTGATCAGAGGGGGCAGCAGCGGCCCTACCGTGGAGATGTCCACACCGAACCGGCTGCCGCCACCAGCAGCGCCGACGTCGATGTCGGTGTCGGCGGCACCGAGCTGGCTCTGCCAGCCACTACGCTGCGTGGTCCCCGCGTATGCGGGGGTGGTCCCATCCGGGCGCAGAACTTCTTGGCGGCCGTGCACGTGGTCCCCGCGCACGCGGGGGTGGTCCCACGGCGGAACTTGACAGGGAATGGCCCCGGGCGTGGTCCCCGCGCACGCGGGGGTGGTCCCCCGTCGTGACGCAGGAGGACACCCAAGTCGATGTGGTCCCCGCGCACGCGGGGGTGGTCCCGGCACACCCGCTCAGCACAAGATCACCCTCATGTGGTCCCCGCGCACGCGGGGGTGGTCCCAGCCAGCCGACGCCGGCGGCGCCGCCGTTGTAGTGGTCCCCGCGCACGCGGGGGTGGTCCCAGCTCGCGTACGCCATGGACCGGTGGGACAGGGTGGTCCCCGCGCACGCGGGGGTGGTCCTCGCCCGTCCGGCCGCAGCTTGTGATGAGGGGGGTGGTCCCCGCGCACGCGGGGGTGGTCCCGGCCCAGGCCGTGCCGCCCAAGCCCGTCGACCGTGGTCCCCGCGCATGCGGGGGTGGTCCCGAGTCGACGGTGAGGGAGACAACGCCGTTGTCGTGGTCCCCGCGCACGCGGGGGTGGTCCCGTGGAGCGGGCGCTGCGCATGGCGCTGACCGCGTGGTCCCCGCGCACGCGGGGGGTGGTCCCCAGACGTCCAGGGTGACGCTGAGGACGTCGATGTAGTCCCCGCGCATGCGGGGGTGGCCCCCTGCGGCTGGCACCCAAGCAGGTCATGACCCTGTGGTCCCCGCGCACGCGGGGGTGGCCCCATCGGCTCGGCGGCCGAGAAACACGATCTGACGTGGTCCCCGCGCACGCGGGGGTGGTCCCGGTAAGACCGTGCTGACGGACACGCTCACGGCGTGGTCCCCGCGCACGCGGGAGTGGTCCCGTACCGGGCATGACACGCGAAGAGCGACGGCGGTGGTCCCCGCGCACGCGGGGGTGGTCCAAGCGTGCACACGTGCTCGTGCACACGCGTGCAGTGGTCCCCGCGCACGCGGGGGTGGTCCCAAGGCGGGCTGCACGACGACCTGAAGCCCGAAGTGGTCCCCGCGCACGCGGGGGTGGTCCCCGGGCCTGGCTTGCCACAAGAGTCTCGCTCTTGTGGTCCTCGCGCACGCGGGGGTGGTCCCTGATCGCCTGCGACTACCTCAAACGGGACCGGGAGCGGAACGAGCTGGGGTATTTGGTGGTCCCCGCGCACGCGGGGTGGTCCCCGGAATGGCATCGGTCGCCCACGGGAATTCCAGGTGGTCCCCGCGCACGCGCGGGTGGTCCCTTGTCCGGCGCAGGTGCGCGGCCGTATGCCGACGCCATCCTGCCTGCGAGTAGTGGTTGTGAAGGATCACAGCGGCGGCTCGCAGGGCGTGTCGTGCGCCGCTGATGAAGTGCCAAAGGGCGCCCGCAGGACCGTTGAGCCGGCCCCGGTCTGGTCGGCCGACGGCAGTTGATGGGAAGCTGGCCGACATGACGATCACCAGAAAGGCCGGTGCCGCGTAGACGGCCTGGCCGCGTCCGTGCCGAGCTTCCGCGCCGGCGTCGGATGCAAGACGACATCACGACCATCCATGGTCTGTCCTCGGCAGCACTTGCTGAAGTTCGACGGATAGAGCGCCAGAAGAAGTACCTGCGGCCGGGCTCGATCGGGTCGGCCATGGTGCGCTGGCGCAGTTTCGTCCACCAGCCGAACCGTCGCTTGTGGGACTACGAGAGCGGCGGCTGCACGGAATGGGCCTGCTGCGGAGACCCCTGGCAGGCCCGTGAGCACCTCGAAGCAGTGATGCTGTCGATGTCCCGACGACGGGCTCGCGAGCTCCGCAGCCTGGTTGAAGCCCTCGACAGACGCTACTGACGCGAAGCGGACACCACCGCCACAGCTCGGGATCAAGACGTCCAGCACTGCTGCGGAAGTCGGGCAAACCGAGGTGGACGGTGGTGTGCCGCGCGGCGACGTCGCGCATCGTGGTGAGCTTCTGTTCGGCGGCGGCACGGGTATAGGGGGAGGGCCAAATCATCCATGAGCAGCGCACCCACCAGGCCCGTATCCCTGCTGGCATCCTGGAAGGACAGAGGATTCGGCTACGTGAAATCGGCGCTCCCGGGGAGCCCCCGACCGCCAGCGGGGCGTATCACCGAAGCGGTCAACACCCGTCTCGGCTCATGCGAACTTCCCGCTTGTAACGTCGCCAATCGCGTACCCCGGCCGCCAGACGGCAGACTCGACGCAGTCGAAAGGATGAGTTCATGAGCGTACAGCCGGTACACCACGGCGACGGCGGCCCGCCGCCGCTGCCCCGCACCCAGAACGCGGTGGCCGCGGCGCTGCCGCCGGCCGACCGGATGGAGTTCTACCGGGAGATGGGCGAGGCCGACGAGACCGAGCTGCTGGGCGTGCTGCGCCGCTGGTGGCTGCGGGCCCGCCTGTACGCCGACCCGCTGCCGGACGACATCCGTACAGACATCGAGGCCGGCACCGCCCCCGGACACCCGGCCGGTCCCGCGCTGCGCCAGGCCGCCGCCGACCGCGAAACGGGCGCCGGTGAGCGATGACCTCCCCGGCCCCGGCGGGGAGGAAGACGGGGACCGTATCCGGCTTTCGCCCGCCGTCCTGCCGCTGCTGGGCCCGGCCCTGTCGGCGAGCGTGTCCTCGGCGGTGACCAACCTGCTGGCCGAACTGCGCGCCACACCCGTCCCGCCCCTGGCCCAGCCCGTTCCGGGCCGGCCGGGCTGATACTCGGCACCGCTGGCCCGGGACATCGGCCTCGCCGAGTACCACGTCGGCGACACCGAGCCGGGCTCGGACGGCCCCGCCATCTATGTCGCCCGCATCATGATCTCGGACGACTGGCCGGACTTCTGAGCGGCCACGAGTACCTGCGTCAGTGACCAGTCCGCCGACCTTCGCCGTCGCCGCCACCTCGGTCCTGCGCCGTCCCCGGGCCCGGAGCCGTCCCGGACGATACCCCGGCCCCGGTCGAGCAGGGCCGCGCGGAGAAGACAGGCTGCCAGTTCGTGCCGCAGCGCCTTGAGCAGACGGCGTGTGCGGCATCGGGTCAGGCGCTGGCCTCCGGCCGCCCGGTGTCCTCGCCGGCCGCGGACACCGGGCGGGTGGTCGTCAATGCTGGAACCGGCAGGCCGTGGCCGTCCAGCGCCCGGGCACGCTCCCACCCCGGTTCGGCTCGGCGCATCCTTCAGCCGTGGAGGACGAGGGCGGCTCCCAAGAGGGAGACTGCGGCCGAGAGGACCTTGCGTCGCCATCCGGTCGTCTCGCCAAGGAGGATGATGCCGATCAGGACGTGGATGAACGCCGAACTCTGGTAGACGGGCAGGATGACGCCCACAGGCCCCTCGGCCATAGCGACGACCAGACCGTAGTAGCCGGCGGTACCGGCTGTTCCGGCGAGGGCAGCCGGGAGCAGGACGGGCCGGAGGGCTGTGATGCTGATGCCCTTGTTGAGGGAGAAGCTGGTCAGCGTAGTGCCTGCGAAGCCGAGGAAGAGGATGACTGCCGGGTCGAACCAGGCGGTCAGCGCCTTGTCGGTGATGAGGGCCAGTGTGATGGCGACTGTCGAAGCCGCTGCGTAGGCCAGTCCCTTGCGATTGAGCTGTTCACGAGGCAGCTGTGTGAGCGGTATGTAGGCGGCGAGAAGGACGGCCAGTCCGATGCCGTGCGCCGGACTGATCGTCTCGCCGAAGAAGACGATCCCGAAAAGGGCCGCGAGGACGAGCCGGAGCCGGCTGATCGTCGCAGCGACGGACAGCTCAAGGAGCGCGGAACTGCGGAAAGCGCTGACCGAGTAGACGCTCCAGCAGGTGATTGCGGCGAGGATGAGGAACAGAACATCGCTGTTGAGGGCGCTCTTGGGGTGGCCGGGGCCGAGCAAGGCGAGGGCGGCGAAGGGCGCGGTGATCAGAGTGCTGGTGAGTTGGTAGACGAGCAGGAACTCGTCCGCCCGATCGCTGTGCCGCTGGAGGCTCGCGCGCGTGAGGGTGCGGTCGGCGGTATTGAGGGCGATCGCGACGACCAGAGGTATGAGGTAGGGCATGGAGGTGAGGGCCTTTGTTATGGATCCGGTGGAAGCAGCGAGCAAGCCTGGTGCCGGGGATCGCTAGGCGGAGGAGGGGGACGGAGCCATGGCGGCCGGCGACACCGCTGGGTACCGCCCGTGGCCGAAGGCCTAAGGGTGAGAGGCGCGGTGCCAAGTCCCGCGAGCCCGGTGTGATCCATTCGCAAGGCCTCGGCTTTCGGCGGTGGCGGTGAGCACGGCGCGGGCGCGCTCGTAGGACAGGGAGTCGAGGCCCATTGCGAGGGCCTGGCCGACGGCGGGGTCATGACCGGTCAGTTGTGTTCCGAGTCGGTGGCGGATCTTGTCCATGCAGTCGATGCGGGTGCGTGCCGCTTCCTGTGCGGTCCGCGCGGGGCCGAGGCTGGTGAAGGTGTACTTGAACGTGTGGGCCAGCTGTTTGTTCGACGCGAACGTGTCGTGGGCGGCGCGCATGGCGGAGATTGTCCGCCGGAACGTGTCGCCGCGCGGGATGTCAGCCAGGGCCGGTCCTGCGCCAGTGAGGTAGTCGGCGTAGCCGTCGTAGACCGCGTCAGGCGCGAGACCGAGCGCGCCGAGGTGGACGAAGGCAACGGCATTGAGTGATTTGACCCATTCCTGCTGTAGCCCGTCGCGGTCGATCGGACCCGTCTTGCGTATGCCGAAGCGTCGGTGCAGCCGGTGGACGGTGTCCGTCATCTCCCTGAGCTGACTCGGGCTGAGGCGGGAAGCGAGCAGCACGGTCAGCGGGAGTCCGGGCTGCGTCTGCGCCACGGCGTCAACGATTGCGCAGCTGAGCGGGCCACGGAGTTGCGGCCACAGAGTGCCGGCCCTCATGTAGGCGCGGAAGACCTCGTGGTGGACCGTCGGCATGGATTCCATCAGCCTGCCGTTCCCGACATCGAGTAATCCGGCGCTGGCCGCGAGGCGTTGGTCTTGCGGGCAGACAGTGACCAGGCGACGTGTGTCACGACCACGTGGTCATCCGGGAATCGGGGCGCAAGCTCGTGGCGCATCCGGCCTTCGAGTGCGCTCCTTTCGGCGGTGCTGAGGCCCGCTCCGCCACTGGAGCTGGTCCGGATACGGCCTATCCAGTTGTCCAGCGTGTAGCGCTGCTCGAACCGGCGTTCGCGCGTGCGGATCAAGGTGAAGCCGAACCCGGCCGCCACGGGTGCCAGGCGGTCATGGCAGCCCGTCCCTCCGTGGTCCCTCCACCGGGGGTTCATCTCGCGGATCAGCCCCTCGGTGATGTGCGCGGCGGAGCCGGGCAGCGGGAGCCAGTCGTATGTGGTCACCAGAAGGGCCCCGCCGGGCTCGAGGATGCGGCGGCACTCGATGAACGCTCGCCGCCCGTCGAAGAGGTGCCAACTCTGCGAGGCGGTGACGACGTCAGCCGATGCGCGGGCCAGGCCGGTGTTGGCTGCAGAACCGAGCCGGAAGTCGATGTCTGCCCGCTGTCGGCGTGCGGCCTTCCGCGCCTGTTCCAGCATCTGCGGCGAGTGGTCGAGACCGGTCACCCGGTATCCGTGCTCGGCGAGCACGAAGGCCATGGCCCCCGTACCCGTGCCCAGATCCACGGCGGTGCGTCCGCCACCGTTGTCCAGCGAGTGCTGTGAGAGTGCTTCCGTCCGCAGCGCGTTGAATGACGGTCGATACCTGTCGTAGAACGTCGCAACCCGATCGAAGTCGACCAAGGCGACTCACTTCCTCTCGCTACTTCTGCAAAATGTTGAAATCATTTGTCGGGACGCCGGGGGGATGACGGCACATCAGCGGTATGCGGTCAGCAGCGCGCCCGGCGGGCACGTAGGGTGGTCGGCGCAGTTGTCGTGGAGAAGGGCCGCACCTCGGCAGGCATGCAGCAGCACCCGCGCAGGCCGTACAGGGCAAGGCGGTCGCGCGGCTTCAGACGCTCGTCCCGCGAGAGCTGTCGCCGTCAGAGCTGCTGGGCTACATCCAGGTCGCGGCGGAGATCGAACGCCGGGCCGTGGGGGAAACATCGACTGCCGAAGCGGGCGAGGGCCGGGGCCAAGGCGCGGACGTGGTCTCTCTCGGACGAGGGGCGCCGGACTCGGATGGATCAGCTGCGTAGGGAACTGGAGCGCCAGTTGGCAGAGGGCGCGCCGTGAGCCGAGGCAGGGCCAAGCACCGCACGGTCGAGGAATCCGCGGGCCCGTTGGTGATGAGCGGCGAGCAGCCGAGGGCCGAGGTCGTGGCACTGGGCCGGGCCGATGAGCCGCCGGTACGTCGGTGGGCGTGTGAGGTCCCGGACTGTGCCGGACCGCCCCATACGGGCTGACGGACCGAAGCGCTCAAGGTTTCAAGCTGACTCATTGCCCCTTTGACCCTGACCTCGGCGGTGGTCCGTGATGTTGAGCTAGGTCGCCTAGCGCAGTGATCGGAAGCCCAGTGCGGCAACCGGTCACTGCGCTTGCCAACCTTGTTCATAATCGCCGATAACCGCTGTACCGATATTCCCTGAGGCTTGTAAAGTTTCGTACGCGCCACCGAGATGTGCGCGGGACGGTGGCCGGCCACCGAACTCCCTACACGCTTCCTCTCTTCGGCAGGCAATCACTTGGTACCCGCGTCGGTGACGTAGGGAAACTGGGGAAGCCGTCGCCTACGCTCGTATCTTCACGCTGGTGATACACCATCAGCGGCAAGCCTCCGCAAAAGGTGAGTGCGCCCAAGACGTAGCCAATGAGTATCATCGCCCATGTCCGCTTCCATGCACGGAATAATCCCCGACCGGTCGATCAATGCTGGTCTGCAGTGATGCCTTCTCGGTCGCGCTGGCTGGAGTCGCCTCCTGAGTGGCGGCGCACTTCAAGTACTGCCGTGAAGTCGGTAGGCGGAGACCTGAGCCTGCGGATACGCACGCAATCTCCAATCGAGTCGAAATGGCTGAAAAGATATTAAGGCGGCACCTGGCCGGGCAACAAGCTCCTTCGCCTTCTTGCCGTCGACCGCATTGGGCGAAGTGGAACTTCAGGACTAAGGTCCCACGGTTGCCTAGAGAGAGTCCCAGGCCCTGTTACCCCACAAGTCTCTATCACTGCAGGATTGCGTTTGCTTAGAGGACTGATTCTGGTTCCCTGTTAGCAGGTGTCTGAGAAGCCCCTTTCGGGGCAGGGCCTTGATAGGTCCTGCGCTTCAGGGAGGCAGGGATGACCGGACGGCGCGTGTATCCGACGAACCTTTCCGATGCCGAGTGGGTGGTGCTCGCACCTCTGGTGCCGCTTCCGAAGCCGGGCGGTCGTCCGCCCAAGCACCCGCGGCGCGAGAACATCAGCGCACCGGCGTACTGGATGCGGGGCCGGCTCCGCCTGGCGGCTGCCGCATGACTTCCCGCCGTATCAGACGGTCTACCACTACTGGCGGCAGTGGCGGCTTGAAGGCCGACGGGAGGAGAAGCCGGCCGTGCTACGGGCACGGGAACGTACCGTCAGGGGCGTGAACCCGCGCCCAGTGCCGGGGTATTGGACAGTCAGAGCGTCAGGGCCACCGAGAGGGGTGGTCGGCACGGATACGACGGGGCCAAGAAGGTGCCAGGCATCAAGCGTCATCTCCTGGTCGCGTGCTCGCGTGCTGCGTCGCCCCGGTGCCGTGACCGGGGCATTCTTACTCGCCCCGCAGGAGTTTCGCGAGTTCCTCGTCGATGCGGTGCTCGGCGGGGCGGACTCGGATGAGCCGTTGCTGTTGCCGATGGAAGCGATTGAGCTGGATGCATCCGCCGTTCTCACGAGGACGACGCCTTCCAGTGCGGGACTCTGCTCGGCGGCTGCGGCGGCCAGCTGACCATGAAGCTGTACCTCGACGGTGCCGGGCAGGGGGAGCCAGCCGCAGCCGGTCACCGTACCTTGCACGAAGACCTCGGCAACAAGTACGCGGGCCCGTACCGCAACGAGCCCGGCGGCCCGGTCTACGACCTGCTGCTTCTCCGGGTTGGCAAGAAGGCCGTCGCGCGGTGACCACACCGACTCTGTACCTGATCGCCTGCGCTGCTCCGCCCGCTTGACGTGCCCATCCACGCTGCCCGGCTGGCGCGGGCGGCAGTGAAAGAGCCGGGCCGTCAGGGCGCACTCCGACACGGGCCGTGGCCGGACGCTGCCGCGAGGCCCGCCAGCTCGCTTATCTGGGATTCGGCCCAGCCGGGTTCCAGAAGCGGTCCTTCTGGCCGCTGTCCGGATTGGGCTCAGCGGCAGAGTGCCGTGATGGCGTCGTCGAAATGGGGGAACTCTCGTGTGGCTTGCTCGATCACGGCAGTTGCGGACGCCCGGTGGCCCGGCGCGAACTGTTCCGCGATGGCTTCCAGCTCGTGATCGGGCTGGGGGACCCAGTCAGGCTTGTACGAGGTAGCAGCCTCCATGGGGCCGCAGCCGTCGGCCAGCAGCCACAGGAAGGCGCCGAGGTCGCGCGCGACGACACCGGTCTCGCCCTCGGAGCCGAGGAAGACCACCGGCTGCTCAGCAAGCTCCCGATCCGGGCGGACCAGCCAGAACGCGGCGTATCCACCGGTGCCGTCCTGGCCGAACATACGGAAGTCATCACCCTGCATCTCGCTGTTGCCGGTCCACGCCTGGAACCAGTCGGCTGTCTCCTCGGCAGACAAGAAGGCCGGAAAGGGATCGAAGTCGACATCGTCCTCGCCGATGCGGTCGAGTCGGATCGCCAGAGCGGCGGCGAGTGCGGCAGGGAACTGGCGATCTTCCTTCGACCTCATGCGAACACATTGTCGATAACGTGGATGCGTGCCGCATCTGACCTGCGCAACGTCTCCTCGCGCTGCTGCGCGCCGAGAAGTAGGGCTGGAATCCCTACCCGCCCAGGTACCAAGTAGGTACCGTGAGGGTATGCCATCCCTGAATGTCACCTTCACCCCGGAAGAACTGGAAGGCGTGCGGGCCGCTGCCGCCGCCGAGGGCAAGTCCCTCAAGACGTACCTGCACGACCTGGGCGTGCGCGAGCAGCAACGGCGCCAGTTCGTCGCCGGCGCGGTCGAGTGGGCCGACCGGCTCCGCGCAGAGTTCGACCAGGCCTTCCCCGACGAGATCGCACCGTCCGAGCGCACGCCGGGAGCCGACGCCGCGTGATCCTGCACATCGACGTCTCCTGGCTCCTGGACGTCCAGGAACACACCACCCCCGAAGACGTGAGCATCGCGGACTACTCGGCCCTCGTGGCCGCCGTCGCCCGGCACAAAACCCGCCTGCCGACCCTGGCCAGCGCCGACCCCGACGCAGCATGGCGCGCCGCCGCGCTGCTGCACACCATCGCCCGCCTCGAACCGCTGCCCTACCGCAACGGGCTGTTCGCGGCGATCGTCGCCGCGCAGTACATGGGCCAGTCGGGCCAGGGCATCGACCCGCCCTACGGCGCCCTGTCCGACCTGGTCCGCGAGGTCCGCGACGGACAGGTCAAGCTGCCCGCGGTCGCGGACCGCCTGCGCTCCTGGCGTATCTGACCAGGCTCTGATCGGGTAAGAAGAAGCCATGGCGACATCACAGTTCAAGATCGGCGATACGGTCGTTACTACGTTCAGCGACCCCGATCTGCCTGAGGGCAGCGTCGGTACGGTCAAGGCCGTGTACGACGACCGGGGAGACGGCACCGTCTCCGTTCGCGCGGAGAGCGCGTAGCGGCAGGAATGATGCGCCGCCGGGGTTCTGGCGGAGCGGCTGATGCAGCGTCTGGCGGCCCAGGGCGGCGGGCTCGTGCGGCCGGCTGGCTGCTCGGCGCGAGCTGCTCCGGCGACGACGTGTGCCTGCTGTCGCCTGCAAGGAGTAGCGTGATCTGGTCACCGTACTGCCGTCTCGAATGAACCCTTCAGGTGGATATGCCGGAGTTCCCGCAAGTAAGTAAAATCCCGTACCCCGCCGGGTAAAACCACTGGTCGTGCCCTGTGGTCCCCGCGCACGCGGGGGTGGACCCAGCGAAATGAGCGCTGTGTCGCCGCGCAGGTCGTGGTCCCCGCGCACGCGGGGGTGGACCCCGAACCCGCGTGCGTAGCGGTGCGTGACGGGGGTGGTCCCCGCGCACGCGGGGGTGGACCCAGTGCGCTCCCCTCGGCAATGGCCCACGGCACGTGGTCCCCGCGCACGCGGGGGTGGACCCGTGGCGCGCGGCCGGGTGCCGGAGCTGCTGGAGTGGTCCCCGCGCACGCGGGGGTGGACCCGTGTCGTGCTTGAGCTGCTGGAACAGGTGACGGTGGTCCCCGCGCACGCGGGGGTGGACCCAGGCGGCGGGCGCAGTGAGACGCTGCCTGTCAGTGGTCCCCGCGCACGCGGGGGTGGACCCCCGACCTACCCCTCACGCTGCACCGAAGTGCAGTGGTCCCCGCGCACGCGGGGGTGGACCCCCGACCTACCCCTCACGCTGCACCGAAGTGCAGTGGTCCCCGCGCACGCGGGGGTGGACCCCGGGCCGCGGGCGGCCCGCACCGTGGACGTGCGTGGTCCCCGCGCACGCGGGGGTGGACCTTCCTTGGCGCTAGGCCCACCGCTTCTTCTTGGACAAGGTTCGAAGCGGTGGACCTTTTTCGTGATCAAGAGGTGTACGGCGGCGGAAGCCACGCAATCGGGAGTGCGCCCGTATAGCTGCGGCCAGGTGGTGGGGTGGCGGAGTGTGGCCCCCGTCGCCCCTCACCGGATCCGGGTTATCCGGGCAATCCGGCCAGTGCGCGGGTAGTTCGCATCAGATCGGAAAGTGGGGAGTTCTTCTCTCCGCTCGTCAGGGCCTGTGCCCGGGCTCTGGCCGACGGTCGTGGCGCGACCACACAGTTGGACTTGCCGGATTCGGCTTCGCCGTTGATGGCGGTGACGCAGAATTCGTAGTTCCAGACGCCGGGGACCAGGTAGGCGATGCCCCGGCTGGTCTCGTTGGTGACGTACTCGTCGGCCTTGGACGGGCTGCCGTCGTTTACGTTGCGGATCCAGACGCGGTAGCCGGCGGCCTGGCCGGACCCGGCCCAGGACAACTGGGCGGTGGTCGCGTCGGTGGAGGTGACTTTCAGGCCGGTGGGGGCCGGTGGCGTTCCCGCGCCGACGGTGACGGAACGGGCTACGCCCGGCATGCCGCCGCCGGCGGCGTTCCACGTGACTACCGCGACGAGGTAGTGGTGGCCCGGCTTCAGCCCGTCGATGTGCGCCGACCTTCCCCTGACCGCGGTGCTGTTGAGGAAGGCCCCGGGGGTGTCTCTGTCCCAGGTGATGATCTCGTACCGGTCGATCGTGTCGGTGTACGGGCCGGTCGGTGCGCCCCAGGACACGTCCACGCCGGTGGCGGTGGCACGGGTGACGATCCCCGTGGGCGCCGCGGCGGTCTTCGGGTGTGCGGTATCGCTGAGCGTCTCGGACCACCCGGACTTCCCGTCCCCGGCGTTGTCGGTGCGGACCTGGTATTCCCACTCCCAGCCGTCGAGGGTCCAGGTGGTGTCGAAGCGGGCCGCTCTGACCGGCGTCTCGTTCCAGGTGCCGGAGCCCTTGATCCGGTGCCGGACGGTGTATCCGCGGGCGCCGAAGACCGGCTTCCAGTTCAGGGTGATGCCGCTCGGGCCGGAGCCGATCCAGAGCGTGCCCGGCGCGAGCGTCGGCCGGTCGGGGATGCGCGCAGGGATGTTGATCAGTTGGCTGCCGAGGCCGTAGCTGTTGTGCAAGGTGCGCACGAACGCCTGGGCGATCTGGTATTCGCCCAGGGCGTTGGGGTGCAGCCCGTCGTAGCCGGCAAGGCAGCCATCCCGGTCGCAGCTGTAGTTGCCGGCCCAGTCGACCAGGGCCACACGGGACTTGCCGGTGCTCCACGACGGGATCGCGTCCGCGAGCATGTTGTTGTACTTCGTGGTGTTGGCGGGCAGGTCGTCCCGGCCGCCGATGAACGTCCGCTGGGGAACGTTGGCCAGCGCGAAGTCGAGGTCCGGTTTGACGGCGCGGGCCTGGTCGACCAGCGTCCGCATACTGTCCAACGTGCCTTCCGGACCACTGACGAACCAGCCCATATCGTTGAACCCGAGCCCCACCAGCAGCAGGTCGGGCTGGTACTTCGCCACCTGCTCGGCGATCAGCGTCTTGTCCTGCGCCGCCTGCCGGCCCCAGACAGCGAAGTGGTCGGTGTCGAAGTCCGCCGCGACCCCGGCGGCGTACGCGCCCGAGGTGACCGGGGTGCTCTCACCCGCTTGCGGGGCTTCCCCTTGCAACCGCGGCGCGGGCGGGGGTTTCGGGGATTCCTGCGGCCGGGTTCCCTGGTAGGGGCCGACGAAATCGACGTCGATGCGCTCCTTCTTGAACCATTCCCACAGGCGGTAGCGCCAGGTCCAGTCGCCTTCGTAGCCCTGGCTCATCGAATCGCCCACCACCATCACCTTCAGCGGCAGCCCGGTCTGGCCGACACCGCGGGAAAGGCGCTGCAGCAACTCCAAGAGTTTCGGCCCCATGCGTTCGAGGCTGTCGGCCATGAACCCGAGGACATTGCCCACGTGCCCGAGCTTGGCCGCGAAGCCACGCAGAC
The DNA here is from genome assembly GCF_045222935.1 of Streptomyces sp. Ac-502. Classification (NCBI taxonomy): domain Bacteria; kingdom Bacillati; phylum Actinomycetota; class Actinomycetes; order Kitasatosporales; family Streptomycetaceae; genus Streptomyces; species Streptomyces sp. Ac-502. The sequence goes on from NZ_JBHFFO010000005.1 coordinate 36,641, forward strand.
TCTTCTGAGCATTGACGACCACGGAGGTGGCGCCCGTAGAAGCCCATTCCAGCAGTTGCCCGGTGGCGCCACCGCTGACCGCGCCCCACATGGCGACGGCCAACGCCTCTTTCCAGACCTCGGCGTCCCCCAGCGGGCGGCCGTCATAGTAGGCGTTCATCAGCTCACCGACGAGTGCCCCCAGGGCGCCACCCACGGCCCCGCACACCGGAGCCGCAGCCGGTGCTCCCACGTTGAAGGAGAGCAGGCACACCGCCGAGGAGGCGACGGTGACGCCGAACCCCACGCCGGCGGCTATCGACTTCTGCCACCAGTTCGCCGTGGTACCGACCTTGTCCTTGGCAACCACGAACACGATGCTGTTGTCAAGGGTGACCACGCGCCCGTCGAAGTCGGCGTCCTCCGGCCTCGGAGGGCGGATCCCCACACTGTGCTCCGCAGCCCGCTTGCTCAGCGACGCGCCCAGGGTCATGCCCGCACTCTGGTCGTCACGGATGCGGCTGACCGAGCGCCATATGGTGTCGTCCAACCGGTCCTGGTCCTCGCGGGGAACGTGAAAGTCGAGAGCCATGATCAGGTCGTCGTCGCTCTTCCCCAGCGGCTTGAGCATGCCGGAGTCACGGGCGCAGCCCATACGGAGCGACACGGGCGCATCCTGCTCGATGGCGAAGGACGTGGCATGCGCGCCGCACCCCTCATCAGCCGCCGCGGTGCGCCCCTCTGCCATGGCGGGTTCCGCGGAACCGGCCATCAGCAAGGCCATGGACAGGGCGAACGTAATGACGCAATTGCCCCGTAGGCGCCTTTGTCTGCCGGATTTCTTTCTTGTGATTCCTAAGGAGGGCATACTGCCCATCACTCCTCACCGATAAGGGGTTCCACGGCGTGAATTCGCGTGTCCGGAAGCGAGGTTCGCGACAATCGCCGTCCGGAGCACGTAGATCACCAATGCGGCGATCATGACGTAAGCGCAGATGGCGCACAAGGGACGAATAGTCACAGAGGACGGCCTGAAGCGACGACGTGCGGGGCTACCGGCCCGGCAGCAGCGTAAGCGGGGAGGCGTCCGGGACCATGCCCCGGCCCCGGTGCACATGCCGACCAGCCTGCGGTTCCGGAGGGCCTTGTGCTGCTCGATCACTTGCCGGGCGGGGTGGAAGCGGTCGAGCAGCTCGGCGAGGGAGCTGATGTACAGGCAGCCGCAGCAGCCCGGCGCCGGCCCCCGCCGATCCGGCCCCGCAGCCGACCCTGCCCGCGCGCCGGTGGAGCGCCGCATCCCGCCGGACGGCTACCGCCGTGCGATCGAGGCGCACCGCCAGGCCGCCCGGCCGTCCCGGGCGACCCCATTGCGACCGCTGAGACGTTTCGTGATCTGCTGGGCTGATGGTCCGCCGTCCCGGCACACTGGGGGAGCGACGACGACAGGAGGTGCTGTGATGAGCCATCAGCCGCCGCCGGAGCTGTCGCCCGAGGACGGGTCCAGCAGCACCGTGCACGTCACGGCCACGGGCGCCACCGCGGACTACCTGCGCCAGCTGGCATCGGTTACCGGCCAGTCCCCGGAGGCGGTCACCATCCAGTGGGCCGCCGGCCAGGTCGTCGTCCCCGACACGGCACTCGGCGACGACCCGGCCGTGCCCGACTGGCCCGCGGTGTTCGACGGCCCGCCGGATCTGTCCGAACACACCCACGCGTACCTGCGCCGGTGACCGCTCCGCCGGCGTTCGCCGTCGCCGACACCTTGGTCGGGAGTGTCCCACGGTATGACGACACCGTCCTTTACACCGTCGCCGCCGGGCTGGCCGCGCTGCGGGCACGGCGCAGACCCTGTGACCGATCCGATCGGCTGCCGAGGCATCCGTGTCCGTGGGCACACCAGGTGCCTGGCCCACTTGGGCGACACCGACCGCTCTGCCTACCTGGCCGGTCTCGCCCCCGGCGACGATGTCGACCATCGCGGTACCCCTTTCACCTCGGCCCTGCTCTCCTCCCTGCTTGATGCTCTCCGCGACCCCACAACAGGAACCCCTCTCATCGGCACCGCCCGGTTGGGCGGTGCGGCCTTTTCCGGCGCAGCTGAGTTCGACAGAGTGCGCTTCTCCGGTCCGGCCGAGTTCGAGGGGACGCAGTTCTCCGACACCGCTCGGTTCGGCGGGACGCAGTTCCGCGGCTCTGCCGAGTTCAGCAGAGCACAGTTTTCCGGCCCGGCCGAGTTCGACGAGACGCAGTTCTCCGGCAGAGCCTGGTTCAGCAGGGCACGCTTCTTCGGACCTGCGGAGTTCGGACGGGCTCGGTTCTCTGACACGGCCTGGTTCGGTGGGACGCAGTTCTGCGGCTCCGCCGAGTTCAGCAACGTCCGGTTCTCCGACACCGTCACGTTCGGCGAGGCGCGGTTCTCCGGCGCTGCCGTGTTCCGAGAAGCGCAGTTCTTCGGCGCTGCCATGTTCCGGGAGGTGTGGTTCTCCGGCCACACCTGGTTCAGCGGGACACAGTTTTCCGGCAACGCCATGTTCGGCAGAGCGTGGTTCGAGAGCGCTTCGTGGTTCGGGCCTGTGGCCTGCGGTGGCGTGTTGAGTGTCAGCGGTGCGGTGTTCCAGGTGCCGGTGACACTCGAAATTGCGGCGAGTGAGTTGCACTGTGTGCGAACGCGGTGGGAGTCGACGGCGACGGTACGCCTGCGTTACGCCACGGCAGACTTCGGCCATGCTGTACTTTCCGGGCCCACAGCGATCATCAATTACCCCGCGCGTTTCACCCGCAGAGACGACAGAGACCGTGTGGCAATGGATGAGAGCGCACTGACAGGGCCCTCCTCGGCACGGGTGGCATCGATACAGGGGGTGGACGCAGCACACCTCGTCCTGACCGACACCGACTTGGCCGACTGCCTCTTCTCCGGAGCCTTTCACCTGGACCAGCTTCGCCTGGAAGGCCACTGCGGCTTCACCTCGCCCCCCACCGGCCTGCGCCGCCGTGGCATATGGCCCATACGTTGGACGCCCCGACGCACCCTGGCCGAGGAACACCACTGGCGAGCGCAGTCCGTCGGCCAGCCCGCTCCGCCTCCGGGCCGGCCGCCGTCAGCCCGTCACTGGCGGACCGGGCCCCACCACCCCGACCCCGGCCTCACTCCTAATCCGCAGGACGTCGCTGCGCTTTACCGACAGATGCGCAAAGCCTTCGAAGACGGCAAAAACGAGCCGGGAGCCGCCGACTTCTATTACGGCGAGATGGAAATGCGTCGCCACGATCGCCATGGCACTCCGCCTGGTGAACGCGGCCTGCTCTGGGGGTACTGGCTCCTCTCCGGATATGGACTGCGATCTTCCCGCGCCCTGGCCTGGCTGCTGACCGCCATGTCCCTGACCGTAATACTCCTCATGGGTTTCGGGCTGCCCACCAGCACCCCTGACCCCGTCAGTATCGGAACGCTCGATCACAGCAAGATCACTCTTAGGACCAGCAGCCCTGACGCCGCCTTGAGCGGATCCTTCGGCCGGCGCATGACCTGGGAACGCGCCGAGAAGGCCACCCGCGTCGCCGTGAACTCCGTGATCTTCCGCTCATCGGGGCAGAACCTCACCGCTGCTGGTACCTACATCGAAATGGCCTCCCGTTTCTTGGAGCCCACCCTCTTAGCCCTGGCCGCCCTCGCCATCCGAGGACGCATCAAACGGTGATGGGGCGCTGACACAGATGCCCCTAGAATCCGCCCAAGGTGATGGCGCTTCGTCGCGTCGCCGCGGGCGGACGGAAGCGGTCCTTCGCGGCGGTAGGGCACGAAGGACCGCAGGGCCGGGCCGGCAGAACGCAGGCTGCGGTGACCGTCCTTACACCGGCTGGTACTCGACGTGCGTGTGGCCGCAGCCTGCGGCCAGGCGGCGCAGGGCGTCCCGCTCGGCGCGGTCGACGGTCAGCGACCAGCGGAGTTTGGTGCTGACCCAGTCGGCGGCGTACGTACAGCGCGCGTCGGCCAGCGGCGGCAGCCAGGTCGCCGGATCCTGATCGGCCTTGGACCGGTTGGTCTTCGCAGTGACCGCCACCAGCGACCGGTCGGCGCCGAGGTCGTTGGCGTACGCCTCGCGGCGCGCCGCGCTCCACTGCGAAGCCCCGGAGTCCCACGCCTCCGCGAGGGGCACCATGTGGTCGATGTCCAGGCCCTTGGGATTCGTCACGGTCACGCCGTCGTAGTACGAGTACCAGCGGCCGGTGAGGACCGTGCACTTCGGCCCGATCTCCGGGCGCTCCCGGGACTCGGCAATCAGCACCTCGGCGCGGGTCGAGCAGCCGTTGTGGTCGGCGTCCGTCCAGTGCTTGAAGCTGGTGCGCTGGTAGCCGGCTCGGGACTCGGCGGCCAGTGGAAGGGTTTCGACGCCGTCGTGCAGGCTCGCGTACCGGACGGGCACGTCGTTCTCGGCGGCCCGGGCCGACGAGGCCGCGGTCAGGGGCAACAGGGCGAGGACGGCGCCGGCGAGGGCGCGCACAGTCATCTTGATCACAGCAACTGGATACCGGCTCGTCCGTCGGCGTACGACGGGAACGCCCCGCGACAACCCGTGCGGGTGACGGCGCGGCCTGACTGCCTTCCCCAGCGGCGCAGGATTGTGCGGGTGCGGGCGGCTCCCGCGGCCCGGGCGAATGCTGCGGTGCGCCCGCAGGAAGCGGTGCGGCGTGGTGTCAACGGTGGGTAGATTCAGGGCACCTGACGTCGTCTCACCTGGCCTGGGAGCCAAATTGCACCCCCTCCGCCGCGCCGCGGCCTTCGCCTGCCCTGCCCTGCTGCTGTCCGTGGCGGCCTGCTCCGCCGATTCACCCCGTACGGACCCCAAGCCGCCGAAGGCCGCGGCTCCGTCGGCGCCGGGCGGGCTGGCGCTGGCCAAGGCGGTCGACCAGCTGAAGGTCGCCAGTGAGTCGAGGGCTGGGTATGACCGGGACAAGTTCAAGCTGTGGGTCGACGCCGACCGCGACGGCTGCGATGCCCGCGAGGAGGTGCTGCTGTCGGAGGCCGTGAAGAAGCCTCGCCAGGGCGCGGGCTGCAAGCTGACGGGCGGCCAATGGAAGTCGTACTACGACGGCAAGACCGTCAACGACCCGTCGAAGCTGGACATCGACCACGTCGTCCCTCTGGCCGAAGCCTGGGATTCCGGGGCCTCGAAATGGCCGGCCAAGCGCCGCGAGGCCTACGCCAACGACCTGGACGCGCCGCGCGGGCTGGTGGCGGTCAGCTCCGGGCCGAACCGCGCCAAGGGCGACAAGGACCCCGCCGAGTGGCTGCCGCCCGCCAAGGACGCCTACTGCACCTACGCCGCCGACTGGACCTCGACCAAACTCCGCTGGAACCTGACCACCGACACCGCGGAACGGGCGGCGCTACACAAAATCGCCGCCGGCTGCCCGAAGACGACGGTGGCCTTCACCCCGGCTCCGTAGCCGAGCGCTTCCCCGCTTCTCTTCCGTGGCCAAGGTTGTACTGGACCACCGACACCGGTCTGCTGCCGGGCTCGCTGCTCCCAACAGAGTCGCTCACTCACACGGGCCCGGGCTCCACGGCCCGGGCCCGTTCACAGCCCGTCAGCTCCTGCTGTGGCTCGGCGGTGCCTGTTGCCGCGTGAGCCTGCTATCTGTCAGGGGCTCGATGTGCGGACGGTGTTCCCCTCGGTTCCGGAATGGTTGACCGGGATGCCGTCGATGCGGGGTATGTCGGCCTGGATGTGGATGCTGCGGAGGTCGGTGATCCCGGTCTCGGCTCCTCCGGTCAGGGTAAAGGTGAAGGACTCACCCGGTTTGATTTCCTTCTTGGCGGACCATGGCGCGGTCCGGAGTTCGACGAGCAGGCCGCGGTCGTCCGGGCGTGCGCTGACCACCTCGGGCGTGACCGGGTCGCCGGTGACGTTCACCGGGCCGCCGAGCCCTTTGGAAAGGAGGAAGGACAGCCGCCAGCCCGCGGCGATGGTCCTGCCGTTCTCGGGGTTGGACACCGTGACAGCGGCCTCGAAGTATCCGACGTCTTGCCGGCGCATCTCCAGGGCGAAGCCCGGCCTGGTACCGCCGAGGGTTCGCCGGGAAGCAGAAAGCGGGCAGAAGGCCCACCTCATCCTCGGGTCCCCAGGATCGAAGCGCGGGGCAGTCATGAGTACGCCGTCCTCGTCCACTGTCAGGCATCCCGCCTCTTCTTTGCTGAAAATGGCATACGTATCGTCTTCCTGCCGCACCATGGTGAACGGCGTACCAGGGAGATCCACGCGCACGGAGCGTGCGGCGGCCATCTGCATGTACCCCCACTGGGTCTGCAGGCGCCCGAGTTTGTCGAGGATCCAGTAGGCCGACATGGCGTCGAAGTCGCGGGCCAGCCTGATGGACGCACCCCGCCGGTTGGGCTGCGGTATGAGGTAGCGGCCGTCGTGTACGGACTGCAGCAGGTATCCCTGCCCCGCGACCGGGGCCGCCGACGGCCGGTAGGGCATGGCCCCCGTACGGAACCCGAACGCCATCCACTCGATGCTGTTCTTCCCGAAGCCCCACTCGCGGTAATTTCCGCCGCGAATGTCGGACAGGAAGTAGCCGGGAGCGAAGAATTCCAGCCTGTTCGGGGGTTAATGACGTCGAGGGAGGGTTCGCCGATCCATCCGGGAGGCGCCTTCTCTTTGTCGTCCTGGGTGGTTCCGACGCCGAACGCGAGCCCGAGCACACCGAACTCGACGGAGGCAGGCCAGCCGTAACCCCACAGATGCCTGATGCTTCGGTCACCCGATTCGACGGGATGGGCCTTGCCGGCGTCGGTCTTGCCGACCGTGAGGGCCGGCCCGTCGGGCCCGCTGGCCCACGGCTGCCAGCGCGCGCCGTACACACGGCGGCCCGTGTACACGGTGAGGTCCCGGACCGACGTGGCACCTCCAGGATGCGGGCGCACGGCAGCGGGCATGCCCCCGGTGATCCTCCCGAACGGGCCCACGTAGACCACCCAGTCCAGGTTGACGTCGTGCCCCTTCGGATACTTGACGGCATCGAAGTACTCCCAGGCGGTGTGCTGGGCGTACCCGTTCATGACCATGCCGCGTTCGTAGGACATCCGTTCCACGTCGGAGCCGCACTGGCCGTAGCCCCGCTCATACGTCTTCCTGGCCCGCCGCATGTAGGACGAGGCGCTGTCGGGCCCGGCGAGCCCGGCCAGTTTCTCTTTGTACCGGTCCACGGTCGTGGGGTGGAAGCCCCACTGGTGCCCGTACAGCGCCATGTCGCGCAGCAAGAGCAGGTGCAGGTTCACCACCTGCACGAACAGTGGCAGGAGGGGAACCGGGTTCAGCACGTCACCGGGGGCGCCGGTGGGATCGAAACGCGGGACCGCCTTCGCGATCGCCGACTCGGTCGCCAGCCACTTGCTCTGGATAGCAGCGTGGTCCTGGCCGAGCTGGGCGAGATCGCTGTAGTCTCCGGCGATGTCGCGGATGCCCTTCAGGTCCTCGCGCAGCTCCTCGAAGTAGGCCTGATTGATCTCTTCGCGCACGAACTGTTTGATCTTGTCGCGGAGCTGGCTCCAGACATCCGGGGCGGGGAACAGAAGGTCCAGGGCCGCCTTCATGGCCATACCCGCGACCGTTCCTATGCCCGGCACCAGTTTCAGCAGACCGGGGATGACCACTTTCACCCCGTCGATCGCGAGCTGCGAGGCGTCCTTGCGCACCTCCGGGACCACCGGTGCACCAGTCGCACCATTGACACCACTGGTGTCGTGCTCTTCCTCATCCATGGCCACTCCTGTCCATTCGGCTCACACCAAGGGACCGGGCGGACCGCTCCCCGGTGAAAGGCAATCAACAGATCACAGCCAGTTGAAGGGGGATTCAGACAGCGAATACGGAGGGGGAAGGAGGCTGAACAGCCAGCGCCTGCCTGCGGCCGGTATGACAACCCGGTGCTGGGCAGCCTGTATTTCGTGGCGGTGGAGACGCGGGTGGCTGCTCTGTGAAAGCAGTCAGAGACGGCTTGTGAGTGTGCTGCTGAGCTGCGGCGCAAGGCCCGGCTCCGATTGAGGAGAACCACCGGCTGACTGATGAGCACTGTCGTATCAGGGCGATCCGCCGATCCGTCCTGCGACAGCGCAGCGGTGCTTGAGAACTTGGCCTGGCCGCAGGAGTGCCCGGGCCCGTCGTTACCGCTGCCGATCTCGGGTGCGGGGCAGGGAGCGGGCATGGATCCTCGGACTGCCTTGTGGCGCCGGGATTCTGTGGTTGAAGCCCGGGCAGATCTACGCTCCGAGCACCGCGCCCACTTCCACGACGGTGGCCTACGCATTGGCTCCGTAGCCACAGCCGCCTGCCGGGTACGTACTCCACCCCACGTTGGCGGCTCCCGGCCATGTGTACCAGGCGGGCCTGGCCGCCCGATAAGACCGTGGGCGGTGCGGCAGCCGGACGCGGTGGTGCGCCGCAGCCCCTCGGCTGCGGCGCACCTGGAGTCCGGGCCGCTGAGGCGGCCCCACCGGTCAGTGGCGGCCCCAGCGCTTGATGTCGACGAGGTGGCGGTGGTCGTTGCGCAGGGTGGCGGTGTCGCGTCGGTTGTCCCAGACGTAGTCGCGGCGGTCCTGGTAGACGTCGCGCCAGGTGTCACGCCCGTGACCGGTGTGCACGCGCACCTCCTGTCGGCCGCCCAGGCGCAGGCTGTTGAAGCGGTAGGTCTTGTGGGTGCGCTCGCTGGTCAGCGTCCAGCCCTTGAGGTTGACCGGGCGGAGGCCGGTGTTCTTGACGGTGACCCACTCGCCGTTCAGGGACCGGTTGGAGCCGTCGTCGCGGCCGGGGCTGTCGGCCTGCACCGCACCGATGACGACGGGGGAGCGGTGCGAGGCCGGCAGGGTGTGCGCGCCGGTGGCGGCGGCAGGCAGGGCCGCGGCGGTGGCCAGGGCGGCCGAACCGAGCGCGACGGCCGCAAGACGGACAGAACGGGACATGGCAAGCCTCCAGCGGGACAGCCCCGCCTGGGGCGGGGCCGGTAGGACGAGATGCCCGGAGTGCCGGGCGGACCTCACTGTCCGCCCATCCGGCGGGCAATGGTTGAAGATGCGACGGCCCATTACAGAACCCGGACATTTGCACAACCTCCCCGCGCCCGAAGCGCACGCCCCCGCGCCCGTCTTCCGACCAAGCGCCCCCACCACTCCGCACCGTGCACACCGCTGACCTGCGTACGTGGTGGACCTCGACCACCTGGGGCCCCATCCCGCACGGGCGTGCCCATACACCGGCGGCCACCGTGGAGCAAGGAACCGTCCAGCTGAAAGGAACGCGCGCTCCTCGACCCCGCAACGGACGCGCCTGCCCACTTCACCCCCCCGGCGAGTGGTGGAGGCCCTGGTCTCCGCCCTTGACCCGGCTGCTGAAGGGGGTTCGGCCACGGATCCGACCTGCGCTACAGGGGGCCCCACCACAGCGACACAGGAGAGCGACGTCCGTGAGCTCATCAGGCGGAACGTCGAGGCCGCGCTCCAGGCCCCTGCTCTGTGCGAGACGATCGTGGACCAGATCATGGAGCAGCTCGCAGGACTTCCGGATTGGAAGCAGGCGGCTGCTCTGAGGCAAGCTCTGGGGCATGAGCGAGGAGAACCTGCGTGAGATCCTGGCCGGCGTGGAGCAGTCGGTCCGTGACTTCACCGATGCCGAAGCTGCCCTCGCACAGGCCGAGCAGCGGGTCGGCCAGACGCGGCACAAGGTGTTCGCGCAGGTCGAGCGCCTGCGTGCTGAGGTGGAGGCCGTCCACTCCCCGGAACTGATCGGGGTACTCAGGCACCTGTACTGGCAGCAGCCCGGAATCCATGGCCGCCCGCTGGCCGAGGCCGCCGGCCTCACCCTCAACGACATGCTCGCGGCGATCGGCCCGTCGCCGTCAGGCATCCTCTGTGCCGACTGCGGGACGGAGCTGCTGCGGACGAGCCGCTCATGGAGCCCGCCAGCCCGGCCCGGACCACCCGTGTGCCCGGACTGCGCAGCGCAGGAACAGCACGATCAGTCGCGGCAGTGGCAGGTGGAACGCCTGCGGGACCGGATCGTCAGCGAGGCCGCCGTACAGGCACCGGCCCGCGACTGGCGCGCGGCGACCGAGCTGGTACTGGCCTACCCGCCACTGTCCCAGCGCATCGAGCGGGGCAGCTTGATAGACCAGCAGGAAGGGATCTGGCGCGGCTGGGAAAACGCCCGGGCGATCCGCGACCGGCTGATCCGTGCAGCTGTCAGCGACGACGATGCCGTCGCGGTTCGCGCAGGAGAAGCCCAACTGCTGGTGGCCACCGCCTTTTGAAGGTCGCCGACTGGGACACAGCCCGCACACGCGACATCATCGCCCCGATCACCCAGGAACCGGCGCTCGCCCTGCTGACCCGCCTGAACCGCACGGTCCGCGACACCGCCCAGGCCGCCCGGCAACGAGCAGCCACCACGTACCCAGAGGATTACGCGCCAAGCGCGGACGAGGTGAGCGACCTGTGGACCACCGGTGCGGAGGTCCGCACTTCGTAAGCAGCCAGTGCTCGGCAGTCAGCCGGCGCGGCGGCCGCCGGTTGTCTTCTTCTTCGCCGCGGTCTTCTTCGCCGGTGCCTTGGCAGCGGTCTTCTTGCCGCCCGTTTCCTTCGGCGTGCGAGCGCCCTTGCGGGCGGGGGAGCGCTTGGTGGTTCCGGTGACCTTGTCCTCGATGGCCCGCAGCGGCGTCACCGAGGCCTGCGTACCGTCGGCGTCTTCGCCGCGGGCGCTCCTGGCAGCGCGGACGCTGTCCTCCAGGGCGGCCATCAGGCCCAGGACCTGTCCGCGGGGCTGGGGAGCCTTGCCGGGGGCTTCGACTTCGCGGTTCTCCAGCTTGGCCGCCACGATCTCCTCGACCTGCTCGCGGTAGTGGTCGCGCAGGTCCTCCTCGTCCAGCGGGCCGTAGCTGGCCATCAGCTCCTCGGCCGCGGCGAGCTCGTCCTCGCTGATGTCCACCGGCCGGTCGGGGACCACGCCGGCGGGGGTGCGGACCTGGTCGGGCCAGCGCAGCGCGTGCAGCACCAGCACGTCCCCCATCGGCCGCACGAGCGCCAGGGTCTCCTTGCTGCGCAGGGCGATCTTGCCGATGGCGACCGAGCCGTGGTCCTCCATGGCGTCACGCAACAGGACGTACGGCTTGTTGGCGGCCGGGCCGGTGGGTGCGACGTAGTAGCCGCGTTCGATCTGCAGCGGGTCGACGTCTCCGGCCGGTACGAAGGCCAGGATGGTGAGGGTTTTGGCGGTCGGCAGCGGCAGCTGGGCCAGGTCGTCGTCGGTGAGCGGGACGATGCGCTCGCCGGTCTCGTAGCCGCGGCCGATCTCCTCGGCCGGCACCTCGGCGTCATCCTCCAGGGAGCACACGGGCTGGTTGCGTACGCGTCCGCCGTCGGCCTTGTGCACGCGGACGAAGGAGACGGCCGGTCCGCTGTCGGTGGCGGCGTGCAGGGAGATCGGCACGGTGACCAACCCGAAGCTCAAGGCTCCCTGCCAGAGCGCGTGCGGCATAGCTGACCTGCCCTTTCCCGGGGCTTTCAGCGTAGAACGGCGGCTTGCCTGGAGCATCTGCGAGCAGGAGAGCACCCGCTTGTCGATGCGTAGGCGTGCGGGCAGCGTCCCGGCTGCCGGAGAACCCTCGGTGAAACCGTGTCCGCCGCCTGTGAGGGTCGTTGAAGCTGACACCACGTGGCTGTGAAGACCAGGCGCGGGCGTGGAGCCGGCTGCGGAACCGGAGATGCGGTGGTGACCGCCTGGGTGTGTTCGGCACCTGGTTCTGGCGGTATTTGATCGTACTGGTGGGTCGTGTGCGGGGTTTTCCGCCGTGGCCAGATACACCCTGGAAATAACGCACGGTAGCGGTGGCGGTCCGGCCTGTCACCGGCGTAGCGTCCTGTCGCGTCACGAAACCCCCGGGCGGCGGCCAAACCAGCCCCGGGGGCCTCGTTCATCATTCTGTGAAGATCAAGGAGCTCTGGATCCGTGCACCCTGACCCTTGTGCGCACCGGCCCGGTACGAGCCGGCCCGACAGGCGTGAAGCTAGCATGCCGCAGCCCGGCTGCCGCGAAACGTATGCCTGGGAAGTCACCGTTACCACGACGGCCCTCGTCGGCACGCTGGTCGCGTTCCTGATGCTGACCGGCGCGGCACCGACGTCACTGCCCCTGCTGTGGGCCCTTACCGCTGCGGCGGCGGACCAAGGCGGTATTCGCCTGCGCTACCTGCGCATTCGCGTGCTCTGACGCCGCCTGCCGTTCGCCACCGGTGCCGGGCCCGCCTGCGGGCCCGGCACGCCACCGGTCGTCTCGTGTGACCGGTGGCGGCACCCATCCGTGATCTTCACGGGGAGAAATACGGCCCCGTGGCGCGCGAAGTGCCCGCCCGGATGCGGAAAATCCCCGCCTCACGCCCCCGGAAAGGGGTACCCATGACGTCAACCGGTCGCCGCACCTGCGCCTGCTGCCACAAGCCCCTCACCTACGGCGGCCGCGGCCGCCCCCCGCAGTACTGCTCCCGTTCCTGCCAGCGCCGGCGCCGCCCGCCCGCACAGGCCGTACAGACCGGCCCGCGGCGCGTGGAAGCCCTCGAAGCCGTCCACCGTGCCGCCGGCAGCCTGCTCGATGCCGAATACGGCGGCCACCCGGACCTGGTCCGCAGCCTCGAAGTCCTGCTGACCGTGCGCCAGCACCTGGAGTTGCTCGACTCGCTGACGGTGCAGCAGCTGCGCGCCGACGGCACCCGGTGGGAGACGGTCGCCGAAGCCGCCGGCATCAGCGAGTCCACCGCCCGCCGCAAGTGGGGACGGGCCGCCGCCCGCCCCAAGAACACCTCGGCCCCACCACCGGCTCCCGCAGCCCGCGCCACCATGACGGCCACCGCGGCCCTGCCGCACCAGCGCGGCGCCCCCATCTCCCCGCCGGGCCCTCCGCCCAGCGCGGCCGACGACAACGGGCCCCCGCACCCCGCTCCGGGCCTGACCAGCCTTCAGCAGTTCGCCAGCGCCCTGTCCCATCTGCAGCGCAGCAGCGGCAAGGTCGTCCGCGACATCGCCACGGACGCCGGTGTCTCCGCCTCCTACGTCTCCCGCGTCATCTCCGGGGAACGCCTGCCTTCCTGGAGCGTGGCCCGCCGCATCATCGTGGCCTGCGACGGCGACCCCACCGCCGTACGCACCCTGTGGTGTGCCGCCCGCGGCATCGCCCCCTCGGCCAAGGTCACCTCCGAGGACGCCGTCGGGGCCCTGCACGCGGCCCTGCGCGGCCTGTACCTGTCCGCCGGCCGGCCCGACCCCTACCTCGTGCACACCCAGTGCCACGGCGCGCTGAGCGAAGAGCAGATCACGGACGTCTTCGATGGCCGGTACCTGCCGGACTGGCCCGTCCTCGGCCGCCTCGTCCTCGCCCTGGAGGGCCGGCCCGACGCCCTTCACCCCCTGTGGAACGCCGCCCACCCCTCACCGCCTTCGCCCGCGCCCGCCGGAGGCAACCGCCTCGCGGGCCTGCCCGCCAGCGCTTTCGGATAACCACCCACCCCACCCCACCGCTCGCTCGTCACCCGGGGGAGACGACATGCACCCCACACCGATCCGCCTGCCCAATCGACCACCCGTCAGCATCCGCCTGCCGCTGGACTTCACCGCCTTCTGCCAGCTGCGCCATACCCCCTACCGACGGCACGCCCTGCTGCGCCTGGGCGAGACAGCCGCAGCCGACCGCGCCGTCGAACACGCCCTGGGCACCCTGGCCACCGACTGGCGCCGCATCCTCAGCAGCCGCTGCCCGGCCCGCCGCGCCTGGCAGATCCTGACCGCCAGCATCGAACACCAGATTCGGCACCAGACCAGCGCTCCGCCGACCGCCGCCCGCGCCCTCTACACCCTGCTGCCCGCCCGCCAGGCCGACGCCATGCTCCTGCACCTCCAGCACGTACCCCCGCACCAAGCCGCAGACCTGACCGGACTCGATACAACCATGCACGCCTACCACCTGTGCACCGCCCAGCACACCCTCGACGCACGCCTTGCCCCAGCCCCGTAAACCGGCCCGGAAATAGCACGGCGCGGCACGAGGCCAGGGCAAGACCGCCCAGTCGGCCCGGCCGACGCATACCCCCACGGCGTGACCACCGAGTTCGTCACCGCCCGCGGACCGCGGCACCTGGCGCTGCGCGTGTACGAACGCGGCGTCGGCGAGACCCGCGCCTGCGCCGCCGCCCACCGGCGCCGCCGAATACCGCGTCGACCTGCCCGGCGGGCACCTCGTCATCTCTGCCGCGGCCGACGGCACCATGGCCTTGACCAGCCCGGCCGTCATCACCGCCCAGGGCACCCTCCGCCTTTCCGGCGCTGAGCACGTCCAGCGCACGGTGAGGCACCCTCAGAATGCGACAGTCCCCGCAGTCAACTCAGTCACTTAGAGACCAGCGGCCACGGAAATGACAGCGTGGCGTGTGCGTGGCCGCGGCCGGTCTGCCGCCCGGTGCCGGCTCAGCGCACCGCGGAAACCGGCGCCCGCCGATGCTTGGGAACGCTGCACCTGTGCCGGTTGCAAACGGCACCATCGACCCTGATCACACGGCAGAACGCAGCATGCACTGCACAACGGTCGTCGCCCGGGGCGGGGGCATTGCGGCAAATCCGCGCAGCATCCGGGCCTGCCCACGTACAACGCCCGAGGTCTGACGCGTGCTCCGGCGTATGCAGTTCACACGGTGCGCCCTCGAGCTCGACCGGGTTGACGCACCACTTCACCGGCATGGTCTCGATGCTCAGAATGGTGTCCAGGGGTTCCATGCAGAGCGGATGTGAGAACCGGTCGAGTCGGTCGGCCAACTGGTGTCCGCCCTCGTCGCGTGCCAGCTCGGCCAGCGCACGCAAGAGGCGCGGGGATGCCCTGATGTGCCAGTCGGAGTAGTCGTCACCGTTGACATATCCAGGAGTGGGGAGCAATCGAGCAGCGGATTCGAGGATTGCCGTGACAGTGTCGGTGATGTCGGTCATCGCTTCTCGCCCTTGCGAAATGAACGGAGGGAAGTGGCGTGACGGGCCCGGGAGCATGCCGTCGCGCCGTTACGTGGCAGTTGCCCGGGCCGAGGGGGCGTCCTGCGCCACACCCCGCTCCCGCCACACCCGGCTCGTGAGGGGCTCACCGGCACCTCGCCGTAGGCAAAGTCCGCACGTGCGCCTTGATATGGGCCGCGTCACGGACGATGTCGAACCGGCGGAGCTCGGCCGGCCCGCAGTCGATGACATCCGGCGCATCGTGCACCAGGCAGTGCTGGGCGATCCAGCGGTCGGCGTCCACTGCATCGCCTTGCCCGAGAGAGCCGTACGCTTCGACGTAGCCGGCGTCCCCGAGCCGAAAGGCGTGGAAGCCGAGCATCTGCCCGTACTCGATTGGATTCCGGCAGCGAGTGCCCTTCTTCGTGCGTGCGACGCACTGCAGGTCATGGGCATCCCCGCAGGGGCTGATCCACAGGCGACCGCGCAGCACGACGAGTGGCCTCCCGTCCATCACACCGCTCCGCCGGCTTCGCGACGTGCGCCGGTGTACGCAGGCGGACAGCCGAAACACTCCTTCACCTCCGCCGGCACCGCAACGTCTGTGGCCTCCTCATCGAGACGGTGATGTCCTACCGCCGTGTCGGCGGTGAACCGCTGCGGGATCCCGACCCACTCTTCGTACCCGGGAGGCTGCGCATGCCGCAGAGTGCCGGCCGTTCTTCGCTGACATCGGGGTTTGCCTGGTTTCGTCCTGCCCAAGGAGCGCTCCTCACCGAGATAGGCACCGCACCGGCCTCGTTGCGACATGGGCTTCAACGCACTCTGCGCGCGAACGACGCGGAAACCTGCCCCGATTCCCGCGTTCGGCCCACCAGGGGCGGCACCTGGTCAGGTATGACTCCCGGCGAGCGGGCCTTTCGGGGACGAGTGGCTGTATCGGCCGTGGCCTTGTCCGAGCAGCAGGCCGGGCCCACACACGGTCTCCAGCGCACTCGGAACGGCGGCGCTGATACCGGTACTCACCGGCTCGGACTGACGTCCGTCGGGCCGTCCTGCCCGGTTTCCGCCTGCGGGGCAGCGGCCTCGGCTCGGCGTAGCTCCCTGATGTACTCCATGGCGCCGGGCGTGTGGTGGATGTAGGCCAGGCCCCGCGGGAAGGGGAGTTGACGCCGTCGTCCGGCTCCAGGGTGAGCACGATGTACAGGTGGGGCGGCACTCTGGCCGGGTCCTGCAGCCGGTGCAGCACTTTCTGCGCTTCCTCCTCATCGAGGAGCGGGCCGGTCTTGGTCCAGGTGGTGCTGCGGGTCATCCCCTCGGTGGTGGCCTCGGTCCAGTAGACGTAGCGCTGGGTGAGCTGGGCGTGTACGGCGGCGAAGCGGCTGCGGTACTCGTCCTCGGTGAGACCGCGGTAGGCCAGGTCATCCGCGAACCGGGCGAGGTTCACGCGGCCGGTTCGGGCATATCCGCGGTGCAGGTCTCCGGCCAGCGTCTGAAAGCGGCGTGTGGGGATCATCAGTGCCCTTTCCAGGGAGCTGCCCCGGCAGTTGCAGCGGTGGCACAGGGCGTCGCGCACCAGGTCGGTTGGGTGCGCATGGTCGATGTCGTTTGTGATGCCCCCGCAGATCGGGCAGGTGGGGTGGGCCAGGAGGTACGCCTTCTTGGCTGCGCTGGACATGGTGCTGTAGTGCAGTTTCATCTGCGTTCCTCCGGCTCGGCGAATCGCTCCCCGGTGCGGCAGTCAGCCGGCGCGGCGGCCGCCGGTTGCCTTCTTCTTCGCCGCGGTCTTCTTCGCCGGTGCCTTGGCGGCGGTCTTCTTGCCGCCGGCCTCCTTCGGCGTGCGGGCACTCTTGCGGGGAGAGGAGCGCTTGGTGGTTCCGGTGACCTTGTCCTCGATGGCCCGCAGCGGCGTCACCGAGGCGTCCGTACCGTCGGCGTCTTCGCCGCGGGCGCTCCTGGCAGCGCGGACGCTGTCCTCCAGGGCGGCCATCAGGTCCAGAACCTGTCCGCGGGGCTGGGGAGCCTTGCCGGGGGCTTCGACTTCGCGGTTCTCCAGCTTGGCCGCCACGATCTCCTCGACCTGCTCGCGGTAGTGGTCGCGCAGGTCCTCCTCGTCCAGCGGGCCGTAGCTGGCCATCAGCTCTTCAGCCGCGGCGAGCTCGTCCTCGCTGATGTCGACCGGCCGGTCGGGGACCACGCCGGCGGGGGTGCGGACCTGGTCGGGCCAGCGCAGCGCGTGCAGCACCAGCACATCCCCCATGGGCCGTACCAGCGCGAGGGTTTCCTTGCTGCGCAGGGCGATCTTGCCGATGGCGACCGAGCCGTGGTCGTCCATGGCGTCGCGCAGCAGGACGTACGGCTTGTTGGCGGCCGGGCCGTTGGGGGCGACGTAGTAGCCGCGCTCGACCTGCAGCGGGTCGATGTCACCAGCTGGCACGAAGGCGAGGATCGTGAGGGTTTTGGCGGTCGGCAGCGGCAGCTGGGCCAGGTCGTCGTCGGTGAGCGGGACGACACGCTCACCGGTCACATAGCCGCGGCCGATCTCCTCAGTCGGCACCTCGGCCTCATCCTCAAGGGAGCACACAGGCTGGTTGCGTACGCGCCCGCCGTCGGCCTTGTGCACGCGCACGAAAGAGACGGCCGGTCCGCTGTCGGTGGCGGCGTGCAGGGAGATCGGCACGGTGACCAACCCGAAGCTCAAAGCTCCCTGCCAGAGCGAGTGCGGCATCTGACCTGCCCTTTCCCGGGGCTTTCAGCGTAAAACGGGCCTCGCGTAGGGGCACTTCAACCAGCTCCCGGCTCCCGCCCGCCGCTGACCTTCAAAAGAGGGCCTGTACGCACTTCGTACGCGCTTCGTACGGCAAAAGGCCGCAATCTGTACGGTTAGTGGGGTAGAGTGTGGGCCAGGAGGTGTTCCATGTCCGAGTTGTTTGATGCGGTCGACGCGCTGGTCGCGTCCCGTGCGCCGCTGCCGCCGGCGGAGGAGCGCAAGCGGCTGCGCACCGCGCACGGCCTGACGCTGGACGAAGTCGCCGCCGCGCTGAAGGTGCGCCGCGCCACGGTGTCCGGCTGGGAGTCGGCGAAGAAGCCGACCGAGCCGCGCGGCCTGGAGCGCGAGGCGTACGCGCGGCTGCTCAAGCAGCTCGCGGAGCTCTACCCCGCACCCGCAAGACCGGAAGAGCCGGCGGCCCCCGTACCCGACACGTTCACCGGCGCCTCCGACCCGGCAGGCGAAATGCCAGAGGTCCCGGACGCTCTGATCGACGACGCGGTCGAAGCCCTTCACCCCACCAGGGCCACGTCGACGTCGCGCCGTTCTGGGACGCAGAAGGCGGCCCCGCCGGAAGCGCGGACTCTGTCCACAGAGGAGGCGTCCGAGGCTGCGGCCATGACTGCAACCGAGAACACCCAGATCCCTGCTCCGGCCGCAGCGACCCGCCCGGCGCGCACCACCAGGCCGACGTCGACATCCCGCCGCCCGGATGCGAAGAAGGCGGCCCCGGCCGGAACCCCGGCGGGCGGCACCGACCCGCGGTTCGAGAACGGGCCGCTGGCGGTCGTCGACGTTGAGGACGGCAAGGTGGTGGCGTACTGCACCGGCGGTCTGGTCCTGGACGTGCCCGCCAAGTCGCTGCCGTCCCTGGTGGACTGGACGCTCAAGGAGGCCAAGCTCGGCCAGCCGAAGCTCTCCGGCCCCGGCAAGGACGCCGACCCGCTGCTCGTGCTCACCGAGGCCGCGCTGGAGCGCTACGGCCTCCCGGCCACGCTCACGGAGGAGGAGCGGATCGCCGGGCGCATCCCGGAGGGCCACAAGGTCATCAAGCAGCTGACCCGCGCGCAGTGGCAGCTGACCAAGCGCGGGTTCGGGCCGTGGGCGCGGATCTACCGCCCCGCCACCGGTTCCGAGCGGACCTGCGTACAGCTGTGCATCCCGTCCTGGAACGCGCTGGACACCCGGCACTGGGGCGCGGCCGGGCAGCTGGCGCCGGCGGACCTCGCCCGGCTCCTGGGCGTGTACGCCTCGAGGGTGATGACGCCGCGCGGATCGACGGCCGTGACCGGCCTGGAGCTGATGACCGCGCTGCACCCGCCGACCCGGGCCTCCAAGGCGGATGCCGACGGCAAACGGCGCTCCGAGCACAATCCCGGCTCGCTGGGGAAGGACCCGGTCGACTGCGCACCGTGCGAGGCACCGGACGGGCACCCGCTCCTGGCGGATCTGCCCCGGTTCCACGTGCGCGGCCCGGCGGAGAAGCTGTTCGAGGAGGCATACGACTGGGCGCGGCCGATGACCGACGCCGAATGCCTGCGCCGCAACCTCGTGGGCCTGGACGTCAACATGGCCTTCGCCGCCGGCGCCAACGGCCTGATTGTCGGTCTCGGCGCGCCCACCCACGTCAAGAACCCGGCCTTCGATGCGAAGCTGCCCGGTTCGTGGCTGGTCGACCTCTCCCACGTCGACCTGTCCCGCGTGAAGGTCGCCAAGGACCGGTGGGCGCAGCTGGACGCCGATCTGCTGCCCAGCCCGTTCACGCCGACGGGCGAGCGCCCCGAGGGCCCGGCCTGGTACGCCACGCCGACCGTCGCCTACGCGGTGGAGCTCGGCTACGACGTCGCGCCGGCCGAGGCGTACGTACGGTATGAAAGCGGCCGCTACCTGGACGGCTGGTACACCCGGCTGCGCGACGCCTACCTCGCCACCATGGCCGACCTCGGCGTTGATGCGGACCTGCCGCCGGCCGACTTCCTGGCTGCGATGGACGGCTACCGCAGCCGCGACCCGCAGCTGGCGATCGTCGTTTCCGCGATCAAGGCGACGGTCAAGGGCGGTCTCGGCAAGCTGCGCGAGCGCCCGCGCGGCGAGAGCTGGAAGCCGGGCGAGCCGTGGCGCGCCCTGGCCCGGCCGACCTGGCGCCCCGACATCCGCGCGGCCGTCATCTCCCGCACCCGCATCAACTTCCACCGCAAGATCGTCAAGCACGCGGCGTTCACCGGCCAGTACCCGGTCGCGATCCTGTCCGACTGCGTCGTCTACGCAGTCGACGGCGAGAGCCCGTTGGACTTCCTGCCCTACCGGGACGGCAAGCCGCTGCCGGGCGGGTTCAATCTCGGTGTGAACCCGGGGCTGGTCAAGCACGAGGGCACCCAGAGTGTGCTGTGGGGTGAGGGCGTGCGGGAGCAGTTCGACGCTCCGGCGCTCAACCTCGCGCGGTACATCAAGGACGGCACCGTCACCAGCGTCGACAGCGGGGAGTAGATAGGCGATGAGCAGGTTCGGGGACGGCCTGGAGCAGGCGGTGCAGAAGGCGTTCACCCGCCCGGCGCCGAAGTCGGCTGGCGCGCAGATGCGGTACCTGGTCAAGCAACTCAAGGGCACCAAGGCGGTCGCTCAGATGCTGCGGATCTCCCAGCGCACCGTCGAACGGTACGTGAAGGACCAGATCAAGAAGCCCCGCCCCGACCTCGCCGCGCGCCTGGAGCGCGAGACGAAGGCCCGGTGGCAGCCGCAGATCCGGGCCAAGGCCCGGCAGAAGGCGGCGACGACCGACGGCATCGTCATCGACGTCCACGCCCGCCTCGGATATGCCGGGGCGCCGATCGGCACGACGGACGAGGACCGTATCCGGCACCTGACCGTCGCCCTACCGCCCGAGCACGCCGCCCGCCTCTTCGACGCCCAGCAGCAGGGCGCCGGCGACGACCGGCTGCGCGAGCTGACCGCCGAAGCCCTCAAGGAGGTCTACTTCCAAGACGGCGGCAGCCGCGCCGGCTCCCTGCAGGAGGTACAGATCAACGACGTGATCCACCTGGACTTCGAGCTGTAGAAGCCGCGCCTTGAGCAGCGAGCGGGCCCGGACCTGTGGAGCGCTTCAGTTGGCGGGTTAGCCTTCGATCTGGCGAGTTGAGCAGAACGGCACCCACCGCAGGCGGGGGCCGTTCTGCCCGGAAACTTCCGGCGTGTGTCAGTAGGTGGCACTACTGTTCGCTCATGTTCATGCGCAGCCGCAAGCGGCGTGATCCGCAGACGGCGGATCCACGAGGTTCGGTAGACAAGTCCCTCTCCGAGGGCGTCCCGGACTACATGGAGATCCCCCTGCGCCAGTGGGTGATGGCTCACCTCGAAGATGACGAAGCCAACGCACAGAGGATCGCCCTGCACCTGAAGCTGCGTGTCGACACCGGTCCCCGGATGTACTCGCCAGCGAAGTTCCTGGCAGCTGGTACCACCAAGGAGCAGCTGCTCGACGTCGTCAACGCGATGCTGCACTTGAGCACGCTGCCGACTACACAGACGTATTATCCCAACCCGGCCACATGGAGCGGCCGCCGACACTACCTCGGGACACATGGGAGCAGCGCCCGTGAGCAGGCCATCGCGCAGCTGGAGGACATGCTGACGCTCGCGGGGTCCGCGTACCGTGTCAACGATGCTCGCACTGGGCTGGAGCTCCGGGTCGACGCAACGGCGCAGCAGGCTGTCGCCAGCACTCTGGCAGCTGCTCGCACCCCGCAAAGCGGATCCGCTGCCGACCACCTGGCAACCGCTTGGAAGTGCGTGTACGGACGGGATCCCGACCCTTCCAAGGCGTACAGCGAAGCGATCAAGGCCGTGGAGTCGGCCTCCCAGTCCCTCATCGAACCGAACAACGCCAAGGCGACGCTCGGAACGATGCTGGGCGTGATTCGGAACTCGCCGCAGCGGTTCTCCACGGCGATCCCAGCAGGCGGAGGCGGGGACGACATTACGCTGGTGGCCGACATGATGCGGCGCCTGTGGCAGGGCCAGACCGCCCGTCACGGATCGCAGAACCCGACGAGGCTGGAGAACCAGCGCGAAGCCGAGATGGCCGTGCACCTGGCTGCCACCCTCGTGCAGTGGTTCACCGCCGGCCTGGTCCAGCGAACACAGTAAGCAGGGCAGCCCGGGCCCCAGCGCCTCCTGGACGGGTGAGGGCTGCTCCAGGTACTCGGTGAGCATGGCGTCGTACGAAACGCCGTCCACGGGCCGCACGCGGTCCAGGGCGCGCCCCCAGACCCGGTATTCGCGTGTCCCCGAGGCCGTTGCGGTACGCCGGAAGCCCAGCCTCGTACTTATAGCCGTCGCGGGCCTGTCGGCGGAACCACAGGTGCGCGACGACCTCCTGGTAACTGGGCAGCAGCTGCACCGGGACCAGCTCGGGGGTGGGGGACGTCGTCATGCCCTCCACCGCATGGACGGCCGCCCGGGTCATCGGCTCAGCGCGCGGGGCCGGGCAGGACGCCGCGGATGACGAGCTGCCGTCCATAGGGGGTGGGCATGTCCTGCATCTGAACGCCGGTGCGCAGCGGCTTCACCGAGAAGCAGAAGCCCTTGATGGGGCCGTGGCAGATGAGCCCGACCGGCGTGGGGATGCCGATGCCGTCGGGGGAGAGGGTGAAGCCGAGCCCGGCGTAGAAGTCCGTCAGCTCCGGCTCGTGCGTGACGTACAGAATGGCCGCGCCGAACTTCCCCTCCTCATGGGCACCGGCCGCGCGCTCCGCGTCGGCGACCAGGGCGCGGGCAATGCCCTTGCCGCGCCATGCTTCGACCACCGCAAGGGAGTCCAGTGCGGCGACCAGCCCGGCGATGA
>NZ_JBHFFO010000006.1:0-36825 GCF_045222935.1 Streptomyces sp. Ac-502
GAACGGCGGCTTGCCTGGAGCATCTGCGAGCAGGAGAGCACCCGCTTGTCGATGCGTAGGCGTGCGGGCAGCGTCCCGGCTGCCGGAGAACCCTCGGTGAAACCGTGTCCGCCGCCTGTGAGGGTCGTTGAAGCTGACACCACGTGGCTGTGAAGACCAGGCGCGGGCGTGGAGCCGGCTGCGGAACCGGAGATGCGGTGGTGACCGCCTGGGTGTGTTCGGCACCTGGTTCTGGCGGTATTTGATCGTACTGGTGGGTCGTGTGCGGGGTTTTCCGCCGTGGCCAGATACACCCTGGAAATAACGCACGGTAGCGGTGGCGGTCCGGCCTGTCACCGGCGTAGCGTCCTGTCGCGTCACGAAACCCCCGGGCGGCGGCCAAACCAGCCCCGGGGGCCTCGTTCATCATTCTGTGAAGATCAAGGAGCTCTGGATCCGTGCACCCTGACCCTTGTGCGCACCGGCCCGGTACGAGCCGGCCCGACAGGCGTGAAGCTAGCATGCCGCAGCCCGGCTGCCGCGAAACGTATGCCTGGGAAGTCACCGTTACCACGACGGCCCTCGTCGGCACGCTGGTCGCGTTCCTGATGCTGACCGGCGCGGCACCGACGTCACTGCCCCTGCTGTGGGCCCTTACCGCTGCGGCGGCGGACCAAGGCGGTATTCGCCTGCGCTACCTGCGCATTCGCGTGCTCTGACGCCGCCTGCCGTTCGCCACCGGTGCCGGGCCCGCCTGCGGGCCCGGCACGCCACCGGTCGTCTCGTGTGACCGGTGGCGGCACCCATCCGTGATCTTCACGGGGAGAAATACGGCCCCGTGGCGCGCGAAGTGCCCGCCCGGATGCGGAAAATCCCCGCCTCACGCCCCCGGAAAGGGGTACCCATGACGTCAACCGGTCGCCGCACCTGCGCCTGCTGCCACAAGCCCCTCACCTACGGCGGCCGCGGCCGCCCCCCGCAGTACTGCTCCCGTTCCTGCCAGCGCCGGCGCCGCCCGCCCGCACAGGCCGTACAGACCGGCCCGCGGCGCGTGGAAGCCCTCGAAGCCGTCCACCGTGCCGCCGGCAGCCTGCTCGATGCCGAATACGGCGGCCACCCGGACCTGGTCCGCAGCCTCGAAGTCCTGCTGACCGTGCGCCAGCACCTGGAGTTGCTCGACTCGCTGACGGTGCAGCAGCTGCGCGCCGACGGCACCCGGTGGGAGACGGTCGCCGAAGCCGCCGGCATCAGCGAGTCCACCGCCCGCCGCAAGTGGGGACGGGCCGCCGCCCGCCCCAAGAACACCTCGGCCCCACCACCGGCTCCCGCAGCCCGCGCCACCATGACGGCCACCGCGGCCCTGCCGCACCAGCGCGGCGCCCCCATCTCCCCGCCGGGCCCTCCGCCCAGCGCGGCCGACGACAACGGGCCCCCGCACCCCGCTCCGGGCCTGACCAGCCTTCAGCAGTTCGCCAGCGCCCTGTCCCATCTGCAGCGCAGCAGCGGCAAGGTCGTCCGCGACATCGCCACGGACGCCGGTGTCTCCGCCTCCTACGTCTCCCGCGTCATCTCCGGGGAACGCCTGCCTTCCTGGAGCGTGGCCCGCCGCATCATCGTGGCCTGCGACGGCGACCCCACCGCCGTACGCACCCTGTGGTGTGCCGCCCGCGGCATCGCCCCCTCGGCCAAGGTCACCTCCGAGGACGCCGTCGGGGCCCTGCACGCGGCCCTGCGCGGCCTGTACCTGTCCGCCGGCCGGCCCGACCCCTACCTCGTGCACACCCAGTGCCACGGCGCGCTGAGCGAAGAGCAGATCACGGACGTCTTCGATGGCCGGTACCTGCCGGACTGGCCCGTCCTCGGCCGCCTCGTCCTCGCCCTGGAGGGCCGGCCCGACGCCCTTCACCCCCTGTGGAACGCCGCCCACCCCTCACCGCCTTCGCCCGCGCCCGCCGGAGGCAACCGCCTCGCGGGCCTGCCCGCCAGCGCTTTCGGATAACCACCCACCCCACCCCACCGCTCGCTCGTCACCCGGGGGAGACGACATGCACCCCACACCGATCCGCCTGCCCAATCGACCACCCGTCAGCATCCGCCTGCCGCTGGACTTCACCGCCTTCTGCCAGCTGCGCCATACCCCCTACCGACGGCACGCCCTGCTGCGCCTGGGCGAGACAGCCGCAGCCGACCGCGCCGTCGAACACGCCCTGGGCACCCTGGCCACCGACTGGCGCCGCATCCTCAGCAGCCGCTGCCCGGCCCGCCGCGCCTGGCAGATCCTGACCGCCAGCATCGAACACCAGATTCGGCACCAGACCAGCGCTCCGCCGACCGCCGCCCGCGCCCTCTACACCCTGCTGCCCGCCCGCCAGGCCGACGCCATGCTCCTGCACCTCCAGCACGTACCCCCGCACCAAGCCGCAGACCTGACCGGACTCGATACAACCATGCACGCCTACCACCTGTGCACCGCCCAGCACACCCTCGACGCACGCCTTGCCCCAGCCCCGTAAACCGGCCCGGAAATAGCACGGCGCGGCACGAGGCCAGGGCAAGACCGCCCAGTCGGCCCGGCCGACGCATACCCCCACGGCGTGACCACCGAGTTCGTCACCGCCCGCGGACCGCGGCACCTGGCGCTGCGCGTGTACGAACGCGGCGTCGGCGAGACCCGCGCCTGCGCCGCCGCCCACCGGCGCCGCCGAATACCGCGTCGACCTGCCCGGCGGGCACCTCGTCATCTCTGCCGCGGCCGACGGCACCATGGCCTTGACCAGCCCGGCCGTCATCACCGCCCAGGGCACCCTCCGCCTTTCCGGCGCTGAGCACGTCCAGCGCACGGTGAGGCACCCTCAGAATGCGACAGTCCCCGCAGTCAACTCAGTCACTTAGAGACCAGCGGCCACGGAAATGACAGCGTGGCGTGTGCGTGGCCGCGGCCGGTCTGCCGCCCGGTGCCGGCTCAGCGCACCGCGGAAACCGGCGCCCGCCGATGCTTGGGAACGCTGCACCTGTGCCGGTTGCAAACGGCACCATCGACCCTGATCACACGGCAGAACGCAGCATGCACTGCACAACGGTCGTCGCCCGGGGCGGGGGCATTGCGGCAAATCCGCGCAGCATCCGGGCCTGCCCACGTACAACGCCCGAGGTCTGACGCGTGCTCCGGCGTATGCAGTTCACACGGTGCGCCCTCGAGCTCGACCGGGTTGACGCACCACTTCACCGGCATGGTCTCGATGCTCAGAATGGTGTCCAGGGGTTCCATGCAGAGCGGATGTGAGAACCGGTCGAGTCGGTCGGCCAACTGGTGTCCGCCCTCGTCGCGTGCCAGCTCGGCCAGCGCACGCAAGAGGCGCGGGGATGCCCTGATGTGCCAGTCGGAGTAGTCGTCACCGTTGACATATCCAGGAGTGGGGAGCAATCGAGCAGCGGATTCGAGGATTGCCGTGACAGTGTCGGTGATGTCGGTCATCGCTTCTCGCCCTTGCGAAATGAACGGAGGGAAGTGGCGTGACGGGCCCGGGAGCATGCCGTCGCGCCGTTACGTGGCAGTTGCCCGGGCCGAGGGGGCGTCCTGCGCCACACCCCGCTCCCGCCACACCCGGCTCGTGAGGGGCTCACCGGCACCTCGCCGTAGGCAAAGTCCGCACGTGCGCCTTGATATGGGCCGCGTCACGGACGATGTCGAACCGGCGGAGCTCGGCCGGCCCGCAGTCGATGACATCCGGCGCATCGTGCACCAGGCAGTGCTGGGCGATCCAGCGGTCGGCGTCCACTGCATCGCCTTGCCCGAGAGAGCCGTACGCTTCGACGTAGCCGGCGTCCCCGAGCCGAAAGGCGTGGAAGCCGAGCATCTGCCCGTACTCGATTGGATTCCGGCAGCGAGTGCCCTTCTTCGTGCGTGCGACGCACTGCAGGTCATGGGCATCCCCGCAGGGGCTGATCCACAGGCGACCGCGCAGCACGACGAGTGGCCTCCCGTCCATCACACCGCTCCGCCGGCTTCGCGACGTGCGCCGGTGTACGCAGGCGGACAGCCGAAACACTCCTTCACCTCCGCCGGCACCGCAACGTCTGTGGCCTCCTCATCGAGACGGTGATGTCCTACCGCCGTGTCGGCGGTGAACCGCTGCGGGATCCCGACCCACTCTTCGTACCCGGGAGGCTGCGCATGCCGCAGAGTGCCGGCCGTTCTTCGCTGACATCGGGGTTTGCCTGGTTTCGTCCTGCCCAAGGAGCGCTCCTCACCGAGATAGGCACCGCACCGGCCTCGTTGCGACATGGGCTTCAACGCACTCTGCGCGCGAACGACGCGGAAACCTGCCCCGATTCCCGCGTTCGGCCCACCAGGGGCGGCACCTGGTCAGGTATGACTCCCGGCGAGCGGGCCTTTCGGGGACGAGTGGCTGTATCGGCCGTGGCCTTGTCCGAGCAGCAGGCCGGGCCCACACACGGTCTCCAGCGCACTCGGAACGGCGGCGCTGATACCGGTACTCACCGGCTCGGACTGACGTCCGTCGGGCCGTCCTGCCCGGTTTCCGCCTGCGGGGCAGCGGCCTCGGCTCGGCGTAGCTCCCTGATGTACTCCATGGCGCCGGGCGTGTGGTGGATGTAGGCCAGGCCCCGCGGGAAGGGGGAGTTGACGCCGTCGTCCGGCTCCAGGGTGAGCACGATGTACAGGTGGGGCGGCACTCTGGCCGGGTCCTGCAGCCGGTGCAGCACTTTCTGCGCTTCCTCCTCATCGAGGAGCGGGCCGGTCTTGGTCCAGGTGGTGCTGCGGGTCATCCCCTCGGTGGTGGCCTCGGTCCAGTAGACGTAGCGCTGGGTGAGCTGGGCGTGTACGGCGGCGAAGCGGCTGCGGTACTCGTCCTCGGTGAGACCGCGGTAGGCCAGGTCATCCGCGAACCGGGCGAGGTTCACGCGGCCGGTTCGGGCATATCCGCGGTGCAGGTCTCCGGCCAGCGTCTGAAAGCGGCGTGTGGGGATCATCAGTGCCCTTTCCAGGGAGCTGCCCCGGCAGTTGCAGCGGTGGCACAGGGCGTCGCGCACCAGGTCGGTTGGGTGCGCATGGTCGATGTCGTTTGTGATGCCCCCGCAGATCGGGCAGGTGGGGTGGGCCAGGAGGTACGCCTTCTTGGCTGCGCTGGACATGGTGCTGTAGTGCAGTTTCATCTGCGTTCCTCCGGCTCGGCGAATCGCTCCCCGGTGCGGCAGTCAGCCGGCGCGGCGGCCGCCGGTTGCCTTCTTCTTCGCCGCGGTCTTCTTCGCCGGTGCCTTGGCGGCGGTCTTCTTGCCGCCGGCCTCCTTCGGCGTGCGGGCACTCTTGCGGGGAGAGGAGCGCTTGGTGGTTCCGGTGACCTTGTCCTCGATGGCCCGCAGCGGCGTCACCGAGGCGTCCGTACCGTCGGCGTCTTCGCCGCGGGCGCTCCTGGCAGCGCGGACGCTGTCCTCCAGGGCGGCCATCAGGTCCAGAACCTGTCCGCGGGGCTGGGGAGCCTTGCCGGGGGCTTCGACTTCGCGGTTCTCCAGCTTGGCCGCCACGATCTCCTCGACCTGCTCGCGGTAGTGGTCGCGCAGGTCCTCCTCGTCCAGCGGGCCGTAGCTGGCCATCAGCTCTTCAGCCGCGGCGAGCTCGTCCTCGCTGATGTCGACCGGCCGGTCGGGGACCACGCCGGCGGGGGTGCGGACCTGGTCGGGCCAGCGCAGCGCGTGCAGCACCAGCACATCCCCCATGGGCCGTACCAGCGCGAGGGTTTCCTTGCTGCGCAGGGCGATCTTGCCGATGGCGACCGAGCCGTGGTCGTCCATGGCGTCGCGCAGCAGGACGTACGGCTTGTTGGCGGCCGGGCCGTTGGGGGCGACGTAGTAGCCGCGCTCGACCTGCAGCGGGTCGATGTCACCAGCTGGCACGAAGGCGAGGATCGTGAGGGTTTTGGCGGTCGGCAGCGGCAGCTGGGCCAGGTCGTCGTCGGTGAGCGGGACGACACGCTCACCGGTCACATAGCCGCGGCCGATCTCCTCAGTCGGCACCTCGGCCTCATCCTCAAGGGAGCACACAGGCTGGTTGCGTACGCGCCCGCCGTCGGCCTTGTGCACGCGCACGAAAGAGACGGCCGGTCCGCTGTCGGTGGCGGCGTGCAGGGAGATCGGCACGGTGACCAACCCGAAGCTCAAAGCTCCCTGCCAGAGCGAGTGCGGCATCTGACCTGCCCTTTCCCGGGGCTTTCAGCGTAAAACGGGCCTCGCGTAGGGGCACTTCAACCAGCTCCCGGCTCCCGCCCGCCGCTGACCTTCAAAAGAGGGCCTGTACGCACTTCGTACGCGCTTCGTACGGCAAAAGGCCGCAATCTGTACGGTTAGTGGGGTAGAGTGTGGGCCAGGAGGTGTTCCATGTCCGAGTTGTTTGATGCGGTCGACGCGCTGGTCGCGTCCCGTGCGCCGCTGCCGCCGGCGGAGGAGCGCAAGCGGCTGCGCACCGCGCACGGCCTGACGCTGGACGAAGTCGCCGCCGCGCTGAAGGTGCGCCGCGCCACGGTGTCCGGCTGGGAGTCGGCGAAGAAGCCGACCGAGCCGCGCGGCCTGGAGCGCGAGGCGTACGCGCGGCTGCTCAAGCAGCTCGCGGAGCTCTACCCCGCACCCGCAAGACCGGAAGAGCCGGCGGCCCCCGTACCCGACACGTTCACCGGCGCCTCCGACCCGGCAGGCGAAATGCCAGAGGTCCCGGACGCTCTGATCGACGACGCGGTCGAAGCCCTTCACCCCACCAGGGCCACGTCGACGTCGCGCCGTTCTGGGACGCAGAAGGCGGCCCCGCCGGAAGCGCGGACTCTGTCCACAGAGGAGGCGTCCGAGGCTGCGGCCATGACTGCAACCGAGAACACCCAGATCCCTGCTCCGGCCGCAGCGACCCGCCCGGCGCGCACCACCAGGCCGACGTCGACATCCCGCCGCCCGGATGCGAAGAAGGCGGCCCCGGCCGGAACCCCGGCGGGCGGCACCGACCCGCGGTTCGAGAACGGGCCGCTGGCGGTCGTCGACGTTGAGGACGGCAAGGTGGTGGCGTACTGCACCGGCGGTCTGGTCCTGGACGTGCCCGCCAAGTCGCTGCCGTCCCTGGTGGACTGGACGCTCAAGGAGGCCAAGCTCGGCCAGCCGAAGCTCTCCGGCCCCGGCAAGGACGCCGACCCGCTGCTCGTGCTCACCGAGGCCGCGCTGGAGCGCTACGGCCTCCCGGCCACGCTCACGGAGGAGGAGCGGATCGCCGGGCGCATCCCGGAGGGCCACAAGGTCATCAAGCAGCTGACCCGCGCGCAGTGGCAGCTGACCAAGCGCGGGTTCGGGCCGTGGGCGCGGATCTACCGCCCCGCCACCGGTTCCGAGCGGACCTGCGTACAGCTGTGCATCCCGTCCTGGAACGCGCTGGACACCCGGCACTGGGGCGCGGCCGGGCAGCTGGCGCCGGCGGACCTCGCCCGGCTCCTGGGCGTGTACGCCTCGAGGGTGATGACGCCGCGCGGATCGACGGCCGTGACCGGCCTGGAGCTGATGACCGCGCTGCACCCGCCGACCCGGGCCTCCAAGGCGGATGCCGACGGCAAACGGCGCTCCGAGCACAATCCCGGCTCGCTGGGGAAGGACCCGGTCGACTGCGCACCGTGCGAGGCACCGGACGGGCACCCGCTCCTGGCGGATCTGCCCCGGTTCCACGTGCGCGGCCCGGCGGAGAAGCTGTTCGAGGAGGCATACGACTGGGCGCGGCCGATGACCGACGCCGAATGCCTGCGCCGCAACCTCGTGGGCCTGGACGTCAACATGGCCTTCGCCGCCGGCGCCAACGGCCTGATTGTCGGTCTCGGCGCGCCCACCCACGTCAAGAACCCGGCCTTCGATGCGAAGCTGCCCGGTTCGTGGCTGGTCGACCTCTCCCACGTCGACCTGTCCCGCGTGAAGGTCGCCAAGGACCGGTGGGCGCAGCTGGACGCCGATCTGCTGCCCAGCCCGTTCACGCCGACGGGCGAGCGCCCCGAGGGCCCGGCCTGGTACGCCACGCCGACCGTCGCCTACGCGGTGGAGCTCGGCTACGACGTCGCGCCGGCCGAGGCGTACGTACGGTATGAAAGCGGCCGCTACCTGGACGGCTGGTACACCCGGCTGCGCGACGCCTACCTCGCCACCATGGCCGACCTCGGCGTTGATGCGGACCTGCCGCCGGCCGACTTCCTGGCTGCGATGGACGGCTACCGCAGCCGCGACCCGCAGCTGGCGATCGTCGTTTCCGCGATCAAGGCGACGGTCAAGGGCGGTCTCGGCAAGCTGCGCGAGCGCCCGCGCGGCGAGAGCTGGAAGCCGGGCGAGCCGTGGCGCGCCCTGGCCCGGCCGACCTGGCGCCCCGACATCCGCGCGGCCGTCATCTCCCGCACCCGCATCAACTTCCACCGCAAGATCGTCAAGCACGCGGCGTTCACCGGCCAGTACCCGGTCGCGATCCTGTCCGACTGCGTCGTCTACGCAGTCGACGGCGAGAGCCCGTTGGACTTCCTGCCCTACCGGGACGGCAAGCCGCTGCCGGGCGGGTTCAATCTCGGTGTGAACCCGGGGCTGGTCAAGCACGAGGGCACCCAGAGTGTGCTGTGGGGTGAGGGCGTGCGGGAGCAGTTCGACGCTCCGGCGCTCAACCTCGCGCGGTACATCAAGGACGGCACCGTCACCAGCGTCGACAGCGGGGAGTAGATAGGCGATGAGCAGGTTCGGGGACGGCCTGGAGCAGGCGGTGCAGAAGGCGTTCACCCGCCCGGCGCCGAAGTCGGCTGGCGCGCAGATGCGGTACCTGGTCAAGCAACTCAAGGGCACCAAGGCGGTCGCTCAGATGCTGCGGATCTCCCAGCGCACCGTCGAACGGTACGTGAAGGACCAGATCAAGAAGCCCCGCCCCGACCTCGCCGCGCGCCTGGAGCGCGAGACGAAGGCCCGGTGGCAGCCGCAGATCCGGGCCAAGGCCCGGCAGAAGGCGGCGACGACCGACGGCATCGTCATCGACGTCCACGCCCGCCTCGGATATGCCGGGGCGCCGATCGGCACGACGGACGAGGACCGTATCCGGCACCTGACCGTCGCCCTACCGCCCGAGCACGCCGCCCGCCTCTTCGACGCCCAGCAGCAGGGCGCCGGCGACGACCGGCTGCGCGAGCTGACCGCCGAAGCCCTCAAGGAGGTCTACTTCCAAGACGGCGGCAGCCGCGCCGGCTCCCTGCAGGAGGTACAGATCAACGACGTGATCCACCTGGACTTCGAGCTGTAGAAGCCGCGCCTTGAGCAGCGAGCGGGCCCGGACCTGTGGAGCGCTTCAGTTGGCGGGTTAGCCTTCGATCTGGCGAGTTGAGCAGAACGGCACCCACCGCAGGCGGGGGCCGTTCTGCCCGGAAACTTCCGGCGTGTGTCAGTAGGTGGCACTACTGTTCGCTCATGTTCATGCGCAGCCGCAAGCGGCGTGATCCGCAGACGGCGGATCCACGAGGTTCGGTAGACAAGTCCCTCTCCGAGGGCGTCCCGGACTACATGGAGATCCCCCTGCGCCAGTGGGTGATGGCTCACCTCGAAGATGACGAAGCCAACGCACAGAGGATCGCCCTGCACCTGAAGCTGCGTGTCGACACCGGTCCCCGGATGTACTCGCCAGCGAAGTTCCTGGCAGCTGGTACCACCAAGGAGCAGCTGCTCGACGTCGTCAACGCGATGCTGCACTTGAGCACGCTGCCGACTACACAGACGTATTATCCCAACCCGGCCACATGGAGCGGCCGCCGACACTACCTCGGGACACATGGGAGCAGCGCCCGTGAGCAGGCCATCGCGCAGCTGGAGGACATGCTGACGCTCGCGGGGTCCGCGTACCGTGTCAACGATGCTCGCACTGGGCTGGAGCTCCGGGTCGACGCAACGGCGCAGCAGGCTGTCGCCAGCACTCTGGCAGCTGCTCGCACCCCGCAAAGCGGATCCGCTGCCGACCACCTGGCAACCGCTTGGAAGTGCGTGTACGGACGGGATCCCGACCCTTCCAAGGCGTACAGCGAAGCGATCAAGGCCGTGGAGTCGGCCTCCCAGTCCCTCATCGAACCGAACAACGCCAAGGCGACGCTCGGAACGATGCTGGGCGTGATTCGGAACTCGCCGCAGCGGTTCTCCACGGCGATCCCAGCAGGCGGAGGCGGGGACGACATTACGCTGGTGGCCGACATGATGCGGCGCCTGTGGCAGGGCCAGACCGCCCGTCACGGATCGCAGAACCCGACGAGGCTGGAGAACCAGCGCGAAGCCGAGATGGCCGTGCACCTGGCTGCCACCCTCGTGCAGTGGTTCACCGCCGGCCTGGTCCAGCGAACACAGTAAGCAGGGCAGCCCGGGCCCCAGCGCCTCCTGGACGGGTGAGGGCTGCTCCAGGTACTCGGTGAGCATGGCGTCGTACGAAACGCCGTCCACGGGCCGCACGCGGTCCAGGGCGCGCCCCCAGACCCGGTATTCGCGTGTCCCCGAGGCCGTTGCGGTACGCCGGAAGCCCAGCCTCGTACTTATAGCCGTCGCGGGCCTGTCGGCGGAACCACAGGTGCGCGACGACCTCCTGGTAACTGGGCAGCAGCTGCACCGGGACCAGCTCGGGGGTGGGGGACGTCGTCATGCCCTCCACCGCATGGACGGCCGCCCGGGTCATCGGCTCAGCGCGCGGGGCCGGGCAGGACGCCGCGGATGACGAGCTGCCGTCCATAGGGGGTGGGCATGTCCTGCATCTGAACGCCGGTGCGCAGCGGCTTCACCGAGAAGCAGAAGCCCTTGATGGGGCCGTGGCAGATGAGCCCGACCGGCGTGGGGATGCCGATGCCGTCGGGGGAGAGGGTGAAGCCGAGCCCGGCGTAGAAGTCCGTCAGCTCCGGCTCGTGCGTGACGTACAGAATGGCCGCGCCGAACTTCCCCTCCTCATGGGCACCGGCCGCGCGCTCCGCGTCGGCGACCAGGGCGCGGGCAATGCCCTTGCCGCGCCATGCTTCGACCACCGCAAGGGAGTCCAGTGCGGCGACCAGCCCGGCGATGATGTGTGCATTGGGCGACCCCATGAGCATGGGGTGGGTGAGTGCCCACGCCGCTGGCAGCGCCATCGTGCCGCCGACCAGCTCACCGGATTCGGTCTCCTGCACCGCGCGCACACGGGTGTACTTGTCGGCGTCCAGGCTCTGGCGGATCGCGCTAGGAAGCTGCCTCCAGGAGCCATCGGGGTTGTCCGGGTCGGCCAGCCGCATCACGGGCTCCAGCGCTGCCGCGTCGGACGGCGTCGCGTCCCGGATGATCACGCCGTCCGGCAGGGCCGGGGCGGTCACAGGGATGATCTCGCCCGGTTGCACTGCGGCCCTGGATGTTGGGGCGGCATACATGCGCTCGCCCATCACGTTCTCCGAGTACAGACGCTCCGCCTCGCGGCGCGCCGGGTTCCCTGACCGCCGGGCGCCCTTGCGTATCCCGTTTCGCTTCCCCACGTGTTCCTCCCCTTGTCACCCCACCCCTCCCCCACCCGAACACCCTCCTAACGCCGGGCGCCAGAAAGTGGCCTCGCCTGCGTGGCCGTCAGAATCTTGTCCACAGGCGAACCATGGGTTCCTGGAGGTATGAGCGATCACGAGCAGCAGCAGCCGGCCCCGCGGCGCGGCAAGGTCCTGGACGCCCTCGCGCGGGCGGAGCGGAAGGTCTTCACCCGGCCCGCACCGAAATCGGAAAAGGCTCAGGTGAAATTCCTTCTCACGCGGGCGAAGGGGTCGACCAAGGCTCTGGCGGAGCGCCTGGGCGTCTCGCGCCGGACGGTGGAGCGCTACCGGGCGGGGACGCTGACCACACCCCACAAGCGCCTCCAGGCCGCACTGGTGGAGGAGACCGAATCAGCGTGGCAACCGCAGGTCAGAGCACAGGCCCGCGAGCAGGCAGCCACCTCCGGCGGCATGATGGTGGACGTGACGGCGCACTTCGGATTCACCTGCAGGGGCAGCTCGGACGACGGCCGCGAGCGCACCATCACCACGGCGATCTCCCCCACCTACGCCGCTCAGATCCTCCAGCTCCAGGAGGCCGGTGCGACGGAGGAGGACCTGCATCCGATCGTCGCGAAGGCCATCACCGAGTCCTATTTCACGGAATGGGGCACCCGCGCCGCTGGCCTGCGGGCAGATTTCACGGACGTGAAATTAATAGAATTCCGGTTCTGGCACGGCCGAAACCAGATCCTGCTATAAACCGTATTCAGCGGGCCGCCGTCCAGCACTCTGGCGGTGGCCCGCTCCCGAATCCGCACCACGAATACGAGGCCGAAGATGACCACGCCCTGGCCGCCCCGGCGCACCGCACGGAGTCCGTACGCTCCGCACGTCGCCGCGCCCCGCGAGCCGGTCGACCCCGCCCGCATCGGCCGCCGTGTCGTACGGCGCCGGGCGAAGGGCATGGACGCCGGCGCCGTCGCGGCGGCCCTCGAGGACGCCCTGTTCGACGCCCGGCAGGACTCGCGGCACGAGGACCTGGCCGACGACGTCCGCGGCCGCACGGAGCTGGCGGAGTGGGAACGCATCGACCAGCTGCTCGCCGCCGCCGTCCCGGGCACGGTCTACGACCCGGACACCGACGAGGTCGTCCAGGCCGAGCTCGCCGCCGCGGCCGCCGACGCCCGGGAAGCCGAGATGCGCGAAGCAGCCCGGATCGCGGCCCGCGCCGACGAGCTCCAGGCGCTGCGCAGGCTCGGCACTCTGGAGCAGGCCCAGCCCGCGACGGGGACGAAGCCGTACGCGAGGAGCTCACCCGGCGAGCCGGCGGGTACGTCCAGGCCGATGTCGACGCCTGGCTCGCCCGCGCCTTGGCCGCGCACCTCGGGCACTACCGCGACTCGGCCGCCCGCGAAGCCGCCGCCGGCCTTCTGCCTCAGCCGGTCCTCGCCCACGCCGCGCTGCTCGCCGAACTCGCCCGCCTGGTTCCCGGCATCGACGCCGACCAGCTGGTGTGCGCGGCCCGGATCGCCACCACCGACCCCGAAGCCACCGGCGCCCTGGCCGCGGTCCTCGCCCGCGCCCGGTCGTAGCGCAGCATTTGCACGGCCCGCTCCGACGCCTCCGGTCACGCTCCGCTGTCCCCTGTCCCCCAGTACCTGGGGGACAGACCTGTGAGGACCTGGGGGACTGGGGCCTGCAATGCCTGGAATGACCGTGATGTCTGGGGGACTGGGGGACTGGGGGACTGTTTGCCCAGGCAGACATGTTGCTGAGGGGTGGCTAGTGAGCTGGGAGGCAGCTGGGGGGCACCCATACCTGCGATCACTAGGAGTGACTGTCACGCTGTCACGCCTGGGTGTCACGCGCCCTTGATCCGGCTGTCACGCTGGGGTGTCACGCTCTCCGTTCGGCCCGGAATCACGGGCCCGAACCCCGGCTTCGGGCCTCGCGCCGATCAACGTGACACCCCTCCTGAACCGACTACAGCCCGCAGCGGCATGCCGATTCGGGTGACGGTGGCGAATCCTTTGAGGGAGGGCGGGCGGGTGCGGAAGAATCCCCGGGGTGACCACCGACAGCGCCACCGCCGCGCTCTACGCCCAGGCCCTGCGGAGCACCGCCGCCGACCCGACCCGCTGCACCGTGCCGTGGGGCGTGTGCCCTGAGCACGGCGGCACCCTCAAGTCCCGCGCGCGAAGCACCGAGGGCTTCGACTCCTGGTGCACGGACTTCACGTGCTTCAACGTCTGGCCGTACGACCGGCTGGATGCGGCCTGCACCGAGCCGGCCACCCACACTGTCCAGGCCGACAACGGCGACCGCTACGTAGTCTGCGACGGCCATGCCCTGACCGCACGCACCCAGATCACCAACGGCCAGGTCCTCCCCGGCCTGCCCGCCTGAGATCCCGGCGGGAGCGATGGCGCAGCATCCCTACCAGGTCGTGGCACGGTGCACCGACGCGTCCCACCCGGGCGCCACCACCCTGATCTACACCACCCACGCCACCTCGGTCGAAGAAGCCGCGGCGAAGGTCCACGCGCTACGCCTGTCCAAGATGACTTCGGGGCTCTCCGCATCACGCAGGTGACGGAGCGCGACCCGGAGTGCACCTGTGCCACCCCCGGCCCCGGAAGGCAGTGCGCCGGCGAGCCCTGGTGCCTCAAGGCGGAAGGCGCCGCGGCCGCCAGCCCCGGACCTGGGTGAGCGGAGCGGCCCCACAGCCGCCGCGCGGCCGATACCGTGGTGACACACGCCCGTTCGCGCCCTGGAGGCCCCGATGAGCGACCAGCCAGCCCCCGCCGACACCTCCCGGCAGCAACTGGAACCCGCCGCCGCCGCCGCGGTCCGCGCGTACGCGGCCAAGACCCGCGCCGATGCCGACCGGTTCGCCGCCGTGCTGGAGGACATCGCCACTAACGGCCTGCCCTCGGTGGAGAACTGCACCCCGTGGGAGGAGCTGCGCGAGGCCCACCTCGCCCGCCTCGCTCGCCAGCGCCCGGCCGTCGCCTGATGGCCCCACAGCACGGCCCACGCCGCGCCCGGATCGCGTTCTCCGACTCTGCCGCCAAGCAGCTGGAGAACATCACCAGCGAGACGGAGATCCACGCCCTGGACCGCGCCCTGGTCGTCATCTCCGTCGACCCCGACATCGGCGAACCGATCCCCGGCGACACCGTCGGCCCTCAGCTGCGCGAGTACGCCGACGAAGTCGAGCGCGTACGTCTCTTGTACTGGGTCACGGCGCTTCGCACCGTGGTCGTCGTCGCATACCTCGAGGTCTGACCGCGAAGGAGCCGGCTGTGTCGTCGATCGTCCAGCAGCTCTCCGGCCGCCGCGAGCTCGGAGGGCTCCGCACCGTGGTGGAGTGCCCGTTCAAGGCCACTGTGCTCCGCATAGGCCCGGCACAAGACGCCGGGACGGGCGCGGCCTGGCTCGCGTTCCTGTGCCCGGTGCCCACAGCGGACCTGGGCGGGTGGCCCGGCGCTGAGGACCACCCGGATACCGGCGCGATGCCGTGCGGCACCGTGCTCGACTACCGCTCGCCCGAGGGACGGGGCTCCAGTCGCACGCCGACCTGTGGCTGACACCGCTGACCGGCGTCGACCCGGTGGCGTACGGCGGCGCGTGGTCTGACGTCCTGGACCAGGCCGACCGCGTGCTGCTCGCGCGGGCCGAAGCGGCTGAGGCCGCCGACGAGGACAGTCCGCTGCAGAACATGCTGGCGGTCATGGGCGTGGCACGGCGATCCGCAGCCGAAGGTGATCTCGGGGTGACG
The DNA here is from genome assembly GCF_045222935.1 of Streptomyces sp. Ac-502. Classification (NCBI taxonomy): domain Bacteria; kingdom Bacillati; phylum Actinomycetota; class Actinomycetes; order Kitasatosporales; family Streptomycetaceae; genus Streptomyces; species Streptomyces sp. Ac-502. The sequence continues at coordinate 15,274 of NZ_JBHFFO010000006.1, forward strand.
GCGACCGCCCTCGGGTACTGCGAGACCCTCGCCCAGAGCCTCTGACCTCACTCGACACCCGCCTTGCACCCTTGCACCGGCCATCGCTCCGGGGGCCGTGGCCAGTGGAGCGCGTGGACGGCCTTGCACCCCATTGGTAGGTAGTACAGGTAGTACCTACCTGCGGGTTAGAGATCTCTCCCCCTGAGAGCGAAGCTCGCCGCGCGGGCGCACGCCACCGCCGCCACCTGTACCGCGATGCCCGTTCCCGCCCGGCGCACATGATCCTTCTCGGCCCTGTGTGGCCGTCTGCGGCGTTCTGCCGCCCTCCGGGCCCCCGAAAACTGCGATCAAGGTCCTCGCAGGCGCTCACAGCGGCGTACAGCGCCTTTGCCGCTCGTGCGGCGTCGTCGACTGGAGGGGCCACCACGGCAGACCGCGCACGGCCACCTCCCGCCGTTCCCGGCCCGAGCTCGCCTCTCAGGGGAAGGGATCTACAACCCGCACGTAGGTACTACCTGTACTACCTACCAATGGGGTGCAAGACGCCTCAGCGCAGTATTCGCACGAGCCAGCGTTTACGCGGTCACGCCTGCTGTGCCGCCCCGGCCTGCGGGTGCAGCAGCCATTGCTGCACCGGCTGCTGCACCTGGTGGTGAAGGGTGCAAGGCCACCTGCTGCTGCTCGCTGCCCGGCCGGCGGAGCAGCATCGCCCGCCCAAGCAGCACATGGGTGCTGCTCGGGTAGCAGGCTGGCTCCGTCGTGCAGCAGCTGCTCGCTGCCCGAGAAGGTGCCGCTTGCAGCCGGCGTCTGCTGCTCCGGCAACGGCAGGAGCCTCGGGCTGCTGCATAACAGTGCAGATCTGCGATGTTCCACGCGAGATGTATGCACGGCTGCTGCATGCGGCGCCCCGAGCGGGCCGCCGCGTTTGTTCTGCTGCTCCAGAACAAGCCGGTTCACCTGGTGCTACCACACCTCGCTGCTCGCAGAGCAGCACGACACCTCCGGAGCGCGTCGCGTTGTTCTGCTCCTCCAGAACAGCCCGGTTTACCTAGTGCTACCGGCAGGTGCACGAAGAAGGCGCTGCACCAGGGGTGCAGCGCCGTGGGGGCCAGGATCTCGGTGGGCGGGCTGGCGGACGTTCAGCCGGCAGCGGCGAGGTTGGCCAGCTGCGCGGCGAACCGGGCCCGTCGTTGCTCGGTGAAGCTCTCAGGGTCTGCGGCCTTGATCTCGGGCACGGCCATGGGGGAGGAGACCGCGCCGCCGGCCAGCAGGGGTGGAGCTGGTACAAGCCGTCTTCCAGGGCCCAGGCGAGTCCGCACTCGCGCAGCTCCTTGAAGCCGCGGTTCACGGTCGGCTTGCTCGCGCCCAGTTCGCGTGCCATCTCGTTCTGGCTGATCGAGGCAGTGCCGGTCTCCGGGTCGCTGAGGTACAGCAACTGGTCCAGGACGCGGCGGCCGGCGGTGGAGACGTCGACCAGGGCCAGGAGGCGCAGGACGTCACGGGAGATCGTGACGGGGGCCTCTGTGGGAGGGCTGGGGACGTAAGAGCTGCTCACGGAGCCTCACCACTTCCGATCAGGTCGAGACGCTGTAAAGAGGATATGCCGCGCGAGCGCGAGGTCATGCGCTCGCCTTGCGTACGGGCCGCCGCTGCCGCAGCGTGACGACCTTCTCCTTGCGGCGGGCGGCCTCGGCAGCCTTCTTCTCCGCCTCCCGCGCCCGGCGCCACTCGATGGGGTAGTCGGGGTGCGGGATGATGCAGGCTGGGCCCTTGGCGTCGTTCCAGAGCTTCTGCCACTTCTCCTGCTCGCCGGAGGTGCCGGCCACCGTGAGCCACGGGTTCAGCTGGAGGATGCCGCGCTTGGCGGTGCGCATCCAGCCGATGTGCGCGAAGAACTGGCTGGCCTCGTTCACGGAGGCCGCCGAGAGGTTGCACCGGGCCTGGAGGGCGCGCTGGTTGGTCTTCACGAAGCCGCGGGGGGCCGCGCGCTCCTTGTCGTCGGCCCGGTTGGCACTCTGCAGCGCCATGAGCTGGCACCACACCTGGAACCAGCTCCCGGGCATCTTCAGGCTGCCGAGCACGTTCAGCAGCAGCCGGGCATCCAGCACGTAGCCGCTGACCTCCGCGCTCGCGGCGAACTCGCGGCCCTGGATCTTCTCCACGCCCAGGATCAAGCCGCCCTTGCCGTCCGACCGCGCGACCACGCGCTCGCCGGGGCGGACGATCGGCAGCTGTTCCATCAGCACAGTCCTCCAGAGATGATCAATGTTTCGGGAAGCACGGTAGCACTAGGTAAACCGGCTTGTTCTGGAGGGGCAGAACAAACGGTGGCTCACAGTCACCTGACGGTACGTCAGGTACGGGGGGTGTTTGTTCTGGGTTTCCAGAACGCTCGGGACGTGTTTGTTCTGGAAACCCAGAACAAACGCTTTCACATCGCCGCAGGTCAGGGCCCGTTTCGGCACGGAACGCTCTTATGTGTCACTAGAGCTCAACCACCACGCGAACCTCGCTCGACACGCCACGCTGAGTACGGGGCAAACGGCTGGCAGCGGCGGGCGTGTCGTCGTCGGCAACCACCGGATCGTGGGCGCCGGCCAATGTGGTTGAGCTCGCTTCGCGTGCGGCACCATGCCCAAGTGCGGGTCGTGGACAGCAACAGCGGCTCTGCGTCTCGGGTGGTACCGACCGTGACGCTCAAAAGCACGGAGGCGTGGCCGGTGCCGGTGGGCGGTTCCGCCGCCCGGCCCAGGGGGCCGTTTGGCTTCGGGATCTCCGTATGCCGGAACTCCGTCTTTCCGATATCCGGGGTACTGTTCTGGGGCTGGGGTTCGAAGCGTCCCAATTCGTAATTCCTCGCCTGAGTGGGGGAGCGAAATGCCGACGCTAACCACTCATCAAATTGCGAACCTCGTCCGGCCGTTCCGGGGGTGTCCCGTGTTTTCGCCAACGCTACATGCTGCATCACCCTGATGCACACGCTATACTGAAACCCGACCCGAACGAGCGACCCCCCACCCTCGTAGCCAGCCGGACCCGCGGAGCGGGTCTTCGGGAAGTGAAGGCGTAGCCGTAACGGACCGTCTAGAGAGGTGCTGGCTCTATCTGAAGCCGTTGGGCTTGGTTAACCCTGGCAAATACGTAGCGCGGAACGTAGTACTTCGTTCCGCGCTACGTATTTGCCGAGGTTAACCAAGCCCAACGGCTTCAGATGAGGCCAGCACACTCTCTGACGGTCCGTTACGGCTACGCCTTCACTTCCCGAAGACCCGCTCCGCGGGTCCGGCTGGCTACGAGGGTGGGGGGTCGCTCGTTCGGGTCGGGTTTCAGTATAGCGTGTGCATCAGGGTGATGCAGCATGTAGCGTTGGCGAAAACACGGGACACCCCCGGAACGGCCGGACGAGGTTCGCAATTTGATGAGTGGTTAGCGTCGGCATTTCGCTCCCCCACTCAGGCGAGGAATTACGAATTGGGACGCTTCGAACCCCAGCCCCAGAACAGTACCCCGGATATCGGAAAGACGGAGTTCCGGCATACGGAGATCCCGAAGCCAAACGGCCCCCTGGGCCGGGCGGCGGAACCGCCCACCGGCACCGGCCACGCCTCCGTGCTTTTGAGCGTCACGGTCGGTACCACCCGAGACGCAGAGCCGCTGTTGCTGTCCACGACCCGCACTTGGGCATGGTGCCGCACGCGAAGCGAGCTCAACCACATTGGCCGGCGCCCACGATCCGGTGGTTGCCGACGACGACACGCCCGCCGCTGCCAGCCGTTTGCCCCGTACTCAGCGTGGCGTGTCGAGCGAGGTTCGCGTGGTGGTTGAGCTCTAGTGACACATAAGAGCGTTCCGTGCCGAAACGGGCCCTGACCTGCGGCGATGTGAAAGCGTTTGTTCTGGGTTTCCAGAACAAACACGTCCCGAGCGTTCTGGAAACCCAGAACAAACACCCCCGTACCTGACGTACCGTCAGGTGACTGTGAGCCACCGTTTGTTCTGCCCCTCCAGAACAAGCCGGTTTACCTAGTGCTACCGTGCTTCCCGAAACATTGATCATCTCTGGAGGACTGTGCTGATGGAACAGCTGCCGATCGTCCGCCCCGGCGAGCGCGTGGTCGCGCGGTCGGACGGCAAGGGCGGCTTGATCCTGGGCGTGGAGAAGATCCAGGGCCGCGAGTTCGCCGCGAGCGCGGAGGTCAGCGGCTACGTGCTGGATGCCCGGCTGCTGCTGAACGTGCTCGGCAGCCTGAAGATGCCCGGGAGCTGGTTCCAGGTGTGGTGCCAGCTCATGGCGCTGCAGAGTGCCAACCGGGCCGACGACAAGGAGCGCGCGGCCCCCCGCGGCTTCGTGAAGACCAACCAGCGCGCCCTCCAGGCCCGGTGCAACCTCTCGGCGGCCTCCGTGAACGAGGCCAGCCAGTTCTTCGCGCACATCGGCTGGATGCGCACCGCCAAGCGCGGCATCCTCCAGCTGAACCCGTGGCTCACGGTGGCCGGCACCTCCGGCGAGCAGGAGAAGTGGCAGAAGCTCTGGAACGACGCCAAGGGCCCAGCCTGCATCATCCCGCACCCCGACTACCCCATCGAGTGGCGCCGGGCGCGGGAGGCGGAGAAGAAGGCTGCCGAGGCCGCCCGCCGCAAGGAGAAGGTCGTCACGCTGCGGCAGCGGCGGCCCGTACGCAAGGCGAGCGCATGACCTCGCGCTCGCGCGGCATATCCTCTTTACAGCGTCTCGACCTGATCGGAAGTGGTGAGGCTCCGTGAGCAGCTCTTACGTCCCCAGCCCTCCCACAGAGGCCCCCGTCACGATCTCCCGTGACGTCCTGCGCCTCCTGGCCCTGGTCGACGTCTCCACCGCCGGCCGCCGCGTCCTGGACCAGTTGCTGTACCTCAGCGACCCGGAGACCGGCACTGCCTCGATCAGCCAGAACGAGATGGCACGCGAACTGGGCGCGAGCAAGCCGACCGTGAACCGCGGCTTCAAGGAGCTGCGCGAGTGCGGACTCGCCTGGGCCCTGGAAGACGGCTTGTACCAGCTCCACCCCTGCTGGCCGGCGGCGCGGTCTCCTCCCCCATGGCCGTGCCCGAGATCAAGGCCGCAGACCCTGAGAGCTTCACCGAGCAACGACGGGCCCGGTTCGCCGCGCAGCTGGCCAACCTCGCCGCTGCCGGCTGAACGTCCGCCAGCCCGCCCACCGAGATCCTGGCCCCCACGGCGCTGCACCCCTGGTGCAGCGCCTTCTTCGTGCACCTGCCGGTAGCACTAGGTAAACCGGGCTGTTCTGGAGGAGCAGAACAACGCGACGCGCTCCGGAGGTGTCGTGCTGCTCTGCGAGCAGCGAGGTGTGGTAGCACCAGGTGAACCGGCTTGTTCTGGAGCAGCAGAACAAACGCGGCGGCCCGCTCGGGGCGCCGCATGCAGCAGCCGTGCATACATCTCGCGTGGAACATCGCAGATCTGCACTGTTATGCAGCAGCCCGAGGCTCCTGCCGTTGCCGGAGCAGCAGACGCCGGCTGCAAGCGGCACCTTCTCGGGCAGCGAGCAGCTGCTGCACGACGGAGCCAGCCTGCTACCCGAGCAGCACCCATGTGCTGCTTGGGCGGGCGATGCTGCTCCGCCGGCCGGGCAGCGAGCAGCAGCAGGTGGCCTTGCACCCTTCACCACCAGGTGCAGCAGCCGGTGCAGCAATGGCTGCTGCACCCGCAGGCCGGGGCGGCACAGCAGGCGTGACCGCGTAAACGCTGGCTCGTGCGAATACTGCGCTGAGGCGTCTTGCACCCCATTGGTAGGTAGTACAGGTAGTACCTACGTGCGGGTTGTAGATCCCTTCCCCTGAGAGGCGAGCTCGGGCCGGGAACGGCGGGAGGTGGCCGTGCGCGGTCTGCCGTGGTGGCCCCTCCAGTCGACGACGCCGCACGAGCGGCAAAGGCGCTGTACGCCGCTGTGAGCGCCTGCGAGGACCTTGATCGCAGTTTTCGGGGGCCCGGAGGGCGGCAGAACGCCGCAGACGGCCACACAGGGCCGAGAAGGATCATGTGCGCCGGGCGGGAACGGGCATCGCGGTACAGGTGGCGGCGGTGGCGTGCGCCCGCGCGGCGAGCTTCGCTCTCAGGGGGAGAGATCTCTAACCCGCAGGTAGGTACTACCTGTACTACCTACCAATGGGGTGCAAGGCCGTCCACGCGCTCCACTGGCCACGGCCCCCGGAGCGATGGCCGGTGCAAGGGTGCAAGGCGGGTGTCGAGTGAGGTCAGAGGCTCTGGGCGAGGGTCTCGCAGTACCCGAGGGCGGTCGCCGTCACCCCGAGATCACCTTCGGCTGCGGATCGCCGTGCCACGCCCATGACCGCCAGCATGTTCTGCAGCGGACTGTCCTCGTCGGCGGCCTCAGCCGCTTCGGCCCGCGCGAGCAGCACGCGGTCGGCCTGGTCCAGGACGTCAGACCACGCGCCGCCGTACGCCACCGGGTCGACGCCGGTCAGCGGTGTCAGCCACAGGTCGGCGTGCGACTGGAGCCCCGTCCCTCGGGCGAGCGGTAGTCGAGCACGGTGCCGCACGGCATCGCGCCGGTATCCGGGTGGTCCTCAGCGCCGGGCCACCCGCCCAGGTCCGCTGTGGGCACCGGGCACAGGAACGCGAGCCAGGCCGCGCCCGTCCCGGCGTCTTGTGCCGGGCCTATGCGGAGCACAGTGGCCTTGAACGGGCACTCCACCACGGTGCGGAGCCCTCCGAGCTCGCGGCGGCCGGAGAGCTGCTGGACGATCGACGACACAGCCGGCTCCTTCGCGGTCAGACCTCGAGGTATGCGACGACGACCACGGTGCGAAGCGCCGTGACCCAGTACAAGAGACGTACGCGCTCGACTTCGTCGGCGTACTCGCGCAGCTGAGGGCCGACGGTGTCGCCGGGGATCGGTTCGCCGATGTCGGGGTCGACGGAGATGACGACCAGGGCGCGGTCCAGGGCGTGGATCTCCGTCTCGCTGGTGATGTTCTCCAGCTGCTTGGCGGCAGAGTCGGAGAACGCGATCCGGGCGCGGCGTGGGCCGTGCTGTGGGGCCATCAGGCGACGGCCGGGCGCTGGCGAGCGAGGCGGGCGAGGTGGGCCTCGCGCAGCTCCTCCCACGGGGTGCAGTTCTCCACCGAGGGCAGGCCGTTAGTGGCGATGTCCTCCAGCACGGCGGCGAACCGGTCGGCATCGGCGCGGGTCTTGGCCGCGTACGCGCGGACCGCGGCGGCGGCGGCGGGTTCCAGTTGCTGCCGGGAGGTGTCGGCGGGGGCTGGCTGGTCGCTCATCGGGGCCTCCAGGGCGCGAACGGGCGTGTGTCACCACGGTATCGGCCGCGCGGCGGCTGTGGGGCCGCTCCGCTCACCCAGGTCCGGGGCTGGCGGCCGCGGCGCCTTCCGCCTTGAGGCACCAGGGCTCGCCGGCGCACTGCCTTCCGGGGCCGGGGGTGGCACAGGTGCACTCCGGGTCGCGCTCCGTCACCTGCGTGATGCGGAGAGCCCCGAAGTCATCTTGGACAGGCGTAGCGCGTGGACCTTCGCCGCGGCTTCTTCGACCGAGGTGGCGTGGGTGGTGTAGATCAGGGTGGTGGCGCCCGGGTGGGACGCGTCGGTGCACCGTGCCACGACCTGGTAGGGATGCTGCGCCATCGCTCCCGCCGGGATCTCAGGCGGGCAGGCCGGGGAGGACCTGGCCGTTGGTGATCTGGGTGCGTGCGGTCAGGGCATGGCCGTCGCAGACTACGTAGCGGTCGCCGTTGTCGGCCTGGACAGTGTGGGTGGCCGGCTCGGTGCAGGCCGCATCCAGCCGGTCGTACGGCCAGACGTTGAAGCACGTGAAGTCCGTGCACCAGGAGTCGAAGCCCTCGGTGCTTCGCGCGCGGGACTTGAGGGTGCCGCCGTGCTCAGGGCACACGCCCCACGGCACGGTGCAGCGGGTCGGGTCGGCGGCGGTGCTCCGCAGGGCCTGGGCGTAGAGCGCGGCGGTGGCGCTGTCGGTGGTCACCCCGGGGATTCTTCCGCACCCGCCCGCCCTCCCTCAAAGGATTCGCCACCGTCACCCGAATCGGCATGCCGCTGCGGGCTGTAGTCGGTTCAGGAGGGGTGTCACGTTGATCGGCGCGAGGCCCGAAGCCGGGGTTCGGGCCCGTGATTCCGGGCCGAACGGAGAGCGTGACACCCCAGCGTGACAGCCGGATCAAGGGCGCGTGACACCCAGGCGTGACAGCGTGACAGTCACTCCTAGTGATCGCAGGTATGGGTGCCCCCCAGCTGCCTCCCAGCTCACTAGCCACCCCTCAGCAACATGTCTGCCTGGGCAAACAGTCCCCCAGTCCCCCAGTCCCCCAGACATCACGGTCATTCCAGGCATTGCAGGCCCCAGTCCCCCAGGTCCTCACAGGTCTGTCCCCCAGGTACTGGGGGACAGGGGACAGCGGAGCGTGACCGGAGGCGTCGGAGCGGGCCGTGCAAATGCTGCGCTACGACCGGGCGCGGGCGAGGACCGCGGCCAGGGCGCCGGTGGCTTCGGGGTCGGTGGTGGCGATCCGGGCCGCGCACACCAGCTGGTCGGCGTCGATGCCGGGAACCAGGCGGGCGAGTTCGGCGAGCAGCGCGGCGTGGGCGAGGACCGGCTGAGGCAGAAGGCCGGCGGCGGCTTCGCGGGCGGCCGAGTCGCGGTAGTGCCCGAGGTGCGCGGCCAAGGCGCGGGCGAGCCAGGCGTCGACATCGGCCTGGACGTACCCGCCGGCTCGCCGGGTGAGCTCCTCGCGTACGGCTTCGTCCCCGTCGCGGGCTGGGCCTGCTCCAGAGTGCCGAGCCTGCGCAGCGCCTGGAGCTCGTCGGCGCGGGCCGCGATCCGGGCTGCTTCGCGCATCTCGGCTTCCCGGGCGTCGGCGGCCGCGGCGGCGAGCTCGGCCTGGACGACCTCGTCGGTGTCCGGGTCGTAGACCGTGCCCGGGACGGCGGCGGCGAGCAGCTGGTCGATGCGTTCCCACTCCGCCAGCTCCGTGCGGCCGCGGACGTCGTCGGCCAGGTCCTCGTGCCGCGAGTCCTGCCGGGCGTCGAACAGGGCGTCCTCGAGGGCCGCCGCGACGGCGCCGGCGTCCATGCCCTTCGCCCGGCGCCGTACGACACGGCGGCCGATGCGGGCGGGGTCGACCGGCTCGCGGGGCGCGGCGACGTGCGGAGCGTACGGACTCCGTGCGGTGCGCCGGGGCGGCCAGGGCGTGGTCATCTTCGGCCTCGTATTCGTGGTGCGGATTCGGGAGCGGGCCACCGCCAGAGTGCTGGACGGCGGCCCGCTGAATACGGTTTATAGCAGGATCTGGTTTCGGCCGTGCCAGAACCGGAATTCTATTAATTTCACGTCCGTGAAATCTGCCCGCAGGCCAGCGGCGCGGGTGCCCCATTCCGTGAAATAGGACTCGGTGATGGCCTTCGCGACGATCGGATGCAGGTCCTCCTCCGTCGCACCGGCCTCCTGGAGCTGGAGGATCTGAGCGGCGTAGGTGGGGGAGATCGCCGTGGTGATGGTGCGCTCGCGGCCGTCGTCCGAGCTGCCCCTGCAGGTGAATCCGAAGTGCGCCGTCACGTCCACCATCATGCCGCCGGAGGTGGCTGCCTGCTCGCGGGCCTGTGCTCTGACCTGCGGTTGCCACGCTGATTCGGTCTCCTCCACCAGTGCGGCCTGGAGGCGCTTGTGGGGTGTGGTCAGCGTCCCCGCCCGGTAGCGCTCCACCGTCCGGCGCGAGACGCCCAGGCGCTCCGCCAGAGCCTTGGTCGACCCCTTCGCCCGCGTGAGAAGGAATTTCACCTGAGCCTTTTCCGATTTCGGTGCGGGCCGGGTGAAGACCTTCCGCTCCGCCCGCGCGAGGGCGTCCAGGACCTTGCCGCGCCGCGGGGCCGGCTGCTGCTGCTCGTGATCGCTCATACCTCCAGGAACCCATGGTTCGCCTGTGGACAAGATTCTGACGGCCACGCAGGCGAGGCCACTTTCTGGCGCCCGGCGTTAGGAGGGTGTTCGGGTGGGGGAGGGGTGGGGTGACAAGGGGAGGAACACGTGGGGAAGCGAAACGGGATACGCAAGGGCGCCCGGCGGTCAGGGAACCCGGCGCGCCGCGAGGCGGAGCGTCTGTACTCGGAGAACGTGATGGGCGAGCGCATGTATGCCGCCCCAACATCCAGGGCCGCAGTGCAACCGGGCGAGATCATCCCTGTGACCGCCCCGGCCCTGCCGGACGGCGTGATCATCCGGGACGCGACGCCGTCCGACGCGGCAGCGCTGGAGCCCGTGATGCGGCTGGCCGACCCGGACAACCCCGATGGCTCCTGGAGGCAGCTTCCTAGCGCGATCCGCCAGAGCCTGGACGCCGACAAGTACACCCGTGTGCGCGCGGTGCAGGAGACCGAATCCGGTGAGCTGGTCGGCGGCACGATGGCGCTGCCAGCGGCGTGGGCACTCACCCACCCCATGCTCATGGGGTCGCCCAATGCACACATCATCGCCGGGCTGGTCGCCGCACTGGACTCCCTTGCGGTGGTCGAAGCATGGCGCGGCAAGGGCATTGCCCGCGCCCTGGTCGCCGACGCGGAGCGCGCGGCCGGTGCCCATGAGGAGGGGAAGTTCGGCGCGGCCATTCTGTACGTCACGCACGAGCCGGAGCTGACGGACTTCTACGCCGGGCTCGGCTTCACCCTCTCCCCCGACGGCATCGGCATCCCCACGCCGGTCGGGCTCATCTGCCACGGCCCCATCAAGGGCTTCTGCTTCTCGGTGAAGCCGCTGCGCACCGGCGTTCAGATGCAGGACATGCCCACCCCCTATGGACGGCAGCTCGTCATCCGCGGCGTCCTGCCCGGCCCCGCGCGCTGAGCCGATGACCCGGGCGGCCGTCCATGCGGTGGAGGGCATGACGACGTCCCCCACCCCCGAGCTGGTCCCGGTGCAGCTGCTGCCCAGTTACCAGGAGGTCGTCGCGCACCTGTGGTTCCGCCGACAGGCCCGCGACGGCTATAAGTACGAGGCTGGGCTTCCGGCGTACCGCAACGGCCTCGGGGACACGCGAATACCGGGTCTGGGGGCGCGCCCTGGACCGCGTGCGGCCCGTGGACGGCGTTTCGTACGACGCCATGCTCACCGAGTACCTGGAGCAGCCCTCACCCGTCCAGGAGGCGCTGGGGCCCGGGCTGCCCTGCTTACTGTGTTCGCTGGACCAGGCCGGCGGTGAACCACTGCACGAGGGTGGCAGCCAGGTGCACGGCCATCTCGGCTTCGCGCTGGTTCTCCAGCCTCGTCGGGTTCTGCGATCCGTGACGGGCGGTCTGGCCCTGCCACAGGCGCCGCATCATGTCGGCCACCAGCGTAATGTCGTCCCCGCCTCCGCCTGCTGGGATCGCCGTGGAGAACCGCTGCGGCGAGTTCCGAATCACGCCCAGCATCGTTCCGAGCGTCGCCTTGGCGTTGTTCGGTTCGATGAGGGACTGGGAGGCCGACTCCACGGCCTTGATCGCTTCGCTGTACGCCTTGGAAGGGTCGGGATCCCGTCCGTACACGCACTTCCAAGCGGTTGCCAGGTGGTCGGCAGCGGATCCGCTTTGCGGGGTGCGAGCAGCTGCCAGAGTGCTGGCGACAGCCTGCTGCGCCGTTGCGTCGACCCGGAGCTCCAGCCCAGTGCGAGCATCGTTGACACGGTACGCGGACCCCGCGAGCGTCAGCATGTCCTCCAGCTGCGCGATGGCCTGCTCACGGGCGCTGCTCCCATGTGTCCCGAGGTAGTGTCGGCGGCCGCTCCATGTGGCCGGGTTGGGATAATACGTCTGTGTAGTCGGCAGCGTGCTCAAGTGCAGCATCGCGTTGACGACGTCGAGCAGCTGCTCCTTGGTGGTACCAGCTGCCAGGAACTTCGCTGGCGAGTACATCCGGGGACCGGTGTCGACACGCAGCTTCAGGTGCAGGGCGATCCTCTGTGCGTTGGCTTCGTCATCTTCGAGGTGAGCCATCACCCACTGGCGCAGGGGGATCTCCATGTAGTCCGGGACGCCCTCGGAGAGGGACTTGTCTACCGAACCTCGTGGATCCGCCGTCTGCGGATCACGCCGCTTGCGGCTGCGCATGAACATGAGCGAACAGTAGTGCCACCTACTGACACACGCCGGAAGTTTCCGGGCAGAACGGCCCCCGCCTGCGGTGGGTGCCGTTCTGCTCAACTCGCCAGATCGAAGGCTAACCCGCCAACTGAAGCGCTCCACAGGTCCGGGCCCGCTCGCTGCTCAAGGCGCGGCTTCTACAGCTCGAAGTCCAGGTGGATCACGTCGTTGATCTGTACCTCCTGCAGGGAGCCGGCGCGGCTGCCGCCGTCTTGGAAGTAGACCTCCTTGAGGGCTTCGGCGGTCAGCTCGCGCAGCCGGTCGTCGCCGGCGCCCTGCTGCTGGGCGTCGAAGAGGCGGGCGGCGTGCTCGGGCGGTAGGGCGACGGTCAGGTGCCGGATACGGTCCTCGTCCGTCGTGCCGATCGGCGCCCCGGCATATCCGAGGCGGGCGTGGACGTCGATGACGATGCCGTCGGTCGTCGCCGCCTTCTGCCGGGCCTTGGCCCGGATCTGCGGCTGCCACCGGGCCTTCGTCTCGCGCTCCAGGCGCGCGGCGAGGTCGGGGCGGGGCTTCTTGATCTGGTCCTTCACGTACCGTTCGACGGTGCGCTGGGAGATCCGCAGCATCTGAGCGACCGCCTTGGTGCCCTTGAGTTGCTTGACCAGGTACCGCATCTGCGCGCCAGCCGACTTCGGCGCCGGGCGGGTGAACGCCTTCTGCACCGCCTGCTCCAGGCCGTCCCCGAACCTGCTCATCGCCTATCTACTCCCCGCTGTCGACGCTGGTGACGGTGCCGTCCTTGATGTACCGCGCGAGGTTGAGCGCCGGAGCGTCGAACTGCTCCCGCACGCCCTCACCCCACAGCACACTCTGGGTGCCCTCGTGCTTGACCAGCCCCGGGTTCACACCGAGATTGAACCCGCCCGGCAGCGGCTTGCCGTCCCGGTAGGGCAGGAAGTCCAACGGGCTCTCGCCGTCGACTGCGTAGACGACGCAGTCGGACAGGATCGCGACCGGGTACTGGCCGGTGAACGCCGCGTGCTTGACGATCTTGCGGTGGAAGTTGATGCGGGTGCGGGAGATGACGGCCGCGCGGATGTCGGGGCGCCAGGTCGGCCGGGCCAGGGCGCGCCACGGCTCGCCCGGCTTCCAGCTCTCGCCGCGCGGGCGCTCGCGCAGCTTGCCGAGACCGCCCTTGACCGTCGCCTTGATCGCGGAAACGACGATCGCCAGCTGCGGGTCGCGGCTGCGGTAGCCGTCCATCGCAGCCAGGAAGTCGGCCGGCGGCAGGTCCGCATCAACGCCGAGGTCGGCCATGGTGGCGAGGTAGGCGTCGCGCAGCCGGGTGTACCAGCCGTCCAGGTAGCGGCCGCTTTCATACCGTACGTACGCCTCGGCCGGCGCGACGTCGTAGCCGAGCTCCACCGCGTAGGCGACGGTCGGCGTGGCGTACCAGGCCGGGCCCTCGGGGCGCTCGCCCGTCGGCGTGAACGGGCTGGGCAGCAGATCGGCGTCCAGCTGCGCCCACCGGTCCTTGGCGACCTTCACGCGGGACAGGTCGACGTGGGAGAGGTCGACCAGCCACGAACCGGGCAGCTTCGCATCGAAGGCCGGGTTCTTGACGTGGGTGGGCGCGCCGAGACCGACAATCAGGCCGTTGGCGCCGGCGGCGAAGGCCATGTTGACGTCCAGGCCCACGAGGTTGCGGCGCAGGCATTCGGCGTCGGTCATCGGCCGCGCCCAGTCGTATGCCTCCTCGAACAGCTTCTCCGCCGGGCCGCGCACGTGGAACCGGGGCAGATCCGCCAGGAGCGGGTGCCCGTCCGGTGCCTCGCACGGTGCGCAGTCGACCGGGTCCTTCCCCAGCGAGCCGGGATTGTGCTCGGAGCGCCGTTTGCCGTCGGCATCCGCCTTGGAGGCCCGGGTCGGCGGGTGCAGCGCGGTCATCAGCTCCAGGCCGGTCACGGCCGTCGATCCGCGCGGCGTCATCACCCTCGAGGCGTACACGCCCAGGAGCCGGGCGAGGTCCGCCGGCGCCAGCTGCCCGGCCGCGCCCCAGTGCCGGGTGTCCAGCGCGTTCCAGGACGGGATGCACAGCTGTACGCAGGTCCGCTCGGAACCGGTGGCGGGGCGGTAGATCCGCGCCCACGGCCCGAACCCGCGCTTGGTCAGCTGCCACTGCGCGCGGGTCAGCTGCTTGATGACCTTGTGGCCCTCCGGGATGCGCCCGGCGATCCGCTCCTCCTCCGTGAGCGTGGCCGGGAGGCCGTAGCGCTCCAGCGCGGCCTCGGTGAGCACGAGCAGCGGGTCGGCGTCCTTGCCGGGGCCGGAGAGCTTCGGCTGGCCGAGCTTGGCCTCCTTGAGCGTCCAGTCCACCAGGGACGGCAGCGACTTGGCGGGCACGTCCAGGACCAGACCGCCGGTGCAGTACGCCACCACCTTGCCGTCCTCAACGTCGACGACCGCCAGCGGCCCGTTCTCGAACCGCGGGTCGGTGCCGCCCGCCGGGGTTCCGGCCGGGGCCGCCTTCTTCGCATCCGGGCGGCGGGATGTCGACGTCGGCCTGGTGGTGCGCGCCGGGCGGGTCGCTGCGGCCGGAGCAGGGATCTGGGTGTTCTCGGTTGCAGTCATGGCCGCAGCCTCGGACGCCTCCTCTGTGGACAGAGTCCGCGCTTCCGGCGGGGCCGCCTTCTGCGTCCCAGAACGGCGCGACGTCGACGTGGCCCTGGTGGGGTGAAGGGCTTCGACCGCGTCGTCGATCAGAGCGTCCGGGACCTCTGGCATTTCGCCTGCCGGGTCGGAGGCGCCGGTGAACGTGTCGGGTACGGGGGCCGCCGGCTCTTCCGGTCTTGCGGGTGCGGGGTAGAGCTCCGCGAGCTGCTTGAGCAGCCGCGCGTACGCCTCGCGCTCCAGGCCGCGCGGCTCGGTCGGCTTCTTCGCCGACTCCCAGCCGGACACCGTGGCGCGGCGCACCTTCAGCGCGGCGGCGACTTCGTCCAGCGTCAGGCCGTGCGCGGTGCGCAGCCGCTTGCGCTCCTCCGCCGGCGGCAGCGGCGCACGGGACGCGACCAGCGCGTCGACCGCATCAAACAACTCGGACATGGAACACCTCCTGGCCCACACTCTACCCCACTAACCGTACAGATTGCGGCCTTTTGCCGTACGAAGCGCGTACGAAGTGCGTACAGGCCCTCTTTTGAAGGTCAGCGGCGGGCGGGAGCCGGGAGCTGGTTGAAGTGCCCCTACGCGAGGCCCGTTTTACGCTGAAAGCCCCGGGAAAGGGCAGGTCAGATGCCGCACTCGCTCTGGCAGGGAGCTTTGAGCTTCGGGTTGGTCACCGTGCCGATCTCCCTGCACGCCGCCACCGACAGCGGACCGGCCGTCTCTTTCGTGCGCGTGCACAAGGCCGACGGCGGGCGCGTACGCAACCAGCCTGTGTGCTCCCTTGAGGATGAGGCCGAGGTGCCGACTGAGGAGATCGGCCGCGGCTATGTGACCGGTGAGCGTGTCGTCCCGCTCACCGACGACGACCTGGCCCAGCTGCCGCTGCCGACCGCCAAAACCCTCACGATCCTCGCCTTCGTGCCAGCTGGTGACATCGACCCGCTGCAGGTCGAGCGCGGCTACTACGTCGCCCCCAACGGCCCGGCCGCCAACAAGCCGTACGTCCTGCTGCGCGACGCCATGGACGACCACGGCTCGGTCGCCATCGGCAAGATCGCCCTGCGCAGCAAGGAAACCCTCGCGCTGGTACGGCCCATGGGGGATGTGCTGGTGCTGCACGCGCTGCGCTGGCCCGACCAGGTCCGCACCCCCGCCGGCGTGGTCCCCGACCGGCCGGTCGACATCAGCGAGGACGAGCTCGCCGCGGCTGAAGAGCTGATGGCCAGCTACGGCCCGCTGGACGAGGAGGACCTGCGCGACCACTACCGCGAGCAGGTCGAGGAGATCGTGGCGGCCAAGCTGGAGAACCGCGAAGTCGAAGCCCCCGGCAAGGCTCCCCAGCCCCGCGGACAGGTTCTGGACCTGATGGCCGCCCTGGAGGACAGCGTCCGCGCTGCCAGGAGCGCCCGCGGCGAAGACGCCGACGGTACGGACGCCTCGGTGACGCCGCTGCGGGCCATCGAGGACAAGGTCACCGGAACCACCAAGCGCTCCTCTCCCCGCAAGAGTGCCCGCACGCCGAAGGAGGCCGGCGGCAAGAAGACCGCCGCCAAGGCACCGGCGAAGAAGACCGCGGCGAAGAAGAAGGCAACCGGCGGCCGCCGCGCCGGCTGACTGCCGCACCGGGGAGCGATTCGCCGAGCCGGAGGAACGCAGATGAAACTGCACTACAGCACCATGTCCAGCGCAGCCAAGAAGGCGTACCTCCTGGCCCACCCCACCTGCCCGATCTGCGGGGGCATCACAAACGACATCGACCATGCGCACCCAACCGACCTGGTGCGCGACGCCCTGTGCCACCGCTGCAACTGCCGGGGCAGCTCCCTGGAAAGGGCACTGATGATCCCCACACGCCGCTTTCAGACGCTGGCCGGAGACCTGCACCGCGGATATGCCCGAACCGGCCGCGTGAACCTCGCCCGGTTCGCGGATGACCTGGCCTACCGCGGTCTCACCGAGGACGAGTACCGCAGCCGCTTCGCCGCCGTACACGCCCAGCTCACCCAGCGCTACGTCTACTGGACCGAGGCCACCACCGAGGGGATGACCCGCAGCACCACCTGGACCAAGACCGGCCCGCTCCTCGATGAGGAGGAAGCGCAGAAAGTGCTGCACCGGCTGCAGGACCCGGCCAGAGTGCCGCCCCACCTGTACATCGTGCTCACCCTGGAGCCGGACGACGGCGTCAACTCCCCCTTCCCGCGGGGCCTGGCCTACATCCACCACACGCCCGGCGCCATGGAGTACATCAGGGAGCTACGCCGAGCCGAGGCCGCTGCCCCGCAGGCGGAAACCGGGCAGGACGGCCCGACGGACGTCAGTCCGAGCCGGTGAGTACCGGTATCAGCGCCGCCGTTCCGAGTGCGCTGGAGACCGTGTGTGGGCCCGGCCTGCTGCTCGGACAAGGCCACGGCCGATACAGCCACTCGTCCCCGAAAGGCCCGCTCGCCGGGAGTCATACCTGACCAGGTGCCGCCCCTGGTGGGCCGAACGCGGGAATCGGGGCAGGTTTCCGCGTCGTTCGCGCGCAGAGTGCGTTGAAGCCCATGTCGCAACGAGGCCGGTGCGGTGCCTATCTCGGTGAGGAGCGCTCCTTGGGCAGGACGAAACCAGGCAAACCCCGATGTCAGCGAAGAACGGCCGGCACTCTGCGGCATGCGCAGCCTCCCGGGTACGAAGAGTGGGTCGGGATCCCGCAGCGGTTCACCGCCGACACGGCGGTAGGACATCACCGTCTCGATGAGGAGGCCACAGACGTTGCGGTGCCGGCGGAGGTGAAGGAGTGTTTCGGCTGTCCGCCTGCGTACACCGGCGCACGTCGCGAAGCCGGCGGAGCGGTGTGATGGACGGGAGGCCACTCGTCGTGCTGCGCGGTCGCCTGTGGATCAGCCCCTGCGGGGATGCCCATGACCTGCAGTGCGTCGCACGCACGAAGAAGGGCACTCGCTGCCGGAATCCAATCGAGTACGGGCAGATGCTCGGCTTCCACGCCTTTCGGCTCGGGGACGCCGGCTACGTCGAAGCGTACGGCTCTCTCGGGCAAGGCGATGCAGTGGACGCCGACCGCTGGATCGCCCAGCACTGCCTGGTGCACGATGCGCCGGATGTCATCGACTGCGGGCCGGCCGAGCTCCGCCGGTTCGACATCGTCCGTGACGCGGCCCATATCAAGGCGCACGTGCGGACTTTGCCTACGGCGAGGTGCCGGTGAGCCCCTCACGAGCCGGGTGTGGCGGGAGCGGGGTGTGGCGCAGGACGCCCCCTCGGCCCGGGCAACTGCCACGTAACGGCGCGACGGCATGCTCCCGGGCCCGTCACGCCACTTCCCTCCGTTCATTTCGCAAGGGCGAGAAGCGATGACCGACATCACCGACACTGTCACGGCAATCCTCGAATCCGCTGCTCGATTGCTCCCCACTCCTGGATATGTCAACGGTGACGACTACTCCGACTGGCACATCAGGGCATCCCCGCGCCTCTTGCGTGCGCTGGCCGAGCTGGCACGCGACGAGGGCGGACACCAGTTGGCCGACCGACTCGACCGGTTCTCACATCCGCTCTGCATGGAACCCCTGGACACCATTCTGAGCATCGAGACCATGCCGGTGAAGTGGTGCGTCAACCCGGTCGAGCTCGAGGGCGCACCGTGTGAACTGCATACGCCGGAGCACGCGTCAGACCTCGGGCGTTGTACGTGGGCAGGCCCGGATGCTGCGCGGATTTGCCGCAATGCCCCCGCCCCGGGCGACGACCGTTGTGCAGTGCATGCTGCGTTCTGCCGTGTGATCAGGGTCGATGGTGCCGTTTGCAACCGGCACAGGTGCAGCGTTCCCAAGCATCGGCGGGCGCCGGTTTCCGCGGTGCGCTGAGCCGGCACCGGGCGGCAGACCGGCCGCGGCCACGCACACGCCACGCTGTCATTTCCGTGGCCGCTGGTCTCTAAGTGACTGAGTTGACTGCGGGGACTGTCGCATTCTGAGGGTGCCTCACCGTGCGCTGGACGTGCTCAGCGCCGGAAAGGCGGAGGGTGCCCTGGGCGGTGATGACGGCCGGGCTGGTCAAGGCCATGGTGCCGTCGGCCGCGGCAGAGATGACGAGGTGCCCGCCGGGCAGGTCGACGCGGTATTCGGCGGCGCCGGTGGGCGGCGGCGCAGGCGCGGGTCTCGCCGACGCCGCGTTCGTACACGCGCAGCGCCAGGTGCCGCGGTCCGCGGGCGGTGACGAACTCGGTGGTCACGCCGTGGGGGTATGCGTCGGCCGGGCCGACTGGGCGGTCTTGCCCTGGCCTCGTGCCGCGCCGTGCTATTTCCGGGCCGGTTTACGGGGCTGGGGCAAGGCGTGCGTCGAGGGTGTGCTGGGCGGTGCACAGGTGGTAGGCGTGCATGGTTGTATCGAGTCCGGTCAGGTCTGCGGCTTGGTGCGGGGGTACGTGCTGGAGGTGCAGGAGCATGGCGTCGGCCTGGCGGGCGGGCAGCAGGGTGTAGAGGGCGCGGGCGGCGGTCGGCGGAGCGCTGGTCTGGTGCCGAATCTGGTGTTCGATGCTGGCGGTCAGGATCTGCCAGGCGCGGCGGGCCGGGCAGCGGCTGCTGAGGATGCGGCGCCAGTCGGTGGCCAGGGTGCCCAGGGCGTGTTCGACGGCGCGGTCGGCTGCGGCTGTCTCGCCCAGGCGCAGCAGGGCGTGCCGTCGGTAGGGGGTATGGCGCAGCTGGCAGAAGGCGGTGAAGTCCAGCGGCAGGCGGATGCTGACGGGTGGTCGATTGGGCAGGCGGATCGGTGTGGGGTGCATGTCGTCTCCCCCGGGTGACGAGCGAGCGGTGGGGTGGGGTGGGTGGTTATCCGAAAGCGCTGGCGGGCAGGCCCGCGAGGCGGTTGCCTCCGGCGGGCGCGGGCGAAGGCGGTGAGGGGTGGGCGGCGTTCCACAGGGGGTGAAGGGCGTCGGGCCGGCCCTCCAGGGCGAGGACGAGGCGGCCGAGGACGGGCCAGTCCGGCAGGTACCGGCCATCGAAGACGTCCGTGATCTGCTCTTCGCTCAGCGCGCCGTGGCACTGGGTGTGCACGAGGTAGGGGTCGGGCCGGCCGGCGGACAGGTACAGGCCGCGCAGGGCCGCGTGCAGGGCCCCGACGGCGTCCTCGGAGGTGACCTTGGCCGAGGGGGCGATGCCGCGGGCGGCACACCACAGGGTGCGTACGGCGGTGGGGTCGCCGTCGCAGGCCACGATGATGCGGCGGGCCACGCTCCAGGAAGGCAGGCGTTCCCCGGAGATGACGCGGGAGACGTAGGAGGCGGAGACACCGGCGTCCGTGGCGATGTCGCGGACGACCTTGCCGCTGCTGCGCTGCAGATGGGACAGGGCGCTGGCGAACTGCTGAAGGCTGGTCAGGCCCGGAGCGGGGTGCGGGGGCCCGTTGTCGTCGGCCGCGCTGGGCGGAGGGCCCGGCGGGGAGATGGGGGCGCCGCGCTGGTGCGGCAGGGCCGCGGTGGCCGTCATGGTGGCGCGGGCTGCGGGAGCCGGTGGTGGGGCCGAGGTGTTCTTGGGGCGGGCGGCGGCCCGTCCCCACTTGCGGCGGGCGGTGGACTCGCTGATGCCGGCGGCTTCGGCGACCGTCTCCCACCGGGTGCCGTCGGCGCGCAGCTGCTGCACCGTCAGCGAGTCGAGCAACTCCAGGTGCTGGCGCACGGTCAGCAGGACTTCGAGGCTGCGGACCAGGTCCGGGTGGCCGCCGTATTCGGCATCGAGCAGGCTGCCGGCGGCACGGTGGACGGCTTCGAGGGCTTCCACGCGCCGCGGGCCGGTCTGTACGGCCTGTGCGGGCGGGCGGCGCCGGCGCTGGCAGGAACGGGAGCAGTACTGCGGGGGGCGGCCGCGGCCGCCGTAGGTGAGGGGCTTGTGGCAGCAGGCGCAGGTGCGGCGACCGGTTGACGTCATGGGTACCCCTTTCCGGGGGCGTGAGGCGGGGATTTTCCGCATCCGGGCGGGCACTTCGCGCGCCACGGGGCCGTATTTCTCCCCGTGAAGATCACGGATGGGTGCCGCCACCGGTCACACGAGACGACCGGTGGCGTGCCGGGCCCGCAGGCGGGCCCGGCACCGGTGGCGAACGGCAGGCGGCGTCAGAGCACGCGAATGCGCAGGTAGCGCAGGCGAATACCGCCTTGGTCCGCCGCCGCAGCGGTAAGGGCCCACAGCAGGGGCAGTGACGTCGGTGCCGCGCCGGTCAGCATCAGGAACGCGACCAGCGTGCCGACGAGGGCCGTCGTGGTAACGGTGACTTCCCAGGCATACGTTTCGCGGCAGCCGGGCTGCGGCATGCTAGCTTCACGCCTGTCGGGCCGGCTCGTACCGGGCCGGTGCGCACAAGGGTCAGGGTGCACGGATCCAGAGCTCCTTGATCTTCACAGAATGATGAACGAGGCCCCCGGGGCTGGTTTGGCCGCCGCCCGGGGGTTTCGTGACGCGACAGGACGCTACGCCGGTGACAGGCCGGACCGCCACCGCTACCGTGCGTTATTTCCAGGGTGTATCTGGCCACGGCGGAAAACCCCGCACACGACCCACCAGTACGATCAAATACCGCCAGAACCAGGTGCCGAACACACCCAGGCGGTCACCACCGCATCTCCGGTTCCGCAGCCGGCTCCACGCCCGCGCCTGGTCTTCACAGCCACGTGGTGTCAGCTTCAACGACCCTCACAGGCGGCGGACACGGTTTCACCGAGGGTTCTCCGGCAGCCGGGACGCTGCCCGCACGCCTACGCATCGACAAGCGGGTGCTCTCCTGCTCGCAGATGCTCCAGGCAAGCCGCCGTTC
>NZ_JBHFFO010000007.1:0-11831 GCF_045222935.1 Streptomyces sp. Ac-502
GGTCGCCCCGGAGGAAAGCTCCCTCTTCTGGTGGGACCTGATCACGTGGCCTTACAACCTGATCGTCAACGGCTCCCACGGCTCGTTCCACTTCTGCCGCTTCGGCGAGGACACCAAGGACATGTTCGTCCTCTTCCGCGACAGCCGCGCCGGACGCTCCATCAACCCGGACTACTGGGAGGAGAAGCTGCGCGCGGGCAAGGCGAAGGACTGGTCGGCGAGCAGGTTCCGTTCGTGGCTCGTCGAGGAGGCCGCCGCCTTGGAGGCCCGCTACCCGGGCACCGTCGAGGCGATCGGCAGGCAGATCCTCAATTCGGACGAGCACGACATCCAGTATGCGGAGACGGCCCGCTACGCGTGCCAGCAGTTCCGGCACGGTGACGTGACGCTGCGCTTCCCGGACGAGTGGGACCTGTCGTTCGAGGAGTTCGACTGGCAGTACTTGTGGCAGTGCCACGCCATCGTCTCCGGCATCGCCCGGTACGACGCCGCCCGCAAGCAGGCGGAGGTGGCCGCATGAACGCCGAACAGTGGAACAAGCGGTACCCCGTCGGTACACCCGTCATCGCGTACCCGGGCGTCCGGCCGGAGGACCCGCTCGCCGTGGCGGTGCGCCAGCGGCAGGAGTCCGGCGGCTACGTCGATCCGGGGTCCGTCGACCTGTGCAGGCGGCTGGTGACCGTGACCCGCACCCCGGCCTGGACGCTCGGCCACGGTGAGCCCGTCGTCTCCGTCGAGGGCTACGCGGGCGGCATCTGCCTCACGCACATCGACGTGGCTGACGACCGCCTCGCACAGGACCACAAGCGCCTCGCGGCGTATTACGAAGCTCTCCTCGACGCGTGGCAGGCGTATCAGGAGCAGCAGCCCGTCGGCCCCGACCTTGAGCACGTGCTGGCCGACGCCGCGAAGGCCGTCGCGGACAAGGAGCAGCGGGAACTGCGCGCCGAGTGTGACGACCTGGTGTGCACGGTCGTGCGGCTCACCGCCGAGAACGCGCGGCTGCGGGCGGCGCTCGCGGCCTGACCCCTAGCGGCCCGGCGCGGGCGTGCCCGCCCCGCCCCCGCCGGGCACCCAACACCTGGAGAACACCGTGGAACAGCTCACTCTCTTCCCCCTCGACGATCTCATTTGCCAGCCGGTCCCGGCCCGCCCGGTGTCAGCAGAAGATGAGCCGGACGCCGGCACCGGCAGCCCGCAAACCGAGACGCTGTTCGAGGCGAGCGCGGAGGGCCGGCCGTGAAACTCCGCTGCGACCGCCGCGAACTCGCTGAGGCGACTGCCTGGTCGGCCAAACAGCTCGCCGCCAAGCCCACCGTGCCCGCCCGCGCCGGGCTCCTCCTCGAAGCCGCCGCCGACAGCCTGACCGTCTCCGGCGTCGACTGGGACGTCACCACCCGCAGCAGCCTGCCCGCCGACGTAGGCGAGCCCGGCCGCATCGTCGTCCCCGGGCGGCTGGCCGCGAGCGTGCTGGCCACCTTCCCCGGCGAGTACATCGACCTCACCCTCGACGGGCAGCAGGCCGTACTCGCCAGCGGGGACGCCTCCTTCACGCTCAGTCTGCTGCCCGCCGAGGACTATCCGGCCCTGATGGCCCGGCCGCGGCCGGCGGGCACCGTTGACGGCAGCCTCTTCGCCGACGCCGTCGGCCAGATCATCGGGGCGTCCGACCCGACGGTGGCCGCCAAACCCTGGATGGGTGCCGTACACGTCGCCACGGACGGCGAGCAGATGACGCTCACGGCCACCGACTCCTACCGGCTCGCCGAACGCACCCTCACCTGGCGCCCCGCCGACGGTGCCGCCGACCTCGATGCGCTGATGCCGGGCCAGGCGCTGCTCGATGCGGCCAAGGCCATGGCGGGCGGCGAAGTGTTGCTGTCCGGCGACCTGCCGGCCGGTCTCGGCACCGCCACCCGCTACGCCTCGCTCGCCCTGGTCGACCGCACGGGCCGTCCCGACGTCCACAAGAACATCCCGCGGTTCACCACGACCGGGACCGTCGAGGTCGCCCCGCTGATTGCGGCCATCAGGCGGGCCTGCCTGGTGGCCACCGACCGCAAACCGAAGATCCTGGTCGGCTTCAAGGGCACCGAAGTCAGTGTGCGGGCCGCCGGAGACACTGGCGCCGTCGCCAGGGACACGCTGCCCGCCGATCTGCTCGACGGTGACCCCATGCAGATCGCCTTCAAGCCCGAGTACCTGCTCGAAGGGCTGCAGCACATCACCGCCGACGCCGTGCGCTTCGAACTGCACAGCCCCACCCGGCCGGCCCGTCTGCAGGCGGCCACCGGCGACGCCGACTACCAGTACCTCGTCATGCCCGTCCGGCTCTGACCCATCCACCCTGCCGGCCGTCCGCACCATCACCGCCGCGGGCGGCCAGGCCCCCCACACCCGAAAGCAGGTCACATGAGCACCACGCGGCCTCTCACGTTCCCGTCCGGCGCGACCGTCGTCCTGCCGCCCGACGCTCCGGCCGACGACTGGCACACCGTCCGCAGGACCGGGCTCGGCGGCAGCGACATCGCCGCGATCTGCGGACTGAACCCCTACACCAGCCCGCTGGAGATCTGGCTGCGCAAGACCGGCCAGGACGTGCCGCCGCACAACGACCCGGTCCTGTCCGAGGCCGCGCTCATGGGGCACGCCCTGGAGCCGGTCGTCGCCACCCGCTTCATCGCCCTGACCGGCCTGCCCGTCCACGACCACCCCGGCACCCTGCGCCGTGCCGACATCCCGTGGGCGCTGGTCAACCTGGACCGGGCCACCGACGAAGACGGCCAGCGTGGCGCCCTGGAGATCAAAAGCCGGTCCTCCTACGCCCTGAACGACTGGCTCGACGAGCCGCCGGTCGCCGTACAGGTGCAGCTGCAGTGGCAGCTGTTCGTCACCGGCTGGTCCTTCGGCTACACCGCCGTCCTGATCGGCGGGCAGCGCACCCTCGTCCACCGCATCGACCGCGACCAGGCCCTCATCGACGACCTGGCCCGCATCGCCGGCGAGTTCTGGTCCTGGGTCGAAGACGGCATCCGCCCGCCCGTCGACGGCAGCGCCGCCACCGGCGACCTCCTGGACCGCCTCCACGCTCATCCCACCGACACAGTCGTCGTCGCTGACGCCCTGGAAGTCGAGCAGCTGATCAAGCAGCGCGCCACCGCCAAGGAGCAGATCGCGGCAGGCGAGCTGGCCCTGACCGACGCCGACAACCGCCTCAAGGCCATCTGCGGCGACGCCACCGAAGTCCACATCCGCGGCGAACACGCCTACTCCTGGCCCCGGTACCGCCGCAAGGGCGCCATCAACTGGCGCGCCCTGAAGGACGACCACCCCGAGATCGACCTCGACGACTACCGCGGCGAGCCGACCACCTATCGCACCCTCCGCGTCCACCTGGAGAACCTGTGACCACCACCGCCCGTAACGCCGTCGCCCGCCGCGCCGAAAACGTCGGCGCCGTCCAGCAGAACGGCAACGGCCAGGCGCCGAGCCTGCAGCAGCAGATCGACCGGATGCGGCCCGAGATCGCCCGTGCCCTGCCCAAGCACATGGACGCCGACCGCATCGCCCGCATCGCGCTCACCACCCTGCGGCGCACCCCCAAGCTCGGCGAATGCAGCCCCGAATCGTTCCTCGGCGCGCTCATGACCTGCTCCCAGCTCGGCGTCGAGCCCGGCGGCCCCACCGGCGAGGCCTACCTCGTGCCCTTCAAAGGGGAGGTCACCTTCGTCCTCGGATACCGCGGCATGGCCAAGCTGTTCTGGCAGAGCCCCATGGCCAAGAGCCTGTCCGCGCAGGTCGTCTACGAGAACGACCACTTCGAGTACGAGTACGGGCTCGACCAGCGCCTCACCCACCGCCCCTCGCTCGGCGGACGCGGCGGGCCCATCGCCTACTACGCGGTCGCGACCACCACCAGCGGCGGCTCCGCGTTCGTCGTCCTGTCCCCGGAGGACATCGAGAAGCACCGCAAGCACTCCGCCTTCCCCAACGGCGGACCTTGGCGGGACCACTACGAGGCGATGGCGAAGAAGACCTGCGTGCGCGAGCTGTTCAAGCTCCTGCCCATCTCCGTCGAGCTGGCGCAGGCCGACGCCCAGGACGGCACCGTCCGCACCGACGCCCAGCCCGAAGCCCTCGATGCGGCCGGCCCGTACATCGCGGGCGAACAACTGGCCCCGAGCGACGGCTCTCTTGAGGGCGAACTCGTCGACGAGGGCGGTGCGGCGTGAGCAAGCCTCCCGAGGCCGAGCAGCCCGTCACCAGGGTCACGGCACTGGACGTGAGCGCCTACCGTGCCGCACTCACCTCCTACCGCAACATCGTCGTCGCGCACATCGCCTGGACGCTGGTCTACGCCGAAACCGACGAAGAGCACGTTGGAGCCTGCCAGCTCGCGGCCAGCCTCGACAAGGCCGGACTCAACGTCGACACCGAGATCGAGCAGCGCGTCGACGAAATCGGCTGCGCCGTGACAACCGCTTGGAAGCGGCCGTCCATCCGACGCGCCGAGCGGGACAGCGAACCGGCCCCCTTCTAGCCCGCGGCCGTCCCCGCCTGCGGCCATCAGGCGGGGCGCCGCTACCCCAAGGAGTAGCACATGAAGAAGCAGACCACCGCCGAGCGTCTGGCCGCCACGGACCGGGACGCCCGCCTCACCGACATCGTCGCCCGAGCCAGCAGCTGGGACCAGTTCCTCGTCCAGCAGGCCGTCTTCGCCTACGGCCTCGCCAACGACACCTTCAGTGCGAACGACCTGCGCGAGGTGCTGCCGGAGCTGTCGCACGGCTTCCTCGGCGCGGCCATCAACGGCCTGCGGCAGGGCGGCGTCATCGAGCACACCCGCCAGTACGTGCCGTCGACGTCCCCGGCCACGCACGGGCATCCGGTCGCGGTGTGGCGGCTGTCGGTCAAGGGCCTGGTCATCGCCGAGACGCGTGATGGCCGCGCCAAGCAGGCGAGGGCAGCCGCATGAGCGCCGCGAACGTCGCCCTGCTGCTCGGTGCCGCGGGCTTCACGCTCCTCGCCTACGCCGTGCACACCTGGACCGGCGTCCGCCGCCAGGAGGCCCTGCTGCGGCGCATGGAAGCCGCCACGGTCCGCATCGCTCGCCGCCCGGCCGGACCCGAGACGCCGTTCCTCGTCGGCCGCGAACCCCTCGACGACCCCGCCGGCACCGACACCCGGCCCGGCAGCAACGAAGCCGCGCTTTCCGTCTGCGAACAGATCTGGGCCACCGAACAGGGGAGAAATGAGCACCGCGACCCGGCCGCTGCCGCCGCACGGCGAGCGCCGCTGCTACCTCCGCGGCTGCCGGCGCCCCGAATGCCGCTCCGCCCAGATCCGCTACCTGAAGCAGTACCGGCTGGACCGGGAACGCGACGGCCTCCGACGCACCGACGCGACCGGAGCCGCCGCACGCGTCCGGGCCCTGATCGAGGCCGGATGGAGCCACCGGCAGATCGCCGCGGCGAGCGGCTGTTCCTGCCGGGCCATCGCCTCCCTGGCCCTCGGCGAGCACGCCACGATTCACGCGACGCTGGCCGCCCGTATCATCGCCGCCCGGCCGACCCTCGCGCTGTGCCCGCCCGCCAGCTACGTCTCTGCCCTCGGAGCCCGCCGGCGCGTGCGTGCCCTCATGGCCATCGGGCACACCCGCAACGCCATCGCCGCGGCGGTCAGCATCACGCCGGGCAACCTCAGCATCCTGATCAACGAGCAGCGGCCGAAGACGATCGCCCGGCACGCGCAAGCCATCGCGGCCATCTACCCGCACTGGGCCATGACCCCCGGCAGCGACACGAGGGCGCGACTGCGTGCCCAGCGCGAAGGATGGGCCCCGCCCGCCGCCTGGAGCGACGACACCATCGACGACCCGTCCGCCCACCCGGACTGGACCGGGCACTGCGGCAGCGACCGCGGCTGGTGGCTGCACCGCATCCACGAACTGCCGCTGTGCGCACCGTGCGAGGCGGCCCACCGGCAGTGGCTCGACGAGCACCGGAACCTGCCGCGGGGAGAGCGCGCCCGCGCCATGGGCCTGGCCCGCGCCGCCGCCTCCAACCGAGGCCCCGCCACCGCCGAGAACATCCGCGAACTCCTCGCCCTCGGCCACGACGTCGAGCAGGCCGCCGAACGCCTTGGCATCACCACCAGCTACCTGCACCAGACCCTCGCCCGCTACCCCGAGATCGGGGAGGCGGCGTGATCGAGTTGTTCGCCGGGCCGGGCGGCCTGTCCCTGGCCGCCCGACGCCTGGGCATCGAGGGCACCGGTATCGAGTGGGACGGGGCGGCCGTCGCGACCCGTCGCGCCGCCGGGCTGCCGACCGTGCACGGCGACGTGCGCAAGCATGGGCCCGCAGACTTCCCGACCGCCCGGGTGTTGGGAGCGGGGCCGCCGTGTCAGACGTTCACCGTCGCCGGCTCCGGAACCGGCCGCCTGGAGATCGCCCGCATCGTCGAGGCGATCAAACGGATGGCCGCCCGCGAGACCGTCGATACGGGCATGTTCGCCGACGAGCGCACCGCCCTGGTACTGGAACCGCTGCGCTGGGTCCTGGAGGCCGTCGACGCGGGCCGACCGTACACCGCGGTCGTCCTGGAGCAGGTGCAGGCCGTCCTGCCCGTCTGGCGGGCCTACGCGGCCGTCCTCCGTGAGGAGGGCTACCACGTCGCCACGGGCGTGCTGCGCACCGAGCAGTACGGGCTGCCGCAGACCCGTCGCCGCGCTGTTCTCGTCGCCCACCGCGGGATTCCGGTTCACCTTCCCGAGCCGACCCGCCGCGCCTACCGCAAGGGCGTGCCGCAGCACGAGGGCGACCCGACCCTGCTGCCGTGGGTGTCGATGGGTGAGGTGCTTGACCGGCCCCAACCGTTCACCGTGATCTCCAACTATGGGACCGGCGGCGACCCGAAGAACCGCGGCAGACGCGCCAGTGTCGAGCCGGCGTTCACCGTCACCGGGAAGATCAGCAGGTTCCGGATCGTCGACGCCGACGGCCGCGAGCAGCCCCGGTTCACGCACGGCGAGGCGGGCGTCCTCCAGGGGTTCCCCGCCGACTGGCCGTGGGCCGGACGCGACATCGCACAGCAGATCGGCAACGCCTGCCCGGTGACGCTCGGCGAGGCGCTCCTTCGGGCCGCCGGTATCAAGGCCGCCGCGTGAGAGCCCCCGGCCGGCCCCGCGCCCCGCCCCGCCGGCCCGCACCGAGGCCGCCGCCCCCAACCACCCGCACCAGCAGGAAGAAGCACGCCGTGAGCAGTGAGGCCATGAAGTGGGTCATGGAGGACGCGCCCCCGATGCCTGCCCAACTGGTCGCCGTCCTGGCCGGACTGGCCTACCACGCGGACAGCAAGGGCCGTCATGCCTATCCGTCGGTGCCGCGGCTGGCCGCCTACGCCTGCAAGGACAAGCGGCAGGTGCGCCGGGATCTGCGGCAGCTGGAGGACCTTGGGCTGATCCGCGAGGGCGATCAGGGGAGGGTGGCCCACCTGAGTGCCGACAGGCGTCCCACGGTCTACGACCTGGCTGTGGAGCGTGTCGTTCCGGGGGGACGCGCAGGGGAGGACGACCGGACGCGGACGTCCGCCCGGACGCTGGCGTCCTCCCGTGCCCGGGGAATCGGAAAACGCAGGTCACGAGGTTCCGGCCGGACGCCCACGTCCGGGGGGACGTCCACGTCCGGTGGTGAGGGGATGGACGACCGGACGCCCACGTCCCCCCGCGAGGAAGAACCCAGGTCAGACACCACCCGGGCGGACGTCCACGTCCGGGCGGACGTCCACGTCCGGGCGGACGCCCACGTCCGCAGCGACCGGACGCCCACGTCCGCCGAACCAACTACAGAACCAACTACAGATACATATAAGTCTTCTGCCGACACCTCGACGCTCGAAGCCTTCGGCGCCTTCTGGCTGACCTACCCCAAGAAGCGCGCCCGCGAGGAAGCCAAGAAGGCGTTCCTCACCGCCGTCGGGCGCGGCGCAGACCCCAAGGCGATCGTCGACGGCGCTCAGCGGTACGCCCGCGAACGCGCCGGCGAAGACCCGAAGTACACCAAGCACCCCGCCACCTGGCTGAACAAGGGCTGCTACGACGACGAGCCCGATCCCCAGCCCGGCCGCCGCGGCCTGCGCGCCGTCGGCCCGTCCACCGCGCCCCGCGACATGAACGACATGACCGAGGAGGAGATCCAGCGTGCCCTTCAGTTCGGCTGACCCCGACCCGCGCGAGTCCGTGCTCCGCGAACGCCGCGAAGACGCCACCGCCGCGTTCACCGACCGCACCCCGGCCATCTACCAGGACGAGATCCGTATGCACCCCGAGGCCGCCGCATGGGCCGTCGGCCCATGCGGCGCCCCGGCGAGCCTGTTCCTGACCGGCCCGATCGGCGTCGGCAAGACGCACACCGCCTGGCAGGCCGCACGCTGCTGGCTCGGCCGCCGCGTCACCGCCACCAGCCGCGTGCCCAGCATCGAGACCTGGCGCTCAACCCAGCTCTTCGACGCGCTGCGCCCCGACCGGGAGGACACCGCCCGGACGCTGACCCGCCGCCTGCAGCGCGCCGACCTGCTGTTCGTCGACGACCTCGCGGCGGCCCGCGTCTCGCCGACCGGCTGGACCCAGGAACGCCTCTACGAGATCTTCGACGAGCGGTACATCAACCGCCGTCCCGTCCTGATCACTTGTGATGTGCTGCCCAGCGAGATCAGCCACATCGTCGGCGACCGCGTCGCCTCCCGCCTCGGCGAGATGTGCCGCGGCGGCGTGCTCCTGCTCACCGGCGCCGACCGCCGCAAGGGCGGTGCCGCATGAGCGACATTCTGTGGGCCGAGGACGACCTGCCCGCCGGCCCGGCCGCCCTCGACGACGAGCACATCCTCGCCGCCTCGATCATGGCCCGGCCCGAACTCGTCGACGACCTCGCCGCGGCCGGCTTCGACCCGGCCGACATCACCACCGACCGGCTGCGCTGGATCTGGTACGCCGTCGAGGAAGTCCACACCGCCATCGGCGACGGAGCCATCCCGTGGCAGGCCGTCGACCGGCAGCTGCAGACGTGGCGCGCCGACGGCACCATGCCCGTCCCGCCGCTGACCCGCGTGCAGCTGTCGGACCTGTACGCCGCGGCGATGCCCGGCTCCGCCGAGTGGCACGCCGACCAGATCACCAGGGCCGCCGTCGCCGCCCGCCTCGTCGCCCTCGGGCACGACGCCCGCCTGAAGGGCCTGTCCCCGGCGTTCGACCCGGACGCCGACGTGGCCGCCCTGCAGGCCGCCCTGGACGGCGTGGTGCGCCCCGACGCGGCGGGCCGGGCCGCCACGATCGGCGACCTGCTGCCCGGCGCCCTGGAGCGGGCCGTCACACCACCCAAGGCGGGTGAGCGCATCCCCACCGGCTTCATCGACCTGGACAACCTGTTCGCCGGCGGGTGGGCGCCCGGCCAGATGGTCGTCGTCGGCGCCCGCCCCGCCATGGGCAAGACCACGTTCGGGATCGGCCTGGCCCGTGCCGCCGCGGTCCGCAACAAGATCCCGGCGCTGGTGCGGTCGCTGGAGATGAGCGCCGACGACCTCGCCAACGGTGTGCTGTCCGCCGAAGCCCGGATCGGCCTGCACCACATCAAGCTGGGCATCGCCACCGACGACGACCTGGCCCGCGCCGCCAGGGCCAGCGAGCACATCGTCCCGGCACCGCTGCACATCGACGACCAGCCGCTGCTCACCCTGCCCGGGCTGCGCGCCCAGGTGCGGCACCTGGTGCGCACCGCCGGCCTGCGGCTGGTGGTCATCGACTACCTGCAGCTCATGCAGGCACCGCGGGCGGAGAACCGGCAGGTCGCCGTCTCGATGATCTCGCGTGGACTGAAGCTCATGGCCAAGGAGTTCGGGATCACGATCGTGGTGCTGGCGCAGCTCAACCGCGGGCCCGAGCAGCGCACCGAGAAGAAGCCGATGGTCTCCGACCTGCGTGAGTCCGGCTCGATCGAGCAGGACGCGGACATCGTGATCCTGCTGCACCGAGAGGACGCCTACGAGAAGGACTCCCCGCGGGCCGGGGAGGCCGACCTGATCGTCGGTAAGCACCGGGGCGGGCCCACGGCGACGATTACCACCGCGTTCCAGGGGCACTTTGCCCGGTTCGTCGACATGAGCCAGACGTGAACGCCGTCGGCCCCGAGGACATCCGGGCGATGCGCGAGCAGGGCGACCTGAAGGACTTCCTGCTCGGTCTCGCCGGGCGTCGGCCCAAGAAGCCCGCCCCGGCCGCCGAAAAGCTGCGCCCCGAGATCCCCCGGGACCGGCCCGGCGCCTGGCCCACCGGCAGCAGCCCCCGGCCCCGCCCGCGCCCATAGCCGGCCACCTCGTCCAGGCCGCGCTCGACGGCTACCGCCGCTGGTACCTCGCCAGCCGTCCGCCCGCCCCCAGCGACTGCCCCTGCAGCACCTGTCAGCGCAGCAAAGGAGACCAGACCGCATGACCGACACCTGCCCCGACTGCTGCCGCCGCCGGATACCCCCGTGCGCCGAACGGCGCCGCGGCGGCCGGATCGCGCACGGCTACCGCTGCCCTGGCTGCGGTCACGAGTGGGTGACCGCCCGCCACTTGCCCGCCTACAGCGAACTCCACCGCCGCGCCCCGCGGCAGACCAGGAAGGCCGCCTGATGACCGCCCGCCTGACCGCATCGCAGATCACCGACAATCAGCTCGACGCGCTGTACGCCCGCCTTGCCCGCGCCGAGGCGGCCCCTGATGGCCCGCAGGAGACCCTGAGCGCCCGCGAGACGGGCCGGGAGGGCTCGGGTGGCGCCGGGCTCGTGCGGGCCGCCGAGAGGCCGTCAGAGGGGCGCCCAGCGCGTTCCGTTGGCGAGCGGGCCGCTGCGGCGGGACCGCGAAGGCCCTCCGGCGGCCACGAGGGCGCCCCGCAGTCGCCGGACGCCCCCGAATGCCCCGAGCCCCGCGAACGGGCCGCAGGCGCCCGCACAGGGCTTCAGCCCCTCCTCGCTCGACTGATCACCGATGCTGCGCACCACACGCGGTGCGCCGAGTACGGCCGCGAGTTCGGCCGCCCCGCCGACTTGATCGCTATCCACGACGGGTTCGCTGCCGGATTCAGCTCGGCCGCCTGCTACGTCGCAGAGCTGATCGCGACCGGGGCGCTGCAGTGGCGTGGCGGCCACCACGTCCCGGCCGACGACGAAGCCGCCGCCGCACGCGTCGCCGGTCAGCTCGCCGCGACGGGGCCCGAGCGGGCCCGGCAGATCCTCCGCGCCGTCCGCGGGGAGGCCGGCAAGGCGTGCTGTGGCAGCCGCACCGGCCACTACCCCGGCTGCCCCGCCAACACCTGACCCCGCCCGCACGACCGCAAGGAGACCGCCATGCACGATGCCATTCGCCCGTACCGCATCCTCCTCACCGGTTCCCGGCACTGGAGCGACCACGACCTGGTGCGCGACAACCTGGCCACAGCCGTCTTCCAGAACGTGCCCGCCGTCATCGTGCATGGCGCCTGCCCCGGCGGCGCCGACGCGATCGCGGCCTGGTGGGTGCGCCAGCACCGCCTGATCGGCCTCACCGAGGAGCGCCACCCTGCGGACTGGAAGGCTCACGGCCGCTCGGCCGGGCCGATCCGCAACCGGCACATGGTCAGCCTCGGGGCCGACCTGTGCCTGGCCTTCATCCGCGACAACAGCCGCGGCGCCACCGGCTGTGCCGACCTTGCCGAAGCTGCCGGCATCCCGACCCGGAGGTTCACCGCATGAACGACGCCGTCAACCCCGTTTGCACGATCTGCAATCGCGACCTTCGCGATGACGAGTGGGGCCGGAC
>NZ_JBHFFO010000008.1:0-11939 GCF_045222935.1 Streptomyces sp. Ac-502
GTTTTCCACCCCCGAGCAGGGCCGCATCGGCCCCTTCGAGTTGATCACCTGGCCGTACAACCTCGTCGTCAAGGCGGGCTGGGTCTTCCACTTCGACATCGACGCCACCCCCGACATGTTCGACCTGTTCCGGCGCACCGCCTTCAGCGGCGAGATCAACCCCGGCTACTGGTCGGAGAAGGTGCGGGCCGGAAGCGGCGAGGTCGAGGGCTACGACCCGGACCTGCTGAAGGGTGAGATCGCGTCGGCGCTCGCACAGTGGATGCGCGATGACCTCGACGACCGTATCGCGGAGCAGGCGCAGCGGTTCGGCTACGTGCTGAGGGAAGTGGCGACCACGCCGGAAATCCGCCGCGAGCTGTCCCGACAGGTCCGGCCGCGGTGGAGGAAGGCCAACCGGCGTCTGCGCGAGGCGGTCGAGGACCATTTCTTCAGCGAGATCGCCGAGTACAACATCGAGTACGAGGAAGACGCTCGTGGCGCCCTGCGCGAGTTCCAGTTCATGCAGGTGCCGCGCTACTTCACCGACTGGCGGGACTGGCAGCTGAAGGACTACACGCCCGCCTTCCTGCACTGCTGCCACGCGATCCGCCGCGGCATCGAGCTGTACGACGCGGCCCGGAAGCAGGTGGCGGCATGAGCCCGCGCCGCACCACCGCCACCATCGTCGCGCTGCTGCTGGCCGCGTCCGCGCTGACGGCGTGCACCGACCAGGACGACGACTGCGACGACCGGTCCATGGCCCCGGTGGCGGTGTCCGTGCCGCTGAAGCCCGGCCCCGGCGCCCGCAGCGGCAGCCGCGGCAAGGCGGCCAAGCCGAAGGCGAAGACGCCGCGGCACAAGACCGGCCGCACGCACACCTCCACCGACTACTGCGACGAGGGCTGAGCCATGAACGCCGAGCAGTGGAACGACAAGTACCCCGTCGGTACGCCCGTCATCGCTTACCCGTGTGTCCGCCCGGAGCATCCGCTCGCCGTGGCGGTCCGGGAGCAGCAGGAGTCCGGCGGCTACGTCGATCCGGGCGACGCCGACCTGTGCAAGCGGCTGGTGACCGTAACCCGTACCCCGGCCTGGACGCTCGGCGACGGCGAGGCCGTCGTCTCCGTCGAGGGCTACGCGGGCGGCATCTGCCTCACGCACATCGACGTGGCTGACGACCGCCTCACGCAGGACCACAAGCGCCTCGCGGCGTATTACGAAGCCCTCCTCGAAGCGTGGCAGGCGTATCAGGAGCAGCAGCCCGTCGGCCCCGACCTTGAGCACGTGCTGGCCGACGCCGCGAAGGCTGTCGCCGACAAGGAACAGCGGCAGCTGACCGAGCAGTTGGAGCAGGCCCGGCGCATCGCCTTCCGAGCAGCGTGCATTCCCGCCTGGGAGGCGGTCTACGAGCCGGGCAACGTCAGCGACTACCTGATCGGCTTCACCAACGGCGAGGCCGCGGCGAAGGGTGCGGCCATTGCCTGGCTTCAGTCCGAGAGCGACATGGACCCGGCCAACCTGGAGTGGGTCAAGGAGCCGCCCGGTAGTCGACACGACCGCTGGTACGAGCTGATCGAGAACCACGAGGACGGCATACACACAGGCGTCGGGATCATCGTGCGGCGCACGGTCGCCGGGGGTGACCTGACATGAGGTCCCCGATCGCCGCCGTCCGTTCCCGGGCCCGGCACCGCGGCAAGACCCCGGCGATGCTGCGCGCCGAGTGCGACGAGCTGGTGTGCACCGTCGTGCGGCTCACTGCCGAGAACGCGCGGCTGCGGACACCGCCCGCGGCCTGGTCCGAGAAGGAAGGGGTGGCGTGATGACCACTACCGCTGTGACCGAAACCCTGGAGCAGGAGTACCGCCGCCTGACCGACGAGGGGTTCGCGCTCAGAGCGCTCATCCGGAATAAGGGGGGCCACACCGTCGAAGAGCAGGCCCGCTATGCCGCCATCCTCGGCAGGCTACGTGAGATTCTCGCGGTTCCGCCGACCGGGTATGGGCTGCCGAAGGCGGCGGCCGACCTGCTCGCGCACGCCGAGGCGCACGGCTGGGAAACGGGGATCCAGTGGACCTCGCCCGGCTACAGCGGCGAGGTCTACGTGCGGATCGGTATCCGCCGGGACATGACCGAGGCCGAGAAGGGGGCCGCGGACTTCTACTGGTCCGGCATCTGGCTGTACGAGCTGACCTACCACTCGCGCGGCTGCCCGGTCGGCAAGGTCAAGCGGTTCGGCGCCGGCCGGGGCCTGACGCCCGACAAGGCGCCGGGCGAACACCCGCCGGCCCCGTCGCTCAAGGCGATCCGTGCGGTCATCAGCGCCCACCCGGCTCCGGTGGACGCCTCATGACCCGCCCGCCGCTCGTCGGAGCCGCCCTGTGGAACACGGTGATGAAGAACGCCGGTGACCGCTGCGAGTGCCGCGGAGTGTGCGGCAGCAGGCACGATCCCGACCGGCGCGGACGGCAGATGCGCTGCCCGCACGAGAACGGGACGCACGTCAGCAAGATCGGCGAGATCAAGCTGATCGCCGTACCGCGCGACCCGTCGGTGGATTTCGCCGCCGCCGCGTCCCTGCCGGCCCGCCGCCTGATCGCGCTGTGCCCGTCGTGCGACGCCGGAGTCCGGCGGGTCTTCAAGCGGGCGGAGAAGAAGCTCCCGCCGCAGGCCGACGTGGGCGCCGCCTGACAGCCGGGCCGCCGGATGACCCCGGCCGGCGGCCCGGCGATCCACCACCCGCCCTGCCGGCCGCCCGCACCCTTCCCGCCGCGGGCGGCCAGACACCCCACACCCGAAAGCAGGTCACATGAGCACCAGCACCCGTACCCGCCTCTTCGGCCCCGACCGGCAGCGCATCGGCTACGAGGACCAGGAGTGGGCCGTGTGGATCCTCGGCATCGACGACATCCACCCCCACGGCAGCCTCGCCGAAGCCCTCGAATCCGCCGCCGAGCACAACGCCTGCTTCGCCGACCTGCGCCTGCAGGACCCCAGCCAGTACACGCCGGTCCTGCACGCCGTTGTCCTGCACCACGGCTACGCCTGGAACCGCGCCGTCGAGCACCAGCACGGTCTCGACTGCGGGCACCCCGACTGCATTCCCTGCTCCTTCGACCGAGCGGTCCCGAAGGCGGCCGGCCAGTGACCGCGCAGGCCGCCGTACCGTCCGCCGTCCTGCTCGGCACCTTCACCCCCGGCTCGCCGGAGTGGGAGGAGGCCCGCGGCGGGCTGTGCATCACCGCTACCGAGATCGCCGCGGTGCTGAACCTCAACCCCAGCACCTGGGCCAACCGCTACGAGCTGTGGCACAAGAAGGCCGGCCTGCCGGTCGCGTCCTTCGAGCCCAACCCGTTCACCAAGTGGGGCGTGCGCCTCGAAGACGACGTCGCCGAGGAGTACGCCGAACGCCACCCCGAGCACCCGCTCCTGTCGACCGGCACTTGGCGGCACGTCGAACGCTCCTGGCAGCGCGCCACCCCCGACCGGCTCCACAGCCACCGCATCGTCGAGATCAAGACCAGTCCGTTCGACGACGGCGAATGGGGCCCGGACGGCAGCGACCAGGTGCCGCTGCACTACCGGTGCCAGATCATCTGGCAGCAGGACACCCTCGGCCTGCACGAGCGCGCTCACGTGGCCGTCCTGATCAGCGGCTGGGACTACCGGGAACTGTACGTCGACTACGACGAAGCCGACGCCCTGCTGATGCGCGACGCCGCACAGACCTTCCTGCACGACGTGCGGCACGGCGTCCGGCCCGACATCGACGACAGCGACCGCACCTACAACACCCTGCGCCGCCAGCCCGACCGCTACGACCGCGAAGACGTCGAGATCCCCGGCCCCATCGCCGACCAGTACGAGAAGGCGGGCGCCCACTACCGGGCCGCCGACACCGCCTACACGCAAGCCAAGAGCCACGTCCTGGCCGCGCTCGGCACCGGCCGAAACGCCGTCCACCTCGGCCGGCGCATCGCCTACCGCGTCGCCAACGACGACGGCACCACCCGATCCCTGCACCCTGCCCGCTAGGAGCCTTCATGG
Organism: Streptomyces sp. Ac-502; assembly: GCF_045222935.1. Lineage (NCBI taxonomy): Bacteria > Bacillati > Actinomycetota > Actinomycetes > Kitasatosporales > Streptomycetaceae > Streptomyces > Streptomyces sp. Ac-502. Next base: position 4,030 of record NZ_JBHFFO010000008.1, read on the forward strand.
CCAGCATCTCCGACGCCGTCAACAACCGCCGCCAGCAGCCCGCCGTCGACGACTTCGGCAACGCCGACTTCTCCTTCGCCCCCGCCACCCGCGAGAAGGCCAAGGCCCGTCTCGCCCTCATGGGCGTCTCCGGCTCCGGCAAGACCTGGACCGGGCTGCGCATCGCCCACGGCCTCGACACCCGCTTCGCCGTCATCGACACCGAACGCGGCGCCGCCTCCAAGTACGCGGGCATCAACGGCATCTCCTTCGACACCCTGCAGCTCACCTCGTTCGACCCGCGCAACCTCATCAAGGCCCTCGCCGCCGCAGCAGCAGCCGGCTACGGCGCGGTCCTCGTCGACTCCCTGTCTCACTTCTGGTCCGGCACCGACGGCACCCTCGAACAGGTCGACAAGGCCGCCAAGGAGCGCTACGGCAAGAACACCTTCGGCGGCTGGAAGGAAGGCACCCCGCTGCAGAACAGCATGGTCGACGCCCTGCTGTCCTACCCCGGCCACATCGTCGCCACGATGCGCGCCCACACCGAATGGTCCCTGGAGCGCAACGGCAACGGCTCCCTGGAGCCGAAGCGGATCGGTACCCGGCCCGAGCAGCGCCGCGGCGTGGAGTACGAGTTCGACGTCGTCGCCCAGATGGACGTGAACAACACGCTGTCCGTCATCAAGTCCCGCTGCCCGGCCCTGCACGGCCAGGTCGTCGAACAGCCCGACGGCCAGCAGCTGGCGGCCACGCTGCTGGACTGGCTCAACGACGGCGCGGCGCCCGTCGACCCGTCCACCTACATCGACCGGGCGACCGCCGCTGATGCCACCTACGACGGGCTGCGCGCCCTGTACGGCGAAGTCGAGTCCCGTGGCCTGCAGGCCACGCCGATGCTCGACCCCGCCACCGGCGACGGCACCAGCCTCGGCGACTACATCCGCACCCGCGGCACCGCCCTGCGAGCCCAGTAGCCCGCGGCCGTCCCCGCCTGCGGCCATCAGGCGGGGCGCCGCTACCCCAAGGAGTAGCACACGCCATGAGCATTACACCTGAGCAGGCCCGCGACCGGGCTGACGCGACACTGCGCGCCCTGTACGCGACCGTCACCGCCTGGGACGCCGCACTCATCCGGCAGGCCGTCGAGGCCATAGGCGGCGACGGCCGCCCGTTCTCCATGAACGAGATCCGGGATCTGCTGCCGAGCCTCGCCCACGGGGCGGCCGGCCTGTACCTGCGGTCCGAGTGCTGCCGCAAGAACCCGCTGCTGGTCAAGGTCGGCGAGGTCACCTCCACCTCGACCGCCACCCACGGCAAGCGGATCTGCCAGTACATCCTCGCCGAGCACGCGCCGCGCCGGAGGGCAGCATGAGCCCGATCACCCTCGCGCTGACCGCGGCCCTGTCGGCCTACATCGTCTACAGGTTCTTCGCGCTCGCACACGACAACCGGCGCACCCTCCAGCGCCGCCTCGCCGCCGCCGAGGCCCGCCTCACGCGTCGAGGTGTGCTGCCCGAGGAGAACTTCCTCCTCCGCCTCGAGCCTCTTGAGGACGGCCCGGCCGCAGCCGACGCGCGGGCCCTCGCCGAAGCCGACCTCGCCGTCTGCCACCAGATCCTCGAGCGCACCGAGCAGGGGGAGAAATGAGCACCGCGACCAGGCCGCTGCCGCCGCACGGCGAGCGCCGCTGCTACCTCCGCGGCTGCCAGCGGCCCGAATGCGTAGCCGCCAACAAGCGCTACTGCAAAGCGGCCGACCTCCGCCGCCACCGGGAGGGGCCGCGTCGCATCGACGGCACCGCTGCCGCGAACCACCTCCGCCACCTGATCGACAAGGAGGGGTGGACGCAGATCGGCATCGCCGACACCCTCGGCATCTCCCGCGACACGGTCGGCGGACTCGCCTCCGGCAGAAACAAGACCTGCACCCGGAAAGACGCGCGCCGCATCCTCGCCTTCCAGCCGGACTTCGACACCGAACGCCCCAGCCCGCGGGTGGACATCGTCGGGTCGACCCGCCGCCTGCGAGCCCTCGCGGTGCTGGGTCACGCGCTCTACGACGTGTCGGCCGAGGCCGGCGTCAGCTATGCCGTGATCCGCCGCATCCTCCGGGGCGAAGGCCGCTACACCAGCAAGGACTTCGGCGCCCGCATCCGGCGCGTGTACGAGCGGCGGCGCCACACGGAAGGCCCGTCCTACGTCACCCGCGGGCACGCCCGCGCCAGGGGCTGGTACGGGCCCGACGCCTGGCGCGACATCGACGACCCGCAGTGCACACCGCACGAGAACCGGCGCCAGCTGGCCGCCCTGCGACGCGCCGATGTCGAGCACCTCGCCGGCTTCGGCATCCCCGAGCACGAGATCGCGGCCCGGCTCGGCATGGCCCCCGCCTACGTCCACGACCTCATCCGCGACATGAGGAGCGCGGCATGAGGGCCGACGGCTGGCGCGACGAGGCGATCTGCGCCCAGACGGCACCCGACGTCTTCACGCCCGCCAGCTACGCCGACGCCGATGTCAACGCCGCCAAGCAGGTCTGCGCGAGCTGCCCCGTGCGCCGGCCCTGCCTCGACGCCGCCCTCGCCGAAGAGGACGACCAGCACTTCCGGGAGCGCGCCGGCGCCACACCCCGCCAGCGGTGGGGCATGCAGCGGCGGGAGGCGGCGTGATGACGAACCTCAGCCTCTGCTCCGGCGCCGGCACGCTCGACCTGGCCGTCGAGCAGATCACCGGCAGCAAGACCCTCGTCTACGCCGAGACCGACCCGTTCGCCGCCCAGGTCATGGCCGCCCGCTTTCCGTGGGCTGCCAACCTCGGCGACATCACCACTGCCGACTGGGCAGGCGTCGCCGCTCAGTGGCAGATCGAAACCCTGGCGGCCGGATTCCCGTGCCGCAACATCTCCCACGCAGGACAAAGGGACGGCATCAATGGTCAGTGGTCACGGATCTGGAAGAACGTCGCTCAGGCTGTTCGCGTCATTCGACCGCCTCTCGTCTTCCTGGAAAACGTGGAGGCGCTCCGCTCGAAGGGCCGGGGGCTGGACGTCGTCCTCGCAGACTTGGCCGCGATCGGGTATGACGCGCGATGGACGTGCCTACGAGCTGAAGAGGTCGGTGCCCCGCACCAGCGCTGGCGCTGGTTCGGACTCGCCTATCCAGCTGATGCCTACCCCGTCGGCACGGGATGGCATGGGGGGACCTGGGACCTCGCCGAAGCGCAAGGGCGGCATGAACCTGCGGACGGCGGTCTCACAACTGCCGCTGCCGGAGGAGCTGGACTAGCGCTTCTGCCCACGCCGGCCGCCCGAGACTGGAAGTCGGGCGCGTCCAACCTGATGGGGCTGCGCGGGGAAGGCCGCCCGCTCAACGAATTCGTTGTCAACATGCTCAAGGGCACCCTGCCCGACCAGCAGTGGATATCGACGGCGGGCGTCGACTACGGGCCCGCGATCCGCCGCTGGGAGGCGATCCTTGGCCGCCCCGCGCCAGCCCCCGTCGAACGGGGGCCCCGCGGCGGGCGTGCCCTGTCCGCCAAGTTCACCGAGTGGATGCAGGGCAACGACGACGGCTGGATCACCGACGTCGACATCCCCCGCAACGAGCAAATCAAGATCGCGGGAAACCAGGCCGTCACCCGCCAGGCCGTCGAGGGCTACCGCCGGCTGCTGTGCGCCGACCTCGAAGCGATGGCCGCGTGAGAGCCCCCGGCCGGCCCCGCGCCCCGCCCCGCCGGCCCGCACCGAGGCCGCCGCCCCCAAACCACCCGCACCGCCAGGAAGAAGAACGCCGATGGGGTACGAACTCCGCCGCCAGCTGCGCGAAGCGCTCGGGCCGGGCATCACCGGGCTGCAGCGCGCCGTCGCACTGGAGATCGCCGACGACGCAGATGAAGGCACCCGGCGCAGCGCGGTGCCGCTGGAGGATCTGGCCCGGTGGACCGGGGCGAAGGATCCGGACGTCATCCGTAATGCCCTCAAGCGGCTCGCTGTAGCGGGCTGGGAGTTCCGGGAGGCGATCGGTAAGGGCCGCGACGGGCGGGTGCTGTATGCGGTTCCGGGGCGTCGGATGACGTTCGTCGTGCCGCCGCTTCCCTACCCCGAAGGGGGAGCGGGGGCTACCCCTTCGACGCCTAAGGGGGAGCAGGGGCTCCTTCAAGGGGGAGCAGGGGCTCACTCAGAAGGTGCCACGGCTCCCCCTTGGAGCGATAAGGGGGAGCAGGGGCTACCCCTAGGGGGAGCGGGGGCTACCCCTTTCGAAGACCACGCTTCTGTCCGTGATTCCGCAGGTCAAGAAGCGCTTTCGGGTGATCCCGACCCCGCACAAGGGGGAGCCACGGCTCCCCCTTCGACTCCCCAAGGGGGAGCCGTGGCTCCCCCTCTTCAACTACATACCTACCTACAGCTAGCAAGCAGGCAGGCACGCGCGCGCCAACCGACCGGAGCGCCCGCATCCCCGACTTCGCCAAGCCGCTCATCGACCAGATCGCTTCCGCCGACGTACACGTCCGCTGGGGCGGCCTCCGGCAGCACGAGTGGTTCCAGATCGACGCCCTCATCAAGAAGTGCGGCATCCCCGCCATGACCGCCGTCGCCGTGCGCGCAGCCCGCCGCACCGACGTCGACTCCGCCCGCTACTTCCTGCCCGGCTGGAGCGAGCTGCCGCCCCTGCCGCCGCCCGGTACTGAGCGCCCCCCGCTGCGTGCCGTGCCGACCCAGTCCACCACCGACGCCCGCGTCGCCCAGGGCCTCGCCCTGGCCGCCAAGTACCGCGAGCAGGAAAGGCGAGCCGCCCTCGAAGGCGGGCCCGCACCCCAGGAGACCGCATGACCCTCGCCGAAACAGCCGAGCTGCTGGCCATCGCCGCCGGGATCGACCAGCGGACCATCGGGGACGCCGACGTCCACGCCTGGCAGATGGTCCTGCACGACATCCCCTTCGCCAACGCCGCCACCGCCCTGCAGGCCCACTACCGCAGCACCAACCGCCGCATCATGCCGTCCGACATCGTCCAGCGCGTCAAGCCCGACACCGGCTACGAGACCTATGCCGAGAAGGGCATCTTCTGATGACCGACGATGAGCACGAGGCCCAGAGCTTCGAGCGCGTACCGCCCCACGACGTCACCGCCGAGATGGGCGCCCTGGGCGCCTGCTGCTTCGACACCGGCGCGGTCCGCGTCCTCCTCGACAACCTCGACCCGGCCGCCTACTACAAGCCCGCCCACGCGCTCATCCACCAGGCCATTGCCCGGATGCACGCCGACGGGCAGCGCATCGACCCAATCACCCTGTCCAAGCACCTGGAAGACAACGGCGACCTCGCCCGGGCCGGCGGCCGGCCGTACATCTTCCAGCTCACCGACTACCGCAACGTCGTCACCGCCCACGCGGCCGAGTACGCCGAAATCGTTCAGGACCGCTCCCTGCGCCGGGCCCTGATCGCCCTCGGCGCACAGCTCGTCGAGATGGGCTTCAACCCCGACGGGGCCACCGCCGACCACGTCGAGCGCGCCGTCACCATGACCCGCGAACTGCGCGACCGCGGCACGGCCGCCGAAGACCTGCCCGTCGAGGACATCCTCGACTTCGTCCAGCACGAGGACACCTACGACTGGATCGTCCCCGGCCTCCTCGAACGCCGCGACCGGCTGATCCTCACCGCCTCCGAGGGCGGCGGCAAGTCGACCCTGCTGCGGCAGATCTCCGTCACCCTCGCCGCCGGCATCCACCCCTTCCGCGTCTGGGAACCGATCGCCCCGGTACGGGTGCTGACCCTCGACTGCGAGAACAGCGCCCCCGTCTCCCGCCGCAAGTTCCGTCCGCTGTTGGCTGCGGCCGAGCGCATCGAGCAGCCGGTACGCCGCGGCCGGTTCCACATCGAGTGCAAGCCCGAGGGCCTCGACCTGACCCGTCCCCAGGACCGGGCGTGGATGATGCGCCGCGTCGAGAAGCTCAAGCCCGACGTGCTGATCGTCGGCCCGGTGTACCGGCTGCACGCCGGCGACCCCAACAGCGAGGAACTCGCCCGCAAGGTCTCCGTCGTCATCGACGAAGCCCGCGCCACTACCGGATGCGCCGTCCTCCTCGAAGCCCACGCCCCCCATCACAACGGCTTCGGCCAGCACCGCAACCTGCGGCCCCTCGGCTCGTCGCTGTGGATGCGCTGGCCTGAGTTCGGCTTCGGCCTGCGCCCCGTCGAGGACGAGAAGTCCGCCGCCAACACCGAAGGAGCCCGCGGCCGGCGCGTCGTGCCCTGGCGCGGCATGCGCGACGAACGCGACTGGCCCGCCTTCATCAAGCAGGGCGACAAGTGGCCCTGGGTCTCTTACAAGCCCGTCGACGCAGACCAGTTCACCGGCTACTCACAGACAGGAGCGATCTGGTGACCGACCCCAACCCGCTGTACGGCGACGCCTGCGAGGACTGCGGCACCTACGACGTACTGCCCGAGTCAGCGCTGCGCGACGGCGCCCACGGCATTACCGCCGGCTATCGCTGTCCCAACTGCCGCCACACCTGGACGTGCGGCTGGCAGATCGTGCCCGGCCGCGCCATACCGCCCGAGCCGACCGCCGACTCGCCGCTGTTCGACCGCGACGTCACCGCGCAGGTCCACGAGCAGAGCGCCATCAACCGAGCCCGTAAGCACCTCAGCCGAGAGGACGGAACCGCATGAACACCACCGAGATCGCCAGCTGCCACGGCTACACCGGGCCGATGGCCTGCCAGGACTGCGGCACGTCGAAGAACCTCCACTTCGCAACCTGGTTCGACCCGGCCGCGGGCGAGAGCGGCGACTTCCTCGAGTGCTGCGCCTGCAGCATCAAGGCCGGCGCCCCGGCCGAGGTGCACGACGACTGCGAGCCCGACGCCGAGGAGGACGAGCCGGAAGGCGCAGCCGGGCCGGAGGTACGTGTCTTCCGCCGCGACACCGGCTGGGTGATGCAGCCGCCCGGCCCTGAGCCGTGCACTACGAACTTCCACCGCGCCCAGGACGGCCGTCCCGCCTGCACTGACACCGCCGTATGGAAGGTCGTCAAGGACCGCGGCATGCACCTGACCATCGGCTTCTACTGCGACACCGACCTGCCCGACGAGCACAGGACCGAGCACGGAGAGGCCGCCTGATGGCCGCCCGCCCGACCGCCTCGCAGATCAACGACGACCAGCTCGACGCGCTGTACGCCCGCCTTGCCCGCGCCGAGGCGGCCCCTGATGGCCCGCAGGAGACCCCGAGCGCCCGCGAGACGGCCTGGGAGGGCTCGGGTGGCGCCGGGCTGGCACGTGCAGCCGAGAGGCCGTCAGAGAGCCGCCCAGCGCGTTCCGTTGGTGAGCGGACCGCTGCGGCGGGACCGCGAAGGCCCTTCGGCGGCCCCGAGAGCGCCCCGCAGCCGCCGGACGCCCCCGAATGCCCCGAGCCCCGCGAACGGGCCGCAGGCGCCCGCACAGGGCTTCAGGCCCTCCTCGCTCGGCTGATCACCGACGCTGCGCACCACACGCGGTGCGCCGAGTACGGCCGCGAGTTCGGCCGGCCTGCGGACTCGATCGGCGTTCACGACGGGTTCGCCGCAGGGTTCAGCTCGGCCGCGTGCTACGTCGCAGAGCTGATCGCCACCGGGGCGCTGCAGTGGCGCGGCGGCCACCACGTCCCGGCCGACGACGAAGCCGCCGCCGCACGCATCGCCGGTCAGCTCGCCGCTACGGGGCCCGAGCGGGCCCGGCAGATCCTCCGCGCCATCCGCGGGGAGGCCGGCAAGGCGTGCTGCGGCAGCCGCACCGGCCACTACCCCGGCTGCCCCGCCAACGACACCGCCGCCTGACCCGCCCGCACGACCGCAAGGAGACCGCCGTGATCCACGACCTCGACGCTGTCAACCCCGTTTGCGCGATCTGCATGTACGGCTTGCGCGACGGCGAGCGGGACCGTCT
>NZ_JBHFFO010000009.1:0-4641 GCF_045222935.1 Streptomyces sp. Ac-502
GCTGCGCGGTGAGCTACGGCGCGTCATGCTTCACCACCGGGGCTGACGCGCGCCGCATGCGGGCTTTCCGGCCGCCACGCGTGACGCCCCGCGGGCCGTAACGCGGCGCACGGGGCGCAGCCCTCACCATCGGACGCCACCGCACTCCGGCGCGCCTGGCCAAGCGCCACCTGGCAGGTCCGCTACGCCCCCGTCACCCTGCGGATATGGGGGACACTTCCGAAGCGCGCACGTGTGGACGATGCGGCACCACTGACGGGAGCACCGCCTGGCGCGGTGACTACTTCGGGATACTGTGCAGTAACTGCATGGTCGAAGCCGAAGCCGAAACCGACCATGAGCAGGCCCAGGGCGAAGGCGCCGACGCCCCGGCCCCGCCCGCCCCGCCGGTCTGCCAGGCGTGCGGACGCGAACAGGACCGCTTCCCGACCGGGTACCGGCACTGGATCCTCCTCGAACCTCGCATCGACCCGGCCGCCCATGGCATTCCCGAAGGCCAGCGTTGGGTCGTGGGCGGCGACGGGATGGCCGTCAACTGGGTGGGCGGCCGGCTCCCGCCGACGTGCCGCATCGCCCACCGGCCCGTCTGCGGGAGAAGCCCGCGCCCCGAACACCTGCCGCGCATCTTCCTTGCCGTGTGGGAACTCAACGCCAGCTACGAGCGCCGCATCTACCAGCAGGACGCGCTGCCCTTCACCAGCGAGGCGGAGACTTCAGGCGGGCCTGGCACGCAGAGCAGTCCCGCCCGCGATCCGGGATGAACAACTGGTACGTGTGCTCTGCGGCGTCGTACACCACCACCGCCCTCACCCCGCCCAGCCGCAGCCCCGACGCCAGACGCTCCAGGCCCTCCAGGCCCTCCGCGTTGTCCGCCGGCCACTTGCACGAAAACGGCTTCACCGCCATGCTCCACTGCCTCCTGCCTGGATCACGCAACCTCAGCACGGCCCAGGCCGTCGCGACACCGGATCCACCGATCCCGCCACGCCCCGGCCGCCGATGCCCTACGGGCCAGGCGGCGACGCCGCAGCGCCGCCGCGAACCAGGAGTCAGACCTCGGTCATCTCGAACGGCGCGGGCAGCGGCGCCAGCGGAACCCCGAACGCCCTCCCCAGCAGGCCGCGCGCCAGCACGTCGGACACCACGGGATCCCGGCCGGGCGGCATCGACAGGACCACCGTCCCGTCGGTGAGCTTCACGGCCTCGCCGGCGAACCGCGGGTCATCGACACCCGACGTGGCGAGGACCACGTCCAGCTCCGCCAGCAGCTCGGGGAGGGGGGCGGTCATCAGGTGGGCGGGGGAGGGGGCAGGAGGTACGCTCATTTCGACTCCTTTGACGAGGCGAGTCATGATCAGCGGTCGCATCCGCTGGTTGTCCGGCCGGGCATCGTGCAGCCACACGAATGCCCGGCCGCTGCGTTGTGCGTGAGCAACTGCACACGACCGTAGGCCTCGATCGCTTTTGTAGCAAGGCGTCGTGTTGGCGGCGCGCAAAAACGCCCTCGCTGAAAGATCGAGGGCGTTGCGTACCTGCTGGTCAGTCAGTGCAGGGGTAGGTGGTATCCCATCTTGTAGAGGTGGCCGGGCTTGATCAGCTCAGTGACCTCAATCGGGCGCTGGTTGTCGGAGTAGACGACGCGGAAGATTTCCAGGACGGCCACGTCGCCGGGCAGCTCCAGGTGTTTGTGCTCTTCCTGGGTCGCCTTGCGGGCGGCTACTTCGTCAGCCTGTTCCCGTGGCGGGTACCCCATCTCTGCAAGCAGCGTGGGGGAGCCGCCGGAAATCTTGCGGCGGTCGGCCAGTCGTGTACCTCTAGCGAGGTCGATCGGGTAGTACGAGTTGACGAGTTCCGCCGGCTCGTCGTCAAGCAGGCCAATGCGTGACCGCAGTATGGCGGTGCCTTGCTTGTCGAGCCCGAGCGCCTTGGCCACTCGCTTCGGCGGCTTCACCTCTGCGACCCGCAGGATCTTGTTGCTGCCGCGTTGGTCGCGTCGTGCGGCTTCGCTGATCCAGCGGTACGGCTCGCCGGGCTCGGATGGTGCCATGTAGGACGCGGGCGAGATGATCTGAGCGGCGTGCTCCCGAACGAAGACGCCGCTGCCGGAGCGCCCCTCAAGCAGTTCCTCGTCCTTGAGCGTGGCAAGGGCGCGCTGCACCGTCATGTTCGAAGTGTCGTACTGGTCCTGCAGATCACTGTTGCTCGGGACCTGGCTGCCGGGCTCCCACTCGCCAGCCATGATTGCCGCCCGAATGTCCGCCGCGATCCTGTCGGCGATCGGCCGCTTGTCCTTGTGCTTGGTCAAGTTCAATCAACCTCGATCTCGTATCGGATCTGCCGAGGCCCCTTCATGACCATCAGCGAGACCTCTATGGGGTTGCCGTCGGATGCCTTCGAGACGCGGAGCAGTGTGAGGACGCTCTCGCCTGTCGAGAGATCGAGCTGATGACTTTCGCGATCTGTAGCGACGCGGATGCCGACTTCTTCGGTCACGGAGTGCGGTACATGGCCAAGCTCTGCGAGGAGGGTTGGGGCTCCGCCTCGGATCTTGCGGGGCTCGGCGAGAGCGGTACCTGCGGCGACGCGAAGGGGGTACCAGGAGTCGGTTAGTTCGACAGGGGCGCCGTTGACGCGCATGACGCGACGCCGCACCACCGCCGCCTCGTCAGTACTCAAGCCGAAGGCGCGCTTCACCTCGGGGGTGGCGGTGCCTCTCCTGCTGCAACCAGTTGCTGGCTGCCACCACGGCTCGCGCTCTCCGTGGTCCACGCGTCGGCCTCGCCTGGAGCCCGTGGCGTCACGTATGGAAGCGACTCTCCGGTCCATTTGCTGCTCACTCGTCACCTCCTCGTTGGCGTTGGCCGTCGCGGCGTTGAGTGCCGCGAGAGCCCTGACCTCCACCTTAATCCCTTGATGGTCACTAGAGAGGGGGTGGCATCAGCCTTTCGCGCCGCGAGAGCCTTGCTATAAAACCTATCGAGCGAGTATGGTTGCCGTCAGATGCGAAGCCCGCGATCGGAGGACTTGATGCTGAGCGTGAAGGAGGTCGCAACGCGCCTGAACGTGCATCCCGCGACCGTCTACAGGTGGATCAAGGTCGGACACATGAAGGCCCTGCGGCACGGCAAGCCCTATGAGTCCAGCGATGAGCAGCGCGCCGGTGGCGCGATCCGCATCCCGGAGTCCGAGCTGAACCCTCCGCCCGAGCCCTCGGCAGTGAAGTCATGACCCCCACCGTCTCCCTTCCCCGCCAGCTCCCCGCCGGCTCCACCCGCTCCCTGCCGATCCTGGACGCCGCGGTCGAGGTTCTCCGCGCGGCGGGCGAGGACGTGCACGTGGTGTACGCCGCGCACGGCGACGTCTTCAAGATCGTGCCCCGGGAGGCGTCGTGAACGACACCCCCGCGCCGGAACTGGTGCCGAACGCGGACCGGATCGCCGGCCACCTGCTGCGCCTGCTCGCGGCGGGCATGCGGCTGCAGCCCGACGCGAGCCCCTGCTCGGATGTGACCGTCACCATCACCCAAGGGTCCGGGCCGGACGCCGGGCGCGTGGCCGGTTACTTCGAGATCCCCGAAGAGCTGGCCCTGCGGGTGATCGGCGTGCTGGACGCCGAGCTGGCGCTGCTGTCGACCGACGAGCACAACCTGCGGCTCGGCCACTTCGACGACGGGAGCGCGACGCCGGTCACCGGTCTCGGCCGGGACGCGCTGGAACGCCGCCGCGGAGACGGTCCGCACCGGCCCGCGCTGCGGATCGTGCCGAGGGAGGCGTCGTGACCTTCGACTACCTGGTGCCCGCGTCCTGCCGCAGCGGCATCGGCACCGTGCGGATCGTCAGCTTCGGCTTCGGCCATGCCGAGCCCCCGGCCGCCCACCTGCTCGTTGATCTGCGGGTGCACTTCCGTGACCCGCACGTGTCGCCCGACCTGCGCGGCAAGACCGCGCGGGACGCGGAGGTGCGTGAGGCGGTCATGAGCACGTCCGGTGCCAACCTGCTCGTCGTCGGCCTGGCCGACACGGTGGACGGGTTCGTGCACGGCCCGGCCGCGGCGGGCGCCCCTGGCGTCGTGACGACGACTCCGGTCGTCGTGGCGGTCGGCTGCTCGGGCGGCCGGCACCGTGCCCCGACGATCGCGTCCGCACTGGCCGCGGCGCTGACGGGCAATGTCCAGGCCGCCATCCGGTACGGGCTCGCGCACGCCGCCGGCCAGTACGTCCAGCGCTCGCTGGACGTCACCCTGCACCACCGCGACCTCGACAAGCCCGTCATCCAGCGTCCGGAGGTGACCAAGTGACCGCAACCCGCTGCCCGTTCTGCGACATCGTCGCGGGCCTGGCCCCGGCCACGGTCCTGGCCCGCTGGTCGGACGCGATCGCGATCGCGCCGATCGATCCGGTGACCGACGGCCACGTCCTGGTGATCCCACGAGTGCACGTCGACGACGCGACGGAAGACCCGATGGTGACCGCGGCGGTGATGCAGCGGGCCGCCGAGTACGCCAACGTTCTCGGCACCCCGCTGAACCTGATCACCTCGCGGGGCCGTGAGGCCACGCAGAGCATCTTCCACCTCCACATCCACGTCGTGCCGCGCGCCGTCGGTGACGGCCTGCCGCTGCCGTGGACGCCGCAGCAGGCCG
>NZ_JBHFFO010000010.1:0-616 GCF_045222935.1 Streptomyces sp. Ac-502
GTGCTTGCCTGGCGGCCGGATCCTCGTCACCGTCCCGACCCTGGACCTGCTCGCCCAGACCGCCCAGGCGTGGCGCCTGGTGGGCCACCGGGCCCCGATGGTCGCGGTGTGCTCGCTGGAGAACGACGCGGTGCTGAACGCCCTGGGGGTGCGGAGCACTACGAACCCGATCCAGCTCGCCCTGTGGGCCGGGGCCGGACCGGTGGTCGTGTTCGCCACGTACGCCTCCCTGGTGGACCGGGATGACCCGGAGGACCCGTCCGGCCAGCGCAAGGTGCGCGGGCCGCTGGAGACCGCGCTGGCGGGCGGGGAGCGGCTGTACGGGCAGCGGATGGACGGCTTCGACCTCGCCATTGTGGATGAGGCCCATGGAACCGCCGGTGATCTTGGCCGTCCGTGGGCAGCGATCCATGACAACCAGCGGATCCCCGCCGATTTCCGGCTCTACCTGACCGCCACCCCGCGCATCCTCGCCGCGGCCCGGCCCCAGAGGGGCGCGGACGGCCAGGAGGCGGAGATCGCGTCCATGGCCGACGATCCGAACGGGACCTACGGCGCGTGGCTCGCAGAGCTCGGGCTCTCCGAGGCGATCGAGCGGGAGATCCTTGCCGGATTC
>NZ_JBHFFO010000011.1:0-65077 GCF_045222935.1 Streptomyces sp. Ac-502
CATCGCGCAGAATGCCTATGCGGGAATTCCGCTAAAGCGGAATTCGCTGCCCTCGTCGCTTCCTTGCGGGCCGTCCTTTGTTGCGGTAAGTGACTCTAATCCGCTTCGCGGATTGGTAATTCCCCCGCAGGGGGCGGGGGAATTACGAGGGTTTCCGCTATTCGCTAAATTCGAGCTGGACCGAATGTGGCTGGATTTGCGCAGAAATTCCGTAGTCGTAAATTGCGATCCATTCGCCATCCTTTACGCTCGTTCCGGGGCGGGGCCGCATGATCAGGATGTCGCTGCCGTCGTTCGGGATGATGGCGCGGTAGGGGTACCCGCCGACGCCGATGTCCGCTGCCTCGCCGCGGGAGACGATGCCGGCCATTTTCTGCCCGGTGTCCGGGTGGGTCCATGTGACCCATGATCCGGCGGCGTAGGGGGTGGTCGACGGCTTCGGCGGGCTGGGCTTGGTGGGCTTGAGGTCGAGCTTTGCGGAGCGCGGCTTCCACTTCCGGGCGCGTACGGATGTGGGGGAGCAGCCGCGCTCTGTGAGGGCGTCAGCCTCGCTGTCCCGCTCTGTCTCCATGGCGCTGATGACGGCTTTGGTGTGCCGGGTGTCCAGGACGGCGCCGCGTCCTTCGGTGCGGACGGTCACGCTGGGTCGCATGAACATGCGGATCACGGTCTGTCGGGTGTCCACGGGTCTCCTTCGGGTGGTGTCTCGGGTGGGGCGGGGGTGCCACTCCCCCGCCCCTTCAGGGGCTTTCTAGGCGCGGATTACGGGGTGCTCGGCCACGAGTAGGGAGGTCACGTCACCCATGAAGGCGGTGATGAGGTAGGCGCCTTTGTCGTCGGTCCAGAAGTCGCGGGGGTCGGTGACTTCGGTTTCGGGGTACTGGTTCATTACGGCGGCGGCTGCTGCGATTCTGGCGTGGCCGGGTGTTTCGCCTTCCGCTACTACCGCGAAAGCGGAAGTGAATACGGGGGACTCTGTGCACCAGTCGCCGATGTATGTGAATTGCATTGGGTTTCCCTCCCGTTTATGGGGCGCCCCCGGGGCCTGGCCCCGGGGGCGGGGGTGGTCAGTCGGCGTTGGGCCGGGGGAGGGGAAGGTGATGTTGCGGGGGGTGTCCGGCGCGGGGGGCAGGTCGACGGCGGCGAGTTCGGTCAACCGGCCGATGATCGTGTCTACTTGGTCGGCGGTCAGCCCTTGGTGCGGGTGGTCTCCGCCGCCGGTCAGCAGGACCGCGCCGTGGTAGTCGGTCCGGGTCGGCTGGTAGAGGGCGGCGAGGGCGGACGCGAGAGGGTTGCGGGGCTGGCTGGTGCAGCACTTGGACATGCCTGCCCAGAGTGTGAGCCTGTTGGTCAGGGTGACGCCGGGGCGGGTGCATCCGGCGAGTGCCCACAGCTCACGGACCTTGGTGCGGGGGATCGGGATCCACTCGCCTGCCTCGAAGGTGCCGTCGGGATTAACGACGATGGCGAACTCGGTGTTGTCCAGGTCGAACATGGGTGTCTCCTGTGGTTTGTGGTGGTTCGGGTTGTCGGTGGCTGCCACTGCCGACCAACGAGATAACTGTATCGCATCTAGTGCACACGGTGTGGGTGTGACGCGCGCTCTGAGGGGGTGTGTTTTCACCGGCCTGTAGGCCAGTAGGCCAGGGGGTGCCGGGCGGGGTATCGACGCAGGTCACGGGCGTGTTCTGGGGGTGGCCTACTGGCCTACCGCCTTTTCGCGGGTCGCGGTGCGCGGCGTTGCTGGGCGCGGAGCGCCCGGTGTCGCTGGGGCCGCGTAGCGGCCGGGTGTCCCGCCGCAGGCGGTTGCGGGCCGTAGGTCCGCGCGCTGTCGCTGCGGAGCAGCGCGCGTCTCTTCGGTGCCGCCGCGCAGTCGGGCGGCGGTTCGCTGCGCCCGTGCCGTGCGCGCAGCGCGCGGCTGTCCGGGGTGCGCAGCACCCCGTCCTCCCTCCTCGGGGAGCGGCTTGAACCCTGGCCGGTACGGCGGGTGGTGGCCGGTGGCGGCGCGCCCGGCGGTGGCGGCCGCCGCTGCGCCCGGACGGCGCGTGGCGTCTGGACGTGATGGTGCCCCCTGCGGAAAACCACAGGGGGCGGGAGTTTTGGGGTCGCGGCGAAAGTGCCGGCCGCCAGGGACAGGGGCGCCGGTCTGGTCAGAGCTGCGGCACGGCCTGGTCGTCACCGGCCGAGGGCTGGGCGCGGGGCACGAGGGGCCGGAAGTCGGAGCTGCTGTTGAGGCCGTAGTGGAGAACGACCGCGCCGTCCAGCTCGGCGGTGTAGGTGGTTGCGGGGATGCTCAGCGGGGGGACGGTGGGGGTCACGGTTGCGAGCAGGTACGTCAGAGCCTTTACGGCCTGCTCGTTGGTCACGGTCTTGGTGTGCCGGGTGCCGGAGTGTGTGACGTGCACGGTGTAGCCGCTGTCGGTGAGCAGCATTCGGGCGAGTGCCTTGGGGCTGACGGTGTCGGAAGGTTCCGGGCGGGCTGCTGGGCTGCGCCCGGCGAGCAGGCGGGCCTGGCGGATGCCTTCGGCGGTGAGGTGGGGGTGGTCTTCGTGGCGGGGGTTGGTGGCCAGGCCCCGGACCATGAGGGCCACCGCCGTGCCGGTGAGGCCCCGAAGGAGGTGGCGTTCTTCCGGGTCGGCGAGTGCGGCTACGAGCATGGTGATCATCGCGGGGGAAAGGGGGCGCTTGTCCTGCATGGGTGTCTCCTGTGGTTTGTGGTGGTTCGGGTTGTTGGTGGCTGCCACTGCCGACCAACGAGATAACTGTATCGCATCTAGTGCACACGGTGTGGGTGCGACGCGCGCTCTGAGGGGGTGTGTTTTCACCGGCCTGTAGGCCAGTAGGCCAGGGGGTGTCGGGCGGGGTGTCGCCGCAGGTCACGGGCGTGTTTCTGGGCTGGCCTACTGGCCTACAGGGTTTTCGCGGTCCGCGCTGCGGGGCGTTGCACGGGCATGGAAATGCCCCGTACGGCAGGCCGTACGGGGCACAGTGTGCGGGCGGATCAGGGAGTAACCGGCGCGTAGATCACCTCTGCATACGGCAGGTCCTCGATGTCGGTTTCCACGTGGATCACCTGACCCCGGGTGTAGGCGCGGGTGTCGTCGCCGGGGAGGAGCAGGGAGAGGTCCGAGAGCATATGGGCCTGCGTGACGGGGCACCGGACTTCGGGCTTGCCCGCTTGGCGCAGCAGCATCCGGTAGTCGCTGGCGAGGGTCGGGAGGCCGGTCGGGTGGCCGTCGGCGGACAGGCCGATGGCCAGCGATGCAGTGCTTACGGGGAATCCGGCCTGGTACGACATGCCGGGCTCCGCCGGGATCACCTCTCCCGTCATGCAGTCCGTGGTGTAGGCGGTGAAGACCTCTCCCTGGGTGAGCGGGCGGAAGAGCCCGTCATGGAGTACCCATCCTCGTACGGTGGACGGCCCGGTCAGGTGCTCGCTGCGCATGACGAGACCGGCGGTGGCGACGTCGCGCAGTGCGGTCGCGAGCAGGTAGCGCACTGCGGCGATGGCGTTGATGGTGGCGAACTCGGTGGGGGAGACGCTGAATTCGCCCTCGCGGATCTTGGGCGTGCCGTCCGGAGCGGGGACGGAGAGCAACAGGGTGTGCCGCCCGGGGGCGGCGCTCACGGTGATGTCGGTGAGCAGGTGATGAGCCGCCGCGATGGCATCTCCGGTGGGAGAGCGGTGTGCGCTGTTCGAGATGTTCATGGGTGTCTCCTGTGGTTCGTGGTGGTTCGGGTTGTCGGTGGCTGCCACTGCCGACCAACGAGATAACTGTATCGCATCTAGTGCACACGGTGTGGGTGTGACGCGCGCTCTGAGGGGGTGTGTTTTCACCGGCCTGTAGGCCAGTAGGCCAGGGGGTGCCGGGCGGGGTATCGACGCAGGTCACGGGCGTGTTCTGGGGGTGGCCTACTGGCCTACCGCCTTTTCGCGGGTCGCGGTGCGCGGCGTTGCTGGGCGCGGAGCGCCCGGTGTCGCTGGGGCCGCGTAGCGGCCGGGTGTCCCGCCGCAGGCGGTTGCGGGCCGTAGGTCCGCGCGCTGTCGCTGCGGAGCAGCGCGCGTCTCTTCGGTGCCGCCGCGCAGTCGGGCGGCGGTTCGCTGCGCCCGTGCCGTGCGCGCAGCGCGCGGCTGTCCGGGGTGCGCAGCACCCCGTCCTCCCTCCTCGGGGAGCGGCTTGAACCCTGGCCGGTACGGCGGGTGGTGGCCGGTGGCGGCGCGCCCGGCGGTGGCGGCCGCCGCTGCGCCCGGACGGCGCGTGGCGTCTGGACGTGATGGTGCCCCCTGCGGAAAACCACAGGGGGCACCGGGCGGCTTGCCCGTGTCGTTCAGTCCCAGAGTCTGAGTTCCCGGGTGGCCAGGTGCAGATGCCGGGTCTCCGGGGGGTAGCTGGTCGGGGCCTGGAGCCCGAGAGCCCAGACGGTGACCGCGTACTCGTACCCGTGCCGGTGGCGGTGGTAGTCGCCCGCGGCGCCCTTGAGGAAGCGGCGGACGGCGGGACTGTAGGGCTCCTCGTCGTCGCCGGTGTTCTTGAGCCGGGGGTCGGTGAGGAGCCGGGTGAGGGCGTCGTGCCAGCGGGTCAGTTCCTCGGCGCGCTTGCGGAAGGCGCCGGCGGTGTCGTCGGTGTCGGCGAGCAGGGTCTCCAGCTCGAAAGGCGCGGGGACGGGGACCTGGTCGTCGTACTCCTCAATGGCGTCGACCTCGGGGTTCGTGAAGGCTCGTACGTTGTACTGGCACAGGCCCAGGATGTTCTGCAGCGACTTGCGGAAGTAGCGCATCAGAGCCCTCCGAGGCGGTCGGCGATCCAGGCGGGAAGCGGCGCCACCGGCACGTCGCGGACGATGAGGTACGGCAGGCCGCCCACGACGGAGCCGGGTCCGACGAGGTAGCCGCCGCTTCGGCGGCCGGGGCCGCGGACGTCGATCCCGGGCCCGAGCGCCGTACGGCCGCCGGAGATGCTGCCGATGGTGCAGTCCGCCGGCGCCCGGAAGTACAGGTGCCGGCCCCCGGACGGGGTGGCCACGGTGAACGTGGCGGGCACCGCTTCCCCGAGCCGGTCGGCCAGGGCGGCGAGCACGCCGGGGCCGTCGTCGTCGCCGTGCACATCGAGGTCCAGGACGACGACGTGGGAGGCCCGGCAGCCGACGCCGACCCCTCGCCCGGCCAGCAGCTCGGGCAGCCGCTCGGGCAGCAGGGTCGCCTGTCGCTGCCACCCGCGCTCGGGAACCCGGCCGCCGATCGGGAGCGGGAAGACGGCCAGGCCCCGCCCGACGGCTGTCCGCGCGGCGGCGAGGACCTGCGGGCACTCGGCCGACCAGTGCCAGAGCTGCGCCGGGGCGAGGCGGTGTTCGGGGCAGTCGTCGCGCTCGCTGCCGTCGGCCACGGCTCCGCAGCCGACCTTGGGGCAGGTGCAGGCCCGGAAGGCGCTGCCGCCGTGCGGCCTGCCGTGGCGCGCGTAGCCGCTCGCGGCGATGACGGCCTGGACGTCGCGGACGCTCACGCGACCTGGTCCTCGTCGTCCTCGTCCTCGTAGCAGCAGCACTCGCCGTACGGGTCGCCCCCGCCACCGGCCCCGCACTCCGGGCAGGCGTTGGGGTCGTCGTCCTCGTCGTAGTCGCCGGTCGCGGCCCGCATCTCCGCGTGCCTCCAGCCGGGGCACTCGTAATCGCACCCGCAGCCCTTAGCGCACTCCGGGCAGACCATCCCGTTCGTCCAGCCGCACCGGTCGCACATGATCTGGTTGCGCGGGTCGGCCTGCTCCTGGCGGAGGTAGTCGACTGCCTCGCGGTAGGTGTTGATGTCGACGTACTCCGACAGGTACCGCTCCAGGGTCTCCCGCTCGTCGGTGTCGGGGTGGTCCAGGAGCGCGATGGCGCAGGCGTGCTTGATGTCCAGCGCGCTCTTGAGGGAGGCGAGGGCCTTCTTCCTCGCGTGGTTCTTTGGCATCTCCAGCTCTCTTCCGCGGCTCGCGGTGATCCCAGACTCACCGGCCGCCAAGAGCGAGGCCAGCAAGGGTGATGTGATGTGGAGGGTGGCTCGGCGCGGAGCACCTTCGGTGTTGCTCGTCCGGTCTGGGCCAGACGAACCGGGCCGCGAGCCGGGCCCACGGCCGTGAAGGCCGCACACTCACGATAGCGCGGTGTACCCCGGTTTCACGGCAGGCTTCGCGAGAAAGGCCGCGAAGATGTGGCCCCGGGCAGTGCTGGGCGTGGCGTTCACCGGCGGTAGGTGCTCTTGCAGGCGGCCATGACGGAGGCGTCCACGATGCCCTGCGCCATCCGGCAGACGGTGCGCATGTCGTAGTGCGGACGTCGCGGTGCCCGAGGCCGCGGCCGGGGGCGGTTCGTCTGCGGCCGGGCGTGCCGGTGCTTGGCCGCGCGATGGGGCGAAGTTCGGGTTGCCGACGGGCGCCGGCGGGGCGGTGCAGGGCGTACGTACTGGCGCTGGCGGGTGTGCGGCTGGCCGGTGCGCGGTTCGGGGTGCGGCGTCTGGGTGGCTCTGGCGGCCGCCGAGGCCGGGGCGGGGGCGGGCGGGCGGCTGCTGGCCGGTGGGGTGGTGACCAACAGGATGTGCGGCGGGTCGGGGCTGGGCACGGCTGGCGCCGAGGTGCGGGCGGAAGTGGCCGGGGTGTGAGGCTCCGGGGTGCCCTGCGGACTGACGGTCGCACAGCCACCAGTCACCAGGAGCAGGCATAAGGCGGCGACGGCGGCGGATGGCGGACGCATGGGCCCACCGTGCCCTAGAGCGCGCCCAGTTGGCGTGAGCGCTGCGCGGCCTCCACCGGTTCGAGGGACGGCGCGGGGCGCGGGCGACGGCGATTTCGGGCTGGCGGGTCTGCGGTCGCGGCTCGTCGGGCAGGGCCTCGGCCACGGTGACCGGCTCGTCCTGGAGCTGGCCCAGCAGGCGCGGGTCGGGGCAGGCGGCCGGCACCAGGTGCGCGTCGCGCGGGACGTCGCGCTCGAAAGAGGTGTCCTCCCAGATCGAGGCGGCGCGCTCCTCGCGGTCGTGGATGGCGGCCTGCTCGGCTTCCCACTGGGCCCGGTACGGATCGACGGTGCGCTGGGCGTCGGCCAGCAGCTGCTCCGCCTCGGCGCGCGGGATGAGTTCGAGCAGATGCAGGTAGGCGCCGGTGCCACGCAGGGATACCTGGGCGGCGTAGGCGTTGGCCTGGGTCCAGGGCGGGATTTCATCGTAGGTCTCCCACCACATGGGCATCTGCCGCAGGTGGCTGACGACCGTCTCGTAGACGTCGCGGCGGAAGGTGCGGCGGCGGGCGCGGAGGCTGGCCGCGTCCTCGTACTCCAGGGCGTCGGCGGCGTAGGCGGAGGTGCGCAGCCAGCGCCCGGCGCGGCGTACGGCGAGGGTGGTGAGCTGTTCGGCGCGCTCCAGGCAGTGCGTCAGGGCCACGCAGACCCGGGCGACGTCGCGTTCGGGGCCGGAGACGATCAGGCGGCGGGTCTCGTGGCGCAGGGTGGGGCGGCCGTCGCGCATACGGGTTCCCCAGTCGTGGTACAGCTCGCTGGCGGGGCGCTCGACCTGCACGGGGAACAGTCCGGCCAGGTGCTGGGCGGCGGCGCGGCGCTGACTGCCGCGCCGTGCGACGTCGGGGAATGTGATCTCGGTGCGGGAGTGGCCGCGGTCATCGACCAGCAGGCGCCGGACGGTGAGAAGTTCGCGGGTCATGGTGGCTGGCCTTTCAGCAGAAGAACGGACGGGCGGGGCGGGGCGCTCCGGGCCGGAGCGCCCCGCCGTACGGTCAGGCCGGGGTGTCGGCCTGGTTCTTCTGCTGGGTGACCCAGGCCGCGATGGCGGCGGGGCGCTGGGCGACGGGGAGGCAGCCGCGGTGACGGACGCGGTCGCGCCGCATGTGCGAGTAGAAGACGGCCACGGTGGTGCCGCACAGCTCGCAGCGCACGGGCCAGCGGACGTCACTGCCCGGGTAGCCGCCCAGCGGGGTCCAGGCGGTGGCGGCGAGACGGGCGAAGGCCCGCTTCATGCTCTCGGTGTTGCGGGCGTTCGGGCGGGGGGCCAGGTTGTCGGCGAGGTACGGCGTGATGGCCATTGTGAACTCCTGTGGTGTGGTTGGTGTTTCGGGTGTTGGCGGCTGCCACTGCCGACCAACGAGAAAACTGTATAGGGGTCAGGTCACGACCTGCAAGCGACACACCGGCACGGCGCACGCGAAAGGCCGGAGCTTGGTTGTGCCATCTCATGACGTTGTGCCGCGCCATACAGTCATGGGGAAGGTCCCGCAGCCGACTCCAACGGCTGCGGGACCTTCCCCATGACTTCGGGCGGTATGTCAGGTGCGGTATACGGCCGGGCGGACACCGGCGCGCAGCTCTCGGATGATCGAACACGGGCCCTTGGTGGCGCAGTACGCATCGTCGGTGTTGGGCAGGGGGTTGTGCGACAGCCCAAGCTTGTCCTTGGCGACGGCGTTGACTGTGCGCAGCATTGCGGGGTCGGCTGGTCGGCATGACGACTGGCCGTCGCGGTTCACGCCATGCTTCGCGGCACTGACGATGTGCTGCCGCGCCTGCCGGGCTGCCCACCTGCGGTCGTGCGGACCTGTGTTCTCGTGTACGTGGCCGCCGTTGTGGAACGTGTCGAGGTGGCAGGCAGTGCAGTGGTACGTGACCATGTGGATCGGGTCCTGGTCAGGCAGCCACCGGCCCTCGAACTCGTAGACGATCACCTCGGCGCCGGGAGTCACCGGGTGCGCGAAGGCGGTGACGAGTCCGACGCCGTCCTCGATCGCACCCCGCGCCTTCATGTTCCAGAAGATGCGGGGGAGGAAGTCGTCCCAGCCCTTGCCGTGGGGCCACTGTGCGTACATGACGCCCTGCGAGGCATCGAAGGTGGCTGTGCCGTCGACGTTCTCGCGCTTGTACTGCTCGATCTGCTCGATCGACCCGAAGTACGTCGCGCTGAACTCCTCGGACTCCAGGAAGATCAGCCCGTACCCCTCGGGGCGGGTGTCGTGGCCGTTCTCCTTGAGGATTTCGACCATGTCCTCGTAGCCCGGGTTCCCGGGGGCGATGGTGCCGACGAGCGGCAGGCGGTAGCGATCGCAGCTCGTGACATGCGTCGGATTGTTCGGGCTCACGTTGTGCGCGGTGCCGTACGTGTTCTCGATCGTGATGCTCATACTGTCGTCTCCCTGGTCCTTGGTCGGCTTCGGTCTTTCGCGCCTGCTGCCCGTGTCCGTCGTCAGCCGTTCTGCGGACGGCCGATGACGGCCAGCTCCCAGGTTTCGGCGGCCAGTTGCCGGCGGTACTCGTGGCTGGAGTCGAGATCGGCGCGCAGGCGGTCGGCGGTCTGCACCGGCGCCGGGTCCAGCTCGGCCTGCTCCTCCTCCAGGGCGGGGTGGCCGGCCTCCAGAATCTGGCGGTAGGCGGTCTCGTCCCTCGGGGAGGAGGAGAAGAAGGAGCGCTTGAGGGCGCACTCGGCGCGCTCGCGCCACATGTCGATCCCGATGCGGGCCTCATCGACCGCGAGCGTGTAGGCGTGGTGGGCGGCGAGCCAGGACGATGCGGTGCCCAGCGCCTCCCATGCGCGCTCGACCTGGTCCAGCAGGCGGTCGCGCTCGGTGCGGGCGACCTGCTCCTGGGCCAGGCGGTCGCGGACATCGGCGTAGCGGGTGGTGGTGTCCATCAGGGCGACCAGCCGCATCCCCTCCGCGTGGGCTTCCTCGCCGTGCGGGTCGGCCTCGGGGTGGGCGGTCCGCCAGCGCTGGATGGCCTTCTTGCACTCGGCGTCGGCCTGTTCGTATACGCCGGTGAACCCCTCGATGTCGAGCGGGGCAAGGTTGGTGATCACGGTGCTGCCTTTCGGTCGATGCTCTGGCTGGTGGGGCTCGGATCTGGTACCTGCTGGGTCGTCGGAGGGTCAGGCGCGGGTGGGGGCGATGTAGCGGCGGACGGCGACCATCAGGGCCGCGGCGAGGAGGTAGCCGAGGAGGACGCCGGCGACGCGTACGAGCTGGGAGGCCGGGGAGTCCAGGCGCAGGCCCTGGTCGAGGGCGAAGGCGGCGGCGACGCTGCCCGCGAACAGCGCGGCGCAGCCGAGGATCAGGAGCACGATGCGCGCGCCCTCGGGCAGCCAGGTCGGGCCGCGGGAGGGGCCGAGGCGGGTGCTGACGTGGGCGAGGTGGGCGGCCAGCGCCTGCTGGCCGGTGCCGGGCGTGTGGGCGGGCATCCGGCCGCAGGAGCAGTGCGCCCGGTAACGGGCGGTGCCGGCGGCCGCGGAGGCGTCCTCGTCAATGACGACCTTGAGCAGGTGCCGGCCGTCATCGATGAGGAAGCGGTCGAAGCGTGCGCGGTCCACGGGTCAGGCTCCCGTGAGGGCGAGCGTCTCGGCGGCCTGGGCCTGCCGGCGGGAGTGCGCGACTTCCAGCTCCTCGCGCATCCGGTCGGCCTCGGCCCGGGTCTCGGTGATGTCGTCGGGCACGGACACCGGGGGTGACCTGCGGTCAGGATGTGCTGCTCGTAGGCGTCCGCCAGCCGGTTGTGGCCCGGGCCTCGACGGAGGGAGGGTGCCTGCGACAGTTCGGCGAGCGCGGCGTCCCAGGCGTCGATGGCATCGCGGGCCTCGTGTACGGCGCGGACGTACGCCTGGTGGCCGTGCAGCCAGCTGCCCTTGGCGTTGGGGTCGGCGAGGGATTCCCAGCGCAGTTCGACCAGGTGCAGGGCGCGGTCGCGCTCGGCGCGGGCGTTTTCCTCGGCGGCCAGGCAGGCACGCAGGGCGTTGTACTGCCCCAGTGCCAGGCTCAGGTTGAAGAGCCGGGCGGCCTCGGCGGTGGAGGCGCGGTCGTCATGGGCGCGAAGTGTGGCCCGGGCGAGGGGGCTGTTGTTGTCGTCCAGATCGTGGATGCCGTCGAGCCCTTCGACGGATACGGGCGTGGCCATGGTCTTCTCCTTGGGACGGTTGCGGATGTTGATGCCCCGGGACTTGAGGTCGTCGTAGATGGTCTGGCGATTGCCGACGCGGGCGGCCTCGGCCAGTTCCACCACGTTGGTTGCGCCGGCGTTCCAGGCCGCGGCGACCAGGGCTGCTCGCCGACCGGGGGCGGACCAGTCACGCAGGGCGGCCAGGGCTCTTTCTCGTGCTGTACTCACTCCACCATCATGCTGTCCATTCAATGGACATGTCTATTGAATGGACAGCACTTGGCTGGTTTTCGCGGCTGGCTGTCCGTGGCGGAATGCCAGTAGTAGCCGAGGTAGCAACATGTCGTCACTGCTTGCGAGTTGACCCTGTCGGGTGATGGCCCGCCGGTGGCCGTTCCGGCCAGGGGGCAGCGGCGTTGAGCAGGTATGCGAAATATGATCATTCCGGGAGTGGCGGCCGTCGTGGCCCTCGCGATGCTGCAGACGCCGGCTGAAGCCACCGGGCACGCGCAGCGCGGGGCCAATCACATCACCGTGCGCGGGAGCGGCTTGTACGTGAAGAGCGTGACCACCAGCCGTTCGCCGCACCGCTACAAGGCCCAGGCGCGGCTGGTGATGGAGACCCGGCACGGTGTCCGTCAGCTTCAGCCGTACCAGGACACAAATTTCTCGACGTCGTTCGCCGGCGGCCGGGAGCGGGACTACGACTACCGGACCTGGACGCTGAAGCGGAAGTTCGCGAACGGGACACGGCTGTGCAGCGAGTGGAAGGGGTACCGGGGCCGCGCCTGCGTGATCATCCACAAGTGATGCCGCCCGGGTAGTGGAGACGGCAGTGGCCCGGTCCGTACGGACCGGGCCACTGCGCATTCAGCCCGCCACCGCCCTTCGATGACGGCGGGGCAGCGAGAGGGCGGATGCCACCCTGCGATCGCCTGGCCGAGGAGATGCAGGCCTGCGCGATGGGGCCTGTGCGGCCAGCTGGCGGGGTGGTCAGCGACGGACGATCTGACCGTTCTTGACCTGGGTGCGGCCGTCCTTCGCGGGGCGGGACGGTTCACAAGGAGGCAGAGGGTTTGCGGGGCGGCGGGACGGCGCGCAGCAACTCCCACAGGGGCCGTGAGCCGGCCGCCCATACGCCGAGGGTGTGGCGGTCGACCACGTGCAGGCGCTGCTGCTTGGCGAAGGCGACGGCCGGCGCGCTGACCCGGCCGTTGGTGACGATCACGGCGATGTCGGCGCCGTGGACCTGGCGCGCGGTGCCGTTGAGGACCTGGAGGTCCGGCGTGCCGACCGCGGAGCCGGCCGCGCCGTTGCGGCGGTGCTTGCACTGGATGACCCAGCGCCGTCCGTAGGGGTCGGTGGCCTTCACGTCGGCGCCCAGGTCTCCGCCGCCCCCGACGCGCAGGGCGTCGCGGCAGCCGTCCCGGCGCATCAGGTCGCGTACCGCGTCCTCGAAGCGGCTGTGGTGCAGGGCGTCGATCTGAGCCAGGCCGTAGCGCAGGCCCTGGGTGCGGTCCGCTTCCCACCGTGCCCGGTGCCGCTGGCGGTACAGCCACCCGCCGCCGGTCAGCGCCGCGAGGACGGCGGCAGCGGCCAGGAACCACCAGTGGGTCAGCAGCCAGTCGACGGCGGCCACAACCAGGGCGACGGACAGGACCGCGGCCGCGAGCAGGACGATCAACTGGTCCTCGGCGCGCTGGCGCCGCCTGCCCGGCCTGCGGGTGCGCCGCCGCGCCGGCGGGCGCCTGGCCGCAGACGTCCTCCGCCTTCGGGTGCGGGGGCTCACCGGCTGGCCTGGGTAAGGCCGCTGGCGAGCTGGCCCAGGACGTTGAGGATGCCCTGGCCTACTGGGGTGGGGGCGATCAGCACGCCCAGGGCCAGCACGATGACAACGGTCATCTTCTCGTCGAAGCGGCTGCGCGAGTGCGTACGTCGCCGCAGCCGCACCAAGACGATGATCGCGAGCAGTACCGCAAGATTGATGGTCAGCAACCGTCCAGCCCTCCCCCAGGCCGGGACAGCCGCACACCGCCCCAGCCTTTCTTGTGTAGCCGGACTGCGGGGAGGAGGAGACGGGATTGCTGGCAGATGGCACAAAGGCGCCGATGTGGCTGAATACCGGCGTTGTGCCGTGCCGTGGGGTGCAGGGGGCGCACACCCGCGTGCACCTTCCCTGCACCGGCAATTCCACGGTGCTGTACTGCGGTTCAGCCGGCGGACATCGCGGTGCGCAGGCGCTCGGCGGTGGCCCGGGCGGCGGCCTGGACAGCGTCGTCCGGGCCGGTGTGCGCGACGTCGTCCAGGAGGGCCACGGCGGCCTGGAGGACGCCGACGTGCACGGGCACGGTCTCCAGTGCGGCGAGCGCGGCGGCGGCCCGGTCGGCTGGTGACACCGGCGTCGTGGGGGTGGGAATGACCTGGGCTACGCCGCGCCCCAGGGCACGGTCGCGGTGGGGCTGGCTGAACGTGGGTGTAGTCACTGCCCGATTCTCCCTGACCGGGCGGTGCGCGGCGTACGGCTGCCCTTGCGGCGGTCGCGGAGTGCGGCCAGGACGTCGTCCGGCTCGGGCGTCGTGCTGCGGGCGAGGTAGCGGATGCCGGCGCCGGCGGGCGGCTCGCCGTGGGCCTGGCCGGGGATGGGATGGCGGCGGCTGGTGGAGGTGTACCAGCCGTAGCGCTCGTCCCACACCAGCGCCGGTACGGGCGCCCCGGGGCCCAGGACCAGCGTCGCGGCGACCGCGGTGGCATCGAGGACCAGGGCGTGCGGGCCGTCGGTCACGGGGATGCCGGCCGCGGCCAGCGCGTCGGCCACGGTGGCCAGGTACGGGGTGATCTCGCGGATGCGCTGCTGGGCCGGGACGAGGGCAACGGCGCGCCGTACGGCGGCGGCCGGGTAGCCGAGGTCGGCAGCGGCCTGCTGCGGCGTCAGGTCCGGCTGGCCGGCCAGGCGTTCGGCGATGCGGTCCGCGCGGGCGAAAGAGAGCGCGTGCTGTGCGGTCCACTCGTGGACACCGAGCTGGTCGGCGGCGGTGGCCGCGGTGATGGCCGGATCGGCGTCCAGCAGGGCCTGGATGCGGGCGGGCATCTCGTCGCGCGGGACCTGGTCGCCGGAGCGCCGGGGGCGCCCGCCGGCGCCGGTGCCGGGGCCGGGGCGCGCTTGGTCCCAGGCGCGCACGACGCCCCGCGGCCAGTGCTCCACTCCCCCGGCCCTGACCATGTGGTCGGCCAGGGCCGCGTCCTTCTTGTACACGTCCCAGGACCGGGGCGAGACCGGGCGGGACAGCGCGGCCGAGGCCTCGTGCTTGTCGAGCAAATCGGCGTCGTCGTCCTGCTCGGGCAGGGCGGGGACGGGGTCGCCGGCGTAGTAGGCGTCGGTCTGCTCCGCGTCGTAGAGCAGGGTCTGAGCGTCCGGCGAGCTGACCGGCGCGGGGAAGTCGTCGGCGCGGTAGTCCTTGCGGTTGAGGTAGCTGCGTCTGGTCACACCGCGCTCGGCGGCGAGGTCGGCCAGGGTGCGCACCAGGTGACGGCGGCCGGCACGGATCATCGAAGGCTCCAGGGCGGGCGTACGGGAAGACGGGCGGGCGCCGGGCGACGTCGCCTCGGTGGTCCGGGACGATCACACAGCAGTGTGAAAAAACTGTATCGGCAGTTGCCCACCGGGGCAATCGCCGGCAGGCCCGGAGTGTTGCCCCGCACGGGCCGTACGGGCCGTACGATGGGAGACGAATTCCTGTGGGTCGTGAGTACGGTCCCCAGGTGATTCGGGTTGGCCGGTGCCCGTGCCACCTGCGCTCGCGCGCAGACTGAGGGCGCCGGCCTTTTACGTGCGCCCGCGGGTCAGGCGGTGCCCGGTGGGAGGGCCGGATTCGGCAGGCCCACGAGGCCCCCAGCTCGTCACCGGTCATCCGGCCCGAGGCGAGCAGGACAGGAATGGCGGCCGCCAGGTTCTTCCAGTGACACTCGATGACGGTGTCGGCTTCGTCGTGCAGCAGGCCGTAGTCGATGTCGGTGTCACCCACGAACGGCTGCCCGAGATGAGCGAATCACTGATCACCTGGGCCTGCATCACCCTGATGACAAGGCGCCTCACCCGCGGCCGGGCCCGCCCCGCTGAACGCCGCGATGTCGCCCACGGCTACGTGATGCCCGAAGCCGCCTGACCGGAGCGGTCCGGATACAGGTGCGCCGTCGGTCAACACCTTGATCCTCGTGTTCCCCTGAAACCGCTCAACCGCAGCCGTCCATACGTCGTTCTCCAAGCGCTGTTCCGGCATGACGGCCTGGTGTTCCTCGGCATCTCCTTCCGCGAGCGCCTGCGCCACCATCTCCGTCTCGGCGGCCCGGTCGGCGGCTGGCAGCCCCAACAGCACGGCCGCGGCCTGTCTCAGCAAAATTCCAGCGTCTTCCAGCAGCGCGTGGGCCCGCCCGATCTCCTGCCAACCCAGGCCAGCTCTGCGCGCTGCGTCTGTCGCCGCCAGCGCCTCGGAGTGCATCGTCAGTACCAGCTGATCTACCAAGCTCAACGCCTGCTCGGGATCGGCCATCACCAGCCTCTGAAACTCCGTACGCAGCCATCCGTCCAGCAGCTTCGGCTTCACATCTTCGTCGTCCATACCCGAACAACGAACCCGTCCAGCTCTGGCCACTCAACACCCGCGTCCTGGGCGAGGTGGGCGACCGCGTGCCCCAGCTCGTGAGCGGCGCCCGACTCCCTCACCTGCTGGGCAGACAGGCCCAGCATCCCGGCGAAGTCACCCGCGATGGGGTACAGGAGATCGCTGTTCAGCCGGATGTTGCGGTGCCGCGTCAGGGTGTCCATCACAGTCCTTCTGTCAGGAGGTCTCGACAGCAGCCGGCTGGTGGCGGCGCGGTGGCTGCCCAGAACTGGGCACCGGCCGTGCGGCTTTCGCCACAGGCGGGGCGCCGGCTTGGCGTACCACCGCGTCCCGGCGACGCGGTCTACGGCAGGTCGCGGAAGCGTTCCCAGGCGGCTTGCTTGCTCGTGCCCAGCGGGCGGGCGATCTCCTCCCAGGAGTAGTCCTTCTTGGCGGCCTGTACGGCGAGCTGCTGCCAGCGCTCGGAGTCCTGGCGCAGCAGGGTCGCGGCGTAGAGGGCCACCAGGGGGCGCGAGTCCTCCGGCCGGCCCTCGGTCGGTGCCGCGCAGAAGCCGGTCACAGCTTCCTCCAGCTCGTTGACCAGCCGCTGGATCTCCTCCGGGAGGGTGCGCGAGAGGGCGACTTCGGCGTGGTGCAGCCACTGCTCGTACAGGCCCGCCTCGGCCGCCTCGGGGTCGGTAGGGTCGGCCGGGCGGCGCGGTCCCTCCCACCCGCAGGCGCACACGGTCCGGATGCCGGCCGCGCGGGGCCGCCCGTCGGCGCCGTCGTACTTCAGACTCCACGCCCAGGTCAGGTCACGCGCGTCGGCCGCCTCGCCGTCCTCCCAGACGTCCGCGGGGGCGCTGGTGCCGTCCGGCAGGACAGCGACCACGTGCCCTTCGTGGTCGCTGTTGTAGTCGTCGTGAACCCAGCCCATCACCAGCTCCTTGTCCGACCGTACCGCTGCGGCCGGAACGGCCGTCAGGGTTCCCTGACGGCAATATAGCCGTCAGGGAACCCTGACGATGACTGTTCGGAGAGATTGGGCACCAACTGCCGCTGTACAGACCGAAGGCCGTCACTGGGTAGGTGGCGACCTTCGGTCTGTACGGATTGTGCGGTGTCAGTCGAGCGGGAACGTGCCGCCGGACCCGGCGCCGAACTCCTTGATCTCCAGTGACCGGAACTCACCGAAGGACCAGTCGGTGCCGGGGGCGTAGTGATCACCGAACGCAGCGTTGAGCTTGTCGACCACGCCTTCGTCATCGCCGCTCAAGAACGCGTTCGTGGGCTCGGCCATCACGTCGTCCTTGAAGTTCAGGCTGATCTGACGCCATCGCTCGTCGGGCCGGCGGCCGGTATCGATCTTCACCTTGGCGTTCACGGACAGGTGTGCCCCGCTGGTGGACATGCGCGCCGCGCGGCGGCTGCTCATGGCGTTCTGCCGTGCGGCCGGAGAGGAGAGCACCGCATCGGCGAGCTTGGCGCGGTTGCCCCTGGGCCGCTGCTCGTCAAGGTGCCGCTTGGCCGCGCCGCCGGTGAGCTTGGCGATGTGCTGCGCCTTGCGGGCGCCGATGGGCTCGCCGCGGGCCTCGGCCCGCATCCAGTCCCGCACCGTCCGGGGAGTGACACCGGCCGCGCGCGCGGCCTCGGTGACGTCGCCGTACGTCCGGACCGCGTCGGCGGCCGTACGGGGGATCGCACGCTCCTCCTGCCGGATCCAGTCCTTCACCGTCCGGGGAGTGACACCGGCCAGGCGGGCGGCCTCCTCGGCTCCGCCGACCAGGTCCACGCGCTCGCGGGTGGTGCGGGGCTCGTCGCCGATCCACGCGCGCCAGAAGACCTGACGCTGGTCCTTGATGGCCATCAGACGCTCCAGTCCTCAGGGGCGGTGAAAGCCGAAGCCTTCGGGAACCAGCGCTTGCCGGGCTTGAGGTGGGCGAAGACGTCCTCCGCCAGGGCGGCGCCCTCGGGCTTGTAGCTGCCCAGCGTCATCGGCTGCCCCGGCCCGCCGGCGGACTCCAGCTTCAGCCCGGGAACGGCCGTCTCGAAGCACGGGTCATCGACCACGTAGAAGAGGCAGTCCGTCTTGACCGCGATCGGCCACAGGCCGCAGGTCTCGCCCACGCGCGTGATGGTGCGGGTCAAGTTGGCCTGCTGCGCGGCCAGGATGGACTGCTGGACGTCGGGCCTAAAGGTCAGCGGCAGGTCCTTCGGGTCCATCTCCTCCGGCTTGACGCCGGGGGCACCGAGCAGCAGATCGGAGTTGAACAGGCCGATGCTGTGGGTGTAGACGTCCTTGACCGTCGCGGACACACACTGCTCGGTGCCGGGCGTGATGCCCTTGCGGGCCGTCGAGAGCTGGGTGTACCAGGGTTCGAGCATCCGGTAGTGGTCCGGCCACACCAGCGCTTCGTACACCTTGATGTCGGCCTTCAGGTCCTTGTCCGCGTACGCCAGCGTCGGCGTGTAGTACCAGCGCCGCTCGTCCCCGGCCGCAGGCACGCCCGGCCGCTGCTCCGGCCCGAACGGGTCGAAAGTGCGCGAGTGCTCGAACCCCGGGCGCTTGGCCAGCCACAGGCCGGGGACCTTCGGGTCGAACTCGACTTCGCCCGTGCGGTGTTCACAGTCACCGCGCCCGACGGCCAGGGAACCGCAGGGTGCCAGGTAGGAGGCGCGGGTGTCGTAGGCGAGCACGTAGCGGCGCTTGCGCTCTTCCGGGGTCGGCTGCCGGTCCCAGTTCTTGGCGACGTAGAGCTGGCGCCCCTTGGTGAGCACGGTGGCGGGCAGCTCGGCGCGCTCCAGCGGATCGGCCCGGCGGCCGTTCTTGGGACGGGTGGCCTCCAGCAGGGCGTGACCGGTGGCGGCCGCGCTGCGCCGGTAGGTGATGCCGACGGTGTCGGCGAGCTGCTGCACGCGCCGGGCGAGCAGCGCCGGGGCCGGGTCGTCGTCCAGGAAGCGGTCGCCGAACGGCGCGTGGTGCGGGACGATCACGAGCTGGGCACTGAGGGCACGGCCGGTCTCCTGCTCGCGGTAGATCCGCAGAGGAGTCCCCCACCGGGCGACGGTCCAGCCCTCGGCACGTGCGCGGGCCAGGAACGGGTGATCGGTGCGCGCGGCGAGGAAGGCGCGGCGCTCGGTGTCCGGGCCGTCCTCGGGGATCGGCAGATCCAGGGCTTCGGCCAGCGCCGCCGTGATGTAGATCTGTCCGTCCGAGGGGCGGCGGGAGGCGCTGGGGCCACTGCCGCGCTTACCGCCGTGGCCCAGGCCCAGTTCGTGCACCAGCGCGGCGAACCGGCCGCTGTGCAGCTCCTCCAGCGGCGGCAGCGGCTCCGTGGTGCCGTCCGGGAAGTGCAGGCCGTCGACATCGGCGACGGCGACGGCAGCCCGCCACGGCGTGGTCACACGCCCCGGGGCCTCGTCCTCGTCCGGTTGCTGCGGTGCGGCTGCCTCCTCCAGGAGGTCGTCGGCATCGAGCTGACCGGCCGCAGGCTCCGCCGAGGCCGGGGCGGCATCCTCGCTCGCGGCGGGTTCGGCGCGGGGAGGTTCGGCGGTGACCGGGGCCGGAGCGGGCGCGGCGGCCACCGGCTGTACCGCCTCGGGCGGCGGGGCAGGGGCCGGTACGGGTGCGGGGGGGCAGCGAGTACGGGGGCCTGGTCCGGCACAGCGGCCGGGGCGGGGGTGGTCAGCGCGGACAGGTCGAAGAGCGGGTCGGCCTGCGGGACCGGCGGCGGGGTCGGCCGGCCTGGGCCTGCGGGCTGGCCGGGGGTGTCCCCGCCGTCCGGGTCGGTCAGCGCGGTGGCAGGCATGTCCCACACCCGACGGCGGCCGCCGGGCATCTGGCGGCGCGGCTTGACTCGGCGCTGGACGCCCTTCACCGTCTCGAATTCGGTCTCGATCACGCCAGCCTGGCGCAGGGCCTCGGTGAGAACGTTCGGGGTGACGGTGAACTGCACGTCAAGTTCCGCAGCCACGCGCAGCGCAACGGTGGTGGCGGCGTCGTGGTCGATCCAGAGCCGTTCTTCCAGGCGGCCGTCCTCGGTGGCCACGGTGGTCACCACACCGAGCTGGACGCCCCCGGCGCGCAGGATGGGCTGCCCGCTATTGAGGGCTGCCGGGTCGTCGGCGGAGTTGTCGCCGACGTACCAGCCGTAGCGCAGCGCGGTCGCACGGTCGGCCGGGCACTTGCCGTCGGGGCCGGTCAGGTAGGCGCGGTGGGTGTTGAACGCGGTGCCGAGGTAGGTCAAGAGCCGTCGGTGCATCATGACGTTCTCCAGCAGGGTCTGTTCCCGGTCGCAGGCGGCCAGCAGGCCGTACCAGGCGTTGGCCCACGACAGGGATGCTTCTGACGGGGTGGCTGCGCCGACTTCGAGGAGATAGCGCAGCATCATGTGCCAGCCGCTGGCGAAATGGCCCAGGTGCTCGGCGGGGCGGTCGCCGGCGTAGGGGCGCAGACGCTGGGTGTATTCCGCAGCGAGTTTGCGCACGGTGCGGCAGTGCGCTTCGTAGTCGGCGGCGATCCACTGAATGTAACTGGCCATCAGCAGCGCGCAGTTGTGCGCGAAGGCCGGGTCGGACATCTCGACCAGACGGGCGATGTCAACTTCGGCGCGCTCCATCTGGAGCGTGAGCATCCGCTGCTGGGCCGATTCGGTCGAGGCGAGGACTTCGGCGGTCTGGATGAGGGAGCCGCGCGGGCCGCGCTGCTCGTCCAGGTCCGACTCTCCGTCGACCTGCCGCATACGCACGCGGCCTTCGCCGTTGTACTGGGTACGGGCCAGGCGGCTGGTGCGTACTGCGGCGTCCTTGACTGACTTGTCGGGCGCGGAGTCGTCGCCCATGATCAGCGTGTCCTTCATGCGGTACAGGACTTCGGTCGCTCCGAGCTGGGTGGAGCCGGTGTCACTGATCGACAGCAGGGACTCGTTGCGGTCCAGTTCCGGGGCGAAGTGGTGCAGCACGATGGTGCCGATGGCGCTCTTTGCCGACCCGGGCAGCCCGAACAGGCAGATGGAGGACGGGCACCGTCCGTACGGTGAGCGGTAGAGCAGGCCCAGCATCGGCGCCACGGCGAAGGCGGGCGCCTTGTCCATGATGGAGATGCTGGCGATGGCGGCCTCGCGGATGCGGGCGGGGTCGGTGGTGGGGGCCGGCAGTGCCATCAGGGCCAGGCGGCCGGGGAAGCGGGTGCGCAGCGGTAGGTGGCCGCTGACGGTGATCCCGCCGTCCGCGTGCACGTACATCCATCCGGCCTCGGTGCGCCGCCAGCCGGTCGCGGCGTAGACCGGTACGCGGACCGCGTCCGGCGACACGGCGCGCACGGCGGCGGCGAGCTGGGCGGTGTTGCTGCGGGTGGCCGGGCGGGTGTACACGTCCGGCCAGGGCAGGTCATGCAGCCACGAGCCGTCATCGAAGGACTTGCGGGACACCCTCATCAGGGCGGGCCGGTCCAGGCGCTTGGGGTGGATGAGCTGCAGTACGTAGCCGGTGGTGGGCGGGGTGTCGGCGACGTCGACCAGGGCCTGGTCCTCGTCGTCCTCACGGCCGGGGACGGCAGCGGGCTTGTGGGTCTTGGCGTCGCCCAGGTCGCGGGTCTCCACCCGCACGATCTGGGCGACGCAGCCCAGGACCGTGTCGAAGCTGACGTCGAACTGCGGGCTGCCGTCCTCGTTTTCGCCCACCGGCTTGCGGGTGACCTTGACGATTTCGCCGTGCCGGATGGCGTACTGATCGCGGCGGTTGGGCCGTCCGTCGTCGCCGGGGATCGGCTCGCCCTCGTACAGCCGGAGGGCGGCGGGCTCCTGCGGGGCGGCGGCCGCGGTGGGATGCGTGAGCACCTGGGCACCGCCCTCGTCGCCGGCGGCCTGCCCGGTGTCCTCCTCCGGCTCGGGCACGGGCACCAGGTCATCGAGGGCCAGGCCCGCGGCGCGGTGGTCGGCCAGGTCGGCGCCCTTGGCCTCCAGCGGCGTCTGGAGCACGGTCACCGAGGCGGCCTCGGCCAGCAGCGCGTCACGGGCGTCATGGGCCGACTTGTAGCCGGCGGTGTCCCGGTCAGCCAGGATGACGACGTGCTGCCCGGCGAGCAGGGGCGTGTGGTCCGGGTTCCAGCGGGTCGAGGCAGACCCGGCTTTGGTGGTGGCCAGCAGTCCGTACGCCTCGGCGGCCTCTACCGTCTTCTCGCCCTCGCACAGGTAGACCGTCGATCCCTTCGGCGCGGCGGCCAGCTCCGGTGTGCGGTAGAGCGGAGGGTTCTCCGGCATCCGGCGCACGGTGCCGATTCCGTCGTCCGCCGGACGTTCCCAGGAGATGCGCTTTCCGGGCTTGACGCCGTCGGCGCGGCATACCGGGCATCCGGAGCATTCCCGTCTAACCTTGGTGCCGACCAGCTCACCGTCCGCAGAGACGTAGGCGTACCGAGCAACCTCGGTGTAGCGGCCGCTGCACTCGGGCCGCTGCTTCTTCGTCGTCTTCGCGGCGGGCTTGCTCTTAGGGGCGGTCCTGGAGGTGCGACGGGCGTGCGGGATACTGATGCGCTGCCGGGTCTTCTTCTCCTCGGGCATCGGGTCGTCGTACAGGTCAGCCAGCGTCATACCGAGCGCGGACATGATGTCTGCGGGGTGACACCCGGTGTGGCAGTAGATGACCGTCTTCCGGTCGGCCGCCTTGTAGTCGACCGCCAGACTGGGCTCGCGGTCCTCGTGCGCGGGACACTGGAACTTCGCCTTGTGTGATCTTACGTACGCGGACCGTGACCCGCAGGACTCCAGTGCGGAGATAATGCGGACAAAAGAGGCCGCCGTCTCGGCAGCGGGGACGTACATGGGTATCCTCGGTGGTGTTGGGCAGACACGCACCCGACCGGTGACACGGTCGAGAGCCTTACTTGGTGGTTGGGCAGACGACGGACAGTCGTCATGGGTGTGCGGTCAGCTTTCTCTGGGTCTCCGGGTGGTGCCGGGGGCCCAGAGGTTTTTATGGGCTCATGCGGCCAGCCCCTGCTTAACGGCGTGGAGCTTGGCCTCTGCAGCTTCGATGCGCAGTTTCGACAGCTCCTTGGAGACGAGTTCGGCCAGATCGGGCCGGTCGTGCTGCAGGCGGAGGAACGCGCGGGTGAGCTCGGTGGTGGACGCGTTGAAAACGTCGCGGGCTTCATCCAGCAGGGTGTAGTCCCGCAGGGGGAGATCGGCAGTCACGCGCTTTCTGTCCGCCGGCAGCTTGCGCTTGCGTTTGGTCAGCTCTGATGCGGTGTCCTTCATGTGATCCCCATCCCTGTGACTACTGAACTTGCGTACTGACCCTAGCCCTGTACACCGGATCATGGAAGCTGGGGGGCGCGTGTTGCCAGCGCTTTTTTTGAGGGCCTGTCACGTGCTCAACGAGCGACGGTAATGGGGCGGCGCCCAACTCGGGTGATTTGTGTGTTCAATGGACCCCCGCACAGCGACAGTGCCGGGGCGGAAGAGGGGGTTGGGATGGCGGCTCGGGCAGTGGTGAAGGTGAGGGTGGCGGCCGATGGCGTCGCCTGGGTCGACGGGGCGCGGCTGGCGCCGCCGGCAGGCGGTTCGCCGGAGCAGGCGCGTGCGGCGGCGCTGCGGGTGGTGGCCGAAATGGCGGAGCCGGACGCGCCGTTGCGGGTGGAGGCATCGGAGCCTGACGGGTCGCTGTGGCGGCTGCTGGTGCACTCCGACGGGCGGGTCGAGGACGCACGGTCCGCGCGGCGGGAAGCAGAGGACCCGGCGGCGCAGGCGGTGCCGGAGGAGTACCAGGCCCGTACGCGGGTCATCACCGCGGCCTGCGAGGCGGGCCGATACGCCGTTGCGGCCCGCCTCGCCGAGGAGCTGCGCACGGAGGCCGCCAGCGAACGCGGTGCGGACCACCCCTGGGCCCTGCAGGCTGCCGAACTGCACGGGTACGTGCTGATGCTGTCCGGGGATGCGCCGGACGCGGCGGAGGCGTACGCGGATGCGGCCCGCGGCTGGGCGGAGCGCGACCGGCAGGCGTACCGGACCGCCGTGCGGCACGCGTACCGGTGCTGGCTGCAGGTGGCCGACCAGGCGACGGCTGTCTGGGTCGGCGAGCAGGTCGTAGAGGTGGCGCGGCTGGGCGGGGAGGACGCGGCGGGGATGCTGCGGATGGCCCTGGGTCGCCTGGACGACTTGCACGCGAATCTTGTGACCTGATCGCAGGCTCATCTGCGCCTTTCTCGCGGACGCGCCGAACCCCCGGCCACAGTCAGAAGTGTTGGGCAGACCTGTGGCCGGGGGCGTCCGGGGCGGGGGTGTCGGCGGGTGTGATGTTGGGCAGACACGACGGCACCCCCGCGTGGACGGCGGACCGGCACGGGCCGGTCCGCCGCGCCGGGGCCGGGCACCCGTGCCCCGTACGGGCGCCCGGCGGTCAGTGGGGGTGGCGCGGGATCGCGTCCAGTAAGTCGTCCAGGCCCGTCGTGGCCGTGCGTTCGGCGTGGCGGGCCAGGGCGGCGGCGTCGGCGTCGGTGATGGCCTGGCGCAGCGGGCGCAGCGCCCGGTAGAGGCGGTCGGTGAGGACTTCCGCGCGGTTCACCTGGTGGCGGGCGTCGGCGGGATCGCCGGCCGCGGTTGCGTCCTGGACGGCGGCGTGCAGCTCCTCCAGGAGGTGCGCCTGGGCGTTCTGCAGACGGTTCAGGTCCGCCGGGTGGTAGTCCGTGAAGTCGAGGTGGGGCGGTCTCATCTCAGAAATCGCTTTCGTCGTGCAGGGCCGGGTGAGGCAGGTCGGGCGACAGGTCGGCGATCAGGGGGTTCCATTCGCAGCCTCCGCCCATCGGGCGCAGCCAGGCGCGGTCACGCTGGCGCTCGTCTCCGCGAGGCGAGCCGATCGCCATCACCTCGCCGATGCACCCGCGCCGCGTGTCATAGGCCGGGGCACCGGTGACCAGCCAGGCCGGAGCGTGGGTGCGGTCGTCTTCCAGCGACTGCCGGCGCGGGTGGCCGGGCAGGTCGGAGAGGCCGATCAAATCCCAGTCAGGCATGAGTGATCCCAGAAGAGGCGAGTGGTCCGGTGGTGCCTCTCCAGCCTTTCGCGGTCACTGGCCGCCCGGTAGGCAGTAGCCCTGCCACAGCACCGAAATTGCACCGAAGTTCGGGCCGTGACCAGTGCGGTTGAGTGCCAGACTGGGGCCATGGCTTACCTGAACGGCGCCCCCGCCACCTTGAACGATCTGCAGGCCCTCGCCCTCGTGCCGTACGGGCATTTCACGAGTATGCGAGCCGACGACCAGCACCGAATCCGCGGCCTGTCGCTGCACCTGGAGCGCCTGCAGCGCGACTGCCGGGCAGTCTTCGACGCCGACCTGGACGTCGACCGGGTCCGCGCGTACGCCCGGCAGGTCCTGGACGAGCAGGACGGCCCGTGCGTGGTGCGGGTGACCGTCTACGATCCCGCGCTGGAGCTGGGCCACCCTGGAGCGGACGCGCACCCGAGCGTGCTGGTGACGGTGCGGTCCGCCGGCGCCATGCCTCCGCCGGCAATGGCGGTCAGCAGCGTGCCCTTCAGCCGGGACAGCGCCGAGGTCAAGCACGTCGCACTGTTCGGCCAGCTCAAAGCACGTCGGCAGGCCCAGCGGAACGGTTACGACGATGCCTTGTTCATCGAGGCGGACGGGCGGGTCTCCGAGGGCGGAACGTGGAACATCGGCTTCGTTGCCGAGGACCGGACCGTGGTCTGGCCGAAAGCTCCGGTTCTGCCCGGCGTCACAATGCGCTTGCTTCAGGACATGTATTCGCAGACGATCACAGAGCCGGTGATGGTCGGTGATTTGCCGCAGTTGCGCGCGGCCTTCGCCACCAACACCAGCATCGGCGTGCGGCCCATCTCCCGGATTGACGAGACGGAGTTCCGCGTGGATGACCCGGTGATCAGCGATCTGCAGCAGCACTACGCCGAACTCCCCGGCCAGGTGCTGTAACCGTTGTGGGGGGCGGGAGTTGTCTGAGGTGTATAGCAGCAGCAGGTCAGGGGAGGGGCTATGCCGGTTGTAACGCAATGGACAGGACGGGAGACAAGGGCGCTGCGCCTCGCCATGCGGCTGTCCCTGGTCGACTTCGGGGAGCGGCTGCAGGTCTCTGACCGGATGGTGGTCAACTGGGAGAGCGGCGGCCTGTCTGTGGTCCCCCGGCTGATCAATCAGGCGGGTCTGGACCGGCTGCTGGCGACCGCCGGCCGAGACGTGTGCGCGCGCTTCGTCGGCCTGCTCGACATCGCCCCGGCCGTACCGCATCCGGTGGTGGTCGAGGACAGCGAGCTTCCGCCCCAGCCGGTCGGCGAGTACGTACGGCACCTCCGCGACGGGAAGATGATGGCGTACATCCCGGCGGGCATCTTCTTGGCGGGCACCGAGGGCGAGCCGGAGTGGGTCGATGCCTACTGGATCGACGCGCACCCGGTCACGAATGCCGACTACGCGCGATTCTGTGCGGCGAGCGGGCACACCGTGCCCCGGCACTGGGAGGGCGGGCGGTGCGCTCGCGCGCTTTACGACCACCCGGTGGTGTGGGTGTCCCATCAGGACGCGTCCGCCTACGCGAAGTGGGCAGGCAAGACGCTGCCCACGGCGCTCCAATGGGAAAAGGCAGCCCGCGGTACCGCAGGCAGCCCTTGGCCCTGGGGCGGCCAGAAGACGCCGGCGAAGGCGAACGTCCGCGAGTCCGGCATTGAATCGACCACCCCTGTGAGTTGCTATCACAGCGGTGTCAGTCCGTTCGGTGTCTACGACCTGGTGGGCAACACGTGGGAGTGGACATCGACGCAGACCACCTCTGGCCGCTACGAGCTAAAGGGTGGTGCGTTCACGACTCCGCTTTTCCGGGGTGAGCCGTCGTCGTACAACGACGCTTCTTTGACCATGGACGATGACGACACGGGGTTCCGGTGCGTGGCGCTGGACGGGATGCCGGAGTCTCCCACGAAGTGACACCGCGTGCGCAGGGCCCGACCGGTTGCGGTCGGGCCCTGCGCTGTTGCGGTACTCCCCTCCCCGGGCCGCCGGGTCCGGCTACCGTCGGGGTATGCCGGAAATTCGTATTGAGGTCAGCGACGAGGTCTACGAGGAGCTGCAGCGGCAGGCCGCAGGGCAGCATGTGCCCGCGGAGACGGTCGCCCAGGAGCTGCTGACGGCCGACGTCGTCCGCTCCACCTTCAACCGCGCCGCAGCCGAGTTCATCCACGAGCACGCTGCTGCGTTCGCGGAGCGCTTCGGCGGTCCCGCCGGGGCCGCTGCCTGATGCCCTTCATCCTGACGATTGACGAGGCGTGGCTGCTGGAGGTCGCGCAGACCTACCTCCCCGGAGATCCGGATGTCACGGATTTCGGGGCTCTGGCCGCCGCGGCGGCCAGGCACCGGCACGAGGTGATGGGCACGCTGGTCTACACCGAGGCCCGCCACCGCGCGGCGGCCCTGCTGCACAGCCTGGTTAGGGTGCCGGCGCTGGAGCACTCCAACGAGACCTTCGCCGTGGCGGTGGCGTACGCGTACCTGCGGGCCAGCGGGCAGGCCGTCACGGTGGACTCACAGACCGCCGTGAACCTGGCCGCGCGGGTGGACGCGGGGCTGGATGTGCGCGCCGTCGCCGAGGCCCTGCGTGCGTGGTCGGCGTCCTGAGTTTTCGGCGCCGAAAATTCAGAGCGGCAGCTTCTTGACGACCTTCCGGAAGTCTTCTGCCTGCTGGGAGTGCTCGCCGCAGTAGTACAGGACGGGCTCTTGGTGCTCCATGGCCTCCAGGAACTGGACGCTGTCATGGATGTACGGCAGGGCCC
Source organism: Streptomyces sp. Ac-502 (assembly GCF_045222935.1). NCBI lineage: Bacteria > Bacillati > Actinomycetota > Actinomycetes > Kitasatosporales > Streptomycetaceae > Streptomyces > Streptomyces sp. Ac-502. The sequence goes on from NZ_JBHFFO010000011.1 coordinate 27,282, forward strand.
GCTTGCCGTAGAACTCCAGGGTTTGGTCCCATTTGTCGGTGTAGAACTTGCCGCGGTTGGTGACGTAGCCGTTGAACAGCACGTATTCCATTGCGGCGCAGCCGCCGGCGAACTCGAACTTGCGCTGTCCGCGCTCGATGAACGTCTGCAGGCTGGTCAGGGTGTCGTCGGCCTTGGGGTCCGGGCGGATGCAGCCGATCACGTAGTCGAGGCCCGCGAGGTAGGAGATTTCCAGGGTGTCCACAGCGCCCCGGAAGTCGACCACGATGACGTCCACCAAGCCCTTGGGGAGGGCTTCGACGGCTCGGCGGAGCCAGAAGTCGTCCGCGTCCCTGGTGGGGTCGTTGATTGCGGACGATGCCTGGGACATGGAGCGCGAGCCGAGAACGAGATGCAGGTTGGGGATCACCTGGAAGTGGTCGTCGTCGTCGGCGTGCGGGTCGTCGTCGCGCTCGGGCTGGAGGATGCGCGTCCGGGCCGGCACCAGGGCCTCGGTGAGCGGGGCCTCCCCCAGCACCACCTCGTAGATGCTGGTCCTGCGGCTGAGGTCCCGTTCGACCCGCTTGACCCGCTCGGGGTGGAATTTCTTGTTGGTCACGCCGTAGCCGAGGTAGGAAGAGGCCACCATGGTGGGGTCGCCGTCGATGAGCCAGGTGGTCTTACCGGTCCGGGCGATCTCTACGGCCAGGTTCACGGCGTCGGTGCTCTTGCCGGTGCCGCCCCCTCGTTGGCGGTGCCGAAGGCCACGGGGCCGTCCGGGTAGCGTCGCAACTCCTTGCTCCTGCGGGTCACTGCTGCACCTCGGTGACGTTGTGGATGCGGGCGGTCTCTTCTGCGGTGGGGGTATAGCCGCCTTCGGTGACGAGGCTTTGGATGTACGCCGCATCTGCCGCACCCCAGGCGATGGCAGGCAAGTCGGCCAGGTTCAACAGCCGCAGCTCGGCACAGACCAGAGCCACGGCATCGGCTACCCGAAGCAGCTCGGCGCCTTCCCAGGGGCCCTCAGAGAGCGTCACCTCGGCCTGCTCCAGCGCTTGGACGGCCAGCACGCAAGCGTCGTCGGGCGCGTGCCTGACCAGTGCTCGGGCCAGCCGCTGGGTGAGGGCGTCGTGAGGCTCTTGGTACGTACGGTTGCCCAGGACCGCTACCAGCGCGGCCCAGCGCTCCTCGCCGGTTTTCGTCGCCGAAAATTGTGCTCCGTCAGCCTTGTCGCTCGGCCCGCTGTTCTGGCCCGGGATGGCCGGATCGGTGGTCAGAGGAGCGGGGTCGGTCTGGCCCTTGCCCGCCTTCCGGGAGGCGGGAGCAGCGTCGGGCTGACCCTTGTCGGCCCTTTGCTGGGGGGCGGGAGCCAGGAGCTCTACAGCCTTCTCGGCGGTGACGCCCTTCTCCTCGATGAGGGCGTAGGCCTTGGCTACCCGGTCGGGCGTCCTGAGCTTCGTGAGCAGGGTGTATGCCGGTTCGACACCGAGCTGGCGTGTGCGGACGGCGCGGCGTACGGGGCCGTCCGGCAGGCGCTTGGCGAGCTGGATCTTCTTGGAGATCTCACCAGTGCTGAGCTTCTTGCCGCCGCGGCTGCCCAGTTCTTCGGCGATCTGCTCCAGTTTCATCTTGTCCTTACCAGGGCGGCCGTCGCGCAGCCGCAGGAACAAGACGCCCTCCTGGATCGGGTCGAGGCCCTTGCGGGACTGGTTCTCGCTCCAGAGGACTTCATCCATCTGCGTGACGAGCTTGTCGGCCGCCAGGACGACCGGCAGCGTCTTCTGCTTGAGCCGGACGGCTGCCCGGTAGCGGCGCTCTCCGGTGCCGATGACCCACTCGGCGTCCGGCGGCAGCTTGGCGTCGTCCTCGGGGAAAGCCGCGCGGAAGCGCGCCCGGCGGATGACGGTGGGGTCCTGGAGCTGGCCGAGGCGTTCGATGTTGCCGACCAGGTCATCGAAGTCGGGGTCGTCCTCCCACTCCCAGTCTTCGCGTACGTTGCGCGGGTTGGGCGCGATCTTCGCTACCTCGGCAAGGAACCGCTCCCCCTCGATGCGGTTGCGGAAGGGGGTCCGGTCGGTGTCGCCGTCGTCCTGCGGCTCTGGCGTCGCCTCCGGTTCGGCCGCTGTGGCCGCCTTCTTCTGCGACTGGCTGCCTCGCGACGAGCCGGCTCCTCGGCGAGCCATGTGCCCCTCCTCCTGGTTGTCCTGATCGGCGGTTTCCCGGCAGAACCCTAGCCCGAGGGCGGCGGCGGTCTCGCGTACGCGACGAGGCGGGGGCCGTCGGATACGGCAGGTGTCTACTCCGTCCACAGCAGGTAGAGGCCCAGCGGGGTCACCTCGGGGGCTCGCCGGTGATCACCCACCGGTAGTAGTCGTGAGCGCTGGTGACGTTGGCGGTGACTTCGCCGTCCTGGTCGTACGGCTCGCTGACGGCGCGCAGGTCCCAGGCGAAACCGGTGGGCGCCACCTGGACGAGGCGCCGGCCGTGGAGGTTGCGGACGTCGCGGGCGGGGACGGGGGTGCGGGCGGCGGGGGAGTCCGGTGCGGGGGCGATGCGCCGGAAGATGCCGAACTGGTCGGCGCCGGCTTCGGGCTGCTCGCCGACCGGCGGCGGCTCGTATGGCAGGCGGTGTTCGACGTGCAGCCGGTCGACGGGCACGCGGCGGGTGGGCACCGGCCCGCCGGGGACGATGCGGGCGCGCCAGTAGTCCAGTTCTGTGACGACCGTGCACGTGGCGGGGTCGTCGGTGCTGTAGATGCGCAGGCCGGTGATGATGCCGGTGCCGGGGCAGGTCTCGATGGCACGGCGGCCGGGGAGGTCGGGCACGTGGGCCGCGGGCACGGGAACGGCGGGCGGAGGTACGGCCAGGTACCAGTCGCCGCCGAGGATTTGCAGGCCATCAGTCACCGGGGCAGTATCCCGTCCCGCCGGCCGCCGGGGGAGGGCGGGGCAGTCGGGCGTGGCTGGTGTCGGTCGTCGGGGGCGGTGCCCAGCCAGACCGCCGGCTGGCCGTTGTTTGGCACCGGCCCGGAGGGGGTTATGGACATGGGCGAGGCCCGGAGCCGGTTACGGCGGCTCCGGGCCTCGGGTTGGTGCGGGGTCAGCTTCCGGCGGATGTGCGCCAGGTCCAGGGGTCGGGGCTGCTGGCCGCGTTGGCGGCGGCGCAGCCCAGGCGGGCGGCGATGGCGGCGTGCGGCTTGCTGAGGTGCTTGCTGGCGGCTGCGCGGCGCAGAAGGACGGCGAGCAGGGCGGCCTGTTCGCCGCTGATGGTGTGCTCGGCGGTGCCGGCGGTCTCCAGGAGCTGGGTCAGGGGCGGGTGGTCGCAGGCGGGCAGTACGCCGCGCAGGTGCTCCCCCAGCTCGCGCAGGCGGCGGACGGGGAGGTGGTCTTCGCCGAAGAAATCACTGCCGTGGCTGACAACGATGTGCGTGCTCATGGTCCCTTCCGGGTGGTGAGGCGGTACCGATCGCTGGGCGGCCGGGTGGGTCAGCGGCTGGCCGGGGGTGGCCCAGACGTCCGCAGCGGGCCCGGACCGTGCCGTGTTCGACGGCGATGACGGTGGGCCGGGAGGCGGCGGCCGCGTCGTTGGCGGCCCGGTACAGGCGCATGTAGAACTCGTGCAACTCCCGGATGGCGAGGGCGGCGGGCCGGTCACCGGCCCGGTCGTGGGCCGCGGCGAGTTCCACGAGGGTGCCGGTGATGGCGGCCAGTGCGGAGCGCCGCTTCTGCATGTGCGTCCAGTACTCGGCGACCGTGTCGACGGTGTCGGCTGTGCTGTCGATGGCGGTCAGCCGGGCGGCGTGCCAGTGGTATTCGCGCTTGAGGTCGGGGATGTCCTGGGCCGGGGTGTCCATAGCGTCTCCTTGCCGGTGAGGGCGGCCGGGCGGCTGCCCGGCCCTTGACCGGGCCCGGTCCCGCGGGGTGCGGTGCCGGGCCCGGCCAGGGGCCGTCAGCCGCCGGCGGCGGGGCGGGCGCGCAGGCGTACCTGCACGGACAGTGCCCGGCGGGCGGCGGCGGTCTCGGGGTCGCGGTCCTGGAGGCGGTGGGCGCTGAGGTCCAGGAGTGCGGCGACGTTGAGCAGCATCGGGTACAGGCCGGTGAGGTCGGCGTCGGTGTCGCCCTGGATGACGGCCCGCGCGGTGTCGCGCAGCAGGCGGCTGCAGTCGTCCAGGTCGGCGTCGCCGGCGGTCAGCTCGCGCAGGTCACGGTGGAAGTCGGTCATGGTCCGTACCGTCACCTGGTGTGGCGGGGCAGGGCGGTGGCGGCCCGCCGGGTGAGCTGGTCGGCGGCTGCGGGGACGGTCCGGTGGAGGACGGAGGTCAGCTCGGGGACCAGGAGGGCGGCGGAGACGATGGTGATGCCCTCGCCGCGGATGCGGCCGCCGGGCACGGTCGCACCGTGTACGGCGATGACCGGGGTCACGGGCACGCCCAGTGCCGTGGAGAGGTAGCGGGCTTCGCGCTTGATGCCGGTGACGGTCGAACCGCAGACGCGGCCCCCGCAGCACAGGGTGTCGCCGTCGAGGCGGACGACGGAGCGGCGGTTGGTGAATGTCTGGCTGGCGATGTAGAAGGCGGCGGTGCCGTCGGGCAGCAGGCAGACGTGGTTGAGGTTGCTGTCGGCCTCGGTGCGGCGGTCATGCAGGAGGTACCAGCCGTGTTGCGTGAGCGGGTTGAGCAGGCAGGCGGTGATGAGTTCACCGCCTGCGTCGTCGCGCAGGCGGCGGACTTCCGGGCCGGTGCGGTAGGCGCGGTGGGCGACGGCTGCGGGCAGGCCCAGGATGAGGACGGCGGCCAGCAGGCCGGGGTTGGCCGGTGTGACGGGGATGAGCAGGGCGAGCAGGTAGCCGAGGCCGGCGGCCGCGATGACGCCGGGGATGCCGCGCCGGTGCTGGCGGCGGATCTCCTGCTGGCGCAGCGTGTGGGCGCGGTCGAAGGCGGAGTTCCCGGCGTCGAAGATGGAGTCGGGTACGGGCGGGACGGGTACGGGCAGGTGCTGCACGGCGGTGTCCTCCGTGGGGTGGTGTGTGGTCGGGTGCGGCCCGGACGGGGTGGCTGTGTTGGGCAGGCGGGCCCCGTCCGGGGATGGTGCGGCGCGGTCAGATGTGGTTGTCGGGCGGGTCGGTGGTGGCCATGACGGCCGTGTACAGCTCTTGCAGGACTTCCTGCTGCAGCTCGGTGGCGTAGATCAGGGCCTGTGTCAGGGCTTCGGCCACGGGCTGGCGCAGGGCGGAGTCGAGGGTGAGCTGGGCGGTGCGGTGGCTGCTGAGCGTCTCGGTGACGGCGGTCAGCAGGTCCTGCTGCATCTGCAGGGCGGGCACCGGCTGTCCTGCGGGCAGGGCCGCGGTGCCGAGGTAGCGCTCGCGCTGGTCCATCAGGTACCGGGCGAGCCGGGCGGGGTCGTCGGTGGCGCTGGGGTATTCGCCGCGCCGGAGGAAGTTGCGCATGGGATTCCTTGGCGAGGGCGGGTCACGGCGGACCCGCCCTCGCGGTGCGGGGTCAGGGGTGCGGGCGGGCGGGCGCGTTGAAGGTGGCGCGCGGCAGGGTCTGCTGGGCGGGGGCGCCGGCCGGGGGCTCGGTGTAGGCCCACAGCTCGATGCGCAGCAGCTTGTTGGGCAGCCGGGCGGCCAGTTCGCGTCCGCCGCCGCGTCCGGTGCGGCTGACGATGGTGCAGCGCCGCTTGTGCGTGAGGTGCACGGCGCGGACGGCGTTGATCGCCTGCTCGCGGGTCTGGGCGGGCAGGGCGAGGCGTCCGCGCACGCTGCCGTTGCCGCAGATCTCCCAGGCGATGACGAGCACGGGCTGGGCCGTGTTCAGCAGCTCCTCGATGGCGCGGGCGGCGTGCAGCTGGTTGAGCTGGGTCATCAGGCAGTCGATGCTGGCCAGGCGGTCGGCGAGGGTCATCGGGTCACCGCCCGTCCGTGGGCAGGTAGCGCTCCACCAGCGCGTACCAGACGACGGTCGAGAGCTGGTCGGCGTAGGCGGACCAGGCCGCCGCCGACTCCGACCAGCACAGCGAAGGGGCGCTCTGGGCGGCGCTGGCGGTGCTGATCTCGGCGTTGGTCAGGGCGAGTTCGCGGGTGTAGGCGGCCTCGTAGGCGAGGGTGAGCACCCGGTTTTCCCCGGCGGCGCGGGCACGGGGAAGTCCTCGCGGATGTGTGCCTGGTCGGGGCTCTGGCCGCGCTTGAGCTCGGTCAGAGCCTGCGCGAGGCCGTAGGCGTAGGCCCGCGCGGCGCGGTGCCAGATCCACGACAGTTCCAGGGCCATGCGGTGGTGCGCGTAGGCGACCTGCCGCAGGACGCTGGGCAGGTGCGTGCGGTCGTAGCCCTCGCACTGCACGGTGGCCGCCATGACCGAGCTGTCGTCGCTCATGTTCTCGGCGTCGCGTACGAGGCATTCGGCGGCGGTGGTCGCGGCGTCGGCCGCCGTACGGGCGCGCTCGGCGCCCGCCCGGAGCGCTTCCAGGCTGGTGTTCAGGCCGCCGACCCATGAGGGGGTGGCGGCGGTGATGGTGTTGGGCATCTGGGCTCCCTGGTGTTGGGCAGGGTGTGCGGTGGGGTCGGGTCCGGCCGGGGCGCTCGCTGGTGAGGCGGGCGGGTGTTCCCCGTCGGACGGTCGGTCAGCTCGTGGGGGTCTTGGTCATCGTGGAGATGGCGCCGCCGGAGTAGTCCAGCAGCGTGCCCGCATCGCGCACGGAGACGCCGTGATGGCGGACGAGCAGCTGGGCCAGCGGCACGGCCGCCGCGCGGGCGCGGTCGGCCATCTCCAGGGCCTGGCGCCGCAGCTCGCGCGCCTCGGCGATCCGCTCGTCGAGGCCGGCGTCTCCGGTGCTGGTGGTGAACTCCAGGTGCAGGGCAGCGTCCCCGCCCTGCACCTGGGCGATGGCTTTGCGCACGCGCGATTCCAGCTGAGACAGGGAGCGGTGCGCATCGCGCACCTCGGGCAGCTCGATGACCTCGGCCTGCCACATCCCGCCCGTGCTCAGGACGGCGCGGACGTGGTGGGTCGGGGCCGGGGCGCTGCTCGGGGTGGTCGTCATGGGATCAGCGGGTCCTCTCGATTACCACGCCGATGCCGCGCCAGACGTCCAGCCAGTCGGCGTCCGATCCGGCGTTGCTGACCGTAGTCTGCCGCAACTGCGCCAGTACCTGGGGCAGTTGGCTGGCGGCCCGGGCCTGCAGCGCGACGTCGTCGGGCACGGTGCTCAGCTCTACGAGCGTGCACGCGGCGTCCGAGACCAGGCCGGGGTCGACCGCCGGGGGCGGTGCGGCGTGTGGGAAGTTCATGGACAATGGAGCCCTCCTGTTGGAGCTGGGGCGCGGTCATCGTTGGGAAGCGGGGCCGCGCCCCTGTGCGTGTCCGGCCGGGCGAGTGCCCGACTCCCTCCATAGTGTTCAGTCACTAAACACTTGTCAACACCCCGAACGGGTCGTGTCGTGGGTGCTGCCGTAACGCGCCGCCGGACGGACGAACCCTTGTGCCCCGCAAAACCCAACCCCGGCCCGCCGTACGGGTGTTGACTGGAGAGATGGGGTACCGCGCTAGCGCCGTAAAACGGCCGCGGCGGACGAAAGCGCAGATGGAAGCGCTGCGCGCGGAGCTGTACGCGCTGGTGGAGGCGGCCCGGCCGTGCTCGGTCAGGCACGTGTACTACCTCGGCCTGGGGCGGCTGTGGGACAAGGACAGCGGGCGCTCCCGGAAGAACTACTCGGTGCCGGTGCGCGAACTGGGCTACATGCGCGAGCACGGGATGATGCCGTGGGAGTGGATCACCGATGGCACCCGCCTGGTACGGCAAGAAATCCTGTACGAGTCGGCGGAGGATGCCCTGGCGCGGACGGCGCAGATCTTCCGCAGGGACCTGTGGGCCTCCCAGGCCCGGCGGGTCGAGGTCTGGTGCGAGTCCGACTCGGTCTCGGGCGTCCTGCACCCGGTCACCTCGGCCTGGGGCGTCGGGCTCTACTCCTGTCGCGGCCAGAGCTCGAAAACGTTCATCCATGAAGCGGTGCGCGCCTACGAGCGCATCGGCAAGCCTCTGACCGTGCTTTATGTCGGGGATTGGGACGCGGCCGGCCGCTCAGTACCCCGCTCCATCGCGGAGCGGATGGAGCGCTACAGCGGGGGCATCGACCTGGACTTCCGGCAGCTCGCGGTCACGCCGGCCGACTGCCGCAGCGGCCTGTACACCGCCCATCAGGCGAACGCGGCCGACGTCAATTACCGGCGCTTCGCGCAGGAATGCGCGGACGAAGGACTCGACCCCCGCGAGGCGGTCGAGGTCGAGGCGCTGCACCCGGACCTCCTGCGCCAGCGCCTGGACCAGGCCATCGAAGGACTCGTCACCGACGTCCGCCAGTGGAACCTCCTGGCGCGACTGGAGGAGGCCGACCGCGAAACCCTGCGAGCGGTCCAGGAGGTGCTGGCCGGCCGGGAGCCGGGCCGGGGCGCGCAGTCGCCGACCGGCGGGGACGGAAGCCGCGGGTGACGCCTCAGTGCCAGTACCTGAACCCCGGATCGGCAAATCACCGGGGGCCACCAGGTGACGGCGAGCTTGATCGATCTTAAGGCGGTGATCGCCGTCTTGGAAGCTGAGCGTGATCCGGGGGTCTAGGCGGGTTCCACCCAGAGATCGAAGTCGATACCGCCGATCTCTACCTTGAGCCCGACGTCGCCCCGGTACTCGCGGATCTCTCCGACGCGGGTGACAAGGGGATGGCTGGCCAGCAGCTCCATGACCAGGTCTCGAACCCCGGCACAGCTGGGGCCTGTCGTCGGTGTGATCTCTAGATCCTCGGCATCCATGCGCAGCCTCCTGACTTCCGATCGCTGCGCACCAAGGATGGCGTAAAGGGTGGTTGCCGGGGGGATGACACAGCTTCTTGGCTCGCCAGGCACCTGGTGCCGAGGTAGCGACCGGCGCCAGCGGTCAGCTCTCGTCCAGCTCGTCGGCGTCCGCGACTCCGGCCACGGCCGCGTAGTACATGTCGAGTTCGGTCTCCACGATCTCTTCCAGCAGATCGTCGTACTCCTCTTCCGTCATGACCCGATCGTGCCGCATGGCCCCGGCCGGATCGGGGAGGCGGGGCCTCCCGGTGCCCGGCTGAACGAGACGAGGTTCAGAAAAAGGCCCTTCAGAGAGGGAACTGCTGGCGCAGCCAGCCCAGTACGCGCTGCCGCTCGGTGGGCACCAGCCCGGCCAGGGCGGCGTGCACCCACCGGAGGGCGGCCAGTTCATAGGGCGGGTGCCCGGGTGACATCACCGTGTCAGCGACCGCGCGCTGGTCCGGCGTCAGCTCGTGGGCGTCATCGGCGAGCGCGGAGAGCCAGTACAGCGCGGCAGCGCGTTCGGCTGGCCGCAGAGCCTCCAGGAGGGTGTACGCGATCCGCCGCGCGGCTGCCTCGTCCATGGGACCAGTACAGCCCTGCGACGTCGCGGGTATGTCGCAGGGCTGCCGGTGCCGCGCGAAGACGGGGCGGAGCGGGCGCGGGGCACCCCCTTGCCAATCGTGCATTAGTCGCTATACAGTTTTCTTGTTGGTGAGGGCTGCTAGCTCCCACCCCTCGCGTATCAACGCGAACGGCCCCGGGCCGGTGCTCGCAACACCTGCCCAGGGCCTCAGACACCCCCCTACGTGCATAGGAGGCGGTCCTGTGACGGATCGTACCCAGGCATCTGCCGACGCCGACACCCAGCCCAAGTCCCCCGAACCCCCCTGCAACCAGTGCGGAAATGCGGGCGGGTACGCCGAAACCTCGTACCCCACGCCCGGGGTCCAGTCCAACGTCTTCATGCCCTGCCCGGCCCCGACCTGCTCCGGCCGCGGCTGATGGCCCGGGACCGGCGCCTGATCGAGAAGTGCGCCGAGGACTACCGCCAGGCGCGGGAGCAGCGCTCCCCGCAGCGGGCCGCCGACGCTGACCGGGACGCCCGCACCCACGCCAGCACCGCGGCCGGAGCGAAGGAGGGAGGTAAGGCCACCTGATTCCCAGGGCGGAAGTGCACCATCCGCGGATGGCGAGCCACTGCCCACACACGAAGCGCCCGACCGTTCTACGGTCGGGCGCTTCGCTGTTGTCAGCTCTCAGGAGCTGGCCGGGGTGCCGTACCCCTCGTGGTGGTGGTCGGCGGTGCAGGCCGCGCAGAGCGGGGCGCGGCAGATACGGCAGTCGGTGGTCGCCTCGCAGCGACAGCGCCGGCACATGCGGACCGAGGCGTACGGGCGGACGGACGACTTGCTGCCGGCGGTCGTGCTGCTGCCGTGACGAGTGGTCATGGTGTCACCTTCTCGCCTCAGCGGCGGGGAATCAGCAGGTGCTGGAGCCAGCCGGGCAGCGGGTAGAGCAGGGCCGGACCCACGGTCGCGTAGGAGCGGCCGCCGATGACGCTGCCGGACGCGACGACGTATCCGCCGGCAGCGTGCAGGGTGATCGGGGACGGGAGCGGTCCGGTGCCGCTGGGCAAGAGGACGCCGACGGGCGCGGTGAAGTATAGGTGGGTGCGGCCCGCCGCGGTGCGCACGATGCGGGTGTGCGGCACGGGCTGATCGTGTTCGGCGCACAGGTCCCGGAAGGCCTTCCCGTCGCCGATGTCGAGGACGGCGAGGCCGGAGAGCCGGTCGGTGCGTCCGGTGGCCAAGCCCACGTTGTAGCTGTCGCGCTTCCAGATGCGGCGGATGCGGTCGTGGTCGGTGGTGGCGCTCTTCTCCCAGCCGGGGCGCCCGTCGGGCTGGAGGGCCGGGACTTTGCCGCCGGGGCGGAGCGGGAAGACGGGCCAGCCCCGGGTCGCGGTGTGCAGTGCGGCGTCGAGCAGCTGCTGGTGGTGGTCGTTCACGGGTTCTCCCGGTTCGTGTCAGGCGGCTGACTTGGGGGTCAGGGCGGATTTCGGGAGGCGGCCGAAGCGCATGTGTTCCTTGGCCGCGTCGTACTTGCGGGTGCGTACGGGCACGCCGGTGCGCGGTGCTTCGACGGCGAGGCCGGGCCGGACGACGACCAGGACGTGCGCGGGGCCCGCCACGCCGGCCTGCTTGTCCATCTCGGTGAAGATCAGGTCACCGGGCTTCTCCTGGCCCGCGGGCACCGGAGTGGCGACGTTGTACATCTGCTGGGAGGTCCGTACCGACAGCTCGTATCCGGCCTGGCGCCAGCCCCAGACGATCAGGCCGGAGCAGTCGAAGGCGTCGGGGCCGGTCGCGCCCCACACATACGGCTTGCCGACCTGGTCCAGCATGGATTTCAGGGCGGTGCCGGTCGCCCCGGTGGGGGTGTCGATGACGGGGGTGCAGCCGGCGGTGTCGGCCGGGGTGACGCCGGCGGTGCTGCCGCCGATGGCCGTCACGATCTGTACGGCCTTGCGCTCGTGCTTGCCGTACGCGTCCGGGTAGCCACTGCGCTCGACGGCCTGGGCGGCGTCGTTGACGGTCATGCCCTGCCAGCCGGGCACTTTCAGCAGCATGGAGTAGAACTTTCGGGCGGCCCAAGCAGGGTTCAGTATCTGCTCGCGGGTGCCCCAGCCCTGGGAGGGGCGCATCTGGAACAGGCCGATCGAATCGCGGTCGCCGTGGTCGAGGTTGCGCAGGCCGGATTCCTGCAGTGCGGCGGTGATGGCGACGATCTGGCCGCGGACGGGGATCTGCATCTGCTGACCGGCCGCGATGATCGCCTGGGCGTTCTTGATCTGCTCGGCGGACAGTCCGGTCGAGCCGTCGCCGTCGCCGACGGCCACCCCGTCCACCGGGCAGCTGACGCCGGTCATCGCGGTGGCCGTCGGGGTCATGGCCAGGCTGCCCAGGGACAGGACGGCGGCGCAGCCGAGGGCGGCGAGGGCCGCCGCCGAGACGGCCAGCCGGCGTCCGACCGGCGAGGCCGCCGCCCCCACAGCGATGCTCATCTACCCCACCGCCTGCGCGCCGGGCTGGATGTCGCGGACCCACCAGCGCGCCCCGTCCCACATCATGCCGACGGACACCGGTCCGGCGTCGGTCTGCACGGCGGCCGAGGTCAGCTCGCCGCCGCCGGTGTCGGTGACCGTCGCGGTGGTGACCTTGGTCGCCTTGATACGGCTGGGATCGACGGTGGACAGCTTCTGGGCGAGGCGGGGGTGGCCTGGGGCTGTACGCCGGCCAGCCAGGCGGCGGGCTCCTTGTGGGAAGCCCAGGCGGTCACGAAGGCCCGCGCGGTGTCCAGCGCGGCCGCCATGTCCGGCGAGGCGCTGGGGGCCGCGGAGGCGGACGGCGCCGGGGTGCTGGTGCGCGGCGCCGTGCTGGGAGCGGCGGCGGGCTTGGGGTCGGCGGGCCGCTGCTTGTCGTTGCAGGCGTTGAGGAGGAACAGCAGCGCGACGGCGGCCGTCAGGACGGCGGCCAGCCGGCGCGGGCTGTACAGCGGCCAGCGCAGCACGGATCGGATCTGGTCGCGCATCAGATGTCCTCGGGGGTGCTGCCGCTGTCACGCGGACCGTCGTCGTGGTGGGTGCTGTAGCCGCTGGTGGGGGAGTAGATGACGAACGTGCGCGAGCCGTCGGCCTCGGTGAACTCCGGCGCGACCGGGATGGGCCGGTCCCCGTCGAAACTCGGCGGCGGGGGCGGCGGCGAGCTGGGGCCTGCCTCGTAGGTCCCCTGCCGGTCCCGGGGCGGCTGCGAACTGCGCGAAGCACGGGGCGGCGGCGGGGCGGTACGGCCGTGGCCGGCGAGGCCGGCGGCGGTACCCTCGCCGACGGCCCGGGCGATGGCGGCGAGCATCTCCGCCTCCCGGGCCCGCTGCGCCCGGCGCTCGGCTTCCTCGCGGTCGGCTTCCTCGCGGAGCCGCTGCTCCTCCTCGAAGCGCTGCTGTGCCTCGGCGGCCTGCTGGGCGGCCTCGGCGCGGCGTGCCTCCTGGGCCTGGCGCTCGGCCTCGTCCGCCTGGCGCCGGCGCACCTCTTGCTGCACGGCGGCGCCCTTGGCGAGCGCGACAGGGTCAACGCGGTGCATCGGCGGCCAGTCGGCGTGCATCTCCGGCGCGGTCTCGCCGACGGCCGGCTGCTGGCCGTCGCCCTGGTAGGGGACTACGGAGGCGCCGGGGCGGCTGGCGTGGTCGGGTACCCAGTAGCCGGTGTCCTCGCCGTCGTGGTCGGTGGTGACCGGGCCGGGCTCGTACTCGGTCTCCTCGCTCCAGGGCTCGCCCTCGCGCCGCACGAAGCGGCGGGTGGTGGCCTCGTCGTCGTGGTCGATGCCGCCGGGCAGCTGCTCGTCGGCATCGCCGCGGTCCTCCACGCCGCGCCCGCGGCCCAGGCCCCGCAGGCCTCCGCCCCCGCCCCGGCCGCTGGCTCCGCTGCCCTTCGGGTTGATGATGCTGCCGATCTGGCGGGCGTTGACCTTGCCCTTCGCGTAGCCGAGGGCGGCGCCGAACGCCATGGTCTTCGCCTTGCCGAGGATGCCGACCCCGCCGCCGAACCAGTCGCTGTTGGGCGACACCATGGAACTGATCTTGCGGAACGGCTTGGACATGGCCCAGAGCATGGCCGTGATGATCCAGATCAGGACGATCGCGAACCAGTGGGGCAGGTGGTTGTCCTCCTGCAGAAGAACCTGGATCAGGAGAGTGTCCAGGGAGGCGGCCAGGACGAAGACGGGAGCGTTGATCACGGCTGCCGCCGCGCTCTTGCCGACGGTACGCAGGGTGCCGCTGAGCTGCCGGTGGATGGCCAGCGCCGCGATGGCGGGCAGGAACACCCCGATCATCTTCAGGATCAGGCGCGCACAGGTGATCGCGATGGACGACATGAACGAGTACGCGTTCGTCGGGATAGCCCCCAGGGCCGTGTTGACCGCAGTGCCCAGGCGGCCGTCCTCGGCGCCGGTCAGGTGCGCGTACGCGGTGGAGTCCTCGGCCTTGACCTTGGCGGCCAGCGTCTCCCACTTCTTGGCCTTGGCGTTGATGACCGTCGCGCGCTCCTTGGGCGGCAGCTTGGCCTCTGCCCAGGTCAGCGCCTGCGCGTCGAAAAGGTCGGTGCCGTACTTGCGGGCGGTGGGGGACTTGCTGTCACCGAAGACACCGGTTGCCCACCCTTCGTACAGGATCGAGGAGGCGATCAGGTTGCCCTGGCTGGTGGCGGGCGCCGACCCATGGGCGGCGTCCCCGGCCACCCCCTGCTGGATGCGGCCCACGGTCTCGGTCACGGCAGCATCCGCCAGCTTGCCCGCTTCCTGGGGCCAGTTGAACACCACGCTCGTGACGGTCATGACCAGCAGGGCCCAGACCGCGGACTTCGTCGCGTCGGGCAGGTTCTTGCGCCGGGCCTGGTAGACGATGCCCAGGCCCAGGACCAGCAGGGAGATGCTGATCCACGGCCGGTAGATGGCCTCGGCCACGGCCTTGGTGGCGTCGCCGAAGACCACGTTGAGCTTGTTCAGGTAGCCGTCGCCGGTGGCCTCCTGCTGGAGGCTGACCGCCAGCGACGTCCACCAAGTAGAAGCGCTGTAGAGCCAGTTGGCGACCTTGGTCTCGTAGCCGGAGCTGGCCGCGCTGATCATCTCGCCGACGCCGGTCCCGGAGCATCCCAGATCGTAGGTCGACCAGCGGAATCCTGACAGGCCGTACTGCTCGTACAGGTGGGCGCGGGCCTCCGGAGACTTCGGGTCGAGGGGGGCCAGCGGCTTCTTGGGCGGCGTGTCGGCCCAGGCGGCCGGGCCGCTGCCCGGCATCGCCGGGGCGGGGGCATTCTTACAGTTCGGGGTCAGGCCCGCCGGGTCGTCCAGGGACGGGGGCTGTTTGGGTGCCTCGGTGCTGTCGTCGCGCTGGCACCAGTCGGCCGCCTGCCCGGGGACCTTGTCGCACAGGTCGGGCGGGGCGGCGTGGGCGGAAGGGCCCACCAGGAGCGCGCCGAGGACGGCGAGGAGCAGGGCCAGCGCCCAGGTGCGCCGGGGCCGCAGGCCGCGCAGCAGCCGGGCCCCCGGGGCCAGGAGAGGCGTCGTCATCGCCGGGCACCGCCGTTCTGCTGGACCAGGCCCTGCACGGCCGTGTCCGTCCAGGGGTTGGTCCCGGTGCGCTGGGAGAGCGGGGCCGCGGTGGTGTTCAGGGCCCTGAAGAGCGAGGGCCGGTGGCGCAAGTCCACGGTGATGCGTTCGATGCCGCCGTTGCCGTCGCTGAAGATGAATTCGCGGTCGATGTAGTCGGCCTGCATGGTGGTGCCGGTGCTGCGGCGCGGGGCGGACAGCCCTTCGAGGACGCGTTCGTAGCCGTTGCCTGGCGCGATGCCGATCAGCCGCAGGGCGGCGCGCTGGGCTTCCTCGCCGGTGGTCCGGCCGATGAACACAGAGTCGATCCAGTTGCCCAGGTCGGCCGCCATCAGTTCGCCGGCGTCCTGTGAGATGACCACCGCCCGCGCGTTGTGCTTACGGGAGTCGCGGCCGGTCTTCTTCACCAGGGCGCGCCCGCTGGAGACGTTGAGCAGCGCCCACGCCTCATCCATCAGCAGGCCCTTGCGCTCGTGCATGGGGCGGTCGTAGATGGAGCGCTGGGCGTACCACCCGGCCAGGTACAGCAGTGGCATGGAGTACTGCTCATCGAGTGTCCATTCGCTTGCGGGCACTCCGGCGGTGGGCAGGTTGAGGCCCTTGAGGGACATCACGACCAGGCGGTGGTGGGCGGTCAGGTAGTGGTCGTCGCCGGCGTCGACCGCCGGGAAGATCAATTGCCCCTGCGGCAGTTCGGCCGCGCCGCGCAGCAGCTCGGCCAGGTGCTTGCCGTGCTCGGCCAGCGAGCCGTCCAGCTTTTCCAGGACGTCGATGATCGCGTACGGGCTGCTGTGGATGGAGGTGTCCGCGCGCTGGGAGGCCATCAGCAGCGCCTTGTTGGTCGCCTCGGAGGAGCGCAGGGAGTGGTCCAGCAGGCCGCGCAGGACGTCCACGGCCAGCGTGCGGCGCTGCGCCCGGGCGGACTGCTGGGCGGTCCGGTAGGCGGTGTCGGCGGCGTGCACGGGGTCCGGCTTATCCCGGTACTGCTCGGGTTCGAAATGGTCGGGCCGCGGGTCGGGGATGACGCGGTAGGGGTTGAGGGTGCCGGGCTCGGCGCCCATCAGGTCGATCTCGCGCGCGAACGGGCGCAGCTCCGGAAGTGTGCACAGCCTGGTCATCGGCCCGGAGGGGTCCAGTACGGTGACCGGTGCGCCCATCCGGGTGGAGTCGTAAGCGAACTTCCCGCCCAGGGTGCTCTTACCGCCGCCGAGGGTGCTGACGACGAGGGTCAGGCCGGAGCGCTCGGCGACCTCGGTGGAGCGCCAGGGGTGCCACATCACTGCGCGGCGGCTGGCGCCGCTGGTGTAGCCGAGGTTGGGGCCGATGCGGTCGCCGACCAGGGCGGACGCGGCGGGCAGGGCCCCGGCGAGCGTGGTCACCGGCAGCCTGCGCTTGTAGGCGTCGTTGGCGATCGGCTCGCACGGGATGAACTCCCGGGCCAGCTTGTACTGGTCGGCCGGGCGGTGGATGAGCATCTGCCCCTTGTAGAGCTGCTGCACGCGGCTGACGCGGTCGTGGGTCTGCTCGGGGGTGGTGCCGGCCACGGCGATACGGACCCAGCCGTGGGTCCGGGTGGACACCCCCGCGAACCCTGCGGATTTCACCTCGTCCTCGGTGTCCAGGCCCTGCTGGCGCTGGCGGGCGAGCTGATGGGGGATGTCCACGCCGTGCTCCTGGTGGTGGCGCACCTGGTGGTGGATGCGGTCGAGCTGGTCGCGCATCTCCTTGTTGACGACGTCGCCTTCGCGCACGTCGAAGGTGGCGCTGACCTCGTAGGGGAACGGCAGCCGGTCCAGGCGCTGCAGCCAGGGCGAGGCGCCCGACTCCGGGATGGGGGACAGGGACATGCGGCCGACGCTGAGCACGGAGACGTAGCGGGTGACGGGCTCCTGCCGGGTGCCGGTGACCACGATGTGCGGGGTGTAGGGCTCGGGGGAGGACCACTCGGCAGCCTCGGTGAACTCCGCCAGGTCCTCGGGGTACCACTGGTCATCGGGCTGGGGTGGGACGTCCAGCGGGGCGGGCAGGCCCAGGCCCAGGGAGCGGGTCAGCAGCCAGTGCATGTCGTCGGGGTCGGCGGGGGAGGCGGTCATGCCGGCCGACCGCATCGTGGCGGTGATGGTCTGCAGGTCGCGGCCCAGGGCGTCGACCTCCCGCTGGCTCGCCGCGAACCACCGGTGGGTGCTGCGGCCCAGGCCGGACAGCCGCCCGACGGTCACGCCGTAGTAGACGACCTTGTCGTCCAGCGGCAGCCGCCCCACCTTGCGCTGCTCTTCTTCGAGGTAGCGGTCCCAGCCGGGCAGGGGGTTGATGACGCTGTCGTCCAGCGCCCGGGCCCACCGCGCGACCGGGTAGGGGCGGTGGGTGATGCGCAGGTGGATGCGGCGGCCGTTGAGCTCGGCCAGGCGCTGGGCGTGGGCCAGCAGGAGCTGGTTGCGGTCGGCATCCGACAGGAAGCTCCAGCGCTGGGGTCCGGCGACGTACCAGGCGGTGACGGTGCCGGACCGGCTGACGGCCAGGTTGCCGACGACGTCGGACAGCTGCAGGCCGCTGCGGTAGGCGGCGTCGGTGGTGGGGCGGCTGGTGGTCAGCAGGCGGGCCAGCAGGCCGCGCTGCTCCTTGGTCTTCTTCTTCACGGGTTCCCCTTGTGCAGTGTTGGGCAGGCGTGGGCCCGGCCGCGGGCCGGGCGGGTACGCAGGGGCGGGTGGGTCAGCGGGTGCGGCGTGCGCGGTGACGTACGCCGGCCAGGGACAGGCGGCTGCGGCCGGTGGTGCGGGCCGTGCCGCGGGGGCGGCCACTTCGTGCGCGAAGGAGGCGAAGACGGCCTTGGCGGTGTGCTCGTGGTCGACGCGCTCCATGACCTGCATCGTGAGCCAGATGGTCGCGAGCAGGCCGTAGACGGCGTTCCAGGGGCCGATGACGCCCGTCCAGATCTCCAGGACCAGGATCAGGGCGAAGAGGGCCGCGCCGATGAGGTAGGCGCGGTAGCGCACGCGGAACGGGAAAGAGGCGCGCGGCGGGCCCAGGAAAATGTCGTCCACCGCGTAGATCTCGTCGTCGGTGTGCATCTGCATGGCGGCTGCTCCTAGTGCCAGATCCAGCCGGACAGGAACTCGCCGATGTCGAACCCCTTGCCCGACAGGCCCATGATCGCCAGGCCGAACAGGCCGATGCCGCCGACGACCAGGGCGCCGGGCGCGTCCTTCTTCTTGGCGCTGAAGATCACGACGAGGCCGGCGATCAGAATGCCGACCTGCAGGGCGTCCCCTTTCAGGAACTCCTCCAGGCCGTTGGTGCCGAAGGCGGCGAGCTGGGTGCCGCCGCCGGCGAGGACGGCAGCACCGGTCAGTGCGTGGAGCTGGTGGCCGGTGCGGAGCTGGCGTACGCGCCGGCGGTGGGTGAGCTGGGCGGGCGTCAGCGGCCGCAGGCGGCGCAGGTGTTCGCGGATCCGGATCTTCACGGGAGTGTCCCCTTCTGCGAGACGGGATGTTGAAAACCCATGTAACCCATGGGACTTGACCAGCATAGGGTGTGCGGCGCGGTTTTCGAAGCGGTATTGCGTGGCCGGATATGCGGTCTCTGCAGGTCAGCTAGCGAGCCCTACCATGTCCCATGGGTTTTACCGACGGGGGCCGACAACGAGGGAGATTGCGGGCAAATGGGATGTGGATAGGAGTAGGCAAAGGCAAGGGCGGCAGCGGCTGCACCACCACCGCGCTGGAGCTGGCCTACGCGGCCACCCAGCGGCATAACGGCCCACGGCGGCGCCGGGTGGCGGTCATCGGACTGGACCCCCAGGGCGACGCCACCGCCGTACTGGAACCGGCCTCCCGCCGGGTCGGGATCAAGGACGCGCTGCAGGCCCACGGACCCGGCGCACGGGAGCCGCTGCCGCTCGCCGACGTCCTGGTGCCCACCGCGTGGGAGGGCGTCCTGGTCGCACCGGCGGACCGTTTCCTGGCCAATCGCGAGGTGGATATCACCACCGCGGGAATCGGCACGCTGCGCCGTGCCCGGATTGATGGAGAGCTGGATGGCCTCGTGGACGACGTCATTATCGACCTGCCGCGGGACCTGGGAAAGCTGTCCGCAACAGGGCTCCTCGGAATGGAGCACCTGTTCATCACGGCGAGGGCCACCGTATGGAGCGCACAAGGCGCGGAAGAAATGCGCTACACAGCCCAGCGGATCGCAGAAAAGGGAAATCCGGAGCTGACAATCGCCGGGGTTATCGTCACCGGTTTCGAAGAAACAGAAGACTCCCGCAGAGTCCTCGGTGAAATAAGAAACAGATTCGGCAGCAAAGTACTGGAACCACCAGTTCCGCGGAGCCCGCGGGTTCCCGAAGCGCTCGAAAGCTATCACACGCCGTGCCGTGAATTCGGAGGGGACGACTTGAAAGAAGTCGGCGACATCTACCAGCACATCTACGATTCACTGCCGAGGCAGGAGAGCGCGTCATGATGGCGGGCAAAGAAAGCACGGGGGAGCCAGATATGCCGACGGGCACGAAATACCGCCGACAGCCTGCGGGCATTACCCCCAGGACGGAGCCGGACCCGGTCGATGTCGTCTTGGGCGACACGGCCGGGCGACACGCGACAGCGGCACCGGACGCGACGGGCGACACGTCGGCGACACCGGACACCCCGGCGACAGACGACACGACGGCCGACAGGCGACAGCGACAGCCGACAGCCGGCACGGCGACAAGCGACACCGCCCCGGGCGACACAGCGACAAGGCGACACGACGACAGGCGACAGGCGACAGGCGACACGGCGGCCGCAGACGCCACCCCGGCGACAGGCGACGCGTCGGCGACAGACGACACAGGAAACACGGGCGCCGTTGCCGCCGGCGTCGGCGACACGGCGGCCGACGGCGACCTCGCCGGCGGTGATGCGCCGGAGGAGGACCTGGAGGCGATGCGGCAGTTCTCCTACACCCTGGCGCCGAGTCTCGTGGAGCGGATGAAGGCCGCGATCAAGCACACCGCCCACCGGCCGGACGGCTCCCCGAACCAGAGCGCGCTGGTGCGCGCCGTGATCTTGCGGGAGGTCAAGCGGCTGGAGGCCCGCTACAACCACGGCCGCCCCTTCCCCCGGGTCGAGGGCCGGCTGACGAGCGGGCCCGACTCCTCCGCGGCGGTCCGCGGCGCCCGCCTGCGGGCGCACAACCGCAAGACGAGGGGGAAGCCCACCGGCCCCGGCCCCGAAGGGCAGTGACGGGGCGTGACGGAAAAATTCGCCCGAGATGGGCGGAAGCGGAGGGGGACGCTGAGTCCTCAGATCCTCCTTCGTGCGGTTCAGTCTCAGCGTACACCCCGCTGTCAAGCCCAGTGAGGGGGCGCGCTGGAGCGCGCCATCACACGAGGTCACACCCGGAGGTCAGCCAGCATGACAGCACCACCCAGCCCCACCGACACCGCAGCGGACCGCTCGCCGGTCCCCTCCGTCCTGATGGCCGCCGTCGGCCTCGGCCTGGTCGGGTGGGCGGCCACCAGCCTGACCGGCCACACCGAGCTGCGTGCACCACTGCTCGGCGCCGTGGTCCTGGTCGCGGTCCTCGGCAGCCTCGGCGGCCTGTGGCACCACCGCCGCACCCAGCTCCAGCGGGACCTGGCCGCCGCCCTCGCCCCCGTGATGAAGACCGACCGAGCCGGGGCCCGGAAGATGGTCAAGATCACCGCGCGCAACGCGGGGCTCCCGGAGAAGATCAGGATCACCTACCCGGCGACCTTCCCCGACAGCGACGACAAGGCCCGCAAGGCGGTGCGACAGATCATCGCCACCCGGATGGGCGCCGACATCGAGGCGACATGGGAGACCCGGCGCCGTCGCCTGCTGTGTCGGGTCGAGGCGACAGCGACAGCCGGCGTCATCGTCGAGAGCGACACCCCCGTGTCGCCGGTCGGCCAGGACGACACCCAGCACCAGGCCCGGCTGCGCGAGCGCACGACAAGCGTCGTCCGCTCGATCATGGGCGCCGCCGCCGATGTCGCCGACCTCGCCTTCGACGGCGACACGCCGACACGCATCGAAGTCAAATATCCGACAACGTCGCGCGACCTGTCGGCGAATTTCCGGCACCGCGTCACGCTTTCCATGGACAGCAAATTGCCCGGGGACTGGCGCGATAACTGGGACCTGGAAAACGACCGAGTCACGTTCACGCTGCGGCCACCGTTCCCCACGAACGTCCGCTACCCGCTGCTGCACAAGTTCCGGCCGAACGAGCTGCCTTTCGCCATCGCGGAAGATCACTCGATCCAGTCCTGGAAGCTGGGCAGCAAAAACCCTCACGCCTTGGTGATCGGCCCCACGGGCAGCGGTAAAACCGTCCTCATCCGCAACCTCGTCGTCGCGGCCCGCGTGCTCGGCATTCCGGTGATCCTGTGCGACCCGAAGATGACCGAATACCTGGACTTCGAAGACCTGGAGGGCGTGACCGTACTGACAGACCCGGAGCACATCGCCAAGGCCATCGAGCGCACGCACGACGAAATGATGTACCGCTACACCGCCATCAAGCAACGCAAGGCAAAGAAGGGCGAGTTCCCGCGCCTCCTTTTCATCCTGGATGAGTTCTACATCGCCAAGGAAGCATTCGCGGAAATGTGGGCGGAAGAAAAGGCGCTGAACAAGGACCTCAAGGGCAGGGACCACCCCTGCCTGGCGAAGTGGCGGCGGATGGCGGTCCTGGCCCGTACCGCCGGCATCCACCTGGTGCAGGGCATCCAAAGGCCCGACGCAGAGTTCCTGTCCGGCCTGGCCCGCGACAGCTTCCGGTTCCGCATCAGCCTGGACCGGACCACGCCGGAAGCCGCGCGCATGATGTGGGGCGACGCGCACACCGGCACCGACCTGCCCAACATCCAGGGCCGAGGCATCGCGACCGGCCCCGACGGGCCGATGCAGGTTCAGGTGCTGCGCCTGCTCACACCAGAAGACGACGATGCGTTCGACACCGAGGACGCTGCCATCTGGAACCAGCTCGTAGCCCGTATGAACACCCAGGCCGCGCAGCACGCCAACGACCCGTTGGCCTTCCTCGGTCACCTCAACACGGCCGAATTGGGCTGGACGGCGGAGCAGCGGCAGATGGCGGCCCCGGCACCCATCGCGGCCGCGGCTGACGACGAGGGCCAGGAGCCGGCCGAGGCCCCGGCCCTGCCGGAGGCCGCCGAAGAGGAAGTGGGCGTCTATGAGCTGGAGGTGGACCAGACGGTGCTGATCGAGGGTGAGGCCGTCCGCATCACCGACCTCCACTTCGGCGAGGACGAAGACGAGTACGGCGCGGGTGAGGAGTGGATCGAGATCACCTACGAGACGGCCGACGGCGACGACGGCGAGCAGCGCCTGGGCGTCGATGACGTCCTGGTGCGCAAGGTGCCCGTACACGCCTGACCGGCACTACGTGGCTGGCCCGACCATAAGCCGCGCGTGTGGCCGGGCCAGCCAGTGTCTCAGAGGAGGAACCCGTGTTACCGACACTTATAACTGCTGCCCTGGCCATCACGGGCACCCTGCTCGGGGCGATCGTCAGCGGCCGGTTTCAGGAGCGCGCTGCGGAACGCGCGGCGCACATCACGCACAGTGAAGCGGTCCGCCGTGACCGGCTGGAGGCAGTTACGGCGCTGGCTTGCGCGGTCAGCGACCACCGCCGGGCCATGTGGATGCGCGGCGACGCGATCCTCGAAGAGCTTCCGGCTGCGAGGAAGCAAACGCTGCTAGACGAAAGCCACATGACCCGGAGCGCGGTCACCCGCCCGTTGGTCGCGGTGCGCGTCCTCATTGAGGACCAGGCTGTGCGTGCTGCCGCTGAACGAATGATCACGCTGACGTATGCGATGCATGACTCGTGGTCCAGCAGGCAGGCGTTGACCGACGCTCGCGAGGGCGCGAAGGTCGCGCATGACGATTTTTTGGACGTTGCCGCCCGCTACCTCGGCAGCGCGGCGTAGCCTGCGTGGCGCGGTCGACGGCGGCCCGCCGGCCACCGCTGCGGTGCTGTCCCACAACGCCCCGCCGAAGCCGGGCGGGTTCCGTCTGCGCGGGGTGACGGTGGTGCCCGCGGACCGGCTGGTGCCGTGGCTTCTCGCCAACGTCGGCGCCCCGGACCCGGTGCGGGCCCAGCGGGTGCTGGAGCCGTCCGGGCGGGCGCTGCGCCGGTATGTGAAGTGGGCGGAAGCGGCTGCCCGGCTGTGCGGCGCGGCGTACGGTGAGAGTCGGCCGGCGGGTTTCGGAGGCCCCGGGTAACAGCTGGGGTCTCCGCACTTGGGACCGGCTGGCAGACCCGATGCAGAGAACGCACCAGGTCTGCCGCCTTCGAAACGTTGACGCCTCCGACTTCACCGGGGGCGTCAACTTCGTTGTGGGCAGCGGTGGTAGACCGTTCGGGCACCCATTTCGGGATTACCCCTTGCGGCTTCCATATTTGGAAGCTACCTTGGTGTTGTGAGGTCAGGGGATTAGCCCCAGACCCCGCCGGAAGGAACCGGTCGATGAACACCACCGCTGCCGCACTCGAAGCCCACGTCACCGTCGCCACCGTCCGCACCTGGTGCCGTCTCGGAGCCGTCGCCGCCGTCAAGACCGCCGGCCGCTGGGTCATCGACGCCGCCTCCCTCGCCCACCGCATCGCCCTCGGCGCCCTCAAGCGCCCCGCCCGCAAGACCGCCGCGGTCGTGGGCAGGGGACACTGGTGGCAACGCGCCTCGTCGCGCTCGGCTACACCACCCCCGGCTACGCTGCAGCGCAGCGCCACGCGGCCAGCTGGAAGGCCGGGGCCGAAGACGAACGCCGCACCGCCGCCCACCGCACCACCGAGAAAGATCACACCTCCGAGACGGGGAGTCCTGCCCGATGGCTAGGCAAGAGCGTGACTTTCAGGCCGCCGGCCTGCTACCGCAGGACGGCGACGAGCTGCTTTTGCGGGATCTCCCTCAAGCGCAGTTCGACGAGATCGTGGCACGCGATATCCGTGAGGGGACCACTCGTGAGGAGGCCCTGTCCCTGCGCCACCGGAAGAACCTTCGCCGCTGGGAGCTGGCTCTCACCGAGATACTCGTGAGTCTGGAAGGTCAGTTGTCGCAACGCAAGGAGGACGACTCGGCGGAGGCGCGGCAGTGGCGCAAGAAGGCGCGCGTGTTTCAGGAGAAGGTGCTCAAGCGCCGTCGGGAAGCGCGGGACCGTATCGCCCGTCCGCGTCCGAGTCCGCGTCGGCCGCTGCGCGACGCGGCAAGAGAGGAAGCCATCCAGCAGCTGATCGCTGCTCATGCGGAGGAGTACCGGCAGCTCTTCTATGAAGCGCTGCAGAGGCTGGAACAGGACCAGCAGTGACGCGCCGTTCCGGCGGTGCGGCCGGGAGCGCTGCACTCCTTCGTCTGGAGTGAAGTGTCGGCGGACCGGCTGGTGCCGTGGCTTCTCGCCAACGTCGGCGCCCCGGACCTGGTGCGGGCCCAGCGGGTGCTGGAGCGGTCCGGGGGAGTGCTGCGCCGGTCGCGTCTGTGTGCGAGGTCGTCAGCGTGGGCTGATGCGCTTGGTGGTTCACCTCGCGTCCCATCGGGCGCGTCAGCCGTTTTGTCCGGCCGTGGTGAAGTGGGCGGAAGCGGCTGCCCGGCTGTGCGGCGCGGCGTACGGTGAGAGTCGGCCGGCGGGTTTCGGAGGCCCCGGGTAACAGCTGGGGTCTCCGCACTTGGGACCGGCTGGCAGACCCGATGCAGAGAACGCACCAGGTCTGCCGCCTTCGAAACGTTGACGCCTCCGACTTCACCGGGGGCGTCAACTTCGTTGTGGGCAGCGGTGGTAGACCGTTCGGGCACCCATTTCGGGATTACCCCTTGCGGCTTCCATATTTGGAAGCTACCTTGGTGTTGTGAGGTCAGGGGATTAGCCCCAGACCCCGCCGGAAGGAACCGGTCGATGAACACCACCGCTGCCGCACTCGAAGCCCGCGTCACCGTCGCCACCGTCCGCACCTGGTGCCGTCTCGGAGCCGTCGCCGCCGTCAAGCAGGCCGGCCGCTGGGTCATCGACGCCGCCTCCCTGGCCCACCGCATCGCCCTCGGCGCCCTCAAGCGCCCCGCCCGCAAGACCGCCGCGGTCGTGTACTCGGTCGAGACGATGACCGCGATCGGCGGCAGGCGCTGGCAGCGCGGCGACAAGGACCGCGTCTACCTCAACGACTGGGCCGCCTTCGCCGGGCTGGAGACCAGCCACTACAACACCGGCAACATCTCCTCCGCCTCCTGGCAGGGCGAGCACATCTCCAACTCCCAGGCGTACAAGCTCGCTGGCTGCATCGACAAGGTCTGGTTCGACACCGCCGACGGCAAGCTGCACGGCCGCTACGGCTTCTCCGAGTCGCGCGTCGCCTCCCGTGAAGAGGTCTGGGCCGCCGTCGTCTCCGGCATCCGCGCCGCCATCGCCGCCCTCTGACACCGACACCGCCACGTCCGCTCCGTCCCGAAGGGGGACAGCATGACCACCACCACGACCCGCGTCATCGAGTGCACCAGCCCCGACGAGCTGTACCGCCAGTACTCCGGCCAGAGCGAACCCCAGCCCTGCTACATCGAACTGGACCTGCGCGAGGGCGTTCTGCTCGCCAGCTACAACGCCGAGATCGGCAACGCCGTGCCGTTCAGCGTCCACTACGGCTTCGAGCGCCGCTACGGTATTCCCCTGCTGCACGCCGAGGCCGCCAACCAGGCGATGCGCGACATCAGGCCGCTGGCCGACCGGATCCTCGCCGACTGGGAACAGGTCTGGGACGGCAACAACCTGGTCGCCCGCCTCGGGGAGGATGCCCGGGCCGCCGAGGAGGAGCTGGAAGGGCTGCTGGAGGACCGCTTCGTGGAATCGGACCAGGTGACGGTCTGGGACGTGGACGGCGCCACCAACAGGTGCGAGGCCGACGAGTACGGCATCACCGCCGAGACGACCGACGACCGCCTGATGGAGATCGAGGAGCTGATCCGCCAGGACCTGGCCAGCGTCAGCGACAGCAGCGTGGTCGTGCTGGAAGGGGTGGACGACTACCTGCGGCAGCTGCGCGACGGCCTCAGCGAGGAAGACGACGACTGATCCCTCGTTTTCATCCTGCGCCGCCCCGGCGACAGCCGGGGCGGCATCACCTTGGAGAACCGATGACTGAATACACCGATCCGCCGGGGATGCCCGAGGACGAGCGGATGACCGACGCCGAGTTCCGCGTCGTGCGCGAGTACCTGGGGCTGACCCCCGAGTGGCTGTCCGGCCACCTGGGGGTGTCCGCGCGCACGGTCCGGCACTGGGAGGCCGGCAAGTACCAGATCCCGGACGGGGTGCGCCTGGAGATGGAGGACCTGGAGCAGCGCACCGGCGAGTTCGTCGCCGGGGCCGCGGAGAAACTGCAGGACCTGCCGGAACCGGGCTTGTTCACCTACCGTACGGATGCCGAGTACTGGGCGGCGCACCCCGAGCTGGACCCGCTGTTCCCCGCCTCCTGGCACCGCGCGGTCGTCGCCCGTATCGCCCTGCGGGTGCCGGGCCTGGCCATCGCGTACGCGGATACCGAGGACCGTCTCCGCGGCCGCACGGCGGCCGCGGAGACGGCTGGCCGGTGAGCCGCGTGCCTTCCTGCGCTGCCCATGGCCCGAGCCCTCAGCAAGAGTTCGTGCGCGACTCCAAGATGCTGCGCCCCTACCAGCAGGAAGCGGTCGAGGCGATCGTCGCGGGCCGAGCGGCCCGCGGCCAGTTACACGCGGCCTGCGGCTCCGGAAAGACGCTGATGTCGGTGCGGGCCGCGGCCCGACTGGTCCCCGATACGGGCCTCCTCGTGGTCTTCACCCCGTCGCTGGCCCTGGTGGCCCAGACCATCACCGAGTGGCGTGCCGCGTCCCGGGTGGATGCGGTGCTGGCTGTGTGCAGCGACGACACCGTCACCGACGCCCCCGCGCACCTGGCGGACATCCCGGCCCAGGTGTCCACCGACCCGGCCGGGATCACTAAGTGGCTTCTCGGGGGCGCTGGCCGGCGCCTGGTGGTGGCCACCTACGCCTCCGGGCACCGGCTGGCCCAGGCGCTGCGCGACGCGCACGTCACAGCGGACCTGGCCGTGCACGACGAGGCCCATCACCTGGCGGGCCGCGCCGACTACGTCACCCGCCGCATCCTGGACGACGCGTTCCTGCCCGCGCGCAGGCGGCTGTTCATGACCGCGACGCCCCGCATCGACGACCTGCGCGCACAGACCGGCGACGGGCTGACGATGTCGGACACCGGCGTCTTCGGCCCGGTGCTGTTCAGCTATCCGTGGGCCCGCGCCATCAGCGAGGGCCACCTGGACGACTACCGGGTGGTCATCGCCGGGATCGGCGAGAGCGAACTGCTGGAACTGCTGACCGATGACGAACACCGGCACGTCCAGGAGCCCGGTGCCCCCGACGCCCGGGTGCTGGCCGCGCAGGCGGTGCTGGGCAAGGCCGCCCGCCAGTACGGCCTGCGCCGCGTCCTGGCGTTCTGCCACCGGCTGGACGCCGCCGCCGAGTTCTCCCGCACCCTGCCCGCCACCCTGGCCCGGCTGCCCGCCGGCCAGCGGCCCGCCGGAGCGGTCCACAGCGAGCGCATCACCGGCGAGCACACCCACGCCCAGCGCGAGCGGATCCTGGACACGCTGCGCGAACCGCCCGACGCCTGGACCGTGCTGACGAACGTGCGCTGCCTGTCGGAGGGCGTGGACGTGCCGGCCGTCGATGCGGTGCTGTTCACCCACCCCAAGCGCTCGCAGGTCGACATCGTCCAGGCCGTCGGCCGGGCGCTGCGCCGCTCGGGCCCGGCCGCGACCGCCACGGTCATCGTGCCGATCGTCGTGCCGGACTCGGGCGAGCCCGTCGGCGACCTGGATCCGGGCGAGTACCGCGTCCTGTGGCAGGTGCTGCGGGCCCTGCGCGCCCACGACGAGAGCCTGGGCATCGAGCTGGACACCCAGCGCTCCAAGGGCCACGAGACGAACCCGCAGCTGCCCTCGCGCATCACCGTGCAGATGCCGCCCGGCACCAGTGACGACATCCTGGCGAAGATCACCGCGCTGACCGTACGGCAGACCACCTCCGCCTGGTGGACCGGCTTCGGGCACGCCCGCGCCTTCCACACCGCCAACAACCACCTGCGCATCCCCTCGGCTCACCTGACCGAGGACGGCTTCCGCCTGGGACAGTGGATCCAAAACGCCCGCCATCACCGGCGCAAGGGCTGGCTGCGCCCGGACCGGGTCGAAGCCCTCGACAAGATCGGCATGGTCTGGGACACCACGGAACTGCCGTGGGCGCGGTTCCTGGAAGAGCTGCGCGCCTTCAAGGCCGCGTTCGGGCACACGCTGGTACCCCAGAGCTACCTCTCGCCCGGCGGCTACCGGCTCGGCCAGAAGGTCAACAGCACCCGCAGCCGCTCGCAGCGCATCCCGGAGTTCGTCCGCACGCAACTCGACGGCCTGGGCATGGTCTGGGATGCCCGCGACGCCCGCTGGCAGGAGCTGTACACCGCGTGCCAGGACTACCGCGGCGAACACGGCCACCTGAACGTGCCCGTCTCCTACGTCACCGGCGACGGCTACCCCCTGGGCATGCGCCTGAAGGCGGTGCGCCGGCAGGCATCCGCCGGGCGGCTGGACCCGGCCGAGCGCGTCTCGCTGGAGGAACTGGGCCTGTCCTTCACCGCGGGCCCGGACCGGACCTGGAACGAGTTCCTGGCAGCCTGCGACCGCTACGTCGCCCAGCACGGCAGCCTGGCCACCGTGGAGAAGGACTACACCGACGACACCGGCTACCGTCTGGGCTCGCGCATCTCCTACTACCGCAACCTGCACCACGGCACCCGCGACGGCGCCGGCCCCGTCCCGGCCGAGCGCCGCGCCGCGCTGGACGCGCGCGGCATGGTCTGGCGCATCGCGCCCCTGCGCGACCTGCGCCCCGACGAGCACCACCGGCTCGCCGGCCTGTCCGGCGCCCGGCTGGGCGCCGCCGTCCTGGAACTGGTCGAGGAGGGCGTCACCCAGTCCAGCATCGGCGTGGCGCTTGGCTACAGCCACACCTACCTGTGCACCAAGGTCAAGCACTACCGTGCCACCGGCACCTGGCCGGCCCGCGGCAACCGCACTGTCCCCACCCTCAGGAGGACCGATGAAGGACAAGGCGGCCGCCAAGAAGACTCAGCGAAGCGCACGTGACCGGCAGCCCGCCGGCGAGAGCCTTGCCGACGTCGTGGCCTACCTGCTGACGCTGACGCAGCCCCGCACAGCCGATACCGGGCAGGCACCCGGCAAGCTGGCCGCGTGGCGCACCGTGCCGGGCTTCACCGAAATGGACGCGGACGGCCGTGTGGACGTGCGGCACGTGGACCGCTGCGCCGGGCCGGGAAGTTGCGTGAACGCCTGCCCCGGCCGGTACGGCACGCCTAGGCTGAAACAGCGGCTGGCGAACCTGGTGACCAGTTCACACCAGGTTCGCCAGCCGCTTTGCGGCATCGAGGCAGAGTGGGGAAGAGCCGGATGAGATGCGCCGCGCCCAGCTCCGCCGGGCCATCCGTACACCCTCGCACGCGACACTGACAACGCCCCTCTCGAACTGGAGAGGGGCGCGCTGCGGGGCCGGTCTCGAATCGGCGTAGTGGCAGTCAGCTACGGGTGTACGAGCTGGGGGACATGTATCAGGCGGGAAGGGTGAATTCGCCCTTGGCTGCCCCGTCGATGAAGCATTCCCACACGAGGGGGTCACGACGAACGGCGGGTTGTCCGGGTCTTCGTTGTCGCGCAGGGCCACGCGTCCGTCGTCCAGGTAGGCGACCTCCAGGCAGCCGCCGTTCGCGCTGGAGGCCGTGCTCTTGAACCACCGTGCGTTGTCGAGGGCGAGGTCGGCGGCGGGTGTGCGGCCGCCGGTCGGGCTGGTCATGGTCCGATCTCCTTCGCAGCGCGCTCGATGAGCGCGCGTGAGTTTCTGCGGTCGAGGGCCGCGGCCGTCAGCAGGTCGAATGTCTTGGTGAAGCGGCGGGCGTCACGTTCTTTTTCCAGGTAGAGGTTCCCGGCCGCGCTGTCCACGTAGACCACTGTGGGGTCGTCGGCGAAGTGCAGGAGCGTGAAAGCACCGGCCAGTCCGGCGTTGTCCTCTTGTGACAGAGGCACCACCTGGACGGTCACGTTCGGCAGCTCCACCATGTCGTGAAGATGCCTCAGCTGATCTCGCATGACGTCCGGGCCACCGATGGGGCGGCGCAGTACGTTCTCGTCCAGGATCGCCCACAGCTCCAGGGGGCTGGTGCTGCGGTGCAGCAGCCGCTGGCGCCCTTCGCGGAGGTGCAGCAGGTCTTCGACGTCGTCCGGCCGGTGGGACCGAGGCGAGTTGAGCACGGCCCGGCTGTACTCCGGCCGTTGCAGCAGACCGGGCACGAGCAGTGGTTCCCAGGCGCGTTCGGTGGTGGCGTCGGTCTCCAGACCGATGAAAACTTCGAGGTCTGGCGGCAGTGACCAGGCTTCCCACCAGCCGGGTTTCTGGCTGCGGCTGAGCATCGTCAGCAGGCGTTGCACGGTGCGTTCGTCGGTGACGCCGTACAGGGCGCACAGGCGGTTGACGTCGTCCTCGCGGACGGCGAACGTGCCCCGCGCGCGTTCAATCTTGCTGATGCGCGTGGGGTCGCAGCCCAGCGCGGCGGCCGCGTCCTTGAGATCTTTGCCGGCGGCCGTCCGCAGTGACCGCAGTTCTTTGCCCAGTGAGCGGCGATGCACCGTAGGACTGCTCGGTTCTGTGTCCATCCCCGCCCTTGACCTCCGTCGCCCGCGCTGACGTGGCGCACTTGCTGAGTTCCAGTCTGCCGTATCCCCCGGACGCGCTGCACCCATCAGCTCTGATCCCTTCCCTGGCGTCGAAAACGCAGGCGAGCAAGTGTTCAGCACTTGCTGAGCACTTGCGGAGCACTTGACGAAGGGCCACTCTAGAACTCTTCAAACACGTTGTGTAGCGACTCGATCGCATATTGTTGATCTTGAGTTGCGCGGTGAACAGGAGCGCTTCATGAGGCACCCGCCGGTACGTGAGTACGACCTGCTCAGCGGCATTCCGGACCTCAACCGCCTGCAGGGCAACGCCTGCATCGACTGCGGCACCCCGCGCGGCGCCGCGCAGCTGGTCCGAAACGGATCGGCACGCATCGTCTCCGGCGACACCCACAGCGACTGGGACGTCTTCCGCTGCAAGAACGGCTGCGGGAGGCACCGGTGACTCGACGTCATACGGCCGGGACGCTGTGGCTGGCGGCCGCCCACCCCAGCCCCACCGCGGCCTGGAACCAGTGGGCCACCACGCCCACCCGGTTCGCGGTGCTGCCCGCCGGGGCCCGGTGGGACGCAATCCGGATCGGCTGCAGCCTGGCCGTCAAGGCGCTGGACGAACTGGACGCCATCGAACGCGCCGGCGCTCCCGTGCTGTGGGGACTGCGCGAGGGCAGCGCCCGTGCCTACGTCCTCGTACCGCCCGGCACCGCCAGGGCATGGCACGAGCCGCCCACCCGGGCCATCGGCGCCGGCGGATGGGTGGCCATGCCCCGCCCCGGGACCGACCAGCCCGACCCCGGCTTCAGGTGGGAACCGGCACCGGACGGCTCCGGCCGCCTGGCCGACCCCGAGACGCTGCGCTCCGCCCTGCGCCGCGTGCGCGAGGGGGAGCGGTGAGCGTCCACCCCGCCCGGCCCGAGCTGGCCGCCGTCCCGCCGCAGGGCATCGTCCCCCCGGAGCAGCCGCGCCGACGTGAGAAATGGGTCTTCCGCCGGTCCGACCCCGCGCCGGCCGAACTCGCATACGTGAAGGTCTCGGTGATGCTGCGGTGGGGCTGGGGTCTGCCCGGCGCCGTCGCGGACACCGCCGGGAAGGCGGCCAGCGAGCTGGCGGACAACGCGATGCGTCACACGTTCAGTCACAAGATCGCGGCGGCCGTCTCGGTGAGCGGCGGCCGCGTCACCGTCGCGGTCCTGGACCGGGGCCCTTCCCGGCTGTTCCCCCCGCCCGAGGAGTTCGGCCGCGGGCTGCGCTACGTCGACCAGCACGCCGAGACCTGGGGGCACGGCCTCCTGTGCGGCGGCACGCTGGTACGCGCCGCCTTCCGCATCGGCCCGGCCGCGCCCGCGGAGGGACCGTGACGGGGGCCCGCGATCCGTACACCAGCGCCGACCGGATCTTGCTGGTGGCGGTCAAAGACGGTCTGGCCCGGCTGCTGCGGCGCGAGACTCACCCCGGGGAGGAGCTGGACCTCACTCCCGCTGAGCAGTGGGCGCGCACGTATGCGGCACACTTCACCCCCGGCCGCCCCCGTCGGCTTCGCACGACTCCTAGCCCCCGCGCCGCCATCGTGTTCCCCACGCCGGCGGCGCGGGCTGGCGGCCCGGCAGCCCAGTCCCCGCGACCGGACCGCTCTCAGCCGCAGGCCCGCCCGGGTGGGCCTGCGGTTCCCGGCCCCGGACGGTTGCGAGCCGTCCGGGGCCGCACCACGTACAACACCCCGACCACGGAGGAGACATGCCCACCACACCCGCCGTTGACCGCACTGACCGCACCCGGCTGATCTTCTACGCCGCGTGCTTCATCACCCAGGCGAGGAGCCAGCTCGACAAGAACCCGCCCCCCGCGATCCGCACCCAGTTGCTGGCCGCTCTGGAGCGGGCCCGCGCGATCATCGAGGCCACGTGCCCCGAGGCCGCCGCTCTCCTGCGGAGGTCACAGTGATCGCCCACGTGCACCGGGCCAAGGGCGCCCGCGCCATCGGAGCCAGCCGCGTTGGCGACGTCGGCCCGTTCGGTCCGTACCCAGACCCGGACCAGGTCGAGGAGGACGACGACCAGGCCGCCGAGGAGCCGCCCCAGTGAGGGCTGCAGGGCAGCAGGGCGGGCGCTGGCCCGCCCTGCCCGACTGGATGCGGCAGTGCCTGGAATGCTGCCGCCACTACGGCGTCTACAGGGTCGCGGCCGGCACCACGCACCTGGCGCAGGTGTCCCAACGCCATACCCGGGTCAGCACTCACATCGTCGCGGAACACCCCGAACAGGTCCCCGACTACGTTCCCGGCTGCCGCAGGTGCGACCAGCACCGCGCCACCGCGACGCCCTACCGCATCGCCCCGAAGACGGCCCTGGCCGACGCGTTGCATCGCGCCGGGCACATGTACGCACCGCCCGACCTGACCCGCCTCTTCTGACAGGAGCCCGACATGAGCGCCCGACTGCTACGCGGCCTCCCCGACGGCCGGACCTGCCCCACCTGTACGCGGCTGGAGGCAGCGGCCCGTGACCCGCGTACCGAACACCCCCAGTGCGATCTGTACGGGCTGCTCGACCACCGCCTGGACGACCACCACGACACCCCCCAGCCCCTCCCCGGATGCTCCGAGTGCCGATTTTGGACGGCGACCGGCCGCGAGGCGCCGCGCATCAGGGAGGACCTGCGCCAGCGATGGGCCGCCAAGCACTTCCTGTGCCACGCCCTGGGCATCGCGGCCTACATCGGCCTTGGGTACCGCTACATCGACACCATGCCCCCCGGCGCCCGCCGCGTCCCCCACGGACACTGACCCGCCGCTGCAGCGGCGACAGATCAGGAAGCCCCTGCGGAGCCTGCCAGGGTGGTGTAGTCGACCAGTGGCACGCGTGCGGCCAGGAGTTGCCCGCTGCGGGCCGCACGTTCCAGCAGGCGCTGTTGGGCGGCGGTGTCGGGACTGGTGGGGTCGAGGCCGGCGGGGCCGACGTAGAGGGCGACCGTTCCGCCGGCGAGTGCGGTCCTGCTCCAGCCGGGTGGCAGGTGGACGGGGCCGGCGTAGAGCACTTCGCCGCGGCCGCCGGCGACGGACAGCAGGCCGGTGTCCGTCGCCGGTTCGTCCAGGACGGCGGTCCACTGGTCGGCCGGCGGCGGAATGCTGCTCGCGTCGCTGACAAGACCGAAGCCGGACTCCTGCAGATACGGAGACATGACCGAGATCAGTTCAGTGGTGGCGTCCTGGCTGACGAAGGTGGGGCACAGCTGCTCGGCGGCCAGCACCGGCAGGCGGTGACCGTCGGCGGGTGGGGGAAGGACCGTCATCTGGAAGTCGTCGGAGGTGGGGTTCTCCGGGGCTTCGCGCACGAGGGTGGTCACCTGGGAGGCGCCGCACTTCGGGTGCACGAAGAAGACCCGAAGCGTCTCCGGGTCGCGGGGGTCGGGGGTGACCACGACGTTCACTGTCTTGGTCGAGATCCATTTCGTGCACGTCGCGCACTGGGCCCTTTGGCCTTCCTTGCGGGCCTGCGCCACGCCGTACGGGCCGAGTAGCTCCTGGACGGCGGCGGACATGTGGACAGTGGCCATCACGGCCTCCTGGCGGTAGTGGAGCACGCCCGATGGCGCGGCCGGTTGTCTCCAGTGTTGTCCGGTGCGGTAGGTCCGGTGGCGGATTCTCCGAATGGGTGGCGGCTGCGGGCCGCACCTGTTCCATCAGGACCTGGTTGTGCTGGTGACTTTGGAGAAGGGGGCGCGTTGGGCAGGTATGACGACGGGAACGGCAGAGGGGCCGGCGGCTGAGGGGGTGGCCGGGGCGCGGCGGATTGTGAGCGTGCGCTGTCGGGTCTGTGCGGGTATGGGACGTGCGGTGACCATGGCAGATCCGATCGCACCGATCATGGATGAGGCGGCGGACCACGTCGGCACCGCCCACCCCGGTGCCGGGGCGCTTCTGACGGTGGTGGACATCGTCGCGTCGTACGTCATGATCGAGGTGGTCAACGGCCCGGAGTGGATCACGGATCTGAACCAGCGGTTGCTCCGCGCATTCTGAGTCTGGGCGCCGATGTCAGAACCTACGATGCGGAGGGCATAGCCCTGCCCTGGTCACGTCGAGTGGTTCTGCCACAGGCGCTTTCAGAAATCCGTAAGTACGCACCCGACGGTGCTGCTTGACTGGCGCTTCCGTCAGAGTTGAGGAGTGCCATGCCGTCGTTGCCCGATCCTGCCCACGTCGTGCGCCAGGCCCGTGATTCGATCGAGGAGCTGAACCGCCTGCTCCTGGATGAGGGCATGAACCTGTCTGCGCCGGTTCTCGCCGATGCGGTGCAGGCGCTGAAAAGCCTTGTCGAGCGGCTGCCGCAGGCTCTCGACCTGAGCGCGCGCGTGCTGGAGATCTTGGCCGCCCGCGACGCAATTGCGATGGACAACGGGAAGACCCCACAGACCGAGGCCACGGCCGCGGCCACCGAGCTGCGCAAGGTCAGTACCGACGCTGAGCAGTTGGCGAGGGGCTTGTCGGGCCCGGCTTCGAAGATGTCCCACATGGGCGTCCGGTAGGTGAGGTGCGTGCCCGAAAACGTGCGGAATATCTGGCGGAGGGAACGGTTCTTTATGGTTGAACGAAAGGACCAGGAACCGTGACAACGCCTCCGCCAGTCTCCGCCGACCCCCTCGTCTACCCAAAGAGTGAGGAGGGAAAATGCCGCACTTGTTTCACGCCTACCCATCGTTACGGAGTGGGTGGGAATCCCCTGTGTCCGGCCTGCAAACGAGCTGCTGAGGAGCGCGCGGGGAAGAAGTCGGTTGCGCAGTGAGCGGGCGGTTCGAGGAGCCGGAGCAGGCGCCGCCTTGGCGGCCGGAGGAAGGGCCGCAGCCGCAGGTGTGGTGCTTTCCCGCCGGAGACCGCCCGGCGCTGTACGTCAGCCTCCGTCGCGACGGCCGCGAAGAGGTGCGGTATGCGCCGGTGACGGCTCGACATGACTACCCGGATGGCCGGGTGGCCTGCCACGTCGAAATCAAGATCGATGACGGCACCGTGCACCGTGCGTACTGGTGGCCGCAGCCGAGCCTGCGCGTCGCGCACCGCAGCGCGTCCGCGCCGGCCGACCGTGAGCCGATCCCGAGGGCGGGGCGGCCCGGGGGCAGAATCGATGCCGCCGACGCGTGAGAAGGTGCCCCTTCATCTGCGAAGGGGCACCTTCGTACAGCAGGGGCACGCCTCACCTGGCCGTGGCGTCCACCGTGGTTTCTACGGGGTCTCCGTAGCCCATGGCCGGACGACCGAGTGAGGAGCAGTGAAGTCCCAACGTCGTTGGGGCTGTTGGCCCGGCGCGGGAGGCGCCGGGGTGCCGTCGGCGCTGTTCCCGTATGCCGTGCTGGCCCGTTGTGGCTATCCGCTGACCGGTGCTGCGCTCACCCTGGCGTTGCTCGGCGGTCTGGGCCTGGCCGTAGTGCGAGGTGCCACCGCCCTGCTGCGCCTGGCGGCCGCGCCAACCGGGGCCGTGCTGGGGAGCGTCGTCTTGCTCCTGTTGCTGCCGGCTGCGGTTGCTGCGGTGGGGGGCCTGGCTGTGCTGCCGGTGAGTTGGTGGCTGGACCGGGCGCGCGGGGCGAGAGGGCGGTGAGTAGGCCGGGGCTGGCCGTACAGGTCAGGCTGTACGGCCCGTATGCGAACCTCGGCCGGTGGGTGGTCGGCGTCCGGTGATCGGCAGGGCAGGGGCGCCGTACTCAGGGGTGGGTGCCGACGTCGGGCGCACCGCGTCGAAGCGGCCGTGGTCGCCAGTCTCGAAAAGGGGCTCGGCCGGGTGCTGGCTTTCGCTGGTGACCTTGTCGGGGAGTTCAGGCAGTGAATTGTTCGCCATGCGGCCACTTTGGCAGGTGATCTTGCAGGTTTCCATCTCCGGTCAAGCATGTTGGCGGGGAAAGCAGCCGGAGTGTGAAAGGCGGTAGGCCCGGCACTTGGTGTGCCGGGCCTACCGCCTTTACAGGCGTGCTGGCCTACTTGAGGATGAGATCCTGGGGCACGATCCCTTCCTCTACCATTTTCTTCAGGTATCGCTGGGCGCTGCGGGTGCCTACGGGTACTCGGTCGTCCTCGGCGAGTTGCGCGCCGTTGAACGGCCTTTGCTGCCGGACGAATTCCATGACAACCTCCACGGCCTTTTGGTAGTTGTCCTGCCGGGCCTGAGCGGATTCAGCTTCCCGGCGCTCCTGGCGCTCCGCACTGGTCTCGATGGAGGGAGCCGGGGCGGGGAGTACGGATCCGGTGAGGGTGGGCTGTACGGCGTGCTGGGGGGTGTCGCCGAGGGGTTCGGGCTCGGTGGTGGTGCCGGTGGGCAGGGCGGTCTGCTCGTCGTGGTTCTGCAGCTCGCGCTGCTCGGTGCGCTGCTCCGGGAGAGCAGCCGGCGGTTCTGCGGGGGCCGGGGCGGGCTCTTCGTTGCGGCTGATGGCGATCCGCGGGGCTGGGGCGGTGCTGGGCAGGTGGCCCTGCTCCTTGTAGTGGGTCACGGCTTCCGGGGTGAGTTCACCCAGCCGCAATTCGACCTTGAGGTCAAGGGGGCGTGGAAGCGCCAGCGGCGGCCGTTGTAGTGGCGGCGGAGGGCGGCGATCGTCCGCAGGCGCTGCGCGCGGAGCTGTAGGCCGCGGTCGTAGCTCCTGACGTTCCACAGCCGCATGTGGCGCTGGAGGTGGAGGGTAGCCAGGGGTTCGTAGATCCACCGGGAGACGGGGATGGGGTCGTGGCGCCTGCCGCTGGTGACGTTGAGGCGTACGCGGTAGACGTGGGCGACGATCTCGGTGAAAGCCACCCAGAGGGTGGGCAGGGCGGCGTGGGCTACCTGGGCGGTGGTGTTGGTGGTCGAGGTGACGTTCAGGTAGATGGTGACGCCGGTCAGGATGTAGGGGAACCAGCGGACCCAGGCCAGTTCCATGTCCATCCGGACCAGGACCAGGTAGGCCAGCCCGAAGACGGGGATGGCGATGTCGGTTGCGAGCGGTACGAGTTCGGGGTGTTCGACGCCGGCCCGCGCCATGTGCGCCGTGACGTTGCCGAAGCTCA
>NZ_JBHFFO010000012.1:0-68649 GCF_045222935.1 Streptomyces sp. Ac-502
AGATCGACGTCCTGGAGATCCGCGACCCCTCCCCCGTCCTCGGGGAGTCCGAGGAAGCCCGGCGGGGCCGGCGCCTGGCGCTGCTGCAGACCGCGCTCCTGGAGCACGCCGCCGCGCACAACCTCCGCACCGTCATGACCTTCCACCAGAAGGTCGAAGAGGCCCAGGCCTTCGCGGACAAGCTCCCGAAGACCGCAGCCGAGCTGTACGTCAACGACGCCACCGATGAGGACCTGGCCGCCGCCGACAAGCTCCCCGCGTCCTCCATCGACGCGGCCTTCTACGAGCTGGAGGCCGGCCGCCACGTACCCCCGGACCGCGTGTGGGCGGCGTGGCTGTGCGGCGACCACACCGTCGCCGAACGGCGCGAGAAGATCCTCCAGTTCGCCAACGGCATCGACGCGGCCGGCCGCCGGGTCCACCGCGCCTTCCTCGCCTCCGTACGCGTACTCGGTGAAGGCGTCGACATCACCGGCGAGCGCGGCGTGGAGGCCGTCTGCTTCGCCGACACCCGCGGCTCGCAGGTGGAGATCGTGCAGAACATCGGCCGCGCGCTCCGGCTCAACAAGGACGGCTCCACCAAGGTCGCCAGGATCATCGTGCCGGTCTTCCTGGAGCCCGACGAGGACCCGACGGACATGGTCGCCAGCGCCAGCTTCCGCCCGCTCGTAGCGGTCCTCCAGGGCCTGCGCTCCCACGACGAGCGCATGGTCGAACAGCTCGCCTCCCGTGCCCTCACCAGCGGCAAGCGCAAGGTCCACCTCCAGCGCGACGAGGACGGGCGGATCGTCGGGGCCGGCGGCGAGAGCGACGGCGACGACCAGGAGCAGGATGACACCGACGCCGCTGCCGAGTCCGCGCTGCTGCACTTCTCCAGCCCGCGCGACACCGCGACCATCGCCGCTTTCCTGCGGACCCGGGTCTACCGGCCCGAGGCCCTCGTGTGGCTGACGGGCTACCAGGCCCTCATCCGCTGGCGGAAGGAGAACCAGATCACCGGCATCTACGCCGTGCCCTACGACGTTGAGGTCGAGGTCGGGGTCACGAAGGATTTTCCCCTCGGGCGGTGGGTGCACCAGCAGCGCAAGGCCCTGCGGGCCGGGGAGCTGGAGGAGCGGCGTAAGACGCTGCTGGACGCGCCGGAGGCCGGGATGGTCTGGGAGCCGGGCGAAGAGGCGTGGGAGGCCAAGCTGGCCGCCCTGCGGTCCTACCGGCGGGCGACCGGACACCTTGCTCCACGTCAGGACGCGGTGTGGGGCGAGGGCGAAACGATGGTGCCCGTAGGACAGCACATGGCCAACCTCCGGCGGAAGGGCGGCCTCGGCAAAGACCCGAAGCGGGCCGCTGACCGCGCGGAGCAGCTGACGGCGATCGACCCGGACTGGGACTGCCCCTGGCCGCTGAGCTGGCAGCGGCACTACCGGGTACTCGCCGACCTGGTCGACGCCGACGGCCACCTGCCCTACATCGCGCCGGGCGTCGTCTACGACGGCGACGACATCGGCATTTGGAGGTGGCGCCAGCAGGAGCCAGGCACCTGGGCACAGCTCCTGCCCGAACAGCGCGAGCGGCTGACCAAGCTGGGCGTGCGGGGCGCCACCCTCCCCCTGGCTGCCGCTGCCCCGACAGAGCTTGCTCCGGCGCCGGCCGACACGGCCAAGGGGCCGAGGAAGGCAGGGGGCAAGGCTGAGGCGGCGTTCCAGCGGGGCCTGACGGCCCTGACGCAGTGGGTGGAACGGGAAGGGCAGCGGCCCGTCCCGCGTGGCGCCGTCGTGGAGATCACGGTCGAAGACCAGGCGGAACCGGTCCCGGTGAAGCTGGGCGTGTGGCTCTCCAACACCAAGAGCCGACGGGACAAGCTCACCCCGGAGCAGCGCGCCGCCCTACGGGAGCTGGGCATC
Source organism: Streptomyces sp. Ac-502 (assembly GCF_045222935.1). Classification (NCBI taxonomy): domain Bacteria; kingdom Bacillati; phylum Actinomycetota; class Actinomycetes; order Kitasatosporales; family Streptomycetaceae; genus Streptomyces; species Streptomyces sp. Ac-502. Next base: position 1,902 of record NZ_JBHFFO010000012.1, read on the forward strand.
GACTGGGCTCTGTAAGACACATGTATAACGCTTCCTGAGTCTGGCGTGCAGGCCCGTCTGCCTGTAAAGATGCCCCTTCGTGATGGCGCGGACACTGGTGTGAGGAGCACGATGGTCGCACCCTTGGCGGTACGCAGGGCAAGCCGCTGGCAGGATGCCATCCGGCTGCTGCTGCTGATCGACGCGGCCGCCAAGCCGCCAGCCGAGGACGATGACGTACCAGCGGCAACTGTGGGCGTGGTCCGCACACAGGTCCGCCTACAGAAGTTGGATTTTTGGGTCCGCTACCCGGACTACCTGGCCTTCGAGCTGATGAACGAGTACGAGGCGGCTCCCGATGAGAGGGGGCTGCTCACCCTCGCTTCGGACATCCTGAGCTCCGAAGAGCCCGATCTGAGGCGCTTCCTCATGCTGCGCCATAAATTCGGCGCTTTCGAGGAACTGGATGACGCGCTTGCCCCACTCGTGGAGCGCGGTCTGATCCGCAAGACGCAAGTCCTTGGCAGGAGCGGTCAGAAGCGCGTCGTCGAGCACGTCTACTTCCTCCTCGAACGAGGCCGTGAGGTGACCCGGTCGCTAGTGCATGACGCCCCCGCGCTGGAGTGGTACATCCAGCGCACCCACCTGGTCGTGGCGCTGGTCGATGGGCTCGGCGGTACGCAGATCAAGAACCGGCAGTATCTGTTGAGCGACTACGCCGACACTCCGTGGAGGCAGTACATCTCTCCCATCACCGAGCAAGCCCGCGCCCGGCTGCGTCACCTGGAGGCTGCCGCCTCGATGCCGGTGTCCGATGTCGACCAGGAGGCCTCGTGACCGTGTCACCCGAGACAACCACTGCGGCGACCCCCGAGGTGCCGCGGGCCAGCGACATTCTGCAGAGTGTCGCCATGAAGCTGGGGGTGACTCCGGAGCAGGTGGAGCGGTCACTCGCGGAGGCCAACATCACCCTGAAGAGTCCGGCAGCGGCCGACCGCCGACTGCGGATGCTGCGCCTTCGGGTCCAAGGGGTGAAGCACTCGGGCGAGCCTTTCCGCGTGGAGCAGGACTTCTCGTCTGGCGTGTGGGCCGTCGTCCACCCTGACAACAGTGCGGGGAAGACGAGCATGCTGGAGTTCATGGTTTGGCCGCTTCGTGGAGAGCCTCGCGATCTGCCTTTGGACGTTCGCTCCTGGGTGCGGCATCTGAGCATGGACATCGCGGTAGCCGGACGCCCTATCCGGATCGTCCTGGATGTCGATCCCGACGCCCATCCCGCGCTGAGCGGGCGGATCCTCACCGCCGACACTCTGGAGCAGCTCCTGGCTGCCGACGACGGCGGGGACGGCCTGCGCCTGCTGGAGCAGGCTTCCGGAGCCGACGAGGTGGAGCGCAGCATCGGCGCCTTCTTCCTCGACTCGCTGAGGATGGGCCACACGAGCCTGTGGCAGGCGGGCGGAGGCGCCGACGGCGAAGGCGCCCCTCAGGTCCACGGGTGGGCCTCGTACTTCGGAGCGTGTTACCTCAACCCGGGGGGCGACGAGATCCTTCTCGGGGATGTCAACGCTGTAGGCCTATCCGCCCGACTCATGGAGCTCTTCGTCGACATCCCCTACAGCACCGTGCTCACTCAGCTGTCGGTCGCGGACAAGCGCGAGCGCAAGACCCTCGCTCAAGGAAAGCGCCGTGCGGAAGGAGACGCCGACGCCCGCAGGGCCGAGCGCACCGCGTGGCAGGAGCAACTGGAGCAGCTCTCCCAGCAGATCGCCGAACTTCGGGACGTGGCGAGCCGGGACGTGTCTCCCTTGCTCCAGGTCGCCGACCAGGCGGCAGCAAGCCTTCGGGACACGCAGAGTGTGCTCCATGAGGCCGAACAGAGCCTGACCGAGACGAACACGGCGCGGGTGCGCGCCGACCAGGCGCTGCTGGACGCCCGTGAGACCTGGCAGGCGCGGCGGGTGCTCGGCCGGCTCGATCCCGTGTGCTGTCCGCGATGCGAGGAGCCTCTCGATCGTGACCGCCGCCAACAGGAGCGCGAGGACGCCTCCTGCGCTGTGTGCACCCGGCCGCTGCCCGAGGTCGACGAAGAAACCGCCGAGCTGCTGCTGCAGGGCTTGGAGCAGCAGCTCGAGAGCGCGCGGGAGGCGGAGGACGCGGCGAGTCAGCAGCGCGACGCCGCAGCGGCCGCAGTGAACGCCGCGCTCACCGAGCAGCAGACGGCCGCGGCCGCGCTGCAGACAGCGCTGGCCACGTCGCAGAACCACGAGCGCCTTCGCCAGCTGGAACTTCAGGCGGCCGGCTTGAAAGGACGTCTCGCCGCCACCGGCTCCGGACGGGAAGAGCCGCCCGTTCCCGTGTCCGCCCAGATCCTGGAGGCCGTGACCGAGGCCGTACGAGAGGCCGTCGATGCAGCCGCCAAGCGGCTCTTCCCGGCGATGAATACCCAGATCGTCGAGCTGGCGACCCGGTTCGGAGTGCAGAACCTCGACAGCGTGCGGCTCGACCGCTCCGGTCGGGTCAACGCCGTCAAGGCCGGGGTAAAGACCTCATTCAAACGCCTCAGCCGCGGTGACCGGCTGCGCATGCGGATCGCCACGGTCATCGCGCTGCTCCGTGTCGGGGCGGACCGCGGCGTGACGGCGCACCCCGGTCTGCTGCTGATTGACTCCGTCGCCGCCGAGGAGGTCACCGAAGTACCGGCCCGGACCCTGATCGCGGAGCTGCAGGCCATCACCAAGGACCTACCGGACCTCCAGGTCGTGCTGACCACCGCCCAGCCCGAGCTTGTCAGCGATCTGCCTGCCGACCACCTCATCACTCGCAACAGTGAACACCTGTTCTAAGCTGCTCGCTTCCGGCACAGCCCAGCAGAAAGGAGAGGACAGTGTCTCCGAGCGTGGACCAGGCCCTCCAGGAATGGGCCAGCCGGGCGAGCGATGAAGAACTGGACGCCGGACCCCGGCTAGAGGACCTCGGCGGTGCAGACACGGTCGCGGCTGAGGCGGACTCGCTGGCTGCCGGCCCTCAGCTGCCGTACCTTCTCACCGCGCTGGCCCACGGCCTTGACACCATCCCGGCCGAGCAGGCTGCTCCGCTGCTCGCGGCTGCAGCTCGCGGCCTGCGCCATCCTCACTCGGCGTGGGTCCTCGCCGACGCGCTCGACGTCGTGTGCACCAAGCCGGGACTGGCCGCCCGCCTGGGCAACCGGATCGTACGAGATCTGGCCACGCTCGCAGAGGGCGCGCTGACCGGCGACTGTGACGCCGCCCTCGCCCAGCCGGCGATCACTGGCCTGCTGCGCCTGGCGGTAGCGGGAGGTTCCCCACACCGTCTGCTCGCCCTCCTCACCGAGATCACCGGCAGGGAGCCTGCCGACGCCCTGGAACGTCTGCCGATCCTGATCGGCATCACCCGCGACCACTTCGCCGACACCGGCCCCCTCCTCGACGTCCTCGGAATTCTGGAGAACCAGCCCGACCTGACTGCGGCGACCCGAGCCGACGCGAGCTTCGAACTTGCCCTGGCCGACGAGCGAACCGCGCTGGAGGCCGCCGACCGCGCCACCGCCGAGGAACAGCTGCGGCGAGCCCTGATGCGGTTCACCGAGCTCGACCGCACCCACGAGAGACGCCTCGACGCCCGCGCCCACGCCGCCGCCATCCAGGCCGTCCTCGCCTTCGCCGACCTCGAAAACGACCCGACGGGCGACAACAGCGCCCGGCAACGGCTCGCCGACGCCGCCTGCCAGTTGGACGCCACAGCCGCACACCTCACTGCCTGGACCGGCCGCATGCACCAGCTCGACTGGCTCAGCGCCCGCAGCCTGACCCAAAGCGCTTGGTCGAAGCTCGTCACCACACTCAACACCGCACAGGCACACCTGGACCAGCCCAGCTGGTACAACCCCGCCGACGCCCTGCACGACCTCCTGCAGGTCTACCTGACCAGCCGCAGCATCCAGTCCGCCACCCATGGCTCCCTGGGGCTTACGGCGCTGATCAGCCCGGCAGTAGAGGCGCCGTTCGTGCGCAGCCAAGGCCTGCTGCACCAGCTGGAGCTGGCTCTCACCCACGACCCTCAGTTCACCGACCACCCGGACGCCCAGACCCTGTATGACGCTGTGCGCCAGCGACGCAAGCAGTCGGCTGGTGAGCCGCCACGACCGGAGGCGGTGCCGGGAAAAGCGTTGGAAGGCCGACCCGCACTTGCCGCCCTCTTCCGTTCTGACGCCACCGGCCTACGCGAGGACGTCGACCCTCACCAGCTCGACCGGCTCGAGCAACTCGCCCACCTACTCACCAAGGGCTACACCCCCACCGGCAACGCCCGCGTGGACACCCACTTGGAAAACCTGCTCGACATCCTGACAACCAGCCCAGCTTGGAAGCCAGCCGATAGCCACTACTTCACCCCCTGCTGGAGCACTTCCTGCGCTTCCTCTACGACCGGTTCGATGCCCAGGCCAACCTCTACGGTGAGCGCACCGCCTACCTCGGGCCGGCACGCAAGAACACCGACGGCACCGCTGAGGCTTGGAACGAGAAGCACCTCCAAGACGACTTCCATCAACACATCAGCCCCCTGTTTCCCCCTGGCACCGTGACGCGGGAGAAGTGGGACGTCGCTGGCGGACGGGCAGACGTCATCTACACGCCCGACCCCGCTAGCCGCTTCGTCGCCGAGATCAAGTGGCGCACCACGCGGTGGAAGACCCAGGACGTGGTTGAGCGGGACTACCTCGCTCAGGCCGCCAATTACACCGCCACCGGCCCGCCCTTCGCCCTGCTCCTCGTCGGCGATGCCAGCGACCACTCAGCCGGATACCGCGACATCGAAGACAGCATATGGATCATCCGGCATGCCCGGAGCGCCACGGAGATCCCCCGGCTGATCGTGACCGGTGTCCTTCCGACCACACGACCTACCCCGAGCGCTCTACGCGTAGGGCGCACGGCCGGGCCAGCAGGCCGGTGAAGCTCTTCGGCAGCGGCTCCTGCTGGGCCACCGGGCGGGATCGGGCAGCCGCGTCCGGTGATGACAACCCTGCCTAGCCGGGGTGACCTGCGGAACGCCATGGAACACGCCGACCTCGACGACCCAGTCTTCAGCCAGCACATCGTCGAGCGCTGACGCTACGTCAACGACTCAGCTTGTCGTTTATCGTCCAGGGTCGAACGTGACTCGCCCAGGGTGGAGACGAACTTGGCGTACATCGCCTTCACATACGCCTCGGTGACGTCGTCGCCGGTCTCGATGGCCTTGGTCCGGGCGCCGGCGAGCAGGACGCGCAGGGCGTCCAGGAAGTTCTCCGTGGCGCCGGAGGTCCAGGATTCGTGGATGACCGGCGGGGCGTCCAGAAGGCCGTACTTGGGCCCGGCCAGGCGCAGCAGCAGGCGCAGGGTGGATTCGGTGACCCACAGCGGGCCCGGTTCGTCGCGGTCGCCGAGGGGGTTGGGCAGGTCGCGGTGGTTCCAGGCGGGTGGGGTGATCAGGTGGACGCCGGCGCGTTTGCGGTCGTGGAGGCCGTCGGTGGAGTGCTCCAGCTTGCCGATCGGCAGCCACGTCTTCATCGCCGAGAGGTAGGCGGCGTTCACGTCCAGGGCGGTGACGTGGAGGGTGCCGTCGGGGTGGCGGCGAAAGTCGGGGTGACGCCAGTTCGGGCGGGCCTCCCAGATCAGGTCCGGGTCGCCCTTCTTCGGCTTGTGCAGGACCTCCGGCAGCGCCGGGTAGGCGGTGTAGTCGTAGCGGGCGTTGGCGCGGGTTTCGTCGAACAGGGCCATCACGTCGGGGATGGCGCGCTTGATCAGCGCGGCGGTCGCGGCGTCGGCATCGCCTTCGGTCTTGTCGAGTTCGGTGCGCACCGCGCGGACGATGAGCTGCTCGGTGTCCGCCTGGGCGCGGGCGGCGGAGCGGGCGCGGCGCTGGGACTGGTGACGCTGCGCGTTCTGCGCCGCCAGCGCGGCCGGACTCGTCCCCTCCGCCGGTTCCGGGGCCGGTGCAGGCTCGGAGGCCGCGGAGGTGGTCGGCGTCGGAGCGGCGGCAGTCGGTGCGGCGACCGGTGACGCCGGGGCGGCGGCGGGGGTCGGGCAGAAGCCGCCCGGGTGCAGGGAACGGCCGTCGGTCGCCTTGTAGGGGTGGGGGCGCCGCAGCGCAGACACGGCGCCATCTCGCCCTGCACCACCAGGCCGTCGGGGCCGAAGGCGCTGTGCGCCTCGGCGAACACCGGCGCCTGCGTGGCGGGGGCGGCGGCGTGCGGAGACGCGGGCTGGGGGTGAGGGGCGGCCGCCGAGATGGCGGCGGGCTCAGCGGTGTCAGCCAGTTGGGTGGCCATGCCGTCCAGGAGCTTGGCGTAGGCGGCGCGGGTGGTTCCCTGGGGTTCGCTGCGGCCGCTCTCCCATCCGGCCACCGTCGAGCGGGCGACCGAGAGGGCTTGGGCGACCTCGGTGCGCGTCAGCCCGTAGGCGGTGCGCAGACGTTCCCGTTCGGCGGGTTCGGGCAGTTCGGTGCGGCGCGGTCCGGACTGCAGGAGGGCGTCGATGGGGTCGGGCTGGGGCGGCATGGCGTCGGATTTCCCTTTCGGCTCGTCAGGCCTGGTCCGTCGGGGAGAGGGGGTGCGGGGCGGCGTCGAGGAAGGCGCGCAGGTGCTGGCCGGTGAGGATACGGGCCGGGTTGCGTCCCGGTGGCAGCGGCAGGCGCTGGCCCAGGGCCCATTGGAAGCGGGCGGCCGGGGCGAGGTCGAAGGTGTATTTGCCGCCGTGCGTCTCATCCGCGGTGTGGCCGCGGATTTCGAAGGCGCCGACGCAGACCCCGCCGTCGACGAAGGCCAGCAGGAAATCGCCGTGCTGGGCGACGGTCTGGTGTGCGTAGCGCCACCAGCGGGAAGCGCCCTGCTCGACGCTCTGGCCGGCGCGCAGTGACTGTCGGACGTCCACGGCGAGCATGTCGCCCCCTAACTGGGATTTAAAAAGCGAACAAAGCTATCGTAGCGCAGTTCAGCGCTTTTTATCGATGCTTAAAGTTGGTCCGGGATCCGGCGTCAGCCTCGTCCGTCCCGTGCACCGCGCGTCTGGGGCGGCAGCGGTCTGCCTGCCGCGGGCGGGTGCAGGGCCTGCATCGCCTCGAGGGTGTCGAGGACGCGGTGGTCGCAGTGCTGCAGCAAGTGTTCAAGGTCTGCGGACAGCTCGGCGTGGTGCACGAGCACCACGTCCACCCGGGGCGTACGGTGCATGGATCAGCGCCTCCCAGCCGCCGGTCATCAGGTGGGCCCGCAGGACGGTCAGCTGACCGCCGGGCCATTCCCGCGCCGCGTGATACGCGGCATCGGACAGCGCTGCTGCCGCCGTCCGGCGAGCAGGCCAGCGCCCGGGCGGAACGGACTCCAGGGCCGCGAGAAGGTCGTGCCGCACCAGGCGCTTCCCGCCGGGCACGGTCGGATGGACCACAACGCGCCCCACCGCGGGATCATGGGAGCACAACGCCGTCCGAGTGAAACGCACATCGTCGGTGCGGTCCACCACCACCGTGACCGGAGGCCGCCCCGGTGTCCGCAATGCATCCCGGGACAGCGGCCGGTGACCCCGGACACTGCACAGCAGCACCTCGACTTCCGTCTCCCCCAGCATGTTGATCGTGCTCACGGCCTGTCCTCTGCACCTCGTGAGCTGCCTCGTCCTGCACAGGTGCTGTGTGAGCGGCAGGCGCTGTGGCACAGATGCGGGTGCCCGGCCAGGGCTGGGCAAATGTGGGGCGCGCTCTCGTTGCGACCCACGAGCGTGACGGGTGACGGGGATATGACGAAAGGTGCGCCCGTCATGCGAAGCGGCTGAAGGCCCAGCGCAGCAGTTCCCGGTCGACGCGGGGGCGGCCGGTGCGGGCCAGGGCAGTGCGAATGTGGGCGGTCAGCTGGGCCCGGGCGCGGAAGTTGCCGTGTGCGGCGTGGCTGTCGGCGAAGGTGATGTCGTCCGGGTCGGCGTCGGCCCAGATCGGGTGGAACAGCGGGATGACGTCGAGGACCTCGCTGGGGGTGAGGCGGGTGAAGTGCTGCCAGATGAAGATGCGGGAGGAGAGCATCGGTTCGCGGCGCAGCACGGTGTGGCAGCCCTCGCCGCCGACGAAGATGATCGCGAGCTGGGTGGAGGGTTCGTCCCACAGGTAGCGGAAGTATTCGAATGCCTCGCCGTTGAGCCACTGGGCCTCGTCGACGAGGAAGGTGCGGGGGCGTTCGGCCAGGGCGGTCTTCAGCAGGCGGTCGAATTCGCTGGGGTGGCGCGGTGGCTCGCCGGCCAGGTCGAGCGCGGTGAACAGTTCGTAGCGCACCGCTCGGGCGGTGGGCCGGGCCCGGAAGGTGATCTTGCGGACGTCCTCGCCGGGTTCGAGTTCGCGCAGGCAGGTGTTGACAGCGAGGGTCTTGCCGAAGCCGGCGCCGCCGTGGGTGCACATCATCGCGCGGGCGGCGACGGTGTCAGTGATGTTCTCGCGGGCGGTGAGCAGGGCGCGGGTGGTGACCACGGAGGCGTCGGGCAGGTCGACGTACTGGTAGGTGGCCGCGGTCACGAGGAGTCTCCGTCTTCGTCGATGGTGGAAGGTGCGCCCCGCCCGCCCGGGCCGTCCGGGGCGAAAGCGCCGTCACGGCCGGACGGGCGGGTCTGGTGTGGTCAGCGCGGCCAGGGAAGCCGGGGTGCGCCAGTCGGCCGGGGGCGCGGCGTGCGGGATGAGGTCCGGCATCGCGAGCTGCGCGAGGTCGGAGTCGGCACTCTGGGCGAGTTCAGCCTCGGCCTGCGCGCCGGTCAGCGCGCCGAGCCGCTGAGGTGCCTCGGGCTGGTTCACGGCGGCGTAGCGCTCGCGCTGGGAAGCCTCCAGGTCCTTCTTCAGGCGGCGTGCGCGAGCGGACCGCGCCCTTCGTACGGCGCTGATCTGTTCGTCGGTGGCCTGGTCGGCCAGGTCCGCGGGGCCCAGGTAGCGGCCGGTGGCGGCGTGGTAGACCTCGATGCGGTGGTCGTGGTGGGGCATGAAGCGGATACGGACCCGGATCCCGGCCTGGCCGGTCATCCACGGCCCCACGTAGTCGCGTTTCCTGAAGCGGATGCCGCGGGTGGTCAGCGTGCGGACGCCGGCGTCCTCCAGGGTGAACGTCCACAGATCCGCGGCCGGCACGTCCCGCAGCGGGGTGGGATCGTCCTGCCACGCCTGAAGCGGAGTCCTGCCCCGCAACGGCGCCGGGCGGTGCTCGGTGTTCCACCAGAGCGTCCAGGCCAGAAGCTGGGTGGTGAAGTCCTCGAATCCCAGCAGCACTTCGTTCTTCGGCCGGGCAGCCCGTTTGCCGGGGCGCGGCTGGCGGGCGTAGCCGGGCAGCGCGGCCAGGAACATGCTCTCCACCGCCCGGTTCAGGCCCTCCACGGTGCCCTTGAGGTGAGGGGTGTAGGCGGGCAGGTCCTCCACGGTGACGTCCAGGAGGTCGAACGCGGCGGTCACCGTCCGGGACAGGAAGTCCTTGCCGCGGCCCACCCGCGCCTTCTCAGGCACGCCGCCGAACGGGCCGTAGGGTTCCTCACGCAGGACCGCGGAGCGCAGCGCGGCCAGCACCGACTCTCGCGACGGATCCCCCGGCGTCACCGCGATGCCGGTGATCGCGTTGGTGGCGCAGTCGGTGAACCAGGTGATCCACGGCCTGCGGGCCTTGCCGTCGACAACGACCAGCACCGGGGCCTGCATGTGGTCGGTCTCCCACACCTGGTTGCGCCAGCCCCGCGGCCTGGCCAGGAACACATCGTGCTTGCGCGCCGCCCGCTCGCCACCGGCGAGCCCGGCCCGCTCCCCCGGCGTCAGATCACGGCGGATCGCCCGGTGCAGCGTCGTCAGCGACGGTGCGTTGGCAGGCGGAGACTGCCTGGCAGCACGCAGGACCAGTTCGCGGTGGACCGCCCGCACGTTCCCCTTCCACAGCGCCAACAGTCCACGGACCTCGGGCGTGACCGTGAACCTCGCATCGATCTGGGAGCGTGCACCGGGGTTGGCGGCCGCGGTCTCATCGCTCTGAGCGGTGGCCAGCCAGCGCCACACCGTGCGCTCCGCGACTCCCAGCGCGTCCGCGGCCACCCGTACATGGACTGCTGTCAGCTTCTTCCCTGCCCGCAGCGCAAGCAGCCGCCGCACGGCCGGACCGCGCAGCGCCGTCCTCGACGCCGCAGGCAGTCCGCCGTCTGGGCGGATGGCGTCGCCGTCCTTCATGTCAGCTCCCCTCACGCGGGTGCGACGTCGCGTGCTTGCCGGTGGCCGGGAGCATGCGATCGCCCTTGCGTCTCTTGCAGGAGCGCTCCGTTCACAGTGGCGGCACGACCCGCTTGAACAGCCGCCTCAGCAAGGCCCGGTCGACGGATGCATCAGCGGTGGTGAGCAGCGCGTTCTGCAGGTGCACAGTCAAAGCGGCCCACGTGCGGAACGTGCCGTGCGCGCACGACCGGTCGATCCACATCAGGTCCGGGGCCGGTACGGTGCGCCACAGCGGATGGAAGCCGGTCACCACGGTCGCCGCTTCCGCTCGTGGAACCTCCTGCCAAGCGCCGATACGCGAGGCCAGCTGCGGCAGCCGGGACAGCGCCGCTCGCTGCCCGCCCCGTACAGCACCAGCGTGATCCGGGTGCCGGGGTGGTCCCACAGGCTCTGCAGGTACTCCAAACACGGCACGGGCAGGCGCTGTGCCTCATCGACCAACAGCACCCGCGCCTCACTCAAGGCCCCCGTGACTGCGGCGTCGCCCAGCGCCGACGTGTGCGGGAAGCGGCCCGCCAGTGCCAGCGCTTCGAACACCGCACGTCTCATGCCGGCCACCGACGGACGTACCGGTACTGGCACCCACGTCACCTCCCAGCCCGGGGGCACTTCGCGAAGCGCCATCCGCACGGCGACGGTCTTGCCCCGGCCCGGGTCACCGAACACACACCGCGCCCGCCGTCGCCATCGCCTGCCCGACCGCCTCGGTCACCGCCCGCACCGACGACGTCCGCACCAGCTGCGCACCCGCCGGCAACGCCACACCCTCCAGCGCACCGTTCTCCCCCACCGGCAAGCTCCCGGTCGCCTCTGGTACAAGACGCGGCAACCGGCGCGCAGCCACTTTCGCCGCACCTTTCTCACTCGATCCGGCCAGGGCCAGGTCAGCCAGTGCCTGCCGCGTTTGCTGTTCTTCGCGCTCCCGCCGCGCCACCGCGCGGTCCGGCAGGACCCTGCCGGACCGAAGGTCCCGGCGCACCGCCCGGTGCAACGACGCCAGGGAAGGCACCTCGCCCCCGGCCGCCTTCAGATGCCGGTGCAGCGCCGCAACATTCCCGCCCGCCTGAGCCAGCACCTCCCACATCTGGTCAGACAACTCCAGCCGGACCCGCGGCCTGCGCTCCACGCGGCCCTCCGTCCGCGCCGCATCCAGCCAGCGCCACACCGTGCGCACATTCACCCCGCCGACCTGCGCGCCCGCACACACATGCGCCGTCGTCAACGTCCCAGCCGCCTCCAGCTCCAGCAGCCGCGCCACCAGCACCGGCCTGGACACCCGAAGCCCCGCCGTGACCTCACCCCACACGCCCGGCTCCCCCACCCCGGCCCCTTCCGCCCGCGCAAAACCGACACGGACCACCGTGCCGCCGCGCAGCCCTCGAAAGGTTCAGAAGTGCCGTTCTCAAGACAGCGGAGCGGAGCGGGGTGTACCGCCCCATGACAGCCGCGCCCCCGCATACACCGCCCCACGGCAGCGACCCCGCCCTTGCTCAGCATCCCACCAGCGAAAACACCAAGTTCTGACATGCCGTCACTGACACCCACCCACCGACACCAAACCAGCACATCGCACCCAGCTCGGCCGACTCGGTTCACCCGCGTGCCTTCCTCAGCAGCCGCTGGGCCGTACGCGTCGTCATCGGGTACCCGGCTTCAGTCAGCTGCCGGGCGACTTCAGGCCCGGTCACCACCGGGTTGGTCCGCAGGCACTTGGCCACCAGGACGTCCCGCTCACCGGCCGGCCGGGCAGGTCGCTGTGCCGCAACTGGTCTCGGAGCGGTATCGGAGGGCTTCGATGGGGTATGCGACTGCGCGGGCACGTCGGCCCTCGGGGCCGGCGCGGTGTTCGGGGACTCTGAAGCGAGCAGGGACCGTTTCAGCGGCGTCCGCAATCGCACGTACCTGTTGGCGACCGTCAGCGGCGGCACTCCTGAGACAGTGGCCTCCTCGATGGCGTCCCAGACGAACATGTCCAACTCCCGCAGCAGGGCCCACGCCCTCTCGGGCTCTTCCCCGCACACCGTCTCCGGCTTCTTCGAACCCGCCACACCGGCGGACAAAGCATCACTCATACCCAGACAACGATCACCCGCAGCCCGGGACATCCCACCAAGAGCCGGGCGGGCCGCTGTTGGCGCCACCGGCGTTTTCGGCGACGAAAACCGAAAGCCGGATACCGAAAAGGGGATATGACCGCCAGGGCCGACTGGACTCAGCCTTTGAGTAGGCAGCCGAGTCCTCGTCCTCTTCCAACTCGTTAAGCAGACGTGAACAACGAGAAGGCGGAGTCATCGGCGCCCTCGGTGCTGGCGCTGGCCGAAGAAGTACTCCTGGAGGAGTTTCAACGACAGGTGGTGACAGACCCGCAGTCGGCGCTGGAGACGGTGGATCGGCTCGTGATGGGCATGCATTCGGCATCGTGCGGGGTTACCGACACGGCGCGAGAGTCCGGCGCCAGCTGGCACGAGGTCGGGCGCGCACACGCCGCGCTGGAGGGCGCGGGCATTCTCCTGCGGCAGGCGGCAGCGCTGTTCCTGGCCCTGCCCGCCGCCGATCGTGCCGCTGAACGCGAGATGCTCGCTCAAGCCCTCGGTGAGCAGCCGTACGAAGACGATGACGAGGCTCGCGGCTCCGAGGGCACAGGCAGAGTGCAGGCTGTCGAGGACAATTGGTCGGCGGCCGTGGAGCGGTTTCGGCGTAACGTCCGGGCCCCGCTGCCGCCCTGCCGGTAGGTGGCTTCTTTCCACAGCGCCGACGCGGTCGTTCGCCTTCGACAACGTGATGCCCGGAAGAAAGCCGGGTGGGCCGGAGGGATTGCACCTCCGACCCACCCGTCAGCCTCAGTCCAGGTCGGTGGTGCCGGAGGCGGCGCGGGGCCGGTTACGGGCCCACTTTTTGAGGTCGCCGACGCGGTAGAGGAGTTCGGTGCCGCGCTTGCCGGCCGAGGCCGGGAAGGTGGGGTCGTGGGCGCGGGCGTGGCGCAGGGCGGCGAGGGTGATGTCCGGCAGGTGGTGCTCGTGGGCCGCGCGCAGCCCCACCACCGCCTGGTCGCCATCGCCCGCGGCTGCCTTCTCCGGGGGCGTTGCCGCCTGGGTGGTGTCGGCCTCGTCGGGGCCAGCAGCCGGGGCTGGTGATGTGAGGCTCCAGGCGTCGGCCAGGTCGTCGCGGTCGGCGGCCGGGGCTGGCCCGGCGGCGGGTGCGGGTGGGAGGGCCGCGGTGTCGTCCCCGGCTTCGGTGAGGGAGTCGGCGGGCTGTGCGGCAGGCGCGGACGGTTTGGCCAGCGGCACCGGCCCCGGTTGCGCGGGCACGACCGCGCCCTTCTCGGTGGCGGCTGGTCCGGTGGTGGCCCACTGGCGGGCTTCGGCGTCGGTGAAGAACAGCACCTGCGTCTCGCGCGCGGTGCCGCCGATGACGACCTGGGCGCATGGCGAACTGCTCGCGCACCTCCGGGCCGCCGAGGGCGCGGGCGGTGGCGGACTGGGCGACCAAGAGCACATGCAGACGGGTCTGGCGGCCCATGAAGAGCACCTCATTGAGCGCGTCGACGGCCGGAGAGGTCTTCGGCTCACCGGGCCGGCGGGTCTTGTCCCAGTAGCGGGCCAGCTGCCGCATGGTGGCGTTGACCTCTTCGAGCAGGAGCAGCAGCCGCGGGCCGATGGCGTGCGGGTCGGCGTCGATGCCGAGCTGTTCGGCGAGGCGGATGCGGCGTCGGCCTTCGGCGCCGAGCTGGATGAGGGCGTCGTGGATGTCGGCGATGTCGGCGCAGTAGGTGGCTCCGTCGATGCCGCGCGCCCACGGGTGGGAGATCCGCTTGTAGTCGAGGACGAACACGCGTGCGCCGTGGTGGAGCATCTGGCAGGCGATGCCGCGCATGGTCACCGACTTGCCGCCGCCGGGTGAGGCGTTGATGAGGATGTGCGGGGATTCGGCGTCCAGGTCGACGGCGACGGTCCGGCCACTGGCACCGATCCCGATGAGGGGCGCGGATTCCGGGGCCTTGGCTACCAGCTCTCGCATCTTCGGGTCCTTGAACAGGGCCCGGGCCGGGGGCTTGCGGGTCATTTTCACCAGCACGTACGGTGCGGCCCCGGCCGGGTGCCAGGCGAAGGTGACGCCTTCCAGGGCGAGTTTCTGGGTGATGAGGTCGGCGACGACGTCGCGGGAGAAGGCCAGGCTGGTGGGCAGGGCGATGCGTATCTGCGCGTCGTCATCGGAGAAGTTCTTCGGGATGTGCAGGTAGCGGCGCGGATCACTCTGCTCTGCGATGCCCAGCGGCCGGTGGAGGGCTTCGTGCAAGGGGACGATCCATTCGCGCATCAGCTCCCGCCGCTCCCGGCCCAGAACCCCGTACGCCAGGCCGCCCGCGACCGCGACCCCGGCCGCGCCGATACCGCTGGTCTCCAGCACCTGCAGGACGCCCTGCGGCTCCTCCCACAGCGCGCGGGCGGTCTCGAAGGTGGTGTCCGGGTGGCGGCCGGCCAGGTAGCCGGTCTCGGTGACCGCACCCAGGACGGTCAGCCGCACCGCCAGGCGCTGCCACCCGGCCTGGTAGGAGGCACGGCGCACCCGGCCCTCGACCTTCGGCAGCACCCGGCGGCCCGTACGGAAGAACGTCGCATCCGTGCGGCGGATGCCGTCCAGGTCCCGGCCGGTCAGGAACCGGCCGATGCCGAACGCCAGCGTTTCGGCGGTCTCCTCCACCTGCTTGTCGAACTTGCTCTGCGTCATGCGTGATGCCTTTCGCCGTGCCTTCCGGCATCTCACCCCCGGAAGCGGACAGCGAACGTAAACCAGCTCACCTGTGGACAGAGTTACGCAAATGCCGCCGCCTCTGTGGACAGTCTGACGGCAACGGACACCACCTCGCAGCAAGGCCCGGACCTCTCGGCCCGGGCCTTCTCCATGAACGTCACCGGCCGCTGCTGTCCGCCCGCCACCGAGGCCCGCTCAAGCAGTGGCCGGAGGTGCGGGCCGAGGACGAGACACAAGCGTCGGCGCCACTGCACTCTTCCGCCCACACGTAAACGATCAATGCCCTGGAGGTACACGTGACCGGCCGTCAGGACGAGCCCGGGGCAACACCGACGCCGACTCCACCTACCGTGGAAGCACCGACCGGAGCCGGGGCCCGACAGCCCGCCTCCGAGACGCGTTCTGGCAGCACGCCCAGACGCCAGCCGACCGCGCGGCGAACCCCCGCGGACGCGACAGCCCAGCTGTTCGCCGCCCACCACCGCCCGTCGCTCGCGCCGAGGAGTGCACCCATGTCCCAGTCCGAACCCACCCCTGCCCAGTCCCAGCCGCCCTGCCCCCGCATACCTCGCCACCGCCGGATCGCCGCCCGGCTACGCGCCCGCACCTGGCAGGGCGTACGCCTCTTCAGCAAGCACTTCTTCGGCACGCTGGGAACCCTCGCCGCCGTCGCGCTCTTCGTCGCCGTCATCTGCGTGCTGTCCGACACCCCCTTCCTCGAAGTGCTCGACAAGGTCAGCGCATTCGCAGGAAGCCTCGGCATCCGGGATCTTCTCCGCCGCCGGTGACCTGACGACGGCGTTGCCGGCCCGACCGCACACCCGGCGGGCCAGCAACGCGAGCACTACCCGCTCGCCGTGCCCCAGCCGCCGAGGAAGTCGGCCAGGGCGCGGCGCTGGGCTTCCTCGCGGGCGATCTGCTCGGCGAGCACCTGGCGGTCGATGTAGGGGGCGACGGCGGCGAGGACCAGGCGTTGCAGCTCGTGCGGTTCGAGGGCCTCGACCTCCCACTGCACCGGGCGCGCGGGATCGAGGTCGTAGCGGCGGGCGAAGGACGGCCAGCGCGGGTCGCCGCGCTTGCCCTCAGTCGCCGGCAGTCCGTACGCGCGCACCTGCTCATACGTGAGCAGCACGCGGGTGACCCGGCCAAAGCACCCGGTGCGCTGGACCCAGTCGCGTTCGATGTCCATGCCCGAGGCGTCCAGGTCCCCGAGGTAAGCCAGATGCGCTGCGCGGGGGTCAAGGGCGGTGCGGCGGCGGACGACATCGGCGTAGGACTGGGAGCCGAAGCCGCGCACCACCAGGACGGGAATGCCGTACTCGGCGAGCCAGCCGGTCAACTGCTGTCGGAGAGTATCTTTCTCCGCCGCGACGTACAGGGCATGCTGCTGGCCCGCAGTGCGATCCAGACGGAACCACTCCGGCATCTTGCGTACGAACGTGTCCGCGTCCGGCCAGCTTTCCGGTACGTGGACGTCGCGGACGGTGTCGATCAGGTCGGGGAAGCGGCCCTCGCGGCGGGTCTGCGCCAGCCGCGCGGACAGCCGCCGGTACATCGGCGCCGTGTGCGGCAGCACCCCCGTGGAGACCAGGCGGTACATCACTTGCCGCAACGTCACCTTCAACGGCGCGTACCCATCCACGATCTGTCGTGCCCGGTCCACGACGGCCGGCCACCGCACTCGCTGCCCCGTCATGCGGTACATGTACCGCGCCACACCGCTCAGCGCCATGGTGCGTCGGGCGGGGCCGCGCCGCAGCCGCTGCGTGCCTCCCGCGGCAGTCCGGTTCTTAGGGGACGTCGCCGTCCCAGTCCCACCGGCCGGTATCTCCCGGCCGGGGCTCGTACAGCGCCCGGCCGCCGGCGCCGAACTGTCCGAGCTCCGTCATCAGCGCGGCGCCCGTGGTGATCTCCTCCGTTGTCCAGCCGGTGATGTCGAGCAGCAGTCCGTCCAGCGGCCCGCCCACCAGCTCCGCGTACGTCCGGCCCGGCCGCGGGCCTGGGTGCGGATCGTCGAAGTCCGTGGCGTAGACCCGGCCGCGCAGCAGCTCCTCATCCCTGTCCCTGTCCATAGCAGCCAGGCTCCCAGCACCCACCGACCACCTGGGCGGCCTTCACCCCGGTCAGCGAACGACGGTGGACCGGCCCG
Source organism: Streptomyces sp. Ac-502 (assembly GCF_045222935.1). Classification (NCBI taxonomy): domain Bacteria; kingdom Bacillati; phylum Actinomycetota; class Actinomycetes; order Kitasatosporales; family Streptomycetaceae; genus Streptomyces; species Streptomyces sp. Ac-502. Next base: position 19,051 of record NZ_JBHFFO010000012.1, read on the forward strand.
TCTCCAGGTCCAGGGTTGGTACGGGTTGGCGCTGATCGTGCTGGCACACGGCGTCGCGTCCGCGGTCGCGGGCCCACTGCCAGCTCAGGCGTTCGCCGCGGTCGGCCGGCTCCGGCAGCAGGGCCATGAGCTGATCGCCCCACACGGACAAGGCCTGCGCCGCGGCCTCGGGTGTCACGCACGCCGCACCGCGGTAGGTGTCGGTGTCGACGTCGGTGACCACACCCGGCAGCAGGCGCAGCACCTCCCGGGCGTCGGTGAGCGCGGCGACGGCGTCGTTGACGAGGGCTTCGTGGTGGGCTTCCTGCTGGTGGCGGGCGCCGTGGACGGCGGCGAGGTCGTCGTGCTGGTCGCCGCGTGTCGTACCGGTCTGCCCGCAGCCTGGCCGTTCGCAGGTCCAGCGGGACCAGGCGCCCCGCCCCTCCACCGTGTAGCCCCTGCTGTAGGTCACGCACAGCTCCTCTCGTGAGATTGAGGGAGTCAGTACATCAGCAGGCGCCTGACCGTACGACGGGTTCACTGGGATCGGGCAGGAGGGCTCTGCCGGGTAGTTCGCCGACGGCCCACTGGGTGAGGCGCTCCTCGCGACGCGGAGCACAGATCCAGTCGATAATCCAGCAGCCATCACCTTGCAGCCGGTCGGCCGCCCGCCCTACGGCGCCGGGGCGGCCGACCCAGTCAGCGGCTGAACATCTGCGGGTAGCGGGTACGCCGGCGGCGGTGGCCGTCGACGGCTAGTTCGTTCACGGCTCGCCGCGCTTCAGGCACGGCAGCATGGTGGCCAGCACCGCGATGGTGATGCCCTCGACGTCACGGGCGAGGGCCTGAAGGTGGCGCTGGACATTCGGGCAGACCAGCCAACAGCGGGTACCGGCCGTGGTCCTGCATGCCCAGGGCCTGGCGGCCCGGCGAGGCCTCGATGAACCGGGCGGTGGTGTCCGAGTGGAGATCACCGCGGTAGGTGTCGCCCGCTGGGGCCGCAGAGGTGGATTAGGCAACCGGCTGCCGGGCCAGAGGTTACGGACAAGCTCAGGGGCACAGGTCCTGCACCGGCTGGTGCGGCAGGAGCCTGGACCAGTGATGGAGCGTGCTGAGGCGGCACACGCGTGTCGCGACGTATTCGGCGTCGGTGCTCCAGAGGTGGGTGGTGCCGGGGGCCGTGATGGTCGCCAGCGCGCGTCCGGTCGGGGAGAAGTGGATGCTGCTGCCGGCCTCGGCACCGGTGAGGGTGGCGCGCAGGCGGCGGGTGCGGGTGTCCCACAGTCGGATGGTGCCGTCGGTGGCCGTGGTGGCGAGGGTGGAGCTGTCGGGGCTGAAGGCCATCGCGCGCGTCAGGCCGTCGTTTGTGCTGAGCGTGGCCGTGACGCGGCGGGTGGCGGCATCCCATAGCCGCACACTGTTGCTGGTGTTGCCGACAGCCAGGGTGCGGCCGTCCGGGCTGAAGGACAGGATCCTGGTCGCATCTTTGGGACCGGGCAGAGGTGTGCGGGTCTGCTCGGAGCCGATGGTCCACAGCCGTGTGGTGCCGTCGGCGCTGACGGCGGCCAGAGCGCGGCCGTCAGGCCGCAGGGCCAGGCCAAGCACCGAGACGGGTGCGTGCAGGACCGCGGTGGGCTGCTGGACACCGGCGTCGACGTCCCATACCCGGATGGTGCCATCGTTGCCGGCGGCGGCCAGAGTGTGCCCGTCAGGCGTCATCGACAGCTGCCACGTGGTGGTGGCGGCCGTGGCCCGGGGCAGTGCCGCGAGGAGCTTGCCTGTCGCCAGGTTCTGCACGCGTATGACTCCATCATTGCCGACCGTGGCCAGCGTCCGGCCGTCTGCGCTGGCCACCCTCGCTTTGGCGGGCTGAGGGCGGCGCGGGGACGGCGGATCGGTACGTGGTGGAGTCGTGGACCAGCGGGTCACCAGGTTGTCGTGATCGACGGTCAGAAAGAAGTGGCGGTCCGCGAAGGACGTGTCGGCAGTGGTGGTGCCGGTGCGCCCGGTCAGCGTGACGGGGCGGCGCCTCGCCACGTCCCACAGGAGGGCAGTGGAGCCTTTGCCCGTGGACGCAAGGCTGTGGCCGTCGGGCGAGAACGCGAGGGCGTAGACGGGTTGTGCCACGGTCAGCGTGGCCAGCACGGTGCGTGCTCGCGGGCGCCACAACCGTACGGTGCCGTCAAGGCTCGCACTGGCCAGCGTGCGGCCGTCCGGTGAGAACGCCACCTCCTGTATCTCGTCGCTGTGGCCGGTCAGCGTCGCGAACAGGCGGCGGGAACGTACGTCCCACAGCTTGATCCTGTGGTCGGTGCTTCCCGTGGCAAGTGTGCGGCCGTTGGGAGCGAAGGCCACGGCGTTGACCGCGCCGGTGTCTCCGGCCAGCTCGGCCAAGGGTTTGTGGGTGGAGGTGTTCCACAGGCGGGTGGTGCGGCCCATGTCAGCGCTGGCCAAGGTGCGGCCGTCCGGCGAGTAGGCCAGCCGCATCACTGCGTCGGTGTGCCCGGTCAGAGCGGCGCGTTCCCGGTGAGTGCGCACGTTCCACAGGCGGACCGTGCGATCGCTGGCGGCGCTGGCCAGTTCCTGGCCGTCGGGCGAGAACGCGACGTCTTCGACCGTGTTCGTGTGGCCGGTCAGGGTCGCCAGGAGGCGGTGGGAGCGGGTGTCCCACAGCTTGACGCTGCGGTCGTTGCCGGCGCTTGCCAGGGTGTAGCCGTCCGGGGAGAACGCCACCGTGTTGACCAGGTCAGTGTGGCCGGTCAGGGTCGCCAGGAGGCGATGGGAGCGGGTGTCCCACAGCTTGACGCTGTGGTCGATGCTGGCCGTGACCAGGGTGCGGCCGTCGCGTGAGAAGGCCGTGCTGCTCACCGGCAGGCTGTGGCTGGTGAACTGGTTGGCGTAGAAGCGGGCGTAGGCGCTGAGCAGCCCGCCCCGCGCTTCTGCTGTGGGGGCCTGGCGGTACCCGTTCAGGGCGAGGAGCATGGCAGCCTCGGGGGATGAACCGCTCAGCCGTAGAGCTCGGTCGGCGAGTTGGCGCGAGGAGGCCAGCCGCTGTTGTGCGTCCGCCACTGACGACTTGCGTACGGCCACCGCTGTTGCGGCCACCGCGAGGACCAGCAGCACACTGACGGCTGCCGTGAACTGACGGCTGCGACGGGCGCGCCGCCGGGCGGCGCGGACGGACTGGTGCAGGAAGCTCCTTTCCAGCGCGGACAGTTCTGCCTGCTGTGCGGGAGTGTGAAAGGCGTCCTGGGCCTCTGCGAGCGCGGTGCCGCGCAGCAGCGCCCCGCTGTCGCGGCGGCGTTGGTGCCAGTTGCGGCTGGCATCGGTCAGGCGCCGGTGGTGCCGCAGGCGCTCGCGATTGTCCTCGATCCATTGGTGCAGCCGGGGCCATGCGGTGATCAGTGCTTCGTGCGCGAGGTCGACGGTGGTGTCGTCCAGGGTGACCAGCCGGGCACGAGCCAGTTGCTGCAGCACGGCGTCCGGGGCCGCGCCCGGGGCGGGTCCATCGCCCGGGGCCGCGCAGTGTGCAGTGGCGAGCTCGGTCCGGTCGATGGGGCGGCGGGTGTCCGGGGCGCCCTCTCCCGGGGTGATCAGGCGCAGCAGTATGTGCCGGGCGGCCTCCGCCTGGGGCGGTGTGAGCCGGGAGTAGAAGTCCTCGGCCGTCTGGGCGATGGCGCCGTGGATGCCGCCGGCGGCCTGGTAACCCTCCAGCGTCAGGGCGCGGCCGCGGCGCCTGCGCCAGGTCTCCAGCAGCGTGTGCGACAGCAGTGGCAGGCCGCCGGGCTCCTGCCCGGCCTCCTCGACGAGGCGGGCGGTCAGCGTCCGCTCCACGATCAGCCCTGCGGCGGCCGCGGGTTTGACGATCACCGCACGCAGTTCGTCTGGTGTCATCGGGCCGACGGGCAGACTCGCCTCCCGAATGACCGCGGCCAGGCCCTCGTGCTGCAGACAGCGGGCGTAGAAGTCCGCCCGCACTCCTGCCACCACCCGCAGCCTGCTGCCGGGGGCCCGGGCCGACAGCAGCAGGCCGATGAACTCCTGCCGCTCCCTCGGCTCCTGGCAGAGGGTGAAGACCTCTTCGAACTGGTCCACCACCAGCCAGGTGTCTCCCGATCCCGCGGCCGGGGTGAACAGTTTGCGGTGCTCGTGCACCGGCCGGGGACCGGGAGTGAGGATACGGATCGCTGCCGGGCGCCGCGCCGGGTCCGTTGTGTTTCGCAGGCGGGGGATGAGCCCGGCGCGTAAGAGCGAGGACTTCCCACTGCCCGAGGGGCCGACCACCAGGACGCACCGGTGTTCAGAGGTCAGGTCGGTGAGTTCGTCCGTGAGGTGGGTGCGGCCGAAGAACCGTGCGTGGTCGCCGGGTTCGAACCGGGCCAAACCACGGTAGGGCGGTTCCGCCGCCTCCTCGTCCGGGTCGCGGGGCAGGTGAGCCTCTTCATCGCGCACCTCCTGCCACCGCTGCTCCCATTCTTGCGGGTTTCCGCCGCACGCCTGCACATAGGCCAGCGTCAGCGACAGTGACGGCAGTGCCTCGCCCGCCGCCGCGCGGGACAGCGCGGCGGTCGAATATCCCGCCTTTTGGGCCATCGCTCGGTAGGTCGGACCGCCGGCCTCTTCCCGCAGCTTGCGCAATGCGAAGGCGAACCGCTGCACCGGCCCCGCACCCGGATCGATCGGCTTTTCACGTCGCCCCACTGCAGTCCAGCCTCCCCGTTCATCTGAGACCGTCCACCTCAGCACGGCCGCCACAGCGCCACAAGACGCCCGCGGGCCAACCCTGGTCCCCCAATCGGTTCGCCGTCGCGTTGTCTACCAGTACAAACAGGGGATGCGAGACAACCATCCGGCCGCTGAGATCACTAGGGCACGACCTGGACCGGCACTCCCCACGAGAGCGGCCCGGGTCTGCACAGAAGTGCCGAACACACCGCAGCTACACCATCATCGAAAGGGATCATCATGCGTATGGGCCGTATAGCCGCGCTGGGCATCGGTATCGTCACGCTCACATCTGGGGCGGTCGTTCCCGCGGTCGCCGACAGTTCCGAGGGCGTCGCGCAGACTCGCCAGGCGCAGTCCGGCTCCGGTGACGCCACGGGGGTGCAGCTCGCGAAGGGGAAGCTGCACCTGTACAAGCACACGTATTTCAAGGGTGCCCACATCGCGCTCTCCAAGACGGACAAGAAGCTCAAGAACAACGGGTGGGCTGGCGGCAATGCGGACAACGCCGTGAGTTCCGTACAGAACAAGACCTCGCGCTCCGTCACGTTGTGGGACCGCAGCGGCAAGGACTGCAATGGCCCGCACATCAAGATCCCCGCGCACAGTGAGCAGAAGAAGCTGGGCAAGATGAACGACAAGACGAGCTGCGTCATCTTCCACTAATCGCCTCTCACGGGTGTGGTCCCGGCAACTGCATGCCGGGAGCACACCCGTGCTCGCGACGTAACCCGATCACCTGGGAGCCCTCTTGCACCGACATGCTCGGACCGCTGCCGCGTTGCTGCTCGGCCTAACCGCCGCACTCATAGCCACCGGCTGCGCGACTACTGCGCAGCCGGGCACAGACGGCGGAAACCCTCTCGCGCCGCCCGCTGCGAGCAAGGTGGCGAGAGAGCTGGTGCTGCCCTTCGACGCTTACGAAATGTCCAACACCGAGAACCTCATCATCGAATCCGCCGAGGACGTGCTGCTGCGGGACTGCATGCAAAGGCAGAAGCTGCCCTTCACGCTCTTGTCCCCGCCGGATCAGAACGAAGCGGATGCGCCCAACCGTCACCGCTACGGACTCATCGAACCTGCGATCGCCGACCGCTTCGGCTACCACCGCCCTCCGCAAGACCCGGCCACCGCACAGCGCGATGCCGACTGGGACGCCCGGCTGAAAAGAATGACCCCGCGCGAACGGTACGCGGCCTACGGCAAGGACGGGGACGGCGGCTGCTCACGGGCGGCGAATGCGGAGCTGCTGCAGGCAGTGCCCCGGTCGGGCCACAGCGAGTACAACGTGCGCATCACCGAGGTGTTCGACCGTTCCGAGCGGGCCCCGGAAGTGAAACAAGCCGTCCGTGCCTGGAGTGCCTGCATGCGGCAGCATGGATTCCCTTATACCGCCCCCTTGACGCGGCCAGCGACAGCCGTTGGGCCAAGACCAACCGCCCCACTGCGCACGAACGGCACGTGGCCCGTGTGGACGTACGCTGCAAAGATCACACCCGGCTCGTGCACATCTGGAAAGACGTCGAAAGCCGGCTTCAGAGACAAGTCATCACCGCCCATGCCGCCGACTTCCGCGCGCTCGCAGCCACCAACAAAGCCTGGCTGAGAGCCGCCCGCACCATCTTGGAGCAGAGGTAGCCCCGCTGCCAGATTCCAGACTCTGACACAGCTTTCGTGACGTCGTCACCGTGCATGACAGGTGAGCGTCTCGGGCCAGCTTCGGAAGCCGCCCGACGTCACCGGCGTGGTGGGCCGAAAGTCCAGCCATGAAAGAGGGCGCACTCCGGCTGAAGAGGCTGTTGTTCCCGTCGATCGCGGACACCGCCGTACTGTCGGTCGACTACGTCTACGACGGCGGCACCTGGAAGTACACGCCGGTGACGGCGCGCCTGGACCACGCCGACGTCCGCACCGAGCTGGGTGAGACGCAGGCGCCAGAGCCAGAACACGTCGCGGGCGGCGGCCCGTTCGTTGAGGGCGGGCCGCCGCGGTGAGGGCTGAGCTTGTTGCCTATCTGAAGAGGTCGACTCGGGCCCCGAACTGGTCTCTCCTCTGCGAAGAACTGCCCCAGCCCTGTGATCGGTGCCTGCTGACGGCCTGCAGGCAAGCTCTCATGCCCGACTTCCGACCACGAAGATCCGTGGGTCGCTCACGCTGCGCAGGTATGCATCGACCACCGCACGCCCCTCCTCATCCACCTCAAGACCACTGCAGGCGGCAAGGTCGGGCACGGTACCGATGACCGCCCACAGCGTGAGGGCGGACGTCAACGGCGAGCGGGTGTGCAGGCGCACCACGGCGGCGGCGCCTTGCCCGCCGCCGGCATCGATCCGCTCGACGCCGTCCTCCACGACCTCCACGTTCAAGCGGTCCAGGCCACTGCGTATGCGCTGCCGGGCGCCGGGCGAAAGGCTCGCGGCGATCGTCTGTCCCACGAGCCGCACCCGCAGGTCGGGGCGGCCGAAGGCGATCTCGGACACGGTCTCGATGCCTGTCAGCCCGCCGCCGATGACGGTGACCGCTGCGCCGCCGGGCAACACGGCCAGCGCGGCCCGCGCCTCCTGCGCCCCTCCCAAGTCCCCGACGCAACGGTGCCCGGCAGGGGTGCGGCCGTGCTGCTCACCGCGAGGAACAGGCGGTCGAAATCCAGGCGCTGCCCGTCGCGGAGCATCGCCTGCCTGTCGCCGATCTTGTCGACGGTGCCCACCCGCGTCGCGATCCCTTCGCCCAGCATGGACGCCAGCGGAACCGCCGCGGCTCCGGTCCCGGCGACCTGCTCGTGCAGCCGCACCCGCTCGACGAAGTCGGGCCGGGGATTGATCACCGTGGTGTCCGCCGCCTTCACCCTCCTGGCCAGCCTGTTCGCCGCGATCGTCCCCGCATAGCCGGCTCCCACCACCAGGACCTTCATCTGTACCTCCCGTTGTGTCTTCGCTTCACACACGGGAGGCAGGCGGTCTGGTGTCTGTGACGGCCAGACCAAGTGAGCCGCGTCACGTGCGACAAGCGCGGCTGCATCCTCTGCGGCACCGTCACGGCCTGCCTCGGTCCGGCGTCGGCGCCCACCCCGAGGCCGACTGGGAGCAACTGCGCACCGTCGGCAAAGGCCGGCGCTCTCCGCTCGCCGCCCTGGCCAAAGCCAAGGCGGGCACCCCGGCGTGAGTGCTGCTGCCAGGACGGGCGGAGCGCCACAAGCTTCGCCCGCCCGGGCAATCCGCCTCAGAATCCATCTTTGAACCTGCCGGTCAAGTCCGTGCGGGGCCCGCTGATTGGTGAAGCCCATCGATAGAGCTATGTACTCGTCGTGCTCAGGTGAGGAGACGCCAGTCCTGGGGGTCGAAGCAGACGAGGCCGAGTGCCCGAGCCCGCTCCACGGCAAAGTCCGCGGCCTCCTCGTACTTGCTGAAGACCATGCCGAAGTAGATCAGCGGACCGCTGGCTTCGCTGATCAATGGTCCGGCGGACCAAGGGATGGCGTCATCGTCTTCTTCATCGTTCTGGCCGAGGTCGGGCCAGCGCTCCAGCAGGTCACCGACGAATCGTCTGATGAGATCGGTGGGCGGGATGCTCTGCCCCATGCATGCGGCATGAAGGGCGTCGAAGACGTCGCCTGCCATCGTGTCGTCGGAGGGGCGCGGGCCTTCCCAAACTGCCAGGTCATAGATCATTCGCACATTGTGCTGGGCTGCACTGACAATCCCGTTGCAGGGGGCCGAACCACTTCGAGCTCCAAGGCCGCCAAGCTCACCGTTCATGCACCATAGACGGTCTCGGCTGGTCGTGGCCGCGCCGCGTCAGGGTAGGCCGCAGGTCGGGTGAGACGTCGGGTCATGAGCGTGATGGCCGCGAGGGTGAGCATCGCCTCGGAATGCTCAGGAAAGGTTTCGTAGTCGCGCACGTTCCGGCGTGCATGAAGCAGCCACGCCAGACTGCGCTCTACCGCCCAAGACGTGCCTCTTCTTCCGGGCGTCTTCTTGCCGTTATCCCGGTGCCGGCCCCCGGCATAACGCGGAAGCGGTGCTGCCTCGCACGGCTGCCGCCGCTGCCCCGCGGAGCCACCGGGTGTGGCCGACTCGCTCACTCACCCGGCTCTCAGAACGAGTCGTCCGCAGGCGGAGGCAGCGTACGCAGCACCGCCTCCGGGCGGCAGATCGCGCACGTGGTGGCCACCTCCGGTCACTGCGCCAACAGCCGCAGGGCGTCCGCGTCGGTGGCCAGGCTGCCGCCCTCCGATCCGGCGGCGCAGTCCAGGCGGTGCACCAGGCGCCGCCCGTCCCGCGCCACATCGACGCGCCAGCGGGTGCGCTTCTCCGGCGGCGGAGGATCGAGGACGGTGTAATCCTGGTCCTCAAGGGGCTGCACGATCGGATACGGCGCGCAACCACTGACCACGTGGGGCTGCTGGACCAGGTGCCCGAACGGTCACGGCGACGCCGGGCCCCCGGTTGCAGCAGCGGTCCGCGTGGATCGACCACGACAGCGAGCTGCCCGTCATCGAGGGCACGCTGATCCGGCTCAACTTCGATCACCTGCCCGGCGACCGCGACGCCCCGCCGGTCCGGCTGGTCCTCCGCGATCGGCGTCAGCCCGGACGACGTCGGCTTCCTGGTCCTGCTACCTGCGCCGATTCGACCTGGAGCGCTGCTTCAACCGGCTCAAGGGCTTCCGCGGGATCGCCACCAGATACGAAAAGACCGCCACTTCCTACGAAGCGGCGGTCACCCTCGCATCGTTCCTGCTCTGGGCAAGTCCAGTTTGAATGCGAACCCTAGCGCCCAGGGAGGCACTGATGGGTACGGGCTGCTCCCGGCCCAAGCGCGCCGGGAGCAGCGGACGGGCGTCGGTCAGGCGCCACCCGGCACGGCCTCGCGCAGACCGCGCCACAGCTCGCGCTCCTCCGCGGCAGGGTCCTCAAGCACGAGGGGTGCGCCCGCGCCGCCCAGACGCATCACGGAGCGCCCTCCGGCGTAGGCCGGCCAGTGCGGCAGCCCGCCGCCAGGAGTGCCCGTGCCAGTAGGACGGCCGGTACGGGCGAAGGAAGTCCAAGCCGCCCGCATGTGAGCGGAGAGTTCCCGCGGCGCGTCGGGACCGGCGAGCGGATTGTCGAGCGTGCCGAAGACGAAGCCGATCTCCGCCATGTGGCAGGCGCCGAGGGCTCCCCCGAGAGCGGGCGAGGGCCAGGCGAACTCGTACACGAAGGTCTGCGCACCGTGCGCGGCGCGCGCCTCGGCCACGCGGAAAGCGGGGATCCGGTACGCATGGTCGCTCAAGGCCGCGGACAGCAGGTCGCCCGGAGCAGCCCCGGAGCGCGCGTAGACCTTGCGTGCTTCGGCCGGATCGAGGCCGAGACCGGCGAGGAACCCCTGCAGCACCTGGTCCGTGATCCGCGGGCCGATCCCCAGCGGCACGAGGAAGAGGCGGAATTCCTCGCTCGTCGTCCCGGTGAGCAGATCGACGTCATGGCCCGCTCCACCGGCGAGTGCGTCGATCGGCCGTTGCGGCAAGGTGGCGCCGTCGACGACAGGCAGCACGGTGGTTCCACCGCCTGCCGACTCGCCCCACTGCTCGGGAGCAGCCGCTTGCGCGATCTCCTGTCCCAGGGCCGCGTCGGCGGCGATGAGCCGCTCGGGCGGCACCTCGGCCAGACTCTCGCGGGTCGGCTTCGCCCCGGCAAGGGCGGCCAGCCGCTCGGTGACGCGTCGGGCGATGTGCTCGGGGTGGCTGTGGTGGCCGGCGCCGCTCTGCGTGATCGCCCGGCGGAACAAGCCCCGCGCCCGGGGCATGGTCATGAGCGCGGTGATGCTGATGGCTCCCGCGGACTGGCCGAAGACAGTGACGTTGTCAGGGTCGCCACCGAACTCCGCGATGTTGTCGCGGGCCCATTCCAGCGCGGCGACCTGGTCGAGAAGGCCGAGGTTGGATGTGCTGTCGGGCAGCAGGAGGAACCCCTCCGCGCCGAGCCGGTAGTTCAAAGTGACGCAGACGACGCCTTCGGCGGCGAGCCGCGTACCGTCATAAGAGGGCAGTGAACCGGAGCCGTTGCGGAACGCGCCGCCGTGGATCCACACCATGACCGGAAGCCGTCTTCCGGTGCGGCCCGGGGCCGGCGTCCACACGTTGAGGTTCAGGCAGTCCTCCCCCGGCGCCGCCGCTTCTTCCAGCAGACCGGCCATCGCGGGGAGATATCCCGGCTGGGGCGCGGTGGGTCCCGGGACGAACGCGTCGCGCACCCCGGTCCACGGCTCCGGCGGCACGGGCGGCCTCAGACGCCGCGGCCCGAACGGCGGTGCCGCGTAGGAGACGCCCATAAACGCCGCCACTTCCCCTTCCACTGTCCGCGTATACGGCCTGCCGAGGTGGGGACGGTGACGTGCATGGTGCCTCTCGATGTCGTGCGCTGTCCCGAACATCCTCACCAGGCGGCCGGGGGGCAGACAACTCAATTTTCGAGCACCCCTCACACCCGGCGTGCACAAACCTCCCAGCTCATGCGCCCCATCGGCCGGTGCTTCCTCGCAGACCGCGCGAACTACAGCGCTCTGCGAAGGACGCTCCTTCCTCCCCGCACAACAGCTGGCGCAGCGTGCAATTTTCCGGCCCGTAGCCGTTCGCGCTCTGCCGCGCCCGCGCCACCACCGCGGCCCATCGGACTCGCCGTAAGCCCATACCGGTACATGTACCGCGCTGCGCCGCTCAGCGCCACGATGCGTAGGACGGAGCCGCGCCGCAGCCGCTGCCCTCCTCCCGACGGCGACCCGGTTTTCAGGGAATGTCACCGTCCCAGTCCCACCGGCTCGCGTCTCCCGGCCTGAGTTCGTACAGCGCCCACCCGCCGGCCCGAACTGCCCGACCTCCGTCATCAGCGCGGCGCCCGTAGTGATCTCCTGCGGCGTCCAGCTGGTGATATCGAGCAGCAGGCCGTCCAGCGGCCCGCCCACCAGCTCCGCGTACGTACGGCCCGGCCGCGGACCCGGGTGCAGGCCGTCGAAGTCCGAGCCGTAGACCCGGCCCCGCAGCAACTCCTCATCCCTGTCCCTGTCCATAAGGCCAGGCTCCCAGCCACCACCGACAACGCGGGCGGCCTTCGCCGGGTCAGCGCATGGTGGGCCGGGCTGTCGCCTTCGGGCGGCCGCCCCGGTCAGTGGCTGAGCATCTGCGGGTAGCGGGCGCGCCGACGGTGGTCGTCGTCGACGGCGAGTGCGTACCACGGCTCGCCGCGCTTGAGGCGCGGCAGCGTGGTGGCCAGCACGGCGATGGTGATGCCCTCGACGTCGCGGGCGAGAGCTTCCAGGCGGCGTTGGAGGAGGTGTTCGGGCAGGCCGGTCAGGACGACGTGCAGGGTCGGGAAGAGGCGGCTGCGGGTGTAGCGGTGGCGGGACCAGAAGTCGTACGAGCGGCCAATGGTGCCGCGGGCGCCTTCCCAGATGCGGTGGCCGGCGTAGCGCTCGTAGTCCCAGACCTCCTTCGCCAGGCGGGCGCGGCTCATGGTGCCGTTGTCCACCTCGAACAGGCTCGCCTCGCTGGTGGCCGTGGGCAGGGTGAGGACGGCGTCGGTGCTGAAGCGCAGGCCGATGGCCTTGATGGCGTGGTTGACCTCCACCTGCCAACTGGTCAGATGGTGGCGGCCGCCGTAGGCGAGGATCGTCTCGGTCACCGCGATGCCGTGCGGCCCGAAACCGGCCCGGATGCCCCTGGCCCCGGTACCGGCGCGGGGGCGCGGCGGCAGTTCGTTGCCTGCGGCCAGAGCCTTCAGCCCTGCCGAGGTCAGGTTCCAGATCGGGTCGCGGCCGTGCTTGCCGTTCGTCTCCGCCAGGCCCTGGGTCTTCAACTGCTGCATCGCCCTGCGTACGTACGACCGGCCGTCCGAACCTTCCGCCGTGATGACCTGGGCCATCTGCCGGACCGTCGCCATCCGCACGCACCCCAGCATCCGCAGAGCATCCGCACGCACCCGGCAAGCAGTAGGAGTAGACCTTGGCCCAGTCGCTGACGCTTCAGGGACAAGGAGAGAGGTGTCGGCCCGCCGGAAAGCGGCCGTGCAGGGGGTGTGGCCTGCGGTTTCCTGCGTAACCGCCGCTGCTGTCGCGGCACTGGTCACGGCACTGGCCTGCCAGCCGTCGGCAAGGGGGCGCGCGTCGGCCATCGCCGTCGTCCGGGCGTGGTGGTGGTACGTCATCGCGGGTGACCTCCAGCGATCATGCGGGCTCCGGACAGAACCCGCGCTTTCGACCTATAGAGGTCCGGCCCAGCGCCCCCGTGTGACCGGAAGCGCCGCGCTTCTTCAGCGGAAGCCCGCCAGCAGCCCGCCGGTTTTTCGCGCGCACGGACCGGCAGCAGGCGCGCATCCCGTGTCCTGACCGCGCCCCGCCCCAGCAGACGCGCGCACCCGGCAATGCCTGGCGCGCCCGGTGCGCGCACGCGCCGCGCATCGTGCGCGCGCCGGACCGGGCGGGCGCGCTTTCGAAGGGTTCGGCGCGCTCGCCGGGGCGCGCCACGCGCACCAGCCGAACCTGATCACCTCGGGCGCGCCGCACCGCGCCGTATCACAGCACCCCTTGCCGACACCCTTGCCAACCCGCGCCGGAGCCGCGCGCACCCTTGCCGAAAAGCGTGCGCGCCCGGCAAGGGTGCGCGGTCCCGGCGCGCCACCCCTTGCCGAACGCGCGCACCGGTCCCCCACACCGCGTTGCGCGCAGCCGGGAACCGAGGAGGCTGGAAGGAGAGGAGGTAGGGATCATGGGCAAGCACAGCAGTGGAAAGGGCGGCGGGTCGAAGAGCGGTGGTGGCCAGCGCATGAGTCCGGCCGCAGCCTCGCGGGTGCAGTCCGCCAGCGCGAAGAACCCGGGCAGCCGTACGGCCGAGAGCGGCTTCGCATCCCGCGCGCAGTCCGCCGCAGCCAAGAGCAGCGGCTCCCGTCAACAAGGTGGCCGCTGAGACGCCGGATCACATCGGCCAGAGGGGCCTTCACCGCGGCCGCCCGGTCTGTCACTGCTCACGCGCATCATGAAAGGCGTGAGTGAGCAGATCGAGGAACCCGAGCAGGTCCCGCCGTGGCGGCCCAAGGCCGGGCCCCAGCCCCGGGTGTGGTGCTGGCCGCCCGGCGACCGGCCGGCCCTGTACGTGTACGACGGCGGCAAGTGGAAGTACGCGCCGGTGACGGCGCGCCTGGACCACGCCGACGGCCGCACCGAATACCAGGTCGCTCTCCAGACCAGCCGCGACCGGGGCACCGTGCACCGGGCGTACTGGTGGCCCCAGCCCGGCCTGCGCCGCGCCCACGGCAGCACCTGCGAGCCCACCGACCGCGAACCCATTCCGAAGACCGCAGCCGACTGATCTCCCGTTGCCCGCTGTACGCAGCCCGGACCGCCTGCGGTGCCGTGCAGGGTGGCGCGGGCGGCGGGGCAGGATCGGCCCGCCTCACTCTCGGGGAACACGAACGAGGTACAGCGGCCCCGGGACGGCGGCCAGACGCCGGTGACGCCCCGGTGCCCGGGGCCGCCCGCATCACACTCCCCGACCGGCGCTGCACGCCGCGGCCCGCTGCGTCCTTGCGCATCTGCCATATCCGAGGGCTGGGCGGGCGCCTGACACCGTGGTCCGCTGGGCAGTACGGCACACCGGGAAGGAGCGCGGATGGAGAGCGCGGAGGAGCTGCGTGCGGTGATGAAGGCGTATGCGGAGCTCGATCCGCTCACCGAGGCGGAACGGCGCGCGCACCCTTGCCGAGCGCGCATCCATCGCAGAGCGCGGTGCGCACGGTGAGAGACGATGCGCACGGCCTCTGGAGCTGGTGCGCGTTTTCGTCCAGAGGCGTGCACCGGCTCCAGAGGCTGGTCGCCGCGTTGCGGACGGCCGGGAACCGATGAGGGGCGATCTGCTCGGCGAGCGCCTGGCCCGACGTAGGGGTCGACGGCGGCGAGGGCCAGCACATGGCCGAGGTGGCTGCCATGGGCACCGATGCCTTTCCCCCGGCACCGGTGCCCATGATCAGGACTGCACCGGCCGTGGAGGGGAGCTGAGCGCGGGCGGTGCGTCCTTCCTCTACTCTCCTCGTCTCACAGAGCCGCAGGCGGCCTGCACGGCGCATTTCGTCTACGCCATACCGGGCTTCGTCTTCCTCCTCAGCACACCCAAAATGGCCGACGGCCGGAGCAAAAGCCTGGCTGGCCCGCCCCGTTGAACCTCCCGTCCAGCGGATCTAATCTGAAGGCTGGCCACGCCTCAGCTACTGGCCGGCCCCATGAACTCCTCAGCGGCACGTCAGGCGCCGGATCCGCACATCGCAGCGGACGCACGGACCCGGCTGTCCCGCCGGCACCGGGGCACTCCCGCCACCCCGGTAAGCCGGCGCGGACACCTCCCGGAACGCGGAGAGGAGCCGTGCCCGGGACGCGGTGGCCGCCGGCGCGAACAGGCGGCCACCGTCTGCTGTCCACTGTCCTCGCCCAGGGGCGAGGCGGTACCGCTACTGCACGCCAAGCTCCGCCGCTTCGCACCGCCCTGTCTTCGGCCGCGGCCTGGCAGGCACCACGGCCCGCAGTGGCCGACGGTGCAGCGGGCCTCCTCGGGCACCGCAGCCCACGACGAGAAGACCGGCCGCAGCCGTGGCACCAGTACCGCCGCGCAAATCCGGCGAAGGACTGCCGCCCTGCCCCGCCCGTCTACTGCCGACGGCAACGGTGACGTGCGCCGCGTCAGCTGGGTGCTGGCTCCAGGGCGAAGGTGGTGCCGCAGATGTCGCAGGCGAAGCGGCCGTTGAGCCCGTCGATGGCGCTTTGGCACTGCGGGCACGTCGAGGAGGTGAAGTACGCCGCCGGCGCCACGGCGGCATCGTGCTGCGGTTCGGGAGCAGCGGGGTCGGTCATCCGGATGCCCCGCAGTTGCAGGACCAGCGGCCGTCAGACCCCTGGATCACCTCGGCACCACACCGGTGACAGTGCATGGCGTCCTCTCCGCCGGCGGGAGCAAGCACTCCCTGTACGGCGAGTACACCCGCGGCAACATCACGAAACCAGCAGGCGCTCTGTCACATGCCTGCAGGTGCACGCGGTGGACGCGGGCAGGCGGACGGAGCGCCGTGTCAGCAGACGCTGGGCGGGGTGGGTGGCCTGGCGGCGGGGGTGCGGGGCCGGCCCCGGCCGTACTCGTCCCGTCACAGGGGACCGGGGCCTGTCCCGCACACTCCACACTGGCACGGGCCGAGGCGGAGTCTAGTGCTCCTGGGACGCTGCGGCGGGCGATTCGGTGAGGCGGTCCAGGCGTGCGTAGAGCGCGCGCACCAGCCGGGCCCGGCTCTGGACACAGCGCACGGTGCCCACCAGCGGTACGGCCAGCCGCCTCTGGGTCTCGCGCAGGACGATGTCGGTAAGGGCCCGCCGGCCGCTGCCCCAGGGCAGGGCGCAGGCGCGGCGCTGGACGTCGGCGGCCACCGCGCGGGCCTGCCCGGTCAGCTGCAGTGCGATCTGTTCGTAGTCACGGGGCTGGAGTGTCTCCTTCGGCCCGGTCCAGGCCAGTACGGCCCGGATGAGCGACAGGTACGGCTCCCGGTCGAGCGCCGTCGCCTCGTGGAGGACGCCGGGCGTGGCCGGTGCCGGATACGGGGTCATCGTGGTTTCCGCCAAGGGGCATGTCGGTGCTGAAACGCGCCGTCCAGAAGGGCTCAATATCCTCGCTGCCCGCCTGCCGCTGCAAGTACATCTGCAATTGCATCCGCAAGAACAGTCGCGCGAAGCCGCTTTCAGGCCACGCGCGGCCGGGATCGCACCGATCGGCGACAGCCTCCGGCCGGAAAGACCATCAGATCAAGCCCCCGCCCCGAAGCGATGCGAGGGCCGCCGCAGCAGCTCCACCGGAGACCGTAGAGCTGGCCGTTCGGGCCCACGGCAAGGGCAGCGCACACTCCGCGCGGCGCGGAAGACCAGGCATTGCCCTCCACCCACGGTGAGGCCATGGCCTTCGCCCACGAGCCGGAGCCGGAAACCTCAGCGATCCGCCCGGGCCGAGCTGACGCATATGTCGACCGGATAGTCACCGCACACCGTTCGAGACAGTTCAGCCCCCGGGCCGAGGGCAGGGTTTCAGTTTGGCGCAGCGCCGGTGGGCCCGGGTGGTCCCGGGACCGTCATTCGTGCCGCCGGAACATGTTCACAGGGGCGCGCCGTGCGGGCCGTATTTGGGGTACCCAGGGTGCTTCCGGAGCGCCGGCGAGAGCGTGGTGCCCCGCTGGAGCATCGCCAAGAAGAGGAGTTGCTGTGCTTCCTGGTCACATTCACCGGATGAAAGGCGCCGTCGTGCTGGGCGCCAGCCGCCCCGGCGAGCCCGGGCCCTTCGGAACCTGGCCGAACGACGAAGACCAGCTCGACGACACCCTCCAGGAGGAACCGGACGACGAGGGGTAACCCGCGCCTTCACCGCCCGTTGAAGCAGATGCACGACAGGCGCCGGACCATGCGGCCATGGTGGGGCCCGGCGTACGGCCCGGCGCCCCGGACCATGAACGCGCAGCGGCCGGATGCCGGTGACGACACCAGCTCGGCCCGCCTACGCCTCCGGACCGCTCTCTTCGTCCTCGTCGTAGTCCGGCATCGGCAAGGGCTCGGCCTCCCGCATCAGCTCCGCCGTCCAGTACCGCTCCACCGCGGCGGGATCCTGCGCCGCCGGAGAGGTCACAGTGGGCTCGGCGGCCGCAGCGTCCTCCGCCTGCGTGCCGGGGGCACGGAAGCCGTCCGGCCAGCTGCGGGCGAGGCGCCGCTGGGCGCGCCGCTGTTCCTCTTCGCGCGCGATCTGCCGGGCCAGGACCGCGCGGTCGATGTGCGGTGCAACGGCGGCGAGGACCAGGCGCTTCAGCCCGTGCGGTTCGAGGGCCTCGACCTCCCACTGCACCGGGCGCGCGGGATCAAGGTCGTAGCGGCGGGCGAAGGCCGGCCACCGCGGGTCGCCGCGCTTGCCCTCAGTCGCCGGCAGTCCGTACGCGCGCACCTGCTCATACGTGAGCAGCACGCGGGTGACCCGGCCAAAGCACCCGGTGCGCTCGACCCAGTCGCGTTCGATATCCATGCCCGAGGCGTCCAAGTCCCCCGCGTTTCTCCGGGGCGCCGCGAGCGTGCGATTCAAGTTCACGCAGCTCAGAAGCTGTCAGAGCGACCATAGCGGGTGCCACACGTGTGGTGCATGCAGGCGCGGATAAGCTTCTGCCGCTACGTGCCAGGGGGTCTTGATGTCCAGCTCTACCGAGAACGCCGCGCCGCACTCCAGGGTTTCTTCGGAACGGTCGGCCGCTCTGCCCATCGGGGCGATGTTCTCCGTCACGCGAGGCTTGTTCTCCCTACGCAGTAAGGGCAGTCGCGCCACCGACGTCGGTGCCGTGCGGGTCCTCCGGATCCGGGACATCGGCTCTGACGGGACCATCGCGGAACGGGATCCGACGAGTGACAGTTGGGAGACCGACGTTCCCGAACGTTTCCACTTGGAAGCCGGTGATGTGCTGGTTCAGGGGGCGGCTTGCGAACGGGGAGTGGCGCCAGAGCTGCTGTAGTCAGGCCACAAGATCTTCCAGCAGCAGCCGGTAGCCACACCATCGTGCTCCGTCCAACGGTGGCCGTTTCGCCCGATCACATGCGTCTCATATTGGCCTATCTCCGCTCGTCTGCGGTCCTGCGCGTGACGAGGGGGCACGCCGACATGCGGCGCCTGCCCCTGAAGGATCTGACTTCGCTGCCCCTGCCGCAGGCCGATGAAGCGCTCTCCTCCGCCCTCGCCGAACTGGAGGTTGCAGGACAACGGATGGGCAGCTGGCATGCTGAGGCCGGCAACCTCGTGAGATCTGTCTACGATCAAGGCCAAGATGCTGGGCAGGCCAGACAGCGGATCATTGAAGCAGGACAGACGCTTCGTCTTCGGGCGGAGACCGCTGCTCAACTCGATGACTTTGGGTATATCGTCCGCACCCGATTCCCCTACCCCATCGCGCTTCGTTGGCGCGAAACCGAAGCCAGAATGAGCACCAGGGACCTTGGGCCGGCTTACGACGCCGTGCTGGAGACCGCAGAGATTCTTCTGTGCTACAGCGCTCTGGGCACCGCAGCATTGGCACGCAGCGCGTCCATTGACCTCTCGGCCGTGGCCGCGCTGCGCGGCAAGCTCTCCAACCGGCGCGGGGGGCCGGGGCTGGGCGAGTGGGTAGCGGTTCTCCAGGAGATCTCCGGGGCGAAGAAGCGGCGTGCCTTGAGCCCTGAGCATCCTCTACATGAGCTGGGTGCGCTCTTAGCTGACGATGCTGCCAGTGCTGCCCGGCAGCGGCTTTCAGCTCGTCGTAATGATCAGGCACACCTGCGTCGGGTCGACCCCGTGGATCTCCCTCGAACGCTAGAGGAATCGTTCAACGACCTGACTATTCTGCTCACGCGCGCGCGATTCCTGGCTGACTGGCCTCTCATCGAGATCACGTCCGTCGCCTGGGATGCGTTCGCCGACCGAGCCGTTCTGGGTTACCGCCGTCTGATGGGAGACCACCCTGTGGTTGCCACGGAGACGATGGAGCATCCGAGCAGCGCGGTGGAAACCGGGAGCCTCTACATGGTTGACCGCGACCACAAACTGCACCTCCTTCGGCCGTTTCTGTCGGGGCGGATCTGCCCGACGTGCCGTTCGTGGTCGACGTTCCATGCTGACTTGGTCGCTGGCGACATCGTGTTGAAGAGCCTGGAGCATGGTCATTGTCTTCCGGCAGCGGCAGAAATTACTTCCCTTCAGCAGGCGGGACTGCTTTGACCTCGGGGTTCATCCCTGCTGTCAAAGCGTCCGGTTCCCTGGACCGGACCCGCTCCGGTTGAGCTGAGCCATCAGCTCGCGGTTGGCGGTGCGAGCAGCAGCGAGGTCGTCGTCACGGTCTTGGAGCTTGAGTTTCAGGTCGATGACCTACTGTTCGAGGGTGGTGATGCGGGCTTGGAGCTGTTCGGTGTCGTCCGGGCCGCCGATGCCGAACTCGCGCCAGACCTGTGCGCCGAGGACTTGGCTGAGCCGGCTTTCGAGGCGGCGGATGTGTGCGGCAAGGCGGGCGGTGCGGGCGTCGGCTGCCGCTAGGTCGGCTTGCAAAGAGGCCCGGCTGACCGCCGGGCCCCGGCCGCCCAGGATTGTGGGCGGCCCCGCAGCCTGCGCGTGGATCTGGCCGAGCAGGTCGCGGTGGCGGTAGAGGAAGGTGCGGTCGACGCCCGCGCGGCGGGCGATCGCGGCGACGCTGGTCTCGGAGCCGTCCTTCGCGGCCTCGGCCAGGGCAGCGAGGACCCGCTGGCGGCGCCGGCCGGTGTCGGCCCGGCGGCCTTCCAGCATGGCCTGGACTGCGGGGTCGGTCGGAGTCATGCGGGTCGCTCCGGTCGTAGGTCGGGCAGGGGCTGGGGGATGCGGGGCATGCCGAGGAAGCCCTGGCGGGTCTTGCGGACCATGGCGGCTGCTTGCTGGATCTCGGCGCGTTCGGCGTCGGTGAGTCTGTCGGCCTCCTCGGTAACACGGCGGATCAGCCGCCGGACGCGGGCGATCTCCTCATCGGACGGGGTGGCCTCGGCGCGGGCCCAGTCGTCGGCCTCGGTCATCGACCGCAGCCGCTCGCGCTGCCGCAGCAGGCCGTCGAGGTAGGCGGAGAGCTCGGGGAGGTAGGAGATGTCGGTGGAGTAGTGGTCGCATCCCACGCAGCGGAACCGCAGGGGCAGGCGCCGCCTCCGGCGGCGACGTTGGAGGGCTCGGAGCAG
The DNA here is from genome assembly GCF_045222935.1 of Streptomyces sp. Ac-502. Taxonomy (NCBI): domain Bacteria; kingdom Bacillati; phylum Actinomycetota; class Actinomycetes; order Kitasatosporales; family Streptomycetaceae; genus Streptomyces; species Streptomyces sp. Ac-502. The sequence continues at coordinate 39,501 of NZ_JBHFFO010000012.1, forward strand.
GTGCCGAAGGGGACCTGCACCGACCCGATCGCCAGTCGGGTTCGTTCGGCGTCCAGCAAGGTGGTGACCGCTCCCCAGACGCGCTGTCCGTGGCGGTCGAACTGCATGGCGGTGACCTTGTCGACGGCTTCGCGCAGGCGTACTTTTTGACCCGGTAGTAGCAGCGGGTCGACTCGTAGGAGTCGTGATCCATCAAAGGGGAGAGGACCTCGATGGGGACGCCGGCGTCCGCGTGGCGCTGGGCGAAGGAGTTTCGGTAGGCGTAGGGGAAGATCTTCTCCTTGTCGAAGACGGTGCCGTCGTCGAGGCGGAACTCGGGGAGCGCCTCGACCCAGTCACGGTGCATGCCGCTGAGGTGGTTGGAGTCGACGGCCCGGTCGCCGTGCAGATTCAGGCTCTGGGTGGGCAGCAGGACCAGCTTCGACGGGGGCTCGTCGGGGAAGCGGGCGCGTACGCGTTCCTGCTGGGCGAGGATCAACTTCGCGGTGGGCTCGTGGATGGGCATCTGGCGCCGCAGGCGCTGTTCCTTCCAGTTGTCGTAGGCCAGCACGGGCTTACCCTGGCCGTCGCGGGTGAGGCAGTGCAGCTCCAAGCGGCAGATCTCCTCGGGCCGGCGGCCGGTGTCCATCAGCAGCTCGACGCTGAGCCGCAGCTCGCGGCAGGTCATGTCCTCGAAGAGGTCGAGGTGGGCGCAGAGCTGGCGTGTCACATCGGGGGGCAGGTCCTGGCCCTCCTCGGGAGGCTCCGGCGCCTTGGGGACGTCGTGGCGGGTGATGGTGAAGTCGTCCGGCAGGCCGGCCATCGTCCCGCCGGGACGGGTCAGCCCGAGAGCCCGGGCCTGCCTGAGAACGTTGCGGGCCATGCGCACGTAGGAGCGGCGAGTGTTGGTGGTCATCCGTCCGTTGGCTTCGAGGAAAGACATCCTGTTCAGGAAGTTCTCGATGTCGGCGCGGGAGAGCACGGCCAGGTCGAGGCCGCTGTCCGGGCGGGCGCGCAGGGTCTCCGCGAGCTTGGCGAGACCGTTGACGTGCTGCCGGGCGTGCGAGGAGGTGCTCTTGGAGCGGACTCTGGACAGGTAGTCGCGGGCCCAGCGCTTGGCGCTCTCGCGCAGCCAGGGCTGGGGGATCACGGTGAAGTCCAGCGTGCCCCGGTGCCCGAACGCCATCAGGTCCCAGATGTCCTTGGCGTACTCGCCCTCGGGCGTCTTGCAGGCCCGGATCGCGTAGGCACGGGTGCGGTTCAGCAGGGTCAGGGCCTCGCTGTTGGCGGCCGGGGCCGGGACGTCCTCCAGGCGCCGTGCTCCCGAGGGGCGGACAGTCCTGTCGATCAGGGCCCTGAAGTTGCCGATCTCCGTGCGGGCGCCCTTGTGGCAGCGGTGCTGGAGCCCGAACAGCAGCTGGGCGACCACGAGGTCGGGCAGGCCTCGGAAGCTGACCTCGGCGGCGAAGCTGCCCGACGGCGCGGTCCGCAGCCACGTGTCCTGGTCGAAGCCGGGGTTCTTGCGCAGGGCCCAGAGCCGCTTCTCGTGGGCATGGCGCCGACCTGGGCCGCGTGGCACCGACGCTGGGTCACAAGGCGATCTGGGCCGCGGTGATGCTGCCCGTCGGGGTTATTGTGTTCGCCGTAGGTATGTCGCGGGCTCGGCAGGCCGGTTCGCTCGGCGAGTACTGATCCTCCAGAATCCGAAAATCAAATGCTATGCTCTGTAGCATGTCATCGTGGCGGAAGTCGCAACGTCTAGGCCTAGAGGGCCACTTCGGGCCGCTTGAGTTGGCAATCCTGAATGTCATGTGGTCGGCGGGCACGATGGACGTCGCGACATGCACTCGCCGTCTCGATAGCGGCCAGGCATACACCACGGTCAAGACCGTGATGGAGCGCTTGGTGCGCAAGGGGCTGCTGGGGCGGGAGAAGGAGGGTCGTCACTATGTGTACTGGCCCGAGCGGACGCGTCGCGAAGTCGAAGAGAGCGTGGCGGCCGAGCAGGTACGCCGCGTGATGGACGGCTTCGGCGACCTGGCCGTCGCCAACTTCGTCCAGACCGTGAGCGGCGACGCCGACCAGCTCGCCCAGGTGCGAGCCATGCTGGCCGACATCGCTGATACGCAGGACGACGACGATACCGAAGGGCTCAGCCGGGCGGCGCCGGAGCCTGGCGCATGAGGGCGAGTTGGCTGGGCTACCCCCAAATCGTGCTCGCCTGGTGGTGCCCGCTGGTCGCGATCGGCCTGTGGCACCTGTTTCGTCGGCTGTCGGCCCGACTGCCGGCCCGCGAGCGGTTCATCCTCGCGATGGCCGCGGCGGTGACGCCGCTCCTGGCGATGGCAGTCCCCTACGTGCCGCACAGCCCTCTGCGCGACGTGTTGCCGTGGCGCGCGCCGATGGCGTGGGGCATCAGCAACGGCATCACGGACATCGCCGGCCACCACCCGCTGACGGCTCTCGGAGCACAGCTCATGATCGCTGCCTCGGTCGCACCGCTCGCCTCTCTGGCGGTGTCATTCGCCATCGGCGTCACCAACGCGGTACGCACGCGGCGCGCCGTCGCGACGCTGGCCCCACGGCAGTGCGGCGACATCTGGATTCCAATGGCACCGGGCCGGGCCGCGCAGGATGTGGCAGCCACGGTCGGGCTGATGCGTCCTCGTATCCTCCTCAGCCCCCAAGTGGCCAGGTCCGCCGAGGCGCCTACGATCATCGAGCACGAGCGCGCGCACGCCAAAGCGCACCACCCGCTGTGGATCTTTATCGCGACCTGCGTGCTGCGCTCGTGGTGGTGGATCCCTGGCCGTGGAGCGGTGCTTGCCGAACTGCGGCTGACCGCCGAGCTCTGGGCGGATCAGAGCGCACGTGAGGCCGATGGCGCCGCGGCCGTGGCCAAGGCGCTCTGTGCACGGATAGAGACCATGACCCGCCCGTCCCGCCAAGGCATCGCAGCCGGGGGCTCGGCACCGGTTTTCTTACCCCGGATGTCGAACTCGCCCACCGGGCACGGGCCCTGGCGCGGCCGCCTCGGGTTCTCCCGCCTCGGCAGGCGTGGGCGGTGCGTACGGCGGCGGTTGCCACTGTCGTCATGGTGGCTCTCCTGCTCTGATTGACCTGCCGGTCCGCAAGCGCCCCCGACTGGCAAGGGGACGTCCAGTCCTTGTGTGCCCGCTCGCCTACATCTGCTACGTCAAATAGCAGGCTTAATTGCTACGCTTTGTAGCAGGAAAGGTATCGTGCTGATGTACTCCACCCCCGGACAGGAGTCCTCTCCCCCGGATGCACCCGTGATCGAGACTCGTGGACTGTCCAAGGCCTTCCGCCGCGCGACTGCCGTCGACTCCGTCGACCTCACCGTGCGGCCGGGGAGGGTCTATGGTCTTCTGGGTCCCAACGGCGCCGGCAAGTCCACCACGCTGAAACTCATCCTCGGCCTCATTGGCCCCACTACGGGCGAAGTGCGCCTATTCGGCCAGCCTTGGAGTCGGCAGGGCCTCTCCCGTATCGGAGCAAGCATTGACGGGCCCAGTTTTTACGGCCACTTGTCCGCCAAACAGAACGTGATGATCCACGCCCACCTGCTCGCCTTGCCGGAGGCCGAGGCCCACAGCGCCCTGGCCGCCGTGGATCTGGATCCCGCAGACCGGAAGAAGGCCAAAAGCTTCTCCACCGGCATGAAGGGCCGCCTGGCCCTGGCGATCGCCATGCTGGGCAGCCCGGACCTGCTCATCCTGGACGAGCCGCAGAATGGTCTCGATCCGGAGGGCATCGCCGCGCTGCGCACCATGATGCGCCGCTTCACCGAGACCGGACGCACCATCGTGCTCTCCAGCCACCTGCTGGGCGAAGTCGCTTCTGTCGCCGACGATATCGGGCTGATCGCGCAAGGACGTCTGCGCTACCAGGGGAGCCTCGCCGACCTTGCGCCCGACGGGGACCTCGAAAGCGCCTACTTCACACTGACCAGCGGCTCAAACGAAGCACGGGCGGTGACGCCGTGACCACCGCCATACCCAGGGCGCCGCTCCCCGGCCTGTCCGCCACCTTCCGCGCCGAGTTCGCCACCTGGCGGCGCAGCACCGTGGCGTACCTGCCACTGGGCGGACTGGCCTTCGCCCTCGTCAACATCGCAATGTTCATCTCGACCGGCCCCGGCAAGTCCTGGAGAGACGTCCTCGGCTACCAGAATCTCTGGGCGATGTTCGTCGGCCCGATGCTCACCGCGCTGCTGGTGGCCACTGCGGCCCGCATCGACCACGGTGCCCGCGGCGGGGCCACCTGGTACCGGCCCATCCACCCGGCGTACCGGCACCTGAGCCGCTTCACCGCCCTGGCCGTGCGATCGCTCGTGCTCAACGTACTGGGCGCCGGCGCCCCCTGATCCTCCTCGGCTTGATGTCCGGTGCGCAGCGGGTACCCCTAGATCGCGCAGTCGAGGCCATCGTGGTGCCCTGGCTCTCGCAGCTCGGCCTGCTGGCCCTGCTCCTGTGGCTGGCCCGGCAGGCATCCTGGCTGGTGACTCTCGCCGTGGGGTTCGTGTGGACGGTACTGGGCGTTGTCAACGCCGAGTCCGCGTCCTGGACAGTCCTGCCGTTCACCTGGCTCGACCGCGGGGCGCTGCCGGTAATCGGCACGCACGCCAACGGTGTTGCCCTGGGAGCCCACTCCGCGCTTACCGGCGCCTCCCCGTGGCCGCCCACCCTCCTGGGCGCACTGCTGGCGGTGCCGTTCCTCCTGCTTCCGCGGCTGCGCCTTCCCCGTTCCCGGGCCGCCAAGCACGGCCTGACACCCCCGCGGACGGCATCCGCTCACGGGGACACGGCGAACTCGGACACAGCCGCGGAGCCGGACACCGCCCACCAGCCGAGCACCCCCGCGTGGTGGCCGCAGTGGCCGGCATGCTGCGCGGCACGGCGCTGACGTGGCTGTGCCCTGGTGCGGTCGGCCTGATCGCGGTGTGGCTGTCCTGGCACGACCCGGATACGAGCATCCAACTGTTCACCTTGCTGGTCCTGCCCATCGGCACCCTCGTGCTGGGGCTGGTGGCCTGGAGCGCTGTGCGCGACGGCTGGCGAGCGGTCGCCGCCCGCAGCACCGGCACCAGAGGCCCCGCGTTCGCCCTCGCGGGTATCACGGTCGGTATCACGGTCGCCGTGTCACTGGTCACCGTCCTCCTCTATCTGGTGGCGGGCATTCCGGTCGGGCATGCCTGGCCCCTCGCTCTCAGCAGTGCGCTAGTCGGCGCGATGCTCACCACGTTCACCCTCTGGCTGGGCATCCGCACCTCGCAGGCCGTCGCGGTAGTCGTCGGAATCATCGGCATCATCTTCGGCGTCCTCGTAGGCGGCACTGGCCTGCAGCAGACGTTGTGGCCGCTGATTCCATACTCCTGGGCCAACTACCTCGATCTGCAGCGCATGGCGGTGACGCTCCCCATCAGCATCGCGGCCACGGCCTTCCTCATCTTCGGCATCGCCCACGCGGCACGAAAGGCGGCGGGAAACTCATGACCGCAACTCCTCGCACGACACGTCGCGCCCTGGCCGCGGTCATCGCCGGGCTGTCCGTCCCCCTGTTCATCTCCGCCTGTTCGCAGCAGGAGAGCGACGCCGTCCTGAAATGGCCGGCGGTCACCAGCAATCCCCAGCACGTCAGCGCCGATCAGCTCGGCGACGCCTGGCCGGTGAAGCCCAAGGAGGGAGATGTCAGGTGTGATACGACCAGTTACAGCGGCTTCGCCATCACCTTCACGGCACCTGACGGCAAGATTTACGCGCTCAACAACGTTGCCCACGACGAAATGGGCTACCCCAAGGCCGAGACCATCCAGGTGCCCTCGTCGAAGACGATGTGGCGGCTGCGGGCGTTCGGGGTGCAGGTGTGCAGTGTCGACCGGGCCAAGCACATGCAGTCGACTCCCAAGCCATCGAGAACTCCTTGAGCCTCGCGAGCAACGGTCAAGGCGCATCTTCGCATCGTCGCCTGCCCCGATCGCGGCGGCCCACGCGGCCGCGAACCGTAGCGTGGGGGCGCCACGCCCCGGGCGCCTCCACACCGAGTTTGGGGAGACCAACGGTGGCCGCTAGGGCGGCGGGGTGCCGCAGGGCACGGATTGCACGCACGCGCATGGCGGCCGGACGCTGTCGAGGGCCTTGATCGCCAATCTTTCGAAGTGCCCGTCCCTGAGCGCAGAGAGCCCCGTCCCGCTGCCCGATCCGGTCCTGGGCAACATCGAGGGCATGCCCGTCACCGGGCGGGAGACAGATGGCCGGCTCTCGCTGCTACTCGTCAGCGATGGCAACAAGAGCGGCAAACAGGTCACATGGCTATGTCAGCTCAGCATCCGGATGCCGACCTGAAATCAGCGCATGTCCATACGGCATTCATCCAGATGGCAGCGCGAAAAAAACTATACGGAAACAGGAGTTCAGTAATGCTCAAGTTCACCCAGAGGGCTGTCATAGTCGCAGGCGGCATCCTGGCGACAGGCATGCTTCAATTTTCAGTAACAGTACCGGCCCACGCCATTCCTACCGGCAGTGGCACGCCAGCTACGTGCATGGCTTCGCTGAAGAAGTGGGGATACTCCATAACCCCTGAAATTGAAGCAGGGTGCAGTGAGGCCAAAGGCGTGAGCCCCTTCAACTACGTATCTTGCACCAACGCCTTGACGAAAGCTGGCGTAGAATACGGGAATGCGTATGCTGCCTGCTGGCTTCGTCCCGAGAAGCAAAAAGAGTTTCAAGGCGCAAAGCTCCGTATAGGCGAGTGAAGTTCGGCCGCCGTAAAGGAAGCATCTGTTGTAGCGACAGAAGCGGAGGCGCGCCTCAGAAAGCATGGCCGGTTCAGTAACGGGATACGAACAGGACCGGGTCGACTCCATGTCGCCCGGCCCTGTCCGCCCGCTGCTTCAAGAGATTTCCCTGACCCGATACAGCAGGCAGGGCGGAGTGGCGCATCCCAACGCCGCCACTCCCCTGCAATGGGTCAGATATTCGCTGTCCTGCGTCACTGCGGCTCCCCGAGGCGGTCCCCTTGAGCTGCGATGAGGAATTTTGAGTGGCAAGGTGGCCTTGATCCACGAGTGCCGCTGTTCGGGGCTACAGAGAAATTCTCCAGTTGGCCTTGCTGGAATGCGGAGATGGCTGGCGAGTGCTGCTGCGGCAAGGCGATGGCGTCGGGGTGGATCGCGGCGTGTGTGGAGATGTCGGGGCCGGTCGAGCTGCGCGCAGCCCGCCCACGCGGTATGTCCGCCGCGATGCACTGAGGCAGGACGAGCGGGTCCCGACTGTCAGTGTCCGAGCACACCCCGAGTTCAGGTACCGGCACAACGCCATGTCAGCAACCGTGGTCGCCGAGCGCGCCGGTGACCACGTGGTGGTGCAGCATCCGCCGGTACATATCCCGGAAAACGCCCAGAGGTCTTCGGTCTCCCAGTACCGCTGGCACACCACATCCCACGCCACCGCGCCAGCCAGGCTCCGAGTGACGCGCAGGACCCGCTCCACGATGACCCGGTTCGTACCGGCCGAACTCGCCGACGACACCCTGGACATCATCTCCACCCCCACCCCGGCCGAACTACGGATCAGCCCGGACGTCGTCCGTGTCCTGGACCGGGCCCCGCGCTCCTGCGGGGACTGGGTGGACCGCAACATCGCCGCTCTCCGCTGAGCGGACCGGCCCGAGTCACTGCTCTCCCTCCGCTGCCGGGGCGGCAATGACTCAGGTGCTGGAGGTGCCGCAGCCGACCACCGCGTGAGGGCCGGGCCGCAGCGTCATTGGACGGTGCAGCCTGAGCCGGGCCCCGGGGACGTCATGGCTGATCCCCGGGGTCCGTGCTGTGTCCGTCGCCGGGTCAGCTGTCGTGGTCGTCCGGGGCGGTGAGCCAGTTGACGACGTCGGCGTCGGTCATCAGGACCGCCTGCGTCTCGTGGGCGCTGCCCTGCTGGACGACGTGGAAGCGGCCCGGGTGCGGATTCTGCCTTCGGGGCGGGGCCGGCCATCCGGGCGGGGCCGGCCATCGGGGCCAGGCGCCACCGTGTGTCGGCCGTGAACCGCGCCAGGATGACCGTGGCGAACAGCTCGTGGGCCGCGGGCATCCCTGCTAAGGCGGCGGTGTGGGGCCGTCCGTCGAAGATGACGTGGACGCGGGCCGCGCGTCCTGCCCAAAGGGCTTCCACGAGCGCGGCGATGTCCGGGGGCCTCTTCGGGTCGTCCTTCTGCCAGAAGGACTCCCAGTAGCGGGCGAGCTGGCGCAGCGTGGTGTTGGCCTCGTCGATGGCGACGATCAGGCGCGGCACGTCGTCCAGGTCGCCGTCGAGGTCGAGGCGGCGTTCCAGTTCGGCGGCGAGGTGGACCAGGGCGTCGTGGATGCCGGCGATGGTGCCGCGGTGGGTCACCGTCGGCAGGGCCTTCGCCCACAGGTGGGAGATCCGCCTGGGGTCGAGGACCAGGGCGTGGGCGCCCTGGTGGAGGAACTGGGCGGTCAGGAAGCGCAGCATCGTGGTGCGGCCGCCGCCGGTGCCGGTGGCCGCGGGTTCAGGGTTTGCCCGGTCAGGATCCTTCCGCGAGCCCTTGATTCGATGTACGCCTCTCCATTTTCCTGACCCCCAGGTTGGCAAGGACGATAAGCAATGCGGCCAGCAATGCCGGGAGCCATGGGTGCTGTACCCGCAGTCCGGGAGTGAAGTATCCGGTGAACAGGACGGCGAGGAACGTCGTCGCCACGGAGAGCGCGGCCTCCGTCGCCTTCTTGGTTCGCGATGCGAGAGTGGTGAGCCGAAGTCCCAAGCGCAGCGGGTAGATGAACAGCGCTGCCAGGGCGTTGCACGGCAGGAACAGCGCCACGCCCCAAAACAGGGTTCCGATACCGTCGGCTTCCACCAGGTGGAGCGACGCGGCGGCGACGGCAAGGAAACCGAGCAGCACAGCCGCAAGGACAGCAGTGATGACCCCAAGGGCGAGACCGGTCATGCCGAAAGCGGCCAGGGCCTTCTCCCTCCGGGAGAGGGACGCCCAGGTGCTTTCTTCGTCGGGCTGGTGGCTGTCGTCCACGCGTACTCCTTCCAGCGCCCAAACACTGCGGGCGGCACCCCGCCCCAGAAAACGGGGTGCCGCCGGAGAGTGTCTCCTGATCACATGGCAATCAGCATGATGGCCCTGGCGAGGTCGGCGGCGATGTCGGTCGGCACGCCGGCGTGCACCATGGCCACGGAGAGTGCGGTCTCGCTCCAGCTTTCGACGTCCTCGATCGCGTCGGCGATCTATGCGCCGTTGCGGGCGATGAAGTCACCGGCCTTCTTGCTGACCTTGCCGACGATCTTCCCGGCCCAGACGCCGCCGTGCCGCAGCCCGGCGACGATCAGCTTGCGGATGACCGTTCCCGAGCCGAGGATGCGCCCTTGGGCCTTCGGGTCCTCGAGCTGCTGGGCGTACTGCTCGAACTCCCGGATCTGGTTCTTGTCCGCGCCGTCGGCCCGCATGCGGGAGACGAGGTCGCGTACGTCGTCAGCGGTCGGGCGCAGCGGTTCGGCGGTCTGCGAGGCGGTCTTCGCCTCCCGGTGCGCTTCGACGGCATTGGCAGCCGGCGCGGCGACGCCCAGGGCGACGGCGGTCACGGCAGTGGCGGCGGCTATGCGGATGTGGTTCTTGGCCACGTAAGCTTTCCTTTTGCAGGCGAGGGAAGAGGGCATGCAGGACTGCCGGAAGGTGTGGAAACTCAACGGCCCTGAGTCTTCTTCCCCTCGGTCATTTCGAAGCCCATGGCGTAGACACCACCGTGCGGACTAGAGCTGACGCTAACTCAGTTTTTAGGCAAGCCCCCAGGCACAAAGTCCCGAAAAGCGGCCCCAAGATCATGACCCATTCGGCCATGTCTCACACACCCAGCCAAGTGGTAGTTCACGGCCTCTCGGAATGGGCGCTCTGATCGGCCCCCGCGGTTCCCCTTCGTTGGGCAGCAGCCCCGCCTTGGTCCAAGAGGGCTGGAGGGCCAGCCTCAAGTTGCTCGCGGACGCTACCCGGGCAGGTGAGGCGCAGCGAGCTCCGAGGACTGTTCTTGGTCGTCTTCCGCATAGTGCGGTGTTCCTGTTCTGTGCCGTGCCGTTCCGTGTGAACCGGACGGCTCCAGGACGGGATGAGAGTGTCGGCCGAACCGGACACGCCCCGTTTCGCGGACGTTGGCACGGGTACGCGCTGTGGGCAGTGGCCGGACGGCACCAGGACACCGGCAAGCCGCACAAGCAGATGCTGGTGACCACCTTCGTCGACCAGAGCAAGACCGTGTTGTTGCTGTGGAGGACGGGCATCGAGGCCGCGCTACCCCCGCTCGTCGGTGAACAGCCCGGCGGGGAGGTCATCAAGATCGTCGACGGCTGGCCGCTGCCCATCGAGCCCGTTCCCGCCCTCGCCCGTGGTGACCTGAAATGTGGGTAGGGGGAACACGACACCAGTGGGAACGGGCACTGACCATCATGGGCAACTCGCGGTCCAGTGTTCAGGGCTCGATGCCGACGGCCTTCCGCACCGTGGCCCGCTGCTCGTACGCGGCGTCCGACCGGATCGTGCTCACTTGCAGTCGGCGGCCTTGAGCATGGTCTCCAGGGCGCTGCGTTCGTTGCTGGTGACCGTGAGGTTGTAGAACTTTTTCACCCGCACCCAGGCTTTGGCGTAGGTGCACTGGTAGGAGGTGTGGGGCTTCCATGCCTCGGGGCCTTTGGCCCCCTTGGCGGTGTTGTCCTTCTTGTGGACCACCAGGAGCTGCGGCTCGACCATGTCGTTGGCCAGGTTGATCCGCTTTTGCTTGCCTGCGTCACCACTCCATCCGGCGGCGCCGGACTGCCAGGCGTTCTTCAGTGGCACGATGTGGTCCACATCGGCGTCTTTGGTGTAGCTGACCTTGGCGTCCGGGCCACCGTACGGGTTGCCCCAGCGGCCCGAGGTCACCTCGCACGGGTTCTTCTTGTTGGTGTGCTTGATCTGCTTGCCGAAGTAGACCAGCGTCTTGTCCCGGGTGGTGCAGTTGTCCGGCCACTTCTTCCACGCCGTGTTGTCGTCAACCTGGAACTCCCTGCGTGCGTAGCCGCCGACATTCGGTGCGTTGTTGTCCGTGGTCAGGCCGGCCAGCAGGGTCTCGGCGGTCTTCTTCGTCGGTACGTTCTTCAACGGCGGCCACGACTCCGCCCGTGGTGCAGCGGCCGGTGCTTGCGCTGCGAGCCGGGCGGCGCGGGGCTGGGCCGTGGACGGGGCGATCAGAGCGGCGGACAGTGCGGTGGCCAGGGCGGCGGGCAGCAGGGCGCGGTGCAGCGGCATCGGGAGTCCTCGGAAGTGGCGGATCAGGGCTGGGCGTGCAGAGTTCGGTGGGCGGGCCGGGCCGGCAGCACGTTCACCAGTCGACGCATTTGAAGGCCATGCCAATCCAGGCGCCGGCGATCGCGCCGATGCGTCCGTCGGTCCACATCTTCTCCAGCGACGCGCGCTTGGCTCCGTACTGACGGGCAAGTTTGCGGTAGTTCTCGCACGCCTTCGCCTTCGCATCCGGGCGCGATCCGAGCTCGGGGTAGGTACCGCTGTCGTACGGGCTGTTGACGACCATGCCGATCACCGGGGCCATGCCCTTGCCGATGGTGTCGGAGTTCCAGATCCTCTTGCGGTCGTTGGTGGAGACTTTGCGGCCTTCGTCGTCGATCAGGTTCACGCGCAGCTTGTCGCCGTCGGGGGTGCCGTGCCCGCCCCGGTACTTCCAGGTGACCAGCTCGACGGTGTACTTGTTCTTCTGCCAGTTCCAGTTGTCGAAGTCCAGGCCGGCGAAGTACGTCAGGTTGCCGTCCTTGGCGTAGTAGCTGACGCCGCCGCCGACCCCGCCGCCGCTGCTGTTGACCATCTGGATGCGGCCACTGGCGCCCGCGGCGATGGACTTGGGCGGCGCGCCGTAGGGGTACTGGCCGTCGACTCCGTTGCCGGTCGACCACGACGGGGTGTTTCCCGCGATGTGGCTGCGGGACAGCTCCAGGGTGTGGCCGGTGTTGTTGTAGATGACCACCGTGGTCGTCGGGGTGAGGTACGTTCCGGAGGTCATGCCGCCGGCCTGCAGCAGCGGGGTGAAGCTGTAGGCGCGGCCCCAGGCCGACTGCGGCGGATGCGCCGGCGGCTTCGGCCGCACCACAGCCTGCTCCCCGGCGGCCGCGGCGCCGGGCAGCAACACGGCCGGCGTCAGCGCGGCCCCCGCCGCCACCACGGCGACCGCCCATCGTCCCCGCCGCCCGAACCGGAAACTATCGGCATGCATCCGCATCGTCGTCGCTCCTTCGGCCCCGGTCACACACCGCGGCACCGCAGGAAGAGTGCCGTGCGCATCGCCCCCTAACACCCAGCGGCCTTCAAGTCGACTCGAACAGTCGAACGCAGAGGCGTACCGCGCGGGTCGAATGCGGTACGGCGCTGCCCCGGCACCCTTTTGAGACGGGCGGAAGCGCATGCTGGTCGACGACGCGACGGCGCCATGTCGTTGCCTGCCCGTCAGACGGGGCGCAGCACCTCGTCGAAGGCCTGCTGGGCGGTACGCCGTTGCGGCATGGGGACAAGGATCGCGGTGCCGCGGCGGGGGCTGAGGACGAAGGAGGGGCGGCCGGGGCTGACCTTCTTGTCCTGCTGCATCAGAGCCCACACGTGGTCGAAGGAGACGGCCGTGTCCAGGCGGGTGGGCAGGCCCACCTGGTACAGGACGTCTCGGGTGTCGGTGACGGTGCCGTCGGCTGCGGTGATCAGTTCGCAGATACGGGCGGCGAAGACCATGCCCAGAGCGACGGCTTCGCCGTGCCGCAGAGAGAAGCCGGAGGCGGTCTCGAGGGCCTGGCCAGCGGTATGGCCGTAGTTCAAGTAGCGGCGGGTGCCACGGTCGGCGACATCATCGGCGAGGAGCTGGGCCTTGGCCCGCACGCTCATCTCGATCAGGCGTCGGTACCGTTCGGACTGCTGCGCCGGCCCGCGGACCCGATCGGGCAGGAAGTTGAGAATCGCGGGGTCTGCGATGAAGCCGCACTTGATGACCTCGGCCAGGCCCGAGCGGAGCTCGCGCGCGGGCAGGCTCGGCAGGACAGTGGCGTCGGCCAGGACCCGTTCGGGCTGGTGGAAAGTGCCGACCAGGTTCTTGCCGTCCGCGAGGTTGATGCCGGTCTTCCCGCCGACGGAGGCATCCACGAGGGCCAGCAGCGTCGTCGGTGCATGGAGCAGGCGCGTGCCGCGCTTCCACGTGCTGGCCACGAAGCCGGCCAAGTCGGTGACCGTCCCGCCGCCGAGGGCGATGACCAAGTCACTGCGGGTGAACCGGGCTCGGGCCAGGGCCTGGTAGCAGCGGGAGACGACGTCCAGGGTCTTCGCGGCCTCGCCGTCGGGCACCTCGATGACGAGCTGCCGTGGCCCTGCGGTACCGGTGGCCTGCAGGATCCGGGGGAACAGAGCTGCGACCGGGCGGCTGGTGATCACCGCGAGGGTCCGGGCGCTGCCCGCGGCCTCGCGCCAGGTGACCGCACGGTCCAGCTGTCCGGAGGCGAGGGTGAAGGGGTAGGTGGTGCTACCCGCTCTGATGGCGACGGTTCTTGCAGCGGGCTGGGCGGGCCTCTCCTCCATCACGGGCGAGCCTTTCCTTGCGGCACCATCCGGCAGGGCGAAGCCGTCATGCGGCGTCCGCGCAGGCGAAGAATCTGCCCAGGCGCAGTGTTCCCAGTGCAGCGCAGCTGGTCAGGCGGCGCGCGGCGTAATACGCCGTCTGGCGGCCGGCAAAGGCGGTGGCGGCGGTGAGGATAGTGACGGTCAGCTTGACTCTGACGGGAATCCCGGAGTTTCTCCTTGCGGTGGCATGGTCAGCAGGCAGGAGGGGGCAGTGTTTCGGCCCGACCCCCGCGGGTTCCGGTCGGCACTCGTGTGCTGCCCCCTGCTGGAGCCCGTGCAGGTGAACGGGCAGGTCCTGCAGCGGGTCCACCAGGGTCACGGTCTCTGTCTCGGTTGGGGCAAGCAGGGCTCCGAGCGATTCGGGACGCTCGGCTCCGTGGGGCCACCGGGCCGCTGATCGGGGCCTGCGACACGCGCCTGGCCGAGGGCCGCCAGTGCCCTGAGCAGCTGGTCGACCGTGAGCAGGTGCCACATGAAGAAGAGTGCTGAAGCCGTTTGATGTGCCGTGTGCGCCGGTCAGACGGCGGGATCGCTTTCGGTGCCGCGGGACGACCTGGCGGCGTGCCAGCCGAAGACGCGCTTGCCGGTCTGCATCCGACCGTGTTTCCGCACCAACATGCGGCTCACCAGCTGACCGCAAGGGTCAGCGGCGACTTGGCCGGGGATTCGTCGTCCCAGGTGGGGCTGCGACCTTTGGCCGGGCGAGGCGGGGAAGCGGTCCAGCAGCGCCTCCAGGCCCGACGGCCGCGCCCGCCTGGCCCGGCACCTCGCCGCGGCCATGTCAGCTCCGTCCGTGCCAGGTGGGCGCCGATGCAGTTGTGCGCACCCCGGCCGAACACGATGTCCTGGTTCGGCCGCCGGCACAGATCGAGCCGCTCGGGCGCCTCGAACACGGTCTCGTCGCGGTTGGCGGAGGCCAGTGCCGGAAGGACCATGTCCCCGCCCGGATCGCCTGCCCGCGCAGTTCGAGGTCCTCGGCGGCCTGCAGCACCACAACGCCGTTCATCATCGGTACGCAGCGCAGGCACCCCTCCACCGCGCCGGGCAGCAGGCACGGTCATCGCACAGCAGACCATACGCCGAGGCTGGTGGGGATCAGGGCAGGAAGGGGCGTCGCCGCCGGGACTGGCCCTGCGGCCGTACGGCGTACCGCCCCGCGCGGCAGGCTGTTGGCTGCGGTGCACTGGGGTGGGGCGAAGCGGCGTCCCGATGCCGGTGCCCGAGGCGCCCCCGAGGCCCCGGGCACCGGCATCCACGCGGTCAGTGCTCCTGGTCACCGAGAGCGTCAGCGATGGCGCGGTGATGGCGCATCCGCTGGTACGTGGCCGCGAAGGAGCTGAGCGGTGTCTCGGTCTCCCAGTACCGCTGCCCCACGACATCCTGCGCCACCGCTGCGGCCACCCCCTGGGTGACGCGCAGCACCCGCTCCCAGTAGTCCCGGCCGTACAAGTGGCCCGCGTGCTCGGTCAGCATGATCCGCTCGATCCGGCCCCGCTCGGTGTTGGGGCTGTTGTTGGGCACGGTCTCGACGCACTTCAGAGCCCGCTTCGTCAGCAGCCCGGTCACCCCGCGGCCTTCCGGCGCGCACAGCAGCACGCGGTCGGTCTCCGGCCCGACCAGGACCGACGTCGTCGCCTGCTCATAGATGGCCGCCGCAAGCAGCACGGTGACCAGGCGCCGGTCCGGCTCCGCCAGGGTCAGCGCCCATTCCTCACTGGGCGCCGGCCGGCCGGCCTCCTCCAGGTAAGAAATCATCAGGGCGCCCCAGCTCACGCAGTGCTCCCACGTCGACTCCTTCATCCGTCCCGAGGCCGGCTCCCCCGGCTGCGCCTGTCCCTGCTCCGGATCCAATCATGTGCGGTGAGGACCCATGTTTCTTCCATGCCGCGGGCGATGGCTGAGAGCCGTCTTGGAACCTCCGTTGAGGGTTCCAAGACGACCTCTGAGCTGCGAGTCGGCAGCAGGGCCTCTGACCGCACGGGCCAGTGTGCGTGCAGATTCGCATACGACGAAAGCGCCCGGCTGAGATCTCTCAGCCGGGCGCTTGTCGGGGCCCGCACTCCGCTGGCTACCCGTCAGTGCGCAGCAGTTACGCGGTGCGTTGCTCCGGGCCAGTGCTTCTGTCCTCCTGCGGCGAACCGCTCACCGCCAGGTGTTCAGCAGGGCAGTGTGGTCTTGCCGGCAGCGCCGGTGGAGCCGGTGGTGCCGTCCGCGATAGCCGTGGCGTCGGTGCCGTTGCCTCCGGGCTTACCGGGGCACACCGGGCTGGCCGCGCCCCCGGCACCGCCTTTGCCGCCCGTGTGGCCGCCGGCGACGACGGCTGCACCGCCGTTGCCACCCTTGCCACCGGCGATACCGGCGCCGGCATCGCCGACACCGCCCACGCCACCCTTGCCACCAGTGCCGCCGAGCTTGGCCGCACCGCCATAACCGCCGTTGCCACCGTTGCCGTTGGCCCCGCCGGCGCCGCCCGTGCCGCCGGCCCCGCCGACGGTTGCGATACCGGTGGCGTTGCCTCCGGCACCTCCGGTGCCGCCGTTGCCGTTGGCACCCGCGGCGCCACCGGTGCCGCCCAGACCGCCGATGCCCCCGAGGGTTCCGACCCCGTTAGCGCCGTTGGCGCCGGGGGACCCCGCAGCGGTGCGGGACTGTGCGCCGCCCGTACCGGGCTGGGCGGAGGCGAGGGCGGGAGTGAGGGCGAGGCCGGCCACAGCGATCGCCGCGACCAGGAAGGTCCGTGCAGTGTCCATGGTGCGCATGGTGCGCATGGTGCACTTCCTTCGATTTTCAGGTGGAGAGATTCTCCGCCTGACACCCCTCAGCGTAGGGAAGTACGACGCACCGGCGCAATATAGATAATGAACAAAAGCATATAAATAGGATGAACCATGCAAACTTTGGCCGGGAAGTCCAAATTTTATATCCGTTATCGACAATACACTGCCCTCTGTCACCTCGACTCCCAGGCCGTGGGGAGTGAGTCGGCCACCGGAGCGCCAGGTGCCGACTCGCGCGAAAGTGTCCTGCGCCTTTGCGGTTCGTGTTCCGGCCACCTCGCACCCGCTGCGACACACAGCCTGGCGTAAGCCCACGTCAGAGACCCTGCTATCAGGACACGGGCGCGAGAGGCCCACGGACGCTGAGCTGCGAGTCGGCACCTGCCCCCGCATACCCCGCCACCGCCTGATCGCCGCCCGGCTGCGCGCCCGCACCTGGCGGGCCGTGTGCCACTTCGGCAAGCCCTTCCTCACCCTGCTGGGTGTGCTCACCGCTCCCGTCCTGTTGTCCGGCCTCATCTGCGCAATGGCCAACGTGCCGTTTCTCGACGTGCTCGATGCGCTCGGCTCCTTCGTCGGGGGACTCGGCATCGTGGACGTTCTCCGCCGTCGGTGACCTGACGTCGGCGCTGCCGGCCCGATCGCGCATCCTGGCGGGTCAGCAGCTCGGGCCTACTCGCCCGCCGTGCCCCAGCCGCCGAGAAAGTCGGCCAGGGCGCGACGCTGGCCCCTCGCGGGCGATCTGCTCGGCGAGCACCTGGCGGTCGACGTAGGGGGCGACGGCGGCGAGGACCAGGCGCTGCAGCTCGTGCGGCTCAAGGGCCTCGACCTCCCACCGCCCCGGGCGCCCGGGGCCGAGGCCGTGGCTAGGGGTTGGCTGCGGCGGGCGGGTGGTAGCTGTTGAGGGCCCGGTCCGCGAGCGCGCGGGCCCTCACCGAAGGCGCAGCCATGGCCATTCCCGTCGACCAGCTCTCCCACCCCGCGGTACGCACCCTCGTCACCGCCATCAACGCCAACGACCGGCAGGCCTTCGCCGCCGCGCTCACCCCCAGCGCCACGATGTCCGACGACGGCTCGGACCGGGACCTGCAGCAGTGGGCCGACAAGGAGATCTTCTCCTCCAACGGTCACATGGACATCGAGTCCGAGTCCGACGACGGCCTCTCCCTGGTGGCGGACTACCGCAACGACACCTGGGGAGCGATGCGCACCCGCTGGCAGTTCATGGTCGACGACGGCAAGGTGAGCCGCTTCGAGACGGGACAGGCCTGAGCCCTGCGCTGGAAACAGCGGTCATGAAACCGTCAGCCGCTGGGGGCTGGGCGCACCCACGCGGCGAGGCCGCATATCGGCGCAGCTTCGGTCGTCGGGGCACCAACCGCGTGCCGCCGTGACCCGTCAGGTGCCGACCGGGGCGGCGGCGCGGAACGCCCGCGTCATCAGGGCGCCGGGACCGCGCTGGACGGCCCCGGCCCCGGCTCTCCCGGATCCTGTGCAGCACGGCACGCGTCCAGGCGTCGTTGAGCAACGAAAGGCGGCGCACCGGGCCCAACCATGGCGCCGTACGGCACGGCACCTGCCCCGGACTCGTCAACGGCCAGGGCGGCCCGCGGCGTGACGCCCAGCGGAGGCGGAAGTTGAGTAGGTATGGGCGACGCCACCACGACGACCGGTACCGCCCTGCCCGCCGCAGCCACCGAGCAGTTGCTGTTCACCGAGGACTCGACCACGGGAGTGCGCGCCAGGGCGCGCACCACCATCAGCGAGCAGGCCGCCTACGCCCTGTCGGGCGGCGGTGACCTTCACCGCGACGCACACGACGTCGCCGTCACCAACCTCTTGCACTGCACCTCGCGCAGTGTCATCGCTTTCGCCCTCCATCACCTGCGTCCCCTGCTGCCTGACCTCAGCGACGAGCAGTGGGACCGGATCGACGCGGCCGTGACTGCCCTGGGCCTGCGGGACTCAGCAGACTTCACCGGAGCCAACGGCACTGAAGCCGACGACGTGCAGCTGCGCCCCGGCTCTCCCCGCAGGCCAGGCCGGCTGGGGAGGTCCACGCGAAACGGGGCACGCCGCGAGCGGACTTCATTAGAAGAACAGCGAGGCCCGGACCAACTGTCCGGGCCTCCCGCCGTCCAGCCTGCGGCCAGTAGCGATGGCGTCTGTCCCATCTCCTGGTCCAGGGGCGCTGCGGGCTGGCGCTGATCGTGCTGACACGCGGCACTGGAGCGGATCAGCCCAAGGCGATGGCCCGGACCGGATCGGCTGGCCTCAGCGGCTCGATCCGGTCTCACATCGCATCTGTGATCACTAAGCGGGCAAACGCATCCGGTCAGCTGACCACCGATCAAAGAGTCACGCGCTAGTGGATCATGCCACTGCGGGGGAGCAGCGGCGCGGCCTCACACGAAGACGATGGTGAAGCGCTGAGAGTCAGGTCGGTCGCACGCGTCGCCCTCGATCCTGGCTCCGTCGTTGCCGCCCGTCACGGTCCAGCAGAGCCCCATGGAGAACGACCTGAACCCGGTGCCCGGCCTGCCGTCGCCGAAGTAGGTGAACCGCTGATGATAGGAACCGTCCACGCACTGCTGCTGGATGATCGGCCAAAAATGCGTGTTGCCTTCCGAGGCGCTGCCGATAGTCAGGCACTTGTCCGTGAACGTCCTGACCACGTGAACCGGGTCCACGACGCCGAAGCTCACACTCTTGAAGCGCTGGGCAGCCACATTCTGGCACCGGTTCTGTTCAAGCACAGCGCCGTCGCTGGTGCTCTGGTTCCTGATGGTCAGGCACTTGCCCGTGGAAGTCTTGAGCTGGATGGTGCGGTAAGACGGGTACGCCTGCGCGGGCTGAGCTGCTCCGATCGTGGAGGCAAGGGCTGCTGCGGCGGCGACGGCCCCCGCCGATCGTCGCAGAGACCTCATCATGTTGCCGATCACGCGGCCTCTTCTCCTTCGTGGGACGGGCCAGCTCGCACACTCGCCGCTGGACAGCGCTGCTCAGACTCCCCCGGCCGACGGCACGAGGACCCCACAGACCCTCCGGTGTGGCCGATACTCGACGCACCGGTCACGCCCAAGAGTGAACTGAACTGATCAGTTCCGGCCACCCGCCCACACCATTCACGGGATGCTCGGCCTGTCGGAGCGTCAAGGCGACACGCGCTTGCTGCCTCCCATGAGGAACAGGGCCGAGGCGGGGTTGGCCTCAGGCAGGCCGAGCTGGACGGTCTACTCGCGTCCCAGGTGCAGATCCAGCTGGCTCCCCGTGTCGCCTTCCGGCCCTTCGCCGGTCCCGCCCCGGCCGTCCGGACCTGCCTGGCCGTACGCCCGACCCCTCCGTCCCACCGGCTGACCGCGCTACTGGGCGCCTGCCGTGAACTGGAGCGGGCTGACCAACCGGAACGTCCGTAGGCGAACGACGTGTCAAAGGGGCATGACCTGCACATGAGCCGGTCTCAGCAACCAGGCTCACGGCACAGGCGAGGGGCGCGTCGTGGGTGTCCGCGGACAGCAGCGGTGCCGCGGGCAGGTCGCGCAGGGCGAGTACGTGGGCCCGGTGGCCGCGGGCCCGCAAGCCCGCGGCGGTGTGCTCGGCCAGGAGGGCGGTACGGGACGTACGGGTGGACGGGCTGCCGGACAGGACGAGGACGGTGGCCACGACGGAAGCCTCGGGAACTCCTGGAGAAGCAGGGAGACTCGACGGTGAAGGGTGGTGGGCACGGGTGGGCGGAGAGGTCCCGCCCGTCCCGGGTCAGCGCGGGCTGTCGGGCATGCCGTAGGCGTCGGCGATCAGCTCGGTGGAGCGCAGCCGGGCCTGGACGGAGTGGCCGACGCTGCCGATCATGAGTTCGTCTGCGCCGGAGTCCCGCTGGACCTGGTTGAGGTGGGCGGTGACCTGTTCGGGGGTGCCGTGCGGGACGTGGTTCAGCCAGCTGTCGACGGCCTGGCGTTCCTGGGCGTCGTAGGGGTAGGTGTCCACTTCCTCGGGGGACGGCAGCAGGTAGGACTTGCGCTGGAACATGCGGAGCATGGCGTGCGCGAGGGTGCCGGCCTGGCGGCGGGCCTCCCGCTCGTCCTTGGATGCCGCGACGGTGAAGCTGACCAGCGCGTACGGCTCGGCCAGGGCCTTGGACGGAGTGAAGTGCTCGCGGTACAGGCGCAGGGCGGCCACGACATCGCGCGGGTTGAAGTGCGCGGCGAAGGCGAACGGCAGGCCGAGCCGGGCGGCGAGCTGCGCCGAGTAGCCGGACGAGCCGAGCAGCCACACCGGCAGGCGGCCGGTGGGACCGGCGACGCCGTTGAGCCGGTCCTGGACGGGCCCCGGCACGGCGTACACGCGGTCGGCGTAGGGGTGCTCGGCCGGGAAGTCGTCGCCGAGGAAGTGCAGCAGCTCGGCCACCTGCTGGGGAAGTCCTCGGCGCCGCTCGCGCCGCGGCGCAGGGCGGCGGCCGTGGCGTGATCGGTGCCCGGGGCCCGCCCCAGGCCCAGGTCGATGCGGCCGGGGGCGAGGGCGTCCAGCATGCCGAACTGTTCGGCGACGACCAAGGGCGGATGGTTGGGCAGCATGATTCCGCCCGCGCCGAGCCGCAGCCTGCTGGTCTCCGCGGTGAGCCGGGACAGCAGGACGGGCGGACTGGAGGTGGAGACGCCGGGCATGGCGCGGTGAGGCGCCGGCCGACAGTCGCGGCGGATCTCTCTCGGCCAGCGCCCGGCCGTGCCCGACGTAGGTGGGTCAGCCGCGGACGCCGAAGTCGACGCGGTCGGTGAGACCGGCGGCGGCAAAGGCGGCGACGAGCTCGTCGCGGCCCTCGGTGAAGTGGGCCCAGCTGTCGTAGTGGACGGGGACTACGCGGCCGGCGTCGAGGATCTTCGCGGCCTGGGCGGCCTGGGCGCTGTCCAGGACGATCACCTCGCCGTCGAAGACTTCGGTGAAGCGGGGCGCCCCGGCAAGAGGAGGGCCGTGTCTACGGGGGCGAAGCGCTCGGCGATGTCCCGGACCGCCTCGAGGGAGGCATTGTCGCCGCTGACGTAGACGGTGGGCAGGCCCTCGCCGGTCAGGACGAAGCCGACGACCTGGCCGGTGATCGGCTCGACCTCCTCGCGCGGGCCGAGGCCGTGGATGGCGGGCACGCCGGTCACCGTGACCGTGCCGGGTCCGCCGTCCCGGCGCTCGACCTCGACCGACTGCCAGTCGGCGAGGCCGGTGGCCGCCTGGCCGAGACGCTCCCCGCCGCCGGGGGTGGTGAGCGTCAGCGGGACGTCGGCGAGCAGGGCCCGGCCGGAGGTGTCGAGGTTGTCGGCGTGCTCGTCGTGCGAGAGCAGGACCACGTCGACGCGGCCGAGATCGGCCGGGCTGCCGTCAGCCGCCGCCGTCTTGGTCAGCACGACGGCCGGCGCCTGGTGCTCGCCGGGGCCGTCGAAGGTCGGGTCGGTGAGAAAGCGCAGGCCACCGTACTCGAAGAGGGCGGTCGGGCCACCGAAGACGCGCACAGGGAACGGGGCGGTCGGCAAGGTCTGGGAAGACACGAAAGAAGTTCCTCACGGATAGATTGCGCATTAACCGTGAAGCGACTGTACGCACGCCTCACGGATGGAGGCAACCCGTACCATGAGAAGCATGGAAGAGTTCGCGATGGAAGAAGCCGCCCTCCCGTCGGCGCCTGGCGAGGCGGAGCACCCCGCCCTGGCCCTGGCCAACAGCGCCGTCGCACTGCCCGGCGGGCACACGGCCGACCTCCTGAGCACCCCGGCGCGGGCCGAGCAGTGGCTGGCACAGCGCGACCTCGCCCCGGACGGCGCGGGCCTGGCGGAGGTATGCGCGACGCAGCTGCGCTCATTGCGCGAACAGGTCAGGTCGCTACTGGCCTCCCGTGTCGCCGGGCAGCCCGCCCTGCCCGCCGCCGTCACGGCGATCAACGACGCGATGACCCGTGTCCCGACCGCATCCCTGCTGCTGTGGGACGAGAAGACCGGCCCCTACCGCGCCACACCCCACCCCACCACCGCGATCGTCGAACACGCCCTCGCGGTCATCGCCGCCGACGCCGCCGACCTGCTCACCTCCCCCGACGCCCCCCGCCTGACCGCCTGCGCCTCCCCGCCCTGCAACCGCTTCCTGCTCAGGCACGGCCGCCGCCAGTGGTGCTCCACCCGCTGCGGCGACCGCGCCCGCGCCGCCCGTGCCTACGCCCGCCGCACCGCAATGGACTGACGACGCCGCATCGCCGGCCCGGCAGGACACACCAGCACCCCTCCCCGGCACAGCCAGGCCTGCGCAGCCCCCGACGCACCTACTTTGCGGCTGGTGTCTGAGCTAGGACTCCGAGGCCGCGCCTGGACCGGGCCCATAGCCGACGCGACCATCAAACAGGCGGGTCTGCAGGGCCGGTTGCCCCTGCGCCCGTCGTGACCAGCACCAGTTGCCCCCTGCGAAGAAGTGCCCAGACATTCTCCGCGAACTGCTCAGCTCACCCTGTTGAAGAACCCGGGCAGCCGTACGGCCGAGAGCGGCTTCGCCTCCCGCGCGCAGTCGGCCGCGGCCAAGGGCGACGGCCGCCAGCAAGGTGGCCGCTGAGACGCTGGATCACTTCGGCCAGGGGGTCCTTCACCGCGGCTGCCCGGTCTGTCAGTGCTCACTCGCATCATGGAAGGCGTGAGTGAGCAGATCGAGGAACCCGAGCAGGTCCCGCCGTGGCGGCCCAAGAACGGGCCCCAACCGCGGGTGCGGTGCTGGCCGCCCGGCGACCGGCCGGCCCTGTACGTCTACGACAGTGGCACCTGGAAGTACGCGCCCGTCATGGCGCGCCTGGACCACGCCGACGGACGCACCGAATACCAGGTCACCCTCCAGACCAGCCCGGACCGCGGCACCGTGCACCAGGCGTACTGGTGGCCCCAGCCCGGCCTGCGCCAAGCGCACGGCAGCACCCGCGAGCCCACCGACCGCGAACCCATCCCGACGACCACGCCCGGCTGACCTGCGGGCAACCGAGCAACGGGGCACTGGCCGTGCATGGCAGGCCGGCGGCGGGGCAGGATCGGTCCGCCTTGTTCCCGGGGAAGACGAACGAGGTACGGCGGGCTCGGGCCGGCGGCGGCCAGACGCCGGTGACGAACCGGCCCGGCCCGCCCCAGTTCCCGTCCTCTTCCCATCGTTCCCAGCGTCGGCCCAGGAGGCGGGCCGGTACGGGACACTGGTGCGGTGACCACCACCCCTACACCCCGGGCTCTCGGCCGGGGCGTCGCCCAGCTCATCCCCCGAGGCCCGCGAGTTCAGAGAAACTGAAGGGCCTTCGTCGGGAACCCGAGGCTACTGGCTCCTGTGGTGGGCTCTCGCCCGGTGGTTCGCGGCGAACACAGGTGAGGAGCGGACGGACTCCGGCGGTCATCAGCTCGCGTTGCTGCTGGCGCTGAAGTCGTATCAGCGGCGAGGACCAGGCGCTGCAGCTCGTGCGGTTCGAGGGCTTCGACCTCCCACTGCACCGGCCGTGCGGGATCGGGGCCGTGGCGGCGGGCGAAGCCCGCGCCGCAGCCGAGCATGGGACCGGACGACGGCCAGCCTCCTGACAGATGGCATCAGCAATCATTCACCTGCAGTGGGTCTTGCGCCATTGGAGGAAGACGTCCGGGCGGTTGGTGATGATGCCGTCGACGCCCCAGGTGGTCGCGGTCTGCCAGTCAGATTCACGGTCGACGGTCCAGACGAAGACGTCGATGCCGGCGGCCTTGAGTTGGTCGAGGGCGGTGGGGCGGGCCGACAGACCCTTGTAGGCGATCGAGTAGGCCGTGAGGGAGAACTTGCGGGCCGTGACGACCGGGTCCGGGTCAAGGTGGTCGCGGAGGAGGGCGACCTTCATCTTGTAGGCGGAGGCGGCGGCATTGCGTACCACGTCCTCGTCGAAGGACTGGACCATCGTGCGCTCAGCCATTCCGGCCTCGGTGACGAGTTCGAGGGTCTTTTCGACGTGAGCCGGGGACTGCGGGCCCTTGATCTCCAGAAGGAGGCGTGTGGGCCGCTGCTTCAGGGAGGACAGAACCTGTTCCAGGGTGGGAACCCGGCCTCCGCCCTTCACGGTCAGTCTGGATATCTGGTCCGCGGTGAGCTGGTCGATGCGGCCCGTTCCGTCGGTCATCCTGTCGACGGTCGAGTCGTGCATGATGACCGCCTGGCCGTCCTTGGTGAACTGCACATCGGTCTCCACCCATTCCGCGCCGTGGTCGGCGGCCGCCTCCAGCGAGGCGAGGGTGTTCTCCGGGGCGAGCTTGGGCGCGCCGCGGTGGCCGACCGTTTCGGTACGGGAGCAGTGGGCGGCGGAGTCCTGTCCGGAAATCCGGATGTCGTCGATGGTTCCGGCGAAGTGCTCCTGCCAGGCGCTCCGGTAGAAGAGCCGGCCGATCTGCAGGGCACCGGCGGCGCGCCACGGCGTGGTGAATTCGGTGGTCGGCTGGGGTTTGCCGTTGACGAAGAGCTGGATCTTCTTCGCCGCGGCATCGTAGACGCCGGTCAGCTGGGTCCAGACTCCGGCCTGTGCCACATCCGTGCTGATGGAGCGGACGATGTCGGTGTCGTCGGTGTCCTTGGTGTGCCGGTTGAAGACCCACTTGTCGTAGTACTTGGAGTAGTAGAGCTGGAAACCGCTGGCGCGATCACCGGCCTGCGACAAGAACGTGTAGTTACGGTCCTTGGCGTCCAGTTTGACCCAGGCCGACACCGAGAAGGACTTCGTGGTGTCCACCACCGGGCCGGCCGTGGCCGCGTACGCCGTCGTACCGTTCAGGCGTAGTGCGGTGCCCACCTTGCCGGGCACGCCCAGTTCGGCGCCGCCGCCGGCCACCGTGGCGACCGGTCCCGCGCCCTTGCCGCCGCTGACGCTCGCGCTGCCGGACTTCTCGTCCAGCGGGAAGACGGCCAGTTCCTGAAGGTGGACCGGGGTGTCACCTTCGGAGACCGAAGCGGCATCGGCCGCCGTGAGCGGCGACTGGATCACCCGTACGTCGTCGACGACGCCCAGGGCGTTCTCCTGCCAGGCGCTCTTGTAGTGCAGCCGGCCGATCTGGAGGCCGCCGGCGGCCCGCCACGGCGTGGTGAACTCCGTCGACTCCTGGAGCTTGCCGTTCACGAACAGCGAGACCGTCTTCTTCGTCGCGTCGTAGGAGCCGGCCAGGTGTGTCCAGGTGCCCGGCTGCGCGGCGTCCTTGCTCACCGCGCGGACGATGCCGGTGTCGTCGGCATCCTTGGTGTGCCGGTTGAAGACCCACTTGTCGTAGTACTTGGAGTAGTAGAGCTGGAAACCGCTGGCGCGATCACCGGCCTGCGACAAGAACGTGTAGTTACGGTCCTTGTCGCCGAGCTTGACCCACGCCGACACCGAGAAGGACTTCGTGGTGTCCACCACCGGGCCGGCCGTGGCCGCGTACGCCGTCGTACCGTTCAGGCGCAGCGCGGTGCCCACCTTGCCGGGCACGCCCAGTTCGGCGCCGCCGGCCGGCCGGGCGGTGAACTCCTCGGCGGCGCCGCCCACGACCCGCCGCGTCCCGGCCTTCTCGTCCAGGCCGAAAGCCGCCTTTTGCGTCAGTACGTTCCTCACGGCGGAAGTCGGGTCGTCCGGTGGTGATGTGAACAGGCCGCTGGTCGTGGCCGCCCCGAGGAGGATGGCCACCAGGATGGATATCAGGACGGCTGATAGCGCGATTCCGCCGCGCGGTTTCATGTCGGAGCCTCACTCATGGGCCAGCCGGGCATGCGGGAAGCGGGTACTCACACGCCGACGGAGAGACTGAAAAGAGGGGCCCGGCCGCGACGCGAGCGCCGGGCCGGATCCCGAGGGTGAACAGGAACGGCGACAGTCAACCGGTCACCTGGATGCCGTCGTTGATGCTCTCGGCGGCAGCGACGGCCCGGTCCCAGACCCGCACGCTGTCGATGGTCCCGGCGGCGTTCTCCTGCCAGGCGCCCTTGTAGTGCAGCCGGCCGATCTGGAGGGCCCCTGCGGCGCGCCAGGGCGTGGTGAATGCGGTGGCCGGCTGGGGTTTGCCGTTGACGAAGAGCTGGATCTTCTTCGCGGCGGCGTCATAGACGCCGGTCAGCTGGGTCCAGACTCCGGCCTGTGCCGCTTCGGTGCTGGTGGAGCGGATGATTTGGGTGTCGTCGGTGTCCTTGGCGTGGCGGTTGAAGACCCACTTGTCGTAGTACTTGGAGTAGTAGAGCTGGAAACCGCTGGCGCGATCACCGGCCTGCGACAAGAACGTGTAGTTACGGTCCTTGGCGTCCAGTTTGACCCAGGCCGACACCGAGAAGGACTTCGTGGTGTCCACCACCGGGCCGGCCGTGGCCGCGTACGCCGTCGTACCGTTCAGGCGTAGTGCGGTGCCCACCTTGCCGGGCACGCCCAGTTCGGCGCCGCCGCCGGCCACCGTGGCGACCGGTCCCGCGCCCTTGCCGCCGCTGACGCTCGCGCTGCCGGACTTCTCGTCCAGCGGGAAGACGGCCAGTTCCTGAAGGTGGACCGGGGTGTCACCTTCGGAGACCGAAGCGGCATCGGCCGCCGTGAGCGGCGACTGGATCACCCGTACGTCGTCGACGACGCCCAGGGCGTTCTCCTGCCAGGCGCTCTTGTAGTGCAGCCGGCCGATCTGGAGGCCGCCGGCGGCCCGCCACGGCGTGGTGAACTCCGTCGACTCCTGGAGCTTGCCGTTCACGAACAGCGAGACCGTCTTCTTCGTCGCGTCGTAGGAGCCGGCCAGGTGTGTCCAGGTGCCCGGCTGCGCGGCGTCCTTGCTCACCGCGCGGACGATGCCGGTGTCGTCGGCATCCTTGGTGTGCCGGTTGAAGACCCACTTGTCGTAGTACTTGGAGTAGTAGAGCTGGAAACCGCTGGCGCGATCACCGGCCTGCGACAAGAACGTGTAGTTACGGTCCTTGTCGCCGAGCTTGACCCACGCCGACACCGAGAAGGACTTCGTGGTGTCCACCACCGGGCCGGCCGTGGCCGCGTACGCCGTCGTACCGTTCAGGCGCAGCGCGGTGCCCACCTTGCCGGGCACGCCCAGTTCGGCGCCGCCGGCCGGCCGGGCGGTGAACTCCTCGGCGGCGCCGCCCACGACCCGCCGCGTCCCGGCCTTCTCGTCCAGGCCGAAAGCCGCCTTTTGCGTCAGTACGTTCCTCACGGCGGAAGTCGGGTCGTCCGGTGGTGATGTGAACAGGCCGCTGGTCGTGGCCGCCCCGAGGAGGATGGCCACCAGGATGGATATCAGGACGGCTGATAGCGCGATTCCGCCGCGCGGTTTCATGTCGGAGCCTCACTCATGGGCCAGCCGGGCATGCGGGAAGCGGGTACTCACACGCCGACGGAGAGACTGAAAAGAGGGCCCGGCCGCGACGCGAGCGCCGGGCCGGATCCCGAGGGTGAACAGGAACGGCGACAGTCAACCGGTCACCTGGATGCCGTCGTTGATGCTCTCGGCGGCAGCGACGGCCCGGTCCCAGACCCGCACGCTGTCGATGGTCCCGGCGGCGTTCTCCTGCCAGGCGCCCTTGTAGTGCAGCCGGCCGATCTGGAGGGCCCCTGCGGCGCGCCAGGGCGTGGTGAATGCGGTGGCCGGCTGGGGTTTGCCGTTGACGAAGAGCTGGATCTTCTTCGCGGCGGCGTCATAGACGCCGGTCAGCTGGGTCCAGACTCCGGCCTGTGCCGCTTCGGTGCTGGTGGAGCGGATGATTTGGGTGTCGTCGGTGTCCTTGGCGTGGCGGTTGAAGACCCACTTGTCGTAGTACTTGGAGTAGTAGAGCTGGAAACCGCTGGCGCGATCACCGGCCTGCGACAAGAACGTGTAGTTACGGTCCTTGGCGTCCAGTTTGACCCAGGCCGACACCGAGAAGGACTTCGTGGTGTCCACCACCGGGCCGGCCGTGGCCGCGTACGCCGTCGTACCGTTCAGGCGTAGTGCGGTGCCCACCTTGCCGGGCACGCCCAGTTCGGCGCCGCCGCCGGCCACCGTGGCGACCGGTCCCGCGCCCTTGCCGCCGCTGACGCTCGCGCTGCCGGACTTCTCGTCCAGCGGGAAGACGGCCAGTTCCTGAAGGTGGACCGGGGTGTCACCTTCGGAGACCGAAGCGGCATCGGCCGCCGTGAGCGGCGACTGGATCACCCGTACGTCGTCGACGACGCCCAGGGCGTTCTCCTGCCAGGCGCTCTTGTAGTGCAGCCGGCCGATCTGGAGGCCGCCGGCGGCCCGCCACGGCGTGGTGAACTCCGTCGACTCCTGGAGCTTGCCGTTCACGAACAGCGAGACCGTCTTCTTCGTCGCGTCGTAGGAGCCGGCCAGGTGTGTCCAGGTGCCCGGCTGCGCGGCGTCCTTGCTCACCGCGCGGACGATGCCGGTGTCGTCGGCATCCTTGGTGTGCCGGTTGAAGACCCACTTGTCGTAGTACTTGGAGTAGTAGAGCTGGAAACCGCTGGCGCGATCACCGGCCTGCGACAAGAACGTGTAGTTACGGTCCTTGTCGCCGAGCTTGACCCACGCCGACACCGAGAAGGACTTCGTGGTGTCCACCACCGGGCCGGCCGTGGCCGCGTACGCCGTCGTACCGTTCAGGCGCAGCGCGGTGCCCACCTTGCCGGGCACGCCCAGTTCGGCGCCGCCGGCCGGCCGGGCGGTGAACTCCTCGGCGGCGCCGCCCACGACCCGGCGTGCGCCGGCCTTCTCGTCCAGGCC
>NZ_JBHFFO010000012.1:68749-160717 GCF_045222935.1 Streptomyces sp. Ac-502
CCGCGCCTTGCCGCTGAAGGTGCTGCCGTCGAGCCACGGCACGATGGTGTCGGTCCGGGCCGCGACCGCGCCGTCGCCCTGTCCGGTCTGGCCCAGGCAGCCGGCGTGGTCTGCCCGGCTCTGCACCGCCGTGATGCGTCCGTCGGCGTCGAGGACCGGACCGCCGGTGTCGCCCTTGCAGATCCGGCCGCCGGTCAGCGCGAGGGTGGTAGCGGTGGCGCCGGCGCGGGTCACGCCGGAGGTGTGGGGGCTCCTGGGCAGCCACGCGGTGTCGGTACGGCCGTACCCGGCGGCGACCAGCGCGGCGCCGTCGGGGGAGGGGCTGCCGGCGAGCGTGGCGGGGGTGATGTCGGTGACGGGGGTGTCCAGGCGGGCGAGCAGGACGTCCCGGTCACCGCGGGGTATCAGGTAGTTGATTTTCACCGGGGCCCGCCCGGCGAAGTTGGCGGTGGCGTCCAGCGCGGGGGCGGCCGGGGCCCGCAGTGCCTTGGCCGGGTCGTCGGTGAAGCAACTTGCCGCGGTGAGCACCCAGGTGCGGTCGACGAGGGCTCCGCTGCAGTTGCGGCCGCCTTCCTGCCCCGGCGTGTTCACGGTGATCCGGGTCAGCCAGGGGCGGGCCGGGTCGCCGGTCAGCGGGGCGGGCTGGTACCGGCCGACGGCGATCTCGACGAGGGTGTGCTCGCGGGTCTGCGGGTCGGTGGGCTCGCCGACCGGCGTCCACTCGTTCTTCGGGACCTTGACCTCTTGCTTCTTGCCGTCCGGCGCGGTGAGGGTGATGTCCGCCGCCTGGTCGGCGCTGCCCTTGACCGAGAAGACGGCCGGGATCTCCAGCGCGAGGTAGCCGGAGGCGCCGGTGACCTGGAAGCAGGTCTTGTCGTTCTTCCGCGACCAGATCTCCATCAGGCCCGGGGAACTGCCGCACTCGGCCAGGAGGATCTGGCCGTCGCCGCGCTTGAGGGTGATCCCCTTCTCCGTCTTGATCTTGTCCGCGTCCGGGTAGGCGAAGTCCTCGATCGCGTAACCGGGTTCGCCGTGGGCGACCGTCGCCATCGACGGCACGAAGAAGGAGGTGTCGGAGGTGGCATTGACGGCAGCCATGCAAACTGCTGCCGCCGCACCCGTGGCGATGAACCGCCGTGTGAGCTTCATACAAGGTCCCTTGCTGAAGGTGGGCCGAGCCGCGCCCGCCCGTTTCGAGAGCAGGCCGTGTCACGCGCAGAGATGGCCGGGTTCGAGCGCGATCTCGCGCTGGGAGGCACTGGGAAAAAATACAGACAAGTCACACTAAGGCGCAGGAAGACTACTTGTGTCCCTTGTCACACCTTTACTTCGCTTATACAGATAGAAAACATCATCTTTATGCGCTTATCGTCGCAAGGGCGCATTGCCACGGCACTGCTCAACTCCTGCACT
Source organism: Streptomyces sp. Ac-502 (assembly GCF_045222935.1). Classification (NCBI taxonomy): domain Bacteria; kingdom Bacillati; phylum Actinomycetota; class Actinomycetes; order Kitasatosporales; family Streptomycetaceae; genus Streptomyces; species Streptomyces sp. Ac-502. The sequence goes on from NZ_JBHFFO010000012.1 coordinate 70,163, forward strand.
CATGACAGGACGTGGACGTGCTGATCACTCGTGAGCCTGCCCGTGACCTGCCGCCGGGCGCCGTCAGATAGGACCACCGTGGACACCACCTACTGGAGCAGGCGACGCGTACTCACCGTTTTGGCGGCCACCGGCACCGTCGCCGCCACCTCAAGTCTCGTCCTCAGTCCCCTCGCTGCCGCGGCAGCTCCGGCAGCGGCTCGCTCGGACGGCGGCACCGGTGACGATCCGTTCGCCCTGCCCGACACCGACCGGGCCAAGGCCGTCAAGGCGTGGATGCTCGGCGGCAAGGCCACCCGCGCGGCGGCCGAGCGGGCCCTCGTCGGGACCGACGCCGACATCGGGACCTTCCTGGCCGAGGAACTGCCCAGGGTGACGGTGGAGGACAACCGGGTCGCGATCATGACCGCCCTGGCCGGTGCCGGAAAGGGCATCCGCCGCGAAGCCGTCGCGGCGATCGAGGGCGGTGACGCGGCCATCGCGGCCTTCCTGAAGGGCGGGTTCAAGCCCGCCGTCCTGGAAGACCTGCGGGTGGCCACCTCGACGGTGATGGCGACCGGTGACAAGGCCGTACGCCGGGAAGCCGGCGCCGCCCTCGACGCCGGCACCCAGCCGGTCCTGGAAGCCTTCCTCACCGCGGGCCAGTACACCGCGCGCCAGGAGGACATGCGGGTGGAGGTGTCCAAGATGCTCACCGAGGCGGGGCCCGAGGTGAGGAAGTACGCCTCCCGCGCCCTGTCCGGATCCGCCCAGGACGTCGAGTGGTTCCTCGACACCGGGCAGCACATCGCGCGCGCCCGCGACCAGGAATCCGCAACGATCGAGGAACTCGTCGCCGTCGTCGAGCGCGAGGGCAAGCAGGCCGACGCGCAGGCCAAGCTCGCCGACGAGGCCTCCGCCCGCGCCGTCACGGCGGCCGAGAAGGCGAAGGAAGCCGCCCAGAAGGCGGCGGCCGAGGCCGAGGCCGCCCAGGAGGACGTAGTTACCTCGGGCAAGGCCGCCCGGAAGGCGGCCAGTGCCGCCAAGGGCGCCGCGGACGCAGCCCGTACCGCGATCCGCGCCTCGCACGCCGCCGTCGCCGCCTCCCGCCGGGCCGCCTACGCCGCGACCGCCGCGAGCCACGCGGCCGCCACCGCGGGCAGCGCCGCCGCCCACGCGTACCACGCCGCCATCGCCGCCTCCAAGAACGCCTCACAGGCGTCCGCCGCGAAGAACGCCGCGGTCGCCGCGCGCAACGCCGCGGCCAAGGCCCGTACGGCCGCGAAGGCCGCCGACCACGCCGCCGCCGCGTCCGCGCAGGCCGCCTCCGCCGGTGGCGCCGCCGCCTCCGCCGCCCGCAACGCCGCCTCCGCCGCCTCCAGCGCCGCCACGGCCGCCACCGCGGCCGGCAAGGCGCGCGCCGAGGCCACCGAGGCCAAGCGCCAGGCGGGCATCGCCAACGCGAACGCCGCCATCGCCACCAACGCCGCCGGCACCGCCCAGGCCCTGGCCAACGCCTCCGCCAAGGCGGCCCGTACCGCCCGCGACGCGGCCAACTCCGCCGCCGCCCACGCGGAGAAGTCCGCCGACGCCGCCGAATGGGCCGCCAAGTACGCGGGCCAGGCCGTCGAGTACGCGAAGAAGTCCCAGGATTTCGCCAACGAGGCCACCAGGGCCGCCAACAACGCCACCACGGCCGTCACCGAGGCCATCGAGGTGGAGAAGAAGGCCCGCGAGGCCGAGTGGCAGCGCCTGGACGAAGACGCGAAGCAGGCCAGGGAGGAAACCCGGCTGCTGGCCCAGATCGAGCAGCAGGAGCGGGCCGAACTCGCCGAAAAGCGCTCACAGGAAAAACAGACCGACCAGGCCACCAAGGACCTCATCGACCGGGCCGCAGCGGCACTGAAGGCCGGTGACCTCGCCCAGGCCGCCACGGTGGGCCGCCAGGCCGCCATCGCCCTGAGCAAATCGCACGGCACGTGGAGCAGGGAAGCGGCCCGCTTCGCCCTCGCGGGCACCGACGCCGACGTGCACGCCTGGATCGACACCGACCGGGCCCTGGCGCAGGGGCAGGACGACCGCGAGACCGTTCTCTACCTGGCCCAGATCTCCAGCCCGACCATCGCCGAAGCGGCGCAGAAGGCACTGGAGAGCGACGCCCCGGACGCCCCCACCACGTTCCTGGAATCCGGTGCCATCCAGGCAGCGGCGGACGACAACCGCGTCCAGATCTCCCGGATCCTGGCCACCGGGCCCGGCGCCGCCGTACGGCGCGCGGTCACCGCCGCGCTCGACGACGGCTCACCCAAGGCGCTGCACACCTTCTTCAACTCCGCCTACCAGGAAGCGCTGAAGGAGGACGACGCGGTGGCGACCGCGTCCATCTTGGCCAAGGCGGGCCCGTACACCAAGGCGCACGCAGAGGCCGCGATGGAAGGGCCCGCGTGGATACGCCGCAACTTCGTCGCCTCGGTGCAGTACAAGACCGCCCAGCTCGACCACGACTCCGCCACCCACATCGCCGCCATCCGCGGGGCGATCGCCGCCGCCGCGAAGATCGCCCACAAGGCGCAGGAAGTCGCCGCGCGCGCCCAGGAGGCCGCGGCCAAGGCGCGCGACGCGGCGAAGGACGCGCTGGAGTGGGCGGACAAGGCCCAGAAGTCGTCCGACCGCGCGAATTCCTACGCCAAGGAGGCGAAGGACAACGCGGACGCCGCCGACAAGTCGGCCGCCGCCGCGCAGGCCTCGGCGAACGAGGCGAAGAAGGCCGCCGCCACCGCCCGATCGGCGGCCCGGTCGGCGAACTTCTCCGCCAACCGCGCGCTGGGCGCGGCGCGCCGCGCGACGGCCTCGGCCAACAGCGCGCAGGCCTCGGCCGCCAGCGCCCGCGCCTCCGCCGTCCAGGCGGGCAAGGACGCCAGGACGGCCGCGGCGGCCGCGAGCCAGGCCCGCTCGATCGCCGCGGCCAAGCGTCAGGCCGAGATCGCCGCGGCGGCCAGAGCCGCGGCCGAGACCGCAAAGAAGGCCAGAGAGAGCGGCAAGAACCCGATCGACACGCCTGAGAACGACCAGGTCAAGGGCGACGACACCCCTGGTGGCGAAACGCCGGCTGGTGGGCCGACATCACGAACCGGGCCAGCATCGTTACCGGCTTCGCATCGGCCGGTCTCGGCGTCGCCGGCCTGATCTTCCCGCCCGCCGCTCCCATCCTCGAACCCATCGCGGGCGGTCTCGCCATCGCCTCCGTCGCGCTCGGCGGGCTCAGCGCGCTGTTCACGGGCATCGAACACGGCTTCACCAGCGGCGAGTTCTGGGCCTCCGCCGGAAGCGCGGCCCTGGGCCTGATCACCTTCGGCCAGTCCAAGTGGATCGGCGCCGCCGGCGCCAGTAAGGTCGTGACGAAGATTACGCAGTTCGGACACGACCTCGTTTCGCCGGTCACCGGCCTGCTGGGATCGCTGGGATTTTGACCCGATCCGCACTCGCAGGCCGCGGAGGCCGGTGCCTCGTACGGGGCACCGGCCCCGCGCCCCGCGTGCCGAAAGGACCACCCCGTGCTCGCATCCCTGCCCCTCGCCTACCTGGTACTCATGGCGGCCGCAGCAACGTTCCTCTTCTCTTTCGCCATGACCAGGTGGGTACCGGGCCGCAAAGGAAAGATCGTCTTCCCCGCCATCTCCGTCGCCTGCTGTCTGGGCATCATCCTGACCGGACAGCTCCAGCACCAGCACTGGTCACCGCAGCACATGCTGGTTCAGTACTCCTTCGGCTGGGTCGGGATCACGATCGGCCTCTTCCCTTCGCGGAAACTCATGCACCAGTACGCCGAGGAGATCAACCGGGGCGTGAAGCGGGAAAAGTACGACGTCCCCGCGCGTTACACCATGTTCGCCGTCTTCACCGTCATCGTCATGTGCTTTGTGGCGTACGCGCTGTCGTAGTGGAGGCGGCAAGACGCGCGCGATGCGCCGCCGGCCCGAGAACAACTCCGGCAGACGAGCCCTACGGTGTTCGCAGCTTGTCGGCTGTTACTGACCTGCCGACGTTGGTCGGGGTAGTGACAGGGGATCGTGCTGCGGCACATCGCACGGAGCCGCGCCGCGGCCGCTGCGTCCGTCCCGGCGGTAACCCGGACCTCAGGGGACGTCGCCGTCCCAGTCCCACCGGCTCGCGTCTCCCGGCCGGGGCTCGTACAGCGCCCGCCCGCCGGCGCCGAACTGCCCGATCTCCGTCATCAGCGCGGCCCCGCCGGCGATCTCCTGCGCTGTCCAGCCGGTGATGTCGAGCAGCAGTCCGTCCAGCGGCCCGCCCACCAGCTCCGCCTACGCACGGCCTGGCCGCGGACCCGGGTGCGGATCGTCGAAGTCCGTGCCGTAGACCCGGCCGCGCAGCAGTTCCTCATCCCTGTCCCTGTCCATACCGGCCAGGCTCCCAGCACCCACCGACAACCCGGACGCCCTTTACTCAGGTCAGCGAACGATGGCGGACCGGCCCGTCTCCAGGTCCAGGGCCGGTACGGGCTGGCGCTGATCATGCCGGCACGCGTCGTCGCGTCCGCGGTCGCGGGCCCACTCACTGATCGGCTTCATGCAAGGCACAGACCACCCCGGCCGCCCCTCGGTTCGTGTGTCGGCAGCGAATCACCCGGGAGAGGGAAGAACCGCAGCCGAGCGACCCCAGGCAGCACGGTGTTCGCTATGCGGAGGTGTCCGGCGGGCTCCAGATGTCCGGTCCGCCGCCGCGCCATTCGATGTCCGGCCCTTCCAGATCGATCTGGTCAGGGTCGGCGCCCGCCCGGCGCAGGAACTCCCGAAGATCGGCCGGTCCGTAGGTGAGGCCCAGGACGGTGCCGTCGGCGCCCACGCGCCGCCCGCCGGCCGGTGCCGGCGGCTGCACGATGACCCGGGGCGCAGAAGCATCCACCCCTCCACCCTGCGGCCGCCACCGGCCCCGTGCACCCGGAGGCCGCCGGGACTGGCCCTGCGGCCGTACGGCGTACCGCCCCGCGCGGCAGGCTGTTGACTGCGGTGCACTGGAGTGGGGCGAAGCGGCGTCCCGATGCCGGTGCCCGAGGCCCCGGTCACCGGCATCCACACCGGCGTCAGAAGTCCTGATCGCCGAGCGCGTCGGCGATACCGCGGTGCTGGCGCATCCGCTGGTACAGCGCTGCGAAGGAGCTGAGCGGTGTCTCAGTCTCCCAGTACCGCTGCCCCGCCACGGCCCGGGCCACCGCTGCGGCCGCCCCCTGGGTGACGCGCAGCACCCGCTCCCAGAGGTCCCGGCCGTAGAAGTGACCCGCGTGCTCGGTCAGCATGATCCGCTCGATCCGGCCCAGCTCGGTACGGGGGTCGTTGGTGGGCACGGTCTCGACGCACTTCAGAGCCTGCTTCGTCAGCAGCCCGGTGACCCCGCGCCCCTCCGGCGCGCACAGCAACACGCGGTCGGTCTCCGGCCCCACCAGGACCGCCGTCGTCGCCTGCTCGTAGATGGCGGCCGCCAACAGCGCGTTGACCAGACGCCGGTCCGGCTCAGCCAGGGTCAGCGCCCATTCCTCACTGGGCGCCGGCCGGCCGGCCTCCTCCAGGTAAGAAATCATCAGGGCGCCCCAGCTCACGCAGTGCTCCCACGTCGACTCCGGCATCCGTCCCGGGCCCCGCTCCCCCGCCTGTCCCTGCTCCGGATCCTGCTCCGGCCCCTGTCCCTGCTCCCCACCTGTCATGCCGCACACGGTAGACCGCCCGTCTTGGACCGGGCTGACCGACCAGGGTGGCGGTCAGCGAAGTGGCCACAGCATGGCGTGGAAGACGGGTGCGCCGGGCAGGCGGGGCCGGAGGTCGCCGAGCGTCTGCCAGCCCCATGACTCGTACAGCGCGTGGACCTTGGGATGGCACTGGCCGACCAGCAGCGTGGCGCGTTCTTCGGGCCGGTCGGCCAGCAGGGCGTCATGCAGCTGCTTGGAGACGTCGGCGCCAGGGGGCGCGGACCATCAGCTCGCTGAGCGCGTACGTCCGACTGCCGGTCTCCTCGGTGACGTCCGGAGCGACGTCAGTGAGCAGGCCGCCCCACCACGGGGCGCCGGCCGCCAGCGGGGCACCGTAGGCGTAATCGGCGGCTTGGTCGCCGTCGTAGCCGACCACGCACGTCCAGCCGGGCTTCGTGCTCCAGGCGTCAGCCCTGGGCGAAGCGGTCGACGGTCGCGAACGGATCGGTCTTCGCCGCCTCGGCGTACACCTCCAGCAGCAGCGGGCGCAGCTCGGCGGCGTGGCGGTGGTCGTAGTGCCGTATGGCCATGCCGGCGGTCACGGGCGGCTCCTGAGTGGTGAGGGTGTGCTGGACGGCGGCGATCCGGCCGGTGATGCGGCGGCTGTCGAGGGATGTGGCGTCGAGGGCCGCGACGGTGTGCGCGGCCTGCTCGTGCTCACTCTGGGCCAGGTGGATTTCGGCGAGCTGGACGCCGTAGTAGGCGCGGGAGCGGCGCATCGCGGGCGGCAGCAGGTCCAAAGCCTGGACGGTGGCGGCCTGCGCCTGGTCGTAGTGCCCGAGTGCCTGGTGCCGGCGTCGGTCAGGGGACGCGGCGGGCCGCGCCCCGCCGGGTGGCGTCAGGCGCCGTAGAGGGCGAGGAGGGGGTGAGGCCGGGCCCGTTGCGGTTGTCCTGCACAGTGCCGTACTGGATCTCCTGGAGGTTCGCGTAGCGGCGTCCGTTGATCAGGGCGTGCTGTGCGCGGGGAACGGTCTCGTTGGCCATACCCTGGTGCACGATGTGCGACAGGCGCGCCCAGTTGGTCTCCAGGTCCACGCCGAACCCATCGATGTTGGCGTAGTAGCCCTGCCCGTCGTTGTCGCTGCCCGCGCCGATGCTCCGGCCGATGCGGTTTTCGATCCAACCGAAGCGGGCGGCTTCGGCGGTGGCGCCGATGATGTAGGCGATCTCGGGCCGCGCCTCATGCCAGTTGCCCGGCGTGAGCTGCGCCATCACGTTGAGGTACTCGTGCACGTTGGTCGCAGCGTACCGGGCTTCGCCACGGGCCGTGTCGGAGGCCAGGTCCCTGTAGTGATTGCTGTAGGGGAGGGTGCGGAACAGCATGTTGCCCTGGTTGTTGTAGTGCTGGGTGAAGCCCGTCACCAGTGCCGCCGGGGCGTTGTTGAAGCGGTAGTTCTGCCCCACCACCGTGAAGCCGTCGAGGTAGAGATTGTCCGCGCGGAAATACAGGGACAGCCGGTGCTGATTGGTTTCGCTGCGGTCCCTGATCCTGACCTCGATGTAACGGCCGGTGCCCTGCGGCATGCTGTCGCGCACCTCGTTGAGGATCTGATGGCTGGAGATATCCCGGAGGCGGGCGATCATGACGCGGTAGGTGCTGGCGGCGCCCGGACTGGCGACCTTGTTCTTCATCCCCGTGATGTCCCACTCGATGGTGGTCCATGGCTGGGTGGTGTCCGCGCGCGCCGGTGTCACGTCGGCGTTCACCAGCACGCAGGTGGCGAGCAGGGCAAGACACAGAACGCCAAGTCGCCTGCCGACGCGGCGTATGGCGGATATCGGATGCATTAAAGCTCTCCCATGATGCTTCTGCACGGAGACCCACAGTGAGACTCCGCAATAACCTGACGGCAAATAAGCAGCCAGTGGTGGGGACGCATGACAGCCGCCGCTTCTGCCCATCGGCGACAGGCCGCCTGAGCAGAAAAGGCAGCCCGAACCGACCACCGAAGCCGAGGCGGGCAACGCCACGGCCACGGCGGATGTCCATCACTTTGTCCTGTGAACCTAATGGTTTTCTAATGTCGGCCTCGGTACCGCTCTCGCTGTGGCCCCGCCCGCTTGTATGGGCGCCTGCCAGCAGGCAGGTCAGGGGCCGGATCACCGCGAGCCGAAAGGCCTGCCTGGACGCGGTTGTCGGCTTCCAGCGCGGTGAGGATGCGGCGCACGTGGGTCTTGACGGTGCTTTCGCGCATGCCCGGGCGGGTGGCGATGTCCGCGTCGGTGTCGCCTTGGGCCAGAAGCCCAAGGAAGGTGTTGGGCTTCTAGGCGCCGCGCGCGGCGCCGCCCGCAGCCGATACGCGTCGGCGAGCTGCTCCAGACGCTCGCGTTGCTCCGGCGACGGGGATGGCGAGCCGGTCGACGCCGGTCGAGACGGTGCCGCAGTCCTCGCGGTGGCCAGTTGGCGCGTCGCCGTCTTCGCGGGCCACGGCTGAGAACGCCAGCGGGTCAGTGGGGCGGCAGGAGCATGGCGTGGACGAGCGGGACGTCGGGGATGCGGGTCAAAGGTCGCCGGGGTGCTCCAGCCCCAGCCCTCGGAGAGCGCGTGGGCCTTGGGATGGCTCGGGTCGGCCAGCAGCGTGGCGCGTTCTTCGGGACGGTCTCCGAGCAGCGCGTCTGCAACTGCTTGGCGGCACCGGCCTTGCACCAGGAGGAAGCGGATCACCAGCTTGCCAAGCGCGTACGTGCGGCTGCCGATCTCCTCCGTGGCGGTCGGGGTGACGTCGGTCAACAGGCCGCTCCGCCACAAGGCACCGACCGTCAGCGGCGCCGTAGGCGTAACTGACGACCACGGCCTCAGCCGTGGGCCAGGGCGCGGAGCATCATGGTGTAGACCGGGGCGTCGGCGAAGGGCTGCTGGTTGCCGAGAACTCGGTAGCCCCACTGCTCGTAGCGCCGCCGCACCCCGGGTGGGACGCGTCGACCAGCAGCGTGACGCGCTGCTCCGGCCGGCCGCGCAGGAGCCGTTCGTGGAGTCGGTGTGCCTCGCCGGTGCCGCGCCAGGGGCGGCGGACCATGACCTCGAAGACCGCGAAGGTACGCCGGCCGTCCTCGCGGGTGAAGTCGTCCGGCAGCGGATCGGCGGCGGAGTTCCACCAGGCGGAGCCGGCCGGCAGCGGGGCACCGAAGGCGTACCCGGTCACCCCTCCCCCGCTGTCTCCCGTGCGGCCGAGGACAGCGCACCAGCCGTCCAGGGAGGCGTACATGTCGGCGCGCTCGGCGAACCGGTCCATGTCATGGAAGTGAAACGTCTGGTCCTCATCGGCGTAGATCTCGCGGTAGACGTCGAGCAGCAGGCTGCGGACCTCGCGGTACCGGTCGGCGTGGACAAGCTGCAGCAGGCTCTCGGACACGACGCTCATCTCCTACCGGGAAGGCGGGGCGGTGCGGTGCAGCCAGTCGGCGGCGGCCGGCTCGTACGGCGCGAGGGCGGACAGGCGAGTGCGGACCTGGCCGAACAGGGTGCGGATGCGCGCGGAGGCCGGGGCCGGCCCGGCCAGGGCGAGGGCCTGGTCGGCGGTGGCGCATGCCCGCTCGGCGTTGCGCTGGGCGGCCTGGGACAGGGCGAGCGTGGCGGTGTAGTAGATGCGGTTGCGGACCAGGTCGGGGTGCAGCTGGGCCAGGGCGTGGTGGGCGCGGTATTCGGCGAGGTCGTACTGCCCGAGGCGCTGATGCAAGACGGCGGCCAGGCCGTGGAGTTCGGCCGCGTCGAAGAAGCGCAGCCAGCCCGGGCGCCAGGCGGTGGTGTCGGCGCGGGTGAACGAGCGCTCGGCGTAGCCCAGGGAGCGCAGGACGGCTTGCCGGTTGCCGGTGCGGGCGTGGCAGGAGGCGGTGCGGGCGTGGGCGAGGGAGGCGTAGAGCGGGTCGCGGGCGGCGGCGCGGGAGGTGCGGGCGGCTTCGGCGGCCGCCAGGGCGTCGGTGTGCCGGTCCTGCTGCGTGGCGAGCATGCTGATGTTGTGCCAGGCGCGCAGTCCGGCGTCCGCGTCATGCGCCATTCCGGCCAGGGCGAGCGCCCGATGCAGGTAGACAGTGGCCCGGGCGGGATTGTGGGTGTCGATCGCCGCCCAGGCCGCCGTGGTGGTCGCATCCGCGGCCAGCGCGTACAGCGCGCCGCGGACCCGGGATGAGGCCACCGTGCGTCGCAGCAGTTCCTGCGCCTGGTCGGCGCGGCGCAGCGCCGCATTCTCCAAGCCGCGGCTGCCGCCGTGCGCATCATCGTGGTGGGCCAGGGTGTCAATCCGTGCGCGCAGGCGCCGGACGTCGCTCATGCCGACCGCGCCGCTCCTCGGCAGGGCGCCGCCACCGGCCGCGGTCACAAAGCGGCGTCGGCGCACCTCGTCCTCCTCCCCGGCAGCGGTACGGGGAACGAACCCTAAGCCGGTCGCCGGATGGCCGGTCACCATCTGCAGGGCTTTGCGCTGGCGGGCCTGGGGCCACGGGGTCTCCCCGGACAGCCAGCGAAAGACGGTCCGGTCGCTGATGCAGCCACGTCGGCCGGTCAGCTGTTCCAGGGCCGCATTCACCCGGTCGGCCAGCTCGATGGTGGTGATGACGTGCTCGTCCATCCAGTCCCCGAGAGCCTGGTTTCTCGCTCGCTCCATGAGGTCACGGTAGGGCGTCGGCCAACTCCATACGGGCAAAGGACGGGTCAACTTGTCAGAAGGCCGACAGGGCGAGCGGAGTGCGGTTCGTCATGGCCCGCACGCCTGCTGCGGCGTTGTCTGTGCGTAAGCCGTTCCGGCGTGCTCCGGTCCCCGCCGCGCGCCGGAACGGGCAGCGCACACGAGAAGGCAGCGCACATGGACCAGCAGCACATCCTGTATGACCCCGACGGCCTCTGGGAGCAGGCCCTGCCGCTCGACCGCGAACCGTACCTCTCGCTGGTCACAGCCGTCCTGGCCTGGACCGGCCCGGAGCCGGTGCTCCACCCCCGCGACTATGAACAGATCAACCTGCAGCTGACCGGGCACGCCCGGGCCGTGGCCGGCGACGTCCAGCGCCGCTGCGCCGCACTTCCCAAGAACAGCAAGATGCGGGCCCTGGCCGAGGTCGTCCTCGGCGAAGCCGAACGCCGCCTGGCAGCGCAGCCGGACGCCACGGTCGCCTGTGTGCAAAACCGTGCCCGCCTCGTACGGGCACTGTACAAACGCCTCGACCATCTGAAGGCTGCCGAACGGCCCGCCCCCGCCACTACAGCGCCCTGAGGAAGCGTTCCAACTACCCGCCCGCAGCCCCCGCACCGCCATCAGCTCCGCCCAAAGCACCCAACACGCCCAACGCCGCATCGTCCTCGACCTGGAATCCTGCGCCTTCTCCTGCCCCGGACCAGACTGGCCGCGCCCCCGGCCGGAGACCATCAGACGGCTTGCCCGCCCGTACACAGACGGGCGGGCAAGCCGTCGTTCCTGCATCTGGTCAGGAGCGCTGTTGAGGACGGAGGCCAGGCGGCAACAGCGTACCGATGTCTGTATGCGCCAAGGCGACCTGTTCCCTCGCCAGGTTCTCCGCACCACGCAGGTTCGCGCCGGTGAGGTCCGTGCCGCGCAAGTCCGCATCGCGCAGAGATGCACCGCGAAGCTCCGCAGTGGTCAGGTCCATGCCTCACACATCAGGTCCTGGCGCCGGGCCCTGACACACGGCTTCGGCCCCGTCCACGAGACCCTGACCACAGAGATCGACCGCAGCACCCGTCTGTGGGTGTGGGAGGAGGCCGTGGTCCCCGGCCTGCTGCAGACCGCGGTCTACACCCGGCACATCCTCAAGCGGTACGCGGGACTCCTGGCTCCGGCAGTGGACATCGACGCCGCGGTCCGCACACGGGTCCAACGCCAGGAATGGCTGTACCGGGCAGGCCGCACGCTGCACGTCATCACCTGGGAAGCCGCCCTGCGCGCACTGATCTGCCCGCCGTCGACACTGGCCGCGCAACTCGACCGGCTCACATGCCTGATCGGCATGGACACCGTGGAACTCGGCGTCATCCCCTTCAGCGCCTCCCTGAAGCTCCCCGCCGCCAACGGCTTTTGGATCTTCGACGACCGCCTCGTGGTCACCGAGGACTGGCACGCTGAGGTGTGGCTGGACGACGCGGACAGCATCGCCCTGTACCGCAAGGCGTGGCACACCCTGCGCGAGTCCGCCGTCTACGGCACTGATGCCCACAACATCAGCACCGCCCGACGCGCCCTGACCACCACATGAGCCAGCAGGCTCCCACCGGAATACACGAACTTGAGGGTGCATGCCCTCACACGGCTGTGCCGTCGTGGAATGTCGCCGCCTCGGGGCGTGCCGACGTCGTCATACGGCGTACGCCCGGCCCCTCCTGCGGCAGTCGGGTAACGGCATCCCGCAGAGGGGCAGTGTCCCCTGCGAACGCGGTGATTACTCGGCGGCTCTCAGCGCTCACGGCCCGCTCCCTGCCCTGATCAGGCCGGGGCGTGTGGTGCTGCTGGTTGGCAGGGTCGGCCGCGTCTGCGGCCGGCTGCTGCGGCTGCGGCTGCGGCTGCGGCTGCGGTCCATCGGCGATGATGCGGCTAGGGACGCCTGCGGCCGGAAGGTGAAGTCGAGCGCGAACAAGGGGGTCACCTTGCGTCGCTCGATCTCTTCGACCGGCTGGCCCAGGGCGGTCGCCAGCCGGACCGCTTTAGGGTCCACGCCGTCGTCCAGGAGCCCGCGCTCGATCCGGTCGGCGTCCGGGTGCCGCAGATGCCCGAAGACCAGCTCCATCTGCCGCTCGCTCACCGCCTGCCCGGCGGACAGCCCGAGCGCGGCCAGGCCGCGCCCCATCCACACCCCGGGCGGAAGCCCGGCCTTCTCCAGGGCGCCCTTCAGGGGCCGGCCGGACGGACGACGGCCGTCACCGAAGGCGACCCCGCGCACGTAGTAACGCCACGCATTTCGCCTCTGAACCTTCGCAACACTCAGCATCCCGGCAGCGAACACCAGCTCTGACCTGGGCAAAAGACCGATCCCGTGAGGCGGGAAATTCACCGGAAGTTCACGGCCGATCCCGCACGGCGGGCGCCGGCGACGGCGTCGCGCCCGCTGGGCGAACCCCTTCTCGCGTCATGCACGGCCTCTACAGGGGCCATGCAAATGCTGTGCGGCGACCAGCCACACACGTCCCACGCACCCCAACAACCGACTCCAGCTGACTCCGTCGCCAAGACGCGTATGTACACGTGCCTCTCCCCCACCCGACGACCGAAGACGCCCCCAGCACCAAGCAATCGAACTCCCTCGCCTGAGCGAGACAGCCATCGCCCCCGGCAGCGCCGGGGGTTTCGTGCTTCCTGGAGGAGCTCGCCGTGCCCACCTACGAGGTTCTGCCCCGATTCACCGCCGACCTGGACCGCCTCACCCCAGAACAGCGCCGCCGCTTCCGCTGCACCGTCGCGGCCTTCGTCGAGGACCTGCGCACCGGCAGCTTCCGCGCCGGCCTCCGCGTCAAGCGCGTCCAGCGGACCTTCGGCGTCTACGAACTCACCTGGTCCATGGGCACCGGCCCCGCAGGCCGCGCCACATGGGAATTCGGTCCCGAGCGCTGCCCCGGTACCCCGCACATAATCTGGCGCCGCATCGGCACCCACGACATCCTCACCGGCCCCTAGAGCCGCCCTTGGCTGTGTCCTGATCGCACTGTCCTACGCCGATGAACCCGCACTTTGCCCCTCCGTATTGCGCACGAGGCTGCGCAGCGCCGCGGCCATCGTGAATGCCTGCTGTTTCGCGAACGCGCGCCGCGGGGCCGTCTTCGGCTTCAGGCCGGCGCACGGTAGATCTTCTGCGCGGCTCGGCGTCTGGCGATGGGGCCCCAAGATTTCCGGTTGCGGGCGCTCAGGCCGCCGCGCGGCGCCTGCGCAGGGCCGTCACGCCCATCACCGCCGCGCCGAGCGGCATCAGCACCGCCGCCGCGAACGGGAGCCATGGTGTGCCCTCGCCTCGGGACCAGCCGACGATCAAGCCCGCCCACAGAATGACGCCGGCGGGGAGCACCAGCCAGTTCGAGACGGTGGCAGCCCGGGCCGCCGCGCGGTCTCTGCCATACGCCCGCAGCACCTCGCCCACCGCGTGAGGTCCCACCACCAGCAGGAAAGCCACAACGGCCCAGTCCAGACCCTCGCCCCGGCCCCAGTCAACGACGACGCTCACCGCCATGACGCCCATCGCGACAGCGAGGCCCCAGGACAGACCCTTCTTCGCGGCCATACAGCTCACCCCGCCCACAGCACGGCGCGCAGCGTGCCATCGAGACCGGTACTGCGGGCCCGGGCGGAGCAGGCCCGCATAGCGATCTTGCGGTCTTCCCATTCCAGAACGTCCGTCATGCCGGAAGCATATGCAGGGCCGGGTGACCGGACCGGACACCGGTGGCCCTCTCTCGGCCCTACCCATCGTTCCCCAGGTCGTCAGGGTCGCAGGCGTGGCCGTGGTGACGTGGGCTGCTAGGCCTTGGGCAGTGTTATTCCCATTTCGCGCATGGCGTCCGAGGCGGGGCCGCCTTCGGAGCGTTCGGTTTTGTAGCCCTTGACTCCGGGCTGGAGGGTGCGGGGGTCAACGGCTTCGGAGGGGGCGGCAGTGGCGTAGAGCCCTGCGGGTTGCTGGTCTCGGTCGTGGGGGGCGAGCCAGAAGACGCGGCGCAGGTGGGTTCCGGAGGCGCGGGATGCCTTGGCAGTGGGACCGAGGACGGCGTAGCCGACGAGGCGGCCGTCACGGTGGTAGGGGGCTGGCGCCGCCGACTGGAGACGCGGTCCAGGGTCTGGCGGACGTAGTCGAGACCGGCGATGTCCTCCAGCCACACGAGGTCGGTTTCGTGCGTGAGGTCCGCGGGATCGATCAGGGCGCTCACGCCTGCTCCTCGGTGATGTCGGCGATCAGTCCGATGCCTGGGTAGTACTTCTTGGAGTTGGAGGTGGCCATCTCCTTCGGCGAGGTCATGCCGAGGGTCTCGCGGACGCGGCCGGCGAAGGCTCGGGAGGAGACGGGGGTGGCGCCTTCGGCTTCGCACCAGCGGGCGTAGGCGAGGTAAAGGTGTTTTTGCTCGGCGCGGAGCCCGGCTTCGATTTTGCAGGTCTCGGAGAGGAAGCGTCCCATGTGATCCTCTGTCTCTGCGTAGGCCGTCGTGGCTACCCGTACCCGTTCGGGGCCGGTCAGATCCTTCTCGCCGGCGAGGTAGCGGGCGGCGCCCTCGACTAGCCAGGCGAGGATGCCGGGGCCTTCCTCGCGCACCAGGATGTCGGCCAGGTTGTCGACCTTGCGGGCGTCGGGGACGACGCGTTCGAAGGGGACCAGGCGCATGCGGCGCCAGAAAGCGAAGCCGCCGGTGCCGACCTCGGGGCGGTGGTTGCCGAGCAGGAACAGCTTGTGGGTGGGCACGAAGGAGAAGAAGTCCTGCCGCATCCGGCGGGCCTTGATGATGTCGCCGCCGGTCAGGAGTTTGACGCGGGACTCGTCGAAGCGGTCCCCGGCTTTGAGCTCGGAGCAGACGATGACGCGGCGGCCGTGCAGTTCGGCCAGGTCGGTGGGGTGGCCCTCGAACTGCTTGGCCATCAGGAAGCCGGGCGGGGCCGCGTCGGCGTAGTCGCCGAGAAGCTTGACGATGACGTCCAGCAGGACGCTCTTGCCGTTCTTGCCCATGCCGTACAGGAAGGCGAGGATCTGCGCGCCGACGTCGCCGGTGATGGAGTAGCCGAGCAGCAGGTGCAGGTAGCGGATCATTTCCCGGCCTTCGGTGTCGCCGCCGAAGGTGTCGGTCAGGAACTGGTCCCAGCGCGGGGTCGCCATGGTGCGGGGGGCGGTGGTGGTGGAGCGGGAGTGGAAGTCGTGGTGCGGATCGGGGGTATTGATGTGGCCGGTGCGCAGGTCGACGATGCCGCCGGGGGTGCACAGGACGTAGGGGTCGGCGTCCAGGCGGGAGGCGTCCAGCAGCATGCCGTGGGCGGAGCGGGCCTGGTGGAGCATGGACTTGATGCCGGAGGTGGACATGGCCCGGCGGCGTTCGCGGCGCAGTTCGGTGTCGGTGTAGGTGCCGCTGGGGTCCTTGGTGGCCAGGGATTCGGCCATGTCGCCGGCGGCCCATACGACGGTGTCGTGCTCGTCGGGCTCCCAGCGGTACTCGCTCCACTTGTACCAGCCCAGGCCGTTGACGTGCCGGTAGTCGCCTGCGTAGAGGTGCGCGAAGGTCTTGGCCATGCCGCGGTCGGTGAGCGAGTCCGGCAGCAGGCCGGTGTCGGTCGTGCGGAAGGGGGCCTGCCCGCCCGGGGAGGGCGGGGCGCTCTGGGCGGGCAGCAGCGTCGCCGGGGTGGCAGCTGCGGGTTGGGGGTGGCTGGGCCGGCCTGGCTGAGGATCGCGCGGGCAACCGCGGCCGGGTCGAAAGCACCGGCGTTCACGGGCGGCCTCCGGGGAAGAGGGGGCGTCGGGCACCGGCGTTCAGGCCGCTGCGGATGATGGATGCGGAACGGTGGTGCTGGCCGGGTCGGGCGTGTTCGGCGGCGGCGCTCAGGGCCTGCTCGGCGGCGGCGTACGTCAGCAGGCCGGAAGCGATGAGTCCCCCGGCGGTGAAGGCCGCGCGGTTGAGCTTGTCGGAGAAGCCGGTCCCTTCGGTCGCTGCCGCGCAGCCGACGACCTCCGCCAGGACGGTTTCCAGGGCGCTGGCGGCGGCGTTCCGGCCGCCGCCGGCCTGGACGACCGCCTGGCGGGCGCGGGACGGCACCTTCGGCACCGCGGGGACGCTTTCTGGCGCGGGCCGGTCGAGGTGGCCGGTGCGCGTGAGGTCCTCGGCCAGCCAGGGCGGCAGCGGCGCGGGGGTGCGGCACTCCCCCAGCGGGGTGTAGGTGCCTTGGGCGGTTGTGGTGCCGGGGGCGACGATGTAGCCGCCGCTGCCGCGGACGTCGACCTGCCAGGCCAGCGCGCGGCCGGTGCTGGAGCCGCTGGAGCACAGCCAGCGGCGGCCGGGGCCCGCCTGGTACCAGACGTGCAGTCCGCCGGAGGGGTGCGCACGCGCAGGGTCTGCTCGTCGTCCGCGGGGCTGGGCTGGCCGCGCAGGGCGGCCAGCACCGCCAGAGTGTGGAAGCCGTTCTCCAGTCCGGTCAGATCGACGTGGTCGCCGACCGGGATGCCGGGCCAGAGCCCGTCGCGCGCCGGCACCGGGACGGTGTGCGCGTCGATGTCGATGACGACCAGGCCTGCGGCGCCGCAGGCGACACCGACACCGAAAGTTGGGCGGGTGGACCACCAGGAGTCGATGAGCGCCCGGTCCAGGGTCGCCGCGTGGAAGCCGTGGCACCAGCGTCCGCTGGTGAGGCAGGGGCAGTCGGTGTGGCGGTGGCCCGGCAGGGAGCAGACCCGGCAGTTGGCGGCCGGTGTCTTGCGTCCCGGGGCCAGGGGTGGACAGGCCAGCCTGCTTGCGCGCACCAGTGGGCGATGGTGCGCGGGTCCGGGCTGAGCGATGTCGGGTGGATGATGTCCTCGGTGCTGCTGCTTGTTCGCTTCGGTTGCTGCCAAAGCTGCAGGTCATTGCCTGTGCACTCGGCGGTCAGCGACTGAAGCGACTGTAGTTCGGAATCGGTTGCACCACACAGTAGCGAATCACTGCGGCCGTGGGTCACAGGTGCCCGGCGTGGCGGGCGGCCCGCGACCGTTTGTATGTACGCAGACTGGTTCAAGCGACTGAAGCGACCGAAGCGACTGAGGTCTCAAAGTAAGAAAAAGGTTTTGCCTTCCGGCGGCATGACACTCCTGCGTCCGAGTCGCTTGGGTCGCTGTGCGGCCAGGCAGGGGGCGTCTGACCGAAGGCAGAGCTCTTCCGCCCCGCCCGGACGGGGCGGAGTCGGGGCCTCCGGCTCGGTCGCTGCCGGGCGGCAGCGACCGAGCGGCAGCGGCAGGTCCTTCCAGCGACCGAAGGAACGCCGTCTGCCGTGCAGGAGGTGCCCCGCGGTGACTCCGCAGAATCTGGCAGGGACTCGGACGCTTCAGTCACTGCCCTTCAGTACTGAACAAAACCGCTGGTCAGAGGCGGTTTCGCCGAGTCTTAGCGACTGAAGCGACTCAAGTTCGGGATTATGAAGACATTTTCCTGCGCGCGTGTGCGCGTCATAGATACCAGCCTTCAGTCGCTTCAGTCGCTTTTTGGTACCTCAGGCCTTGTTCACCTGCGGTTTTTTCGGGTGGACGGAACAGCGACCGAAGCAGCCCAGTCGCTGAGGGCCGAGTACGGTCGCTGCTCCGGCTGGCTGCGCTTCACAGGTGAGCGACTGGCCGTCGCCGTGTTCCCGGGCCCGCGTTCCGCCCTTCGGGCTCCTGGAGGGCTCCGGTGAGTTTTCAGGGGCAGCTGCCGGGTGCGTAAGGATCAGGGCTGAAGCAGGTTCCGCGATGCGCTGGACGGACGGACGGACGGACGGACGGCCAGGCGAGGTGGCGGTGGCTGTCCGGGCAGGCCCGCTGCTTCCCGGCGCCAGGCCTCCTACAGGACAGGCGAACGCGGTGTGACCGACGCGGCAATGGAAAGTACGGTCCACAGAGGTCGAGCGATGGCTGGGGACGCCTGTCACCACCGCAGGCGGATGATGCGGTGACCTCCACCAGACGGCGTCGGCCGGCGCCGGGCAGGCCGTGGTCCTGGTGGCAGACCGTGACGCGGACGTTTGCGGCTGGAACTGTCCGCCGGCCTGGAGCGACCGAAGCAGAGCGGGGCGACCGCATCGGCCGCATCACCGGCAGCGGAGAGATCGCCGAGTACCGCCTCCCGCCACCGTCGTCCGAGCCGCGCGGCATCAGCCTGGGGCCCGACGGCGCTCTGTGGGCATCCCTTGGGACGGGTGGAATCGCACGGGGGGGACCGCAGCCGTGGACGGAAACTGCCCAGGGCAGCCATATGCCGGTGCCGCGTCACACCAGACGCCGGCGTGGTCCGATCGGCACGCCGCATCTGCCCTGGTTCACGCCTGAACCAAGCCCATTCACCCTTTGCGCCTGCAACATTTCGTAGCCGGGGAACTGACTAGTTCGGTTGGCCCGTTCCGCACAGTGGAGTGCCTGGTGCGACGCGTAGGCTGCCCTGGAGGCGCGGTCGCAGCAGCCGTCTCAGTCGTCGGCGGCTAGGAGGAGGGTGAGGGTGCCGAGGCGGCGGTCGAAGCACGAGTTCATGAAACTCGATGTGGATGGGGCCGTAGTCGTGGTGTGCGTCCTCGGGGAGGGCTCCGAGCGCTTAGCGGCTCGTCGCCTGGCGGATGGGGGTGTAGACCGCCTCGCGAAGCTTCGCGTCCAGTCCTGGGGGAAGTGGGACACCGCTGGTGGCCCACGTGTGCATCGTGGCGGCCGCGCTCGACGGGCCGATGGCCGCGTAGGTGCCAGGAGTGATCCGGTCCGCCCACCACTGTCCGTGGCGTGGTTCGAGCCAGACGCCGGCTCCGTCGTAGGTGTCCCGGAACTCCGGGTGAGCGATCAGGGCGGTCAGCAGGTGCTCGTCGGTCGGCGAGCCGGACGGCAGGTGGAAGCGCTTGATGTGCACCCACCGGAATCCGTGGCCTCGTCCGTCCGGGAAGCCGAAGTCCTTGAAGTTGATGAAAGGGCTGTCCCAATGGGTGAGTGCATGGTGCATACGGTCAGGATCACTCAGCGTCCCGGACGGGCAAAATCGCTGACGAGGCGCACCGGCGCTGCCGTGGGCCGACCGCGACGCTCCCCGGCTGGATCAAACGCTCGGGGCCGCATCGGATGTTCAGTCACAGCGGCGGGGGCCTTCGGATAGTTCTGATGGCCTTCCTTAGGATCGTTCTCAGCGAAGTAACGGAGAATGCCTCCGTTTGGTGATCTCGAGGTCGGCCCGGGCGGTCGGTGGAGCGTGTGACATCACTGGTGCCGTCCGGAAGCGGGGCCGGCTGAGTCGCGGAAATCGGCCACCTTTCAGGCGTTACCTCACTCGCCCAGCCGCGCAGTGATGATGCCTCGTCGCCCCCGCCCAGTGCCCGCTGTCCCTTCCACGGACGTGCCGCGTTCGAACTGCTTCGCAAGAGGACTCCCGCTTCAGTGCCTCTGCGGTCCCTGCCTGGCAGGTGCGTCAGAGTTCGGAAGTCCAGACGCCGACGGGGTGCTCCTGTGGTGGCAGCCACAGTTGAGGCTGTGATTCTCGGTGCCCCTGCTCGGCCGGACTTTCCCAGTGAAAGCGGCCTCCGGCGTCGGACCACGCAACTTGGAGGACGGTGAAGGGAGGCCGCCGATAGAAGCTGATGGCCCGCCCGAAAAACGTCCGGTACCAGCGAAGGTCGGCGTTCCTGAGGGCGACTTGGCGGCCGTCGGCAACACCTTGATGATGCTGGCCGTCCCGAAGCGAGGCGCCCAAGGCCGCCCTGCGTCCGAGGGCGTTGAGCAGGGCGTGCATCGCGTGGACATCGCTGAGGCCGAACACCGCGAGTTCGGGTGCACCATGGGTATGCGCCAGGCCGATCGTGTAGGCGAACCCCGGACCGAGCTCGTCTTCGGGAACCATGACGACGTGCCAGCCGTGCTGCAGCACATTGTCGATGACCGCCAGGTCCAGCCGGTCTGCCGCGGCACGGTCGCCGTAGTCGTGGCAGAGGACACACCGGCACGTGAAGGGATCACCAGTCATACGCGGAGGCTACGGGGAGAGCATATGGGCCGAGCAGCCGGGCTCGTGTCCGGCCCACGGACCGAACAACCGGTTGCTCTCCGGCCGCTCCCCAAGATCTGCGCCGAGTCCCCGGAGAGTGACACCGCCGCCGCGAATCCGGCCACAGCTCTAACGCCTGGTGTCCGACGCTCACACCCCCTCCTCAGCAGTCCCGTAGCACACTCGGATTCGACGTCCCTCTGCCTCAACCTCGTCCGGCCATGCGCCGCTCCGCCGCTGAAACTCCTGGGGCGGTGCGTATGCCGTCGGCGCTCTCGACGAGCAGCGTCAGCAGGCGGCGAATCGAGCCGAAGAACAGGCTCGGGCATGCGCAGCCAGAGTCAGCACCTGGTGTGGGCCCAGGACAGGGGGCCAGTCCCACGAGCCCAGACTCAACGTGGCGAGTCGGTCACCGGCCCTTGTCCGCCGGTGGGGGCTCGCATGGTACGAGTCCGCCTCAAGGACCGAGGCGATCTTCCTGCTCGTGGCCCTGGCAAGCTCTCTCGACTGTGTACCTCCGCCACATACCCTCTTCGGCTCGTCCCTGGGCGCCGTAGCGAAGACGTTCCGCAAGGGGCTCTTTACGAAGCTCGGCTCCACCTCCGGAGTTCCGGAGCCCGCAGTGCCTCGGCACCGGGACGACTACTGACGCTGCTGCGTGCCCGGTTCGCCGTCCGGCTGCGGAACCTCTTCGAAGGAAGCAACTCCCCTGCTCTTCGAGAAATCCCGCACTCGTCGACGGAGATCTCGTCTGCCATCGCCAAGAGATGATCCGATCCGGACAGGCCGGAAGGGGGCAGGCGACTTCGTATGCGGACAGCGCCTGGGCGAGGAAAAGCATCTGAGCAGTGGCCAGCCGGTGCGAGGACAACCAAGGGGCCCGGCACTCATGGGGAAGCCCGGTGACAGTCCCCAGATGGGTGTCACCGGGCTTCCCCATGAGCAGTCCCTGCCGGACGCTATCGCCCCAGGCGTCGAGTCACGCTTCACGCGTTCCTGCGGGGCTCGGCGCCGCGGTCGATGAGGCGGAGCATCAGCTCTTCGATCTCCGCGGGGAGCATCCGCTCCATGACCAGGGCTGCCATCGCCGCACCACTCCCCCACGGCATCTCCGAGACCAGATCCACCGTCGTGCTCTCGGAGCGTGGCTTCGGTACGTCCTCGGCCCCGTGCTGCGTCTCGCTCGGCTCCTGGCCGTCTATTACGCCGTAATAGCCAGAGGCATCCCCGCTGGCGGGGGTGGCGGAGGAGGCGCGCTTCTCACGGGAGTCAGGAGCTGGGCTTCCGGCGTCAGCTGCCTGCGGAGCCGGGGGCTCTTTGCGCTTGCGGCCGGGCTTCTTGCGTGCCGGCTTCTCGCTGGCCTTGCGGGCTCGTTCCTCCTTCAGCTTCTCCAGTTCGGTCTGCTGCTCCCCGACTGGCTTCTTGCCCACGGCGCGTAGCAGCTCGATGGGCTCCTTGCCGATACGGTCTTGCAGTTCCGGGGCCAGGTCCAGCAGGGCAAGCCGCTGGGAGACCCACGCCTGAGAGCGGTGCAGCCGCTGCGCCAGGGCTCCTTGGGACTGGTGGATCTCCATCAGGCGTTCAAGGGCCCTGGCCTCCTCCATGGGAGCCAGGTCCTTGCGGTGGATGTTCGCGACCAGGGCGGACTCCAGCAGTTCGTCTGCTGTGCTGCCTTGGGTGTCGTCGACCATCACCTTGAGCTCGGCCAAGCCGGCTTCCCGGGCAGCGGCCACACGGCTGCTGCCGTCGACGGCCACATAGGTGGTGCCGTCTTCGATGCCTCCGGCCTTGTCGGGATTGGCCGCCTCGTACGCGTCCCGGTGCATCACCGTGACCGCTACCTTCTGGCCGTGATCCCTCAGGCTGCTGGCCAAGTCGGTCAGATCACCGAGAGCCTCCCGGGGGTTGTCCGGGTTGAGGCTGATCAGCTCCGGGGCGAGTCTGGCCGGTGGCGCGACGCCTTCCGTGGGGGCCCCGGTCGCCGCGGCGACGGCGGCCCGGCGCCGGCTGATCGGCCGGGCGTTGCCGAACGAGGTGCCGGTCCCGAGCTGGTCCGCGACGCGGCTCATGAGATCTCCCGGGCGAGGGCGCGCATGGTGACCGCTTGCTCGCTGCGTGGCGCGTACGACAGAAGCGGCTGCTTGAGGCGGACGGCCTTGCGCTGTTCGGTGAGGTCCCCGATGACGGCGACCACGCGTGGGTCCTTGATGTCGAACCAGGCCTGGAGGGAGGAGGTGGCGACGTAGCCGCGGCGGGGGTCGTAAAGGTTGACCACGATGCCGAGGTAGTCGATTTCGATGCCCATGTCGTCGCGCAGGTCCTCGATCTGCGCGACCAGCAGGTCGTAGGCGTCGGCGGAACTGTCCTCGGCCTGGACGACGATGAGGACACCGGAGGAGCCGGACGGTTCCTCTTCGCGGCGCCGGCCGTAGTAGATGGCGGTGTCCATGCTCAGCCCGAGGCTGGGCGGGCAGTCGATGATGATTTCGTCGTAATCGGCTTCCAGAGGGGCCAGGGCCCGTTCGAGGGCCGCCTCCCGGAAGCGCACCTTGGACAGCGCGACGTCCAGGAGGAAGCCGTCCTGGCAGCCGGGCAGGAGATCCAGGCGGCCGCCGAACCGGTCGTCGGCGATCGGCACGACGAGGTCCTTGATGTCGCCCTTGGCCTCACCGCTCATGTGCTTGGACAGGCTTTCGCTGTCCATCGGGATCTCTTCCTGGCCCAGCTGCTTGGTCAGGTGGCGCTGCGGGTCGAAGTCGACGAGCAGCACCCGCTTTCCCGGTCCGGGCAGTTCCTCCACTTCGAGGGGGTCGTTCGTCTTGCCCGGCAGTTTCTTGCCCGGTTCCTGCAGGAGGGCCGCGAGGTGCTTGGAGATGCGCACCGGGTGCAGGGCGTCGCGGTCTTCGGAGAGTGCCTCGCCGAGGCCGGCCGCGACGGCGGTCTTGCCGACGCCGCCCTTCTGGTTGCACACGACGCGGCGTCGGGGGTGGATGGGGCGCTCGATGTCGGGGGCGGGGTTGGCGTCGAGCCACAGCTGTACGGACTGGGCGAGGCCCTGGATCAGGGAGACACGACGGTCATTGCAGCTGTCCTTGAACTCGTCCCACTGGCCTTCCGGCAGCCAGGTGGAGAACGAGTCCGCGTTGGTGGTGTCGACCTGCTGGGGGAGTGAGGCGAGGGCACGCCAGGCGGTGATCGCTTGCTCGACCGCGGTCTGGATCTCGATGCCGTGCTGGGCGGAGCGGATCTTGAGGTTGTGCCGCATGTGACCCGGCAGCTTGGACACGACCTTTTCGCGGTCGGAGGAGGTTGGGGAGGTCATGGCCGATACCTTACTAACGCCAGAGCGCTCCTGACACACCGACACGTTAGCTAAGGTCGTTCACCACTCTGACGTATTACGCCGTAATAGGCCGGTCGCCACATTCGCTCTTCCGGTACGGCTGGTCTCTCCCCTCCCGTCGTGCCCTCGTGCAACCTGGGCAGTCCCGCTCCTTTGCAGGCAACTGCCGTGGTGTCCCGGTCATGCTTGTCTCGCTCGGTACTGCCGCCTGCTTCGCTGACGCCCCTGGACGAACGGTTGGCTGAAGCCGCCGCGATGACGGTATGTGGAATCTGCGGATGCCCGGCCGGACTCCCGCCGCCAGAGCGAGCAGTTCCACAACCTGCACTGGCGGGCGACCAGGGAACGGAGCACCCCACCGCTGCCCGCATAAGCGGCTTCGATGTCGCCCACGGTCAGGACC
The DNA here is from genome assembly GCF_045222935.1 of Streptomyces sp. Ac-502. NCBI lineage: Bacteria > Bacillati > Actinomycetota > Actinomycetes > Kitasatosporales > Streptomycetaceae > Streptomyces > Streptomyces sp. Ac-502. The sequence goes on from NZ_JBHFFO010000012.1 coordinate 94,281, forward strand.
GGCTGGCTACTTCGCTCGCTCATCGACCACTGGTGGGCACCATTCCACGAGGCCGGACGAGACCGGCCCGGCACCGCACTGACTGGCTGGGTCCGCCTGCACGCCGACTACTCCTGCCCACAAGCACTGCAGACAGGATCCTTCAACATCCAGAGCAACACCGTCCGCCCGCTCGCGCAAGTCTGCGCTCACTGCACAGAACCGCTCGCTACCGACATGCAGTCTTCCGGCATCCGGCTTCTGGCCTGACCCCGGCACCCCGACGCCTCGAAGACGCGCCCGGGCTTGATGCCTGGAGATCGGGGGACAGGCTCAGAACCTGCGTTTCACCTGACTTGGGCACCGAAGGCCAGGGGCTTGCTTCATCCAGGCTTACCCGGGACAGGACACTGACGTATTACGCCGTAATAGCCGCTCGTCTCATTCGCCCTCCGGTACGGGTGGCGTCTCCGGCCGGAGACTCATCAGGGGGTACGTAAGGGTGCGGTGCCGAACGGCAACGTCGGCACCGTTCACGTACTCATCCAGCCCGCTGTTCCGTGAAGGCAGCGGAAGCCGCGTGCTGAGGATGGCGAAGCCGCATGCGCGACGCCCTGCAGCGTTGCCGCCGCCACTGAGGAAGGAAGCCAGGGCGGCGCCGGGGGCAAGAGCGATGATGCAGCGACGCTACCGTCGGACGTGCTTGCTGCTCGACGGTCCGCCCTGGGCGGTACGTGCCGCCTCTCTGCGTGGAGCGTCACGACGGTCACTGCCGCCGTGAAAAGGGTGACAGAACCGGTCGGGTTCCCGCTCACATCGCGCCGGGATGTCACAGGCCCCAACTCCCGGGCTCTTCGCGGTCTCCTATTACGCCGTAATAGGAGACCGCGAAGAGCCCTCGTACGCAGAGGGTGGGCAGAGGCCCGCCGGAGCTCGATCTGTCTGGTCCCTGCAGGCACCGCAGAAGCCTTGAGTCCCAGACGCCCCGGGGTTCAGCAACTCCGAGTACGGCAGGAGCTCCGCCGGTGCGGCTGCTCCGCACCACGGTTGTCTGGCAGCGGAGCACCGGTGGCCGCGCTGTCAGCCCTACGCCTACGGGGCAGGACGATCGTCGTGCCTACGGCCGCTCTGCCTTCGTCATCCTCAGGAACAGCGCGGCGGTTCCCCAGATAAGTGCGATGAGGACGCACAGGAGCCATCCGCCGATGTTGCCGTTGATGCCGAGGACGATACCCAGCACGACACCGATGGCGGCCAAGATCGAGCCGAACAGGAAAAGGCGTTTGACGGACGCCTGCTGCTCCATGGACATTCCAAGGCGCGGCATGTCGTTTCCCTCTTTTCTGGGCATAGGCAGCGACTGTGATCGCCGCACCGGTGAACTGGACAGCGGTCCGCTCGGGCTCAGCCCCCATACGGTGCTCCGCCTCAGGCTGTCAGCATCGCCACCTCTCGAGGATCGAGTGCTTGGTGCCGTGAGGAGACGGTCATGGCTCCTCACGCCCTCGGCCGCAGAAAGGCGTTGGGTGGGGCGGAGAGCAGCCTGCGAACTCCCTGCCTCGCCCAGGGCACTGTTGGCGGCCCGATCCCGGGTATGGAAACGCCCTGCTTCCGGCGCACATCTGGAAGCAGGGCGTTGGGACGAACAAGGCCTCAGGCCGCCCAGGCGGGCGCGAGGCTACTTCCTGAGGCGTCCCGATTCCGTCAGTGAGGGGGGCGGGGTTTTTTTCGTCCCTTGTTGGCCCATCTCCCAATCAAGATCATGTAAGTGAACAGGACAGCCAGCAGGCCGAGTCCCACGGGAACTCTCCCAGCGTATGGAAGACCGTCCATCCAGAGAATGATTGGCCACATCACCGCGGCCAAGGCTCCGAAGCCGAGCAGGAAGACCGCCAGCCTTGCCGGGTAGCTCTTCATGTCTGTCCAATCTCGGGACGGGTGGGAGCGCGACGCGCTCCCACCCAAGCACTGTTGTCCTGAACACAGGAGCTGCAGGTTCGCTGTCTGTCAGCGTTGCCGTGAGGCTGTATACGCGGCCTTTCCGGCCTTGAGGGCTGCTCCCGCTCCGCCGGTGGCGGCGCCGATGGCTCCCTGCTTAAGGCAGGCCTCCGTTTTGGATTCCCCGTCGATGGCGGCTGTGATGACGCCTCCAAGACAGCCTCCGGCTGCTCCGCCAGCGACCGGTCCCACTACTCCGTCGAACAGGGTGCTGGCAACGGTGCCGGCGACGGCGCCCGTGATCTCTCCGAGGAAGCTGAGGCCGCCCGGGTCGATGCGGTTCACGGGGTCGCCTTCGGCGTAGAGGTAGGGGTTCTTCTCCTGGCCGGAGGGGTCAGGCTGGGTGAAGCGGCCGACGCTGGGGTCGTAGTAGCGGGCGCCGAGGTGGTAGAGGCCGGTGGGGTCTTGATAGCCGCCTGCGAACCGGTAGGGCTGGGGGACCTGTTCGGTATTGGCGGCGCGGGCGACGCCCCGGGGGCTGTAGCCGTAGCTGTTGACCTTCGCGCCGGTCTCGTCGGCGAGACCGACGACGGAGCCGAGGGCGTCGGTGAGGTAGTAGTAGGACTCGCCCCCACGGTTCATGGAGTTGAGTGTGCCCCGCGGCTCGCGGACGAATCCGGTGTCCGTGCCGCCGGTGGTCTGCCCGGCCAGGCCCAAGGGCCCGTTGTGGAAGACGGTGTCACCGAGGCGGGTGCGCTCGCTGTTGTCGGTCGAGCCGTACGCGGCGTCGTGGGTGGTGCCGCCGGTGGTGATGGAGGCGAGCTGGGAGAAGTCGGTCCAGCTCTCGTCGGTGCGGGTGGCCTCGGCGTTGGTCTCGTTGCCGGCGCCGTCGTAGGTCCAGGGCTTGGGGTGGGCGCTGCGGGCGGTGATCTGGGAGGCCGCGTTGACGGTGAAGGTGGTGCTGCCGGGGCACGTGTGCGCGGCGCCGAGGGAGGTGAGGTTGCCGGCCTGGTCGTAGCAGTACTGCCAGGCGCCGGTGGAGGTGCCGTTCTTGGTCTCGTTGGTGTAGGAGGTGCGGCCGGCGCTGTCGTAGGTGTAGGCGGTGTAGGTGCCGTCCGTCTTGTTGGTCACGGTGCGGATCTTGCTGCCGTCGGTCTTGTTGTCGGTGCCGTAGCGGTAGGTGTAGATGAGGTCGGTCAGGGTGCCTTTGGGGGAGGCGGCGGTGATGTGTTCGGGGCGGCTGGACTTGTCAGGGGTGACCTTCTGGACGGTGCCGCCGGGGTAGGTGGTCTTGGTGCGGAAGCCGTTGTTGTCGTACTCGTAGCGGGTGGTTTTGCCGGTGGGGTCGGTGAGGGTATCGAGGCGATTGGCCTTGTCCCAGGTGTAGACCGTCTTCCCGGTGGGGTCGGTGTAAATCTCGACGTTGCCGGCCGCGTCGTAGGCCAGGACGGTCTGGGACTTGTCCTGCAGGGTGCGGACGGTCTCGCGGCTGAGTGCGTCGAACTGGTAGGTCACGGTGCCGGTGGCGTCGGTGCGCTCGCGCAGGTTGCCGTCGCCGTCGTAGCGGTAGGTGACCTTGGTGGTGGGGCTGGTGACTTCGGTGATGCGGTCGCGGTCGTCGTAGGTGTAGGTGGTCCTGGTGCCGCGGCCGTCGGTGACGGTCTTGGGGCGGCCGAGCGGGTCGTAGGTGTAGGTGGTGGGTTTGATCTGCGCGGGCGGGGTGGCCTTCTCCAGGTTGCCTTTCGCGTCGTAATGGAAGGTGGTCTTGGTGGCGTCCTGGTTGCGGCCGTCGTTGACGCTGCAGCGCTGACCCTCGAAGCCGCCGCAGGTGGGGGTGGTCTTGTTGTGGGTGAAGTACTGGTGGCCGCCGCCGGTGCCGGTCACCGCGATGCTTTCCGGGTTGCCGTTGGTGTCGTACTTGTAGGTGCTCTTCTCGCCGTCCGCGGTGGTCAGCGTGCCCGGCAGGTCGGCGCCGGCGACCGTTTGGTAGCCCGCGAGGGCGGAGGTGGCGCCGGTGGGCAGCTTCAGCGAGGTGGGGTTGTTGCGGGTGTCCCAGCCGTAGGTGGTGACGTTGCCTGGGGTGGTGCCGCTGCCCATCGCGTCGGTCGCGGTCTGCGTCAGGTGGTTCTTGTACGTCCTGGAGCGGGACTTGTCGTACGGATCGGTGACCTTGGTGACCTCCCCGTCGGCAGTGTGCGTATACACCGTCCGGTAGCCGCGTGGGTCGGTGACGGTGGTGCTGCCCGCGGCGGTGGCGGAGTCCTTGTTGGAGTAGGTGTACAGGTGGGTCGGGGCGTCTTCGCCGGTGCCGCCGTTCTCTTTGAAGCGGCGCATGGAGGTGACGCGGCCCAGGTCGTCGTAGGTGAAGACGGTGGCCCGCGACTCCGCCGTGGTGATCTTCTCCAGACGGTCACTGCCGTCGTAGCCGAAGGTGGTGGTGTGGTCCTCGGCGTCGGTCGTACGGAGCAGGTGCCCCTTGTCGTCGAGTTCGTAGGCGACGGTGCGGCCCGCGTTGTCGGTGGCCTTCCAGTGCGTCGCATCTGCCTTGACCAGGTCGATGAAGCGGCCGGAGCGCGTCTCGGTGACCTTGAAGCCCGTGGATGCGCCGTCGCTGGTCTTGTGGCGCTCGATGGTGATGACGCCGTGGTTGCGGTCGGTGACCTTCGTCAGCGAGCCGTGGGCGTCGTAGGTCTCCTTCGACCCGGACTTGCGGTCGGTCAGGGTGAAGGAGCCGTCCGCGTTCTTGACCAGGTCGCGGGAGTAGCCGACGGGGGTGGTGAAGGTGCCGTCGGCGTTTTTGGTGAAGCGGACGGTGGCGCCGGTGGCGTCGTACCAGATCACCTCGCCGGTGTAGAAGGTGTCCAGCCACCGCTCGTAGCCCTGCCACCACGGGGTGGACACCATCCCGTACGGGCCGGGCAGCGAGTTGTAGGTCCGCGTCAGCTGCAGCTTCTGGCCCACTCCGGCGATGTCGAAGTCAGTGGCGGCCAGCATCAGGTTGCCGGTCGAGTAGTCGATCCGGCCCACCAGCGCGTCGGTGACGCGGAAGTCGTCGATCTGGTGCCAGGGCACCGCGCCCTGCCCTTCGGGCACGAACGACGTCACACCGGCCGATGGCCGCACCGCCGGAGCCGGGGGAGTGCTGTGGCCGGCGAGACGTTTCTGCTGGCGCAGGCCCCAGGCACGCTGCCCCTGCGACGGGGCAGCCTGCGCGTGGGACGTCGGCGGGCGGTTCACACCCGGCTTGACCGCGGGCATCGCCGCCCGCCCATGCTCACCCCAGGCTGAACCCTGGGTCTGGGGGTGGGGCGGTGCGGCCAGTGCCGGCAGTATCCCTGCTGCGAGGGCGGCGGCGGTGGCGGCGGCGGTCACGGTCAGGCGCGTCTGTCTGCGGGCACGCCGAAGCGGCATGCCCGTGGCACGTAAGTGCGTCATCTTCCCCCACGGAAGAAAAGCCGCGGTAGCCCCACTGGCCACCGGGACCGCACAAACTGTCACAGGACACTCACAGAAATCCTGCTGTTCCCCGGAACGCCCAGGCCAGGCAGCCAGTTCCAGCCGTCTCCCGCACCGGTTTACCCAGGTCGTTTATGCCATCGGCATGGAACGCACAGGGCACAGGTGGCAGGGTCCTGCGGGATGACGGCTAGAACATCACTGCGGATGCCCAGCTTCCACCCCCGCAGGTCACCACTGGGCGAACCCTTCGGGCCACGTGCTGGTCCAGGCGCCCGGTTTCACAGGAGCCTGAGTGTCAGTGCCTGAGCGAAGTGATCCGCTGCCCGTCTCGCGAAGATGCCGATCGCGTCGGGCTGTCCGCACAAGACTTCTGGATCTTCGACTCCCGGCTGGCCACTACCAGCTGATGAACGCCGCTCACGGAGCCGGTGGCCGTCCATACCTACGTCCAGGTACGGGATGCGACCGGGCGTCACGCTGTGCCGTGCGGGCAGTACGCGGTCCGGGCGACCGCGGGGGAGTAGTAAGCGCCCGGTGAGCACCGACGGCCAGCAGGCTCGGCAGAGTCGGCGCAGGCTTGTGCGCGCTTCGCCGTACCTGCTTCGGAGGCCAGGCTCGCCGGTGCCCGGTTGGGGCGTGCAGGCAGCCAAGGTGCCGAAGAGCAGGGGAGCTTGTGTGCCCCGTTGCGAACCTGCGCCACAGAACGGGTGTTGGGACGGGGCGCGCACGCAGTGTCAGGTGCGGAGGTACCGAAGCCGCACGGCCCCCAAGGGCCGTGCGGCGGAACCATGCGCCTACACCAGCCAGGCCTTTTGGTGCTTGTTCGTCACGGTCGGCACTGACCGGGACTCAGCACCGCTGGTGCCGCCCACTGCCGGGGCGCGGTCCTCGGAGCCGCACCCGAAGCGGCCTCAGCCATGTCCGGGGCCGTGTCCGGGTGACCTGATGACATCAGATAGGGGAGAGATGACGTTTCTGCAGGTCAGAGCGCTGCAGGAGTGTCTGTTGTGTCGCCTGTGAGGGGACATCGGCCTCTTCCCGCGTCCCTTCTGAGGAGACAGGAAGGGGCGAGAAGGTCAGGTCTGCCGACGTTCAGGAAGTCCGAGAGGTCAGGAAGGCTGACTTATGGGGGTGGCGGTGCCGGTGTTCGCGGTTTCCGGCGACCGAGCCTCCCCGGGATTTCCGGCAGGGACGATGTCACCCCTGGGGTGACACACGACGCGCCGGAGGTCAGTAATGCCGACCTGGAGGTCAGAGGGGCTGACCTTCTGCTACGTTGCTGCGTGTCCTGATCTTGAAATATGGAGAACGTCCGTGTCGGAGCCGCAGAGCCGCCGTCGTGCCGCCCAGCCTGCGCACGTCCCCGCCCACAATGATCCGGACGATCCGCTGCAGGCCTTCGGGTCCCGGCTGCGGGCCATCAAGGACCTGGACGAGGTGGCCCGCCGGCATCCCGACCGGGAACTGACCCTCGGCCGCAGGCGCCAGAAGCTGGAGTTCTACTCCAGTGCTGAACGGCCCAACGCGTTCGCGATGGCCAGCCTGGAGTTCTTGCTCGTCATCGCCCAGTACTACCGCGAGGCGCTGCCCCTGCGGCTGATCCTGCTGCTGATCGCCGGACAGCGGGCCGGCGGCCAGATTCCCATGACGCAGGACGACATGGCCGCGATCCTGGATGTGCCCCGGCAGAAGGTGAACCCGGCACTGCAGGAGATCATGCAGCACGGCATCGTGCTGCGGCGGCGGCCGGGTGTCTACCAGTTCAACCCGCCCTACTCCTACGTCGCGGCCGAACTGATTCGCGGTGCCGAGGGGCGGACCGAGTATGTTCAGGTGGATCAGCAGGACGCCTTGAAGGAACTGCGGGCAGGAAGCCTGCCCGAGCTGGTGCGTTACCCGTCTCTGCAGCACATGCGCGAGGCCATCGACGAGCTGCGCAAGGAACGGGCCGCCAAGCGCCGGGAACGGCGCCAGCGGTTCGAGGCCCTGGGGGAGAAGGAGCAGGAACAGTGAGCAAAGGTCTGCTGTTCGCGCCGGTCAACGCCGAGGGCGTGGTCGCCGCGCTGGACCTTCCGGGCACGGCCTACCGCGTCCTGTGCATCCTGAGGTCCCGCAGTGAGGCCGGCGGCCGGGTCGAGATGGGGCAGAACCAGATCGCGGCCCTGCTGCGGCTGAGCCGTCCCAGCGTCACCTCCGCACTGCGCGAGCTGATACTCGCCCGGCTGGTCACCAAGCAGCGCAACGGCGTCTACCGGATCAACGCCATGCTCGCCGGCTACGAGTCCTTCTCCGACGCCCAACGCGCCATCGACGCGATGGACATCGTCGACCGCCTGGACGAGCCGACCTTCGTGGCCCGCTACCACCAGGCCGTCGAGGACTACCGCGAGAAACTCGCGCTGGAACGGCGCAAGAAGCTCCGCGTCGCCTGATGAGCTGACGCCGGTACGCAGGACAGGCGTTACGCGGTGGCCCCGCCTGGGGCCGGCGCTCTATCGGAGTCTTTGCGCTGGGGCGGCGGGGCCGTGTGACGGGCGCGGTCCGATCTCGATGCGAGCGGAGGGGGCTGCGCATGGGGTGTTGTGCCGTCAGTCCAGTACGTCGTAGGTGCCGGCCGGCCAGTCGGCGAACAGGGTGTGCTGGACTTCGGTGCGCTCGGGTTCTCCGTCCGCTGCGGGCCAGTGCAGCTCGACGGGCTCGTAGGCGGCCAGGACCCGGTCGTGGTAGCCGTTGAAGTCTCCGGGGTCGGAGGCCACTCCGATGTAGATGGGTGCGTCATCGGCAAGGTCCTTGAGGGCCTCGCGAAGACGCCCGGCCGTCCACGGCTCGGGGGGCGTGGGTGATGGTGTCAGCCATGCCGGGAGTATCCCAGCGGTGCTTCCCTCTGCGGGCGTCGAACACGCCCGTGTACCGCTGGGCTTACCCAGCGGTACACCCGGCGCTCCCTTTCCGTCGAGTCGCCGCCGCGCGATTCCCGGGCGGCTGGTCGAATGAAAGGGTCGGCGAGGCTCACTGACAGTCGGGGTAGGTGCAGTCCTCCCGGCCACCGGAGTGGGATGTGGGCGTCAGGTACGGCTCCCAGGAGTCCGGCGTGTCCGCCGGGGCCCGGCCCGGCGCTGCGGACGTCGCGCTGTGTGCGGGGTGAACGGGACCGGCCGCCTGCGCCGGCTGTGCGGTCCCGATGAACGCCAGGGCACCGATCACAACGGCGGCGGAACCGAGGCCTGCCCGTTTTCCTGTTTTTGTCATTGCCAGCCTCCTCAACAAGTGTACGTATGGGCTTCGTTGTTGTATCCACGGTCACAGAAGCAGGGCAGTGGATCGTCCTCCGCAGGGAGGCAGCGGCCATACCCCGCCGGGCGCAGTCCGGGTGCCCTGGCGGCTCGCCGGCTCGGCGGCGGGACGCCAGGCGGCACGGCCCGCCGCCGGTTCGGTCTCCGGCCTGGTGCCCGCAGCACAGCAGCTCGGCAAATCCATCGCAGTGCCCGTCGCCGGACTCGTCTCCTACGCCCCGCTGCCGATGCGGATACCGCGTTCCGGCACGCCATGCTCTGTCCGGTCGCCGCCTTCACGATTACTGCGCTGGCCAGGCCTCCCGCTCCGCGGCAGGCCTGGCGCCGAGCCCGGTCGGTGCCGGCGGGACCGCGGATCCTGTTCACCGGGGGAGGGCCGGTGACGGCTGGGCGCCGGCGTCCTCAGAGCCAGCCGCGCCGCGCCGCCTGGACTCCCGCCTGGAAACGGGTGGTGGCGCCCAGCCGGTTCAGGAGCGCGGAGACGCGTCGTACGACGGTGCGGCGGCCCACTCCCAGGTGCCGGGCGATCGCGTCGTCGGTGGCGCCGCTGGCCATGAGGGTCAGGATCTGGCGGTCCCGGGAGTCGAGCTGCGTGCCGATGCCCGCTGCCGAGACCGGAACGGCGAGTCTCCACAGGGTCTCGAAGACATTGGACAGTGCCTGGAACAGGCTGGACGGGCGGATCAGGAGGGACACGATCCCGCAGTGGTCGTCGGCGGCGAGGGTGACCACCGCCAGATCGCTGTCGCAGAGGGCCAGCTTCAGGGGCGGGGTGTCCAGGGCCCGCGCCTGCTCTCCCGCTTCGATCATGCGGGCCATGTTGGGCCACGCGACGGGGTCGTCGAACGCGGAGCTGTGGTAGATGGCACGGTAGACGACCCCGGCGGCCATGCGTTCGCGTTGCAGCGTTTCCTGGGCGAGGTAGTGCTCGGACGTGCCGGAGTACGGTGGCACGTCGATGACCCGGATCTGGTGGCGCGCCGACTGCTGGAGCTGCCGGCTGACCGCCAGGAGGCGCGCGGGGTCCTCGACGACTTCCAGCGCGCCGTAGTGGCCGGCGTCTTTCCTGGCGAGACGGTAGAGCCGTTCCAGCTCGGTGCCGGTCTGGCGCAGTGCTGTGCGCAGGGCGTCATCGCGCTGCAGCAGCGCCTCGATGACCTGCGTGGGCGGTGCCGCTTCCCAGGAAGCATCTGCGGCCTCGGGGGCCGTCGTGACGACGACGTTTTCGGCGGCGAGTTCTGTGAGCACCGTGCGGACGGCGGTCTCGCTCAGGCCGGTCCGGGCTGCCAGCCGTGCGGCGGACTCGTGCGGGTGACTGACCAGAAGCCGGTAGACCCGTCCGCGGTCGGAGTGCGGGTCCAGCACGTCGTGCACGACTTCCCCTCGCCGTACCGGGCCGGACCGTCCGGCTTCCGGAGCGTACTGCGTACGTAGCGCACTGGCGCCAGTGGCCCATCTGCGCCACCCGGGTCTATGGCGCCACGCGGGGCAATGGGGTGTGATTCCCGGTGACCGGCTGAACCATCCGTCCCGTGGCCTTCACCTCTTCTCGAGGACATCTGATGAAATCAGCTCTGCCCGCCCGGCTCCTGCGTGCGAAGGCAGCAGTCGTCGCCGCGGCCGCAGCCCTCCTGCTCCTGGGCGCCCCGTTCCCCTCTGCCGGGGCAGCGGGCCCGAAGCCGCCGGAGATGAACGACGGTTTCGGCCTGACCCAGGTCGGCGGCGCCACCGGCTCCGCCACCAACTTCGTCATCACCGTGACCACGCCCGAGGTCGCCGGTGAGCACCGCATCCGGATCCTGCTGCCCCGCGGCTACGCCGACCACCCCGAAAAGCGCTACCCGGTGCTGTACTTCCTGCACGGGGCGTCCGACGATCCGGGCAACCCGAACCTGGCCTACCCCGCTCTCACCGCGGCACAGTCGATGATCACGGTGATTCCGGACGGCGGCCGACGGGGCTGGTATGCCAACTGGCTCGACCAGGGCACCGTCGCCGGCGCGCAGAACTGGGAGAACTTCCACATCAGCCAGGTGGTCCCGTTCATCGATGCCAACCTGCGCACCACCGCGAACAGGAAGGGGCGGGCTGTCGCCGGCCTGTCGATGGGCGGATTCGGCTCGTTGCACTACGCCCAGCGGCACCCCGGTCTGTTCAGCCAGGTCGCCACGCTCTCCGGTGCCAATGAGCTTTCGATGAACCACGCCGTCATGCGCGCGGCCGTCGTCGCCACGCTCACCAATGTCGGCGCCCCGCTGTGCGGCAGTTCCAGCCCCACCTGCAGCCTCGATTTCGGGCCCCCGGTGTCCAGCGACGCCGTCTTCGGCACGCCGTATCCGATCCTGGGCGCCGACTGGCGCTGGAACGAGGCGGACCCGGTCTCGCACATGGACGTCCTGGCCCGGGCCGGGACGGGCGTGTCGATCTACACCGGCAACGGCAAGGGCAGTGCCACCGAGCCCGAGTTCTGGGTGCAGTCGGCGTCGCAGCACGCCAAGGAGCGTCTGGATGCCCTCGGGCATCCCGCGCACTACGTGGACTACGGCGACGGGTCCGGCTGGGGTACCGCGTGCGACGGCGGCCACACCAGCGGCTGCTGGGCCCAGGACCTCGTGGACTTCGTCCCGCGGCTCGAAGCCGCCTTCGCGGCATCTGCCTGACCTTCCGCTCCCGACAGACAGGACTGCGCACATGATCAGACGACTGGGCATTCTGCTGCTGAGCCTCGCGGTCATCTGGACCGTGACGGCCGGCGCCGCCCGGGCCGAGGCGGGCAAGCGCGTCCACAACGGGATGCAGATTCTCTTCAGCCCATCGCTGCCGTTCGCCTTCTGCACGATCGGTGCCGTGGGCACGGACAAGTACGGCCACCGCATCGCCGTGTCGGCGGGCCACTGCCTCAAAGACCCCGACGGTACGCACGCGGACCGAGAGATCCCCGAGGACATCGCGCCCGTGTACGACCGGGCGGACACCGGGTTCGGCCCGATCGGGTATGTGCGCTACTTCAAGGACCCCGAGGGCTCGGGCACCGGCCACATGACCAAGGACTACATGGTCATCGAGCTGGTTCCGCAGGTGACGCTCTCCTCGCAGGGCCCCTACCTGAAGCAGACCGGCGAGGTGAAGGTCCCCGGCGGGACCGCCAGCCCGAACGCCCCGCACCCCGCACTCGACACCGAGCGGCTGCTCGCCGCCGGCGACAACGAGCTCATCGTCTCGGGCCAGACGGGGGTGTGGTTCGGAACCATCATGGACAACACCGGCGGCATCTACCGGTCCGCGGCTGCGAACCTGACCGGTGACTCGGGCGGCCCGGCCATCTGGCACGTGCCGGGAACCGAGCTTCCCTCCCCGGACAACAACTTCCAGGCGTCCGGCCCCTGGGCCGGGATCACCAAGGCGATCACCTTGTCCCTGCCGCCGTTCGAGTACACCAGCTCGGCCAACATCCTCGCCGACCTGCGCGCCCGCGACCGCGCCGCCCCCGCCGGCGTCTTCGGCGCGGGCTTCGAGGTGACCGCCAACCCGTAAGGCCCGCCCCGCACAGCACCGCCGGGGCAAAAAGCCGCTCAGGTCATCCACCGGATCCGTCTCCACGGACCACCCCAGGAGGGAGAGCCTTGCCCATCACCATGCCGTCCAGACGTGTGTTCACCGCCGTACTCGGCCTGCTCGCACTGGTGGCCGCGCTGCTCACCACGGCGGCGCCCCCAGCACACGCCGCAGTTCCCGCCTTCGAGCTCAGCCCGCTGGTCCCGGCCGGCCCCGACTACCAAAAAGGCTCCGGGCCGAGGTGGAGTACTGGACCCTCGGGAAGATGGCCGACGCCGGCCTCAACAACGAGGACCAGGACGCCGCCGCGCCGCCGGGCGGATGGGACGACCTGAGCAAGCCGTGGCCGCGCAAGCACGGACTGGTCTCCCGCACCGCCGGAAAGATCTTCATGCAGTACACGGACGTGGAGACCGGCGCCGTCTCGACGTCCTCGTGCTCCGGCAACGTCGTCAGCAGCGCCAACCGCAGCGTCGTACTGACCGCCGCCCACTGCCTGCGCATCCACACCCCGCTCAATGTGGGCTTCGGCAACGTCGTCGCCACCAACATGGTCTTCGTCCCGGGGTTCAACGGAGCCAGCCTGCCCCGCGACCCCGCCAGCACCCAGCTGCCCGGCAAGGACATCGCCCCCTACGGCGTCTGGGGAGTGACCCGCCAGTGGATCACCAACACCTGGAGCCAGAGCGCCGACTGGCTGCTGGGACGCGACATGGCCGCGGTCCTGGTCGCCAACCCCGACGACCCGCGCCCGATCGGCGAGGTCACCGGAGGCCAGGAGGTCGGCTTCAACCAGCCGCAGAACCAGACCCACCACATCTTCGGCTACCCGACCATCAACGAACGCAACTACTACCGCCCCGGCAACGTGCCCACACCGCTCCAGCGGACCTTCGACGGCCGCAGCCTCATGGTCACCCAGGGCACCACCCGCAACGACCCCGTCTACTACAACGACGTCATGGCCGGCGCACAGTCGCCCGGCTGCAGCGGCGGCGCCCTGCTGCAGAACTTCGACCCCACCACCGGAGCAGGCCTCCAGGTCGGAGTCTTCTCCCGCTACGACGACCCCGCCCAGATCATCGGCATCCTCGGCTGGATCCAGGGCCCCAACATGAGCGCCACCCACTTCGGCACCGAGGAACAGGCCGTCTACAACGCCGCCCAGGCGGCGAGCCCGGCGTAGGCCCGCCGGCACGCCCGACACCGTGCAGGTAGCCACTCAGGCCCTGGCAGGCTCCCGACGTGTAATTCGGAGATGGTGACGCCGCGCTCAGCCTTGAGTCCGTTTCCACTGGAAACGCAGCGATCCTGTACTCCCTGCAGATGCGCAGGAACAGCCGGCCGACGCGGAGGCGATAACTGGGGCGCGTATTGAGTCGTGATCAATAGATGGCCCGTTCGACGCCCTTGAGCCAGATCATCGAGGCGCGCAGGGGGCGTCCGGCGAGGTAGCTGTCCGGGGCCCTGCTCGCCAGCCCCTCAGCAAGCCACGCTCCGCATACGTGGCCTGCCCTTACGTGGTTTTCGGGGTGCTCGCGTGGAAGACTGGGAAGCCGAAGCACCGATTGCGGGATGTGAGGCGTCCATGGCCGGCGCTGCGGGGGACGAGCGGCACATGTGGTTCACGGTGCTGGGACCGGCCGGAATCTGGCGCGGGGAACAGCAGCTCGATACCGGTACGCCGCGGCAACGGCTGCTGCTCACCGTCCTGTTGATGCAGGGCGGGCGTGGTATCTCGGCGGTGGAGCTGGCCCGTGCCCTGTGGGGGAGAACCCGCCGCCGGACGCGATGGCCGTCCTGCGCGAGGATGTGGGCCGGCTGCGCACGGCCTTGGGTCCGGACGCCGGCATGCTGATGAATGAGGCCGATGGCTACGCGTTACACGTCGGTGAAGGCGAGTTCGACCTGGCACGTGCCGAATGGCTCGCGGCCGAGGCCGAGCGGGCACGTCGCTCCGGTGACGCGGCGCGCGCCCGCGAACTGCTGGTCCAAGCCCTAAAGCTGTGGGCCGGTGAGCCGCTGGCCGGGGTGCCGGGCCCGTATGGTGCGATCTGGCGCGCCCGCCTGGAAGAGCGGCGCCTGAGCCTGGTGGAGACTCGTCTTGCTCTCGACTTGGAGGCTGGGCGGCACGCGGAGGTGGTGGCGGAACTGACGGCGCTGACCGCCGGGCATCCCTTGCGCGAGCGACTGCAGGAACTCCTGATGCTCGCGCTCTACCGCGGAAAGCGGCAGACCGAGGCTTTGGCCGCCTACGCCGACATGCGGCGCCTGCTCGCCCAGGAACGGGGCGTCGCCCCTTCCCTGGAACTCTGCGAACTGCGTCGACGCATCCTGCGGGCCGATCCCCGCCTGCCCGCCCCCGAAGGGGCGCGCCCGGGCTACGCCGGTGGGGGAGTGGCACGGTGCCGGCCGGCTCAGCTTCCCTACGACATCCGGGACTTCACCGGGCGGACCGCGCTGGTCGAAGAGCTGATCGCACATCTTGGCCCCGAGGAGGGGGCCGGGCCGGCCGTGTGCGCGGTCGCAGGGATCGGTGGCGTCGGCAAGACCGCCCTGGCGGTGCATGTCGCGCACGCGCTCCGGCCCTTCTTCCCGGACGGGCAGCTGTACGTCGACCTTCGGGGCTGCGGACCGTGCCCGGCCGATCCGGAGAGCGTACTGGGCGCCCTCCTGCGGGCCCTGGGGGTATCGGGCTGCGCCATCCCCGAGGGGGTCGGTGAGCGCGCCGCGCTCTACCGTTCCGTACTCGACGGCCGCCGCGTCCTGGTCCTGCTGGACAACGCCCGTGACGCCGCCCAGGTCCGCTCCCTGCTGCCGGGCACGGACGGCTGTGCCGTCCTGGTCACCAGCCGCAACCGGCTGGCCCACCTGCCGGGGGCACACGTGGTGGCCCTGGACGCCATGCCGCCCCAAGAGGCCCTTGCCCTGTTCACCCGCATCACCGGGGAAGGAGGCGAGGACGCCCGGGAGGTCGTGGCGGCGTGCGGCTGCCTGCCGCTGGCCATCCGGATCGCCGCCGCCCGCCTGGTGGCACGCCGCGCCTGGACCGCCGCCGACCTGGCGCGCAAACTGGCCGACGAACGCCGCCGTCTCCAGGAGCTCCAGGCCGGAGACCTCGGCATCGAGGCCACCTTCGAGCTGGGATACGGGCAGCTCGCTGCCCGGCAGGCCCGTGCTTTCCGGCTGGTGGCGCTGCCGTGCGGGCCGGACATCTCCCTGGGCGCCGCCGCGGCCCTGCTCGGCCTGGGCACCGAAGAGGCCAGGAAGACGCTGGAGTGCCTGGTGGATGCCTCGCTGCTGGAATCCCCCGCGCCGGACCGCTACCGCTACCACGACCTTCTGCGCCTCTACGCCCGTGCCCGTGCCGACCGCGACGAACCCCCGCAGCAGTGCGAGGCGGCGCGGTCACGGCTGCTGGACCACTACCTGGCCACGGCCGCCCGCGTGTACACGATGAACCGGCCCGGCGAACCCCTGCTGGACCACCTTGCACCCACCCGGCACCCGGGCCTGGCCTTCGAGGACCGGGAAAGCGCCCTGGAGTGGCTGTACACGGAGGCCGGAAACCTGCTGGCATGCGCCCGCGCCTCGGCCGGCGGGCCCCTGCTGCGCCGCGCCGCGGACCTCCTGCTGGCGACCAAGGACCTGGCCGATTCGGGTACGGGCGCCCGGCAGTACGAGCAGACGATCCTTCACCTGCTGACGGCCGCGCTGGAAGCACAGGACGCCCACGCCGAGGGACGGCTGCGCCTGCTCATGACCCACATCCACATCATGGCCGGCCGCCTCGCGGAAGCGGACCGGCAGGCGCAGGCCGCCATGGCGCTCCGGCGCCACTGCGCGGACCCCGTCCTGTCCTCCCAGGCCCTCAACGAAAGCGGCATCATCGCGAGTCAGCAGGGCCGCCACGAAGACGCGGAATCCCTCCTGACGCAGGCGCTCGCCGCCTTTCGCAGCTACGGAGCCCAGAGCAGCGTCGCCAGCGCGCTGGGCAACCTCGCTCGCCTCTACCAGGACACCGGCCGCATCGCCGAAGGACTCGGCCTGGCCGAGCAGTGCCTGGCCCTGTACCGGGAAATCGGCGCGACCACGCGGCTGGCCGGCGGCCACTACGAACTCGGCGTGACCCTGACCCAGGCCGGGCGCCCGGAGGACGCCTTGCGGCAACTCGACCAAGCCGTAGCCATCTACCAGGACAGCAGGCAGTGCCTGTGGGAGGCGATGACGTACTGGCGGATGGCGCAATCCCACCTCGCCGCGGGCCGGCCGGCGCAGGCCGCGGGACGGGCCGAACAGGCTCTCGCCATCTTGCAATGCCCCAACGGCCAATGGGCCCGCGCCAACGCGCTCACCGTCCTCGGACACGCCCTCCAGCGGACCGGACACACGCACCGCGCCCGCGTCTGCTGGCACACAGCCCTGGAGACATACGAGACCCTGGGCTCCCCGGAGGCACCCGCCGTACGCAGGCTGCTGCCCACGGACAGAACAGCACCGGTGAACGACGCGGACGTGTGAAGGGCCTCATCGCTGCGCATGGCCCCACGGCCCTGCTAGCAACACCCATTGATCACGAAGCAAAACGCGCGCCCTCGTGCCCCCGCAGCAGGGGTTGCCCATGCACTGCGGAACGGGCATCCGTCCGGACGGGGCCGACGGATGTGCTGCTATCGGGGCTATGACTGACCAGCGGCGCGTTGTGATCGTCGGATACGACGGTGCGCAGATTCTCGACATCGCCTGCCCGAGCGGCGCTTTGGACATCGCCAACCGCTACGGCGCGGCACCGCCCTACTCCATCGAGCTGGGAACGCTCGGCCGCCGGGCTGTCCACACCTCGTCCGGGATCGCCCTGGGGGCGCAGCGGGAACTGGGAGCGGTGACCGGCCGTCTGGACACGCTGATCGTCGTGGGCGGCGTCGGCTGTGAGGACGCAGCAACCGACGAGCTGCTGCTGGAGCAGGTGCGCAGGCTGGCCGGACGCAGCCGGCGGGTAGCAGCGGTGTGCACCGGGGCCTATGTGCTGGCGGCCGCCGGCCTGCTCAAGCACCGCAGGGTGACGACCCATTGGGGGTGGGGCAGCCGGCTGGCCGAGCGCCACCCGGCGGTGGCGGTGGACGTAGCGCCCTTGTGGATACGCGACGGCAACATCTACACGTCGGCCGGGGTCACCAGCGCCCTGGACCTGACGCTGTCGCTCATCGAGGACGATCACGGGCCGACGCTGGCCCGCGCCGTGGCCCGGGAACTGGTCACCCATCTGCACCGGCCGGCCGACCAGGCCCAGATCTCCGTGTTCCTAGCCGGCCCTCCGCCGCAGGACCGGCTGGTGCGGGACCTGAGCGGCTACATCACCGGTCATCTGACCGAGGACCTGAGCCCGGCGTCCCTGGCGGCCCGGGCGGGCATCAGCTCCCGGCACCTGACCCGCCTGTTCACCGCCCACCTCGGCACCACCCCGGCACGCGCCGTACGCGCCGCGCGCACCGAAGCCGCGGCCCACCTGGTCAGGTCCAGCGCCCTGCCCATGACGGCGATCGCCCGCCGCTGCGGATTCACGTCATCGGAAACGCTGCGCCAGGCGTTATTGAGCCGCTACGGGGTCACCGGGGACAGGATGCGCAAGATGCCGGACATGCCGCCCGCGCGCCCGGCGCCGAAACGGCACACTCCCGGACCATGACACCTTCGACGTCACGCAGAAACATGCTGCGCGGCAGCGTGGCCACTGCCGCGCTCGCCATGGGGCCAGCCCTTGCCGGCACGGCACACGCCGCACCGCCACCGGGCACGCCGCACGTCGGCATCCTCTTGTACGACGGCTACAGCCTGCTGGACCCCACCGGGCCGGCCGAGATCCTGGCACGGCTGCCGGACGCATCCGTGACGATGATCGCCGAGAAGCGCGGGGCGGTCCGCACCGACACCCGAGACGTGGCCGTGGTCGCCGACCGCTCCATCGCCGAGGTCGACCGGCTCGACGTCCTGCTCGTGCCGGGCGCGGGCAACCGCGGCACCCTCGGCGCAATGAACAACCAGGCACTGCTGGACTGGATCCGTCAGATGCACCGGCACAGCGTCTGGACCACCTCCGTGTGCACCGGCAGCCTCATCCTGGCCGCGGCCGGGCTCCTGCAGGGCAAACAGGCCACGACCTACTGGGCTTCCGCCGAGTACCTGCAGTCGGCCTTCGGCGTGACATACCTGCCACAGCGGTATGTACGCAGCGGGAAGATCATCACCGCGGCCGGTGTGTCGGCAGGCGTGGACATGGCCCTCTACCTCGCCTACCTGATCGCCGGAGAGGACACGGCGCGAGCGATCCAGCTCGCCGTCGAATACGACCCGCACCCGCCCTTCGACTCCGGCAACGCCGCAGACGCCGACGCCCAGCTCAAGCAACGCGCGCTGGAACTGCTCGCCGCGTCACAGGTCTGACCGGCAGATGTGCGAAGCCAACGCTGGGACGCCCCGGGCTGCCGGCCTCTTCGGTGCGACACCGGTGAGGCCGTGGCGCGATTCTGCTGGGCGCAGTTGCCGCGTTCCGCACCGAGCCAAGACGATCACCTTTCCGCAGCACGCTCCCCGCGGGCCTGGCTTCCGCGCACTAGCAGAACTGGAGACAAGGGTGTCGCTTCGCATCGCCTTCCGCGCCGCAGCAGTAGTCCTGACGACGGTGGCTCTGGGCGGCCACACACTCGCATCGGGCGCCCAGGCGGCCACACCGTCCCTCAGTGCCCCCGTACCGGCCCAGACGCGCGCGGCCACCGTCGCGGCAGACAACCCCTTCGAGGGGATCGGCCTGAGCGGGTTGCATGCCGAGCAGCGCACGATGTGGCCCGCAGGCAACCCCGTCCAGTACTGGGCGCTGGTCCTCAACACCGACCTGGCCGAGCAGGAGTACTCAGGCGGAACGTTCTTCCTCTACGCCCCGGCCACCGGAGAGTTCGGGTGGTTCCTCGACACCGACATCCCGCAGCACACCGTTGACGCCCCGGCGCAGGTCGTCATCGCCGACCCCGGCTTCCTGAAGACCCACCCCCGCGTCGAAATCCGGTACGGCACCCCGGACAGGCCTGAGCAGGCCCGCACCGTAGCCACCGCCACTACCAGGAGATGACCCGGCAGCCGCAGGCCCGGACCACTCCGGCGCGTACCACGTCGCAGGGCCCTCGCGGACACAGAAGATCGGTACGGCCGCTACCGCGCAGGAAGCCGTGACGATGGTCGTTGCGCGGCTGCCGCCCAACTGCGGCCCCGCATCCGTCGCATTCGTCGGCCCACCCGAAGACCTCGCCGAGCACGAACGCCGACATCGACAAAAATCCTGGGCAGCCGCGTCCGGGAGCGGAGCCGCTGCCGATGTTGCACACGCTCTCGCAGCGAGCTTTGCCCCGCATGCCACCGACGACCGCCTCGGCCCCTTTCCACTGGAAACGCAAAAAGGCCTGTACTCCCTGCGGGTACACAGGAGAGTACAGGCCTTGATCCTGCCGATCGTTCGCGTCATCCCACCCAGGGTGGGATGCAGGCGCGCCATAGCCGGCGCCGATACCGGCGGTACAGGGACGGCGGTAGGGAGGCCGCCGTTGCCGGCTGCCTCCCTACCGAGAGCCCGGAGACTTTCGACGGAGTACCTCGCACCGTCGCCGTCCCCGCTGGTCTCGATCTCGTACAGGGCCGCCGGCGGTCACGCGCTCACCCCCGCGACGGCGGCATCCAGGAGCGCCACGGCGTCGGCCTCGTACGGGTCGGCGAACAGCTTGTAGGCGCTCACGTCGAGCGGCCCGAACCGTGTGGAGATGCGGAACCCGGGCGCGAGGCTGGTCTCGCATCCGTCCAGCGCGGCGGCGATCCGGTCGTGGTCCTGCTGCGCGTGCCTGATCTGGGTGTACGGGCCGAGGCGCAGCAGGGTGTAGCCGTCGCGGCGCTCGTCGCGCCGGCGGGCCTCGATGTAGAGGGCGTAGTGCGCGGGGGCCATGCCGACGTCGGCGGGCAGAGGCAGGCCCGCAGCGGCGTGAGTGAGCATCGCGTAGCCCGGCTGCCAGGCGCCGATGATGGCGGTCGTCTCGCAGCGCAGCCAGCCGCGCTCGGTGTAGCCGAGCTGGCGGCGGTGGAGGTATGCGCCGGCGTACGGGGTGTCGGGGTGGACCAGGGCCACGGCGATCTTGTCGGGGCCGTGGTCGTCGCCGGGCCGGGGGTCGCGCGCTCGATGAACGGGCCGACCCGCACAGCGATGTCCTGGCCGGCGCCGGGCGTCCAACGCTGTGGGCTGCGCAGGGCGGTGAGCATCGCGCGGACCTGGTCGACGACGGCCTGGTCTTCGGGGGTGAGGGCGCCGGGTGTGTGGCCGCAGCGGCGGAAGAGTCGCTTCATCGAGTGTCCTGTTCGCGAGCAGGGTGGGTCCAGGGCAGGGTGAGGCCGTCGTCGGCGGTGCGGGGGAGCAGATGCTGGTGGTGGTGGAAGACGGTCTGCGAGGCGATGGCTCCGGCGTTGCAGATCGTGTTGCAGCCACGGCTTCCGTCGTCATCCGGCGTGATGCCTAGTTCGTGGGCGA
Source organism: Streptomyces sp. Ac-502 (assembly GCF_045222935.1). NCBI lineage: Bacteria > Bacillati > Actinomycetota > Actinomycetes > Kitasatosporales > Streptomycetaceae > Streptomyces > Streptomyces sp. Ac-502. The sequence continues at coordinate 115,065 of NZ_JBHFFO010000012.1, forward strand.
GTTCGGCGGTGCGCTGCATGGTGGTGCCGGCCACGACCGGGTCGGTGGTGAAGTCGCTGACATGACCGCGGGGGATGACGAGAATGTGGCCGGGGTGCAGCCGCCCTTGTGCGGCACGATCGCGACGGTGTCGGACCAGGCACGGACGATCGTGGCGTCGGCACCGTCGTGGATGATCGCGCAGAACGGGCATCCAGGCCGCGGGTACTTGCGTGGCACCGTTGGCTTGTCGATGTGATGGTGGGTCACTACGGCCCGGACGCCGTGGATGTGCAGGCGCCGCCCGATGGCGTCGGCAATGGCAGGGGCACGGTGGCGGCCGTACCAGCAGTTGACCAAGAGTTGAACCGGCCGGTCGTCGGCGGTGAGCAGCGCGGTCAGTTGGTGTGCGGCGTCGTCGACGATGCGGTCGGCGCCGGGCGTGGCCAGGACGTGCATGTTCATTTCGGGGTCCAGGCCGGTCTGGCGGGCGACAGCATCAGCGATGTTGGGGTCGTCGGGCGGGTTGAGCAGTTGGTTGGTGAGGTTGATGGACAGGACGGCGGTGCGGTGGCGCGGCGGGGGTGGGTCTTGCCAGCGGGTGCCGAAGGAGTCGATGAACACGTCGGGCGTCACGGGTGCCTCCGAATCGGGACTGCAGTGGAAGGGAACAACGCCGGAGCGGGCAGGGCTTGGCCGACGGCGGCGCGGTGCGGCCGGCCCGGAGGAGGTGTTCGGGTGGGGACGTTGCTGCTCAGCGGCAGCGGCTGCTCGAGCCGTGGTGCTGCTGGTTGGAGTGCGGGTTCGGTTTGCCGACGCTGCCGTGGCCGTGGCCGCCGGGGCCGGGGCGCTGCACCGCCGACAGCGCGGCGGCCGGCGTGAGCGCCCTGTCGTCGCAGTGCCGGTCGGGGCGGTCGGTACACGCAGCCGCCGCGGGGACAAGGAGTGCCAGGGTGACCAGCACGGGCATGGCGCGGGCCGGGAAAGTCATGGTCGGAGACCCTTTCTGAGCAGGGGTGCCGTGCCCGTCAGCGGCGGGCACGGCACCCGGGAGCGGGCGGATCAGTGCGGAGCGGTGGCGTCTGTGACCACCAGGAACTCGTCGCTGTTCGGGCTCATGACGACCCAGGCGGGCTGGCCCTGGGCACGCCGCTCGGCGGCGTACTCGTCGGCCGGCCACGAGCCGCGCGGGTGAGCGGCGGGGAATCCTTTGAGCACGGTGCGCTGCGCAGAGGGGGTGGTGGTCATCGCTGGCCACCGCCGTTTTCGTAGGCGTCGATCAGGTCGGTGATGGCGTCGGGGCTGGCGGCCTCGCCGATCCAGGTGCCGGTCACGGTGAACACCGGCACGGTGTCCCGGTCCGCGTCGAAGACGGCCGCGTAGCCGCCCCATCGCTCCAGCACCAGGTCGTACAGGACCGGGGCGGGGGCGGCTTCCAGGACCTCCAGGGCCTCGACGGTCAGCCGGGCCGGGGCGGCCGGTCCGTCGGCCTGGACGGCGATGCCGGTGACGCGGAGCAGGTCGCCGGGCTGGATCTCGCTCAGCAGGACGTCGGTGATGCTCGGGTCGCTGGTGGTGCAGGCGTACACCGTGTCCGGGGTGTCGGGCGCGATCCGGTCCGCGTCGGCGGGGGAGTGGATCAGGTCGAACGTCGCGGTGCCCCAGCTGGTGCCGGGGGCCGGGATCGCGTCGACGTAGCCGTCGACCGCCAGGTGCGTGGCATCCATCAGCCGGCCTCCTCCTGCGTCTTCGCGTACTGCTGGGCGGCGTCGTACGCCGTCAGCACGGCCTGGGAGGGCAGCCGGTCGGCGACCTGGTAGTCGGCCGCCCGGGCCCAGGCGGCCGTCGTACAGGGCGTGCGCCGGGCGCCGTCCAGCAGCAGGTCGTAGTTGCGCTTGCGTTGGGCGGGGGTGAGCGGCGGTGCCTTCGGGTGGCGGTGCCACAACGGGGAGGCAGGCGGCTCGGGGTAGGCCAGGGTGTGGTCGGTTCCGTGCTGGGGTGTGCTGCTCATGGGAACCTCCGGGGGGAGGAGATCAGGCGTGGTCGCAGCGGCGGCTTCTGCGGGTCACGGCCGCAGGTGGGGCAGCTGCTGGAGGACCTGGTCCACGAGGTCCTGCGTCGGCTTCCAGGCCGGGAGCGCGCCCGTGGCGGGCACGGGCAGCGGCAGCTCGTGGACGTCGTCGAGGACCAGGTGGTGAACGTCCCTCTGGGCCCAGGGGCTGGTGCACCGCTCGGGGCCCTGGTCCGGGTGGCAGTTGGTGAGCCGGGCGACGCCGATGACCGCGCCGCGGTGGAGCTCGCGGCCGCGGATCGCGGTGGTCACCAGCGGGTCACGCAGCAGGGCGGGATCCGGCTTCGCCTTCCCGGCGTGGAGGAGGACCCAGCCTCGCCACGGCCAGTTCGCGGGCCTGTTTTCCGGGGTCTTCCCGGCGAGGATGCAGGTGGCCCAGGGCTGGCGGATCGTGATGCCGCGAATCCAGTCGCCGCCTTCGAGTTCGGCGGTCATGCGGCACGCTCCAGCAGCGCGATGCCGGGGCGGCCGGCGCGGCGTCCGTTGACGGTGGGCGTCTGCAGGTCCTCGATCTCCGCCCAGCCGTACCGGCCGGAGTGCTTGGTCCGGTACATCGAGACGTCCGCGCCGCGCAGCAGGGCGGGCAGGGCGTGGATGCCGAGGTAGCCGGGGGCGGCGGTGCCGACCGACGCGGCGACGGCGAGGGGCCCGGTCTCGGTGGGCACGGGCTGGTGCAGCACGCCCATCAGCTCCGTCAGGCGCTGCTCCATCGCCTCGTTGCCGGCCCGGGTGTCCACACGGGTCGCGACCGCGAACTCATCGCCGCCCAGGCGGCCGACGACTCCGTGCGGTCCGGCCCAATGGGTAAGGCGCGCGCCGGTCGCGGCGAGGACCTGGTCGCCGGCGGCGTGGCCTCGGCTGTCGTTCAGGCCCTTGAAGTTGTCGAGGTCGACCAGGCAGACCAGGGAGTCCTTGTGGTGGCGGGCGAGCAGGTGCTGGGCGCGGCGCTCGAACGCGGCGCGGCGCTGGGCTTTGGTTAGGGGGTCGACGGCGAGGCGCCGGTGAAGGGTGAGCGCGTGAACGGTCCAGCCGGTGAGCGGGACCGCGAGGGTGGTGATGATGAGGGCGCGCTGCCCGATCGGGGACGCAATGCGGGTGGCGGGGTCCATACTTGAGGTCTCCCTCTCGTCTCGTACGGGTTGGGTGGGCCCGGGGCAGGCGGTTGGTTTGGACGCCTTGTCGCCTGTCCCGGGGCGGAGCTACAGCGTGAAGTCGCTGTGGGGGGTGCAGTTGAGCGGGTTGTGCCAGCGGCCGGTCTTCGCGGCGGGCCAGTCGGGCTCCCAGCCGGGTCGCAGTCCGCGCGCTCCCCAGCTGTCCGGCTGCTTGCCGGGGAGCTCGAGTCCGGCCTGCTGTGCGGCGAGCGCGGCGTCGTAGACCTCGTGCGCGCGCCGCAGGGCCGTGGCGGGGGAGTCCGCCTCGCCGGTGAAGACGTGCAGCCCCCTGCGGGCCGGGTTGGCGGTGTCGTGTATCGGGACGTCTACCTCGTAGACCTCGCGGTGCGGCATGACGACCCTCTCCTTCCGTGCCTGGTGCGTGAGGGGCCACCGCGCCGTCCCGGCCTCGCTGGCTGGGGCGGCGTGGAAGCCCGTCGCGGTCGCGGCGGAGGTGGTGCGGCCGTTCCGGCCCGGAAGGCGGGGCCGGAACGGCGGCGAGGTCATGCTGATCCCCTCTTCTGGAGTGGGTGGTCCGCGGGCCGGTCAGCGGCGTGTGCGCTTGATGCCGCGCAGCTCGTCCACGCGGGTGGCGGTGTGCGCGAGGGCCTGGGCGAGGCCGACGAGCCGCTGGGCATCGTCGGCGACGGGCTGGGCCCAGATGAGGCTGGCGGCGAAGTGGGAGGCGTGCGCGGCCAGTTCCCTGGCGTGCTGGGCGAGGTGCTCCCGCGCCGTCTCCACCGGATGGGTGCGCACCATCCGCTCGGGAAGGGGCTGCTCGGTCAGCCGCTCCAGGATCACGGCCAGGGCGTCGGCGACGGCCTCCAAATCACCCTCAGCAAGCCAGCCGTCGATGGTGTCGTGGCCGGTCAGGTCGGGGGTGTACTTCCCGAAGCGCTGCCGGGCGAAGTCATCCTCGCCGTCGGCCGGCCCCACGATGAACGCCAGTCGGTTGTTCCCCCGGTCCGGGTAGGCGGTGAGTTGCCGGTCGGCGGCTTCGTGGGTGAACACGGTGGGCCAGTCGGTGCTGGCGGACGTCGTCCAGTCGGCGCCGAGGATGCCGACGAGGACGGTGGCGAGGCGTTGGGCCGGGGCCATGGTGACGGTGCGGGTCAACGGAACCTCCTGCGAAGCGGACTGATTGGCCACCGCACCGCCCCGGCCGGGGCCGGGGCGGAACGGGCAGCCCGTCAGGCGTGCAGGCTGGCGCAGCTGTCGTCCAGAACGTCGTCTCGACTGCTGTTGTTCGGGTTGTCGGAGCCGGCCCGGACGACGGGGAGGCCTGCGGCACGGGCGGCAAGGAGCTGGCGGATCTGGGCCATGCCGATGACGGTCACCGGCTGCTCGCTGTCGCCGGTCAGCAGCGTGAAGCGGGGCTCGGTGGTGCCGTAGCTGTGCGTCTCGCTGCGGTAGTGGAGCCAGATACCGGGGGCGAGGTAGTAAGTCGCTTCACCGTCCTCGTAGCCGCGCCACCGGTCTTCGTCCCGCAGGAAGTTCTCGCTCTGGTCGATGTGCCAGGCGGCCGACGCGGCACGGGTGGCCGCGTCGGCCTCGGTGGCGGCGGCGACCTGCGCGAGCCCTTCTTCCAAGGTGGCCGGGGCGCCGGATGCGGTGTGGCCGCCGACCTGCGGGCGGGTGGTGTTGCGGGCCTTGTTCAGCAATTGACGCAGCGGCGCCAGGACCAGGTCGGCCATGCCGCCGACGGCGACGGCGGCCACGACCGCGACGCCGCCAGCGAAGGCCAGGCGCCAGTCCCCGGGCGAGTAGGTGTAGCCCGCCCAGGCGCCGATGGCGCCGCCCAGGAGGGTGAGGACCATGCTGGTTCCCTCGGTGACGGTGTCCGCGAGGTTGATCACGGCGCAGCGTGCGGATCGGTTCATGACGGTGGTGCTCCTCTTCTTCTGCCGGTTGGTGCTGGATGGGGGAAGAGCAGTACTCCGGGGCGGAAGGGCGTGAAGGCCGCCCCGGGCATTTGTCAGCGCCAGATCTGTGCTGGCGCGTCAGGACAGGTGGGCTGTCTGAGCCGTTCGGTCAGCGCGTGGCGCCCTGGTTGTCGTCGGCTCCGGCGAACCCGGTTTCACACAGGAAGGCGTCGTCGTGCCGCACGCCTTCGGGCCACAGCCCCGAGCAGGGGCGGTTGTCGAGGATGACGTGGCCGCTGTCGCGCGATGAGCTCCGGCGCCAGGCGGCGGTTGCGGGCGCCGGCCAGGACACCCTCCAGGTACAGCACGTCGGCCAGGGCCCGGCCGCGGGCGTCCAGGACGCCCGGCCGCACGGCCAGAGCATCGTGGTTCTTCGCGGTGGCCAGGGCCGCGTGGCCGGCGGCCTGGGCATAGGCGGTCTCGGTCTGCTCGGCGAGCAAGGCGTCGACCGCGGTGGTTTCGCCGTAGGCGCGCCGCCAGCCGAAGCGATCGGCAGCGGCCTCCATGAGGGAACGCGAGGGACACGGTGACCTCCAGACAGGTCCCGGTCGTCCGGTCCGACTGACCGGGCGGACACCGCACGGCCCCGCCCCGCCGGGTAGCCGGCGGAGCGGGGCCGTGCCGAAAGCGTCCGGTCAGGCGAAAGCGGCCAGTGCTGCGGCGATCAGCAGCAGGCCCAGGGCGGCGAGGATCGTGTCGATCGCGCGGGCCAGGAGCCGGTACTTGCGCACCGCGATCTGCGACAGTGCCTTGGTCCGAGGGAGACGGGTGTCGCGGCTCATCACGGCGAGCAGCGCGTCCTCGTCCAGCCGGGCCCACAGCGGAAAGCCTTCTTGCACGGTGCGGCGGCGGCCCCCGAGGTCGGGCCGTACGACCAGGAGGAGCAAGACGGCCGCGGCGATCAGGAGGAGGGCGGCGATGCCACCGACGATCTGGGCGGGCAGCGGCCACTTCTTGTCCGCGAGTCCGGCCAGGCCGGCGAGCACGACACCGTCGAAAGCGAGCAGCAGCGAGGCCTTGCTGTCGGTCCGGGCAATCTCCACGGGCACCGAGGCACAGGCACTGTCCAGGTTGGTGCCGGTGCGCTGCGTGCCGGTGGGGGGTTCGCTGGTCATGGTCACAGACGACTCTCCAAGGTCGTAGATATGTGCCGAGCGGCGGCCCGGCTCCGGTCCTCCCCGGGCGTCCGGTTCGGACGGACGTCGCCCTGCCCGGATGAGCGAACAGGGCGACAGGAGGTGCGGATCAGCGGGGCGCCGGGCCGGGGCGCTTGAGGTGGCGGTGGAACACCTGCACGGGAATGCCGGCAGCGCGCAGCCGGTCGGCGATCTCCTCGGCGACGGCGGGCGCCCGGTACTGGCCGTGCGGGCTGATGACATGGACAGCGATGTGTCCGCCGGGTCCGATGCGCTGGCGGATTCGCTCTATGGCCTGGCCGATGACGCTCCGGCCTGCGGGGCTGCGGGTGATGAAGGCGCGGACGGCCAGGTCGCGGCCGCCGTGCTGCCGGCCCGCCCGGGATACGGCGTCCGGCAGGGACAGGGCCGAGGCGTCGACCGTGACCGGCCGGATGTCCGGCGGGGCATCGTGGTGGGCGGCGCCGTACGACGTGATGACCACGGTGCTGGGGAGATGGCGCATGCTGGCCTCTTCCTGGCCTCAATGGGCGAAGGACAGCGGCAGGACGGCCCCGCCGCGGCACGCCGCGGGGCCGGGGAATGTGCGTGTCACGACGATGCGGTCGCGGTCTCGGGGCGTCGGAGCAGGCGGCTTTCGGCATCCACGGGGTGCGCGTGGCGGCTGCCGGAGTACTGGCAGGCGATCTCCGTATCGGCAGCGCAGTTCTCAACGACCGTGGCGGCCTGCAGGGTGACGGCGGCTCCCCGCTCGTTGAACTCCTTGGCGATCCACAGGCCGTCGAAGGCGGTGCCGGTGTGCAGCTCAACGGCGTCACCGATGTTGAGGTCGCGCAGGTTCTCGCCGTTGTCGAGCTCGATGGCCCAGGTGTCGATGGTGATCTCGCGAACCTCGCGTCCAGTCATGGTGGTTGGCCCCTTCGCCATCAGGTCTGCCTCGGTCGGACCGGTGATCGAGGACAGGGATACGGGCTGGCCGGTCCGCCACCGCCGCTCCCGGCGCGCGGTCGGCGCACCGGAAGCGGCAGAAGCGGGCGGGTCAGCTGCGGCGGCGCCGCGGGCCGCCGACGTGGGTCTGGCGACGGGGAGTGCGCACGTCACCGGTCATGCTGTGAGCGCGCACGTCCAGGTCGTCGTCGACGGCGCTGTCGGTCGCGGTGACGGTGATGTCGCCGGACATCGTCGTGGCGGTGAGGTCGCCGCCGGCGCTGGCGTGGACGCGGATGTCGCCGGACATGCTGGTCAGCTGGGCGGTGCCGCCGAAGTCGCGGAGGTGGATGTCGCCGGACATGGTGCTGGCCTCGGTGACGTCGGTGCGGCCGAGCCGGATGTCGCCGGACTGGGTCTTGGCGATGATGTTCGGCGATGTCTGCACGTCGATGTCACCGGACTGCGTGTTCGCGGTGACCCGCTCGCTGTGGCCGGGAAGCCGGACGTCGCCGGACTGGGTGGCGGCGGACACGGCCGTGAAGGTGCCGTCAGCGATGAGGTCGGCGGACTGGGTGCGGGCGGTGACCGAGCAGCCCTCGGGCACCACAGCGATGATCTCGATGGGGGACGCTCCCTGGACCACGTGGACGGTGCCGGCGCCGTGGAACTGGTACCGGCCGCCGCCAAGGTTCAGGTCGCCGCCGGACACCATGACGATCGATCCGACGTTGTTCTGCACGTGCTGGACGACGCCGAAGTTGTGTCCGGCGGTGAAAGTGCCGCCGCCGCTGTTGACGACCGTGGTGCCGCCGCTGGTGCCTCCGGTGCCCTGGACGTGGGCGACGAGCGCGCCGCGGGCATCCCAGCGCAGGTCGGCGTCACGGACCGCATCGGCGGAGGCGCCAGCCTCGTCGGCCGTACGGAGGATGATTTCGGCTTCCGTGTGGCTGGCGTCGGTGCGGACGGTGACGGTGCCGCCCGCGCCCAGGAGCTGAATGTCGATCAGCACGGGGCCGGGCTGCTGAGCGGTCAGGGTACGTACGGGCACGGCAGATCTCCTCTGCAGGTCAGATGACGCGGTGAGGTGGGAAAGAAGCCCGGCTGTCAGGCGGCCAGCCGGTGCACGGCCGGGGCCGGGCGGCAGTAGCTGTCCGGGGCGGCCGGGGTGCCGTCGTGGCACTCCAGGCAGCTGCCAAGAGTCTTCAGGGGCAGGACGTGGTGGTAACGGCGGCCGCAGGCGGGGCAGGTCTGGCGGGCAGCCATCGCCCGGTCCAGCGCCTCTTCCTGCGCCAGCGATGGCTTGCGCTTCGGCCGGGCGAGGTCCACGCGGTACAGCCAGGCCCGGGTCGGATGGATGCACGCCTGCTCGGGCCGGTAGGCGCACACCTTGCAGCGCAGCACCGCCACCGGGCCGTGGCCGCCGGGGCTCAGCCCCTTCTCCCGCAGCTGCCGCCGGGTGACCAGATTCTCGGGGCAGGCGCGCCGGTCGAACTCCGGCAGCCTCGCTTCGCTGCGCGGCACGCGCCTCACCTCGCGGCGGTGCCGCTTGCGGGGGCTGGGCATCACCGGCGCCAGGCGCCGGGCAGCCGGCGAGGAGGCTGCGGGTAGCGGGGGCCGGGGCGGTGCGGGCGGGGCCGGCCGGTCCGGCGGCGGGGGCGGGGGATGAGCACGAGTCGGTCTCCTCCAGCAGGTGGGCGGACAACACCGCGCCCCGTCGACGTCGTACGGCGCGTCAGTGGGGGTGCGGAAGACGGTGCCGGGCCGGGCAGGGCGTCAGGTCTCGGGTACGGCCGCGGGTACGGGCATTCGGGCACCAACTGGCCGGAACTGGCGGACCCCTGTAACTGACGGCATGCCGGCGGCGGCCCGAGAGGGACAGCTTCAACGTGCTGAGCGTGGCGGCCCTGGTGTGTCTGGCCGTTCTCCGCCCGGTCCGCGCGGGGCGCGGGCCGGACAGGCAGCGGTCAGTTCCACGACGGCGGCTGCGGCGGGTTGTACGGCTTGTGCGGGGCTGGGGCGGCCTTGGGCAGGTGGATCTCGGCGCGGACCTGCGGGGCCGGGGGTGCCTGGTTGTGCACGTCGACGTGGACGAAGGCGGCCGGCAACAGAGACAGGCCGCGCAGGGCGAACAGGCTCAGGGCCGCCCAGGCCAGGAGCGTGATGCCGGCGGCGACCTGGCGGCCGGGTCCGGGGGTGCCGGCCCAGACCATGGCGACGGTGGCCGCGCCCCAGGCGGTCCAGGTCAGGCGGGCGCCGGTGAAGCGGAGGAAGCCCAGCAGGAGGGAGACGGCTCCGACGGCCTGCCAGGTGCTGTAGGCGGTGGCTGCGGTGACCGGCAGCGCCTGGGTGTGAGTGGCGAGGTAATGGCGCACGGGCTGGTCGATGGTGGCGAGCAGGCCGGTGGGGTCGGTGGGCAGGGGCCAGGGCAGGGCGCGCGCGAGGCCGAGCACGGTGTTGCCGATCCAGTGCGCGGTGAAGACGGCGGCCAGCCCCCGCTGATGGCGGTGACGGTCTTGATCCATGTGGCGGTGAGCCGCCAGCCGTAGGTGGTGGCCAGGTCGAGGTCGGCCAGGCGGCGGCCGAACCATCCGCGGACGCCGCTGAACCGCGTGTACCGGCTGGGGGCGGGCGCGGTCGGCGTGTCGCCGGACCGGTCGGGGCGGGGCTGCGGGATCGGGGAGACGCTCATGGTGGGGTCGCCTTCCGGTCAGCGGGACGGGGTGGGCTGGGTGGTGGGGTGGGCTGGCGCGAGGTGGGCGGGCGGGGCGCCGGCAGCCGGGGCGCCGGTGCTGTGGCTGCCGAGGACGAAGCCGCCGACGAGCGCGGCGGCGGACAGGACCTGGTGGCGGTGGGCCTGCCACCAGGAGGGTCGGGGGCGGCGAACGGCTGGAGGGTGAAGACGGGCGCGGTCTCGTTCCTGGGCATGGCGGGTCACTCCTGAAGCGGTTGGGGCCGAGAAGGGTGTGCGGGTGTGCGTGGCCGGGCGGCCTGGCCGGTCCTCGGCCGCCGGTGGGCGGGTGCCGAGGGCCAGGCAGGTCGGCGGGCCGGTTACTGCTTGTTGTGGTTGGTGTGGCCCCACTGGATGTTCACGTCGCCGCCGCGGCCGAGCAGCCGGGTGCCGCCGGTGTCGATCTGCGGGGCGAAAACGAGGGTCTGTCCGGCGTCCGTACCGCCGACGCCGCCGCTGTCCGGTGCGCCGTGGTCCCGGGCGAGCAGGCGGCGGGCCACGATGCCCACGCCGAGGAGGATGACGGCGAGGGTCAGGACGACCTTCCAGATCGCATCGAGCAGGTCCACGAGGTCTCCCAGGGCGGGGGCGGCGATGCGCAGGGCGAGGGCGCCGCCGAGGGCGAGGGCGGTGAGGCTGCCGGCGACCACGCCGACGGCTTTGGCCAAGGCGGGCACCGGCTCGCGCCGGGGGACGTCGACGGGGGCCGGGTCCAGGTGGTGTTCGACGGGGCGGCCCCAGGCGAGGCGGCCGTCGGGCAGCTGGACCTGGACGGCGCCGGGCACGGGCACCGGGTAGAGCGTCACCGTCGGCGTGGTGACCGGATGCGGTGGTGCGGGCTGCCAGACGGCGGCGGGCAGGGCGGGGGTGTGAAGGCCGACGTCCTGGCCGACCGGGTAGTGCTCGGTGTTCATCGGGCGCTCCAAGGAGTCGGCTCGGGCATGGCGGAGGCCGGCCCCGGCGGGCGGGGCCGGTCTCGGACGCCGGACTGGCGGTGGTTAGGCCTGGCCGCGCTCGATGGCGGCGGTGAGCTGGGCGGGGGTGGGGTACTGCCGGCGGGGCCGCCGCGGCTGCCCGGCGTCGTGGACGCCCTGGTGGCGTGCGCTGCGGCCCAGGTCGGTGACCAGGCCGTGCACGTCGTGCGCCAGGTCGGCGGGCAGGGCCGGGACTTCGTCCAGCCAGAGGGTGACCTGCGGGAGCGGCGCGGCGCCGGTGCGGGCGGCGCGCTGGCGGATCAGGTCGCTGACGGCGGCCAGCACGGTCAGCGGGCCGGCAGCCGCAGCGGGTGCGGCAGGTGTGGTGTGGGGCATGCCGGTGTTCTCCTTTGCAGGTCAGGCGGCGGTTTTGTATTCGCCGGCGTGGGCCTCGTGGACCCAGGCGCCCTGGCCCAGGCTGACGACGGGGATGTCCGGGTCGTCCTTCATACGTCCCAGAGCGGTGCGCACCCGGGGGTTGGGAATGCCCAGCGACCGGGAGATGACGGCCGGGGCGACGGGCTTGCCGTGCTTGTGGAGGAAGGCCACGATGCTGCGGGCCGTGTCCGACAGGCCGGAGCCGGCCGGCTCCACGGCATCCGGCACCGGCTGCTGTGAAGAGGCGGGAGCGGCGGTCTTCTTCCGGGCCTTGGCGGCGGATGCGTCGTCGGTGAACCGCTCGGGATCGTAGGTGTACTCCTCGCCCGCGTTGCGCAGCCGCAGCATCAGGGCGTGTTCGGCGAGGATGTGACGCACGATCGGCAGCGCGTCGACGGTGGCCTGCTCGATGCCGGTGGTGAAACCCTCGTGGGCCAGGCCGTACGGGTCCTCGACATTGGGGGCGCGCCACATCGCGGTGCGGTTGTCGGGTCCGGCGAGGTAGCCCAGGCCCGCGGTGGTGGAGCCGTCGTTGAATTCGCGGGGGATGGCGCCGGGGTCGACGCCGTCCAAGGCGCTGCCGGCGGCCCGCTTGCCGGTCGCCGAACTGCCGGAGCGCAGGACGGCATTGTTGCCGCCCTGCAGGATGTCGCGGATCAGCGTCTCGCCGCCCAGCTCGGAGGCGTTGGGGGACTGGTTGGCCAGGCGGATCTTGATGCCGACCTTCCGGGCCTCCTTGGCGAAATCCCCGATGATCTTCACGGCCTCTTCGCCGTATTCGGGATCGGTCAGCAGGTCGTGCGCCTCGTCCAGGGTCAGCGAGAGCAGCGGGTCGGGATCGCCGGGAACGAAGAACGCCCGGCCGACACGGGTACGTCCCTTGTCGTCGGTCCACTTCATCCGGTTGTAGCGGGCGGCCCGCTCCTTCATGATCGCGTGTAGGGCACGCAGCACGACGATGCCGAGCGCGTTGCCGGGCGCGAAGACGGCGACGCCGTCGGGCCAGTCAGGCAGGGACAGGCCCTGCTGCGGGTCGATGACGATCGAGCACACCAGCGGGCTGCGGCGCTCGATGCCCAGCAGCGCGTCCAGCAGGCGGGACTTGCCGGAGCCGGAGGTACCGGTGACGAAGGAGTGGACGGCGCCGGAGCCCGGCAGGAAGAACCGGTAGTGCGCGAGCACGCCGTCGTAGTACACGCCGATCGGCGCGAGCCCGGTCTCCGGGTCCAGCACGTGCTGGTCGCCGAAGAGCGTGCCGGCCTTGAGCGGGTTCTCGGCGAAGACGGTGATCTTGCCCTTGCGGGGGGCGGTCTTCTCCAGGGCCAGCAGGTCCGGGTCGTCGATGCCGAGCGCGGACAGCACATCGTCCAGCGCCTGGATCTTGAAGGACTTGCCGCGCGGCACGTGGATCTCCGCGGCCCAGCCGCCGTCCGGACGGGCCAGGGGGAGACGAGCTTGCTCTTGGGGTACGGGCCGTCGGGGACCGCGGCGTACTCGATCCAGTCGAGCATCTGCCGGGACAGCTGCGGCCCCTGCGGGGCGGGGCGGCGGCCCCAGCGGCGCCAGGCCCAGGCGCCGTAGCCCAGCGACCAGGCCACCGAGAAGCCCCACCAGGGGTTGTCGCCCCACTCGGGTCCGCCGAGGGCGGCCATGGTGGTCAGCAGGCCGGAGCCGGTGACCGGCATCGACAGCGCGGTGTAGCGGTCGAAGTCGGAAGGGAGGGTGCGGGCGGGCTTCCACTGGCCTTTCCACTTGACCAGGCCGGGCACCCAGCCCCAGGCGCCGGCGGCCGTGGCCCCGGCCGCTCCCAGGCTCAGGGCGGTCTTCCAGCCGTCGCCGGTGGCGGACAGCACCTCGCCCGCGGGGCCCAGGCCGGCGGTCATTGCTGCGAGGGTCAGGCGGCCGCGGTTGTCCAGAGCCCACTGCTGGATGGTGCGGCGGGCGGGCGTGCCGGTGGCGGCCCGCGCCGTGGCGAGGCTGGTCTGGGCGGCGACGAACGCGGCGTAGTCGGTGTACTGGGGGAGGGGTGCTTGGGGGCACGCACGGCGGGGATCCCTTCATGCTCTGGAAGTGGAGCTCGGGCCGGAGCTCCGGTGCTCCCCACCGCCCCTGATCGCGTGCCTGCCGCAGGCCGGTCCGGCTGCCGCAGGCGCATGTTCAGGGGCGCCTGGGCAGCAACGGGCCGGGCCCCGCGGTGGCGGGGCCCGGCTGCGGCCAGGGCTATTCGGCGTTGTAGAAAGTGTTCCGCGCCATGCGCACGGGGGCGTCGTTGACGGCCTCCTCGATGCGGCCGTGGTGGCGGCGCGCGGTCCGTGAGGCGACCTCGGCCTGGTTGACGGACTGGTCCGTCAGGCCGCGGTAGACGTGCGCCGAGCCGGCCTGCCCGCTGATGGTGTCGGCCAGCATCGCGGTATGGGCGATGGTGTTGGCATCCAGCTCCAGGCCGGCCAGTTCCTCGCCGGCCTGGCGCCAGCGGTCGGCCATCTCCGAGGACCAGGCGGCCAGGTTGGCCACGTCCTCCTGGCGGGCTTCGACCTCCATCCGGATGGCGGCCAGCCCGGCCAGCAGCGCCTGGTGGTTGACCACTTCGGGGATCTGGGTGATGGCCATCGTGGAGTGCTCCTTCGTTTGATCGGATGCCTGGTGCTCAGCTGCAGGGGCCAGATCCGCCGGCGGGATGTCCTGGATCACCGGGCCGGTGTCGTCGTCCTCGTCGGCGTCCCAGTCCGGGTCGACCAGGCCGAAGTGGGGGTCGGTGGGGTCGCCCAGGGTGACCAGGTCTTCGTCACCGCAGCGCCAGTTCACGGTGTCGCCGTCGAACCACGGCTCCGGATCGCCCGGGTAGCGGGGGTCGAAAACCACGCTGCGGTCGTCGTGGGTGTAGTGGACGACGGCCTGCCGCCGGATGCCGTCGTCGTCGGTCCAGGTGTGGATCCACGGCTCGCGGCGCAGCCGGTCCTCGCTCACCGCTCGTAGTAGCCGCGCTGGGCGGCCACCTCGATGGGCGAGGACTGCACGGCCTCGGCGATGCCGCCGTGGGCCTTGTGCGCGGCGGCGGCGACCGCCGTGGCGATGCCGGCGGAGTCGACGGCGGCGCCCGCGTACGTGGCGGCGGTCTTGGACTGTGTGGCGATCAGGTCGCGCAGTTCGGCGATCTCGACGCGGGTGGCGTCGTCGACCTCCAGGTCGGCCATCTGCACCTCGAACTGGTCCAGGCGGCTGGACAGCGTCCGGTCGTCGGCGGCGATCGCCTCGGCCTCCTCGGCCCGCATCTGGCACATCGCGCTGGTCACCGCGTAGGCGTTGAGCAGGCCGTCCAGGGTGCGGATCTCGGGGATCAGGGTGGAGGGGAAGGCACGGCGTCTCCGTTCTGTTCGTTGTGTTCAGGTGCTGGCGTCTGGTCGGGCACCACCGCCAGGCGGGGCCGCTGGGCTTCTTTCTGCGCCTCGGCGGCCCGCTGTTCGGCGGCCGCGGCGCGTTCCTTGGCCTCGCGTGCTTCCTTCTGCGCGGCGAGCACCTTGTCGGTCGCCGCCCGGTCCCGGGCCTGCTCGGCGTCCTTGCGGGCCGCTTCGGCCTTCTGCTCCGCCGCCTCGGCCCGCTCGCGCTGCCGGTCGGCCTCCGTACGCTCCGGCGCCGTCGTGATCACGTGCACCGGACGGCCGGGCTGCTGACCGTCCTTGGCCGGGGGTCGGCGAGCGGATCCACCCACTCGCCCGGCTCGGGCCGTTCGCCGAAGTCGTCCCAGTCGTCCCAGTCGCTCCACGCCGTGGTGCCGTCCTTCGTCTTCTCCTTGTCCTTCTCCGACGGCCGGCGGGCTGCCACGGGGTCCTTTTCTCCCCGCCGGGGCGGGGCGGGTGCGGCGGGGGCGGCGGGTAGCCGGGCTTGGGCGGTGCGGCGGCGACGGCCTCCGCGGCCTTCTTCGCCGTCTGTTTCTCCTGGCGTTCGATGCGGCGGCGTTCGGCCCGCTCGGCCATCCGCTGCCGGTGCCGGGCGCGGGCCTCGGGCCAGGCGGCGGTGTAGCCCTCCTGGAATGCACGCCACATCGTGGCGCCGGTCTCCACCCCGGCCGCCGGGATCGCCGCGGCCCGCCCGCCCAGGCGGGAGGAGCGGGGCGCGGCCGCGCTGAACGTGCCGCCCGGCTCCGCCGGCCCCGGCGCCGCGGCGCCCTTCGCCGGGCTGCTCGCGGCGACCTTCTCGACCGTCTGCCGGGCGGCGGCGCTGTCCTGACGCCGGTCGGGGGCGCCGGCCAGCTTCTCGATACCGCGCGCCCCGGCGTAGGCGACCGCGAGCAGCAGCAGGATCTCCATGATCAGCCGCCTTTCACGCCATGCCGAAGGCGCCGCCGACCAGGCGGCCCGCGGTCTCCGCCAGCCAGCCCAGGCCGGTGACCACGCCCTGGCCGATGGGGCCGGGGATGGTGGAGGCGAGCACCGGCAGCAGCGCCGCCAGCACCCGGGTGCGGTGCTCCACCCGGCGCGTGACCATGTCGTTGGCGAACATCACCAGCACGAACAGCGCCGGCAGACCGGTCACCAGCAGCCCGGTCCACTGGCCCACCAGCCCGGTCAGCCACGTGTTGATGTTGTTGACCAGTTCGTTCCACCACCGCCCTGCGGGGGTGGCGACCATCGCGGCGGCGGCGGTCAGGATGCACACGGACTGGATCCGGTCGGTGTGCAGCCGCTCGGTGATCCGGCTGACGCCGGGCAGCCGCTCGGCGTAGTACAGAAGGGCGGCGGATCCGGCGCAGGCTCCGCCGGCGGCCGCACTCACAGCAGCGTCGATCATGGTTTTCGGTCCTCCCAAGGACTCAGATGGGGTTTGACGGGCCGTCACGCAGCGTCGTATCCTCGCGCGCGCACGGGCGCGCTGGTGCGCGCAGGTGCGCGTGGCCGTACGGGTGGGGTCTGTTCCGGCTGTCACAGCGCCTGTCACAGGTCCTGTCACAGCTCGCGTCACAGCCGCGCCGGTTACTGTGCGTGCGTCTCGCGGACGCGCTCCAGAGCGCGGGTGACGTCGTCGTAAGCGCGGTCGCGGGCCGTCTGGGGGAGCGTGTCGAGCTCCCCGCGCAGCCGGTCGAAGATGACCGCGGCGACCATGTCCGGGCCCTCCTCGCGGGCCTCTTCCAGGCGCCGGCCCCAGTGCTCGGCGCGGCGGGCGAGCTTCTCCGCGCGCTTGCGGCGCAGCGGCTTCTTGCGCTCCGGCGGGTTGTTCCACGGGCCGGTGGCAGGGTTGTCGTTCACCTGCGGGTTTGGCCTCCTTCCAGACAGATGGCGTGGCAGGGTGAGTGCCGGCGCTTCGGCGCCTTCACCGCGCTCCCGAGGCGGGCTGAACGTCTCGGGGGCCGGTGGAACCGGCGAAGCAGTCCGTTCGCGCAGGTCAGTGCCGCTTTCGCCGGTGCGGCGGACGGTCGTGTACGGCCTGGCCGTGCGCGGGGCGGGCGGGGCCGCCTGCGGTCCGGTCGGTCCGCTCAGCAGGTGAGGTACTTGTCCGCGTCCTCGGGGCGCAGCAGGCCGGCCTCCTTGAGCAGCCGCACCGCGCGGTCCCGGTTGACGTTGAGCTGGGTACGGACCCGGGAGACGTTGACGAAGCCGTCCTTCTCGCGCGGCAGGGCCCGTACCTCACCGAGCAGTTCGGCGTCGGTCCGTACGGGCGTACCCGTACCGGTACGAGCCGTACCAGCCGTTCCGCTTGTACGCGGGCGGGCACTCGCCGGACCGGTACGCGCAGCGGAGGCGCTCTCCGCCCGGTCCGTACGGGCGGAGACCGTACCCGTACGCGTCCCGCCGGCGAGGGCCGCCGTACCGGTGTGACCGTGGGCGGCCGTACCAGCAGGCGACGCGCCGTCAGCACCGCCTTGTACGGTGCTTGTACGGTCGGTGTACGCGCTGCTCACGGCCGCATCCACCCCGGCCGGGGCCGGGGTGGAACGGTGGCTGTGTACAGGCTGCGTACCAGCACCGTCCGGCGCGGTGCGAGCCAGCGGCGTACGAGCCGGTGCGCCGTACGAGTCCGTACCGGACGGGCTCGTACGCGCATGCTCGACGTGGGCCGGAGCACCGGTACGGGCCGCCGTACCGGTACGCGGCGGCGTTCCGCTTCCCGTCTCCGTACCACCGGCCGTACCCGTGTGGTCCGTACCGGTGTCGTGCATGAGCGTGTGGACGCGCCAGATGACGGCCACGAAGATCAGCACGACGAAGGTCGTCAGCTGCCACGGCGCCGACTGGCCCTCCTTGACGAGGTGGGCCTGCTCGGACAGGTGGTAGGTGACGTTGGCCGACGCCATCAGCGCCAGGGCATACGGAATGTCCTTCTTCGCGCGGAACGCGGTGACGCAGTACACGTCGATGCTCACCGGCAGCAGCGGGGCGACATAGGGGTGGATGCCGACCATGCGGGCCAGCTCGTACTCGCCGGATGCGGCGAGCCCGACGCCGGCCGCCAGCGCCACCCACGGCGCCGTCTTCCACGCCTTGCGGCTGAGGTTCTGGTGCCAGCCACGCCACCGGGAGGCGGACCGCTTGGCCTCCCGCGCCTCCTCCAGCATCCGGTGGGCCCGGGCCTCATCGGCCTGCGCCCGCTCCGTGATGCCCCGGGCCTTCTTCTCCGCCTCGGCGACGATGCGCTCGGCCTCCTTCCGGGCGGCCTCCCGCAGCTGCACCGCAACGGTCTTGGCCTCGTCCCGCAGCCGCTCACGCTGCTGGTCGCAGGCCGCCTTGAGCCCGGCGAGCTCGTCCTCCAGGACGCGGCCCTTCTTGGCGGCCTCGGCGTCGAACGCCTCGGTGAGCTCGCGCAGCTGCGTACGCAGAGCCGCGCGGGCCTGCTCCGCCTCGGTGTGCGCGGCAGCCACCGCCTGCTCGGCCTCACGGCGCCGGGCAACGGCCGCCTGCACCGCGTCCGCATACAGCTGCTCGGCCTCCGCCCGGCGGGCGTCGTACTGCGCGGCCCCCGCCTGCGCGAGCTGAGCCGACCGCTCACCGGCCTGCTCCACTTCCTGCTGCGCCGCGGCCACCAGCTGGCCGGCCTGCTGCTGGGCGCGGGCCAGGATCGCGCCGGCCTCTTCCTGCCGCTGGTGGACCAGCTTGCCGAGTTCGGCCAGGTCTGCCTCGGCCAGGCGGCGCAGCTCGGCGACGGCCCTACCGGTCGCCTCGCGGTCCGCGGCCGCCAGGCCGGCGAGTTCGGCCACCTGAGCCTGCGCCTCCGCAACGAGCCCCGCGGCACGGCTGCGGGCCTCGGTCACCAGCCGGTCGGCCTCGCCGCGCGCGGCCTCCAGTTCGGCCTCGGCCGCCGAGCGGACCGCGGCGGCGTCCTGCTCGGCACGACGGCGCAGGGCGCCGGCGCTGCCGTCCGCCTCAGCGAGCAGGCGCTCGGTCTCCTCCCGCGCGCCGGCCAGCCGCCGTTCGGCCTCCTGGCCGGCGTCCGTGAGGCGGTCACCGGCTGTCTGCTCGGCCCGTGCCAGGCACGCGGCGGCATCCGCGGTGGCCTGCTGACGGAGGCGGACGACGGCCTCGGCCGCGCCGTCCAGGATGTCCGCCGCCCGGTCCCGGGCATCGGCGGTGCCCTCCTCCTGGGCGAGCGCGGCGTCGGCCGCCGCATCCAGCAGGTCGGCGGCCCGGTCCCGGGCATCGGCCACCGTGGGCTCGGCCTCCTCCCGCACCACCAGCCTCACTGCCTCGGCAGCCGGGGCCGGCGCGGCAGGGGAGGTGCGGGGCGGCGCGCCGCGCCGTGGTCTTCTTCGCCGGAGTCGTCTTCTTGCGGCTCCTGGTACGCGTGGCGGCCACGCCGCCTCCTTCCGTACAAGGCCGCAGCCCCGGATGCCGGGGCTGCGGCCGGTGGTGAGGTGGGTCAGCGCGGGCCGGGCAGCGCCGGCCGGCCGGTCTGCTGCGCCGCCTGCTGCTGGGTGAGCCAGGCCACGGCGGCCGCCGCCAGCTGCTCCGGGTCCGCCAGCGGCGCGGTGTCGATGTCACGCATCGCGTCCTCGGGCGGCAGCAGCCGCATGTACTGCGCCCGGGCCCGCGCGACCGGCGGCACCCCGGCAACCAGCGGCGCCAGCTCGTAGGCCGCGGCGCCCCCGGAGACGGTCCACAGGTCCGCGATGCGGTAGGCGTTGGTGTGGCCGGGCAGGCCGGCCCAGAACCGGTCGGGGCTGCGGTACAGGACGTAGTCACCCACCCGGAACACGGTGGACACGGCGGTGGAACGGGTCTGCGGTGCGGTACTCATCAGCAACTCCTTGAAGGTGCGCCCGGAGGCGTACAGCACGCGGCGGGCTCAACGGGACAGCAGCACCGCGATGATGATCAGGGCCGGGCCGACCATGCCGAGCAGGTAGATGAAGCGCATAGGTTTCCTCCTTTGCCGAGTGCGATCTCATGGGTCCGGGCTGGCCGGCTCTCCGTCACCGCGAAACCCCGCCGGGCGGACCGGGCGGGGCTTCGCGGATCAGGCAGCCGTCAGAGGCCGTTGGGCTCCAACGCGAAAAACAAGATGTTGGCGCCGCGCAGCAGCGAGTCCTGCCGGGCGGCTTCCTCCAGGAGCCCCCGCAGCACGTCATCGCGCGTCCACTCCGGCGGCACGCTGAGCGTCCCGTGCCGCGTGTTGTTGCCGATCCCGCCGCCGGGGGCGGGGAACTGCAACGTCAGGACGTAGTGCCACTTCTTGCTGGCCAGGCTGGTCACCGTCATGGCGTGCCTTCCGGGTCGGTGATACGGGAACGGCACGGTCGGCGGCCGCGCCGCATACGGGCAAGGAGAGATCAGTGCCGGACGGGGCAGTGCGTGAGGTAGTCGTCCACACGCAGGCCACAGACCCAGCAGGTCCAGCGCAGCACGGCCAGGCCCCGGACACGCCGGGCGGCCTGGCGGGCCCCGGTCACCGGGCGCCGTCCTGACTGCGGCGGGTACCGTTCCGGGCGTCGGCCTCCCGGGCCAGACGTAGGAAAAGATCGGCCTGCTCGGTCTGGCGCTGTTCCGCAGACCGTACGGCCGGCTCGGGGGCGGGCTCGTGCTTCATGCCGCACGCCCCCAGCCGTTGCTGGCGCGGCGCGCCGCGACCGCGGCAGCCAGTTCGGACCGGGCCACCTCCACCGGCCCGGTCGGCTTGAGGGCGTGTGTGACACGCGCCGCCGCCTGATTGACCGCCCGGCGCTGCTCCGCGGCCAGCCGGTCCGCAGCCACAGCCCTCGCCAGCCGGACCTCCTGCTCCCGGGCCAGGTACCCCAGCTCCTGCGTGGTCAGCCCGGCGCGCACCATGTCGTCACCGCGGCCGATGTCACCGTCGCCCTCGCGCAGCGCCAGCTCCCGGCACTGCTCAAGGACGGGGCAGCCGGTGCAGTACCGGCGCAGGTACGCCGCGCGGAGGTGCCAGGCAGCCAACTTCTCGCCGTCGCCACGGAACCACAAGTACTCAGCGGGCTCGTCCGTGCTGTTGTCGGGGTTCTCCGCGCAGCGCGCGGAGGTATCGACGGCGGCCTGTAGGGCCGGCCGCCGCATCGCCTGGGCCTGCGCGGCGGTCACTGCCATGATGGTCACGGGTCGCGTTCCTCTCGCTAGGGGTGTCCGGCCTGCCGACGGCCCCGGAGCTCCACCTCCGGGGCCGTCTCTGTACTGGCCTCTCGTCGCCGAGCGGCCACGGCTGTCCCCGTCCAGCAGTACGAACGGGAACAACCGTGATCGTTCGTCGCGCTACCGCCTACGCCGTCAGGCGCCGCTCTGCCTCGGTCAGCTCCCAGATCCGCTCGGCGATCTCCCGCCGCTGCGAACGCGACAGGTGCGTGCCCACGAGCTTCTGGCGTGCCGCGGTCAACTGCTCGCGGACCTGCTGAAGCACGACGGCGACCGGGACAGCGGGGTTCTTGCCGGTGCCCGTGGTTCCCGTCATGTACGACCGGTAGGCCAGGTCTGCGACGACCTTGCTGCCCTCGACGTGGCGGCCGACGATGATGCGGCCGCTCGCAGCGGCCGCCGCGTAAACCGGACTCGCGGCCTCCAGCGTGTGCTCATAGGTCTCGAAGTCGGCGGCGGACCAGGTGGTGCTGTCGCCATGTACGGAACGGAAAGCGTCCGGAGTTTGCATGGTGATCGTTCCTCTCGGTTCGGCGGCAGGCCTTACGCCGCGGTGCCCCAGCTGCTGCGCATGCGGTCCGGTGCTTCGCGCACCAGGTGGTCGGAGGTGCTCCACACCGATCCGACGACGAACGGCTCACCGCCCGCGCGCAGCACGTCGCGGACGATCAGCGCCCACTGCGCGCTGTCCCGCCGCAGCAGCGCACGGGCCTCGGCAGGGTCGGTGACCACCGACAACACCTCGAAGGCGCCATCGGTGTTCTGGTAGATCGTGCCCCTGCGACGCGGGCCGATCTGCGCGTCGACCTCCTGCCGCAAGGCATCGGCCGTCGCGGGGAGGAGCTGCGCCGTGGCAGGGGCGAGCGGCTGTGCGATGCTGAACGTCATCTGGGCTTCCCAAGTGGTCCAGTGCGTGAGATCAGCCCCCGGGGAGTGCGATTCCCCGGGGGCTGCCGGCTGCCGTACGGACAGCCACGGCCCCTGGCCACCCCACGATCGGGGTGGCCAGGGGCCGTGGTCGTTCGTCTCGGTGCGAGGATCAGACGCCTGACGCGGCCGAGTTCCTCCTCGCGTACCGCTCTGCCAGTTCGGCCTGGCGCCGTTCGTACGCCTCCACGTCCTGCGGCTCCAGCGGAAGCTGGGGACCGCGGAACTCAGAGAGCGATTCCCGAATGCGCTCCGCGCGCTGGGTGTCGGCCGCCCGCACCTCCGGCAGCACCACGGTCCACTCGGCCGCCCGCTTCGCGGCGGCCGCCGCGGCGTACTGGCGGTCGAACCGCCTCCGCTCCCGGGCGAAGAACTCGCGCACAGCGCGGCGCTTGGGCTCCTGACGGAGCAACCGGAGGTAGGTGACGGCCAGGCGCTCACCGTCGCGGCAGGGCAGCGGATCACCGTCGCGGCTGGTGACCTCGCGCTGGCATGCGGCGCACTGCTGCTGGTGCTGCCGGAACGCCTTGCGGACCTGCTCCGCGCTGAGCGGCGCGGGCGTGACCTGACTGGCGGCCGGGACGGGCTTCACCTTCGGCTTGGGCAGCACCTTGGTGGCGCGGCGGGACACGGTGGTCGGGACCGCCTCGATCAGCCTTGTACGCCACGCGTCGACCGCGATGTCGATGGTGACCTGCCGGTTGCTGCCGGGAGAGCAGCGGCGCGGCGCGGCGGTGCCGGCGCGGCCGACGTGGTGCGGGACCAGCTTCGGGGTGCCCAGCATCCCGGTGATCGGGCACCAGCAGGAGCAATCGGGGCACTTCAGGTGCTCCTTGCCCGGAGTCAGGTCGATCTCGTTGGCCTTGAGGTCGGAGGCGACGATCGCCGGGCGATGGTTGACCGCCTTGGTGCGGGTCTTCCGGTGGCGCTTCCGGGCCGTCGGCATCGTGGACGTCGTGGTCATGGAGGCTCCCGTGTCGGAGGGGGAGGGAGGGGTGCGTCGCGGTGCTCTCTCCGCCCGTCAGGCCACACGAGTCGATCCCGGCGTCCTGACGCGCGGACAACGCATCTGCGCTGCGACGTGCAGCAGGAGCCAAATCAGCCAGGGGCTGACCCGGGGGATTTGGTGGAGCTATCGACCCCGGCCCTCCCCATCAGGGGAAGGGGCATCCTGCGATGGTGCGATCAGAAGGCCACCCTCGGTGACCTCGCTGAAGGTGCCTCCAGCTAGGCAAATCTCTCTAGGGAGGTCAATAGTCTCTATAGAGAAACCTAGAGAGGTTGCGTCTGCTTGCAGGAGGCGTGGCCGTCGGCCGCGCACCCCCGTACGATCTGCTCTATAGAGAGACAGGGAGATGCATGAGTCACGAGCCGAGCCCCGCACAGCCCAAGTACCGGCGCATCGCCGATGAACTGAGGGCTGCGATCAAGAGCGGGCAGTACCGGGCAGGTGACCGCCTTCCTGGCGAGAACGCTCTGGCGGCTGACCACGAAGTCGCCCCGATGACCGTGCGGCAGGCGCTTGCCCTGCTGAGAAGCGAAGGCCTCGTGGAGTCCCGCAAGGGGTCTGGCGTGTATGTACAGCCCTTCAGCCCTATCCGACGTCACGGAATCCCGCGGCTCGCGCGTGACCAGTGGAACTCCGGGAAGACGATTTGGTCTGCCGACGACGCTCGTTCGCCTGGTATCGACCAGGTCTCCGTCACAGAAAATGCCACTGCGCCGGAGCACGTCAGAAATGTTCTGGGTCTCCGCCCCGACGAGAAGGTCTGCGTGCGAGGGCGGCGTTACATCATGGATGCCCGCCCAGTCATGCTCGCCACGTCGTTCCTGCCCCAGGCCCTCGTGGCCGGCTCCCCCATCACGCAGGCTGACACGGGACCGGGTGGCATCTACGCACGGCTTTCGGATCTTGGCTACGCCCCAGCGCATTTCCGTGAGGAGGTTCGAAGCCGCACGCCCTCCGATGAGGAGGCAACGCGTCTGTCCATCCCCGCTGACCGCCCCGTGCTCAAAGTAGTGCGTACCGCCTTCGACGCCGACGGACGAGCGGTTGAGATCAACGAGATGACGCTCGACAGCGCCTCGTACATCCTCGAGTACGCCTTCGACGCCTGAGGGAGCTCGATGCTGATACTTGCCGCTCACACTGCCTCCTCTGACCTGCGGGGTTGCGGTGACCATCACAGCGAGTTGGGCGACTTGACGACATCACGAGTCCCGTCCGCAATCTCGATCCGCGGATTTGACATTCGCGTTGCGCGCGCCGACTTCGAGGGCGAACTGTCCGTCCGGACACGTCCGCCGCTGACCGCCAACAAGGTTCCGGCTAACTGGGGTTAGAGGAGAGGCTCCGGTGTAGAACTGCTGTGGAAGCAGCGTGGAAATTGCACTCGTCTCGGCTGGCCGAGCATCTTGAGGAGGTGTGTAGTGATCACCGTGAGCGAGTGGACGGGTGAGGACGCCCTGCTGCTGCGGTCGGTGAAACGTGAGTCCGTCCGCGAGTTCGCCCAGCGCCTGGGTATCGATCCTCGTACGGTCACGTATTGGAAAAACAATCCGTCGAGCGTGTGCCGCCCTGGGACGCAGCAAATCCTCGACATGGCTCTCACGCAGTGCACCGCTGAAGAACAAGAAGCGTTCCGCGTACGCTTGGCTGCGCTGCACGGCGAGACCGCGCTCGGTGAAGCTGTCGCAGCCCGTCCAGCTCCATGCATGGTCGTCTCACACAAGTTCCTGCCGGTGTACCTCGGCGGTACCCGTACGGCTCCCTTGTACGCCGCTGGCACGTTGCGCCCTTCCGGCCCTGGAGGACTTGAGCAGCGATTACTGCCCGGCCGCCATCGCTCGGCGCACTCCTCGACAGTGCACGTCTACGCATGCGGTGTGGTCGTCGTGCACCTGGAAGAGCATCGCCGGGTGGAGTCGCTGACGGAGCTGGCTGTGTGGAGGTACCAGTCCTATCTCAAGGACCGAGTTTGGGCCGGACAACTGCTTCACGAGCTTCTTGAGGAGCACGTTGGGAGTGAGAGCAGCGCTGGGCTCGCACCGGAGTATGTCCTGTCCGCGTACGAGTTGCGGGAGCACTCCTGGCAGGGGCCAGGGCTGGAAACAGCTCTGCAGTTGCTGACTACGCCGTCGGTGCTGGTGAATCGGCAGGCTCCGGAGAATGTGAAGCCGCTGGGGCCCGGGGTCGAAGACGCCAAATTCGCCAATGGCTGGACACAGCCGGAGGCCGTCGTGTTCGGCGGCGGGGTGTCCCGAGGAGTGGCTGGCTGGTCGGGTGTCGCTTATCACCCGCAGCGGGACGAGCGGGCGCTAACCATGAGCGAGATCGTCGCCCTAGAACTCGACACACAGGCGCTCTGGGCTTTGTCGTCACACATCCTGCACATGATTGAAGACGGCAAGGACCCGGTGATGCCGGAGCCGTACGGCTGGCGGTATCTGCGCGGCGCGTACTCCCGCCTTACTGCTGCCCGGCCAACGGAGACCGCGCAGCATCGCGTCATGCGTGAGGCGATCTTGGCTACAAGCGAGCTTCCCGATCGGCTGCGGGCCGCGCAGGATGCTCTACGGGACGGCAACCCCTGACAGCTAGAAAGGTGGACCGGTGGACCCTCGCACGACGGCTCTCATCGTCATTGACGTGCAGAACGGCTTCGTCAACCAGCACAGTCGAGACGTAGTCCCAGCGATCGTGCGGCTGGTGAAACGCTGGCAGGAGGCTCGTGCTCCCGTTGTGTTCGCCCGCTTCCGCAACGAGCCGGGATCGCCTTACGAGCGGATCACTGGGTGGACTCGGCTGCGCACGGCAGAGGAGCAGGCCCTGGTCGATGAGCTCGTACCGTACGCGACACAAGCTACCGCAGTAATCGCGAAAGGCCAGTCGAGCGTGTTCACCGAAGAAGGCGCCCGGCTCATCCAGAATTCAGGGTGGAGCGACCTGGTGCTTTGCGGAATAGACACTGACTCCTGCGTTTATGACTCCGCCGTTGCCGCCTACCAAAAAGGCTACCGCCCCTGGATCGTCACTGACGCCTGCGCTTCCACTGGCGGGCCGGAATACCACGATTCTGCACTGCTCATGGCAGCCCGAAATATCAGTCCGGACCAACTTGTCACGAGCCAAGCAGTACTGGAACGAATCACACAGAAGGGGGCCTGCGCATGAACGCGCCGTCGTACGACACCGATCTGTTGGTCGTCGGCGCGGGGCCGGCTGGAGTGGCAGCCGCAGTCATGGCAGCCAGTCTGGACATGCGCAGCACCGTAGTAGAGGCCGAGCGAGTGGGTGAGAAGCTGCACCGCATTGACGCCCTGGAGAACGTCCCTGGTGCCTGGTCCGCCGGACCCCAACTGGCCGATGCACTGTCTCAGGACTTGGCCCGTCTTCAGCAGGTAGGACGGTGCACCGTTGTGAAGGCCAGGTGCACCGCAGTCGCCGGTCACAAGGACCATGCCGAGCTGGAGTTGAACGATGGAAGGAAACTGACCGGGCGCGCCGTGATTATCGCCACGGGGGTTACGGAGCTTCTGCCCGCAGATGTGAGCTGGATTTCAGCCCCTAACGAATTTTCTCCTGCCCCGCTGTGGAGGTCCACTCCGGGCAGCCTCGCCGGACGTACTTACGTGTTAGGTGGAGACAGGCCACTCGGGACATGGCTGCGTGCCCACTTTGAGATCCACAAGCAATTGTATGTGCTGTGCCCGCCAAGCGACGACTACAAGACGGCAGAGATCGTCCATGACGAAAGGGTGCATCTGGTGCCCGTCTCCCATATCGCCATCGAGACTCCCTCGTATGGATCAGCCTGGACGGTGCGTGTAAAGGACCGGAGAGGCGCAGAGAAGGCGTACAGCATCGACACGTTGGTCAATAATTTGGGGACCAAGCCCGCAGCAATCCCCGGCACGCACCAGGACCAAGACGGTTACTGTCCTCCCCACCTGCAACATCCCCGGGTCCTGACCGCAGGAGACATCCGATCAGGACGGTTCCAACGCATCATCACCTCGCAGGGGTCGGGTGCCGAGGCTGCGCTGTCTCTGTACTACGACCGGGCGCTGCCGCGCTCATGATCCGAAGATTTGCCGCATCACGGACCGACCTGCTGGAACCAGGCTGCGAGCTGCCACGCCATTTCCACGCCGCTGCCACACCCGCTCCTCTCATCCGGCGGGCCCCAGCCGGATGCTGAGGGCTCTCGTACAGGTCGTGAACGGAACCGGCTCGGACGTTCACTCGGATCGAGGCAAGGTAGGAGGTTCGAGCCGTGCAGCAGGAAGTCCTCAAGGCGTTCCGTTTCACGCTGGATCCTCGTCCTGCCCAAGTGGAAGTGCTGCTCCGGCACGCCGGCGCAGCGCGGTGGGCGTTCAATCACGCGCTGGGGATGAAGGTCGCTGCCCACAAGGAGTGGCGGTCCCAGGTCCAAGCGCTCGTCGACCAGGAGGTGCCGGAGGCGGAGGCGCGGCGGCGAGTGAAGGTGCCGGTGCCGTCGAAGCCTCAGATCCAGAAGCACCTGAACCTGATCAAAGGCGATTCGCGGAAGGGTGACCTGCCGGAGGGTGCGCTGGGGCCGGAGCGGCCGTGTCCGTGGTGGCATGAGGTGAACACGCACGCGTTTCAGTCGGCGTTCATCGATGCGGACCGGGCGTGGCAGAACTGGCTCGGCTTTGTGGCTGGGAAGCGGGCTGGCCGCGCGGTGGGCTATCCCCGGTTCAAGAAGAAGGGCCGCTGTCGGGATGCGTTTCGGCTGCATCATGATGTGAAGCGGCCCGGGATCCGGCCCGTGGGGTACCGCAGGTTGCGGCTGCCGACGGTGGGTGAAGTGCGGCTGCATGACTCCGCGAAGCGTCTCGTGCGGCTGCTGGATCGTGGCCGTGCGCAGGTGCAGTCGGTGACTGTCTCGCGGGGTGGGCACCGCTGGTATGCGTCGGTGCTGTGCAAGGTTGTCGTTGAGCTGCCCGGCAAGCCGACGAAGGCCCAGGCCCAGCGCGGCACCGTCGGTGTCGATCTCGGGGTGAAATACCTCGCGGCCCTCTCCCAGCCCCTTGATGCGAACGTGCCGGAGAGCCGGTTCGTGGACAACCCGCGGCACCTCGTCAGGGCTGAGAAGCAGCTCGCGAAGGCCCAGCGGACCCTGTCCCGGACGCAGAAGGGCTCGGCGCGCCGGCACAAGGCACGGTGTCGGGTCGGCCGCCTGCACCATGAGGTGGCGGTGCGGCGGGCCACGGTGCTGCATGCGATGACCAAGCAGCTCGCGAGCCGGTTCTCGGCGGTGGCGGTGGAGGACTTGCACGTCGCTGGGATGACCCGTTCCGCCCGCGGCACCGTCGAGGCCCCCGGCACGCGGGTCCGCCAGAAGGCTGGGCTGAATCGGGCGATCCTCGACGCCGCGCCTGGTGAAGTCCGCCGACAGCTCATCTACAAGACCCGTTGGTACGGATCGAAGCTCGCAGTCCTGGACCGCTGGTTCCCCTCCAGCAAGACCTGCTCCGCGTGCGGATGGCAAAACCCACGCCTGACGCTCGCGGACAGGACGTTCCACTGCGGCGGCTGCGGGCTGTCGACGGACCGGGACGAAAACGCGGCCCGGAACATCGCCCGCCATGCCGTCGTCGCAGACGATTCACCTGTCGCCCCTGGTAGAGGGGAGACACAAAACGCCCGTGGAGCACCTAACCCGGCCGGCCTCAAGGCCCGCCGTCAGGGCGCGTCGAAGCGGGAAGGCACCGGCCCACCCGGGACAGTGCCACCTCAGCGGAGCAATCCGCTGACGCTCCCCGACCCGCATGGTCAACAACCAGCAAAGCACCCGTAGACATGCAGGTCACGAAGGGCACAGCCCGTACACGCGAGGAGCGACCGCATGTCTTCGGTGAAGGGCTGCGGGCGTTCGTGCACAGCCCGTACACGCGAGGAGCGACCGGAGGTCTTGCTCGCTGACCTCCTGGTCATCGGGCACAGCCCGTACACGCGAGGAGCGACCGGAGGCGAAGGCACATGTTCGGGCCACCCCGAGCCGCACAGCCGGTACGCGCGAAGACCTGGGCGGATGTCACGGAGCGAGAGGGGGTGCAGCAAACAGATGAGTAAGGTGTGGAGGCTTCGAAGGCTCCACCTCGCCGGTCTTCTCGCCGGGTTCCGCTCCGAGGGCGTGGAGGGCGGCTTGCAGGGTGGGTTGGTTGGGCGACCAGTCTCGGGGGATGGTGAGGCGGAGCCGCTGCTGGGGCTCTTGCCCGATGCGTTTGGGGCGGCAGTCGAGTACGGGTACGAGTCCGTACTCGGTCCGGTGCAGGAGTACGGGGCGGCCGGCGCTGACCATGGTGATGAGTTCCTGGCGTGCGATGGGGCCGAGGGTCTGCTCGCGGGGGCGTCGTTTGTCGCGTCGGGTTCCGGTGACGACGAGTCCGTCGAGGGTCTCGGCGAGGGCGGCCCACTGTGGGTGGTAGTCCGCGGCCGGGTCGAAGGTGTCCTGGTAGGTGAGGAGTTCGCTGCCGGTGGGGAGTGCGGCGCGGATGGTGTCGATGCGGTGCTGCCAGCTGGGGCGTGTGAGGAATTCGGGGGTGCGCTGAGGTACACGCGGGCGGGGGTTCCGGGGCTGCGGCCGGCTGCGATCTGGTGCATGGCGCGTACGTACCCGCGGCGCCGGGCGGGCGTGGCGTAGCTGGTGATCGGCTGGTCGGGCGTGTCCATGGTGATCATCATGCCGTGGGTGGTCGCGGGGCGGGGGTGAGGCCGCCGGTGAATGTGGAGTTGTCGGTGTGTCAGGAGCCTACGGGGGCGCGGCGACACGGTATGCGGTGGGTTCCCTGTGGGGGGCGCGGTAGGGGTAGAGTGATCTCGAATATCCCCTATACAAACTTGAGCCCCGCAGCCTTAGGCAAGCTGCGGGGCACCACGCGACCTAAAGGCATAGGAGGTCACGTCGTGGTTCAGGGTACCCGTACCCTCCGACAGGCACACACCAAGGCACCCGCCGTAGCAGCGATGTACGAGATGTCGCTCCGGCTGGGTGCCTTGTCTGCTCTTCCGCACCGGTCCGTGTGCGGGCACACCGCTTTCGCGGAGGTTGAGATGAGTTAGGTCTGCTGGGCGGCCTTGCCGCCCTGGCCGCTGGGTGTTGGCGCACCCGCTGCGGCCTTCATGTCACGGCCCGGTTTGGCGACCGGGCCGGGGCCCTGATCAGACGGTTGGCGCCGGCTGATCGGCCGAAACTCAGGTTCTCCCCAGAACCAGCCCCACCGAAGCGGGGCTTTGTCATACCCACTCTCCTAAGAGAGAGGCGTTCCCATAATGCAGCATCGCGCTGCCCAAGGCCAGCAGCTCCACGCCCGGATGGCGTGGAGCGCGCCACTCCAGCCTGCGAAATGCCACTTTTGTCCGGTCGTGCGGTCGGTTTTCGCTGCGGCACCGCGCGCGGCGGCCGTACGGGCCGCGGCCGGGTCCCGTCGGCACGGGCGGTGCCGCCAGAGTCCGCGGGCGGTGGTCCGGCCGGCCGGTCCGGCAGCGGCTCCGGTACCGCGGCGTTCCCGCCTGGCGGGACCGGTTCGCAAGACGGTGATGCGCGGGGCGGGAGCGGCGGCTCGCGGACCTCTGTCCACAGGTGGGCCGGGTGAGGGTCGGCAGATGACGACCTTGACCTGCTTCTTTCCAACTCTGACCTCATCCGTCGCGCGTCGGCCGGTGTCGGTGCGGCTGTCCGTGGTGGCGGGGGTGTGCCGGTGAGTGCCGTGGCGGTGGAGGCCGCTGGGTGGGTGCCGGGGCAGCGGCGTCGGCTGCGGGCCGTGCCGGGCCCGTCGGACCCGCAGCCGGACCCGCAGCCGGGCCCGCCTGTTGAGCTGGGGCTGGGGAATCCGCTGCTGCTGACGAAGGCGACGCAGGAGCGGCTGCTGGCCGCGGTGCGTGCGCTGGTGGATGATCCGGCGCTGGCGGGTGCGTCGTACGGGGCGCGGCTGGGGGCGGTGGTGCTGGTGGCGAAGGCCAGCGTCCGCCGCGGGCACCGGACGGTGATCCAGACGCGGGAGCTGGGCCGGTGGCTGGGGATGTCGCGGGAGCAGGTGGCGCGCACGGTGCTGCCGGAGCTGCGGCAGGCCGGGAGGCTGGATGACCACGAGGTGCAGGATGCGTCGGGGAATGCGGCGCTGGAGTGTGCGGTCGTGCCGCTGGTGCGGGCGCAGGAGGCGGGGGAGCGGCGGCATCCGCTGGCGTTGTCGCGTTCGGAGCTGGCGGTGCTGCTGGCGTTGTGCGAGGCGCTGTTCGCGCCGGGCTGGGGCGGAAAGAAGCGAGGGCTGCTGGCCGGGCGGAGCGGCAAGGGCGGGGCGATGGACCGGCTCGGGCTGCTGCTGATGGTGCTGTCGACGGGGCCGTCGGGCCGGCTGCGGCTGTGCCCGGGGACGGTGCGCGGTGGCCGGGGGCGTCCGGCGGCGACCATGGCGCGGCTGCTGGGGTGTTCCGGCGATGCGGCGGCCCGGCTGCTGAACCGGCTCGAGGGTGCGGGGCTGGTGCAGAGCTCGCGGAGGGAGACGGTGGCGCGGATGCGTGGCCGTGGCCGGGTGTGTGTGGTGCCGGTGGCGAAGGCGCGGGGCCGTCGTACGGGCCCCGGACGGCCCTGCGGCGGGGAGAACGCCGGGATTCGGGACCGCGCGGATACGTCACACGGAGATCTTGGGCCTGCGGGGCAGGGCGGATTCTTTGGGGCTGCTGGGGTTTCCGAGCCTGTGGAGGCCCCGGAGGCGGTTTTCCGGGACCGCGCGGATGCTTCACACCTTCACGCAGTTCACGCTTCTGGGGCAGTTGAGGATGGGGATAGTGCGGGTGCTTGTGGGTTTTCCGGCAAAGGCCGTGGTGGGTCCGGTCGTCGGCCGGAGCGCGCGGGCGCGGGCGAGGAAGCGCCGCCGTCGGCTGTCCTCCCTCGGCCTCGGCGCACGTCTCCCCCGGTGCGGGGGAGCGCGCTGCGCGCGGACCAGCCCACCCCTTCTTCCCGCCCTGCCCGTTTGTCCTGCCTGGGCCCGGTCCTGAGCCGACGTGTTCCGCAGGTGGCCGGGCTGCTCGACAGCGTCGTTCCGTCGCCCAACGGCTACCAGTGCGAACGGCTGGCCCGTGTGGTGCGGGGCCTGCTGGCCGGGGGTGAGGACGACGCGATGATCGCGTTCCGCCTGCGGGAGCGGCTGGAACCGCTGGCCACCGGTGACGCGGACCGGCCCTACGCGTTTCGCCGTGACGGCCTGTCGTGGGCGCTGACCGTCGGCCTGCCCTACACGCCCGGCGGCCTGACGACGCTGCCGTGCTCCCGCCGCGGCTGCCAGGCCACCGTGAGGGCCAGGGCCACCGACACCGTCCGGTGCGACGACTGCGAGCTGGCGGTGGTAGAACGCAAGCACGCCGCCGCGGCCCGGCAGGCAGCAGCAGCACCGCGGCCTGAGACGCCCTGCAGCCGGTGCGGCAAGCCGGCCACCGCCGGACTGTGCGGGGTGTGCTGGGCCGATGAGGAGACCGAGGCCCTGGTCACGCAGGCCGTCGCGCTGGCGGCCGCCGGCTGCGGTGAGCCCGACGACCCCGGGATGACCGCGGCGCTGGCCGGCATGGCCGAGCAGGAGGCCCGTTCCCGTATCCAGGACGCGCGCGCCCGTCTCGCCTCCGCCGGCGGAACCGACGAGGTGGTCGCCCTTCAGGCCCGGCTGACCGCGCAGTCCGTCGTCCACGAATTCCGGGCGACCGCCCTGCTGGCGCTCGGCAACAGCAGCCCCCAGGCCGAAGCCGAGGCCCGCAGCGCCTACGCCGCGCAGATGCGGCGCCGCCACCTTCACCCCAGCGCCGAAGCGGCCCGGCAGGCCGCCCAGGAGGCCGGTGAGGAGGCACGCCACCGTACGGCCGAGTACCTGCTGACCCAGCGCAGCAATGCCTGGCTCGCCGTCCGCGCTTCAGAAGCTGCGGCGCCGGTGCCCGCGGCGCGTTGCGCCGTGTATGAAGCCGGTGCCGCCCGGGCCCGCGCCGCCGGCGCCCCGCGTCCGGCCCGGGACGGCCGTGCCGGACGGCCCGCGGACGCCGGCCGCCTCCTGGTCCGCCCGGAGGTGGATGAACTGCAGGCTGCCGCCGACGCCGAGGAGACCGCACGGCTGCGGGCGCAGATCGCCGCCGAGATGCCCGGCCTGGCCGCCGTCACCGTCGCCCACCACGGCACCGTCTACGACATGCCGCCCCGCCCGGGCGCCGGCCCGGCTGTCCCCCGGGGATGCCAGGATGAGGGCGATGCGCAGAGGGGAATGCCGGTATGAGCCTGGAGCAGCCCGCATGGTTCGCAGACGTCGACGCCTGGTGGGTACCGGCAGTCGGCGAGGAAGTCGCAGCGCGGGTCCGGCCGCTGGGGTTCGACGCCGAGCTTCGCCTGCACGTCGAATGCGACAGCCGGGCCTGGACGATCCAGGTACGGCTGCTCGCGCACCATTTGGCGAAGCGGCTCGACCGGTGCCTTCCACAGCACCAGGTCACCGGCGTGATCGTCCGCCCCTACGCGGTCCCCGTCCCGTTGGTGCTGGAGGAGCACTGGCCCGAACTGGTCGGCGAAGACCTCGGCACGCAGATCCTTCCTCTCCAGCTCTTTCGCCAGGGCCAGGAGTTGTCGACGTTGGCGCTCTCTGCCGAGGCCCGCGATCGCTTTCGTCCGCTGATCCCGGAGGTCCTCGAGGCGATTCGGCGTCTCCTGGGCCCGGACTGCGCCCTGACGAGCATTCCTGTCCCCTCCCTGTATCCGGTGACCGTGGCGGTGACCGCGTCCGAGGACTGGGACGATCCGCACATCATCGACAGCGTGCTGTTCGACACCTGGCACGACGTCACGCAGGTCTACGGCCCGGAGCATTCACTGTGCTTCGAACACACCGCACACAGCCAGGCCGACCGCATCGTCGCCGAGTGGACGGCACACCACGCCGGGCCCTGCCACGACGTCGGACTGACCGCCATGCCACCGGGCGCCGGCGCAGAGACCCTGCGGGCCCGGGAGGAACAACTGATCGCACGAAAGCCCGATTTGTGCCTTGCCTTCCTTGCAGACCCAGCTCACCCCACACACGTCGTGGACTCAGCGCGGGCGGCTTCGATTCCGGTACGGGTCATCACCCCCGCTGAGAAACCCCGTGGGTAGCCGTGTCAGCACCCGCCAACGTGCACGGCGGCGCGCTGCGCCCGAAACCACCGCTACGCTGACCAACTCGCCCACACCGACGCCGGGAGCGCCGCATGAGCACGTTTTTGCGCCCGTCCGCTGACCGGGCCGTCATCCGCTGCGACCAGTGCCCGGGCCAGCCCGTCCTGCCCACCCACCGGGAAGAGACCGACACCCGGCGCTGCGTGCGCTGCCAGGGCGAGCACCGCTGGCTGCCCCAGCCCCACCCCGACGACCACCTGTGCTCCGTGTGCCAGCGCGAGTGCCCCACCTGCCAGGCCCTCACCTCCAACGGCGAGCGCTGCCGCACCTGCCGGGACCGCTGCCGCACCTGCTCCGGGCCCCTGCCCAAGCGCCCCGACTACGCCTCCGGCGTCACGCACGTCGCACCCGAAAAGCGCAAGGACCGCCGCCGCAAGTGGGAGCGCACCTACTTCCCCCGCTCCTGGGACCGCGACCAGTGCGAGGCGTGCCAGACCGCGGCGAGCGCGAAAGACCCCTTGCGCGCGGTACTGGCCGCGCTGCCCGACAAGCTCGTCCTGGCCTGCGGCGGCGCCGTGCCACCCGCCGTCGTCGATCTCATCCACGACGAGCTGCGGCGGCACACCCCGGCCCGGCTCGCCGCCCGCATCGAGCGCCGCTGGTGGAAAAGCTGGGCCGGCCGCCCCCTGCAGCGCAAGGCCGACGGGCACCACGACGGCTACGGGCCCGACGACGTCGCGGTGTGGCTGCTGGTCCCCACCGCTTGCAACGGCCGGTGCGAAGACGGCTGGCACCCGGCCCCGCCGGAGCGCCCCGACCGCGACGACGAACCGTGCACTGTGTGCCGCGGCGGATGGCTGCTCACCCCCGGCGCGACGAGGCCGAGGAAGACGTCGAAGCCGAGGGCCAGTCGGCTGCGGCGCGCACGCTCGCCGACGCCGTCAGCTACCGGCCCCCGCTTCAGGAATGCACTGGCCGTGGAGGAACCTGCGGACGGCCCGTCACACCTCCGCATACCCAGTGCCCCGAATGCCTCGACTGGCCCTGGTGTGTCTGCCGGCGTCGCCGCCACAACCCCGAACAGGCCGCCTGCCCAGCCTGCTCCACGCGGTGACCACGCCGGAGGCCGCTTCCGTGCCGCCAGAACATGCCCGTCCGGCCCACTGACAAAGCGCGCCGGCTGACATCCCTGCCGGGACCAGGCCCGGCAACGAGGGGCCTCTTCGCTTCGCGGCCAGTGGCGTCTTCGCCGCGGTGTCATCCTGAGCTGGGCGCGCCTGGTACCTGCAGCGCGGCATCGTCCGCGCCTCTGACCACGCCGCCTGCCCAGGCTGCGCCACACGGCGAACGGGCTCAGGGCCGTTGCCCTGGGACGACGCGGCGGATGGCACCACGGGTCGGCCTCGAAAAGGGTTCGCTGCGCGGTAGGTTCGCAAGGACGCAGCCTCCAGAATCGGAGACGTAATGACCGAAACCGTTGATGACGTACACGGGGCAGTGAAGACGGTGCCCACCCCGTGGCCCGATCTGACGTCACTCGCCGATCTCAGCTTCCGTCACAAGGTGGGCATCGTCGCGCAGCGCGGTAGCCGGGAAGCCAAGGTCGGCCGGGACGTCGCGGTTCATGCTGCGCGAGCCGGCATCCCCGTGGTTCTGTTCACTGGGTACCCGCCTGCCACGAGGCCTGCGTCGCTTTTCATCGACATGACTCCCGCGCCGACCGCAGCGCATATCAACGTCAGCGCCGAAAGACTCATCTCGGGCCGAAAACCACGTCTCATCGTCATCGAGCGTTACGAACGGCTGAGTCAGGACGCCCCTGAGCCGCAGTGGGACGACGCCCCAGACGATCCCGGCGACGACCCGGCCAGCGAATCGTGGGGAGACCGGCTGATGTGGACGGTCCGCGACATCCGAGTCGAGATTCCCACGCTGTTCACGACTGTCGTCGACCCAGTGCCCGACCTGGCCCGGCCGTTGTTCAAGTGGCTTGACGTCGATCACCCGGCGATGGTGATGACGGACGTCTGCAAGCCGATCCTCGTGGTGGCGCGCACGGGGCCCGGGGTGGTCGAAGCCCGCCTGGAGGTCGATCCGCTTGAATTTCGGACCGGGTCCCTCTTCACCCTGGAGTGGGCGCCGCTGAGCACACAGATGAGGTAGCTGACGAAGTTCCGGCTAACTTCCTTTCGGCCGGGATGCCACACTGCCGAGCCGGGCAGTGCCGTGGCCGAACCCTGCGCGGAGGCTGGGGGCAGGGACGAATGAACGCCGCGCATTTTGCCGAATTGATGCAGACCCTGGCGAGGCGGCCCTGGAAACGCATCAACCGCCACGTCACCGCAACGATGATGCCGCTCCCATAGCCAGGGGCCGACGGCGGCCAGCACTTGGGTGAGTCTGCACCACTCTTGAGAGAAATTCCGCTACACCATGAGTCTCTTCACGGCTATGGAGCAGGAGCACAGGTGAACACGGACTTTCACGTCAGGGCTGCGGCAGTGCTGGGAGCCAGCGGCGGCAGGATCCACTGGCCCTATGGGATGGCGTTGCCGCAGAGGACGAAAAAGTACCGCGAGGACCCGCAAGCATACGAGGAGGCGACCGAGGAGGCACGCAAGCGGCAGGAAAGGCTGGTGCGATGGGCGGAACAGCACGAGCTGAAGCTGAGCGATGCGGGCTGTTGCCCGCACTGGCTGCAGCGGAAGATCAGCCGCCGGTGCCCCAATGTCGCCTACCCCAGTCCGTGCACCCGCTACGGGTCACAAAACGGGGCGCCGGACTACCACTGGCTCGATCATGTGACGAGCTGGCTGAGGAACGGAAGGCCCGCGGTGCTGGCGGCGGCGCCCTACGGTGTGAACTCCGAGGACGAGCAACGGCTCGCATTCTGGGCAAAGCAAGACAGCCGACTGCGCATGACGCGGGGCGACGGCTGGTACGGGTTCAGCACCACCCACCTGATCATGTGGCGTTCCGACCATATTGGGACCGTCAGCCCAGCTTGATTGGCCGCGAATTGCGTCTCGCCCGGTTGTCTGGGGCCGCTAACCTGGCCGTCCGGATTTCAAGGGGTGAGCCAAGCCATGGGTAAGAAGCGCCAGCAGCGTCGGCGGCGGCAGCAGCGAAATGCACGCAAACCTCAGCGGCCTTCCGTAAGCCGGTACCTCATTCCCGGCCCCCGGCGCCCGTTGCTGGAGGTGCACTTCGAGGCGGCGGTGTCCGAGGAGGACAAGGCGCTGTGCCTGTCCTACTGGAATTTCACCGAGCCGGGTGTATGGAGCCACAAGGTGGCCGACCTGGGGTCCAGCGCCCTGGTCGCCCGGACGGTCAGGCAGTCCTGCCATGCCTGCCTGCTGACGCTGCTGTGCCCGCAGTGCACCAGCCCGATCACCGTCAGGTCGCGTTCCGACCTGGCCCACACCCGTCTGTGGCGCGCGGAGGTGTTCCCCCTCGAGGAACAGAACGCCAAGATTCCCTGCGACGGGTGCTACGAGGCCGCAGCCGAAGCGCGTCGCCGAGCGGAGGCACGCGAGGCCGAGGAGCAGAAGAAAGCCAGGCAGCGCTCAAAGGAGGAGCAACGCCAAGCGGCTCAGGCCCGCGTCGCCAGCGCCGAAGCATGGCTCGCGGGCCACCGCAGCCTTCCCCTCCCCGAAGATCCCCCCTCGGTCCGGGACACGCTGGCTCTCCTGACCATGATCGACATCATGGAGCGGAAGGACAAGGACACCTTCGGCCCTCTCAGCGACCTCACCTACGACCTTGGGACATCTCTGAGCGCCGATGTGGAGACGCT
The DNA here is from genome assembly GCF_045222935.1 of Streptomyces sp. Ac-502. Taxonomy (NCBI): domain Bacteria; kingdom Bacillati; phylum Actinomycetota; class Actinomycetes; order Kitasatosporales; family Streptomycetaceae; genus Streptomyces; species Streptomyces sp. Ac-502. The sequence goes on from NZ_JBHFFO010000012.1 coordinate 152,775, forward strand.
GACGGACCTTCACCAGAAACGGTGGATCGCCCCTGCCCTGCCTGCGACCACCGGCGACTTCAGGTTCCGCGACGACAACACCGTCAGCGGCGTCCACGCCGAGACCATCCCGTGGCGGCTCGCGCCCGCCCTGGGCACCGATGCTCTCCAGGCCCGCCGGACGACCGCCGACACCTTGCGCCGCCTGCTGTTCGAGCGCACGGCCGAACTGGAAGAGGCTGCCCAGGAGCTCGACACCGTCACCGCCGTGCTCTACCTGGACAAACTCCTGACCCACAGATACGACGAGGAACCAATCCCGGACCACCGCCTGCAGGAGGCCGTCGACACCTTCCGCACGGCGCTGCGCGACGGCTTCTCCTTCGGCCACCTCCTCTCGGTCGCCTGGAGCGCCACAGCCAGCTCGGTAGCCTGGGGCCAGCGCACCCAGGGACTCCGGCCAGGCAGTGTGGGGTCGGCTTCGGTGACCAATCTCGGCCGACGCTTCGGCTACGCCAAAGACCGCCCGGTGCCCGAGTACGACCTGCCGCACTACGTGACTCCCCCGGCGACGCGGGCGACGGTGGTGCGGTTGCTCGAACAGCACGGCGCGGAGCACAAGTCCCTGCACCAGTTCCGGTCCCTGCAGCAGGCAATCGGCTCCCGGGAGACAGAAGCCTTCGAACTCGACGGTGACCTCGCTGAGGGGACGGACACAGACGTGCCGACGGCGGCCGGCACCTTCTCCGCAGACCCTGCCGGCCTGCTCGACGGACCGCCATCTGCCAGCAAGCAGGCACCGCCCATCACGTACGTGCTGGTGACTGCGGACGGCGCCCTGGAGACCCGCAGGGAAAGCCTGGAACTGATGAAGGAAAAAGTAGGCACGGCCGGTGCCGGCATGGTGGACAGGATCCTCATCAGCGAACCACCCACAGTGAACGCCTATGTCGGCGCACTCGTACCCCGGTCAAAGGAGACCGCGAACCCGGTGGCTGATGAGATGCTCTGGCTGCTGGGCTGCCACAGCGGGCTGTGCTTCGGCGCCATCGTCTTTTTCGCTGTCGGCCCGCACGGCGGTCTTCCCCGCAGCCTGGACGATGAACAGCAGGACATGCTGTGCGCCGCCCATCAGGTAGCCCAGACTCGTGAGGCCGCAGCCACCCGTTGACGGAAGGCCGCGTGTCGTACTGCCCATGCGAGCACGCCGGGAGCGGAACCACTACGTTCCCCGGCGTGAACGTACACAATTCCGGCATCCGTCTCAGCTTTCCGGACGACACGCTGGTCGCCCATTTCACGGAGTGGGACGGCTCTCGGATGACAACGAAATTCCGCACCCGCCCGGCCGCCCAGGTACAGCGGCCCAAGCCCGGCACCTGTGGCGCCACGTCGAAGACCACGCCGTGGCCGTGCGAGTGGCGAGTTTCGCCAAACAGCCCGTGCCCTCACCACGGCCCCGGCCACGAGGACAACCGGTGCGGTGCCACCACCGGCAAGAGCTCCGAATGTCGATGGAACCTGGCAGTACGCGGCCCATGCCGACGGCACCCCAGCTCCTGGGAACGGTTCGCCGTCCTGGTACGCCAGCGGGAGGAGGCCGAAGCCGCTCGGCGCCAAGCCGAGGCCGCCGAGCGCCAGCGTGAGGAGGAGGCGTACTGGGAAGAAGTGCTGAGAGGACCGTGCGAGTACTGCGGAGCTGATGAAGGGGCATCTTGCTTGTCAGCCGGCCAGCCGACGGAACACGTCCATCGCGTTCGCCGCGACCTCGCTCATCACAAGAAGCAGGCCGCGGTCAGTCCCTGCTCGTCCTGCGGAGCCGCGATCGGCGAACTGTGCCGCACCGCCCGTGGGAAGACGCCGTCGTCTGTCCACTCGCACCGTGCCCAAGAAGCACAGCGTCACGGTGTGCGTTGAGGCCGTCCGCTGCACACGCGCAAAAGCGCCGACCGCCTTGGTTCGCAGATGTCGCTGCCTCAATGCAGGGTGTCCGCCGGCTCGCGAGAAAGCGGCCGGCGGGCCGGTAGCTGCGCGGACCGGCTGTCGGGCCGCGGGCACGGCACGGGCCTCCTCAGTCCCACGCGAGTTGCCCGTCGGCCCGACGGGGACGCGGCGGAGAAGGCACCGCTCCCGGATCAGACAACCGGGTCTCCAGCGCCGTCCTGCGCCACCGGACCTCCGTGTTGCCCAGAGCCCTCTCCACCGCCTTGCGGTGCCCGATGATCAGTACGGCCCGCTGGGCCCGGGTGACGGCGGTGTAGAGCAGGTTGCGCTGCAGGAGCAGTGACTGGGAGCACGTCATCGGGATGATGACGTACGGGTACTCGCTGCCCTGGGAGCGGTGAACGGTCATCGCATAGTTGTGCAGCAGTTCTTCCGCGACGTCGAGAAAGGGGTAGTCGATAGCTTCGTTGTCCGGCTCGAAGGTGACGGTCACCTCGCTGGTTTCCCTGTTGACGGCCGTGATGGTGCCGGTGGCACCGTTGAAGATGCCGTTCAGGCCTCGGCGCGGGCGGTTGCGGGTCTGCAGGACCCGGTCGCCGAGCCGGTAGATGCGGCCCTCCGCATGGTGTTCCGGTTTGTCCGGGTGGGCGGGGTTCAGTTCGGCCTGCAGGCGCAGGTTCAGGTCGGTGGCCCCGGCCGGGTGGCGTTTGCCGGGACACAGAACCTGCACCTCGTGCGGGTTGATTGCCAGCGCCTTGGGGATGCGGCGTGCGACGAGGTCGACCACCTCTTCCGCGAGGAGCCGGGCGTCGGTCGCCGGATTGTCGACCAGGTCAAGTCGGACCACGTTGGGGTGGGGCGCGGGCATCCGCCCGGCGAGGATGCAGTGCGCGGCATCGACGATGGCGCTGCTGCCGTCGAGCTGCCGGTAGACCTGGACCAGGCGGGTCCGGGGCACGGCAGCGACGGCCAGCAGGTCGCGCAGGACGCGGCCGGGTCCGACGCTGGGGAGCTGATCGATGTCGCCGACCAGGAGCAGGTGGCAGCCGGTGCGTACGGCACGGAAGAGCTTGGCGGCCAGTTGGACGTCCAGCATGGACGCTTCATCGACGATGACCATGTCGGCGGTGGTCAGCGGGCTTTCGTGGTCGAACAGGGAGTCGCCCTCGGGAGGGTGCAGCAGGCGGTGCACCGTCTGGGCCGGATGACCGGTGCTGTCCTCCAGGCGTTTGGCGGCCTTGCCGGTGGGGGCGGCCAGAGCGATGCTGGCCCCCTCGCCTTCGAGGATGTCGACCAGCGTGCGCAGCGTGTGGGTCTTGCCGCAGCCGGGGCCGCCGGTGAGGACGGACAGGGGAGACGTCAGTGCGGTCAGGACAGCCTGATGCTGCTCATCATTGAGGCCCGCGGTGGCGGCCGAGCGCAGGGAGCCGGCTTTCTCCTGCCAGTCCTGCCAGTCGGCCAGCCCGGATACCGCCTGCAGCTGACGCAAGACGTGCTGGGCAAGGGAGCATTCGTCATCGTGCAGCCGGATCAGGCTGACGATCTCGGTGTTCCGGCGTTCCGAGGCGCCCGGCGTCACAGGGAGGGGCAGGACTTCGCGGACGGCCTGGCGCTCGGCGACCAACGCCTCGAGGGCCTGCCCGAGCACGGCCGGATCGGTGATCTCGCAGGTGCGGGGGTCGTCATCGGCCAGCAGCTTCCTGGCTTTGGCCAGCAGGGCCAGCCGGGGGTGTAGCAGTGACCGCCACGGGCTTCGGTGTCGAGGATGTGGAGCAGCGCGGCTTGCAGGCGGGCCCCGTCGTGCTTGGGGACTCCGGCGGCCAGGGCGATCCGGTCGGCGGTGTCGAAGGCAATGCCGTGCACGTCGCGGATCAGCTGGTACGGGCGCTCGCGTACGACCTCGGCAGCATCTTCCTTGCTGTTCCTGTACGTCGAGTAGATCTTGATGGCCAGACCGGTGGAAATACCCAGACTGTGCAGCAACGTCATGAGTGCGGCAATGGCCTTCTGCGTCGCCCATGCCGCCACGATGATCGCGGTCCGGGTGTGCGCGATGCCGTGAATCTCCGCCAGCCGGTCGGGCTCTTCGTCGATGATGCGCAACGTGTCCTCGCCGAAACGGCCGACGATCGCTTCGGCCAGAGCCGGCCCGATGCCGCAGATCAACCCGGACGCCAGATACATCCGGATCGCCCGCACCGAAGCAGGTAGCGTGCGCCGGCATTCCTGAACCCGGAACTGCCTCCCGTAGCGTGGGTGCTCCTCCCACGTGCCGGTGAGCTCGACACTCTCACCAGGCTGCAGCGAAAACAGCGCTTTGCCCCTCGCAGTGACGTCCTGGCGCCGCCCATCGCTGGCCTGAGATGACAGGCGCAGCACGGTGTTCTCGTCGAAGGAGACGAACAGCAGGTGCTCAACGATCCCCTCGATCGTCGCGCTGGAATCAGAGGTGTTCACGGCTCTCCCGTGTTACCAGATGCAGTCGGCAGCCACACGGCAGCAAACTAGGTCGGAGAATTATCAACACGCTGAAACCATCATTGGTCCGCACAAACCTGGCTGCCGACAGACGTAGCACGACAAACAACCGTTGAGCCTCGCCCGTACGAGGGAGCACACCTTCCCTTTTATGCCGTCACCCGTGTGACAGGTATGGGAGGCGCTTCGCCACACATCTTCCGCCGAGGTGGCAATCAAGCTTTGCTCTCTGGGACTCCGCCTCTGCCTTCCAGAGAGCTGTGCCGCAGCAGGTGCTGGAACACAAGAGATCCGCTAGACACGGGCGGCCCACCCTCAGCGGAAGAAGACGCTCCTCCCCGAATCACCCACCCGGACAGAACATTCAGCGCTAGAACTACTCAGCCTCGTCGACCAGGCCGTACGGCACGTTGGCCCGGCCGTCCATGAGCGGCGCCCGTGCACTCCAGGCCGCGCTCAAACGCTGCTTCTGCGGCGTGTGGCGGCAGCCGTGTCAGGTTTCCCTCCACCAGCGCGCCCGCCTTACACCTCCGGGCGACCAGGATGCGCCTGTCCAGCCTCACCGACCCCGCCGACGCTGGATGGATGGGGGACACACACGCCACGCCGGTCTGCACCCACTGCAAAAAAACCGACAGTACGGTCCGCGAGCGTGGCAAGCCTTGGGGGGCACGCTGCGGCACCTGCTGGGAGGGGGACCAGAACCGGCTGGACAACTGGCAGGCCATCTCCGAGGGGGCAACCGCACCTCCGCCGCCGGCCCCGCCGCGCTGTTCGGAGTGCACTTTGCTCCAGGACCGGTATGAGACGTCCTACCGCCGGTGGGTGCTGCTGGAGCCACGGCTGCTGCTGCCCGCAGAGTCGGTTCCGCCGTGGAAACGCTGGTTCGTCCAGCCGGACGGAACCGCCGTGAATTCACAAGACCGGCCAGCGCAGCCGGGAGCGAAATGCCGGATCGCTCACCGGGTGGTGTGCCCATGCGGGCCGACACCGGCCGGAGAGGGCGTGCTGTTCACGGTGGTGCGGGAGGAAAACCGGCGCCGGGCAGATCGGGAGACCCCACCGGGGCAGCTACCCGGAACAGCGTGAGAAGCCCAGCAACCGCTCGCTGATCACCACCGCTGCCAGCCTCGGATGGAGGAAGGCCGCAGAAGGCGGCCCCTTGTGTTCTACGCGAACCCTGCACGATCTTTCTGGGAGGACACCGCCCTCGAGAAGATCGGTCTGTGACTCGGTATAACAACATCTCCGGGGGCAGCTTCTTGGCTCCCGTCGTTCAGGTCAAAGAGGTCCGCGGAAACATCCTGCTGCCGCCCGCCACGGTCATGGAACAGGCGGAGTACCAGGCATTTTTCCGCTGCACCCAGTCGTCGCGAGATGCACTCAGCGCTGGATGGTCAGCCAGGCCAGCCGATTCCATGGCGGCCAAGGTTCCGAGCGCAGTCGCCCATGTCGACGTCAGCGTTCTGGCACTGCAGAACGCTCTGGAACGACTCGCTCTGATCGCTCCCCACGGCGTCGGCCTAGCCTCCCTCGCTGTGGTCGAAGCGGTGCAGGATGCAGCTAATACCCAGTTCGCCCTCCACGTAGGCAACACTGGCTCGCTACAGCGGCTCTGGGACCTGGACTCCTCAGCAGCCTCTTTGCAGCAGGAGGCTGTCCACGAAGCACTTCGAGCTTTCGTTCTGGCCGTCCGGCACGCCTCAGGCCTCGTCCCGGACAAGGACCGACGAACATGAACTCACGTACCGCCCTCCAACACATGTTGGGTTTGTCCGCTGGCGGACACTCTCCGCGCGCCGCGCTCGGCGCTGGATCTCGCCGGTGGACTGGCCCAAGGACAGTGCACGACCTCCTTCGCGCCGCTCGAACCCCATGAGAACACCTCCTGACCCGCCCGTCACCGGGAGCGGAGCCCTGGCTCGTATCCGTAGGAAGGGACCGGTTCCACGGCACCGACTTGTCGCTCTGTCACGTCGGATAAAAAGGGCTTATCCGACGCCATGCGCCCCGTGGGCGCGGAATTGCCGCACCGGAGGACCATCCGCTCAAACCCGGAGGAAGCGCCGACCCGCCCCCGGACGCCGGCGGCTGAGAGCACACTGGCCACCGTCGACCGCGGGGTGCGCAGTCCGGAACAACGGGGCCGGGCAGCGTCCGCGGTTGGGACCGGACACTCAAGGCAATTCGCCCCCGGCTTCCTTGAGTTCTAGTGGTCGTCGCAACACCCCAGCTCAGGGGACGCGATGGACTTCGAGATCCGGAAGAACCGGGGGCCCGGGGGCGGGCGCCAACTGGCCCGCGAGCGGGCCGCATACTTCCTGCTCATGGAGCAGGGGTACAGCACTCGGGAAGCCGCCCGGATAGTCGGCATCAACCTGCGCACTGGCAAGCGGTGGCGCAACGGGTGGCACTCGCCGCCAGGCGGCCGGAAGGCAGTTCCTCCGATCTACCCGGTGCCGGGACAGGCCCCGGCGACGGGATCGGAGGAACTGCCTCCCGCGCCGTCGCGGTATCTCCAGGAGCACGACCGCATCCACATCGCCGACCGTCTCCGCGAGGGGGCCTCGATCCGGCAGATAGCCGTCGAGCTGGGCCGCAGCCCGTCCACCGTCAGTCGCGAAATACGCCGCAACCGGCACACTCTGCACAACGGCGGCTGGTACTACCGACCGAGCATCGCCCACAACAAGGCCAAGGCCCGCCGGTCCCGTCCGAAACCCGGAAAGATCGGCCAGAATTCCGAGCTGCGGGACTTCATCCAGGATCACCTCACGATGCGCTGGAGCCCCGAGCAGATCTGCCAAGTCCTGCGGGCACGTTTTCCCGACCGGCCGGAGATGCACGTGACCCACGAGACCGTTTACCAGGCCCTCTACGTCCAGGGCCGCGGAGAACTCCGCCGGGAACTGACCCGAGCGCTTCGCACCGGCCGGGCCCGCCGGCGCCCACACCGCCAGGCCCACAAGCGTGCCTCCCGCGCCATCAAGGACATGGTCCTGATCAGCGAACGCCCCGCCGAAGCCGCTGACCGGGCCGTCCCCGGACACTGGGAGGGCGATCTCATCATCGGCAAGGACGGCCGTTCCGCTATCGGCACCCTCGTCGAGCGGTCCACCCGCTACCTGATGCTCGTGCACCTGCCGGTCGGCCACAGCGCCATCGCCACCCGCAACGCGCTCGCCACGACCGTCCAGACCCTTCCACGGCACCTCTGGCGATCCCTGACCTGGGACCAGGGCTCGGAGATGGCCGCCCACCGGGCGTTCACCGTTGCCACCGACATCCCGGTCTACTTCTGCGACCCGGCCAGCCCCTGGCAACGCGGCTCCAACGAGAACACCAACGGCCTGCTGCGGCAGTACTTCCCCAGGGGCACCGACCTGGCCGTTCACACCCCCGGGGACCTGGCGGGCGTCGCCGCCGAGCTGAACAGCCGGCCACGCAAAACGCTCGGCTGGCAAACCCCAGCCGAGCGTCTCGCTAAGCTCCTGGCGACAGCCAGTTGACCTCTGTGTTGCAACGACCCCTGGAATTCGCCG